>CAWAMH010000008.1:0-47905 GCA_963783135.1 uncultured Chloroflexia bacterium | reverse complement strand
CGGGTGCTCGGCATCCGGATCGTCCGCCCCGACGGCGGCTCGATCCGCGAGTGGCAAGCCGCCGTTCGCCCGATCGGGGTGTTCATCACGGCCGCCTTCTGGTTCATCAGCCTGCTCGCGGTCGTCATCGGTCGCCAGAAACGGACCCCGTCGGAAGCCCTGACCGGCACGGTCGTGATCAGCCGATCAAGGGCACGCCGGCAGGGCCGCCAGCCCAGTCGTCCGCCTGATCGACGCGGCGGCGAGCGCCGCCGCGGAAGCCGGAGCCGTGATAGAACTCGGACGATGTCCGCCAGGGCTGTCGCCCGGGATCACGCGGCGCCCGCGCCGTCCGGCTCGGACCCGCGGATCGCGTCGCCCGCCCATCCCACTGTTAGAACGGAGACCGCGTCCCGCATGCCGACTGCCCCATCGAAGTTCGCCATCGTCGTCCGCGGGGGCTGGGACGGCCACGCGCCCATCCAGGCGACGGACCTGTTCATCCCGCACCTCGAGGCGAACGGCTACGAGGTCCGGATCTTCGACTCGCCGGCGCCGTACGCCGATCCGGACCTGATGGCGCGGACCGACCTGATCATGCAGTGCAACACCATGGCGACGATCGCCCGCGACGAGCTTGCGGGCCTGCGAGCGGCGATCGCCAACGGGACCGGCATGGCGGGCTGGCATGGCGGGATCGCCGATTCGTATCGCAACTCGTCCGACTACTTCCAGCTCATCGGCGCCCAGTTCGCGTGCCATCCGGGCAAGAACCCGGCGACGATCACCGGCGACGGACCCGAGAACAACGACGTGCCGTACACGGTCAACCTGCTGCCGGCCGCGGCCGACCACCCCATTACCCGGGGCCTCGCGGACTTCGACCTGGTCACCGAGCAGTACTGGGTGCTCTGGGATCGCTATCTCGACGTCCTCGCGACGACGACGCAGAAGGTCCGGCCGTGGGATGAGTGGCACCGCGAGATCACCTCGCCCGCCATCTGGACGCGGCGCTGGGGCAAGGGCCGGATCTTCGTCTGCACCCCCGGCCATAGCCTCGACGTCCTCGCCCACCCGACCGTCCACACCGTCATCGAGCGGGGGCTGCTGTGGGCCGGCCGGTGAGGATCGGGATGATCGGTTGCGGCGCGATCGCCCGGCAGTACCTCGACACCGCCCGCCGGCTCGACGCGATCGAGATCGTGGCGGCGGCGGATCGCGTCCCGGCCCGCGCGACCGCGGTCGAGGCGGCCGAGGGCATCCCCGCGATGCCGGTCGCCGACCTCCTCGCGAATGCCGAGGTGGATGTCGTCCTGAACCTCACGATCCCGGTCGCCCACGCCGCCACGGCCCTCCAGGCGATCGCCGCGGGCAAGGCGGTCTACGGTGAGAAACCGCTCGCGGCCACGACGATGGAGGCGCGGACGATCCTCGATGCGGCACAGGCCGCCGGCGTGCGCGTCGGCTGCGCGCCAGACACGGTCCTGGGCACGGGGATCCAGACCGCCCGCCGGGCCGTCGACGACGGCCGCGTCGGTCAGCCGATCGCCGCCATCGCGACCATGGTCACGCCCGGCCATGAGCGCTGGCATCCCGATCCCGACTTCTACTACCAGCCCGGCGGCGGCCCGCTTCTGGACATGGGGCCGTACTACGTGACCGCCCTCGTCACGATCCTCGGCCCGGTCGCCGCCGCCATCGGCGCCGCGAGCCGCACGCGGGGGACGCGGACGATCCGCTCGGGCGCGCGCGCCGGCGAGACGGTCCCGGTCGCCGTCGACAGCCACGTGACGGGCGCCCTGATTCACGAGTCGGGCGCGATCTCGACGCTCGTCATGAGCTTCGACACGGTCGCCTCCAGGGCGTCGCGGATAGAGATCCACGGGGAGCTGGGGTCGCTCATCGCGCCAGACCCGAACCTGTTCCGCGGCGACGTCGAGCTGCGCGAGCTCGACGGGACCGGCTGGGTCACGCTCCCGATCAGCGCCGGGTACGAGCGCAGCTCGCGCGGCTACGGGATCGCGGACCTGGCGGCGACCCCCGCCGGACAGGAGCCGCGCGCCGGTGGCGCCCTCGCGTTCCACGTGCTGGACGTCATGGAATCGCTCCTGGAGTCGGCCCGGACCGGTCGCCGGGTCGACATCGCGAGCCGCTGCCCGCGGCCGGCGCCGGTGCCGCTCCAGTCGCTGCCGAGCTCGGACGCGGAGATCCCGACCTAGCAGGTCCTCCCGAGTTCAGAACCGGGGAATGGAGTCGACACTCGGATCTGAACCGAGGACCTGCTGTTTACGAAGCCGAACAGCGGTCGTCCGAGGGCGTCCACTGAGGCCGCTAGCGTGCGTGAGACGCCGCCCGAAAGCCGGAATCGTCCGTCACGGGGACGGGTCGTCCACCGATCTGGCTACATTCCTGGCTACAACGCCTATCACTGAGCAGCCTTTGGATGTCGCGACACATCTCTGCCACCGGACGTAGAGCCAGTCCGTGGGCCTCCTCGTCGTTGTTCCCCTCGCGCTTGCGTCTGGAGCGGGCGCTCCGCCACCATGGACCCGGAGCGAGCTCGCGTCACGGTAGAGGTCGATGGTCCGTTGGTCCGCGGTCTGCCTTCGTCGCTTCGTAACGACCGCGGATCCGATGAAGATGGCGGGCTTCAATCGCTTCACAGGCCGGGCGACCGCGACGTTCGGCCCCCACGTCTGGTGGCTGAGACTGGCTGCCGTGGCCGGCGCCGGTGGGACGATCTTCGCGCTGGCCGCGATCCTCCAGGCGACCTGACCCACGCTTGCGTATCCGCCGCGGTCCTCGCGGATGATCATTGGAGCCGACACTCGGATTTGAACCGAGGACCTGCTGTTTACGAACTAGATAGGCCTAAGCGTTGTGGCATGAGCGTGGAATGCCGAGCGTAGGCCGCTCAGTTAGCAGGTCTTCGTTCCGGTTCCAGCAAACCTTGTCGGGTCGCCGTCGCGGCCGCCTCGTACCGGCTCAGCGCGCCCAACTTGTTCATCGCGTGCGTGACGTGCACGGAAACGGTCTTTTCGCTGATGAACAAGCGATCACCGATCTCGCGGTTGGTATGGCCAGCCGCGACGAGTGCCAGGACTTCGAGCTCCCGGGCGGTCAGGGCAGCGGCCGGGCGTTTCACCGACGGTCCGACGCTGTCCGGCTGTCTCTCGAGCTGGATACGCGCACGCGACCCGAGCGCCTCGATCGCGATCCGGAGCGGAGCCGCGCCCAGGTTGCTCGCCGCGTCATGCGCATGGCGCAACGCGAGCGCCGCGTCGATGGCGGGACCGCCGCTCGCGAGGATCGCCTCGGCATGGCGGTACCTCGCATACGCGAGTTCCCATGGCTGTTGGAGCTCGATCCGGGCCTCGACGACGGCCGCCCAAAGCGCAGGTTCCGGCCGGCCCTCGAGGCGAGACTCCTCGGCGTCGGCGCTCCTGAGCTCGGCCCTGACGATCGGACCGGCTCCATCGGCCTCGATCGCGGCGTGGGCACTTCGGCGGAACACGGCCGCGAACCGCCGTCCCGCCGCGACCGCCTCGTCGACTTCGGCGATCCGACGACGGCGGCGGGCGGCATCAGCACGATCGGCCTCGCCGCCGATCGCTTTGAGCAACGACCACCAGAGCGTCGCGTCGCGTTCGGGTTCGGGCGATGCAGCGAGTGCCGATTCCGCCAGGCGTCGGCCGTCCGCGTGGCGGCCGGTCGCGTACGCGAGAAAGATCGCGTCCTCAAGCTGCCACACCCGATGCGGACCGACCGCCGGGATCTCCGCCGCTTGGGCGATCTCGTGCTCCGCATCGGTCACGCGACCCTCTAGCGTGTCGAGCCGCGCCATTGACATGTGTGAATAGAGCATCTCGAACGAGACCGTCATCCGGGCCAGGATCTGGTCTCCGACCGTCCGAGCTTCGGCCCATCGACCGAGCTCGATGAGGTTCTCGAGGGTTCCGTCGAGGAGGTGAACTCCGTAGCGTCCGTCGGAACCCTCGCGGCGGGCGACCTCGAGACCGAGTCGATTGAGCGCCAGACTCTCCTCGAAGCAGCCGTGCATGTACTGGGTCCACGCCCGGAATCGGGTCGACCGCGCCCGGACGTCCGGGTCGCTGAATTCTTCGAGGATCCCGGCCGCTTCCACGAACGACTCTTCGGCGTGGTTCGTCTCTCCCAGGTGCGTGTAGACCTGCCCCCCGACCGTCAGCGCAAGTGCCAGCTCCTGACGCGCCCCGCAGTCGCGCGCGATCGCGGTCGCCCGCAACGCGGCCTCGCGCGCGCTCGTATACCGCCCCTGATGCCAATCGAGCAGCGCCGCCTCCGCGAACGCCTGGGCACTCCTCGCAGATCGCTCGTCACGCAACATCGGCATCGCCTCGAGGACGACGCGCTCCGCGGTCTCGATGTCGGCTGCCTCCCACGCGTAGTCGAAGAGCTCGAGGAGGGTCCTGACCCGGCGCTCCGTGTCGCTTGGGTGGAGTCCGGCTAACGCGTCGTGCGCGAGCTCGACGCCGCGGGCCTGATGGCCCGCTGCGGCTGCAGCGTGGGCCGTTCGAGCCAACAGGTCGGGGTGGTCCATGCCGACCTGGGCAGCGGCGTCGGGCACACGAGGCCAGATCTCGAGGATCCGATCCAGGTGGACCTCGGCTTCCGCGTGTGCGGATGCCTGCTCGGCGACCGCAACGGCAGCAAGCGACGCCACGAGCGCACGTGCGAGGTCGTGGGCCGCCATCGCGTGATAGGCGATCTCCCCCGTCCGTGCCAGCTCGCCTGCAGGCGACGAGGCCCCGTCGCGTTCGAGCGCGTCGGCGATCGCGCGATGGATCGCGATTCGCTCCGCCTCGAGGAGTTCGTCGTAGGCGGCTTCACGAACAAGGGCATGCCGGAAGGCGTATCCGGGCGCGGGATCGACGACATGCAGGAGTACGCGCTGATCGACCGCTTCTCGGAGCGCTGCGATCAGGACGGGCGATGGCGTCCCGGCGACCCGCTCGAGCAGCTCGTGGCTGACCACGCGCCCGGCCACCGCCGCCACGCGCACGGTCCTCTGCGTCACCTCGTCGAGCGCCGCGAGGCGTGCGGCCAACACCTCGCGGAGCGATGTAGGTAACGGCCCGCGACGGACGCCACCCGTGGCGACGAGTTCCTCGGCAAAGAACGCATTCCCGTCCGAGCGCTCGAACACCTCCAGCGCCAGATCGGGATCGGGTGCCCGGCCCAGAATCCCGGTCAGCTGCTGGACCAGTTCGCCTTGATCGAAGCGGGCAAGGTCGATCCTTTCGAGCGTCGGCAGGCGCGCGAGCTCGGCGACGATCCCCAGGAGGGGATGCTGCCGAGGAAGCGTCTCGAGCCGGGCGGTCGCGACGAGCAGGTAGTGCTCCGCCTGCATCGACCGCGCGAGATACGTGACGAGATCGAGCGTCGACGCGTCGGCCCAGTGCAGGTCCTCGATCGTCACGAGGATCGGTGTTGACGCCGATGCCACAGCCAGCAGGTCGCGGACGGCCGCGAAGAGTCGGCCCTGTCCACCCTGTCCGCCACCTTGTGCTGCATCCCGCGCAGGCCCGATCTCAGGTGTGAGGCGGCCGAGCTCGGCACGCGTTGACGGTGGCAACGACCCCGTGTACCCACCAAGGTGGAGGTCACGGACGATATCGACGAATGGCGCGTACGCGAGCGTCCCCGCCGCCACGTCCACGCAGATGCCGCGGACCACATTGACCCCCATGGGGGCGGCGAGGGTCGACACCTCGGTCAGGAGCCGCGTCTTGCCGACGCCTGCTTCGCCACCGATGAGCGTGATTCCTGGCTCACCAGCTGCCGCGCGCTCGAGCGCCGCGGACAGGGCCGCGCGCTCGGCGACGCGGCCGACGAAGATCGGACTGGAAACCCGACGAGGCACGACTCCGATATTGCGCCCGGGTGCCGTCCCGAACAACTCGCTGTCCGGCTACGCGAGATAAATGAGGTCCACGACGTTGTCGGGATAAGGGAATGCACGATGGCAGACAGGCGTGCAGAGACGACGCTCTAGGCATCAGATCACCCCGATCCAGAGCCAGGAGACGAAACATGCACCCCTTCGCCCTCTACCTCGTTGCGACCGACGTCGAACACAACTCCCGGGCGGCCGCCGAGTGGAACCGCCGACCGCGGTACGCGGCCGTCGACGCCCTCCCGCTTAACCAGGCCGCGCCGGTGTCCCGTCGCGGCCGGCTGACAGCGACCCTCCGCCGACGAGTCGCGCGCGCCGCGAGTGCCTGACTCCAAAGCCACCAACGTCCCGTGACTGGTCCGAGAGAATGAGCCCTTGGCCGCGAGGCGATGTCCACGACCACACCCTTCGGATGGACCTGCTGTGTGGAAGGCAGCAGGTCTTCGGAGGCTACGAGAGGACGCCTGGCGCGGTGGCCGGCCGGAGCTCGTGCACGCAGGGCGGCATCGAGATCTCGGATCCGTCCAGTTAGCGGGCCTTCGTCCGTTACCAGGTCTTGAGGCCGGATTCGGCGACGACGAAGACCGTGTTAACTCCAGACAGCTGCTGTTGCTGAGCACGAAAGAGGGGAGTGGAGCCGACACTCGGATTTGAACCGAGGACCTGCTGTTTACGAAACAGCTGCTCTACCGCTGAGCTATGTCGGCGCGGCCGACAGTGTACCAAGCGTCGTCGGGCACGACCCCGGCCCGGGATTCAGATCGGGTGGTTCGCCACGAACATGTCGGTCGGGTCGTAGGTCGCCTTCGCGCGTCGGAGCCGCTCGTAGGTCGTCGGCCGGGAAGATCGAGCGTGGATCGACGCGCGATTCGGCGAAGTTCAGGTACCTTCGCCCGCTGTCCCACGGCCCGAGCGCCTCGAGGAGCTGCCGAGCGTGACCGTCGACGGCCGCGTACGCCTCCGCGTCCGGGGCGAGCCCGAACGTGAAGGCGACGAACGGCTGATCGATCGAATCCAGCACGCCGTGCTCGGGCGATCGGAAGGGCGGCCGCTCCACCCAGATGGCGGACCTCGACGTGAAGCAGCGGGGACCCGACGAACGTCTCGACCAGCGCCGTCGATCGCGACCGGCGGCAGGTCCGTGAGCAGGATCCCGTCGCCGGTGTACGGCAGCGGGAAGTCGGGGTCCATGTGGACCGCGCTGAGTTCGCTCGTCGGCATGAGCGTCACGGTATCCATCTCGGGTCCGAGGTCGCGCAGCGGCTGGATGAGCGCCGCGCCATCGGTCGCGCTCCCGATGAACGCCACCTCGACCATGACGAACGACCGGCCGCGGACAGGGTCGGGCAGGAACGGGGCGTCCGGCAGCTGCAGCATCCGCCCAAGCGACTCGCACGCCTCGGGCACCGTCTCGATCCAGCCTCGCCAGGCCGTCAGGACCTCCACGGCCCGGTCGATCGGCCAGAAGAGGGCACCGGCGTAGATGTCCGCGATCGGGAACAGCTCGAGCTCGATCGCGGTCACGGCGGCGAAGTTGCCGCCTCCGCCGCGGAGCGCCCAGAACAGCTCGGGCTCCGTCTCGCGGTCGGTGCGGATCCGCCGCCCGTCCGCCGTGACCAGCTCGGCCGCGACGATGCTGTTACAGGCGAACCCGAGCTGGCGGATCATCCAGCTGAGCCCGCCTCCGAGCGCGTACCCGAACACGCCCACGTCGGGGGAGGTGCCGGCGAGATAGGCGAGGCCGTGCTCGCCCGCAGCCTGGGCGAGGGGTCTCGACAGTGCCCCGGCCTCGACGCGCGCACGTCGCGCGGCCACATCGATCTCGATCCCGCGCATCCGTTCGGACTTCAGGAGCAGCGTGTCCCGGCTCCAGTCGATCGGGCCGGCATTGTGGCCGCCGGCGTTGAACGCGACCCGCAGCCCGAGCTCGCCAGCAAGGCCGACGGTCGCCACGACATCCTCCGGCGACTCCGGAAAGACGACCGCGACGGGTCGCTGGTCGACCGCGAGGTTCCAGGCCTGCCTCGCGGCGTCCCAGCCGTCGTCGTCGGGCAGGACCACGTCGCCTTCGATGTGGTGGGCAAGATCCCGAAGCTCCACAGCGGCCTCCCAGTGTCCGAGCCTCCACGGTCGATCCGACCGAACGTAGCATGTCCACCGACCAGCCCGCCCGCCGAGTGGCCCGCCGACATCGGTCGGTTCGGACCGGGTCCCACCAGCGCGGCTGGGGCACACTGGATACATGAGGATCGTGTCCCCGGCCGAGGCCGTCGCCGGCATCGCCAGCGGCGATCAGGTCTACCTCCACTGTGCAGCGGCCACGCCGTCCGTCCTGCTCGACGCGCTCGTTGCCCGGGCCCCGGAGCTCCGTGACGTCGGGGTGATCCACCTGCACTGTGAAGGTCCCGGCCCGCATCTCCAGCCGGAGATGGCGGCGCACTTCCGGCATCGCGCCCTGTTCATCGGTCCGAACGCCCGGGCGGCCGTCAACGAAGGTCGGGCCGACTACGTCCCGGTCTTCCTGTCCGACGTGCCCCGGCTCTTCGCCCAGGGCGCGCTGCCGCTCGACGCCGTGCTCGTGAATGCGACCCCGCCGGACGAGCACGGGTTCTGCTCGCTCGGGACGTCGGTCGAGGCGATGCACGCCGCGATCCGGGCCGCCAGGACGGTCATCGTCCAGCTCAACCGGGCCATGCCCCGGACCCTCGGCGAGAGCTTCATCCACGTCGATGACATCGACCTGGCGGTCGAGGTCGACCGGCCTCCATACGAGCACCCGAACGGCGAGCTCGGCGATGTCGAGCGGCGGATCGGCGAATACGTCGCCGAGCTCATCCCGGACGGCGCCACGCTCCAGCTCGGCATCGGTGCGATCCCGGCGGCCGTCGCGCTCGCCCTGCGCGACAAGCACGAGCTCGGGATCCACACCGAGATGTTCACCGACTCGGTCGTCGACCTGGTCGAGGCCGGCGTCGTGACCGGTAGCCGGAAGGAGCGCAACCGGGGCAAGATCGTCGCGGCGTTCCTGATGGGTTCGTCGCGGCTGTACCGCTTCGTCGACGACAACCCGATGGTCGAGATGCGCTCGGTCGACTTCACGAACGACACGAACGTCATCCGCTCATTCGCTCGGATGACCGCGATCAACTCCGCCACCGAGGTCGATCTGACCGGCCAGGTCTGCGCCGATTCGATCGGCGGGCGGCTGTACAGCGGCGTCGGCGGTCAGATGGACTTCGTCCGCGGAGCGGCGCTGGCCGATGAGGGTCGGGCGGTCATCGCGCTGCCGTCGACCGCCGCTGGAGGGCGCGTCTCGCGGATCGCGTTCGTCCTCCAACCTGGGGCGGGAGTGGTGACCACTCGGGCGCACGTCCGCACGATCGTGACCGAGTGGGGCGTCGCGGAGCTGTTCGGCCGGAGCATCCGGGAGCGAGCGAGGGCGCTCATCGCCATCGCCCATCCGGACTTCCGCGACGAGCTCACCGCGGTGGCCCGCCGGACCCACGAGCTCTGATCCGATGACCACCGGCGCGGCCCACTTCCCCGAACGGCTCGACCCTCGGTCCGCCGCCCCGTTCATGGCCGACCTCGGCTTCCGGGTCGAGACCGATCTCCCGGCGCGGCCCGGCGACGCGCACCTCGTCGTCGCGTTGCGGGACCGTCCCTCGCTCCGTCACTTCGATCCCGAACGGGTCGACTTCTGGGTCGACGCCGGCCGGAAGGGTGCCCCGCGGACGCTCGGCTTCGGCGCGCACTGGCCGCTCGCCACGGCGTTCTCGTGGGGTGCGATCCGGATCGTCGACCGGCTCGACGTCTCGAACGAGTATCTGTCGTTCGGAGGGCGCCTCGAAGCGGACCTCGTCGATGGGGTGGCGATCCTCGTCTTCACCTCGCCGGCGCCGCTCCTCAGGCGCGGTGGCCACTCGCAGGGCTGGGACGAGGGCGCGGAGAACCTCGGCGCATTCTTCGGACGACTCATGGTCGCCATCGACTTCACGCCCGGCTTCGAGGCGCGCCTCGTCGAGACCGACCCGGTGACCCGCTATGCGGCGTTCCTCGCTGACCTGACCGGGCGTTACCGGCACGGGCCGGGACTCACCGCCACCCATCCAGACCTGTGGCACCTCATCGCATCCGAGGCGCGCCGGCTGACCGCCGAGCATCCGCTCGAGTGGGCGGCTGGCGCCCAGCTGCTGGACGCGGCGACGACGCCGCCCGCCGGCGCGGCCGCCGCGCCGGCGACCGCGGATCGCGAGGTCGGGCCGTCGCGCACGGGTCGCGGGTGACCGACGGCCCTTCACCGAGTGGGCCTCGTGGAGCGAAGGTGACGACGGCGTGATCGGTCGACGAACGCACGTCGATCCGCCAAGGAGGCCGACGTGTCCAGATCGCTCCTCGGGGCCGTCTCGGTCCGGACCTTCGTCGAACATGAGCATCGTGAGCTGGTCGGCGGCATCGATCGCCTCCACGACGTCGCCCGGGATGTGGGCGACGTCGCCGCGCCGGGTCTCCTCGTCGAGCTCGACGAGATCGCCGCATGGGTCGATGGCGTCCTCGGCCCCCACGCGGCCTGGGAGGAGAGCTGGCTGTATCCGGAGCTCGACCAGCGCGCCGGCACCCCATGGGCCACGAAGCTGGCCCGGTTCGATCATCGCCAGCTCCGCGCCGCGGCCGAACGGCTGCGGATGGACCATCTGACGCTCCGTCACGAGCTGACCCGCGACCAGGCCGCCGAGCTCAGGGCGCACCTCCTCGGGTTCGAGGCCCTGCTCCGGGCGCACGTGGCTCGCGAGGAGCAGTGCCTGATGCCGTTGCTCGACATGGAGCCGGCGTCGGCGGAGGCGCGCGGGACCATCGTCTAGGCCCCTGCCGGAGCGCCCGCTCGACTCGCCAGTCCGCCCGCCCGCGGGTGACCTTGGGCCCTACGTCGCGGCGGTCCGCCCGCCCAGACTCGGGTCGAGCCCGGCCGTCGGTCGGGCAGTGCGGAGCGGAGCATGTGCAGCACGGTCCCGGCCCTCGTCCTGGCGCGTGACGGCGACACGGCCGTCGTCGAGCTCGATGGCGGTCCTCGCCGCTTGTCGGCGTTGCTCGTCCCCGAGCTGGCGCCCGGTGACCACTGCCTTGTCGGGCTCGGGACGGTGCTCGCCCGACTGACCGACGACGAGGCCGCCGACCTTGCCACGGGACTCCGCGGAGTGAGGGCCGGCGCCGACGACACGCTGCCAGCACAGGATCCAAGGAGGGTGTGATGCGCGTTCCGATGACGGTCCGATGGGGGATCGGACTCGCCTTCATCACGGCACTGATCAGCGGTGTCTCGATCTACCTGAACGGGCTGTACGTCAAGGAGTTCCGCGATCCGATCCTGCTCGCGGCCGTCCGCAACAGCCTCGTCGGCGTCGTGCTCCTCGTCGCGCTCGCCACGACGACCCGGCACTCGCCGCAGATGCCGCTGTCGGCACGTCAGCGGGCCGGCCTGCTCGCGCTCGGGATCATCGGCGGCGGGGTCTCGTTCGCCCTGTTCTTCACGGGCCTGTCGATCGTCTCGTCGCCGGGGGCGGCGATCATCCAGAAGACCCTGTTCGTCTGGGTGGCATTCCTGGCCGTGCCGCTGCTCGGCGAGCGCCTCGGCTGGGCGCAGGTCGCCGCCGTGGCCCTGCTGCTGGCTGGGACGCTGACACTCGGCGACCCGGGCAGCGTGACGGCCGGTCCGGGCGAGGCCCTCATCCTCGTCGCGACGCTCCTGTGGGCCGTCGAGGTCATCCTGGCCCGCCGGCTCCTCGGTGGGATGGGTTCGCTGCCGGCAGCGACCGGTCGGATGGTCATCGGTGGGCTCGTCCTGATCGGGATCGTGGGGCTCCGCGGTGACCTCGGGTCGGTCGTCGCGTACAGCAGTCGGCAGTGGCTCATCGTCGGAGTCACGGCGCTCCTCCTCGCCGGCTACGTGACGACCTGGTACGCGGCACTCAAGCGTGCCCCCGCGACGGTCGTCACAAGCGTCCTCGTCATCGGCGCGATCGTCACGAGCGCGCTCCAGGCCGTGGCCCGCGGTGGCCTGCCCCGGCCGGCGGAGCTCGGCGGGCTCGGTCTCGTCGTGCTCGGGGTCGTCGTGCTCGCGGTCGTCAGCGCATCCCGGGCCGGCCCCGCCGGCCGGCCCACGACGACGCCGGTCGCGAGCGGCAGCGGACCGGCATGACCGAACCTCTCTCGGACCGCGCCCTCGACCCCTCGCTGCCGAGCGGTCCGCTCCTGTTCGCGCGCTACGCATACCCGCCGAACGCCCTCGGCTACTGCGGCGGTGACGACCCGGCGTCGCTCGCGGACCATCGGGCCGCCGCGGTCAGCGACGCCGAGCTCGTCGAGCGTTGCCGCGAGTTCGAGGGAGCCTGGCCATATCTGGAGCTCATCGCCGGCTCGGCCGGGATCCCGGATCCGCTCGATCGCCGGGTCGTCGAGGCGTACTGGCTCGGGGGCGGCGCGCTCGATGCGGTCCGACCGCGGCCGTTCGCGGATAGTCTCGAGTCCCGCTTCCGATCGCGGACCGGACGCTCCGAGTGGCCGTGGCTGTTCGCGAAGCCCGGGGACGGCGCTCTGCCGCATCACAGCTTCCACGTCCTCGAGGTGCTGCCCAGGGTCGGCGTGCTCCGCGAGGGCCGTGTCCAGGACGTGATCGACCGGATGGAGCTGTGCCTGATCCGGCCGGCGCTCGTCACCCGTGTCGATGCCGAGGGCGATGGCCTCCGGGTCCTCGCTCGGGGGCTGACGATTCACGACGGCCACCTCGTCGAGACCGAACCCCGGACCGAGCGGCTCCAGAGCTGGGTCGACGCGCGGTCGGCTGACGCCCCAGCGGCCGGCGACTGGGTGACCACCCACTGGGGCCGGGCTTGCGAGCGGATCGGACCGCGCGCACGGGCGCGGCTCGAGGCGGTCACCCGAGCGGCCATCCGATCGGCGGATCGGACCATCTGACCGCCCCGATGGTCACCGCGTCGATTTCCTCGACTTCGCGCGGTCGGAGGGTCGGTTCGCTGCTCACTTCGGACCGGACGGAGCGCCGTCCCCGGAGATCGTCGCGACGCGGGCCGACCGCCTGGCGAACTGGCATCTGCTCCAGGAGCTCGCCGTTCTGCGCTGAGTCGCGACCAGCCGATCTGCTGGCCACGTGGTCCGCTGGTCAGGCGGGGGATCGGGTCAGGCGGCCTCGATCCGACGCCGCAGATCGATGTCGATCGCCTCGACACCGCCGCCGACGGGGCGACACACGGAGGCGAGCCCGAGCCCGGCGAGCAGCCGATGGATCGGGACGTTCCCGGTCAGCATCGTCGCGCTGAACCGGACGACGCCCTCGCGCCCGGCCCAGTCCAGCCCGGCGCTCATCAGTCGGCGCCCGATACCGTGGTGCTGGAGGTCGTCGGCGATCGCGATCGCGACCTCGGCCGTGCCGGCGCCGTCGGGTTCGAGACAGAGGTGACCCACGATCCGCGGCTCGCCTCCCGGTCGCTCGACCAGTTCGGCGACGAACCCTTCGCGATGGTGGTGGTCGGCGCCGCAGAACACAGCGCAACGCTCGGCCGAAAGACCGCGTGTCGTGCTGAACAGCCGCGCCCGACGGCTCTCGGCCGACAGATCGGCATAGAACCCACCGAGTCGTGCCTGGTCACCCGGCTCGATCGGCCGGATCGTGATCGCCGACGGCATCGTAGGTGCGTCCATGCTCGAAGCCTGGGCCCCGCCGGGCTTGACGGGTACGAGGCGAACGTCCCGCTCGTCCCGTGCCGAGCGACCCGTTCTGCCCGGCCCGGACTCGGTCGGCACATCTCGATGCGGGCCTCGTTCGGGCCGAAGGCACCGTGGCTTCGGGCCCAAGCGGACGTTCCGAACCGCGGCGTCCACGCTCAGCATGAGCGAGTCAGCGACGACGGTGGGTCGATCGGCCCGTCGACCGTCAAGCCAGAGGAGGTGTGCGATGTCCTCCGCGAGTGCCACTCGGAGCGGTGCCATCGATCGCCTCCTGATCTCCGACTATGCCCGCGATCGAGTCGCGCGCGCCTTCTACGAGGTGCTCGCCGACGGCCTCGACCTGGGTCCGTGCGGGCTGGCCCGACGGTCCGATCGCGAATGGCTCCGCGGCGCGATGGCCGTCCCGCTCCAGCAGGCGACGGATCAGGCCCTGCACGCGCTCGTCTGGGAGGTCGCCAAGGCGCTCGAGCACGGACCTGAGGGCCTGCTCGCCCGGCTCGAGGCAGGTCGTGGCTGGACCGATGTCGACGGGGGCGGGAGCGGCCTGTAGGTCGGTGGCTCAGGGCGCGTCGAGCGACCAGGTCGACGACGCCGCGTCGTCGCGCACCTCTACCCCGGCGGCGACCAGACGATCGCGGACGAGGTCGGCGGTCGTCCAGTCGTGCGCGTCGCGGGCGCGGGCCCTGAGCTCGAGGAGGGCCTCGACGAACGGACCGATCGTCTCGCGGGGGTCGCGCAGACCGTCGCTCGCCGCGTCGCCAAGGCGGACGACGAGCGCGCGCAGGGTGGCCCGGGCGGCGTGCAGATCCGGTCCGTCGTCGCCGGCGCCGACCCGCCGCTCGATGAGCTCATCGAGCTCGAGCACCGCACTGACCGCGGCGTGGATGTCACGGGATCCGAGACCGCCGACGAACGCCCCCTCGAGGTGGTCCACCTCGTCGCGAAGCGGACGATCGGGCCCGTCGGGCGGATCGACCGGCGCGGCCGTTCGCCGCCGCCGCGCGGGCCGCTCACGGCCGCGCTCGTCGCCATCGCCGGCGCGCAGGTCGTGGGCGGCCTGGGCGAGCGCCTCGATCGTGGTCTCGGTGTCGGTCGGGAACAGCCGGCTCCGGCCATCGACCCGGACCGTGACCCCACCGAGCCCGAAGACGTCGGCGGTCCGGGCCTCGAGATCGAGGACGAGCGCGGTGTGGCTGTCGACGCCGAGGACGAAGACATCGGCCGGGAGCGCGCCTTCGAGCATCCGCAGCCGCCGCTCGCCCATGTAGCAGAACCGCGTGTCGTGGTTGCCACCCTCCGCGTTGTCGTAGTGCGGGACGACGGCCGCCCGCAGACCGGTCGCCGGACCGAGCAGGTCGAGACCGGACAGCCAGGTCGGATCCGCGCCGACCTTGTAGATCTCGTAGACCGGGATCGTCGCCACGCCCAGCGTCAACGCGGCCGCGCTCGCCATCGTGACGATCCCGCCGTCCGACAGCTTCCGGGCGATGGCGTCGGGGATCGGGCCGTCGGCCCACTGGGTCAGGGCATAGCTCGGGCTGCCGGGTCCGGCCATGACGTAGCGCGCCTCGCCGATCCGAGCCACGGCGGTCGCAGTCTCCAGAGCGTCCGCCGCCCCCGACCGGTACGACGCGACTGCCATCTCGCGACCCACGCTCGTCCGGAAGAAGTCGACGATCCGAACGGTGAGCTCATCGGCGTTCTCCTGGAATCCATAGGGCGTGTCGATGAGCGTGGCGGTCGGGTGGGTCTCCGAGCCGAACCGCTCGAAGAGCGCCCGGTGGACCTTGGCCATCGTCGGCGCCGTCTCGCCCGAGCCCATGATCGTCAGGATCCGTGGACCGCTCACGCCAGGAACCCATCCATCGTGAATGCATGGAGCACATCTCCGACTTCGTCCGGATGCTGGGCGTGGATGTCGTGGTCGCCGACGAACCAGTGGGTCCGGGCGCGCGGGATCGCCGCCGCGGCCGCGTCGACGGAAGCCTGCTTCCGGCCCGGCCGATCGCCGCGGCCGCCGTCGGCCGGGAGCAGCAGGACCGGGACGTCGATCGCCGGAAAGCGCTCGGACGGATGGTGGTCCCACAGACCGCGCAGGACGAGCAGATGGCGGTCGTAGGTCAGCCACGGCGCGATCGTCCCGTCGGGACGGACCTCGAAGTTAGCGAGCGTCCCCTGGATCCCCGCCTCCGGCCAGGCGGGGTGGCTCGTCCGGATGTGACGCTCGATCTCCGACCGGGGCCGACCGACGAGACGGGGCGGCGCGAGCGCGGCCAGACACGCCGGCCAGTCCGCGAACGCGGTCTGCGGCTCGAGCCAGCCGCCGTCGACACAGGCGATGGCGCGGATGGCCGAGGGATCGCGGACGGCGAGCTCGAGCACGACGTTGCCGCCCCACGATTGCCCGACGAGCACCGGCCGCTCGAGGCCGAGCTCGCCGAGAAGCGTAGCGAGATCGCCCGCGACCGTGGGCATGTCGTAGCCCGTGTCCGGCTTCGACGATCGGCCGTGACCACGCAGATCGACGGTCGCGACCGGGTGGCCGAGGCGGACAAGTCGCTCCGCGACGCCGTCCCACAATCGGGCGTTCGAAGCGAGGCCGTGGACCAGCACGAACGGGACCCCGGGCCGATCCGACCCGGCCGCTGCCCAGCGGTCGACCGCCAGCTCGACGCCGTCGGCGACCTCGATGCGCTCCGTCCTCACCGACCGATGGTACGACCCGCCGGGGACGGCGACCGGCGGCGCCGCTCCGGGAGAGAGCGACGCCGCCGGACGGGTGCCCTGCGAGTCCGCAGGTGCGGCTCCGCGGCGCGTCGATGCGGGATGATCGACGCTCCGGGAGGGGTCAGGTCACGGGGCCAGGTACCAGTCCTCGACGTTCCACAGCTCGGTCGCCGATGACGGGTTCCAGAGCAGGTTCTTGATCTTCGTGGCATAGCCACGCACTTCGTTGCGGTAGTACAGGGCGATCTCGACGTTGTCCTTGATGTACTGCTCCTGGACCTTGTAGGCCGCCTGGACCTGGTCGTCGGGCTTGAGGGCCGCCTTGAGCACGTCGAGCGCCTTGTCCATCTCCGGATCGTTGAACCGGACCGTGTTGTAGCCGTTGCCCTTGTTCGCGTCGGTCGGGATCTGCTCCGAGTGGTACCCGTAGTAGTAGTTCCCGAACAGGTCGAACGTGAGCGAGTAGCCGAACTCGGCGGTGTCGTACGTGCCGTGGTAGGTGTTGCACTTCGTGTCGGCCGAGACGTCGGGCCAGTTCGCGAAGAGGACGCTGGTCGAGTCGACGAAGTTGAGGTTGAGCTTGATGCCGATCGCCTCCATCGACTTCGCCAGGAAGTCGCCGCCGAGCTGGCGGAAGCCCGTGTTCGACGTGCAGTGCTCGAAGACCAGTGGCGTCTTCGACTTCGGGTCGACCCGGATGCCGTCGGCCCCGCGGGTGTAGCCGGCGTCGTCGAGCGCCTTGTTCGCCGCCGCCACGTCGAACTGCGCGCAGTCGGCCCGGTCGTCGGGAAGTCGCCAGTAGTTCGTCGGTACGGCGTTCGTGCAGACCTTGTCGGTCGCGACCGGCGAACCCGGGAAGACGGTCTGGAACATCGCCGCGCGGTCGATCGCCTGCTCGATCGCCTTGCGCACGATCGGGTCCTGGAGCGCCGGATGGCCGTGGCCCTGACCCTTGCCGTCCTGGTTGAGGTCGAGGTGCTCGTACAGCCAGGCCGGCGCGAGGAGCGCCCGGCCGAGCGTCGGGTCGACGCCCTTGATCGCGTCGTAGTCGGTCTGGACGAGGTCGAGGGCGACGTCGGTCTCGCCGTTGAGGAAGGCCGCGATCAGGCCCTCCTTGTTGTCGGGGTAGTACTTGAACGTGATCTTGTCGAGGTAGGCCGGGTGGTCGCCGGCCTTCCACTGATCGTTCCGGACGAGGACGACCGAGTCGGACGAGGCCGTCTCGTACTTGAACGGACCGTTCGTCGGCGACTTGGCGATGTTCGCGGTGAGCGGGTACGACTTCGACGCGGCGTCCTTGATCGGGATCGTCTTCATCCAGTGCTCGGGCAGGAACGATGTCCCGAACAGCCCGTAGTAGCCCGCGTACGGTTCCTTGAAGTGGACCGTGGCCTTCAGCCCGTCGGCGGACACGTCCATCCGGTCGATCGAGTCCCAGCCCGTCGTCGTCACGCCGATCTGGTCGGGGTCGTTGACCCACTGCCAGGTGTACTTGAGGTCGTTGAGCGTCAGGGGCACGCCATCGCTCCACAGGAGGCCCGGCTTGAGCTCGATGTCCATCTCGAAGCCCTTGCCGTCCGAGTCCACCCGGATCGACTGGTCGCTGAACTTCGGCATCTTCGCCGCGAGGTCGGGCTTCCAGTGGCCGTCGGCGGTCACGGTGAAGAGCGGGCGCATCGTGGCGGCGAGGACATACGAGTTGGCGAGCGAGGTCGAGATGACCGGGTTGAGCTGGTTGGCCGCCTGCCAGTCGGAGACGACGATCGCGCCACCGGGCGTGCCGGTCTCGGGCTTGTAGTCGTAGCCGAACAGGATCTGCTCGAAGTCGAGCGGGGTGGGCGATGGGGCGGCGGTGGACGGGGCGACCGAGCCGGGTGCGCTCGGAGCCGTGGCATCGGGCGCGGCCGACGGCGAGGTCGTCCCGGCCGAACAAGCCGACGCGACGAGGGCGATCGCCCCGAGCAGGCCGAGGATCTTCCTATCCATCCGATTCGGACCTCCGGATCACTGGGTCGAGCGCGGACCGGGCGATGCGGAGGCCCGGTCCGCGCTCGGTTGGGAGTGATGGGGCCCGGCAACCACCGTCCCGATCGTCGGCGGAGCGCCGGGTGCGGACAAGAGCCACGGACCACGCCCGCGATGGGGTCACTCGACCCGATGGAGCCACTCGCCCACGAACGGATGGGGCCACTTCGCGCGGGTGAACCGCCGAGCTCCACGGCCGCTATCCACAGTCGTGCCGACCACCGCGCCCATCCAGGTCGATCGCACCAGCGCCGTCCCGCTCTACCGCCAGATCGAGGACCAGATCCGGTCCGCGATCCACGAGGAGCGGCTGCGACCCGGCGCCCGCCTGCCCGGCATCCGGACGCTCGCGGCCGACCTTGGGGTGGCTCGGGTCACGGTCGCGACCGCCTACGACCAGCTCACGGCCGAGGGCTATCTCGTCGGTCGGGTCGGGTCCGGCACGTGCGTCGCGCCCGACCTGCCCGATCGGCCGTCGTCATCGGGCCCAGCCAGGATCCGGTCCCAGCGGTCCGGAGCAGCACGTGCGGCGCGCTACGACCTGCGGCCGGGCGCCCTCCCCTCCGACGGGGTCCCGGGCGGGTTCCCGATGGCGGCCTGGGAGGTCCGGCTCCGGTCGGCCTGGCGTCAGGCGGCGCGTCCAGCCGCCGCCGGTGGCGTCGGCACGACCGATCTCCGGACCGCGCTCAGCACGTACCTCGACGCCGCGCGCGGCACGCGGACCGATCCCGGGCGGATCGTCGTCGGCAGCGGTCCACGGGTCCTGATCGCCGCGCTCGTCGCGGCGCTGGACGCCGAGGGCGGCTCGGACCGGATCCCGGTGATCGGGCTCGTCGAGCCGATCGACCCGGAGATCCGGGTCGTCGCACGGCGGAGCGGTGCGGCCGCGCTCGACGTGCCGACGGCTCGCGCGGCGCTCCATGCCGCCGCCGGGCGTGACGCTCGTCGAGGACGACCGCGCGTCGCTCACCCGGCTGGCGGGGCCGCCCGCCCCGGCGCTCCAGGGCAGGCTCGCGATCGGCCGGCTCGTCCTGCTCGGGGGCCTCGATCCACTCGTCGATCCCCGGACTGACGATCGGCTGGCTCGTCGTCCCCGCTTCGCTCGCGGGCTCGGTGACGGAGCAGGTGGAGGCACTCGACGGCGCGCCGTCGGCGGTGGAGCAGCGGGCCCTCGCCGATTGGATCGTCGACGGTGGGCTCGACCGCCGACTCCGACGGCTGCGGCACGCCCTTCTCGAACGACGCCTGGCGCTCGAGACGGAGCTCCGCAGCCAGTTCGGCGACGGCATCGAGATCGATGATCCGTCGCGCGACCCGGTCGTCGCGGCGCGGCTCGCGCTCGGCGATCCGGTCGCCGCCGGACTCGTGGCGGCGGCCCGCGCCGTCGGCGTCGCGATCGTCCCCCCGGATGACGACGGCCGGCTGACGTTGGGCCATGCCGCGCTGGCCGAGCCCGATCTCGTCGAGGCCGTCGCCCGTCTGGGCCGCGCGGTGGATGCGCTCGACCCGACGGCCCGCCGTCCGCCACCGGACCCGGACCGGCCGCTGCGCGGTGCGATCGTCGAAGGGCATCTTCCGGAGCCCCGGATCCGGGATCGGCAGGCCCATCGACATCGTCGCTCGGGTTCGGCCGCCCGGGCCCGAGTCGACTCGAGTCCCTCGGGCGTGCGCTGGTCGGGCGGCGGGGACCCGCGGCGAAGCCGTAGCCGGGTGCGTTCCGGCCAGAGCTCCGCAGCGAAGCCGTAGGCTGTCCCCGACCCGGCGGAACCCACCGCACCGGGCCGTCGTCAGGGTGCCATGCGGACCAACCTCAGCGCGGCGGTCGTCGGCCTCCTCATCGTTATCGTGGCCGGCTGTTCGGCCACGGTCGCGCCGTCGTCATCGCCGGCCGCCCCCGCCTCGGCCGCCGCGGGGACGGTCGTCGTCAGTGGGATCGCCCAGGCCGGTCCCGTCTGTCCCGTCGAACGACCCGGCGACCCGGCGTGCGATCCCAGGCCGGTCGAGGGCGCGCGGATCACGGTCGCTCGCGGACACGGGCGGTGAGGTCGGCCGGGCGACGACCGCCGTCGACGGTTCGTTCGAGGTCGACCTGGCGCCGGGCGAGTACGACCTCGTCGCGCAGCCGGTCCCGGGGATCCCAGGCACCGCACCCACGGTCCACATCCACGTCGCGGCCGGCGGAGGCGTGACGCCGGATCCGATCGAGCTGGAGTACGACACGGGCATCCGCTAGCCTAGGGCCATGCCTGCCGACACCCTCCAGGTCGCTCTCGTCCAGCTCGATGCCGGTCCGGATCCCGAGGCGAATGTCCACCGGGCCGCGGGGCTCGCGGCCGAGGCGGCCCGGGCCGGTGCCCGCCTCGTGGCATTGCCCGAGTACCTCCAATACCGCGGCACCGACGACGGCTATCGCGCCTCGGCCCGCCAGATCCCGGGGCCGTGGACGGAGCCGTTCGCGGCCGTCGCCCGAAGTCACGCGGCGTGGATCCTCGTCGGGTCGCTGGCCGAGACGTCGGCCGACCCGTCCCGGCCGTCCAACACCAGTGTCCTCATCGGGCCGGACGGCGTCGTCGTCGCCCGGTACCGGAAGATCCACCTGTTCGACGTCGCGGTCGAGGACGGACCCGTCGACCGCGAGTCCGACCGGGTGAGTCCAGGCGACCACGCCGTCGTGGCCGACGTCGACGGGGTCCGGATCGGACTGTCGATCTGCTACGACCTGCGCTTCCCTGAGCTCTACCGGGCCCTCGCCCTCGCCGGTGCCGAGGTCTTCACGGTGCCCGCCAACTTCACCGAGCGGACCGGCCGCGACCATTGGGAGGTGCTCCTGCGTGCCCGGGCGATCGAGAACGGGGCCTACGTCCTGGCGCCGTCGCAGGTCGGCGGTCCGCCCGGCCAGCCGGCCTTCGGGCGATCGATGATCGTCGATCCGTGGGGCACGGTCGTGGCCCAATCGGCGGACCGGGTCGGGATCGTCAGCGCCGAGCTCGACCTTGGTCGGGTCCGGTCGATCCGCCGTCAGATCCCCGCCCTCGAGAACCGGCGTCCCGCTGCGACCGACCGGGTCGAGATCGTCGAGTCGGCGGGCCGGGCGAGGGCCGTCGAGATCCCCTGACAGCCGAACGGCCGGACGACGTCTGCACGCCGTCCGGCCGCGGGTGGTCCCCGAGGACCCGGGGACGGACCGGGGGCTGGGGTCCCGTTCCGCTCCGAGATGGTACTCCCGCGGCGTCCGGATTCAAGCCGTCAAGGGCGCCGACGCGGATCCGGCGCCCGGCGCGCTACTGGGTCAGTCCGATGTAGTAGAACGGGCTTGTCAGGGACGGGCCCCAGCCGACGCCGCCCGGGATCGTCGACCCCATCGAATAGGGCAGCGTCCCTTCGAACCGGCCGTTGATCTGGTCGACGGTCGGACTCGAGAAGCTCGTGATCGTGAAGGCGGCCAGGGCGACGATGCGGTACTGCGGCGCGTCGTCGTCCGACACGGAGTCCACGATCGGAAGCAGGACCGGCTGCTTGGCATCGACCCACTTCTGGAGGCAGCCCCGGACCGCGGACGAGGACGTCTGACCATGGTCGCCTCGGAAGGTCGCCGGGAAGGAGAAGGCCCCGTTGTTCGGCGAGCAGATGCTCTGGGCCAGGGTGGCGGCCCCGCCGCCCGACCAGGTCAGCCAGCCGAAGTTGCCGGGGGCGTCGGCGCCGTTCGTCAGGGCGTAGATCGTGCCCGTATGGAAGACCGGCAGGCGCCAGACGGCGATCGGGAGGACCTGGTCGGCCGGCGCCCCATTCGGGATGCCCGCGACGGCGGTCGCCTTGGTCTGGATCGTCCAGTGCGTCTGGCCGATCACGCCGAGGAAGTAGGTCCCGGGCTGGCGGGTCACGCCCACGGTGATCCCCAGCGCTCCGGCCGGGGGCGAGCCGTCGGGCCCGACCGGACCCAGTGGGGAGAAGATGGCCCCGACCCTCGGTCCGACGTAGGCGGCGGTCCAGTCGCACGCCGTCGTGCAGCCGTTGGCCGTCATGCTCGAACGGATCGTGTCGTAGACCGATGGTCCGATGACGCCGCGCTGCTGATCGGCCAGCCGCTTGGTGCCCGCCATCGCGGCGATGTCGGCCGCGTTCTGGCCGTCGCGTCGGTTGAGGAACGCCGTGCCTCCGTCGATCACCAGGCCGGCGACCATGAACAACAGGACGAGCCCGGCGGCGAACACGACGAGGATCTGGCCAGGTGGGTCATGGCCCGCGGCGACCGATCTCACTGGATGACGACCTGGGCCTGACCCGAGATCACCGGCCCCGGCACGAGCTGGCCGATGATCGGCGTCAGGAACCGGAAGGCATCGGGACCGGACGGTGGCGTCTTCACGGTCACGATCAGCAGATCGTTCGTGCTGCATGGCGGCCCAGCCGCCGGCGACCCCGCTCCGAGGCGACGACAGGCGACTTCCACCTCGAACGAGGCCGGAGCGCCGGCGACGCGATCGCGGGTGACCTGTTCCGTGCAGTCGACCCGGTCGATGTTCTTCACGCTCTTCGGGCAGTCGTACTGCCACTGCTCGACGGAGCCGTAACGCGCGCCCTCGCGGGCCGCTTCGTTGAACGCGTTGTTCAGGTAGATGACCCGGCCGACCTCGATGAGACCGAACAGGATCAGGAGGAAGATCGGGACGACGAGCGCGAACTCGACGAGTGCCTGGCCACGTTCGGTCCGGATGGATGGGTCGCGCCGGGCCGATGTCACCGAGTCCAGACCTCGCCGCGCTGGTCCGGGTCCTCGCACGTGTACGCCCGTGGGTCCTGTTCGAGGACCCGATCGCCCGGGCGCGCCGAGGACGGCGAGGTCGACAGGGTCCCCGTGAAGCCGGCGTCCGCCCACAGGCCTCGAGCCTCGCCCACGGTCCGGTGCGTCCCGTCCAGCCGCGCCAGGTCATCGACGAGGTTCGGCACGACGAGCTCCCCGTTGTCGCACGTGTCGGTCGTGACCCGGACCGTCGGATCGCCGCCGATGATCCGGGCGTTCCGGGCCGTCGCCGTGGCCCGGAAGTCGAACCGATCGGTCGACGTGAATCGATACGGGAAGATGCAGACGAAGCTGTCCCCGGGCTGGCCGGCCTCAGCGAGCGTGGCGGGGATCGCGCACGCGGCCAGCGACACCGCCGACCCGTCGACGGTCACCCGGACGTCGAAGTCGCGCGCCTCCCCGCCCTGGTTGACGACGCTGATCTTCAGCCAGCCGATCGGGCGACGGAGCGACTCGTCGAGATCCCGGTCCTTCGTCAGCGCCAGTGACATGTCACCGTTGGGGTAGAGCGCCGCGCCGTTCTGGCCGTTCCCATCGCCACCGAGTCGATAGGGCGCCGCCTTGAGGTCGACGACGAGCTTCGGTGGCGGGACGACCTTGACCGTGGCCGAGCCGTCCGTCAGACCCGTGGGCAGGCCCTGGGCCAGACCCTGTCCCGTGACGACCACCACGTGGTCGGCGACGTCGTTGGCGGCGTCTTTCGAGTCGACCTCGAGATCGAACGAACAGCTGCTGTCGGCTCCGATGCTCAGCGCCTTCGGCAGGCGAGACGCGCAGCTACCCGGCATCGTCATCGGCGTCCCGTTGACGGAGAAGCCGTACGACAGGGAGGTCAGGTCGACGTTGCCGGAGTTCGTGACCTGGACCAGGTAGTGGACGTCGGTCCCGCTCTGGTAGCGGAGGTAGTTGGACCGGTTGGACGAGTCCTGACACGGGGCGTAGTAGAGGTCCTCGTCGGCCGGCTCGCAGACCTTGGCGATGGCGGACCCGTTGTCGGCCTCGTCCCGATCGACCCAGACGAGGATCTCGAGACCGGTCGGGTCGAACGCATCCTCGAGGACGGTGGCATCGGACGACGCGCCGAGGGTCAATTGGGACGCGAGCAGGTCGCCCAGGATCGGGGTGATCAGGTGGAACGAATGCGTGACCCGGACGGTGTAGATGCTCCCATTGACGCAGTCGTTCATCGGCTGGATGAGCTTGCCGGCCGACGTGCGGCAGGCGACGTCCGTCGAGAGCTTGAGGTTCGCGGCCTCGTTCGCGACGACCCATCGGACGTTCTGCGGGTTCGGGCACGAACCCGGGCCGTCGCACAGCGGATGACGCGCCCCGTACAGAGCGCCTTCCTTGGCGGCGTTCTCGACGGCGACGTAGGCGTAGAACGCCCGACCAAGGTCGATGGCGCCGGCCAGGATCAGCAGCAGGACCGGGAGGATCAGCGCGAACTCGACGACGCTCTGACCTCGGATCGAACCGGCCCTGGTCCGCCCCACGAGGCGGGAGGTCGGTGACGTTCCGGTTCGACGGGTGGTCGACTGGTGGCGGCGAGGACTGCGCCACGTCGGCGGTGACATTCGATGGCGATCCCAGTGTCGACGCGCAGGGCCCGTCGCCCCGGCGCGGGAAGGTCATGGTCGCGGATGCACCTTACACGCCACCTTTCCAGGCCCCACCGGACCACCCCGGACGGTACTTTCGCGGCATGGCCCGGCCCTGGCTCGGCGGCCATGGTTCGGCCATGAGCAAGCGCATCCTGGCTGGCATCCTCTGGCTGTTCGCCGCCTGGTACCTCGGCAACATCGTGTCGTATCACCTCGGGATCTCCGACCTGCTCGGACCGATCCTCGGCGTGTGCGCCGCCCTGGTGGTCGTGGCCGACCCGCTCCGGATCCTGTGGACCGCCTCGGACGCACGCCCGTCCCAGGGTGGGAGCCCGGCCGTCTCGGACTGACCGCTCAGCTCTCGAGCGCGGGCTCCGCAGGCAGGTCGACGGTGAACGCCGCCCCGCGCCCCTCGGCCTGGTCCTCGAGGATCAGGTCGCCGTTCATCGACCGGACGAGCTCGCGCGAGACATACAGCCCCAACCCGCTGCCGTCCTCGGCCGACTGCTCGCCGACCCGGCTGAACCGGTTGAACAGGAGCTCGCGGTCGCCCGCTGGGATCCCGGGACCATGGTCGGCGATCGTCAGCCGCAGGCGGGCGGATCGCTCCTCGACCGCCACGCGCACGTCGACGGGTCCGTGGTGGCCGTACTTGACGGCGTTGTCGAGGAGCGCCCAGAGGACCTGGTCGAGCTGATCGGCATCGGCGACGGCCAGCCAGCCGCCCGACTCATCCTCGAGGGCGAACGCGACCTCCTCGACCCCGAGCGCCTCCCACGCCCGACGGATCCGTGGCGCCAGGGCCAGGACCTCGGCCTCCGGCCGGAGCGTCCCGGCCTCGAGCCGGCTCACGGTCAGCAGCTGGCGGACCATCCGACTCAACCGGTCGGCCTGCTCGGCGATGATCCCGAGACGCCGGTCCGGACGCTCCGCCGCCAGGCGCTCGGCGTAGGCGCGGATGCTCGTCAACGGCGTCTGGAGGTTGTGGCTCACGCCGCGGAGGAAATCGTCCTTCGCCGCATCGAGCTCGAGGAGCCGGGCGTTCTGGGCGCCCACCCGCTCGAACAGCTGGGCGTTCCGGACCGCCACCCCGATCTCGCTGGCGAACAGCTCGAGGAGATCCTGGTCGGCTCGCTCCCAGCCACGCGTGGCGGGCAGATGCCCGACGAGGAGCCCGAGGCGATCCTCGCCGGCGCGGACGACCGCCCGGACCGGCAGGGGTTCGCCGGGCACCCGGTCCTCGCTGGGGACGCTCGTCGGATCGACGAGGAGGATCCGGGCGTCGACCATCCCGAACGCCGTCCGGGCGTCCTCGGCGGCCCGGCCGATGAGCCAGTCGACCCCATCGCGTGGCGACGCCGCCACGAGCGCGGCGAGGATGCGCCCGAGCTCGCGGTTCCGTCGCTCGAGCTCGGCGGCGAGCCGGTTGTGGCTCTCGGCCAGTCGGGCGAGCTCGTCGTCGCCCGTGACGACGATCGGCGTGCTCAGGTCGCCGGTCGAGACCCGGTCGACGGCCGCCGCGATCGCTCGCAACGGCGCTGTGAGATCCGACGCCAGGGCGACCGCGACGAGGACGGCGAGCAGCGCGGCGATCGCGATGGTCAGCAGGAGGACCCGCGGCACGGTCTGGGCGGGATCGGGCGACAGCCGCTGGGCCGCGACGACCACGAGACCGAACGATGCCAGCGGCAGCACCGCCGCCGCGACGAGGGCGATCGTCAGCCGGGTCCGGAACGAGATCCCGCTGTCGACCCGCTCGGGGCGAGCCTCACGGGTCGAGGTCGACGGTCGGTCGCCAAGCGACAAGGGATCGATGGGCTCCCCGGTGTCCGAGGACGTCGCGGGCTCCGGCGACGTCGGGACGTCGTGCGCCATCCCGGGCTCCGCCGTCGCCCCGCCGGCTGGCGGATCGACCGTCGCGGGCTCTGGCGCGGACCCGCCGCTCGTCGTGGCTGCCTCCGGCGACTCCGGTCCGGGCTCCGCCGCGTCGACCGAGCTCAGGGCCGGCCCATCCGCGGCGACCGCGCTCGTGGCGGGTCGCGCCCGCGACCGCCCGGCCACCCTCAGCTCCCGGGAGCCGTCGACGTGGCCGGGGCGACCCCTTCCGGCGTCTCGATCGCCACGAGCCGATAGCCGATCCCGCGGACCGTGATCAGGTGGGCCGGGTGGTTCGGGTCCGGTTCGAGCTTGGTCCGCAGCCGGCGCATCGTCACCCAGACATAGGACGGGTCGGCGTCCTCGGTCTCGGCCCAGCCCCGGGCGAGCAGGGTCTCGGTGGTCACGACCTGGCCGATGTTCGCCACGAGTGCGTACAGCAGGCGAGATTCCGTCGGCGTGAGCTGGACCGGCTGGCCGTTGACGACCGCCTGGCGCCGATGGAGCTCGAGGACGACCTTCGGACCGAGGACCAGGCTCCGCCGAGGCACCCGGTCACCGAGCCGCCGGAGGACGCGATTGATCCGCGCCCGAAGCTCCGGATAGTGGTACGGCTTCGTGACGTAGTCCTCGGCGATCTCGTCGAGGATGTCGGCCTTGCTGTCACCGGCGTCGATCGCCGACAGGACGATGATCGGCAGGTCCGCTCGACCCTTGATCTCGCGCGCCAGGGACAGGCCGTCGAGCCGCGGCATCATCATGTCGATGATCAGCAGGTCCGGCCAGCCGGTGGCGAGGCGCTTGAGCGCTTCCTGGCCGTCGCGGGCGGTCGCCACGTCGAACCCATCGGCGGTCAGCCGCTCGGACAGGACGACCAGCAGGTTGGGATCGTCGTCGACGAGGAGGATCCGGTACGAGATCGCCCCGTGGAGCCTGCCCGGATCGTCGCTCAGCATGACCCGAGTATAGGCGCGGCCCTCGGCCGCCCGACCGGGGTCGCTCGGCTGTGACGCCCACGACTCGTCGCCGGCGCATTCGGGTTCAGGGCGCCTTCGGGTCCACGAACCGGCACCGGGCGCGGATCGGGCAGCGGGCGCACTCGGGCCGCTGGGCATGGCAGATCCGGCGGCCGTGGGTGATCAGGCTCACATGCGCCTCGTACATCTGGTCGGGCTCGAGCAGCCCCAGGAAGATCTCATGGGCGTCGTCCGCAGTCGCCTTCGGCCCGATCAGCCCGACGCGTCGGCTGACCCGTTCGACATGGCGGTCGACGGGCATGAGTGGCGTCCCGAAGCAGAACAGGAGCACGACCGAGGCCGTCTTCCGCCCGACGCCGTCGATCCCGGTCAGCCAGGCGCGGGCCTCGAGCGCCGGCATCGACCCGAGGAACTCGAGCGAGTGATCGCCGCGCTCCTCCCGGATCCGGCGCAGCGCGGCCTGGATCCGGGGTGCCTTCTGGACCGCAAGCCCGCCTGGCCGGATCGCGTCGACGAGCTCCTCGAGCGGCGCCGTCTCGACGGCCGACCAGTCCGGCGGCCGGCCATCGGGCAGGCCCTCGCCACCCCAGCCGGCGAGCGCGCGATGGACCTCGACCGGGGCCCCGCTCGGGAAGGCCGCGCGCAGAGACTCGAAGGCGTGCTCGGCGTTCACGTCGGCGGTGTTCTGGGTCAGGATCGTGAGGACAAGCTCGCTCGTGGGGTCGAGCCGGCGCTCCCAAACGGGGTGTCCGTACTCAGCGGTGAGGCCGTCCAGGACGAATGGCACGAGCCCGGGTCGGGTCCGCTCGAGGCGACGCACCCAGGCCCGGATCGGATCGGGCTTGCGCCGCTTCGTCTTCGGTCGTGCCGGCCTGCGGGTCCGACCGGCGGTCGTCGCCGTCCGGGGCGCCGGACTCATGGGCTCGGCTCGCCGGTCCGTCCGACGATCAGCGGGTCCGCCGTCGCGACCGACCGGGCGAGACGCTCGGCACAGGCCACCAGCGGTGCGGCGCCCGCGGCGATCGCGGCGTCGAGGGCGATCGGCTCGAGATGGACGGGGACCGCGGTCGCCCCGAGCGCCGCCAGGGCCGCGGCACCCTCCGGTTCCACCCCGCCACCGATGGCGTAGCAGCGCACGCCGGCGGCCTGGGCCCGACGAGCGACCCCAAGGGCGGTCTTTCCGAAGGCCGTCTGAGCGTCGATCCGGCCTTCGCCCGTGACGACGATGTCGGCCCCGGCGAGCTTGGCAGCGAGCCCGGTCTCCTCGGCGACGAGATCGACGCCGGGGACGAGCACGAGCGAGCGGAACCGGTCGGTCAGGCACAGGAGCCCGAACCCGACGCCGCCGGCCGCGCCCGCGCCCGGCGTGTCGCGCTCCCGGCGACCGGTCGCCGCCTCCAAGGCATCGGCGTAGACGGCGAGGGCCGCATCGAGCGCTTCGACGTCGTCGTGGCCGGCGCCCTTCTGTGGACCGTAGGTCGCCGCCGCCCCGGTCGGTCCGAGGAGCGGGTTCGTGACGTCGCAGGCGATCCGCAGGTCGATCCCGGCCAGTCGTCCGTCCAGCGCCGACAGCTCGACGGTCGCGAGGCGGGTCAGCGCGCGACCGCCGTCGGCCAGGTCGGATCCCGCGGCGTCCCGGAACCGCCCGCCGAGCGCCGCGAGGATCCCGGCACCACCATCGGTGGTGGCGCTGCCGCCGATGCCGAGCGTGAGGCCGTGGATCCCGGCATCGGCCACGGAGCGGACGATGTCACCAGTCCCGCGTGTCGAGGCCGCGCCGGCATCACGCTCGCGCGCGCCGACCCGCGACAGGCCGGACGCCGCCGCGAGCTCGACGACGGCGCGCGTGCCGTCGTTCGACCGCAGCCAGCGCGCCGAGATCGGGCGGCCGAGTGGATCCGCGGCGGCGGCCTCGACCGAGGTCCAGCCGCCCGCGGCCTCGATGGCCGCCAGTGTCCCCTCACCGCCGTCCGCGAGCGGCGCGAGGAGGAGCTCGTCCGCCGGCCGTGCGCGGCGCCACCCCTCGGCGAGCGCGCGCGCGACCTCGACCGACGACAGGGAGCCCTTGAACGAGTCCGGCGCGAAGACCACCGTCAGGGTGTCGTCGCCGCCCGATGCCGCCGTCACCGCAGGTCCTTCCAGAACCACGTCGCGGGCCACAGGGTCCCATCGGTCAGCAGCGCGTAGTCGGGGATCGTGCCCGCCTCGTGCCAGCCGGTCGACCGGTAGAACGTGGCGGCGCCACTCCCGGTCTCGGTGTCCAGGACGAGCAGCCAGCGTCCCTCGTCACGGGCGGTCGCCTCGGCTGCGGCCATCAACGCCACGCCGACGCCACGCCGCCGCACCGATCGATGGACGATGACCTTGGCGATCTCGGCGCGGTGGGGCGAGTTCGGGTTCCACGACCGGATCAGCAGGACCGACCCGACCACCCGCGCGCCGTCGACGGCCACGAACGGGCTGATCGTCCCGTCGGCCACCGCACCGAGCCGATCGCGCCACCAGCGCGCGGCGGTCGGCTCATCGAGCCCGGCCAGGAAGTTCACCGATGCCCCGCCGTCGACCGCGTCGACGAGGAGGGCGGCCAGCCCCGGGATCGCGGCCTCGTACTCGGCGGCCGACAATCGGGCGATCCGGATCGTCTCCGCGTCGACCATCAGCGCCCCGAGCGATCCGATCCACCCCCGGCCCGCGCGATCCGGCGCTCGGCGTACTCGGGGATGCGGATCATCGGCGGTCGCTCGTGATCGGCCAGCTCGATGACCTCGAGGCCGAGCCGGCCGCGACCCGAACGGGGCAGCTTCATCGTCGAACCGAGCTCGGCGAAGAGCCGGGCCTTGCGCCGCTCCTCGAGCCGTTTCATGACCGCCTGGAGGATCACGAACGACATCCGCGAGAGCCCCTCGAGCTCCTGGTTGCGGTGGATCCGCCGCTCGAGATCCACCTGGCCGAGTCCCTCGATCCCGACCCGTTCGGCGACATCGATGAGGTGGCCCATCTCGACGGCGTAGCCGGTGAAGAACGGGATCGCCTCGAGCAACGTGCGCCGCCCGGCGTACTCGCCGGCCAGCGGCTGGATGAAGCCCGACAGCTCCGGATAGAACAGGTTGATGAGCGGCCGTGCGACGAGCTCGGTGACCCGGCCGCCGCCGCCCTCCTTGAGGATGCCCTCCTCGACGATCGGGCGCTGGTAGTAGCCCTTGACGTACTGGAGCCGGGGCTCGGCGAGGAGCGGCCCGAGCGTCCCGTAGACCATCCGCGGATGCCAGTTGCGGACATCGGTGTCGGCCCACACGACGATGTCACCGGAGGTCTCGTAGAGCGACTTCCAGAGCGCCTCGCCCTTACCGGTGAACGAGCCGTACCGGGTCAGGACCGACGGATGCTCGACGACCCGAGCGCCCTCGGCCTCGGCGATCTCCCGCGTCCGGTCCGTTGATGCCGAGTCGATCACGAGGATCTCGTCGAGGAGCGGGACCCGACCCATCATCTCGCGGATCGCCCGGCGGACGATCGGCCCGATCGTCTCCTCCTCGTTCAGCGTCGGCAGGATGAGGCTGACGCTGACGCCCTGCGCCTCCTTGAGATTGGCGAGCCGGCGCAGGTCGGCGAACTCGGCGTGGTGGAAGTTCGATTCGCCGAACCAGCGCTCGACGCGGGCCGGGATCGCCCGTGCCTCCTCCGCGGCCCGGTCGGCGGCGGCCAGTGTCTCGGCCCGCTCGGCCAGCTGCTCGAACGTGCCGCGGCCGATCGGCTCGCGTGTCTTGACGACGACGACGGTCGGCTTCGCCCGGCTCGCGATCGCCTCGGGGATCGCGCCGAACAGCGAGGCGTCGCCGCCGCCGGGGGTCGCCGACGCGCCCATCACGACGAGATCGGCCCGCTCCGCCTCGCGCAGGATCGCGTTCCGGACATTGCTCGCCTCGCGCAGCAACGGCTCGGCGCGGCCTTTCATGTGCGACTTGATGAAGGCCGCCAGCGCGCGTTCGGCCTGGGCGCGCACGGCCAGGGTGATCCCGGGCGGGACGAGGTGGAGGACGATGACCTCCGCCCCGTGGGCCCGGCCGAGGGCATCGGCGAAGGTCAGCGCGAGCTCGGCGTGGGGTCCACCCCGGACCGGGACGAGGATCCGTCGGATGTCGTGGGCGCCGCGCTGCTTGACGACGACGATGTCGCACGGCGACTCGCGGACGACCGCGTCGATGGTCGGGCTGACCACGGTCCCGGCCGTGTCGCCGGGACGCCGGCGGCCGCGCTTCCCGCCCGATCCGGTGGTGCCCGACGCGCCCGATCCGGCTCCGTCGCCGCCGGGCCCGGGCAACGACTGCTTGCCGCCCCAGCCGAAGATGATGAGGTCGGCCTCCTGTTCGGCGGCGGCCTCGACGATCCCCTCCGCCGCGTGACGACCGATGCGCACGAGTGGATGGATGGTCGTGCCGGCCGGGGCATAGTCGAGGACCCGCTGGAGCAGGCGCCGGGCGTGGCGGGCGCGGGTGGCACCCTCCGACAGCGGCATCCCCTCGGGGACCTCGACGATCCCGAGCGCGTCCAGCTCGCCGGACCGTGGATCGAGCAGGGCGGCGCCGATCCGGATGAGCTCCTCGGCCGTGCCCGGGTTGGCGACCGGGATGAGGATCCGCGCGGGCAGCGGCGCCCGGGTCATCGGCCGGCCCCGTCGGCCGGCAGCTCGGCCCAGCGTTCGATGAGGTAGGGCTTGAGCAGCTCGTACTCGCGGGCCTGGCGCTCGACGCGCTCCTCGGCCTCGTCGGTCGTCACCTTCCGGTTCTCGATGACGAAGCTGCCGACCCGGCCGAAGTAGATCGGGACGAGCGCGGCGACGTAGCGCTCGACCGCGTCCGGTGCGCGCGCCGCGGTCACGATGAGGTCGTAGACGACCTTCGCCCAGGCGGCGTCGGGGAAGTGGAAGGCGGCCAGGGCGTCGGCCATCCGCTCGGTCGACAGTGCGGCGCCGGTGTCCGCCGCGCCGGCCCGGTCGGCGGCCTCGGTCAGGGTCCCGGCCTCGGCGGCCAGCTCCATGACCGTCGCCAGGGTCGCCGGCGTGAGCATCTCGGCCCAGGTCGAGGCAAGGGCCAGCGAGCCGTTCTGGAACTCGGTGAGCAGGCGGATCGTGTTGACCTCGAGCGGGGGCGGGTCGGCATACCGCTCGAAGCCATAGGCCGGGACATCGTGCGAGCCGTGGATCGGCAGCCAGCGGTCGGCGTTGCGGACCGCCAGGCGGAGGATCGTGCCGACGACCTGGCGGAACATCGGCCCGAGGTCGGATCCGGGGTCCTTCGGATCGTGGACCTTCGAGCCGAGCCGGGCCTGGCACACGGCGAACCCGCCGGTCAGCGCCGACGTCGTCATCCAGATGTCGATCCCGAACTTCGAGATGTCCGCGTCCCAGTCGTCGAGCGTCAGGTAGTGCCGGACGAGGTCGCCGGAGACCCCGAAGTCGCCGCCGATGGGCTGCCGGATCCGGTTGCCGTACAGGGCCCGGGTCAGCGGGTAGGTGACGGTGTTCGTGATCGTGCCGTCGTACTTGTAGCGGCTGTAGAGCGGGGCCACGAAGTCGTAGCCGCCCTTCAGGATCGGGCCCGCGAGGAGCTCGATCCACTCCGGGACGATCGAGCGCAGGTCCGAGTCGACGACGACGAGCGCCTTGACGTCGAGGGCGGCCGCCATCTCGAAGATCGTCCGCAGGGCCGCGCCCTTGCCGCCGATGCCGTCGACCTCGGGATATGTCAATGCCACCCGTTCGAGACGGTTCGTCGGCCGGACGAGGAGGATCGACTCGACGTAGTCCGGCGGCTCGGTCTCGGCGACGACGCGCTGGGTCCCGTCGGGTGAGCCGGCGTCGGCGTTGACGAGGACCGGGCGCAGGTCGGGGAAGTACTGGACGAGGCCGGCCTGGGCGGCGCGGACCACGTGGCCGATCGTCGCGGCGTTCCGAAAGCTGGGGATCCCGACCATGATGTCGGCGCGACCGAGCCGGTCGATCTGGTCGCGGATCGCCGGGCTCAGGACGGTCTGGGGCACCCCGTCACCGTACCACCGGCCGGATGGCGCCGTCAGCGCGAGGGGATGCGGACGGTCACCCAGTCGGGGTTGGTCTGACCCGGGCGATAGCGGCTGTTGGCCGCCTTGTAGGCCATGAGCCCGAACCCGGTGCTCCGCCAGGTCCCCAGCCACGGATCGATCGGCGGCCGGACGAAGGCCGTCCGCCGGACGAGCTCGCGTTCGTCGAGGACCCCCTCGAGGATCCGCTTGCGCTCGAGGAGCGGGACGTCGAGGAGCGACTCGTCGTCGACGAGCAGCAGATCGACGGCGACGAACGCGAGCTCGTCGCCGACGACGACCGCTTCCCTGGCCTGGGCGAGCTCACGCCGGCGACGCTGACCGGCCGAGCCGAGGAACAGCTGGGTGGCCATGTCGGTGGCCGATGGCGCCTCGGGGCCGGACAGGATCACGCCTTCGGTCGACCGGGTCGCCTGGCCGGTCAGATAGCCGTCGAGGACGAGGCTCGACGCCCGCGCCGCGGCTTCGAGCTCGGCCACGACCGGACCGATGCCCGGGACCGAGTCGCCGTGCTCGTCGACGACCTCCGGGCCATCGTCGATGCCGATCCGGACGAGCACACGTGCGCCGACCCACTGCGGTTCGATGATCGGATCGCGCACGTTCTGGGCGGCCCCCGAGCCGAACTTCTGGGGTCGCCAGGCGGCCAGATCGGCGGGCCCGCGACGGGTCGTCGGAGCGGGCGCGGCGACCGTCGGCGACTGCGATTCCATCGCTCGAAGGGTACACCGGCCCGCCTACGATACCGCCGTGACGTCCCCGGCCGGCACGGCCACGCGGAACCCGATCGCGCGGCTCGCCGCGTTGACGCCGAGCGGTCGCGCACGGGTCCCGTTCGCCTGGTCGCTGTACGACCTCGCCAACACGGTCTACAGCTACGCGGTCGTCTCGACGGCCATCGGCCTGTGGCTCACGTCGGACGCGCGCTTCGGGGCCGGCCCCGGCCAGCTCATCCAGGGCGTCGCGATCGCGATCAGCGTGGGGCTCAACGCGCTGGTCTCGCCGTTCCTCGGGGCGCTGTCCGACCGCGGCGGCCGGCGGCTGCCGTTCCTGCTGTTCTTCACGATCCTGACGATCGTCCCGAGCGCGCTTATCGGGCCGAGCCCGGCGCTGGTCGGGGCGATCCTGTTCACGATCTCGAACTTCGCCTATCTCGCCGCGCTCATCTACTACGACGCGACGCTGTCCGAGGTCTCGACGCCCGCGACGCGCGGCCGGCTATCCGGGATCGGCGTCGGCATCGGCTACGTCGGGACGCTGTTGACCGCGGTGACCCTCCTCGCGCTCGGCATCACCGAGTCGCCGGACCCGATCTTCCTCATCGCCGGGATCCTGTTCGCGATCTTCGCGGTCCCGATCTTCATCTTCGTCCGGGAGCCGAAGCCGGCGCCCGGCAGCGAGAAGGTGACCTGGGCCGATGCGCGCGGCTCGTTCAGCCAGATCGCGATCACGATCGGCCACGCCCGCCAGGTGCCGGGGCTGCTCCGGTTCCTGCTCGGGCGGTTCTTCTACTCGGACGCGGTCAACACCCTCATCGTCGTGATGAGCGTGATCGCGGTGAAGGGCATGGGGCTGACCCAGGGCCAGTTCCTGTACGTGTCGCTCGTGCTCGTCCTCGTGGCGATCGTCGCCGCGTTCGTCTGGGGCCGGCTCGTCGATCGCTACGGCCCGAAGCGGACGCTGATCGTCGTGCTCTCGTCATGGGTCGTCGGGTTGCTGCTCGGCGTCGCGGCCCTGTCGATGCCATCGACCCCGACCGGGATCGCGATCTTCATCGTCGCCGGAGCCATCGTCGGCAGCGGGCTCGGCGGCGTCCAGGTCGCCGATCGGGTGCTGATGATCCGGCTCTCGCCGCCGCCCCGGCTCGGTGAGTTCTTCGGGCTGTACGGCCTCGTCGGCAAGGGCTCCCAGGTGGTCGGCCAGCTGCTCTACGGGATCCTCGTCTTCGTGTTCGTCGACACGCTCGGCAACGGGGCCTACCAGATCGCGATCCTCAGTCTCCTCGTCACGATGGGCATCGGTCTGTGGCTCGTCTGGCCGGTCAACGACCGGTGGGTGGGCGGCGATCCGATCGATCCGGGCGAGCGCAGCGAGCCGGTCGTGCCGCCCGAGCGGCTGGCCCCGGCGAACGCCCCGATCGAGCCGCGCGTCTGAGGCCGTCCGCCAGCCCGGGGTCGGGTCGAGGACGAACCGTCGCGATCCGGCCGATCAGTAGCCGGCGGTCAACCCGAAGTCGATCGAGATCGCCGCGCCGGTGATCGGCGTCGCCCGATCGGAGCACAGGAATGCGATGAGCTCGGCGACCTCGTCGGGCCGGATGAACCGGGCCGGCCGCTGGGGGTAGGCGGCGAGCAGGTCGGCGAGGTAGGCCGCCGGGTCGGATCCACCGTAGGTCCGTGCCTGGTACTCGATCATCGGCGACTCGACGTCGCCCGGACAGACCGCGTTCACGCGGACACCGCGTTCCGCGAGTTCGACGGCCAGCGCCTTCGTCAGGACGGTGACGCCGCCCTTGCTGGCCGAGTAGATCGCAGCGCCCTTGTTGCCCCACAGACCGGCGTCCGACGACACGTTGACGATGCAGCCCGAGCTCGCGACGAGGGCCGGGATCGCGGAGCGGCAGACGAAGAACGTGCCCTTGAGATTGACGTCGATCACCCGGTCCCAGTCGGCCTCGGTCATCGTCTCCGTCGGGCCCTCGACCCAGACCCCGGCGCAATTCACCACGACGTCGAGCCGGTCACCCCAGGTCAGCGTCTCGGCGACGGCTCGCTCGCAGTCGGCGACCGACCGGACATCGGCCTCGACGGCCAGGGCCCCCGTCCCGGCGCCGAGCTCGGTCACGGCCCGCTCGAGGCCCGGCCCGTCGATGTCGACGAGCGCCGAGCGGACGCCATCGGCAGCGAGTCGCCGGGCAGTCGCGAGCCCGATCCCGCTCGCCCCGCCGGTCACGAGGGCGATCCGCCCGGCGCTGATCAATACCAGGCCTCGGTCGGTCCTTTGAACTCCTGGATCGTGTTGCCACCGTCCACGACGATGCCCTGGCCGGTCACGTAGCTCGCGCCGTCCGAGGCGAGGAACGCGATGACCGCGGCGACCTCGGCCGGACTGCCGGATCGTCCGAGCGGGGTGTTCTCGCCCCCGATGGCCTCCCGGGGCAGCTGCGAGCCGGTGGCGATCCAGCCCGGCAGGACGGCGTTCACGGTGACGCCCCGTCGGCCGACCTCGATCGCCAGCCCGCGCATGAGCCCGAGCACGCCGGACTTGGCCGCCCCGTAGACGGCCGACCCGGGGTTGCTGACGAGCGGTCCCGTGACCGACGACACGAACACGATCCGGCCGCGGCCCGAGGCGATGAGTGCCGGCAGCGCGGCCCGGGTGACCCGGAACGCGACCCCGAGGTTCCGGGCGATGCCGCGATCCCACTCGGCCGGGTCCATCGCCTCGACCTCGGACGACTCCTCGGCCGTCCCGACCGCGACCATCCCGGCGTTGTTCACGAGGATGTCGAGCCGGCCGCCGTGCGACCGGAGCGCCTCGGCGACCAGGCGCTCGGCGGCGTCGTCGACCATGAGATCGCCGACGTGCCCGGAGGCGTCGAGACCCGCCGCGCTGAGCTCGGCGACCCGCTCGTGGATGCGGGCCGTCGTCGACGCGATCACGACCGTCGCACCGGCCTCAGCGAGCCGGCGAGCCGTCGCGAAGCCGATGCCGTCCGGGCTGCCCGCGCCGGTGATCAAGGCGACCCGTCCGTCCAGGCGGTCCACGTTCAGCCGGGCTCCGCATAGCCGGCCGGGTGCCGGCGACGCCAGTCCCAGGCCGATCCGATCATCGCGTCGAGCGAGTCTCGTCGCGGGGTCCAGCCGAGGACCGTCGCAGCCCGGCCATTCGCCGCGACGAGGACCGGCGGATCGCCGACCCGACGCGGGCCGGCGTCGGCCGGGATCGGCCGACCGACGACCCGCTCCGCGGCGGCGACGACCTCGCGGACGCTGAACCCCGTGGCACTGCCGAGGTTGAGCGCCACGAAGCGACCGCGCGATGCGTCGCCCGGCGCCTCGTCCGCATCGGTCCGTCGATCATGGGGGTCGGTCGCCTCGAGGGCGGCCAGGTGGGCGTCGGCGAGGTCCTCGACATGGATGTAGTCGCGGATGTTCGTGCCGTCCGGCGTCGGGTAGTCGGTCCCGTGGATCGTCAACCGCGTGCGGCCTTCTGCGGCCAGGAGCACGTTCGGGATGAGGTGGGTCTCCGGATCGTGGACCTCACCGTTGCGCGCGGAGGCACCGGCGACGTTGAAATAGCGCAGGGCGACGCTGCGCAGGCCGTACGCCGCGCCGTACCAGTGGAGGGCACGCTCGAACGTCCGCTTCGTCTCGCCGTAGGGGTTGATCGGCTCGAGCGGCGCGTCCTCGTCGATCGGCGTCGCCGCCGGCGTGCCGTAGACGGCGGCGGTCGACGAGAACACGATCCGCCGGACGCCGACACGGCGGGCCGCCTCGAGCAGCGCGATCCCACCGGCGACGTTGTCGCGGTAGTAGCGGGCCGGGTCGGCGATCGACTCGGCGACGAGCGAGCGGGCCGCGCAGTGGAGGATCGCCTCGATCCGCTCGGTCTCGAGGAGCGCCGTCGTCGCCGGTCCATCGGTGTACGAGCCCTGAACCAGCCGCACCCCCTCGACGGCGCGCCTGGTGCCCGGTCGACAGGTCGTCGAGGACCACGACATCGTGCCCGGCCCCGACCAGCCGCTCCACGCTGACCGAGCCGACGTAGCCGGCGCCACCGCTGACAAGGACCCGCACATCACCTCCCGGACCTGTTCGGGCCATTGTCGCGGAGCCGCGCTGCGACCGCGCGACGACCGACGACCGCCGACCGCGGACGCCGCGGTCGTCGGCGATCGCAGACGCGTCCCCCGGTCAGTCGTCCTCGGTCAGCCGGCTCTGGGCGATGAAGCAGGAGTGTCGGGCGGTCGTTGAGGCGTGGGTCCTCGACGACGGCGTCGAGCAGGTGGTCGAGGACCGCACCGAGCCGCGGGCCGGGCTCCGCGCCGAGCTCGCGCGATGAGGTCGTCACCGTCGATCGCCAGATCGCGCCGGTCGAGCGCGACCTCGGCCGCGAGCTGGTCGGCGACCCGCCCCCGAAGCTCCGCGAGCCCGCCCGCGTCGGGATCGAGGCCGCTGCCGACATTGTCGGCGCGCCGGAGCTCGAACAGCTCGTCGAGGGCGGGCTCGCCGATCTTCGCGATGAACCGGCGGATCGCGGCGTCGCTCGCGACCGACTCGTACGAGAACATGTGCTGGCGGACCAGGTGGACGACCCGGTCGGTCGTCGCCCGCGGGAACTTCAGCCGTCGGAGCAGGGTGTCGGCGAGGTCGGCCCCACCGAATCGTGCCCGAGGAAGCGACCCTCGGCGAACGTCGCCGGCTTCCCGATGTCGTGGACGAGCGCGGCGAGCCGGACGATCGGTCGGTCGACCGGCGCAGCGTCGACCGTGCGGACCGTGTGATCCCAGAGGTCCTCGCCGGCGATCTTGCTCTGCGGGATCCCGCGCTGAGCCGCCAGCTCGGGCGCGATCCACTCGAAGGAGACCGGTCGATCCGAGTGGCCGCAGGCCGACCGATGGGGTCGCCGCTCCGAGCAGCTTCTCCAGCTCGATCGCCAGGCGCTCGCCCGACAGGTGGCGGACGAGCTCGGCATCGGGCCGCGATGGCGTGGAGCGTCGCCGGTTCGATCGTGAACCCGAGTGTCGCCGAAAGGCGCACGGCCCGGACCATCCGGAGGGCGTCCTCGGCGAACCGCGCCTCGGGGTCGCCGACCGCCCGGAGGAGTCGCCGCCGCGAGATCGCGCCGACCGTCGAACGGATCGACGACCCCCAGCGGCGCGCCCGGCGCGCCGCCCCAGGCCAGCGCGTTGACCGTGAAGTCGCGCCGGGCGAGGTCGGCCTCGACGGTCTCGCCGAACTCCACGCGGTGCGGCCGGCGGTGGTCGGCGTAGTCGTGGTCGGTCCGGAAGGTCGTGATCTCGTAGGTCTCGGCGTCGCGCCGGACCGCGACGGTCCCGAACCGGTTCTCGTAGACCGCGCCGGGGAAGAGCTCGACGATCCGCTCCGGACGCGCATCGGTGGCCAGATCCCAGTCCGCCGGCGACCGCCCGAGGAGGATGTCGCGGAGCGAGCCGCCCACGACGTAGCCCGCGTGGCCGTTCTCGCGGAGCGTCTCGATGAGCCCGACCACCGCGGGCGGGATCGATCGGGTCAGTTCCGTCCGAGGAACAGGTAGTCGCGCCATGCCTCGTTCCGCTCGTCCATCAGGTATGGCGTGAACAGGGAATACAGGTCGCTCCGCGGCTCGAACGGTGAGCGGACGAGCCGAAGACGCGATTCCTCGAGAGTCTTGCCACCCTTGCGGTGGTTGCACGACTTGCAGGCCGCGACGAGGTTCTCCCAGGTGTGGCCGCCTCCGCGATGGCGCGGGACCACGTGGTCGAGCGTGAGGTCGTGCGACTGGCGGCCGCAGTACTGGCAGCGATGGCTGTCCCGGCTGAAGATCTCGCGCCGGGTCAGCTTGACCCGCGGCCGCGGCCGCTTCACCTGGTGCTGGATCCGGATGACCGACGGCGCACGGTACTCCGTCCGCGGCGTCCGGATCATCTGGTGGTCGTACTCGACGACCTCGGCCTTCTCGCCGAACACGAGACGGAAGGCGCGCGGCAGATTGCAGACGTTGAGCGGCTCGTAGTTCTGGTTCAGGACGAGAACGACACCGTCCATAGCCCCCGCATGCTAGCAGGATGCCGATCGTCGTCCCGGTCGCCGGCCGAGGTCAGTCGCGCCCCGTCGCCGCTCCCGTGTGCGGGTCCCAGCCGCCCGCCTGGCCGACCTTGCTGGCGAGCGGCCGACCGAGCGCCTCGGCGATGGATCGGGCAGCGGCCAGGACGCCCTCGAGCCGGACCCCGTGGCGCCAGCCGGACGCATCGAGGAAGTAGACGAGGTCCTCCGTCGCGAGGTTGCCGGCGGCGCCCGGCGCGTAGGGGCAGCCGCCGGTCCCGCCGGTCGAGGCGTCGAAGCAGCGGATGCCGGCGGTCAGCCCGGCGGCGACGTTGGCGAGCGCCGTCCCGCGCGTGTCGTGGAAGTGGAAGGCGAGTCGATCGAGCGCCAGGCCGGCGTCGGTCGCCCGCTCCGTCAGCTCCGTGACCTGATCGGGGACCGCGACGCCGATCGTGTCCCCGAAGCAGATCTCGTCCGCGCCGACCTCGACGAGCTCGAGCGCGATCTCGACGGCGCGAGCCGGCTCGACCCGGCCGGTGTACGGGCAGCCGAACGCCGTCGAGACGTACGCCCGTCGCCACCAGCCGAGCTCCCCGGCGCGTTCGAGGACCGCCGCGAACGTGTCGATCGAATCGGCCACGGTCGAGCCGATGTTCGCCTCCGTGAACGCGTCGGTCGTGGCGGTGAACACCGCGAGCGCGTCGGCGCCCGCGGCCTCCGCCCGGGCCAGGCCGCGCAGGTTCGGGACGAGGACCGGGTAGCGGACCCCGGTCATCTCGGGCAGGCCGGGCAGCAGCTCGTCGGCATCGGCGAGCTGCGGGATCGCGCGCGGATTCACGAAGCTCGTCGCCTCGATCTCACGCAGCCCGGCCGCCACGAGCAGCTCGATGAACCGGGTCTTCGCCGCGGTCGGGACCGGCGTCGCTTCGTTCTGGAGGCCATCGCGCGGCCCCACCTCGTAGATCCGGACGTGGCGGTCGGATCCGTCGACGGGGGACGCGGGCATGGTCGGGCGGCCTAGCTCGACCGGGCCGATGCCGGTTGCTCGATCTCGGCGATCCGGACCTCGATGGTCGCCAGCTCCTCGGCGGCCGCCCGGTACTCGTCGCTGCCGAGGGGCGCGGCGGCGCGCCGACGGCGGGCCGCCATGTGGAGCTCGAGGAGCTCGGGGCGAGTCTTGGGCAGGGTCTTCGACACGGCTCCTCCTTCGTTCCGGCGGAGCGTACCGCGCCGCCGTCCATCGGTCACCCGGTCGAGGCCAGGATCTGACCGCGGCGGACCTGGTCCGTCACCCGGACGCTGAGCTCGAGGACGGTACCCGGAGACGGTGCGACCACGACATGCTCCATCTTCATCGCCTCGAGGGTCACGATCGGATCGCCCGCGTCCACGGTCTGACCGACCACGACGTGGACCGCGAGGACCGAGCCCGGCATCGGCGACGTCACCTCTCCGCTCGGCGTCCCGTGCTGGGCGGCCGCCCGGGCGGCCCGATCGACGTCGGGCGGCGGCGCCAGACGGAAGGCGACGCTGCGGCCGCCGACGTCGACATGGACGGCGCCGATCTCGGCCGGCACGGCCGTCGGGAGGGCGCTGACCGTGTCATCCGGCAGGACGACCGCGCGCTCGGTCCCGTCCTCGGCCGCCACACGTACGGATCCCCGGGCGTTGAGCCGCCACCCACCCAGCCAGGGATCGGAGCCCGCCGGACCGAGCGCGCGCGCCGCCGCCGCCCAGGCTTCCGGGGGAAGCTCGGGCGCCGCAGTGGAGTCGGCCGGCGGCCAGATCCGCTCCAGGGTGTCGATCCGGGCGTCGCCGGCTGCGACGACGGGCTGCCGGACGAGCCAGCGCAGGAATCGGAGGTTCGTGGTCAGCCCAAGGACGGTCGTCTCGTCGAGTGCCTGACCCAGACGATCGAGCGCCTCAGCTCGGGTCGGCCCGGACGCCACGATCTTGGCGAGCATCGGATCGAACCGCGCGTCGACCACGGTCCCGAGGGCGATCCCGGTGTCCACCCGGACCCGGCCGTCGGTCGACGACGGCCAGACGAGGGATCGGACCCGTCCGGTCGCCGGGACGAAGTCCGCGTCGGGGTCCTCGGCGTAGAGCCGGGTCTCGATGGCGTGGATCCGGCGCCCGAGCGCGGCGTCGATCTCCGCCTGCCCGATCCCGAGCGGCTCACCCGCCGCGATCCGGAGCTGATCGGCGACGAGGTCGCGGCCCGTCGCCATCTCCGTGACGGGATGCTCCACCTGGAGCCGGGTGTTCATCTCGAGGAAGTACGGTCGGTCCCGGTCGTCGACGAGGAACTCGCACGTCCCGGCGTTGACATAGCCCGCGGCCGTCGCGAGAGCGAGCGCGGCCGACCCGAGCCGGTCGCGCGCTGCCGGGTCGAGGGCGGGTGATGGCGTCTCCTCGAGGATCTTCTGGTGGCGCCGCTGGAGCGAACAGTCGCGCTCACCCAGGTGGACACCCGCGCCCGTCGTCGTCGAACAGGACCTGGACCTCGATGTGACGCGGACCCTCGAGGAACCGCTCGAGGATCAGTCGATCGTCCCCGAACGAGGTCCGAGCTTCGCGTCGCGCCGAGGCCACGGCGTCCGCGAACCGGTCGACCTCGCGGACCACTCGCATCCCTTTCCCACCACCGCCAGCGGCCGGCTTGACGATGAGTGGCAGGCCGATGCGACCGGCGGCCGCCCGAAGCGCCTCGGCCGACTGGTCGGTGTCGTCGTAGCCGGGGACGATCGGGATCCCGAGACTCGCCGCGAGCCGGCGCGCGGCGGCCTTGTCGCCGAGGGCGCGGATCGCTGCCGCCGGCGGCCCGACCCAGCGGATCCCAGCCGCGATGACCCGTTCGGCGAGATCGGCGCTCTCACTCAGGAAGCCCCAGCCCGGGTGGATGGCGTCGGCGCCTGCCGCCGCCGCCGCTGCGACCACGGCGGCCCCGTCCAGGAGGTCGACGATGGGGCGTCCGTCCTCACCCGGGACGACCAGGCGGATCCCAAGCCTGGCCGCGGTCCGCCGGATCCGGACGGCGCACTCGCCGCGGTTGGCGATGAAGAGGGTGCCGATCGCGATCGCAGGAGGCGCCGACCGGGTCGGCGACGTCTCGAACGCGCCGAACGCGTCAAACGCGACACGCCATCGGCCTCCGACCCGTCGCGCCGGGATCCGACCCTGCTCGATCCAGCGCTGCACCGTGCGCGTCGAGATCCCGAGACGCGCGGCCGCCTGGCTCGGGCTGCCCTCGTTCGGATCGGTCATGGCGCGATTGTCGCGTTGCTGCGCGAGGCACGCAAGTGGCGCCGTCGACGGTGAGCTCGACTGGCCCGACTAGCTGCGATCCTCCGGGACCCAGCTCGGGTCGCGCTTCTCGTCGAAGGCGCGGAAGCCCTCCTGCGCCTCGGCGGTCCGGCGCTGGCGAGCGATGACCCGGGCCGTGTGCCACTTCGAGGACCCGTGCGGGAGCCCGCGGACCTCGCGGACGATCCCCTTCGCGGCTCGGGCGGCGGTCGGTCCGGCAATGAGGACGTCGCCGACCGCGGCATCAACGGCAGCGTCGAGCGCCGACGGACCCTCGACGATCTCGTGCACGAGCCCGATCCGTTGGGCGCGGATGGCATCGAAGCGCCGCCCGCCGGGGAAGAGTGCCCGAGCGTGGGTCTCGCCGATCTTGGCGATCACGAACGGCGCGATGACCGCGGGCAGGATCCCGAGACGCGTCTCCGTGAAGCCGAACCGGGTCCCGCTCTCCGCGATCACGATGTCGCTGACCGCGCACAGCCCCATCCCACCACCGAGCGCCGCGCCGTGGACGCGGGCGATGACCGGGACCGGGCAGGTGTCGATCGCTTCGAACATGTCGGCCATCGCCATCGCGTCCTGCTCGTTCGCTTCGGTGTCCAGGGTCAGGGCGGCGCGCATCCAGGCGATGTCGGCGCCCGCGCAGAACGTGGGCCCGTCGCCGGCCAGGACGATCGCCCGCAGAGCGGTCGGGTCCTCGCGGCCGAGCGAGCCGAAGGCGGTCCGCAGCTCGGCGATGAGCGAGGCATCGAACGCGTTGTGTCGTTCGGGCTTCGCCAGTGTCACCCGGGCGACGACGCCGCCCGGCCCGGTCCGCTCGATCCGCAGGGAGTCGGTCACGGCGCCATGCTAGCGCCGCCGATCAGGGTGCCGTCGAGGGCGCGGGACTCGCGGTCGCTCCGTCCTTCGCGCAGAGACTCAGCAGGTCCACGGCGCCGATGGCCGGCTGGACGAACCCGCAGCCGATCCGCTGGGAGACGAAGAACGGGTACACCGGGTAGCCATACGGCACGACGAGGGCCTCGTCGTCGACGATCCGATGGGCGAAAGCCGCGGCGGCATCGATCCGGGCCTGCCCGCTCAAGGTCTGCAACCGCTCGAGCTCCCGGAGGTTCGCCTTCCCGATCCAGGGATCGTCCCGGAGGCCACCGAGCAGGGCGACAGGATCGTGGTAGCTCGTCCACAAGTTCCAATCGAGGAGGTCGACTTTGCTGTTCGCGTCCAGGGCATCTCCGGGGTAGTCATCCGCGTGACGGACCACGACGGTGATCCCGATCGCCTTGAGCTGCCCGGTGATGGCGACCTCGAAGTCCTGGCACTGGCCGCACTCGGAGCCGAGCGGCGCACCCATCATCGTGATCGTCGGCGTTCGGCCATCCATCAAGGCCCGGGCGGCCTCCAGCTCCGGCGTCGGCGCGGCTGCCGTCGCGTCCGGCCCGCCAGGCACGGCCGGGGTGAGCAGCGCTCCACTCGGGGTGACGACCTGGATCGCGCCCACCGCGGCACGATCGAGGGCGAGCGCGACCGCACGACGGACATCCAGGTCGCGGAACGTCGGGCGAGCCGTGTTCAGCATGAGGAAATGTGTGCCGCCGAGCGGCGCCCCGAACCAGCGCTGGTCGCCGCCCGCGGCGTGTGGACTTCCAGGCCCCCACTCTGCTGCGATCGGCCCCGTCCCGCTCGAGATCGGCTCGCCGCCCGCCAGCATCGTCGCGTCAAGGTCGCCGGTCCGAACGCGGCCGATCGAGACCGCGGTGGCGCTCTGGGTCTGGATCGCGATGTTGTCGAACGGCTGCGGGCGGGTCCCGTGGTAGTTCGGGTTCTTCTTGAGCACGATGAGCCGCGGCGTGATGTACGAGTGGCGACCTGCGGCGGCCAGGTAGTACGGTCCCGCGCCGCTCACCGGCGGGTCCGGGTCGTACCCACTCCGGAGGACCGGGGTTCGTGCGGGCACCGGGCAGAAGAACGGCAGGGCGAGCCGATCGAGCAGATCGGGTGCCGGCGCCACGAGCGTGATCGTCAGCTGATCGCCGGCGACTGCCAGCCCGGCCACGTGATCCGTCTTGCCGGCTCGATAGTCCTCGACGCCGACGATGTCGCCGAGGAAGTCTGGCCCGGCGGCGTATTCGTCGAGGATCGGCGAGAGCGCCCGCTCGAACGTCGCCCGGAACGTCTCGGCGGTCACCGCCTCGTTGGAAGGTGGCGAGAAGACGAACCCGGGCTTGACCGTGAACGTGTACGTCCGCCCGTCCGGGCTGATGGTCGGCATCGACGCTGCTGCCTCGGGCTGGAGCGTCCAGCTCTCCGGGGCGGGCTTGTCCGGGTAGTTCACGAGACCGACACAGGTCAGGTAGAGCGCCTGCTGCGCCTGGTCGGTCCAGTTCATGGCAGGGTCCGGAGAAGGATCGGTCCATGGGGCACCCGACGTCGCGATCGTGAGCACCGTGCCCTGGAGCTGTGCGACGGACTCGGCGATCGTCGGGACCACCGCGACCATGATCTCGCCGCCACCGGCGGTCACCGACGCGGTCGCGTGGCCGGTATCGATCGTGTGATCCGTGGCGCCCGTCACGAGATCGATCCCGGTCAGCTGACCGGACCGTGAGTTCGTCGCCCAGATCGTGTCGCCCGTCGAGGCCAGCTCACCGACGCCCGGCGGAAGGGTCACGCTCGACGACCGTCCACTCCGGTCGATCCGCCAGACGCGCCCGCTCCCGGAGTCGGCCACCCAGGCATCACCTCCCGCGAACGCGACGTTCCCAAGGTTGGCATCCGGAGCGACCGTGACCGGGACGAAGCTCGGGGCGTTCGTCGCCGGGTCGATCCGGCCGACCGACCCGTCGAGCGCATACCAGAGCGCCTCCCCGCCGAAGTTGAGGGTGCCGGCTGTGACATCCGGGATCCGAGCCTGGACCTTCCCGGTCTCCTGATCCAGGCGGACGATCTCGGGATGCCTGCCGAGCCGCGAGACCCAGATCGATCCGGCGCCGGTCGCGATGTCCTGTCCTGGCTCGGTGTCGGTGGCATCGGCGCCCAGCGGGAACGTCGTCGAGACCCCGCTCCGCTGGTCGATCCGGATGACCTGGGGACCGCCCCCATCGGTCAGCCAGACGGAGTTCGCGTCGATCGTGTACGCGCGCGCCTCCAGCGCCGGGATCGGGATCGATTGGACGATCGCGTGGGTGTCGGGATCCATCCGGTTCATCGCCGGTGGACTCGCGCCGAGGCTCCAGAACGAGCCGTTGCTGTAGAACGAGATGTTCGTCGGCGACTTGATCTGGGTGGTCGAGTTCAGATGGCCCGACTCTGCGTCGAAGAACGCCAGGACCGGGAGCTCCGCGCCGCCGAGCGGGTCGATCGTCGGGGCGGGTCCGCTCGACGAACCCGGACCCCCGGTCGACAGCGCGTCGCCCGCCGCATTCGCGGATGCCGCTGGACTCGAGCCTGTGCGTCCGAGCAGCCCGCCTCCCAGGACGCCCGCCAGGAGCGCCACGACGACGATCGCCACGCCGACTCCCGCATAGACCCGGCGGTCGCGCACCGGGTTGGTCCGGCTCGCGACGAGCCGGTGGCCCTTCGTCCGATCGGAGGGGACGACCGCGACGGCCCGGACCGCCTCCTGGTAGCCCTTCAGCCGGAGCGATCGCGCGTCGACATAGGCGATGCCGTCGACCTTGGCCGCCAGATGGATCACAGCCTCGGACGCGAGGATCTCGCCGGGTCCGGCCTGGGCGCACAGTCGCGCGGCCAGGTTGAGCGCCGTGCCACGATAGCCGTCACCGACCGGGATCGCCTCGCCGGCATCGAGCCCGATCCCGACGCCGCGCGGCAGCTGGGCCTCGACGAACCGCGCCTGGAGGTCGATCGCAGCCCGGAGCGCCCGGCGCGCCGAGACGAACACGACGAGGGCTTCGTCGCCGCGGAGCTCGAGCAGGAATCCGTCGCGGGCTCCGACGACCTCGGCGACGAGCTCGGCGAAGCGCGCCGCGAGGGCCGCCCCGGCCGCATCGCCCTGCTCTCGGGTGTACGTCGTGTAGCCCCGGATGTCGGCGATGAGGAAGGTCCGCAGCTCGGTCTCCCCCGACTGACCG
>CAWAMH010000007.1:0-1177357 GCA_963783135.1 uncultured Chloroflexia bacterium | reverse complement strand
TAGCAATAAGCGCGTTTTTTCGCCGTTTTTCTCCCCCCCCCCCCCCGTTTTGTTTTTCTTTAGGTGTTTTTAAAAATTTTTGTGTGTGTACTTAGTTCATATTTGTGTTGCTCGAACCCGAGAATATGGCCAAGCCGCTGAGCCACGTTCCCATTTGGGCCTTCCACGGCGCGAAGGATACGGTCGTGCCCGTTGCGGAATCCCAAAAAATGGTCAATGCCGTCCGCCACGAAAACGGCGACGTGCGGCTCACCGTCTATCCGGAGGCCGAGCACAACTCATGGGCCGCAACATACGACAACCCGGAAGTGTACGACTGGCTACTCGCCCATCGCCGCAAGCACTGATTGTCAACAAGGAGCCAAGAAGACCAGGGCACACGGAAGTGGGGATCGTCGGCGCACCAATCTCCTTGTCTCCTTGTCTCCCGGTCTTTCTCCCCTTCACTTACCGCGCATCCACCGTCACGCCCGGCCAATCATCCGTCCGAAACGGCGTCACCGGCAGCAGCGTCGCGTTGTACAAATTGCACACCGGGTTATCGGCCCACGCGTAGCGCACCGCGACCGGCGATTTGGCACATCCTTGCTCGAAACTTCGACTCTGGTCCGGCTCGATGATCTTCGCGTCGGCCCAATGCCACTTGCGATCGTCGCCGGCGATGGCAAAGCCCTGCACGTGTCGCCGTCGTCGACGTGTCCGCAGGCCGCCGCCGACATCCTTGAACTTCACGACGATCTTGTCGCCCTGCTTCTCCATCGAATCGTACCGCGGGCTCTGGCAGACGACGTTCTTGCCGTAATCCTGCGCGAGCGCCAACCGCGCCAGCCGCCGGCCGACTTCCAGCTTGTTGCTGCGGATGAATGTCGGCCGCCTCGCCGATATCGATGATCACGGCCTGGCCCGTGTTCGGCAGCTTGTCCTGCGTCATCGTTTGCGCTTCGCGCAGCTCGGCCCAGGCGCTGTCGCCGGGCTCCGGCTTCTCGGCCATGAAGTCGGCCAGTTGCACCCAGTAGAACGGGAAGTCGCCTTGCTTCCAATCTTCGCGCCACGATTGGATCATCAGCGGAAACATGTCGCGATACTGATACGCCCGGCCGGCGTTCGATCTCGCCCTGGTACCAGATCACGCCGCGAATCGCGTACGGCATGACCGGCTCGACGCGCGCGTGATACAAATTCGCCGGTCGATGATTGCCGAACAGCCGGATCTGTCGGACGTGCGGCCGGTTGGGCGGCGCCGGCTTGCCCGCCTTCTTCGCTTCGTCGGCCTTCTTCCGCCACTCGGCCAATCCGGCCGTCCACTTCGCGTCGTCCCAATCTCTTGACCGTGTTGTCCCAATTCTTGAGCATGCTCGGCGTACAGCGGATTGCCTTCCATCCGATCGCGGCGAATCCACGCCTCGCACGCCGAGCCGCCCCACGAATCGTCGATCAGCCCGATCGGCACGTTGAGCTGCTCGTGGAGCTCGCGGCCGAAGAAGTAGCCGACGGCCGAAAAGTCTCGCCGCCGATTTCCGGCGAGCAGACTTCCCATCTGCCGTCGAAATCCTCCACCGGCGTCTGGCTGCCGGGCTCCTTCACGCTCGATCAGCCGAATTCTGCGGATGATTGGCCGCCGAAACTTCCAGGTCGCCGTTCGTCGCCGCCGCAAGCGGCCATTCCATGTTCGATTGCCCGGAGCAAAGCCACACTTCGCCCACCAGAATGTCGTTCACCTGCGACGCGATTCTTGCTCCTTCCACCACGAGCGTGAGCGGCTCGCCGACCGAAAGCGGCTTGAGCGTCACCTGCCAATTGCCTTTGTCGTCGGCCGTCGCTTTGTGCGTTTGGCCGGCAATCGCCACGGTCACCTCCTCGCCCGGCTCGGCCCAGCCCCACACCGGCACCGGCATATCGCGCTGCAGCACCGCATGATCGGTAAACATCGCCGGCAGCTTCACGTCGGCGCGAAGACTGCGCAGGCAACGATACAAGCAACAATCAAAGACAACAATTCCGCAAGGTTGCAGCTTCGACGATAGTACGCCGATTGATCATGGTTAGCCGCCTCGTGAATTGTCGCGTTCTGAAACATGGATCCGGTCGCACGCTACTCACGCCTTGATAACGGATCGCGCGTGTTTCCGAGAGCTAGACTGGCCACACCTATGATAAGCACGGGGCGATGCCGATGGAACCGCCGCCGAGTGCCCGAATTCAATCGCGGCGCGTCGCACCGCCAATCGGCGAGCTGCATTTCGACGGTCTGCCGGCCGCGGAAATTGTTGATCACCGGCTTGAAGGCGACGGCCAGCGGGCCGGTCGCGCCGTTGAGATCGTCCTCCCAATCGCCGCCGCCGAACGCCACGGCCCGCAGCGCGACGCCGTGCTGCTCCAGCCGCAGCGAAAGATGCCGGCCGGTCGTGCCGATCCGCCGCGGCGGCTCGGCCAGCCGCACGTCCGACGTGCAGAGCATCGGCCGCTCGTTGCCGTGGCCGAACGGCGCCAGGCTTTCGATCTGCCGCACCGTTTGATGCGTCAGCGCGGCCAGCGGCGTCTCGGCATCGACGAACAACTCGGCCACGCGTTCGTCGTGCGAAATGGCCCGCTCGGCATACGCGCAGAAGTCGCGGCGAAATGGATCGATCGCCGCTTCGTCGATCGTCAGCCCGGCCGCCGCTTCGTGCCCGCCGTGGCCAACCAGATGCTGCGCCGCAGGCCGACGAGCGCGGCGTGCAAATTGAAGCCGGCCACGCTGCGCCCGGAGCCCATCGCCCGGCTTGGTGCCCAGTTCATCGAGCGAAATCAGCACGGTCGGCCGATGATACTGCTCGGCCAACCGCCCGGCCACGATGCCGATCACGCCCGCGTGCCAGCCGCGGCCGGCCAGCACCAGCGCCGGCGCCGTCGACGCGGATCGCACATTTCCTGCGCCTGCTTGTTGGCGGCCCGGTACACGCTCCGCTCCAGCGTTTGCCGCTGTTCGTTGAGGCCGTGAATGAACTCGGCCAGTTTGCAGCGCCCGCTCCGGGTTCTCGGTCGTCAGCAGCTCGACGGCCAGCGGCGCCTGGCCCAACCGGCCGGCCGCGTTGAGTCGCGGGGCGATCGTGAACGCCACGTCCTCGCAATCTGAGCTGCGGGTTTTTGGCCAGCCCCGTCACCTGCTCCAGCGCCGCGAAGCCCGGCGTCGGATAGTGACGCAAGCAATTGAGGCCATGCCGCACCAGGATGCGGTTTTCATCGACCAGCGGCACGACATCGGCCACCGTGCCGATCGCCGCCAGCCCCACGGCCCGCATCAGAAACGTTCGCATCGCCTCGCTGACGCGCTTGGCCTCGCTCGCCTGCTGGCACAGCGCCCACGCCACCTTCAGCGCCACCGCCGCCCCGCACAGCCCGGGAAACGGATACGTCGAGCCGGGCAACCCCGGATGCACGATGGCCGCCACGTGGGGCAGTCTCTCCGAGACTGCCAATTCGAGTCTCGGCTCGACTCGCCTACTTGCGGCTGATGATGATCCGTAATGATCAGCGTCAGCCCCAGCTCGCGGGCCGTCTCCGCCTCGGCGACGCTCGTGATCCCGCAATCGACCGTGACGACGACATCGCCGCCCTGCCCCGCGATCGTCCGCAGCGCATCGTGATTCAGGCCGTAGCCTTCGTCGATGCGATTGGGAATGTAGTAGTCGGCCTTCGCGCCAAGCAGCTTCAGGCACAGCAGCAGAATCGACGTGGCCGTCATGCCGTCGGCGTCGTAGTCGCCGTAGACGGTGATCCGCCGGCCGGCGCGAATCGCCTGGTGCAGACAGCTCGGCCGCCTGCACCGCCCCGGGCAACTCTTCCGGATCGCGCAGCCCGCTGAGCTTGACATCGAGAAACTGCCGCACGCCATCGGCATCGCAAATGCCACGGCCGATCAAGAAGTTGGGCGACGACCGCCGGAATCCCGGCAGCCTGCCCCACGCGGCCACCCGCGCCGGATCATAACTCGCAATCCGCCAGCGTTTGGGCATGACACGTGCCAGTGTGGAAGCGTGGAGCGTGGAGCGGCGGAGACGGAAAGCAATTCCTGACCTTCCCCGCTTCCACACTCGCCCTCTCCCTCGCTACTTCTTCTTTTCCGTATGCATCGTGTGCTTACGCAGCCGCGGGCTGTACTTCTTGAGCTTCAGCTTCTCGCCGCCCATCTTCCGCCGCAAGCGTGTAGTTATGATCGCCCGTCTCCTCGCACACGAGGAACACGGTTTCGACCTTCTTCTTTCGTTTACCAGCAGCCATGAGAATCACTTGGTTTAGGGTTAATAATCCGCGAACCCAGCCTTAGCGTCAGCGCCCACGCCGAATAAAAACCAAAACGCCCCAACTTACTTGAGCTTGGTTCCAGCCAAAAGCCTCGACGCTCCGCATCGCAGAACCCTCGATTGTACGGCGAAACGGCAAACCACTCCAGGGGGACCGAATCTGGGTAGTGACCGCACTTATGCGAGCCTCGAACACCTGGGAGCGTTTCTGCAAGCTTTTGAGCGGGCGGTTCCTCCCAGGAGAGAAGCAGGAATTGCTGGTTCCGGATATGTTATGATGAGCACGAGGGCGAATAATCACCAGCCGCCTTCGGGCGGCTTTTTCATGCGCCGTGGTATCATGGGCGGCATGAGATTCCGCTACCTGCGAATCGCGTGGTCGGTGTTCTGCGGTATCGCGTGTGTGCTGCTGATCGTGCTGTGGTGGCAGAGCCGAACCGAGATCAAAGGCTTCACCTCTCACCTAATACCCCATCGGTTCACGATGGTACTGTCGCTACTTGGTGAAGTTGGAGTGGCCCATGGAATCGATTGGGAAGGGCACGTGGAGACTCCACAAGGGGAACTCAATCATTTTTCCAAGGAATCTCCTGGATGGGGCGAATATTCGTACATAAACAGGGGGCCATACCCAAACCTGACCGGGAAAATGCCGCCCTTTAAGGCAAGGCTTCGCTGGCATCGACACAAAATATCAATGGTACATCGGTGCCGCCACACTGGCTGTTAATACTGTGTATCGCAATGACGGGCTTTATTCCCTGGCTACGGCCTTCGCGCGGCTACAGTCTCCGTAGTCTGCTAATAGCCGTGACTGTCATTGCCGCGCTGCTCGGCTGCGTGGTTTACGCGACCCAGAAGTAAATAAGGGCGCAAAGCCCTCCGCACTCTGCTGATCGCCACGACGCTGGTTGCGGTGGTGCTGGGGCTGGTCGTTTACGCGCTTCAGAAAATAAACTCGCGTGCCAATCAGTACAAATCCATTTTCCGAACTGCTACCACTACCCGAATCTGGGTAGTGGCGTCATTTGAATCTGTCGGAAATTCGCCCGGCAATCGCAAACGAAATGGCGACTACCAGAGCACACAAAAGCCATAGCAGCGGATCGTGGTTGAAAGCCATGTTAGTTATCAAAGTAACGAGCGTTAACCTCAGCAAACATGTCGTCAAACTTCCAGAGCCGTTTGGTAACGCCAGCCGCGATCGCGGTCGTGCTGCCTGCAGCACACCGTGTTCATTATTTCCGCAATTCCGTCTGACCGCTTACACCGTCCTTGTTCTGTCGGTTGTTCGGATCGAAGCGCTGATTCACCGTCGGCGACTTCGCGCCAACTTCCTGCCGCCACTTGTCGAGCATGCCGTGCAACCGGCCAACGATGTCGGCGTGGCTCTTGGCTAGATTGTGCTTTTCGCTCGGATCCGCATCCAAGTCAAACAACTCCAACGAGCCGTCTTCGCGCCACTCGATAAGCTTCCACCGTCCGTCGCGCACCGCCGACGCCGGCGCCCCGCCTTGGTTGCCGTAGTGCGGGTAGTCCCAATACAGCGGGCCCCTATCCAATGGTTTTCCGCGCAGCAGCGGCATCAAACTTACACCGTCCAACTGCTGCTCTGCCTTCGCCGGCTCTCCGGCAGCTTCCAGAAACGTCGGGAAGTAATCGGTGCTGAGGATCGGCGTTACGCACGTGCTGCCTGGTTTGATGACGGCGGGCCAGCGGATGATCGTGGCGACGCGAATGCCGCCTTCGTACATCCAGCCTTTGCCGGCGCGCAGCGGCACGTTCGATGTCGACCGGCCCTCGGCCGTGGCCAGGCCGCCGTTGTCCGACGTGAACACGACGATCGTGTTCTTGGCGAGGCCCAGTTCGTCGAGCTTGTCGAGCACCATTCCCACGGCCGTGTCCATCTCTTCGATCATGGCGGCATACGTGGGGTGATCTTGGACGAGGCGCACTTGGCTTTGGCGTTCCTTGCCCAGCGCAGGTCTGGTGGATTTCAAGCCCGCGGCCTTCGACTTGTATTTCGCGATCAGTTTCTCCGGCGCTTGCAGCGGAACGTGGACCGCGTACATGGATAGATACGCGAAGAACGGCCGCTCGTGGTTGGCGTCGATAAACTTGCACGTCTCGTCGCCCAATCGCAGCGTGAGCGACTCGCCGGGCGGGCCGTCCGGCAGTTGCGGATTGCTGTACGGACTGAAATAACTCTTCGGCGACCCCCGTTCCGACCCGCCCTTGTTCACGTCGAAGCCCTGGTCGGTCGGCAAAAATCCCTCGCCGCCCAAGTGCCATTTGCCGGCGGAGAACGTGGCATAGCCGGCATCGCGAAGGACTTCGGCAATCGTTCGCTCCTTTAATGCAAGCTGGTCCGCATTCGGCGCCGGCAGGAGCCGCGTGTTGCGCTCCCAATGCTCGGGCTGATTGGTGCCGAGCGTATTGATGTAATCCGTGATGCCGGTCCGCTGCTGATAGCGGCCCGTCATGATGCTGGCTCGCGTCGGGCTGCACACCGGGCAGGCGGCATAGGCGGCCGTGAACCGCATCCCACCCGCTGCCAGCCGATCGACGTTCGGCGTCTCGTAAAACGTGCTGCCGAAACAACCGAGGTCTGTCGCCCCCAGGTCGTCAATCAGGAACACAACGATATTCGGCGGCCGCTCGGCCGCAGCACTCCGCACAGTGCCAGACGCAAAAGCCAACAAGCCAACAAACATGAACCACAAGAGAGACTGCATACCAGGCCCCGCTTTGTTCAATTCATTTTGAACAGGAGGCAACAGAGGGAACAGAGCTAACGTCATACGTTCTTCCGCCCGTCTCTGTTTCCTCTGTTATCTCCTGTTAAAACAACAATGTGACTTAGGAACAAGAGCCGCATTATAGCCACGATTTGAACGCACATCGCACAAAAAAATTCGGGGCCGCGCCCTGCGCGGCCCCAATATCTGAACTCCCGAATTTGTCATTCGTCATTCGGATTTCGTCATTATTACGATACCCGCACGTCGATCTTCTTCGGCTGCGCTTCCGGCAGCTTCGTGATCGTCACGTGCAGCACGCCGTTCGTGAGCTCGGCCGTGATCGTGTTCGGATCGACCGTCTCCGGCAGCGAGACGCTCCGCGAGACCTTGCCGTAGCCGCGCTCGTTGTGCCAACTGGTGCGCTCGCCCTCGGGCGCCTTGCGCTCGAGCGAAACCTGCAGCGCGCCCTTGTCGAACGTCAGCTCGACGTCTTCCTTCTTCACGCCGGGCGCATCGACCTCGATGTGGAACATGTTGTCGGCTTCCCAAATCGAAGCCGGCGCACGCCACATGGCGACTTCCTCCGGCCGGAAGAAGTGGTTGAACAGATTGTCGAACTCCGGCATACCGGCCGACAACAAATTCCCCAAGCGATTCTTTTGCAATGAATTGGCCATAGCGATTTTCTCCTTTCGGTTCCAATTGCGACGTCTTCGCGAAACTTGGCGTTTGAACTATCGATCCAAGCATCCGGACGATCGCAAACTCGTTGCTTCAGCATGACGCGGCGCATGGGCTACTCCCCGCCATGCCGGACTTATCAAAAGCACGTTGCGTGCCCAACGATTGGCTGGCGCACGGTCTATTCGGTGCGTCGACCTAACTCATTTCGGAAATGGAGATTACGCCAACGCCATCGGCGGCCCACGCAATGCAAACGCCAAAATGACAGGCGCAAGATTGGCATCGGGCGGACGGACGACGCTCATCCAAATGCCAAAGTGGCAGCGTTCGCTAAGAAGCGGTTCTGCCGTTGGGCAGCACCACATACGAGCCCTTGAAAGAAACGGCGGGCCCCTCGGAACCGGCCACTTCCACGGCCAGTTCGAGCTTGGTCTGCCCCTTGTCGTCCAGCATATCGAGAAAATGCTGCGTTTCAGCCGGCGTCACCGGCCGGCAATGGGCGTAGATTTCCGACGACGTCACCGGTTCCAGATACTTGATCGAGCTGCGGTGAATCACAATGTTGCCGTGGCGGCCCAGCTCGCGAAGCAGCAAAAACACATAGCCCCAGCCCGCGATCGTGCACAACGCGTTCAGGCTGCCCGCAAACGCCGTTTGCTGATGGTTGCGGTTGGGATTGAGCGGCAGCCGCATTACCAGCCCATCGAGCCCGCCTTCATGCACGCGCATGCCCATCTGGGCGTCATCGGGATCTCGCGCTCCAGCGTCGCCTGCAGCTCGCTCAGCAGCGTGCGAGGCCGTGGTCGAAGTCGGGTTTACGCTGGTGTCGGGCATGATGCACTGTGGGGCAACGCGATACAGAGACGTTTATCGTAGTCCATCGGCATTTTTTTAACCAGCCGAATCGCTAACTCCTCCGGCCTCTGACCTCCGACGTCCCTCCCTTCACAGCTTTAGCAACAGCAGTACCGAGTAGTTCAACAAATGCGGTTCGGAGCCGTTGGGCGTACTGTCGTACCTGTCGGTGGCCGAGAGTTTCAGGCTCAAGTTCGAGGGCTGGACCAGCACCACTTCCCAACCGGTGTCGGCCACCATGCGGTATTCGCCGACCTGGTCCCATTCCGGGAAGTAATCGAGCTTGCCGTAAAACTTCTGCGTTTGCGAAATCTGTTGGCTGTACTCGAAGCCAAACAGCGATTCGGGCACCCACCGGTTGTCTGCCCCGCCAAACTCGCGCAGTCGTGCCGCCACCCACACGCCCGATCGGCGCCAGATCCTGATCGTGAAAGACACGATAGCCCACGCCGGCGTCCAGGTTGGTTTGTAATTCGAAGTCTTGAAACTGGTCATAGAAAACGCTGTTCGTGGCGAACAGTGTCCAAGGTGAGTTTTCATCCAAGAGCCAGTCGTTACGAACGTCGAACTGCCGCGTTATTTTGCGTCGTTTCTCCATCGCTGCCCGTGCGATTGTAGTAGCTACTCAAATCGAGCTTCGAAAACCAGCAATACGCCTTTTTTGTTGTGTGTGTCTCTGGCTCGGTTGGTCTTGCTCACGCTGGTAACAGGGTTAGGCATGGCTCTCAGCCTACTGTTGGTCGGTGAGTCTTCACCCCCAAGATGTCGGCACCGAGGCGATATCTGGTCTGCTCGCTCATCAGGTCGAAGGGCTGGAGTCATCAGTTCGGACCCTCGTCCACGCTGCTTCTGCACGTGGAGTTTGATGGTGCAAGGGATCGTGTCGAGCCTCAGTACGCCACTGGGCCTTGGCGTGGGGGCAGTTTCAGTGGCAACCCGTTTCGGAGGGGCTGCGGCCGGTACGGAAGTCGACCCAGGCAATGCCGCGGTCGCCCTTGAAATCCCGGGCCTGGTTCTTTACCTCATCATTGCCGGAGCCGTGTTGTGGAGAGCCTATGGCCTGGCTCGGCGGCGCACAGACTTCCTGTCGCTGGCGCTCCTCGGGGTGATCCTCGTGACGTCACTCCAATGGCTTAACGGTGGACAGTACGCCGTCGCGTGGATTGTCTGGATGGCTTTCGGAGCGGTGGATGCAGCGACGACGGGCGAGCAGCGAAAGTGGGATTCCAGTCCGTCCAATGTCGACCCGCGGCAGCCGGCCCGCCAGCCCTTGCAGGGGATCGGGGATTGAGCACCCCCAGAGCGTCGTGGCCGGACTCCACGGATCTGACAACCGGAGTTGCGCCGCAGCCGAAGGCGGCTAGGCGGTGAACTCGTCGGCGCTCGACCAAGGAGCCGGGCCGATGAAGGTCCTGTTCGTCGACCAGACGGGGCAGCTGGGCGGCGGCGAACTCAACCTACTTGAGACGCTCCCCGGATTAGGCGTGGACGCAAGCGCAGTTCTGTTCGAGGACGGTCCGTTACGTGAAGCCCTGGAAATGCAAGGGGTCGCGGTCAGACTGCTTCCAGTGGGCGGTCTCAGTCGACTGCGCCGCTCCGACGGGGTCGCAAGCGGATTACATCTCGGTCCGTCGATTTGGCGAGCAGTTCGCCGCCTTCGACACTTGCAGCGGGACTTCGACGCCGTCTACGCCAACTCCCAGAAGGCATTCGTCTTGGCGGCGCTGGCCAGCTGGCCATCCGGACCTCCACTCATCTGGCATCTGCACGACATCTTGACAGCCGCTCACTTCAGCACGGCGCTCCGTCGCCTAGTCGTCGTGCTTGCCAATCGCCGCGCATCGATCGTCGTGGCCAATTCCGCTGCCACCGGCAAAGCGTTCACGGCGAGCGGGGGCGACCAGCGCAAGGTCCACGTCGTGCACAACGGGATCGCGGAGGCTCCTTCGAGGCCGTGAGCGAGGTCGATAGCCGCGCGGCCAGGTTCGAACTCGGGTTCGACCAAGCGACCTGCCTGGTGGGGCTGTTCGGGCGTCTGGCACCCTGGAAAGGTCAGCACGTCCTGCTCGAGGCTCTGACCCAGTTGCCCGACGTGCACGCCCTAATCGTAGGAGAAGCGCTCTTCGGCGAAGACGCCCACGCGGCAAGTCTGCGCGATCGAGCCGCCCAGGACGACGTGCGGGGCCGGGTCCACTTCCTTGGCTTTCGCGGCGACGTTCCGTTGTTGATGAAGGTGGTCGACGTGGTGTGCCACACCTCGATCGAGTCAGGAGCCATTCGGGCGGGTGGTGGTGGAAGGGATGCTTGCCGGTCGGCCCGTGATTGCCGTCGCGGCGGGTGGAGTGCTCGAGGTTGTCGAGGATGGTGTCTCCGGTCTGTTGGTTCCTCCGGGCGACAGCGACGCACTTGCCGAGGGGATAGGCCTTCTCATGCGCGACCCCGCGCTGGCGCACCGCCTGGCTGCGGCCGGTCGAAACATCGCCCGTCGGGACTTCACGCTCGCCGGCGAACAGGCGCAACTGGCCAGCCTCTTAGACCATGTGCGACTCGAGGTCGTCGATCCTGCGAGTAGGTCCGATCGGCTATGACGAACCGACGCGCTTCCATGGCCGCTTCGTGAACACAGTCTCGATCGTCCATGACTATCTGACACAACGCGGGGAGCGGAACGGGTGGTCCTGTCGATGATCCGGGCGTTTCCAGATGCTCCGATCTACACATCCCTGTACGACCCCATGGGGACCTTCCCGGAGTTCCGGCAATTCGATGTTCGCCCGATGTCGCTGAACCGGATCGGACTGTTGCGAGCCCATCACCGTCTGGGTCTGCCGATCCTTGCGTCCGCGTTCTCCCGGCTTCGTGTCGAGGCCGATGTCGTACTTTGCAGCTCAAGTGGATGGGCGCACGGTGTCGAAGTCCAGGGCCGCAAGATCGTCTACTGCCATGCACCTGCGCGGTGGCTATACCAGCCCGATCGGTACCTCTCCCCTGGCTCGCGCGTCGCGCGGTCGCTTCTTTCCATCCTCCGGCCGCGACTCGTGGCATGGGACCAGCGAGCCGCGGCTTCCGCCGATGGCTACCTGGCCAACTCCACAGCCGTCGCGGCCCGTGTTCTCGAGCTCTACGACATCAGGGCCGAGATAGTCCATCCGCCACACACTCTCGATCCGACCGGCGATCAGGCTCCGGTCCCAGGCGTGGAGTCGGGGTTCTTCCTGTGTGTGTCTCGACTCTTGCCCTACAAGAACGTGGACGTGGTAGCCGAGGCATTTCGCGACCTGGACGAGAGGCTGGTGGTCGTGGGAGGAGGACCCGAAGAGGCCCGACTTCGTGCGGCGGCGACCCAAAACGTGCAGTTCTTGGGGCGGGTGGATGACGCGCAGCTCCGCTGGCTGTATGCGAACTGCGCTGGACTTGTCGCATCCTCCTATGAGGACTATGGCCTCACCCCGGTCGAGGCTGCAGCGTTTGGCAAGCCGGCGGCGGTCCTTCGATGGGGAGGGTTCCTGGACACCACCGATGAGGGTGTCAGCGGGATCTTCTTCGACGAACCCACGCCCCAGGCCGTCAACACGGCTGTTCGGACCTTGGTGGCCCGGCGATGGGATGTCGACACCCTGCGACTGCACGCCAGTCGGTTCTCGGAGGCCGCGTTCGTCGAGCATCTCCAGCGGGCCGTCATCGATGACGGGAGCCAGACCGGCTGAGGCGCTTCAGGACTCGGAGGACTTGGCTGATCCGATCAGGTCCAGGTACCGCTCGGTCATGTGCGCCCACGTGTGTTCAAGGGCGATCTCGCGGCCCGCAGTCCCGATATAACGGCGTCGATCGGGGGTGGACGCAAGTTCGGTCATCCAGCGTGCCAACGTGGTGGCGTCGTTCGGATCCTCGAGCACTCGTCCGCCCGCGCCCAGTATCTCCACACCCCCAGCGGTGCGGGCAGTAAGGACGGGCACGCCGCTAGCCATAGCCTCCATGATGAGTAGGCTCAAGCTCTCATACCTGGACGGAAAGGCCAGCCCATCGACGCTCCGCATGAGCGTCGCCATGTCTCGCTCAAAACCCAGCCAGTGCACCCGGTCGGAGACGCCCAGACGGGTCGCGATACGCGGGAATGGGCTTCGTTGCAGGGAACCTGCGACCGCCAGATGCACCCCGGGGGCCAACGTCAGCGCCTGTAGTACGGTGTCCAGGCCCTTCCGGAGCAACCTCAGGTCGCCCGCGAAGAGGAATACCGGAGTTGACGGAGGTAGCCGCCAGCGCGCCCGATCGCCAGGACCAGGGTGGAAAACGTCCGTGTCGACTCCGTTGTGGATTACCACGATCTTCTCGGCTGCGACGCCAATCTGACGAAGTTCGCCCGCCGTCTTCTCTGAGACCGCAACCACGCATTCAGCCTGCGCGAACACCCGACGCTCCAAGTGGGCACCGAGCTCGGCGTAAAGATGTTGGTACGCCGCATACGGGCTGCGCCACCAGCGGCGATACGAGTAGTAGGGACTGTGCAACTCGCCGCCGTGGACGAAATGTGCCACGTTCACGTTCGTCCGCGCCCAAGACACGAAGCTATTGCCAAGAACGACGTCGTTGTCGCTCCCGAGGCGTCTGAGTGCCAGGGCAGTGCGGAGCGCGAAAACCTGATCCCGCAGCAGTTGAGTAGGCCAACCACCGATCGAGACCGGCACCCACCTGAGTCTGGGGTGTTCGAGCAATGAGGGATCCACTGCCGCCGCGACAACGGTCACGTGCCAACCTCGCGCGAGGGCGGCTCGGACGATCTCCAGATTGACGCGTCCTTGTCCATTGCCGTAAACGACGACGGGGTTCAGGACGACTAGCCTCATCCTGCGCCAATTCGAAGACTGTGCGGACCTGTTCACGGTGCACTAACCATCGTGCCGCTCGTCCTGAGGCCAGGGACAAATACGGTGATCGCCTCACTGAATCGTGCGGGGAAGTCGCGGGCATCGAAGTCCCTTGCCCGAATTCGCGCGGCCGAGCCCAGAGCCTCCCGTCGTCGGGGATCCACCAGAAGTTGGCTCGCCGTTCTTGCAAGCACGTCGATGTCACCTGGAGGGACAAGGACCCCATCAACGTTGTTGGTGATGATCTCGGCTGGCCCGCCGATCGCGCTCGCGACGACCGGTAGGCCAGCAGCCATCGCCTCGACGATTGCCATGCCGAACGGTTCTGGACCAACGTTGGGGTGCAGGAAGACATCCGCCGCACGCAACCAGGCTGCGATGACATCAGGGGGCGCGTGGCCGACCCACCGCCAGCTTGTTTCAAGGCCCGCTCGAATTACCGCACCCCGCAATTCGGTCGCGTAGTCGGGATCCATCGGGTGGTCGCCGCCGAGGTGCACGAACGTGGCGTCCGGGTGCTTGGCCAGTACTAGACTGGCGGCCTGAATCGCCCGATCGACGCCCTTCCACCGTTCGAGGCGGGACACGAGGATGAGGATTGGCCCGGCAACGCTCAGATTGAGCTGCGAGCGGGGATCGATTACGAATTGCGGCCCCGCTGTCTCGACTGCTGGATACACGACGTGTGTTTGACGTCGAGGGCGGAGTCGAACCTGTGCTGCCGCGGCGACCGCCGAGCAGGCGATGACCCCCTCGCACGGGAGCGCGGTGGCAGCGCGGTCGAGCCAGCCCTTGTCCGGGATCCCGTGCTGGTACCACATCCTCGGGATGCCAAGGCCCCGGGCGGCCGGGCTGACATACAGGTGGGCCTTAGCCATCCAGCTGAGGACGACCCCAGGTTGGCGATCCTCCAGCCACTTTCTGATGCCGCGTACGGTGTGCAGATATCGGGCCGTGTCACGTAACCGTCCGGCTGGAAGTACGGTGACGTGATGGCCGGAGCGTCGAGCCTCCGCAACCATCGGGCCGTTGGCGAGGAACGCAAGATCGATCGACGGGAGCAGATGGTCGTTGCTTGGATAGCGTTCGAGCAGTAGCTGCAGAAGGCGCTCGGCACCCCCGCGCTGGTCAGCGATGGGCATCACGATGCCGATTCGAGGTTGGCGATCGCGCGAGGTCAGAGGAGAGGGGTTTAACGGCGAAGCGTCAACGATTGCGTGCCCATCGCCTTCCGGGTTGGGGTGCTCCGGCACGGGATCCCTCACGTGACGTCAACTGGGGTGGCCCCAGGTCGCTTCGCGTACCGGATTCTCGCGCGAGCAAATAGCAGCCCCACGACGGCGAGGCGAATCGATGTCGACGCAAGCAGCGCCGTGGCGGCCCCGACGAGCCCGAGCCGCGGGACCAACACGATCAGCAACGGCGCCACGATCGCGACGGCGAGTCCCTGCATCATCGTGACGATCCCTGGTCGTCCGAGAGCCAGAAAACCTTGGCTCAGGACCGCGGCAAGCCCGGCCAAGAACGCCTCGAGGAGCAGCAAGCGGAACACGGATGTCACGCTCGCGAACTCGGCCCCGTAGAAGATGGGCAAGAGGAAACCACCAAGCACGAACAGGGGAACAGCTACCAGAAGCATGGCCAGAACGGTCCGACGCGCCGCGTAGCCCACTGTCGCGAGTGCGTCGCTCGCCGTCCGACCCATCGCCTTGGGCATGAGGACGGGGGTAACGGCGTCTGGAACGAAGCTTACGAGCCTGGCCAGGCTCTGGGCGACCACATAGAGTCCCATGTCTCGGGGTGACAGGAACCCGATCACGACCAACCGGTCGATCTGACCACCGAACGTCCCGAGAAGGTCCGAACCCCAGGCACGTAATCCGTAGTGGAGGAGGGGCACGACCGCGGCTCGCGAACCCCGCAGGGTGGGACGGAGACGGCGGCGGACCCACAGGACGCTCCAGAAGAAGACCGGAAATCCTGAGAGGAGGTACGCCCAGACTGCCGTGGACACTGTGAGGCGCGCCCCCAGCGCCAGAAGCACCAACACCAGAAGAATCAGGACGGGGGGTACCCAGCGAAAGAGGTTGTAGTACCCAAAGGACTCGCGTGCCTGGACGGCGGCCAGCAGGATGATCGCTACCAGGCCGACCGGCGCCATGACCATGACTTCCTGAGCCTGCCTCACATTTTCGGCACTGTATTGATGGAGCCAGTACGGGATGCCAACAAGGCCGATCAGAAGGGCGACGAACCCCATGACGACCCCGATCGTGATCGCAGCAGCGGTGGTCGCGCCCGACGTCTCCGGATGGCCCTTGATCCGATATACGAGGGCAACGGGCAGACCAAGGGTCAAGAGGTAGGCCAAGAACTGCGGCCACAAGATGATCGCGGCAAGTTCGCCGCGACCTTGGGCTAACAGCACCCGCGCTGTCAGGATCCCCGTACAGACGTAGATCCCTTGAATAGCCACATTGGCAGCGAGCGTGTGCAGGACAGCCTGAAGGCCCCGACGCTCCCGAAGCGCTGAGGCGGAAGCGGTGAGGCGTGCCTGAACGGTCGGGATCACATCAGGGACTCTAGGGTGACCCAGACTCGACGGTCTAGAACAGGCCGGATCGAGCTATCTCCCCGTCCGAACGAACACGGCGGGGATGGTCCGAAGCGAGGATCCTGAAGTCCAGCCCGAGTGACCATCGATCGATGTACGACAGGTCGCGCTCGACCCAGTGGTCGAAGCTCGGGTTCTGGCGTGACTCGACCTGCCAGAGGCCGGTCATGCCGGGCTTCATCGACAGGCGTCGACGATGCCAGACGTCGTACTCGTTGACCTCGTTGGGCAGGGGCGGCCGAGGCCCGACCAGGCTCATCTCACCCTTGAGCACGTTCCAGAGCTGTGGCAACTCGTCGATGCTCGTCCTGCGAAGCGTCATGCCCAACCGGGTCACTCGCGGATCGTCGGTCATCTTGAATGCCGCACCGACACGCTCGTTCAGATGGGCCACATCGGCGAGGTGACCCTCGGCATCGGGGATCATCGTCCGGAACTTGTAGATGACGAACGGGCGCCCGTGGAGCGCCACTCGGGTCTGCCGGAAGAGGACTGGAGACCCTTCACGGGTCCGAATGACGAGGGCGGTCCCGAGGAGTACGGGGCTCAGCAGCACCAGCCCGACAGATGCCCCGACGATGTCGATCAGCCGCTTGACCATCAATCCGAGCTCACGCCGGTCATCGCGGATGTACGACCGCACGAGGAAGCCCTCGAACTCCTCCTGGCTCGAGCTCGCGGGCAGATCGGCGATCGGGTCGAGCGGGATCCTGACGGTCTTGCCCTCATCGGCGGCAAGCCTGCTCAGTGGCTCGAGATGGTGTGCGGCGCTCGGGGGGAGACAGATCGCGACCTCGTCGATCACTCGTGAATGGAAGATCGCGTGGGTCATCCCGAGGCTGCCGAGGATCGGCCGCGAGACGAGCTGTTCCGACTCGCCGGGGATCGACAGGTGGCCGACCACCTTGATCCCGAGCGCGGGCCGGCCTTCGACCCGGTCGGCGAAGCTCTGGGCAAGGAGCCCGGTCCCGAGCCACGAGCATGAAGCGCGTGTTGAAGCCCCGTCGTCGAAGCGCACTGAACGCGAAGCGAAGCGCCGTCCGCCCGGCCAGCGTGACCAGCGGTTGGGTGACGAACAACAGGATCGAGGAACACCCGGCTGACGTTGTCCTTGTGGACGATGAACAACGTCGACAGCGTCACCGCCAGCACCAGCAACGTCGCCCGGGCGATGTCCCTGGCCTCGGTCCGCAGCCGCCATCGAACGCGCAGTCGGTACAGGCCGAGGAACCACAGCGCGAGGACCCAGGCCACGCCCCAGAGGGCGGCGGCCGACCCGGATGTCGATCCCGATCTGGCGCCACAGCTCGGCGGGGTCGCCGTCGCCGTACCGGACGAGCGAGACCAGCACGAAGACGAGCGCCGCGCTCAACGCGTCGACGATCATCAGGGCCAGCCGGAGCACCATCAGGTGCCGTCTGATCATTCGATTACAAGTCCCTGCCCGCGGACCACCCATGATACGCCGGAAGTACTACCCGAAACCCGGCGAGATCCGGCCTTCGAAACCGCACCGGCTGGACTCGATACGATGCCGCTCCGATGATGACCACGTCCCGCCGGCAGGAGCCCGATCGGATCTCCGGCCGACGATCCCTCGGGTTCGCCCTGCTCGCAATCGCCTGGATGGGCGCCATCTTCTGGGTGTCGTCCGGGCCGGTGCCGCCGGTGGTCCCCGATCAGCTCGTGGACATGCTGGTCAAGAAGGCCGGTCACTTCTGTGCCTACGCCCTGCTGGCGGTCCTGTGGTGGTTGGCGCTCCGCGATCGGGTGTCGCCGCGCACGGCGCTCGTCGTCGCCTTCGCCATCGCCGCAGGCTATGCGGCGTCCGACGAGCTCCATCAGACGCTCAGCCCGAGCCGCCATCCGTCGGTCGTCGACGTAGGGATCGACGCGCTTGGCGCCGCTGCAGGCTTGTGGGTCATCACCCGCTGGGTCGGGACCGGGCAGCGCGGAGCCGACCCGGGCTGAGCGACCAACCTCACCTGGCCGGGATCGCGACCTCGTCCGGGAGCGGGAACCAGCGCAGCGTCTCGAAGTCGGCGTCGACGTCGAGATGCTCGGGCGTCGTCGCCGGCGGCGGTGGATCGGCGACCAGCCGGCGCGCCTCGTCCAGGTAGCCGGCCAGCGCCGACTCGGGCTCCGTCCGCCGGTGCGACGGCCAGCGCATCTCGCCGTCGACATAGTGGACATCGGCCAGGCTCAGCGGCGCATCGGCCATCCCCGCGGCGTGCTGCCAGAGCCCGGTCGCGGGCTCGAACCGGTAGTGGGGGAGCAGCTTCCAGCCGTCGCTGGCGACGAGCTCGACCGCGTCCAGGATGAACTCGAAGACCGGCTCGCTGATGAAGTAGTTGAAGTTCACCCGGATCCAGCCGGGCTTGATGCCCTCGCAGCCGCGACCGATCTCGCGCTCGAACTCGCGGCTCGTGTCGAGGTCGATCCCGAGCAGCCGATGGCCGTACGGCCCGGCGCACGAGCAGCCACCCCGGGACTGGATCCCGAACAGGTCGTTGAGCAGGGCCACGACGTAGTTGTGGTGGAGATAGCGATGGCCGCCGTGGCCCATCCCACCCGAGCCGGCGTCGGGCATCCGGACGACGAACGACACGATCGACAGCCGGTCGAGCGCGGGGTTGCCGAGGATCTCCAGGTTCGGATGGCGCGACCAGCGCTCGATCGCCCGCCGGATGAACGACTCCTCGCGCTCGCGGATCGCCTCGGCGCCGACCGCCTGCTTCAGCCCGAAGACGAGCCCGGCCCGGATCGACTCGACGATCGCCGGGGTGCCGCCCTCCTCGCGGTGCTCGATGTCGGTCAGGTAGACGTGCTCGGACGGGTTGACGTAGGCGACGGTGCCGCCGCCCGGCACCGACGGGACGCGGTTGCGGAACAGCTCGCGTCGGGCCACGAGCACCCCGGGCGTGCCAGGCCCGCCGATGAACTTGTGGGGCGAGATGAAGATCGCGTCCTTGTAGGCGAGCGGATCCGTCTCGCGGCCGCCGGCCGTCTCGGCGAACGGACCCATCTCGATCGAGACGTACGGCGCCGCCGCGGCGACATCCCAGAACGACAACGCGCCGTGGCGATGGAGCAGGATCGAGATGCCGCGGACGTCGCTGATGACCCCGGTGACGTTCGAGGCGGCCGAGAACGAGCCGATCTTCAGCGGCCGGTCGGCATGGGCGATGAGGGCCGCCTCGAGCCGCTCGAGATCGATCCGGCCGTCGTGGTCCTCGGGGATGACGACGACGTCGGCGAGCGACTCGCGCCAGGGCAGCTCGTTGCTGTGGTGCTCGTACGGTCCGATGAACACCACCGGCCGTTCGCTCGGCGGGATGTGCCCGGCCAGGTCGTAGCGATCGTCGAGATCGGCCGGCAGCCGGATCTCGAGACAGTCGAGGAGCTTGTCGATCGCCCCGGTCGAACCCGACCCGGCGAACACGACGACGTGGTCGCGCTCGGTGCCGCCGACCGCGTCGCGGATGATCCGTCGCGCGTCCTCGCGGAAGCGGGTCGTCTGGAGACCGGTGCCCGACGATTCGGTGTGGGTGTTGCCGTAGAGCGGCAGGACCGCTTCCCGGATGAAGTCCTCGATGAACGCGAGCGAGCGACCCGACGCGGTGTAGTCGGCGTACGTCACCCGGCGCAGCCCGAACGGCCCGACGACCGCTTCGTCGTCGCCGATGACGTTGGCCCGGATCGCGTCGATGAGCGCGGAGGTCTCGTCCATGCCGGCCTATCGTAGTCCCGGCTCGGAGCGACCCGTCGCCCCGGCAGCGGCCGGGGCGACGGGCGAAGGTGCGGCGGCTACGGTCTCGGACTCGCCGGGGAGCCCGCCCGGCGGCTTCTGGAGGACGCGCCGTGGCGCGGTGATCCGGCCGGACCGGGTGATCGGCCCGCGGCCGGTCCAGCGGTAGGCGCCGACCGTCCGGCGAGCCGGCTTGAGCCCCACGAGAGCCCGGAGCTTCGCCACGAGCTGACCGTCCGTGAGCGGTTTCGACGCCTCGCAGATCACGATCCGGGACCGGCGATGCTGCGCGTCGGCGTCCGTCACCAGGGTCTCGAGATGCTCACGGACCGTGCCCGGTCCCAGGATGGCCAGATCGTCCTGATCCGGCAGACGGCTTGCGACGTGGTCGAGGAATCGGGCAAGGTGCTCGAGCCGGTGCGGCTCACCGGCCGTCTGCGGAGGGCCGCCGCCGCCGTGCCGGTTCGTCGGATCGTGGCGCACGTGGCCGGTCGCCCGGTGATGGGCCGGAACGTCGGACTGGAGGCGCAGGATCCGCGGTCGTCCGTCGACCCAGCGCGCGATGGTCGCCTCCTTCGAGTCGATCCAGACGACCGTCCATGGGCGTACCGGGATGGCGCGATCGGGTGTCTGGGACCCGGCGCGCGTCTCGTGCCCAGTCATGCGTGCGCCCACACGGGGATCGGTTCCTCGCGTTCGACGAGGTCCCCGTAGATCACGCCCGTCGCCTGCTCCCAGGCCTCCCGGTCGACCCGGACCGATGTCCGGTGGGTCCCCGCATTGAAGCTGATCTCCGAGTCCTCGCCCACGGCGTAGTCCGCGTACATCGGCAGCTCGAAGAGCGGCCCGACGCCGGGGATCGCCCCGACCTCGCAGTCGGGCGCGAGCGTCGCGAGCTCCGACTCGGTCAGGACGCGGACGGTCTCGTAGCCGAGCACCTTGCGCGCCTTGGCGACATCGACCTTGTCGGTCGCGTCGATGACGATCAGCGCGTCCCGATCCTCGCCGATCCGGACCCCGACGACCTTGGCGAACGTCCGTGGATCGACGCCCTCGGCGCGCGCCGTCTGGCGGGCGGTCTGGGTGAAGGGATGGTCGTGGATCTCGAATCCGACCTCGTGCGCCGATAGCCAGGCGATCAGACCCGCGTGCGGGCCCGTCGTCGGTGCCGCAGTCTTCGTGTCCATGGCAGCCTCCGTCCACCCAGCCTCCATCCGGGCGTGCCGTCAGGACAAGCGCCGACTGGCTGATCGGCGCAGGCCGAACGTCCCGATAGCGCTCCCGTCGGCGCCGACCGCGGGCCCCGCCGCCCATGGTGACCGGCTGCACCGGCCTGCCGAACGGCGCATCGAGTTCGGTCCGAACGTCTCAGGGCGGGCCAGGCGTGCCTGGCGCATCATCGAGTCACCGGGGGTGAACCCCTCGTTGCCGCACCCAGGAGGCCTTCATGGTCCCCGCCCGATCGTCGACCGCTCATCGATCATTCCCGCCCGGGCTCGCCCGTCTGGGCGCCATCCTCGCCGTCGCGGCGATCGTGGCCGCGTGCGGCTCGACCGGCGCGACCGCGTCACCCAGCCCGAGCTCGAGCGCCGTCGCCGGCGCCTCACCGAGCCCGGCGGCGACCGCGACCGTCGAGCCGACCGCCGCGGCCAGCGCGAGCGCGACCGCAGCGCCCACGTCGACCCCGACCACCGCCCCGACGGCGACTCCGACGACCGCACCGAACCAGCCGCCGGCCTTCGCCTGCACCAAGCTTCCGTACCTCCGGGGCACGGACTTCGAGTCGGTCAGGGTGGCCGACGTCCGGGTCGGGACGCATGCGGGCTATGACCGGATGGTCTTCGAGTTCGGCGCGGGCAAGTTCCCCGACATCGAGGTGCGGACGGCCAAGCCGCCGTTCAAGCTCGACCCGAGCGACCTGCCCGTGACGATCGACGGGACGGCGTTCCTCAAGATCCGGCTCAACCACGTCGCGGTCGAGACGATCCCGTCCGACGCCGACGACATCAAGCCCGGCTACCCGGTCCTCGTCGAGCTCCGCCAAACGACCGGCTACGAGGGCGACGCCGTCTGGATCGCCGGCCTGTCCGGCCCGGCCTGCGTCCGGGTCTCGATCTTCAAGGCTCCCGCCCGGCTCGTCGTCGACGTCGCGCCGGCGGGCTGACCGGCGCCGGCCCGATCGGGATCGGAGCGGCCTCTTCCCTCAGGATCGGAGCTGGTTCAGCCGCGCGATGACGTCGTCGCGATCCAGTCGTCCCGCCGGCTCGACGTCGATGAGCCGCTCCGGCCGGTGGTCGATCGCGACGTACTCGCGCTCGAGGGCGAGGCGGCTGTCGTCGGGCCCCATGATCACGATCCGCTCGCGATCGCCGATCGCGTCGACGACCCGGGCAAGGTAGGTGGAGTCCTCGCCGTCCGGGGCGACGATCTCGGACACGACCGGCTCGGCACCGCCGGTCGACGTCGCCACGATGGCGCGCTGCGCGTCGATCCAGACCACCGCGCTCGAACCGACGACGGTGTCCATGGCTGTCACCTCCTGAGCTGAGGCTCGCCCAGCTCGAAGCCGAGCGTGAACGCCACGAGGTCCTCCTCCACCAGCTCAGGATGATGGGCTCCGACGACCTCGGCAAGGGCCTGGCGGACCGAGTCCGGGCTGACGAACGGGCGATGGGCCAGGAGCCCGCCGAGCGCGACCACGCTGACCAGCCGGTCGTCGCCGGCCCGTCGGGCGAGCGCGGTACACGGGATCGCGACCGTCTCGATGTCCCGGCGTCGTGGCTCCGCCTCGATCAGCGAGCTGTTGAGGACGAGCAGCCCACCCGGGGACAGGACCGACTCGAACTTCGCCAGGGACGGCGGATTGAGCGCGATGACGCTGTCGGCGATATCGACGATCGGCGAGCCGATCGGCCCGTCCGAGACGATCACCGTGCACGAGGCCGTGCCGCCGCGCATCTCCGGGCCGTACGACGGCATCCAGGACACCTCGCGACCCTCGATGACCGCCGCCTGGGCGAGCACCTGACCCGCGATCAGCAGCCCCTGGCCGCCGAACCCACCGAAGATCGTCGCGTGGTTCATCGGGGGGACTCCATCGGGTGGGGCAGCTCGGCCGCGGGCGGCGCTGCGACCTTGTGCCGGTCGACGAGCACGCCGAGCGGGTAGACGTCGACGACGTCGCGGCGGAGATGGTCCATCGCCTCGACCGGTGTCATCCCCCAGCCGATCGGACAGGTCGACAGGACCTCGACGAGCGACAGCCCGCCGCCCTGGAGCTGGACCTCGAACGCCCGGCGCAGCATCGCCTTCGTCCGGCCGACCGCGGCCGGGTCGGCGATCGAGCCCCGTGCGGCGTACGACACCCCGGGCAGGACCGCCAGCATCTCGGTCATCGGGATCGGGTCGCCGGTGGTCCGCGCGTCGCGCCCGCTCGGGGTGGAGGTCGTGTGCTGTCCCGCGAGCGTCGTCGGGGCCATCTGGCCGCCGGTCATCCCGTAGATCCCGTTGTTGACGAAGATCACGCTGATCCGCTCGCCCCGGGCCGCGGCGTGGACGATCTCGGCCGTGCCGATCGCGGCGAGGTCGCCATCGCCCTGGTAGGTGAACACGAACGCGTCGGGGCGGACGCGCCGGACGCCGGTGGCGACGGCCGGCGCGCGACCGTGGGGCGACTCGATGAAGTCGACATCGAGGTAGTCGTAGGCGAAGACGCTGCAGCCGACCGAGGCGACGCCGATCGTGCGCGGCCGGAGATGCATCTCGTCGAGCAGCTCCGCGATCAACCGGTGGATGATCCCGTGGCCACAGCCCGGGCAGTAGTGGGACGAGCGGTCGACCAGTGAGACCGGCCGCGTGTAGATGGGCCTCCGCGTCTCGACGGTCGGTCCGGGACTGGTCATGTCAGGCACCCTTCCGGACCGTCCGGTCGTCGCCGCCGACCGGCGCCGGCCGGCCGTGCCGGTTCGGCTCGGTCATCGCCCACGCCCGGCCGACCACGTCGACGACCTCGCCGGGGGTCGGCACCATGCCACCGGTCCGGCCATGGAAGAAGACCGGGCAGAGGCCGCCGACCGCCAGCCGGACGTCCTCGACGAGCTGGCCGGCCGACATCTCGACCACGACCACCGCCCGGAGGCGGATCGCCGCCGCGGTCAATGGCCCGGACGGGAACGGCCAGAGCGAGATCGGCCGGAGGAGCCCGACCCGCAACCCGTCGCGCCGGGCCCGGTCGATCGCGGTCCGGGCCACGCGGGCCGAGGTCCCGTAGGCCACGATCGCGATCTCCGCGTCGTCGAGCGACTCCTCGGCCCAGCGGACCTCGTGCTCGGCGATGTCGGCGTACTTGGCCTGGAGGCGCCGGTTGTGCGCCTCGAGCTCCTCGGGGGCGAGGTGGAGCGAGTGGATCGCCCGGGGCGGGCGATCGGCCGCGCCCGACAGCGCCCACCCGACGACGTCGTGAGCGGGCAGCCGATAGGTCGGCACGATGGGCTCCATGGCCTGACCCATGACCCCGTCGGTCAGGATCATCGTCGGCGTCCGATAGCGCTCGGCGATCTCGAACGCGTCCGCGACCAGGTCGACCGCCTCGGCGATCGACGACGGGGCGAGGACCGGCACCCGATAGTCGCCGTGACCGTGGCCCTTGGTCGCCTGGAAGTAGTCGGACTGCGATGGGCCGATGCTGCCCAGGCCGGGCCCGCCGCGCATCACGTTGATCAGGACGACGGGCAGCTCCGAGCCGGCCATGTAGCTCATCCCCTCGGCCATCAGGCTGATCCCCGGGCTGGACGACGAGACGAGGACGCGCGCGCCGCAGGCCGCTGCGCCGAGCGCCATGTTGATCGCCGCGAGCTCGCTCTCGGCCTGGACGAAGACGCGACCGAGCTCGGGCATCCGTCGGGCCATCCACTCGAGAAGCTCGGCCTGGGGGGTGATCGGATAGCCGAAGTAGGCGTCGCAGCCGGCCTGGATCGCGGCCTCGGCCATCGCCTCGTTGCCCTTCATCAGGATCCGTCGGACCGCTGCCGGCTGCGGCTCCAGCGCCTGCCGCTCCGGCGCCTGCCGCTCCGGCGACTCGAGCCCAAGGGTCGGCAGGGTCGCGGTCACGATCGGTCTCCGCGCGCCGGGGCGTACACGCTGAAGACGACGTCCGGGCAGATCCGAGCGCACAGGGCGCAGCTCGTGCAGGCGGTCGCGTCGGTCAGCTCGACCGGGTGATAGCCCAGTCCGTTGACGGTGCCCGTGTCGAGGGCCAGGCAGTGTTTCGGGCAGACGTCAACGCACAGCCCACAGCCCTTGCAGCGCTCGGTCGCGATCCCGAGGGGCATGAACGCCTCGCGACTGGGAGCGTGAGTGGCGCTGCGAGCGATGTCGACGGCCAACGACCGACCTCCACGACCACCGTACGGTCGGGTCCGGCCGTGGGCGAGTGCCGAATGGCGTTCGCCGGCGGGCCGGACGGCGGCTTCCGGGCGTCGCCGGGCGGGTGACCTTCCGATCGGTGGATGGGTCCCTCCGGCACTCCCGCGGTCGGGCCGGATCGGCCGATGATCGGGTCACGAACCGATGGCCGTCCGGCACGTCGGGTCAGGCCGATCGCCGCTCGACGGCCGCAGGAAAGGTGTGGACCGCCGATGCGTGGAGCGTCGTTGTGCCGGACCAGGCGCGTGGCGAGCGACGAGGCTCAGCACGACCGGCCCGATCGGCTGGGAGGACCCGTGGGGACGCATGCTCTCGAGGCGCCGTGGGGCGCGCTGGCGGTCACCCGCCATGGCAGCGACCTGCTCGCCGACCCGCTGCTCAACAAGGACACCGCCTTCAGCGAGCGTGAACGCGACGCGTTCGGTCTGCGCGGCCTCCTTCCGGCGCACGTCGCGACGATCGACGAGCAGGTCGTGCTCGAGCTCGAGCACGTCCGCCGCAAGAAGGACGACCTGGAGCAGTACATCGGGCTGGCCGCGCTCCACGATCGGAACGAGACCCTGTTCTACCGGCTCCTGGTCGAGAACCTCGAGGAGTTCCTGCCGATCGTCTACACGCCGACCGTGGGCCGTGCCTGCCAGGAGTTCAGCCACATCCTGCGCCGACCGCGCGGGGTCTGGATCACGCCGGCCGACGTCGGGCGGATGTCGACGCTGCTGGCCGCCGCGGCCGACGACGTCAGGCTGATCGTGGTGACCGACAACGAGCGGATCCTCGGCCTGGGCGATCAGGGCGCCGGCGGGATCGCCATCCCGATCGGCAAGCTGGCCATCTACAGCGCCGCCGCGGGCATCCATCCGCCCCGGACGCTGGCCGTCTCGCTCGACGTCGGCACCGACCGCGAGGACCTGCTGGCTGACCCGCTCTATCTCGGCTACCGGGCCCAGCGCCTGCGCGGCCAGGCCTACGACGACGTCCTCCAGGCGTTCGTCGAGGCGGTCCGCCAGGTGTTCCCGCTGGCCGTCGTCCAGTGGGAGGACTTCAAGCAGCACAACGCGATCCGCGTCCTCGATCGCTACCGGCATCGCCTGCCGAGCTTCAACGACGACATCCAGGGCACGGCCGCGACCGTCCTCGCCGGGCTGCTCGCGGCGCGCCGGACGACGGGCGGCATCGGTCGGGACCGGGTCCTGTTCGTGGGCGCCGGCGCGGCAGCGCACGGGATCGCCGAGTTGATCGCCGATCGCCTCCGCCTGGAAGGTCTCGACGACGCTGCGGTCCACGACGCGATCGTGCTGACCGACAGCCACGGTCTCGTCCACACCGGACGGGCGGACCTCGACGCCGACAAGCTGGCCTTCGCCGTGGACGCCGGGCGCCTCAGCCGGTGGGGCCTGGACCCGGCCGAGCTGGATGACCCCGCCGCGATCGCCCGGGTCTCGGGCGCGACGGTCCTGATCGGGACCACCGGCCACGCCCAGTCATTCGACGAGCGACTGATCCGCCAGCTGGCCGCCAACCATGACCGGCCGGTCGTCCTGCCGCTGTCGAACCCCGGCACCAAGGCCGAGGCCACGCCGGAGGCTGTCCTGGACTGGTCGGACGGCCGGGCGATCGTGGCGACCGGCAGCCCGTTCCCGCCGGTCGAGCGGGACGGCCGACGGATCGTCATCGGCCAGGCCAACAACGCCTTCGTCTTCCCGGGCGTCGGACTCGGGTCGATCGTGGCCGAGGTCCGGGAGGTGACTCCGGAGCTGTTCCTCGTCGCGGCCGACGAGCTCGCCGGGCTCGTGTCGCCCGAGCGCCTCGACAGCGGGGCGATCTACCCGTCGGTCGGCGAGCTGCGCGCCGTCACTCGGGCGATCGCGACCGCGGTCGTCCGGCGCGCTCGCGACACCGGCTTCGGGCGCCAGTACCGTGACGACGAGATCGAGCCCGCGGTGCGGGCCGCGATGTGGTGGCCGGATTACGTGCCCTACGCACCGGGCTGACGCCGGTCGTCGCCCGGGCTCAGTTCGGGCGCGTCACCCGGACGTCGTCGACCTCGACCTCGACCAGGTTCCCGGGGCCGCCGTCGGTCGCTCGGAACCGGAGATGGACCGTCTGGCCGGCCCACGGATCCATGAGGATCGAGGCCGACGCCCAGGCGCCGTCGACGTCCGACGGCTTGCCGGACACGCTGAGCACCGGCGTCTGGGTGCCGTTCTGCGCCTCGACGATCGCCTCGAACGAGTCCGCCGCTGTCGACGCCTTGTCGTGGGCGAAGACGTAGCGGAACGTCAGTCGCTGGCCGGTAGCCGTCGGCAGGTCGATCGGTGCCGATCGGACGGTCGACACGCCGTCGAGATCGGCCGCCGTCGGGGTGGCGCCCGCGTACTTGCCGGTGACGAGCGCGCCGCGGCCCGACGTGGTCGTTCCGAGCTGCTTCGGTCCTGACCGGCTGGTGGCCGCCGGATCGCCGCGCGTGAAGCGTCCAGCCGTCGGCGCGGTGTCCGTCCCATCCGGGTTCACGACCCAGCCGCGGGCCACTTCGAGATCGTCGTCGAACGCGCCGCACCGGGCCGTCACGACCGCGGCGCCCAGGACCGAGTACGGGCAGCCGGCCCGCTCCATCAGGTACAGGACCGCCTCCTTGTTCCGGCCGGTCTCGCCGGCGATCTTCGAGTCGTCGGGGTAGTCCTTGACCGACAGCTCGAACGTGTAGGCGAAGATCCGGTAGACGCCGTACATGTAGTCCTTCGTCGTGCCGCGAGTGATGTACAGGTCGCTCGCCTGCTCGGGCTTGTAGCCGTTGGTCGCGGCCATGTGACGGCCGATCCGGGCCAGCGCGGAGTGATCCTGGACGGTCATATCGGCGGGCACGTTCTTGAGCGTGTAGCCGTACGGCCACATGACGAGCCGGCCGAGCTCGTGGAACGAGATCGCCATCCGGATCTGCTGCCGACCGTCGACCACCCGGCTCGCGAGGAAGTCGCGGACCGCCCGCGTCTCGGGCGCCGAGAACGCCCGCGGGCCGTGGTACGTGATCGCGCGCGGGTTGGCGCTCGTCCGACCACCCAGGCCCCACTTGTAGCCGTAGTTCCGGTTGAGGTCCGTCCCGATCGCGGTCGAGCCGGGGGTCGGCTGGCGGTTCTTCCGCCAGAAGTGGTACTTGCCGCCGGAGATGTCGTACTCGGCGCCGTCCGGGTTGGCCAGGAACAGGATGTAGATCTCGCGGCTGTTCACGATGTCCGTGATCCGCGGGACGGTGCCGTAGCCATCCACGAGCCAGTGGAAGATGTGGAGGGTCATCTCCACGCCCATGTGCTCGTCGGAGTGGTGGGTGCCGTCGAACATGACCTCGGGCTCGGGTTCGTCGACGGTGACGTTGTCCGAGACCTTCACCATCCACAGCTCGCGGCCCTTGTAGCTCTTGCCGATCGAGAACAGCTGGACGATGTCGGGATGCGCATCGGCGACGGCCGTGATCTCGGCGGTCAGCTCGGTGTAGCTGTGGTATCCCTCCCAGCCCTTCGGGAACTCGGTGGCGCTCGCGCCGGTCGCGCTGCCGGCCAGCAGGCCCAGGGAGAAGATCGCCGCTGCGACGATCGCGAACGGGGCGCGCAGTCGGTGGTGCATGCCCGCCAGTCTGACCGCGTCGGAGCCGATGCGCCACCGACCCGCTCGGGCCATGCCGGACCGGGACCCAGCGAGCGGGCCCGACGTCGGGCCGATGTAACCGTCTCGACAGGATCTTCTCAGGAAGATGCCACCATACCGATCGATGTCCTGGATCGGGTCGCTGCAGGCGGATCGCCGGCGCGAGGTACGAGGAGGTGAGCGATGACCGGCGATACGCGCCGAACCGTTGTCGTGGTGGGGGTCGCCGTCGTCATCGTGGCCCTGATCCTGGCGGGAGCCTATGGCGTCTGGTACCTGTTCCTGCGACCGGCCGGTCCGGCCGCGGTGGATACGACGTCCGTGCCCGTTCCGTCGATCGCGGCCGCCGCATCGCCGACGACCGCCGCCGGCGCATCCCCGGCCAGCACCGCGGCCGGTACTGCGGCCGGCTCGTCCGACCCGTCCACGGGTGGGATCGACGGCACCTGGAAGGTCGACACATCGATCGCCTCGGCGGCGGATGGCACGCACTCGTTCGTCGGCTATCGGGTCCAGGAGACCCTCGGCACGATCGGGGCGAACACCGCCGTCGGGCGGACACCGAATGTCACCGGCTCGATGACGATCTCCGGGTCGACCGTCAGCGACACGACGATCGAGGCCGACCTGACCGCGCTGGCCAGCGACGATCAGCGCCGCGACGGCCAGCTCCGCCAACGCGGGATCCAGACGAGCCAGTTCCCGACCGCGACGTTCAAGCTCACGTCGCCGATCGACCTCGGCTCGGTGCCCGCCGATGGCCAGGAGATCAGCGTCACCGCGAAGGGTCAGCTGACGCTCCACGGCGTGACGAAGGACGTCGAGATCCCGCTCAAGGCCAAGCTCTCGGGCGATGTCATCGCGGTCACCGGCAGCCTGCCGATCGTCTTCGCCGATTACGGCGTCGAGGCCCCGACCTCGTTCGTGGTCGTGTCGATCGAGGACCACGGAACGATGGAGCTCCAGCTCTTCTTCACCAAGGGCTGATCGGGTGACCGGAGGACCCACGGCGGCATTCGAGCAGCTCGACTACGTGTACGTCCCGAGCTCGGATGTCGCCCGCGATGCCCGCTGGTTCAGCGACGTGCTCGGCGGGCGCCTCGTCTTCGCGATCGACGCGATGGGCACCCGGGTCGCGATGATCGAGCTGACCGAGTCACCCCCGCGGCTGCTCCTCACCGACCATCTCGAGGACGACCGCCCGATCCTCATCTACCGGGTCGCGGGGCTGGATGCGGCCGTCGATGCGCTCATCGAACGGGGTTGGGAGCCGGTCGGGCCGCTCGAGATCCCGCCCGGCCGGTGCGTCTCGTTCCAGTCGGTCGGTGGCCAGCGGATCGCGCTCTATGAGCGGTCCCGTCCCGAGGTCGAGGAGCACTTCGCCGGCCGGCGCGACTTCTGACTCGCCGGCCTGCCCCGCCGGACCCCGCGTCAGTCGAGGCGGAAGACTTCCTCGAGCCGCTGGTGGAAGCCCGTCGCCGGATCGATCATCGGATCGATCAGCCCCGCCATGTCGGCCTGCCAGCGGGCGTTGACCGGACTGGCGTCCATCGTCGCCCGGAACCGGTCGAAGTCCTCGACCACCATCGTCCCGAACAGGTCGCGGTCGCGCCGGTAGATCGAGTAGTCGGAGCAGCCCGCCGCCTTGAGCGCCGCGAGCATCTCGGGCCAGACGGCCGCGTGCCGTCGGACGTACTCGTCCTCGCGCCCCGGCTGGATCCGCATCGTGAACCCGATCCGCTCCATGGCTGCCCTCCGGGATCGGACAGGCCCCGGGACGCGTCGGTCCCAGGGCCTGTCCGCTTGATGTGCTGGTGAGGTCACGCGCGGATCAGGACGGACCCCAGTCCTGCGCGTCGATGTTGTCCTTGTTGAAGGTCAGCGGCGGGCCGAGGATGATCGTGCTCTTGGGCCCGATCGTGTACGGCTTGCCACCGTTCAGCGAGGGTACGGTGAGGGTCTCGCCCTCCTTGCCGGTGATCGTGCCCTTGACCAGGGCATCGGCGACGTAGTAGGTCAGGTAGCCGAGGTCCGGGACGCTCCACAGCCCGAACTCGGGGGCGGTGCCGTCCTTGACATAGGCGGCCATCTGCTTCGGGAACCCGAGGCCGGTGACCTTGACGTCCTTGGACTTGCCCTGGCCCGACACGACCTGGGCCGCGGCGAGGACGCCGACGGTGGTCGGGGCGACGATGACCTTGAGGTCGGGATGCGTCTGAAGCAGGCCCTGTGCCTGGGTCGTGCTCTTCTGCGGGTCGTCGTCGCCGTAGACGGTGTCGACGAGCTTCAGGTTCTTGTACTTGTCGCCGGCCAGCACGCCCTTCATGTTGTCGATCCAGGCGTTCTGGTTCGACGCCGTCGCGGCGGCAGACAGGATCGCGATCTCGCCCGTGCAATTCGGGGCGAGGTCGCACGCCCAGTCGGCCATCGATTGGCCGATGAGGCTGAAGTCCGTCTGGTTGACGAAGACGTCATACGCCCCTTCCGCCGGGCTTGAGTCGTAGCCGACGACCTTGATCCCGGCCGCCTTGGCCGCCTGGAGGGCGGGCACGACGGCGTTCGGATCGTTGGCCGAGATCGCGATCGCCTTGACCTTCTGGGTGGTGGCGTCCTGGATGAACGACGCCTGGGCCTCGGTCGCACTGCTCGGCCCGACCTGGGTGACCGTGCCGCCGAGCTCACCGGCGGCCTTGTCCGCACCGACCTTGGCAGCGTCGAAGTACGGGTTGTTGATCTGCTTGGGGATGAACGTCACCGACGTGCCGCCGCCGGCCGCTGTACTGGCCGCGGCCGACGGCGCAGCCTGCGAAGCTGGAGCCGCCGTCGGTGCTGTCGTTGGCGCAGTCGTGGGCGCCGACGACGAGCCCGTCGTGCCGCACGCTGTGATGAGGATCGCCGCAGCCCCGAACAGGGCCGCGCGCCTCCCGAATCGTTCCGCGATCAACGCAGTTCCTCCTCTTCTGTGGTCATGGACCCACCGCCTCACCAGGGCCGACCGATCCGGTCGGCGCTCGCCGACCTCCCTGAGCTCGGTCGAACGTTTCTTTGACCCGGCGAGCAAGGGTTGGAAGTACCACCGACACGATGAGCAGCAGTCCGACGACGATGCTCTGGATGTCGGAGGACACATTCGCGAGGCGCAGGGCATTGCCCAGCACCGCAAGCGTGAAGAAGGCAAGAACGACGCCCACGATCGTGCCGCGGCCGCCGAAGATGTCCACGCCGCCCAGCAGGACGATCGTGACGACGACGAGGGTCAGACCGGTCCCCACGTCGGCTCGGGCGCTGGCCATGCGGGCGGTGAGGATGACCCCGGCCAGGGCGGCCACGATCCCGGACAGCACGAACAGCCAGAGCTTGATCCGGGCGACCTGGACGCCCGAGTAGCGGGACGCCCCGGCGTTCTTGCCGACCGCGTAGATCTGGCGGCCGATCCACGTCCGGTGGAGGAGACCACCGAGCACGACGGCCAGGCCCAGGTAAAGGATGAACGGCCACGGGATCGGGAAGCCGGGCGTCGTACCGAACCCGAACGTGGTGAACCAGTCGGGAAAGGCGCTGATGCCACGCGACCCGAGCACGACCAGCGCGAGGCCGCGGTACAGGGCGAGCGTGCCGAGCGTGACGACGAGCGACGGAAGACCCATCCGGGTCACCAGGACGCCGTTGAGCAGGCCGCCGAGCGCCCCGACGACCAGGACCGCGACGATCGCCACCTCGATCGGCACCCCGGCCGCGTACAGCGCTCCGAGGATCGCCGCTGACAGTCCGACCATCGACTCGACCGACAGGTCGATCTCGCCCGAGATGATGATCAGGGCCATCGGGAGCGACATGATCGCGACCTCGATCAGGCTCGAGATCAGGTTGGCGAAGTTCTGCGGCGTCAGGAAGACGTTCGACAGCGATGCCCCAACGACGATCAGCCCGACGAGCACGATCGCGAGCAGGGTCTCCCAACGAGCGAACGAGGCGAGGGTCACACGTCTGCCCGCGTTCATCGCCGCCGCCTCCCGGCGCGCGAGCTCTGGAACCGGCGCAGCAGCACCGCGTCGAACGCGACGGCGATCAGGATCACGAGACCGTAGATCGCCTGCAGCCAGAACTGGGACAGTCGGACCAGGATGAGGGCGTTCGAGACGAACCCGAGGAAGAGCGCCCCGAGGGCCGCTCCGAAGACCGTGCCGGAACCGCCGAAGATGTTCACCCCGCCGACCACGACTGCGGCGATCACCTGCAGGGTGACCCCCGTCGCCGAGGTCGCGTTGATCGTCCCGAACAGGATCCCCCACATGACCCCGGCGAGCCCGGACAGCAGGCCGCACAGAGAGAAGGCGGCGAACGTGACGAGCCCACTCCGGATGCCGAGGATCGCGGCCGCCTCAGGGTTGCTGCCGACGGCGTAGACCGACCGTCCGGACCGCGTCTGGCGCAGGCCGACGCCGACGACGACGACGACCACGACCGCCACCAGCACGAACACCGGAACCGCCAGGAACGTCTTCCGGGCGAGGTCCGTATAGCCCGCCGGCAGCTGCGTCAGGGTGATCTGCTTGCCACCGGCCAGCAGGAAGTCGATCCCGCGATAGACGCTCAGTGTGCCGAGCGTCGCGACGATCGACGGGACCTTCAGCACGGCGACGAGGAGGCCGTTGCACATGCCGAGCACGAGCCCCAGCAGGACGCCGAACAGCATCGCGACGGGCGTCGGCAGGAGATGGTTGGCGAGGATCGAGGCGACCACGAAGGCGACCAGCCCGATGACCGCCTCGACCGACAGGTCGACGTTGCGGGTGATCACGACGACGGCCTCGCCGACGGCCGCGATCGCGATGACCGAGGCGAGGACCGTGACGTCGGTCAGGTTCGAGGCCGACAGGAGCTGCGGCGCCTGGGTCACCACGAGGGCGCCCATCACCAGCATGATCAACAGGAGGCTCAGCTCGCGCTGACGGGCGATCGCGCCCAGGACCCGGGCCACCGGCCCGCCCCAGGCCGTCCGCGGGGCGACCACGGCCTCAGACATCGGCCACGGCCTCGGTGCGTACGGCGTCGGCATCCTGGGCCGTCGCTGCGAACATCACCGCTTCCTCGGTCGCGTCTGCGCGGGCGATCTCCGCCCCGATCACGCCTTCGTGCATGACCAGGATCCGGTCGGACATCGCCAGGATCTCGGGCAGGTCGCTCGAGATGAGGATGATGGCCAGGCCCGAGGCCGCGAGCTCGGAGATGATCCGGTGGACCTCGACCTTCGCCCCGATGTCGATCCCGCGGGTCGGTTCGTCGAGGATCAGCACGCGTGGCTCGGTCGCGAGCCACTTTGCCAGGACCACCTTCTGCTGGTTGCCGCCCGACAGGGCCCCGGCGAGCTGGTCGACGCCCGTCGCCCGGATCCGGAGCTGGTCGACGTACCGGGCGCCCATCTCCCACTCGCGCGAGCGACTGATCAGGAGTCGCGGGAACAACCGGCCCAGGATCGGGAGGGTCACGTTCGAGGCGATCGAGAAGTCGAGGATGAGACCGTCCTGGTGGCGGTCCTCGGGCACATAGGCGATGCCGGCGGCGAGCGCGGCCGCCGGCGTGGCGAAGCTGACCGGTCGGCCGGCCAGCTGGATCTCGCCGACGTCGGCCCGGTCGACCCCGAACAGCACCCGGGCGACCTCGGTCCTGCCGGCGCCCACCAGACCGGCCATCCCGACGATCTCGCCCGCATGCACGTCGAACGAGACGTTCCGGAAGGCGTCGCCCCTGGTCAGGCCGCGGACTTCGAGCAGGACGTCGCCGACCGGCGATTCGACCTTCGGGAAGAGCGACACGGTCCGGCCGACCATGTGCCGCACAAGGTCGCTCGTCGTGAGCTCGGAGGTCGCCGCCGTCGCGACCCACCGGCCGTCGCGCAGGATCGTCGCCCGATCGCACAGCTCGAACACCTCATCGAGGCGGTGGCTCACGAACAGCACAGCGACGCCCCGGTCGCGCAGCCCCCGGACGATCGTGAACAGGCGCTCGACCTCGTGTGCCGATAGCGACGCCGTCGGCTCGTCGAGGATGAGGACCCCCGCGTCGACCGACAGCGCCTTGGCGATCTCGATCAGCTGCTGGTCGGCCATCGACAGGCCGCGCACGGGTGCCTCGACGTCGAGCTGGATGGCGAGCTCGCCGAAGAGCCCCTGGGCCCGTCGGCGCATGGCGCCCCAGTCGACCATCCGGAGCGGTCCGGCGGGGGCATGGCCGATGAACACGTTCTCGGCGACGGACAGGTCCGGGAAGAGCTGGGGCTCCTGGTGGACGACGGCGATGCCCAGGGCGCGAGCGGCCGCGGGTCCGGCGATCTGGGTCACGGTGCCGTCGAGCCGGATCGATCCAGCGTCGGGCTGGTGGACCCCGGCGAGGATCTTGACCAGCGTGCTCTTGCCCGCGCCGTTCTCACCGACGAGCGCGTGCACCTCGGCCGGACGCAGATCGAACGAGACGCCGTCGAGCGCGTGGGTCGCCCCGAACGACTTGGAGATGCCGACGAGCTCGGCGCGAGCCGTACTCGCCGTTGGGTCGAGGCTCATGTCGACCGCCGTCGAGGTGGTCGAGGCGAGCGGCCCGGTCGGTGTCGGATCGAGCGTCATCGAGAGTTCGTGTTCTGGCCGAGGGCAACGTCCGCACGCTCGACCCCGGTCGCGGTCGAGCCGATCAATCGGACATCGATCCCTCGTTGTTCGAGCGCGGAGACCATGTCGGCCGGTGCGGAATCATCGGTCAGGAACGTCGTGATCTCGTCGGTCTGGCAGAACGTCGCGAAGGCGATGCGCTCCCACTTGGTGTGGTCGACGACGGCGATGACCTCGCGCGCCGCGGCGACCATCGCCCGCTTGATCTGGGCCTCCTCCTCGGTCGCGTCGGCGAGACCGGAGTCGAGTGTGAAACCGGCCGCACCCACGAACGCCTTCTGGACATTGATCCGGTCGAACAGCCCGTCACCGAGCTGACCGACGACCGACAGCGCCTCCCAGCGCACCCGCCCACCGAGCATCAGGACCGCGATGCCCGGATAGCCGGCCAGCTCCCCGGCCAGCCGGAGGCCGTTGGTGATGACGGTCAGGTGGGTCCAGTCGCGCCGTCGCTTGAGGTTCCGGGCGACGTACAGGGCAGTCGTGCTCGCGTCCATGACGATGCTCTCGCCGTCGTCGACGAGCTCGGCCCCGGCGGCTCCGATGCGACCCTTTTCGGCGGGCTGAAGGCGCTCACGCACGTCGAACGCGAGCTCGGCCCGACTCCGAGCGGCCGCGATCGCGCCACCGTGGGTGCGGACCAGGCGACCCTCGCTCTCTAGGGCGAGGAGGTCCTTGCGGATCGTGACGGTCGAGACGCCGAACCGCACGGCCAGCTCCGTGACGCGGGCACGGCCGTGCTCCTCGACGATCCGAGCGACGTGTTCCTGTCGTTCGCGGGCGAAGACGTCGCCGGGCGCGTCGTGATCGGAGCGCGCGGTCAAGGCAGTCTCCCTGCAGCGCCGGGGAACAGCGGTGGGGGTTTCGATTGGGAACAGTAATCGGGTGGTTATCGCAATGTCAAGAACGATATTGAAATCATACGAAAGGTGTGGCACGCTGGTGTCGCAGCACGGCGCAGGTCGGCGGATCGGGCAGGGGCTCTTCCGTCAGCGACGTGCGACCGACCGGCTGACGGCGCATCATCGAGACCCATCTCCTCCGGGTCGCGACCCACGCGTCGTCAGCCCGGTCGGCACCAACGGGTCGATCCGCTCGACGCGCACAGGGTCCGACATCGACGACGCAGCGCCCACGAACGACGGAGGCCACCGGTGACTCAGCATCCAGCCATCGACGCGGGCATCAGGTCCCTGCGGATCGAGCTCCCGTCGTGGGCCTTCGGGAACTCCGGGACGCGTTTCAAGGTGTTCGCCCAGCAGGGCGTCCCCCGGACGCCATACGAGAAGGTCGACGACGCGGCCCAGGTCAACCGCTACACCGGTGCGGCGCCGACGGTCGCCCTCCACATCCCGTGGGACAAGGTCGACGACTATGCCGATCTGGCCCGCCACGCGGCCGACGCCGGCGTGGCCCTCGGGACGATCAACTCGAACGTGTTCCAGGACGACGACTACATGCTCGGCAGCGTCTGCCACCCGGACGCGCGGGTCCGTCGAAAGGCCCTCGACCATCTCCTCGAGTGCGTCGACATCATGGACGCGACCGGGTCGCGCGACCTCAAGCTGTGGTTCGCCGACGGCACGAACTACCCGGGCCAGGACGACATCCGCGGTCGCCAGGACCGCCTGGCCGAGGCGCTCGCAGCGGTCTACGACCGGCTCGGGCCGAACCAGCGGATGGTCCTCGAGTACAAGCTGTTCGAACCGTCGTTCTACACGATGGACGTGCCCGACTGGGGGACCGCGTTCGCCCACTGCCTGCGCCTCGGGGAGAAGGCCAAGGTCTGCATCGACACCGGTCACCATGCCCCCGGGACGAACATCGAGTTCATCGTCGCCGTCCTCCTGCGCGAGGGGAAGCTCGGCGCGTTCGACTTCAACTCCCGGTTCTATGCGGACGACGACCTGATGGTCGGCGCCGCCGACCCGTTCCAGCTCTTCCGGATCCTGCACGAGGTCGTCCGGGCGGATGCGCTCGGCCCCGAGGGCGGTGTCGCCTTCATGCTCGACCAGTGCCACAACATCGAACCGAAGATCCCGGGTCAGATCCGGTCGGTGCTGAACGTCCAGGAGGCCGCGGCGAAGGCGCTGCTCGTCGACGGGGAAGCCCTCGCGGCGGCCCAGAGCGGCGGCGATGTCCTGGGCGCGAACGCGGTCCTGATGGATGCCTTCGCTACCGACGTCCGGCCGATCCTGGCCGAGCTCCGAACGTCGGTCGGCCTCGACCCGGACCCGATGGGTGCCTATGCCCGGTCGGGCTACGCGGCGTCGATCGTCGCCGAGCGGGTCGGTGGCCAGCAGGCCGGCTGGGGCGCCTGACGGTGGCGTACGCCGCATGACCGGCGAGACCCCGTCGGCCGTCCGCGACCTGCTCGATCGCTCGCACCGCCTGGGTGGCGATCCGCGGGTCACGAACTTCGCCGGCGGCAACACCTCGACGAAGGCGACCGCGACGGACCCGGTGACCGGCGCACCCGTCGAGCTGCTCTGGGTCAAGGGCTCGGGCGGCGATCTCGGCACGCTCACCGAGGCCGGCCTGGCCGTCCTCCGCCTCGATCGGCTGCGCGCCCTCGTCGATGTCTACCCCGGGGTCGATCGCGAGGACGAGATGGTCGCCGCCTTCGACTTCTGCCGGCACGGTCCGGGCGGCGCCGCGCCGTCGATCGACACCGCGATGCACGGCCTCGTCGACGCGACCGACGTGGACCACCTCCATCCCGACTCCGGGATCGCCCTGGCCACCGCGGCCGACGGCGAGGCCCTGACCGCGCGCTGTTTCGGCGACCGCGTCCGGTGGGTGCCCTGGCGCCGACCGGGCTTCCAGCTCGGGCTCGACATCGCGGCCATCCGCGCGCGCCACCCGGACGCCATCGGGGTGATCCTCGGCGGCCACGGCATCACCGCCTGGGGCGAGTCGTCGGCCGAGTGCGAGGCGCGCTCGCTGGAGATCATCCGGGGCGCCGAGGCGTTCCTCGAGACGAACGGCAAGCCCGAGCCGTTCGGTCCCATCCTCCCGGGCTACGAGCCGCTTCCACCGGCTGAGCGCGAGGCGCGCGCGGCCGCGCTGCTCCCGCTCGTCCGTGGGCTGGCCGCGACCGATCGACCCCAGGTCGGGCACGTCGATTCGTCACCGGCGGTCCTCGACTTCCTGGCGCGGGCCGAGCATCCGCGCCTCGCCGCCCTCGGGACGTCCTGTCCGGATCACTTCCTGCGCACGAAGGTCCGGCCGCTGCTGCTCGATCTGCCGCCGACCGCCTCGCTCGAGGACGTGACGGCGCGGCTCCGGGAGCTGCATGGGGCGTATCGCGACGACTACCGGGCGTACTACGAGCGGCACGCCAGGCCCGACAGCCCGCCGATGCGCGGTGCCGACCCGGCCATCGTTCTGATCCCCGGGGTGGGCATGCTGAGCTTCGGTGCGACGAAGCAGACCGCCCGCGTCGCCGGGGAGTTCTACCTGAACGCGATCAACGTCATGCGCGGCGCCGAGGCGGTCTCGAGCTACGCCCCGATCCCCGAGTCGGAGAAGTTCCGGATCGAGTACTGGGCGCTCGAGGAGGCCAAGCTCGCCCGCCTGCCGGCGCCGAAGCCGCTCGCGAGTCGGGTGGCGTTCGTCACGGGCGCGGGCTCTGGGATCGGCCGGGCGATCGCGATCCGGCTCGCCGCCGAGGGGGCGTGCGTGGTGGTGGCCGACATCGATGAAGCCAGCGCGCGCACCGTCGCGGCCGAGATCGGCGGCCCGGATGTCGCGATCCCGCTCGTCGTCGACGTGACCGACGAGGCGATGGTGGCCGCCGGGTTCCGGGCGGCGACGCTCGCGTTCGGTGGCGTGGACCTGGTCGTCAACAACGCCGGCCTGTCGATCTCGAAGCCGTTGCTCGAGACGACCGTGCAGGACTGGGACCTCCAGCACGACGTCATGGCGCGCGGCTCGTTCCTGGTCTCGCGCGAAGCGGCTCGGATCATGATCGAGCAGGGCTTCGGCGGCGACATCGTCTACATCGTGAGCAAGAACGCCCTGTTCGCCGGCCCCAACAACGTGGCCTACGGCGCCTCGAAGGCCGACCAGGCCCATCAGGTCCGGCTGCTGGCCGTCGAGCTCGGGGCGTTCGGCATCCGGGTCAACGGCGTCAACCCCGACGGGGTCGTCCGCGGGTCGGGCATCTTCGCCAAGGGCTGGGGCGCCGACCGGGCCCGGACTTACGGCATCCCCGAGGGCAAGCTCGGCGAGTTCTACGCGCAGCGGACGCTGCTCAAGCGGGAGGTCCTGCCTGAGCACGTGGCGGCGGCGGTCTTCGCACTCACCGGGGGCGATCTCAGCCAGACCACGGGCCTGCACATCCCGGTCGACGCCGGCGTCGCGGCCGCCTTCCTGCGGTGATCGGTCGGCTCGTCGCGGCCGTCGACCTGGGCGCGTCGAGCGGTCGGGTGATGGTCGGTCGGGTCGGACCGCGCGACCTCGAGCTGACCGAGGTCCACCGCTTCCCGAACGACCCGGTCCGGCTGCCGGACGGGCTTCACTGGGACATCCTCCGGCTGTACCGCGAGGTCCTTGCCGGGCTGCGCGAGGCCGGCCGGGCCGCGCCCGGGCTGGTCAGCGTCGGGCTCGACTCGTGGGCGATCGACTACGGCCTGCTCGACGAGCGCGGCGCGCTGCTCGGCGACCCGTATCACTACCGCGACGGCCGGACGACCGGTGTGCTGGAGGACGTCCATGCGGCCGCCCCGCCCGCGGAGCTGTACGCCCGGACGGGACTCCAGTTCCTGCCGTTCAACACGATCTACCAGGTCGCCTCGGAGCGCGGCACGGCCCGGCTCGCGGCGGCGCGGACGTTGCTGCTCATCCCGGACCTCGTCGGCTACTGGCTGACCGGGGTCCGCCTTGCCGAGCTCACGAACGCCTCCACGACCGGCCTGCTCGACGTCCATCGCCGGCGCTGGGACGAGGAGCTCATGACCTCGGTCGGGATCCCGCCAGCGATCTTCGCGCGGCTGGGCGCACCGGGCGAGGTCGTCGGGCCCCTGCTCGACGCGGTCCAGGCGGAGACGGGGATCGGCGGCGAGACCCTGGTCACGCTGGTGGGCTCGCATGACACCGCCTCGGCCGTGGTCGCCGTCCCGGCCGGCGACCGTCCGTTCGCCTACATCGCCTGCGGGACGTGGTCGCTCGTCGGGCTCGAGCTCGACGAGGCCGTCCTGAGCGAAGCGAGCCGTGCGGCCAACTTCACGAACGAGGGTGGCGTCGACGAGCGGGTCCGCTACCTCCGCAACGTGATGGGCCTGTGGCTGCTCCAGGAGTCGCTCCGGACCTGGGAGCTGGCCGGGACGCCCGAGCAGCTCCCGGCCCTGCTGATCGCGGCCGGGGAGCTGCCGGCCGGCGGCCCGACGATCGATCCCGACGATCCGGTCTTCCTGCCACCCGGCGACATGCCGGCGCGGATCGCGACCGCCTGCGAAGCGCGCGGGCAGGCCCCGCCGGCATCGCGCCCGGCGCTCGTCCGCTGTGTCATCGACAGCCTCGCGACGGCGTACGCGCGGACGATCGACGACGCGGCGCGGCTGTCGGGTCGATCGATCGAGGTGGTCCACCTCGTGGGCGGCGGTGCCCGCAACGCGCTCCTCTGCCAGCTCACCGCGGACGCCTGCGGGCTCCCGGTGGTCGCCGGTCCGGTCGAGGCGACGGCGCTCGGCAACGTGCTCATCCAGGCGCGCGCCCACGGGCTCGTCGCCGGCGATCTCGAGTCGCTCCGCGCGCTCGTCCGGACGACCCAGGACGTGCGCACGTACCAGCCCCGCGCCACCGCCGCGCGCTCCGATCCGTGACCTCGATCTGACCTATGATGCCGCGGCCGCGACCCGCGCGGCCGAGCCCTGACCCAGCGCGAGGGGGAACCGGACCCTGATCGTCCTGCGACCGCGTCCTGACCCGTGGGTCACCCGATGACGGTGTCCGAGGCGAGCGCGCCGGCGATCCATCCGCGCCTCGAGCGTCTGTTCGGCGGGTTCGACCGGGAGCGCCTCGCCTGGGCGTTGCTGCGCGGCGAGTCCGAGCTCGGTGCGCCGGCCGGCGACATCGACATCCTGGTCGCGCCCGGCCATGCCGAGCGGCTGCGAGACGTGGCGTCGGCGTCGGGGTTCGCCCGGCTGCCGGCCCCGGGTCACGCCAGCCATGTCTTCCTGATCGCCTACGACGAGCCGACCGGGACGTGGTTCAAGCTCGACGTCGTGACCGAGCTGGCGTTCGGGCCGTCGTTCGCCTATCGCCTGCCGTCGGTCCCGGCCGGGAGCTGTCTCGATCGTCGCCGCCGGGTCGGGGCGGCCTACGGGCTCGACCCGCGCGATGCCTTCTGGGCCCGGCTCCTGCACGCGCTGCTCGACAAGCCGCGGATCGAGGATGGGGAGATCGCCGAGCTGGCCGGGCCTGGCCGCCGCGGGCCGCGAGGGGGGTCCGCTGGCCAGGTCGATCGGCCGCCTGCTCCCCGCCGGATGGTCGACCGACCGGGTCGTCGACGCCGTCGAGCGGAGCGACCGGACGGAGCTCGATGCGGTCCGTGCCGGGCTCGTCCGATCCTGGCGCCGCCGGTCCCCGGTCGCCACCACGACGCGGCGGATCGGGACGACCGTCGCGGCGGCGCGTCGCCCGGATCGCCCGGGTCCGCCACCCACGCGGTCTCGAGATCGTGCTCGTCGGAGCGCCCGAGCTCACGCAACGCGTCGCCGCCGGACTGCGCGACAGCGTGCCGCTGCCGGTCCGCGTCCTGGGCCGCGCGCCGGCGAAGGCGTCGGTGGCGCGCCGGCTGCGACGGTCGATCGACGCGGGTTCGGGTCTCGTGGTCCGCTGCCAGGTCGAGTCGCCGCCCGTGGACGAGTCGTCGCGAGGCGTGGATCTCGTGATCGTCCTCGACGGATCCGGCGATCAGGATCCGCGCGAGGATCCGCGGGTCAGGACCATCGATGCGAGCGGACCACAGGGTGCGATCGACCGGGCGGTCGCGGGCCACATCTGGACGGCGCTGGCGGCACGCTGGTCGGCGACGTCTCCGGCCGGCTCGCCGTCGTGACCGCCGCCAGGCTCGAGATCGCGGCCCTGCCCGAGCTCGCGCCCGGGGAGAACCTCAAGGATCGCGCGAGCGGCGCCACGTGGACGTATGCCCTGCCCGACCGTCGTCCCGGCCGGATCGTGCGAGTGGGTGAGGCGAGCGCGGCCACGCTCGAGGTCCTGCGCACGATCGGGACCGAGCTCGTCGTCGTCCCCGGCGGAGGTTCCGCCGATCGCTGGCCGGTCGCGGATCGGAGCGTCGGGCTGGTGGACGCCGGCGACGTCGATTGGTCGGTCGGAGATCGGGGCGACCGGCTCGTCGCCGAGATCGACCGGGTCCTGGCGCCCGACGGGATGGCGTTCATCGGTCTCGGGTCGCACGGAGGCGGTGGCGCGCCGACGTCGCTGCCATCGGGCGTGACCGACGGCGGGGTCCTCTGGCTCGGGCGGCGTGCCGGCGAGATCCGAGCCGTCGCACCGATCGGGGATCGTGAGCTCATCGACCACGTCACGGCCCGCTGGAACGCCGATCGCGCGGCGCGTTCCCGGCTCCGGCGCCTGCTCCGTTCGATCGGGCCCGGCCGCGAACGCGGGCCCGACGCCGGCAGCGGCGTCCTGCGCCTCCCGCCCGACGCCGGTGGGGTCGGTCAGCCGCCGCGCTATCTGCGCGACCTCGCGTCGGCGGCCGGGCAGCCCATCGACGGTCATCGCTGGGCGCATCCTCGATCCGGGCTCGTATGGCACGAAGAAGATCCTCGTGTTCCTCGTCGCCCCGGGCGGGTCCGCGCCGGACCTCGTCGTGAAGCTCGTCCGCGACGAGCGGTTCAATCCGCGGCTCGAGCGAGCCTGGCAGGCGCTCGATGGGCTCGGACGCCACCACCCCGAGCTCGCCCGTCTCGGGCCGAAGCCGGTCTTCTTCGGTCGCCACGCCGGGCTGGCGGTCATGGCCGAGTCGATCGTCGACGGGGACCCGCTCAAGTCGCGGCTGAGCGGTGAGCCCGACGATCCGCTCATCGCGACGGTCGTCGATCGGTTCGTGACGCTCGGGATCGCCACGGCCGATGCGACCGTGGCCGCCCCGGCCGAGATCGCGGCTGAGCTCCGCACGATGGTCGCCCGCTATGTCGCGATCTACGGACCGACCCAGGCGGAGCAGGACGGGCTTGCGGCCGCCGTCGAGCGCGTGGCTGCCGCCAACGGGCCGATCCCGCTCGTCCTCCAGCACGGCGACGCCGGCGCCTGGAACGTGATCGTGGATCGGACCGCCGAGCCGGTCCTCATCGACTGGGAGGCCGCCGTCCCGCACGGGATGCCCCTCTGGGATGTCTTCTATTTCGTGCGCAGCGCGGCGGCGTTGGTCGCGCGTCAGACCGGGTCGCGCGACGCCCTGACCGGGATCGACCGGACGATCATCCGGGGTGGCCCGCTCGCCGAGCTGATCGCCGACGCGGCCGATCGGACGTGTACGGCGACGGGGCTCGCCCGCGACCTGATCGAGCCGCTCTTCGTGCTGTGCTGGATGCACCGGGCGGTGAAGGCGTCGACGACGCTCAGTACCGATCGCCTCGCGCGCGGGCACTATCGGCGGCTCGTGGCGATGAGCATGGAGCGCCGGGCCGCACCGGGTCTGCGCCGGATCTTCGAGGGCTGACGGTCAGACGCCGAGCGCGGCGAGGACCGGGTCGACATTCGTCGACAGCCACCGCTCGTCGGTGGCGCGATGCGGCAGCCGCGACAGGGTCCCGCGGACCTCGACCGCCCACCAGCCGAGGCCGGCCAGCTCGATCGCCCGTGGCGTCGGCTCGATGCCGATGGCCGGCCAGTACGTCGCGGCCGCCGCGCGGAACTCGGTCGAATCCCAGGGCCGCGCCAGGTACGCCGGCCCGAGCGCCTGTCCGTGCCGCGCCCGAAGGTCCCCGGCGATCGTCTGGACGAGGTCGCTGCCCGGGACACCGGCCGGGTGGGCGGCATCCCAATCGACGAACCCCGTCAGGTGGCCGTCTCGGACGAGCAGGTTGCCGGCCCACAGGTCGCCGTGGCGCAGGACCGCACGCAGGCCGGCGACGTCGGCGGCGACCGTGTCCGCCAGGCGACGGACCCGGGCCGCCGATGCGGGCAGCGCCCCGGCGATGGACCTCGAGGTCGTCCGCCAGCGCGGCGGGTGGGCCGTCGGTGGCGGGGAAGGCAGCGAGGGCGAGCGCGACCTCGCGGGCGAGGGCCGCATCGAAGCGGTTCGGCCGTCGCCCGGGCAGGAGCGTCTCGATCGTCCACGACCCGCCCGCTGTCGTCCCGCTGCCGAGGGGTCGCGGCGCCATGGCGACGCCAGCCTCCGCCAACCAGGCGAGCGTCCCGCTGAGGCCGTCGGGGTCGCCCGGTGAGCCCGTCTCGGCCAGGCGGAGCAATCCGGGTCCGCCCGGCGTCGCGACCCGGACGAGCAGCGTCCCGCCGGAGCCGAATGACGGGCCAGCCGTCGGGTCGGTCGCCCGGACCCCGGCATCCTGGAGACACGCATCGAGGATCCGTTGCGTGCCCACGTTGCGGCTCAGCTCGACGATCGCGCCGGCCCGGACCGCGGCGCGTGCCGCCGACCGCCGACCCGGTCCGAGCCGGGCCGCCGGCAGGCGATGGACGGCCCGGATCGCGAGTGTGCCGGGCAGCTGCCGGCCGAGCGTCCGGAGGGACCGTTCCCGGGCGATCGCGCCGCGCAGCGCCCGGGCGGGTGGGGAGGTGGTGTCCGGGGTCCGGCCCCAGACGATGACGTCGGCGCCATCCGATGCCGTCGGCAGGCGAAGCTTCCAGTCCGCGTCGGCCGCGACGACGGTCGAAGCTGCCGTCGGATCCGCCGGCAGGAAGGGGAACGCCAGGCGTCGCAGGAGCGTGTCGTCCGCGCTCATGGCTGGACGACTCCGCCGGACCCGCCACGGCGCGCGACGATCCGCTCCCAGACGAGCTCCGTCAGGTTCCGACGGACCGTCTCCGCTTCGAGGGCCGCGTCGAGGACGACCGCATCGGGGAGCGACAGGGCCAGCTCCCGATAGCGCCGCCGCTGCGCCTCGACGACCTCGATCGGGTGCTCGGCCCGGCGGGCCACCAGGACCTCGGCCGGCGCGTCGAGGACGACCACGAGGTCGGGCGCCGGCAGCGAGCGGGTCAGCAGCGCCCGCCGGAGCCGGGTCCGCCGGCCGGCCGAACGGGGCAACGGCAGTCGGGCGTCGTACGCATAGCGATCGAACAGCACGAGCCGTCCGCGACGCCGGTGCCAGGTCGCCTGCAGGGCGAGTCGCCACAACCGGATCAGGATCGCCAGGGTCGCCAGTCCGGGCTGACGGAACCGGCGCCGGCCGGCCGGGTAGAGCCCGGCGTAGAACTGGCGGGTCGGCAGGATGAACGTCGCCGCGAGGGCGGCCGTGAGCGTCGACTTGCCGGCGCCGTCGGGCCCGAGCACGGCCACGCTCAGTCCCCGGAGTGGCGGCGTCGGTCGCCGGCGCGCCGCAGCCTCGAGGCCGACCGGCGCGAGCCGGAGCCGGAGCCAGCGATCGGCCTCGACGTCGTAGGCCGCGAACTCGCGGCCGGTCGAGCCGGCGCGCCCGATCTCGGCGAAGCCCTCCTCGGCGAGGATCGGCCGGATCGCCGCCCAGGGCTCACCGACGATCGACAGTCGAAGGTCGGCCGCGTCACTCCCGCCATCGTCGGCGATCGCGTCCGTGGCAAGGAGGCCCGCCCGGCGCAGCCGGTCCGCGGCCTCGGCGAGGGTCACGCGGGAGCACCCGGGCTCACGCCGGGGGTGACGGCCAGGTCGGGGATCTCGTGGGTGGGCGGCACGACGATCAACCCTAGCGCAGTCGGCGGCTGGTAGCCTTCGGCGCATGACCCAACGCCGCGTGCCGCGATGGTCCGAGCTGCGTCCATACCTGCGCACCCAGCCGGTCCGCTGGTCGGCGGTCGAGCGTCGGCTGGCCGGCGCAGCGACCATCGCCGACCTACGGCGACTGGCCCGGCGGTACACGCCGAGGGCGGCCTTCGACTACACGGACGGCGCCGCGGAGAGCGAGACGAGCCTGCGCCGGGCGCGCGACGCGTTCGACCGTGTCGAGTTCGTGCCGAGCGTCCTGCGCGACGTCTCACGGATCGACCCGTCGACGACGATCCTCGGACGACCGGCGGCGCTCCCGCTCGTCTTCGCGCCGACGGGGTTCACCCGGTTCATGAACCATGAGGGGGAGCCGGCCGTGGCCCGGGTGGCCGCCCGGGCCGGGATCCCGTACGGGCTGTCGACGCTCGGCACGACCTCGCCCGAGGACCTGGCGGCCGCGGTCCCCGAGGCGGAGCGCTGGTTCCAGCTGTATGTCTGGCGCGACCGGGCTCCGAGCCGCGAGCTCATCGGTCGAGCCGAGGCCTCCGGCTACTCCGCGCTGATCCTGACCGTCGACACCCCGGTCGCGGGCCAGCGGCTCCGCGACGTGCACAACGGCCTGTCGATCCCTCCGACGCTGACGGTCAAGACGCTCGCCGACATGACCCTCCACCCGGGGTGGTGGTTCAACCTGCTGACGACCGAGCCGCTGACCTTCGCCTCGCTGACCGGATCCGACGGGACGGTCGCCGAGCTCATCGACAAGGTCTTCGACCCGTCCGTGACCCTCGACGACGTGTCCTGGCTGCGCGACGTCTGGTCGCGGCCGCTCATCGTGAAGGGCATCCAGACCGTCGAGGATGCCCGGGCCGTCGTCGAGCGCGGGGCCGATGCGATCGTGGTCTCGAACCATGGCGGCCGCCAACTCGATCGGGCGCCGACCCCGCTCGAGCAGCTGCCGGCGATCGCCGAGGCCGTCGGCGACCGGGCCGAGGTCTACCTCGACGGCGGGATCATGACCGGTGGGGACGTCGTCGCCGCCGTCGCCCGCGGTGCCCGCGCGTGCCTGGTCGGACGGGCCTATCTCTACGGCCTGATGGCCGGCGGTGAGCGCGGCGTGCAGCGATCGGCCGACATCCTCCGGCGCGAGATCATCCGGACGATGCAGCTCCTCGGCGTCACCGACGTGGCCGGTCTGACGCCGGACCGGGTCCGCCTCCGCGACCGCCCCTGACGCCGGCTGGCCCCACAGCCCTTCGCCGCGGTAGACTCCGCTCGAGGCGATGGGGCTCGCCACAACCGCCTTCGGGCTGATAGCTCCTACCCGGCCGACTGCCAGGAGGAGACGACCATGCCCATCGCGCTCATCGGACTCGGTGGCTTTCTGGGCGCCATCGCCCGTTCCGTCGTCGACGGGCTGATCTCGGACCGGACCGGGGGCGGCTTCCCGTGGGGCACCCTGGCGGTCAACCTGAGCGGCTCGTTCGTCTTGGGCGTCCTGTTCGCGCTGACCGCCGAACGAGCGATCCTGCCGGCCGACATCCGCGGCCCGGTCCTCATCGGGTTCATCGGCGCGTACACCACGTTCTCGACGCTGATGCTCGAATCGTGGCGGTTGATCGAGACCGGGGCGCCGCTGCTCGGCCTGGCCAACATCGTCGGGTCGTGCGTGCTCGGGCTCCTGGCGGTGGTCGCCGGACTCGTCATCGGGAGGGCGATCTGATGCGCATCGACGGACCCGCCCTGCTCGTCCGGGTCTACATCGGCGAGCGGGACCAGTGGCACGGGACGCCGCTCTACCAGGCGATCGTCCACATGCTGCGCAAGCGGGGGATGGCCGGGGCGACCGTGTTCCACGGGATCGAAGGCTTCGGCGCCAACGCCCACTTGCACACGTCTCGACTGCTCAGCCTGTCGCAGGACCTGCCGATCCTTATCGAGCTGGTCGACGCCGAGGCGAAGGTCCGGGCGATCCTGCCGGAGCTCGACGGGATGGTGGCCGACGGGTTGATCACGCTCGAGAAGGTCGAGATCGTCGCCTATCGGGCGAACGGCGCTGTGCCCTCGCCTGCGGATGCGGAGCCGGGCTAGCTCGACGTCAGCTCACTCGGAGGGTCGCCACGGCCGGGCCTCGGTGGCGCCCCGCTCGATCTCGCTGAACCCGTCGGCGCGGACGTCCAGCCATGGTCCCCATTCGCCATCCGGCCACTGGACGCGGACCTTGGCGGAATCGGCGCGACCCAGCCCGAAGTGGAGCCAGCCGAGCTGACCGCCCTCATGGCCGCCGCCCACGGTGATCTCGCGACGCTGCGTCGTGTCGCCGACCTGGACCTCGACCCAGGCCCCGATCGCATCCCGGTTCGGCCCGGGCTGGGAGATGCGGAGACCGAGCCAGTGGCCCATCGGCGCCGGCGCCGAAGCGTCGCCCGCGCCGACGTTCCGCCAAAGCCGGACCGGAGAGCCATAGTCGACTTCGACCAGGTCGAGCAGACCGTCGAGGTTGAAGTCGGCCAGCGCCGCTCCGCGGCCCTTGGCGAAGCTCAGGATCCCAGCCGTGTCCGCGCCCTCGACGAACGTCCCGTCCGGCTGCCCGAGGAGGAGATTGCTCGGATCTTTGGCCGCATAGTCGGGGACCTCATCGATGTTGCCCTTGGACACGAACAGGTCGATGAACCCGTCGTTATTGACGTCCTGGAATTCGGGATGCCAGGCGGTCGACGGGAGAGGGTCGCCGCCCGTGAACGGCCGTGTCACGTTCACGTTGCGCTCGAGCCCGATGTCGCCGAAGGTCGGCTTCGTGGCCCCTTCGGTCAGCGCCTGGAGTCGATTGGCGCCCTGGCTCGTGAGGTAGACCTCCGGGTAGCCGTCGCCGGTCAGGTCGTAGCTGCCGATGCCCATCCCCTCGATCTTGACCGGCACCCAGCCGTCGGCCTCGGTGTACAGCCGCGGCGCCTCGCCCGCCGCCATCCTCCAGAGCTGCTCCTGGCCGTCGCTCAGGTCGCTGTAGTAGTGCCGATCGTTGCTGATCCGCAGGTCGCGCCGACCGGACCGGTCCCAGTCGCTGAACAGCATCGACAGCGCGCACCAGGCGGGGGTGAGCGGGGTCGGTGCCGCATAGCGGCTCCCGCCGCCGGCCGGTCGCACGAGCTGGTTGTCCGAGCAGAGGTGGTCGGGGTCGGGGTTCTCGACGTCGACGACGTAGTTCCCGAACGCGATCGTCGGGAGGGACTGGCCGGCTTCCCAGGTCGCGCTGAAGGCGGTCGTGAACAGGTCCCCGCCGTCGAGCCCCCAGCGCTCGTTGGCCCGCTCGAACCGGCAGCCGCCGAGGCCGCGGAGCAGGACGTTCTCCCCGCTCCGGAGGACGGCCAGGTCGACGACCCCGTCACCGTCGACGTCAAGCGGATAGGCGCCAGTCACCCCGGGCAGGTCAGTGGCGGCGTCATGGACCGGCTCGAAGCGCAGGGCGCCGCCGGCCGGACTGACGTTCCGGTACAGGCTGGCCGGCGCGCTCCCGCCGGCCAGGTACAGGTCCGGCCGCCCGTCGTGGTCGCAGTCGAGGACGGCGACGCCGCCACCGACGGCGAACGGATACGGGCCGTCGTACGTCACGTCGACCCCCGACGCCGTGGTCTCGTCGATGAAATGGGGCGCCGGGAGGGCGCCGCCGCCGGCCGGGCCGATCCGCAGGGCGATGGTCCCGACCGCCCCGACCCCGACGAGGGCGACGATCGACAGCCCGGCCAGCAGCGCGACCGACCGCCGGCTCACGACGGCAGCGCTCGGACATGGCGGTTCGGCACGTCTCATCCTCCTCGGCCGGTGCCCCGGCCACCCGATGCGAGCGCTAGCCGGCCCGCGCCGGGTTCGGGAGTCCGGCGTTCGCCCGAGCCGTCCGGTCCAGCTCGACGAGCGTCGCGATCGTACCGCGGCTCCAGGAAAGGTCGATCCGGGGCGGGCTGCCGTCGAGGATCGCGGCGGTGAGGTCCTCGACCTCGAGGTGGACCTGGTCGACGGCCGGGACCGCGACCGATGCGACCTCGCGGCCGTCCCATCGGATGAGCGTCGGCGGCGGTCCGTCGGGCGCGCTGCAGGAAGGGGCTGTCGAGGACGAGGGTCGCGTCCCCGCCGACGACTTCGAGCCGCTGCCGGTCGGGGGCCGCGAACCCGCTGTCGAACTGGGCGAGCAGCCCGCCGGGGAAGTGGAGTTGGCCGGCGAACGTCCGGTCGATGCCGTGCTCGTCGAAACGGGCGAAGGCGGCGATCCGGTCCGGCTCCTCCCCGGCCAGCCGGCGGGCGAAACTGACCGGGTAGCAGCCGACGTCCCACAACGACCCGCCGCCCATCGCCAGGTCGATCCGCGGGTCGTTCGGGTAGGTCAGGAAGAACGAGAACGACCCGTGGACGAGCTCGAGCGGGCCGAGGTCGCCGCTGCGGGCGAGCTCGACAGCTCGGACGATCTGCGGGTGGTGGAGGTACATGAACGCCTCGACGGCGACGCGGTCGGCCCGTGCGGAGGCGACGATGATCCGGTCGACGTCCTCGACGGTCAGGGCGAGCGGCTTCTCGCACAGGACGTGCTTGCCGGCGTCGAGCGCCCGGACCGTCCAGTCGGCATGGAGGTGGTTCGGCAGGGCCACGTAGACGACGTCGACGTCGGGGGCCTCGAGCAGCGCCTCGTACGAGCCGTACGCGCGGGGGATGGCGTGGGTCCGAGCGAAGTCGGTCGCCCGCTGCTGATCGCGGCCGGCGACCGCCACGAGCGCGCCGCGCGGCGTCGCGCCGATGGCGCGGACGATCCGGGGCGCGATGCGACCGGGTCCGAGGATGCCCCAGCGGAGCGTCGTCATCTGCGGCTCGACTTCTCCAATCGGTGGTCGTGGCCTCGGTCGGATCCGCCGGCTTGACACCGTCGCGGTGCATCGGCGACTGTAGCACGGGCTTTTGAAAGAGAGGAACACAAATCCCGGTGACGATGGGTCGCGACGACATCGGACAGCGGAGCGAGACGGTTCGCCGCGCGAACCTGAGCGCGATCGTCCGGGAGCTCCATGGCCGCGGCCCGCAGTCCCGGTCTGAGCTCGTCGCTCGGACCGGGCTCACCCGGAGCGCGATCCGCGGTCTCATCGGCGAGCTGGTCCTGGCCGACCTCGTGACCGAGGAGCGCGCCGCGCCTCTGGGGACCCCGGGCCGACCGTCGCCGCTCGTCTGCCTGAACCCGGAGGGCGCCGTCGTCCTGGCCCTCGACATCGAGGTGGACTCGCTGGCCGTGGCCGTGGTCGGCCTCGGCGGCGATGTGCTCGACCACATCCGGATCGATCGGCACCGTGGCCACTCGTCGGTAGAGGACGTCTGCGCCGAGCTTGCCCGTCTCGTCGAGCTGGTGCGCCGCACGCGTCCCGCCGGGGAACGCGAGATCGGCATCGGGGTGGCGGTCGTCGGCGTCGTCCGCCGGATCGACGGGCTCGTCTCGATGGCGCCCAATCTCGGCTGGACGGATGTCCCGCTCGGGGAGCGGCTGCGCGCCGTCCTGGGCGACCAGGTGCCGATGCTCGTGGCCAACGAGGCCGATCTGGCCGCCCTTGCCGAAGTGCGTCGCGGTTCGGCCCGAGGGGCCGACCACGTCCTGTATGTCTCCGGCGAGGTCGGTGTCGGCGGAGGCCTCATCGTCGACGGTCAGCCATTCACCGGTGTCGCGGGCTACGGTGGCGAGATCGGCCACATGCCGGTCAACCCGAACGGCGCGGCCTGCCACTGCGGGTCGGTGGGCTGCTGGGAGACCGAGGTGGGTGCGGACAGCCTGCTGCGACGGGCTGGTCGCTCACCGGATGAGGGTCGCGCGGGGGTCGACGCGCTGCTTGACGACGCGAGCGCGGGATCGCCGGTCGCCCTGGCCGCCCTCGAGGAGACCGGACGCTGGCTGGCGTTCGGTCTGGCCGGTCTCGTCAATGTCCTCAATCCGCGCCTGGTCGTGCTCGGCGGGCAGTTCGCCCGCATCTACCCGTTCGTCGACGAGGTCGTGGAGGTCGGGCTCGATCGCTACGCGTTGCCCGCCCCGCGCCGGCTGGTCCGGGTGGTCCCGGCCATCCTCGGCGCCGATGCGCCTGTGCTCGGCGCCGCCGAGCTCGCCTTCGAGCCGCTGCTGGCCGACCCCGCCGGCTGGGTCCGTCCGCGCGGCGGGCTGAGCGAGCTGGCGAGCGCGTGAGCGCAATGATGAGATCATCGATCGAGTCGTCCCGCGAGCCGAGGCGCCGCTTGCGGCGGCGTCCGCGTGCCCGGTCGGCCGATGATCGGACCGGCCAGCGCGCCGACAATCAACGGGGATCCTCGCTGAGGAGGGTGATAGCCTAGAGCGGTACATACGGATCTGAACGATGGCGTATGGACACAAGGAGGAGTAGGAATGGTCAATCGTAGGTTCGCGACACTCGTCGCAGGGGCGGCGATCGTGTTCGCGGCATGTTCAAGCACCGGGTCGAGCCCGGCCGCCAGCAGCGCGCCCGCAAGCGCGGCAGCGCCGAGCGCCGGTGGATCCGCAGCGGCCGCCGGCTGCAAGGTGGGCATCTCGTGGAACAACTTCCAGCAGCCACGCTGGGCCGCGACGGACAAGCCGTCGATGTTCAAGGCGATCCAGGACGGCGGCGGCACTGTCGTCGGTGATCCGGACGCCAACCTCAACAACCAGCAGCAGCTGTCCGATATCGACACCCTGATCTCGAAGGGTGCTCAGGTGCTCGTGATCCTGGCCCAGGACAACAAGGCGATCCTGCCCGCGGTCCAGAAGGCCAAGGATGCAGGCATTCCGGTGATCGCCTACGACCGGCTCATCGAGGATCCGAGCGGGAGCGTGCTGTACATCACGTTCGACAACACCGCCGTGGGCAAGGCCGAGGCCGATGCGATCATCGCCAAGGTGCCGAAGGGCAACTACGTCCTGATCAAGGGCGACCCGGGCGACGCGAACGCCTCGACGTTCCTGCCTGCGGGTTGGGATCAGGCCGGCCTGAAGGACAAGATCGCCTCCGGTGACATCAAGATCATCGGCGACCCGAACGGAACCTTCACGGACGGTTGGAAGACCGAAAAGGCCCAGGCCAACATGGAGGCCATCATCGACAAGGCCGTGTCCTCGAACCAGAAGATCGACGCGATCCTGGCCGAGAACGACAGCACGGCCCTCGGTGTCGCGGCCGCCCTTACGGCCAAGAACTATGGCTACCCACCGCTGAGCGGTCAGGACGGCGACCCGGCCAACCTGAACAACCTGGCTCTTGGCAAGCAGTATGTCGACGTCTGGAAGAACAGCAACGAGCTCGGCAAGGCCGCCGGCCAGGCCGCGCTCCAGCTGTGCAAGGACAAGGACGCCGGCAAGGTCACCGTCAGCGTCGACCCGTCGGTCGCACCGGACAACCCCGCGGCGGGCGATTTCAAGACTCCGGGTGGCAACACCATGAAGTCGATCATCCTCAAGCCGACCCCGCTCACGGCCGACAAGCTCGGCGACGTTCTCGCGGCAGGCTGGTACGCCACGAAGGACCAGATCTGCAAGGGCGTCGACGCCGCAGCCCAGGCGCGGCCGCCTGCAAGTAGTAACTTCCCCACGATGAGCACAGCGACCTGCTCCTGGTCACCCCGGGCGCAGGTCGCTCATCTCTCCGGTGGTTCCTGTCATCCCGGCACCCGGGTGAGCCATGGCTGATCTCGTTACGACCGCACCGGACCAGGTGCCCGCGGCGCCACGCTTCTCTCTGCGCGGTGCGTTGGCCGCCGCAGAGATCGACGTCCGCCTGTTCGGCCTGTTGGTCGCGCTCATTGCACTCCTCCTCGGCTTCAATCTCGCCACGGGAGGGGAGTTCCTCCGGCCTGCGAACATGACGACCCTGGCAGTCCAGGGGGTCGGCGTCGCGATCCTGGCCACCGGGATGGTCCTGGTCATCGTCGCCCGCAACATCGATCTCTCGGTCGGTTCGGTGGTCGGGATCATCGCCATGAGCTACGCGTTGCTCATGACGGACTGGCTGCCAGAGGGCCTGCCCTTCCGCTGGCTGATCGCCCTGGGAGCTGGGGTCGGCATCGGGGCCGTCTTCGGGGCCGTCCAGGGCTTCATCATCGCCTACATCGGCGTGCCCTCGTTCATCGTCACTCTCGGGGGTCTCCTGTCGATCCGCGGCGCGGTCTGGGTGCTGTCCCAGGGCGCGGCGGTCTCCGGGCTGGACCCGACATTCCAGCTGATCGGCGGAAGTGCACAGGGATCGATCGGTGGGGACGCGACGTGGATCCTTGCCGTCCTCGGCTGCGTCGCGATCGTGGGCCTCCTCGCCTACAACCGGCGGCAGCGTCGCCGTTTCGGCTTCCCGCTCCGGCCGATGTGGGCCGAGATGATGCTCGTGGTGGTTGGCTGTGTCGTCGTCCTCGGACTCGCCGCATTCGCCAACGACAACTACTGGCCGCCCGGTGCCGCGACCCGATACGCCCAGGAACATGGCATCACGGAGCCGCCCGGCGGGCTCAAGCTCGCGGTGGGGTTCCCCTGGCCGGTCGTCATCATCATCGGCGTCACGCTGGTCATGACGTATCTGGCAACACGCCGCCGCTTCGGTCGCTACGTCTACGCCTACGGCGGCAACCCCGACGCCGCCGAGCTGGCCGGTATCAACACCCGCTGGACGCTGGTCAAGATCTACATCCTGATGGGCATCCTGTGCGCCATCTCGGCGGCGATCGCGGCCGCGCGGCTCAACGGCGCCACGTTGGACGTCGGCCAGAGCTACGAGCTGTACGTGATCGCCGCCGCGGTCGTCGGAGGCACCTCCTTCGCGGGCGGCATCGGGACGATCCCTGGCGCCATCATCGGGGCCTTCTTCATGGCAGCGCTGGCCTATGGCCTGGCCTTCATGGGGGTCAACTCGTCGATCCAGAACATCGTCGCAGGCATCGTCCTGGTGATCGCGGTCGGCTTCGATACCCTCAATCGTCGGCGGGGCGGCGGCTCGTGACGGGGAGGTCGAAGCGTGACGGTCGCGGAAAGCACGGCGCTCGTCGAGATGCGCAATATCGTCGTCGCATTCGGCGGCGTCCACGCCGTCCGCGACGTCAACGATCGATCTGCGTGTCGGCGAGGTCATCGGCCTGGTCGGTGGCAACGGTGCCGGGCAAGTCGACGCTCATGCGCGTGCTGTCGGGCGCCCATCCTGCCGACAGCGGCGAGATCCTCATCGACGGCCAGGCGGTGACGATCCGCAACCCGCGCGACGCCAAGGCCTACAACATCGAGACGATCTACCAGACGCTGGCCCTGGCCGACAACGTCGATGCGCCGGCGCAACGTCTTCCTTGGCCGCGAGCTCACGACCCGCTGGGGAACGCTCGACGACGGGTCCATGGAGGCCGCGACGCGCAAGGTCATGGGTCGCCTGAACCCGAACTTCACGAACTTCGCGCAGCCCGTGAAGTCGCTCTCGGGCGGCCAGCGCCAGGCCGTGGCGATCGCCCGGGCCGTCCACTTCAACGCCCGGATCCTGATCATGGACGAGCCGACGGCCGCCCTCGGACCGGCCGAGACAGCCCAGGTCCGCAACCTGGTCCGCCAGCTCAAGACGAGGGCATCGGGATCTTCCTGATCAGCCACGACATCCACGACGTGTTCGACCTGTCGGATCGGATCAGCGTCATGTACCACGGTCGGATCGTCGACACGGTGGACAAGGCCGCCGTCACGCCGGACGACGTCCTCGGCATGATCATCCTCGGCAAGAAGCCCGGCGAGGTCACCCAGACCGAGCTGGCCGAGCTCGAGCTGCGCGGCTGACCGACCGGGGTCGTCGGCTCAGTCGGCCGTGGCCGCCATCCGGCGGAACGTCGGAGCCAGCGCCGGGTACAGCTCGCGGTAGATCTCGTGGAGCTCGGCATACGCGGCGGCGTCCGGGCCCGGTGACGCGACCGGGGTCGCGCTGACCAGCGCATCGGCCGCCGCCTCGACACTCGGGTACCAGCCTGCGCCGACCGCGGCCAGCAGACCGGCGCCGTAGGCCGCCCCTTCGGTCGTGTTCACCGTGGCGATCTCGGCGCCGAGCACGTCGGCGAGGATCTGGCGCCAGAGCGGGCTCGCCGTCCCGCCGCCCGAGGCCCGGATCTGGCTCGGGGTCGGCATGCCCGCGCCGGTCATCAGGTCCAGCCCGTCGCGCAGGCCGAACGCGACCCCCTCGAGCACCGCGCGGGTGAGGTGGCGACGATCGTGCGAGATCGTCAGACCCACGAACGCCCCCCGGGCGAGGGGATCTGGATGTGGGCTCCGCTCGCCGCTCAGGTACGGCAGGAACAGGAGGCCCGAGCTCCCGGCCGGCACCTCGGCCGCCGGTGCGACGAGGTCGCCGAACTCGACGCCCGGGGCGACCGCATCGCGGAACCAGCGCAGGCTGCCGGCTGCGGAGAGCATCACCGACATCATGTGCCAGCGGCCCGGCACGGCGTGGCAGAACGCATGCACGATCCCGTTCGGCTCGTGGAGCGGCCGATCGGTCGTGGCGAAGACGACGCCCGACGTCCCGAGCGACAGGGCCATCGTCCCGACCCGGACCGCGCCGACCCCGACGGCGTTGGCCGCCTGGTCGCCGCCACCGGCGACCACCGGGGTCCCGGCCCGGAGGCCGGTCGCCGTCGCGGCCGCGGCGCTGACCGTTCCGGTGACCTCCGGGCCCTCCCAGGTCCGGGGCATCCAGGCCGGATCGATCCCGAGCGCGGCGAGGATCTCGGGCGACCAGTCGCGAGCGGCCAGATCGAACAGCAGCGTGCCCGCGCCGTCCGCCTTGTCGAGGGCATAGTCGCCGGTCAGCTGGAGACGGACGTAGTCCTTCGGCAGCAGCACGTGGGCGGAGCGTCGCCAGATGTCGGGTTCGTGATCGCGGACCCAGACGAGCTTCGGCGCGGTGAACCCGGTCAGGGCGTCGTTACCGGTGAGCTCGATCAAGCGTTGCGGGCCGACGGCCTCCCGGATCCGGTCGCACTCGGCGGCCGTCCGCTGGTCGTTCCACAGGATCGCCGGCCGAAGGACCTCGCCACCGTCGTCGAGCAGGACGAGCCCGTGCATCTGACCGGTCAGGCCGATCGCGACGACGTCATCGCCACCCACGCCCGACGTGGCGAGCACCGACCGGATCGCCTCGATCGCCCCGTCCCACCAGAGATGCGGGTCCTGCTCGCTCCACAGCGGGCGGGGCACGTCGAACCCATAGTCCGCGACGCCGATGCCGCGGACCGCCCCGGTCTCGTCGATGAGGACGGCCTTGGTCGCGGTGGTCGAGACGTCGATCCCGACGACGAAGCCCATCGGGATCAGCGGCTGGAGCCCGACCTGACCGATGCCTGGTCGGCGACCCAGATCGACTGGTTGACGACGTTCTCGAGGAGCTCCTGGCGACCGGACACCGGTCGCGGGTCGATCTCGCCGCCCTCCACCCGGTCGGCGAGCGTCCCGAGGCCGGCCTCGCCGGACAGGATCGAACGGCCGAGCGGGCCCTCCCAGCCGGCGTAGCGCTCGTCGCGCATCCGGTCGAGCGTCTGGCGCTCGATCAGGTCGGCCGCCACCAGCAGCGACCTGGCCAGCGTGTCCATCCCGCCGATGTGGGCATGGAACAGGTCGGTCCGATCCATGCTCTGGCGACGCAGCTTCGTGTCGAAGTTGAACCCGCCGCTGCCGAACCCGCCGCCGCGCAGGATCTCGTAGACGGCCAGCGACAGCTCGTCCACCGAGTTGGGGAACTGGTCGGTGTCCCAGCCGTTCTGGTAATCGCCGCGGTTGGCGTCAACGCTGCCGAAGATGCCATTGGCGATGGCGTAGGCGATCTCGTGCTGGAAGCTGTGTCCGGCCAACGTCGCGTGGTTGACCTCGAGGTTCACCCGGTACTCGTCCTCGAGTCCGTGCCGGACGAGGAAGCCGTGGACCGTCGCGGCGTCGTAGTCGTACTGGTGCTTGGTCGGCTCCTGTGGCTTGGGTTCGAGCAGCAGCAGGCCCTCGAACCCGATCCGATGCTTGTGCTCGGCCACCATCGTGAGGAACCGGGCGAGCTGCTGCCCTTCGCGGGCGATGTCGGTGTTGAGGAGGGTCTCATAGCCCTCGCGGCCGCCCCACAGGACGTAGTTCGCCCCGTCGAGCCGCTTCGTCACTTCGAGCATCAGCTTGACCTGCGCGGCGGCGTAGGCGAAGACCTCGGGATCCGGGTTCGTCGCCGCCCCGGCGGCGTAGCGCGGGTGGCTGAACAGGTTCGCGGTGCCCCACAGCAGCTTGACCCCGGTCCGCGTCATCTGGGCCTCGGCGGCGTCGATCATCGCCTCGAGGTTCGCCCGGCTCTCGGCGAACGTCCGGCCCTCCGGGGCGATATCGCGATCGTGGAAGCAGTAGTAGGGGACGCCGAGCTTCTCGAAGAACTCGAAGGCGGCGTCGAGCTTGGCCCGTGCGGCCTGCATCGGGTCGCCACGCGGGTCGAGCCAGGGCCGGTCGAACGTGCCGGTCCCGAAGACGTCCGAGCCCGGCCAGTTGAACGAGTGCCAGTAGCAGACGGCGACGCGGAGGTGATCCTCCATCCGCTTGCCGAGCACGAGCCGGTCGGGCTCATAGACCTTGAACGACAACGGGTCGGTCGATCCGAGCCCGCCGAAGGGGATCGGCCCCGTCACCTCCGAAAAGAAGTCACCGCCCACGCCAGATCCTCCTCGTTTCTGGTCGACCCGCGCGTCCGATGCCGACCGCGACCCTCGTGCCACGAGGGTAGCAGATGCATTTGTTCGAGAGGAGCACAAACCACATCGCTCGATCTCGGTGACGGACGGTCACTCTCGTTGCAGACTAGTCGGCGATGCCCCAATTGGACGCAACCAAACGCGCGCGACTGCCCGACAGCGCCTTCGCCTACGTGGACTCCACCGGCCGCCGGCGGCTGCCGATCAACGACGAGGCGCACGTCAGGAACGCGCTGGCGCGCTTCAACCAGACCCGCTTCGAGGATGCCGAGGCTCGCGATCGGGCCCGGACCCGGCTCCTGAGGGCGGCCAAGAGGTACGGGATCGTCCCGATCGGCTTCTTCAGCGGTCAGCTCCGGTCGCAGGTCCGGGCGGTCGACGCGGGCCGTCTGGTGGTCGAGCTCGAGACGATCGAACCCGACCGCCTCGAGGACCGCCTCCGGTCGATCCTCGGCGATCCGACCCTCGAGGTCCTCCAGTGGTCGGAGCCGCTCGAAGGCTACGTCGATCGGGCCGGCCGCCCCCGCCGGCTGCCGGTCGACGGGGGCGACCACGCCGTCACCCTGCTCGAGCGCGACGGACGTCCGATGACCGCCCTCGTCCACGCGCCGGCGGTCCTGCGCGATCCCGACGTGATCGCCACGGTCGCCGCCGCCATCCGGCTGGCCGGCGAGAACGAGCGCCTCAAGGGTGAGGCCGGGGCGCGGGTCGAGGACGTCCGACGTCTGCCGACGGGCAGCGTCACGTTCCTGATGTCCGACATCGAGGGGTCGACGGGGCTGCTCCAGGCGTCGGGCGACGCGTATCCACGGATCCTCGCCGAGACCCGGCGCATCCTGCGGACCGTGGTCAGACGCTCGGGCGGGCACGAGATCGACGCTCGTGCGGATGAGTACTTCGCCGCGTTCGAACGGGCATCGGCCGCGCTCCAGGCGGCGGTCGGGATCCAGCACCGGATCGGCGCCCGTGCGTGGCCGGCTGGTCGGACCGTCCGGCTCCGGATCGGCATCCACACCGGTCGCCCGACGCTGACCGACACCGGCTACGTCGGTCTCGCCGTGCATGCGACGGCGCGGATCTGCTCGGCCGGTCACGGCGGCCAGATCCTCCTCTCCGAGGCCGCCCGACGAGCGACGGGCGACCCGCTGCCGGGCCTGTCGTACCGCCCGTTGGGTGCCTATCGTCTCGTGGGCCTGCCCGAGCCGACCGGCCTCTACCAGGTGGAGGCTGGGGAGTCCGCGACCGACTTCCCGCCGCTCCGCGCGCCGATCGAGCCGAGCTAGGCGCGGCCGGGCCCCGACGGGGCGACCTGCGGCGAGCGGAGCGGACACGATCGCCTAGCTCGCCAGGCCCCCGAGCCGGCCGCCGCTGACGTCGTCCGGGCGGACGATCTCGAGCTCGCGCGCAAGGAGCCTGGCGAGCTCCCGGCCGATCCGCTCGGCGCAGTCGGGACCGTACGCCGCGACGAGCGAGTGGGTGATCTGGACGGCGGCGGCGTGAGCCTCGACGGCGCGCTGTTGCTCGACCGCCGCGGCCGGGCTCTCGTCCATCAGCCGCTCGAGCGTAGTCGGCGCCATCGACAGGAACATCACTCACCTCCTGTCCGCAACGCTAGGCAGCGGTCCCGATGCCCGCGACACCGGCGCCGACCGTCCGGGTGTCATCTGCGATGCGGCGTGCGAGACGCCTGGCAGCCAGGGCACGGGTTCCATTGACACGGCCGGCCGCCTGCAGTATTCATGACGCCTGACGCTATAGCGATGGACGATACATGCGGAAGAGCGGTGGACTCATCGACCTCGGGGCCTACGCCGAGCCCGGCTTGCTCATCCTCGTCTGTCTCTCGGACGGCCCGAAGCACGGCTACGCGATCATGGACGACAGCGAGGCCATCGCCGGTCGACGGATCGGCGCGGGGACGCTCTACGCCGCGCTCGCCCGGCTCGAACGGATCGGCCTCATCGAGCCCCTCCCGGAGGACCCGGGCAGCCGGCGCCGGCCCTATCGCCTGACGGCGGTCGGTGCCGCGACGCTCAAGAGCCAGCTCGAGGGGCTCCGCGGCCTGGCCGAGACCGGTCTCGGCCGGCTGGAACGGGGGCGACCGTGAGCCGGCTCATCGCCCTCTACCCGGCGGACTGGCGCGACCGGTACGAGGCTGAGTTCCGGATCCTCCTCGCCGATCGACCTCCGACGGTGAGCGAACGGCTCGACATCGTCGTGAGCGCCGTGGACGCCCATCTCCACCCACAGCTCGAGCGATCGCCACGTGTGCGCGACCGGATCGGTGTCGCGGTGCTCGTCGGGCTCGCGCTGTTCATCGCCGCGATCGTCCTCGCCTCGAACGGCCCGGTCCGCTACGACGAGTACGGGACGTACCGGGACGGTGCCGCCGCCCTGGCGCCGTTCGCGCTCGCCGCCGCGCTTCTTTCCCTCGGCCTGGTCCGGGTGGTCGTCGAGCTTCCCGCCGACGCCCCGGGCGCTCGCTTCGCCGGGTGGGTCGCCGCGGTCTGCGGCCCGTTCTGGGCGCTCATGCTGTGGGTGGTCCCACTCGGTCTCGTGTTCATCCTGGGTGTGCTCGGCCTGGCGGTCGGCGCCCGCCGGGCGCGGGTCTGGCCTGCGTGGGCGGAGATCGCCCTCGTCGCGGCCCTGGTCGTCCCGGCCGGCCTGATGGTCGCGACGCTGTTCCTGCCCTGGTACGCGTTCCGCGTGGCAGGCGTCAGCTACGTCATCGTCTTCGCGCCGCTCAGCGTCATCTGGCTCACGGTCGGATCGCTCGTCCTCCGCGGCTGGCCGGCGCGGGAGGCCGGCATACCGATCCCCGCCATGGTCGAAGCGTCCGTGGACCGACGAGACTCACCAGCCCCCTAGAGAGCGCTACTGCTGGTAGTGCTCCACGACGTCCGCGGGTCGGAGCGATGCCTCGCCCGGGTCGAGCCCGGCGTCCCGGCGGCCCTGGCGCTGGTGGAGCAGGTCGAAGCAGCGGTCGAGCTCGACCTTGATCGCCTCGAGCCGGTCCTGATCGGCCGTGGTGAGGCCGCTGCCATCGCCCGCCGCGGCGTAAAGCTGCTCCTCCTCGGCCGAGAGCCGGTTGATGGCGGCGTAGATGTCGGGATCTGCCATGTCGTTCTCCTGGGACGTCGCTGCGGGCGGTTCGGGCCGTCTGCCGGCCACGCCCATGGTGACGCCGACGGCCGGATCGCGTCGCGAGGCGACTTCGCTGCCCGGCGTCACGCCGCCGGTCGGCCCGCAGTCAGTCGCGGGCAGAAGCGAGGGCACGCGCCGACAGGAAGCCTGCGCCGGCACCGACGCCGGCGACCGCAAGCGCGATCAGCGACGCCGGCTGACCCGAGGCGCTGAGCTCGAGCAGCGGCGTCCAGACCCCGACGAGCAGGGCCCAGAGCCATGGCCGCCGACCGGCGGCGAGCGCGATCGTGAACGAGGCGAGGAGCAACGCGCCGGCCGTCACGCCCGTGTCGTCCCAGCCCGGTCGGCTGTCGACGAGGGCGATCAGCCAGCCGACGAGGATCGAGACCACGATCAACGCGGCCATCCGCGAGTCGACCTTCACCCGACCACGATACCGGCCGGGGGGATCGACCGCTTCCGCTAGGCTGACGGCCTGACCGACCGACGTCGAGGGAGCCCGATGACCCTGCGTGAGATCCAGGAGCCGATCAAGGCCCGCTATCGGGACGAACCCGACGCGGCGCGCATCACCCTCCGAGCGACCGGCGGTCCCACCGACGACGCGATGAGCTGCTCGGTCGACCTCGGCCGGGCACTCTATGCCGCCGGCGCGCACCCGGGGGTCGGCGGCAGCGGCAGTGCCGCGTGCTCGGGCGATCTGCTGCTCGGCGCACTCGCCGCCTGCGCCCAGCTCACGTGCCAGATGGTCGCCGCGAACATGGGCCTCGACGGCCTGGCGATCTCGGTCACCGTCGAGGGCGACCTGGATCTCCGTGGGACGCTCGGCACGGCCGATGTCCCGGTCGGGTTCGAGGCGATCCGCGTCCGCTTCGACGTGACGGGCGACGTCCCCAGCGAACGGCTGGAGAAGCTCAAGGAGCGCTCCGAGCGTTACTGCGTCGTGCTCCAGACCCTGCTGGCGCCACCGCGGGTCGAGGCCGACTGGAGCGCCGCCTGACGGCCGCTACTGTTGGTAGCGTTCGACGACCTCGGCCGGCCGAAGCGTCACATCGCTCGGATCGAGGCCCGCGCCGCCTGCCCATCGATGGTGAGGCCGGCGGCCGAATCGTGCGGTCAGTCGCGTGTCGCCTCGAGCGCCCGCGCCGACAGAGAGCCTGCGACGGCACCGACGCCCGCGACCGCGAGTGCGATCAACGACGCCGCCTGACCGGTGGTGGTGAGCTCGACGAGGGGTGTCCAGACCCCGACCAGGAGTGCCCAGAGCCAGGGTCGGTGGGGCCGTCAGTGCGATCGCAAAGCTCGACACGAGGAGCGTCCCGACGGTCACGCCTGTGTCATCCCAGCCCGGCCGGCTGTCCATCCAGGCGATCCCGAGCCCGATGGCCACCGACACCACGACCAGCGTGGCCATCCGCGGTGAGGCCTTCACGCGACGACGATAGCGCGGCCGTGCCCGCGCCGGCCGGCTCAGCTTCGAGCCGAGCGGCTGTCACCCCACCCGGCCTGGTCGGAATGTGCCATCCGGCAATGGCCGCAGATCGATCGCGGTGTCATCGTCACCATGGTGATGTCCGCACCGCAGCCACACCGACGGAGGGGTTCGGGGCGATGGCGCTGGTGATCGACGGGTTGACGAAGACGTTCGGGGCCGTCCAGGCGCTGGACGGTGTCAGCATCACGGTCGAGCGAGGCGGGATCCTTGGCTTCCTCGGGGCGAACGGGGCGGGCAAGACCACGACGATGCGGATCGTGCTCGGATTCCTGCGGCCGGATTCCGGGACGGTCACCTGGGAAGGCGTCGACGCGCGGGAGTGGCCGCGCCGGACGTGGGGGTACATGCCCGAGGAGCGCGGGCTCTACCTAAGGATGCCGGTCCTCGACCAGCTCGTGTTCTTCGGCTCCCTCTATGGGCTGAGCCGCCGAGCGACGCGCAAGGTCGCGCTCGATTGGCTCGCGCGGTTCCGGATCGCCGAGCATGCCGAGCGGAGGGCCGAGAGCCTGTCCAAGGGCAATCAGCAGAAGGTCCAGTTCATCGCCACCGTGCTCCACGATCCGGACGTACTGCTCATGGACGAGCCATTCGTCGGTCTGGATCCGATCAACGTCGCGCTGCTCAAGGCCGCCTTCCTGGAGCTTCGGGAGCGCGGCAAGACGCTGATCTTCAGCACGCACCAGCTCGACCAGGCCGAGGAGCTGTGCGACTCGGTGGCGATCATCGATCACGGCCGGATCGTCACGGCCGGGCCGATCGATGAGGTCAAACGTTCGACCGGCCACCAGGTCGTCCGGGTGACGACGTCGCAAGGCGAGGACCTCGCCTGGCTCCTCTCGCTGCCGCACGTCACGGTGACCCGTGCGGGGCGGGACTTCACGGAGGTCCGCATCGACGCCGAGGCGGATCCGCAGGCGGTCCTGCGGGCGGCGATGGCCACGGGCGATGACATCCTGCGCTTTGAAGTCGCCGATCCGTCGCTCGAGGACGTGTTCGTCGAGCGGGTCGGGGCACTGGATACCGAAGAGCGGACACTCGCCGCACCGGAGCTCGCACGATGATCGGTCTCGGCAACATCGCTGCGGTCGCGCGGCGGGAGTACACCGTTCGGGTCCGGACCCGGAGCTTTATCTTCGGGACGCTGATCCTCCTCCTCGCCGTTCTGGCGATCGCCTTCGCCCCGATCATCATCCGCGCGATCGACCTGCGCGACGGGCAGCGGGTCGCGGTCCATGCCGTGGCTGCGGGCCTCCGGACCGATCCCGTGGCGACCCTCTCCGTGCTTCTCAACGCCACGACCGACACGGGGACGGCGACCTCGAACGATGCGCCCGACTTCACGGTCGTCGCGGTCCCCGACCTCGCGGTCGCGCGGAAGGCGGTCGGGACGGGCGATTACTCGGCGGTCCTGGAGATCGGCCGCGCGGCCGACGGCGACCTCGAGTTCACGCTGTACACGAGCGACAGTGCCACCGGCAGGACGGCCGGCCTGATCCGCCAGGCCTCGACGGCCATCGCGGTCAGCGACCGACTCGGACGACTCGGCGTCGCGCCAGCCGATCAAGCGTCGTTGTTCGACCCGGCCGACTTCGCCGTCCAGTGGCCCGATCCGGCGCGGACCGGGCCGACGCGCGGGACCGCCGACATGATCGGCCAGGACATGCTGGGGTTCGGGATGACGATCCTGATCTTCATGATGATCATCATGTACGGCACGTGGATCGCGATGAGCGTCGTGGAGGAGAAGTCGTCGCGGGTCATGGAGGTGATCCTCAACGCGGCGACGCCCTTCCAGCTCCTGACGGGCAAGGTGCTCGGGGTCGGGGCGGTCGCGCTCACCCAGTACGTGGCCTTTCTCCTCACCGGCGTGGCCGCCGTGTTCGTGCAGAATGCGGTCGCGACGGGGGTCCTCGGTGAGGCCGGAGGAGCCACCGGGCTTCCCCAGGGGCTGACCATCCAGCTGCTCCTCGTCTTCGGCCTCTACGGCATCCTCGGCTTCCTGCTCTTCGCCACGCTCTACGCCGGCGTCGCTTCCCTCGTCAGCCGCCAGGAGGACGTCAACTCGGTCGTGATGCCGATGACCCTCGTCGCGACCGGGGGCTACATCCTCGGGGTGTACGCGGCGATGGGCCTGCTCGACATCCGAGCCGGCTGGATCGTGGCGCTCTCCCAGGTGCCGCTGGTGAGTCCGTTCATGGTGCTCGGCCGGATCACGGCCGGGGAGGCGATGGCCTGGGAGGTGATCGTGTCGGTGCTGCTGCTCGTCGTCAGCATCCTCGGCGCCCTGTGGCTGGCCGCCAGACTCTACGCGGCCGGAGTGCTCCTCTACGGCCAGCGCCCCGGTGTCCGGGACGTCCTGCGACTCGTTCGGTCGGGCGCGTGACCTGAACCGCCCGACGTGCAGGCGACGAGCGAGCACAGGGGCATGGACGAGACACTCGGAACGACGATCCGATCGGAGGCGCCGCAGTCGGCGATATCCGATCGGCCGCTGCCGTACGGACCGCGCATGACCCGGATGCTGCCCAGGACGCAGCGGGCCTTCACGGCGCTCAACCGATACGCGGCGGTTCCGCTCATTCGCGCCGGTCTGGGACCCCTCCTGGCGACGCCGCTGACCGGATCGCTCCTGGTCCTGCGCACGCGCGGCCGGAGGACGGGACGCTGGCGGGACGCGCCCCTCGGCTACGCGATCCTGGACGGTTCGGTCTACGTCTGTGCCGGCTTCGGTCGATCGACGCAATGGCTGCGCAACGTCGAGGCCGATCCCGGCGTCGAGGTGCTGCTGCCTGCGGGCAGCGTGGTCGGGATCGCCGAGGAGGTAGCCGACCCCGTCGAGTGGAGCCGGGGCATGCGAGTGCTGCTCGCCAGCATCGGCATCGTCGGTCGAGCCACGGTCGGGGACGTGCGCACGACGTCGGACGAGGGGTTGATCGCCCTGGCTGGTGGCCTGCCGCTCGTCCGTGTGCGTGTCACCGGGCTGGCCAGCGGGCCGTTCGATCCCGGCGGCCGGGGCTGGGTGATGCCCTCGGTGATCAGCACGATCTGGCTCGTCGGTCAGGCACGCCGGCTCCTCCGGCAAGGGTCCGCTCGCGGCTCGTAGCTTGCTGGTGCGACCGGCAGCGCGGCGGCCTGCCACGGGGCTCGCGTCCGGGCAGTATCATTCCGGCCTGTTCGCAGCGGGTGACGTCCATCCGCCGCCGGACCGAAGGCGAGGCCGGACGCGATGGTCACGGGCGACACCGACCCCGGTTCGGGATCGGCAGCGACGTCGGAGGAATTCGAGGGTCGAGTCGTCCGGTACGACGCGGGCTGGCTCGCTTGCGACCGGATGCCGATGATCCAGCGCCGCCAGCTCCAGGCGGTCGACGTGGGCGACATCGTGGAGTTCGTCGTCTACGACCCCTCGTCGAAGGAGGACGTGCCGTCCTTCGCACGCATGCTCGGCCATCGCGTCCGATGGATCAAGGAGCAGGACGACGGGGCGCTGCTGATCGCGGTCCAACGGATGCGCTGAAGGAGACCCATGAGCGATCGCCTGATCTTCGTCTGCAGCCACGGCAAGGACGATCCGGAGCGAGCCGTCGTCGCCTTCACGGCGGCGAACACCGCGGCGATCGGCGGTCAGGAGACCGCCGTCATGTGCACGATCGACGGTGTCTGGCTCGGGACGCGCGGGGGCACCGACGGCCTGGATGTCGAGGGCTTCACCCCGCTGTCCGAGCTGGTCGCCGACTTCGTCGCGAACGGCGGCGAGATCTGGCTCTGCGGGACCTGCACCCGACCACGCCAGATCACCGATGACCAACTGATCGAAGGCGCGAAGATCGTCGGCGCGGCGCGGGTCATCGAGGAAGTCACCCAGGGCGCGAAGACGATCACCTACGCCTGAGTCGGCTGCCCTACGGGCTGGATGACCGAGGCGACGTCGGGTCGACCCACGAAGGCCGAGCGCAGATCGGCGTCACCGAGCCCGGCCACCACCGGCGACAGCGCGCTCGCCGCGTCGCGCCGGACGGCCATCGCTTCCTCCCCACGACCGAGCGCGTCCAGGACGTCACCGAGGAGCGCTCCGCTCCGCCAGACGATCGGCATCTCACCGACGGCCAACGCGCTCGCCAGCGCCAGCCGCGCGTCGCCCTCGGCCGCGGCCATGTCGCCCTGGTGCATGGCGGCCAGACCCGCCGCGAACCTGGCCCACGCCTGGAGCGGCGGGCCATCGTCCGACGCGGCGAGCGCGATCCGATCGGCGGCGAGTGCGACGAACTCGGTCGAACCGATGGACGTCCCGGCGAGCAGCATCAGGCGGCCGGCGAGGAAGGCCGGCAGGCGCATGCCGGCGACGGCGGCCGATGCCTCCTCGAACGTGGCACGAGCCCGCTCCGGGTCGCCGCCGGCGGCCTCCACCCAGCCGCGTGCCGCGAGCAGCGGTCCCCGATGGACCCGCTCGTCGGTCGCCGCGGTCCGCTCGAGCCCGGCCGTGATCTCGTCGGCCAGCTGTCGGATGTCGCCGAACTCGGCGAAGACGACGGATCGCCAGACGGTCGTCTCGGTCGTCACCGCAGAAGACCCGAGCTGAGCCGCGAGGAGAGCGGCCTCCTCGGTCGAGCGGATCGCCGGCCCGAGGTCGCCGGTGCAGCTCGCCAGGAACCCGGCGGTGGCCAGGGCCGACACGAGGTCGCGTCGGCTGCCGACCGCGCGACAGCCGGCCACAGCGGTCTGCGCGACACCGATCGCCGGATCGCGCTGCCCGGTGACCCACATGAGGAGGCCGATGAGCTGCTCGTTCCGGTGGACCAATGGTCGCTGGCCGAGTCGGCGGAGGAGCTCATCGGCCTGCCGAGCCTGGCCCAGCCCAGCCTCGAACGGACCCACCACGAGGGCCGCCTCGGCGAGGCCATGCCGAGCCACAGCCTCGGCTTCGCGGTCTTCGGCCTCCTGCGCCACCGCGAGAGCTCGCTCGTGGAGGGCGATGGCGCTGGTCGGGTCGCCCCGGAGGAGGGCGGTCGACCCGGCACCCGACGACAGCAGGGCGATGAGATCGTCGGCACCTTGATCCACGGCAGCCTCGAGCGCCTGCGGCAGGAGCGCCTCCGCATCGTCGAGCCAGCCGGCACTCCAGTCCACCTGGACGAGCGCGGCCAGGGCCCGGCCCTCGAGCCACTCGCGGCTGCCCGTCGGTCGCAGCCGAGCGACCTCGAGGGCGCGCTCGAAGCCCGACCGGGCCTCCGCGAACCGCCCGAGCTGCTCGTACGCCTCGCCCAGAGCGAGCAGGGTCTCGAACCGGACGAGCGCTGCGGGCTCCGACCCCTGGCGATCCAGCGCATCCAGCGCGCGGTCGTACCAGCGGATCGCCTCGTCGGCGTCGTACACGCGGCGATGTCGGTAGCCAGCCAGCATCGCGAACCGGGCCGACCGCTCGAGGTCGCCTGCCTCGCTGGCGTGGTGCGACAGGATCTCGGCGAACTCCTCGTCGCGCCCACCGGTCACCTGCTCGATCCAGTCCAGGACGATGGCGTGCGCCTCGACCCGCCGCGCACGCGGGATGCTGGCGTAGGCCACGTCGCGGGTCAGGACGTGGTTGAACATGAGCTCGCGCTCACCCTCGATCGCCGAGCCGTCGCGTTCCACGACCAAGCCCTTGTCGACCAGCTCGTCCGTGACCGCCAGGGCTTCGCCGGGACCCAGTCGGGCCAGGACGCCCGGCCAGAACACGCGCCCGACGACCGACGCGTCCTGGATGGCGCGCTTGCCGGTTCGCGTCAGCAGGTCGAGTCGCGAGGCGATGACGCCCTGGACCGTGTCGGGCAAGGCCGACGGCAGCGATCGGGTCGCCCGCCAACCGCCACTGCTCGAGCGTTCGAGCGTCCCGTCGTCGACCATCATCCGGAGCAGCTCGCCCACGTAGAACGGATTGCCTTCCGACTGGTGGAGCACGCGCTCGACGATCTCGGGCGGACCTTCCCCGGCGAGGAGGCGGTGGACCAGCTCGACGCCGTCGGCACCGGACAACGGCGCCAGCGCCATCGTGTTCGCGTTCGCGAGGGCAGCACCCCAGCTGGGGCGCCGCTCCCAGACCTCCGGCCGGGCGGTGCACACGAGGAGGACCGGACCCGACACGGAGCCGGCCAGGGACTCGAGCAGGTCGAGCAGGCCCGCCTCGGCCCAGTGGATGTCCTCGATGAGCGCCACGACCGGGCCCTCGCTCGAGATCGACTCGAAGTACCGCTGCCAGGCTGCAGCGATGGCGCGTCTGGCCACAGCTGGGTCGAGGTCGGCGAGCGGATCCGATCCGAGCCCGATCCCGATGGACGACAGGAGCACCTCCGTGGTGCGGAACGCCTCGTCGGTCCCCACGAAGCGCTGACCCAGGCGGCCGGTCGCCTTCGCTGCGATCGTCTCGGGCGGGTCGCTGTCGAGGATCCCAGCCTCGGACTTGAGGATCTCGGCCATGGCCCAGTAGGCGACCCCGTCGCCGTACGGAAGGCACCGTCCCCGGACCACCCGCGCGTCTGGTACCGAGCTGGCGAACTCGTGGGCCAGGCGGCTCTTGCCGATCCCAGGCGGGCCCATGAGGGTCACCAGCGTCGGCGCCCGCGCCCGGATGGTTCGGTCGAACAGCGCGCGCAGGAGGACGAGCTCGCCGTCCCTCCCGACCATCACCGATCGCAGGTCGCTCGGCTCGACGCTCGGCTGGGCGTCGGGAACGATCTCCCAGACCGGGATCGGACGGTCGACGCCCTTCAGCGTCGCCTCGCCCAGGTCACGATAGGCGAACGCTCGACGGGTCACCCGTCGAGTCCGATCCGCGACGACGACCGAGCCCGCCGGGGCCAGCGACTGGATCCGAGCGGCCAGGCTGATCGCGTCACCGGTCACGGCGCCTCCGCGGTCCGAGGCGGGGCCAGCCAGCACGTCGCCGGTATTCACGCCGATCCGCATCGCGAGGCGCCCGTCGGTCCCGTACGAGAACCGGCGGTCGCGGACCAGACGGGCCTGCATCGCCAGGGCGGCCCGGACCGCTCGCTCGGCATCGTCCTCATGGGCGACGGGGTGGCCGAAGACCGCAACGATCGCATCGCCGATGTACTTCTCCACGGTCCCACCGTGGCGGGCGATCTCGTCGGCCATCGTCTCGAAGAACGGCCCGAGGATCGCCCGGAGCTCCTCGGGGTCGAGCTGCGTGGCGAGCTCGGTCGACGCCACGAGATCGGCGTACAGGACGGTGACGACCTTGCGCTCCTCGGTCGCGCTCTCGAGTCCCGTCTTGCTGCTGTCTGGCGGTGAGCCGTCGGGGTGGCCCGCCGCGACGCGGCCAGCCGTCGCCGTTGCGTCAGGCAGACGGGCTCCGCAGCGACCGCAGAACGCGAGTCCTCTCGAGATCGGCGCAGCGCACGACGGGCAGACCGGTTCCAGGCTCGCCCCGCAGGCGCCACAGAAGCTGAACACGGACGGGTTCGCCCGCCCGCAAGCCACGCAAACGAGCTCCTGGGTGTCCACTCGACCAGTCGACTCTCCGGCGCGCTTGGGCTACGATCCGACGCCCGGCTGACGTCGGATGGTCGAACGTCACATCGACATCTGGCTCATGAGCTGGAAGTAGTTGTCGTCAGGATCGGCGAACGTGGCGATCCAGGCCTCGGGCACCTCGCCGGGGTGGTACGGCTCGCGGATGACGATGGCACCGGCGCCCTTGAGCCGTTCGAAGTCGGCTGGGACGTCGGGGCTCTCGATGTTCCAGATCACGCGTCCGGGCTGCGGGCTCCGACCGGTGACCTGGTCGTGCGGTCCGACCGAGACGAAGCCGGTGCCGACCTGCCAGCCGCTGTAGCCGCCATCCTCCCAGCCCGGCGCACCGAACAGACGCGTGTAGTAGGTCGCCAGGCGTTGCGGATCCTCGGATCCGATCAGGATGCTGTTGAGGTTCATCTCATCTCCTTGATCCGTGGTCGCGGCAGTGGCCGCGTGGCAACGTCTGGACGAGATCGTCCGGGTGGGCGTTCAGCTCGGGACCGACGTCACCCGGTTGTCGCTGTAGCCGTGGGCCGCGATCTCGCCGGCGCGCGACCGATAGGCGTCGGCACTCGGGAGGGTCCTCGCCCGGAAGCCCTCGACCATCCGGTTGTACATCGAGAACGCGGCCGCGATGAGCACCGCCAGCTGGACGTCCGCATCGGAGGCGCCGGCCGCGTGAGCCGCCGAGACATCCGCGGAGGTGAGCTCGCGGGGCTCGCGGCGCACGGTCCTGGCGATGTGCAGCAGCGCGCGCATCTTCGGATCGAATCCCTCGGACGAGCCGACCTTGACGACGTCGACCAACGGCGTGAGGTCCGTCGCGCCGTCGCGCTCGAGCAGCGCGCTCGCGAACGCGCCATGCGAATCCATGCAGTAGAAGCAGTCGTTTCCGGCCGAGACGGCGGTCGCGAGCATCTCCCGTTCGGCGCGCTTGAGGGTCGCCCCCTCGAAGTCGTTGACGAGCAGCTCGTCGGCGAGACCGCGCAGATGGATGCCGAGCTCGGGTGTCAACCGGAGGGCCGTGAGGATCCCGGGGACATCGGGCAGTCCACCGACGATCGGGTCTTCCTGCGAGCGCGTCAGGCGCTCCTCGTCGCGAGCCATGCGCAGCATCTCCTCCTGAGGCCGTTGCGGACCGCGCAAGTATGGCGTACACGCTCCGTACGGTCGATTAGCATCCGGCCATGACACTTCCGACTGAACCCATCGGCAGCATCCCCCGGCCCCCGGCGCTCATCGACGGGATGGGGGCGGCCGCCGCCGGCACCCTCTCGTCCGAGGACCTCGACGCCCTGTACGACGATGCCGTGCGCGACACGTTGCGTCGGTTCGAGGCGACGGGTTCACCGGTGATCACGGATGGCGAGCAGCGCAAACCGAGCTTCGCGACCTACCCGGTGGCGGGGCTGGAACTCGCCGCCGGCGGCGTGACGATCCCGTTCGAGGACGGCCATTCGCGCCAGCTCCCGGTCCTCACGACGGCCCCGTTCCGCTACGCGACGAAGGCCTCGGCCTATCTCGAGGCGGCGCGGTCGGAGACGACCACCCCGCTCAAGCAGGCGGTCATCTCGGCCTCGGCCATCAGCCTGATGTATCCGGCGGATGGGCTGGCCGGCTATCCCCGGGAAGCCTTCGTCGAGGATCTCGTCAGCGAGGCGGCAGCCGAGATCCGCGAGTGCCTGGCCCTCGGCTGCACGACCGTCCAGATCGACTTCACCGAGGCGCGCCTGTCGCTCTTGCTCGACCCGTCGAAGGGGCTGCTCGACGCGTTCGTCGACCTCAACAACCAGGTGCTGGACCGGCTGGCCGATGACGAGCGCGCCCGGGTCGGCGTCCACAGCTGCCCGGGTGGCGACCAGGACTCGACCCACAGCGCCGGGATCGACTACCTCGACCTGTTGCCGAGCCTGTTCCGGCTCAATCTCCCGTCGTTCTACGTCCAGCTCGCCAGCGAGGCGGATCGCGAGCGCGTGCTCAAGGCCCTCGGCGAGCACGCCACCGGCGACCGCCGGATCTTCGTCGGCGTCATCGACCCGATCGACCCCCGCGTCGAGACGCCCGAAGAGGTCCGCGACGCGATCCTCGAGGCGGCCCGGTTCATCGACCCGAGCCATCTCGGCACGACCGACGACTGCGGCTTCTCGCCGTTCGGCGACGACACCTCGACGTCGCGCGACACCGCGTTCGCGAAGATCCGGGCGCGGATCGAGGGCACCGCACTGGCCTCGCACGAACTGGGCGTCTGAGCCCGACTGCCGGGCGGCCGACCGTCGTTGGCGGTCAGCCGCCGCTTCCAGGCGGCAGGACGGCCACGTTCAACCAGCGGCCGCCGGTCGCCCGACGCAGGACGAACTTCGAGGCGAACGGGGCTGACGTGCGCGACAGGAGGGTGCCCGTCGCGTCGTACGTCTCCTGGGTCAGCGTGCCCTGTGCGTCGACACCCAGGCTGAGGCCGGTCTGCTTGCCGAACGGAGCGAGCAGCGACACATCGACGGCGTCGATGTCGTAGCGGGAGATCGCGGTCGTCCCGGTCGCGATCGCTGTCTGGAGCCGGCCCTGCATCTCGATCAGCCGGTCGCCGTGGTCGACCGCCGTGAGGATCGACTCGTCACGACGGAGGAGGGCCTGGTTCTCGAGCTCGAGGTTCTCGGCCAGGGTCTTCAGGAGCTCCTGGGCTCCGGGCCCGGCCATCGTCGGGTCGAAGTCGACGACGTCCTGCTGGAGGGTGATCGTCGGGAACGTGGCGGGGTCGACGTGATGGGGGACGCGGTCCAGGATCTCGGCGACGTTCGGCGTGGGGACACCACGCGCAGGCGTGCCGGCCACGACGATCCCGGCCCCGACCAGGAACAGCGCACCGACGAGGAGCCCGACCCGGACCGCCCCTCGCGCCAGACCGCCGCGGCCGGTGCCACCGGTCGCCAGGCGTGACGCGACGCCGCTGAGGTCGTCCGCCGCCGAACGCGGTTCGGGCAGGACCCGGTCGAGAAGGGGTCGCGCCGCGCAGAGGACGACGAGACCGGCGAGGAGCCCGACCTTGGTGCCGAACTCATCGGTCTGCGGCGCCATCAGGAGCGTGCTCGCGACGGCGACGAGCAGGCCGAACGCGATCCGACCGACGCGGCCGGCAGGCACGGTCTTCGGGTCGGTGATCATGAAGAACAGGAAGATGAGGACCTCCGGCGAGGTCACGATCACGCGCCAGAAGTCGGCCCCGCAGACCGGCGCGAAGGCCCAGTTCGCCGTCATGCAGTGACCCGATGCGGCGAGGATGCCGACGCCGATCGCCAGCGCCACCCAGAACGTGCCCGCCAGGCCGAGCAGGTGGAGCCGCCGCGTGATGAGCAGCCCGCCGGTGATGATGACGGCGTAGGCCGTGATCATCCAGATATCGAGCGGCGCCCACCAGAAGTCGAGCGGCTCGACGCGCGAGCTGCCCAGCACGACGAACGTCGACGACCAGGCCGATGTTCGACGGGTTGAAGACGTGCGAGCCGCGGTAGCGGATCACGTACTTCGTGAGCAGCGAGAACGCGGCGACGCCGGCGAACACGTACCACGCGTAGAAGCTCCACGGCTCGCCGACCGGCGTGCCGACGACCCGCAGGATGAGCGCCACGCCGCTGCCGGTGAGCATCGCGCTCGCGGGCCACACGAACGTGCGCGTCTGGCGGAAGGTCAGCGCGACCTCGATGACGGCGCAGGTGAGGATCGCCGCGAGGATCTGCGGGATGCTCACCTGGAACCCGAGCCCGACCTGGCCGAGGACGTGGATCGTGATGATGACCGCTGCGACATGGAGTCGCGGATCGCGGGTGTTGGGCAGGATGAGCGGGTAGCTCGTGGCGCCGAGCGTCAGCGTCCGGCTGGTCACGTCCTCTCCCGTGAAGGTCGACTGGCGAGCAAGGATGGTAATGCGCCGCTGGACCGCGCGCCATCCACGGTGGACGCGACCGGGCCGCTCAGGCGTCCCTCCGGCCGAGCAGGTAGCAGGTCTCGACGCGGCCCTTGCCCTTGAGCTCCACGGGCCCCCGCGGCGTCAGCCGGAAACGGTCCTCCAGCTCCTCCGCCAGGACGCCCGAGACGTGGATCCGGTTCGGCTCCGACGCCGCTTCGAGTCGAGCGGCGACATTCACGGTGTCGCCCCAGACGTCGTACGCGAACTTGGTCGTGCCGATGACCCCGGCGACGGCCGGGCCGCCGTGGAGGCCGATCCGGATGCGCCAGTCGGTTCCGTTCCCGGACCTCGCCTCGATCTGCTCGATCATCCGGAGCGCCGTCTCGGCGACGGCCACCGCGTGATCCGTCCTGCCGTCGAGACCGCCGATGACGAGATAGGCGTCGCCGACGGTCTTGATCTTCTCGACGCCGGTCTGCTCGCAGATCGCGTCGAAGCCGGAGAAGAGCTCGTTCAACTCCTCGATCAGCACGGACGGCGCCAGGCGGGCGGAGATCTCCGTGAACCCGACGACGTCGCCGAAGAGCACGCTGACCGAGGCATGCCGATCCGCGATGAGCTTCTCACCGGCAGCCAGCCGGTCGACGATCCGCTGTGGAAGCACGTTGAGGAGCAGCTGCTCCGATCGCGCGCGCTCCTCCTCGAGCTCGGTGAGCAACCGCGACGCGAGCGTGGCGTTCGAGTCCTGGAACGCCTCGAGTCGGCGGACGTTGTCCTCGAGCCGCTGGAGGCGTCGGGTGAGTCGGAGGTTCTCCTTCTCCAGCTCTCCGGGCCCGGGCGGACCGGCCGGCTCGGTCGTCAAGTCGCGGGGGTCTGGTCCGCGGACGTGGACCCGAGCAAGACCGACACCATCGTGGCGTTGTGGAACCGCGACTGGTCGCCAGAGGCCATCGGCGCGATCTCGCCCATGCAGTAGAACCCGCCGATCGGCACCGTTTCCCCAAGGACCTCGCGTGCGAGCTCGATCTCGCGACCGGCGCGCGTCCCAAGCAGGAACTTGCGCGTGGCGCACGAGAACAGGAGCGCGCCATCCGGCCGGGCCCCTTCCGGGAAGGAGGCCAGCGCGTCCGCGAACGACGCCTTCGCGCCCTCGAAGATCTCGTCCGTGCCGGCCATCGTGAGCTGGACCGTCGCGCCCTGCGGGACCGCTCCGAAGAACCCGATCGACCCGCGGTCACGGTCGAACGCCATCGGCGTCCGGAGGTAGAAGCGATCGGAGCCGGACTCCTCGAAGACCGCCAACGGGTTGGCGACCGGCGGCGGACCGGCCCCGAGGTAGCGCTCGTAGAACTCGAGCGCCGGCCGCCCGTCGATCTGGAGCACACCCGTCTCGGATGTCTGGGTGATCGTCGCCCGTGGACCCACGCAACGCCAGCCGGTCTCGACGCCGAACGAGAACACCAGTGGCCCGGCGAAGAGCAGGATGGCGAGGGCGTCGCCGGTGAGGATGTCGCCGGCGAACTCCCGAGGGGTCAGTCCCTCAGCGTCGGTCCCGGGATCGCGCGGCGACGCGCCACCGCCGAAGATCGGGATGCCTGGACCGAGCGCGGTCCGGAGCGCACTGAGGATCACGCTCGCTTCGACGCCGCCGATCGTCGACAGCACGATGCACAGCGCTGGTTCGAGTCGCGTCTTCGCCGTGGCCTCGGCGACGGCACGTCGCGCGGCCGCAAGCGGATCCCTGACGAGGTCGCGCCCGAGTCCGACCACGATGTCGATCGAGTCCGAAGCGAACAGGGTCAGCGCCACGGAATCCTCGCTGAAGCCGAGGATCGAGGACATCTCGCCGGCGCTGCTCGAGCCGGCAAGCTCGATCCCCGGGTAGCGGGCACGCACCTGGTCGATCGCGAACTGGTGGTCGACCCCCCAGGCGCCCACCAGGAGGCCCGCCCTCGGTCGTGCGCCCGCGAGACCGCTGTCGCACTCAGCGAAGACGGTGTCCAGCGCGCTCGCGAGGTCGACGTCGTCGCTGTGACCTACGGCCATCCGGAACATGGATGGAGGATACGCCGGTGACCGCGACCGGCGAGATCGCGCTGGCGGTGGCATCCTCAGCGGAGTCGCGCACGCTGTTCCGACCGCCCCGCCGAACAGGAGTCCCGAGATGTCCGACCTGGCGACCGCCCCGAACCCGAACTCCGCAGCGGAGGCCATCCGGCCGTTCCGGGCCGAGGTCCCCCAGGCGGACGTCGATGAGCTCCGCCGCCGGCTCCATGCGACGCGCTGGCCCGAGCGGGAGACCGTCGCCGACCTGTCCCAGGGCGTGCCGCTGGCGACGATCCAGGAACTCGTCCGCTACTGGGCCGACGAATACGACTTCGGGCGGGTCGTGGCCAGGCTCAACGCGTTCCCCCAGTTCCTGACCGAGATCGACGGCCTCGACATCCACTTCATCCACGTCAGATCGCCGCACGCGAACGCGCTGCCGCTGATCATCACGCACGGCTGGCCCGGTTCGATCTTCGAGATGCTGAACGTGGTCGGCCCGCTCAGCGATCCGACAGCCCACGGCGGTGACGCGGCGGACGCGTTCGACGTCGTCGTCCCGTCGATGCCTGGCTACGGGTACTCCGGGAAGCCGACGACGACGGGCTGGGACCCGGTCCACATCGCGGACGCCTGGATCGCCCTGATGCGTCGCCTGGGCTATCGGCACTTCGTCGCGCAGGGCGGCGACTGGGGTGCGCAGATCACCGACGTGATCGGTGCCAAGGCACCACCGGAGTTGCTCGGCATCCACTCCAACATGCCCGGCACCGTTCCAGCCGACGTGTCGAGGGCCCTCACGTCGAACGTGTTCGGGACCGGCCACCCGGCGCCGGTCGGTCTGACAGCCGACGAACAACGCGCCTACGACCGGCTGAGCTTCCTCTTCACGAAGGGCGTCGGCTACGCGCTCGAGATGGGGAACCGCCCGCAGACGCTGTACGGGCTCGCCGATTCGCCAGCCGCCCTCGCCGCCTGGATGCTCGACCACGACGCCTACAGCCTCGAGGACATCGCACGGGCATTCGCGGGCGACCCCGTCGACGGCCTCACCCGAGACGAGGTCCTCGACAACATCACGATGACGTGGGTGACGAACACGGGGGTGTCCTCGGGCCGGCTCTACTGGGAGAACACGCTCGGCTTCTTCGACGTCAAGGACGTCAAGGTCCCGGCTGCCGTGAGCGTCTTTCCTCGAGAGCTCTATCAGGCGCCGCGGAGCTGGACCGAGCAGGCCTACCCGAACCTCATCTACTTCAACGAAGTCGCCAAGGGCGATCACTTCGCGGCCTGGCAGGAGCCGGAGCTGTTCACGGAGGAGCTTCGGGCCGCGTTCAAGCCGCTTCGGGACTCGCGCTGACCATCCAGCGAGGCACGCCCCATGGTCGATGACACAAGTCGCACGACGGACGCGTCGGGCACGGCGCCGACGTCCGAGCCGCCAAGCCGACCCGGCCTGATCCGCTCGATCGCGCATCGTCTGGCCGGCGAGCGGCCGGACCTGCCGATCGAGGGCCGCCTGGCGTCGTTCGAGGGCGCCACCGGCTGGCTGAACTCCGGGCCGCTGACACCGGAGGGACTTCGGGGACGCGTCGTCCTCGTCGACTTCTGGACCTACACGTGCGTCAACTGGCTCCGGACGCTTCCGTATGTCCGCGCCTGGGCGGCGAAGTACGCCGACGCCGGGCTGACCGTGGTCGGCGTCCACACGCCCGAGTTCGGCTTCGAGCGCGACGTCGACAACATCGTCGCGCAGTCGCGGCATCTTCGGCGTCGAGTACCCGATCGCGATCGACAGCGACTACGGGGTCTGGCGCGCGTTCGACAACCACTTCTGGCCGGCGGTGTACCTCGCCGACGGGCAGGGTCGGATCCGCTTCCACCACTTCGGCGAGGGCGAGTACGCGATGACCGAGATGGTCATCCAGCAGTTGCTCGTCGACGCCGGCGCGGAGCTCATCGACCAGGACCTCGTGATGGTCGAGCCTCGTGGGCTGGAGGTCGCCGCCGATTGGCGGACCCTCCAGTCGCCCGAGACGTACGTCGGCTACGGCCAGAGCAGCGGCTTCGCCCAGGAGGCTGTCGCCCGCACCGACCAGCCGCAGGCGTTCGCGGCGCCCGGCCGGCTCCCGCTCAACCACTGGGGGCTCGCCGGGAACGTGGACGGTCGCACGGCACGCCGGCGGTGGTCAACGAACCCGGTGGACGGATCGCGTTCCAGTTCCACGCCCGCGACGTCAATCTCGTGATGGGACCGGCCGCGCGCGGCGCGTCGGTCCCGTTCCGGGTCTACCTCGACGGTCAGCCCGCCGAGGACGCGCTCGGCAGCGACGTTGGCCCCGACGGCTCGGGGATCGTCAGCGACCAGCGCACCTACCAGCTCATCCGCCAGCCAGGCCCGATCGCCGACCGCCGGTTCGAGATCGAGTTCCTCGACGCGGGCGTCGAGGCGTACTGCTTCACCTTCGGTTGAGGCGGGGACGGTGAAGAAGATCGGGTTCCTCTCGTTCGGGCATTGGTCGGCGTCGCCCTATTCGCAGGTCCGGACGGGCTCGGATGCGCTCATCCAGTCGATCGAGCTCGCCGAGGCGGTCGAGGATCTGGGTGCCGACGGTGCCTACTTCCGGGTCCACCACTTCGCCCAGCAGCTCGCATCGCCGTTCCCGCTTCTCGCGGCGATCGGGGCGCGAACGAAGCGGATCGAGATCGGCACGGCCGTCATCGACATGCGTTACGAGAACCCGCTCTACATGGTCGAAGATGCCGGTGCCGCCGACCTCATCGCAGGCGGCCGCCTGCAGCTCGGGATCAGCCGCGGATCACCCGAACAGGTCATCGATGGCTTCCGCTACTTCGGCTACGCGCCGCCCGACGGCGAGACCGACGCCGACATGGCCCGCCGCCACACCGAGGTCTTCCTCGAGGCGTTGTCCGGTGCCGGGTTCGCCCAGCCCAACCCCTCGCCGATGTTCCCGAACCCGCCCGGCCTCCTCCGCCTCGAGCCGCACTCGCCCGGTTTGCGCGACCGGATCTGGTGGGGTGCCGGGTCACGTGCGACCGCGCAATGGACGGGGCAGCAGGGCATGAACATGATGTCGTCGACGCTGCTGACCGAGGACGCCGGCGTTCCGTTCCACGAGCTTCAGGCCGAGCAGATCCGCCTCTTCCGTGAGGCCTGGGCCGCGGCAGGCCACCAGCGCGAGCCGCGGGTGTCGGTCAGTCGGAGCATCTTCGCGCTCGTCGATGACCGCGACCGCGCGTTCTTCGGCCGCGGCAGCCAGGAGGCGGATCACGTCGGCTACCTCGACGCGCAGACCAAGGCGATCTTCGGGCGCTCGTACGCCGCGGAGCCGGATGTCCTGGTGGAAGAGCTGGCCAAGGACACGGCGATCCAGGCAGCCGATACCCTGCTGCTGACCGTCCCGAACCAGCTCGGCGTCGACTACAACGCCCACGCCATCGAGAGCATCCTGAGGTTCGTGGCCCCAGAGCTCGGCTGGCGCTAGCGGGCCTTCAGACCGCACGTGGTCTAGGCGCTACTCGACGACGCCCACAGATTGACGTCGCCCTCGACCGCGAAACGATCGATCTCAGCGAGTTCGGCTGGCTCGAACGCGAGGTGGTCGAGCGCCGCGAGATTGTCATCGAGTTGCCCGACGGAACTCGCCCCGACCAGCGCCGAGGCCACTCGCGGGTCGCGGACGGTCCAGGCGAGGGCCATCTGGGCGAGGCTCTGGCCCCGTCGCTTGGCGATCTCGTTCAGGCCGCGGACGTTGGCGAGGTTGGCGTCGGTCAGCAGATCCTTGCTGAACGAGCCGCCGCGCGTCGCGCGCGAACCCGCAGGCACGCCAGCGAGGTAGCGGTCGGTGAGCAGGCCCTGCGCGAGGGGTGAGAACGCGATCGCGCCGATCCGTTCCTCGGCCAGGACGTCGAGCAGCTCAGCCTCGATCCAGCGGTTCAACATCGAGTAGGAGGGCTGATGGATGAGCAGCGGCGTACCGAGACCGCGCAGGATCGCGGCGGCCTCGCGCGTCCGCTTCGCTGAATAGGAGGAGATACCCACGTAGAGAGCCTTGCCCTGCCGGACGGCGGTATCGAGGGCGCCCATCGTCTCTTCCAGGCGAGAGTCTGGGTCGAAGCGGTGCGAGTAGAAGATGTCGACATAGTCGAGACCCATCCGGCGCAGGCTCTGATCGAGGCTGGCAAGGAGGTACTTTCGCGATCCGTGGTCGCCGTAGGGTCCCGGCCACATGTCATAGCCGGCCTTGGTCGAGATGACGAGCTCGTCGCGATAGCTCCCGAGGTCGGACCCGAGGATGCGCCCGAAGTTCGTCTCAGCCGAGCCGTACGGCGGGCCGTAGTTGTTGGCCAGGTCGAAATGCGTGACGCCGCGGTCGAACGCCCGGCGCACGATCGCCCGCTGGGTGGCGAGTGGTCTGTCGTCGCCGAAGTTCTGCCAGAGGCCGAGGGAGATCGCGGGCAGGTGGAGCCCACTCGAGCCGACCCGCCGATAGGCCATCGCGTCATAGCGATCGGGGGCCGCGATGTGCGGCGATGTCATGCTACTGGTCACTTCTGCCATCCCTCGTTCCCTCCCTCATCGGCGGCCTCAACCGCCCAATGGCTTCGTCTGGCCGACGTCGGCTGCGCTCGATCCCTCTTGGATGACATCGTCTTGCCCACTGCCTTCGATGGGGACGTCGTCCGCAGGAAGATAGTGGTGGACGCTCGACGGCTGGTTGCAAGCGCGTAGGTCTCAGGCGCCGGGCGACATCGTTCGCAGTCCGGCTAGGCGCGCAGCCGCGGCTTGCCGCTCGTCGTAGGTGACGAAGCCGTCGACTGGCTCGACGTCGATCGCCGCGGCGACATGGATCGCGTCGAGTGCTCGGAGCGCCGGCTCGGACAATGCGCCCGCCGCCAGGAGCAGCACCCGGTCGAGCGGCAGAAGCCCGAGCGCATCGATGACCTCGCCGGCGCGATCCATCAACAGGTCCAGATCCGAACGAGGGTCGTGGGCTGCCGCGCGCCGGATCGCCCGCGGGATCTCGGTCAGCACGAGCTCGCACGAAACAAGGTCCGCGTCGGCCAGGAACGTCCGGAGCGCGTGGCTTTCGGGTTCGTCGCGCACGAGCTTCACGAGCGCCGACGCATCCGCGTAGAAGAGCGGCACGCCTCAGCGTTCGCCGCGGATCTCGTCGAGTGCGCGACTCAGGGCGTGGGGGTCGCCGTCCATGGAGAGCGGTGCTGGTAGCCCCCGACGGGTGGGGCGGCTGACCCGTCCCTCCGCGATCAGTCGATCCAGGGCCGCGCCCTCACTGGGTGGTGGACCGAGCTCGGCGACCGGCCGATTGCGGTCGGTCACAAGCAAGCGCTCCCCGTTCGCCACCCGCTGCAGATAGCGACTCAGATTCTGGCGCAGCTCGGCGACGCCCACCGTCCGTTCCATGTACATGAATGTAGCACATCGTCACTCGTGCTCAGCCCGCCGCCTGCTTCACCAGCGCCGCGATCCTGCTTCTCGACCTCCGGCGTCAGCTCGAGCACCGCGTATGCGTTCGCCCACATCGCGCCGTCATCGAGGTGCGCGTCCGGCTGGAACCCGAAGGTCGAGTAGCGCACCTTGAACTTCGACGCCGGCTGGAAGAAGCAGATCGACTTGCCGTTCTTCGAGTACGCCGGCATCCCGTACCAGGTCTTCGAGACCAATTCCGGGACCGCAGCTTTCACGATCTCGTGGATGCGCGCGGCCATCGAGCGGTCCGGCTCCGGCAGCTCGGCGATCTTCGCGAGGACGTCCGACTCGCCGGCCGCGTCGTCGGCGCCGCGCTTCGCGGCCCGCTTCGCCTCCGCGGCGGCTTCCCTCATCGCGGCCTTCTCTTCGGGAGTCCAGATCTCCGTCTTCGCGGTCTTCTGCGCCATGGCTGGTCCTCGCTCTCGACTGATCGGGATGACCAGGTGATGCTAGTCGGCCAGCGCCGAACCGGCTTCTCGAAACCTGACCGAGTCGCTGGCCCGGTCAGGCGGGCATCGGCTTCGGCTCCCACAGCTCGATCTTGGTCCCTTCCGGGTCGAGGATGTGCGCGAAGCGGCCCATGGGCTGGTCGGGGAGGACGTTCGCTTCCACGCCGTGCTCCGCACAACTCGCCAGGATGCCGTCGAGATCGTCGACCGCGAGATTGATCATGAACTCCTTGGTCGAGGGCGCGAAGTAGGTGGTGTCCGCCGCGAACGGGCTGAACACGGTGCCCGCGCCCGGATGGGCGGCCATCGCCTCGGGCGTGAAGACGACACCGCCCCAGTCCTCGACCTCGACGCCGATCACGTCGCGGTACCAGCTGGTGAGCGCGCCCGGATCCTTCGACTTGAAGAACACGCCACCGATCCCGAGGACTCTGGCCATCTCACCCTCCTGACCGGCTGACCATACCCGAGCGGCGGCAGGACGTTCTTGGCGCGGCTGAAGGCGATCGCGAGACAGGAGACGCAGTCACCGAGTCGGACTAGCATCGGACGACGTGGCACGTCGTGCGGCGGCGGGACGAGATGGAGGGACCTCGTGGCGAGAGGATTTGCGGCAGTCTCAACGGTCGAGATCGATGCCCCGAAAGCCAAGGTCTGGGAGGCGTTGACGGATCCGAAGAAGGTCAAGCAGTACATGCATGGGACCAACCTCACGACCGACTGGAAGGTCGGCAGCCCGATCGCCTGGAACGGCGAGTGGAAGGGCAAGGCGTATGTGGACAAGGGCACCGTTCTGGAGATCGATCCCGAGAAGCTTCTGAAGTACACGCACTGGAGTCCCATGGGCGGCAGTGCGGACCGGCCCGAGAACTACCACACCGTCACGTATGAGCTCGTCCAGAACGGTGCCATGACCACCTTGACCCTCACGCAGGACAACAACGCGAGCCGGGATGAGGCCGACAGGATGGCCGCGGACAACTGGGGACCGATGCTGGAGGGTCTCAAGAAGACGGTCGAGCAATGACGGCCCACGCCGGCGTGCACTGACCCGTTGGAGGTCGCCATGAGCGAGATCGTCGACTTCACGAGTCTCACCCTTCACGGGGTCATGCAGGCGCCGGGCAGGCCGGACGAGGATCGCCGCGGCGGGTTCAAACATGGAGGCTGGGCGACGCCTTATGCGGACGAGGTGTCGGGCAAGCTTGCCGGCGAGGGTACGGCGACGACGGGTTCGCTCCTCCTCGGCCGGCGGACGTATGAAGACATCCTGCGCAGAGCATCTACGGTCTGGAAGTCGATCGCGCGCCGACAGCCGTTGGACGCGCGATCACAACCCAGACGCGCCCGTTGACGTCGTGAGACACGTGTCCACGTTGTCCCGAGAGAAGGCGTTGGCTGGCGAGGAAGGATTCGAACCTTCGATCTCCTGATCCAGAGTTTCTGGAGCTCGCGACGCGGGCGATCTAGCGGGAGTTGGTGCGCTCGACCATGGCGTCCCTCGGTCCGGGTCAGAGCCGGGAGGGCGCCGCGGCGGAGGCTGGTCGTTCGGCCGGTGGCGTGCTGTCGCCGATGGAGGCGTACAGGTCCTCCTCCTGCGCCTGATGCAATCGAAGGATCGCCTCCAGGCCGTACAGGAGGCGCTGGAGATCCGTCCGATCATCTCGGCTCGGGCCGTCTGGCGGGAGGTCGCGGACCAGGCGATCGAGCAGCCTTGCGAGTCGGAAGATCTCCTGATGCGTCCGGTGCATCGACCCCGTCGCGTCGTCGGAGCCCATGGCGGTGGCGAGAATGGGATAGATCGTTCGGTCCTCCAGCTCCTCGTGTGGCAGCAGATCAACCGACACGAACCGGCGGGTCTCCTCGAGGGCGACCGCCGCGGCAGCAGGGGACATGCCGTCGAGGATATCCGCCGTGCCGCGGATCCGGGCGATGGACGGTTCGAGTTCGATATGGGCTGCACGCAGGTGTGCGCTTGTCTCGGTCCAGCCGGCGATCCGGGTCGGGACCTCAACACCCCCTCGCAGAGCGCGAAGCGCGTTGAGGATCACGATGACGTCGATTGCCTCCTGGAGGATCGCCCCGGCGACGACCGGCAGGAACCCGAGTGCCGCGGCAGCCATCGCGACGATCGACATCCCCATCCCGAGGACGACGCTCTGGACGGCGATCGAGCGCGCTCGTCGAGCGATCTGGACCGCTTCGGTCAGGCGATCGAGTTGGTCCACCGTGATGACGATGTCGGCTGCCTCGGAAGAGGCACTCGCACCGCGCGCGCCCATCGCCACGCCCACGTCGGCAAGGGCCAGTGCCGGCGCGTCGTTGAGCCCGTCGCCGACCATGACGATCGGCCCGGATGCTTGCGACCGCTCGTTGTTCACGGCATCCACCTTCTCCGACGGGACCCGATCGGCAAGCACTGCGTCGACGCCGATGGCTGAGCCGATGATGTCCGCGACAGCGGCGTTGTCGCCGGTGACCATGACGATCCGCGTGAAGCCGATCCGTCGGAGCGATCGGATAGCCCGTGGGGTTTCGGGGCGGAGCGGGTCATCGAGGATCAGGGCGCCACGGACGACATCGTCGACTCGCACGAAGGCGCATGTCGAGCCTTCGACCGCCGCACGACGCCGGACATCGCGGGCCCACCGTGGCAGACCACCGTCGCCAGCACAGAACTCCGCCGTCCCGACAGCGACGCGCCGTCCGTCCACGAGTCCGGTCACGCCCGCCCCTGGCGTCTCGACGACGTCGACCGGCATGGAGATCTCGAGTGCTCGTTCCCGGGCTCCATGGACGATCGATGCCGCCAGCACGTGCGGCGACAACTGCTCGACGGAGGCGGCCAGCCGCAGGACCTCGCCCTGATCGAGCGCTCCGGGCTCCGTGGCTGGACCAGCGTCGATCGTCGCCAATCGCGGTCGGCCGGCGGTCAGGGTCCCGGTCTTGTCGAAGAGCACGACCCGCGCGCGCGCCAACGTCTCGAGCGGCCCGCCGCCCTTGACGATCACGCCGCGTCTGGCCGCCCGGGAGATCCCCGCGACGATCGCGATCGGCGCGGCGAGCAGGAGCGGACACGGCGTCGCGACGACCAGCACCGCAAGGCCGCGGACGGGATCGCCGGAAACCAGCCAGGCCGCAACGGAGATGGCCAGGGTGAATGGTACGAAGACCAGGGCATACCTGTCCGCGAGTCGGACGAAGGGCGCCTTGCTGTGCTGCGCCTCCTGGACGAGACGGACGATCCCGGCGTAGGCGCTGTCGGCGGCGGTCGACACGGTGCGGAGGTCGAACGAAGAGCCGGCGTTCACCGTGCCGGAGCTGACCGCATCGCCCTCTTCGCGGGTCATCAGTCGCGACTCGCCGGTGAGCGCGGCTTCGTCGAGGACGGCCGGGTTCCCGACGACCATGCCATCGACCGGCACGACGTCGCCTGGGCGGATGGCGAGCAGGTCGCCTGGGCCGACGGCCTCGATCGGCGTGGTTTCCAGTCGGCCATCGACGTAGCGCTGGACGTCACGGGGCGCACGGCCCAGGAGGGCGGTCAGTTCGCGTTGAGCGCGGCCCTGCGCATAGCGTTCCAGCGCCTCGCCAGTCGCCAGCATGACCCCGATGACTGCGGCCGCGAATGGCTCGCTGAGTAAGAGCGCCCCGACGATCGCCAGGATCGCGATGAGGTCGACACCGAACTCGCCATGCATCAGGTCGCGCAGGATCGCCCACGCGAGACGAACGGCTACCACGACCGCCGGGATCGTCCAGGCGACGTCCGCCGCCGGATCGTTTCCGGTCCAGGTGAGAGCCAGCCCGGCCAGAAGACCCACGACGGTCATCGGCAGGATCGCGCTGTCCACCAGGTGGCGGGTCAGGTCGATCGGGTCAGTCGGGGCCTCGGTCTCCCCGTACGGGGCCGGGGCGGCATGTCGGGTGATGGCGCTCATCCAAGGAGTCTAGGCCCGGATCCCGCTCGCACTGCCGGCCGGACCGCTCGTCTGAAAGGGGCCATCGGGCCTGTTGCGGGCCACATCGGCCACGTGTGGGCATGCCGTGGCCGGGCGTCCATGGGAAGACTGGCTGGCGAGGAAGGATTCGAACCTTCGATCTCCTGATCCAGAGTCAGGCGCCTTACCGCTTGGCCACTCGCCAGTGACGCGCCCGGCATGATACCCCAAAGCCGAGGCTGGACCGACCCGTCCCGGTCCGAGCGTCGCGTCGCCGCCAGGTGGTCCAGTGCGGTCCGGGACCTTCGGGCAGGGGCCTCGTCTCGCCCGACCGACGTATCGTTCACCACCATGGAACAGCGTCGACCGGCGATCCGACCCAGGATCCGCCGACGGATCCTCGCCACGTTGGCGGTCGGGGCGATCGTCGTGGCGGCGCTTGGGCCGGGTGCGGCGCTCACCGACGCGGCATCGCTCCCGAAGTGCCGCGTGGCCGATGTCCTGACCAAGCATCGACTCCGGTCGGACTGGCCGCGCAGCCTCCTCGACACGACGTACCGGCTGCCCAAGACCTACCGGCCGGTCGGGCTCGTGGCCGTCAGTCACGCCGGGCTGTCGGGCGGTGGCTCCATCCGCAAGGTGGCCCTGGCCGACCTTCGGGCGCTGACCCGCGCGAGCCGCAAGGCCGGCGGCCGTCTCGCGGTCGAGTCCGCCTATCGGAGCTACGCCACGCAGGTCTGGACGTTCGCCAGCTGGGTCGCCAAGGGGGGCATCGGGGCGGCCCTCGAGACGAGCGCCCGTCCGGGCCACTCCGAACACCAGCTCGGGACGACGATCGACTTCAAGTCCGTCGGCGGTAGCGCCCCGTGGCTGTACTCCGACTGGGCTCGCAGTCGGGAGGGTGCCTGGCTCGCCAAGAACGCCTGGAAGTACGGCTTCGTGATGAGCTATCCGAAGGGCAAGAAGCGGGTCACGTGCTACGCCTACGAGCCGTGGCACTACCGCTACGTCGGCCGCGAACTCGCTGCCCGGGTCCATGCCAGCGGGAAGACGCTGCGTCAGGTCCTGTGGACGATCCAGACGACGCCCGATCCCACACCGACCCCAGAGCCCACCCCGACACCCGAGCCGACGCCGACCCCGGAGCCGACTCCGACGCCCGACCCCACACCGACCCCGGAGCCCACACCGACCGACGCCGCGCCGACGCCCTGACGGCGGTGCGTCCGAGCACCGAACCGGACCATCGGTCGGGCTGACTGCACCGAAGGGTCCGTTCCACCGGCGCCACGGCTGACCGACACTCGCGACGAACCCGGGTGCCCGGGTCGACAGGGACGGAAGGGGACCGATGCGCCGCTGGATCGCGATCGTCGTCGCACTGGCGTGCGCGCTCGTCATCGCCCTCCCGGTCGAGGCTCATGGCCCGGCCGCGCTGGGCTGGGCCCGGACCGGCAAGCTCATCCCGGCGGGCACCGCCGTGTCCATCCGGGGCACCCTCCGGCTCTACCACATCGACGACTTCGCCGACGACGTCGGGGCCGACGGCTATGCCGTCGAGACGTCGGCCGGGCTGGTCCCGCTCGACATCCGCGGGCCTGCCCCGGAGGCCCTCAACGGCGCGCGGGTCCAGGTCCGAGGGACGTGGCATGACGGCGTGATCCGGGTGGGCACCGCCCGCGACGCGACGTCGGTGGCCAAGCTCAGCGCCCCGCCCCGACGCCGGACCACCGCCGTCCTCGGCGCCGACGGCCAGTCGGTCCACCTCGCCGATGGCGCCCCGCTCGCCGCCTCGAGCAAGCACGTCGCGGTCCTCCTCTTCGGGTTCAGCGATGACGCGAGCCAGCCCTACGCGCCGGCGCTCGCGACGCAGATCGCCTTCAGCAACGGCAATGCCGTCGCGAACTACTTCGAGGAGGAGTCGCGCGGCGCGGTCACCGTCACCGGCCAGGTCTTCGGCTGGTACCAGATCGCCGCCCCCAAGTCGACCTGCGATCCGTTCACCTGGGCCACCCAGGCGAAGGCCGCGGCGACCGCCGCCGGGGTCGACCTGAGCGCGTTCACGAACTACGTCTATGCCTTCCCGAAGGCGAACAGCTGCGGCTGGTCCGGGCTCGGCGCGATGCCCGGGTCCGACAGCTGGAACAACGGCTCGTTCGTGCTCCGGGTGGTCGCCCACGAGCTCGGCCACAACTTCGGCGTCCACCACGCCAGCAGCCTGAGCTGCACGTCCGGCTCGAGCCGGGTGTCGATCTCGGCGACCTGCGCCTCATCGGAGTACGGCGATCCGTTCACGGTCATGGGCAGTGGCTCGTCCGCGCACGACCACGCGACCCATCTCGGCCAGTTCGGCTGGCTGCCGGCGAGCGAGATCCGGACGATCGGCCCGGGCGGGCCGTACCAGCTCGGGTCCGTCCTCGACGGACCGGCCGGCAGCGACCGGCTGCTGCGGATCGACCGCCACGACGGTTCGTCGTTCTATCTCGACCTCCGGTCTGTCCATCCACCGTACTTCGACGACTTCAGCCCGGGCGATGCCGCCGTGAACGGCGTCACGATCCGGATCTCGCCGGACGCACCGAGCCCGGGCTACGGCCTCAGCCAGACGCAGCTGGTCGATACGACGCCCGGCACGAACAGCTATGCGGACTCGCCGCTGGCCGTCGGTGCGACCCTCACGGACCCGGTCACCGGCCTGAAGATCACGACCCAGTCCGCCGGCGCCGGCGTGGCGACCGTCAGCGTCCTGGACCCGATCGCCCCCGGTGCCCCGGGCAGCCCAAAGGCCACGCCGACCAGTGCGACGAGCGTGACCGTGACCTGGACGAAGGCCACCGACAACTACGCGGTCGACCACTACCGGGTGCTTCGCGACGGGGTCGAGGTCGCGACGCCGACCGGGCTGAGCTTCGGTGACACGGGTCTGACCCCGGCGACCACCTACGCGTACAAGGTCATCGCGGTCGACGGCTCCGGCAACGAGGGCCCGCTCGCCGCGGCCTCGGCCAAGACCCCACCATCCGGTACCGACATCACGCCGCCGACCAAGGTCAAGACGCTCAAGGCCAACGTCGGGAAGACGACCACGAAGCTCTACTGGACGTCGGCCACCGACGACTTCGGGGTCGCCGGCTACAAGGTCTACCGCTCCGGCGTGACCGCTCCGATCAAGACGGTCACGACCGGCACGTCGGTCTCGGTCAAGCGCCGGTCCGGGGCGAGCTACTACGTCCGCGCCTTCGACGCGGCCGGCAACATCGGTCCGAAGAGCGCGTACCGCAAGACCTGATCGGCGCCCGTCTCAATCGAGGGGTCGCAACCGGCCGGTCTCGACCTCGTAGATGAGTCCGTGGACCGGCACATCCTTGATCCATGGGTGGCTGCGGACCCGCTCGACCTGTGCAGCGAGGTTCGCCTCGAGGTCCGGGAACGAGTAGAGCGGCAGGTCGACATCGACGCCCTGGGTCGCGGCGATCTGCCTCCGGACGGGCTCGTCCTCGAAGGTCAGCATCCCGCAGCCCGTGTGCTCGATGACGATGACCTCCTCGGTCCCGAGGAGGTGCTGGCTGATGACCAGCGAGCGGATCGCGTCGTCCGTCGCCAGGCCACCGGCGTTGCGGATGATGTGCGCGTCGCCGGTACGGAGCCCGAGGACGTCCTCGACGGTGATCCGGGCGTCCATGCAGGCGATGATCGCCAGCCGCCGAGCCGGTGGAGTCGGCAGCGACGAGCGATCGAACTGGGCGGCGTAGCGGTCGTTCTCGGCGAGGGCTCGCCAGTACTCGAGGGTGGTCGTGGTCTGGATCTCGGTCATCGTGGTCATCTCCGAGTGGCGACGCGGTCGGGGCGGGCGTGCCCCGACGGGGGACGGCTTCGGGGTTCCGGCGACTTCTCGCCATGGGTCCGGAGAATCGAGGACCGCGGTCCAGTCGATGGATCCGCGGCCCACGGGACGGTCATCGGTCCCGGCTTCGTCGATGTCAGGAAGCGCGGGACGTCAGACCTCGTCCTCCGCACGGCGGGGCCGCCGGCAGGTACACGACCAGGCGACGCAAGTACGGCTCATGTGAGCGCGGATGATGGCCGACCTCCGAGGTGGCCGTCAAGGGTCGTGCCGGAACGCAACCTTCGCGACCTGGCCCGCGTCGACGGACGTCCCGCGATCAGCCGTCGCTCTTGAGCGCGTCGTTCAGCGACTCTTCGAGCTCCGGGTTCAGCGTCGTCTGGTAGACCTTGCCATCGAACCCGCGTACGGCCGCGACGAGTGCGCTCGGGTTCGCACTCACGACGGCGAACAATGCCGACGTGCCGGGCGTCAGCTCCGCCTGGATGTCCTTGACGAAGTTCTTGTCCACGTGGCTGCTGACGCTGTGGCCGATCGCCGCGCCGATGGCCGCCCCGATCCCGATGACGAGCACCGGGAAGAACGCGACGCCGAGGAGCAGCCCGAGCAGACCGCCGCTGACCGCGCCGACCTCGGTCCCGGAGCTGAGCTCGTTCTTGACGTGGATCTTGCCCTCGGCGTCCTTCTCGACGACCGCGGTGTCGGACAGGCGCAGGTCGGTCGCATGCTCGGACTCGCGGACGTGCTTGAGCGCGGCCAGGCCGGCGTCCTGGGTGGTGAAGGTGATGACGACCAGGTCGCTCATGACGTCCTCCTCGGCCGGTCGGGCCGCGTGATCTCAGGTGCTGGGGCGTCGAGTATACGGTCCGACCGGGTCCCGGACCGATGCACGCGACTCGGCGTTCGAGCCCATCCGACGCCCCGCTATCCTTGCCCGGTGACCCCGTCCAGCCGTGTCCCCGATCGCTTCCGCGCCTTCGTCGCGGAGAAGGTCGACGACCGCGTGGACCGCGGCGTGTGCACGTTCGACGCGGCGGCCCTGCCGGCCGGCGAGGTCGAGGTCCGGGTGGCCTGGTCGAGCGTCAACTACAAGGACGGGTTGGCGACGATCGCCTCCGGCAAGGTGGCCCGGATCAGCCCGCTGATCCCCGGCATCGACCTGGCGGGCACGGTCGTCGGCAGCACGGACAAGACCGTCGAGGTCGGACGGGAGGTCATCGCCCACGGCTACGACCTCGGGGTCGCGCGCCACGGAGGCTTCGCGGAGTACGCCCGCGTCCCCGCCGGTTGGATCGTCCCGCTGCCCGCGGGCCTGACGCCGCGAGAGGCGATGATCGTCGGGACCGCGGGGTTCACGGCCGCGCTCTCGGTCGCACGACTTGAGGCCAACGGGCTCGAAACGGACCACGGTCCGGTCCTGGTCACGGGCGCAAGCGGCGGTGTCGGCCGGACCGCCCTGGCGATCCTCGCCGGGCGGGGCTACGAGGTCTGGGCGGCGACCGGCAAGGCCGACGCCCACGACGAGCTGACGGCGCTCGGCGCCGCAGGGATCCTGGGCCGCGACGAGGTCACCGCCGAGAGCGCTCGACCGTTGGAGACCGAGCGCTGGGCGGCGGCGGTGGACTGCGTCGGGGCGGCGACCCTGCCGTACATCCTGCGCACGCTGAAGTGGGGCGGGGCCGTGGCGTCGAGTGGCAACACGAGCGGCGCACCGTTCTCGACCACGGTCTTCCCGTTCATCCTGCGCGGCGTGGCGCTGATCGGGATCGACTCGGCCCAGCAGCCGATCGTCGAACGTCGCCGGCTGTGGGATCGCATCGCCGAGGACCTCCGTCCGCGTGGGCTCGGCGACGCGGTGACCGAGGTGGACCTCGACGGGTTGGAGATGGCCCTCGATGGGATCCTCGCCGGTCGAGCCCGCGGCCGCTGGATCGTTCGGATCGGCGACTGACCCGGACCTCACCGACCAAGGTGGCCGCGGGCGCGGCCCGGCGGCGCGCGTCAGGCGCCGGGTCGTCGCCAGCGGATGGACGCGGTCGCACGCAGGCTCTCCCCAGCCGCAAGCACCGCGAGACCCGTTCCCGGCACGGCCCGGAGCTCGCTCGATAGCGCGTCGGGCCACGCCGTCTGGGGCTCCACGCAGAACCCTCGTGGCGGGGTGTGAACGACGACGACGGAGGCCGTCGACCCGAACTCGATCGCGAGCTCGAAGTCCGGCCAGCGGATGACGGCCGGCGACCGGGCGTCGACATACGCGTGATCCAGACGCCGGCCGGCCAGCGCCGGGCCACGTCGGAGGTCGGTCATCCCGCGGACCCGAGTGCGCTCTCCCGTCGGGATCAGGTCGCGGGTCACGAGGACCTCGTCGGCATCCACCTCGAGCCGCGCGTCGGCCGTGCGACGCCGGAACCAGGGATGCCAGCCGAATGCGGCCGGCATCGACCGCTCGGCGACGATCTCCGCCTCGAGACGCACGCCATCCGGGTCGAGCCGGATCCGTTGACGGACCAGTCCACCGAGCGGCCAGCCGGCCGGCCCGAGCTCACAGCTCAGGTCGACCTCGTCAGGCGCGACCCGGTCCAAGGTCCAGGCGCGGTCCCAGACGACCCCGTGGATCGCATGCCGCCCGAGCGTCCGTCGGAGCTCATGGCGCCGGCCATCCCAGTCGAGGATGCCGTCGCGGAGTCGCCCGGCCCAGGGCGCCATCGGAAAGCTGCCCCACTGGATCGAGCGATCGGTCGGGTCGTCGGCCCCGAGCAAGAGCTCCTCGCCCTCCACGCGCAGCGAGGCCAGCCGGCCACCTCGCTCGACATCCACGACCAGCGTCGACGCTCCCGAGCGGAGCTCGATCCCCGGCACACCGTCGGTCATGGACGTTCTCCTCGGACGCGCTCCGGCCGGTCACGCCCGGGTGACGCACGGTCCCTATCTTCGCGGAACGCGAAAGCGCTCGCGGGCTGTGCCCACGGACGTACGCCACGAGGCGGCCGCGAGAGGGTCATCATCGGACGATCGACCCGCCCCGGACCACGCGACCGGAGGAGCCACATGAACGGGATGACGGAGCCGCCACCGGCTGGCGGATCGGCGGCGCCCGACGCCTGGCCGACGCCGGATCCGCCGGCTACCAGCCCAGAGACGCCTCCCCTCGCCTGGACGGCACCATCCACGGTCGGAGCGAGCGGCTTCCGCTCGGCTCGGCTGAGATCGCAGATCGCGGTCGCGTGCCTCGTGCTGATCGCCCTCGTGACCGTCGTCGAGATCGCCCACTTCCTGACGTTCGAGAGCCTCGTCCACGACATCCAGCTCGGGACCGCGGGTGTCGCCGAGGCGGACGGGTGGGACGCGCTTACGGCGACGATCCAGGGCTTGTATCTCATCGTGTTCATCGGCTGCGTGATCGCCTACCTAGCCTGGCTGTCACGGGCGGTAGACAACGCGCCCGCGATCGGCGCGGGTGCGCCGGAGCACTCGCCTCGAGGCGCGATCGGCTGGTGGTTCGTGCCGATCGCGAACCTCTTCGTGCCGTACCAGATCGTCACCGACCTGCACCATCGACTCGCGGTCGGCGACGACGTCGGCCGGGCGCGAGGACTCCTGCTCGGCTGGTGGCTGGTCTGGCTCGTGAGCAACTGGGCGTCGTGGTTCGTGCTCCGGATCCCGACCGAGACCGTCGACGATCTTCGCTGGCTCATCAACGTCTCGATGGCGGTCGACATCCTGCTCGTCGTCGCCGCGGCGCTCGCCATCCTGGTCGTCCGCCGGATCCAGAAGCGCGAGGATTCCCGGGCTCGGCTGATGGCGGCTCCGCCCGAGCCGATCGCGACCGCGGTGTGACGCGGATGACGTCCTCGACGGAGACGGTCGCGGCTCGGAACGGTGTCCCGATGCTCGTGCGCCGGTGGCCCGCAGACGGATCGCCGATCGGCTCGGTCCTGGTCATCCATGGTCTCGCCGAGCATTCGGGTCGCTACGAGCGGACCGCCGGGGTCCTCGCCGCGTCGGGGCTGGACGTCACGGCGTTCGATCTCGAGGGCTTCGGGGGATCCGGGGGCCGGCGGGCGTGGATCCCCAGCTGGGACACCTGGCTCGACGACGTCGAGGATCGGCTCGTGGCGTTGCGGATCCCGACGGCAGACCGACCCGTGGTCCTGCTCGGTCACTCGATGGGCGGGCTCGTGTCGCTGACCTACGCCGAGAGCGATCGACCCCAGCCGGACCTGCTGGTCCTGAGCTCGCCGTGGCTGGCCGACCACCTGCCGGGCTGGCGACGGACCAGCGCCCGGATCCTGGGGCGGCTCGTCCCGACCCTGTCGGTCTCGAACGGCTTCGACGGATCGACACTGTCGCGCGATCCGGCCGTGGGCGAGGCGTACGGGGCCGACCCGCTGGCCTACCACCGCACGACGACCGGCCTCGGACGCGCGCTCCTCGAGGCCCAGACCCGGGCCGTGGCGGATCTCGGGCGTCTCCGGGTCCCGACGTTCGTCACCCACGGCGGCTCCGACCCGCTCGTCCCGGTGGCGTCGTCGGAGATCCTCGCCACGCTGCCGGGCGTGACCCGTCGGGTCTACCCGGATCTGCGCCACGAGACGCTCAACGAACCGGAGGGTCCGGAGGTGGCGGCCGACATGGCTGCCTGGATCCAGGCCCAGATCGCGTCGAGCGCCCGTTCAGCCTGAGCCTGCCCGGCCTCGGCGCGCACCGTGGGCAACCCCTGCCGGCGGGTCCCGTCGGATGGCATCCTTGCCGCCATGGATCCGCAGCGGACGATCGTGTTCTTTCCCGAGGGAGCCTTCGGGCCGACGAACAACTGCGTCGGGATCGGCAGCGTCCTGCGGGAGCGCGGCCATCGGGTGGTCTTCATCGTGGAGGAGTCGTTCGCCGGGACGCTCGAGGCGAAGGGCTTCGAAGAGCGGCTGATGCGTCTCGGGCCGCCACCCGAGGTGCCCGAGGTCCCCGGCCAGTTCTGGAAGGACTTCATCCGGGACACCGCGCCGGTCTTCAGGATGCCGACGATCGATCAGCTCGGCGGGTTCATCCAGCCGACCTGGCAAGCGCTCGTCGACGGAGCGAAGTACGTCCATCCGCGCCTGCTGGAGATCTTCGACGAGATCGACCCGGACGTGATCGTCGAGGACAACGTGGTCGCGTTCCCGGCGCTGCCCGCGTCCGGGCGGCGCTGGGTCCGGATCGCGTCTTGCAACCCGGCCGAGCTGCTCGACCCGGAGGTCGCTCCGGTGTTCTCCGGGTATCCGGCCGACGATCGAGCGGCATGGCCGTCCTTCCGGGCCGAATACCGCCGGGTCCACGCGGACTTGTGGTCCGACTTCGACGCCTTCTGCCGGGATCACGGGGCACCCGGGCTGCCCGACGGGCCGAGCGGACCGTCGTTCATCCACGAGTCGCCCGACCTGAACCTGTATCTCTACCCGGCCGACGTCGACTACGACCGGGCGACGCCGCTCGCGCCGACCTGGCACCGCCTCGAGTCCTCGGCCAGGGCGGCCGACACGGACTGGGCGGTCCCGCCCGAGCTGACCGACCGATCCGGCGCGCTCATCTACCTGAGCCTCGGCAGCCTCGGCTCAGCCGATGTCGAGCTCATGCGCCGGCTCGTGGACATCCTCGGCCGGACGCCCCATCGGTTCATCGTCTCGAAGGGGCCGCAGGCCGACCAGTACGAGCTCGCCGACAACATGGCCGGGGCCGAGTTCGTCCCGCAGCGGGCGATCCTGTCCGAGGTCGACCTGGTCATCACCCACGGCGGCAACAACACCGTCACCGAGTGCTTCCACGACGGCCGCCCGATGATCCTGCTGCCGTTGTTCTGGGACCAGTACGACAACGCTCAGCGCGTCGCCGAGACCGGCTTCGGCGTGCGCCTGCCGACCTACACGTTCGAACCGACGGAGATGACGGCTGCGATCGATCGGTTGCTCGCGGATCGGGCGCTGCGGACACGGCTCGACGCCATCTCCGCCCGACTCCGCGCCCGGCCCGGGACGGTCCTCGCGGCTGATCTCATCGAGCGGCTCGCGACGAGCGCCTCCGCCGCCGGCTGACGGCCGCTCGCGCGCCGAGGGCTACTAGAGTTGACGCCGATCTACGGACCCGCCGAGCTGGCCCCGGGCGGCTCGCCAGACGCCTGTTTCGTACCGCCGCCACCGAGCAGTCGATAGCCGAGGCCGTACTCGGTCCCGATGTACGACGAGCCGGGGGCGGCCGCCTCGAGCTTGATCCTGAGGTTCCGGATCGTCATCCGGAGCAAGTGGGTGTCGGATCCGTAGCCGGCGCCCCAGACGCTGCCGAGCACCTGGCGATGGGTCACGAGCTGGCCGGCATGCTCGACGAGGTAGGCCAGCAGCCGGAACTCGGTCGGGGTGAGCCGGATCTCCTCGCCGTCCACATAAGACCGATGCTCGTCCAGGTCCACGACGAGCGCACCGTTTCGCAAGCGGCGGGGTCGTTCGGGTGACGACGTGGCCGCCCGGCGGAGCGCGGCCTCGACCCGAGCCAGGAGCTCGGGCAGTGACAGCGGCTTCGTGACGTAGTCGTCGGCACCGAGCTTGAGGCCGCGGATCTTGTCCGCTTCACCGCTCCGTGCGGTGACCATGAGGATCGGGACTCGGCTGAACTCCCGTATCCGCTCCAGGACCTGCCAACCATCCAGGCCAGGCAGGCTCAGGTCGAGCAGGACCAGGTCTGGATGCGCCTCGTAGAAGCGTCGGAGTGCGTCGTTGCCGTTGTGGGCGAGCACGGGCTCGTACCCCGCGGTCCGGACCCAGAGTTCGAGCAGTGCGGCGAACTCGGGCTCGTCCTCGACGATGAGGATGGTCTCAGCCATCGGAGGCCACCGACCTCGATGGGCTGGAGCCGGCCGGGGTGCGCGACCCAGCGCGATCGGCATCGGCGGTGCCGCGCCGCCGGGTGCGGGCGAGCGGGAGCGTGAACGAGACACAGGTGCCGACCGTGCCGTCGGCCCGGTCCTCGAGCCACAGGCGCCCACCGTGGGCCTGGATGATCCGGCGCGAGATCGCCAGCCCGAGCCCCGTCCCGGCGATGCTCGACTCTCGCACGTTCCGGGCCCGATGGAACGGCTCGAAGACGAGTCCGCGGTCGGCCGCCGGGATGCCGATGCCCTCGTCGACGACCTCGACGGTCAGCCAGCCCGGCGGCCCACTGAACGCGGACACCCGGATGGTGCTGGTCCCGGGCGCGTATTTCGCGGCGTTGTCGACGAGGTTCTCGAGGACCTGGCCGATCCGGACCGGGTCGACCTCGACGGCCGGCAGATCCGACGGCAGGGAGACTTCGAGCCGGTCCGAACCGCCGGCGACGGCCAGATCCGTGCTCAGACGGGTGACCAACGCGGCCAACTGCACCGGCGTGCGCTCCAGGACCAGGGGGTCGGCCTGGAGCTGGGTGACGTCGAGGATCTCGGTGACCAGCGTCCGGAGCCGGTCTGCCAGCTGGTCGATCCGTTCGAGGTAGCGCTGGCGCTCGGCCGGTGCCAGGTCGAGGAGGAGCAGGCTCTCGGCGTAACCCTTGACCAGGGCGAGCGGCGTCCGCAGCTCGTGACTGACCGTCGCCACGAACCCCTCGCGCAGCTCCTCGAGCGCGCGTACGTCGCGCATGTCGCGCAGGATCGCGGTCGCCCGGGGGGCATCGACCCCCGCCACCCGGGCGTAGCCGCCGACCATCGGAACAACCTCCCCGCCCTCGCCAAGCAAGGCGGTCGTGTGTAGGCGCACCGGCTGCCCCGTGCGGATGACCTCAGCCAGCGGACATGCGGCTTCGGTGTGGCCGCCCGCCCGGACGCAGTCGAGCGCCTCGCCGCAGGTCCGACCGATGAGCCCGTCCGGCTCCGACCCGAGGAGCACCGTCGCGGCCCGGTTGACGCGAAGGATCCGCCGGTCGGCATCGACCTCGAGGATGGCATCGGTCGCGCCGTCGATGATCGCGGTCAGCTCGAGTCGTTCGAGCTCCAGCGTCGCTCGGAGCTGGGCGTTCCTGAAGGCCACCGCCAGCTCGTGTCGGGCGAGCTCGAGGACCCGGATCCCGGCTCGGTCGAGATCCGCATCGGGCGCTGGGACGACCCCGACCAGGCCGGTCGGCCGACCCTCGACGAGCGTCAGGGAGACAGCTCCTGGAAGGGCCGCGGTCCAGGCGTCGCCGTCCTCGAGTCGCTCGAACCGACCCGGCAGCGGCCCCGTCGGAGATCCTGCCGACCCGACGAGGTCGAACCCGTCGCCGCCGGGAGGCGCCAGCCACAGCCCCACGCATCGGGCACCGCACAATCGGACGAGCTCCACGCAGACCGACTCGGCCAGCTCGCCGGGGTCGCCACCCGAGGCGAGGATCTGACTGAGCTGGTACTGGGCGAACATCGCATCCGACTCGCGGCGCGCCTCGTCATGGATCCGCGCCAGCTCGTCCTCGAGCGCCGCGATGCGGGCGGCGTCAGTCGCCGGGTCCATCAACCCCGCCCGACGGGTGCCGCTTCCGGCATCCGTCGAGCGTCCGTCTCCTCGGCGCGCGGGACCAGGGCCCGGAGCAGGAGCACGCACGACATCGCGCCGGGGTCGAGGTGACCGGCTGATCGGGGGCCCAGTCGGAGTCCCAGCCCTCGGCGGGCGATCATGGCCCGCGTCGCGAGCGCACCGACCCGGGCGGCCGCGACCGCGTCGGCCAGACCGATCTCGAGCGGCCGGCCGGCGAGGGATGCGGCATGGTAAGCGTCGACGCCCGGCCGCAACGCGTCGTAGATCGTCTTGTCGCCGATCCCGCACCGGCCCCGTGCCGCGAGCGCTGCGGCCGCCGCCTCGAGCATCGCGTCGAGTGTCGCCTCGTCGAGCGTCGAGGCTGAGCCCGCGGTCAGCCCCGCCTGGATGAGCGCCGTGCCATAGAGCGGCCCGGACGCGCCGCCGGCCGAGGCCGCGAGGGTATGTCCCGCGCTCCGGATCAGCGGCCCCGGCGCCGTCGACTGGGGAGCCTGGGCGAGCGTGTCGCACACCGCTCGGAAGCCGATCGCGAGGTTGTCGCCGTGATCGCCATCACCCAGCACCGCATCGAGCCGGGTGAGGTACGCCTGATGGCGTTCGATCGTCCTGGCGCAGCGGTCGAAGGCCGCCCGGATGTCGCTGCTGGCGATGACTGACACGGCGCTCCGCGACGTGGGGGCAGGCCGGCGTGGGCCCACCGGAGGGTCGAGTGTAGGTGGCGGACCGGATGCCGACAACGCCGGCCGAGGCGACCGGACCGCATCCAGCGCGACTCTTGCCGGCATCTTGATGGCATCTTGCCAAGTCGCCCGTCAGGCTGGGTCGGCAACCCCAAGGAGGGTCGGAGTGGTCGGGATCGTCCTCGTCTCACATAGTCGGACGCTGGCCGAGGGCCTGCGCGAGATGGTCGCCCAGGTGGCCGGTCCGGAGGTCCTCGTCGCCGTCGCGGCCGGGACCCCGGACGGGCGTCTGGGCACCAGTGCACCGCTCATCGTCGAGGCGATCCGATCGGTCGACGGCCCGGATGGCGTGCTCGTCCTGCTCGACCTGGGGAGCGCAGCGTTCAGCATCGAGCTGGCGCTGGAGGAGCTCGAGGAGGACGTCCGTCGTCGGGTCGTCGTGAGCGATGGCCCGCTCGTCGAGGGAGCCGTCGTCGCGGCGGTCCAGGCGAGCATCGGAGCCGGTCTGGCGGAGGTCGCGGCCGAGGCTGCGGCGGCCGGTCGGCTCGCCAAGTCGCCCGGGGGAACGCCGGCGTAGATCGCCGCAGCCACAGGAGGGTCTCACGCGATGTCGTCACCGACTCTGTCCCAGAAGCTCGTTGCCGAGGTCATCGGCACGGCGATCCCCTCACAATCCCGCATCTCCTCATCCATCGTGCCGACCTCGTCTGACCTCCGGCGACGACGTCCTGGCGTTCGTGAACATGGCGGCACGCCGCTCATCAGCTGTACATCGCCTACAACAGCGTCCATGCCTACCTGCAAAGCGTGCGTCACGATCGCGGAGCCTGGTCGAGCTACATCACAGCCTCAGATCCGGCTTCTCATCACCTGCTCAAGCTCACGCCGAGCTCACCGCCTGTGATGCTCCGGTCCACACCGCCGCCCTGCGCTGGCCATTGACAGATCCGACCGTCGGCGACCACGTCCGCGACCACGAAGGTGGCACGCCACGATACCAGCGACGAACTCGAGGCCTGCTCCGCCTGCGGCCGACCGACTCCACAGTCCCGGTCGCCTCCGAGCTCACCAGCCATCCGACGCGATCACCACAACATATCGCTCGCGTTGGCCGACATCGGCGGAGCGGGCTGATCGTGCGCTCGACCGAGCTCGCGATCCGCAACCGCTCGGGGCTTCATGCCCGCCCGGCGGCGACGTTCGTCAAGGCCGCTGCCGGGTTCAGCTCGGCGATCACGGTCCAGAACGTCAGTCGGAATGGCACGGTCGTGGACGCGAAGAGCATCCTCGGCGTGCTCGGGCTGGGCGTCTCGCCGGGTCACCACATCGTGCTGACCGTCGACGGCGTCGACGAGGACGCGGCGATGCGCGCCCTGACCGAGCTCGTCGAGTCGGGGATCGGCGAGTCGGAGGACTGATCGGTGCGTCTCCGCGGTCTGCCGGCGGCGCCGGGGACGGCGCTGGGTCCGGCCTGGATCTACCGATCGCCGGACGCGACAGACGACAACGGGACGTCGGGCCGGGTCGGGCTCGATGAGGCGTCGGCGATCGCCGCCGATCAACTCACTGCCCTGGCCGACGGTCTCCGTGCCGCGGGCCGTCAGGACGCGCTCGAACGGCGAACGGCCGACGAGGCGGCCGTCGACCGGTCGGCCGCCACCCTCCGCGGACGCCCTGGCGCGACGCGCGACGGCCGGCCGATCCGGTTGGCCGCGAACCTGGGCGGGCCGGGTGAGGTCGATCGCGCGCTGGCTGCCGGTGCCGAGGGTGTCGGGCTGTTCCGGACCGAGTTCCTGTTCCTCGGCCGCTCCGGCCGCCGACCGAGGACGAGCAGGCCCGGGCGTACCAAGCGATCCTGGCTGCGTTCGGCCGCATCGCCCCGTCGTGATCCGATTGGCCGACATCGGCGGCGACAAGGAGGTGCCATACCTCGGGTTGCCGGCTGAAGCCAATCCGTTCCTGGGCGTGCGCGCGATCCGGCTCGCGGCGGAACGTCCCGAGCTGCTCGTGAGTCAGATCCGGGCGATCGCCCGCGCTGCGGCGGCGACCGGGACCGCTCCCCACGTCATGGCGCCGATGGTCGCGACGCTCGAGGACGTCGACGTCTTCGACGGCCTGCGCGCCGAGGCGGCCCTGACGCTCGGCGGCGGCGATCGGCTGGCGGCCGAGGCCCTTGTCCCGGGGATCATGGTCGAGGTCCCATCCGCGATCTGGCTGGCCGACGAGCTGGCTCGGCGGGTCGCCTTCATGAGCATCGGCACGAACGACCTCACCCAGTACCTGTTCGCCGCGGACCGCACCAATCCCGCGTTGGGCGCCTACCGCGATGCGCTCCATCCGGCGGTCCTTCGGGCGATCGGACGCGTCATCGAGGCGGCCCATGGCGGGTCGATCCCGGTCGCCGTCTGCGGTGAGATCGCCGGGACCGTCGAAGGAGCCCGTGTCCTCGTCGGACTCGGGAGTCGACGAGCTGTCGATGGACGCCGGCTCGCTCGAGCCGTGTCCGACTGGCGCTGGCCGAGGCCTCGACCACTGAGCTGGCCGCCCTCGCCGAGCAGCGTCGGAACGGGTAGCCCGCAGGCTGAGACGCGCTTCCCCCGGGAGCGCACAATTCAGGTCCCACGACGCCTGAATCGTCTGCATGACCCCGACACCAGGAGGCAGTCCGATGACCGACACCCTCGAGCGCGTCAAGACCCACCAGCAATTCATCGACGGCGCCTGGGTCGACAGTGCCAGCGGTCAGACGTTGGCGGTCGAGAACCCGGCGAACGGCGAGGTCATCGCCCACGTCCAGGCGTCCGGCCCCGAGGATGTCGACCGCGCTGCCAAGGCGGCCGCGACGGCGTTCGAGAGCTGGAAGAACACCACGCCCCAGGATCGCAGCCTGCTCATGCTCAAGCTGGCCGATGCGATCGAGGCCCGCGCCGACGAGATCGGCCGGGTCGAGTCGAAGAACGCCGGCAAGCCGGTCGGTGCGGCGATCGACGAGGTCCCGGTCGTCGTCGACAACCTGCGCTTCTTCGCCGGCGCCGGTCGCGTCCTCGAGGGCAAGGCCGCCAATGAGTACCTGGCCGATCACACGAGCCTCATCCGGCGCGAGCCGGTCGGGGTGGTCGCCTCGATCGCACCATGGAACTACCCGATCATGATGGCCGGCTGGAAGATCGGGCCGGCGCTCATGGCCGGCAACACCGTCGTCCTCAAGCCGTCGGCGAGGACCCCGCTGACCGCCCTGATCCTGGGCGAGATCGCGGCCGACATCCTGCCCGCCGGCGTCCTCAACGTCATCACCGGGACCGGCGCCGCGATCGGCGATGCGCTCGTCGCCCATCCGAAGGTCGGGATGATCTCGGTCACCGGCGACACGGAGACCGGCAAGCACATCGCCCGGACCGCCGCCGACATGGTCAAGCGGCTCCACCTCGAGCTCGGTGGCAAGGCGCCGGTCATCGTCTTCGACGACGCCGATCTCGACGCCGTGATCGAGAACCTCAAGGTGTTCTCGTACTGGAACGCCGGTCAGGACTGCACCGCGCCGTGCCGGGTCATCACCGGCCCGAAGGTCTACGAGCGGTTCGTCGCCGATCTCGCCGGCCAGGTCAAGACGATCAAGTGGGGTGACCCCGCCGAGGGCGACGACATCGAGATGGGCTCGCTCATCGCCGGCGCCCAGGCCGACAAGGTCGAGGGGATGGTCCAGCGGGCCGACCGCGGCGCCGGCGGGGCCGCGATCGTCGCCGGTGGTCACCGGCCGGATCGACCCGGCTCGTATTTCGAGCCGACGGTCATCGCCGGACCGGCCCAGGACAGCGAGATCGTCCAGGACGAGGTGTTCGGTCCGGTCGTCACGGTCCAGCACTTCAAGGACGAGGACCAGGCGATCGCCTGGGCGAACGACGTCCGGTTCGGGCTGGCCGGGTCGGTCTGGACGAGGGACATCGGCAAGGCGCTCCGGGTGGCCAAGGCGATCCAGTTCGGGACGGTCTGGATCAACGACCACTTCACGCTCGCGTCCGAGATGCCCCACGGCGGCTTCAAGGAGTCCGGCTACGGCAAGGACCAGTCGATGTACGCGATCGAGGACTACACGGTCGTCAAGCACGTGATGATCAAGTCCTGAACGAACGGGTCGCGGCGGCGCTGTCGGTCGACCTGTTCGACCGACAGCGCTGGTACGGCGGGAAGGCCCGCGGGGTCGAGCGCGGTCCGCCTGCTCGACTCGATCGACCTCGGGTCCGTGCGACCGACCTCGCCCGACGCGGACCCGGATGCCGCCGTGGCCGCGATCCTGGCGTTCGTCGAGGTCGTCGATCGAGCGGGTGGGACCGATCGCTACCTCGTCCCGTTCATCGTCGGGGACCCGGCCGGTGATGCTCGGCAGGCCCTTCCGGGCGATGGGGTCTGGCGCGCCCTCGCCCTCGCGATCGCCGATGGCCGGGTGCTCGCCAGCGACGGGGGAGGGGCGCTCGTCTGCCGACCGGGCCTGGCATTGCCGGCGTTCGCGCCCGGTGGGGCGCGCGAGATGGCGACGTGGGGCGAGCGGGCGCTCCGTGCCGACCAGTCGAACACGTCGACGGTCCTCGGCGAGCGGCTCCTCCTGAAGGCGTATCGCCGGGTCGCGGCCGGGTTGAACCCGGACCTCGAGCTGACCGCCTTCCTGGCCGAGGAGCGCGGACTCCGGCTCGTCCCGGCGCTGGCCGGCTCGGCCGAATACGTCGGTCGCGACGGCACGGTCGCGACGGTGGCCCTGCTCCAGGAGCTCATCCCGGATGCGGAAGACGCGTTCGAGACCACCGCCGAGCGGCTCACCGACTGGATCGTCGCCCCGGGTGCGGTGGCGCTCGAATACGCCACGGAGGACGCCGCCGGGCTCGGCGAGGTCCTGGCCGAGCTCCACGCGGCTCTGGCCGATCCGGGCGACGTCGAGGCCTTCGCGCCACGTCGCGCCGGGCCGGAGGATCTGCGCGCCTGGCGGGCGGTCGGCGAGGCGCGTCTGGCAGCGGCGAACACCGCGCTGGCCGACGACCCGACGGTCGGACCCGACCTGCGGGCCTGGACGTCGGACATCCACGACCGTCTGGCCCGGCTCGAGGCGCTGGACGAGCCGCCGCTCCTCACCCGGATCCACGGCGACCTCCACCTCGGCCAGATCCTCCGGACGCCGGACGGGTTCGTCCTCGTCGACTTCGAGGGCGAACCCATGCGGCCGGTCGAGGAGCGTCGCCAGCTCGCTCCGGCGATGCGCGACCTGGCCAGCCTGCTCCTGTCGTTCGACCACGTGTCGAGCACCGCGGAGCGCCGGGCGAGGGCCCGTGGATGGCAGCCCGGCGACCATGCCGGCCTTGACATCGACGCCTGGCGCAGACGGTCGCGCGAGCGGTTCGTGCGGACGTATGCGACCGCTCGCCGGCGGGCGGGCACGGCCGATGCGGTCGACGAGCGACTGCTCGACGGTCTTGCCGTCGCCAAGGAGTGCGACGAGTTCGTCTACGCGGCGACGTACCTGCCGGACTGGCTCTACGCCCCGCACGCCGGGATGGCGAGGCTCCTTGGTCGCCGCCCGGGCGAGAACGGATCGGCGAGCGAGGTCGGACGATGAGCCGCGGCGCGCCGTCGGCGCCGGTGGCCCTGACACCGACCGATGCCGCGGCGATCCGCGCCGCCGTCCTGGATTGGTTCGACCGCGAGGGCCGCCACTTCCCGTTCCGAGGGACCACGGACCCCTACCGGGTGCTCGTCTCCGAGACGATCCTGCAGCAGACCCAGGTCGCCCGCGGCGGGCCGGCGTGGGAGGCGTTCGTCGAGCGGTTCCCGACGGTCCAGACGCTGGCCGCAGCCTCGCCGGGCGATGTCCTGCGCGCCTGGCGGGGACTCGGCTACAACCGCCGGGCGCTCAACCTCCAGCGGGCAGCGAGGATCGTCGTCGACGAGCTCGACGGCCGCTTCCCGAGCGAGGTCGAGGACCTCGAACGGCTGCCGGGCGTCGGTCCGTACACCGCTCGGGCGGTCGCCGCGATCGCGTTCGGCCGGCCGGTCGGAGCGGTCGACACGAACGTCCGGCGGGTCCTCGGTCGGGCGATGGCCGGCGACGTGGCTGGACTCCCGGCGTCCGAGCTCCAGCGGCTGGCCGACGACCTCGTGGCGGTCGACCGTCCGGCGGACTGGACCGCCGCGCTGATGGACCTCGGTTCGACGGTCTGTCGACCCCGGGCGCCGCGCTGCGACGTCTGCCCGATCGCGAGGATGTGCCGGTTCGCAGCGGGCGCGGTCGGGCCCCGGGCCACGCCACGGACGCGCCGCGTCGGGCTCGCCCGCGAGCGACCCGCCCCGTTCGAGGGGACGTCGCGCTGGCTCCGCGGCCGCATCCTCGACCGCCTTCGGGATGCGCCGGACCGGACCTGGGTCACCCTCGACGCTGCCCTGGGTGACCACCCGCCCGAGGCGGTCGCGGCCGCCGTCGCGGCGATGGCGGCCGAGGGGCTGCTCGAGATCGCACCCGGCGTCGATCCCCTGCACGCGCGGCTGCCGACGGCCTGATCCGGGTCGCCGGCGACTGGGCTACGCTGGGGTCGTGAACGCGACGATCGAGCGATCCGCAGCCGAGCCGCTCCCGGCCGACGACCCGACGTTGATGTCGGCCGGGCTGCGCGAGCTCGTGAAGCGGTGGTCCGCGACGAAGGATCGGGCGCCGATCGGCGCCGCGGCGATGACCGGCGCCGATCGCAAGGCCCAGGCGCTCGGCGTGCCCGGCGCCCGGCTGATGGAGCATGCCGGGACGGCCGTCGCGGCCGCGACCCGGGCGGTCGCCGACGATCAGGGTCGCCTCACGGCCGGACCCATCCTCGTCCTGTGCGGCCCCGGCAACAACGGCGGCGACGGGCTCGTGGCCGCACGGCGCCTGGCCAGGCTCGGGCTGCCGGTCGTCGCCGTGCTCGTGGCGACCGAGGAGCGACCCACGACCGCGGATGCCGCGAAGAACTGGGATCGGCTCGCCGGCGAGCCGACCGTGACCCGGATCCACGCCGGTGTCGCGCGCGACCTGGCGATCCTGGCCCAGGGGGTCGAGAAGGCCGGCATCGTGGTCGATGCGCTGCTCGGTACCGGGGTCCGGGGCGCGCTGCGCGAGCCGATCCGATCCGCCGTCGAGCTCATCCGCCGCGCCCGCGAGGCCGGTGTCCCGGTCGTCGCCGTCGATACGCCGACCGCGGTCGACCTGACGAGCGGCGAACCGTCCGATCCGGCGGTCCGGGCCGACCTCACCGTCACCTTCCACCGGCCGAAGACCGGGCTGCTGACGAAGCGCGGCGCCGCGCTCGCCGGTCGCGTGCTCGTCGCCCCGATCGGGATCCCGCCGGATGCGGATCGTGGCTGAACGTGCCGCCGTCGGCTGGCGCGAGGTCATCCTGGTGGCAGCCGCCGTCGTCGGGATCGTCCTGGGGCTCGCGTTCGGGACGAGCCTGCTGCCGGCCGACGTCCAGCGGTTCGTCTTCCGGACCCCGCTCCTGATCGGCGTCCTCGTCGTCGGGACCGCACTCGTCCTCGTCCGTCTCGTGCGCCGCCCGCCGGACCGATGAGCGCGGTCCTCGATGCCCGCCGGGAGGACCTGGCGACGCTCGCCGCCGAGCGCTGGGACCTGCTCGTCGTGGGCGGCGGCATCACCGGCGCCGGGATCCTGCTCGACGCCGCCAGTCGTGGCCTGCGCGCGGCGCTGGTCGAGCGTGAGGACCACGCCGTCGGGACCAGCGGCCGATCATCGCGCCTGATCCACGGCGGGCTGCGCTATCTCGAGCAGTTCCGGATCGGGCTCGTCCGCGAGGCGTTGGCCGAGCGGCGCCGGCTGCTTCGCCTGGCCCCGCACCTCGTCACGATCGAGCCGTTCGCGTTCCCACTCTACGGCGGTCCGCTGACCCGGCCGTTCTACGACGCCGGGTTGACGCTGTACGACCTCCTCGGCGCCGCGTCCGACGGCGGCTGGCACCGTCACCTGTCGGTCGACGAGGCGCTCGAGGCGACGCCCGTCCTACGGCGCGACCAGCTCCGCGGCGCGTTCGTCTACCACGACGGCCAGGAGGACGACGCGCGCTACACGCTCGCCGTCGCCCGCACGGCCCGGGCCGAGTCCGCGCTGCCGATGACTCGGGTCAGCGCGATCGGCGAGCTCCAGCGGGATGGGCGCATCGTCGGCGTGGCGGCCCGCGACGAGCTGACCGGGGACGCCTTCGACATCCACGCCGAACGGGTCGTCGACGCGACCGGGGTGTGGTCCGGTCGAGCGGACGGGCCGTTCCCGGTCGTCGGGCCAGGGCCGGTCGTCCGGCCGAGCCGCGGGACCCACCTCATCGTCCGGCGCGACCGCATCCCGAGCGCCTTCGGCTTGACGCTCCGCGTCCCGGGCCGGGTCTGCTTCCTCGTCCCGACACCGGATCGCTGGGTGATCGGGACGACCGATCTCGACGACGACGGACCGGTCGACCGGCCGGTGCCGACGAGCGCCGAGGTCGATGCGATCCTCGACAACGTCAACGCGACGCTCGACATCGACCTCGGCCGGTCGGACCTCGTCGGCGCCTACACCGGGCTGCGGCCGCTCGCGACGGATCCGGGCGGGACGCCGGGGTCCACGGTCAAGGCCTCCCGCGAGCATCGGATCCGGGTCGATCCGAACGGGCTCGTCCGGATCGGCGGCGGGAAGTACACGACGTACCGGCTGATGGCGGCCCAGACCGTCGACGCGGCGCTCGGTCGCGATGTCGCCCGGGCACGCCCGTCGCGGACGGATGAGCTGCCGCTGGTCGGCGCCGCGTCGACGACGGAGCTCGAGGCCCTGGCGAGCGCGATCGCCGCCGAGACCGGGCTGGACGCCGCCCGGGCCCAGCGCCTGGTCGCCCGTCACGGTACCGAGGCGGCCGACGTCGTCGCGCTAGGTCGCGAGCTCGATCTGCTCCGGCCGCTCGGACCCGACATCGCGCACCTGGAAGTCGAGGTGGTCCGCGCCGTCCGGGCCGAGGCGGCGCTCTCGCTCGACGACGTGCTCGCCCGTCGGACCCGGCTGGCCCAGGACCTGCCCGATCGCGGCGCGTCGATCGTCGGTCGGGTGGCCGAGCTGATGGCGTCGGAGCTCGACTGGACGGACGCGGACCGGGCCGCGGCGGTCGAGGCCTACCTGGCGTCCGCACATCGCGAGTACGACGTGCCGTCGGCCGTGGCCTCGCCGACCGCGCCGGTCGCGGCCGAGGCTCACGCCGTACCATCCGACCCGCTCGACGAACCGGCGCCGGCCATCGCTGGGCCGTGAGTCCGGTCGTGATCCGCGCGGGCTCGTGAGCCGCTCGCTGGTCCTGGCCCTCGACCAGGGCACGACCTCGTCGCGAGCCGTCCTCGTCGACCCGGCCGGCGCCTTCCTGGCGTCCGCCTCCGAGGAGCTGCCCCAGATCTTTCCGGCGCCGGCCGAGGTCGAGCACGATCCGGAGGCGATCTGGTCGACCCAGCTCGCGACGGCGCGTCGGGTCCTCGCCGAGTCCGGCACCGAGCCGGACGACATCGCCGCCATCGGCATCGCGAACCAGCGCGAGACGACGATCGTCTGGGAGCGTGCCACCGGACGCCCTGTGGCGAATGCGATCGTCTGGCAGAGCCGGGTGACCGCCGGCCGCTGCGACGAGCTCCGGGCGGCCGGCCACGAGGCGCGGTTCCGGGAACGGACCGGCCTGCCGATCGACGCCTACTTCAGCGGCCCGAAGATCGCCGAGATCCTCGACCGCGGCCCCGGCCTGCGCGCCCGAGCTGAACGCGGCGAGCTCGCCTTCGGCACCGTGGACACGTTCCTGATCTGGCGGCTGACCGGCGGGCGGGTCCACGCGACGGACGTCTCGAACGCGAGCCGGACGCTGCTGTTCGACATCCACCGGCTCGCCTGGGACGAGGAGCTGTGCGCGATCGTCGGCGTCCCGCCGTCGATGCTGCCTCAGGTCCGCTCGTCGTCGGAGGTCTACGGCGAGACCGACCCGGGGCTGTTCGGCCGGTCGATCCAGATCGGTGGCTGCGCCGGCGACCAGCAAGCGGCGACATTCGGTCAGGCCTGTCTCGAACCGGGGGCCACGAAGGCGACCTACGGGACCGGCGCCTTCCTGCTGATGAACACCGGCGACCGGCCGGTGACGTCCGCGAACGGGTTGCTCTCGACGGTCGGTTGGCGACTCGGCGACGACACCGCGACGACGACGTACGCGCTCGAGGGCTCGGCGTTCGTCGCAGGCGCCGCGGTCCAGTGGCTCCGCGACGGGCTGAAGGCGGGCCGCGACGCGGCCGAGATCGCCGCCCTTGCCGACCAGGTGACCGACACCGGCGGGGTGTACCTCGTGCCGGCGTTCGTCGGGCTCGGGGCGCCCTATTGGGATGCCTACGCGCGGGGCACGCTCATCGGGATCACTCGCGGCACCGGTCTGGCCGAGATCGCCCGGGCGGCGATCGACGCGATGGCCTACCAGGTCGCCGACGTCGTGGCCGCGATGGCGTCGGACTCGGGCATCGTCCTCGACGTCCTCCGCGTGGACGGCGGCGCGGCGCGCAACGATCGCCTGTGTCAGTTCCAGGCGGACCTCCTCGACGTGCCGGTCGAACGCCCGGTCCACGCCGAGACGACCGCGCTCGGGGCGGCCGGGCTGGCCGGGCTGGCCGTCGGCATCTGGCCGGACGCCGGGGCCTTCGCGGCCACCCGCACGGTCGATCGACGGTTCGAGCCGGCGATGGACCCGGATCGCCGAGCGGGCCTGGTCCACGGCTGGCATCGGGCCGTCGAGCGGTCGCTCCGCTGGGTCGAGCCCGGGAGCTGAGGCGGAGGGCCTCGCAGACCCGACGATTTTCCCCCCTGTACAGCCCCGGAATGAGGGCCTACACTCCGACGATCAAACGTCACGGCTGGGCCGTGACCAGAGCACGTAGCTCGACGACCGACTCCTCTCACGGCTGACGCGAGAAACAGAAGGATCGCGCGGCTACACAGAGGAGTTTTCGATTCGGTGTACAACGACAAGAACCTGACCTGCGCCGATTGCGGGCAGGAGTTCGTCTTCACTGCCAGCGAGCAGGATTTCTACGCACAGCGCAATTTCACCGAGCCCCGCCGCTGCCCGAGCTGTCGGGCCAGCCGCAAGGCGGCTCGTAACGCCGAGTCCGGTGGCTACAGCTCCGGTGGCTACGGCGCCGGTGGCTCGTACAGCGCCGGTGGTGCCGGTGGCGGCTACAGTGGCGGCAGCAGCTACGGGTCGCGCGACCGCGGTCCCCGTGAGATGTTCACCGCGACCTGCAGCAACTGCGGCCGCGAGGCCCAGGTCCCGTTCCGCCCGACCAGCGGCAAGCCCGTCTACTGCAGCGACTGCTTCCGGAGCATGCGCGGCGGCTGACGCCGTCGCTCGTCCCTGACGATCGCGGATCGACCCGGCCCGACATGTTCGGACCGGGTCGTTCGATTCCCGGAGCGGTCGGGCCCGTACCCCTGTCCGGTGTGCGTCACCGAGCTGCCTGACGACCAGGGACGTGGCCAAGCTTGCGAGAAGAAGCCCGTTAGCTCGATTCGCCACGTCGCTCGCGCCTTCAGAGCCATGGGCAACGGCCCAGCCGTAACATCGTGGCGACCGCCGCGTCGCTTGGGCGCGCCGACCCAACGAAGCCGCATCGTCCTTCCGACTGGAGCCCCGCGTGACCTCGACATCCGCAGTAGCCCGTGTCGTTCCACCATTTCTGGTCACGCTCGCCGGACTCGGGCTGGTGAGCGTGACGATCACGGCCATCTCGCCAAGCCGTCCAGGCGTCTACACGTCAGGCTGGCTGCTATCCCCATTCATCGGGATAGCCGGGATCGCCGTTGTCGGATATGTCGCCGGTCGTGTAGCTGAGAAGACCTGGGTCGGCTTTGGCGCGGTCGTGGCGGGAGTCGTTGCCTTTGTCACCGGGCTGGCCGTGGTCTACGCCCCTGACTGGGCTGGTGGCCCTGCGCTCGCCACGCTGTACGCCTATGGCTTCGTTGGTCCACTGGTTCTTGCGCTGATGGTCCCGACCTACGCCTTGGCTCGACACCAAGCGGCCAGACAGATCTCCGCTCGCCAACGCCAGGCCACGAAGCTGGCCAACCGAGTGAGCGTCGAGGGGCCGATGGTCGACGGGGTCCAGACCTACGTCTGGCAGGACGCCGAGCCAGAGCCGGACAACTTCGGCAAGCCGTGGGGATGAGCCGCAGCTAGCCCGGCCGCGCCCCGAGCTCGTCAGCCGGCGCCGCCGCCGCCTCCGCCGCTCAGCAGCCCGAGGTCGAACTTCCGCTCCGTGCCATGGAGCAACCGATCGATGTTGTCGGCGTGGGCCAGCCAGACGACACCGACGCCGACGACGGCGTAGATCAGGTAGGCCGGCGGGACGGTCCCGGTGAGGACGAGGAACACGAGCGCGACGGCCGGGATCATCGCCGCCGACCCGAGCAGTGACCCAAGCGAGACGTAGCGGGTCACGAGGATCACCACGATGAACACCGGCGCCGCCAGGATCACGGCCAGTGGCTGGATGACGAGCATCGTCCCGACGCCGGTCGCGACGCCGCGCCCGCCGTGGAAGCCGAGGAAGATCGAGCGAGCCGAACCGATGACCGCCGCGACGCCGCAGGCCGCCTCGAGGGCGGGGTCGCCGCCGGACACCCAGCGAGCCACGAGGACGGGGACCGCGCCCTTGGCCAGGTCGCCGAGCACGACGATCGCCGCCAGCTTGCGGCCCATCGCCCGGAGGGCGTTCGTGCCGCCGGTCCGACCCGACCCGGTCGTGCGTGGATCCGGGGCGCCGGCGAGACGAGCGACGATGACCCCGAACGGGATCGAACCGGCCAGATACGCCAGACCGACAAGGACGACGGCGCCGAGGGGCTGCATCCGCCTGCCAGACCTCCATCGCGCTGTCCGACCCGTCGAGGGGCCAGGTTGGCAGCATAGCATCGGGCCGGTGGCGGCCTCCCGCGCGGTGGTCCGCCACCATCCGCCGCGCGTTTGCGCCGCCCGGGACGCGGCGCGTACCATCGAACGGTGACGCGCGCCGCCGAACGGCCGCCGCTGCCCACCGCGCATCCTGAGGCCCGCTAGACCCATGGCCGTCGGCTCGAGCAACGACTTCGACCTGGTCGTCCTGGGCGCCGGTACGGGTGGCTACACCGCCGCCTTCCGCGCCGCGCAGCTCGGTCTCCGGGTCGCTCTCGTCGACGAGGACAAGGTCGGCGGGACGTGCCTCCATCGCGGCTGCATCCCGACGAAGGCGTTGCTCGAGTCGGCCGAGATGATGAACCGGGCGCGCCACCTCAAGGACTACGGCGTCGTGCTCCCCGGCGAGCCCGCGGTCGACTACGCGACGATGGCCCAGCGCCGCGACCAGGTCGTGAAGCGGATGTGGACGGGGCTCAAGAGCCTGATCACCAAGAACAAGGTGACCTGGATCCAGGGTCGCGGCCGCCTCGACGGCCCAGGCCGGGTCCGGGTGATGCAGGCCGGCGAGGACGGTACGCCGGGCGTCGGCGGCGAGCGGCTGCTCCAGGCCACGGATGTGATCCTGGCGACCGGCAGCCGGGTCAAGAGCCTGCCGGGCCTGGATCCGGATGGCGAGCGGATCCTGACCTCGGACGACGTGCTCCGGCTCGACCGTGCGCCGGCCAGCCTGATCATCGTCGGCGGCGGCGCCGTCGGGGTGGAGTTCGCCAGCTTCTATCACGATATCGGGACCCAGGTGACGCTGCTCGAATACCTCCCGGCGATCGTCCCGCTCGAGGATCGTGAGGTCAGCAAGCTGCTCGAGCGGAGCTTCACGAAGCGCGGCATCGCGGTCATGACGAGCGCTCGGTTCGATCCTGCCTCGGTCAAGGTCGGCGCGAAGGGCGTCAGCATCGACGTCGGTCCGGAGGGCAAGCCCACCGAGAAGGTCGCCGCCGAGGCGCTGCTCGTGGCCGCCGGACGGGCCGCCAACATCGAGGACGTCGGGCTCGAGACGACGAAGGCCGAGGTGGAGCGCGGGATCGTCAAGGTCAACGGCCAGATGCGGACCCGCGAACCGCACCTCTACGCGATCGGCGACATCGTCGGGGGCCTGTGGCTCGCCCACACGGCCGGCCACGAAGGGATCGTCGCCGCGCACACGATCGCCGGAGACCCGGACGTCCACGCCATCGACTACGCGGACCAGCCACGCGCGACCTACTGCCGGCCCGAGATCGCCTCGATCGGCCTGACCGAGCAGCAGTGCGAGGAGCGGGGCATCGCCTTTACCGTCGGCAAGGCTCCGTTCCAGGCGATCGCCAAGGCACTCATCGGTGGCGAGTACGAAGGCTTCGCCAAGGTCATCGGCAGCCCCGAGTCGGGCGACACCCTCGGGGTCCACATCATCGGGCCGCATGCCACAGATCTCATCGCGGAGGCGTCGGTCGCATTCGAGCTCGAGGCCACGCCGGGCGAGATCGGCGGGTCGACCCACCCCCACCCGACGCTGTCGGAGGTCCTCGGTGAGGCGGCCCTCGCGGTCGGTGGGCGGTCGATCAACGTCTGACAGCGACGGAGCCGAGATGACGGCCACCGACCCCGCGAAGGCGACGGCGACGAGCCGGTTCGGGGCGGACCTCGGCCTGACCGATGACGATCTCATCGCGATGTTCCGGATGGTGGCGCTCGCCCGGGCGGTGGACGAGCGGATGTGGATCCTCAATCGCGCCGGACGGATCCCGTTCGTGATCAGCGGCCAGGGCCACGAGGGCGCGCAGGTCGGGGTCACCTGGGCGTTCGAGAAGGGCCACGACTGGATCGCGCCGTTCTATCGCTCGATCGCGATGTGCCTGACCTTCGGGATGAGCCCGCGCGACATCATGCTGGCGCAGTACGCCAAGGCATCGGATCCGTCGTCGGGCGGCCGCCAGATGCCGGGCCACTACGGCGATCGACGGCACAACCTCCTGTCGGTCAGCTCGCCGGTGGCGACCCAGATCCTCCATGCCGTCGGGATCGCCCTCGCGGCGAAGATCCGGGGCACGGGCCAGGTCGCCCTCGCGGCGATGGGCGAGGGCTCGTCGAACCAGGGCGATGTCCATGAGGCCCTCAACTTCGCCGCGATCCACAAGCTGCCGTTCGTCTTCCTGGTCGAGAACAACGGCTACGCGATCAGCGTCCCAGCCGTGCGCGAGGTGTCGGTCCCCGACGTCGCGATGCGAGCGGCCGGCTACGGCATCCCTGGCGTCGTCGTCGACGGCTCGGACGTGCTGGCCTGCTATGCGGCGGCTCGAACTGCCGTCACCCGGGCACGAGCCGGCGAGGGCCCGACGCTCATCGAGGCGAAGGTCACCCGGCTGACCGGGCACTCCTCGGACGACCAACAGACGAAGTACCGCTCCGAGGAGGAGCTGGCCGAGGAGAAGGGCCGCGACGCGCTGCCCCACTTCCGCGACCAGCTCCGCGCGGCCGGCGTCCTGACCGGCCCGATCGAGGAGGCCCTCGTGGCCGAGCTCTCCGGGCTCGTCGAGGACGCGACCGAGTTCGCCGAGGGCGAGCCGGACCCGGATCCGTCGACGGCGATGGACTGGGTCTACGCCGAGGATTGGCCGTCGGAGGGCCCGCCGCCGTGGGGCACCGGCCAGAACCGCGCCGGAGATGCCGGCTGATGGCGCTCATGACGTTCATCGAGTCGATCCGGGACACGCTCGCCGAGGAGATGCGCCGTGACGAGAGCGTCATCGTGCTGGGCGAGGACGTCGGCAAGAAGGGCGGCGTCTTCCTGGCGACCGATGGGCTCTGGGCCGAGTTCGGCGACGACCGGGTGATCGACACGCCGCTGACCGAGTCGATGATCGTCGGGGCCTCGATCGGGGCGGCCGTGAACGGGCTCCGGCCGGTGGCCGAGATCCAGTTCGCCGACTTCATCCATCCCGCGTTCAATCAGATCGTGTCCGAGGCGGCCCGGATGCGCTACCGCTCGAACAACGCCGTCGGCGTGCCGATGACGATCCGAGCGCCGTACGGCGGCGGAGTCCACGGCGCGCTCTATCACTCGCAGTCGGTCGAGGCGTTCTTCACCCACGTCCCGGGGTTGAAGGTCGTCGTCCCGTCGACGCCGCACGACGCGCGGGGCCTGCTCCGGAGCTCGATCCGGGACGACGACCCGGTGCTGTTCTTCGAGCACAAGAAGATGTACCGCTCCGTTCGAGGCGACGTGCCCGACGGCGACTTCGTCGTGCCGCTCGGGCGCGCCCGGGTGACTCACCCCGGGTCGCAGGTCACGGTCATCGCCTATGGCCTGATGGCCCACTACGCACTGGAGGCCGCCGACCGAGCGGCGGAGGAGGGGATCAGCGTCGAGGTCGTCGATCTCCGGACACTCCGCCCGCTCGACAAGGAGACCGTCCTCGCGTCGGTGCGCAAGACCGGCAAGTGCCTCGTCACGTACGAGGACAATCGGTTCGGCGGCTACGGCGCCGAGATCGCGGCGATCGTCGCCGAGGAGGCCTTCGACTACCTCGACGGACCGGTCACCCGGATCGCCGGCCCCGATGTCCCAGGCGTGCCCTACAACCACGTCCTCGAGGACTGGTTCATGGTCGATCCCGAGAAGATCCTGGCGGGCATCCGCAAGCTCGCCGCGTACTGAGCACAGGCGTCGGCTCGGTCATCGATCGCTCGCTCCCGGCGTCTCGCTCGGCGGCCGGATCCCGTCGAACAGCCCCAGCACGAACGCGGTGGACTCGTCGGGGGTCATCGCTCGCCCGCGCTCGAGCGCTGCTTCGAGTCGCTCGGGGTCGAGCTCGGCGTTGAGGCGTCCGAGTGGGTCGCCCTGTTCGATGACCCTGCCCAGACCTGCTGGTGGTTTGACGCCGAACCGTTTGGACTGGTTCTGATAGGCGCCCATGATCACGGCGCCGGGTTCCAGCCCGACGAGCTCGATCGCCACCATCGCGGCGACCGGCAGGGCGACGGTCATCCCCGTGATGTCAGAGACCTGTCGGGCGATGCCCAGTGCCGTGATGAACCATCGGGCCGCCGCGTCGCGGTCCCCGGCGTCGAGGCTCGTCGTTGCCAGGCTGCTCGCCGCGAGCGCCGCATAGTAGAGGTCGTCAGCCTCGCGCGAGGCTTCGTACGCCTCGGTCCAGGTCTCCAGGGCCTCGCCGCGTCGGCCCGCGGCCGCGAGCGTGGCACCGCGGAGCCACGTGAGCCGGGCCACGTTGCCCACCTCGCCGAGGCGTTCGTAGATCCCTTGGGCCTCGTCGATCATCCAGGTGACCTCGGCCCAGTCATGGGGATCGACGGTGAACGGCAGGTTGAACAGGGCGTCCGCGACCCCAAGCTGGTCATCGAGCTGGCGGGCCAGGTCGAGTTGCGCCTGGTAGTCGCGCGCTGCCTCGTCCTGCCGCCCCGAGTAGTAGGCCAGGGTGCCGGCGGCCTCGATCGCCCGCATCCGCGCGTGACTCGGGGCGTCGGCACCCGGGATCGAGAGGGCGGAGGCGATCGTCGACCGTCCTTCCTCGAGCTCGCCGCGCAGGCTCCAGAACCTCGTCAGTGCCGTTGCCAACCGGAGTCCGATCTCGGCCTCGCCGTTGTCGATCGCCCAGCGCATGCTTGCCCTGAGGTTGCCGAGCTCGACGGCGATCCGTTCGAGCGTGAGCGCCCGGGCGCGTCCCGGCAGCGCTGGCGCACAGGCCTCGGCGAGTGCAAGGTAGGTCAGTGCGTGGCGTCGGACGACGACTGCGCGATCTGGCGCCTGGGCGAACCGGTCGGCGGCTGCGCCACGGATGGTTTCGAGCATCTCGAAGCGCATCGCGCCTTCATGCTCGGTCACCGACACGAGGCTCTGGTCGACGAGATGCGCCATGTCGTCCAGGACGTCCCGGCCGGCTTGAACCTCGGGGCCGCACACGGCTTCCAGCTCCTCCGGGCGGCAACCCCCGACGAACACGGCGAGGCTTGCGAACAGTGACTGCGCGGCCGGTTCGAGCAGGTCCAGGCTCCAGGCGACCGTATCCTGGAGCGTTCGCTGTCGAGCAGGGACGTCCAGGTTGGCGTTGCCCGGCAGGGCCAGCCGCTTGGCCAGTCGGTCACGGACGCCCGCGACGCCGAGCAGCGGCACCCTGGCCGCGGCCAGCTCGATCCCGAGGGGCAGTCCATCGAGCCGACGGCAGATGTCGATCGCGGGCTCGACGTTCAGTGCGGACAGCGTGAACGACGGCTGGGCCCGTCGCACCCGATCCAGGAACAGCCGGACGGACGCGACGCGCTCGACCTCGTCGGGCCTCGGCTCGTCGCTCTGCCCGGGCACGGGCAACGGTCCGAGTGCGAAGACCTGTTCGGCCGCCAACCGCAGGGGAGCTCGGCTCGTGGCGATGGCCTTGACCGTCGGTGCACCGGCGAGGACCTCGCCGACGATGCCGGCGCCGGCGAGGACCTGTTCGAAGTTGTCGAGAACGAGAAGCAGCGTCCGATCGGCAAGGTTGTCGAGGAGTCGCGCTCGTGCCGATCGGCCGGTCACATCGCGCAGGCCGAGCGCGGCGACGATCGACGATCCCACGAGGTCCGGGTCGCTGATCGCGTCGAGCGGGACGAACCACACGCCATCGGGGAAGGCGTCCGCCGCACCCCGGGCAAGCTCGACGGCAAGGCTTGTCTTGCCCGTTCCGCCGGCTCCCAGGAGGGTGACGAGGCGATTCTCGGCGAGTAGCCTCTCGAGCTCGACCAGCTCGCGTTCGCGCCCGACGAAGCTCGTCATCCGGGGCGGGAGGTGGGCCGGCTCGACGTGGACGGTCCGGATCGGTGGGAACTCTGCAGGCAGACCGTCGATCGTCAGTTGGTACAGCCGATCCGGCTCGACGAGCCCGCGCAGGCGGTGCTCGCCGAGGTCCACGAAGTCGACGCCCTGGGGCAACGAGCGGCGCGTGAGCGCCATCGCGGCCTCCGACAGGAGGACCTGGCCACCGTGCGCCGCCGCCGCCACCCGGGCAGCCCGGTTGATGTCGCTCCCGACGTAGTCGTCGCCACCGGGGACGCCTTCGCCGGCGTGCAGACCCATCCGCACGCGGACGACCGCGTCGGGCGGCCAGGGCTCGGCTGCCAGCGCCCGCTGCGCCTCGACGGCCGCGGCGACGGCCGACGGTGCAGCGCGGAACACGACCAGGAACGCGTCGCCCTGTGTCCCGCGCTCGACGCCGCCGTGCGCGGCGCAGGCCGATCGCAGGATCGTGTGGTGACGCTCGAGGACCGCGCGATAGGCACCGGGCGCGACCCGCTCGACGAGCTCCGTCGAGCCTTCGATGTCGGTGAACAGGAAGGTGATCGTCCCGGTCGGGAGCGCGCTCGAGGGATCGTCCATCGTCGCCGATCAGGCCGTGCCGATCCGCTCGGCCAGCGTCGCCAGCATCGCCATCGCGGCCTCCGGACGCTCGCGCAGGATGGCCTTGAGGCCCACGCCGTCGATGATCAACCCGCGGACGTCGCCGTCGGCGACGACCGTGGCTGCCCGGGGCTGCTCACGAAGCACGGCGAGCTCGCCGATGTGATCGCCCGCGGCATACGACCGAACGTACTCGCCGGTGGCTCGGACGACCCGGACGGAGCCCTCGACGATGACGACCATCTCCTGGCCCGGCTCACCCTCGCGGACGAGCGCCTCTCCGGCCGGATAGAGGTGCTCCGTGGCCCCCGCGGCGATCCGCTGGAGGTCCTCGGGCGCGAGCTCGCTGAACAGCGGGACCCGGCGGAGGACGAGCATCCTGGCGATCCCATCGAGCGTGTCAGTCGTGTCCGGCATCCGTCCCTCCGAGTCCGAACCGGCGATCCGCCGGGCGAGCGCCCGGATCCACGGGTCCGGATCGTCGCTCAACGTCCGGAGCGTCTCGACTGTACTCGACGGTCGGTCGTCGGGCTCGCCCTCGAGGAGATGGACGACGGCCCGGCTCAGTCGTCGCTCGCCCAGGCTGTCGAGCGCCTCGATGGCCATCGCCCTGGTCTCCGGATCGTCGGAGCGCAGGCAACGACGGATCATCGCGCCGTCGTCCGGCGCGCCGAGGATCGCGAGGGCATGGACGAGCCGATCGTCGATCCGCGACCCGCGCTCGGCCAACACGGAATCGAGGAACGCCAGCAGCGCGTCGTCGTCGCCCTCCGGCAGGTCGGGCCGAGCCGCCAGCGCGCGGCGCCAGGTGCGGATGTCGGCCGCCCGATCGACCTGGACGACCGCCCACGGGACGAGCTCGGATCTGACCTCCTCGGGATGACCGTCGAGCACGCCGAGCGCCGCGGTCTGGGCCCGTTCGCTGCCGGACCGCAGGACCTCGAGCGCGCGGCTCCGCCCCGCCGGCCCGATCGCTTCCAACGCCCGGGTCCCGGCGCTCCGGACCATCGCCGAGTCGTCGTCCAGGCAGCGGACGAGATCGGCCAGGGCACTGTCGGCGGCGTACGGCTGAGCCGCGAGCAGACGGACGGCGGCGGCCCGGACCTCGGGCGTCTCGCTGGCGAGCCCATCGAAGATCCAGTCCCGAGGCGCGCCTTCGCCGGATCGGGCGCAGCCCTCGAGACCCGCGACCCGCGCGGGGACGTCCGGCCCGTGGACCAGGGCCCCGAGCAGGGACCGGCCTCGATCAGGATCCGCGCTCGCGATCAGGACGACGGCGAGCTCGGCCCGGACCGTCGGGTCGGGATCCTCCGCGAGCCGGTCGACCGTGTCCGGCCGCAGCGGCCGGTGCATCGCCGCCAGCGCCCGGATCGCCGCGGCCCGGACATCCGGGACCGGGTCGTCGAGGAGTGCGGTCACGGCATCGGCCGCGTCGGTCGCGGCCAGTCGGCCGAGGAGGTCGACCGACAGGCGGCGGACGCCCGCGTTCGGCTCGCTGAGCCCGACCCGCAACGCGGCGATGACCTTCGGATCGCTGCCGAGCCCGATGAGACCCGGCCCGCCTTCGAGGAGCTGCTCGGCGAGTCCTTCGCGCAGCGTCCGCAGCAGGCTGTCCGCGTAGGCGCCGCGGATGCGCAACACCACCCAGGTCAGCGCGACCGCGGCGACCGCCCCGAGGACGAACGTCATCGACTGCGACAGCAGGTCGCCGGCCGCGAGCAGGAGCAGGCCGGCCAGGGCGATCCCGAGCTGGCCTGGGACGCCGTCCATGAACGCGAGGACCTGGGCTCGTCGGTCGCTCGGGACGACGTTGTAGAAGGCGCTCCAGGCCGCGTTCGAGACGCCTCGCTGGGTCACCTGCTGGACGAACCGGAAGCCGACCGCCGTCGCCAGCCCGAACCGAACGAACCAGACACCGAAGCCGGCCAGGTAGACCACCGGCAGGACGAGCGCGACCGAGGCGATGCCGAACCGGGCGAACAGCCGGTTGGCGAGCAGCACGGCGACCAGGAACGACACGGCCGTCGTGGCGGCGCTGAACAGCCCGAGCGCCGTCGCCAGGTCGGCCTCGGCCGGGAACGCCGCAGTCATCTCGGTCAGGAACGGATAGGACACCGAGAAGAACAGGATCGCGAACAGGACGTAGGCGACCGCGATCAGGCGCATGAGCGGCGACATCCGGACATGGTCGAAGCCGATCCGCAGCTCGGCCGTGATCGACCGCGGGCGATGCCGTCCGGTCGATGTCCGCCCGGCGCGGCTGACACCCCACGTCAGCCAGGCGCCGACGCCGAGGAGCACGGCCTGGACGAGGATCAGGTCGTCCGTGCCGCCGGCTCGGGCCAGCGGGCCCGCCGAGATCATCCCGACGAAGCCGCCGAGGATCGCGGCGCTGGCGCATAGCGGGAACAGCCGCTTCGCCTGGCGGGCGTCGAGCACCCAGCCGGCGAGCGCCCAGACAAGCGTGCCGATGAGGCTGCCGATCACATACACCGTGAGCCACACGACGGGGATCACGGCGCCCGACCCGTTGATGAGCAAGACCCGCTCGGCGGCCAGGATCGCGGCGCCGCCCCCGATCACGGCGACGAACAGGCGACGTCGCGGCAGCCGGCCCACCGCGGCACCGAACGCCAGCGCGGCGACCAGGCTCGTGAGCCCGAGGCCGACGTACAGATAGGGCAGGAAGCCCGGCCCGAGTTGCCCGAGGACCAGCGTGTCCGCGCCGATCTCGCCCACGCCGCGGGCCGCCTCGACCGTGGCGAAGACCGCGGCCAGCCGCGCGACCAGCCGAAGCTCGTCGGGGCGGACGCCGAGGACTCGAAGGAGGCGGCTCACGTCGCCCGATGCTACCCCGCGGGTGCGGTCCGCCATCGGTGGTGCGACACCGCCAGATGCGCGACACTATCCGTCGATGACACCCGCCCTGTTCGCCGCCTCGCAGCGCGCCCCCCGGAGGACCGACACGTGGCCAAGGTGACCATGCCCCAGCTCGGTGAGAGCGTCGCCGAGGGGACGATCGGGAAATGGCTCAAGCAGCCCGGCGACCACGTCGCGCGCTACGAGCCGCTCCTCGAGGTCATCACCGACAAGGTCAACGCCGAGGTCCCCTCGCCGTTCGAGGGCACGCTGACCGAGATCCTCGTCGAGGAGGGCGAGACGGTCCCGAACAACGCCGAGATCGCGGTCATCGAGACGAGCGACGCAGCGCCGTCCGACAGCGCCGCTGCCGACGCTGCGGCTCCGGCGCCCGCGAGCGACCCGGGGGCTGCGGCCCGGGAAGCGGCGGCGCTGACGATCGCCCAGCAGCCGCCGGCGCCGCCGGCCGCCGCGAACGGCCCGGCCGGGTCGGACGAGCGACCGGTCCCGGCCACGCCGACGGCGGTCCCGATGGCCGCCGGCTCGGAGACGACGGAGCTCCGCGGCGACCCCGACGCCCGGATGACGCCGGCGGTCCGTCGGCTCCTCCGAGAGCACGGACTCACTGCCGCCCAGATCGTCGGCACGGGCGGCGGGGGGCGGATCACCCGCGAGGACGTCATCGACCACGTCGAGTCCGTCCGGACCGGCCAGCCGGTCGGTGCCCAGGGTGCCCCCTCGGCCGCGCCGCCGCCGACGACGCCGGTGACCGGCAGCCCGCGCGCCGCGACCCCGAGCCCGTCGTCGTCGATCGAGTTCCCGCCCGGCGCGGACGAGGTCCTCGTCCCGATGACCCAGATGCGCAAGGGCATCAGCGCCCAGATGACCCGGGCGCTGGCCGTGCCGCACGCGTACGTCTCGATGGAGGTCGACGCCACGAACCTCGTCCGGCTGCGCGAGTCGGCGAAGCGCGACTTCCAGGCTCGAGAGGGCTTGTCGCTCAGCTACGTCCCGTTCGTCGTGAAGGCGAGCGTCGAGGCCCTGCGTCGCCACGCCGAGTTCAACGCCCACTGGACCGACGCCGGGCTGCTGGCCAAGCGCCGGGTCAACGTCGGGGTCGCCGTGGCCGTCGACGATGGCCTCATCGTGCCGGTCGTCCGCGACGTCGACGCGCTGTCGATCGCCGGGTTGAACCGGGCCATCGCCGATGTCGCGGCCCGAGCCCGGGCCGGCAAGCTCCGGCTCGACGACTTCGGTGGGGGCACATTCACCATCGACAACACCGGCTGGCTTGGCTCGAACCTGACGATGCCGATCATCAACGTGCCGGAGGTCGCCATCCTCACGATGGAGGCGATCACGAAGCGAGCGGTCGTCGTCGAGTCGCCGACGGGTGACGCGATCGCGATCCGCCCGGTGATGAACATGGTCCTGGGGATCGATCATCGGGCGAACGACGGCGCCGGCGGCGCCGCGTTCCTGCGAACCGTCAAGGCCTGGCTGGAGGCGGTCGGACCCGAGACCGCCATCTACTGACCGGCGCCTGGCGGCGCGGATCCCTCGCCTATGCGTGTCTTCGTCACCGGCGGCGCCGGGTTCGTGGGTTCGGCGGTCGTTCGCGCGCTCCGTGCCCGCGGCGACGACGTCATCGCGGCCGTCCGTGATCCCGACCGAGCTCGCGCCCTGGGCGAGCTGGGCTGCCGGCTGGTCCGGACGGACCTGTCCTCCACCGCCGAGCTGACCGGGTTCATGGCCGGCTGCGACTCGATCATCCATGCCGCGGGCATGTATCGGATCGGGATCCGGCGGGACGAGCGTCCGGCGATGGAGGACGCCAACGTCGGTGCGACGGCCAGGACCCTCGATGCGGCGATCTTGGCCGCGGTCCCCAGGATCGTCGACGTGTCGACGGTCGGAGTCTTCGGCGACACCCACGGCGCGGTCGTCGACGAGACCTATCGCCGAGATCGTCGGGACGGGTTCCTGAGCTGGTACGACGACACGAAATACCGAGCCCACCTCGTCGCCGAGGCACGGATCGAGGCCGGTGCGCCGATCGTCATCGTCATGCCCGGTCAGGTCTACGGACCGGGCGACCACAGCGCCCTCGGTGTCCAGTTCGGGGCTGCCTTCAAGGGCACGCTGCGGACCCTTGCGCTGACCGATGTCGGGGCGTGCTTCGTCCACGTCGACGACCTGGCCGGTGGCATCATCGCCGCCCTCGATCGAGGACGGAGCGGCGAGTCCTACGTGCTGGCTGGAGAGCCGGCGCGGTCGATCGAGGTCCTCGAGATCGCGGCCAGGCTCGGTGAGCGACCACTGCCGCGGCTGACGGTGCCGACGGCGTTCCTGCGGATCATGGCGCCGCTGTCCGGACTGCTCGGCGGACGGTTCGGGATCCCGGCCGATCTCGGCGAGGTGATCAAGGCGGGTGATGGGGTCACCTACTGGGCGTCGCACGCCAAGGCCGGGCGGGACCTCGGGTTCGACCCGCGCGGGCTCGAGGCGGGACTCCAGGACACGCTCCTCGCGGGCTGATCCGGCCGCGCGTACACTCCCAGCCATGGCCCGCGAGCTCCCGATGTTCGACCCACCCACCGGCCACGCGCACGGAGCCGCCGACGGCGTCGTCGCCCTGCCGGCCACGATCGCGCTCGGTGGCGGTTCGATCGGTCCGGCCAGCGATGGCTCGATCCCGCTCCGCCGTCATCCCGACTGGATCCGGGCGAGGATCCCGTCCGGCGACAACTACCACGAGCTCAAGGGCCTGCTCCGGGGCCTGTCCCTGAACACGGTCTGCGAGGAGGCCCACTGCCCGAACATCGGCGAGTGCTGGGACCAGCGGACCGCGACGATCATGATCCTCGGCGACACCTGCACCCGGGCGTGCGGGTTCTGCGCGGTCAAGACGGGCCGGCCGACCTGGTTCGATGACGACGAGCCACGGCGCGTCGCCGAAGCGGTGGCCGCCCTGGGGCTCGAGCACGTCGTCATCACGAGCGTGGCCCGCGACGACCTGCCGGACGGTGGGTCGCGCATCTTCGCCGAGACCATCGGCCGGCTTCGGGGGGCCTGTCCGGGGATGGGCATCGAGGTCCTCATCCCGGACTTCGACGGCTCGGACGACCGGCTCCGGACGGTCATGGACGCCCGACCCGACATCCTCAACCACAACCTCGAGACGGTCCGCCGGCTTCAGAAGCCGGTCCGCAAGCGCGCCCGCTGGGAGCGCAGCCTGTACGTCCTCGAGCGGGCCAAGGCCATGGCCGAGGACATCGGCTACCCGGTCCACACCAAGTCGAGCCTGATGGTCGGTCTCGGCGAGACACGCCCGGAGCTGACCGAGGCGTTCACGGCGCTCCGGACGGCCGATGTCGACATCCTCACGATCGGCCAGTACCTGCGGCCGTCGCTCGCGCATCTGCCGCTCGAGCGCTACTACCACCCGGACGAGTTCGCGGAGATGAAGGCCGAGGCCCTCGCGCTCGGGTTCCGACACGTCGAATCGGGTCCGCTCGTGCGCTCGAGCTACCACGCCCGCGACCAGGTCCCGGGCGCCGAGCTCCGGGCGGCCCGTCGCCGGGCGATCGTCGACTCCGACGGCCGGATCGTGCCGGGGGCGATGGCGGGCTGAGCGTCGGTCCCGCCGGCGCTATGCTGGGGCCATGGCCCAGCTCTCGCGCAAGATCCCCCTCGCCGACCTCCACTGTCACCTCGGCGGCGCGGTCACCCCGGCGATCATGTGGGGCATCGCCCACGCCCAGGGCATCAAGCTCCCGACGAAGGACTACTGGGAGTTCCGCGACCTGATCACGGTCTCGCCGCGTCGGGCGCGGAGCTTCGACGGCTACCTCCAGCTGTTCCACTGGACCGAGCTCATCCAGTCGAGCCCGCTGGCCGTCGAGCGCGCCGTCTACGAGGTCATCGGCGGCGCCTATCGCAAGAACAACATCACGACGACCGAGCTGCGGTTCAACCCGATGAAGCGGAACCGGGGCGGCGAGCAGGACCTCGACCACATCATCGCGGCCGCGCTGCGCGGGATGGACAAGGCGACCCTCGAGTATCCGGTCAAGCCCGGGCTGATCTTCTGCCTGGACCGGGCCTTCCCGTTCGAGCTCAACGAGATCCTCGTCGAGAAGGCGATCGCCTGGCGCGACCGGGGCGTCGTCGGGATCGACATCGCCGGGCCCGAGTCGGCCACGTTCCGCGTCGCCGACTACCGGCGGCTGTTCCGCCGGGCCCGTCAGTTCGGGCTGGGCCTGACCGTCCACACCGGCGAGGCCGGGCCGGTCGAGGAGGTCGCCCGGGTCATCGAGCTGCTCGAGCCCGACCGGATCGGCCACGGGGTCAAGGCGGCCTACGACCCGCGCGCGATGGCGATGCTCGCCGACCGCGGCATCGTCCTCGAGATCTGCCCGACGTCGAACCTCAACACCCGGGTCGTGTCGGGCTGGGACGAGTTCCGCTGGATCTTCGACCAGTTCCGGCGCAACGGGATCCGGTTCACGATCAACACGGACGGTCCCGAGATGCTCAAGACGTACATCCGCGACGAGCTCACCTCGCTCGGCCGGCTGGGGATCCTGTCGCTCGACGATCAGCGCCGTGCGGCCGAGACGTCGCTCGCCGCGTCCTTCGTGCCGAACGTCTCCGATGTCCCGACGGCGAGCTCCACGGTCGCGCCGGCGACGCGTGTCGCGGTCGAGCGCGAGGAGGCCTAGGGCCGGAGCTCAGGTCGGGTCGTGGCGGACCCGGCGGATGCCGGCCTCGTGGAGGATCCGGCGGGTCGACCGGCGGATGCTCGAGCCCAGCGCCCGGGCGATCTGACCCGCGCCGTCCTGCTCGAAGACCCGCAGCGTGAGATGCGGCGTCTGGTCGGTGTCGCCGGGCGGCGCGGCCCGGAAGGTCGCCTCGCCGCCACACGTCCGCTCGAGGAGCGTCGCTTTCGCCCGCCCGATCCGGAACCGTTCGAGCGTCCCGGCCGGCGGTGCGCTGCCGAGGAACCGCTCGGCCATCGACAGGACGACCCAGGTCGAGGTCCGCGCCCCGACGCGCTCGGCGCGGACGGCGACCGCGTCCCAGTCGAGCTCGTCGCCATGGCGTCGCAGCAGCTCGGCGATGTCGCACACCCAGCGCAGCCGGAGCGGCGACCGGCTGCGATGGATCGCGAGATGGATGAGCGTGTCCTCCCACGACAGCAGCCGGGTCGGCCGGCCAAGGAGCGTGCCCTCGACCGAGCGCGCCCAGAGCCCCTCCGCGTCCGACCGGAAGAACCGGTCCGCCCACAGGTCGCGATGGAGTTCGAGCCGGACCATCTCGTTGCCGGCCGGGACGTACCACGGGCGGGTCGTGGAATTCGTGGACGAGTGCGGTGAACGTGGGATCGGGCCGCTGACGGTAGCCGACCTCGACCAGGACCCGGCGCGCGGCGTCGAGGTCCGCCGGCTGGACGAGCACGTCGAGATCGGCCGCGCCGCGAGCCGCGAGCGTCCCGTACAGGCTCTCGGCCAGGACGAGTCCCTTGACCGGGATCGCCGGCACGTCCGCCTCGCCGAGCCTGGCGAGCACGGTCTGGAGGGCATCGGCCATCCGCGCGTTCTTGAGCAGCGTCACGTGCCGGCGCCGGGTGGCCCGTTCGAGCCATTCTCCCGGGACGGCCCCACCGGCCGCGGCGGCCGCCGGAGGCAGGGTCTCGGCGAGCAGCGGCAGGACGTCGTGGCGGTGGCCGAGATCCCACATCCGATCCCAGTCGAGACCGCCCCGGACGAGCCCGCCCAGGGCGGCGGCCGCGGGTGGGTCGACGACGGTCCGCGCCCCGAGGCAGATCGCCTGCGTCTCGCGGTCGAGGTCCGCCACGCGGCGCATCGGGCCCGGCCTCAGTACTGCGCGAGGCTGCCGTCGGTCCGCGCGTAGCGGATCGCGGTCGCACAGGCGAACAGGCCGAGGCCGTAGTAGAAGAAGCTCGTCAGGACGAGCGCGACGAACTGGGGGAGCATGTCGTTGATGCCGAGGCCCAGGAAGATCGATCCCCGCAGGATCACGAGGGCGTGGGTCATCGGCAGCAGCTGGCCGAGCGCCTGGAGCAGCGGCGGCAGGATCTCGGTCGGGTAGAACACACCGCCGAGAACCACCGACGCGCCGCGGAGCAGCCAGCCGACCGGGTTGCCGCGCTTGATCACGATGACCACCGCGCCGGCGAGCAGGCCCATGCCGGTGAAGCCGATCATCGTGACGACCATGGCGCCGGCCGTCGCGAACACATCGGCGTGTGAGAAGTCCGCCCCGAGCAGGGCGCCGGCCACGAGGTAGGTGACCGCGCCGATCGCGGCCGAGACCTGGAGCCAGAGCGCCGAGGAGGTCATGAGCACCGACAGCCGCGTCGGGCTGAGGAGCATGAGCTCCAGCGTCCCGGTCGTCTGGCTCTCGCGCAGGCTGCCGCCGATCCCGCCGACCGACATCGACAGGAACTCGGACAGGGCCACGCCGACGATCACGAACGCGAAGTAGCCGGCGCCGTTGGTCTGGATCTGGGTCGATACCGCCGCCCCGAAGGCGTGGCTGATGAAGAAGAACACCAGCACGGTGACGAGGCTGCTCCCGAGCCGGAGGACGAACCCCGCCCGGTAGCTGGTCTCGATGATCCGATCGCGCCGGAAGAACGCGACCGGGACGCGGGCCGCGACCGCGAGGCCGCCGCGGGGGCTTCGGGCCGTGGCGGCGGTCATCGAGCGACCGTCTGGCTGACGAGTCGAGGCGCGGCCGCCGCCCCCGCCGCGAGCGTGTGGACGTAGATCTCCTCGAGCGACAGGTCGCGGGTCTCGCAACCGACGACGTCGGCGCCGGCCACGACGAGTGCTCGCAGGATCCCGGCCAGGGCGTCCTCCTCGGCCAGCGTCAGCCGGACGACGAGCGGGCCTGGCTCGGTCGGCTCGCTCGCCGACGGGGCGATCGGGGCGGCGGCCGGCAGCACTTCGAGCACGCCCGGGAGGCGGTCCAGGTCGACGCCCGCAGTGCCGGCTCCCGGTGCGAGACGCAGCTCGCAGCGGATCCCATAGCCGATGGCCCGGCGCAGCTCGGCGACGGAGCCCTCCGCCACGATCCTGCCGTCCTGGATGAACGCGATCTTCCGGCAGAGCGCCTCCGCCTCGGGCATCGAGTGGGTCGCGAGGACGACGCTCGAGCCGAGCTCCCCGACGATGTGCTCGGCGACGAACTCGCGGATCGCCACGGCCGAGATCGGATCGAGCGATCGGGTCGGCTCATCCATGAACAGGATCTCGGGCTCGCTCATCAGACCGCGGGCGATCGCCAGCTTCTGGCGCTGACCGGTGGACAGGTGACCGAACGGCCGGTCGAGGTGCTCCGCGATCCCGAGTCGCTCGGCGAGGTCGGCGATCCGGCCGGGGGTCAGCGCCGCCGGCAGGTGCTGCAGAGCGGCGAAGAACTCGAGGTTCTGGCGGCCCGTCAGGCGCCAGTAGAACGAGCGCTCGTCGCCGCTCACGAGGCCGATCTTGGCCCGCACGGCGTGCGGTTCCTGGGCGACATCGAAGCCCGCGACCCGGGCCGTCCCGGTCGTCGGCAGGAGCAGGGTGGTGAGCATCCGGATGAGGGTCGTCTTACCGGCGCCGTTCTGGCCGAGCAGGCCGAAGACCTGGCCGGGCGGGATCCGGAGGTTCACCTCGCTGACCGCGGTCCGCTCGACCCGGCGGGCCGGCGAGACGAGGTCGCGATAGGACCGGAGTGGCCGGAATCGTTTCGTGAGCGATTCGGTCTCGATGGCGTAGGTCATGGAAGGCGCGCGCCGGTCCTCGCTGGTCGCTGGGATGGGTCCGATCGGTGAAGCGCTGGGATGGATCCAGGGGCGGCTCGGGACCTGGGTGTCGCCGGCCGCCCCTGGATCACGGTGTGGGCGGTCAGCCGTGCAAGAAGTTCGGGAAGTCGCAGTAGCGGGTGCAGACCGCGGCATCCTCGACGAGCTCCTCCTCAGCATAGCTGGCGAGGATCTCGGGGCTCTCGTACTCCATAGGTATCACCTCCCTCCGAGTGGATTCCTGGATGCCTGCCAGGTCAGGTCATGGGCACGCTGGATCAGTTGATCTGGAAGTCGCAGTAGCGGGTGCAGACCGCGGCATCCTCCACGAGCTCGTCTTCGACGTAGCTGGCGATGATCTCGGGGCTCTCGTATTCCATATCCGGTCACCTCCCTTCCGCACGAGTCTCCTGGACGAACCAGGGCATGAGTGCCGTGATCAACCGGGTCGGGACCCGGGACAGGATGAGTAGCGTCGTGGACACGGGTCGCCCGGTCCGCGCGGGTGCATGGCGGGTGAGCCGGCGACCGACACGGGCCACCGCGCCGCTCCACCACGAGATGCGGGCGACGATCGCGCCCGAGGTGTCGTCGAGTCCGGCGGTCACGATCCGTCCGTCGCTCCGCCGGATCGCCCGGATCACGCCGACGACGTCGTCGACGGCGATCGACCGGTCGGGCAGTGCCTCCGCGTCACCCTTGGCGATGAGCCGGACGACGGGAGCGTCCGCCCCGACGGCGACGAGCCGGTGGGCCACGAGCCGATGCGCGACGAACACGCCGTCGATCGCACACAGGATGACCTGACCCGTCCGCTCGGGACGCTGGCCGAAGGCGACCAAGAGGCGATCGCCCGGGTGGATCGTGGGCTGCATGCTCGGTCCGCTCGCCTCGATCCACGCGGCCGTTCGCTCGCGCCGGTAGCGCGCGAACAACGCCACTCGCGCGAGTCGCCGCGAGTCGGCGGCGGGTGCCTCGCCCTCGAGGCCGGCCCGCTCGGGCGCGCCGAAGGGACCGACGCCGGTCATCGCGCGGCCCCGGCGGTCTGGCCGGCGAAGGCCAGGACCGCGTCGACCGTGTCCTCGAGGCGTCCGGACCGGATCCGCGCACACGGCATGTCGCCGACGACGCGCGACAGGCGGGACAACACCGCGTCGAACTCCCAGGCGGCGGCCGGGGTCCCGCGGACGAGCTCCATCGTCGCGATCGCCGGACGGACCGGCGTGAGGTCGGGCTCGGCGTCCGCGACGGGGTCGCCATCGAGCAGGATCACCGCGGACAGCCGGGCCACATCGACGAGCCGGGTATCGAACGCCTGTCGGAGGGCAGCCGGCCCGACCGCCCACTCGCTCCCACCGCCGAGCTCGTGCGGCTCGACGGCGGTCAGGAAGCCGAGCTCCGGGAACAGGTCGAGGGCCGCCGGCCGGATGTGGAGGGCCCGAGGATAGGCGAGGATCGTCCGGTCGTCCTGGGCGACCAGGGCCAGTTCGTCGGACTGCAGGTCGAGTCCGCGCCGGAGCAGCCCGAGGACCAGCGTCGTCTTGCCGCGCCCGCTCCGCCCGGCCACCAGGATCGCGTGACCGTTGTCGGCGACCACGCCCGCGTGGATCGCGAGGACGCCGATCCGTGACAGGGCGGCGATCACTCCGGCCACGATCGCGTCGAACAGGACGACGAGCGGCTCGTCGCGCGCGTCCCACCGGACGGCCTCGCCCTCCGCGTCGATCACCGTGACGCCGCCGTCGGCGGCGCGCACGAAGGCGACCTCCACGGTCGCCAGCGAGCCGTGGCCGGTCATCCGGCGCTCGGTGTCGGCGAACCAGCCGTAGGTGTCATGGACCCGGCGAAGCACTGCAGGGTCGTTGGACCGGACCAGGAGCTGGACGCCGTGGATGTCGTAGCGAGCGACGGCGGTCGCCCCGTCGCTCGGCGCTGGACCCTCGGCCTGCCCCCCGGCTGGACTCAAGCCAGCAGCCCCAGCGAGGCGAACCCGGCGAGTGTCCGATCGACGTCGGCGGCGACCGTCTCCGGCTCGCGACCGTAGACGGCGGCGAAGGCGGCGACGAGCTCATCGTGCGGCCGCCCGTCGCACAGCTCCCAGAGCTGCGCGGCGGTGCCGTTGATGACATGCGCCTGCCCGTTCCGGCTGTCGTGGAGGATCGCCTCGCGACCCACGCGCTGGAGGGTCACGTCGGGCCGGGCGGTCGGCCCGGCCGGCGGTCGGTCGTCGATGGTCATTCCCAGCTCACCTTTCTCGACGGGGCTCCCGACAGGCGTCGCGGACGGTACTTTCGGGTCAGCCGATTGTCGGCGTCGGTACCGGGGGTGTCGAGGGCCGACGACCTCCTCGTGGTGTCTCGGGACACCGCCCGATGGCGCTCGTCGTGCCGACCGGTGGGGTCCGGAAGGGTCGGGTTGGGTCCGGACATGGAACGCCCCGGCGGCGAGCCCTGAGGCCCTCCGCCGGGGCGATCCTGATCGGGGTTACCGCTAGGTCGGGAGCTTGATGCAATAGAAGGTGCTTACCGATGCTTCGGCGACGAGCTCATCCTCGACATACGTCGCGATGATCTCGGGGGCTTCGTAGTCCACGCGCGATTCCCTCCGGTGTCGACCGGCCCGACGCGCTGGGGGCGCCCCGGGCCGGTCTGAGTCTCAGGCCCCTAGACTGGGGTCAAGGTGTAACAGGTGCTGACCGCCGCTTCGGCGACCAGCTCATCCTCGTCATAGCTGGCGAGGATCTCCGGTGTCTCGTAGTCCATCGACTACCTCCCTCTATGGGCCTACCTCGCCGCACGTGCATGGCGAGGTCCGACCCGGACGCCCGACGTCAGTCGGGCAGGGTCGACACGTAACAGGTGCTGACCGACGCTTCGGCCACGAGCTCATCCTCGACATACGTCGCGATGATCTCTGGGGTCTCGTAGTCCATGCGGTCCCTCCCTGTGGTTCGGCTCAGGCGTACTTGTGGCCGCCTGGCCGGAGTCGATCTACTGGAGGACGTCGGTCGAGTAACAGGTGCTGACCGCCGCTTCGGCGACCAACTCATCCTCGATGTATGTGGCGATGATCTCGGGAGTCTCGTAGTCCATGTGCACTCACCTCCTTCCCGCACCGTGTTCCTGGGTCATTGGTGCCACGATCAACCGGGTCGGGACCCGGGCAAGATGCGGGATCGCGCGCAGGGCGGCCCCGCGGATGGGATCTGGGGTGTGGATCGCGAACCGGTGGGCGACCCGGGCTCCGCGCCCGGTCCAGCGCGAGACGCCGGCGATGACGCGCGACGACCGGCCACCGATGCCGCGCAGGAGGAGCGGCGCCGCCCCGGGCCGCTGCAGGCCGCGAACGACCCCGAGGACATCGTCGTGGCCGATCGGCGGGTCGAAGTACGCCTCGGCGTCGCCCTTGACGAGGAGCTGCTCGCGGCCATCGCGGACGCGCCGGCCGACGACGCGATGGGCGACGATGCCGCCGGCGCGCTCGAAGACGACGATGTCGCCGATCCGGCTCGATGTCGCCCCGAACTCGACGAGCATCCGCCCACCGGGCCCGACGAGCGGACGCATGCTCGTGCCTCGGGTGTCGAGCCAGATCGTCGTCCCCGTGTCCCGATAGGTCCGGTACAGCCCGAGCAGGGCGGTCGCGCGCGGATCGCGAACCGGCTCAGCCATGAGCGATCCCCAGCTGGTCGAGCACGGCGTCGACGGTCCGGTCGGATCGCCCGATCGACAGCCGCAGGCAGGGCACGTCGGCGAGCATCCCCCCGACGGCCGCAAGCGTGGAGCCGAAGTCCGCCGAGGCAGCCCACGTGCTGCGCAGGAGGTCGAGTGCGGCGACGGCGGGGACCTCGGGCCGGATCCGTGGCTCCGCGGCCGCGTCCGGCAGGCCATCGAGCAGGATGACGGCCGCCAGCGGTGCTGCGGTCCCGAGCCGGCCGCCGAGCAGGCCGGCGACCTCGGCCGGTGACACGGACCATTCGCTGCCGCCGCCGAGCTCGTGACGGGGCCTCGCCTCGAGCGGAGCCAGCTCCGGCAGGAGCGCGATCGTGCTCGGCCGGACGTGGACGGCGCGCGGATACGGTCGGACCAGACCGGCGGCGGGATCGAGCAGGGCGAGCTCGTCGGACATCAGCCCCAGACCGCGCCGGACGAGCCCGAGGATGAGCGTGGACTTGCCCTGGCCACTCCGGCCGGCGACGACGATGGCGCCAGTCGGACCCTGGGCGGCCCCGGCGTGGACCGCCAGGATCCCGCGGTCATACAGGCCGGCGACCACCGCCCCGACCATCGCTTCGAGGAGCGCGATCGTGGCGTGCTCGGGGTCGTCCATCGGGCGCGCCTCGCCATCGGGCAGGAGGAGCAGGCACGGACCGCCCGATTCGAGGTCGACGAGCGTGAAGTCGGCGACCCGGTCCGACTCGTGACGGTCGACCCGGAAGGCGCCGTACGTGGCGTCGACGATGTCGGTGACGTCGGGGAGCTCGGAGCGGACCCGCAGGCCGACGCCGTGGACGTCGAGATCGAGCTCGCCCACGTCGGACGAGCGGTCGGTCGTCTGATACGGATCGTCCGCCGCCCGGACGTCAGCAGCAGGACCTGGCCTCGATCCCATGAGCTCTATGGCGCCCCCGATCGCTCACGGCCTCTCGCCGTTCGTTCAGCGGTACAGGCGCACGCGAGCCTGCACCAGCGGCGATTGTGGCCGCACGCGCGGACTCCCGTCCATAGCCGCACCTGCAAGGGTGGTGCGACGATCGGACCTGACGACGAACGCCGTTGCCGGGTGCTCCGGCCATCTCGCCGGCCCCGCCGGGGCCCTCGACCTTGCCCCGGTCAGCTCTCCCGGTCGACGACCCGATAGCTGCAGCACCGGTCCCCGGACGCGATGTGCGAGTCGCGGACGACCTCGGTCCCGAGCACTTCACCGAACAGCTCGAGCTCCGCCTGGCAGGCCCGATCGTCGTCCGAGGCGACCTGGAAGATCGCGCAGTTGTGCTCGACGAGCCGGATCGTGCCATCGGGATCCATCTCGACCTGGGCGAGATAGCCCTGCTCGTCCTGGATGGCCGCGACCTCCCGGAGGCGATCGTCGATCGGGGCGTCGGCCGGCAACCGTTCGGCGAGGCGATCGCGCATCCGACCGCTCGCCTGGCGGCGCCTGGCGGCGAACACCTCCTCGACGAGATCGTCGCCGCCGACGGCAAGGATGGCGGCAAGGAGGCTCGCGGCGAGACCGTCGTAATTGTTGGGGAACAGATCCTGGGCGTCGGGCGTGACGTCGTACAGGTGGCGCGGCCGGCCGACCCCGTGGCGTTCGGTCCGACGCACCACGAGCTGGGCCGTCTCGAGCGCCCGGAGCTGCTGGAGGACGCCGGTCCGGCTCGCGCCGAGTCGAGCGGCGAGCTGGTCCGGGGAGGACGGCCCGAGCTGCCGGAGCAGCACGACGATGTCGCGGCGGAGGGTCGGCGAGGGGTGGTGCCCGTTCGTGCCCGGGTCGGCCGCTCGCTGGACAGCGATGTTCGGCAGACCGGGGCGCTCGGATCCCGTCATGCCCGAAAGGCTAGCATCGTCACCCGTCCGGCGCTGTCGCGCGTCGAGGACCGCCGACTGCGTTGTACGCTGGCGACGTGGACCTCGACCTCGCGCCCGAGCACGTCCTGCTCCGCGACACCGTGCGCGAGTTCATGCTCGCCGAGGTCGCCCCGCTGGTCGACGAGCACGAGCACGAACGACGATTCCCGGTCGCCGTCGTCCGGCGCCTCGGCGAGATGGGCTGGCTCGGGATCCCGATCCCGGAGGACGAGGGCGGTGCCGGCCTCGACACCCTGGCGTACGCGATCGCGATCGAGGAGATCGGGCGGGTCTGGGGCTCGCTCGGGCTCATCGTCGCGGCCCACACCAGCCTCGGCTGCGGCCCGCTCCATCTCGTCGGGAGCCCCGACCAGAAGCGGCGCTTCCTCGAACCGATGGCGTCCGGCCGCGTGCTGGGTGGCTACGGCCTGACCGAGCCCGGCGCCGGGTCGGATGCCGGCGGGACCCGGACGACGGCCCGATTCGAGGATGGCCCCGACGGCGGGACCTGGATCATCGACGGGGGCAAGCGGTTCATCACCAACGCGGGCCAGGCCGGGACGTACATCGTCACCGCCCGGACCGGGACGACGAGCACGGGCGATCCGGAGATCTCTGCGTTCATCGTGCCTGCCGACGCGCCCGGGTTCTCGATCGGCCGGCTCGAGGAGAAGATGGGCCTCCACGCATCGGCGACCGGCGAGCTGATCTTCCAGGGCGTGCGCGTCCCGAGCGACCAGATGCTCGGCGAGCAGGGGACCGGCTTCCGCACGTTCCTGCGGATCCTGGACGGTGGCCGGATCTCGATCGGCGCGCTGGCCGTGGGCCTGGCCCAGGCCGCGCTCGATGCGGCGATCCCGTACGCCCAGACGCGTGAACAGTTCGGACGCGCGATCGGCACGTTCCAGGGGGTGGCGTTCCTCATCGCCGACATGGCGACCGAGATCGAGGCGGCTCGGGCGATGGTCTGGCGGGCGGCCTGGCTCAAGGACCAGGCTCGCGACTACGCCCTCGCGGCGGCCCAGGCGAAGCTGTTCGCGTCCGAGGTCAGCTCACGCGTCACGAACGCGGCGATCCAGGTCCATGGCGGCTACGGCTACGTCGAGGAGTACAAGGTCGAGCGCTACCTGCGCGACGCGAAGCTGACCGAGCTCGGCGAGGGCACGAGCCAGATCCAGCGCCTCGTCATCGCCCGGCGCATCCTCGGGCTCCGGGTGGTCTAGGGCGCCGTCCCGGCTCTCGGCGCTGCCGTCGCGCCCGTCGGCGGTTCAGTGGGTCCGATAGAGCCGGACCACCAGCCGATAGCGGTCGTTCGCGCCGACGCACGTCTGGAGGGTCATCGACGGCCGGGACTGGGCGGCGAAGGCGAAGTCGCCGTTGGTCGGCAGGACGACCTTCCACCAGGCGACCGCGTAGGTCGCGACCTTCCCGTTCGCATCGGCGTAGGTGACGGTCAGCCCACGCCGTAGCGCACCCCGGACGTAGAGATCGTGGAGGCGCTGGAAGGCTCCCCCCGCGTGGGCGAACAGGTAGACGTTGTTGGCGCCGGCGCAGCCCCAGCGGTAGACGGCCATCCCGGGCGGCTCGCTCCGCGAGCACGAGAACCACGCCACGGACCGGTTCAGCCCGAGGGCCTGGCTCCAGACGTGGTTGCGGCCCGTGTACGAGCCACCGACCTTCGCGTGGCCCGCGCTGACCTTCGGGCCCATGCGTCGCAGGGCCGCCGCTCCGACCTCGGCCAGACGAGCTCGGCCGGTCGAGATCCGGGGCGGTCGCGACCGTCGCCGACGCGAGGTCGGCCCTGAGGCCGGGGGCGACCGCCGCATCGATCGGCGCGAGGGCCCCGCTGCGCGTCCCGAGCGCGATCGGCGGTGCGACCGTGCCCAGGACGAGGACCAGGAGGACGGCCCGGAGCGCGATCGAGGGGCGTCCCGACAGCGACCGGACGGATCGTGCGTGCATGGACCGATCGTCGCCATGCGGGCCGGCTCCGGCCCTGGCTCGGTGGTCCCGGTCGTGATGGGACGGAGGGACGGGCCCTCGCCCAGGACCGTCGGGTCAGTCGAAGCGTCGGTCGTCTGGGTCAGTCGCCGTCGCCGGCCGCGGCGGTGAACGCGTCCTTGAGCGCGGCCGCGAACCTGGGCGGCCAGGGCCCCTGGCCCGACACGACGAACGGCGACGGCGCCAGGGATTCGTACGTGGACGGATCCGTCACGTACGACTTCGCACAGGTCGCGACCGAGCCCGACAGCCGCTCCCAGGCAGCGCGGTTCCGGAAGATGTAGACGCGGATCCGGACGGGGTCGGGCTGGTCGAGGCCGTGGGCATCGAACGCGATCGCCGTCGGCGCGAGGGTCGCATCGGGACAGCCCGCGTCACCCGAGACGACGCCGGCCACCGCGACGCCGGTCTTGGCCATGTGCTCGACGATCCCGGCGAAGTCCGACGGCGTCGGCGACGGGAGCGTCGCCGGACGGGCGCAGGCGACGGCGGTCAGGCACATCGCGAGGCACAGCACGAGGCGCAGCGGGACCGCGGGCCGCGGTCGGGATCGGGGCACGGACGGAGGCTAGCACCGGTCGGCGCCGACCGTCGCGAGACCGGCCGCGAGTAGGATGCGCCCGAGGAGGTCCACGACCCGGGATGGACGACCCGCGACCGCGCTCACCGTGGCGAGCCGCCGCCCCGATCGCGGCCGCGATGCTCCTGGCGGCGATGCTTGCAGGAGGGCAAGCCAGCCCGGCCGCCGGCGTGGACCCAGTCGGCGTCAGGACGGACGACCCGCTCCTCGGCCCGTGGGTCGATGTCGCCCTGGTCGGGCAGCCTGCGACCGCTCCAGGCTCGGAGCCGGCGCCGCGGGCCCTGGCGGTCCGGGCCGCGGACCCTGTCCTCCCCGGGACGGTCGAGATCGAGCTCCTGGAGGCCCAGGGCCCCGGCTGGCGACGCGTCGGCTCGCTCTCGGTTCCGACCGGTCTGTCCGCGCCAGGCCCGGCTCGTCTCGTGGCCCTGGACGGCTTGTATGCGCTCGTGGCGACCGACTCCGGGTCGTCGGGTCGGACCTCGATCAACCTCATCGACCCGGCGGGTCCTACACTTCTCGGTACCGGTCCCATGCTCGAGACGAAGGCCGCCGTGCGGGCCGGTCCGGTCGACGTCGATGGCGATGGGACCCATGAGCTGGTGCTCACGAGCGCCCTCAGGACGACGCCGCTGATCTGCCCCGGGATCCGGTTGACCGTCCTCGATGGACGGACGCTCGCGGTCCGGAGCGAGCGCGATCTCGATGGTGCCGGGCTCGGTGGAGCGGCCGTCGGACGGTTCGGCCGGACCAAGGCTCAGAGCATCGTCGGCTACGACGCGCCGGACTGTGGGACAGGCGACCCCGACTCGCGTGGGGTCGTCGTCGTCGACCCGGCGTCGGGTGCCCTCCGGTCGGTCGGCGCCGGGAGGCTCGGTCCCCTTGGCGCATCCAGTGGGCCGCTCGTGCCGTTCGTCGCCGATCTGGATCGGGATGGGGTGGACGAGCCGATCGTGCGCAGCGACGCCGGCACGTTCGTCCTCGACCCCGGCCACGGCTGGCGTGTCGAGCCGATCCAACCGGCCACGGTCCCGCTCGCGATCGTCGATCCGCGCGATCGGCCACGGCTCGTCCTCGAGCGGACCTCGCCGGACGGTCCGCTTGCGATCGATCTCGTCGCGATCGGCCGGATCCGGCCCGGCGCCGAGGTCGCGGATCGCGGTCTCGCCGGCATCGAGCTCGACCCCGCGACCGCAGCGGGGACCGACGCCGCTGGTGGCGTGGCCACTCCGGTCCCGGTCTGGGTCGGCGACGTCGACGGGTCGGGCTGTGTCGCGATCCTCGTGCCGGGCGCGACGCTGCGCCGTTGCCCAGGTGCCGACGAGGAATGGACCGCCGAACCCGGCCCAGCCTGGCTTCAGACCGTCCCGATCGCCGCCTACGGCGAGGCCGGCGCACGTCACCTCCTGGTCGCCGCCGGACTCGGCTGGGCGCCGCCGGACGGCGGGCTCGCGACACCCTGGCCCGAGGCGGCGGCTGCGAGCCAGACGGGTGGCTGGCGAAGCGCTCCTTCCCGCGCCTTCAGCCTGCAGGTCGTCGATGCCGGCGCCCTGTCCGGGACCGGTCGCGGCGGCGCGCTGAACGTCGGGATCGCCGACGTCCCGACCCCGGCCGCGCTCCCCGAGGTCGCCATCGCCAGCCTCCCGGGCGATCGCCTGTTCGTCCGCGTCGTGCCGACGGAGCCGGACGATCCGGCGGCGCCGAGCGCGTCCCCCGCCGGCGAACCGCCGAGTGAGTCTCCCGCCGGGGATCCCTATGGCTACCTGCTCACAGCGCCGAGCGGATCGGTCGGAGAAGGCGCGATCGTCGCCCCGACGGTGACCGAGTCGCCCGGTCGGGCGCTGTCGGTCGCCGCCCCGCTGCCGCCGGGCGCGAAGGCGTGGCTCGTGGATGTGCTCACCCTGGACGGGTTCGGTCGCCCGTCGGCCGTCACCCACGCCCGGGTGCTGCAGGACCTCCTCGGCCCGAAGGTGAGTGTCGAACCGCCGCTGTTCTCGCTCCCGTGGCCGCTCAGCGCTCGCCTGGCCGGAACCGCGGAGCCCGGCGCGAGGATCCGACTCGGCACCGGCCCGTTCGTCCCGGTCGGGTCGGACGGGCGGTTCGCATTCGAGACGCCGCTCGCACCGTGGCCCCAGGACCTCGAGTTCGAGGCCGTCGACGCCGCCGGGAACCCGTCGTGGCGGACGATCAGTGCCGTGGGCGGCTTCGACTATCGACAGCTGCCGTTCCAGGCGCTGGTCATCGTCGCCGTCCTCCTCGGCGCCGCCGCGACGACGTTCGGTCTCCCCGCGTTCGTCCGTCGTCGCTCGGGTACGCCCGTCGGCGCAACCGACCCATCGCCGGCCGAGCCATGGCAGCCCGATCGAGCCCCGCGCGATGACCGCGCCGCCGCTCGCCGGGGGCCGGCTTCCGACCAAGGGCTCGAGTACGGCGAGATCGAGGATCTGCCGCCACGGGGCCGGACGTAGGGTCACGAACCCGGCGCCGGCCGGCCTCCAGACCTGGCTCGCCGGTGCGCCCCGGACCCCGGTCGCCGGTCGGCCGGTCCGTGTCGTACGATTGACCTCCCGTCGATCAGGACCCGAGGAGGACCGTGCCCGAGATCCGACCCTTCCGCGGCCTCCGGTTCGAGCCGGATGCGGTCGGCGACCTGGCCGCGGTGGTCAGCCCGCCCTACGACGTCATCTCGCCCGCGACACAGCGCGTCCTCCTTGCGCGCGATCCGCACAACGTCGTCCGCCTCGACCTGCCGACCGACGAGCTCGGCGACGAGCCCGACGACCGCTACCGGCGCGCGGCACGGACGTTCGCGGCGTGGCGCTCCGATGGCTCGTTCCGCAAGGATCCCCGCCCGAGTCTGTACGCCTACGAGCAGACCTATCGACGGCCAGGCTCGGACGTGGAGCGAGTCCAGCGCGGGTTCTTCGGGCGGCTGCGGCTCGAGCCGTTCGGGCCGGGCGCTGGGGTGTTGCCGCACGAGCGCACGATGTCGGGGCCGAAGGAAGACCGTTACAAGCTGCTCCGGGCCACGGGTGCGAACTTCAGCCCGGTCGTCGGCCTGTACACGGATCCCGCCGGCGGCTCGGAGCCCGTCCTGGCCGCGATCGCGGCGGGTCCGCCGGCGGTCGATCTCGTCGACGACGACGGAGTGCGGCATCGGCTCTGGGTCGTCCCCGCCGACGGCGGGGTCCAGGACGGCGTCGACGGTTCGGTCGAGCGACTCCTCGCCGCGGCCTCGGCCGAGCCCGTGACGATCGCCGACGGGCATCACCGCTATGAGACCGCGCTGCGCTATCGCGACGAGCGCCGGATGAGCCGGGCGTGCGAGGAGGACCCGGCCTTCGACTACGTCCTGATGCTGTTCCTCGAGACCTCGACGGGCCAGCTGACGGTGCTGCCGACCCACCGGGTCGTCAACGGACTCGGCACCGACGGCGTCGCCGCCCTGTGGGCTGGCCTCGATGAGCTGTTCGCCCTCGAGCGAGTGGACCGGGCAGCTGTCCTCGAGGCCGCCTTCGAGCCTGCTGCACTCGACGCCGGCGGGCGCGGTCGGATCGGGCTCTGGACCCGGTCGGGCGGCGCGATCCTCACTGCTCGCCGACCCGCATTCGAGCCGTGGCTGCCGGCCGGCAGCCCGGCCCTGCGGAACCTCGACGTCACGCTGCTCCAGACCGCGCTCGAGCGGCTGGCTGGGATGGATGCCACCGTCATCGCGGCGGGGGAGCGCGTCGTCTACACGAAGTCGGCCGCCGAGGCGATCGGCTGGGTCGACCGCGCCGAGGGCGGTGCGGACGCCGCGTTCCTGCTCGAGCCGACGCGGGTCGACGAGATCGCCGCGGTCGCGGCGGCCGGCGAGGTCATGCCCCAGAAGTCGACCTACTTCTTCCCGAAGCCGGTGACCGGCCTGGTCATCAACCCCCACGAATGGTGAGCCGGATGGATCGACGCGTCGACCTGCCGGGCGATCCGACCCGAGACCTGAGGCGAGGTGTAGCATGCCCGACGTGATCCCGGACGTCCCTCCGGGTTCGAGCGGAGAGGCGGATTCCCCCCTCCGCCTCTCCGCTCGACCCACCCCCCATCCGCCCGCGGGTCGCCCTGTCCGCAAGGACGAGATCGAGCTCCCGGACCGCGGCCTGTACATCGAGTCGTGGTTGCCGGAGCGGCGATCGCGTCGCCGGCCCCTGCTGTTCCTCCACGGCGAGCTGAGCGGTTCGTGGCTGTGGGAGCGCTATCTCGGCTACTTCGCCGGGCGCGGCTGGGAGGGTCACGCGCTCAACCTGCGCAACCACTTCTGGTCGATGACGGCCGACCCGGCGACGCTGTCGTTCGACACCTACACCGACGACGTCGTCGCGGCGATCGAGCGGTTCGGCCCGACCGTGGTCGTCGTCGGCCACGGGATGGGCGGCCTGCTCGCGCTGAAGGCCGCGGAGCGACACGAGATCGGGGCGCTCGTCCTGCTATCAGCCGAGCTCCCGCGCGACCTCCGCCCGCCCGCCCGGTCGCACGAGCTGCGCGAGATCCCGGAGGCCTACGGCAAGTCGGTCATCGGCTGGGAGACGCTGCCCGAGAAGCTGCAACGTGAGAACCGGGACCTGTCGCTCGCCGACGTCCTCCGCATCCAGCACCTGCTCGGCCAGAAGCCCCATGAGGCGGGGGCCGCCCGGCGTCAGATGATCGCCGGTGTCCCGATCGACCGGCGAGCGGTCGCGAGCATCCCCAAGCTCGTCATCGGCGCAGGTCTCGATCGACAGGTCCCGGAGCCGGACAGCGAGCGGCTCGCGACCTGGCTCGACGCACCGTACGAGCCGTTCGGAGCGCACTCCCATTACGGCCTGGTCGTCGGCGAGGAGAGCTACCTGCAGGTCGCCGACGCGATCCGGGTGTTCCTCGAGACGCACCGGCTGTAGGTCGCCGGCGGAGCGCGACGATGGGCGTCGCGGTCGCTGCGGGGTTTGCCCGGGCCGCGCGGTCGCTGGTATCATCCCGGCCGGCCCCGACGTGCTACACGTCGGTCCGGCCTGCGGCGCCGCATTCGTCTAGAGGCCCAGGACACCGCCCTCTCAAGGCGGAGATCACCGGTTCGAATCCGGTATGCGGTACCAGCCCGACCCGCGGACCCGATCCGGTCGTCCGCCTCTCCGGAGCCCGCCTGTCCGGCGCCCGCGTGCCCCGCGACGAACCCGGTCTGGTGTCAGCGTGATCGCCGGCGCCGGCATCCCGGCCGGGACACCGCTCCTGCGCCGCGGCGAGTTCCGCGCCCTGCTCGGGGCGCGCCTGACCAACGCCCTGGCAGTCAGCGCCCTGGCCACCGTCGTGGCGTTCCAGACCTACCAGCTCACCGGGGACCCGCTGTCGCTCGGGATCCTGGGGCTCGTCGAGGCGATCCCCGCCCTGTCGCTGGTCATCTTCGGCGGCTACGTGGCCGACCGGCGGGACCGGCGGTCGATCGTGCTGATCACGAGCGCAGGGTTGACCGTCGCCGTCGGGTTGCTCGCGGCCCTGTCGGCGACCGAGCGCCTGACGCTGATCGGGATCCTCGTGGTCGTCTTCGTGACCGGCATCGCGAGTGGCTTCGAGCGGCCGGCGCTCACCGCGTTCGAGGCCCAGGTCATCCCGTTCGAGGAGGCCGCCCGGGGCGCATCGTGGACGAGCGCGATGTCGCAGACCGGGGCGATCGCCGGACCGGCGTTCGGTGGCCTCGCGGTCGCCCTCGTCGGGATCGCCGGGACCTACCTCACGATCGGCATCCTCCTGGCGGTCTCGACCATCTGCCTCGCGCTCATCCCGCGCAAGCCGATGCCCGTCCCGACGGTCGGCGAGAGCTTCGTCACCTCGCTCCTCGGCGGGATCAGCTTCGTGATGCGGACGCCGCCGCTGCTCGGCTCGATGGCGCTCGACCTGTTCGCCGTGTTCTTCGGCGGTGCGATCGCCCTCCTCCCGGTCTACGCGGCGGACGTCCTCTTCGTCGGTCCGGTCGGTCTCGGGCTGCTGCGCACGGCCCCGTCGATCGGTGCGCTGGCGGTGATGCTCGTCGCGACCCGCCGCCCGCCGAACCGCCACGCCGGCGCGACGCTGCTCGGCGCGGTCGCGGGGTTCGGACTGAGCATGATCGTGTTCGGGCTGTCGACCACGTTCATCGTGTCGCTGCTCGCCCTCGTGGTGAGCGGGGTCACCGACGGATTGAGCATGGTGATCCGGATGACGATCCTGCGGGTCCTCTCGCCCGAGGCGATCCGGGCTCGGGTCGCGTCGGTCAACTGGGTCTTCATCGGCGCGTCGAACGAGCTCGGCGCGTTCGAGAGCGGGGTCGCGGCCCGGCTGTTCGGGGCGGTCCCGACCGTCGTCGCGGGCGGGATCCTGACCCTCGGTGTCGTCGGGCTCGTGGCGGTCGTCGTCCCGAGCCTGCGCCGGCTCGACCTCGAACAGGCCGTCCCAGCCTGACCTGACGGCGTCGTGGCGGGGACCGCGCAGCACGGCCCGACGGCAGCGGTCATGCTGTCGGCAGTCAGCCCGTCGATCGGCTCGAGGAGGTCCGATGCGCCCGTCGCCTGAGCGCCGGCTGGTCATCCTGACCGAGGGTCAGTTCCAGGTCCACAACGCGAAGACCGCGCTCGGGGTCATGCGCTACGGATCGGACACGGTCGTCGCCCTGCTCGACTCGACGATCGCCGGACGACGCGCCTCGGACATCGTCGGACCGGATCCGCGCTTCGACGTGCCGGCTGTCGCGACGCTCGAAGAGGCACTCGACCTCCTGCCGACCGCCCTGCTCATCGGGATCGCCCCGACCGGCGGCAAGCTCCCGTCGGACTGGCGTCCGGTGATCCTCGAGGCGCTCCAGGCCGGGCTCGACGTCCTGAGCGGTCTCCACACGTTCATCGGCGACGACCCGGAGTTCGCGGCGGCCGCGGCTGCGTCTGGCGCCCGGATCGTCGACTACCGGCGGCCGCCGGACCGGATGGAGACCGCGGTCGGCCGGGCCCATGACCCGGGCAAGCACGTGATCCTCACCGTCGCCACGGACTGCGCGATCGGCAAGATGTCGGTCGCGCTCGAGCTCCGGCGCGCCGCCCAGCAGGCCGGCTTGCAGGCTGCGTTCGTGCCGACCGGGCAGACCGGGATGATGATCGAGGGCTGGGGCGTGGCCGTCGATCGGCTGATCGCCGATTTCCTCCAGGGGACCACCGAATGGCTCGTCGAGCAGGGCGAGGCGCTCGGCGACTGGGTCTTCGTGGAGGGCCAGGGGTCGCTCGACCATCCGGCCTACTCGAGCGTGACGCTCGGGCTCATCCACGGTGCGACGCCCGAGGCGATGGTCATGGTCCACAAGCCGGGCCTCGTCGAGCACGACTTCGATCACCTGCCAGGCCGAAGCTTCCCGATCGCCGCCCTGCCGGAGTTCATCCGGCTCCACGAGCAGGTCGCCGGTCTGGTGGCGCCGTCGCGGGTCGTCGCCGTGGCGCTCAACACGTCCCTGCTCCCCGACGAGGCGGCGGCCCGCCGGGCGATCGTCGAGACGGCCGAGCTGACCGGCCTGCCGACCGACGATCCGTTCCGGTTCGGTGGGACCCGGTTGTTCGCGGCGATCCGCTCTGCGCTGGAGGGCTCGACATGAAGCTCACGCTGACCCACGAGGTCCACCGGATCGCCTTCCGCGACCCATTCCGCATCGCCCGGACCCTCGACCCGGTCGAATCGGACGGGATGACCTCGGTGATCGTCGACCTCAAGTCCGGCGTCGCACCCGGGGTCGCCGCGGTGGGGGAGGGCTATCCCGACACCTACTACGGCGAGACCGAGGCGACGATGACCGCCGTCCTGCCGCGGCTCCTGGCGGCCGTCGAACCGTACGAGGAGCGGCTGGCCGGACCGACGACCGACCTCGACGACGCGCGCGCCGCGCTGGTCGACACGGCCCAGGCCATGGACGACGCGATCCATCATCACGGCGCGGCGAAGTGCGCGCTCGACATCGCCCTCCACGACCTCGTCGGGAAGCGCTTCGGGATCCCCGTCTACGAGGTCCTTGGGCTATCCGCCGAGATCCCGCCGACGGACTTCACGATCGGGATCGACACGCCGTCGGTCGTGGCCGGGCGGGCGAGCCGGGCGGCCCGCTTCCCGGCGTTGAAGATCAAGCTCGGCGGCAGCGCGGATCTCGAGACGCTCGCCGCGGTCCGCGGCGTCTACGACGGGCCGATCCGGGTCGACGCGAACACCGGCTGGTCCCTCGACGAGGCGCGCGCCCTGCTACCCGACCTCGTCAGGCTCGGCGTGGAGCTCGTCGAGCAGCCGTTCCCGGCCCGCCGGCTCGACGACATGGCGGCGCTCCAGGCGGAGTCGCCGTTGCCGATCGTCGCCGACGAGAGCGCCGTCACGATCGACGACCTCGACGGTCTGGTCGGGGTCGTCGCCGGGGTCAACGTCAAACTGGCCAAGTGCGGCGGCGTCGGACCGGCCGCCCGGATGCTCGCCCGCGCTCACGAGCTCGGCTTCCGGACGTTCCTCGGCTGCATGGAGGAGACCTCGGTCGGGATCGCCGCGTCGGCCGCCGTCGCCTCGCTCGCCGACTGGGTCGACCTCGACGGGAACCTGCTGCTCGCCGCCGACCCGTTCGAGGGTCTCGAGCTCGATGCCGAGTGCCGCTGGACGCTATCGCCGGAGCCGGGTCTCGGAGTCAGGCGGCGGGCCTGATGGCGCGTCGCGTCGCCGGCCGCGACGCCGTCCGCGCCGCCCGGCGAGCGTGGTTCCGAACGCCTGTCCGTCGAACGCCCGTTCGTGTGGATAAGTTGGTGGACGAGTTGGTGGACAAACCCCCTACCGCCGACCGACGGGGGCTCCTACCATGACGGGCAACGGCGTCGGACCCTCCGGGAGAAGGGTCGCCGGGACCCCGTACAACGCGGTCGGACCGCCCGCTTCCGCGGTCGAGCGCGCCCTGGAGCCCAGAGAGGAGGGACCGTATCGTATGGATTCCAGCAGACCCAATGAGGCGCCGAGCCTGTCATCGGACGCGATCGATTTCGTCCGTTTCTGCTACCGGCGTCGGAGGGTCGGCTGGCCGGAGCTCTACGACGAGATGTGCGCCGTCGCGGGACGTGGCTTGTACCGTGGCTGGCGCTTCGCCGAGCTCGAGGAACACGGCATCGGGTTCAGCCTTCACCAGACGCTCGAGCTGGCCCGGATCGCGGAGCAGGTGGCGGTCGAGGAGGGTGACCGGCGCAGCCGCAGCGGGCGTTCGGCGGCACGCGTCGCCGAGATCCCGGTCGGAGCTGATGGAGCGGTGACGATCGTCGCCGCGACACCGACCGAGACCGTCATCGACGTCCCGATCGTGGTCCAGCCGATCCCCGACGAACCGGCGATCGACGTCCCGATCCTGGCGAGCGCCGAGCCCGGCGCCCTCGACCCCGTCGCGTCCCCGGCGTCCACGCCGTCCCGGCCAGCCCTGGCCCCCTCGATGATCAGGAGCGCCGCTGGCGCGAGCTGATCGAGTCGCCGAAGGTGCGGCGACGACCGGACTCATCCGAGACCCCCGACCGAACGGTCGGGGGTCTTGCTCTGTCCGTGGGGCGGTCAGCCGCAGCCGCTCGGCGCCGGCGATGTGAGCTAGGCGCGGATGCGGCGGCGCGCCATCTCGCTCTCGATCTGGCGTTCCGCCTCGACGTAGCGGTCGATCTGGTCGCGCAACTGGTTCGCTTCCGGGGCGTACAGGTGGACCTGCTGCTGGAGGATGTAGCTCAGCCGGCGGCTCGTCATCCGGACGTGGTCCAGGTTCTTCATGAGGACCAGCGGATCCATCGCCGCGAGCTCGCCCGGGTCGTACATCTCCTGCATGGCCGGAATCCTACACGGAGCGCGTGGCCGAGCGCGGGCGGCCTGGGCCGAGGGGTCAGCCGGTCCCCGCCGAGGCGGGCGGCTCCGGCTGAGGGGTCAGACAGCCCGCAGGCGGCGCGGCGGCCAGTCCCAGTCGACCGGCAGGGCGGCCCCGTTGACGGCCCGCCGGCGACCCGCCTCCGAGGCGCCGAGGATGAGGATCCGGTCGAGCTTCGTCGCGCGGCCCGCCTCGTCGCCCCACAGCTTCGTCATCTTGCGCCCGGCATGGACGTCGTCGAGGGCGATGCCGGCGAGACGGTAGCCGGCCGGTGCGGCCGCCGACTCCCAGACCGCCTCGGCCAGGCCGATGCCATGCGTGATGCGTCGACCGCGGTCGGCCTCGACGTCGCCGATGACGAGGACCACGACCGCGTCATCGGCCAGGGCCGGTCGGAGCCCCTCGAGCGATTCGGCGAGGAAGCGCAGGTACGGCGTCTTGTGGTGGGCGTCGTCGAGCGCGGCGTCGATCGCCGCTGCGTCGAAGCCGAGGAACCAGGTCCGGAGCCAGTTGTAGTAGCCGTACTTGACGACCCGCAGGTACGGCGGCGAGGTGACGACGAGCCGCGCCTGGTCGGGCAGGCCGCGTTCGCGGAGCGTGGCCTGGAACCGGGCGCCGGCATCGCGGGCGTCGCCGAGCAGGGCGATCCCGCGGACCGGGGGGAGCGGCTCGCGATGGAGCCGGCCGAGCTTGGCGTCGAGCCCGGCGAACACGTCGCGGTCAGGTGACCGGAAGTCGGTCCGAGCCACGAAGTCGCGGACGTAACGCGGGGCCATGCTGAACGTGTTCGGCATGACCTCCGAGAGGTAGGACGCGCTCTTGCCGTGGAGGATCCCGGTGATGGCGGCGGCCAGGAACCGATCCACGCGGTCGTCGAGTCGGAGCGCCGACCGCACGAATAGGAGCTGGGCGAACGTCCGCGGATGGAAGCTCAGGGCGACCTCGACCGGGACCGGCTCGGCGGCCGCGCCCGGGTCACCCGGCCGGAGGCCGCTGCCGGCGGCCGGGATCCGGGTCCCGCCCTCGCCAGGACTGCCGAGGACGCGCAGCGCCAGTGTGTACCAGGCGTCGGCGTCGCCGGCCCAGGCCAGCCGCAGGCTCGTGAGGCGGGTCCGCGTCTCCGCCTCGGACGCCGGTTCGACCTTCGACGCCGTCAACAGGTGGGCGAACGGGTTCAGGTCGTTGCCGACCCCGATCCGACCTTCGGCGCAGGCCTGGAGCGGCGTCGTGCCGCGGCCGCTGAACGGGTCGAGGACGACGTCGCCCGGTCGCGAGTAGCGGGCGATGAAGGCATGGGACAGGGCCGCCGGGAAGCTCGCCAGGTACGAGCACATCGGATGGAGCCGGTGACCCCACAGCCGCTGCTGGTCCTTCCACTCGGGCGCGATCGGCAGACCCGGCAGCTCGGTCGGGGCGAGTCCGGGCAGCCCGAGGGCGAGCTGTGCGGCGGCAGGTGTCGCGGGCATCGCCGTCTGCGGAACGGTGGCGAGGAGCTCGGCCTGAGGGGCGTCGGCCACACCGAACGAGACGGGGGACGTGGAGCGAGCGGGCAAGGGCAGGACCCGATCCTTTGCGGTCCACACGGTCGATCCCGGTCGGCCGATGGGTGGCCGAGCATAGCCGCGCGGGTCGGCCGATTCAAGTGGTCCCATCGGCCCATGACACAACGTTGCTCGGCCGGCGCGGCCGACGGGCGTCGAGGGGTCGCATCCGGGCTGGTCTGGCGACCCGGTACGGCGTAGGCTAGGCCCGAGTCCGAGGCTGCGTGCGGAACCACGCCGGCCGCGCTCGATCCGGGAGGACGGTGTCCCTGCCGCCCTCCGGGATGCCGAGCGGCCCGCGAGGGCCCGTCCCCACCGTCCGGCCCTCGCCGGCGAAGAGGCCACCAGGGCTCATCGGGCCGCCGCCCGGTCGATCCATCGATCGGCGGCGGCCCCCACATGGTGTTCGAGCCCCGCTAGCCGGCGCGACGCCGTCGACTCCCGCTTGACCGCGGTCGGCGCCATCGGCTAGAAGAGGGCATGGTCGCGCTCCGGGTCGTGATGGTCGGTGGCGGGTTCGGCGGGCTGTACGCCGCTCGCCGGCTCGGTCGCGAGCCACGCGTGAGCCTGACGCTGGTCGATCGGCGCAACTACCACCTGTTCCAACCGATGCTCTACCAGGTCGCCACCGGCGCCCTGGCCCCCGGCGACATCGCCCAGCCGTTGCGCTCGATCCTGCGCCGCAACCGGAACACCACGGTGCTGCTCGGCGAAGCGACCGGGATCGACCCGGAGCGTCGCGAGGTCCTTCTCTCGGATGGCGGCCCGATCCCGTACGACACGCTGGTCGTCGCGTCGGGCGTGCGGTTCTCGTACTTCGATCACGACGACTGGGTCGCCTTCGCGCCTGGCCTCAAGTCGATCGACGACGCGACCGAGGTCCGGCGCCGGATCCTCATCGCGTTCGAGGCAGCCGAGCGCGAGCACGACGCCGAACGGCGGGCCGAGTGGATGACGTTCGTGGTCGTCGGCGGGGGACCGACCGGCGTGGAGCTGGCCGGGGCGCTCGGCGAGATCGCCCACGACACGCTCCGGCGCGACTTCCGGTCGATCGATCCGGGCGACGCGCGGATCCTCCTCGTCGAGGCGATGGACCGGATCCTGCCGACCTACCCGCCGGGCGGTTCCCGCTCGGCCGCGCGCCAGCTCGAACGGCTTGGGGTCAAGGTCAGGACGAAGACCCGGGTCACCCACGTGGATGACCGCTGCGTCCTCGTCGACTCCGGTGGGGCCGAGGAGCGGATCCCGACCCGGACCACGCTGTGGGCGGCCGGCGTGCGGGCATCGAGCTTCGTCCAGTCGGTCGGCACGGCGCTGGGCGCAGAGATGGACCGGGTCGGCCGCGTCGTCGTCGGTCCCGATCTGTCGGTCCCCGGTCATCCCGAGGTCTTCGTCATCGGCGACGCGGCCGTCCAGCCGTGGAAGCCCGGCCGGCCGGTTCCGGGCGTCGCTCAGAGGCGCGATCCAGTCCGGCTCGTACGTCGCGGCCGCGATCGGCCGACGCCTGGCGGGCGAGTCGAACCCGCCGTTCCGTTACAAGGACAAGGGAGACGTCGCGGTGATCGGCCGGCTCGCCGGTGTCACGAACATCGGCTGGCTCGGCCCGTTCGGCCGGCAGAGCGGGCTCCCGGCCTGGCTGCTCTGGCTCGGGATCCACATCTTCTACCTGATCGGGTTCACGAACCGGATCGTCGTCATCGTGCGCTGGGCTTGGAGCTTCCTCACCTTTGGCCGAGGATCGCGATTGATCACGGGCTCGCCACCACTCCCGCCGATCGTCGAGCCCGAGCCGCCCAATCATCCGGACGGCGCCTGAGCGTCCATGTGGCGGTCGCCTGGCGGGGGCCACCGAGTGTCGGGTCAGTGGCGATGGCCGACCAGGCGAAAGACGTAGTCGCGGATCGCGTTGTCGGCGACCTCATACGCCCGATACGCGTCACTCACGGCGGTGCGCATCGCCTCGTTGGCATCATCGGCGGCGGGCTTCAGCCGCGCATCGCTCAATGAGGTCAGGGCCAGGTTCATCTTCCGGATCAGACGTTCGAGCTCTTCTTCGGCCACGGGGGACTCCTTCTACCGGGCAAGAGTAGTCCCCGTCGCCTGGCGGACGAGCCGCCGCAGGTCGTGAAGGTTCGCCGCCGCAACGGAACTGCGCTGCCCGCTAGTGGAGCTCTCGCTGCCAGTAGGGTGGCACCCGGCCCGCCGGCCCTGGCACGGGTTGCTCGAGCGGGTGGTGCTGCGGCGGCGCGAGCACCGGCCCTTCGAGGAGCTGCTCCAGCGGGTAGTCCCAGAACCAGTCCTCGTCGGGCTCGTAGGTCTGCACGATCGGGTGGCCCACCTCGGACGCATGGCGGCTCGCATGCTGCGAGGGCGACGAGTCGCAGCAGCCGACATGGCCGCACTGCGCGCAGCGCCGCAGATGGAACCACCAGCCGTCGGTGGCCAGGCATTCGACACAGCCCGGCCCGCTGGGCGGGATCTCGGGATGGATGCTGTCCGGGTCGATCGATGGGGCCATCTCATGGTCGAGCGTAGCGCATCACGCGCCGGTGAGGTCAGCCCTCGGTGGCGAGCCGATGGCGGGTCGAGACCTCCACGCGTCCCTTCGTGTCGCCGGCCGGGTGCTCGACGAGGGCGATGAGACGCGACGTCATGAACCGCCCCGTCCGGACCGGTACACCGGTCCGGGTGACCTCGCGGACTTCGACCACACCGCGACTGGTGATCACCTCGATCCGCCGTCCCGCACGGGTCGCCACGATGTCGAAGGTCTGGACGCCCTGACCGGTGTCGACGACGGCTTCGACTCGATCGCCTTTCATGCCTCGTAGGGTAGCGCGCCGACGGCTCGAACCCGCGCTGGCGATGGAGATCTCGACCAGGCTCGTGGGCAACCGCCGCCGGGGAGACAATGACGCGGCTGTCACCGCTACCGTGGAGTCGATGAGTCCGATCCGAAGGAGCAGGCGAGCCCCGTACATCCTCGGCCAGGAGATGGCCCAGGCGATCGCTGCGGAGGATCGTCGCCTGGAGATGGCCGATCTCACAGATTCACCGATGCCGAAGGGCACGTACGACTTCTGGCGAGGCGAGTCTTCGCTGGTCGATCCGCGGCCCGTTCAACTCGACTCCGAACTGGCCGCCCTCGTCGAGGCCTTTCGAGCTGCCGATCCTTCGAGCCGCTCGGCGATGCGACGGTCGATCGACATGGACGGGCTTTACACCTTGCTCGCGTTCAGCAAGCGGGAGGCGGTCTTCGCGCTGCGTGGACCGAGTCTCGATCGCCTCGCCCTGGGTCTCGACGCCATCGCGTTGATCGAGGCGAGTCGCACGGATCAGCGCGACATCCTCGTGGCGCTCAGCCTCCTCCACCACGTGGCGGTTCGGTTGGAGGTCCAGCCAAGCGCGGTCTTTGCCGAGGCCGCGTCGCATTCGGAGCCCGAAACGGCCCACCTCATCGATGGGTTCGCGGCCAGACGGCCGGAGGACGTTGACCTCCGCGACGCCTGGGGCTACGACGAGCTTGTCACCGACGAGGGGGTGGGCCTGATCCGATGGGGGTTCGCCCCCTACGAGCCGACCATCGATCTCAAATTCGTGGTGGTGGACGTTGCAGCTCTGCTCGAACGGGACTCGTACCAGCCCATGGAGCCCGAGATCGCGACGGAGCTCCCGCGCTACTGGCTCGACGCGAGCGACTCGAAGCGTGTTGACCGTGCCCTCGGCTCGGTCAGAGCCGGAGCGGCGGTCTCGGCGCGGCTTCGGCCTGCCGCAAGTCCGACGCATGCCAGCCAACGACTCACGGTCTTCGTGGCTGAGGTCGACGTAGCGGACGCTGCCACTCGACTTCGCGAGCTCGCAACCTCCGAACGAGCAGGCTTCTCGGCGCTCGCCGTGGCGGAAGGCGTGCTGTTCGCCCTCGTGGTCGCACGATCCTTCGTTCAGAAAGTCGAGGCCCACGAGACGACGGAAGGTCTGGCGAGATTCGAGCCTGGATTGACTCGGATCCTCAGGCGGCACGCAGGGGTCGGCGGCTAGGTGCCCGTCCGGTCATGACGCCGTCCGCCACGAACCCAGCGCTGGCGGCCATCCGGGCCTGGTGGCTGCCGATCGCGACCTGGTACGGGATCCACGGTCCCCGCGTCCGGCTCGTCGGCAATGGGCTGCTCGTCCTGTGGTTCGCCTGGCAGACCTATGCCCGGATCTCGTTCTTCCTGCGGCTCGACTTCCCGTGGGGCCTCGACGCGACGATCTACTACCGGGGCGTCGTCGCCTGGCTTCACGGCGCCGACCCATGGGCCGCTTCGGTCAGCGTCAACGGCTACGACTACCACTACGCCGGCTCGCCGGTGACGACCGTGCTGATGGCCCCCGCCAGCCTGCTCGGCGAGCAGGCGTTCACGTACGGCTGGCTCGTGCTGACCCTGGTGGCGACGGTCTGGACACTGCGGAAGCTGGGCTTCCCGCTGTGGTGGCTGTTGTTCCCGCCGATCGCCGAGGCGCTGTTCTCGGGCAACCCTCAGCTCGTCGTGCTCGCCCTGCTCGTGGCGAACAACTCGATCGCGTCCGCCCTGGCGACCGGCCTCAAGGTGTACGCGTTCATCCCGCTGTTCGGCGAGACGCGCTGGCGGCAGATCGGCATCGCGGTGCTGTTCAACGCAGCCACGATCCTCATCGCCCCGAAGCTCTGGCTCGACTACGTCCGCGAGCTCGGCGCCATCTCAAGCCGGCTCGAGGTCGAGTCGCTCCAGGGCCTATCGGCCTTCTATGTCCCGATGCTGCTGGCGATCTGCGTCGTGGCGCTCGTGCTGCTCGCGCTCCGCGATCGACGCGCAGCCGGCTGGCTGACGGTGCCGGCGATCTGGCCGTCGAGCCAGTTCCACTACTCGACGATGGCCTTGCCGGTCATGTCGCCGCTGCTGGCCGTGCTCCTGGCCTTCCCGTATCTGAGGCTGCCGCCGGTCGCGATCGTGCTCGACATCGCTCGTCGACTGGTGACGCCGTACGTCAAACGGGTCCTGACGACGCCCGAGCCCCCAGATGGAGCCGACGGGCCGGCTACGACGTCTTCCGCTTCTCGATGACCGCGGCGGGCCGGCACGGAGGCAGGACCGCCCCACCGCAGGAGCGCTAGTTCGCGACGCCGGGCTCCGACGCGCAACACGCGCAGCCGCCGCCAGTGGCGCCGACGACGGCACCCGCAGCCTGGCAGCAGGGCCCGTCGAGGACCGCGAGCGATCGGGCCGGCCGCCCGAGGTGCTTGAGCAGCCCAGCCAATCGGGCATCGAGCGCCTGCATTCCTGTGATCCGGTCGGCGATCTCCGCGCGCCGTAGCTCGATCAGACGGGGCAGCTCCGCCGTCGACTCCGCGCAATGTCCTGAGTGGCACCAGCCCGCGATCCGGGCGGCATCCTCGAGCGGGAGATCGAGCCGACGCAGGTCGATGATCAGGCGCAGGTGTGCGACGTCCGCCTGGCTGTAGTCGCGGTAGGCATTGTCCCGTCGGCTGGCGCGGGGCAGCCAGCCGGAGCGTTCGTAGAAGCGCACCGTGTCGGTCGAGACGCCGACCTCCCGGGCCAGTTCGCCGATCCTCACCCGGTCAGCAAACCTTGGAGTAGCTCCGATGTCAAGGGGCCCGAGCGACCGCCGGCATGATCGGGAGCGACTCCCCGCCGATCGTCGCGGCGAGACGCCGGAAGGCGGCCTCCTTGTCCATGCGGGCCTGCTCGAGCGTCGTCGCGTCGACGGATGCGTCGCCGAGGTAGGCCCAGCGGAGCTGCACCCGAGTGCCGCCGTCACTGGCCTCCACCTCGGCGGTCGCCGCGACCGGACCGAGTCCCGGCACGGCCAGTCGCCAGGCGACCCGGTCGTAGGGCTGCCAATCGACGATCTCTTCGAGGGTCGCCAGCCGGCCGGTGACGCATTGGCTTGTCGTCCCGACGCCGCGGCGTCCGCCCAGTGACGCCTCCTCGATGAGGATCGGGCCTTCCCACCGAGTCCGCAGCGCCGGCGAGGTCAGGTGAGCCCACACGACCGACGGCTAACATACGCCCCGTGATGGACGAAGACCTTGAGGTCGAGCTTCGGGGCCAGGCGGCACGAGTTGCAGTCGCAGGCCGACGCCTGGTCGATGCTTCGCAACCGGCGCCGGAAGCCGAGATACGCGGCCTCGATGGCGTCGAGCAGGAGCGACCCTTCGGCGCGGCCGTCCTCGGCGAGGAAGAACGCGGCATCGCCCTCGAACTTCGTCAGCCGGAAGGGTGGCTCGAGGCGGCCGACGATCGTCTCGAGGAGATCGCCCGCGATCGCCGGCGCATGCTCGATCTCGCTCCCCGACAGGTAGGCGGTGTAGCCGCTGAGGTCGGCGATGACGAGGAACCCGCTCTCCGGTGTCGCTGCCATGACCGGCAGGCTAGACCTTGGAGTCGCTCCAATGTCAATGGCGTTACGACTCGAGCTCCCAGAGCGCACGGTAGTAGCGGATCCGGTCGTCGTCCGGGGCCACACCGTAGGCGTCGAAGAACTCGAGTTGGTGGCCCTCGCCGAAGTTCCAGTCCAGGCTGAGCGAGGCGATGGCGAGGTCGGCCCACCGATCGCCGACGCCGAGGTCGCCGAAGTCGACGTTGCCGGTCCAGGCGCCGTCATCCGAGATGAGCGTGTTCGGCGCGCAGGCGTCGCCATGGACCAGGACGGGAGCCTCGATCGGCGGTCGGTCTCCGAGGGAGGCCGGCTCGCGGCCGACCCAGACCTGGGTCGGCCAGTCGGCCGGGAAGTCATCGATCGGGATCGCGTGGATCGCCCGCAGACCCGTGGCGATCGCCTGGATCGCCTCCGGTCGGCGTCCCCGCCACACGTCACCGACCGCCGAGTCACCCGGGAGCCCCTCGATCAGCAGCCACTGGGCGTCGCCGTCCACGCCGGAGTCGACGACCCGCGGGGCCGGATGGCGCGCCGAGATCCAATCCAGCCGCACCCGTTCACGCTCGAGATCGATCCCGGTCGAGCGAGGGTTCCACTTGAGGTACCTCGGCCCGATCCGGAACGTGAGGCCGTCCAGGTCGTTGCGCCAGACCAACTCCGGCTCGTCCTCGCTCGCGAGCGCACGCACGAACGGTGGCACCTCCAGCCCGCGGAGGGTGTGCTGGAGCGCCAGATCGGCGAACGCCGGGTCGGTCATCGTCGGCGTTCTCCGATCGTCCGACGGTCGGGACGCGGCTCCCGACCGATCAGAGGCCCTTGGGATCCTCGTCCAGGATGCCTTGCGCGGCCTCGGCGCCCGCCTTGGTCGCCCTGCCCTTGAGGATGTACTCGAATCCGACCGCGATCATCGCCCCGACCAGTGGCCCGATCAGGTAGATGTAGTAGTTCGAGAGGTCCCCGCCGACGAGCATCGGGGCCAGAGACCGCGCCGGGTTCATCGATGCGCCCGTGACCGGAGCGCCCCAGACCGACACCAGACCGATGTACGCGCCGACGGCGATCGCTCCGTTGATCCCGACATTCCGCGCACCCGACGCGGTGCCGAGGATCACGCTGACCAGTCCGAGGGTCAGCACGGCCTCGGTCAGGATCGCGACGGCCGGACTGATCGACGGGGTCGGCTCGGTCGCGCCGTTGAGGATCCCGCCGTACATGGCATTCAGGAACAGGGCGGCCAGGACCGCACCGAGGACCTCGGCCACGATGTAGCCGGGAACCCGGCGCCATGGGAAGTTGCCGCGCACCGCGAACGCCAGCGTGACCGCCGGGTTCAGGTGGGCGCCCGAGATCGTGCCCATGAAGAAGATGACGCCCATGACCATCATGCCGGGCGCCAGCGCTTTCATCGGCAGGGTGAGATCGCCACCGAATGACGTCGCCCCGATCACGCCGCCACCGGCCGCGACGAGGACCAGCAGGAACGTGCCCCAGACCTCGCTGAAGAGCCGGCGGTACTCCAGGCTCGCGTCGTCGAACTGCACCTCGGCAAGTCGAGCCGACGCGGTGCGCCGCGACAGCCAGGCGATGATCGGTTCGCCCTCATGGGACGCTGACGTGGTCATGGTCGACTCCTCGGGCCGGTCGCGCTATGGGCGGCGATGGGCACGGGTTCGACTTCCCCGGCTGCCGCGACCAACGGCGACGGCTGACTATAGCAACGCCGACCAGCCGCGAACGGGTCCCCAGGCCGCGCCGACCCGCTCGCCGGCCGCCGGCCGACCAAGCGGCCGAGGTCGGCTCAGGACCCCGGGATCGGCGTCTCCGGTCGTCCCCTCGGGGGTGAAGTCCAGTGCCACCCCGTTGATGCAGTAGCGCAGACCGGTCGGTGGCGGGCCGTCGTCGAACACATGCCCGAGATGACTGCCGCATCGGCTGCAGTTGACTTCGGTCCGCACCATCCCGTACGCCCGGTCGACGGCCTCGTCGATCGCGCCCTCGATCGGGGTGTCGAAGCTCGGCCAGCCGGTCCCGCTCTCGAACTTGCGATGCGAGCGGAACAACGGCTGCCCGCATGCCGCGCACGAGAACACTCCGTCTCGCTTCTCGTGGAGCAGCGCGCAGCTCCCGGGGGCCTCGGTCCCATGGCCGCGCAACACCGCGTACTGGTCCGTGGTCAGGAGACTCCGCCACTCCGCGTCGGTGTGCGTCACCGGGAACGTCTTGGTTTCCATCACTGGGGCCTCCCGTCTCGTCTCGAGGCTGAGGATACGTCGCAGGGCGGATCGCGTTCGGCGGAGCACGGGCGAGCCATCCGTTCGGGCGCCGGGCCATGAGACCGTTCTCGTCGATGCGATACTGAGGCATGCCCGTCCGCACGGTCATCGAACGGGGGCCCAAGGGCAAGCGTTCCGTCGCCTTCAGCCTCGACTGGCCGGGGTGGAGTCGCGGCGCGAAGAGTGCCGAGCTTGCCGTGGAGACGCTCGAGTCCTATCGGGCGCGCTACCGGCCGGTCGCGGGCCTGGCCGGGCTGGCCGGCGAGTTCGACGCCGCCGGGCCGCTCGAGATCGTGGAGGACCGGGTCGGAACGGGCTCGACCGACTTCTGGGGCATCTCGTTCGCGCCCTCCTCGACAGAGCAGGGGCCGATGGGCGAGGCCGAGCTCGAGCGTGCCATCACCCTGTTGCAGGCCTGCTGGGCGTTCTTCGACGGCGTGGCGGCTCGGGTCTCACCGGAGATGCGCAAGGGTCCCCGTGGGGGAGGACGCGACCGAAACCGCATCATCCGCCACACGATCCGCACGGAGAGCGAGGACTTCGCGAAGCAGGTCGGGTTGCGGATCCCGGAGGAAGCCGCGCTCACCCCCGACGGGCTGCGCCAGCATCGGGAGACCTACGTCGCGGCGATGCGCGCCTACAACGCCGGTGAGATCACCCGGCGCATGCGATCGTGGACGCTGCCGTTCCTCATCCGACACTCTGGCTTCCACACCCTCGACCATGCGTGGGAGATGGAGGACAAGGACCTGTCCGGTCTTCCGGCTGAATAGGGTGAGACCGGTTTGAGGGACTCGCGTCCCGGCTAGACTGCGCCGATGTCGAACGCTCCAGATCCGTCTGAGCAGACCGCCCGACATGCGCTTTGAGAAGTCGATCGACATCGATGCTCCTCAGCAGCGCGTCTGGGACGTGCTCAGCGCCCTCGAGGCCTGGCCGCAGCGCATCGAGACCGTCGACACCGTCGAGCTCCTGACGTCGGCCCCGATCGCCACCGGCAGCCGCGTGCGGCTCAAGCAGCCGAAGCTCCCCGAGGGCACCTGGGACATCACGGTCTGGGATGCGCCGTCCTACTTCGAGTGGACACAGAAGTCGAGCGGCACCACCAGCGTCGCCGGCCATCGCGTCGAAGCGCTGGGAGACGGCCGGGCACGTCTCACGCTGACCCTCGACATGCACGGCCTCCTCATCCCGATCATGGCCCTGTTCTACAAGGACCTGACCAACCGGTACATGGACCTCGAAGCCGAGGGCATGAAGCGGGCCGCCGAATTGGCGTGAGTCGGATCCTCCTTCGACTGGCACGAGACCGATCCCGGACTGGCTCCAGCCTCGGTCGCAGACTTGACCAGGCCGTTGATCGCGAGCGAACTCCTGGCCTGATGTCGGCCGAGGACCGATGAACACCGAGTCCTTCCCGCGACCGCTCACAGACCGCGAGCGCTCGATCCTCGACCATGTGCTGTCAGTGGCCGACGCACGGCTCGATCCGCTGCGCCGCCAGGCCTCGACCGTCACGGCCGTCGGTCGTTGCTTCTGCGGGTGCGCGACGATCGACCTCGGTGTCGACCGCCTCCATGCGAGCCCCGCGGTCGACCTCTGTTCGCCGGTGACCGAGGCCAGCACCGAGCATGCACGCGAATATCCCGACCCGAACTACTGCGAGCTCATCCTGTTCCTCGACGACGGCTGGCTGTCCTCTCTGGAGATCGTCTTCTACACCGACGATCCGGTCCGGGAGTTCCCGCCACCGGACAGGTTCGGTCCGGCGACGATGCGCTGCTGACGCCGGAGTGCGATGTGCTTGTCCGAGTGAAAGCAGCCGGTCAACGGTGCGGCATGAACAGGGGAGGAGTAGCGTTGCGACGACCACTTATCGTTGGCCTCCATGGGGTCTGACATGTCGGAGAAGCACCCGCCGCCATCTGCCGCACGTCCCCAGGGCGACCAGATCCAGGATCGAACGGCCGAACCGGAAGAAGGCCGGTGGGCTCACGCGCACGGTGACAGATGGGTAGTGGCCGTGCCCGATCACAAGGGCGGCTACCGCTGTTCGGAGTGCAACGTGTTTCTCGTGGTTCCGCGGTGACAAACCTGAGGTCGTCACGCTTCCATGGACGATCAGGTAGGCCCGACCAGTCTTTCCGCCAGCAGACCATTGTCGTGCGAGACTGAGCAGCGGACTTCGTCCCCGTAGCTCAGTGGACAGAGCAACCGCCTTCTAAGCGGAAGGTCGCAGGTTCGAATCCTGCCGGGGACGCCAACGACCCTACCCCGGACAGGTCGACCGGTCGCGCGGCTCGACGCGGTAGATGTCGCGGGTCGTGGCGGCGGATGGGCCGCCGATCGCGACCCGGACCGTCAGGAACCGGGTCAGCGTGTAGTCCGATTCCAGCGGCTGGAGCTCGCGTGGGTCGAGCCGGAGGATGAACACCGGCCGCTGACAGATGAGCGATGCGATCCGCGCCTCGCGCGTCCCCCATCCTTCGTAGACGATGTTCGTGTCGTCGACGACGAGCACGTCGGGCCGATGACCCAGGACGTACTTGCCGTGCCACAGCGGCGTCGAGGCATCCCAGTAGGACAGGATCGCCGCGTCGGGCGGCAGGGCGTCGAGGACCGCCGAGACGTAGTCGTCGCCCGAGTGGTCGGCACTTCGGTCGGCCTGGCGGAAGTCGAGCCCGCCGAGCACGAGCGCGAACGCCAGCGCCGCGACGCCGACCACGGCGCCGATCGCCTGAGCGGCTCGCGGACTCTCGACACCCGCGCGCTGCGCCAGCCGCACTGCCCCACGGGCGATCGCCTCGAGCGCCACGGCGGCCCCGATCGCGAGGATCAGCCACGGCACGAGCAGGTAATGCTCGAGCCGGAGGTAGTTCGCCCAGACATACCAGCCGAGCCCGACGATCGCCACGCACATCAAGCCGAAGGCCGTCTTGCGTACGAGCAGCACCCCGAGCCCGATCGCTCCGAGCAGCGGCAGGATGACCGTACCGCGGGCGATGAGGAGATCGCGCAGCGCCCCGAGCGAGGCGATGAAGACGCCCGGACCCTTCGCCCCGAAGAAGTCGAACTGGTCGCGGAACTGACGGCCGCTGACCAGCCACCAGACGTCGTCGAACGTGGTCGGATGGTTGTAGGGCAGCGGCGGCGAGGCGGCCGCCGCGAGCGGGATGTACAGGTAGACGGACGCCCCGACGATCCCGAGCACGATCGCCGGCAGGAGCACCCACGGCCGGGCGAGGATGTCGCGCCGCCCCACCCACAGGACGTACAGGACGACGAATGGGGCCACGAACAGCGTCAGGAGGTGGTTCCCGAGCGACAGTCCGACGAGCAGCCCGCCGAGCGCCAGATCGATGGGCCGCCGGCGCGTCTCCCAGACGAGCGCCCGGTGGATGAGGAGCGCACAGAACAAGAGGTGGAGCGGGTTGACCTCGGAGACCGTCGCCGCCGCCCAGACCGTGCCGACCGCGCCGAGCGCGAGGGCGCTGGCCGCCGCCAGCACGGGTCGCACACCGAGCCGGCCCGCGATCGCGCACAGGGTCGCGAGGGCGGTCGCCACGAGGACGGCCGACAGCAGGTTGAGCCGGAACGCGACGCTGCCGATCGGCACGAGCTGGGCGATCCAGCCGAGGATGACGTAGGTCGGATAGCCGGTCGGGTGGGCGACCCCGAGCACGTGCGAGATCGTCTGCATCTCGCCCCAGTCGCCGAAGGCGAGGCCCGGCAACAGGGTGCGCAGGTAGACCGCGAACGACACGACCCAGACGATGGCAGGCGCGAACCGCCCGAGGTTCGACCAGCGGCCGGCCGGCGGCGTCGGGTCCGCGGTCGGGGGCGTGGGGTCCGTGGGGTCCGTGGCGGACGACGCCAGACCCGTGGCGGGCACGAGCTCCTGGGTCGACGGCATCAGCGCATGGTAGCGGCGGCCCGCCTCGGGTCCATCCGGCGCGACCCGTGCCATCATGGACGTGCTCCGGGCGTCCACGCTGACGACGACCCGGTCGAGCCTCGGGAGGGGACCGTGATGCGACGTCTGTTGGGGATCCTGGGTCTGGTGTCGGTCGCGGCCCTCGCGGCGCCGGCCGTGGCGGCCTACCGCGAGAAGGCCCGGCGCGAAGAGGACGGTGTTCCCGTCTTCGACGAGTCTGCCGATGAGATCGATGTCGCGGCGATCTTCGACAACGTCGAAGCGGTCAGCCATGCGGCGTCGTTCCGGGGCGGCGAGTTCGTGGCCTGGTACGGCGGCGGCAGCCTGGACCTGCGCGACGCGACGCTGGACCCCGCAGGGGCCGAGCTGCGCGTCCGGACGACCTTCGGCGGCCTGGAGATCGTCGTCCCGGCGGCCTGGCCGATCGAGCTCCACGCGCGCTCGATCCTCGGCGGGGTCGGCGACGCGCGCGACGAGCACGATATCGATCCGACGCTGCCCACCCTGGTCATCGACGCCCAGACGATCTTCGGCGGCCTGGCGATCGTCGCCAGCCCGGACGACTTCGGGCCGGTCATCGCGGCCGCGCCGGTCGCCTGACGACGCCTCCCGGGCGGTGCGCGGACGCGCCGCCCGGATGGGACTCTGGTACGTGGCATCGGGTCACCGGATAGCCCGGACGGCGCCTTGACACGCTCATCACCCCCGACCACGATTGGCTCGCCGAATGGCTTGAACAGCCGCTAGGTCGGGTTTTCGTACACACCCGGGGGTCCGCACCGCCCCCAAGCCTTCCATCCAGGAAGGACGTCGGGCGGAAAGGAGGTGCTGAGAGAGTCATGCGCGCGGTCGGAACACGAGTCGTCTCAGGACGGACTCGTCAGCGGCCGACAGAGCTTGGTCAGGGGCTCGTTGAATATGGACTCATCCTCGTTCTCATCGCGATCGTCGCCATCGTTTCCCTGATCTTCCTCGGCGGTACGCTTTCCAACATGATCAGCAACGTCGGCGCCTCCGTCTGAGACCGCCGACACCGCGAACGTCAGACGCCTCCGCTCGGTCCGCACAGGATCGACCCGGAGGCGTCGCCGATTCCAGGGTGGCGGACCCGGGTGTGGAGAGGTTTGGTACCCCCGGATGGGACCAACGTACGGCTTGGCGGTCGCCCGCACGCACCCCTACGCTCCCCTCAGCAGCCGGCCGGAGTCCACCCGTCGCCTCCGGACGGGCACGGATACGGCCGGAAGACGCTTAGACGAGGCTGAACGACCAATGGCATCCATGGCCATCAACGAACTCGGGCCGATGCTCACCGCGAGCGAGGTCGCTGAGATGCTCCACCTTCACGTCAACACCGTGAAGCGGCTGGGGGATCGCGGCGAGCTTCCGTTCTATCGCGTCTGCAAGCGGGGCGACCGCCGCTTCCGCTATGAAGACGTGATGACGTTCCTCGCCCGCAACCGCTAGAGCATCGCGATCCGATCGCGGCCAGCCCGGCCGCGTCCGCCGCCTCTCTCTTGCGTCTCTCCTGAGCGCCCGTCCACGCCGACGGGCGTTCTTCGCTGTCCGGCCTCAGACCTTGCCGAGGGCGCCCCAGAAGATGGTCAGCGCCTCGTCGATCTCGGCCGCCGACGCATCGATCGGCGGGATCCAGCGCACCACCTGGTGGGCCGGACCGCAGGACAGAACCAGCAGACCGTCCTCCGCGCACTGGGCGACCATCGCGTCGCCGGTGACCCCGTCGGGCTCGCGGGTCGTCCGATCCGCCACGAACTCCACGCCGATCATCAGCCCGGGACCGCGCACGTCGCCGATGCGGGCGTCCTCGGCCTGGAAGCGCTCGAGGCCGGCCCGGAGCTGCTCACCGCGAGCCGCGGCGTTCGCGACGAGGCCCTGACGCTCGATCGTCTCGAGGACCGCGATCCCCGCCGCGCAGGCGACCGGGTTGCCACCGTAGGTCGAGCCGTGGGCGCTCTTGCCCCAGCGTTCCTGGAGCTCGCGCCGGGTGGCCAGCGCCGAGAGTGGCAAGCCGTTGGCGATCGCCTTCGCGATGCACACCGCGTCGGGCACGATCCCGGCATGCTCGAACGCCCACATCTTCCCGGTCCGTGCGTAGCCGGTCTGGACCTCGTCGGCGACGAGCAGGATCCCGTGCTCGTCGCAGAACGCGCGGAGCTCGCGCATGAACCCGAGTGGGGCCGGCTGGTAGCCGCCTTCACCCTGGACCGGCTCGATCAGGATGGCCGCGACGCTCGTCGCGGGGACGATCGACGACGTCAGCCGGCGGAGGGCGTCCATGCACGTCCGGGTCGCCAGCTCCTCGTCGCCGCCGAAGTCGCGATACACGGCCGGGAACGGCGTGATGTAGACCGACGGCAGGAGCGGTTCGTAGCCGGCCCGGTAGTTCAGGCTCGAGCTCGTCACCGAGGCCGCGCCGTAGGTGCGGCCGTGGAAGGCCCCCTGGAAGGCGATGATCGCCGGCCGGCCCGTGGCCCGTCGCGCCAGCTTGATCGCGGCCTCGATCGCCTCGGAGCCCGAGTTCAGGAAGAAGATCGTGTCGATCGGGTCGGGAAGGGTCGCGGCGAGCAGGTCGGCCAGTCTGGCCACGGGCTCGCTGTAGCCGATCGCCCCCGTCGGTCCGATGAGCCGGTCGGTCTGGGCGTGGATCGCCGCGCTCACCGCCGGGTGGTTGTGGCCGAGGGCGGTGACCGCGATCCCGTTCGCGAAGTCGAGGTAGCCCTTGCCGGCCGTGTCGTACAGCCGGTGACCCTGGCCGTGGCTCCAGCTGCGCTCGAAGTAGCGGCCGAGGACCGGCGAGATATGCGCCGACGCGTGGGATGGCGCGACCGTGATCGTCTGGGGTTCGTCCATGGGTCCCGAGTATATGGGCGAGGCTCGCTCGCTAGTGGCGCTCGCGTGGGTCGGTCAGACCAAGCTCGGCGGTGATCCGCTGGGCGACGACCCAGGAGCCGCGGGTCTGGTTGCACAGGACCACGATCGTCGTCTCGGCGGCCAGGTGGTGCCAGACGCACGCCGACACGCCGGGATCCGACCCATCGTGGCCGACGATCGTGACCGCACCGCCCTCGACGACGAGCTCGCAGCCGTAGCCGTACTGCTCCAGCGCATCCGGAGGTCGGGCCCTGCGGCGTCATCATCGCGGTCGTCAGCTCCGGGCCGAGGAGCCGGCCTTCGAGCAGGGCGTGGATGAGCCGGGCGAGGTCGGCGGTGGTCGTGATCATCCCGCCGTCGGGCATGCCGCGCGACCGGGATGCTGAAGATGTTCGCCGGCCAGGCCTCGTACGGACCGTCGCGTGATGACGTAGCCGGTCGCCAGCCGCGCCGGCTCCGCGTCCAGGGGATTCGAGACCCGAGTCGACCATCCCGGCCGGTCCGAGCACCTCGTCGGCGAGGACCGCGGCGAAGTCCCGACCGCGTCACCGCCTCGATGACGAGACCGACGAGCACGAAGTTCGCGTCGGTGTAGCGGTATGCCGCCCCGGCGCCCCGAACGGCCGGACGGTCGGCGAACAGCGGCAGGAGGTCGGCCGGGCGTCGGACCCGGTAGGTCGGCAGTCGATCCCAGTTCGCCGTGAACGACGACCAGCCCTGGTCGTCGTCGTCGTGGTAGTCGGCCAGGCCCGACGTGTGGGACAGGAGGTGTCGGAGCCGGAGCTCGGGGGTCACGGCGGCCGGGCGTCGATCGGCCGGCAGGAGGTCGACGAGCGCGTCGTCGAGTCGGACCAGCCCGCGCTCGACCAGCCGGAGCGCGGCGGTCGCGGTCGCCAGCTTCGTGATCGAGGCGACACCGAATCGCGTCCGGTCGGTCACCGGCACGCCGTGGCCGCGGTGGGCCAGCCCGCCGTGATAGGCGAAGACCGACTCGCCGGCCCGCCAGACCTCGGCGACGCCGCTGAACAGATGATCGGCCGTGCGCTGGTCCAGCCACGTCCGGAGCGCGTCGAGATCCATGGGCGTCATCTTGACGCCCGGGGCGGGTGGCAGAATGGCGACGCCGACAGTCGTCTGCTTTCCCAGCCAACGCGAGGACCCGCCTGCCCGTGATCGACTTCACGCTGACCGACGAGCAGCGTCTCGTCCAGCAGTCCGCGCGCGCCTTCGTCGAGGCCGAGATCCTGCCTCACATCCGGGAGTGGGACGAGAAGGGCGAGGTCCACCGCGAGGTCTTCGACCGGATGGGCGCGCTCGGGTTTCTCGGCGCGCCGATCCCGGAACAGTACGGCGGGGCGGGCATGGACTACATCAGCTTCGCCCTGCTGTGCGAGGAGCTCGAGCGGGCCGACACGGCGTTCCGCGTCGTCCAGAGTGTCCATGTCGGGTTGAACTCGCTGACGCTGCTCCAGTGGGGCACGGAGGCCCAGCGCCAGCGCTACCTCGTGCCGCAGGCACGCGGCGAGAAGCTGGCGACGTTCGGGCTGACCGAGCCGGGTGTCGGGACCGACGCCGGCGCGCTCCAGACGACCGCCCGGCGCGAAGGCGACACCTACCTGCTGAACGGTCAGAAGATCTGGATCAGCCTGGCCGACCTGGCCGATCACTTCCTCGTCTTCGCGACGGTCGACCGGGCGAAGAAGCACAAAGGCGTGACCGCGTTCATCGTCGAGCGCGGGTTGACGGGGCTGTCGACCGGCACGCTCCACGGCAAGCTCGGGATCCGGGCGGGCAATACGGGGCTGATCACCTTCGACGACTGCGAGGTCCCGGCCGAGAACCGCCTCGGTGAGGAAGGGGAGGGGTTCCTCATCGCGATGAGCGCGATCGACCAGGGCCGCTACACGGTCGCGGCCGGTGCCGTCGGGCTGGCCCAGGCGTGTCTCGACGCGAGCGTCAAGTACGCCCACGAACGCGAGACGTTCGGTGAGGAGATCGGCCGCCACCAGCTCGTCAAGCAGATGGTCGCGAACATGGCCAAGGGGACCGAGATCGGCCGGCTGCTCGTCTGGCGGGCGGGCTGGCTGAAGAACCAGGGTCTCCGTAACACCCGCGAGACGAGCCTGGCGAAGTGGCACGCGACCGACCATTCGGTCCAGGCCGCGTTGGACGCGATCCAGATCCATGGCGCGAACGGCTACAGCAACGAGTTCCCGGTCGAGCGCTACCTGCGCAACTCGAAGGCCGCCGTCATCTACGAAGGCACGAGCCAGCTCCACACGCTCATCCAGGCCGACTACGCGCTGGGCTATCGGGAGGATCGGCCGCTCCGCTGCGAGCCGTGGCCGGCCCAGGGCTGGGAGCGTGGCAGCCCCCGACCGTGACGCCGGCGTCGACGCCGCTCGACACCACGGCCGCGACCGGCTGGAGCCCGGAAGAGGTCTCGACGCTGACCGCGCTCGCCGAGGCGTTCGTCCCGGGTGGTGGCGCGGACCGGGCGGCGACGGCGGCCGCGGCTCTGGACCTCGCGCTCGACCCGGACCAGGTCGGCCGGCTCCGGCTCGCACTGCGTTTGCTCGAGTCGCGCCCGGCGAACCTCGTCCTGGCGGGTCGGCCGGTCCGGTTCGGCGACCTCGATGCGGCCGGACGTGAGGCGTACCTGCTGGCCTGGGGTCGATCGCGCCTCGGCCTGCGCCGGTCCGCCTACCAGGCCTTCCGGCACCTGCTGATGTTCCTCGCCTACGCCGATCCCGGCGATCCGGCCGAGCCGAACGTGCGTCTCGCCGCGATCGGCTACCAGCCCGACGATCCCGGCGTCACGGCCTCGCCGACGCCGATCCGGCCAGTGGTCCTCCCGGCAGGATCGGATCCCTCGGAGCCGGTCGTCCTCGAAGCCGACGTCGTCGTCGTCGGCTCGGGTGCCGGTGGCGGAGTGATGGCGAAGGCGCTCGCCGAGGCCGGTCGCTCGGTCGTGGTGGTGGAGGCGGGGCCGTTCGTTCCGGAGCCGGCCATGCCTCGCGCGGAGATCGACGCGTTCGACCGGCTGTATCTCGACCACGGCCTGACGGCCACCGCGGACGGGGCGATCTCGATCCTGGCCGGCGCGGGGCTCGGCGGCGGGACCACCGTCAACTGGTCGACCTCGATCGTGGCGCCGGATCCGGTCCGGGCCGGCTGGGCTCGGGCGCACGGGATCACGGGCTTCGACGCGGCCGAAGGCGACGCCGACTACGCCGCGATCGCGGCGGAGCTGTCGGTCACGGAGACCACCACGATCCCACCGAAGGACGCCCTGCTGCTCCACGGCGCGAAGGCACTCGGGCTCGAGGCGGCGGCGACGCGGCGCGATGTCGTCGACTGCGACGCGTGCGGCTCCTGCCCGTTCGGCTGTCGGGCCGGGACGAAGCGGTCCGGCCTCCAGGCGCACCTCGCCGAGGCGTTCCGGGCGGGCGCCCGGATCGTCGTCGACGCGCGAGTCGATCGTGTCGTTCTCGATGGCGGTCGGGCGGTCGGTGTCGAGGCGACCGTCGGCTGGGAACGTCCGTCGGACCGGGCTCTGGCCGCCGGCATCCGGCCGGTCGAGCGCCGCAGGCTGGTGGTCCGTGCCCGCCAGGTGGTCGTCACCGCCGGCGCGCTTCGGACGCCGGTCATCCTCGCCCGGTCTGGGCTCGATCATCCGGTGATCGGCCGTTACCTCCTGCTCCACCCCGTATCGGTCGTCGCCGGCCTGTACGCCGAGCCGGTCGAGATGTGGCGTGGGCCGATGCAAGGGGCCCGCTCGCTGGCGAGCATCGACGGGGTGCATGGCCGCAATGGGTATGCCGTCGAGTCGGCCCCGGGGCACCCGGGGATCATCGCGCTCGCGCTGCCGTGGGACGGCGCGCAGCACTCCGCGGACCTCATGCGCCGGGTCGGGCACCTCGGGCCGCTCATCGCGGTCACCCGCGACGGCGGCACGGGCCGGGTCCGACCGGCGGCGATCGGGGCCCGGATCGACTACGACCTCGACAAGGTCGGCGTGACGACGCTCCGCCACGGGCTCGTGACGATGGCCCGGATCGCGCGGGCGGCCGGAGCGCAGGAGATCGTGGCCGCCGGGACGCCGCCGGCCTGGTTCCGGGTCGCCGACCAGCGGCCCGACGAGGAGGCGGCCGCCTTCGAGCGCTTCCTGACGGCGCTCGGTCGGTTCGACTTCGGCCCGAATCGTGGCACCGTGTTCAGCGCTCACCAGATGGGGACGGCCCGCTTCGGTTCGGATCCGAAGACGCACGCCTGCGATCCGTCCGGTCGGGTGCGCTCGGGCGTCGGCTCTGCGGGCCACGATGCGATCGTCCCCGGGCTGTACGTCGCCGACACGTCGCTGTTCCCGACCGGGCTCGGGGTCAACCCGATGCTGACGGCGATGGCCATCGCCCGACGGGTGGCGCGGACGGTCCTGTCGGAGGCTCCTGCCGCGGGCTGACGCGTCGGGGACGGCCCACCGGCGTGACGCCGCGGCCGCCGGCGTCAGTCGCTGAGGATCGCCTGAGTCGCGGTCGTCGCCTCTGGAACGGCCTCGGTCGCCGGCCCTGAGCTCCGGGCGGTTCGGCCCCGGGCGGTCACGATGAGCGCCACCGCGAACACGATGACGGCGCCGGCCAACACGGTCCGCGGTTCGATCGCCTCGCCGAGCAGGATCCCAGCCAGGACGAATGCGACGACCGGGTTGACGTAGGCGTACGTCGCGATCTTCGGCAGCGGCGCGACCCGGAGGAGCCAGACGTAGGTGGTGAACCCGACGAGGCTGCCGATCGTCGTCAGGTACAGGAGCCCGAGCCAGGATCGTGTCGAGACGGCCGCGATGTCGAACGTGGCGAGCTCGCCGACGAGGATCGACCCAAGGAGCAGGAACCCGCCGCCGCAGAGCATCTGGATCCCGGTCGCCGTCAACGGGCGGTTCGGGAGCACGGCGCGGTGCGACGAATAGAGCGACCCGGCGCCCCAGCACAAGGGTGAGATGAGCAGGCACAGGATCCCGAACCCGTCGAACGCGAGGCCGGTCGCCGAGCCGAACGGGCCGACGAGGATGACGACGCCGGCGAAGCCGATGACGATGCCGGCGATGACCGCTCGCGGCAGCCGCTCGCCGAAGAAGATCCGGCCCAGGACCGCGACCCAGACCGGGAGCAGCGCGATGAGGATCGCCGTGATCCCGGCCGGGACCGTCTTCTCGCCGAGCGCGACCATGCCCATCCCGCCGAACAGGAGCGCCCCACCGACGATCGCCGAGTCGCGCCACTCGCGCCGGTTCGGCCGGCGCGGTCGGTCGACGGGATCGATGTCCGGGTCCTTGAGGATGCGCCGGACCGCGACGGCCTCCCAGGCGAGCAGGATGGCCCCCGCGATGAGGAACCGGATCGCGGCCATGAGGAACGGCGGGATCGTCTCGACGCCCAGGCGGATCCCGATGTATGTCGAGCCCCACACGAAGTAGAGCGTCAGGAGCCCCGCCCAGACCGCGATGGGACTGGCGGCGGTCCGGACGCCGACCGGTGCACTTGGCTGAGTCGACTGGTCCAAGTCGTCAGCATAGCGCGAGCCGCGCCGTGCTGCAGGCGTCGACTCGCAGGCTCAGGCGGCGGCAGGGACCCCGGTCGGCCGGCAGCGGCGGCAGGCCCGATAGCCGGCGCGCTCGCTCTCGACGGTCGACCGGAACGGGACGCGATGCTCCGCGCCGATCCGCCGTGCCGCATGACACGACGGCAGACAGTAGATCCGGGTCGTGTCCGAGCCGATGTAGCGGATCCCGGCCCGGGCCATCGACTCGAGCTCGTCGGGGTCCAGCCCTTCGGCCGACAGCATCGTCCGCTTGTTGGCCGGTCCGCCGAGCGAGTACTGGCCGATGAGCCCGTCGCTCCGGACGACCCGGTGGCACGGGACGATGAGCGGCACCGGGTTTTGCCCCAGGGCGGTGCCGACCGCTCGGACCGCGCGAGGACGGCCGATCTCGGCGGCGATCCAGCCGTACGGTCGGACCTCGCCGCGGGGGATCTCGAGCGCCTTCGCCCAGACGTCGCGTTCGAAGTCGGTCCGGCCCCGGAGGTCGAGCGCGATCCGTGCCCGACGGTCCCCGGCGAGGCGTCGGTCGATGGCGGCGGCGAGACGATCGGGAAGCTCGGCGACCCGGTAGGCGGGACGTCCGAACCGCCCGACATGGGCCCGTTCGAAGGCCGCGCCGTCGGGCGCCAGCTCGACCGCGGCGACGCCGAGTCCGTTGAAGGCGACGAACAGCGGGCCGATCGGCGAGTCGATCCGGGCGTAGGCGTCGGCCAGCCCGACGTCGATGAGCGTGCGTGGCAGGAGCGTGCGCGGCGCGCTCGTCCGCAGGCCGGCGAGCTGACCGGCGACGGCGTCGTCGGGCGGCTGGATCGTGGTTGCGGTCATCGGGAGACCTCCTGGAGCTGGGGGAGCGAGCGAGGCTCGACCCGGGCCTCCGCCTCGAGCATCGCCCGAAGCTGGGCGAGACCGCGGTGGACCTGGGCTTTGACGGTGCCTTCGGGTCGGTCGAGGGCGATGGCGATCTCGTCGTAGCCGAGCCCGTCGACGTGGCGGAGGACGACCGGCGCCCGGTACCGCTCGGGGAGGGCGAGGATGCGCAGCGCCCAGGCGTCGGCCGACGCGGACCGGTCGAGCCGGTCGTGGGGCGTCTCGGCAGGCCCGACGCCCGGGTGGTCGAGCTCGTCGAGGAAGGTCAGCGAGGCGCGAGCCACGGACGTCGCCCGGCGACGGATCCGCGTCCGGGCGGTGTTGACGACGATCGTCGCCAGCCAGGCGTCGAGTCGGAGCTCGCGGATCCGCTTCGGCGGCCAGCCGCCGAGCGCGCGGTAGGCCCGGACGAACGTGTCCTGGGCGACGTCCTCTGCGTCCGCCGGCTCCCCGAGGATCCGGAGCGCGATCGAGTAGACGCGGTCCTGGCGCGTGCGGACGAGCCCCTCGAACCCCCGGTCGAGGTCGTCGGCAAGCGCCGCGAGGAGCGTCGGTTCGTCCATCACCGGTTCATAACACGCCGGCCTCGCCGCCGGTTGCATCCCGCCCGTACTGGGCGTGCTCCGACGCTCGCCCGCCCTCTCGCCCGCCGTTCGCGACTACGCGGCCGGGACGAGCTGGAGCCGGACCACCTGCCCGTCCGGGCCGATCGCCTCGGTCTCCCCGGTCGGCTGGACCAGGAAGATCCAGATGTCCCAGGCGACGTGGCTCACGACGAGCGCGCCGAGCGGGACGCCGGCGGCGTACAGCGCGCACCAGTGGGCCCCGGCGATCCCGGCCGCGCCGAACAGCGTGAAGTTGCCGGTGGTCACGTGGACGCCGCCGTACGCCGTCGCGGCGAGCGCGGCCCCGGGCCAGCGCCCGAAGCGACGCATGAGCGCGGACTGGACGAGGCCGCGCCAGAAGAGCTCCTCGGCCGGCCCGACGACCAGCGCCAGCCGGGTCGCGATCTCAGGTCGCGGGCGCAGCGTCCGGAGCGTGTAGATGTCGCGGATCTGGGCGTCGCCGCCGGGGACGTAGCGACGGGCGAACCGGTCGCCGATCGCGAACGTCGCGTACAAGCCCGACGGCGGAGGCCAGACCGGCCAGGATCCGCCACGGGCCGATCCCGAACCGGCGCGACGGCCGGCTCGTCGCCAGGGCCCAGCCGCCGAGCCCGAGGCCGGTCAGCGTCATCCGTTGCCAGAACCGGTCGCGCGGGCCGTTGAACGTGGCCGCGAAGGCCGCCGTCGCGGCGCCGAGGCCGACTGCGAGCGGCAGGAGACCGGGACGGTCGTCGTGGCCGGGCTCAGCCATGCCCGACACCCGACAGCAGGATGCCGGCGACGAGCATGCCGCCGAACGCCAGATGGAGCTGCGCCGTCCGCAGGTCGATCATCGCGATCGCCCGGGCCTGACCGCTCGCGCCGAGCTCCGCCGCCCGGATGACCCGGACGAGATACGGCAGCGAGACGATCGCGATCATCGTCGTGGCCGGGACCAGCCCGACCGCGACCGTCAGGCCGAGACTGATGTAGGCCGCCAGGACGAGGCCCACATACGAGTAGTGGGCCCACTCGCGACCGACCCGCGACGACAGCGTCACGATCCCCGCCCGGGTGTCCTCGCCGATGTCGCGCCACTCGTTGCCGTGGAGGATCGCCGCGACGAGGCAGCCGACCGGGATCGACACGATGAGCGCCGTGACCGACCACTCGCCGGTGATCGCGAAGTACGAGCCGACGACCATCAACGGGCCCATGAGCACGAACACGAGCGGCACACCCAGGGCGTGGAACTTGTACTGGAACGGCGGCGCCGTGTAGAAGTAGCCGCCGGCCAGGCCGATCAGGCCGAGGACGACGATCGCCGGCCCGCGCAGCGCGACCAGGTACAGCCCGATGACGATGGCGAGGAGGAAGGCGCCGAACGCGAGCGTGAACGCCCCGCGTTCGGTCATCCGGCCCTTGACCAGGGCATGGCTGGCGCGCGGCGACGTGATCGTGTCGATGCCCTGCCGGACGTCGTAGATCTCGTTGACGATGTTCGTCCCCGTGTGGAGGAGCATCCCGCCGAGCAGGGCCGCGATGAACGGGCCCCAGGCGAACAGCCCGTCGACGGTGGCCAGGGCCGCGCCGGCGAGGACCGGGATCGCCGACGCGGTGATAGGCGAACGGCCGGAGGATCTCCCAGACGGCGCCGGCCCGGCGTCGGGCGAACGAGCCGGCGCCGAGCTGGCGGTCGTCGGCCAGGCCGACCGTCACGGGCCGGCGCTCGGCCGCCCGGCTGTCAGCCGGCGTCGGGCAGCTCGGCGTAGAGCGTCGCCGCCGCGAGGATCTCGTCGATCTGGCGGTCTTCCTGGAGGACCGGCTGGAGGAGCGGCAGTTCGAGCCCGGCCTCGGCGTGATAGGCCATCGCCTTGGCCGCGACGTCCTCGCGCGTCCCGCACAGCATGAACGCGTCGAGGAGCTCGTCCGGGATGAGGTTCCCGGCGGTCGTGTAGTCCTCGGCCCGCCAGGCGGCCGCGATCCGGTCGCGCAGGTCCGTGTCGAAGCCGGCGCGCCGAAGCGAGACGTCCGACAGGACCGACATCATGTAGATCACGAACGGCTCGCGCTTGGCTCGGTTGAGCGCCTCGCGCCGGGTCTCGTCGACGAGCGTCAGCAGGTAACCGGCCGTCTCGATGTCGGCCGGATCGCGACCCGCCTCGAGCGCCGCGGCGCGGAGCCGCTCGAGGATGCCGCGGAGCGACGGGATCGACTCCGCGGGCCGGGCGAGATAGCCGTCGGCCTTCTGGCCGGCGAGCGCCACGAACTCCTTGCGGTACGCGGCGATCGACGAGCGGGATCCGGTGGGTCGGCGGGAACATCGGCTGGATCGGCGGCAGGCCCGGCGTCGCCGACGGGAGCCGCTCGCCGGCCCACAGCGCGCGGATCTCGTCCATCGCCCGCGAGACGCCCGCGACGGCCGCGTCCGGCTCGTACGGGATGCCCATCTGCTTGAGCCGGAGCGGGAGACCCGTGCCGAGACCCATCACGATCCGCCCGGGCAGGATCTCGTCGAGCGCGGACCCGGTCATCGCCAGGACGACGGGGTGGCGGGTGAACGGGTTCACCGCACCCAGGGCCACCCGGAAGCCGGCCTCGCCGTCGTCGTCACCGTCGTTCGCGATGGCGGATGCGACCGCGCTGCCGAAGGAGATCGCGTCGCGCTCGAAGTAGGAGTCGTGGATCCAGACCGACTCGAGCCCGGCGTCGCGGGCCGCCCGGGCCCAGCCGACGACGTCGTCGACGTCGCCCCGCGCGGCGAGGCCGAGACCGATGGGGCGGGCGAGGGTTCGCATCGACGGCGCTCCTGTGGCGCGGGGCTCGGACGGCTGTCGCCATCGTACATCCGCCGACCCTCACTTGCTACTTCGCGCTAGCGTGTTCTTTGGGATCGGTCGTGCATGCGACAATCGGCCGGATGTCGATCGACGACCGGTTCGACGAGCTGGCCGGCAGCCTGGGCGGGTTCTATCGAACCTGGGCCGCCTACCTCGGGCTGGAGCTCGGTCTGTTCACCCGGATCCGCTCGGCGGGGAGCGACGGCATCACTCCGGCCGACCTCGCCGCGGCCAGCGGCACCCAGGCGGAGCCGGTCGAGGTCTGGGTCGCGGCTGGCTCACGCCGTCGACCTCATCGACTTCGACGGACACACGGTCCGGCCGATCGACGACGTGATGACGATCCTGCTCGACGACGATCGGCCCGAGTACCTCGGCGGCCAGTTCAGCTCGACGGTCGTGAGCAGCCTCGACTACGAGCGACTTGCCGAGTTCGTCCGCACCGGCCGGACGATCCCCGAGCGCCCGGCGCGGTTCCATCGGGCGATCGAGTCGGTGACCGCTCAGGACATCGCGGTGTTCTTCCAGGAGGGGCTGGCCGAGCTGCCGGACCTCGCCGCCGCGCTGTCCGCCGGCGGGCGCGTCCTCGACGTGGCCTGCGGTGGTGGCCGGTGGCTCATCGCCGTGGCGCGTCGGTTCCCCGAGACCAGCCTGGTCGGCGTCGAATACGAGCCGGACTCGGTCGGTCGGGCGATGCGCCGCGTGGCCGAGGCCGGATCTCGACGGCCGGATCTCGATCGAGAACCGCGACCCGGTCGACCTGCCGTACGAGGCCGAGCTTCGATCTGGTCTACTTCCAGGACGCGCTCCACGAGCTGCCCGACCCGGTCGGCGCGCTCCGAGATCGGCCTGGGGCACGGTGCGGCCCGGTGGCCGGCTGGTCGTGCTCGACTGGTGCCTGCCGTCGACGATCGAGGAGTCACGCTCGCTCCACGGCGCGATGCTGTGGGGGATCCAGCTCGACGAGCTCTACCAGGGCACCCGGATGTGGGACCTGGCCGGCTACCTCGGGCTGTTCGAGGCGGCCGGGATCCCGACGCCGGTCGTCATCGAGCTGCCGTCGGGCGCCACGGTCTTCGCGCTGACCCGGACCGCCTGACCGGGGCTTCCGGTCGGGCCGCCAGGAGCCCGGTCCGGCGCCGTCCGACGCGGCGTGCCGTTCGCGTCCTACGGCGCGACGACGATGACGCCCTTCATCGACGAGTGGAAGTTGCAGTGGTACGCGAACGACCCGGCCGCGTCGAACACGTGGTCGTACGTCGCGCCGGCCTTGAGCGTGTCACTGGTCGACGCCTCCGGTGTCGAACGTCACGGTGTGCGACGCGTCGCCCTGGTTCGTCCAGGTGACCTTGGCGCCGACCTTGACCGTGAGCTCCGCCGGGTCGAACGAGAAGTCCTTGATCGACACCGCGTCGCCGGTCGCCCCGCCTCCGGCCGCCGTGCTCGGGCGCGGCGGCCGAAGCGGCCGCGGGCGGAGCGGTGCGGGGCGACGCTCGGTGCGCTCGAGGCCGTCCCCGACGAACAGGCCGCCAGGATCGATGACCGCCGCGAGCACGAGCCCGACGGCCACGACGACGACCGAGGTGATGGTTCGATTCATGCTGGATCCTCCTCCGGGTCGGCCCACGGATCGTGTCCGGCGTCCCTTGCCGGTCGTGTACGCCCCGCGGCCGGCCACGGTTCCACGGTCTGCGGCTCGGGACGCTCCCAGCGGTGGGAGACCCGTGGGCGATATCGTTCGGCGATGGCCAGCTGGCAGCCGCGCTCCGGACCCCCATGGTACGGCGTCGATGACGCGCTGCTGCGACGTCTCGAGATCCACGAGACCCAGGTCCATGCGCTCGACCCCGGGTCGCGAGCTCATCGATCTCGGCGAACGCCGTCGCGTTGTTCGACTCGCTCGATCCCGACCCGTTCTTCAACCGGATCGGCGCGATCCGCTGGCCGGCTGAGCCGGCCGCGTTCGAGTCGAGCCTGGCCGCGGCGCTCCGGCTGTTCGAGCAGCGCCAGCGCCAGCCGTACCTGTGGCTGTCGCCGGGCTTCCTGAGCCCGCCCGACCTGCCCGACCGGCTCGCGGCCCACGGCTTCGTCGAGGTCGGCGACGGTGCGCTGATGATGATCCTCGTCGACGACCCGCGGTCACGTCCGGTCCGGTCGCTCGCACCGGGAACGACCGCTCGAGCGGCTGACCGACGACGGCCCGGACGGCGGCCGGGCCGGAGCCCGGGCCGCCGCGGTCGTCGTCGCCGAGGCGTTCGGGGTCAGTGCCGACCGGATCGGCCCGCTCACCGATCGGATCACCTTCGGCGATCGGCGACCCGGCCCAGGACATCCGGCTCGTCCGGGTCGACGGTGAGCCCGCCGCCGTCGGCCGGCGCAACGACCGCGACGGGATGAGCTACCTGTCGGCGATCGGGACCCGACGACGCGTTCCAGGGACGCGGTCTGGCCGAGGTGGTGACGCGGGCGCTGGTCGAGGAGGCGCTCGCCCTAGGGACGGAGCACGTCTACCTCGGCGCGTATGCCGACAACGCGCCGGCGCTGACCGTCTACGGCCGGGTCGGCTTCGAGGTCATCGGCGGTCCGGCGCTCGAGCTGCTCCGACCGTGACGACGGACCCGGCGGGTCTCGCCGAGGACCTCCTCCGGGCGGCCGGTCTCGACCCGGATCGGCCGCAGCTCGGGCCGATCGCGGTCCGTCCGGTCGCGGTCGGCTGGGCGACCGTGGACCTCGAGCGGACCGCCGCCGACCTGGTGGCGACCGGCGGCGGGACGACACGCCCCGCCGCGCCCGACGGGCTCCTCGGCGCGACCGTCGGCGGTCGTGCTCCCGGCGGCTCGCGCGACGAGCCCGACTTCGGCATCCGGCCCCGCCATCGTCCTGCTCGAGCCGGCGACCGAGGGCCGGCTGGCCGAGGCGCTGGCGCGCGGGACGAGGGTGCGTCGGTGCTCTACCTCGGCCCGCTTGACGGCGACCTGCGGATCGGCGCTGGAGCGGCTGGCCGCGGCCGGGATCCGGACCGCGGCCGGTCGTGGTCCGTTCGGCGCCGCCGCCGCTCATCCAGGATGGACGAGCCGCGGGACCGCTGCTGATGCTCGTCGCGGTACCATCCGAGCCATGATCGACCAACAGCCCGTGACGCTCCGCCCTGCGACGGTGGCCGATGCCGGCCGGATCGCCGCGCTCTTCACCGACGAGGGCTACCCGGCCGCGACCTCGACGGTCGCCGACCGCATCGAGCGGTTCACCGCCGCGAGCGGCCAGGTCATCGTGGCCGAGGACGCCGGCGAGATCCTCGGCTTCGTCGCCGTCCACGTGATGCCGCGGTTCGAGCACGACGACACGATCGCCCGGGTCCTGGCGCTGGTCGTCGACGCCGGGGCCCGCGGCCGTGGCGTCGGGCACGACCTGATGGCGGCGGCCGACGGGATCGCCCGCGACGCCGGCGCGGCGTTCATCGAGGTCACGGCGGCCCACCATCGACCCGAGGCGCGCCACCTGTACGAGGCGATGGGCTACGACGCCAGCGTGACCGCCTATCTGCGGAAGCGGCTCTGACCGAGCCCACCGGGGAGCCCCGGTTCCCGCATCTCCGCCTGCGGAGCGCGTCGCCAGCCCTCCTGGCCCTGCCCTGGGAGCTGCCGCTCGCCGAGTGGTCGCCGGATCGGATCGCGTTCCGCGAGCTGCCGGTCGGGCCGTCCCGTCATCTCGTCCGGTTCGTGCTCGACGGCGACCTCCTCTACGCGCTGAAGGAGGAGCCGATCGAGATCGCCCGGGCCGAGTACGAGGTCCTCCGCCGGCTCGAGGCGGCGGACCTGCCCGCCGTCAGCCCGGTCGGGCTCGCCGAGGCGCCGGACCGCTCCGAGGCGATCCTCGTGACGGCCTTCCTCGATCACTCGCTCCAGTACCGCCGGCTCCTCATGCGCCTGCCGTCCGGCTCGGCGGCCTACCGGGACCGGCTCCTCGACGCGATGGCGTCGCTCCTCGTCGACCTCCATCGGGGCGGTGTCTACTGGGGCGATTGCTCGCTGGCCAACACGCTCTTCCGGCGCGACGGCGACAAGATCCAGGCCTATCTCGTCGACGCCGAGACGAGCGAGGTCCATCCGGGGCTGTCCGACGGTCAGCGGGCGTTCGACCTCGAGGTGCTCGTCGAGAACGTCGCGTTCGGCCTGGCGGACCTCGCCGTCTACAACGACCGGCCCGACGACATCGACGAGGCGATCCTCGCCGCGGAGAGCGTCCGGACGCGCTACCGCGGGCTCTGGGACGAGCTCCACGCCGAGGTCCAGCTCGGCGCCGACGACCGGTTCGCCGTGGCCGCCCGAGTCCGCCGGCTCAACGACCTCGGGTTCTCGGTCGACGAGATCGAGCTCGAGCCGGGGGATCGGGCCGGGCGGCTGCGCCTGCGGGTCGCGGTCACGACCCGCCGGTTCCACACGCACGAGCTCGAACGACGGACCGGGATCCGGGCGCTCGAGGGCCAGGCCCGGATCCTGATGAACGACCTGCGCGAGTACCGCGCCTGGCTCGAGTGGTTCGAGAAGCGCCCGATCGACCGAGCCGAGGGCGCCCGGCGCTGGCTCGAGGCCGTGTTCGAGCCGACGATCGCCCGGCTGCGGCCGGCCATCGACCCGACCCGCGATCTCGTCCAGGCGTACTGCGACGTCCTCGAGCACAAGTGGCTGCTCAGCGAACAGGCCGGCCGCGACATCGGCCTCGACAAGGCCACCGCGTCCTACCTGGCGTTGGGCGCACCGGCCCCGGAGGTCGCGGCCGAGATCGACGACCCGGCGCTCGTCGCCGACCCGGACCCGGTCGCGGGTGCTGCCCCGGATGTCCCGCCCGATGTCGAACTCGGTGCCGCGCCTGGTGCCGCGCCGCCCGACCCCACGCTCGCGCCTGCCGGTCGCCGCCGCCGCAGCGTCGGTCGGACTTCCGGCCGCGATCCCGGCTGACCACGGCTCGACGCCCCGGCCGAGCACCGGGGCGTCGAGCGGTGGTGCGGACCGGCCCTCGGTCCGCACCGGGAGTGTGGGTGGGTCTAGCGGCCGTCGAGGGTGGCTCTCACCCCGAAGCCGTTCGGGTTGCCGCCCTGCGGTGAGAGGAACCCGACGGCCCAGACGGTCTGGGCGCGGCCCTTCTTGAGGACCGTGTCCGGCAGGCTCTTGACGACGCTGTTCGTCCCGGCGGCGACGATCCGCAGGTCGTACTTGATCGACCGTCCGGTCCATGGATTCCTGGCCGGCAGCGGCAGGTAGTGGGTGCTCTCGCCGAACGCGAGGTCGCGGACGATCGGGATCCACAGCCGGCCGAACCGGAGCTGGATGTCGACGGCCGGCGCGTCGGGCGACGTGTGGGCGATCCGGAGCAGCGCCCAGTTGCCACGGATGCCGGCCTTGTCGTTGAGGACCTTGAGGCCGAACGGGTCACCGTCGCCACCGAGCGAGCCGATCGCGGCCACGGTGAGCGGTCGCTTGCCGACCGTCAGGTCGGTCTCGATCGCCGTGGTGCTCGTGCCGGCCACGTTGACCTTGACGTGATAGGTGGCGCGTGGCACGACGAGATAGGCGCTGATCGTGCCGTACGGGACGTTCGAGAGGACCTTGGTGTCCGTCGCGAACGGCCCACCCTTGACGATGATGTCGACGGCCGGGGCATCCGGCGCATCGTGGAAGACGCGGACCTTGCCCATCGGGCTGGCGGCCGAGACCGGTCCGACGACGGACAGGGCGAGCAGCAGGCCGAGGGCGACGATGACGCCGGCCTTGAGTCGGTGCATCTGGTGGGTTCCTCCGTGTTTCTGGTTCGGGGTGGGGTCGGTGGAGCTCCGGTACACCCACCCTTCGAGGCGCGGCCCCACGACGGATTGCCTGCCGCGATGGCATCATCGGCAGCCTCATGCCAGAGACCTCCCTCCGCGACGTCGTCATCCAGGTCCGCGACGTCCGCAAGTCGTACGGCGACGTCCACGCCGTCGCCGGCGTCTCGTTCGAGGTCCGGCGCGGCGAGGTCTTCGGGCTGCTCGGCCCGAACGGCGCCGGGAAGACGACGACGGTCGAGATGCTCGAGGGCCTGCGCAAGCCAGATGCCGGGCAGCTCGAGATCCTGGGGATCGATGCCGTGGCCGAGCCGGACGCGCTCAAGGAGCGCATCGGGGTCACGCTCCAGACCGCCGAGCTCTACCCCAAGCTGACCGTCGTCGAGGTCCTCGACCTCTTCCGGAGCTTCTATGCGCGGACGCTGCCGACGCCCCAGCTCGTCGAGTTCCTCGACCTCGGTGAGCGGAGCAAGGCCCAGACGAAGGAGCTGTCGGGCGGTCAGCGCCAGCGGCTGGCGGTCGCCCTCGCGCTCGTGAACGACCCCGAGGTCGTCTTCCTCGACGAGCCGACCACCGGGCTGGACCCGGCCGCCCGGCGGTCCCTCTGGGACCTCGTCGACCGGCTCCGGGAGCAGGGCAAGACGATCCTGCTCACGACCCACTACATGGAGGAGGCCGACCAGCTGTGCGACCGGCTGGCGATCATGGACCACGGCCGGATCCTCGAGATGGGCACGACGAGCGAGCTCATCGATCGCCACTTCCACGAGCGCACGGTCCGCTTCGCCCGGATCCCCGAGCTCGCCGATCCCGAGCTCGGCGGGCTGCCGGCGGTCACCCACGTCAAGCACGACGACGATTCGACGCTGCTGTTCACGACGGACGTGCCGGCGACGATCGGGGCACTGCTGGCGCTGACGGAGTCGCGCGGGCTCGAAGCCGACGACCTGGCCATCCGGAAGGCCACCCTCGAGGATGTGTTCCTCGAGCTGACCGGCCGCGCGTTGCGGGACTGAGCGGGCGATGAAGGCGCTGCGGGCTCTGACGATCGCCAACATCCGCGGGTATCTGCGCGACCGTCAGGCGTTGTTCTGGACGCTGGCCTTCCCATTGATCTTCGTCGTCCTGTTCGGGGCGATCTTCGGCGGTGGCGACAACAGCATCACCGTCGCCTGGGTCGACCAGGACGGGACGCCGGCCTCCGCCCAGCTCCGGTCCGCGTTCGCCGCCGCCCCGAACGTCAAGCTCGTCGACGCCCAGCTCGCCCCGGCCCTGCAGGATATGAAGGACAGCAGGAACTCCGGGGTCATCGTCGTCCCCAAGGGCTACGAGGCGGCGCTCGCCGGTGCCGTGACCGACCCGGCCAAGCCGGCGACCGTGTCCTACTTCGTCGATCCGAGCAACCAGACGAACGCGGGGGCGATGACGTCGTACGTGACCGGCACGCTCGCGGTCGTCAACCTCGGCGGGCGCCCCGTCGCGATCGCCGCCCAGCAGGAGACGATCCAGACCGAGCGGATCAACGCGGTCTCGTACCTGGTCCCGAGCATCCTCGGGATGGCGCTCATGCAGACCGGGATCTTCGCCGCGATCCCGCTGGTCGCGGATCGGCAGAAGCTGATCCTCAAGCGCCTTGCCGCGACGCCGCTCAAGCGCTGGCAGCTCATCGGCTCGAACGTGATCATGCGCCTGATCATCGCGCTCGTGCAGTTCGTCCTGATCGTCGGCGTCGGGGTCGCGGCATTCGGGGTGCAGATCACCGGCAGCCTGCTCGGGATCGCCCTGCTGGCGATCCTCGGCTCGCTGGCATTCACCTCGCTCGGCTACGTCATCGCCACGCTGGCCAAGACCGAGGACGCGGCGAACGGGATGACCGGCGCCGTCCAGTTCCCGATGATGTTCCTGTCCGGCACGTTCTTCCCGATCGCCCTGATGCCGCCGGCGCTCCAGACCGTCGCCAGGTTCCTGCCGCTGACCTATCTGTCCGACGCGCTCCGCCAGGTCATGGTCGGCGGCGCGGCGTTACGCGCCGCTGTGGGTCTGCGTAGACGGTCCTCGTCGGCTGGACGATCGGCTGTTTCGGGTTCGCTGCCCGCCGGTTCCAGTGGCAGTGACCGGCTGAGGCTCGGCGCGTCCGCAGCCGCGCAGTCCGGCCGCCGCCCGCCCGCGGCCTACCAGCGCTCGCGATGGACCATCGCGCTGAGCGGTCGCCGGCCACCGGGCCGGAGCGGCGCCGTCAGCTCGCCCGGATCGGCCGGATACCCGAACGACAGGATGTACTCGCACCAGTGGTCGTCCGGGTAGCCCAGCAGGCGTCGGACGAGGTCCTGCTCATAGACGGTCGCCGGGACGCTGCCGATGCCGAGCTCCCAGGCCAGCAGCATCATGTTCTCGGCCGCCTGCCCGAGGTCGAACATCACCGACAGCGGCTGGCCGTCCGCCCGAGGATCCGGCGTGACCAGCGCGATCCCGATCGCGGCGCCGGTCAGATGGCCGGCCCACGGCCCGGCGGTGCCGAGCTCCGTGAGGCGGGCTCGATCCGTGATCGTGATGAAGTCCCAGCGCTGGCTGTTCTTCGAGCTGCCGGCCCGACGGCCGGCCTGGAGGATCCGCTCCACGACCTCTGGGGGCAGCGGCTCGGGCGTGAAGCGGCGGATCGCCCGGCGCGTCCGGACGGCGTCCCAGACGGTCATGGCTCGTGTGCGGTCGAGCGACCGACCATCGCCAGCGCGGGAGCGGCGGCGCGATCGCCGATCAGTTCGGTCTCGGGTTCGGGCAGGCGGCGTGCGTCGATCGCCCCGGCGGCGTCCGCGGCGGCCTCCGGGCTGAGCGGTCCGCCGAGGGCTCGGGCCAGGAACGCCGCGACGGTGCGTCGGTAGGTCTCGTCCTCGTACGACCAGCTGTGGCCGCCGGTCTCGACGACGAGGAGCTCGACCGGGGCGGCGTCGGCTCGGCCGCGTCGTGGGGCGAGGGCCGCCCGGGCGATCCGCCGGGCGTGCTCGACCGGCATGACGGCATCGTCGCGGCCGTGTGCGATGAGCACCGGCCCGGGATAGCGGGCGATCGCGTGCCGCGCACTGATCGCCCGCAGGGCGTGCCCACGCGGTCGGACGAAGACCCGGCTCGTCAGCCAGGCCAACGGCATGGCGACCGGACCCGGGAACGGCAACCGGGCGAGGCGGAACGTCTGGCGGACCATCCGGCGCGGGTCGGACGGCGCAGAGATGCTGACCACGGCCGCGACCCGCGGGTCCGCGGCGGCCGCGAGGATCGCGCCGACCCCGCCCATCGAGTGCCCGAGGATCGCGCCCGCGCTGACCTCCGGGCGGGCGACGAGCGCGGCGAAGGCCGCCAAGGCGTCGGCGCCGTACTCGCCCGCGCTGACCGGCAACGTCTCGGCCGGGTTGGCGCCGTTGCCGCGGACATCGAACGTCAGGCAGTGGAAGCCCGCGGCGTGGAGGAACCGCGCGGTCGGGAGGGTCCGGTCGCGCGCCGAATCCCAGCCATGGACGAGCAGGACGCCAGGTCCCGGCGCCCCATCCCGCGCGGGGATGAACCAGCCCGGCAGGTCGCCACCCTCGCTGGCGATCGTCGTCTCGACGTACGCCAGGCCGAGATCCTCCGGGGTGAACCGTGGCGGCCGGCGGTGGGGGAACCCGGCTCGGACGCGGTAGACATGGGCGAACCGGAGCGCGGCGGCGAACGGGGCGAGCGTCAGCCCGGCGACGATCCCGGTACGACGGATGGAGGGCATGACCCAAGGGGACGACAGGTCGTCCGGACTGTCAAGCGACCGCCGTTAGACTGGCTCGGTGACCAAGCGAGATCCGTACGTCGTGCTGGGGCTGAAGCCCGGCGCGTCGACCACGGCGGTCAAGGCCGCCTGGCGGCGTCTGGCCCGTGAGAACCACCCCGACGTCTCCGGTGGCGACCAGGTCGCCGCCCGCGCCGCGACCCGCCGGATGGTCGAGATCAACGCCGCCTACGAGCAGCTCCGGCGCGGCACGCTCGACGATCGCACGGGGGCCGGCGACGCGGCCGGCAGTCGCCGCGGTGGGCCGCCGCCACCGAAGCCGACCCGGCCGGTGACGGCCCGACTCGACACGACCGACATCCTCCACCAGCGCAACGCCACGACCTCGCGGGCGGACGGGCGGCGCAGCCATCCGGTCGGACAGCCCCCGATCCGGAGCCGGGCCGCCGACACGGGGCCGCGCCGGGCGTCCGATCCGAATGGCCCCCTCCTGCGCTCGCGCGTCCATCGGTTCCGACCGCCCAGGAAGCCGAGCCTCGAAGCGGCGATGGCCGCGGAGATGCCGTTCGGCAAGTTCCACGGCCACACGCTCGATGAGATCGCCGCGTTCGAGCCGTCCTACATCGACTGGATGGCCTCGACGATCAACCGCGACCCCGATCTGCTCGCCGCGGCCCGGGTGGTCCGCGAGGAGCTGGACCGTCGCGGCGTCGTCCGGCGGGCTCGACCGAACCGGGTGCCGCCGGGTCCCCGCGACCGACTGACCGGGCCCAAAACGACGATCACCCCCGGTGCCCTCGGGGGTGATCGTATGGAAATCTCGGGAAGATGCGTATAAGTCCTGCCGTCGTTCCGAGTCCTGTCGGGGCCTGCCGGCCGACTGCTCATGGTTGCTCGGCTCGTGACCGGAAGTCGTCGGGCCATCTGCGACCGGCCGTGGCGATAATGCCCTGCCCGGTCCTAGACGTTCGGCTTGTTCGACTCCCGACCCGTGACCGACGCCTCAGGGTTCGTCCCCGTGGCTCGCTCGACGGCGTATCCACAAGGTACGGCCGGCCGCTCGCCGAGCCAATAGCCGACTCGTCCGGTCCATGGGTGGGCGATGGTTGGGCGCACCGACGCACCATTCCAGGACCCAGGTACCTATCGGCAAGGTGGTCGGTCAGGTCGAGCCGACCGGGGCGCCGACGGGCCCCGCCCGCGCGTGGAACCGGTGCCCGGGGTAGATTCCCGGCGTGCCTCCCATCCGTCTCGCCGGGCTCCTCGTCGTCGCCCTGCTCGTCGCGGCGGCCTGCTCGGGACCGACCGCGCCTGCGTCGTTCGACCCGACCCAGCCGTGCGCCGGTGCCGACGAACAGCGGATGTCGGGTGCCTTCCCGGATCTCGAGGCGACCGTCCCGAGCCAGCTCGACGGCAAGGCTCCGGATGTGCGCGAGTCGGGCCGCTACTGCTCCTCGGCGACGCTCGGCAAGCTGGCCGACGCCGGGATCAAGGAAGCCCGTTTCGGCGCCGGGACCTGGGACCGCGGCGGCGGCAAGGCGCTGAGCCTGGTGATGTTCGATGCCGCCGGCCTGACGGCCCAGATCGTGTTCGACTCGTACCACGCCGGGGCCCTCGCGAACAGCAAGATCCACGACCTCAATACGAGCAGTCCGACGATCGGCGGCCAGCCGGCTCATCGGATGGACTTCCTCAACGGCGACTCGTCGTTCCAGCGGATCGTCGTCTGGCCGGGCGATCGCGACGGCCGCGTCCGGGTCCTGCTCGCCGCCGACCTGACCGACGCAGAGATCCAGTCCGCGGCCGACGCCTTCCACTGATCGGGTCGAGCCTGGGCGACCGCGTGCTATCGTCGCGGCCATGAGCTGGTCGGCCCGTCGCCGTGCCTGGGAGGCGGCCCGCCTCGCGCCCGCCGTCGAGCGCGCCCCCGAGCGCCGGCCGCGGTTCTCGACGATCAGCGACGTCGAGGTCGACCGGCTGTACGGGCCGTGGTCGCTCGAGTCGGCGGACGCCATCCGCGACATCGGCTTCCCGGGCGAGCCGCCGTTCACCCGAGGCGTCCACCCGACGGGCTATCGCTCCCGGCTCTGGACGATGCGGATGTTCGCCGGGTTCGGGGCGGCCGAGGACACGAACGCCCGGTTCCGCCAGCTCCTGGCCGCCGGCCAGACGGGGCTGTCGATCGCCTACGACATGCCGACCCTGTACGGCTACGACACGGATGACCCCGAGGCGGAAGGGGAGTTCGGGACGTGCGGCGTGGCCGTCAGCAGTCTTGCCGACATGGAGGTCCTGCTCGACGGGCTCCCACTCGATCGGATCTCGACGTCGATGACGATCAACTCCCCGGCCGCGCCGATCTGGGCCATGTATATCGCCGCCGCCGAGAAGCGCGGGGTGCCGCGGGCCGCCCTCGAAGGCACGCTCCAGAACGACATCCTCAAGGAGTTCGTGGCCCAGAAGGAGTTCCTGTTCCCGCCCGAGCCGTCGCTCCGTCTGGTCACCGACACGATCGAGTTCGGGACCCGGGAGACACCGCGCTGGAACACGATCTCGATCAGCGGCTACCACATCCGCGAGGCCGGCTCGACCGCCGTCCAGGAGCTGGCGTTCACGATCGCCGATGGTCTGGCCTACGTCGAGGCCGCGATCGGCCGTGGGCTGAGGGTCGACGACTTCGCGCCGCGGCTCAGCTTCTTCTTCAACAGCCACAACGACTTCTTCGAGGAGATCGCCAAGTTCCGGGCAGCCCGCCGGATCTGGTGGCGGCTGATGACCGAGCGGTACGGCGCCGAGAACGAGCGATCGACCTGGATGCGCTTCCACACCCAGACGGCCGGGGTCAGCCTGACCGCCCAGCAGCCGCTCAACAACCTGACCCGAGTGGCGATCCAGGCGCTGGCGGCCGTCCTCGGCGGGACCCAGTCGCTCCACACCGACGCCTACGACGAGGCCTGGGCCGTGCCGTCGGCCGAGGCGGCGTTGCTCGCCCTGCGCCAGCAGCAGATCATCGCCGAGGAGACCGGCGTGGCGAACACCGTCGACCCGCTCGGCGGCTCGTGGTTCGTCGAGGCGCTGACCGACGAGACCGAGGCGGCGGTCCAGCGCTACCTCGACGAGATCGACCGGCGCGGGGGGATGGTCGCGGCCATCGCCGAGGGCTACCCGCAACGCGAGATCGCTGACGCGGCATACCGGTTCCAGCGCGAGCTCGATACGGACGAGCGGGGCATCGTCGGGGTGAACCGCTACGCCGATCCCGACGAGGTCCTCGAGATCCCGCTCCTCCAGGTGTCCGAGGCGTCGTTCCGGACGCAGCTCGCCCGGCTCGAGCGGACCCGGCGCGACCGAGACGGTCAGGCGGTCGAGGCAGCCCTCGCCAAGCTTCGCGCGCTGGCCGCGCGGCCCGGCTCGTCCGAGACGAACCTCATGCCAGCGCTCATCGACTGCGCAGCGGCCTACGCCACGCTCGGCGAGATCTGCGGCGTGTTCCGGGCCGTCTTCGGCGAGTACCGCGAGCCCGTCGCGGTCTGACTCCGCGTCGCTTAGGCCGGTGACGCCGCCAGCGAGCGTGCGTACGCCCCGGCCGCGACCAGCGACTCGCCGGCGAACTCCACATCGAGACCGGCCAGCACCGCCGGGTCGGCGGCTACCCGCCCACCGACGATGACCGGCAGACGCGGCTGGACCGGTCGCGCAGCGCGGGCGGCGGCGGCCGCCTCGGCGACGACCGAGGCCCGGGTCGGGTCGGACGCGGCCAGGGCGACGAGCGCGACCTCATTCCGGCCGACGAACCGGGCGAGGTCGTCGGTCGGGACATCGGCGCCGAGATCGGCCACGGTCCAGCCGGTCTCCTGGAGGACGTGGTCGAGGCAGACCAGGCCGATCATGTGATGCTCCCCGGCGACTCCGGCAAGGACGGCGAGCGGTCCGACCCGTCGTACGGGCCCGAGGTTCGGGCGCACCGCGTCGAGCGCCCGGAGCAGCGTCTGGCTGGCGAGGTGCTCCTCGGCGACCGACCACTGGCCGTTCGCCCAGCGCTCGCCGACCAGGATCATCGCCTCACGCAGGAGACCGTCGTAGACCTCGGCGCGGGGTCGGTCGCTCAGGGCATCGCGCAGGACCCAGGCGGCCAGCTCGGCGTCGCCGTCCGCGAGCAGGCCGGCGAGCAGCTCGGGCGAGAGCGTCGTGGGATGCGGTCGGTGCGCCTCGGCCGGATCGACCGCGGGGAGCCGGGCGACGACGTCGTCGTTCACCTTGGCGACTCTATCACCCACCCGAGCGGCTACCATCCGGGCATGTACTCCGACGCCCTGTCGTTCCTCGAGGACGAGCGCGAGGGCTGGCGGCCGTTCGAGGCGCTCGACGACCTCACCGACGCTCAGCTCGCTCCGGCGCTCGCCACCGTCCACGGCTGGTCGGGCCGGGACCTGATGGCCCATCTCGTGGCCTGGCTCGAGCTGGGCGTGACCGTGGCCAAGGAGCTCGCGATCAACGCATCGAGCCCGGCGAAGATCGCGGCCGATGCCGACTGGGACGCCCGCGGCGACGAGATCAACGAGGAGATCCGAGTGGCCTGGCAGGCGCTCCCTCTGGACGAGGTCCGGGAGCGGTTCCGGACGGTCCCCGGTGAGCTCCGCGGTTACCTCACGGTCGTGCCCGAGACGCGCTGGCTCAAGGATCCCGACTACGAGGAGTTCTTCCTCACCGAGACGATCGACCACTACGAGGCCCACGCCGCCGATCTCGCCGCGGTCCTTGCGTCCGTCCACGCCTCCTGATCCGGTGGGCGGGCTCGCCGGCGCCGTCCTGACCCGTGCCGAGGAGCTCGGCGTGTCCGGCCACTCGACCCCGGACCGCCCGCTGGAGGTCGAGTTCACCCGCGGTGAGCGCGCCTTCGCCGTCGTGGAGGACGACGGCGCCGTGTCGTTCCGTCTGGCCGCAGCCGTCGCTACCGCAGCCGTCCGAACGCCCGACACCGAGCCGTCCGAGCGCGGGCGGGGCTGGGTCACCCTCCGACCGTCGACGGTCGATGACCACGCGCTCGACCGGGCTCGTGCCTGGTTCGAGAGCGCCTGGCGCGCCGCCGCGGACTAGACCTTCGTCCGGACAGACGAAGACCCCGGGCGATCCGGGGTCTCGTCTCGTCGTCTCTTCGGCGGGCCGGCGGGCCGGCGGGCCGGCGTGCGTCAGGCGTGGGGCTCGGGCGCCGGCGCCTCGATGACAGCGGGCTTGGCGAACTCGGCCAGTCCGAACTGCTGCTCGAGCTGCTCCATCGGCCGGAAGCCGACGACACCCTGGGGCTGGGCACCCGGCTTGAAGAAGGCGATCGTGGGGATGCTCATGATGTTGAACGCCCGGGACAGGCCCGGGTTCGCGTCGACGTCGACCTTGACGACATCGACCTGACCGTCGTACTTCGCGGCGATCTTCTCCATCTCCGGGGCGACCATCTTGCACGGGCCGCACCACGTCGCCCAGAAGTCGACGACGACCGGGCGCTGGTTCTTGAGGACGACGTCCTCGAACGTCGCGTCGGTCACTACCTTGATCTCGGCCATCTGGCCCGGATCCTTTCTCCCGCTCCGCGGGAACCGATCGCCCTCAGCGGGCGAGTGTCTGGATGAGTCGATACGCCTCGAGGACGCGTGCGTCCGCAAGGCGGTAGAGGATGGTGTTGCCTTCGCGCCGGCTCGTGACGAGTCCGACGTTGCGCAGCACAGCGAGGTGCTGGCTCATGTTGGGGACCTGGCAGCCGACGCGGTTGCTCAGATCGCTGACCGAGAGCTCGCCGATGGCGAGCGATTCGAGAACGCACAGCCGCTTCGGGTCCGCCAGCGCCCGACCGATGGCGGCGTACCGCTCGCGGTCGGCTTCGGCGGAGACCGGAAGGTAGTCCAACACCCGAAAAACGTATCACGACTTGCGCAAACACGCAAGTTAGGACCTTCGGGTACGGGTCGGATGGCGCCGGGGCTCTGCGATACTCCGGCGATGTCCGACCGCCTCGTCTCGCTCGAGCGGATCCTCGCGGCACGCGCGGTCGTCGCGTCCCGGGTCCACCGGACGCCGATCCTCACCTCGACGACCGCGGCGCGCTATGTCAGGTCCGCGCTGGATGTCGAGCTGGCAGACGGCCGGCTGTACGTCAAGGCGGAGCACCTCCAGAAGACCGGCTCGTTCAAGCCGCGCGGGATGACGGCCCGCGTCGCAGCGCTCAGCCCGGAGCAGCGCCGTGCGGGCATCGTCACGTTGTCCGCAGGCAATGCCGGCCAGGCCTACGCCTGGGCCGGGGGCGACGCCGGTGTCCCGACCGTCGTCGTCATGCCGGTCGGCGCGGTCCCGTCCAAGGTCGCGGCCTGCATCGGCTACGGCGCCGAGGTGGTCCTGCACGGGGAGCACGTCGGCGAGACGTTCGCCCGGATGGAGGCGATCCGCGACGAGCGGGGTCTCACCTTCGTCCACCCGTTCGACGATCCGGACGTCATCGCCGGTCACGGCTCGATCGGGCTCGAGATCATCGAGGACCTGCCCGAGGTCGACGTCGTCGTGGTCGGGATCGGGGGCGGTGGCCTGATCAGCGGCGTGGCCGGCGCCCTCAAGCAACAGCGGCCGAGCGTGCGCGTCTACGGCGTAGAGCCGACCGAGTCGAATGCGGTGTCGATCGGCCTCGAGCGCGGTGAGGTCGTGTCGATCCAGCCGCGGAGTGTGGCCGACGGGCTCGGTGCACCGTTCGCAGGGGAGTGGACGCTCGCGATGTGCCGCCACTATCTCGACGGGATCGTCCTGCTCGACGACCCGACCATCCTGGCCGGCCTGCGGTTCGCCGCCCAGCGGCTGAAGCAGGTCCTCGAGCCGGCCGGCGCCGCGGCGCTCGGGGCGGTCCTGGCGGGTCGGATCCCGATCCGATCCGGCGAGCGGGTCTGCGTCCTCGCCTCGGGTGGGAACGTCGCGCTCGAGCGGTTCGATGCGTTCCTGGCGATGGCCGCGCCGCTGCCAGGCGACGCCGCCTGATGGACCAGGTGCGGCCGGCCTCATCCGTCGAGCCGGCACCGATCGCAGAGCCGCTGCCACCGGCCGAGCCGCCCCCGATCGCCGAGCTGGCGCCACCGGTCGAGCGGCCCGCGATCACCGAGCAGGCACCGCCGGCGGGGACCGCTCCGTACGTCCTGCCGGCGCCGCCACCGGCACCGGTAGCGCCTGTCTGGCCCAGGGTCGGACCCGTGCTGTCGGGCTCGTTCGACCTTGTCACGCAGGCCCGGATCCCGCTCCGCAACGCGTCGCTCTACATCGGCGCGCTCGGCGTGCTGACGATAGGGCTCTCGGTCCTGACCCTCTTGACGCCGGGCGTGGACTGGACCACGGATCCGCCGACCGGGCTTAGCGACTGGGCTGGCCTGGCCTGGTTCATCTCGGCCCTGCTCTTCGTCGCGGTCTGGGTCGAGTCCGAGATCATCGGCATCGCCATCCTGGGCGGGGCACGCGCCGGCCGCCCGCTGACACTCCGGGAAGCTCTGCGCCGGTCCCGCCAGGTCTTCTGGCGGGTGCTCCCGGCGACGTTCGCGGTCGGGATCGTCGGGTTGATCGTCTCGGGGCTCATCCAGGTCGTGTTCGACGAGGTGTTCGGCGATGCGACGGACGCGGCGCCGGTCGGTGCCACGCTGCTCGCCGGGGTCATCACCGCACCGTTCATCTACGTGCCGGTCGGCATCGTCCTCGGAGACGTCGGCGCGGTCGAGTCGATCCGTCGATCGATCCGGCTCGCACGCGCTCGATTCCGACTGGCCGTGGTCGCGTCGGTGTTCTCGGTGACCGCCCAGTTCATCCTCCTCCTCGCGGCTTCGGCGGGTCTCGAGCTCGTCGCGACCGCTCTGCGGCCGTTCGGACCGGAGCTCGAGGCGGTCGACACCGCGGACGCCGGCGGCTTCCTGCTGGTCGCGATCGCGGTCCTGATCGCGATCTTCGCCGGCTGGAGCCTGTCGTTCACCGTGAGCGCCCTCACCTCCGGCCCGCAGGTGGTGGCGTTCCTCGGGCTGACCGGCTACTCGAGCGGTCTCGACGGGGCTCGGGCTGCCGCTCCGGGTGAGCCGCGACGCCCGGCGCCGGTCTGGATGACCACGCCGATGCTGATCGGGGCGACGCTCGCCGCCATCTGTGCGATCCTCGCGATCGGATCGGCCGTCACCTGAGTCGGTCCTCGGTCAGTCGAGGCCCAGCTCCTCGAGCCGGTCGTCGTCGATGCCCAGGTGGTGGGCGAGCTCGTGGATCACGGTCACCCGGACCTCGTCGGCCAGCTCGTCGGCGTCCGGGAAGTCCTCCTCGAGCGGGATCCGGAACAGGCTGATCTTGTTCGGGAACGGCGCGAAGTCGGCACCCCAGGCCGTCCTCGGCGTGCCCTCGTAGAGGCCGTACAACGCGTCGTCGCGACCGAGGCCGGACAGCTCGAGCTGCTCGTCGGTGGCGTCGTCCTCGATGACGATCGCGACCTCGTCGAGCGCCGCCTGGAAGGGCTGTGGGATCTCGTCGAGCGCCCGTTCGACGAGCCGCTCGAAGCGCTCGTCGATGTGCCGCCGGCGGGCGAATGCGGAGCGGGCACCGCGTCGGCGTTTGGGCATGACCCCCGTATCCTAGGTCCGATGGACCTCACGGCCGAGACCCTCAGCGCGCTCGCGCCGCCGCCCGACGTCGCCGCCGAGCCGGAGGGCTTCGTCGTCGAGGTCGCGCCCGGCGAGCGGATCCACTTCCTCGATTGGGGCGGACCCGAGGTCGCGGCGGGACCCGGCGTCCTCCTGGTCCACGGGCTCGCCGGGACCGCCTGGGGCTGGACCGCGGTCGCGCGCCGACTCCGGGTCGCCCGTCGGACCGTCGCGCTCGATCTACGCGGGCACGGCCTGTCCGATGCGCCGACCACGGAGTACGACCCGACCACGCTGGCCGACGACGTCGTCGCCGTGGCTGAGGGCTCGGGGCTGCTCGATGCCGACGGCGCACCAGACGGCCGGCGCATCGTGCTCGCGGGGCACGGCTTCGGTGGGCTGGTCGCGGCCTGGGCGGCCGCCGAGCTCGGTCCGCGCTGTGCCGGCCTCGCGCTCGTGGACGGCGGCTGGCAGGACATCGCGCTGGAGACCGGCAGCACCCCCGCGGAATTCCTGCGTGACCTCGCCGAGCCGCCGGAGATCCTGGCCTCGATGGACGCCTACCTCGATGACCGGCGCGGCTGGGACCCGGCGACCTGGGACGCCGATGAGGAGCGCGCCGCGCGGGCGACGGTCGTCGAGGTCCCAGCCGGGCATGTCGTCCCGGCCATCCGGCCGCATGCGATGGAGCGCTCGGTCGAGGCACTGTTCGAGTACCGCCCGCTCGAGGTGCTCGCGCGGCTCGACGTGCCGATCGTCGCACTCGTGGCCGTCGACGACGAGGACCGTGCCAAGGAGGCGGCGCTCGCCGAGCTCGATGCCGCGCGACGTGCGGCCGGTCGCGCGCCGGTCGACGTGGTCCGGTTCCCGGATCGTGGCCACAACCTGCCGCGCTACCGGCCGGTCGAGCTGACCGGGGCCATCCTTCGGCTCGGCGCCGGGTAGCATCCTCCGAGCCGGCAGCCCACCCGCGGAGGTCCTGATGCGCGTCGTCTACACGCCGCTCCACCTCGTCCACGACGTCGTGACGGAGACGATCATGGGCCAGGCGATCCCGGCCTACGAGGTCCCGGAGCGCGCCGAACGGATCCGGGCGACGCTCGAGGCCGACGGCGGGTTCGAGCTCGGCGCTCCGACCGAGCACGGCCCGGACCCGATCCTGGCCGTCCACGATCCCGGGCTCCTGCGCTTCCTCGAGGAGGCCTGGCCACAGCTCCGGCGCGAGGGGATCGAACGCGCTGCGCTCATGGCCGACACCTACGCAGTCGGCGGGCTGTACGAAGGCTTCGGTCCCGAGTCCGAGCGGTTCATCCGAGAACCGACCTCGATCGCCGGCCGGGCCGGCTTCTGGGGGCTCGACTCGTCGACGCCGCTCGTGGCCGGCACGTACGTCGCGGCGCGCGGGGCCGTCGACACCGCCCTGTCGACGGTCGACCTCGTCCTCGACGAGGGTGAGACCGTGGCCTACGGGTTGTGTCGACCCGCCCGGCCACCATGCCGCCCGGTCGATGTACGCCGGCTACTGCTTCTTCAACAACGCCGCGATCGCGGCCGAGTCGATCGTCCAGCGGACGGGCGAGCGCGTCGCGATCCTCGACGTCGACTTCCACCACGGCAACGGCACCGAGCAGATCTTCTGGCGTCGCGGCGACGTCCTGTACGTCTCGATCCACGGCGATCCGGATCGCCAGTATCCGTATTACCTCGGGCGGGCCGACGAGACCGGCGAGGGACCCGGCGCCGGAGCCAATCTGAACTTCCCGCTCGAGGCCGGCGTCGACGACGCTCGCTACCTCGAGGTCCTCGACCGTGCCCTCGAGGCGATCGCGGCGACGCCGGGCTCGGTCGTGGTCGTCTCGCTCGGCTTCGACACCTATGGCCACGACCCGATCTGCGACTTCGCCCTGACGACGCCCGTCTACCACGAGATGGGACGCCGGGTCGCCGCCCTCGGGCGCCGCCTCGTCATCCTCCAGGAGGGCGGCTATCACCGCCCGACCCTCGGGGAGAACGCTCGGCAATGGCTACGCGGCGCCGAGGGTCGGCCGCTCGACCTCATCCCGGCGAGCGGCTGGGGCGAGAGCGGGACCCGGACCTAGGAGCCGAACCGGCGCTACCATCGCCGACGTAGAGGAGACTGATGAGCGTCCTGCCCGACCACGTCCAGAAGATCGTCGCCGAGATCGAGACCGAGATCGGCGAGGTCCCCGGCGATGCCGAGATCGCGATCGAGGGCGGCCCACTCCGGGGCCACGAGGGGAATGGGCGGGTCGAAGCCGCGGTCCGCGAGATCCTGGCCGAGGTCGGCGAGGACCCCGACCGGGCGGGTCTCATCGGCACACCGGCTCGCGTCCATCGGATGTATACGGAGCTGACCGCGGGCTACCACGTGGACCCCGCCCGGCTGATGAACGGCGCGATCTTCGACGTCGACTACTCGGAGATGGTGGTCGTCAAGGACATCCCGTTCTACAGCCTGTGTGAGCACCACCTCCTGCCGTTCTTCGGCGCGGCGGCGGTCGCCTACATCCCCCGCGGGCGGGTCGTCGGACTGTCGAAGATCCCGCGGATCGTCGAGATGTACGCGCGCCGACTCCAGGTCCAGGAGCGGATGACCCAGCAGATCGCCGACTTCCTCCAGGACCACCTGGAGCCCCAGGGCGTCGGCGTGGTCGTCGAAGCGACCCATCTGTGCGCGGTGATGCGTGGCGTGCGCAAGCCGGGCACCGTGATGACCACGAGTGCGGTGCTCGGTCTGTTCCGCTCGCGTGACAAGACCCGCTCGGAGTTCCTCGCTCACCTCGAGCGCCGGGCACCGGGCGTCTAGCGCCCAGCGATGGACGCCGGCCTCGACGGGCGAGTCGTGCTGGTCACCGGCGGCGGCGGTGGTGCCGGCCCCACGTTCTGCGAGCGGTTCGCCGCCGAAGGGGCAGTCGTCGCCGTCCACTACCGCAGCAGTCTCGCGCGGGCCGAGGCCGCCGTGGCTGCCATCGCCGCGACCGGCGGGCGCGCCGCGGCCTACGGCTGCGACCTGGGCGACAGCGCCGCGATCGAGCGGATGGTCGCCGCGATCGGGTCGGATCTCGGACCGATCGCCGTGGCCGTCAACAACACCTCGCACTACCGGACCGAGGCGCTGACCGACATCGCCGACGAGGACTGGGCGACGGTCGTCGAAGACATGCTCGGGGCGACGTTCCGGGTGTCGCGGGCGGTGGCGCCGGGGATGACCGCCGCGGGCTTCGGCCGCATCGTCAACCTCGCCTCGCGGTCGGGTGCCGTGGGCGTCGCCCGGGCAGCGCACTACGCGGCGGCGAAGGCCGGCATCGTCGGGCTGACGCGGTCCCTGGCCAAGGAACTGGGGCCGGCCGGGATCCTGGTGAACGCGGTCGCGCCGACCACGATCGTCACGGAGCGCGACGGGGTGCCGTCGGTCCCACCCGAGCGTCAGGCGACGATGGCGAGAAACGTCCCGATCGGGCGGCTCGCCGGGCCGGACGACGTCGCGCGGGTGGTCGTGTGGCTGGGCTCGGCGTACAATTCCTTCGTCAACGGAGAGGTCGTCACGGTTTCCGGCGGCGCTCGGACCTGATCCACGGTCCGGGATCTGCCAACGAGACCTCGATCCCCGCAGCGGGCTGGGCACAGCACTGGAGGGAACCGCTATGACCCCGCGTTCGCGCAGGTCGCTCATCGCAGCGACCGCGACCAGCCTCGTCCTGCTCGCCGCGCTGGCAGCTCCAGCGGCGGCATCGGGACCGAGGGTCTCCGTCATCGCCCGACATCTCGACAACCCGCGCGGCCTCGCCGTCGGGTGGGACGGCCGGATCTACGTGGCCGCCGCCGGCAAGGGCGGCACCGGGCTCGGCGGCTATGGCACGTCCGGCAAGATCGTCGTCATCCGCGACGGACACAAGAAGACATTCCACGGCGGCCTGCCGTCGGTGATCTCGCCGGAGGGCGAAGCCTCCGGTCCGGTCAACGTGGCCGTCCGCGACGGGCGGGTCTACGGGCTGATCGGTGGTGGCCCACAGGACGTGAACAAGCGGTTCGGGACGCTCACCCGGGTCAGCCGGGAGCACGTCCGGATCGTCGCCGACATCGCCGCCTACCAGGTGACCGATCCGGACCTGTTCGATCTGGACCAGCCACCGAACCCGATCGACTCGAACCCATATGGGATCGCCGCGCTCAAGCACGGCCGGGTCCTCGTCACCGACGCCGGTGGCAACGACCTGCTCCTCGTCAAGCCGAACGGTCACGTCGAGACGGTGGCCCGCTTCCCGAATGAGGTCATCAGCACGAACTCGCTCCCGCCGGCGTTCGGGGTCCCGCCCGGGCTGATGTTCCCGGCCGAGGCTGTGCCGACATCGGTCGCGGTCGGTCCCGACGGCTACTGGTACGTCGGCGAGTTGAAGGGCTTCCCGTTCGCGGCAGGGACCTCGAGGATCTGGCGGGTGGCCCCATGGGCGCGCGACGTGATGTGCGACGCGGCGACCCCGACGGCGAAGTGCTCGCTGTTCATGGACGGCTTCACGTCGGTCGTCGGCATCGCCTGGCACGGCAAGTCGCTGTACGTCGTCGAGATGGTCAAGACGGGCGTGGCGAACTTCTTCGGTGGTGTCGACTCGGTCGGCGCGCTCTGGAAGGTCCGCAACGGGACGAAGACCGAGCTCGTGCCGGGTCGGCTGACCCTGCCGGGTGGCGTCGCCGTGAGCAAGCACGGGACGATCTACGTCACCAACCAGAGCGTGTCCGTGGGCGGCGGGGAGGTCCTCCGGATCCGGCCATAAGGGGAGGTCGTGGCGCTACCATGGCGCCATGACCGACCGGCCGATCAAGGTCCTCATCGCAAAACCTGGACTCGACGGCCACGATCGGGGGGCGAAGGTCCTCGCTCGCGGGTTGCGCGACGAGGGGTTCGAGGTCGTCTATACCGGCCTGCGGCAGACTCCCGAGATGATCGCGTCGGCGTCCCTTCAAGAGGACGTCGACGTGGTCGGCTTGTCGATCCTGTCGGGCGCCCACATGACCCTGCTGCCACGGATCTGCACGCTGCTCCACGACGAGGGCCTGGACGACGTCCTGGTCACCGCCGGCGGGATCATCCCCGACGACGACATCCCGGCTCTCAAGGCGGCCGGGGTGTCGGCCGTGTTCGGTCCCGGGACGACGATCGGCGAGGTCGCCACGTTCATCCGGGCGAACGTCCGCTCCCGCGACTAGCGTGGGCGCCGCCGCGGTCGGGCGTGGGATCGAGCTCGCCGACGCGACATCGGCCGGGGATCGCCGAGCGCTCGCCCGGCTCCTGACCGCGATCGAGAACCGGACAGCCGTCGCCGAAGAGGCGCTCCGACGACTCTACCCGCGCGCCGGTCGCGCCCACCTCGTCGGGATCACCGGTCCGCCTGGCGCCGGCAAGTCGACGCTCGTCGCGGCGCTCATCGGCGAGGTCCGGCGGGCCGGCCGCTCGGTGGCGGTCGTCGCGGTGGACCCGTCGAGCCCGATCACCGGTGGCGCGATCCTGGGCGATCGCGTCCGGATGCAGGCCTACGCCGGCGACCGGGACGTCTTCATCCGGTCGATGGCCGCCCGCGGCCATGCCGGCGGACTGGCCGCCACGACCGGGGCGTCGTGCGCCGTGCTCGATGCCGCCGGGTTCGACCTCGTCCTGATCGAGACGGTCGGGACCGGTCAGAGCGAGGTCGAGGTCGCGTCGTCGGCCGACACGACCGTCGTGATCGAGGCGCCCGAGATGGGCGACGAAGTCCAGGCCATCAAGGCTGGGCTGCTCGAGGTCGCCGACATCGTCGTCGTCAACAAGGGGGACCGGGCCGGCGCCCAGCGGACGGCCGCCCAGCTCCGGGCGATGCTCGTGGCCGCGCCGGTCGTCGGCAGTGACTCGTCACGTGAGGATCGTCCGCGTCCGAAACGGCCCGAGGTCATGGTCACGACCGCCTCGACCGGCGCAGGCGTCCCCGAGCTGCTGGCCGCGCTCGATCGTCAGCGCGAGCTGGCGCGGCACGTCCCCGGCGTCGCCGCGCGGCAGGCCCGGGCCGAGGCGCTCGTCCAGTCGATCGTCGGCGAACGGATCGCCGGCCGCCTTCGCTCGCCAGACCTGGCTGGACTGACGGCGGCGGTCACGACCGACGTCGCCGAACACCGGCTCGACCCGTATTCCGCCGCCGACCGGCTCGTCGAGGGTCTGATGACCGATGGATCGGCCGCGGCACCGTCCGGCAGGACCGGGCGCCGCTCCGGTGGATCGAGCGCGTAGGCTGGCCGGGTGAGCGTCGAGCGGGTCTTCGTGGCGGGAGCGGGGCTGATGGGTCACGGGATCGCCCAGGTCCACGCAGCGATCGGCAAGGACGTCGACCTCTACGAGCCGGACCTCGCCCGGGCCGTCGCCGGCCGAGACCGGATCGCCGGCAACCTCGACCGGTCGATCGCCAAGGGACGCCTCGACCCGGCGACGCGGGACGTCATCCTCGCCCGGATCGTCCCGACCGGCGCGCTCGACCAGGTCGCAGGCGCCGACCTCGTCGTCGAGGCCGTCTTCGAGGACATCGACGTCAAGTCGGCACTCTGGCGCGACATCGATGGCCGGGCACGCGCGGAGGCGATCCTCGCCTCGAACACGAGCTCGATCTCGATCGACCGGCTGGCGGCGGCGCTCAGCCCCGCCCGGGGCGCGCGCTTCGTCGGGATGCACTTCTTCAGCCCGGTGCCGGTCATGCCGCTCGTCGAGCTCATCCGGGGCGCGGCCACCGAGGACGCGACCGAACTCGCGATCCGCGCACTCGCCGCGGAGCTCGGCAAGCAGGTCATCGTGAGTGCCGACCGACCGGGCTTCCTCGTCAACCGCGTCCTGATGCCGCTGCTCGCCGAGGCGATGCGCGCCTTCGAGGAAGGCGTCGGCACCGCCGAGGACATCGACACGGGGGCAAGGGTCGGTCTCAACCACCCGATGGGTCCGCTCGAGCTCGCGGACTTCATCGGTCTCGACGTCTGCCTTGGGATCATGCGCGTCCTTCACGACGGGCTCGGCCAAGAACAGTTCCGGCCCCCGGCGGTGCTGGAGGAGCTCGTAGCGGCCGGGAACCTCGGCCAGAAGACCGGGCGCGGCTTCTACACCTACCCGCGCTGATCCGAGCCGCCGACCCGCGGCAACGCCCCAGACCTTGGGCTCAGCCGGCCAGTCCGAGTCGGGCGACGACGTCGCCGACCGAGCGCGTCACGGTCGTCAGGTCGAACGGCTTGGCCAGGAGCGGGATCCCGCGCGCCTCGGCGAACGCGTGCAGGTCCGGGTTGAGAACGTCGCCGCTCATGAAGATCCACCGTTCGGCGAGGCTCGGCTGGATCGCGACCGCCGCATCGAACGCGTCGATCCCGGTCATCCCCGCCATCCGGTGATCGACGAGCGCGACGTCGATCGGGCCCGCCCGGACCTCGCTCACGGCCGTGACGCCGTCCGCCACGACGATCGTCTCGAAGCCGGCCGCGGTCAGCGCCTTGCGCAGGAACGTCCGGATGGACTCCTCGTCGTCGAGCACGAGCGCCCGGGGGCGCCGGGCGAGCCGGTCCAGCCCGGTGTCGACCCCGCTCGGACCACGCTTCCTCGACCGGCTGGCGCGCGTGGTCGATGGACCCGAGCGTTCCGACCGGGCCTTTCGAGCGACCTCGCCGGCGGTCGCCTCGACCGGCAAGTCGATGACGAACCGGGCGCCCCGGCCGCCGGGCGCGGGCTCGAACCGGAGGCGGCCCTCGTGGCGCCGGACGATGTCGAAGGACACCGGCAACCCGAGGCCCGTGCCCTCGCCGGGCGCCTTCGTCGTGAAGAACGGGACGAAGAGTTTCGTCCGATCCGAGGCCGGGACCCCCGGGCCGTCGTCCGTCACGGTGATCCGGACCGTCGCCCGGCCCTCGATCCGCGGACCGCGGCGAGCGGCGATCTCGAGCCGGCCGGTCGGTCGATCGGCCAGGATCGCCTGGATGGCGTTCGACGTCAGGTTGAGGAGGACCTGCTGGATCTGCGACCGGTCGATCGGGACGCGCGGCAGGCCGGGCTCGACCTCGATCGACCAGTCGATGCCGCTCTTCTGCGAGTACGACTGCAGCTCGCGGACGGTCTCCAGGAGTGGCCGGATCGGCGTCGGGTGCCGCTCGGGCGGGCGTGACCGGACGAAGTCGAGGAACGTCCGGACGATCTGGCCGGCGCGCTGCGCCTCGTCGACGAGCAGCCCGGCGCTCTCGCGCAGGTCGGGCGACAGCCCGGGATCGCGGCCGATGAGCGTGCTCAGGCCGATGATCGAAGCGATCGGGTTGTTGAGCTCGTGGGCGACGCCCGACACGAGGATGCCGACCGTCTCCATCTTCTGCGCCTGGACGAGCTCGGTCTGGAGGCGCTGGCGCTCGGTCAGGTCGCGGACCACGACGAGGTGACGCTCCTCGTCACCGATCCGGACCCGCGACGCCTCGGCCTCGCGTGGGAAGACGGTCCCATCGGCGCGTCGTGCCGTCCCGGTGTGGCGGATGCGCTCGCCGCGATCGGCCGGCATCGCGCCGGTCGGGCCGGGTGCGAGCTCGAGGTCGAGGAAGTCGCCGATCATCGAGCCGACGAGCGGCACGCCGAAGAGGCGATCGGCGGCGCCGTTCGACTCGACGATCCGGCCCTCGAGGTCGCACACGAGATACGCGTCGGGCGAGGCGCCGAACAGGGTCCGGTAGCGCGCCTCGGATCGCTCGAAACGCTCGCGGTGCCGGAAGTTCGCCAGCGAGATCCCGACGATCCGGGCGACCGAGTCGAGCGCCGCGTGGTTGACGTGGAGTTCGTCCGGCGGCCGGTCGAAGTAGGCCACGATCCCGCCGACGAGCTCGTCATCGACGCGGATCGGGATCGCTGCGTAGGCGGTGATCCCGGCGGCCGCGGCGAGCTCGAGGGTCTCGTCGGTGACCACGCCGGGTTCGAACCGCTCGAGCACGCTGCCCTCGCCGGCGCGCCACCGGCGAAAGACGGACCGCTCGTCGGGCGCCGCCGCCGCGAGCCAGTCGGCCAGCGGCGCCCGCACGTCGACGAGGCGCGCGGTCTCATAGCCCGTGCCGTCCTTGGTGAGGAGCCCATATGCGGTCCCGCTCGCTTCGAGCGCCTCGCCGACGAGTCGCGCCGAGCGTTCCGCGAGCTCCTCGGCCGTCGTCACGGTCTGGCCGACGCGGGTGAGCTCGTCGAGCACGTCGAGCCGGCGCAGCAGCGCCCGTTCGGCCTCGGCCTGGCGGGTGATCTCGTCGACCAGCCGGGCGTTCTCGAGCGCCCGCTCGACGTGGGCGCTCGCCTGGAGGAGGACCGCCGACGACGGGCGCGGCGCCCCGGGGTCGGTCCAGCCCATCGCGAGCAGGCCGACGAGGTCCTCGCCGCGATGGATGCCGACGGCGGCGATCCTGCGCAGCCCGAGCGACGTGAGCCAGGTCCGGGCGTCGGAGCGCATCGGCAGCTCGTCGAGGTCGCCGACCACGACCCGCCCGAGTGGCGCGACCGCGTCGAGCATCGGCGCCCCCCGCCGGGTCAGGGCGGCGGCACGGGTCGCGATCTCGTCCTCGATGCCGTGCGCCGCCTCGAGCACGGCGCCGTCGCCCTCGAGCCGCATGATCAGGCCGGAATCCGCGGACGTGGCGGTGCACAGCAGGTCGATCGCCGCCTGGGCGATCTCCGAGCGGGACCGCGCCGCGCCGGTCGCCGTGGCGAGACTGCCGAGCGTCGCCAGCTCGCGCTCCAGGCGATACGACGCGGTGATGTCGCGCTTGATGCTCAGGATGCCGCGGACCACGCCCTGCTCGTCGACGACGCGGCTGAGCGCCGTCTCGACCACGACCTCCTGGCCGACCGCGCGGCCGACCCGGGGGCGTTCGACCACCCGACCGTGCCAGGCGCCCGTCGCCAGCGCGATCTCGCGCGGCAGCCAGCTCGGGACGTCGACCTCGCCGACGATCCTGGCTTCGGTCAGCGGGTAGATGTCGTTGCCGATCGCCTCGGCCGCGGAGATCCCGTACAGCCGCTCGGCGGCCGGGTTCCAGACCTGGACCCGCGCTGCGAGATCCGTGACGATGAACGCGTCTGCTGCGGACGCGGCAAGCATCCGAAGGAGCGCGAGCGTCGGCTGATCCGCGGGATCGGATGCGGTCGGCGCCGGAGCCGCGTCGGGTTCGGCCACGTCCGTATCCTACGCTCGGTGCCGGCCCGTGGCGGGAGCCGGTGTAGCATCGAGCAATGCCCGAGCACCTTCCCGGCCCGAACGGCCACGTCTATCTCGTGAGCGCCCAGCGGACGCCGATCGGCAAGTTCGGCGGGGCGCTGTCGACCACGCCGGCGGTCGAGCTCGGTGGCGTCGCGATCCGGGCCGCCGTCGAGCGGGCGGACCTGCCGGAAGGGACGCCGATCGACGAGGTGCTGATGGGCCAGGTGCTTCAGGCCGGCGTCGGCCAGGCACCCGCCAGGCAGGCGGCGCTGCGTGCCGGCCTGCCGGTGACGACCAGCGCCACGACGATCAACCGGGTGTGCGGCTCCGGGCTCAAGGCGATCATGCTGGCCGCGGCCGAGATCCGGGCCGGCGATGCGGAGATCGCGGTCGCGGGCGGGATGGAGAGCATGAACCTCGCGCCGTACCTGCTCCCGAATGCCCGGTTCGGCTACCGGCTCGGTGATGGCATCGTGAAGGACGCGACCGTGCTCGACGGCCTGTGGTGCGCGATCGAGGACTGCCACATGGGCACCCACGCCGAGCGCGTCGCCGCTCACGACCACGTCAGCCGAGCCGACCAGGACGCCTTCGCGCTCGAGAGCCATCGCCGGGCGATCGCGGCGATCGACGCCGGCAGGTTCGACGACGAGCTCGCGCCGGTCATCGTCCGCGACGCGAAGGGGCGGGAGACGACGATCTCCGTCGACGAGGGCCCCCGCCGCGACACGACCGCCGAGGCGCTCGCCAAGCTCCGGCCGGCCTTCGACCTGCCCGAGCCCGAACCGGGCGAGCCCGCCCCCGAGGCGACCGTCACTGCCGGCAACGCGCCGGGCATCACCGATGGCGCGGCGGCGACGGTCGTGGCCAGCGAGCGAGTCGTCGAGGAGTACGACCTCGTGCCACTCGCCCGGATCGTCGGCTACGCCCAGGCGGAGGTCGAGCCGAAGTGGCTGTTCCTGGCGCCGATCACCGGCGTCCGCCGGCTTCTGGAGCGGGTGGAGCTCCCGCTTGACGCGTTCGACCTCATCGAGATCAACGAGGCATTCGCGTCGCAGGTCCTGGCCGACGGCCGCGAGCTCGGGTTCGACTGGGGGAAGGTCAACGTCAACGGCGGTGCGATCGCGCTCGGGCACCCCATCGGGGCGAGTGGCGCCCGGGTCGTCGCGACGCTCCTCCACGAGCTGAAGCGGCGCAAGGGTCGCTATGGCCTCGCCACGTTGTGCCTGGGCGGCGGCGGTTCGGTCGCGATGGCGTTCGAGAGGGTGTGACATGACGGAGACCGCCGCACGACCGGCCGATCAGGGATCGCCCGAACCGCCGATCCATCACCTGTTCATCGGTGGCGAGTGGGTCGAGTCCGGCTCCGGTCGGATCTTCGCTAGCATCAACCCGGCCGATACCCGGGACGTCGTCGGCCACTTCCAGGCCGCCGACGCGGCCGATGCCGCGCGGGCGATCCGTGCGGCTGAGGTCGCATACCCCGGCTGGCGGGCGACCCCGGCTCCGAAGCGTGGCGAGATCCTCTACCGCTTCGGCGCGCTCATGGCGGAGCACAAGGAGCGCCTCGCCCGGGCGATGACCCGCGAGATGGGCAAGGTCCTGGCCGAGGCGCGGGGCGATGTCCAGGAGGGGATCGACATCGCCTACCTGATGGCGGGGGAGGGGCGGCGCATGTTCGGCGACACGACCCCGTCCGAGCTGCCGGACAAGTGGGCGATGAGCGTCCGGGAGCCGCTCGGCGTCGCCGGGATCATCACCCCGTGGAACTTCCCGATGGCGATCCCGTGCTGGAAGATGATGCCGGCGCTCGTCACCGGCAACACCGTCGTCCTCAAGCCGTCGAGCGACACGCCGCACTGCGCGACCCTGCTCGTCGAGCTCATGGCCGAGGCCGGCTTCCCGCCGGGCACGGTCAATCTCGTCACGGGCGCTGGCTCGGAGGTCGGCGATGCCCTCGTCGCCAACCCCGACGTGAAGGTCGTCAGCTTCACGGGCAACACGGCGACGGGCAAGCGCATCGCCGAGATCGCCGCACGGCGGCTCAAGCGGCTCAGCCTCGAGCTCGGTGGCAAGAACGCGATCGTCGTCCTGGCCGACGCCGATCTGGATCTGGCCGTCGACGGTATCGTCTGGTCGGCGTTCGGGACGACGGGCCAGCGCTGCACCGCGTGCTCGCGCGTCATCGTCGAGGCGGCCGTGGCCGGTCCATTGCTCGAGCGCCTGGAGTCGCGTGCGCGAGCGCTGCGGCTGGGCTCCGGGCTCGACCCGGCGACCGACGTCGGTCCGCTGGTCAACGGCGCCGCGCTCGACAAGGTCCGGTCGTACATCGACATCGGCAACCGCGACTCGGACCTCGTCACCGGCGGCGATCGCGCGAGCGGAGCGGGCCTCGAACACGGCCACTTCTTCGCGCCCACGATCTTCAGCGGTGTCAAGCCGATGGACCGGATCGCCCAGGAGGAGATCTTCGGACCGGTGCTGTCGGTCATCGCGGTGCCCGACTACCCGGCGGCGGTCACGGCACTCAACCAGACACCCTTCGGACTGTCGTCGTCGATCTTCACCCGCGACGTGAACGTCGCGTTCCGGGCGATGCGCGACTTCGAGACCGGGATCGTCTACATCAACGCCGGCACGATCGGCGCCGAGACTCATCTCCCGTTCGGTGGCACGAAACAGACCGGCAACGGCCACCGCGAGGCGGGCCACGCCGCGCTCGAGACCTACACCGAGTGGAAGTCGATCTACGTCGACTTCAGCGGCCACCTGCAGCGCGCCCAGATCGACAACCAGCCCGACTGAGCGGCGCTCGATCGAACCGTCTGAGGTCGATCGAGCGCCGGATGCGCTACCATCCCCGCGGGCCGGTAGCTCAACGGCAGAGCAGCTGACTCTTAATCAGCTGGTTGAGAGTTCGAATCTCTCCCGGCTCACCACTCTGCCGAACGTAGAACGACCCTCCCGGGACGACCTGGGAGGGTCGTCGTTCGTCCGTGCCCGGCTCACGGGCTTGCGTGGCTTGACCCGTGGGGTTCAATGGACGTGACCCCAGCGACCCGAACGCCAGGCGCCCCAGGCCGTCCCAGCGACCCGTCCACTCCCTTCCGTGGAGGTCATGCGCGATGAGCAGCCCGGTTCGACGTTCCCTGATCCTTGCGACCGTCCTGGCCCTCCTGCTCGGAGTGGTCGCCGCGCCGATCGCCGCCGGGAAGGAGCCGGCACCGCCGACCGCGACGTCCGTCCGCGGCATCGACATCGATTCGACCACGATCCCCCAGCTCCAGAGGCTGATGAACCGCGGCAAGCTGTCGTCGGTCAAGCTCACCGGCTTCTACCTCCACCGGATCAGGAAGCTGAACCCGGAGCTGAACGCGGTCATCACCGTGAGCCCGACCGCCCTCCGCGACGCCCGAGCCGCCGACAAGGCGCGCCGTCACGGCGATCACCGTCCGCTCCTCGGGATCCCGGTGATCGTCAAGGACAATATCGACACGACGGGTATGCCGACGACCGCGGGCTCGTGGGCCCTCGCCGGGAGCAGCCCCCACGATGCCTTCATCGTGAGGAAGCTGCGGGCCGCCGGCGCGATCATCATCGGCAAGGCGAACCTGTCCGAGTGGGCGAACTTCCGGTCCGGGCCATCGTCGAGCGGCTGGAGCGGGATCGGCGGCCAGACGAATATGGCCTACGTCCTGGATCGGAACCCGTGCGGTTCGAGCTCGGGCTCGGGCGTCGTCGCCTCGGCCGACCTCGCGACCGTCGCCGTCGGCACCGAGACGGACGGCTCGATCGTCTGCCCGGCCGGCGCGAATGGGGCCGTCGGCATCAAGCCGACCCTCGGGCTCCTGAGCCGTGCGGGAATCGTCCCGATCTCGGCCGAGCAGGACACCGCCGGCCCGATCACCCGGAACGTGACCGACGCCGCGGTCGTCCTTGGCGCGATGACCGGCGTCGACCGGAAGGATCCGGCGACCCGCGCCCAGCGCGGGCACGCGTTCCGCGACTACACCCGGTTCCTCGACAAGCACGCGCTCCGTGGCGCCCGGATCGGCGTCTGGCGCGAGGGCACCTACGACCCCACGGTCAGTCCGGAGGTCGACGCGGTCCTGAACGCGACGATCGTCGCACTCGAGGCCCAGGGTGCGACCGTCATCGACAACACGAGGATCCCGATCGAGCCCGCCTACGGACCCGAGTTCGAGGCTCTGCTCTGCGAGTTCAAGGACGACATCGCCGGCTACCTCGACACGTACACGCGCCATCGATATCCGAAGACGCTCCAGGACCTGATCGACTTCGACACGGCCCATCCCGAGCTCGAGGGGCCGTGGAACTCCGACATCTTCGTCGCTGCCCAGGCGACCGGTGGCCGGGCCGATCCGGCGTGTACTGCGGCCCGGGAGCTGGCAACCTCGACAGCCAAGGCGGCGGTCGACGACACCCTGGCCGCGAACGACCTCGACGCGATCATCGCGCCGACGAACGGCCCGGCCTGGGTGACCGATCCCGTGAACGGCGATCTCGGGGGCGACTTCTCGAAGTTCGTCGGATCGTCGAGCCCGTCGGCGATCGCCGGCTACGCCAGCATCACCGTGCCGGCGGGCTTCGCCGGTCCGCTGCCGATCGGCGTGTCGTTCATCGGCGGCCGTTGGGACGAGCCGACGCTCATCGGCTTCGCCTACGACTTCGAGCGGGCGACGAAGGTCCGCGTCCCGCCCCAGTTCATCCCGTCGATCGGCCCGGACGCCGCCGCCCGCCAGCCCGCCTCGGAGGCGGAGCGACGAGCGGTCGTCCCGGGCCGCGACGGGAGCTCGAGGATGCTCCCGCTTCGGTAGCCATCGCCGGCAACCGCTCGCGTCGAAACGATCGTCGGCACGGCCGATGCGATCGGTGCCGCTCTGAGCCGTCCTCAGCGGCGCCGAGGCCCGGTCGACGGGTCGGCCCGGTGTCGGGCTCGTCAACGGTAGCGAAACCGGTGGTCGCTGACCCGATTCGCGCCGATCGTCGTTCTATGGTGCACCAGCCACCCGCATAGGACCATCGATCGTGACGTCGGATGCTCGGCGCGATGCGACCGCCAAGACTGGAGCCGCCCTCGATGCGGCGAGTCTCGACGCGTTCGTGCGACAGCACTACGATCGACTCGTTTCACTGGCGCGGCTGGTCTGCCTGGACCAGAGCGATGCCGGCGACGCCGTCCAGGGAGCGCTCGAGCAAGCGTGGCGGCGACGAGCCAGCCTGCGCGATGCCGACGCCTTGCGCGCCTGGCTCGATCGGATCGTGGTGCGCGAGTCGATCCGCGTCGATCGTCGTCGTCGTTCGCCGCTGGCACGCTTCTTCGGTGGACCGCGTGAGATCCCGGTCGGGGTCATCGATCCCGGATCGGTGACATCGCCCGAACTGACCGACTTGCGCGTGGCCTACGAGCGTCTGCCCGCGGAGCAGCGGGCCGCGATCGTGCTCCACCTCCACTACGGCTACTCGGTCGCGGAGACAGCCGCGATCGTGGGTGCCCCCACCGAGACGGTCCGTTCAAGGCTCCGGTTGGGTCGCGAGCGCATCCGTCACGCCCTCGAGGTCGAGCCGCGATGAACCGTCACAGCGACGACCAGTCCATCGACGACGAGCTGAGGCGCTTCCTCAGGCACCGGGCCGACGACACAGCTTCGGTTCGAACCGCCGACGACATGGTCCACGCCATCGCCATCCGCGTGCTGGATCGGTCTGCGGAGCGCGACCGGACGGTCCGGATCGCCTGGGTCCTCCTGGCTGCTGGACTTCTGGGGCTGCTGGCCGCGACGGCCATCCTGGGCGGCGGCCAGCGCCTGGGCCTGCTTGCCACAGCGCCGACCACGACGCCGACCACGACCACCACGCCGATGCCGACGCTGACCCCGACTCCGACCCCGGCCTCGACGCCGACGCCCACGACGGCCGCGACAGCGCCGACGGCGATCGGGCCCGGCGCAACGCTCACGTGGTCGAAGGTCGACATCGATGAGCGTTTGCTGAAGCTTCCCGACCCTGGAACGCCCGTCGATCGATCCACCACGCAGATCGTGGCCCTGGGGGACCGGTTCGTGCTCGACGACCAGGACGCGCCGTCCGTCGGCCTGTCGACCGACGGACGCACGTGGGAGCACCTCGAGATCGGCGATCCGGACCTGGAGTTCTACAGGTCGCTGCTGCCGTCGCTCGCAAGGTGGGGACTCGGTGGCGTGAGTTGGCCGGCTGACTCGACCTCGCCAGCGGGTGGCCTGGCCAGTCCGAGCATCGTGCGACTTCTCCGCCAACCCCGTGGCCTGCTGACCGAGTCCCACTTCGGCAGCGGTGAGATCGGTGCCGTCGGGATCGGGCCTGCGGGCATCGTCGTCCGCGTCCATTCCGCCCTCGACTTCGACGCGTTCGTCACGTCGTTCCTCGGGCCCGGCTGGGTCGACCATCTGGCGACGTTCGACTTCCGGGATGGGATCCTTCGGATCACGACGGACGACGGCCGATCGACCAGGATCGTCTGGGCCGACCACGGCCTCGAGCCCGGAGATGTCGCCGATCGGGGGTTCGGCTGGTACAGCTCGAATGGGCACGAGTGGAGGCAGATCCCTGACTTCCCGGCGAACGTGTCCGAGATCGTCGGCGTGTCGAACGGCTTCATCGTGCGGTCGGGATCGGACCGCTGGTTCTCGTCCGATGGCATGACGTGGCGTCGCCTGGTCAAGGCCGGCGCCAGCAACGTCATCCCGTGGGCCGGGGCGATGCTCGAGACCGACGCGGTCAGGCGGTTCGACCTGTGGACGACCGCGGGCCGGAGCAGCTTGCCCATGGGCGCGGAGCTGCCGGCCGACTGGACGGACTCCGACAAGGCGTTCGGTGCTGGCGCGCTCGGGATCGTCGTGATCGGGATCGCCGACCATTCGATCCTGTTCACGCCGGACGGGGTCGACTGGAGCATCCAGTCGATGCCCGAGGCCATGGTCCAGGACGGGGGTGGGAGGCGACCGCCGACCGTCGCCGTCGGCGAACGTTCGGTCGTCGTGCTGTCATGGTCTGGCGACATCGAGGCTCCGATCCCGTCTCTCTGGGTCGGCACGCTCGAACCATGAACGAACCACACCTCGAGATGTCTCCGGCGGCGTCGGCCCGCCGACAGCGGTGAGCCTCGGATCGCCGCGATACTCGCGGTGGCCCCAGGTTCCACGCAGATCGGAACCCGGGGCCTCCGCTCGGCTGGCGCCGGCGACGGTCGTTGCCCGACCACGGACTGCCTTCCGGGTACCATCGACGGCGATGCCGCACGCTCACACCGAAGGTCACGCCAGCCGCGACCGGCTGGCGATCGTCCTCGGGCTCGTGTCCGTCCTCGTGGTCGTCGAGACCGCGGTCGGTGTGGCCGCGAACAGCCTCGCGCTCCTCGCCGACGCCGGCCATCTGTTCGCCGACGCCGTCGGGATCGCCATCGCGCTCGTGGCGATCTGGATCGCCGACCGGCCACCGAGTCCGGGACGGACCTTCGGCTACGCCCGCGCAGAGATCCTCGCCGCCGTCGTCAACGCAGGCCTCCTGTTCGCCGTCGCGATGGTCGTCCTGTTCGAGGCGTGGCGACGGGCTGCCGGTCCGCCCGAAGTCGAGAGCCGACCGCTGATCCTCGTCGGTCTCCTCGCGATCGCGGTCAACGGGACGGCCGCCTGGCTGCTCCGGAGTGGCCAGGCGGTGAGTCTCAACGTGCGCGGCGCCTATCTCGAGGTCCTGGGCGACCTCGTCGGTGCCGTGGCGGTGGTGGTCGCCGGGGTCGTCATCGCGGCGACCGGGCTCGTCGGGGCGGACGTCGTCGCGGCGGTCGTCGTCGCGGTGCTCATCCTGCCGCGGACGTGGGGCCTGCTCCGGGAAGCCGTGGACGTGCTCATGGAGGCGACCCCGAAGGGGATCGACCTGGCCGACGTCCGGCGCCACATCCTCGAGGCGCCCGGGGTCAGCGACGTGCACGATCTCCACGCCTGGACGATCACGAGCGGGATGCCGGTCGTCTCGGCGCACGTGATCGTCGAACCCGGCGCCGATCCGGCGGCCGTCCTCGACGAGCTCTGTCGTTGCCTGTCCGGCGACTTCGACGTGGACCACTCCACGTTCCAGCTCGAGTCGTCCGACCGGCGCCGCCTCGAGGTGCTCAGCCACTCCTGACGCCGTCCGGGCAGCCGGGTCGATTGACCGACTCTCTGCGAAGGACTAGCGTGATGTCCAGCCGGAGCGCTGCTTCGACCGTCGAGGTGGACGCCGGCGCTGACGATGCCGACCCGGGCCGCGTGACGTCGCCGGAACCCCGCCCGAGTGGAAGGTCGTCGATGTCCCTCCAGGAACTGACCATCGTGACGGCCGCCGTCATGCTGGTCGCGCTCGGTGCGATGCGCGTGATCCGGGTCCGGCGCGGCCGTACGGCCCATCCCGCGGGTAAGGCGCGCCTCCCGTTCATCATCGTGTTCCTGCTCGTGCCGCCGATCATCCTCGAGCTGATCACGGATCCGACCGCCAAGCAGGGCCAGCTCCACGGCATCGAGACGGTCCTCGTCTATCTCGGCGCGCTCGTCGGGTTCTCGATCCTCATGGGCATCGCCGCCCTCGTCATCCGTTCCGTCGTCCACGGGCGCGCCCGGTCGCCGCTGCTCCTCGCGCTCACCGGCAGCGAGGGCGACGTGGACGACGTGCCGTTCGTCGCAACGCTCACGCCGGCTCTCGCCGACGACCTTGAGCGGGTCGACGCGACGAACTCCGTGTTCCCGCGCGGACCCGAATTCGCCACCCAGATCGACCAGCCCGGCTTCCGCGGGGCGTGGGACGCGCTCGACGAGGCCACCCGGGCGCTCGAGACCCAGATCGAGGACGACCGACGGCTCGGACTCCCGGTGGCGTACCAGGCGACCGCGACGGCCGCCGACGCGCGGAACCGGCTCGACACCCTGCGTCGCCTCGCCGCCGAGAGCGGCCAGGCGTGGGCCGCCGCCTGAGGTTCGGGTCAGCCGTTCTCGATCCCGGCCTGGGGGTCGTCGGGCCGGGTCCGCGACCCGACGGAGTAGGCCAACCGGCCGATGAGGCCGACGCCGAGTCCGAGGATGAGGCCGGTCAGGTTGTCGACGACGTCGATCGACGAGCAGCTCCGGCCGAGCGCCGGGATGACGTACTGGATCCACTCGATGAGGAACGGCAGGGCGAACGCCGCGGCGATCAGCGCCCACTTGATCCGTGACCCGGGCAGGGCCCCGAGCCCGAGGCCCAGCGGGACGAACAGCAGGACGTTCAGGCCTCGCTCGCCGAGATCGGTGAACCGCTCGAGCCCGATCGGCCGGACGAGCCGGACGAAACAGTCCTGGAAGACGTACGGCGAGAACGCGTCGTTGCCCGGCGTCAGCGTGAGGGCCACGATCCCGGTCAGGCCCAGCACGAGCAGCAGGGCCACCGCCCGCGGCGCGTGAAGGGCCCGGGCCAGCGGCCGGAACGTCGCGAGACTGACGGCGACGGCGAAGGCCAGGGCGGGCCAGTACCACGGGGTCGAGTTCAGGAAGCTCTCGATCATCGGACCCGGGACGACCGGCGCCGCGACGAGGTGACGGCCGGGCGCGACGCCCGATCCGCCGGAGCCGGGCGGCTCACGCCCCGGCGGATGGTCCCCGGCCCAGGACTTTCGTGGGGGTGCCCAGACCGTACTCGAAGCGGTGCAATCAACGGTGCTCGTGGTGCCGGCGGGAGTCCATGGTCCGTCGCGCCCGAGTCATGACCTCGAGGTCCCGGTTGAGCATCTCGCACGAGACGTCCCCGCCGCAGGCGCGGTTCGGCGCGTCCGCCACCGAGCGAGCCGCGGAGTGGCTGCGCGAACGGCTGCGCCTGACGGTGTCCCGGTTCATCGCGGTCCTGTCGCTCGCGGCGTTCGCCTCGCTGTTCCTGCCCCACGCGCAGTGGGCCGCGAGCGACCCCTCGTGGATGTGGGCGTTCCTGGTCCTGACCGTGCTGTCGGTGGTGCTCGAGTTCGTGGCCGTGGAGTTGCCGCATGGCGGCATCGTCTCACTCGCGACGATCACCCACATCGCGACGATCTTCCTCGTCCCGGCCCCGTTCGCGGCGATCTCCGTCGGGTCGGCGGTGCTCATCGAGGAGCTCATCCACCGGCGCCCGCTGCAGCGGCTCGCGTTCAACACGTCGTGCCACGTCCTGACGATCTCGCTGGCCTCGCTGGCGGTGAACCTCATCGGCGAGCCACGCGTGCTCGTCGAACAGCACGCCCACCTCCAGCTCGTGACGATGGTCGTCGTCGTGACCGTGGTCTACCACTTCGTCAACGACGTCCTGACGAGCACGATCATGGCCCTCTCCTCGGGCCGGCCGCTCGTCTACGTCATCCGGACGACCGGCCGGAGCACGATCCTGGCCGAGGCCGGTGCCGGGATGATCGGCGTCCTGTTCGCGCTGATCTGGGAGATCGAGCCGATCTGGACGACGCTCCTCGCGATCCCGGGCGCGGTCATCGCCCGATCCCTCCAGTACATCAGCCAGCTCGAGCACGAGACCCGCTCGGCCGTCCAGAGCCTGGCCCAGGTGGTGGACGACCGCGACCCGTCCACGTATCACCACTCGACCCGCGTGGCGCGCTATGCCGTGGCCATCGCCGAGGAGCTCGACCTCGACGAAGAGCTCATCGAGCTCATCGACCAGGCTGCCTCGGTCCACGACCTGGGCAAGATCGGTATCCCGGACCGCGTCCTGCTCAAGCCGAGCCCGCTCACCTCGGACGAGCAGCTGACGATGTGGCTCCACACCGAGATCGGCGCCCGGATCCTGCGCCAGTTCAACCTCTTCCGATCCGGGGCGGAGATCGTCCTCTACCACCACGAGGCGTACGACGGCTCGGGCTACCCGTCCGGGCTGGCCGGTGACGCGATCCCGCTCGGCGCCCGGGTGGTCGCGGTCGCCGACGCGCTCGACGCGATGACCTCCGATCGGCCGTATCGCGACGCCCTCACGCTGGCCGATGCCATCGAGCGCTTCCGGGCCGGCGCCGGACACCAGTGGGATCCGGCCGTCGTCGGCGCCACACTCCGCCTGCTCCTTGACGGCCGCCTCCAGCTCGATGAACCGCATCTGGGCGGCCACGGGCACGCCGAGGACGCGGCATGAGCCGCACCAGGATCGGGTCGATCCGCGACCGGATCGGCGTCGGCGGTCGGGCGTTCGAGGCCCTCTGGCTCGGCCAGACGATCTCGGCGCTCGGGACCCAGGTCTCGATGGTGGCGCTGCCGCTCATCGCGGTCCTCGTCCTCCACGCGAGCCCGCTCGAGCTCGGGATCCTGGCGGCACTCGAGACGGTCCCGTACCTGATCCTCGCGCTGCCGGCCGGGGTCTTCGTGGACCGGACCGACCGGCGCCGGACGATGATCGCCACCGACATCGGTCGGGCGATCGCGCTCCTCCTCACGGCGGCCACGATCGTGACCGGGACGGTGTCGATCGGGGTCCTCTGTGTCGTGGCGTTGGTCGTCGGCTCGCTGAGCGTGTTCTTCTCGGTCGCCTATACGAGCTATGTCGCGACGCTGCTGTCCGCGGACCACCTCATCGCCGGCAACCAGCGACTCGAGCTGTCGGACTCCGCGGCGCAGGTCATCGGCCCGACGATCGGCGGCACGATCCTGGCGGTCTTCGGCGGTGCGGCCGCCACCGGGCTCGATGGGATCTCCTACCTCGTCTCCGCCGTGGCCGTCGCCGCATCGAAGCCGGAGGCGAGCGCGAAGCCGATCGAGCACGAGGCCCGGATCGGGCTCGTGGCTGGGATCCGTGAGGGCCTCGGTCGCGTGGCGGGGGACCGGATCCTGCGCGACCTGGCCGCATCGACTGCGATGATCAACCTCGGCAGCGGGATGCTCCTCGCCGTCGTCGTGCTGTTCGCGACGACCGAGGTCGGGCTCGGCGCCGCCGAATTCGGCCTGATCTACGGGCTCGGCAATGTCGGCTTCCTGCTCGGCGCGCTGTCGGTCGGCGTCCTCACCGAGCGCCTCGGCATCGGCCGGACCTTCGCCTGGTCGACCTACGTCACCGCGCTGGCGATGATCCTTATCGCCCTCGCCGGAGGCGCCGCGGGCGTGTTTCTGCTGCTCGCCGGCCGGTTCATCGGCGCCGCGGCGACGCCGCTCTTCAACGTGAACGCGCTGAGCCTTCGCCAGGCGCGTGTGAGCGACGCGATCATGGGCCGGGTCAACGCGACGTTCCTGTTCATCGACTGGGGTCCGCTCCCGCTGGGCTCGCTGCTCGGTGGTCTCCTCGCGACGGGGTTCGGGCCACGCGCCGCGCTCGTCGCGGCGGCCGTCTGCGGGGTGGTCGGTGCCGTGTGGATCGCCCTCTCGCCGGCCGCTCGGCTGACGACCCTGAAGGGGCTCGGGCATGTCGATCCGAACACGGGTCGGGCCGGCGATGCGGCGGACGACGCCGACGAGCGCGGTCCCGCGTTCGACCCGCCGATGGTCGCCTGACCGCCGGACGCTCCCGGGACCACCGGCCGACAGCCCTCCAACGGGCGATGATGTAGGCTTCGGCCGACCCGCGGAGGAGGTTCCGCGGTCCCAGCGTGGCCCGGATCGGGCCTGCATGCCGCGCGCCACAGCGCGCCGCCGCCGGCCGTTGAACCGGACGGGATCGAGGCGATCCCGTCGCACAGAGGAGCCGACTCCTGACCCCCGACGATCCGACCCCCGAGGTCGAGCCGACCCCGGAGCCTGCCCTGCCCGAGCCGCCCGTCGCGGGTCTCGGCACCGACGCGGGCGACGCGTCGACCACGGAGCCGGACCCCGCGTCGGGATCGCCGGATGCCGTCGCTGCGTCGGCCGCGACCGATCCCGAGCCCGGGCCGACGGCGACCCACGGGCGGCTCGCCCGGTTCGGCGTCGGGCTGCTCAGCGCGTTGATCCCGGGTCTCGGCCACCTCGTCACGGGCCGACGTCGGCTGGCCGCGGTGTTCCTGGCCCCGGTCGTCTTCGGGCTCGTGGTCCTCGCCTACCTGTTCATCACCACCAACACGTTGTCGCTGGCAGCCTCGCTCCTCGACCCATCGGTCGTGAGCGTCATCGTGGTCATCGAGGGCCTGTTCCTCATCTGGCGGCTGCTGGCGGTCGTGTCGTCGATGGTCGACCGGTCGTTCCCGCGCTTCCGGGTCGCCGACGCGATCGGGCTCGTCATCGTCCTCGCCCTCGTGGTCGTGCCGCAGGCCGGTGTCGGGGCCCTGACCCTGGCGACCCAGCAGGCCGAGGCGAACGTGTTCGATCCCGAGGCGTTCCCGAGCGAGGAGCCGGAGCCGACCGACACGCCAGCACTCCTCAGCCCGGGCAAATCGCCGTTCCCGTCCGACTCGCTGCTGCCGAGTGGCACGCCGGCTCAACCGCGGGTCACGGTCCTCCTCATCGGGGTCGACTCCGGTGTCGGGCGGAACACGATGCTGACCGACACGATGATGGTCGCCAGCCTCGACCCGGTCGCCAAGACCGTGTCGATGGTCTCGATCCCGCGCGACATGGTCGACGCCCCGCTGCCCAAGGGTGGCAAGTTCAGCGCCAAGATCAACGGGCTCGTGGCCTGGGTCCTGCACCACCCGAGTGACTTCCCGGGCTACAACGGCAAGGGCCAAGCCGTGCTCGCCTACTCGCTCGGCCGGATGCTCGGCGTGCACATCGACTACTACGCCCAGGTCGACCTGGGTGGCTTCGTCCAGGCGGTCGACGCGGTCCGCGGCATCGACGTCAACGTCGACCACGCGATGTGCGACGCGGCCTACGACGAGTACGGCTTCGAGAACGGCGGGTACTCGATCGGCGCCGGGCGCCATCACATGAACGGCGAGCAGGCCCTCGGCTATGCCCGGATCCGCAAGTCGCTCGGCGAGAGCGACTTCACCCGCGCCGCCCGGCAGCAGCAGGTCGTCGTGGCGCTCAAGGACAAGATCGTCCGGGGCGGGTTCCTCGACGACCCGCTCGGCCTGATCAAGGCCGTCGGGAACACGGTCAAGACGAACATCCCGCCGTCCGTCGTCCGGACGCTGGCCCCGCTGGCGGCCGACATCGGCACGAAGGACATCTACCGGGCCGTCGTCGGCCATCCGCTCGTCCGGTCCGGCTTCGACTACCGCGGGTCGATCCAGCTCCCGGACTTCTCGAAGATCAAGGACCTCGGTTCGAAGATGTTCGGACCGGTCGGGACGCGCCCGCCGGACCGCTACGTGTCGAAGGCGCCGACCGCCGTGGCCAAGGGCCCAGCCCAGCCGAAGCCGAAGTGCTACGCGGCACCCAAGCCCAAGCCGAAGCCGAAACCAACCCCGAAACCGACCCCCAAGCCGACGAAGAAGCCGACGCCGACACCCGTGCCGACACCGACCGTCGAGCCGACCCCGACGACCGAGGCCACGCCCAGCCCCTGACGGGGGCGGGTACGCCACCGCTGACTTCGGCTTGTGCCGGCCGGACCTCGAGCCGGGTCGAGCAGCGTCGACGAGGCCGAAGCGCCGGGCTCGACCCGGCCGCCTCTGCTACCCTGTGCGCGGTCCTTGGAGCCGGTCCTGTGAGTCCGGCGTACCGGTCCCGTGAGGCCGGAAAGGAGGCTCGATCGAGCGTGTCCGCGCAGCTTCGTCGCGACCCGGTCGTCCCTCCATCCCTCGACCCGGTGGGGTCGCCGACCCCGTGATCGTCCCGCCGTTGCCGCTGCCGAGCGCGATCGTCGATCCGCGTGTCGGGCATCTCGGCCCGGCGGTCCTCGCATTGGCGGACGGGACCGTGTTCCCGGGGATCGCCTTCGGCGCGCCGCTCGCGGCCGGCGGCGACCTGGTCGTCAACACGAGCCAGACCGGCTACCAGGAGGTCTGCACGGATCCGTCCTACGCCGGCCAGGTCGTGGCGATGACCTATCCGCTCATCGGCAACTACGGGCGGCTCCGCGACGACGACCAATCGGAGCGTCCCTGGCTCCGGGCGCTGGTCGTGGCCAACGCGACGGCCGCGGTCGTCGAGAAGGCCGCCCAGCTGGCGGCGCTGCTCCGGGACGAGGGGATCCCGGCGATCGCCGGGATCGACACCCGGGCCCTCGCACGGCATCTCCGGACCCATGGCTCGATCCCGGGTCTGGTGACCGCACCCGGTGAGACCGACGTCGCTGCCGCCGTGGCCGCGGCGCGCGCGCTGCCGCGCTGGGAGGATCAGGACTTCGTCGAGCAGGTCTCACCCGAGGCGATCCGGGACGTGGGCGACGCCTCGGGCGGCGGCCCGCTCATCGCGATCGTCGACTACGGGCTCAAGGCGAACATCGTCCGCTCGCTGATGCGCCGTGGCGCGCGTGTCCGGGTCCTGCCGCACACCGTCGCGATCTCCGACGCGCTGGCCCTCGAGGTCGATGGCCTCGTGCTGTCCCCGGGGCCGGGTGACCCGTCGCGGCTCGCCGGTCCCGTGGCATTGGCCCGGGCTGCCATCGACGACGGTCGGCCGCTGCTCGGGATCTGCCTCGGGCACCAGATCCTGGCCCGGGCCGCCGGGGCCGACACCCGCCGACTGCGGTTCGGGCACCACGGGGCGAACCACCCGGTCCGCGACGTCGACAGCGGACTCGTTCAGGTCACGGCCCAGAACCACGAGGTCCAGGTCGTCGCCGAGACGCTGCCGCGCGACGGCGGCTTCCACGTCAGCCAGGTGAACCTCAACGATGGCTCGGTCGAAGGGCTCCGCCACCGCGAGCTGCCGATCGAGACCGTCCAGTACCACCCCGAGGGCGCTCCCGGCCCGCTCGACGCCCTGGCCGTCTTCGACCGGTTCGTCGCCGCGTGCCTGACGCGGCGGGCCGGCGCGAGCCGATGAGCGGGTCACCGCCCCCGGCGTCGGTCCTCATCCTCGGCTCGGGGCCCGTGGTGATCGGTCAGGCGGCGGAGTTCGACTACGCCGGGACCCAGGCCTGTCGTGCGCTGCGCGCCGAGGGCGTCCGGACGATCCTCGTCAACTCGAACCCGGCGACGATCATGACCGACCCGAGTGTCGCCGACGTCGTCTACCTCGAGCCGCTCACGGTCGAGGCGGTCGAAGCGGTCATCGCCCGCGAGCGTCCCGAGGGGCTGTTGGCCGGTCTCGGCGGCCAGACCGCGCTCAACCTGGCGGTCGCGCTGGCCCGGGCGGGCGTCCTCGAACGCTACGACGTCCGGCTCATCGGCACGCCGCTCGAGGCGATCGAGATGGCCGAGGACCGCGAGCTGTTCCGGGCGCTCCTCGACCGGATCGACCAGCCCTACGCGCCGTCGTGGATCGTCGAAGGGGCGACCGCCGAGGAGCGCCTGGCGTCGGCCGATGCCGCGCTCCGCGAGATCGGGCTGCCGGCGATCGTCCGGCCGGCCTTCACGCTCGGCGGGACGGGCGGTGGCATCGTCGAGACCGAGGACGCCTACCGCGAGCGGATCCGGGCCGGGCTGCGCGCCAGCCCGATCGGCCAGGTCATGGTCGAACGCTGCCTCGTCGGCTGGGGCGAGATCGAGTACGAGGTCATGCGCGACGCCGATGACACCTGCATCGCGGTCTGCTCGATGGAGAACGTCGACCCGCTCGGCGTCCACACCGGCGACTCGATCGTGGTCGCGCCGGTCCAGACCCTGCCCGATCCCGTCCACCAGCGCCTGCGCAGTGCCGCCCTGGCGATCATCCGGGCGCTCGGCGTCGAGGGCGGCTGCAATGTCCAGTTCGCGCTCAGCCCGGACTACGAGGATTACGCGGTCATCGAGGTCAATCCGCGGGTCAGCCGCTCGTCGGCGCTGGCCAGCAAAGCGACCGGCTATCCGATCGCCCGGGTGGCCGCCCAGATCGCTGCCGGCCGGCGTCTGGCGGAGATCCCGAACGTCGTGACCGGGACGACGGTCGCCGCCTTCGAGCCGGCGCTTGACTACGTCGTCGTCAAGCTGCCGCGCTTCCCGTTCGACAAGTTCCCGACCGCCGACCGGTCGCTCGGCAGCCAGATGAAGGCGACCGGCGAGGTCATGGCGATCGATCGGACGTTCGGCTCGGCGCTCAACAAGGCCCTGCGCGGGCTCGAGCAGGCCGGGGTCGGTCCGCTCGCGGAGGACCCGGAGTGGATCCCGACGCTGGACTATCTGGCCGCGGCCCTCGTGCCGGTCGCGGTCGACGACGAGGGCAGCCACGAACCGGATGACGACGCCGACGGGCCGATCCGCTGGGTGGATCGCGACGGCCGCGCCTGCGAGTCGACCCGCCATGCCGAGCGCGCCGCGGCCCCGGTCGTCCTGCGCAGGTTCGTCGCCCCGTCGGACACTCGCCTGTGGCGCGTCCTCGCGCTGTTGCGACGTCGGCTGCCGGAGACGGCGATCCACGAGGTGACCGGGATCAACCCGTGGTTCCTGGCCGAGTTCGGCCGCGCCGTCGCGCTCGAACGGGACGTCGCGACCCTGGGGGCTCGTCTCACGGCCGTCGACGACGCCGACGGGGCCGCGCTGCTCGCGACGGCCAAGCGCGCGGGCTTCGGCGATCGCGAGCTCGCCGCCCTGGCCGGGGTGGAGCGCGATGCGCTGCGCGCCGCCCGCGAGCGGCTCGGCCTCCGGCCCGGCTACGCGATGGTCGACACCTGTGCGGCCGAGTTCGCCGCGGAGACGCCCTACTTCTACGCCACCTACGCCGCCGCGGGGTCGCCGCCCGAAGCCCCGCCGGTGGCTCGTCCCGCGGCGCTCGTCATCGGCTCGGGGCCGGTCCGGATCGGGCAGGGGATCGAGTTCGACTACTGCGCGGTCCACGCCGCCGAGTCCCTCCGTCGCCAGGGCTGGTCGGCGGTGATGATCAACTCGAACCCGGAGACCGTCTCGACCGACTTCGATGCGAGCACCCGGCTGTACTTCGAGCCGCTCGATCCCGAATCGGTGCTCAACGTCATCGACGCCGAGACGGAGCCCGACGCCGGACCCCTGCCCGCGTTCGTCCAGTTCGGCGGGCAGACCCCGCTGAACCTCGCCGCGGCACTGGCCGCCGCCGGGGTGCCGCTGCTCGGCGCCGATCTCGAAGCGATCGACCAGGCCGAGGAGCGGACCCGGTTCGCGGCGCTGCTCGACCGACTGGGGATCCCCCAGCCCGAGGGTGGGATGGCGCACAGCGTCGAGGAGGCGCTCACGCTGGCCGAGCGGATCGGCTATCCGGTCATCGTCCGCCCGTCGTTCGTCATCGGCGGCCTGGCGATCGACTTCGCCTACAGCCCCGGGGACCTCGTCCGGCAGCTGGCGATGGCCACCGTCGTCGATCCCGATCGGCCGGTCCGGATCGACCGCTATCTCGAGGGCGTCGAAGTCGATGTCGACGCGGTCTCCGACGGGACCGACGTCCTCATCCCGGGCCTGCTCGAGCACGTCGAGCGGGCCGGGGTCCACTCGGGAGACTCGGTCGGGGTGTTCCCGCCGCAGGCGGTGTCCGCCGGCGACCGCGAGCTGATCGTGGCCACGATGGAGCGGATCGTCCTCGCGCTCGGTGTCCACGGCCTGGTCAACGCCCAGTTCATCGTCCGCGACGACGGGGTCTACCTCATCGAGGTCAACCCACGGGCATCGCGGACCGTGCCGTTCCTGAGCAAGGTCACCGGCGTGCCGATGGTCGATCTCGCGGTCCGGATCGCGCTGGGAGCCACGCTCCGGGAGCTGGGCTGGCCAGGCGGCCTGCTGCCAGACCCGCCGCTCGTGGCGGTCAAGGCGCCGGCGTTCTCGACGGCGAAGCTGCGCGGGGTCGACCCGTCGGTCGGGCCCGGGATGCAGTCGACCGGCGAGGTCATCGGGATCCACACCGATCCACGCGTGGCCCTGGCGAAGGCGCTCCTCGGCGCCGCGCTCGTCCCGCCCCGGGCCGGTCCATCGGGCGCGCTCGCCCTCGTGACGATCGCGGACCGCGACAAGGCGCAGCTCGGCCGGCTGGCGACGGGGCTCGCCCGGGCGGGCTATCGGTTCGCGGCGACCGCCGGGACCGCGGCCGCGCTGGCGGCGCTGGGCCACGCTGCCCGCCCCGTCTCGAAGTACGGCGCGTCGGACACCGCCGAGGGGGTCCCGATCCTCGACCTCATCGCCTCGGGCGAGGTGCGACTCGTCGTCAACACCCCGACGCCTCAGTCCGGCGCGGTCCGCGATGCAGCCGAGATCCGGCTCGCGGCGACCGCGGAAGGGATCCTCTGCCTGACCGCGATGGAGACCGCGGTCGCAGCGGCCGAGGCGCTCGACCCGGACGTCATCGGCCGGCTGGCAGAGGTCAGGCCGCTCGGCGAGTGGGTGCCCGGCGAGGCGCTGGCGGTCTCGACGATCGTCTGACCGAGGGACCACAGGGTCAGCGCGGTCAGGCCGACCATCAGCAACGCGAGCGGGATCTGCCGGCGCTGGACGCCGCGGACGTCCTCAGCCGAGACGGTGCCGTCCGGACCGGCCACCTCGCGCAGTGCGGTCGCGTGACCCGCCCACGCGCCGATGACGTGCCCGCCGACGACGGCGACGAGCTGGAGGCTCCAGGCGATCGATCCCGGCAGCCAGCCGGTCTGCGGCTCGAAGTCGCCGATCCGGAGCAGGTCCCAGCCGAGCCCGAACGGGTCGCTGACGAGGATCACGATCCGCTGGCTGTCGAACAGGACGAACGTGAGGTAGTGGGCGATGAGGTAGCCGATCGCGATCGGGATGAGGCCGGCCAGCAGCGGACGGACGCCGACGATCCGGGCGACGGCCAGGGCCAGCCCCACCACGATGCCGAGCCAGCCGAGCAGGAGCAGGGTCTGCTCGCCGACCGACGGGATGCCGAACCACTGGAAGTAGGCCTCGGTCTGCGACAGGCCGTCGAACAGGATGGCGCCGGTCGACAGGGCCGCCAGGGTCAGGCCGGCGAGCTCGGCGCCGGGTTCGAGCAGGCCGGCGGCGAACGACCGGACACGGAGCCGCTCGGGCCGCCCCGACGTCCGCGTGTCGCGGTCTCGACCGCGGTCGCGTGCCGGAGTCGCGGGTACGGAAGCCGCCAGCGGCTCATCGGTGTCGGCCGCGAGCCGGGCGAGCGGAGCCAGCCGGCCGACAAGGCCGAACCAGACCGAGAAGACCTCGCCATTCCGGCGCCAGGTCTCGCGCCCGAACTGGGCCATCGCCACCAGCGTGATCACCGTGTAGGCGATCAGCACGCCGCCGAGGACCCGGCCGCTGCGGGTCGCCGGCAGCGCGAGCTCCATCCAGACGACGACGACGAAGGTGATGACGGCCGGCCAGCGACCGAGTCCGGCCGGATAGGTGCCCGTCTCGCCGCCGTCGATGCCGGCCCGGCGCAGGAGCCCCGCGCCGAGCCGGTGGAGGCTCGCGAACGGGTCGAGCCAGAGCCAGATCGGCCCGACGAACGCCGAGATCAGCGCGAGCCCCACCCAGCCGTACGTCCACAGGAACAGCGACGCGGCATCGCCCTCGGATCGTCCGCCGACGGCGACCTGCACGACGATCAGCGTCCAGGCGATGAGGCCGATCGCCACGAGCGCACGACGGACAAGGCGCGGGACCCGGACGATCCGCTCCGGGGGTGGCGCGACCGGGACGACGAGCGGCCCGCGTCCGCGCACGAACACGATGGCGAAGGACGCGCCGACGGCGAGTGCGGCCGCGGCGAGGTACGCTCCCAGTGGGATCGGCGACGTGAACCGGCCCGTGAGCTGATGAGCCGCGACGGTCGCCGGGGCCCCCAGTCCGAGCAGACCGATCGCCAGGCCCGATCCGACCCGGGCGGCCGAGCGCCGGCGGGATCGGCGGCTCGAGGGGGCTGCGGGTCGTCTCACGTTCGGCGAGTCTAGCGTTTCCATCCGCGCCGGCCGAAGGGCCGAAGGGACCGATGTCATGACCAGTCAACTCCCCGCCATCCAGCTCATCGAACCGACCGGTGGCTATGTCGCCGGCGCCTGCAACATCGGTCCCGACGAGATCGCCCGGCGGCGCCGGTCCGGCTGGATCGGGCTCGCCGCGGCCGTCGGGCTCGGCGTCGTCCTCCTGGCGATCGGAGCGCCCGGCTGGGCGCGTCTGACGATCGGGCTGCCGCTCTACGTCTCGGCGATCGGGTTCATCCAGGCTCGCGAGCGGTTCTGCGTCGGGTTCGCAGCGGCGGGCATCACGAACTTCGAGACGCTCGGCATCACCCACCGCATCGATGACGACGCGGCCCGGTCGGCCGACCGCCGGCATGCGCGATCGCTCATCCTTCGGTCGGCGGTCGTCGCTGTGGTCGGCGCGCTCGTGTTCGCAGCGCTGCCGCGCTGATCCGTCGCGCCGGAGCGCGACCCCGGACCGTCGATCAGGGCTCGGACGACAGGCCGGGCGGATCCACGTTGACCGTCATCGTCGGGAGGTCGACACCGGTCGACGCGAGCGACCCCCGCTCGACGTTGACGATGTCCGGGAAGAGCGTCCATGCGCCGGCCTCGTCCGGCGCGACGAGCGTCAGTGCGAGGCGGATCCCGTGGCCGGGCGCCAGCGCGATCGGCAGCCGCGCCGCGGACTGCTCGGTGCCGTCCTTGGCCCGCCAGGTCAGCACGAGGAGCGTCTGGACCGGTGGCGTGATCGGCGGGGGGTCGTCGCCCTCGACCGCGGGCGGCCGCCAGTCGACGGTGCCGATGTTGCCGATCGCGACCTTCACCGGCAGCGCCGTGCCAGCCACGACCTCGGCCGCCTTCGGCAGCGTGATCGCCCCGGAGTAGGGCTCGAGGACCACGACGGTGATCGTCTTGAACGTCCGCGACGGGGTCTTCTTGTCGACCTCGGCCAGCCCGAGATGGAGCCGGTAGACGCCCGGGATGGCAGGCACCGGGAGGGCCGCCTGGAACCCGTTGCGACCGGCCCGGTCGGGTTCGGACAGCGTCGTCGCCTGGACCTGATCGGGAGCCGCGACGGTGCCCGGCGCCGGCCCGTTGTCGATCACCGCCCGCGACCGACTGACCGAGTTCGTCGAGACGCTCGGGACGACCGGATCCCAGCGGCCGACGAACCGCTGCGGTGTCGGGTTCGGGAAACCGTCGCCGATCGACAGCGAGACCTTGACGCCCACGGTCGACCCCGCGACCGCCCGACCGGTCAGCCGGAGACCCGCCAGCCGGTAGGCGTGGTCGACGAGCGGGGCCGAGGTCGGCGTATGGCGGGCTGGGGTCGCGGCCGCCATGACCTTGCCGTCCTCGATCGTCGCGAAGCGATGAAGGGCGCCGACCGAGATCCACTCGCCCGGGTAGTGACCCTCGGCGAGCGGGTCCATGAGCCAGACCCGGCCCCGGACGCGGTCGTAGCTCTGGACATAGACGGCGTGGCTGCTGTTGCGCCGATGAGCGAAGGACGGCTGCCAGCGCGAGTAGTGGGCAGGAAGCTTCGAGTACTCCCCGATGAGGACCGCCCCGCCGCCGTGGTCGAGCCGATCGAGGAGCTGCCACCAGGCCATCGTGTCGCCGTAGCCGGGCGAGAAGCTCATCCGGATCCCGGTCACCGCCGCCACGCCGCGGGCGAGGTCGTACAGGCTCGACCCGCCCTTGCGGTCGTTCGACGCCCGGCGCAGGACACCCTGGCTGACCCGGGTCCCGCCGTGGGTCCACTTGTCGACGAGCATCGCCCCGGCCGCCCAGACGCAGTTCTTCTTCATCTGCCAGACGCGGTGGGGGACGTATTCGCCGCTCGGCCCGGCTGCGGCCGAACCTGCGGCGTCGGCGTTCGCGACCGGGATCGCGACGAACAGACCGGTGAGCAGCGCCAGCCCGAGGACGAGGTGCGCCAGCGGGCGCACGGCGCTGCCGGGCGGCGTCAGGTGGTTGGTGTCGTCGGGCACCGCCCGATCGTGTCAGCCCGTGCGGCGGACTCCCATCGCCCGTCCGGTCGGGTCGAGGCGGTACGTTCGGGCCATCGGCCGGCCCGCCTCGGACCGTATCAGGCGGACCGGCCCTGGCTGGCGGTCGGGCGGTCGTTCGCCCGGCCGCGCGGTCGATCACCGGCCACGATCGACCCGATCGCGACCAGGCGGTGACCGAGCCAGACCCGCGGACCCGCACCGCGCCGGGTGGCTCCGGCGACGCGCGCGAGGCGCTCGGCCGCGCTGCGCGCCCGGTCCGCGGCCATCCGATCCCGGACGATGAACAAGTCCTCGTGGGTCCTCACCAGTGCCCTCCCCGTGCCATCCATCTCGTCCTCCTGTAAGTCATCCATCTAACATCGGGGCCCGCGAAGGGCCGCGACCCGCAGCGATCGCGGCCCCAGAGGCTTGTTGAGCTCAGGTTCGGAGGTAGTCGCTGATCCCGGTCCCGCTCGCCTCGATCGCACCGCGACGGAGGCTGTAGTACGACAGGCCGCCCTCCTCCGTCAGGGTGACCAGACCGGCCGCCCGGAGGAGAGCGAGGTGGTGCTTGATCGTCGGTTTTGACAGCTCGAGCGCCGCGGCGATCTCGGTCAGGTAGTGGTCGCGCCCGACCAGCAACCGGAGGATCCGGAGCCGGGTCTCGTCGCCGAGCGCGCGGTGGAGCCGGACGACCGAGGCGGGCGGGGCGAGCGGGTCGTCGGCGTCGAGCGCGTCGTCCGCGATCGGGTAGCCGAACAGGCGCCAGTCGTCGCCGCCGAGCACGAAGTTGTACGGCCGTGCGAAGTACGACGGCGCGAGGATGACCCGCCGGACGCCAGACTCGGCGAGCCAGCGGATGCCGCCCGTCGTGTGCTCGATGAGGTCGGTCGGGCGGAGCGTCGCGATGTCCCCGGCCCGCGCCTCTGCGTCGCGCCGGATCATCGCCAGGACGCGGCCCTCGATCGTCTGGAATTGAGCCAGCCAGCGACCGAGGACGACCCGGGCCGGACCGATCACGCTCGCCGGCTCGCGGAAGATCGCCGACCAGCGTGCCAGCTTGTCCGCGGGAACGTGATCGCTGAGCCCGGCGAGGAGCTCAGCGATCGCGGCGTCGTCACCGCCGACCGCCTGCTCAGTGAGCCGGCGACGGTCGGCATCGCGCAGGTCCTCGGCGACGATCGCCCGGACGAGCGTCGCCTCATCGAGCGAGGCGATGAGGTCGGCGAAGTCGGCGGCGTCGCGGACCTCGGGTCGGTCGACCGCGAGCCCGGCGAGGACGACGCACAGCTCGCTCGCGTAGAGCTCGACGCTGTCGCCGGCCTGCTCGCGGAGGCTCGCCTTCGCCTCGCTCAACCAGGCCCGGTCGGCGGCCGGCAGGTCGTCGGTCGAGCCGGCGTCGTCCGACAGGCTGAACACGAAGTCGTAGACCGTCCGGACGTCGAAGTCCACCTCGTACGGCGCGGCGGCCGGGCGCGAGAACTCACGGACGATCGCCCGGCTCGTGGGGGCGGGGCTCATGATCGCGCGCGTCCGGGCGGGGCTCCGAACCATCGTGTTGCTGTCTCCTAACAGGTGTTAGACAACAATCTAACATGCGATCGATCACTGTCAACCCCCCGGTCCCGGCGCGCTGCCGCTGCGACGAACCGCCTGCGACTGCTACGATCGGCGGCGTGTCCATCCCGGTCGTTGACTTCACCGACGAGCGCCTGCCGAATGGCCTCCGCCTGATCATCGCGGAGGATCATCTGGCGCCGGTCGTCGCCGTCAACGTCTGGTACGGGGTCGGGTCGAAGCACGAGGTGACCGGCAAGACCGGATTCGCCCACCTCTTCGAACACGTGATGTTCCAGGGCAGCCGGAACGTCGGGAAGGCCGAGCACATCGCGCTCGTCCAGGCGGCCGGCGGGACGATGAACGGGACGACCTGGCTCGACCGGACCAACTACTTCGAGACGATGCCTTCGCACCAGCTCGAGCTGGCGATCTGGCTCGAAGCCGACCGGATGGGGACGCTCCTCGACGCGCTGTCGCAGGAGAACCTCGACAACCAGCGCGAGGTCGTCAAGAACGAGAAGCGCTGGTCGTACGACAACCGGCCCTATGGGAGCTGGTCGGAGAAGCTCCAGGCGCACCTGTACCCGCCCGAGCACCCGTACCACCATCCGACGATCGGCTCGATGGAGGACCTCGACGCCGCCTCGATCGAGGACGTCTCGGCCTTCTTCCGGACCTACTACGCGCCGAACAACGCCGTGCTGTCGATCGTCGGCGACGTGGACCCGACTGCCGCCCGGGCCTGGACCGAGCGCTACTTCGGGGCGATCCCGGCGAACCCGTCGATCCCGCCGCTCGGCGACACGAGCCTGCCGCCGACGATCGGTGGCGAGCTCCGCGAGGTCGTCGAGGATCGGGTCCCGCTGCCCAGGATCTTCTTCGGCTTCCGGGCGCCGGCCCTCGGCGACGAGCGGCTCGATGCGATCGACGTCGCGACCCAGATCCTCGCCGGGGGGAAGGGCAGCCGCCTCCATCGTCGCCTCGTCCGCGACGAGCGGATCGCCCAGGACGTCGTCGGCTTCAGCCTCGGCTTCGTCGACGGCGCGTCGATCTGGGCCGGCTGGGCGACGGTCCGGCCGGGCGTGGCGATCGACCAGGTCGAGCGGTCGTTCCTCGAGGAGCTCGACAGGATCGGTCGCGACCCGATCTCCGCGGACGAGCTCGCCCGGGCGCATGCGCTGATCGAGACCGAGGAGCTCGGCGCCCTCCAACGCGTGGAGGAGCGCGCGGACCGGTTGTCGATGTACGCCAACCTGTTCGACGATCCCGACCTCATCAACCGGATGCTCGGACGCTACCTGTCGGTGACCCCGGAGCGGATCCGGGCGGTCGCCGCCGAGGTCTTCCGCGCGGACAACCGGGTCGTGATGACGTACATCCCGGCCTTGCCGCCGGCGGACGAGGCGCCGGGCCCGCTCGATCCGGCGCTCCCGGACGGTGCCGACGACGCCGAGCGGTCCGACGACGAGAGCGCGGCGTGACCGAGGACCGACCGTCCGTGGTGATCGCCACCCGGCCGACGCCAGGCGAACCGCGGCCCTACCACTTCCCCCCGTTCGACCGAGCGGTGCTCGCCAACGGGCTCAGCGTCCTGACCGTCGACCTGCCCGGTCGACCCCTCGTCAGCGCGCAGCTCGTCCTCCGCAACGGAGCGGCGGACGAGCCGGCCCTCGAGGGCGGCGCCACCGTGCTATCGGCGCGGGCGCTCACCGAGGGCACCGACCGGCTCGACGCGATCGCGCTCATCGAGGCGACCGAGCGGCTCGGGGCGTCGCTCCATGCCGACGCGAGCTGGGACGCGTACACCGTCGGGATCGACGTGCCGGCCTCGCGACTCGAGCCCACCCTCGAGCTGCTGGGTGAGGTCGTCGCCCATCCGACGTTCCCCGAGGCCGAGGTCGAGCGGATCCGCGACGAACGCCTCAACGACATCCTCCAGGTCCGGGCCGACGCCCGGCGACGCGCGGACGAGGCGTTCGCGGCGACGATCTATCGCGACGACTCGCCGTATCACCGCCCGTCGGCCGGAACACGGGCCACGGTGACCCCCCTCACGAGAGCCGACCTGGAACGCGCCTGGACGCGCGGGCTCGATCCGGCCCGGATGACGCTCGTCGTGGCCGGCGACCTCGATGGGCTCGATCCCGTGCGGCTCGCCACCGGGCTGATGGCCGGCTGGACCCGATCGCCGGGCGCCGTGGAGCCAGGACCGATCGTCGCCAAACCGTCATCAGGCGGACGCCGGCTCCGGCTCGTCGACAAGCCGGGAGCGCCCCAGACCGAGATCCGGGTCGGCCACGTCGGGGTGCCCCGCCGGATCCCGGACTTCCACGCCGTATCGGTCCTCGGCGCGATCCTCGGCGGGCTGTTCAACTCGCGCCTGAACATGAAGCTGCGCGAGGAGAAGGGCTATACCTACGGCGCTCATGCCGGCTTCGACCTCAGGCGTGCGGCAGGCCCGTTCTCGGCCCGTGCGGCGGTCAACACCGAGGTCACGGCGGCGGCGCTGAGCGATCTCGTCGCGGAGCTCGAGCGGATCCGCTCGGAACGGGTCAGCGACGCCGAGCTGCGCGCCGCGCGCGACTATCTCATCGGGGTGTTCCCGCTCCGGTTCGAGACGCCCGGTCCGATCGTCCAGGCGCTGACCGGGCTCGTCGTCCACGAGCTGCCCGACGATGAGCTCGCCACCTACCGCGAACGGATCGATGCGGTCGGCGTCGACGACGTCCTGACCGCGGCCCAGGGCCACATCCAGCTCGAACAGGCAGCCGTCGTGCTTGTCGGCGACGCGTCCGTCATCGCCTCCAGCCTCGAGGTCATGGGTCTCGGCCCGGTCGAGGTCATCCGCGACGACGTCGAACTCGCGGAGACCTGACCAGCGTGTGAAACCTTTCCCCAGTGGCGTGACTCGGTGAACTGAAGCGGTCGACAGCCGCCGCTCCGCCCGATCCGTCAGTGCTGGGGAGACAGCGTGGACAAGAACAAGTCGATCAAGGTCGTCGCCGCCGGTGGCGTCGCCGCGTTCCTCATCGCCGGCGTCGCCTTCGGAGCGGACGCCATCCTCCGGATCCCGGGACCGGCCCGGACGACGGTCCTCGCGGCCGAGGACGTCCCGGTCGTCGAGCCGACCGAGACCGCCGAGCCGACCGAGACCGCCGAGCCGACCGAGACCGCGGAGCCCGCCGAGGCGGCCGAGACCCCGGAGCCCGCTGAGACGGCCGAGGCGACGAAGGCGGCCAAGGCGCCAACGAGCACGCCGAGGGCCACGAACGACGCGAACCAGGGCCAGGGCGCCGACGACAACGACGACAACGATGACAGCGGCCACGACGGCGACGCCGGCGACGACCACGGGGACCACAGCGGTCATGACGGTGGTGGCGACGACGACGGCGGCGGCGGGGACGACTGACCCACGGTCCGGACGGGCGGTCCGTCCGTCCCGATGGTCGTGACCAACGGTCCATGGCGCTGAATCCGTTGGCCGCACATCATCGGGACGCCCGAGGCCGCCTCCCGGAGAAGGACCGATCCGAACCCAGACCGAGACCCTCGCCGACCGACCGCCCGCGGACGTCGATGCCCGTCGGGCGGTCGACGCCGTCCTCGCCGGCGATCGCGACGCGTTCCGGATCCTGGTCGAACGTGAGTCGAGCTCCGTGGTCCGGGCCTGCCATCGCGTCCTCGGCGACCTCCACGAAGCCGAGGATGCGGCCCAGGAGGCGTTCGTGATCGCCTTTCGGTCGCTCGCCGGCTGGCGCGGCGATGGCACGTTCGGGGCGTGGCTCGGCCGGATCGCGGTCCGCAATGCCATCCGTCGGGCCAAGGCCCGGCGGGCGGTCGCCCGGATCGACCCGACGGACCCGGACCTCGTCCTCGGAGCCGGGGACGCCGGCTGGGATGGCCGAGCCGACCGAGCGAGCCTCGCCCAGGTTGCCCTCGGACTCACGGCGACGACCGATCCGGCGCTCATCTCGCTCCGAGCCGAGCGGGCCGACCAGGTCCGGCGGGCGGTCCTCGGCCTCGACGAGCCGTACCGCGAGACGGTCGTGCTTCGGTTCTTCGCCGAGCTTTCGTTGGCCGAGATCGCGCTCGAGACCGGGCGGCCGCTCGGGACCGTGAAGACCCACCTGTTCCGCGGTCTCGCCCGGCTGCGGACCGCGATGGCCACCGATGAGGCGGCCCGATGACCCGCCCGTTCCATCCGAGCGAGCTGTCCGGAGCGGACGGCGGCGAGCCCACGTCGGCCTTGCTCGGCGAAGCGATGCTGGCGGCTCGCGCGCTGGAATCCGAGCTCGGCGCGAGCGACATCCACCCTTCCGCCGACTTCGTCGACCGGGTGATGGGCGCCGTCGCCGTCGAGCCGCGGCCGCAACCGGCGGTCGCCGCGGGGCTGGCGATGCGCCGCGGACGTGTCGGTGCGATGGTCGCCGCGCTCGCGGACAGCTGGCGGGTCGCGTTCGGGGGCGGTCGTCCGTGGGCAGTGCGCGCTCAGGCTGCGGCGTTCGTGCTCGTGGCGATCCTTGCGATCGGGTCGGTCGGCGGGATCGTGGCGGTCGGCGCCGTCCGGCTGCTCACGCCGCCGAGCCCGGCTCGGCCCGTCGTCGGACCGACGACTCGGCCGAGCGACTCCTCTAGGAGCCCGGATGTCGCGCGGCCGACGCCGACACCCGAGCTGCCGACGCCGTCGACGGAGCCATCCGAGAGGCCGGAGGCGACCGACTCGGCCGAGCCCACGGACAGCGAGGACCCGGGCAAGACCCCCGACCCGACGAAGACGGCGCGACCGACGCGGACCCCCCGCGAGACGCCCGAGACGCCCGAGCCGACCGAGACCGACGAGCCGAACGATGACGGCGGCGGCGGGGGCGGCGGCGGCGGCGGGGGCGGCGGCGGCGGCGGAGGGTCGACGCCCGATCCGTGACCCGGCGGGCCGCCAGGTCTGTCCCCGAGGCGATACGCTGACCAGATGATCGTCGTCATCGGCTCGCCCCTGTTCGTCCCGGGTGACGGCAGCGAGCCATCGGGGGCGGGCGGTCTGCCAGCGGCGATCGCGACGGCGGCCGCTGCGGCCGGTCGTCGAGTGGAGCTGGTCGGCCGCGTCGGCGAGGACCCCGCCGGTGAGGCGACCCTGCTCGCGCTCGCCCGAGCCGGCGTGGGTCACGTGGCCACCATGCGCGACCCGACCCGGCCGACGCGGGCCCTCGCGCCCGTCCCCGCGACCGACGATCCTCTCGACCCGGACGGTGCGGCGGCCGGGATCGAGGCGCTCCTCCTCCATGAGGAATTCGGTACCGACGACCCGATCGTCCCGGCAGCCGAAGGTGAAGGCGGCACGTCGCTCGGACCGCGGGGTTCGGCGACCTTGGACCCGGGCGACCTCCAGCTCGCGCTGCGCTACATCGATGGCTTCTCGGTGGTCGTGGTCGCCGAACCCCTCGAACCGGCGGGGATCGCGATCGCCGCCGACGGCGCGGCCTTCGCCGGGGCGGCGCTTCTCGTCCTGGTCCCGCCCGATGACGATGGCCGGGACGCGCCGGCGACCGCCACCGTGCTCGAGGCGCCGCCGTCGGATCCCGACGGGGCGTTCGCCCGGACGGTCGGGACGCTCGCCGCGGAGCTCGATCGTGGCGGCGACCCGGCCGCCGCACTCGCCTCGGCGGTCGCCAGCCAGGGCTGGCAGCCGGCCGGGGACTGACCGCCCTGGTCAGTCGATCGGGACGAGGAGCTCGGGACCGTCGTTCCGGACGTTGTTGACGAGCGGCCGGACCGGCACGATCTCGAACGGGTCCGGGGCCGCCGGTCGGAGCAGGCCGTGGAGCTCACCGAGGTCGGCCATCTCGGGATCGAGCCACAGAGCCCAGGCGTCGGGCTCCAGGACGACCGGCATCCGGTCGTGGAGATGCGAGATGGGCTCGTTCGGCGTGGTCGTGAGGATCGTGAACGTCCGGCGCGGGGCGTCGGTCAGCGGGTCGCGCCAGCCGGACCACAGTCCAGCGAGTGCGAGCGGCGCCCGATCGCGGCGATGGATGAAGTACGGGTGCCGGCCGGCGCCGTCACGCCGCCACTCGTAGAAGCCGTCGGCCGGCACGATGCAGCGTCGCTTGCGGAAGCTCTCCGCGAAGGCCGGGCTGGACGCGACGGTCTCGGCGCGCGCGTTGATCCGGCGTGCGGCGCTGCGCGGGTCCTTCTCCCAGAACGGCAGCAGGCCCCAGGCGTAGGTCGTGATCGCCCGACGGTCGCCGCGTTCGACGACCACCGCCGCGGGGTCGGTCGGGGCGAGGTTGAAATGCCCACCCGGGTCGTCGACGAGCGGCTCGGCGTCGAACAGCTCGGCAAGCTCGGCGGTGGGGCGTTCCTGGACGAAGCGGCCGCACATGGTCCGATCGTAATCCTTGCTAGAGTCAGACCGATGGACCCCACCGCCCCGGAGCCCGGAGCCGCTCCAGCCCCGGAGCCCGGTCCTGGACCGATCGCCGCCGCCGCTGCGCCGGCCGGCCTGCCGGACCCGCGGGTGCCCGGACCGCTCGATCGCGAGACCGCGCTCGCGTTCCTGGCGATCGGGGACCGGCTGCTCGCCTCCGGCGAGTTCGCCCCGGCGGCGGGCTACTACCAGCGGGTCGTGGGCTTCGACGATCCGGCGATCACCGCGGCCGCCACGCTCGGCTTCGGGAATGCGCTCTTTCGACTCGACCGCGACAGCGACGCGCTCCTCGTCTGGCGCGACGTGCTCAAGTTCGGCGCGACCCCCAGCACCTACCCGGCGCTCCGCCAGATCGCGGCCGCGCTCGTCCGGGCGGACGACCTGACGGGTGCCGCGGCCGCCTATCGCGAGGCCGACAAGCTGGCGCCGCCGGCCGACAAGGCGGAGATCGCCTCGCGGCTCGGCTGGCTGGCGAAGGAGACGGGCGATGCGCGCGGCGCACGACGCTACTTCGCCCGGAGCCGGGGGACGACCGGGCTCCCGATCCCCCTGACCTACATCATCATCGCGGTCACCGTCGTCGTTTCACTCACGACGATGACTCCCGACGGCGGACCGTTGCTCGAGGCGCTCTGGCTCGACAAGGCCGCGGTCGCCGCCGGGGAGTGGTGGCGGCTGTTCACGGTCACGCTCGTCCACGACCCGACGAACCTGCTCCACCTCGGCTTCAACATGTACGCCCTGTACCTTGTCGGACCGATCGTCGAGACGATCTACGGCTGGAAGCTGTTCGGCCTTATGTACCTGCTGTGCGCGCTCGCCGGCTCGGTCCTGAGCTTCGTGGTCGGCGACCCGAGCATCCCGGCGGTCGGCGCCTCGGGGGCGATCTTCGGCCTGTTCGGGGTCGTGCTCGCCGCGACCCGCATCCATGCTCCGGTCCTCGACCGGCGCGGCCGGGCCCTGGTCGGCCAGATCGGCATGCTCATCGCGATCAATCTGATCTTCGGGTTCAGCGCGAACGCCGGCGGCGGCAACATCGACAACGCCGCGCACATCGGCGGGCTGCTCGCCGGGCTGTGGCTCGGTTTCGTGCTCGTCCCGACCAACGTCCGGACCGCGCGCGACGTCTGGCTGGCTGACGGGGGCGCCACGACCGCTGGGGCCGGGGAGCCCGGTGGCGTCGATCGGCGGCTCCAGGACGTGGTCCGGCTCCTGGCGGTCGTGGCCCTCGTCGCGGCGATCCTCGTCGGTCTCGCGATCGGCTCCGATCCACGCCGGTTCGCGGCCGCAGGGACGGTGGCGACGGTCGCGACCGCGACGGTCAAAGCTCGCCGAAGACGACCTGGGGACCGGGTCCGCCGCTCGCCCCACCCGCGCGTTCGAGCGTGACCATCACGGCCGACGCGTCGGCCAGGTCACGACCGAAGTCGGCCACGAACAGGCCGCTGCCGTCGAACGCGAACGTCCCGAGACCGTGGACGCCCGAGGTATCCGCGGTCCACAGCTGATAGACGCTGCCGGCCGGTGTCGCGGGCAGGTCGCTCGCGACCAGATAGGCATCGTTCCGGCCGGGTCGGTAGACGACGACGGCATCGGCACCCGGCGCCAGGGCCTCCGGATCCAGCCGCGCGGTCCGGTGGTCCGGCGCGAGCGCCACGGCCATCGCCTTGGACTGGAGCGCCAGCGTGTCCCGCGCCTGCGTCGCCTCGACGGTCGCTCGGTCGAGATCGGCGCGGATCGCCAAGCCCCGGGCGCCGACGGCCACGATGATGACGACCAGGCCGGCGGCGAGCGCCGGTCCGAGGCGTCGGCCGAGCGTCAGCCGCGGAGGCGACCACCGCGGCCACCACGACCGGTCCGGTCGCGACGCCGCAGCGGCTGGGAGCGGGTCGCCGATCGTCGCCGGTCCGCTGGTGACGATGGCACCGGGGCCAGCATCCACAGAGGGTCGATCCGCGGCGATCGCCGCGCTGATCGACGCCCCGAGCGTCGCCGGCGGCCGGCGGGCCCGGGCGATGAGGGCCAGGTCGCCGAGGGTGCGACCCAGATCGGCCACCACGACCGCGCAGCGCTCGCAGCCGGGCTGGTGATCCTCGTAGCGTGCGAGCTCGGACGGGTCGAGGTCGTCGAGCAGCGCGCCGGCGACAAGCAGGTCGAGGTCGGCGTCGTGGCGGATCATCGGTCGACCTCCGCCTCGGAGACCGAGTCGCCCAGGACGTCGCGGAGCCTGAGCAGGGCCGTCCGGATCCGGGTCTTCGCCGTCCCCAGCGGGATCCCGAGCCGGTCGGCGACCTCGACATGGGTCAGCCCCGCGAAGAACGCCAGCTCGAGCGCGACCCGCTGGGCCTCGGGCAGGACCTTGATCGCCTCGACGACCGTCGCCCGACGGACGTTCAACCAGGCGTCCCGATCCACGTCGTCGGTCGCCATCTCGAGATCGAGGTCGACATCGGCGGCCCGCTTCCGATGGGTCTGCTCGCGGCGGATGAGGTCGATCGCCTTGTGCCGCGCCAGCGAATAGAGCCACGGCCCGAGCGCGCCCCGCGCCGGGTCGAACCGTCCGGCATCGCGCCACACGGCGAGGAAGACGTCCTGGACCACTTCCTGGGCGAACCGCTCTGCCCCGGTGACCTGGTAGGCGAGTGAATAGAGCGGGCCGCTGTACCGGCCGTAGAGCTCCTCGATGGCCCGTTCATCCCGGTCGCGGATCCGACCGAGCAGTCGGGCGTCGGCGGCGCGCTGCTCGGAGGCGTCGGTCGGACGGTCGGCCCCGATGCGGATCTCCTCCCTGGCGAGCGGCAGGACCCCCGCAGCCCGCACCCTCGAGCGAGTATACGAGGGGTCGGCTGGGTTCTCGGCGGGTGCCATCCGGGGGATGTCGGTCGCGAGCCTCATGTCAGCGGTTCGCAGCACCCGGCCCGGCGGATGGCGACGCGCGACCGGCCCGCTCGGGCGGATGGACCCAGGCCGTGCGTCCGGCCGGGGCTCAGCCGCTGGCCGGCACCGGGGTCACGGGCAGGATCACGCTGAGCCGGGCGCCGCGGGGCACGACATTCTCCGCGATGGCATCGCCGCCGTGCGCGCGGGCGAGCTCGCGGACGATGGCCAGGCCCAGCCCGGAACTCGTCCCGGTACGGCTGGGATCGCCCCGATAGAACCGCTGGAACGCCCGCTCGACGTCGCCCGGCGCGAACCCGGGTCCGTCGTCGGTCACGCTCAGCGCGACGGCCGGGCGGCGATCGGATCCGGCGAGGGACACGCTGCGCGCCGCGAGCCAGACATGGCCTCCGGACGTGACCGCGGCAAGCGCATTGGCGACGAGGTTGCCGAGGATCCGTTCGACGGCCACCCGGTCGGCGACGACATCGAGCGTGCCCGCCGGGGCATCGTCGGCCGCGGGGTCCGTCGCCACGCGGAGTTCGACGCCGGCGGCGCTCGCCGCCGGGGCGAACCGGGCGACGGTCTCGGCGAGCAGCACGGTCGCGTCGAGCCGCTCCGGGCGGAGACCGGCCGAGCCGCCCTGGAGCCGTTCGAGCGCCTCGAGCTCGCCGACGAGTCGCTCGAGGCGCGCGGCCTCCTCGCCGATCGCGGCGGCGGCCTTCACGGCTTCGTCGCCGAGGGCGGTCCCGTCCTCGAGGGCGGCAGCGAACCCGGTGATGACCGTCAACGGCGTGCGGAGGTCGTGGCGGAGGTCGGCCAGCAGCCTGGCTTCCTGGGCGCGGGTATCGACCAGTTCGGCCGCCATCGCGTTGAACCGATCCGTGAGCTCGCGGATCTCGGTCGGTCCTTCGAGCGGCAGCGGCCGCGCGTCGCCGGCGGGGAGGTCGGCGGTCGCGGCCGCTAGGCGCTGGATCGGCCCGGTCACCGAGCGACTGAGCAGGTACGCGATCGGCGCACCGACGAGCAGGACGAGGAGGACCACGAACGGCAGGGTCCGGGTGAGATCACGCAGCGCCTCGGCGGCGGACGTGTCGGCCTGGAGCAGGACGAGCGACCGGACCGGGCCGGCCGCGTTCGGGTTTCGGAGCGTCGTCGTCGCGTACAGGTAGGTCTTGCCGTCGGCGGCCTGGATCGAGCCCGTGTCGACATTGCCTCGGGCGGCGGTCGCATCGACCGGGAACCGGGCGATCTCGATCGGTTCGCCGCCGAGATCGACGATCCGCCCGTCGGCCCCGACGAGCTCGACCGAGACCCCGTCCTCGGCCACCTGGGCGCGGAGATCGGCGACGAGCGTGCGGAGGTCGCCCGACAGCGTCGCTGCGCGGAGTTGGAAGATGAGCGGCTGGCTCGTCTGCGCGAGGGCCGCGCTGGCCGCGTCGGCGTGCAACGATCGCAGCGCGACGAACAACGCGGCACCGACCCCGATGAGCGTGATCACGGCGACGGCCGCGAAGGCCAGCGCGATCCGGGCGCTCAGCCGACGGAACACCCGCTCAGCCCTGGTCCGGGATCGGCTCGCGGCCGGGTGGCAGGAGGCGGTAGCCGAGCCCGCGGACCGTCTCGATCCGCGGGCCGTCGTCACCGAGCTTGCGGCGCACCTCGCCGACGTGGACGTCGACGGTCCGGGTCTCACCGGGGAAGTCGGTGCCCCACACGTCTTCGAGCAGGGTGTCTCGGGTGAGCACGACGCCGGGGTCGCGAGCGAGGGCGGCGAGGAGGTCGAACTCGCGCGAGCGCAGCTCGAGGTCGCGCTCGCCGACGGTCGCCTCGCGACGGCGCGGGTCGATCCGGAGCGTGCCGACCTCGATCGGGCGCCCGCCCCGGGCCGTGCCCGAGGTCCTGCGGAGGATGGCTTTGACCCTGGCGACGAGGGCACGCGGGTTGAACGGCTTCGTGACGTAGTCGTCGGCTCCGAGCTCGAGACCGACGATCGAGTCGACATCGTCGTCGCGGGCCGTGAGCATGAGGATCGGGGTATCCCCACGACGGCGGACCTCGCGACAGACCTCGAGGCCGTCGATCTTCGGCAGCATGAGGTCGAGGACGATGAGGTCGGGCTCGTGGCGTCGATGGAGCTCGAGGCCCGCCTCGCCGTCGCCGGCCGAGATCACCGCCCAGCCCTCCTTCTCGAGGTAGAGCCGGAGCAGCTCGACGATGTTCCGCTCGTCGTCGATGACCAGGATCGTCTTCATCCCGGCGAGGATACCGTCCGGGTCGGCCGCGACACCGTCGCGATGTAAGCGCGGTGTAAGGCGTGGCCGGCGCCTCGCCGGCCCGGATCGGACTCAGTCGGGCAGGTCGGCCGCCGCGGCGATGAGGTCGTCGGCGGCCGTGCGCAGCGCGACCGCCGTCTCGTCGTCCGAGCCTTCCCGATCCAGGATGTCGACGACGTCGCCCGCGAACCGATCGGCCTCGTCGCGAGCGTCCTGCGAGTCGCCGCGCTCGAGGGCTCGGTCGAATCGATCCAGGCGCATCTCTAGGAAGCGCTCCTCGTTGCGCCGGAACAGGTCCCGGGCGGCGGCGTCCTGGACGGCCGAGCGGGCCGTGCTGGACGCGTCCGCCGCGACGACCTCGGGGTCGGGCGTCGGCTCGGGCGTCGGTGTCGGGGTCGGCTCGGGCGTCGGAGTCGGGGTCGGCTCGGGCGTGGGAGTCGGCTCGGGCGTCGGGCTCGGCGTGGGACGTGGCGTCGCCGAGGTGACGGCCGCCGGACGCGACGGGCTGGGTCCGGCGCCGACACCAGGCTCGAGACCGACGAACGCCGCCAGGCCGAGGCCGACGACGGCCATCGCCAGCAGGAGGACGGCCGGGCCGACCCAGCGGGGGAGGCCGGCATCGGCCGATCCGGTCGGTCGTCGGAGCCTGGTCGGGACGGAGACCGTCGTCGCGTCGCTCGCGACCGGCGCGCCGATCGGCATCGACGGCCGCGCGCGGGCCTCGCGCAGCCTGCGCCCCGATCGCGTGGGCCGTCGGCCGATCGTCCGGGCGCAGCGCCAGGGCCTGAGCGATCGGTCGGTCGTAGCTTCCGCCGAGCTCCGGGGCGAGGGTCGACACGAGCGGTGCCGGCAGGCGGCTGGCCGCCACGAATTCGGCCATGCTGTTCGCCGGGCGAGGCAGGGAGCCGGTCAGACCCAGGAACGTCGTGACCCCGAGGGCGTGGACATCGCTGGCCGGGCTGGCCGGCTCGCCGACCAGTTGCTCGGGGGCGAGATACGCGAGCGTGCCGACGGTCGTGTCGAGGGTCGTCAGCTCACTCGGCTCGGCCAGTGCGATCCCGAGGTCGGCGATCCGCGCCCGGCCGTCGCCCAGCAGGACATTGGACGGCTTCAGGTCGCGATGGACGATGCCGCGGGCGTGGAGGGCGTCAAGACCCGCGCTGACGTCGGTCAGGATCGGGATCAGCGTCTCGGGCGGGAGGGCTCCGAGATCCGAGGCCGCGAGCAGGTCGGCGAGCGAGCCGTCCACGCACAGGTCCATCACCAGGTACGGCTCAGGCCCCGTCGGGTCGTAGCCCCCGCCCACGTCATGGATCGCCACCACGTTCGGGTGGCTGACCGCGGCGAGCGCGCGCGCCTCGCGACCGAACCGGGCGGCCACCACCGGGTCGCCGGCATGGTTCGGCGACAGGATCTTGACTGCGACGAGCCGGCCGAGCCACAGGTCGCGGCCACGGAACACGGTAGCGAAGCCGCCCGACCCGATCGGGGCGATGAGCTCGTAGCGGCCGGCGAGTCGGTCCCCGGGCCTGGCCATGACCGGCAGGGTACCGGATGGGGCTCGATGGCCTACGATCGGGTCGATGTTCGCCACGCTCGCCAGCGGGTACCCGGGACCGTCGGCCGGGGACGCCGGGGACGATCCGGACGGTCTCGTCCGGTCCGTGATCGCGGACCAGCTCGATGCCGGGCTCGGGCTCGTCAGCGACGGCTCGGTCCGCTGGCCGGACCCGGTCGAGATGGTCCGGCGTGCGCTGCTCCCGACCGGAGGCACGGCACCGCACCGGTTGACGCCGCTGACCGTCGGGGCCTGGACGTTCGCGAACGACGTCGCCGGCGGGGTCGCTGTCAAGCAGTGCCTGCCGGGTCCGTACACGCTCGCCCGGAGGGCCGTCCCGGCCGGTCCGCCCGCACTGCGGACGGCCGTCGGCCTGGCCATCGCCGACGAGCTGGCCGGCGAGCTGGCCGACCTGGCGACCGCCGGCTGCCCGTTCATCCAGGTCGACGAGCCGGCCGCCGTGACGATCGGTGACGACCAGGCCGAGCGGCAGCTGTTCGTCGCCGCCCAGGAACGTCTGATGGCCGGCCTGGGGCAGGCCGAGGACCGACCACACCTGTCGCTCGCGATCCTGGGCGGCAGCGCCGATGCGGCCGGGCCGGAGACGATCTTCGGGCCGGCCTACGACAGCTACCTCTTCGATCTCATCGCGGGACCCGACAACTGGCGGCTCGCGGTCCAGGCACCGATCGAGCGAGGCCTGATCCTGGGCGTCGTCGACGCGTCGGCGGCCGGCGATGACGACCCCGCCGTGGTCGTCTGGGCGATCGGCTATGCGGCGTCGAGCGGTCGAGGTGAGGACCGCATCGGCATCGCACCGTCGGGCAGCCTCGCCGGTCTGTCGCGTGGGGCGGCCCGGGCCAAGCTCGGCGTCCTCGGCGAGGTCGTCCGGGTCATCGAGCGGCGCGACGACGAAGCGATCGCCGCGGCGCTCGACCCGCGCGCCGTCGATGCCCGCAGCGCGGCGCTCGGCAGCTGGCGATCGCGCCGCCCCGGGGGATGACGCCGGGTCGCGCACCGGGACGGTCGGCGTCGCGGATCCTGCCTGATCGCGTGGTGATCGCGCGTACCGGCTTGATTCCGGAGCGCGGCGGTGCCACCATCGGGGCTCGCCTCGCCCGACCCATCCCCGACCCGCCGGGGCGGGACCGTCCAGGTCCTCGCGCACGTTTGAAGGAGGGCTCCCGCCGTGGCTGCTGAGCATGTCGCACTGACGGTGAACGGCGTCGAACGAGAGGTGGTGGTCGAGCCCAGACGGTTGCTCGTCCAGACCCTGCGCGAGGATCTCGGGCTGACCGGGACGCATGTCGGCTGCGACACCAGCCAGTGCGGCGCCTGCACGGTCCATATGGACGGCATGGCGGTCAAGTCGTGCGCCGTGCTGACCGTCCAGGCCGACGGCCACGAGGTCGTGACGATCGAGGGCCTGACGCCGGCCGAGGGGCTCCATCCGATCCAGGCGGCGTTCTGGGAGAAGCACGGCCTCCAGTGCGGCTTCTGCACCCCCGGGATGATCATGGCCGCGGCCGACCTGCTCGAGCGCAACCCCGACCCGACAGACGACGAGATCAGGCACGCGATCGAGGGCAACATCTGTCGCTGCACCGGCTACCAGAACATCGTCGCGGCGATCCGCGAAGCGGCCGCGGTCACCCGCGCAGCCGCGCACGCCTGAGGAGGCCCCGATGACCACCGACGTTCTCGGCTCCTCGATCAAGCGCGTCGAAGATCCACGGTTCATCACCGGCAAGGGCCGCTATCTCGACGACATCCAGATGACCGGGATGACCTACCTGGCCATCCTGCGCAGCCCGTACGCGCACGCCAACATCGGCGCGATCGACGTCTCGGCGGCCAAGACGATGCCCGGCGTCGTGGCGGTGATCGTCGGGGCAGACATCCCGTACAACCCGTTGCCGATGGCCTGGCCGGCCGGCGGGTCCGCCGGCATCCAGAACAACGTCAACACGCCGCGAGCGCTCGCGACCGACAGCGTCAAGTGGACCGGGGAAGGGGTCGCCGCGGTCATCGCCGAGACGCCCGAACAGGCCGTCGACGCGCTCGAGGCGATCCACATCGAGTGGGAGCCGCTGCCCGCGGTCGTCGACGCCGAGAAGGCCATCCAGCCGGGTGCGCCGCAGCTCCACGAGAACGCCCCGAACAACGTCGTCTTCGAGTGGAACGTCGGCGACAAGGCCGGGACGGACGCCGCGATCGACGCCGCCGACGTCGTCGTCCGCCAGCGACTCGTCAACCAGCGGCTGATCCCGAACCCGATGGAGGTCCGCGGCGACATCGGCCTGTACAACCCCGGCACCGAGGAGTACACGGTCTGGATGTCGAGCCAGACGCCGCACATCCAGCGGCTGCTGCTGACCGCGTTCGTGACCGGGATCCCCGAGCACAAGGTCCGCTGCATCTCGCCCGATGTCGGTGGCGCGTTCGGCACCAAGATCTTCTGCTACGCCGACATGGCCCTCGTGATGTTCGCGTCGAAGCTCATCGGGGGCCGCCCCGTCAAGTGGGTCGAGACCCGTCGCGAGAACTACCAGAGCACGACCCACGGCCGCGACCACATCACCGAGGTCGAGATCGCCGGCACGAAGGACGGCGAGATCACCGGCGTCCGGGTCAAGACCCTCGCCAACCTCGGCGGCCGTCTCTCGACGATCGGGCCGGGCATCCCGACCACGCTCTATGCCCGGGTCCTGTCCGGCTGCTACAAGATCCCGAACGTGTACTGCGAGGTCACCGGGGTCTACACGAACACGACGTTCGTCGACGCCTATCGCGGCGCCGGACGACCGGAGGCGACCTACGTCATCGAGCGGGCGATGGACCTGTTCGCCGACGAGATCGGCATGGACCACGCGGCGATCCGGCGCAAGAACTTCATCGCCCCGGACCAGTTCCCGTACGAGAACCCATCGGGTCTGGGGACGGCCTCGGGTGGCGCCAAGATCTACATCGACTCGGGGAACTACGCACCGGCGCTCGACAAGGCCCTGACCACCGTCGGCTACTACGAGCTCGACAAGGCGAAGGCCGAGGCTCGCACTCGGGGCAAGTACCTCGGGGTCGGGCTGTCGACCTACATCGAGGTCTGCGGCGTGGCGCCGTCGAAGTGGATCGGCGCCGTCGGCGAGGGCTGGGGCGCGGCGATGTGGGAGTCGGCCAACCTCAAGGTCCACCTGACCGGCAAGGTCATCCTCACGATGGGCACCCAGCCCCAGGGCCAGGGCCACGAGACGACCTATGCCCAGATCATCGCCTCGGAGCTCGGGCTGACGATGGACGACATCATCGTCCAGCACTCGGACACCCTGGGCACGCCGTTCGGCTACGGCTCGTATGGCAGCCGGACGGCATCGGTCGGCGGGACCGCGGCGGTCCTGGCCGCCGGCAAGATCCGCGAGAAGGCGCGGCGCTACGCGGCACACATGCTCGAGGCGTCGCCCGACGATATCGAGGTCGTCGGCAACGAGTACAGCGTCAAGGGCTCGCCCGACAAGAAGAAGACGCTCCAGGAGATCGCCTTCGCCCTCGACCTCGGGTTCAGCCTGCCCGAGGGGATGGAGCCGTATCTCGACGAGACCGTCTATCACGACACCCCGAACTGCACGTGGCCGTTCGGGACCCACATCGCGATCGTCGAGATCGACGAGGAGACCGGGGTCGTCGAGCTCAAGCGGTATGTCGCGGTCGACGACGTCGGCAAGAAGATCAACCCGATGATCGTCGACGGCCAGCTCCACGGCGGCATCGTCCAGGGCGTCGGCCAAGCGCTCTGGGAAGGTGCGGTCTACGGCGACGACGGCCAGCTCTTGTCGGGCACGATGCTCGATTACGCCCTGCCGCGGGCGTCGTGGCTACCGCAGCTCGAGCTCGACGAGACGGTCACGCCGTCGCCCGTGAACCCGCTCGGGGTCAAGGGCGTCGGAGAAGCCGGCGCGATCGCGAGCACCGCGGCCGTGGCCAATGCGGTCATGGACGCCCTCCACCCGCTCGGCATCAAGCACCTCGACATGCCGCTCACCGCCCCGAAGATCTGGCACGCGATCCACGGGAAGGAGGCCCAGTCGTGATCCCCGCCGCGTTCGACTATGCGCGACCCGCGAGCCTCGGCGAGGCCCTCGACCGGCTGGCCGCGGGCGCTGGCAGCGCCAAGGTCCTGGCCGGCGGCCAGAGCCTGCTACCGCTCATGAAGCTGCGTCTGGCCCGCTGCGAGTCGGTCGTCGACATCGGCGGGCTCAGCGAGCTCCGGGCGATCCGCGAGCTGCCCGATGGCGGGCTCGGCATCGGTGCCCTCGCGACCTACACCGACGTCCTCGGCTCCGATCTTGCGACGGGCCGGGTGCCGCTGCTGGCCCTGGTCATCCCGGGCATCGGCGACGTCCAGGTCCGCAACCGGGGCACGCTCGGCGGCTCGATCGCCCACGCCGATCCGGCCTCGGACATGCCGGCGGTGGCCCTGGCGCTCGATGCCGGCATCGCCGTCCGGTCCCGTTCGGGCGAGCGGGTCGTGGCCGCGACCGGGTTCTTCGAGGGCGCGTTCGCGACCGACCTCGGCGAGGATGAGCTCCTCACCGAGATCCGGATCCCGGCCCAGCCGGGCGGGGTCGGGATGGCGTTCCGCCGGCTCGAACAGCCGGCGTCGGGCTACTCGATCGTCGGGGTGGCCGCCGTCGTCGGCCGGAGCGCGGGGTCGGTGACGACCGCGCGCATCGGGATCACCGGCGTCGGCGACGTCGCCTACCGCGCGTCCGCGGTCGAGGCCGCGCTCATCGGCAGCTCGGGCGATGCCGCCGCGATCGCCGCAGCGGCGGCCCATGCGACCGATGGCGTCACGGTCAACAGCGACATCCACGCCGACGCGACGTATCGGGCCGAGATGGCCCGGGTCGAGACGCGTCGTGCGATCGAGGCGGCGCTCGCCGCCGCCGGCTGACCCGACGGGCGGGTGCGGCTCGAGCGGATCGTCCCGGGCCGCCCCGCGTCGCCGGACCTGACCGGGGCGGTCCTGACCCGCGACCTCCAGGTCGATTCGGCCCGCTGGTCGAAGGGTCGGCGACTCGCGGCTGACGACCTCGCCGAGCTGGCGCGACCCGGCGTCCGGGTCGAGGGCGGTCCGCGGACGATCGCGTCGTCCGGGATCGCCGTGCTCGTGATCGAGCCCGGCGATCTTCACGAGGACGCGGCCGCCGAGCGGCTGGCCGCTGCGGTCGGCGGGCCGGGGCTCGTGACCCGCGGTCCGGCGGAGAGCCGCGTCGACCTGCTCGCGACGTACGCCGGCGTCGTCCACATCCGGACCGCGCTCGTCGAGCGCGTGGACCGGATCGATCCGCTCGAGCTGTTCACCGTCTTCGACGGCCAGGTCGTCGCGGCCGGCGATCTCGTCGCGAGCGTCAAGGTCGCGCCCCACGTCGTGCCGGCGTCGACGGTCGAACGGGCCGAGCGCATCGCCGCCCGGGCCGGACCCGGTCGGCTGGTCCGGGTGGCCGGGTTCGTCCCGCGTCGGGTCGGGGTCGTCGTGAAGGAGTCGCTCCACGCGCCCGCCCGCCAGCGGTTCGAGGCGAGCGTCCGGCTCAAGGTCGAGGCGCTGGGATCGACCCTCGTCTCGGTCGCCTATGTCGAGGATGACCCGGACGCGGTCACGACGGCGTTCCGGTCGCTCGCGCGGGGCCGCGGGGCCGCCCGGGTCGACCTGATCCTGACCGCGGGCTCGGCGAGCACGGACCCGTCGGACCCGTTCTTCGTGGCGATCGATCAGCTCGGTGGACGGGTCGTGCGCCGCGGCGTCCCCGCCCATCCGGGCTCGATGCTGTGGCTGGCCCGGATCGGTCGGACCGATATCCTCGGTCTGCCGACCTGCGGCGCGTACTCGAAGGCGACCGCCGCCGACCTGCTCCTCCCACGGCTGCTGTCCGGCGAACGGGCGAGTGCCGCGACCGTGGCCCGCCTCGGCGTCGGGGGGATCCTCACCCGCTCGATGCGGTTCCGGTTCCCGGCCTACGCTCGGGACCTGGACGCGCCCGAAGGCTGACGCCGGACGCGGACCGGGGCCCTCGTCGGGCCCCGGGTCGGAGTGCGCGGTCGATGCGGCGCCGGGGGCTCCGCGCCGGGGCCCCCGGTCAGCTGGCCGTGATCAGTAGTTGAAGCCGAGATCCTTGCGCTTGTAGGCGTTGCCGCCATAGGTCGCGAAGTCGGCGAAGATCCCGACGATCACCAGCCCGATGTCGAGCCCGGTGACGCCGTTCGACGCCACGAAGACCCAGGCCAGGGTCGTCCACGGCAGGAACAGCCAGCCGAGGATGCCGAAGATGTCGTTCGAGAACGCCTGGCCCCACTTGGCCGGATCGGCCAACCACCAGACGAACCCCGCTGCGCGGGGACCGAGGAACAGAAGGACTGCGGCCAGACAACACATCCCGGATTCTCCTTGGGCACGGATCGACGATCGAGCGTATGACGCGCCTGCGCAGTCTAGACCGCCGTGTCCACGATTCGCACGGGTCGTTGACGTCCGTCACCACCTGTAGACTGCGGGTCATGCCGACCGACCAGCAGCGCCCTGCCGAGACCCGGACCGTCGACGGGATCGTCCAGCGGTTCCGGGCCGCCGACTACATCTGCGACCGATCGCTCGCGACGGCGGTGTTCCTGGCCCTCGAGCTCGGTCGCCCGCTCCTGCTCGAGGGTGAGGCCGGCGTCGGCAAGACCGAGCTCGCGAAGACCCTGGCGACGACGCTCGACACCCGGCTCATCCGGCTCCAGTGCTACGAGGGCCTCGACGTCAACTCGGCGGTCTACGAGTGGAATTACCCCCGCCAGATGCTCGAGATCCGGCTGCTCGAGGCCGCCGGTCGGGTCGACCGGGCGACGGCCCACGACATCTTCGGCCCGGAGTTCCTCATCAAGCGACCGCTCCTCCAGGCGCTCGAGTCGCCCGATGGCAAGGCGCCGGTCCTGCTGATCGACGAGATCGACCGGGCGGACGAGGAGTTCGAGGCCTACCTCCTCGAGATCCTGTCCGACTTCCAGATCTCGGTGCCGGAGATCGGGACCGTGCGGGCGGATCTCATCCCGCGGGTGGTCCTCACCTCGAACCGGACTCGCGAGGTCCACGACGCGCTCAAGCGTCGCTGCCTCTACCACTGGATCGACTACCCGACCTTCCAACGCGAGCTGGAGATCGTCCTGACCCGCGTGCCCGATGCCCCGGACCGGCTCGCAAGCCAGATCGTCGGCTTCGTCCACCGCCTGCGCGAGGCCGACCTGACGAAGGTGCCGGGCGTCGCCGAGACCCTCGACTGGGCGTCGGCGCTGCTCGCGCTCGGTGCGACCGAGCTCAAGCCGGAGCTCGTCGACGAGACCCTCGGGGTGGTCCTCAAGTACGAGGAGGACGTCCGGCATGTCCGCGGTGAGGCGGGTCGGCGCATCCTCGACGAGGTCGTCGCCGGCGGCTGAGCCGGGACCTCGCGTGACGAACCCGCCCGACCCTCGCCTGGTGCTCCCGCCGATGCCCGGCGGACGGACGAGCCTCCTGGTCGACGGCGATCGGTTCGTGGGCAGCTCCGTCCGCTTCGCCCGGTCGCTCCGGATGGCCGGGCTCACGACCGATCTCGGGGCCGCGATCGACTTCGCCCGGGCGCTCGCACTCGTGGACCTCGGCGATCGCGAGCAGGTCAGGGCGGCCGGCGCGGCCGTCTTCGTCCGGCGGCGCGACGACATCGAGGTCTACGACGAGGTCTTCGCCCGGTTCTGGCGGGCCCGTGGGACCCGGTTGCCGGAAGGGCCGGAGTCGGGAGCGCCGGGCGAGCCCGCCGAGGCTGAGGACGAGGACGACGGGGTCATGGATCCGTCCGGTGGCGACGAGCGCGAGGGCAGCGAGGCGCGACCCGACGGCGTCCCGACCGGCCTGGGCGAGGACAGCGACGACCCGGACGCGGAGATCGACGAGGACGGCCCGGTCGTGATCAGCGAGCGGGCGTACAGCGCTTCCGAGGCGGATCGGCATCGCCAGTTCGACCGGATGACCGCCGCCGAGCTACGCGATGCTGAGCGGCTCATCGACCTCCTCGTGCCCAACCTCGAGCGACGCCGGACCCGCCGGAGCGAGCTCCACCGGCATGGGCGGGTCGTCGCGCCGCGGGCGATGTTCCGGCGCAGCCTGTCCACCGGCGGCGACGTCCTCGAGTGGGTCTGGCGCCGGCCGGTCCGCCGTCCGCGGGCCCTCGTGGTCATCTGCGACATCTCCGGCTCGATGGAGCGCCACGCCCGGATCCTCCTCCGGTTCAGCCAGGCCCTGGCCGGCTCGGCCGTCCGGACCGAGGCGTTCGTGTTCGGCACGAAGCTCACCCGGGTGACCCGGATCCTGCGCGACCGGGACCGTGACCGGGCGCTCGATCGCGTCGCCGACACCGTCACCGACTGGTCCGGCGGGACCCGGATCGGCGAGTCCTTCCGCGAGTTCAACCAGCGCTGGGCACGCCGGGCGTTGCGCAGCAGCTCGATCGTCGTCGTCGTGTCCGACGGCTGGGACCGGGGCGACCCCGCGCTCGTGGCCCGCGAGACCGCCCGGCTCCAGCGGAGCTGCCACCGGCTGATCTGGCTCAACCCGCTCGCGTCGACGCCGGGCTACCAGCCGCTGGCCGGCGGCATGGCCGCGGCCATGCCGTTCATCGACGACTTCGTCCCGGCCGGAACGCTCGCCAGCCTCGAGCGGCTCGGCGTGCTCCTGTCGGACGCCCCGACCCGCCGTGAGGCGGACCGTCGGGCGCGGGGCTTCGGTGGGGAAGGGGCCCGGTCGACGGGCAAGGCGCCGCCCGTCGAATCTTTCCGACCCGACGTGCTCGAGGTGGCCGCGATCCGGCCGGTGGACGCGGGTCCCGAGGCCGATGTGGCCCGCCCGCTCGAGCGATGATCGCCGGCCCGACGGACGGGTCGGACCCGGCGCGAACCCGGTCGTGCGCGCGGGCGTACCCTGAGTCGATGGACGGGCCGCGATGAGGGAGCTGCTCGGGACGCTCGAGGCCTGGCGCGCCGACGGGATGGACGTGGGCCGGGCTGTCGTGGTCCGGACGTTCGGGTCCGCTCCACGACCCGAGGGTGCGGTGCTCCTCGCCGGACCCGATGGCCGGATCGCCGGCTCGGTGAGCGGCGGCTGCGTCGAGGGAGCCGCCTACGACGAGATCGAGCGCGCCCGGCAGGACGGCGTCAGCCGGGTCATCCGCTACGGGATCAGCGACGAGCAGGCGTGGGATGTCGGCCTGGCCTGTGGCGGGACGATCGACGTCCTGGTCCAACCGGTGATCCCCGCGGAGATCGTCCTGGCCGGCGAGGACATCGACCACGGGCGGGCGGTCGTCACCCCGTTGCCGGCGGACTCGCCCGGGCCGGCGTTCGGGCCACACGAGCCGGGGGCCGGCGAACCGACCGGGACCCCGCTCATCGTCACGGAGGACGGCGCCCTCAGCGGCAGCCTCGGTGCGCCTGCGCTCGACGCCGAGCTCGTCCGGGCCGGCCTCGACGCGCTCGCGAGCGGGACCTCGCGGACGGTCGAGCTGGCCGGTCGGTCGTTGTTCGTCGAGGCGTTCCCGGTGCGCCCGCGGCTCGTCGTGGTCGGGGCGGTCCAGGTCGCGATCCCGCTCGTGGCGCTCGCTCGAGAGCTCGGCTACGAGACGGTGGTCATCGACGGGCGGCCGGCATTCGCGACCCGCGAGCGGTTCCCGACGGTCGACCGGCTCGTCGTCGGCTGGCCCGACGAGGTCGCCGACGAGATCGGTCTCGGCCCGTCGGACGCAGTGGCCGTGCTCACCCACGACGTCAAGTTCGACGAGCCGGCGATCGTCGCGGCGCTCCAGCGTGGCTGCCGCTATGTCGGGGCCGTCGGTTCGAGGAAGACCCAGGCGGACCGGCGGGACCGGCTGATGGCGGCCGGCGTGACCGCCGACGAGCTCGCGCGATTGCGCGGTCCGATCGGTCTCGACCTCGGCGGCCGGGCTCCGGCCGAGACCGCACTCGCGATCATGGCCGAGATCGTCGCCGACCGGCACGGCGGCTCGGGCCGACCGATGCTCGAGCTCGCCGCAGCGCGCGCCTGAGCCGACGGTCCGACCTGGCCGTGCGTCTGGGCCGCGACCGATGACGAGCCCGCCCAGGCTCGGGGCCATCGTGCTCGCGGCCGGTGCCGGGTCGCGGTTCGGCGGCGGCAAGCTCCTCGCGGCCCTGGACGGCCGGCCGATCCTCGCCCACGTCCTCGACGCGGTGCGGACGGTCGGACCGGCCGAGACGGTCGTGGTCCTCGGCCACGGAGCCGCCGACATCGAGGCGGGCATCGCCTGGGTCGGTGAGCGCCGGATCGTCAACCCGGAACCGGATCGGGGTCTGTCGAGCTCGCTCAAGGTCGGGTTCGACGCGCTCACGGGCCCCGACGCCCGCGACGACCTCGATGCGGTCTTCGTCATCCTGGGCGACCAGCCGCTCGTCGACCCGGCGGTCCTGCGCGCGCTCATCCGGGCCGAGGTCCCCGCCGGGACGGCCTTCATCGCGCCGCGCTATGGCGACGGCGGTGGGCCGAACCCGGTGCTGGTCCTGCGCGCCGGCCGGCCGTGGATCGCCGAGGCGAGCGGCGATCGCGGGCTCGGTCCGATCCTGGCCGCCCATCCGGACCTCGTCGCCGAGGTGGAGCTCGGTGGGACGAACCCCGACGTGGACACGCCCTCGGATCTCGCCGAGCTCGCCTGGGCGGATCGCGTCCGGCGCGACCGGGACCAGGTCGACCGGTTCCGCGAGGTCGCCGACGACGCCGACTTCTACCGACCGGTGACGGGTCTCTTCCGAGCCGACCCGCGGCGGACCGACGAGCCCGTCCTCGACGCGCTGCTGGAGCTCGCGCTGCCGACCGACGCCTGGCTGGACATCGGGGCCGGGGCGGGTCGCTATGCGCTGCCGCTGGCGCTCCGGGTCCGGGAGGTCGTCGCGATCGAACCGTCGACCGGGATGCGCGCGGCGCTCGCCGAGCTCATGGCCGAGCACGGCATCGCCAACGTCCGCGTCCTGGCCGACCGCTGGCCGCCCGCGGCCGGCTCGCCGACCGCTGCGGTCCGGGGCGACGTGGCGCTCATCGCCCACCTCGGCTACGACATCGAGGCGATCGGGCCGTTCCTCGACGCGCTGGAGTCGGCCGTCGACCGACTGTGTGTGGCGATCCTCATGGACCGTCAGCCGTCCTCGGTCGGGGACCCGTTCTGGCCGCCGATCCACGGCGAGCCGCGGGTCCGGCTGCCGGCACTCCACGAGCTGATCGAGCTGCTCCGAGCGCGCGGTCGCGATCCGGAGCTGCGGCTCTTCGAGCGGCCCGCGCGCGGGTTCGCCTCGGTCGACGACCTCCATGCGTTCGTCCGGCGCCAGCTCTGGGTCGAACTGGGAGGGGCCAAGGACCTGCGCCTCGGCGAGCTCGTCCGGGCGACCGCCGTGGCGGAGTTGGACGGGACCTGGAGCCTGGGTCCGACCGGGTTGTCGATCGGTCTCGTGACCTGGCGACCGGGGCCAGTCCGGGCCGGAACCTGACCGCAACCCGTCGTTGACGCGTCCACAACGCGGGCCTATCCTCGCTGGCACGACCGCGCGCGTAGCCCCGGGTCCATTCGGACATTCTTGTGCCTGTCCGAACCGGATCCCGCGAAGGGTCGTACCAACGGACGCGCCTCCGCTTCGGCGAACTCAGGTTTCGGGCGTGCCGCGAGGGGCGCGAAGGAGGACCGATGATCCCGGGTCAGTTCGAGTACGTCCGACCGGCCGGAATCCACGATGCGCTGCGGATCCTGTCCGAGCGCAAGGGCGAGGCCAAGGTCCTGTCCGGCGGCTACAGCCTCCTGCCGCTCATCAAGCTCCGGCTCGCTCAGCCCGGGCTGCTCGTCGACATCCGCGACATCGACGGGATGGACGGGATCGTCGAGACCGACGACTCGCTCCGGATCGGGGCCCGGGCGACCCATCGCCGGATCCTCGAGGATCCGACCGTCCGAGCCGGGTATCCGCTGCTGATCGATGCAGCCGGCGGAATCGGCGACCCGCAGGTCCGCAACTGGGGGACGATCGGCGGTTCGTGCGCCCACGCCGACCCGTCGTCCGACTGGCCGGCCGTGCTCCTCGCGACCCGGGCCAGCCTTGTCTGCCGGAGCAGCACCGCAGAGCGGACGATCCCCGCGAGCGAGTTCTTCATCGACTCGTTCGAGACGGCCATCGAGCCGACGGAGCTCCTCACCGAGATCCGCATCCCGCGCTGGCCGAAGGGCAGCGGCGCGGCCTACGCCAAGATCGAGCGGCGGGCTGGCGACTTCTCGACGGTCGGCTGCGCGGCCGTCGTCACCATCGGCGCAGACGGCGCGATCAGCGACGCCGGGATCGGTTTGACCGCGGTGGCTGAGACGCCGTTCGCCTCCGCCACGGCCCGAGCCGCGCTCGTCGGCGCCCAACCGACCGAGGCGGTCTTCCGGGCGGCCGGCGCCGCCGCCGCGGCCGAGTCGCGGCCCGCGAAGGACGCCCACGGACCGGTCGCCTACAAGCGGGCGATGGTCGAAGAGATGACCGTCCGGGCCCTGCGCAGCGCCCTCGAGCGCGCGCTGGCGCAGCGATAGGAGCGTGCGATGACCACCCAGAAGGTCCAGGTCACCGTCAACGGCGAGGTCCGTGAAGCCGACGTCGAGCCGCGCCTCCTGCTCGTCCACCTCCTCCGAGAGGACTTCGGGCTGACCGGGACGCACATCGGCTGCGACACGAGCCACTGCGGCGCATGCACGGTCCTGGTCGACGGTGAGAGCGCCAAGTCGTGCACGATGCTCGCGGTCAGCGCCGATGGTCGCGAGATCAAGACGATCGAGGGGATGGCCGACGGGGCGACCCTCCACCCGCTCCAGCAGGCGTTCTGGGACCAGCACGGCCTGCAGTGTGGGTTCTGTACCCCGGGGATGATCATGCAGGCGGCTTGGCTGCTCGGCCAGAACCCCGACCCGACCGAGGCCGAGATCCGCGAGGGGATCAGCGGCAACCTGTGCCGCTGCACCGGCTACGTGAACATCGTGAAGGCCATCCAGCAGGCGGCCGGCGAGATGGCCGTCGCCGCCGATACGCAGGCCGGTTCGCCGGTCGCGGTCGGCTGAGCGGAGAGTGACGAGATGACGACCGAAGCGCTCCAGACCACGCCGGAAGTCGGCGGGATGGGTCACTCCGTCAAGCGCAAGGAGGACCCGCGGTTCATCCGCGGCAAGGGCGAGTACATCGACGACGTCAACCTGCCGGGTCAGCTCTGGCTCGACATCGTCCGCAGCCCGTATGCCCACGCACGGATCAAGTCGATCGACGCGTCCGAGGCGCTCAAGATCCCGGGTGTCGCCGCCGTCGTCACCGGCAAGGACCTCGAGGGCTACAAGCTCCACTGGATGCCGACGCTGGCCGGCGACATGCAGATGGTGCTCCCGGTGGACACTGTCATGTACCAGTCGCAGGAGGTCGCCGCGGTCATCGCGACGTCCCGCTACATCGCGGCCGACGGCGTGGCGGCGGTCATGGTCGATTACGAGCCGCTGCCGGTCATCGTCGACCCGCACAAGGCGCTCGAGCCGGACGCGTTCGTCCTCCGGCCCGATCGCGGACCCGACAAGGCGAACAACCACATCTGGCACTGGGAATCGGGCGATCAGGCGGCGACCGACACGGCCATGGCCGGCGCCGAGGTCCGCGTCTCCGAGGACATCTACATCCCGCGCATCCACGTTGCCTCGATCGAGACGTGCGGCTGCGTGGCCGACTGGGATCCGGTCCGCCAGCAGCTCACGCTGCACATGACGTCGCAGGCGCCCCACGCCATCCGGACGGTGCTGGCACTCGTCGCCGCGGGTGCCGGCCTGCCCATCTCCGAGCAGAACATCCGGGTGAAGACCCACGACATCGGTGGTGGGTTCGGCGGCAAGGTGCCGGTCTACCCGGGCTACGTCCTGGCCGTCGCGGCCTCGTTCCTCATCGGCAAGCCCGTGAAGTGGATCGAGGACCGCTCGGAGAACCTGCAGGCGGATTCGTTCGCTCGCGACTATCACATCCACGCCGAGCTGGGTGCGACCAAGGAGGGCAAGATCACCGCCCTCAAGGTCAAGACGATCGCCGACCACGGCTATACGGACGCGGCGGCCGACCCGTCGAAGTTCCCGGCCGGCCTCTTCAACGTCATCACCGGCTCCTATGACTTCAAGGATGCCTTCGTCGAAGTCGACGGGGTCTACACGAACAAGCCGCCTGGCGGTGTCGCCTACCGCTGCTCGTTCCGGGTGACCGAGGCCGTCCATGCCATCGAGCGGATGGTCGACATCCTCGCCCACGACATCGGCAAGGACCCGGCCCAGCTCCGGATGGAGAACTTCATCCAGCCCGAGCAGTTCCCGTACACGACGCCGACCGGCTGGGAGTACGACTCCGGCAACTACCCCGCGGCGCTCCGCAAGGCGCTGGACATGATCGGCTACGACGATCTTCGCAAGGAGCAGCTCGAGAAGCGCGCCCGCGGTGAGCTCATGGGCATCGGCATCAGTTCGTTCACCGAGATCGTCGGGGCCGGCCCCTCGCACGACTTCGACATCCTCGGGCTGAAGATGTTCGACTCGTGCGAGATCCGGGTCCATCCCACCGGCAAGGTCCTGGCCCGGATCGGTGTCCAGACCCAGGGTCAGGGTCACGAGACCACGTTCGCCCAGATCATCGCCGAGGAGCTCGGCTTCCCGGTCTCCGATATCAAGATCGAGTACGGCGACACGGACACCGCGCCGTACGGCCTCGGGACGTACGCCTCGCGCTCGACCCCGGTCGCCGGGGCCGCCACCGCGATGGCCTCGCGCAAGATCAAGGACAAGGCCCGCAAGCTCGCCGCCCACCTGCTCGAGGCGAACGAGGAAGACCTCGAGTGGACGAACGGCAAGTTCTCGGTCAAGGGCTCACCCGATCAGTCCAAGACGATCCAGGAGATCGCCTTCGCCGCCTACACGAACCATCCCCAGGGGATGGAGGCCGGGCTCGAGGCCGTCGACTACTACGACCCGCCGAACCTGACCTTCCCGTTCGGCAGCTATATCTGCGTCGTCGACATCGACAAGGGGACCGGTGAGGTCAAGGTCCGCCGCTTCGTGGCGGTCGACGACTGCGGCAACATCATCAACCCGATGATCGTAGACGGCCAGATCCATGGCGGTCTCACGATGGGCCTCGCGCCGGCGCTCTACGAGGAGATCACCTACGACGAGCTCGGCAACAACATGAACGGGACGTTCCTCGACTACCTTCTGCCGACCGCTGTCGAGACCCCCGCCTGGGAGACCGGCAAGACGATCACCCCGTCGCCGCATCATCCGATCGGCGCGAAGGGGGTGGGCGAGTCGGCCACCGTCGGCGCGCCGCCGGCGATCGCCAACGCGGTCGTGGACGCCCTGTGGCACCTCGGCGTGCGCAACATCGACATCCCGATCACGCCGCCCAAGGTCTGGGCGATCCTGCGCGACAAGGGGGTGACGGCGTAGTCGGCCGCCCGACGGCGAGGTCGTGCCGATGACCTCGCCGGTCTCGCTCCTGGCGCGCGCGGTCGAGCTCGATCTCGCGGGCAGCCCGTACGCGCTGGCCACCGTCGTGGCGGTCCGCCGGCCGACCTCGGCGCGGCCCGGCGCGCGTGGGCTGATCCACCCGGACGGGACGATCGAGGGGTTCGTCGGCGGGAGCTGCGCCCGACCGGTGGTCGTCCGGGAGGCGCTCCGTGCTCTCGCCGACGGCCAGCCGCGGCTGCTCCGGATCAGCAAGGAAGCACCGTCCGAGAGTCGCCGCGGCGACGGCATCGTCGACGAGGTGATGACCTGTCACTCGGGTGGGACCCTGGAGATCTACGTGGAACCGCATCTTCCCGCGCCGGCCCTGTGGGTGGCCGGCACCACCCCGATCGCCGCAGCGCTCGCCGAGCTCGGTGCCGGGATGGGTTTCGACGTCACCGTCATGGACCCGGTCGCCGACGCCAGCCAGCTCCCGGCCGGGATCGGCGTCGTCGTCGGCGACGATCTCGCAGCCCTGCCGAAACCGGCGGTCGGACCGTACGTCGTAGTCGCCAGCCAGGGCGTCTGGGACGAGGAAGCGATCGCCTCGGCGCTCCGGCTCGACGTCGCCTACGTCGGGCTGGTCGCCAGTCCGACCCGGGCCGCGGCCGTCCGGACCTGGCTCCTCGACGAAGGCATCGAGCCGGACCGCGTCCTCGCGGTGCGGGCGCCCGCGGGGATCGACCTCGGAGCGGAGACCGCCGCCGAGGTCGCCGTGTCGATCCTGGCCGAGCTCGTCCAGGTCCGTCGCGGCCGGGCGGCATTCGTGGCCGCCCCGGGCCCGGCGACGCTGGTCGGCGCGGGGGCGGGCGTGCCCGCCCAAGACGGACCGGCCGTCGACGACATCGTCCTGCTCGACCCGGTCTGCGGGATGACCGTCGACCGAGCATCGATCCGTCACATCGCCGAACATGGTGGGGTCGTCTACGCGTTCTGTTCGATCGGCTGCCGGTCGAGCTTCGTCCGGGAACCGACCGCCTACGTCGGGGCCGGCGTCCAGACCGGCGGCTGACCGCCCGACCCCGGAGGACCGATGCACTTCGAAGGCACGACCGAGATCGCCGCGCCCCGGAACAAGGTCTGGTCGTTCGTCATCGACCCGACCCAGGTCGGCCAGTGCGGCCCCGGCGTCGAGTCGGTCGAGCAGATCGACGACAGCCACTTCAAGGCGAAGGCGAAGGTCGGCATCGGGTTCATCAGCGCGAAGTTCAACGCCGAGGGCGAGATGATCGTCATCGCCGCCCCGGAGCACGCCGAGGTCAAGGTCCACGGCCAGGCACCGGGCAGCGCCGCCGACGCGGTCGCGACGATCCGGCTCAGCCACGGCGAGGTCGAGGGCACGACCCGGATGGACTGGGCGGCCGAGGTCAACATCTCGGGCACGCTCGCGAGCGTCGGCGCTCGGCTCATCGAGGGCACCGCCAACAAGCTGATCGCCCAGACCTTCGCTTGCATGAAGACGAAGCTCGAGGCCTGACGCCAGCGCCGGTCAGCGTTCGGGCGCCGGCTCCTCTGCGCCGCGTCCGACGGGTGAGGCGGCGGCCGACCGCCCCGCCGGCGCGTCGGGCCAGCCGGCGAGACCCATGTCGAGGCGGGCGATCAGTGCGTTCGCCCCGAGTCGCTCGAAGATCGCTCGGGCCTCGTCGGCCGCTTCGCGAGTCCCCGCCTCACCCGGACCGAGGAGGGTCGCGAAGCCCATGAGGGCGAGGCCGAGGTCGACCGGCGTCCCGAGGGACCGGAACGTCGAGATCGCCGCACGGTAGCCGGCGATGGCCGCCGGACGCTCACCGGCCAGCCCGGCCACGCTGGCCCGCGCGCTCGTGCGGAGCGCGTCGGCATACCGGCCGCGGACGTGTTCGAGGTCGAGCAGCTCGGCGGCCGCCCGAGCCCTGTCGAGGTCCCGCGCCCAGACCGCCCAGCGGCAGGCGAAGTAGGCGGTGAGGACGCGCGGCTCGATCCGGAGCGCGGTCATCGCCTCGTCATACGCCTCCTCGAGCCGGCCGCTGAGCCCGGCGATCTCGGATGCATCCGAGTGGCGCGAGGCCAGGAAGTCGGGTCGGGTCACGTCGGGGGCCAGCTCGACCGCCAGCGCGCGTTCGGTCGCCGCCACGTCCGTCTCGCCCCGGTACGCCGCGACGAGGGCCCGGACCCCGTGCACCCCCTCGAGATCGAGCGGGCCCGGGTCGTAGTCCTCGATGTCGCGGGTGAGCTCGAGCGTCCAGTCCCAGCGCCCGAGCACGGAGCCGCCGCCGTAACAGACGAACGTGATCCATTTGTAGTCGTGCATGCTGCCCATCCGACGGGCGATCTCGCGGGCGTCCACGACCAGGTCGGTCGCCGCCACGGGGTCATCGTTGAAGAGCATGTTGGCCAGGTTGCTCCTGCCGCGGAGCTCCGTGTCGACCCAGGCGTTCTCGACCGCCATCGCGATCCCGCCGCGGACCAGGGCCATCCCCTCGAACGGGCGCCCCAGGATGTCGAGGTCGCTGCCCTTCGTGATCAGCGCCTCTGCGACGATCCGGGTGAGGCGAAGGCGTTCGGCCGCCGCGAGCGCGCGGTCGGCGGTCTCCAGCGCGTCCGGTGCGTTGATCTGCATGTGGACGCGGGCGAGACCAGCGAGCACCGCCACGACGGCTGGATCGTCCGGGACCGTCTCGGCCTCCGAGAGCGCCGACTCGAGCACGTCGTGCGCCTGGTCGGTCTGGCCCTGCTCGAAGTAGGGCTGCACGAGGCAGATCGAGGCCCGGGCGATCCCGATCGGATCGCGCTGGGCGCGGTACCACTCGAGCGCCGCTCGAGCGTGGCGCTCGGCGCTCGCCAGGATCGCCGCCGAGTGCGCCGCCGCCGAGGCCGCCTCGTGGAGTGCCGCCTGATCGACCGGTTCCGGGGTCACCGCGAGCGCCTTCTCGAAGTAATCCAGCGCCAGCGCGTGAGAACCCAGAGCGCCCGCCCGCTCGGCGGCACCTCGAAGCGCGATCCGGGCCTGGGCGGCGAGCGCATCGGCCTCGGGACCGGCCGGCGTGGCGAGATAGGCGTCCCGGTAGTGCATCGCGAGGATCCCGGCCAGCTCGTCGCTGTCGAGCGTCTCGAAGTAGCGCGCGGCGGCGAGGTGGCGTGCCCGACGGTCCTTCCTCGACAGCGTCTCGTAGGCGACCTCGCGGATCAGCCCCTGGACGAAGACGTACTGGCCGCGTTCCGGCGAGCCGGGATCGTCGTCGACCGCCAGGATCTCGCGCCGGACGAGGCTCCGGAGGCGCGGCTCGATGGCCTCCTGCGAGTCCCCGGTGAGGGCCTCCAGCGCCGTTGACGTGAAGCTGAGCCCGAGCACGGCCGCGTCCTGGACGAGGGCCCGGTCGGGCGGGGTCAGTCCGTCGATCCGCGCGCCGATGAGACCGCGGAGCGACTCGGGGACCGCGAGCTGGTCGATCTCGCCCTCGAGTTGGAAGCGGTCACCGTCCGCGACGAGGCGACCCTCGTCGATGAGCATCCGGATCGTCTCGACCGCGAAGAGCGGGATCCCGTTCGCTCGCTCGATCACCTGGCGCACGAATGGCCGGGGCAGGCCCGGCACGACGCCGTCGAGCAGCGCGGTCATCGGCCCGTCGGCCAGCGGCTCGAGGTGGAGGGCGCTGAAGTTGCGCTGGCCGGCGCCCCAGGTCGGGCGTCGTTCGACGAGCTCCGGACGGGCCAGCGTGATGATCAGGATCCGGTGGTTCCGACTCCACTCGAGGATCGACTCGATGAAGTCGATGAGCCCGTTGTCGGCCCACTGGAGGTCCTCGAACACGAAGACGGCCAGCCCCTGCTCTGCGATCCGCTCGATCAGCCGACGGGCAGCGCCGAACGCCTGGGCGAGGTCGATCTCACCCGCGGCGCCGAGACCGAGCAGGGCCAGCAGCCAGGGCTCCATCGCCCGCCGCTCCGCCTCGTCCGGCACGTACGTCTCGAGTGCGGCGACCAGCTTGGCCCGGCTGACGTCGGCGTCGTCGAGCTCGGCGATCCCGGCCCGCCCGCGGACCATCTCGGCCAGGGCCCAGAATGCGACGCCCTCGCCATAGGCCGGTGACCGGCCCTGGTGCCAGTAGACGTCGCCCGCCAACCCGTCGATGTATTTGAGGAGCTCCCAGGCGAGCCGTGTCTTGCCGATCCCGGCCACGCCGGTGACCGACACGAGGCGCGCCCGGCGCTCCTCGTCGGTCGCGTGGAGCAGGTCCTTGAGCAGACGCAGCTCGCCATCCCGACCCACGAACGGTGGCTCGAGCCGGTCGCTCCGACCGCGGCCGCGGACCATCGCCTGCGCTCGCAGCGCCCGCCAGGCCGGGACCGGCGTCTCGCGGCCGCGGAGGTCCTGGTCGCCGACGGGCTCGGCCGCGATGCCCGCGGCGGTCGCCCGATGGCTCGCCTCGTCGATCAGCACGGTCCCGCTCGCGGCGACCCCTTGGAGCCGGGATGCGGTGTTGACGAGATCGCCCGAGACCAGGCCTTGGTCGGTCGCCCGGAGCGCGACCGCGGCCTCGCCGGTCATGACGGCGGCGCGGGCAGCGAGCGTCGGGCCATCCGGATCGACGCGCAGCGTGGAAACGGCGCTCACGAGCTCGAGCGCAGCCCGGACGGCCCGCTCGGCGTCGTCCTCGAGCGTCCGGGGCGCGCCCCACACGGCCATCACCGCATCCCCGATGAACTTCTCGAGCGTGCCGCCGTAGCGGTCGATCACGGCCCGGCACGTCGCGAAGTAGCGGTCCTGGAGCTCGCGGACCTCCTCTGCATCGCGACCCTCGGCAAGGGTGGTGAAGCCCACGAGGTCGGCGAACAGCACGGACACGACCCGGCGCTCGGTGACGGGTCCATCGGCACCGTCCGGCCGCGTCGCGCTAGCCGCTGCGGTGGCGGGCGTCGTCCCGACCGCACTGAGCGCGGCCCCGCACTCGCCGCAGAACTTGGCATCGGGCTGGTTGGTCGCGCCGCAGTTCGGACAGCCCGTGGCCAGCCGCGTTCCGCACTCGTGGCAGAACTTCCGCCCCGGCTCGTTCTCGGTCGCGCAGCTCGGGCAGCGCACCAGACCCATCCCTCCCGCTGAGGACGACGTCGTCCGCGCCGGAGCGTAGCCGAACCTCGTCGCGAGCGGAAGTGGCCCGACGCGCGAAGCCGCCGTCGGTCAGGTCCTGCGGCGCCGGCCCGAGGTCAGGCGATGATGCCGGGGATCGTCCCCGCGCCGGCTCCGAGGACGCTCGTCGCGGGAACACCGAGCCAGGTCTCCGCGAGCGTCCCGTAGTAATCCCAGAGGTCGACGCTGACCTTGAGGTCGTCGTCGTTGTCGAGGTTGCTCACGCTCGGGTACGTCCCGTACAGACCGGCATGCGCGGGGAGGCCGGCGAGGAACGCGAACGACGCCGCCCCGTGGTCGAGCCCGTTCGAGGCGTTGTCGGGGACGCGCCGTCCGAACTCGCTCGTGGTGGCCACGAGGACCCGGTTGGCGATGCCCCGGTCGGTCAGGTCGGTGAGGAACCGGTCGAGCGCGTTGTCGAGCTGGGTCATGAGGTTGGCGTGCCGGGCGAGATGATCGTCGTGGGTGTCGAAGTCGCCGAAGAACGGGACGTGGACCACCTTGACCCCGCTGTTCGAGGCCAGCAGCCGGGCCGCCAGACCGAGCTGGGTCCCGAGGTCGGTCTGTGGGTAGCCCGCCGCACCCGGCGGCAGGTTCGCCGCGACGTCGTCGGAGAACTTGATCGCGTAGGCGCCGCCGTGCCGGGCGCTCCGGAAGGGGACCGCCTCCTTCGGGTTCGTCAGCTCGCACATCGACCGCCAGCCGGCCGTCCAGGCCGCATCCATCGACACGTCCCAGAAGCGGGGGAATCCGCCCTCGGAGTAGGGATCCATGGACAGGGTCGAGACCGACTCGCTGATGAGCGCCGGGCTCGGACCATAGCCGAGCGAGACGCCGACCGCCGCCGCGTTCGTGTCGCCGATGACGTCGCACAGCCGGCCAAGGAAGCCGGTCGTCGTCAGCTGCAAGTTGGATCGATCGCCCGCCCACCATCGCCGGAGCATCTCGAAGTGCGACAGGTCCGGCTTGGCCATCCCGACGCCCTGGACGACGGCGACCCCGCGGGCGTGCATCTTGACGAGCGCCGGATGGAGTCCGACCGTCGCGTTGAGCGCCAGGATGTCGGCTTCGGCCAGCGAGGTGCGCGGCCGGATCGTGTGGTAGGCGCCGTACGCGCTGCCCCGCGGCGGGACCATGGAGAGGCCGTCGTTGCCGCCGGCCATGTCGATGACGACGAGCTGGCGCTGGGCGACCGGTGCGAGGGCGGCCGGCGGCGCCGCCGGGGTGGACCTCGCCGGGGCCTCCGAGCTCGCCTTGACGCCGGACGTGCCGGCCACCGAGGCCGCGGCCGCGCCGACACCCGTCGCGAGCCCCAGCTGGAGGAAGCGGCGACGGTCGATCAGCTGCATCGGCATGGTGGGCGTCCTCCGGCGACGGTCAGGCGAGGGCGAAGTCGGGCGAGCCGACGATGAGCCCGAGCAGGACCGTCGCCCGCTCCTTGGCGTTCGGCAGGCTGTCGGCCGCGTCACGGAGGGCCATCATCGTCTGGTCGCTCACCTCGTACAGCGAACAGCGCTCGAGTGCGGCGGCGACGGGATCCGCGGCGTTGGCGACGGCCGTGATCCCGGTCGCGTCAGTGGCGAACGCCGCGCGCGCGAGGGCGAAGCTCGGCGACAGCCAGCGCAGACCGGCCGGCCAGCCCGCCACGCTCGGCGGATGGAACGGGACCTGGCCCATGTCGTAGAGCGTCCAGCGACGGAGGTCCTTACGGGTCAGGCCGAGCGCCGCCATGGCCGGGATGATCCACTCGACCGGCGTGCGGGCGCGGTTGAGCCGGCCGCGCATGAAGCTCGGATCGCGGACGATCGCCTCGACGATCGGGCGGGTCTCGAATCCATTGGCACGGAAGGTCTTGGCCAGGGCGGTCACGGGTCGGGCCGGGGCGGCCCCGGTCAGGAACAGGTGGATCCGGCCCACGACCCAGGGCGCGGACCGCGGGTGGGTGAGCACCGCGTCGACGACGTCGGGAGCACGCTTGACCGACTTGCCCAGGTACGGGACCGGCGCGTCAAGCGCGCCCCAGTCGTTGAACCCGATCTTGCCGGTGTCCCAGTCGACGTACCAGCCCGCGAGCGCCTTCGCCCCGTTGCGGACGTCGTCCTGGGTGTAGTTCCCGCGGCCCAGGACGAACAGCTCCATGAGCTCGCGGCTGTAGTTCTCGTTCGGATCGTCCGCGGTGGACCACGAGCCGTCGAGATAGAGCAGCATCGCCGCGTCGACCGTGATCTTCTGGAGCAGGGTCCGGAAGTTGCCCATGGCGTACTTGCGGAGCAGCAGATGCTGGGGGAACTCGACCTTCCAGCGGAAGACCTTCGAGTGGCTCGTCGTGAGATGGCCGTGCCAGAACCAGGTCATCTTCTCGTGGATGCCCGCGTTCGGGTTCGCCATCCGGTCGAGCCACCAGTCGACCGGCGCGTTGCTCCCGTCGTCGTCGAGCGGTGGGGCCGGCGTCGTCGCGAGGGCCTTGGCGGCCAGGATCCGGGTGATCGCCGCGTCGACGCCCTTCGGCGCGAGCGCCTTGACCTGGCCCGGGAACGGTCCGAAGGTCGTGCGGCGCAGGACGTGGGCGATCTGGGCCTCGTGGGACGGACCGACCGCCCCGGACGCCATGACGCTGGCTGGGCTGACCATGGCGCGGAGCGTATCGAGGACGCCGGTGCGTGCGGACCGTACTTTGTTCGCGGAGGCACCACCGTTTGGTCCGGCATCATGATGCGATGCGCATCGTCAGCCGGGCCGTCGGCCCCCTCGCCACCAATGTCCAGCTCATCGCCGACGAGCGGAGCGGCGAAGCCATCGCCATCGACACCGCGATCCCGTCGCTCGCCTGGCTGTCGGACGAGCTGACCGAGCGGGGCTGGACGCTCAAGCTCATCGTGTCGACCCACGGCCACTGGGATCACATCGGCGACAACGCCGCGGTCGCCGCGCACACCGGCGCCCCGATCGCCGTCCATCCGCTCGACCGGGAACGCCTCCTCCACCCGCGCCCGATCGGGGCGCCGTTCGACATCCCAGCGTCGGTCCCGGCCATGGACCTGGCCGAGGGCGGCGCGATCCGGTTCGGCGAGATCCGCCTCGAGGTCCTGCACACCCCGGGGCACACCGAGGGCTCGGTCTGCCTGCTGGCGACCGACGCCGGCGTCGTCTTCAGCGGCGACACGCTGTTCGCCGGCGGCTGGGGCCGGGTCGATCTGCCGGGTGGCTCAGCCGACGCGATGGTCGGGTCGATCGGCCGACTCGCCGGGCTGGGGGACCACCTCGGCGTCCTGCCCGGTCACGGGCCGACCACGACGATCGGCCGGGAGCGGCCGTGGATGGAGCTCGTACGCGACGGGGGCCGGCTCCTCGCCTGATCGGCCGCTCAGGGATACGGCGAGGAGCTGCGCAGATCGGTCGTGTCGACGGCCTCGAACATGTCGCCGGTGATCGCGCCGAGGCCGTGCAGGTTGTCGTCGTTCCAGTGCGGGTCCGGGGCGCCGGTGATGTACCACGGCGAGCCGTTGTCGGCCAGGATCATCCCGTAGCGCTGGAGGGCGACGAGGACGACCTTGGCCTGGCCGCTGAACCCGCTCAGGTCCACCGACGCCTTGAGCCGGACGCGGAGGCCCATCGGCGGCAGCGCCGCATCGTCGCTGTCGCCGGCATCGTGGCGGGCCGGGTAGATGTGGGTCGTCCGGGTCGTCGGCGCGGTGAACCGGAGGGCATGGGCGATGATCCCGGCGGCGACCTCGTCGTACCGAGCGAGCCCGGGCAGGATCGGCAGCCCAGCGGCGTCCGCGCTCGTCCAGCCGTCCGGCCGGAGCCGGTTGAGACGCAGGCTCCAGATCGCCCCGGAGCCCGCCGACCAGGCGCCGCTCGCGGACTTGGCGGCGGCGAACAGCTCGTAGAGCTTGCAGGCGTCCTTGTCCACGATGAGGATGTGGTGGTCCGAGCCCGCCTCGCGCTTGACCTTCTTGGGGATCGGGTACGGCCCCTTGTCCGACTCGGACTTGTAGCGGAAGGTGACGGTCTTCTTGGGCGTCAGGTGATTGGCGATGCTGATCGGGATGCCGTACCCGCTGTACGACCCGAAGTCCGGATGGAGCCCGTTGCCGAGCCCGATCGAGGCGATCAGGGCGTCCGAGTCGGCCCGCACCGGAAGCGTGTCGACGCGCCGGTTCCAGATGTTCGTCTTCGGGAAGATCGAGCAGCCCGGCGCACCGGGGAGGGCCTTGGCGGCGACGCCCTCGACCGAGCCCGCCAGCAGGGCGAGGACGGCCAGCAGCAGGGCGACCCGGACTCGCTTCGGGCCGAGCCGGGTCGTCGGTCGGACGGTCATCGCCAGATGCTAGCCGTCGCCTCGGCCGCACGCTCATATCCGATGGTCCCGGTCGGTGCCCGACGCCACCGGACCTGGGTCACGCTCCGGCGAGCGGCTTGCGGTAGGCCGCGGAGCGCTTCTCGAGATGGAACCCGAGCCGCTCGTACAACCCGAGCGCCCCGGTCGGGTTCTCGGCATCGACCCCGAGCGACGCCTGGTCCATGCCGCGCCGACGGAGCTCGATCAGGGCCGCCGCGATCAGGGCGGCCGCGACGCCCCGGCGTCGCCACGGCCGGCGGACGCTGACCCGGTCGAGCCAGCCACGTCGGATCCCGGCCGCCTCGTTGTCCGCCGCGAAGATCGCTGCCTGGACGGAGCCGACGACCTCGTCGCCCGCCCAGGCGACCTGCCACAGCGAGAGGTCGGTGTTCGGATCGCCGAGGATCCGCCGGACGTCGGTGTCGTTCATCTGTCGGGCGCCCCAGTGGTCCTGGAACGCCTCGAAGTCGGCGAGCAGGACGTCCCGCGCCCGACCCTCCGGGACCGGCCGGAGCTCGATCCCGGCCGGCAGCGCGAGCTCGGGCACGTCGTCCAGACCCGACCGGCCCAGCTCGAAGAACCAGCGAGCGACCGTATACCCCTCGGTCTCGAGAAGACGCCGGTTGCCGATCGCCGAATCGAGGCTCCACGACCCGAGCATGGCCGGCGATGTGCCGAGCGCGACGTCGTCGAGCCGCGATCGCTCGCTGGCCTGGGCCTCGTTGAACCGGAGCATCGCCCGGCCCAGCCCGTGTCGACGCCAGTCGGGTGCCACCCGGCCGAACGTCTCGTAGACCGGCGTCCCGTCGCGCAGCATCCGCATCCGCTCGGCAAACGCGACGAGACGGCCGTCGACCTCGGCCAGGAGGAGGTCGCGCTCCGGCACGAAGTCGTTGAGGTTCGACAGCCAGTTCCGGAGCTCGTCGACGGTCATCATCTCGAACGTCTCGTCGGCGATCTCGACCGCGCTGAGCACGTCGACCATCGCGGGCAGGTCGTCCGGCCCGCGGTACGACCGGAACACGAGGCCTGGGATGTCCGGCGCCTCGGGGACGCTGAGCCGGTCCGCTGGGGCGAGGCTGCGGTCCATCAGCGATCGAGCCCGTACTTGTGCTTCATGTGGTCGCCGACCGTGCTCCGGATGAGCCGGTACTGGCGACGGCGCTCGGCACGCGCCCGAGGGTCGTGCTGGCGTTCGTTGCGGGTCAGCTCGCGATCGAGCTTCCGTCGGCTGGCGAGTCGCGCCGGGTCGAGCGCACCGGAAGCGATCGCCCCGCGGACGGCGCAGCCGGGCTCACGATCGTGTCGGCAGTCGTCGAACCGGCAGTCGGTCGCGAGCGCGTCGATGTCCGCGAACGCCGCATCGAGCCCGCCGTCGTCCTCGGCCAGGCCGAGCTCGCGCATCCCCGGCGTGTCGAGGACGAGTCCGCGCCCGGGGATCCGGACGAGATGTCGACGGGTGGTCGTGTGCCGGCCGCGGCTGTCGTCATCGCGGATCCCGGCCGTGGCCTCGACGACCGCGCCCGCGAGCGCGTTGACGAGCGACGACTTGCCGACGCCGGACGATCCCATGAGCGCCGTCGTCCGGCCCTCGCCTAGGTGGTCGGCGAGCCTGGCCAGGCCGAACCCCGTCGCGGCGCTGACCGCAAGGACCGGCGCACCGCCCGCGACCGGCTCGACCCAGGCCACCGAGCCGGCTGGATCGTCCGCGAGATCGGCCTTGTTGAGCACGACGACGGGTCGGGCGCCCGAGCTCCAGGCGAGCGCCAGGTAGCGCTCGAGCCGGCGGGTGTTCAGCTCGTGGTTGAGTGACGTGACGATGAGCAACGTATCCACGTTCGCGGCCAGCACCTGCGCGTCCGCCGACCGGTCGCCGGGGGCGCGCCGGACGACCGCCGTCCGTCGCGGGAGCAGGCCCTGGACGAGCCGATGGTCGGGATCCCCCGTGGACTGGAGGGCGACCCAGTCACCCACGACCGGGAAGCCGCCGTCTCCCTCGAGCTCGGCATCGAACCGGAACCGGCCGGACACCGTCGCCTGGGCTTCACCGTCGGCGACCCGGACCAGGTACGAGCCACGCTCTTCGACGACCACCCGACCGGGCTCCCGGCCGTCGGCCGCGTGGTCGGCGAACGCGGTCGCATGGGCGTCGTCCCAGCCCCAATCAGCGAGCGTCGGCCGGCCGTTCATCGGATCATCCCCGGGACGACGACCGGACCCTGGTAGACGTACTCGTCGCTCCGCAATCGGAAGCCGAGTCCCTCGTACAGATCGAGCGCGTGGTTGACGTTCTCTGTATCGACCCCGAGGGCTGCCCGCGCAGCGCCGGCATCGCGGACCGTCCGCAGGCTCCGGGCCAGGAGCGCTCGGGCGACCCCTCGACGGCGGAACGGCTTGCGCACGCCGATCGCCTCGGTCCAGCCGGTCCGGGTGCCGTCCGCTTCAAGCGGGCCGAGGTGATTCAGGATGTGGCCGGCGACCTCCTCGCCGTGGAAGGCGACCTGCCACAGCTCCGGCATCGTCTCGGATGACTCGAGGAACGCCGCGTACTGGTCCTCCGACCACTCGTCGGCGCTCTCGCCCCAGTGATCCGAGAATGCCTCGGCGCCCGCCTCCCAGACCCGCCTGACGAGGGCCGAGTCGGCCGGGTCGATCGGCCGTGCCTCGAAGCCGTCGGGCATGTGGATCTCGGGGATGGCGTCGAAGTCGGTCCGGACCATCTCGGCGAAGCGCCGGGCGATCGCGAACCCGGCCGACTCGACGAGCGCGCGCCCACCCACGTCCTGGCCGTAGATGGGGCACGAGGCGAGGACCGGCCGGTCGATCGGCATCGACGCGTCGAGCTCGGCGATCCTGCGCCGCTGCCAGGCGAACATCGCCGATCCGATCCCACGACCACGGACGGCGGGGTCGAGGTGGCACAGGCTGTCGTACGAACGGGTGCCGTCGTTGCGGTCGACCCAGTAGTGGCGGCCGTAGCCGACCATCCGGCCATCGAGCTCGGCCGCGATGAAGTCCCGGCTGAGATCGCAGTTCACCGGGTGGGCGTAGCCGACGTCGATCGACTCCGTCGTGGTGACCTCGACCGAGCCGTTCGCCGCCCGGGTCGCGGTGTTGAGGTCGGCCATCGCCGGATGGTCCGCCGTCCCGCGATAGCCGCGGAACCGGAGCCCGGCGATCGGCGGGGCCTCGGGGATGACGATCTCGTCGGCGATGGTACGCAGCGTGGTCATGGCTCAGCCCACCCGCTTCAGCTTGCCGGTCCGCTTGGCATACCGCTCCGCGCGGCCGAATGCCCAGATACCGAGCGGGATGAAGGTCACCGCCATGACCAGGAGCGGCCAGATGTCACTCCACAGGGCGGTGATGGGGACGCCCTCGATCAGGCCCTGCCGGACCCCATCGAGGACATAGGTCGCCGGCGACAGGCGGGAGAGCGCCTGCATCCACGGCGGCAGGATGTCGACCGAGTAGTAGACGCCACTGACGAGCAGCAGGCAGGACTGGAGGACGAAGCACATCTGCGCTCCGCGCTCCACGTACAGCAGCGGCAGGATGGCCGCCATCATCCCGATCCCGACGAAGCTGAACGAGCCCAGCGCCATGAACAGCGCGGCGGTCGGCGGGTTCGCCTTCGCGAGGTCGAGCTGCGGGAAGAACAGGATCAGCACGACGAGGATCGCGGCCGTGTGGACCAGCCCGTAGACGATCGCGTACGAGCACGATCCGAGCAGCTGGGTCCAGCGCCGGACCGGCGCCATCATCGTGTACTCGAGCGTGCCCTCCCAGCGCTCGACGGCGATCGTCTCGGCGATCCAGCTGAACACCACCGACAGGTAGTTCCAGAAGATCGCCCCGATCATCAGCGACAGCAGGAGCGTGGCGCTGCCCTGTTCGACCCCGATCAACGAGATCGACAGCGCGCCGGCGACGGAGTACACGAGGAACGCCAGCTCCCAGCCCCAATACCGCCGGGTCAGGTAGAAGTTGCGTTCGACGAAGGCGTAGCTCGCCTTCAGCTCGTGGGTCACAACGGTCAACGGACTGTCTCCAGGTGGGCTCGACGGCCCGGTCCTCAGCGGGACCGGGCCATGTCGAGCGGGTGCTCGGCCGCGAGCCGGGCGCCGATGCGGACCATCGAGCGCCCGACCGCCTGCCGGATGGGCCGGCGCGGAGGCCGGTCGAGAAGCCGAGGGATGTCGGCCTCCGCCAGCCACCGGGCCGCTCGCTCCGCGTGCACGACGCGGGCGAGGGACGGATCGAGGTACATCGGGTTCCTTCCATTCCGTGGTCGGTGAGATCGGTCTTGGTGGGGGAGGGGCCAGCCGGCCCCGTTCGGTCGTGCGTCAGTCGTCGTCATCGCCGTCCTCCTCTACTTCGAGGTCGTCGTCGAGCGAACGACCGGTCCAGGTCATGAATGCCGCCTCGAGCGTCGCCGGCTGGTCGTGCCTCTCGGCGACCATCCGCTTCAGCCCGTCGGGCGTCGACGCGGCGACGACGCGCCCGTCGTTGAGGATCGAGATCCGGTCGCACAGGCGCTCGGCCTCGGCCAGGTCGTGGGTCGTCAGGACGATCGTCGCGTCGTGGGTCTCACGGAGCTCCTCGACGAACGACTGGACCTCGAGCTTCGAGCGAGGATCGAGACCGGTCGTCGGCTCGTCGAGCAGCAGCACCGCCGGGGAGGTGAGCAGCGCTCGCGCGATGGCGACCTTCTGCTGCATCCCCCGGCTCATCTGCTCGATCGGCCGGCCGACCCGCTTCTCGCCGATGCCTAGCCTGGCCAGGATCGCCATCGCCTCGCGCTTGCCGGTCGCGGCATCGAGGCCGTACAGGCGGGCGGCGAAGCTGAGGTTCTCGAGCGGGCTGAGCTTCTTGAAGAACGCGGCGTCGACGCTGACCCGGTTGATCAGCCGCTTGACCGCGAGCTCGTCCCGTTCGATGTCGAGACCGAAGATCTCGACCCGGCCCTCATCCAGGGTCAACAGGCCACAGATGAGGCGGATGAGCGTGGACTTGCCCGAGCCGTTCGCGCCGAGGATGCCGTGGATCTCGCCGCGCTCCAGACGGAGCGAGACGTCGTCCACGGCGACGACCGGCGCGCGCCGGCGGCCGACGGTGAACCGCTTCGTGACCCGGTCGACCAGGAGCGCCGGGACAGCCGGCGACGCGGGCGACACGGGTCGGTCGGTCGCGTTCGCGCGTCCCTCGGACGACACGACGGCCGATCGGATGGTCTTCGGTTGTGGCGTCGTTGTCGTGGTCACGGTGGTGGCTCCTGGGTCTGGGCTGGGCGGTGGTGGAGCGGTCCTCGCCTGGAATCGCGAAAAGCCGCGGGTCCCTTCGAGCGACGGTCTCGTCGCGGGGCCACGCGGCTGGAGGTCACACCCCGGAACCGGGGCATGAAAAAAGCCGTGGGGCCCGATCCGGCCCACGGCTCGTGGTGTCGTCTTCGGCGGCGTCAGCCGCCCTGGTTCACCTCGAGATGGGCGCAGATCTCCCGCGAGCGCCGGCCATGGTGGGCGGCGTGACGCGTCGGACGAGGAGGTCGTTCCACATTCGGTCCGGCTCCTTTCCCATCGACTGAGGCGAGGCGCTCGGCGAGCGCCCGCGGATGGTACGCCTCGGTCTTTGCCGATGTCAACCCTTGATATGCCCGGGCAGGTGGAGACCTGTTTCGAGCGGTCGGGCGTCAGCCGAGCTCGCGCCGTACGACCAGGCGCGGGCGTCCGCCGCTGGACGATCCGGTCTCGCTCACGATCGCAAAGCCGGTCGCGAGGAAGGTCGACAGGGCCCCGACGTACGCCGCCGCATCGCCGATCCGGCCCTCCGTCATGTCGGCCGGGTAGGCCTCGATCGCGGGAGCCCCGTGCTCCGCGGCGTAGGCGACCGCGGCCTCGATCAAGGCTCGGGTGAGGCCGGTCCCGCGGGCGGCGGCCGCGACCACGAAGCAGACGATCGCCCAGACCGGCCGTTCGTCAAAGCGCGGGATCGTGCGCGACCGTTCGAGCCGGTCGAAGGCTGTCCGCGGACCGAGCGAGCACCAGGCCAGGGCCCGATCGCCGTCGAGCGCGACGAGGCCAAGGGCCGGGTCCTCGTCCGCCCGCGCTTCGAGCTCCGCGCGGTTCAGCGCGACCGAGCGCTCCGCGTAGTCACGGGCGCGGTAGCGCCAGAACATGCACCAACACCAGCGCGGGTCGCCTCGCTCGGAGAACAGCGCATGGAGCGCCGGCCAACGCGCGGCGGTCAGCGGTTCGATCGTGACGGTCGGGACGGCGGATCCGGGAGCCACGGGACCGAGTATCGCCGACCGGCGGGTCGGATGGTGTCAGGTATCCAGTCGTCGCGCGGTCAGGGATCCGGGGTCGGGTCCGGCGTGGGATCGGGCGTCGGGTCCGGGGTCGGGTCCGGCGTGGGATCGGGCGTCGGGTCGGGCGTGGGCTTCGGCGTCGGGACGGGCGTCGGGTGCGGCGTCGGCGGCGGGCCGAAGCTGTTCGTCGGCTTGGGCGTCGGGCTCGCTCCGGGTGTCGGCGTCCCACCCGGGTTCCCGCCGCCTCCGCCACCGGTCGAGCCTCCGCCGGTGGATCCACCGGAACCATCGCTCCGGCCCGAGCCGTCGCCGCCGGCGCCGCGGTCCCCGCGGCTCGGTCGTGCGTCGGGCCGAGTCGGATCCGTGCGGACGGGTGCATCGGTCGCGATCGGCGGGTAGGCACCACCGGTCACCCAGCCGGGGGTCTCGACCGGCGGGGGGGTCGGCACGGCATCCTGGGACGCGACCGCACCCCCGGTGAACGTGACGGCCCGGACGCCGACGACCGCGGCCAGAGCCACGACCGCCACGAGCCCGACGCGGGCGATCTTGGCCAGGCCCCGACCGGCGAACCGACGCGGCCGGTCGGCGGCTTCGGCGGCCGCTCCAGGGGTGGCGTCCGGTGCCTGAGCCGCGGCGGCCGACGCCGCCGGTCGCCAGGACCGCGACGGCCGGCGCTCCACGGGGGTCGGTGCGACGGGTGCGGGTCGGGCCTCGATGCGGGTCGCGGCGGCGATCCCGGCTGCGCCGCCGGCGAGGTTGAACGGACGGCAGACCAGGCACCCCCCGCCGACCTGGTTCCAGCAGTTCGAACAGCAGGAGCTGGAGCAGTCAGGGCACGTGTTGAACTCGCTGGCACCGGCCGACCCCAGTCGGTCGCGGTCCAGGCCGCAGCGCTCGCAGAATGTGCTGGTCTCGTACACCCGGTCGGACACCTCGGGACGGCGCGCGGGCAGGCACCCGGTCGTAACCGGACGATAGGCCTGTCGGCGCCAGCCGAGCATGCATCCGCTAGTACCGTCCGACGGTCACGGACGTCCCGTTCGTTGACGGCGGGCAACGCGGCGGGTCGATGAGCCTGCGGTGGGCCACGGTCGGGTGGCTGCCGACGGGCCCTCGCGCACCCGATGCTGCCTGGCGGACCGCGGTCGAGTCGCGGGTGTTGCGCTGTTTGACGCCATCCGCCCCGCACCCTACGGTGGCGTCGGCCTCAGGTCGGATGGGTCGCGACCGGGGCGCCCCGGCTGGAGGTCGATGCGGAACGGATGGTCGATCGCCCGAGCGACCCCGGACCGACGATCGTCGACCTCCTGCGTGGTTCGGTCCTCGACGCCGAGCTGGCGGGCCTGGTCTGGCTGCTGCTCGATGGCGGGGTCCCCGTGGTGGTCGTCGGCCCCGACACGACGCCAGCGGCCATCACGGGTCGGGCCGCGGTCCTGGCGGCGCTCGTCGACCTCATCCCGTCGTCGCGCGTCCAGCGCCCGCTGGATGGTCCGACCGAGGACTTCTCCTGGATCGCGGCGGCCGAAGCGCTCGGCTGGCAGCGGTCCGGCTCCGTCGACCCGGCTCCGCTCGACCCGCGCTCGACGGTCATCCGCGCGGGCGAGCTCGGCGGCGGGCCGAGCGCAGACACGACCGGCGACCAGGCCCGCCTCGTGGTCCGCGCTCTCGGCCTCGGGTTCGGTCTCACGGCGACCGCGGAGGGAGCGCGGCTCGAGGATCTGCTCGCCTCGCTCCGGCGTCGACCGGTCGGCCTGACCGATGACGAGCTCACGAACCTCGGGGTCGTGGTCGTGCTCGGGGGGTCGTCACGCGCGACCGGTTCGACCCTGCCGACGGGGCCCGGCGCCGGTCTCCCGAGGATCGCGGCGGCGCATTACATCCGGCCGCTGGCGCGCGACGTCCACGGGCATCCGCAGCGACTCGGCCCTGCCGTCCTGGCGACCTGGGATGGGCGGCTCGGTCGCTTCGAGCACTTCGCCTGGGGCGTCGCCGGCGAGCTGGCCGCTCGGGTCGGGCGGCGGACCGGTGACTTCGAGCTGGAGCGCGAACGGCGCAGCGTCGTCCTGACCGGGCTGGCGGCGGACGACGCCGGTCCGCCGGCACCCGACCGGGCGACGGTGCGGGCCGCCCTGGAGCGTGCTCGGTTCGACGGGTCCATCGGCACGGTCGCGCACGAGCACTGATCGGGCGTCCCCGGCCGACGTATCCTTCTCGACAAGCCGTGGGTCCGGCGTCGTCGCCGAGCGGCGTCCCTCCCCGCCACGACAGGAGATGCCCAGTGACCGCGCTTGTCCCGTGGCTCATCTTCCTCCATGTGTTCAGCGCCATCGTCGCGTTCGGACCGACGTTCGCCTTCGCGATCTACGGCGCCCAAGCGGGTAAGGAGCCGCAGCACGCGAACTTCATGGCCCGGGCCAACAACGTCGTCTCGGATCGGCTCGTCCTGCCGCTCGTCCTGTCGATGCCGGTGACCGGCGTGCTGATCATCTGGGCGGCCGGGCTCAACGTGATGGCCAGCACGTGGCTCCTTGTGGCGATCGTCATCTACACCTTCGCGGTGCTGTACTCGCTGTTCGTCCAGCGGCCGGCGACGCTCCGCCTCGTCGAGCTGACGTCCAGCCCGCCGCCGCCCGGAGCGAGCGGGCCGTCGCCCGAGATCATGGCGACCGTGGCCAAGATCCGGCGCGGCGGGATGATCCTCGGCCTGGCCGTCATCGTCATCGTCGCGCTCATGGTCGTGAAGCCGACGCTCTGACGACGCCGGCCGGGTGCCGTCCGGGAGGACGGAGGCCTCGCCTCGTCCCGACCCAGATCCGGCTCGCCACGACCGGCCCGCGGCGGGCGCGGTACCATCGAACGGCCGTCCACCGTCGCCCGCACGGAGCCCGCTGATGCCCACCGTCGCCGCGTCCGTCACCCAGCTCATCGATCTGCTCGCCAGCGGCGCCCACCTGGACGGGGACCGACTGGCGATCGACGACGCGGCCGCATTCCGCACCCGGACGGTCCGCGACCTGGCCTGGACGGCGGCGTTCTCCGACGATCCGGCGACCGTAGATGTCGCCCGCTGGCTGATCTGGGAGGCGAGCCAGGAGCTCGGCGCCCGCTCGGCGAGCATCCAGGACCTGTACGTGGCGCGGGCCCGCGGCGAGGTCCACGGGTTCACGGTCCCGGCGATCAACATCCGGGCCCAGACCTTCGACATGGCCCGGACCGTGTTCGAGACCGCTGCCGCATCGGACGTCGGCGCTGTGATCCTCGAGCTCGCTCGGAGCGAGCAGACCTACACCTACCAGCGACCGGTCGACTACGTCGCGAGCGTCCTTGCCGGGGCGATCGCGGCCGGCTGGCAGGCGCCGGTGTTCATCCAGGGCGACCACTACCAGTTCAACGCAGCGAAGTACGCCGCGGATCCGGAGAAGATGACCGAGGAGATCCGGGGCGCCTGCCGCCAGGCCATCGAGGTCGGCTACCGGAACATCGATATCGACAGCTCCACGCTCGTCGACCTGAGCCAGCCGTCGGTCGACCTCGAGCAGCGCGAGAACTATCGTCGCGCCGCAGAGCTGACGGCCCTCATCCGGGAGCTCGAGCCGGCCGGGCTGACGATCAGCGTCGGCGGCGAGATCGGCGAGGTCGGCAAGCAGAACTCGACCGAAGCCGAGCTGCGGGCCTATCTCGAAGGCTATCGACGCGAGCTCGACGGGCGGCGACGTGGAACCATCGGGATCAGCAAGGTCAGCGTCCAGACCGGCACGAGCCATGGCGGCGTCCCGCTGCCCGACGGCTCGATCGCGGCCGTGAAGCTGGATTTCGACGTGATCCGCCGGCTCGGCGAGGTCGCCCGGAGCTACGGCCTGGCGGGCTGCGTCCAGCACGGTGCCAGCACCCTCCCGGACGAGCTCTTCCACCACTTCCCGGCGGTCGAGGCGGCCGAGATCCACCTCGCCACCGGCTTCCAGAACCTGCTCTTCGAGCACCCCGCCTTCCCCGAGTCGCTCCACCGCGAGATCCACGACTGGTGCTTCGAGCACGCGATCGACGAACGCAAAGCCGATCAGACCGACGAGCAGTTCGTGTATTCGAGCCGCAAGAAGTCGATCGGTCCCTTCAAGCGTCAGCTGTGGGACCTGCCGACGAAGGACGAGATCCTGGCCGCCCAGCGGCGCAAGATCGGCTTCCTGTTCTCCGAGCTCCAGGTCACCGCGACGCGAGAGATGGTCGACCGCTACATCGCCCCGGTCGAGGAGCACCGTCCGCTGCCCGAGGCGCTTCGAGGAGTCGCCGCGGGCTGATCCGCGGCTCCGCCAGCCGGGATCCCAGGGCGGCGATGTAACGTTCCCCGGCGTCGCACGTCATCTCGCCGACCACGCAGGTCCGAGCGACCCATCGGTCGCCGCACGGGAGGGACGCCATGTCCAGGTCGCTACGGCTGTGGATCGGGCTCGTCGTGCTAGCGCTGCTCGCGGCGTCGGTGCCGGCGGTCACGCTCGGCGCCCCGCCCAGTAACGACGCATTCTCCGCGGCGACGACCATCGGGTCGCTGCCGTACGCGACCGATCCGGCATTGACCGAGGCGACCGTCGAGCCAGGCGAACCGGGAAGTTGCCAGTCCCCGCCCGCCGCGAGCGTCTGGTACGCGTACCACGCGGGATCGAGCGGGTTCATCCGGGTCGCCCTCGATGGGGAGGCGAAGTGGTTGGTCCGCGTCGCGGTGTTCCGAGTCGACGGCCCGGGTTTCACGGGCCTGACCGAGGTGTTCTGCACACCGACCGACCTCACCGACTTCCTGTTCGAGGCGTCGGTCGGGACGACCTACGCGATCCAGCTGGCGACGGCCTACCCGGAAAGCGCGGCTGCTCACCTCGACATCTCTGCACCGGCGCCGCCGGCCAACGATGCCTACGCCCGGGCCACCCGGATCACCAGCGTGCCATTCGCCGGCGACGCCGAGGATCTGACGGCGGCCGGTGTCGAACCGAACGAGCCCACCGACTGCCTGGCAGGTGACCGGACGGCCTGGTACGACTTCGTGGCGCCCGACGACGCGACCGTCAACCTGACCTATGACGCCGCTGCCGTCGCGGAGCTCGCGATCTTCCAAGGCGACGCCATCGACCAGCTGACGCTGATCGACTGCGGCCCACTGAGCGGGGAGGGTCGGGTGTCGCTGGCGGTCCACCGGGGGAGCACGTACCACCTCCGCATGTCGCTCGCGGACAGCGCCGTGTTCCAGTATGGCGTCCGACTGGACATCGCGGCCGCACCGCCGCCGCTGATCTTCTTCCACTGGGTCCCGTCGAGCCCGGTCCCCGGGGAGGACGTCCGGTTCGTCGATGACTCGGAGGACGTCGCCGGGGTCGGGATCGTGAGCTGGCACTGGCGATTCCACGATGGATCGACGGCCGATGGCCCGAGCGCCACGTACCGTTACCGGAAGGACGGTGCGTATCCGGTCACCCTGGACATCCGCACGGGTGATGGTCGGACGGCGTCGCTCACCAGGTCCGTGCTTGTCAGGACGCACGATGTCCGGATCGATCGGTTCGCCGTGCCGGCATCGGTCAAGGTCGGACGCACGTTCAAGGTCAGTTTGGATGTCTCGAGCCGCCACGACGCGGAGCAGGTCGTGGTCTTCCTGTACCGGACCGGATCGAATGGCGAAGTGGTCGTCGCGGTCGTCGGTGGGACCGTGCCGAAGGCCGGTCACGGCCGCAAGGCGACGTTCGTGATCCAGGACCGACTGACGGCAGCCGACGGCGCCGGCGGCAGCGTGACCTACCGCGTGGTCGTCAAGCTCTTCGACGAGGGTCGGGACATCGATCCGGCGAACAACACGGCGACGTCGCCGCCGGTCAAGGTCAAGCACTGACCGGCGGTCACGGCCGGAGACGGTAGAGCCGGAACGCGTCGTGCTCGATCGGGAGGACCTCGAACCGATCGAAGCCGGCGGCTCCGGCGTAGCGCTCCAGGGTGGACGGCCGCATGACGGTGCCGGTCCCGGCAGAGTCCGGTTCGGACAGCCCAGCCGGCAGGCAGCATAGGACGCTCCAGCCGTAGAACGTGCGCTCGAGCGGGTCGCCGACGGCGCCGAAGGTCTCCGCCACGCGCTCGTCGATGACGATGAGCTGGCCGTCGGCGGCAAGCATGCCGCGGACCGTCGTGAGCGCCTCGACCGGATGGGCCATGTCGTGGAGCGCCTCGAGGATGACGGCCGCGTCGTAGTCGCCGGTGAGGACCGGGTCGGCCGCATCGGCGAGGTGGAAGCGGACCCGGTCGGCGACGTCGGAGCCTGACCGGGCCAGGTTGTCACGGGCCAGCTCGATCGATCCGAGGTCGATATCGAAGCCGTCGACGCGGATCTTCGGATAGGCTCGGGCGATGGCCATCGTCGACCACCCACCACCGCAGGCGATGTCGGCGACGCGGGCGGGTGGGTCGGCGCGCAGGCGGACATCCAGGCCCTCGATCGCCGGCAGCCAGACCGATCCGAGCAGCCGGTCGCAGACGGGCCGATTGATGTCCGCCTGTCCCTCGCGCGCGTCCTTGCCGTACGCCTCCCAGGGCACCCCGGCGCCCGTCCGGAACGACTCGACCACCGGGTCGAGCGTGCGCCCGACCGACGCGGCCATCCGGCTGACCGGGGCGAGGTAGGTCAGGCTGGTCCGGTCCAGGAGCACCTCCGCGTGGCCGGCCGGCAGGCCGAACCGGCGGTCGTCGGGGCCGCCGTCGGTCGCGACGTCAAGGATCCCGCTGATCGCCTGCTGCTCGAGCCATTCGCGGACCTGACGTGGATCCGTCCCGGACCTCCCGGCGAGCTCGGGCGCGCTGAGCGGGCCATGGTCCGCGAGCTCGCGGTAGAAGCCGAGGCGGTCACCGAGATAGACCGTGAACAGGTCGAAGGCGCCGGTCAGGGCGTCGCCGAGACGCCCGGCGAAGGCGTCGCGGCGGTCGGCCTCGAGGACGGGAAGCTCCGTCGACGTCGACATCGTGGTCCTCCTGGAGCGGACCGCGACCGGTTCGGGTCGACGTCGGGGCCGCACGGATGACGATACGACACCGGTCTCGGCGGTTCGAATCGGACGCGATCCGTGCACGATCGGATGCGAGATCCGCCGTTGACGGCCGCACCCGCGGTGCTATCCTCCGGCCTGAGCTCGACCGTTGAGGGAGTCGGATCGAGCGACGGCTGTGCCCTCGCGTCTTCTTCTCAGAGGTCAGTCTCGCCGCGGCGTCCCCCAGTCGCGGCGGTGGTGAGGAGGATCGTCGTGGCGGGTCCTGTCAGTGACGCGGACCAGGCGGCGCGGGACGATGCGCACCTGCAGTCCCTGGGCATCAAGCCAGAGCTGAGGCGGACCCTCGGCTTCTTGTCGAACTTCGCGATCGCATTCGCATTCATCAGCGTGTCGACCGGCTCCTTCGGCAACTTCGGTGTCGGCATCGCGCTCGGCGGCCCGGCGATGTTCTGGAGCTGGTTCATCATCGTCGGCGGTCAGCTGCTCGTCGCGCTGGTGTTCGCCGAGCTGGCCAGCCACTTCCCGATCGCCGGCTCGGTCTACCAGTGGTCGAAGCGTCTGTCGAACCGCGGGCTGGGCTGGTTCACGGGCTGGTTCTACTTCTGGGCGCAGGTGGTCACGGTCAGCGCGGTCGCGGTCATCGTCGCGTTCGTGATCGACTCCATCCACAGTGCCGCCGGCGGGACGACCGGAGACGTCGCCTTCCTCGATTCGCCGTCCCCGGGCGGCTTCACGTCGATGTTCGTCTTCATCGCGATCGGCACCCTCGTCATCACCACGATCATCAACGCCTGGGGTGTGCGGCTGCTCGCGATCCTCAACAACATCGGGGTCGCGACCGAGATCCTCGGGATGCTCGTGTTCGCGGTGATCCTGCTCATCTTCGCCAATGTCCAGCCGGTCAGCGTCCTGACCACGATGAACGGTGCGGAGGCAGCCCAGAACGGCAACATCCCCGCGACGTTCCTGCTCGGCTTCTTCATGGCCGTGTTCATCGTCTACGGCTTCGACACGGCCGGATCGTTCGGTGAAGAGACGCTCGATGCGGGTCGTCAGGCGCCGCGTGGCGTGCTCTCGTCGATCCTCATCTCGGGCCTCGTCGGGATCATCTTCATCCCGGCGGTCATCCTCGCGTCGCCGAACATCTCGCAGACGATGGAAGAGGGGCTGACGACGTTCCCGATCGGCACGATCATCTCGAATGCGTTCCCGCAGGACATCATCTTCGGGATCTCGTTCGGCGATCTCTATCTGTTCGTGATCCTGGCATCGGTCTTCGTCTGCACCATGGCGATCCAGGGCGCGGCGACACGACTGATGTTCTCGATGGGACGGGATGGACACCTGCCCGCGGGACGCTGGCTCGGGCATGTGAACGAACGGTTCCGCACCCCCGCCAATGCCGCGGTCACGGTCGGCGTCATCGCCGCTCTCCCGATCCTCGTCGTCGGGCCGTTGGCGGCGGTCTCGATCTCCATCGCCGCCACGGGCCTGATCTACGTCAGCTACTTCATGTGCAACGCGGGGGTCATGCGAGCCCGGATGCGCGGCTGGCCCCACACGAAGGCCTGGTTCAGCCTCGGTCGCTGGGGCAAGCTGATCAATGTCGCCGCCCTCATCTACGGCGGCCTCATGATCATCAACATCGCCCTGTGGGCCGACACCGGACTGTTCGGGGACTACGGGACCGACGGCCGCCTCTACTGGAACCCGATGATCAACACGTTCATCAAGCCGTTCGGACAGGAGCTCTCGTGGATGCCGGCCTGGCCGCTCTTCGAGACGCTCATCGGGGTGATCCTCTTCTTCGGAGCGATCTACTACGTCGCGGCTGTCCGGCGCCAGGCACCAGACGTCGAAGCGGCCGATCCAGCGACCGGTGAGGCGGTCATCGGCTAGCCCGAGACCCGGACACGGGACGGCGCGGTGAGCGATCGCCGCGCCGTCGGCGCGCCCTGCAGGAGGAGGACCGGGCGATGAGCGGGGGATCGTCCGCCTCGATCGATCCGGGCCATGGCGGGCTCCACGACGAACTGGTCGCCGCACTCCGGCGAGTGCCGGACCTCGCCGGTCGGTCGCTGTCCCTGAGCCCGCTCAGCGGGGGGATCACCAACCGGAACTTCCTGGTCGCCGCCGAGGGCACGACCGATCGCTGGGTGCTCCGACTGGCCGGCAACGACACCCACCTGCTCGGGATCAGCAGGGAGGTCGAGCTGGCCGCCACCGTGGCCGCCGCCGGCGTCGGGGTCGGGCCCGAGGTGACCGCGTTCATCCGCCCGGAGGGCTATCTCGTCACCCGGTTCATCGAGGGCGCGCCGGTCTCGGACGAGGCGGTCCATACGGCCGAGACGATCCGGCGGGTCGCCGATTCGATCCGCAGGGTCCATGGCGGCCCGGCCATCCCGGGGTTGTTCATCCCGCTCCGGATCGTCGAGGCGTACCGGGCGCTGGCGGTAGCCCGCGGGGTGCCGATCCCGCTCGAGTACGACCTGAGCCGGGCGATCGGCCGGCGCATCGAGCTGGCACTGCTGTCCGACCCCGTCGAACTGCGACCGTGCCACAACGACCTGCTCAATGCGAACTTCATCGATGACGGTCAGCGGATCCGCATCGTCGACTGGGAATACGCCGGGATGGGCGACCCGTTCTTCGACCTCGGCAACGTCAGCATCAACCACGAGCTCAGCCCCGACGAGGACCGCTGGCTCCTCGAGGCATACGACGGCGAGACCGCCCGCCCCTCCCGCCTGGCCCGGATCACGCTGATGCGGATCGTGTCCGACTTCCGCGAGGCGATGTGGGGGGTGCTCCAGCAGGGCATCAGCACGCTCGATGTCGATTTCGTCGCCTACGCCGGTGAGCACTTCGAGCGCCTGCTGGCGGGCGCCTCGACGCCGGCCTTCGAGCGCGCGCTCCGGGAGGTCGCGGGCGACTGACAGCCCCGGATCCCGTCGACCGGCGGATCGCCCTGCCCGAGACGCCACCCCCTTCGGGGCCGTACCGTACCGACGACGCCCGGGGCTGGCGGCGATGGCGCTGGAGGGATCGTGGATCAGGCACGGGTCGTGGTGGTCGGTGGCGGGATCACGGGCTGTAGCGTCGCCTACCACCTGGCCGAAGCGGGCTGGACCGATGTCCTCCTGGTCGAGAAGGCGCAGCTGACCGCCGGATCGACCTGTCAGGCCGCAGGTCTCGTGACGGTCTTCAATCCGTCCGCGACGATGATGCGATTCCGTCGCTACAGCGTCGAGCTCTACGAGCGGCTCGGCGTCTTCGAGCGCGCGGGCAGCCTCCGCCTGGCGTCGAGCCCCGACCAGCTGCGCGAGCTCGAGCGCGCCGCCAGCCGGGCCCGCGGGATCGGCCTCGACGCGGAGGTCGTGTCCCCCGACGAAGCCGTCCGCCGGATGCCGGCGATCAGCCGCGACGACCTCCACGGGGCCGTCTACCTCGCCCAGGACGGCCATCTCGACCCGCACACCGCCACGCATGCCCTGGCCGATGCCGCCCGTGCCCTCGGCGTCCGGATCCGGACCGGCGTCCGGGTGACGGGGATCGAGCTCGACGCCAAGCGCCGGGTGACCGGTGTGAGGACCGATCGCGACCCGATCGCCACGGAGCTCGTCGTGGACGCGGCGGGGATCTGGGCGCCGCAGGTGGCCGCGATGGCCGGGGTCTCGATCCCGTCCACGCCGGTCGACCACCAGCACATCGCGCTGCGCGCGGTCCCTGGCCACGAGCTGCCGGCCGACATGCCGTGCTTCCGCGACCCGGACAACCTCGTCTACGGCAAGAGCGAGCACGGCGGGATGCTCTTCGGTGGGTACGAGGCCGAGCCGGTGGCGCGCTGGGTCGACGGCGTCCCGTGGGACCATGCCGCCGCCTCCCTGCCGCCGGACTACGAGCGATTCGCCCCGCTGATGGCCGGCGCGATCCGGCGGTTCCCGTTCCTCGCCGACGCGGAGGTCGTCCGGCTCGTCTGTCATCCCGACGCGATGACCCCGGACGCGAACCCGTTGCTCGGGCCGATGCCCGGGATCCACGGGTTCTGGGTCGCGGCCGGGCTGTCGCTCAACGGCTTCGGCGGCGGCGGTGGGATCGGCCGGGCCATCGCCGGCTGGATCAGCGCGAACGACCCCGGTGTCGACATCGCCCCGTATCGGGCGTGGCGCTTCGCCGACCCCTACCGCGATCCGAGCTGGGCCGCCGCCCTCGCCCGAGAGGCCTACGCCGACTACTACCGCCTGCGCTATCCGTACGACGCCGACGTGGCCGGTCGCCCGCGCCGGCTCTCAGCGGTCCACGGCCGGCTCCAGGACAGCGGGGCGGCGTTCGTGGCGAAGGCGGGCTGGGAGCGGGCCGACGTCCACTTCCCGGACCGTCCGTGGCGGCGCGTCGGCCGCGATCAGCACGCCTACGGCTGGACCCGGCCACCGTGGTTCGAGCGGGTCGGCGAGGAGCATCGCGCGGTCCGCGAGCGGGCCGGTCTCATCGACCTGTCGTCGTTCGGGAAGATCGCGGTCCGTGGGCCGGGCGCGCTGGCCCTGCTCCAGCGGGTCTGCGCGAACGACATCGATCGGCCGATCGGGTCCGTCGTCTACAGCCAGGCGCTCGACGACCGGGGCGGGATGGTCGCCGATCTCACCGTCACGAGGCTGGCGACGGCCGACTTCCGGGTCGTGACCGGAGCCGGTTCGGTCGCGGGCGACCTGGGCTGGCTCGTCGCCAACCGAGGCGACGAAGACCCACCCATCGAGGTCCGGGACGAGAGCGACGCGTGGGCGGTCCTCGGCCTGTGGGGTCCCGCGGCCCGCGCCGTCCTCGGCCGAGCGACCGACGATCCCGTGGATGACGCTGCGCTGCCGCTCCGCCACGCGGTCGCGATCCGGATCGGCCCGGCGTCCGTCCTGGCGTCGCGGATCAGCTACGCCGGCGAGCTCGGCTGGGAGCTGACCGTCGCCCCGGGCTGGGCGACGACGGTCTGGGATCGGCTGGTCGACGCCGGCCGCGGCGACGGCCTCGAGCCGGTCGGCTATCGCGCGCTCGAGGGCCTCCGGCTCGAGAAGGGCTACCGCTACTACGGGACGGACCTGACGATGCTCGAGACCCCGGATGAGGCCGGTCTGGGCGCCTTCGTCCGCGTGAGCAAGGGCCCGTTCAACGGCCGGGAGGCGATCCTCGCTGCGCGCGCCGACCGACCCGATAGGCCCGAGCGCACGCTGCGGACGGTCCTCATCGGCGACGCGGGCTATCAGCCGGTGTACGGCGGCGAGGCCGTCCGGCACGCTGGCGAGGTCGTCAGCCGGCTGCGCAGCGCGGCCTACGGACACACGGTCGGGCGGACCATCGGGACGGCCTATCTGCCAGCCGGCACGCGCGATGGGGCCGGTCTCGAGATCGACGTCTTCGACGCACGGGTCCCGGCAGTCGTGGGGCCGGATGTGCTCGTCGACCCCGACGGGAGCCGACTCCGGGGCTGAGCCGATCGTCCCGCCGACGCCGCGCCGAGCCTCAGGCGCGGGTGACGACCTCGAGCCACGTCCCGAAGGCCGGTCCGTCCAGCGCCGCGGCCGCCCGGGCCCAGCGTTCCTCGGCCCAACCGGTGAAGTCGTAGTCGATCGACGAGACCTGGGCCTGGATGGCCGCCCAGAGTGTCCAGCCCACGTCGGACATGATCATCTGGAGGCGCATCCGGGCGAGCATCTCCGGGCTGGCGACCCCGAAGTAGGCGGCGCACATCGCCGCGATCCGATCATCGTCGAAGCCGAGCTCCTGGCAGGTATTGCCGAGCTCGAAGGTGGGGTCGTTGTTGCCGCTGTACTCGTAGTCGACGATCCACAGCCGCTCACCGTCGTCGAGGTAGTTCTCCGCCAGGAGATCGTTGTGGCACGGGACGCTGGCAGCCGGCCGGGCCGCCAGCGCCGACTCGATCCGCGGGACGAGCGGCAGATGGTCGCGATAGCCCGCCGGGATCGGGGCCCCGAGGTCGTCGACGACCGCGAGATAGCGCTCGGTCAGCCGGAACATGTCGAAGTCGAGCTTGAACCGCGGCCCGGCGTGGAGTCGCCGGAGCGTTGCAGCGATCCGCTCGGCCATGCCGTCCTCCGCGAATGCCGGGTTGGACATCGTCCGACCCGCCAGCCACTCGAGGACCATCGCATCCCACGCGGCGAGGTGGTGGACGACACGCGGCCCGACCCCGGCCACGGCGGCGGCCCGGGTATTGACGAGCTCGTTGGCCCGGTCGACGGCGAGGAGGTCGGTGGCCGGTCCGGGGATCCTGACGAAGTACGGGACGCCGTCGACGTCGACCCGGTAGTTCGTGTTGGTCAGACCGCCGGCGAGCGGCGCGGACTCGACTCGTCGGCCGGTCCAGCCGGGCACGGCGGCGACGACCTCGTCGATGGTCGGCATCGGGCGGACCTCCTGGCCGAGCAGGGTAGCGCAGCGGGATCGGAGGCGAGGGCATCCGAGGCGTTTAGGGTCGCGCTAACGGACCCGGAGTACCATGCCCCACTGGCCGCGGGTCTGTCCCGCGGTCCGACGCGCTTCAGCGGGGTGGAACGGGCACCGTGTCGAGCCACACACGCGCACGCCTGGCGGGGCTGATCGGCGCCGCGCTCGTCGTCCTGAGCGTGGCCGGTCTGCTGACGGGCGGGTTCATCCTCGGCCAGCGCCTCGCCCAGCGATCGGTCGCGATCGGTGAGACCGGGGCGTCGGTCGCTCCGAGTGAGCCCGCCACGAGTCCGGCGGCACCGGCGCCGACCGCCTCCGGCCCGAGTGTTCGGCTCATCGGCGCCGGCGACATCGCCGACTGCGGATCCAACCACGACGAACAGACCGCCGCGATCGTCGCCGGACTGCCCGGGATCGTGTTCACGGCCGGCGACAACGCCTACCCGACCGGGTCGGCGGCCGACCTGCGGAAGTGTTACGGACCGTCGTGGGGCCAGTTCAAGGACCGGACCCACCCGACGATCGGCAACCATGACATCCGCTCGGACGACGGGGCACCGTACTTCGACTACTTCGGGGCGGCCGCGGGCACGCCACTGGACGGCTGGTACTCGTATGAGGCGGGGACGTGGCATGTCGTCGTCCTCAACTCGAACTGCCTCGAGGGGGTCGACTGCGGCGAGGGCTCTCGCCAGCTGTCGTGGCTTCGGGCCGACCTGGCGGCCCACCCGACCGCCTGCACCCTCGCGATCTGGCACCACCCGAGGTTCAGCTCGGGCGCCCACGGCAGCGAGCCGGCGGTCGACCCGTTCTGGAGCGTGCTCTACGACGCCGGCGCCGACGTGATCGTCAACGGCCACGACCACGACTACGAGCGGTTCGCGCCGCAGACCCCGGATGGTCAGCTCGACCCGCAACGCGGGATCCGCGAGTTCGTGGTCGGGACCGGCGGGGCCGAGCGGCGCATGTTCCGGGCACCACCCGTCGCGAACTCCGAGGTCCGTGACGCCCGCTCGAACGGCGTGATCGTCCTCGATCTCGATCCCGGCGGCTACCGCTGGCAGTTCCTGAGCACCGCCAGCCGGGCGTTCGGCGACGCCGGCTCGGGGACCTGCCACTAGGCGCGTCCCCCGGGCGACCGCCCGGCCCGAGCCGGTACGCTACCGGCGAACGCCTCGCCGGGGCGCCCACGGGAGTGCAGCCGCCGATGGATCAGGCTCGGGCGGTCGTCATCGGCGGTGGCGTCGGCGGGACCAGCGTCGCCTACCACCTGGCCGAGCGCGGCTGGACCGATGTCCTGCTCGTGGACCGCGCCGAGCTCACCTCGGGCTCGACCTTCCACTCGGCCGGTCTCGTCGGCCAGCTCCGGTCCAGCGTGACCCTGACGAAGATGATGATGTACGGGGTCGAGCTCTACCGGCGACTCGCGGCCGAGACCGGCGTCGACCCGTCCTGGCACGAAGTCGGTTCGCTGCGCCTGGCCTCGACCCCCGCTCGGCTCGAGGAGCTGACCCGGCAGGCCGGCTGGGCGAAGACGTTCGGGCTGCCGCTCGAGCTCATCTCGGCCGCCGAGGCGCAGGCGCTCTTCCCCTTGATGTCGCTCGACGGCGTGCTCGGCGCCGTCCACCTGCCGACCGACGGCTGGCTGGACCCCTCGGGGCTGGCCCAGGCGCTGGCGGCCGGCGCCCGCCGGCGCGGGGTCCGGATCGAGACGCACAGCCGGGTGACCGGGATCGACGTCGAGAACGGCCGGGTCCGCGGCGTGCGGGTCGTCCGTGACGGCGAGGAGCGTCCGATCGGCGCCGAGGTCGTCGTCAACGCCGGCGGGATGTTCGCACCCGAGATCGGCCGGCTCGCCGGGGTCAACGTGCCGATCATCCCGATGGCCCACGAGTACCTCTTCACCGAGGCGATCCCCGGCGCCGTCCCGACGCTGCCGACGATGCGCGACCCGGACAACCTCGTCTACTACCGCGAGGAGGTGGGCGGGCTGTGCATGGGCGGCTACGAGCGGCATCCGGCTCCGTGGTCGCTCGATGGCGTCCCGTCCGACTTCAACGGCAAGCTGCTCGCACCGGACTGGCCGCGCTTCGCCGAGATCATGGACGGCGCCGTCCGGCGGGTCCCGGCGATCGGCGACGCCGGGGTGAACCGGATGATCAACGGGCCCGAGGCGTTCACGCCCGACAACGAGTTCATCCTCGGCGAGAGCGAGGTGCGCGGGTTCTTCGTCGCGGCCGGGTTCTGTGCGCATGGCATCGCCGGAGCCGGTGGGATCGGTCGCCAGGTGGCCAGCTGGATCGTCGACGGCGAGCCCGAGCTCGATCTGTGGAAGATGGACATCCGGCGGTTCGGCGCCCAGTACCGAAGCCAGGCCTACACCCTGGCCCGGACGGTCGAGGTCTATTCGACCTACTACGACATCCACTACCCGAACGAGGAGCGCCAGGCCGGCCGTCCGCTCCGTCTCTCGCCCGCCTATCCGCGGCTGGCCGAGCTCGGGGCGGCGTTCGGCGAGAAGTCCGGCTGGGAGCGCCCGAACTGGTTCGAATCGAACGCGGCGGCTGGCCGCGACGATCACCGGCCGCGCGGCTGGGCCGGCCAGCACTGGTCGCCGGCGATCGGCGTCGAGGCGCTCGCGACGCGCTCGGCGGCCGGGTTGTTCGACGAGTCGAGCTTCAGCAAGATCGAGATCGCCGGGCCGGGCGCGACCGCCTTCCTCCAGCGCCTGTGCGCGAACGACATCGACCGGTCGGTGGGCTCGATCGTCTACACCCAGATGCTCAACCGGCGCGGCCGGATCGAGTGCGACTTCACGGTCACCCGGCTTGCCACGGACCGCTACCTCATCGTGACCGGCACGGCCTTCGGCAACCACGACCTCGGCTGGATCCGGCGGAACCTCGACGATGAGCCCGCCGAACTGGGCCCGGTCCTCGTCGACGACCGGACGAGCGGGCTGGCGTGCTTCGGGTTGTGGGGCCCGGCGGCGCGCGTCATCCTGGCCGCGTGCACCCGCGACGACATCTCGGACGGCGCGTTCCCGTACCTCACCGCGCGCCGGATCACCGTCGGCAGCGTGCCCCTGCTCGCGCTCCGGGTGACCTACGTGGGTGAGCTCGGCTGGGAGCTGTACCCGCCGACCGAGTACGGCCTGGCACTCTGGGACACGCTCTGGGCCGCCGGTCGCGAGCATGGGCTCGCGGCCTGCGGTTACCGGGCGATCGATGCGCTGCGGCTGGAGAAGGGCTATCGCGTCTGGTCGAGCGACATCACCCCCGACGAGACGCCCTACGAGGCCGGCCTCGGCTTCGCCGTCCGCGCCGACAAGAACGTCGAGTTCATCGGTCGCGAGGCGCTCGAGGCCGTCCGTGCGGCCGGGCCGCGTCGTCGGTTGCGCTGCCTCGTCCTCGACGACCCCCGGTCGATCGCCCTCGGCAACGAACCGGTCCGGGTGGACGGCACGATCGTCGGGCGGGTCACCAGCGGCGGCTACGGCTTCGCGGTGGAGCGCTCGATCGCCTACGCCTACCTGCCGCCCGAGCTGGCGTCGATCGGGACGCGCGGCGACGTCGAGGTGTTCGGCGAGTGGGTCGGCTTCGAGGTCGCGCGCGAACCCCTGTACGACCCGGACGGGCTGAGGATCCGCTCATGACCGACGACGACACCACGCCGTTCGGGCCGGCCTGGAGCTCCGCTCACGCCCGTGCCTCCGCCGATGAGCTCGACTTCTGGCTGGCCTTCGCCCAGTCGGCCTGCGACGCCGCGGACGACATCGCCCTGCGTCACTTCCGGCGCGACATCGAGGTCATGACCAAGCCGGATCGCTCCTTCGTGACCGCCGCCGATCAGTCGATCGAGCGGATGATCCGCGACCGGATCGCGGCGGCGTTCCCCGATCACGGGCTCGTCGGCGAGGAGTACGGGTCGGCCGCGGTCGACGCCCGTGCGCGGTGGTACATCGACCCGATCGACGGCACTCACAACTTCATCCGTGGCGTACCGCTCTTCGGGACCTTGCTCGCCCTCGAGATCGACGGCGAGATCCAGGTCGGGGTCGTGTCCGCGCCGGCGTTGCGCGAGCGCTGGTACGCGCGGCGGGGTGGGGGAGCGTGGGCCGTCGGCGCGGCCGGGATGGAGGGCGCCCGGGCGATCCGCGTCTCCCGCGTCGCGGGCCTGGCCGACGCCCAGGTCCTGTACGGCTCCGGCCACGACATCGAGACGTCCGGTCTGGCCCCCGGCTTCCACGCCCTCCTCGGTGACGTCTGGCGCGAGCGCGGGTTCGGCGACTTCTGGGGCTACACGCTGCTGGCCGAGGGTGCCGCCGAGGCGATGGTCGAGGTCGACCTGTCGTCCTGGGATCTCGCCGCGCCGCTGATCGTGGTCGAGGAGGCCGGCGGCCGGGTGACCGACTTCACGGGCCGGCGGGTCATCGACGGGGGGACCGTCCTGGCCACGAACGGCCTGCTCCACGACGAGGTCCTGGCCCGCCTCGGCGGCTGATCCCGAGCGTCAGGACTCGTCCTTCCGGGCGCGGCGAGTGATCGAACCCATCATCCGCTCGAAGGGCTCGAGCAGCGCTCGGCGGTCCGCTTCGGAGATCGACTCGCGAGCGACCGTGCCGAGGACCGCGTCGTCGACCGCCATGTACACGTCGATCCGATCCGTGACGGTGCCGAGCATGGCGCCTCTGGTGAACTGGATCACCTCGAGATCCGACCGCGACCGGCTGAACGCACCTTCTACCCACGCGCGAAAGCGCCGCCGGGCATCGTTCAGGACGCCATCGAGACCGGCCCGGGCGGCGGCGCGCTCGGCCGAGCGGCGCAGGCCCGCACGACCGTCCGGATCGGCCTCGGTCAGGACGACCACGCCCGCGAGACCGACATGTTCGAGCTGGCGGGACAGGATGTCGAGCCGCTGGACGGTCCGCTCGAGGGCTCGGCGGTCGGTCACCGGTCCGGCGCGCCGACCACGGACGACCCGGTCATGCCCCGGCGGCGGCGAGGCTCTCGTCGAGGATGCCGACCGCCAGGTCGACCTCGGCCGCGGTGGTCACGAGCGGCGGGATGATCCGGGCGACGTTGGCGTAGGTGCCGGCCGACAGGACGATGAGCTTGCGCTCGAGCGCCGCCGCCAGGACCCGCTTCGTCAGCTCGGGGTCGGGCACCCGTCCGTCGCCGTCGCCGGGCTTGACGAACTCGAGGGCCAGCATCAGCCCAAGCCCGCGGACATCGCCGATCGAGCGGTACCTGGTCTGCAGGTCGCGCAGACCGGTCAGGAACTGCGCCCCGCGCTCGGCGGCGTTGTCGACGAGTCGCTCGTCGCGGATCACGTCGAGGGTCGCGTTCGCCGCAGCACAGCTCACGACGTTGCCGCCGTACGTCCCGCCGTGGGTGCCCGGTGCCCAGCGGTCGATGAGCTCGCGCCGGGCGATGATCCCCGACAGGGGCAGACCCGAGGCGATGCCCTTCGCCATCGTCAGGATGTCCGGCTGGACGTCCCAGTGCTCGACCGCGAACATCCGGCCGGTCCGCCCGAAGCCGGTCTGGACCTCGTCGGCGATGAGCAGGATCCCGTGCTGGCGAGTGATCTCTCGGAGGCGCGGCAGGAAGCCCGGCGGCGGGACGATGTAGCCCCCTTCGCCGAGGACGGGCTCGATGATGATCGCCGCGACCTTGTCCGGGTAGATGAACTGGTGGAACGTGAGATCGAGCTGAGCCTCCCAGTCGCAGGTGCATGCGTCGAGCGCGTGGGCGCCACCCGCTGCTCGATAACAGTACGGATAGGCCGTGTGGTAGACGGACCCGGGCAGCGGCTCGAAGGCGGCCCGGTAGACGTCCTTGGCGGTCGTGAGGGCCATCGTCTGGGCGGTCCGGCCGTGGTAGCCGCCGCGGAACGCGATGACGACCGGCCGGCCGGTGGCGACCCGGGCCAGCTTGACCGAGGCCTCGACCGCCTCCGCCCCGCTGTTCGACAGGAAGGCACCCCAATCGTCGCCCGGCAGGACGTGCTGGAGTCGTTCGTAGAGGCGCAGGCCGGCCTCGTGGTAGACGATGTTCTGCTGGCCGTGGAGCAGCTTCTGGGCCTGCGCGGCGACGGCCGCGGCCACGCGCGGGTGGGCGTGGCCCGTGTTCGTGACCCCGATCCCCGACGAGTAATCGAGGTAGCGCTCGCCGTCGGTGGTGATGAGCCACGATCCTTCGCCGCGGTCGACGGTCAGGTTCGTGATCCGGCTCCAGACCGACGGGACGACCGACCGGTCGGGCAGGCCGGCGGCCACGGACCCGTCGGCACTGGTCGCAGGGGTCTCGATCATCGGGTCCGACTCCTTCGCGGCGTCGATCGCCGGGTCGTTCAGCTCGCGCGCGACGAGCGGCGCTGGAGCACCGTCGACACGAGGACGAGGGCCACGGCGGTCAGGAAGATGGCCGAGCCGATCACGTTCACCTGGACGGGCACGCCGGTCTTCTGGGCGCCGTAGATGTAGAGCGGGAACGTGTTCGTCTGGCCGGACGTGAAGTTGGTGATGACGAAGTCGTCGATCGACAGGCTGAACGCGAGCAGGGCGGCGGCCATGATCCCGGGCAGGATCAGCGGGAACGTCACCCGCCGGAACGTCTCGAGCTCGTTGGCGTAGAGGTCGAGCGCGGCCTCCTCGAGGTTGCGCGGGAAACCTTCGACCCGGGCTTTGACCACGACGACGACGAAGCTGATGTTGAACATGATGTGGGCGATGAGGATCGTGTGCATCCCGAGCGGATAGAACGTCCCCTCGGGGATGAACGCGAACTGGTTCGACGCGATGAACAGGGTGAGCAGCGACGAGCCGAGCACGATCTCGGGGGTCGCCATCGGCAGGAAGATCAGCAGGTTCGTCGCCGACCTGGCGCGGAACCGGTGCCGGACGAGGGCGAGCGCGATGAGCGTCCCGAGGATCGTCGCGATGATGGTCGAGGCGAGGGCGATGAGCAGGCTGTTGGTGACCGCCTCGGCGAGACCCGGCCGGCCGAGCGGGTTGAGCCAGGCGCCGAGCGAGAACTGCTTCCAGCTCAGGTTGAACCGTCCGCCCGGGTCGTTGAAGCTGAAGACGATCATGACGATGACCGGCAGCATCAGGTAGATGACCGCGGCGAGCGCGTAGAGCGGGAGCAGGTACCGATCGATGACCCGCGCCGTCCGCTCCCCGAGCGTGCGGCGTCGGGCGCTGACGGCCGGGACGGCGGTCGCCATCAGACGGCTCCCGCGGTGAGGTCCTCGGTCCCGAGGGCCCGGGCGTAGACGAAGACCGCGATCAGGATCGCGCCCATGAGCGTGAACGACAGCGCCGACGCGGTCGGGATGTCATTGAGCTTGAGGAAACGCGACTGGATGACGTTGCCGATCATCTGCGCTGACGGCGTGCCCAGCAGCTCGGCGTTGACGTAGTCGCCGACCGCCGGGATGAACGTCAGCAGCGAACCGGCGAACACGCCCGGGAGCGACAGCGGCAGGACGACCCGCAGGAACGACTGCGACACGAAGAGCGTGCCGACGGCCGCCCCGATGAACGCGCCGCCGATCGCCCCGAGCGGCACGGACCAGTCGAAGATCGCCATGAGCAGCGCGACGAGGCCGCCACCGACGATCGCCCCGACGACGGTCCCACCGGGACGCCACGGTCCGGCGTACAGGTCCTGGGCCGCCTCGACCAGGCGCCGGTCGATCTTCTCGAGCGCGACGTACAGCGGCAGCGTCATGAACGGCAGGAAGTTGTAGGTGATCCCCGCGACCACCGCCACCGGCGTCGCCAGCAGCCGGAAGTCCTCGGGCACGATCCCGATCGCCTTGAGCGGTCCGAGCAGGAGCCCCGAGTCGGCCAGGATGATCTTCCACGACAGCGTCCGGAGGAGGAAGCTCGTGAAGAACGGGGCGATGACGAGGAACAGCAGGAGGTTCTTGTAGCGGCCCGCGCGGAAGGCGATCGCATACGCCAGGGGGTAGCCGATGAGGAACGCGACGATCGTCGCGGCCAACCCGTAGGCGATCGACCGGATGAACTGGTCGGAGTAGGTCGACAGCCCGTCCGCGTAGTTCGAGAGCGTCCCGGTGAACTCGAAGCCGATCTCGCCACTCCGGGTGGAGAACGAGGCGAGGAGCATCTGGAACGCCGGATAGACGTAGAAGATCGCCAGCCACAGCAGTCCAGGGGCGAGCAACAGGTAGGGGACCACCCGGCGGTGACGGTGCAGCCAGCCCATCTCGGTATCCCGCTCCCTCAGTCACGTGGTCCAGCGCCGCCGGGGCGGCCCGCGGCTCAGGCCACCGCGGTGGGCGCCTGGATCAGAGGCCGATGACCGTGTTCCAGGCCTTGTTGTACTTGTCTTCCTCGGTCTGGTCCAGGCCACGGAAGACGTGCAGCCGGGCGAGGACGTCCGGCGGCGGGAAGATCAGCGGGTTGTTGGCGTTGTCGGGGTTGATCGCGATCAGGGCGTCCTTGGCGCCGATGACCGGACAGACGTAGTTCACGAAGTCCTCGACCTGGGCGGCCATCGCGGGGTCGTAGTAGAAGTCGATGAACGCCTCGGCCTGCTTCTTGTTGGCCGCCCCCTTCGGGATCATCATGTTGTCGGTCCACAGCATCCCGCCCTCGGTCGGGACGTTGAAGGCCATCGTGTCCTTGGTCAGCTTGAGCTGGACGATGTCGCCCGACCAGGACATCGACAGCACCGCGTCACCCGACGCGAGGTCGGTCAGGTAGTCGTTGCCCTTGATCGTCCGGACCTGCTTGTCCTTGATCGCCTGCTCGACCTTGGCCAGCGCCTGGTTGAACTGGTCGTCGGTGATCGTCGCCGGGTCGATCCCGAGCGAGATCGCCGACAGCCCGATCGTGTCGCGCATCTCGTCGAGGTAGTCGACCTTGCCCTTGAACTTCGGGTCCCAGAACGCCTCGACGCTGGTCAGGTCGCCGGTCGAGGCCGAGTCGAAGCCGAGGCCGGTCATGCCCGACTGCCATGGCGCGGTCATCTTCGCCCCGATGTCGAACGACCGGTCGAGGTAGACCTTCTCGAGGTTCTTCGGGAAGTTGACCATCCCGCTCGTGTCGATCGTCTCGACCCAGCCGAGGCGGATCAACCGGCCGGCCATCCAGTCGGTCATCGTGATGATGTCCCAGCCGCTCGGCTTGCCCTGGCTGATCGGGCCGCGCAGGTCCGTGTTGAAGAACTCCTCGTTGGAGTTGATCGCCTCCTCGTAGGTGACCTCGATGCCGGTCGCCTCCTTGAACTGGTCGAGGGTCGGCGACGGCAGCACGTAGCCGTCGTCGCTGGTCCCCTCGATCCCGTCGTTGCCGGGGGTGACCGTCAGGTCGATGTAGGCCGTCCAGTTCGCGAAGTGGAGCTGGCCGCCGAGCGGCGCGGACGACGCCGCGCTCGACGGTTCGACGGAACCGCCCGCCGACGGGGCCTCCGTCGGTGCAGACGAGGCCGGAGCCGCCGTCGGGCTCGCGACGCCGCCGGTCGACCGGCAGGCCGCGATGAAGGCGCCGACCCCGACGAGCGCGGTCCCCTGGAGCAGGCGTCGCCGGCTGAGGGTGCCGTTGGACGGGGTCGAGTCGCGTTCGGTCATCGAGTCTCCTCCAGGGGCCGGGCGCCGAACGTCCGTCGGCTAGGCCCCGACATCGGCCGGCTCGGGTGCCGGCGGTTCGGTCGTCGTGGCGGGCTGCGTCGCCTCCTCCGCGGGCCGTGACTCCGGTCCGTCGGTCGCTCGCAGCACGAAGGTGTGCTCGGGTGCCCAGGTCAGACGGACCTCCTCACCGGGGGCCCAGAGCTCTGAGCGGGTCGCCCGCTCGACATTCTGCTCGTAGACGGTGATCCGCGCTCCGCTTCGGGTCTCGACGATGTACGAGGTGCTGACGCCGAGGTACGACGCGTCCCTGATCGTCCCGAGCAGCGTGTTGTGGCCGGCCTGGCCGTCCTCGCGCGCGTCGCGCAAGCGGATCTTCTCGGGCCGGACCCCGGCCTCGACCTTCGTGCCGGGGGCCGCGCCGCTGCGCGGCACGCGGACTCGGGTGTCGTCGGCCAGTCGGATGACCGTGTGATCGTCGGCAACGGCGTCGACCACGCCTGGCAGCAGGTTGCTCACGCCGAGGAACCCGGCGACGAAGCGGGTCGTCGGCCGCTCGTACAGGCTCTCCGGGTCGGCGAGCTGCTCGTATCGGCCGCGGTTCATCACGGCGATGCGATCCGACATCGTCATCGCCTCCTCCTGGTCGTGCGTCACGTAGATGAACGTGATGCCGACCTCCTGCTGGATCCGCTTGAGTTCGACCTGCATCTGCTTGCGCAGCTTCAGGTCGAGTGCTCCGAGCGGCTCGTCGAGGAGGAGGACGGAGGGTCGGTTGATGAGCGCCCGAGCGAGCGCGACGCGCTGGGCCTGACCACCGGAGATCTGGGTCGGCTTGCGCTTCTCGAAGCCGGGCAGCTCGACGAGCTTGAGCATCTCCGTGACGCGGGACTTGATCTCGTCGCTCTTGACCTTCTTGCGCCGGAGTCCGAAGGCGACGTTGTCCTCGATCGTGAGGTGCGGGAACAGCGCGTAATTCTGGAAGACCGTGTTGACGTCGCGCTCGTAGGGCGGCAGCCAGGTGACGTCCTTGAGACCGGTCTGGCCGGTGGCCGGATCCGTGGTCCGGAGCTCGATCAGCCCCGAGGTCGGCTCCTCGAAGCCGCCGATCATCCGCAGCGTCGTCGTCTTGCCGCAGCCCGAGGGACCGAGCAGGGAGAAGAACTCCCCGTCCTCGACTTCGAGGTCGATGTGGTCGACGGCGGTCGCCTCACCGAAGCGCTTGACGACATCGACCAGACGCACATCGACAGCGGGCACGGTCTTCGAGCTCCGGGATGGAGGGGTCCGACCTCGACGCGGCGAGGATGGTCGTCGTCAGAGACGAGACCGACGGCACCGACGTGCGCTCGGTCGGGCGCTCTGGCTGGCCGATGGTAGGTCACGCTGGAAGGGGTGTCAACGGTCCGCCGTGGGTGCGGACTTCGTCGTCGCCAAGCCATTCTCGTGCGAATCTCGTGGGTTCGGCGGACCCGGGACGCGTTCGCGCCGAGGGTCGTCGGCCGGGTGGATGGCGCCGGCGGCGCTCGGCGACCGTCGGGGCTAGGATATCGACGCGCCGACCGTCAGAATGACCCGGCGACCACGCCGCACCGAGGGACCCATCGCCCGATGCCCGCTCTCACCGAAGGCGCCATCAACGACGCGCTCAGCACGGTCCAGGAGCCAGAGCTCGGCCGTGACATCATCACCCTCGGGATGGTCAAGGACCTCACGATCGAGGGTTCCGCCGTATCGCTCACGATCGAGCTCACGACACCGGCCTGCCCGCTCAAGGACGAGATCGAACGGAACACCCGTGAGGCGCTCGTGGCGATCGGCGCCGACTCCATCGACATCACCTGGGGGGCGATGGTCCGGCGGGCGAGCCCCGTCCAGGCCGAGGCCCTGCTGCCCGGCGTCAAGAACGTCATCGCGGTCGTGTCCGGCAAGGGTGGGGTCGGCAAGAGCACGGTCAGCGTCAATCTCGCCGTCGCGCTGGCCCAGGCCGGGGCGAGCGTCGGCCTGCTGGACGCGGACATCACCGGCCCGAATATCCCGCTGATGATGGGCCTCGAGGGCCAGCCGGTCGCGAGCCCGAACAACAAGATCGCGCCGCTCGAGCGCCACGGGGTCAAGACGATCTCGATCCAGTTCTTCGTGCCCGAGGGCCAGCCGATCGTCTGGCGCGGGCCGCTCGTCGGCGGGGCGATCCAGCAGTTCCTCCGCGACGTCGAATGGGGCGAGCTCGACTACCTCGTCATCGACCTGCCGCCCGGGACATCCGACGCCCAGCTGACGCTGGCCCAGGCGGTCCCGATCAGCGGCGCCGTCCTCGTGACGACGCCGCAGGAGGTGTCGCTCCTGGACGTCGCCAAGGCGCACGCGATGCTCAAGCGGATGAACGTGCCCGTCACCGGGATCGTCGAGAATATGGCCGGCTTCGTCTGCGGCCACTGCGGCGAGATCACCGAGATCTTCGGCCGGGGCGGCGGCGAGCGGTTCGCTCGGGAGCACGGGATCGAGTTCCTCGGCTCGATCCCGCTCGACGTCACGGTCCGCCAGGGCGCGGATGTCGGGATCCCGGCGGTCGCCCAGCGCGAGCCGGGACCAGCCGCCGCGGCGATGACCGCGCTGGCCAAGACGGTCGCCGCTCGGATGAGCGTCGCTGCGGTCCGCTCCGAGGCCCCGGTGCTGTCGATCTCCTAGGGCGCCTCCGGCCGCCGATCGAGATCGGTCAACGGCGGGCGGCCAGCGAGGCTCCATCGCCGGTCGTCCGGCTCCGGCCGGCGGCGCGGCCCACGACGCCCGTGCCACCATCCGGTGCGACATCGATGACGAGATCCGGGCGCGCCAGCTGCACCGCGCCGCCGAGATCGGCCAACCGGGCGCCCATCGCCGCGCGCCGGGCCGAGGGATAGTGGGTGATGAGCAGCCGCCTCGCCCGGGCCTCCCGGCCCGCGTCGATCGCCTCGTCGAGGGTGAGGTGGCCGCGCCGGACGGGGTCGTCCTCGTCGGCCGACCCGAGCGTCGCTTCGCAGACCAGCAGGTCGGCCCCGGCCGCCGCCTCGGCGAGGGCCGGGTTCGGCCCGGTGTCCCCCGCGTAGGCGATCCGCGTCCCGCCCGGGGCGGTCAACGAGACACCCCACGCCGGGACGTAGTGGAGCCCCGGCAGATAGGTGATGTCGATGTCGCCGATCCGGTCGGCGCGCGCCGGATCGTACTCGCGGACCTCGAAGGCGTCGTCGAAGAACCCGTCGCGCTCGCTCACGACGGCGGCGAGCTCGGCGAACCTGGCGAGGCCGCCCGGCGGCAGGAGCACCGGAAGTCGCGCCTCGGAGCGCTCCCCCCACGGGAACCGGTAGCGCAGCCCGGCCAGGTCGATGAAGTGGTCGGCGTGCATGTGGCCGATGATCACGGCGCTCAGCCGCCCGGGCTCGAGCCGGCGGACGAGCCTCGCGGCCACGCCCTGACCACAGTCGAGCAGGATGGCCGTCGAGCCAGCTTCGACGAGGAGGCCGGAGGCCGGTGTGTCCGGCTGGGGGGCCGCCGGTCCGCAGCCGAGGACGGTCAGGCGCACGGCGAACGGTCGTCCGTAAGCCGACATGCGGCGGGCTGGCAGGTCACCCGCGGAGTATCGGGGCAGACCTGCAGCGTCGGCAACCGCGGTCCGACGCGAAACCTGTCGGTCCGCCGACAGCCTCGCATGTACCATCGTGGCCATGGATGGCGTGGGGGCGGCCGCCGATGCACTCGGACGCGTCCAGCTCTTCGCGGGTCTCGACCGCGTGGCCCTCGAGCGACTGGCGTCGGGCCTGCGCACCCGCCGGTTCCGCCGGAATGAGGTCCTGTTCCACCAGGGCGACCCGGGCGACTCGCTGTTCATCGTGACGTCCGGAGCGGTGAAGATCCTCCTCCCGTCGGAAGAGGGCGACGAGGCGATCCTCGCCACGGTCCGGCCGGGTGCGTTCTTCGGGGAGTTGGCGCTGCTCGACGGTGCGCCGCGCTCGGCGACGGCCGTCGCCCTCGAACCGACCGAGACACTCGTCCTGCCGCGCGACCGCTTCCGGCTCCTCATCGATACCGAACCCGCCACGCGGGATGCGCTGTTCGCGGCGCTCGCCGGCGAGCTCCGCCGGCTCACCGACCACGTCGAGGAGCTCCATTTCCTCGACATGACCGGGCGGATGGCGGCGCGCCTGATCCGGCTCGCCCGCGGATCCGGCGTCGAAGCGCCGGACGGGACGATCCGCCTCGACGGCTCGTACACCCAGGGCGACCTCGCCTCGATGATCGGCGCGACCCGTCAGAGCGTGAACAAGCTCCTCGGCCAGTTCGTCGATGACGGGCTCATCCGGATGGAGCACGACACGATCGTGATCGTCGATCTCGCGGGGCTCGAACGGACCTCGCGCCGCTAGGACCGCGACCCACCCCGGAGGATCTCGAGCAGGGCCGCCGCGCCGCCGAGCGCCGCCCGGGACCGCCCGAGGTCGCCGCCGAGGAACGCCATCGTCCGTCGACGGACGGAGCGGTCAGGGGTCACGACGGCCAGGCTCACCGCCGTATCCGCCCCGCGCGAGCGGGCCGCGACGACGAGGCCCACGTCCGCGCCGGAGGCCAGCCCGACCTCGCGTGCCGCGGCGACGAGATCGAGCGGGCCCGCGCCGCGCCGGTGTCCAGGCAGGATCTCCGCTCGGACGAGGTGCGAGCTCGACCCAAGGAGCCCGACGAGCGCGCCGCCGGTCCCGTGCTCGCGCGTCGCGAGGGTCCAGCCCGCCCGCTCCAGCTCGGCGTCGATCGCCTCCGCCCAGGTGGTCTGATCGCGCGCCCAGACGTGCTCGCCGACGGCCGCGAGGACGACCGGTTCGACCTCGTCGAGGAGCTCCTCCGCCGTCCGGGCCGGCCGCCCGCCGGCCGCCGGGATCGCCGTCGCCGACATCCGGACGTCGACCGCGTCCGACCGGGCGTACGTCGCGACCTCGGGGTTCTCCCGTCGGAGCAGCTCGTCGCCGAGACGATCGGCCAGGAGCGACTCGCCGATCCCGGCCAGGCGCAGGGTCCGGACCGCCCGATCGGCGCCGAGGCCGCGCGCCTCGAGGCGTGGCAGCACCTCGTCGCGCCACATCGGGCGCATCTCGCGCGGTGGACCGGGCAGGACGACGATCACCCGGCCGTCCGGGCGATCGACCCACCAGCCGGGGGCGGTCCCATTCGGATTGGCGAGCGCCCGGGCGGACGGGATCGTCCAGGCCTGCTTGAGGTTCATCTCGGCGAACGGCAGGCCCCGGCGCTCCCAGAGCCCGCGCAGCCAGGTCTCGAGCTCGGGGTCGACGGTCGGCGTCTCCCCGCAGATCGCGGCGATCGATTCGCGGGTCAGGTCGTCGGGCGTGGGACCCAGGCCGCCGGTCGCGACGACCAGATCGACCCGGTCGAGCGCGGCGCGGAACGCCTCCTCGACGACGCCACGCCGATCCGGCACGGCCGCCATCCGGCCGACCTCCACGCCGGCCGTGACGAGGGACCGGGCCAGCTCGCCCGAGTTCGTGTCACGGGTCTCGCCGCTGGTGATCTCGGTCCCGACGGCCAGGATCTCGGCGGTCACGAGTCGTCGCGGGACGGCCGCTGGAGGTCGGTTCCATCGGACCGGAGCGTAGCGCACGGCCGCGGCCGGCTACCCCCACCGCCTGCTCCGGCGACGGGCGACCACGGCCACGGCTGCCACTTCCGGCAGTCGCGCCATCCGCGCCGGGACCCCACGGCTGGTACCCGTGGTACTTGCGGGCAGGTGCGTCGTCCGGGCGGCGGCCCCAGTCTCCTGCCCACCGGCGGATCCGCTACCGCGTTCGCGGGTCCGCCGGATCACAATGGGGTGGTCATGGCAGGTGCCGAGCGCAGCGGGTTCTCGGAGTTCGACCGGTTGCTCGAGCTCGTCCGCAGCACGCGCCTCGTCCTCCACTCACTGCTCGGGCTGGGGGAGCTGCCCGCCGGCGGGGCCGAGTTCCTCGCCCAGGCGACCCTGCCCCACGTCGAGGCCATCGAGGCCGGCCTGCGGGGCTGGCTCCGCTCGGACATGGCGGGCATCGACGAGCAGCGCTATCTCCTGCTCCAGACCGCCGAGACCCGGGTCGGACCGCCCGCGACAGCGGCCGAGGCCCTGGCCGCCGCGTTCGAGACCGAGCGCGAGCGGCTCCGACGGGCCGAGCTCGGGAGCCGGCTGACGCCGGCCGACGCGTTCTCGATCGTGGCCCTGGCCCATGCGCGTCTGGTCTTCGCATCGATGCCCGGCCTGCCGTCGACCGATGTGCGCTTCCCGGCCGGACGGCCGACCTACGCGGACATCCCGACGCCCCGTGGGCCGGCCGAGCTCGTCGCGCGGATCGAGGAGCTCGAGCGGGCGTTGTGGCGGATCGCCAGCGGCCGCCCCGTCCGACCGGTCGACCCGGCGGTGCGTCGGACGTACGGCTTCTTCGACACGGCCGAATGGCTCGACCGGAGGACCTTCCCGCCGCTGGCCTGACGTCCACTGGTATCATCGGCTGGTCCCAGTCGAACCTGCCCGGAGTGCCGACCCCTGGACGACCTGCCGCCCAAGCCCGATCCGTCCGGTCCGGATCCCGTGTCCCCGGAGCCGTCCGAGGGACCCGAGCTCCCCGCCTCCGACGCCACGCCCGGATCCGCCCCCACACCGCCCGGCCCAGTGTCGGGCTCGCCGCCGTCCCCGGGCGCCGGCGAGGGATCGAAGGCCGGCCCGACCGCGTCCGGTGGGTCGACATCCACCGGGTCCGGTTCCGGGCCTGAGCCTCGCCACGCCGACATGGGTGGCGCCGGCGGCGACGAACCACCGCCACCGTCGGGCCCGCCCCCGTCGGGCTCACCTCCACCTGGGCGCAAGGGGCGCGGGCGTGGGCCGGGCCTGCGCGAACAACTGGGCGCGACCAAGGACGCCGGCGTCCGCCTGGCGATGGCCCACATCGAGCTGGCCAAGGCCGAGCTCGCCCAGATCCTCGAGGAGGTCAAGGAGTTCGCCGCGCTCATCGGCCTGGCGATCGCCCTCGCGATCTTCGCGGTTCTGCTCGTCACGATCGGCTCGTCGCTGTTCGTCGGCGAGTGGCTGTTCGGCTCGATCGGCTGGGGCGTCCTCCTCTTCACCGAGCTCTCGATCGCCATCGCCGTCGTGGCCGTCCTCATCGCGTTCGACGTCCCGGCGGGCCACCTCGGCCGCGGGCTCCTCGTGTCGACCTTCGTCGGCGTGCTCGTCACCATCGTGGCCGGGCTGTGGCTGTTCAACCGGCTGTGGGAGGCGATCGGCAAGCTCGTCGCGCCGACGCTCGATCCGGCGACCGCGCCGCTCGTCGTCGGTCTGGTCGTCGGCGCCCTGCTCGGAGCGATCGTGGGACTCGTCGGTGGGACCCAGGTGCGCGGGCGCTCGTTCGGCCAGATCCTCGGCAGTGCCATCGGCGCGCTCCTGCTCGGCGGGCTCGCCGGTGCGGCCCTCGGGGCGTTCAGCGCGATCACCTTCGCCTGGGAGGTCGCCGTCGCGCTGGGCATCGCGGTCCTGCTCGCCGTCTGGATCGCCCTGTGCGCGCTGGAGGCGTCCCGCGGCGGCATCGACATCGACGCCTGGACCCAGAAGTTCTACCCGACCCAGTCCATCGAGAGCGCGAAGGAGACGATCGAGTGGGTGAGCGAACGGTCGCCGCTCGAGCGGAAGACATCGTGACCGGTGGCGAGACTCCCGAACTGACTCCGGCCGTCATCGAGGCCCGCCGCGAGGTCGACGCAGCGCGCGAGGCGTTCGTGGCCGAATACTCGACGCTCGGGAAGTCCGCCCGGGACGCCGTCGACATCCCGGCCAAGATCCGCCGCGCGCCGGCCCAGTCCGCGGCACTGGCGGGCGGCGCCGCCTTCCTCGCCCTCGGCGGGCCGGGCCGGGTGTTCGGTCGGGTCAAGCGCAGCATCGTCGGCGCACCGCCGCCGCTGCCCAAGTCGATGCTCCCCGAGGAGGTCGACAAGGCCCTGCGTGGGCTCGGCGGCAACGGCGACGCGGTCCGGGGCGTGCTCGAGCGGTCGTTCGCCGACTACCTCGACACTCGGGGCGGCTACGTCCAGCGCAGCGTCCGGACCGCGGCGACCGACGCGGTCACCTCGACGATCCGACTCGGCGGCCGGGTCGTCGGGCTGAGGCTCGTCCGCAGACTGCTGGCCGGCGAGACGGACCAGATCGACGGGATGATCGCTCGTGCGCGCAAGCTCGCGGAGCGGAAGGTCGCGGACGGGACGGACGGCCCGACCGGACCCGTGTCGACCGGATCGGACGGCCCGACCACAGCCTGACCTCGCAGCCGGAAGGCCGCCCGACGCGCCGCCACCGGCAGCGCGTCACCTCTGGCCGTCGTGGAGCCTCGGACCCGGCCGCACGTTGGCCGGCGCCCTGTACCCTGTCAGCGGGCGAGTGGCGGAATGGCAGACGCGCCGGCCTTAGGAGCCGGTGCCGCGAAAGCGGCGTGTCGGTTCGACCCCGACCTCGCCTACCAGCGCCGTGGGGTGAGGGCTCTCGTGCGTGGCGTGGTCGGGTCGGACCGTCCGGTCGACCATCCGCACCTATAATCGCCCGGCGATGCACGTCACCACCTCGCCCGCCCCCAAGTCGTCCGTGCTCCTCGAGGTCGAGCTCCCGCCGGAGCGACTCGACCGATCGATGGACGAGGCGGTCCGCCGTCTCGCCCGACGGACCCGGGTGTCCGGCTTCCGGCCCGGCAAGGCGCCGCGGTTCATGCTCGAGCGGGTGCTCGGCCCCACGGCCGTCCTCGACGAGGCGATCGACATCCTCCTCCAGGACGCCTATCGCGACGCACTCAAGGAGCAGGGCATCGTCCCGCTCACCCAGGCCAGCGTGGACGTCGTCCAGGCCGAGCTCGGCAAGCCGTTCAAGTTCACGGCGACGATCCAGGTCCCGCCGGACGTCGTTCTCGGCGACTACCAGGACTTCAAGTTCGCGCCCGAGATCGAGACCGTGGACGAGGCCAAGATCCAGACCGTGATCGACGAGCTGCGCGACCAGAACGCGACGCTCCGACCGGTCGAGGATCGGCCCGCCCAGACCGGCGACTACGCGGTCATCGGTTTCGTCGGCACCCAGGCCGGCGTGCCGTTCGAGGGCGGCACCTCGGAGCGGATGCCGCTCATCCTCGGGGAGGAGCGTCTCATCCCGGGCTTCGAGGCGAACCTGGTCGGCCTGTCGGTCGGCGGGTCGACGGAGTTCGACATCGACTTCCCGGAGGACTACGGGCAGCCAGCGCTCGCCGGCCAGACCGCGCATTTCGCGGTCGACCTCAAGGAGCTCCGCGAGAAGCTCCTGCCCGACCTCGACGACGAGTTCGCCCGGTCGATGGGCGACTTCGCAGACCTCGACGCGCTCCGGACCGAGATCACCCGGCGGCTCGAGCGGAACGCCCTCGATCGGGCCCGCCATGGCTTCGCCGACCGGATCATCGAGTACGCGGTGGCGAACGCCACCGTGGAGCTGCCGGACATCCTCGTCGACCAGGAAGTCGAGGTCATCCACGACGAGTTCCGGACGAGCCTCGCCCGCCAGGGGATCGCCGAGGCGGCCTACCTCAAGGCGGTGTCGCAGACCGAAGCCGACCTCCACACCGAGTTCCGGCCCCGGGCCGAGGGCCGGGTCAAGACGCTGCTCGTCCTGTCGAAGATCGCCGAGGCCGAGGGGATCGAGGTCTCCGACGACGGACGTCGAGGCCGAGATCGCGACGGCCCGGATCCGCTACGCGGACGACCCGCGCACGCTCACCTACTTCGACTCCGAGCGCGGTCGGAACTTCATCTCGAGCACCCTCCGCCGGACCCGGACGGTCGAGAGCCTGGTCGATCGCTGGCTGGCCGCCCACCCCGACCATCCGGCACTGCCCCACTTCGAGGAGGATGACGAGCAGGCGGCTGTCGACGCGGGCGCGGCGGCCGCGGCGGCCATCGGCATGACCGACCCCTCGGTCGTCCTCGATGCCGAGGTGGACCCGGACGCCGACGACGGGTCGGCCGGCGACCCGGCCGCCGGAGCGTCCGTCAACGAAGCCGAACCCACATCGAGCCCGGTCGCGGACCGGGCGTGACCCAGACCGGATCGTCCCGAGGGAGTCCAAGCATGCTCGTGCCCATGGTGATCGAGTCCTCCAGCCGGGGGGAACGCGCCTACGACATCTACTCGCGGCTCCTGCGCGAGCGGATCATCTTCCTCGGCGACGCGATCGAGGACCACATCGCCAACCTGGTCATCGCCCAGCTCCTGTTCCTCGAATCCGAGGACCCGGAGCGCGACATCAGCCTGTACATCAACTCGCCCGGAGGCGTGGTGACATCGGGGCTGGCCATCTACGACACGATGCAGTACGTCCGTGCGCCGGTCAGCACGATCTGCATCGGCATGGCGGCGTCGATGGCCGCGGTCCTCCTGGCGGCCGGTGCGCCGGGAAAGCGCTATGCCCTCCCGAACAGCCGGATCATGATCCACCAGGGCTCGGGCGGCTTCCGGGGCAACGCCCAGGACGCGATCATCCAGATGAAGGAGTGGGAGCATCTGGTCGATGTCAACCACCAGATCCTCGCCCGGCACAGCGGCCAGCCGCTCGACAAGGTCGTGAAGGACACCGACCGGGACTATTTCATGAGTGGTGAGCAGGCGAAGGACTATGGCATCATCGACGCGGTCTACTCGGCGACCGGCGACTCGCTGATCGCCCAGGCCCACGACCTGGGTCTCACCGGCGGTTCGACGCCGGCGGAGCCCCCAGCCGACGCACCGGCGCCCGCACCCAAGAAGAGCAAGGACTAGCGGAAGGCACGGCCGAGGCGGATGACGACGACAGGCAGCTCGAAGGGACCCAAGGTCCCGTACCGCTGCAGCTTCTGCGGCAAGAGCCAGGAACAGGTCCGCAAGCTGATCGCGGGTCAGGGCGTCTACATCTGCGACGAATGCATCAACCTCTGCCAGGAGATCATCGAAGAGGAGATGCTCGAGGCGCCGAAGACGCGCCCGCAGACCGCCAAGCTGCCGAACCCGCGCCAGATCAAGATGGCGCTCGACCAGTACGTGATCAGCCAGGAGCGGGCCAAGAAGGTCCTCTCGGTCGCGGTTTACAACCACTACAAGCGGATCAACGCCGGCCACGCCGTCGATGAGGTCGAGCTCCAGAAGTCGAACGTCCTGCTCGTCGGGCCCACCGGCTCGGGCAAGACCCTCATGGCCCAGACCCTCGCCCGGGTCCTCGACGTCCCGTTCTGCATCGCCGATGCCACGAGCCTGACCGAGGCCGGCTACGTCGGCGAGGACGTCGAGAACATCCTCCTGCGGCTCATCCAGGCGGCCGACTTCGACGTCGCCCGGGCGCAGCGCGGGATCATCTACATCGACGAGATCGACAAGATCGCCCGCAAGGCCGACAACCCGTCGATCACCCGGGACGTCTCCGGCGAGGGCGTCCAGCAGGCGCTGCTCAAGATCCTCGAAGGGACCGTCGCCAACGTCCCGCCGCAGGGTGGCCGGAAGCATCCCCACCAGGACTTCATCCAGATCGACACGACCAACGTCCTGTTCATCTGCGGCGGCGCCTTCGACGGCCTCGAGAAGATCGTCGAGGAACGGGTCGGTCGGAAGTCGATCGGCTTCGGGTCCGAGGCCCAGATCACGAAGCAGGAACGGGGCAAGATCCTCGATCGGCTGATGCCCGAGGACCTGCTCAAGTTCGGACTCATCCCGGAGTTCGTCGGGCGTCTGCCGGTCGTCGTGACGCTGTCGGCGCTGACCCAGGAGGACCTCGTCCGAGTCCTGACCGAGCCGAAGAACGCGGTGACCCGCCAGTTCGAGCGGTTCCTCAGCCTCGACAAGGTCGAGCTCGTGTTCACCCCCGGCGCGCTCGAGGCCGCGGCCGAGGTGGCGCTGGACCGCAAGACCGGCGCCCGGGCGCTCCGCTCGATCGTCGAGGAGTCGCTGCTCGAGGTGATGTACGACATCCCGGAGCGGACCGACATCCGCAAGTGCATCATCACCGAGGAGACCATCCGCGAGGGTCGTACGCCGCTCCTCCTGACCAAGTCCGAGATCGACAGCGGCGTCGACGAGACGAACTACGCGGAGCTGCTCGCCGAGCGCGGCGAAACCGCCTGACGAGGTCCTCGAGCGAGGACGTCTGCGCGGCTGACGCCGGGCGAGACGGCGTGGATCGAGGCCCGGGCAAGACGGGCCGTTTCGCCTATTGTGTCCGGCGGTCGGCGCATGCTACGTTGCGCTGGTACCGGTTCCACGGGACCGTGGTGATCACCGTGGGTGATCTATGGAGGAGGATTTCTCGTGCGAAAGCGATTCGTTGCTGCGCTGGGCGTGATCGCCCTGGTCGCGGCAGCCTGTGGGGGGAGCTCGTCGAGCGCAACCCCGGCCGCGTCCGCGGCGGCGCCGTCGGTGGCGGCTCCGTCAACGGCCGCTGGCTCCCCGGCGGCGTCCGCCGGCGCCGGCACGTTCCTCGAGCGTGCCCTGGCTGGTGAGTTCAAGGGCAAGCACGTGACGGCCACCGGACCGGCCGTCGATGCCGATGCCGTGAAGATGAACGCCATGTTCAAGGACTTCACGGACAAGACCGGCATCATCATCGAGTACGCGGGTACCAAGCAGTTCGAGGCGGTCATCTCGGCCGAGGTCGACGGCAACAACGCCCCCGACATCGCCGACTTCCCACAGCCGGGTCTCCTGGCGAGCTTCGCCAAGTCCGGCAAGGTCATCGACCTGGCCGACAAGATCGACCAGGCCGGCCTCAAGGCGAACTACACCCAGTCGTGGCTCGACATGGCGACGATGGCCGGCGCCGCTGGGCCGATCATGGCCGGCGTCTGGGAGCGCGTGAACGGCAAGAGCTTCGTCTGGTATCCGAAGAAGGCCTTCGATGCCGCGGGCTACAAGGTCCCGACGACGTGGGCCGAGCTCCAGGCGCTCCAGGACCAGATCGTCGCCGACGGCGACACGCCGTGGTGCATCGGCATCGAGTCCGGCGCTGCGACCGGCTGGCCGGTCACCGACTGGCTCGAGGAGTATCATGCTCCGCACGACCAGCCTCCAGAACTACGACGACTGGGTCAGCCACAAGCTGCCGTTCAGCTCGCCCGAGGTCAAGGCGGCGGCCCAGAAGGTCGGCGACCTGTTCCTCAACCCCAAGCTGGTCTACGGCGGAGCGGCCGGCATCGTGTCGACCGCGTTCGGCGACGCGCCGAAGGCGATGTTCACCGATCCGCCCAAGTGCTGGCTCCATCGCCAGGGCAACTTCATCACCTCCTTCTTCCCGCCCGAAGCGAAGCCGGGCGTGGACTACGACGTCTTCTACCTCCCGGGTCTCGACCCGCAGTACGGCAACCCGGTCCTCGTGGCCGGCGACATCTGGGCTGCGTTCACCGACAAGCCCGAGACCATGGCCGTGATGGAGTGGTTCACGAAGGGTGAGCACCTCAAGACCTGGATGGCCGCCGGCGGCGCCATCGCTCCGCAGAAGGATGCGGATCCCGCCTGGTACGGGACTGACGTGATCTCCGCGTTCATCGGCAAGACCATCCAGAACGCTTCTGCGGTCCGCTTCGACGCCTCCGACCTCATGCCGGGTGCCGTCGGTTCCGGTGCCGAGTGGAAGGAGTTCACCAGCTGGATCTCCGGCAAGGAGGATCTGGACACCGCGCTCAAGAACATCGACGCGGCCTGGCCGAAGTAACGACCGGCGTCGCCTAGCGACGATCCGACCGATCAACGACCCTGGGTCGGGGACCCCACGTCCTCGACCCAGGGTCTCGAGTTCCCGTGGGGGCCAGCCTGTCTGCGCCGGTGACGGCGATCTGGGAGGGACCTGGTGACGGAGAACCTCGCCGCGGACATCGAACCACCCGTGCGTGGAGCGCAATGGGCGCTCACGATCCTCGGGCGGGTCCTCATCTCGATCCTCGTACCGCTCATCGCGTTCGCGATCCTGTGGCAGGGCTTCCTGTTCCTGCGCCAGAACGACGCGCCGAAGGTGATCACCGGGACGATCGCCGTCGTGTGGGGCGTCGGCGGCGTCGCGCTGATCTACTGGGTGATGAACTGGTTCCTCGCCCGACTGCCCGAGCGGATCGGGTCGCGCATCCTGCCGTACCTGTTCGTCGGACCGGCCATCGCGATCCTCATCTGGTTCCTCGCCCTGCCGACGCTCCGGACCCTCTGGATCAGCCTGTTCAACTCCGACAGCTCCGTCGTTCGTCGGGCTCGCCAACTACATCTCGATCTTCACCGATCCGGCGATGCTCGAGGTCTTCCGCAACAACCTCCTGTGGCTGGTCGTCGGCACGTCGCTCGTGGTCGCGCTGGGCCTGATCATCGCGGTCCTCGCCGACCGCAGTCGGTTCGAGTCGCTTGGCCAAGGCGATCATCTTCATGCCGATGGCGATCTCGTTCGTCGGCGCGGGCGATCATCTGGAACTTCGTCTATGTCTACCGAGAGGCCGGCCAGCCGCAGATCGGGCTGCTCAACGCGGGCGTCACGGCCCTGGGTGGCGAGCCGCAGGCCTGGACCACTCTCCTGCAGCCCTGGAACAACCTGTTCCTGATCGTGATCATGGTCTGGCTGCAGGTCGGGTTCGCGATGGTCCTCTTCTCGGCGGCGATCAAGGGCATCCCCGCCGAGCTGACGGAGGCGGCCCGGGTCGACGGCGCCACCGAGCGCCAGGTCTTCTTCCGGGTCATGATCCCCTCGATCCGGGGGACGATCATCACCGTCTCGACGACGGTCATCATCCTGACCCTGAAGATCTTCGACGTCGTCATCGTCATGACCGGGGGCCAGTTCGGGACCGGCGTGATCGCGACCGAGTTCTACCGGCAGTACTTCACCAACCGGAACTTCGGGATCGGATCCGCGATCGCCGTGATCCTGCTGGTCGCGGTCATCCCGGTGATGATCTACAACCTGCGGCGCTTCCGCGGCCAGGCGGGATTCCGATGAGAGCTCCAGGCGGGCGGCGCGCGTCGATCTTCGTCAACGCCGCGCTCATCTTCATCTGCTTCGTCTGGCTGATCCCGACGGTCGGACTGTTGGTCTCGTCCTTCCGCCAACCCGATGACCTCCAGATCAGCGGCTGGTGGACGGTCTTCCCGCACCGCGATGAGGTCACGGTCGAAACGATGCCGATCCCGACCGGGCTCGACACGAGCGGGGTGATGACGATCGAGGGGGCCACCGGCACGTTCGAACAGTTCCGAGCCGGGCTCAAGACCCCGGACGGCCGGCAGGTCACCTGGGTCGGCAACAAGCGGGCCGGCCGGATCGAGATCCAGGAGGAGCAGATCACCGCGAACACGAACTTCACGCTCGGCAACTACGACAAGGTGCTGACCGGGAAGGACTACGTGATCACCGCGGCCGACGGCTCGACCCGGACGATCCACGGCGATGACATGAGCGGGGCGTTCCTCAACAGCCTGATCGTGGCGATCCCGTCGACCCTGATCCCGATCCTGATCGCCGCCTTCGCCGCCTACGGGTTCGCCTGGATGCGCTTCCCGGGTCGCGCGGTGCTGTTCATGCTGGTCGTGGCGCTGCTGGTGGTGCCGCTCCAGATCGCGCTGGTGCCGATCCTGCGCGACTACGTCGCGGCTCGGCCTGAACGGGACCTACCTCGCGGTCTGGCTGGCCCATACCGGGTTCGGCCTGCCGCTGGCGATCTATCCTGCTCTACAACTACATCGCCGAGCTGCCGCGCGACATCATGGAGTCGGCGTTCATCGACGGCGCCTCGCATTTCCAGACCTTCTGGCGGCTGATCATGCCGCTGTCGATCCCGGCCCTGGCCGCGTTCGCGATCTTCCAGTTCCTGTGGGTCTGGAACGACTACCTCGTGGCGCTCATCTTCATCGGCACCAAGCCCGACACCCAGGTGGTCACCAGCGCCTCGCCGAGATCGTCGGGTCGCGGGGTGACGACTGGCACCTGCTCACCGCCGGTGCGTTCGTCTCGATGCTGCTGCCGCTGCTGGTGTTCTTCTCGCTCCAGCGCTACTTCGTCCGCGGGCTGCTGGCCGGCTCCGTGAAGGGGTAGGCGACGTGTCCTTCCCCGCGGGCTTCCTCTGGGGGGTGGCCACGTCCGCGTACCAGATCGAGGGCGCCTGGGACGAGGACGGCCGGGGCATGAGCGTCTGGGACGCGTTCGCGCGCCTGCCATACCGCATCGCGGACGGGTCGAGCGGCGACGTCGCCTGCGACCACTATCACCGGATGCCCGACGACGTCGCGCTGATGCGCTCGCTCGGGCTGGGCGCCTATCGCTTCTCGATCGCCTGGCCGAGGATCCTCCCGACCGGGAAGGGGCCCGTCAACGAAGCGGGTCTCGATTTCTACGACCGACTCGTCGATGAACTCCTCGCGGCGGGGATCGCTCCGGTCGCCACCCTCAACCATTGGGACCTGCCCGCCGCGCTCGAGGCGTCGGGCGGCTGGCGCGACCGCGCCACGGTCGGAGCCTTCGCGGACTACGCCGCCATCATGTTCGACCGACTCGGCGACCGGGTCTCGACGTGGTTCACGCACAACGAGCCGTGGTGCCAGGCCTTCCTCGGCCATGCGACCGGGCACCACGCGCCCGGCGGCTGCGACTGGTCGGCGGGTTACCAGGTCGCTCATCATCTCCTGGTGTCCCATGGGCTGGCGGTCCAGGCGTTCCGCGCGAGCGGGGCCACGGGACGGATCGGCATCGCCCTCAATCCCCAGCGGTACGTGTCCGCCAGCGACGACGATGCCGACCGAAGCGCACGCGATCGCGTGTGGGCCAACTCGGTCGAGCTCTTCCTGGACCCGATCGCGCACGGTCGGTATCCCGAGGCCCTCATGACCTGGATCGGCCGGCACGCGCCGACGATCCAACCCGGGGACCTCGAGACCATCCACCAGCCCATCGACCTGCTCGGGGTGAACTACTACGACGCCGAGACGATCTCGTTCGACGTCGATGGCTCCCTGCTCAAGGCCCACTCGGAACCCCGACCCGACCCGGGCTGGGGCCGCACCGCGATGGGCTGGGGGATCGCTCCGTCGGGTCTGACGACCGTCCTGACCGATCTCGACGCCCGCTACCCCGGACTGGCGATGATGATCACCGAGAACGGTTGCGCCATCGATGACCGAGCCGATCCGGCCGGAGTCGTCGACGATCGCGAGCGGATCGACTATCTCCGGGCGCATGTCGAGGCGCTTGGTGTCGCACTGGATCGTGGGGTCGACGTGCGCGGCTACCTCGTGTGGACGCTGTTCGACAACTTCGAGTGGGCGTGGGGCTACACCCGGCGGTTCGGCCTGTATGCGGTCGAAGCAGGCACCGGTCGTCGGCTGCCGAAAGCCAGTGCGCGGTGGTACGCGAGCGTGGTACGGGCGAACGGCCTGCCGATCGACTGATGACCGGCCGGTGCGGCGCGGTCCGCCGGGGTGCCGCAGGAACGACGGTCCATCGTCGCGACCTCCCGTGAGCGTGACGATCGGCGACGTCGCGCGCCTGGCCGGTGTCGGTCGGGGAACCGTCAGTCGCGTCCTCAATCAGCGGACCAACGTCGACCCGGTGACGCGTGCTCGGGTCCTGTCGGCGATCCGCGAGCTCGACTTCGTCCCGAGTCCGACCGCTCGACGGCTCAGCTTGCGACGGACGCAGACCGTGGCCGTGGTCCTGCCATTCCTCACCCGGCCGTCCGCCGTGGAGCGGCTACGCGGGATCGAGTTCGCGCTGGCCTCCGGTGGCTACGACCTGATCGTGTTCAACGTCGAGACCTTGGAGCGGCGGGACGCCGTCTTCCACGACCTGAGCCGCTCCGTCCGTGTGGACGGGCTGATCATCGTCTCGCTGTCGCCCCACGTTCGCGAGCTGGAGCTCATCCAGCGGTCCGGGCTGCCCGCGGTGCTGCTCGACGCCCACCATCGGGCGCTGCCGCGAGTCGTGGCCGACGACGTGCTCGGTGGGCGCCTTGCGACGGACCACCTGATCGGCCTGGGCCACCGGCGGATCGGGTTCATCGGCGACATCCCGCGCGCCCCGTTGGCCTTCACCTCCAGTCGCCTGCGCCTCAGCGGGTTCCGGCGGGCGATGAGTGGCGCCCGTCTCGCGGCACCCGAGGGTCTCATCGGCATGGGCGCTCACTCGCGTCGTCGCGCATCGGAACTGGTCCATCGGATGCTCACGCGGCGCTTGCCACCGACCGCGATCGTGTGCGCCAGCGACACCCAGGCGGCCGGTGCCATCGAGGCGGCGACCGCGTTCGGCCTGTCCGTGCCCGACGACCTCTCGGTCACCGGCTACGACGACCTGGATCTGGCGGACTATCTGCGTCTGACCACGATCCATCAGCCGCTGTTCGAATCGGGCGTGCGCGCGGCGCAGCGACTCCTCGTCAGCCTGGATGGTGGACCGATGGTCGTGGAGCGGGAGGTCCAGGGGATCAGCCTCATCGTCCGCCGGACCACCGCCCCACCGGCCGTCTGAGACCGATCGAGCCGCGAAGGGACGGGTCTTGACAGTCGTCAGCTGGCTGACCAACCATGTCCGGCCATGGAACCGGTTCCAGCTTCGCGCTCCGCGAGTCCGTCGACGACCGCCGTGTCGTTGACCCGGGCCACCGAGCTGGCGGTCGAGGCCCTCTCCGGCCTCCCGGAAGGCGACATCGAGGCATTCACCCTGCGCCTGGCTCGCTGGTGGCCGGATCTCGCCGAGAGCTGGACCATGGTCTACGGGGCGAGGTCGGACGCTGCCACAGCCCTCGACCGGCTGATCGTCACTCTTGCCCACCGCTATCGCGATCGACGATCGGACCTGCGGACCCTGGACCTCGAGCGGATCCTCAGCCCCGACTGGTTCCAGCAGCCTTCGATGGTCGGCTATGTCTGCTATCCAGCCCGGTTCGCCGGGTCGATCGCGCGGGTCCGGGACCACCTCGACTATCTCGAGGAGCTGGGCATCCGCTACCTCCACCTGATGCCGTTGCTGCGGACGCGCGACGGAGAGACGGATGGCGGTTATGCGGTCTCGGACTATCGGGCCGTGGATCCGAGACTCGGCACGCTCGACGATCTCGAGCGGCTCTGCGCCGAGCTTCGAGCGCGTCGGATGAGCATGTGCATCGATCTGGTGCTCAACCACACGGCCGCCGAGCACGACTGGGCGGTGGCGGCACGCGCGGGGGATCCGGAAGCGGTCGCGATGTACCGGATCTTCCCCGACCGGACGCTGCCCGACCGCTACGAGCGGACCCTGCCCGAGGCGTTCCCCGAGCTGGCGCCGGGCAACTTCAGCCCGCTCGGTGACGGACGCTGGGTCTGGACCACCTTCAACAGCTTCCAGTGGGACCTCGATTGGTCGAACCCGGCCGTGTTCATCGAGATGACGGACAGCCTGCTGGATCTCGCGAATCGCGGCGTCGAGATCTTCCGGCTCGACGCCGTCGCCTTCATGTGGAAACGCCTCGGGACCGACAGCCAGAACCAGCCGGAGGTCCACGATCTGCTTCAGGCCCTGCGCGCCAGCGCGCGGATCGTGGCACCGGCCGTGATCTTCAAAGCCGAGGCGATCGTCGCCCCGGACGACCTGCCGGCGTACCTCGGGGTCGGTCGTCATCACGGCCGGGTCTCGGACATGGCCTATCACAACAGCCTCATGGTCCAGTTCTGGTCGTCGCTGGCGGCGCGCGATGCGCGTTTGATGACCGAGGTCCTGCGGAGCCTGCCGCGCAAGCCCTCGACCACGGCCTGGGCGACGTACATCCGCTGTCACGACGACATCGGTTGGGCGATCACCGAGGAGGATGCCGCGACGGTGGGCTGGACGGGCCCGGCCCACCGGGCGTTCCTGTCGGCGTTCTACTCCGGCGCCTTTCCGGGGACCTTCGCCCGCGGCGCGCTGTTCAACCATGTGCCCGACACCGGCGATAGCCGGGTCTGCGGCACGTTCGCGAGCCTGGCGGGACTGGAGGCGGCGCTCGAGACCGGCGATCCGCTGCGGATCGATCAGGCGATCGCCCGGATCCGCCTGGGTCACGCCCTGATCATGGCCTGGGACGGCATCCCGCTCGTGTACATGGGCGACGAGCTGGGTCTGCTCAATGACTGGACCTACGTGGACGACCCGATCCACGGGACCGACAGCCGCTGGCTCCACCGGCCGGTCATGGACTGGCTGGTGGCCGAGCGCCGCCACCGACCGGACACGGTCGCAGGCCGGGTCTTCGCGGATCTCGGTCACCTGATCGCGACCCGGCGGAGCACCCCGCAGCTCCACGCGGCCGCACCACTCGACATCATCGACAGCGGGGATCCAGGCGTGCTCGCATTCGCTCGTCGGCACTGGGCCGGCGACCTGACGGCCCTCTACAACTTCTCGGAGACCCACCGAACGGTCGATCGCGGCGTCGCGGGGCTGCGGACGTCCGGTGATCTCGTGGACCTCCTTGCCGACAGGCCGGTCCCCGTCCGCGAGTCCATCGACATCCCGCCGCTGGGTGTGCGCTGGCTCGTTGCGTCGACGACCGGCCCGTGACCGCGGTCGTGCAGTCCGGCGCTGGCACGCCCGACGACGTGCTACAGTCGCGGCCTCACGGCGAGGACCGAGAGGAGTAGCGCCCGAGGGGCCCCACAGCGAGCGCGGGACGGTGCGAGCCGCGCGACGGACCCAGGCGTGAACGTCACTCGCGAGTCGTGCGGCCGGCGTCCGTTAGCGCGCCACGAGGGGACCGGGAGACCGCCGACGGGATGACCGCCGAGCGCTCGGTCTCGAACCAGCAGGTGGTACCACGACCCCGTTCGTCCGCTGGACGAGCGGGGCGTTCAATTCCCGGTGAGGACCCAGACGATGACGAACGACACGACCGGAGCCCGCGGCGGCCTGCCGAAGGCCTACCTTCCGGCCGAGTTCGAGACCGCGATCTACGAGCGCTGGCTCGCCGCGGATGTCTTCGCGCCCGACGGCGCCGGCTCCAGGGCCGACCCGTCGAAGCCCCCGTACGTGATCGTCCAACCGCCGCCGAACGTCACGGGTGCCCTCCACATCGGGCATGCCCTCACGGCCGATATCGAGGACGTGCTGATCCGTCGGGCGCGGATGCTCGGCCGGCCGACGCTCTGGTTGCCCGGCCTCGACCATGCCTCGATCGGCGCCCAGTTCGTGCTCGACAAGATCATCGCCGCCGAGGGCGAGAGCCGCGAGAGCCTCGGCCGCGAGCGCTATCTCGAGCGGATGATCGCGTTCGTCACGACGACCCGCGAGACGATCCTCCGCCAGAGCCGCCGGTTCGGCTCGTCGCTCGACTGGAGCCGGACGCGCTACACGATGGACGACGTCTCGTCGAGGGCCGTCCGGACCGCGTTCACCCGGCTCTACCGCGACGGGCTGGCGTACCGGACCGAGGCCCTCGTCAACTGGTGCCCGGGCTGCCGGACGTCGGTCAGCGATCTCGAGGTGATCCCGACCCCGGAGACCGGGACGCTCTGGACGGTCCGCTACCACCTCGTCGACGCGGCCGGCCGGCCACTCCCGGATGTGACGATCGACGTGGCCACGACCCGGCCCGAGACGATCCTGGGCGACGTCGCGGTCGCCGTCCACCCCGACGATCCGCGCTACGCCACGCTCGTCGGCCGGACCGCGCTGATCCCGTTCGTCGACCGGCCGGTCCCGATCATCGCCGATCCGGTCGTCCAGCCGGAGTTCGGGACCGGGGCGGTCAAGATCACGCCGGCCCACGACCCCGACGACAACGCTACCGGCCGGCGCCACGGCCTGCCGTCGATCACGGTGATGGACGAAGCAGCCCGGATGAACGACGCGGCCGGTCCGTACGCGGGTCTCGACCGGGCCGCGGCCCGGGCCCGGATCCTGGCCGATCTCGAGGCGCGCGGGGATCTCGTCGCTGCCGTCCCGCACGAGATGATCATCGGCCGCTGTCAGCGATCGAACGACATCATCGAGCCGTTGCTCAAGACGCAGTGGTTCATCCGGACGGCACCGCTGGCGGCGCGCGCGCTCGAGGCGACACGGAGCGGCCGGACGCGGATCCTGCCCGACCGGTTCGTCAAGGTCTGGGAGCACTGGCTCACCGAGATCCGCGACTGGAACGTCAGCCGCCAGCTGTGGTGGGGCCATCGGATCCCGGCCTGGTACTGCCCGGACGGACATGTCAGCGTGACCGACGATCCGGCCGGCCCGCCGGCCTGCGAGACGTGCGGCCGACCGGCGACCGAGCTCGTCCAGGACCCCGACATCTTCGACACGTGGTTCAGCTCCGGCTTGTGGCCGTTCTCGACCCTCGGCTGGCCCGACGACACGCCGGATCTGCGTCGCTTCTATCCCGGCACGGTGATGGAGACGGGCTACGACATCATCTTCTTCTGGGTCGCCCGGATGATGATGCTCGGGATCCACTTCCTCGATGAGGCGCCGTTCGAGACCGTCTACCTCCACGGGCTGGTCCGGGCCGGCAGCGGCGCCAAGATGAGCAAGACGATCGGCAACGTCGTCGACCCGCTCGAGGTGATCGACGACACCGGCGCAGACGCGCTCCGCTTCGCGCTGATCCACGGGATCTCGCCCGGCAACGACCAGAAGCTCAGCCGCGAGAAGCTCGAGAACGCGCGCAACTTCGCGAACAAGGTCTGGAATGCCGCCCGGTTCGTGCTCGGGGCCCGGCCGGCCTCGATCCCGATCGATGCGCCGCGCACGGCGCCCGATGCGGCGCAGCTCGGTCCCGGCGACCGCTGGCTGCGGTCGCGCATCGCGGCCACCGTGGCCGGGGTCGACGGGGCCATGGACGGCTTCGCCCTCGGCGAGGCGACCCGGCTGCTGTACGAGACGACCTGGAGCGAGTTCTGCGACTGGGGGCTCGAGCTCGCCAAGGTCCGGCTAGCCGATCCCTCGCTGTCCGAGGCGGAGCGCCAGGCGACCTGGTGGACACTCGTCGAGGCGCTCGACACGCTGCTCCGGCTGCTCCATCCGTTCCTGCCGTTCCTCACCGAGGCGATCTGGCCGGCCACGCCGCACGCCCCAGAGGACCCGGAGCTGCTGATCGTCGCCGACTGGCCGGATCCGGACAGCTGGGCCGTGGGCCGGGATCCGGTCGCCGAGGCCGGCGTCGACCGGCTCCGGTCGCTCGTCACGGAGATCCGGAACGCCCGCTCGGTCGCCGGGATCCCGCCCGGGGCGGCCCGGCCGGGTGAGGTCCTCGTCCCGGCCGATCTCGATGCCACGTTCGACGCGCTCGCACCGGCGATCGAGCGGCTCGCCCGTCTTCGACCGATCGTCCGCTACGCCGACCGTGCGGCGTTCCTCGGGACGGAGCGGCCGGGTTCGCTGGCGGTCATCGCCGGCGACCTCGAGGCGCGGATCCTGGCCGATCCGGCCGATGCCGGCGCCAGGGCCGCCGAGCGGACGCGACTCGAGCGCGAGCTGGCGGAAGCCGACCGGCACCTGTCCGCGACCCGGGCCCGACTCGCCGACGGCGCGTTCACGAGCCGGGCGCCGGCAGCGGTGGTCGACGGCGTCCGGGCGCGTGAAGCCGAGCTGGTCGCCCAGGTCGACCGCCTGCGCGAGCGACTGTCGGGCTGATCGCGCGCGCACGGACCGGGCCGGATGGCTCGGTCGACGGGTCCGGCCCGACGTGCGAGACTCGACCCGTGACCGATCGCAGTCCGCTCAGGATCGCCCAGATCGCACCGCCGCTCGAGGCGGTCCCGCCGCCGGGCTACGGTGGGACCGAGCGGATCATCGACGAGCTCGTCCGCGAGCAGGTCCGGCGCGGTCATGACGTGACCGTCTTCGCCAGCGGCGACTCGACGACCCTGGGCACGCTCATCCCGACGGTGGAGCGCGCGCTGCGGCCGTCCGGCCGGGCGGCCGAGGACGGGCCGTACCTCCTCGCGACCGTCGACGCCGTGCTGCGTGCCGCGGGTGACTTCGACATCATCCACGCGCATCTCGACTTCGCCGGGATCGTCCTCGCCAGGCAGAGTCCGACGCCGGTCGTCGCGACGTTCCACGGCCGGCTCGACAAGCCGTGGGCAGACCGCTTCCTGATCGACCCGCCGGCCGGGCTGTGTGCGATCAGCGCGGCCCAGGCGTCGGCCCAGCCCCACGTCGCATGGTCGATCGTGGCCGACGGGCTGAGCCTCCAGCACGCCCCGTTCGGCGAGCGTCCCGGCGACGGTCTGTGCTTCGTCGGCCGGATGGCACCCGAGAAGGGCGCCGTCGAGGCGATCGCGATCGCCCGTCGGACGGGGAGACGCCTCCGGGTCGCGGCCAAGGAACCGACGGTCCCTTCGGAGCGCGACTACTTCGAGAACGTCTTCCGGCCGGCGACCCGGACGGCCGACGTGGAGTTCATCGGCGAGGTCGGTCCGACCGACCGCGACCGGCTGTTCGCCGAGAGCTTCGCGACGCTCATGCCGGGGGATTGGCCCGAGCCGTTCGGGCTCGTCGCGATCGAGTCGCTCGCCTGTGGCACGCCGGTCGTCGCGCGCCGGGTCGGCGGCCTCCCGGAGATCGTCCGGGATGGCATCGATGGCGTCGTCGACGACTCGACGGCAGCGCTCGCGGCGCGCCTCGACGAGGTCGCCGGTCTCGACCGGCGAGCGATCCGCAGCTCGGTGCTGGATCGGTTCTCGGCGGGCCGGATGGCCGACGCGTACGAAGCGCTGTACCGCTCGCTGATCGTCGATCGGTCCGGGCGCGAGCCCGTCGGCCTGCCGATCGATCCCGCCGGGGTCAGACCCGGATCGTGACCTCGAGGTCCCCGGTCTTCCGGAGGACCTCCGCGCTCGTCGTCCCGCGCCAGCGATGGAACAGGAGATCGACCGACGCGTCCCCGACCCGGAGGCCGGTCACGGTCAGCTTGCCGAGCCACGTCGGCAGGTGCGGGCGCACGAGCTCGAGGGTCCGGTCCGCCGCGCTGGCCCGGGCCCCGACCATCGTCCGGACGAGGAGCAGCGCCGACGCCGCCGACCACGCCTGTGGCGAGCACGCGACGGGGTAGGGGACCGGGACGCCGACGTCGTGCCGGTCGAAGCCGCAGTACAGCTCCGGCAGTCGCAGGTCCGGGAACCGCTGGGCGGCCTCGAAGATCCGACCGGCGAGGGCACCCGCCTCGAGGTCGTAGCCGTACCGCTTGATCCCGGCCACGATCAGCGCGTTGTCGTGGGGCCAGACCGAGCCGGTGTGATAGCCGAGCGGGTTGTAGCCGGGCTGGCCGGCGCCGTACGTCCGGACGCCCCAGCCCGAATCGAGCTCGGGTCCGCCGAGCCGGGCGACGACCGAGCCTGCCCGGCCCTTGTCGACGATCCCGCCCCAGAGGGCCTGTCCCACGTTCGAGGCGAGCGCGTCCATGGGCCGCTTGGCGTTGTCGAGGGCCATCGCATAGAACCCGCGATCCGCCACCCAGAACGCCGCGTCGAACCGGCGTTTCAGATCGTCGGCCTCGCGCTCCAGCCGGTCAGCCAGGTCGCCCTCGGCGCGCCGCCGTGCGAGCCGGGCCATCCGGCGCTTCGCGTCGTGGACGTAGCCCTGGACCTCGGCCAGTGCGACCGGCGGCTCTGCACGGCGGCCGTCCCGGTCGCGGATCGCGTCGGTCGAGTCCTTCCAGCCCTGGTTGATGAGCCCGAGCGGGGCGCGTCGCCGGTACTCGACGAAGCCGTCGCCGTCGAGGTCGCCGGACCGATCGATCCAGGCGAGGGCCGCGAGCGCGTTCGGCCAGAGTCGATCGACGAGGGCGTCGTCGCCGGTCCAATCGTGGGTCTCGCCGAGCAGGATGAGCCACAGCGGGGTCGAATCGACGCTGCCGTAGTAGGTCGCGAACGGGAGCTCGCCCGTGCGGGCCATCTCGCCGGTCCGGACCTCGTGGAGGATCTTGCCCGGCTCGGCGTCGGTCGACGGGTCGTCGACCACCGCCTGGCGCGCGGCGAGGACCTCGAGCGTGGCGACCGCGAGATCGGGTCGGAACGCGATCGACTCGTAGGCGCCGATGATCGCGTCGCGACCGAACAGGGTGGCGAACCAGGGCACCCCGGCGGCGAGGTAGCGCTCGCCAGTCCGCGGGCCGTCGTTGAGCAGCAGCCGAAGGTCGGCCATGCTCCGTTCGATGAGCCGGTCGAAGAGCTCGTTGTCGGATTCGACCTTGGCCATGCCGGTCCGCCAGGCGTCGTAGGCCGCGGCACCCTCGGCCTCGTCGACGACCGGCGGCGGGCCTGGATCCAGGCCGACGCTCGATGGCTCCGGCCCGGCCGTCGCCTCGGCCGGCCACTCGTCGGCCCAGATCGTCCAGCCGACCTCGACCTTGCCACGTGGCTCGACGTCGAGTCGCCAGCGCAGGATCAACGCCGAACCCGGCACGCGGTCGCGCTCCGGCAGCTCATCCGTCGGGATCACCTCGGCGCCGGAGAACGCGACCTGCGTCCGGCGGAGCATCGCGTCGCGCCCGAGGTGACCGAACGCGACCCGATCCGACCCGGCGACGACGTCGAGCGTGCGCCCCGTCCCGGCCCGGTCGTAGCCGCGGACCTCGAAGATGTCCGCCGCGTCGACCCCGAGGGCCAGATCGACCACGACCGACTCGGGGTGCTCGGTGAAGTTCGCGACGGTCAGATCCTCGCGCAACGCGCCGCCGATGACCCGCGACCGGGTGAACCCGAACGATTGCCGGGCGAGCGACCGATCGGCGGCGATCTTGTCGCCCGGGTCGTGACGAACCTCGGCGTTGGTGAGCTGGATCGTGCTCCGATAGTTCTCGTCGATGTCGCCCCGGAGCAGGGTCGGTCGGGCGCCGTCGACGCGGAGGACCGAGCAGGCGAGGATCCTCGTGTCGCCGCGGTACAGCCCGAGGCCGCGCGAGTCGCGGTGGACATCGCCGAACGGGTCGGTCAGCAGGTACAGGTCACCGTGCTTGAGGACGGCGACCCCGCCGAGATCCGTCGCGTGGATGACGACGCGCTCGGGCGGGACGATCTGGCGGAGCGGCCGGTCGACGGTCGACACCCGTCAAGTCTATCGAGCCGGGCGGTCTCCGCTGCTACCATACGACGAGTCCCGTCCTTCACAGGGGTCCCGCTCGTGCCGCTCGAATTCCTGAAGCGAAAGTCGGGGGAGCCCGCCCAGCCCGATCCTGCGGCGGCGCCGATCCCGGAGGAGGTGTCCGCCCAGGACTACATCCTCAAGCTGTACTACGCCGGCAAGAGCAGCGAAGGCGTCCGGTTCAAGTCCGGCCCGCGTGCGCTCGATGAGCTGCCCTCGATGCTCGTCGGGCTGGCAAAGAGCGAGATCGAGGTCGTGCAGCCGCTGCCGATCGAGTTCAGCCAGGCGACGCCGACGATCGTCCGACCGTCCGAGGCGATGCAGTGGCTGAACGCCCACCACGTCCACTCGCCGATCACCCGCCACGCGCTCGTCGTCCTCGAGTCGATCGACGCGATCGACCTCGCATTCGACACGTTCGTCGGCTCGCTCCTGGATGGCGAGATCGATACGTCGGGCTATCCCGAGTACAGCGCCATCGTGGGCGGCGTCGCAAGCCACTGGGATGAGGCGACCGGGGACATGATCGTCCGCGCCGTCGTCGGCTGGGGCGGCAAGGGCGTCCGCGGCGACACCGACCGGCTCGGTGCCCGGATCCTGGCCGGGATCTTCACGAACATCCTGGCGAACCAGTACGCGATGGGCGTCACCCAGATCGAACGGCCCGTCCCGGCTGCGGGTCGCGGCGGCCTCGTCTGCGCCCACTGCGGCTTCGCGTCCGCCCACGAGCGGGCGTTCTACTGCCCGAAGTGCGGGATGCGCCTGCTCCGCGGCTGAGCGCTCGCCGAGCGGGCTGAAGGCCCGAACCCACCGGAGGAGGACGACCGGTCCCGTGCCCACCTACGACTACGTCTGCACCGTCTGCGGGCATCGGGTCGAGGTCGTCCACGGGATCGACGGTCAAGGTCCGGAGGCCTGCCCCGTCTGCGGCAGCCCGATGCGCAAGGCCATCGTGGCCCCGCCGGTCCACTTCAAGGGCTCGGGCTGGGCGAAGAAGGATCGTGGCGCGGCGGCCTCGACCAAGGCCGCGGCCAAGGCGGCCGGCGGCGAAGGATCGTCCAGCGGCGACAGCTCGTCCGGCGGCGACGGCTCGTCCGGCGGCGACAGCTCGTCGAGCAGCGGTGGATCGTCGAGCGGCGACCGCGCCGGCACGCCGAGTGACCGACCGTCCAAGAGCGAACCGGCGCCGAGCAGCGCGACCGGCTCGAAAGCGTCGGCCACGAAGTCGACGAGCTCGGGCGGGGACTGAGATGGCCGGAGCGGCGACCGACTGGATCACGCTGGCTGAGGCGGCCGAGATCCTCCAAGCTGCCAACGTCCACTTCAAGCCGGCGACGATCGGCGGCTGGGCGCGCTCCGGTCGGCTCCAGAGCATCAAGCTGGGCGGCCGCCGCTACGTCAAACGCGGTCAGGTCCGGGCGCTGATCGCCGCGCCGCGGACGGTCCGGGCCGATCGGCTCCAGCCCGGTCTGTTCGAAGACTGGACCGGGTGACTTCCAAGCCGCGCAGCTCGCCGACCGACTTCATCGGGCGGATCGTGGCCTGGGGACTGGCGCTGCCGCCGGCCCGCTGGCTCATCCCGATCCTCGACGACTACAGCGCCGCCGGAGGCGGGCTCCTGGCGTCCGGAGTGGCGTTCAACTCCCTGTTCGCGATCCTGCCGGCGATCCTGCTGCTGGTCTCCCTCCTCGGCCTGATCCTGAACGACGACCCCGTCCGGCTCCAGGGGGTGGTGGCCGGCTTCGCCGAACAATTCCCACCCCTCCAACAGTTCTTCGAGGACGCCCTGGCCCAGGTCAGTGCCGGAGCGATGACCTTCTCGGTGCTCGGACTCATCGGCCTCGTCTGGGGCTCGAGCCGGTTCTATCAGTCGCTCGACGACGCGATCGCCCGCATCTTCCGGGGCAGCATCCCGCGCGACCCCTTCCAACGCGGGCTGCGCGGGGTCTTGTCGGTCGGCGTGCTCATCGGGGCGGTGCTGGCGGTCGTCTACCTCGGTCCGATCATCGAGGATCTCGAGGCCGGCTATCCGATCCTCGGCCAGGTCGTCGCGGTCCTCACCTCGACGGTCGGCTCGGCCATCGGGAGCATCCTGATCTTCTCGGTCGCGATCGCGGTGGTCTTCCGGATCGTCCCGAGCCCGTCACCGCCGTGGGGCGCGATCGGGGTCCCGGCATTCGCCATCGGACTGGCGATCGCGATCCTCACCGGCATCTTCGCGCTGATCACGCCCTGGTTCGTTGGGTCGCTTCGGGTCTACGGCGCGTTCGTGGCCGTCTTCGCAGCGATGATCTGGCTGTCGTACGTCGCCCAGGCGATCCTGGTCGGGGCTGCCTGGGTCCACCGGCGGACGGTGGGGCGGTCCGAGTAGCGGTCGCGTCAGCGGCGCCGACCGGCTCCGCGGTCGGCGTATCGGTCCGCCCGCGGTCCGGCGCGGGCCGGGATCAGTGCTGCGGGGTCCCGCAGCGCCGGCAGAACCGGGCGCTCGACGACAGGGCCAGGCCACAGCCGACGCACGACTGGACACCCGAACCCTCGCGGCTGACGACGTCCTGGCTCGAGGCAGCCCACATCGCGTCGGCGCCCTGGACGGGCTGCGTCGGCCAGACGGGTGCCTCCGCCGTGGGCATCGGCCACTGCGGCGGTGGCGTGGTCGCCGGACTCGGCCAGCCGGGCGTGGCTCCGTTCGATGACGGTCCGGTCCCGTTGCCACCCGCGGCGACGCCGTTCGACGGTGCGGTCGGGAGCGGTGGCTGGGGGGCCAGGATCGCCGGCGGGACGTCGAGCAGGCCAGGCTCCGGCGCGGCTGCTGGGTCGCCCGTCGGCTCGGGCGCGACGATCTGCCAGGTCGGGGTCATCACGCGGTCGTCGGGGACGGCCGGCGGGACGATCGGCGCACTCGCCGCGATGTCGACGCCGTTCGCGCCGCCGCTCGGCTCCTGGCCGGGACGGAAGCGGTCGAGCAGGTTGCTCGTCTGGGCGGCTGCAGCCGCTGCGGCAGCCTCGGCCTGACGTCGTTTGTCCTCGTCCTCGCGAGCGACGCGCTCGCGCTCGGCCTGCGCGTCGGCCTGCTGACGTCGCTCGGCCTCGATGGCGGCCAGGGCCTGCTGGTCCGCCTCGGCCTGGGCCTCGCGCAGCCGCTCCGCCTCGATCGCGGCGAGGGCGAGTCGATCCGCCTCGGCCTGGGCCGCGCGCTGGCGTTCGGCCTCGGCGGCCTCGGCCTGGGCCTGGGCCGTCCGCTGGCGTTCGGCCTCGGTCGCGGCGTCCGCCTCGGCCTGGAGCGTTCGTTCCGTTTCCGCCGCGGCGTGCAGGGCGAGGGCCGCGGCCGCTGCGGCGGCCGCCTGGCGCTGACGCTCCGTCTCGGCAGCAGCTTCCGCCTGTCGCTGACGCTCCGCCTCGGCCGCGAGCGCCTCGGCCTCGGCAGCCGCCTGGCGCTGACGCTCGGCCTCGGCAGCCAGAGCTGCGGCTTCGAACTCTGCCTGGCGCTGACGCTCGGCCTCGGCAGCCAGAGCTGCGGCTTCGAACTCCGCCTGGCGCTGCGCCGCAGCCGCGGCTTCGAACTCCGCCTGGCGCTGCGCCGCAGCCGCGGCCTCGAGCTCGCCGTCAACGGCGGCCGGCTCGGCGTCGTGCGCGTGGCGCGCCGACTCGGCGGCGGCGACCGCCTGGGCGACGTCGTCGTCGACCGTCTCGTCGATGGCACCCGCGACGCGATCGTCGGGGATGGCCGGAGCCAGGGCCGCGGCCGGCGACGGAGTCCCCTCGACGACGATCCCGGGCTCGGTCGAGGGCCAGGCCGTCGGGGGAGCGTCGGTCGGACCGGCACCGAGCGGGGGAGTGGCGTCGGCCGCCGGTTCCGCGACCAGGTCGGCGGATGGCCAGGCGGATGGTTCGACCGGGGCCGGGGGACTGACCGCTGGTCCGATCGACGACGGGGCGACCGCGCCATTGCCGTTGCCGTTCCCGACGCCGTTGGCTGCGTGTGCGTCCGCTGGCGTGTCACCGAAGATCCGGGCGAGTGGATCGCTGGTCCGGAACGGCGCGTCGAGGACGTCCGTGCCGAGGTGGGGCGCGCAGCTCAGGCAGCGACTCTCGACCTCGTTCCAGCAGTTCGCGCAGGTGTACTGGCGGCACGACATGCAGAACTGGAACGTCTGATGGAAGGCGTCCAGCTGCTGGTTCGTGAGCTCGCGCTGCTCGTCGCTGCGGGCCTCGGCGAACGCCTCGTCGAACGACGTCTGATCGTTGGAGACGAAGTTGACGAAGCCCTTCGAGAGGACCTTGAACTTGCCGAGGCGCTTGCCCTTCGGCTCGGCGGCCTCGAACGTATAGCGCGTTCCACAGCGTTCGCAGAACAATTCGGTGAGGATCTCGGGCATGCTGCCCTCGGCGCGGGGTCGAACAGGATCGGCGCGAACGCTTCCGATCGGGGCGAGATTATATCGCAGGACCCGCCCCGGACCCTCCGCCGCAGGTACCGTCCGGGCCATCCCGAAGGTCAGGGGCGCCGGCCGGCCCCAGCCCCTGCCCCTGCTAGACTCCGGCCGACCATGCCACCCTTGACGGGGCTCGAGCGACTGCTCGAGCGCCTCCTCGAACGACCCTCCGCGCGCCTCTTCCGGACCCACGTCCAGCCGATCCAGATGCAGCACCGGATCGAGCGTGCGATGGAGCGCGAGCGTCGGGCGGCCGGCGATCGGGTCTGGGTCCCCGACCTGTACACCGTCCAACTCCATCCGGGCGACCTGGATGCCCTCGGCGAGCTCGCCGAGCAGGTCGCCGGCGAGCTCGCCGATGCGACCCTGGTCTATGCCCGCGGCCACGGCTTCACGCTGGCGACCCGACCGACGGTCGCGCTGGTCCCCGAACCGCACGTCCCGACCGGCGACGTCCGAGGTCGTTGCGTCGTTCGAGGCGCCGGCCGGGATCGCGGCCGCGCCCGTCGACGGCGACCACACGATGGTCTTCGCGATCCCGGAGGTCCGCGCCCCGTCGGCCGTGCTGCGTGCCGTGAGCCGCGACGGCCGACAGCACGACATCCGGATCGACGGCTCGCTGCTGACCATCGGTCGCGCCGCCGACAACGGGCTGGTCCTGGATGACGCGAAGGTGTCCCGCCACCACGCCCGGCTGCGCGCTCGCCACGGGATGCTCGTCCTGGCCGATCTCGACTCGACGAACGGGGTCCGGGTCAACGGTGTGCGCGTGGCGGAGGTCGCCCTCGGCGTCGGCGACCGGATCGAGATCGGCGACACGCTCCTCGTCGTCGAGGCCGTCGCGGTGGATTGATGGATCCGACCATCGCGACGATCTGGCTGATCCGCTTCCTCTTCCTCGGCCTGCTGTACCTGTTCCTGTTCGGGGTCGTCCGGGTCCTCCTGCGCGACCTGCGTTCGGCCGCGCGGGAGCCCGTCACCGCGCTCGGCCGCCTGATCGTCGTCGCCTCCGAGGTCGAGGAGCCGGCGATCGGCGCGACGTTCCCGCTGGACGCCGTCGCGACGCTCGGACGGGACGTCAACAACACCGTGGTCGTCGACGATCCGTTCGTCAGCACCGAGCAGGCCGTGCTGTCGTTCCGCGGTCGGGCGTGGTATCTCGAGGACCTCGACAGCACGAACGGCACATTCGTGAACGGCGCCCGCATCGACGGCCTCGCCATGGTCGCGTTCGGCGACGAGGTCCAGGTGGGCCGGGTGCGATTCCGACTCGAGCGGACCGGCTGACCGATGACCGCCGCGACGACCTCCTCGTCTCGCCTCGCGATCGGGACGATCCGACCACGGTTCCGGCGACGCGAGTTCGGCCTTCTCGTGCTCGTCGCGTTGGCGCTGCTCGCCGGTGCCATGTCGCTCGTGGCCACGCGGTCGGCGGCGGCGGGGGGTGGCCTGGTCGCGCTGCCGGCGCCACCGGGTCGGATCGTCGTCTACCTCTTCGCCCTGTTCGGTGCCCATGTGGCCCAGGTCCTGGCCGGCCGACGGACGGACCAGGTCCTCCTGCCAGCCGTGGGGATGCTCGGCGGTCTCGGCCTGCTGCTCATGGAGCGGCTGCCGCAGGACCTCGCGGGCTCGGCGTTCGGCGACGCGCTCGGGCTCGCCGGCGTCCAGCTCGTCTGGCTGCTGATCGCGATCACCGTCATCACCGTGCTGGCGATCGTCGTCCGGTCGGACACCTGGCTCCGCCGCTACAAGTACACCTGGGCGGCGGCCGGGATCGCCCTCCTGTCGCTGACGTTCGTCTTCGGCAAGGAGTCGAACGGGGCGCTGCTCACGATCCAGATCGGCCCGTTCAGCGGTCAGCCGACGGAACTGCTCAAGGTCATCCTGGTCGTGTTCCTGGCGGGCTACCTGTCCGAGTTCCGGCCCCTGCTGGCCGACGTGAGCACGCGGATCGGGCCGCTCCGGCTCCCACCGCTGCCGTATCTGCTGCCGATGATCGTGATGTGGGCGATCGCGTTCGGGATCGTCGTCGTCCAGCGCGACCTGGGTGCCGCCCTCCTGTTCTTCACCGTGTTCCTGGCACTCGTCTACGTGGCCACCAGCCGGGTGAGCTACATCGTGATCGGCCTCGTCCTGCTCGGCGTCGGCGGCTACCTCGCCTACGAGCTGTTCCCGCACGTCAGGATCCGGGTCGATGTCTGGCGCGACCCGTTCGCCGATCCGTCGGGGGCCGGCTACCAGGTGGTCCAGGCGCTCATCGCCTTCGCCCGAGGAGGCCTGCTCGGGACGGGCCTGGGCGGTGGTCTGCCGGTCGTCGGCGGCCGGCTACCGATCCCGGCGATCCATACCGACTTCCCGCTTGCCGCGCTCGGCGAGGAGCTCGGGCTGATCGGGGTCATGGCGATCCTGGGCATCTACCTGGTCATCATCGAGCGTGGTCTGCGGATCGCGGCCGCCGCCGCCGACGACTTCCGGGCGCTGCTGGCGACGGGCCTCGCGCTGATCGTCGGCGTCCAGGCGTTCATCATCGCGGCCGGCAACCTCAAGCTCATCCCACTGACCGGGATCACGCTGCCGTTCATCAGCTACGGGGGATCGTCGCTCCTGGCGAACGCGGTCGTCGTGGGGCTGCTCCTGGCGCTCTCCGACCGCGGCGTCGAGCCTCCACCCCCGCCGCGTCAGAGCCGGAGCCGGATCGATCGACTGCTCCGACGGAGCGCCGCGTGACGCGCCGGCGGAGCGCCGCGGACGAGCCCCGATACGCCGCTGGGAGCGCGTCATGACGCCGGCTCGCTCGGGACCGGCACGGGCGACGCCGATCGGCCGGGGCGTCGTCCGGCTCGGCGTCGTCCTGCTCGTGGCGTTCGCGGTCCTCGCCGCGACCGCCGGTTACTGGCAGGTGGTCCGCTCGGCCGATCTCGTCGGACGTCCTGATGACCCGCTCCTCATCGCGGCCGCACGGAACGTCGTCCGAGGCCAGATCCGGGATCGGGACGGCCATGTCCTCGCCTCGTCGAAGCGCGACGCCAACGGCGAGCCGTATCGGGTCTATCCGAGCAAGGCGGTGGCACCGCTCGTCGGCTATGCGTCGCGGATCTACGGGACGGCCGGCCTGGAGCGCGCCTACGACGCCGAGCTGACCGGGATCCGGGCGCCGGATCCGATGGACCAGCTCCTCGCCAAGTTCACGGCCGACCGATATCGGCCACAGAACCTGACGCTGAGCCTGTCGCTCGACCTGCAGAAGGAGGCCGTCCGCCTGCTCGGCGACGACCGGGGCGCGGTGGTCATGCTCGACCCCCGCTCCGGCGAGGTCCTCGCGATGGCCTCGACGCCGACCTACGACGCGAGCGCGATCGCCGATCCCGACACGGCCCGCAAGGCGTTCGCCGCCGTGACCGCCGACCCGGCCAAGCCGCTCCTCGACCGGGCGATCCAGGGCCGCTACGTCCCGGGCTCCGTGTTCAAGATCGTGACCGCGATCGCGGCGCTCGGATCTGGCGCGATCACGCCGACCACCCGCTACGCGCGCCAGCCACCGGCCGAGAAGGACGGCCTGCTCGTGTCCGGCTTTCGCATCCGCGATGGTCACCATCCGTTCACCGGGTCGCGTGCTCTCGCGTTCCGTGAGGCCGTCGAGGTCTCGTGCAACATCTACTTCGCCCTCGCCGGGCTCGACACGGGCGGCGATGGGCTCGCGTCGTGGGCTGCGCGGCTCGGCTTCGGCGCGCCGATCCCGTTCGACCTGCCGACCGCGACCAGCCAGGTCACCAACGGCGGCGGTTCGTTCGGCGGGGGCTTCGCCGACGACGTCGAGCTTGCGAACGCCGCCTACGGCCAGGGCGAGACGCTCGCGACCCCGCTCCAGATGGCCCTCGTCGCCGCGACCGTGGCGAACCGCGGGACCCTCATGCGGCCGCATCTCGTGACCCGGCTGTCGGGCCAGGACCGCGACACGACGATCGAGCCGGAGATCTGGCGCCAGGTCGTCTCGTCCGAGATCGCCGCCCAGATCAACGCGGCGATGGTCAGCGCGGTCGAAGGCGACCACGGGCGCCTGTTCACCGCTGGGGCGAAGGTGCCAGGCGTCATCACGGCCGGCAAGAGCGGCACCGCCCAGCTCGACGGGTCGGCCAAGCCGCACTCGTGGTTCATCGGGTTCGCGCCGGCGAACGACCCGAAGGTCGCGATCGCGGTCCTCGTCGAGTCGGGTGGGACCGGCGCATCGCGAGCGTCGCCGATCGCCGGCAAGCTCATGGCTCGCTATCTCGCCGCGACGGGACAATGACGTGACCGACGATCGTGAACCTGGCCGACCCCTTGTCGAGCGCCTCGGCCTCGCCGGCATCGCCCTGGTCATGAGCGCGCTCTTCGTCGTCCTGTCGCTGGGTTCGTTCGCCGGCGGCGAGCCGTTCCTCGGGGTGATGGGCGCCATCGGCTGCCTCATGACCCTGTGGGTCGGCGCGGTGTCGCTCTTCCGGCGCTGACGCGGTCCGTCGCCGACAACGCTCGAGTGACGACGGTCGGGCAGCATCGGCCGTGTCGCAGCGCGAACCTGTTCGGCGTCCCGGACGTACTATCTGTCGACACCCCCGGGCCGCTCCGCCCGTGCCGCCATGCCGCTCCACCAGCACCCATGCCGCGGAGGCACCGTCGGCGAGGGCCACCCCTCGAGGGAGAACGATGACGACGAAGATCCAGGAGACCGGCGAGAAGGTCGTCGCCAACGTCGAACGCGTGATCGTCGGCAAGCACGGCGAGGTCCGCCTCGCGCTCGTCGCCCTGATGTGTCGCGGCCACCTGCTCATCGAGGACGTCCCAGGGACCGGCAAGACCGTCCTCGCCAAGGCACTGGCGCGCAGCCTCGGGTGCTCGTTCCGGCGCATCCAGTTCACGCCGGACCTGCTGCCGTCCGACGTGACCGGCCTGTCGATCTACAATCAGAAGACCCGCGAGTTCGAGTTCCGACCCGGCCCGATCATGGCCCAGGTCGTCCTGGCCGACGAGATCAACCGGGCCACGCCGAAGACCCAGTCGAGCCTGCTCGAGTGCATGGACGAACGGCAGGCCACGATCGACGGCGTCACCCACCAGATGCCGGACCCGTTCCTCGTCATCGCGACCCAGAACCCGATCGAGTACGAGGGCACGTTCGCCCTGCCCGAGGCGCAGCTCGACCGGTTCATGCTCCGGATCCGGATGGGCTATCCGCAGCCCATCGACGAGATCGTCATCCTCGACGAGCAGAAGCGGACCCACCCGCTGGACGACCTCGACGAGGTCGTCGGTCTCGAGGAGCTCCGCGAGATGCAGGCGGCGATCCGCGAGGTCCACGTCGAGTCGTCCATCAGCGACTACATCGTCCGGCTCGTGAACGGGACCCGGAACCATCCCGACGTCTACCTCGGTGCGTCGCCGCGCGGCTCGATCGCGCTGTACCGTGCGAGCCAGGCGCTGGCCGGTCTGGTCGGCCGCGACTACGTGATCCCGGACGACGTGAAGCTGCTCGCGGAGCCGGCGCTGGCCCACCGGCTGATCATCAAGACGAGCTCGACGATCCACGACGTCCAGCCCGGCCAGGTCATCCGCGAGCTGCTCGAGACGCTCCCGGTCGAGCCGGTCCGGGCGACCGTCGGGGGTCCGCGGTCGATCTCCGCCAGCCCACCCGAGGCGGTCGGCGAGCGAGGCTCGCGGCGCTGACCGGCGCCACGGGACGGCCGCGGCCATGATCCGCCGCATCGAGTTCCTGGTCCTTGCCATCGTCCTCGTCGTCGCTGCGTTCTCGACGGCCCTGCCATTCCTGTTCTACCTGCTCTACCTCGCCCTCCTCGTCGGTGGCGGGAGCTACGTGCTGACGCGGCTCGGTCTGTCGGATCTCGAGGCCGGCTACGCGGTCGGCCAGCTCCAGGGCCATGTCGGCGATCAGCTCCGGGTGACGTACACACTGCGCAACGCCGGGCGCCTGCCGAAGCCGTGGCTCGAGGTCCACAACCCGACGAGCCTGCCCGTGGCGATCCCGGGCCGGGCGATCTCGCTCGGCCACCGCGGTGAGCGGAGCTGGATCGCCAAGGTCCCACTGACCCGCCGGGGGCACTTCCGGATCGAGCCCCTCCAGGTCCGGACGGGCGATCCCTTCGGCTTCTTCGAGGCGTCGGCGACGGTCGGCCAGGCCGTGACGCTGATCGTCTACCCGCGCATCGACCGGCTGCCGCTGTGGCGCCTGCCGTCGGCGAACCTCGAGGGCAGCCACGCCGCTCCCGAGCGGACCCTGCAGACCAGCCCGCTGGCGACCACCGTCCGGCCATACGCCCCGGGCGACAGCATGAACCGGATCCACTGGAAGTCGACCGCCCGCCACAACGAGATCCAGGTCAAGGAGTTCGACCTCGAGCAGACCGCCGACGTCTGGATCTTCCTCGACCTCGATCGCCGAGTGCAGGCCGGGACCGGCGAGGAGTCATCGACCGAGATCGCGATCCGGGCCGCGGCGTCGATCGCCGACCGGTCGCTGACGGAGAACCGGGCCGTGGGGCTGACCGTGTTCGGCCACCGTATGTCGGTCCTGCCCGCCGACCGTGGGGGCCGCCAGCATCTGAAGATCATGCAGCTCCTCGCGGCGGTCGATGCCGACGGCACCTCGAGCCTGACCGAGGGTCTCGTCACGGGTCTTGCCCGGCTCCGTCGGGGGATGACCGCGGTGATCATCACCGCCTCGCTCGACCGGGGCTGGATCCGGCCGTTGACGGGGCTCCGCAGCCGAGGCGTCGCCTGTGTCGTCCTGTCGATCGACGCGTCGAGTGCCGGGGTGGCCTCGGCCAACCGCTACCGTGCCCCGGGACACGGTGAGTCGGTCGACCCGGCTGCCCAGGGCGACGCCGACCTCCGGGCCCTCCGGCACGCCCTGGCCGAGCACGACCTGCGGACCTACCGGATCGCCGCCGGGGTGCCTCTCGGTGAGCAGCTGGCAGGCTAGCCGATGACCGCGACGACGTTCGATTCGCTCCGCTCCGAGCCATCGGTCCGCCGGCGGATCCCGCTGGCGCCCGCCGAGGGCTGGGTCGCCGTCGGGCTCGTCCTCCTGCTCTGCCTGACGCTGGCCTGGTCGGTCGACGACGCGAGCTGGGTCATCGGGCCGCGCGGCCTGACCGACTTCCTGCCGTGGCTGATCGCCCTCGGCCTGGGCTGGGGCTTCCTGAGCGCGAAGGTCGGCTGGTCGCGCTGGCTCGCCCACCTGCTCGGCGCGATGTTCGCAGCGCTGATCGTGCCGATGGTGGTCGGCCAGCGGCTCGTCAAGGGTGGCGGACCCGTCGACTGGTTCCAGGCGACCGCCGCGTCGTGCATCGACGCCTGGTTCGATCTGACCGTCCGGAACCTGCCGTTCACGATCCAGGTCGGCCACTTCCTGCTCGTGCTCGGCCTGATCATGTGGGCGACCGGACAGTACGCCGGCTACGTGACGTTCCACCATCGCCGGCCGCTCAATGCCGTGATCGTGATCGGCGTCGGGCTCGTCGCCAACATGGCGCTCACCCCGCGCGACCAGCTGACGTACCTCGTGATCTACAGCCTCGCGGCGCTCTTCCTGCTGATCCGATTCCACGCCTACGACGAGCGGATCCTGTGGATGCGCCACCGGATCGGCGATGCGGCCGCGCTCGGCGGTCTGTACCTGCGCGGCGGGACGATCTTCGTCGGCAGCGCCGTGATCATCGCGCTCATCCTGACGACGGCGGCGTCATCGAACCCGCTGGCGCCGCTCTGGAAGGGTGTCGACCAGCGACTCATCGACGTCGGGCGCGAGTTCCAGCGGATCTTCCCCGGCGGGGGGCAGGGGACCCGGATCCCGGTCGTCGACTTCTCGGGCACCGCGACGATCACTGGGAAGTGGTCCACGAGCAACGACCCTGTGATGGTCATCCACGTCCCGGATGACGGTCGCTATTACTGGCGGGCCGTCGTCTACGACCAGTTCGACGGCCGGCGCTGGAGCTGGTCGCAGCCGTCGGAGGCGAACGTGACGGCCGAAGCGGCCCTCCCGCTCGGTGCCGACGACCCGACGACCTTCGCCGCGCGGCACGACGTGACGTTCGGCGTCCGCGAGTTCGACCAGTACGACCCGCGGGCGGTCTTCTCGCCCGATACGCCGACCTCGGTGAGCGTCGACTCGCGGGTCACCTCGGTCGACAAGGTCGCGGACGGCCCCACGTTCTTCGCCGGGCTGTCGGCCGACGCGAAGGAGTACGACGTCACGGCCAGCGTGTTCGTCGACTACGAGGTCGACAAGACGAACGGGCTGACGGCCAACCGGCTCAAGGTCGCCGGCACGAACTATCCGGCCGGCATCCGCGACCTGTACACCGGCTACGACCCCGCACTCGCCGGGGCGGACACGAAGGCGCTCGAGACGGCGATCCTCGCGAAGCACCCGGGCGTCGAGAAGAACCCGTACGACCTGTCGCGGGCGATCGTCGACTACCTGATCTACGAGGGCGGGTTCACGTACTCGGCCGACGTCACGAACGTCGACTGTGGCTCGCGCCTCATCGTCGACTGCTTCGCCTGGAGCAAGCGCGGCTACTGCGAGTACTACGCGAGCACGATGGCGCTCCTCCTCCGGATGAACGGCGTCCCGGCCCGGCTGGCCGAAGGCTTCCTCCCGAGTGAGCGCGACCGCAACGACAACGAGACGGTGCTGCGGAGCGCCTCGCACGCCTGGGTCGAGGTCTACTTCCCCGGCTATGGCTGGTACCCGTTCGATCCCACCGGCGGCTCCGTCCGCCACGACGTGCCGCTGCCACCCGGACCGGCCGTGTCCGCGGCGCCCGCGACGCCGCGCGCATCGCTGCCCGCGGATCCCGGCGACCCGCGGCGGAGCATCCGACCGACATCGAACACCGGTGCGGCCGGCACAACGGACGGCCGGGGTGGCGTCGGTGGGGGCACGCTCATCATCGTGGGCCTCCTCCTGGCGGTCATCGTCGTCGGGCTGGCGTTCCTCGCCTGGCAGCGCGGACCGCGCAGCGCCTCGGAGCCGGAGGTGGTCTGGCGGAGCGTCGTCGGACTGGCCCGTCGCCTCGGCTTCGCACCGCGCCCGAGCCAGACGGTCTTCGAGTACACGAGCTCGCTCGGCGAGGTCCTCCCGAGCGCTCGACCGGACCTCCAGACGGTCGCCCGCGCGAAGGTCGAAGTGGCCTATGGGCGCGGCGAGCTCGGCGACGATCGACTCCGATCGCTCCGCGACGCCCAGCGCCGGCTGCGGGTCGCCCTGCTGGCCCTCGTCTTCCGTCGTCGCGAGCGGCGCGAACGGCGCGCAGGGAAGCGCTGACGGAGGTCGCTCGGGGCTAGAGCGTCCCGGTCCGCTCGCGAGCGGCAGCCTCGTTCTCGCTGCGCGTCTCCGCGGCCGCGATCGCGAGCTGGTCGCCACTCGCCTGGAGCGGCCCCAGGTGGTCTGTCAGGTTGTGGGCCCGGAGGATCGCCCGCCCGGACACCAGCTCGACGACGCTGATCCCGGTGAGGCTCCACGGGAACGACCAGAACCGCTCGAGCGGCAGGTCGAGCAGCGCGATGAGCGCGACCTTGAAGATGCCGTCATGGCCCACGATCAGGCTCCAGGGCGCGTCGGCGCCGTGGCCGGCCGGGTAGCCACCGACGCTCGTCCGGTCCGGGCCTGTCCCGGGGACGGCCCCGGCGAGCCCGTCGATGACCCGCTGGAGTGTGACCCGGACACGGACCGACGCATCGCTCAGGGCCTCGCCGCCGGGTGCGTGGGCTTCGGCAGGCCGCACCCGCCAGGCCTCGAGCTCGTCGGGGTAGCGACCGACGACATCGTCCCGATGGAGCCCCTCCCACTCGCCCTGGGCGATCTCGAGCAGGCCCGGGTCGGGCGCCAGCGCGGGGACCGACTCCGGACCATGGACGCGCCCGAGCGCTGACCACGCCGCCGTCGCCGTCTCCGCCGCGCGGCCGAGGGGCGAGTGGACGATCCCGAGCGGGGGACGGGCCGGGACCGGGATCCGCGGCGGACCGATCGGATCGGCCAGCCGGGCGCCGGCGAGCTCGGCCTGACGCCGGCCCAGCGGGGAGAGTGGGGTCTCCGTCCGGCCCTGGAAGCGGCCCTCGACGATCGCCATCGACTCGCCGTGGCGGAGGAGGACGAGGCTGCCCGCCAGCCCATCGGGGATCGCCAGCGGTCCGGCGGCGGTCAGCGCTCGGCTCCGAGCCGGATCGTCCACACGTCCATCACGGCCTCGAACGCGCGGATCGCCTCGACCACGTCGGCCGGGACATCCTCGTCGACGGCCAGGACCATGACGGCATCGGCCCGCGGCGCGGACCTGGCCAGGTGCATCGCACTGATGTTGACGTCGGCCTCACCGAGCATCACCCCGATACGGCCCATCGTCCCGGGCCGGTCGTGGTGGCGGGTCACGAGCATCGTCGAGGCCGGGACCATGTCGAGCCAGTACTCGTCGATCCGGACGAGCCGCGGCTCGCCGGCCGCCACGGTCCCGCCGACCGTCGTGGTCGCGCCGTGGGCGTCGCCCGACAGCGTGAGCAGCGACGCGAACTGGCCGGCCTCGGGCGTCTTGCGCTCGACCACGGTGATCCCGCGCGCCTTGGCCAGCGCTCCGGCGTTGACGAGGTTGACCCGCTCGGTGGTCGCGGTCTCGAGCAGCCCGCGCAGGACGGCCGCCGTCAGCGGGCCGACATCGAACGCGGCCAGCTCACCGGCGACCTCCAGCGTCAGCGTCTTGACCCCGGACCGGGCGAACTGGGCGAAGAACCGCCCGAGAAGCTCGGCCAGCGGGAGATACGGGGCGATCGCGCGGGCCGTCTCGGGCGTCAGCAACGGGGCGTTCACCGCGTAGCGGGCCGGCCGGCCGTCGAGCACGTCGAGGATCTGGGCGGCGACCTCCTCGGCGACGAGGACCTGGGCCTCGGCGGTCGACGCCCCGAGGTGCGGCGTGAGCACGGTGTTCGGGGCGCCCAGCAGTGGTGAGTCCGTCGGGGGCTCGTGCTCGAACACGTCGATCCCGGCACCGCCCAGACGACCGGCCTGGAGCGCCGCGGCGACCGCGGCCTCGTCCACGATCCCGCCGCGGGCGACGTTGAGGAGGATCGCGGTCGGCTTCATCCGGGCGAGTTGCTTGGGCCCGATGAGACCGCGGGTCGCCCGCCCGAGGGGCACGTGGAGGGTGATCGCATCGGACCGCTCGAGGAGCGCGCCGAGCTCGACCAGCTCGACGCCGTGGTGGGCCGCCTGCTCGGCCGACACGAACGGATCCGTGCCAAGCACGGTCATCTCCATCGCCCGGGCACGGGCGGCGATCGCCTGGCCGATCTTGCCCAGGCCGACGATCCCCAGGGTCCGACCGCGGAGCTCGACGCCGGTGAACTCGCTCCGCTTCCACTCGCCGCGCCGGAGCGACGCGTCGGCGGCGGCGACCCGGCGGGCGACCGCGTAGAGCAGGGCGAGCGTGTGCTCGGCCGCGGCGATCGTGTTGCCGGTCGGCGCGTTGACGACCACGATCCCCGCCCGCGTCGCCGCATCGAGATCGACGTTGTCCACGCCGACCCCGGCGCGGCCGATGACGACGAGCCGGCGACCGGCCGCGATGAGCTCGGCGTCGACCTGGACCTGGCTCCGGACGACGAGCGCGTCGTAGTCGGGCAGGATCGCCGCGTAGCCGGCCCGATCGAGGCCCGGGCGCTCGTCGACCTCATGGTGCGCGCGGAGGAGCTCGACGCCCTCCGCTGCGAGGGGTTCGGCGACGAGGATCCTCACGCCTCGACGGGTGCCAGCGCGCCGGTCGACTCGAGCGCGGCGCGCTGGGCGGCCGACACCGCGGTCCCGATCTCGACCGGGCGGCCGAGCTCGAGCGAGGCCTCTTCGAGGACCCCGATCGCGTCGAGGATCTCACCGAGCGTGACCGACCCGAGATGGCCGACCCGGAACACCTGCCCGGCGACCTTGCCCTGCCCGCCGGCCAGCACGACGCCGCGCGCCTTGACCGCCCCGTTGAGGGTCTTCCAGTCCGTCCCGTCGGGGATCCGGGCGGCGGTGACCGTCCGGGAGGCGAAGCGCTGGTCGGCGAACAGTTCGAACCCGAGCGCCTGGAGACCGGCCCGCGTGGCGGCCGCGCAGGCCTCGTGGCGGGCGAAGATCCCGGCGGCCGTCTCGCGCTCCATGAGCTCGAGGCCTTCGTCGACCTGGTAGACGACGGCGATCGCCGGCGTCCACGGGGTCTGACCCTTGGCGTGCGACTCGCGATGGGCCCGGAGGTCGAGGTAGAAGCGCGGCATCGTCGCCGTCTCCATCGCCGACCAGGCTCGCTCGGATGCCGCGACCATCGCCAGCCCCGGTGCGCTCATCCAGGCCTTCTGCGACCCGGTCACGACGACATCCACGCCCCAGGCGTCCATCTCGAACGGCACCGCCCCGAGACCCGACACGCTGTCGACCAGGATGAGCGCCTTCTCGTCGACCTCACGGATCGCTGCGGCGAGGACCGGGATCGGGTTCATCACCCCGGTCGACGTCTCGTTGTGGGTCAGCAGGACCGCCTTGTAGCCGGGCGCCGGCTCCTCGGCCAGGGCCGCCCGGACCGCCGCAGGGTCGGCGGCCTCGCCCCACTCGACCGTGAGCTTCGTGACATCGGCCCCGTACGTCGAGGCGATCTTGGCGAACCGATCGCCGAACGAGCCGATCGAGACCCCGAGGACCCGATCGCCGGGCGACAACACGTTGACGACCGCCGCCTCGAGTCCGCCCGAGCCGGCGCACGACAGCATCGCGATGTCGCTCGTCGTCCCGAAGTACGGCTTCATCCGGGTCAGGATCCGCTCGAGCATCGCGGCGAACTCGGGACCGCGGTGGTTGATCATCTGGCGGGCGCCGGCGGCGCGCACACTCGGCGGGAGGCCGGTCGGTCCGGGGATCCGGAGGTTCGGCTCGAAGCGGTTCACGGGACAGGGCCTCCTCGGTGCGCGGTGGACGGGTCGGCGGTGCCCCGATGGTCGCACGCCGGGCCGGGTTCGCGCTACCGGCGGACATGACCGGGCGGTCGGCCATCGCTGGCCGACCGCCCGGAGGTCGCTGGCTGGAGGCGGACTAGTTCGGGAAGAGCCAGTCCGTGAAGGCCATGTTCTTGCCGGCGTGCGCGGCGGTCGTCGGCCGGTTGGTCCCGTAGACGTGGTTCAGGATCCAGGGCTGCCAGCTGTCGTCACTGGTCGGGCCCCAGCCCGCCCGGTCGTACAGGAAGTTGGCCGCGCGAAGGATCGCCTTGTCGTTCCAGGCGAACGTGTCGTAGCCTGCCCGGTCGAGGATCAGCGCCTGCAGGAGCGCCCCCTGCATGGCCTCCCATGGGTAGCCGGTGCTGGCCGGCGGCCACTGGAACCCGCCGCCCCGACGCATGTCGTCCGGCAGGGCGCCGCCGATGTTCTGGCCGCTCTTCGAGCAGCCGGCCGGGTTGACCCCGACGGGCTGCGACGAGTTGCACTGCCAGGACAGGTCGCCGTACTTGAAGCCCGCGTAGGACGCCCGGTCGCCGAGCCAGCCGTGGAAGACCTGCGAGGTCCGGGCGAGCTGGGCGGCATCGCCGAGGTAGCGGGCGATCGCCGCCCGGGCAGCCCCGGCGTGGGTGCCCCAGTTGTTCGGTCGATCTTCGTGCGTCGACACGATGGTCATGCCCGACAGGGACTCCGTCAGGAGCTTTCGGAGCCACGGTCGGAACGTGCCCGTGTCGAACGACGCGTCGTAGTCGTTGAGGTCGATGAGGTCGGCTGCGATGACGTAGCCCGGGATGTTCCGGGCTGCCGCCAGGGTGCGACCACCCGACTCGCTGCCGACCGCGGACTTGAGGATGGCCAGGACTCCGCTGCGGTAGCTGGCGATCCCGGTCCGGGCGTAGACGAGGCCCTTGGCCAGGGCGTGGATGTCGGTGTCCTCATCCTGGTTCTGGATGTCGGGGGTACCGGGCGACGCATCGGCCCAGCTCTTGAGGTTGGTCCAGGCGGCGCCGCTGGTGGGCAGCGTCGCCAGCTCGGCTCGGCCGATCAGGATGCCGACGGCCGGGGTCCGGACGCCACCGGGTGGGGCGCTCGTCGGAGCCGGGGTCGGTGCCGGGGTGTTCGTGGGTGCCGGCGTCGCCGTCGGGGCCGGGGTCCCGGTCGGGCCCGGGGTCGCGGTCGGCTCGGGGGTCCCGTTGGGATCCGGGGTGCCGGTCGGGTCGGGCGTCGGGGTGGGATCGGGTGTCGCGGTCGGGTCCGGCGGCGGCGTGCTCGTCGCGGCCAGGGTCAGGACCAGCTTCGGGCCCTTGCCGGTCTCACGACTGGCGTACCAGGCTCCGTTCGTGCTCGCCCCGACGATCGCAAGGCTGACCTTGCTGCCCTTCTTGAGCCCGTCGAGGTTGACCGGGACGGTGACCCAGCCACCCGGCCGGCCGGTCGAACCGATCCGACCGATGACTGTTCCGTCGATGGCCGGACCCTTCGTCCAGGTGACCTTGGTCTCGGACCACGAGCCGCTGACGAGATGGATCTCGCCGCCCTTGTTGCTGCGGTCGCGCACGAACAGCCGAAGCTGGACGGACTTCACCTTGCCGGGCAGGTCCGGCATCGTGAACCTGAGCAGTGTCCGCTGGTTGTCGCCGGCCTTCGCCCGGCTGCGCAACCTGATCCCGTCGCCATAGTTGCGATCCGGGAAGATCGATCGCACCTGGGCATCCGCATCGGCCGCCACGGTGATCGACGCGGTCGACGCGACGAGTCCGAGCTGCTCGGTGAGGATGAGTGGGAGGGCGATCAGGCCGATGAGCCCGAGGCGGGCATACCGACCAAGGTTGCGGCGGTGGCTGGGGGTGGCGGGCAGCTGCCCATGCGCGGCGTCCGGCATAAGGGCCTCCTCGCGTGGCGGGCGCTCGGCCCGCAGGTTTCGGTGGAGTCCTTACCGTGGACCTTGCTGCCGGGGATGGGGATCACCCACGCGTACCCAACCTCCGGACGAAAAGGGGCCAGCACTAACCGGCCCCGAGCGGACCCGACCGACCCTCTCGCGACCACCGTCCGGCCAGGGCGTCGGGTGGCGCGGTGCGTCGAGTCACCGATCGAGCGCCGCTCAGGCGCTCAGAAGTCACTCGGATGGATGACCCGCAGATGGCCCGGGCGGAGGCGCCGAACGCGCCGCCGGAGCGACGGTCCGGCTAGTCGGCGGCGGTCCGGATGAGCTTCTTGTTCACGAACTCATCGGCGGCGAGCAGGCCCAACTCCCGGGCCGTCCCACTGCGCTTGGTGCCGCCGAACGGCAGTTCGGGACTGTCGGCGAGCACCAGATTGACGTACACCATGCCCGCCTCCATCCGATCGGCGACCCGGGTCGCCTGCTCCGGATCGTTGCTGTACACGTACGAACCCAGCCCGAAGCTGGTGTCGTTGGCCAGCTCGACCGCGGCGTCCTCGTCGGTCACCCGGTAGACGACGCCGACTGGTCCGAAGAACTCCTCCCGATAGGCATCCATTTCGGGCGTCACGCCGATCAGGACCGTGGGTGGATAGAACGCGCCGTCCCTGGAGCCGCCGGTGAGGACGGTCGCGCCCTGCGCCACCGCCCGATCGACCTGGTCCTGCAGCCGTGTCGCCGCGGCCACCGACGACAGCGGGCCGAGCACCGTCTCCTCGGCCAGCGGGTCACCCACAGGCGCCGCGGCCATCGCTGCCGTGAACCTGGTCACGAACGCGTCGTACAACCCGTCGACCACGATGAATTGCTTCGCGCCATTGCAGGACTGGCCGGTGTTGTCCAGCCGCGCTGCGACCGCTGCCGCCACGACCGCGTCAAGATCGTCGGTGGCCAGCAGCACGAACGGATCCGAGCCACCGAGCTCGAGCGCTACCTTCTTCAGGTGCCGCCCGGCCGTTTCGGCGACCGCCGCCCCGGCCCGCTGCGAGCCCGTCACCGATACGCCCTGGATCCGCGGATCGCCGATGATCGTCGCGACCTGCTCGCTGCTGACATAGACGTTGAGGTAGGTGCCTTCGGGCAGCCCGGCGTCCCGATAGATCGCCTCGATGGCTGCGGCCGACTCCGGGCACTGCGACGCGTGCTTCAGGACGATCACATTGCCGAGGACCAGGTTCGGCGCCGCGAACCTCGCGACCTGGTAGTAGGGAAAGTTCCAGGGCATGATCCCGAGAAGGACCCCCAGCGGGCTGCGCCGGATCACGGCGGTGCCCGCGCCGAGGATGGTGAGCGGCTGATCGGCGGTGATCGCTTCCGCCTGATCCGCGTAGAACTCGGTGATGTCGGCGGCGAAGGCGACCTCGGCGATTGCGGCAGCCTTCACCTTGCCCATCTCGCGGACGATCGTGGCGGCCAGGTCCACGCGACGTTCCCGGTGGAGCTCAGCCGCGCGGCGGACCAGCCTGGCTCGCTCGGCGACCGGGAGCTGCCGCCAGGTCGCGAACCCCGCCTCGGCCGTCCGGAGTGTCTGCTCGACCCGGGCATCGGTGAAGGTGTCGTAGCGGGCCACGGTCTCCCCGGTGGCCGGGTTCACGACGGCGTACCCGATCATGATCTGCCCCTTCCTTCGTCGATCACGAGACCGCACCCCGATCGCGCGCGACGCGGGCTCCGCAGCGCGGCGACGATGGACCTCTCGGACTCGACATGACCGTGATGCGAGCCCAGGCGGGCACGGCGTCCCCGCGCTGCTGCACACGTCGATTATCCGCCGAGCTGTCTGGCGCCTCGTCGCCGCGGCGCGAGGCCGGGCTCAGCCCCGCGGCCCGCGACACTAGCTGTCGAACGGCGCCTGGGCGATCTCGTCGAGCATGCCCGTGGCGACCATCGCCGCGGCCGGGCAGGTCGGCTTGCGCGACGCCTGATCGGCGAAGAGCGCGCTGAACTCCCGTTTGAACTCGATCCGCGGATACGCTCCAAGCAATCCGGGGATGATCGCCGGTCGAAGGTCGGTGAAGCGGTCGCCGGTGACGTCGACGCCGGTCGCGTCCCAGAGCAGCACGACCTCGGCCGCGGGGTCGGGCGGCAGGGTTTCGCTGTTGTGCAGGGCGATCACGTCGTAGATCGCCCGGGCGCGCGCCTCAGGTCGCCCGGCGTCGCGCACGAGCCGCTCCGCTGCGATCGCGCCGTCAACCTCGAAGCAGCCGCCTAGGTCGTACGCCGGAACGAGACCGATGTCGTGGAGGATCGCGGACACGTAGAGGATCTCGGCATCGAACTGCAGCCGGTCGTGCCGTGCGAGGTCGACCGCCCAGGCATAGCTCCGGACGGAGTGGTTCACCAGGAAGGGCGGCGCAACGTCCGCGATGAGCTCGCGGGCTCGCCGCGCGAGCGCGGAGTCCGGCACGGGCATCCCGAGCCCGGTGAGCGCCTCGTCCATCAGCTGATCTCCCGGCTAGTCGTTCGCGTCGCGTCGCTCGGTCTCGGCGAGCTTGCGGCGGTTCTCCTCGCGGGTGCGCATGATCGACCCGCCGGCCTTCATCGCGTCCGCCTTCGGCCCGGGGATCGCCTCGCGCTCCGGCCGGCCGCGCTGGCGCGCCGCGTCGCGCGCGTCGCTCCGGCTCGCCATCCGGCCGGCGATCGTCGACTCGTAGCCCTGGTCGTTGGGCAGGTAATACGCGCGCTCGACCAGGGCGTCCGGAAGGTATCGCTGGGCGACATCCGACCCGTCGAACTCGGGCGGGTAGCGGTAGCCGACCCCGTAGCCGTACTGCTTGAGCCCGTGGTGACCGGCGTTCCGCAGATGCATCGGGACCGGCAGGGCGCCGGACGCCTCGACGTCGGCGACCGCGGCCCAGTAGGCGGCACCCGATCGGTTCGACTTTGGCGCCGTGGCGATGTAGGTCGTCGCCTGGGCCAGTGCGTACTGCGCCTCCGGCAGACCGATGTGGTCGAGCGCGGCGGCTGCCGCGACGGCGACCTGGAGCGCCCGCGGGTCGGCGTTGCCGACGTCCTCGCTGGCCGAGATGATCAGTCGTCGGACGATGAACCGCGGGTCCTCGCCGGCGGCGATCATCGTCGCCAGCCAGTAGAGGGCCCCGTCGGGGTCGTTGCCGCGTAGGCTCTTGATGAAGGCCGAGGCGGTGTCGTAGTGGCCGTCGCCGGCCCGGTCGTAGGCGAGGATCTTCTGCTGGGCGGCCGCCTCGACGTCGGCCAGTCGTGGGGCGACCCGGCCGTCGTCGTCGCGGACATCCTCGGCCTCCGCCAGCGCGGTCGCCCCCTCGAGGACGTTGAGCGCCTGGCGGGCGTCTCCGCCGGCCAGCCCGACCAGGTGGGCGAACGGCTCGTCGCCGACGGCCACGCCGCCGGTCGGTCCGAGCCCGCCGGCGAGCCCGCGCTCCTCGTCGGCGATCGCCCGGCGGACGACGGTCGCGACGTCGTCGTCGGTCAGCGGTTCGAGCCGCCAGACGCGCAGTCGCGACAGCAACGCACCATTGACCTCGAAGTAGGGGTTCTCGGTCGTCGCGCCGATGAGCGTGACCGTGCCGTCCTCGACGTGCGGCAGGAGACCGTCCTGCTGGGCCTTGTTGAACCGATGGATCTCGTCGATGAACAGGATCGTCCGACCGCCGTCGATCGTCAGACGCTCACGTGCCGCGGCGACCGCGGCACGGATGTCGGCGACGCCGCTCATCACCGCCGAGAGCGTGACGAACCGGGCGTCGACCGCATCGGCCAGGAGCCGGGCGAGGCTCGTCTTGCCGGTCCCTGGCGGACCCCACAGGAGGAGCGACCCGAGATACCCACGCTCGACCGACCGGCGCAACGGACCACGCTCGCCGACGAGATGATCCTGGCCGACGTACTCCTCGAGAGTGCGCGGTCGCATCCGGGCGGCCAGCGGCTGGCGCCCCGGCGGAGGCTGGAAGAGCGCGACCTGGTCGGTCGGGGGCTTGCGGCTCGGCACCCAGCCAGTCTAGGTCAGGCGACGCTCGAGGTCGGCGTCCACGACGGTCGGATCGGCCGGCCGTCGCCGGGCAGCGGCGGGTCCACCGCGGTCCGGATCCCAGCCGCGAAGACCTGGGCGAGACGGGGGTCGAGCTGGCTGCCGGCGGCGCGCTCGAGTCGTTCGAGTGCCTCGGGCACCGACAGCGCCTTGCGATACGGCCGGGTCGTCGTCATCGCGCTGAAGGCATCGCACACCGACACGATCCGGGCGATCAGCGGGATGTCCTCACCGGCCAACCCATCGAGGTAGCCGGTCCCGTCCCAGCGCTCATGATGGTGGCGGACCCCCGCCCGGATCGCTTCGACGTTGGGCAGGTCGCGGACGATCGCATCGCCGAGCCAGACGTGCTGCTTGACGATCGCGTACTCGTCGGTCGTCAGCGGGGCGGGCTTGCGCAGGATCGCATCCGGGATCCCGATCTTGCCGACGTCGTGGAGCAGGCCGGCCAGCTCGACCGACCGGCGCGTCTCCGGATCCAGTCCGAGCCGGTCGGCGAGGAACACCGCGTAGCGTGCGACATCCTCGGAGTGCTGCTTCGTATAGCGGTCCTTCGTGTCGACCGCGGCGACGAGCCCGGTCAGGACATCGAAGCTCGAGCGCTGGGCCGCGGCCAGGTCGTTCGAGGTGTTGTGGGCCACCCGGACGCCGTTGCCGCCGCTGGCTTTCGCCTCGCTCAGGGCGCCCGTCGCGACCGCGAGCAGCTCGGTCGCCGCCTCGCCGTTCGTCGGCGAGTAGCAGATCCCCGTGCTGAACGTGATCGGCAACCGCTCGGACGCACCGAACTGGAGGCTCAGTCCGGTGGCCCGAGCGCGGAGGCGTTCGATGGCCGGCTCGAGGTCGTGGACGCAGGCCGGCGGGACGACGACGATGAACTCGTCCGGCCCGTACCTGCCGACCCAGGTCGCGTCGGACAGCTCCTCACGCAGCACCCGGGCGACGTCGACGAGGGCGCGATCGCCGCCGGCATGACCGTAGGTCTCGTTGACAAGGCGGAAGTTGTCGATGTCGAGCAGCGCCACCCCGACCGGCGCGCCGGAGGGTCGGGCGGTCTCGAGGACCGCAGCCAGCTCGGCGACGGCGGTGCCGTGGTTGAGCAGGCCGGTGAGCGCGTCGCGCCGGCTCGCCTCGATGAGCGCGGCACGCTGACGCGTCAGCCGGGCCTGGGCGGCGCGGAAGATCAGATAGAGCATCACCGCGAGCGCCAGGGCGGCCACGATCGTCACGACCACGACGTCGCGTCGGGTGGCGTCGACGGCAGCCAGGATCGGGGCCGCGTTCCGATAGATCTCGAAGACGCCCCGGACCGCGCCATCCAACCCGATCGGGATGTATTCCTCGAGGACCTGGGTCCCGGCCGGGAGGTTGGATGTGGCCGCCTCTCCGGAGTCGGCGGGCTCGATCGTCGAGGCGACCGACTCGCCCTCGATGGCCTCCGTGATGTCGTCGTCGAGCCCGAGGTTCCGGCCACGGAGCTCGGCGAGCTCGCTGTACAGGACCGTGCCGTCCGGCGCCCAGACCTTGACATGGACGATGCCCGCGGGGTGATCGGCGTCGCCCGAGCGATCGATCACGGCGGCGATCTGGCGCTGGATCGCCGCGACACGCTCGGGTGCCACGCCGGTCGCGCGGAGGTCGGACTCCTCGAGTCCGGTCGTGGCGACGAACGCGCGTACGAGCGACTCATCGGAGTTGACCGACGTCGCGATGGCCGAACGGGTCAGGTTGTCGGAGACGATCGTGACGAGGGCGAATGCGGTCAGGCCGACCAGACTCAGGCTCGCGGCGAAGACGAGCAGGAGGAGAGTGGATCTCCGACGGATCCGTTCGGGACCGATGACGCTCAAGACGGGACGCTCTCCGGCGGGCTGAGTCCGGAGGGTGACCGTAGGCAGCGCACCGGACGGTGTCGATAGTCCGTTCGGGGGATGTCGGGCTATCCCGTCGTGGCGACGATCCCGCCGTCGGGACCGAGCGCGATCAGATCTTGATGATCCCGAGGACCTCGATCAGCAGCCACAGGGCGATCAGGACCGCGAACAGCGACCCGCCGACGACGGCGATCCGGCGGACGTCCGACGCGACGTAGGCGTACTCCTGCGAGGCGGACTCCTCGAACGAGGTCGACGGCCCGCGCGTGCGCGATCGCGCGCCCGCGGCACCGCTCGAGGGGGCGTCGGCGGTCGTCGCGGGCACCTCCTGGACGAGGTCGTCGGCGGTGACCTGGCCGACCGGCACGGCCTCGACCGCACGCTGCGCCGGACGGCCCGCGTTCGAGCGCTGGACCGGCCGACGCTGACCGGGTCGGCCGCTCGCGCCCTTCGATCGCTTGGCCATGGTCGGGGCACATCCTCCAGGTGGTCCGGCGGCTCCGATGGTGGCTGCCGGGCGCCGGCGGGAAGGATAGCACCGCCCGCGCCGGGCGCCGCCCGACGGACCGTCGGCCGGGGTCCACCTGCTAGACTCGGGGACCCCGAAGGACCGGAGGCCGCTCGCGACGTGACCGCGTTCATCCAGGACAACCTCGGTCCGATCGTCGGGCTCCTCACCATCCTGCTCGTCGTGGCGCTCGTGCTCGCCGCCGTCGCCTGGCGTCGCGCGGCCGAGGCCGAACGTCGGCTCGACGCGCTGACCCGCGGCGACGACGGACGGAGCCTCCAGAGCGTGATCGAGGCGCGCCTGGGTCGGGTCGAAGAGGTGGCCGACTCGGTCGATCGACTGGCGGGCCGGACGCGGACGCTCGAGGTCAGCGGGCGGAAGGCGTTCCAGCGGATCGGGCTCGTCCGGTTCAACCCGTTCGAGGACACCGGCAGCAACCAGAGCTTCGCCCTGGCGTTGCTCGACGCCGACGACGACGGCGTCATCGTCAGCAGTCTGCACGCGCGGGGTGGGACACGGATCTATGCCAAGGCGGTCGCGGCCGGGCGACCGGAGGCCACCTTGTCGGACGAGGAGGCTCAGGCGCTCAGCCTGGCGCGCGGCGCCCAGGCCGGTCGGGTCGCGCTCGCCGACCGGGCCGGAGCCGGGGTCGGCGGACGCTGACGGCCCGGTCGTGACTCGCGAGCTGTCACGCCGGAACGCCATCCTGGGTGCATGCCCCCGACCAAGCTGCCCACCAAGCCGCGCTCGACACGCCCCCGGCCGATGAGCCGGGCCGTCCGGCGTCCGGCGTCGCGCCCGCTCGAGCAGATCCCGGTCTGGGTGGACGCCCTGGGGACCGACGATCCGGTGACGCCCGGGGGATCGGGTCTCGGCGAGCTGCTCGCTGGTCTCAACCCCGAACAGCTCCGGGCCGTGACCCACGGCGACGGTCCGCTCCTCGTCGTGGCCGGAGCCGGGACCGGCAAGACCCAGGTCGTCACCCGGCGCATCGCCTGGTTGATCGCGACGCATCGAGCCCGGCCGTCCGAGATCCTCGCCCTGACGTTCACCGATAAGGCCGCGGCCGAGATGCAGGCCCGGGTCGACGGGCTGGTCCCGTACGGCTACACGGACACCTCGATCTCGACCTTCCACGCGTTCGGCGACCGGTTGATCCGGGAGTTCGCGTTCGAGCTCGGGCTGGCACCCGACGTCCGGGTCCTGTCACGCCCGGAGGTCGTGATCTTCCTTCGCGAGCGACTGTTCGACTTCGAGCTCGAGCGGTTCCGGCCCCTCGGCGACCCGACCCGCTTCCTGGGCGCGCTGGCGACCCACTTCAGCCGGCTCAAGGACGAGGACATCGACGCGGCGACATACCTTGCCGCCGCCGATCGCGAGCTGGCCGAGGCCGCCCGGCTCAGCGAGCTCGTCGCCGACAGCGAACCGTCCGAGGAGGCACGCGAGGCGGCGGCCGCGGGCATGGAGGCAGCCGAGCGTCAGCTCGAGCTCGCCCGCGCCTACGCCCGGTTCCAGGCCCTGCTCGGTGAGGCGGGCTTCATCGACTTCGGCGACCAGGTCACGCTCGCGCTCCGCCTCGTGCGCGAGTCGCCGGCGGCCCGGCAGGAGATCCGGCGTCGGTTCCGGTACATCCTCGTCGACGAGTTCCAGGATACGAACCGGGCCCAGGCCGAGCTCATCGAGCTCATCGCCGGGCCTGATCGCAACGTGACCGTGGTCGGTGACGACGACCAGTCGATCTACCGGTTCCGCGGCGCGGCGATGAGCAACATCGTCGAGTTCCGTGAGCGCGATGCCCGCGGCCGGATGGTCGTGCTGCGGCGCAACTACCGGTCGCGGACCGGGATCCTGGCGGCGAGCCACCGGCTCATCCGCTACAACGATCCCGATCGGCTGGAGGTCCGGGCGGGGATCGACAAGCGGCTCCGAGCCCAGCGTCCCGAACCGCCGGCGGGCGGTCGTGCCCCGGCGGTCCGCCAGATGGCGTTCGCCAGCGGGTCCGAGGAGGCCGACTGGCTCGCCCGGGACATCGCCACGCGGATCGCCGGCGGAGCGGCCCCACGGGACCACGCGGTCCTCATCCGGTCGAACGCCGAGGCAGACCCGATCCTTCGCAGCCTCAACGTCGCCGGGCTGCCCTGGCGGTTCTCGGGGACGTCCGGCCTGTATGCCCGGCCCGAGGTCCGGCTGCTGCTCGCCTTCCTGCGGGCGGTCGCCGACCTCGGCTCGAGCACAGACGTGTACGCCCTGGCCGCATCCGAGATCTACGGCCTCGGTGGCGACGACCTCACGGCGATCGTCGCCGGCGCGCGCCGGCGGAACCGATCGATCTGGGACGTCATCGAGGAGCTCGACCGCCAGCCCGGCCTGCTCCGCCTGGCACCGGCGACTCGCCGGGCAGTGAGCCGGCTCGTCGCCGATCTCCGCCGATACGCGGAGCTCGCCCACACCCGCCCGGCCGGGGAGGTGCTCTACGCGTTCCTGCGCGACACGGGCTGGCTGGCCCGTCACGCGGCCGCCGACGATCCCGCCTCGGAGGAGGCGGTCCAGAACGTCGCGCGCTTCTTCGACATCGTCCGGGCACAGTCGGCGGTGCTGACCGACGACCGGTGCGCGTTCGTGGCCGGCCATCTCAAGACCCTCATCGAGGCCGGCGACGACCCGCCCACGGCCGAGCTCGACGCCGACGCCGATGCGGTGGCCGTGCTCACGGTCCATCGCGCGAAGGGCCTCGAGTTCCCGGTCGTCTACCTGGCCGGACTCGTCGACGGTCGGTTCCCGTCGGGTGGTCGGCGCGATCCGCTGGCGATCCCGGCGTCACTGCTCGGCGACATGCCGGCCGGCGGCGACGCCCATCTGCGCGAGGAGCGGCGGCTGTTCTACGTCGGGATGACTCGCGCGCGCGACGAGCTCGTGCTGAGCCACGCGGCCGACTACGGCGGGCGACGAGCACGGCGGGTATCACCGTTCGTGCTCGAGGCGCTCGACCTGGTCGGGTCCGGGGGCGCCAGCCCGTGGACCAGCCCGTCACCGGCCGAGCGCCTGGCCGCCTTCGCGCCGGCCGAGACGCCGGCGGCCCACGACCGGACCACGCCGACGGGCCCGCTCTCGTTGAGCTTCGGCCAGATCGACGACTACCTGAGCTGCCCACTCCGATACAAGTACGGGCATGTCATCCGCGTCCCCACGGCGCCGCATCACGCGCTCGTCTATGGGTCGGCCCTCCATCGCGCGGTCCAGGAGTTCCATCGCCGCCATGCCCGGGGCGAAGTGATGTCGCAGGCGGAGCTGGAGGCCGCCTTCCAGGCTGCCTGGTCCAGTGAGGGCTTCCTGACCCGCGAGCACGAGGAGGCCCGCCTGAAGGCCGGTCGCGCCGCGTTGGCGAGGTTCCGGGACGAGCAGCTCGAGCCCGGCAGCGTGATCCCCACCTACGTCGAGCGCGACTTCGCCTTCGATCTCGACGGCGATCGGATCCGCGGCCGCTGGGACCGCGTCGACATCGAACCGCTCGTCGCCACGGCCGGGCATCCGGCGCCGACCGTCCGATCATCGACCGGCGCATCGGCGGCGGACGTCGTGGAGCCCACCCTGCCGCTCCTGCCGCCCGAGCGGGTCACGATCACCGACTACAAGTCGAGCGACGTCCGGGACCCGTCGGTCGCTCGGAAGCGAGCCCGGGAGTCGCTCCAGCTGACGATCTACGCCATGGGCTACGAGGCGATGACCGGCCGGCTCCCCGACGAGGTCCGGCTCCAGTTCCTCGAGACCGGGGTCGTCGGGTCCGCGCCGGTCGACGACAAACGGCTCGCCAAGGGCCACGAGAAGATCGCCAAGGCGGCGGCCGGGATCCGCGCCCGCGCGTTCGAGCCGACGCCGGACGCCCTGACGTGCACGTACTGCCCGTACCGCGATCTCTGTCCAGCGAGCGCCGTCCGATGAGCCTCGGACCAGACCCAGGCTGGATCGCGGACCTCCGGGCGATCAGCTTCGACTTCGGCAACACGCTCGTCGATGTCCGCCGGGAGGACCTCCGGCGCGTCGTCGCCCGGATGGCGAACGAGCTCTCCGAGCGCTACGGTCCCTTCGACGAGCGGGCGTTCGGTCTCGCCTGGCGGGAGGAGGGGGAGCGCCAGTTCGCCGAGGACGTGCCGAGGATGCGCGAGGTCGACCTGGCCCAGCGCATGGCGCGTGTGCTCGCCCGGCTGCGCGGCATGCCCGCCCCGGATCGGGCGACCCCGTGGGATGATGCCCGGGCGGCCACGATGTCCGAGCCGGCCGAGGTCGACTTCGCGCTCGCGTCGTATACCCGGTCCTTCGTGGCGTCGATCGAGCCACGGCCGGAGGTCGGCCGACTGCTCGATCGGCTGGCGGCGCGCTTCGCGCTCGGGATCTGCTCGAACTGGCCACTCGCGGCGGTGATCGACCGGTTCGTCGAGTCCGCAGGCTGGGCGCCGCACCTGACGGCGGTCGTCGTCTCCGAGCGCGTGGGCGCGATCAAGCCGGACCCGCGGATCTTCCGGGTGGCCGAAGCGAGCCTCGGGGTCGCGGCGGCTGGCATCCTCCACGTCGGCGACGACTGGGCCGCCGACATCGTCGGAGCCCACGCCGTCGGCTGGCGGGTCGCCTATCTCGAGACCCCACGGCCCGACTCGCCGTTCCCGGCGAGCCACCAGGCCGACGGCATCGAACCCGAGCTGCGTCTCGCGCGATTGGCGGACCTCGAGCCGGCGCTGCGGCGATCGCCCGGCTCGCGGACGCGCCGAGCCGGGCGCCGCCCGTCGATCACCGAGCGAGGAGCCGGCGGCTAGACTCCGGCGGATGGAGCCGCGCGACCGCACGCTCAACCTCGCGCTGTTCGGCCTCGCCGCCGTCGCCTGGGTCCTCGTCGGGATCGTCGTCACGACGCGCGATCCGCGAACGGACTCCGGGGCCGGGCTGCTCGGCGCCGCGCTCATGGGCGTCGCCGTCGGCCTGACCTGCATCCCGTTGCTCTGGCTCGTGGTGTTCGGCCGCCACGGTCGCATCGCCTATCGAGGAGACTGGGTCCGAGCGGTCCGGCGCGGAGCCTGGGTGACCGTGGTCGTGACCGTGTTCGTGGTCCTGCGCCTGCAGGGCGCGTTCAGCCTGCCGATCGCCCTGTTCGTCGTCGTCATCGTGTCGGTCGCCGAGGCGACCCTGTCCGCCGAGCGATGAAGCTCGGTCATCCACCCGAGGAGGCTCTGTGACCGTCGAGACGTTCGACCTGCTGGCCGTCGAACCGGCCGAGCCGTTCGCCGCCGCCAAGCGCCGGATCGCCGCTGCCGTCGAGGCACACCGGGCCGAGATCCTCGACCTGTCGCAGCGCATCCACGCCAATCCCGAGCCGGCCTTCGAGGAGCGCCAGGCATCGAGCTGGGTCGCCGAGACCGTCGCGCGCCACGGCTATCGCACGGAGCATCCCGCCGGCAGCCTCGCGACCGCCGTCCGCGCGGTCCTGCCGGGCGGCCGGGGCGGACAGCGCCCGCGGATCGGGATCCTCGCCGAATACGACGCCCTGCCGGGGCTCGGCCACGGCTGTGGCCACAACTCGATGGCCGCGTCGGGCGTCGGGGCGGCGATCGCCCTTGCCGCGATCGCCGACGAACTGCCCGGCGAGATCGTCTTCCTCGGGACGCCCGCGGAGGAACGCGGGTCGGGCAAGGGGATCATGATCCGGGACGGGCTGTTCGACGACCTCGACGCCGCCCTGCTCTACCACCCGTCGGACATCACCGGCGTCGAGTGCCGGCTCCTCGCGAGCGAGGACGTCTACGTCACGTTCCATGGTCGCCAGGCCCACGCGGCCTCCGAGCCGTGGATGGGCAGGAACGCACTCGACGCGCTGATCCTCCTGTTCACGTCGGTCGGGCTGTGGCGTCAGCAGCTCCGGCCCGACGCCCGTGTCCACGGCATCGTCCAGGAGGGTGGGACGGCCGCGAACATCATCCCGAGCCGCGCGAAGGCGTGGTTCATGGTCCGCTCCCCGCGTGAGGACGAGTACGTCGCGATGCGCGAGCGTTTCCGCGAGATGTGTGAGGCGGCGGCCGCCGCGACGGGCTGCACGGTCGACGTCTCGTTCGAGGGCGGCGCGTCGACGATGAAGCACAACCGGACCCTCGATGCCCGATTCGCGGCGAACATGACGGCGTACGGCGTCGACGACGAGCCGCCGATCGACAACCTCGGCAGCAGCGATATGGGCAACGTGAGCCAGGTCATCCCGACGATCCATCCTTCGATCGCGATCTGCGCGACCGGGGTGCCGGGTCATTCGATCGAGTTCATGGAGGCCGCCGCGTCGCCGCGCGGTGACGAGGTGACGCTGCTGGCCGCGACCCTGATCGCCCAGACCGCCTACGAGCTGTTCGCCGATCCGACCCTCGTCGAGGCCGCCTGGCGCGAGTTCCGCGGCGAGGGCTGAACCGGCCGGCTCGGAACAGCACGAGGAACGCGGTCGGCCCGGATCCCCGGAGGCGCCGCAGCCCGGTGGTACCATCGCCGATGGCGCGCCCCGCTGGACGCTGGTTGCGAACCGGCGGCGCCCCCAGGGACGGACGATCCGCTCGCGATCACCGGCGTGCGTCGCGCAGGCCCGTCTCCCGGAGGACTTCGATGTCCGAGCGCCACGATCCCGACCCCTCGACCGACTTCGCCGCGCTCAACGGCTGGGACCGCGAGTACGAGCTGTTCAGCGACTTCGATCTGCCGACCTACGTCGGCCCGACGACGTTCATGAAGCTCCCGTGGATCACGGACCCTGCCGAGCTCCGCCGCCGCCGGACGGACGTCGCGATCATCGGCGCGCCGTTCGACGACGCGGTGAGCCACCGGCCGGGGGCACGGTTCGGACCACGGGCGATCCGCGAGGCACAGTACACGTCGGGTTCGATCCACTCGCTCCAGCTCGGAAACGAGCCGTTCGAGCTGCTCGACGTCGTGGACGCCGGCGACGCGAACATCATCCCGGCCTGGATCGACCGGGCCCATGCGCTCATCTATCGGAAGGTGCTCGAGGTCGCCGAGACCGGGGCCATCCCGATCGTCCTGGGCGGCGACCACTCGATCACCTGGCCGTCGGCGACGGCCGTCGCGGAGGTCCGCCGGCCCGGCAGCATCGGCATCGTCCACTTCGACGCCCACGCCGACACGGCCAACGAGGACTGGGGCGTCCTGGCCGGGCACGGCACCCCGATGCGCCGGCTCATCGAATCCGGCGCCGTCGACGGGCGGAACTTCGTCCAGGTCGGCCTGCGCGGGTATTGGCCGCCGGTGGACGTCTTCGAGTGGATGCAGGACCACGGGCTGCGCTACCACTTCATGACCGAGATCGAGGAGCGCGGCGCCGAGGCGGTCATCGCCGACGCGATCGCGGAGGCGCTCGATGGGCCCGACTGCATCTATCTGAGCCTCGACATCGACGTCATCGATCCCGGACTGGCGCCCGGGACGGGGACCCCGGAGCCGGGTGGGATGCTCACGCGCGAGGTCCTGCGCGCCGTCCGTCAGATCGTCGGCGCCGTCGAGCTGTGCGGGATGGACATCGTCGAGGTGTCCCCGCCCTATGACCACGCCGAGACGACGGCGATGGCGGCCAACCGCGCCGCACTGGAGGCGATCAGCGCCCTGGCGGCGAAGAAGCAGGCCGGCGGCGCGGTCCGATTCGAACGCTGAACCGGCGACCCGAACGATGACCAGGCAGGTCGACCCGAGCTCAGCGGCCCTCGCCAGGCTCTACGACGTCGACCTCCAGGAGGACCCCGGCGACCTCGACCTGTACCTGGCCCTGGCCGCACGGGTCGACGGGCCGATCCTCGAGCTCGCCGTCGGGACGGGGCGGGTCGCCGTGCCGCTCGCCGCGGGGGGCTGGCCGGTCACCGGCGTCGATCTCGATCCGGCGATGCTCGCCCGGGCGCACGCCCGCGCCGTCGCCGCCGGGCCCGCAGTGGCCGATCGGATCGAGCTCGTCGAGGCGGACCTGGTCGGGCTCCGGCTCCCGGGACGATATCGTCTCGCGATCGTCGCGCTGAACTCGCTGATGCTCCTGGCCGACCGGGCATCGCAGGCTGCGGCCGTACGGACGCTGGCTGACCATCTCGCGCCGGGCGGACTCGTCGTCGTCGACCTGTGGGTCCCGGACGCCGACGACCTTGCCCGGTATGACGGGCGGCTGTTCCTCGAATACGTCCGGACCGATCCCGAGACGGGCCGGACCGTCGTGAAGACCGGCTCCGCCCTGCACGATGCGGCGACCCAGATCGTCACCCTGACGACGATCTTCGACGAGACCGATGTCGCCGGCGGATCGCCGCTGCGCTGGGTCCGGCGCGACCGGATCCGGTTGATCGGGGCCGAGGAGCTCCGCGGGTTCGCCGAGGCCGCCGGTCTGACCGTCGAATCGATCGGCGGCAGTTACGAGCTCGAGCCCATCGGTCCCGGAGCGACCCGGGCCATCCTCGTCGCGACCCGGTCGTGACCGGTACGCCGTTCGACCCGAGCCGGGCCGATGGCCCGATCGTCGTCATCGTCAACCCGCGGGCGTCGCGCCTTCGGACGCCGTCGCGCGCGGGCCGCATCCGCGCCGAGGTCGAGGCGTGGGCGCAGGCGGCCGCCGGCCGGCCGGCACTCGTCGTCGACGTCCAGGATCGGACATCGATCGATGCGGCCGGTCGTCGGGCGATGGCCGCCGGGGCCGGGCTCGTCGTGGCCGTCGGCGGTGATGGCACGGTCGCCGCGCTGGCCGGCGACCTGTCCGGGACCGGGATCCCGCTCGCGATCATCCCGGCCGGGACCGGGAACGTCCTGGCGAACGCCCTCGGCATCCCGAACAGCCCCAGCCGGGCGATCGAAGCCCTCGGCCGCGCCGAGCGGCGCTCGATCGACCTCGGCGCGGCGGCGTTGGTCGGTGCGGCCGACGCGGCCGTGGCGCCGCCGACCGAGCACCGGTTCGCGGTGGCCGCGGGAGTCGGCTGGGATGCCCGGGTCATGGCCGCTACGGCCGGCTCGCACAAGCAGCGCCTCGGCCGGCTCGCCTACTGGGTGTCGGCGCTCGGGCTCCTCGGCGAGCTCCGCGCGACGCCGTATGTCATCGACGTCGACGAGCGGCGGTACGAGCTCGAGGCGACGGTCGCGCTCATCGCCAACGCCGGGGAGCTCATCCCGGGCCGCGTCCGGCCACGTCTGCCGATCGTGCCCGACGACGGGCTGCTCGACCTCCTCGTGCTGCGCGTCGCCAGCTTCGCCGGCGGGGTCCGCGGTGCGCTCGAGCTGCTCGACCGGACCGAGCTCGGTGGCAGCCCCTCGGGGCAGGCCTTCCGAGCGCGCGGTCGGAGGATCCGGGTGGTGGCCGACCCCGCCCAGCCGCGCCAGATCGACGGCGACGGCTTCGGGTCGGGCGGCCTCGAGGTCTCGATCCAGCCCGGCGCGCTCGACGTCCTCGTCCCCCCGGTCGTCCCATGACCACCGGGTACGAGTCGAGACGCGACGTCGGCTTGGTATAGTCCGCCCGATGGCCGCCACCGATCAGGTCCGCTTGCTCGTCGTCGAGGATGTCCCGCAGGTCGGTCAATACATCCGGAGCCTGCTGAACTCGCAGCAGCAGATCAAGCTGCTGGACGTCATGTCCGACGGTTCCAAGGTGGCTGCCCAGATCGCCCAGCTCCGACCGGACGTCGTGATCGTCGACGCGCTCCTCCAGGGGCGGGTCAAGGGCCCGACGCTGATCGGCCAGCTCCACGCCGCGCGGGCGGGCGTGCCGGTGATCGTGCTGACCGTGCCGCAGAAGCCGATCGAGCCCGATCCCGACCAGGGCATCCACGCCGTCCTGTCGATGCCGTTCTCCGGCTACGACCTGATCAGCCGGATCCACGGGGTGCAGGCCCTGTACCAGGAGACGCAGGCCACCGGGAACTCGAAGCTCATCACGGTGTTCGCCCCGAAGGGCGGCGTCGGGACCACGACGATCGCGCTCAACCTCGCGGTCGCCTTCGGCCAGGTCGGCAAGCGCACCGCGCTCATCGACGGCAGCCTCCAGTTCGGCGATCTCCGGGCGCTCCTCCGGGTCCCGAGTACCGCACCCTCGATCGTCGACCTGCCGACCGACCGGATCGCCGAGGCGGACCTCTCCGACGTCCTGTGGCGCGACCCATCGGGCATCGACATCCTGCTCGCCCCGCCGCGCGTCGAGCAGCACGAGATGATCAGCGTCCGCGACCTCGACAAGATCCTGTCGCTGATGCGCCGGGTCTACGACGTCATCGTCATCGACACGATGGTCGGTCTCGATGAGCGGACGCTGGCACTGCTCGACGCGTCGGACACGATCGTGGAGATCGTGACGTTCGACTCGACGACGATCCACAACACGCTCGTCATGGCCGACACGTTCCGTTCGCTCGGTTACCCGCCGACGAAGGTCCGCTACCTCGTGAACCGGGCCGACTCGGCCGGCGGCATCGACGAGGGCGATCTGGCGGGCGCGATCGGCCGGGTCCCGGAGCACCGGGTCGTGTCCGACGGTCGGCTCGTGGTCCAGTCGAACAACGAAGGCGTGCCGTTCGTGCTGGCCGATCCAACGGCTCGGATCAGCCTCGACGTCATGGACATCGCGAACCAGCTCATCGCGCTCGACCGGCCCGCCGTCGGAGCGCGGCACTGACGTGTCCGATGCGCGACCCATCGGCGTCTTCGACTCGGGGGTCGGCGGGCTGACGGTCCTCCGGGAGATCGTCCGGCGGCTGCCCGGCGAGTCGACGGTCTATCTCGGCGACAACGCACGCGCCCCGTATGGCACCCGCACCGACGACGAGGTGCTCGCGTTCACCCGCCAGGCGCTGGATCGTCTGGTCGAGCGTGACGTCAAGGCGGTCGTCATCGCCTGCAACACGTCGACGGCCGTGGCTCTGACCGACGCCCGACGGCGCTATCCGCTGCCGATCCTCGGAGTCATCCGGCCCGGAGCGGCCGCCGCCGCGCTCGCGACCCGGGTCCGCCGCGTCGGAGTGATCGCCACCCCGGCGACGGTCCGCTCGCACGCGTACTTCCAGGCGATCAAGGAGGAGAACCCTGCGGTCGAGGTTTACGAGCACGCGACCCCGGCATTCGTCCCGATGGTCGAAGCCGGGCTGCTCTCGGGTCCGGACGTCGAGGCGACCGTCCGCGACGCCCTCGCGCCGCTCCTCGGGGCGCGCGACGCGACCGGGGAGTTCGTCTTCCCGCTGCCGGCGTCGGCCCGGATCGATACCCTCCTCCTCGGCTGCACCCATTACCCGCTGCTCCGGCCGGTCATCGAGGCCGCGGCCGGCGAAGGCGTCGCCGTGGTCGACTCGGCGATCGCGACCGCTTCGGCGCTCGTCGACCTCCTCGCGATGAACGGGCTCGAGGCACCCGACGACGCGGCAGGCTCCACGGCAGGCGAGCGGTCGTCACCCGCGGCGACCCATCGCCAACTCACGACCGGTGACGCGGCGGCGTTCCTTGACCTGGCCGGCCGGCTGTTCGGCCCCGGGTTCGCCGACGTCGAGACCGTCGACCTGCGCGAGGCCGTCGCGTGACCCGCCAGCGCAGCGTCCGCGACGACCGCGTCTGGCAGGCCGGCTTCCTCGTCGGGTCGGCACTCGGGGTCGCCGCGACCGTCGTGGGGCGGCGGATGGAGCGGTCGGCCCGCCGCGGGCTCGTTGACTGGCCGGCCGCCGAGCGCGTCGCCATCGGCCGTCTGCGCCATGCGCCGGGCCGGCTGTCGCCCGCCGAGCTGGCCGCGACCGAGGCGGCTTACGCGGAGACGATGGCGCGGATCGTGCCGCGCCTGAGCGAGGCCCTCGGGACGGACCTGCCGGGCGTGGTCGCACGCTCTGGCGTTGTCGACCGCGCGGGCTGGGTGAAGGCGAACTCAGCGAGCTTCGCTGCGCTCATCGGGCGGCTCGAGGGCTCGCTCCTGGACCAGATCCTGCCGCCCGGCGGGGGCATCGGCCAGGCGTCCATCGCGCTCGCCAACCGCTGGATCAGCACGCGCCAGATCGGGTTCATGCTCGGGTTCATGGGCACGCGCGTCCTCGGCCAGTACGATCTGGCGCTGCTCAGCGCGGAGACCACGCCGGGCCGGCTCTTGTTCGTCGAGGAGAACATCCGCCAAACGGCCTCGTCGCTCGGTGTCCCGCTGGACGCCTTCCGGACCTGGATCGCGCTGCATGAGACGACCCACGCCTTCGAGTTCGAGGCGCATCCCTGGCTCCGGCCATACCTCGCCGACCGCCTGGAGCGCCAGCTCGCCGCCTTCAGCGGCGGGACGAAGGGGCTGCCCCAGGAGATGGTCCGCCGGCTCGGCCGCGCGCTCCGCGGCGAGGCTTCCGGCGAGCACTGGATGGAGCGCCTGATGAGCGACGAGCAGCGCCGACTGTTCCGCGAGACCCAGGCGGTGATGAGCCTGCTCGAGGGGTTCAGCGACTACATCATGGACGAGGTCGGGCGGGATCTCGTGCCCGACGTCGAGCGGATCAGCGAGCGCTTCCATGCCCGCCGCGAGCAGCGCAAGTCCGGCTTCGAGCGGGCGATCATGCGACTGACCGGCATGGACATGAAGCTCGAGCAGTACAAGAAGGGCGAGCGGTTCGTCGCGGCCATCGCCCGGTCGGGTGGCCCGGCTGCGCTGGAGCGCCTGTGGGCCGGGCCCGAATCGCTTCCGCGGGAGGGGGAGATCGAGGCGCCGGAGCGCTGGCTCGCCCGGGTGATGGCGGCCTGAGGTGAGCCCCAGCCCGAAGGCAGGCCCCGGGCGGGGACCCGGCGGCGTCCCCGCGGCGATCGCCCTCAGCCCGATCCTGTCGGCCCGCTATCGGGGACGCGATCTCGAGCGGATCCGGTCCGCGGCACCCGGCTCCCGGCTGGTCACGGTGTCGATCGAAGGCCTGGCGGACGGCCCGCTCGACGACGTCGAGGTGCTCCTCCGCGGCTTCCTCTCGGCCGAAGCGTTCGATCGACTCCTGGCCCGATCGCCCCGGCTCACCTGGGTCCACTCCGCGTCGGCCGGCGTCGAGCGCGTCCTGACCCCCGCCGGGCGCGAACGGGGCCTCGTGGTCACGAACGCACGCGGGGTCTTCAGCGACCCGATCGCCGAGTACGTCCTGATGATGATCCTGGCCGTCAGCCGTCGGCTGCCTCAGCTGCTCGAGCTCCAACGGGAGCGGACATGGCAGCCGCTCGAGGGCGCCGAGCTGCACGATGTGTCGATCGGGATCGTCGGCCTCGGGTCGATCGGCCACGCGGTCGCCCGCCTCGCGTCGGCCTTCGGGTGCCGCGTCGTCGCGATCCGTCGGCATGCCGACGCGCCACCGGCCCCGGCCGACGCGACCGCGCGCCCCGCCGATGCGGTACCCGGCCCGGCGGATCCGAGCGGCTCGCCGATCGACCGCGTGACCGGGCCCGAGGGGCTGGCCGACCTGCTCGCCGAGTCCGACTTCATCGTGCTCGCCGCCCCGCTCACGGCCGAGACCGAGGGGATGATCGACGAGGCCGCGCTGGCGGCCGTCAAGCCCGGCGCCTGGCTGATCAACGTCGCCCGCGGCCGGCTCGTCGACGAACGTGCGCTCCTGCGGGCGCTGCGGGACGGGCCGCTGGGCGGCGCCGTCCTCGATACGTTCCGTGAGGAGCCGCTCCTGCCCGGCTCACCGTTCTACGACCTGCCGAACGTCATCGTGACCCCGCACACCTCATGGTCGAGCGGGCGGGTCCTCGACCGCTCGGTCGATCTCTTCTGCGACAACCTGCGCCGGTACGCGGCCGGGGAGTCGCTCCTCAACGTCGTCGACCCGACCGTCGGCTACTGACCCGGGGCCGATCTCCGACGGTCGGCGGCCCCGTCGGCGACAATCGGCCGATGCAGATCGCCATCGTGGGGCTTGCCGCCGCGGGCAAGACGACCGTCTTCAACACGCTGACCCGCGGCCACGCCGAGACCGGTGGCTTCGGCGGACTCCAGCTCAACGTCGGCGTGGTCAAGGTGCCCGACGAACGGCTCGACCGGCTGGCGGTCATCTTCAAGCCCAAGAAGGTCGTCCAGGCCGACGTCACCTATGTCGATCTGCCGGCCCCACCCGCATCGAGCGAAGGCCGGGTCGGCACCGAGGAGCTGCCGGCCGAGCACCTCGCTCGCCTCCGCGACTCGGACGCGTTGCTCCACGTCGTCCGCGTCTTCGACGATCCGTCCATGCCTCATGCCGAGGGTTCCGTCGACCCGTGGCGCGACCTCGAGCGGCTCGATCTCGAGTTCATCCTGGCCGATCTGGCGATGACCGAGCGTCGCCTCGAGCGGCTGCGCACGAGCGGGCGTCACGGGACGCAGACCGAGCGCGACGCGAACGAGCGCGAGGAGGCGATCCTCGGTCGGCTCCATGCCGGCCTCGTCGAGGGCCGACCGATCCGCGATCTCGAGCTCAGCGCCGACGACGAGAAGGCGATCCGCGGCTTCCGGTTCCTCACCCAGAAGCCGGTCCTCGTGCTGCTCAACGTCGGCGAGTCCGACATCGCTGGCGAGGCTGCGCTGGTGACCGGCATCGCCGGTCGGTACGACCACCGCCACGCGATCGTCGACGCGCTGTCGGCGAAGATCGAGATGGAGGTCGGCGAGCTCGATCCGGACGAGGCGGCGGTCTTCATGGAGGATCTGGGGCTGTCCGGGGCGAGTCTCGACCGGGTCATCGGTCTGTCGTACCGACTTCTCGGCTTGATCAGCTTCCTGACCGCGGGCCCCGACGAGGTCCGGGCCTGGCCGATCCCGGACGGGTCGACCGCGGTCGATGCGGCGGGCGCGATCCACACCGACCTGGCCAAGGGGTTCATCCGGGCGGAGACCGTCGCCTACGCCGATCTCCTCGAGCTCGGCTCGACCGCCGAAGCGCGCAAGCACGGCAAGCTCCGGTCGGAGGGGAAGACCTACGTCGTCCGCGACGGCGACGTGCTCGAGATCCTCTTCAGCCGCTGATCCGGGCCCGGCCGTCAGTGCGGGCACGGGCCGTCAGTGCGGGCGCGGGCCTTCGTCGGGCCGCAGGTCCGCGGTGATCGTCACGAAGTCGGGCAGGGCGTCCAGATCGGCCTCGGCCTCGGCTTCCTCGTCGTCCTCGTCGTCGTCATCATCGTCATCGTCGTCGCCCCATTCCGGTTCGGGCACGAACGTCCCGACCGGAGTCAGCTCGTTCTCGTCCTCGACCGCGGAGACGTGGACGGACGCGACCAGCTCGTCGTCGTCGATCGGCGTGAAGCCGAACTCGCTCTCGAGGCCCTCGCCGATGGCGACGATGAGGGTATCGTGCGAGAAGCCCTCCTGGACCCGATGCCGGATCCGTTGGACCATCTCGAAGAACTCGTCCGCCTCGAACAGCTCGTCGTGGGCCAGGAGAAGATCGCTGAAGACGTCGTCCTCGCCTTCGTGGAGCTCGTAGAAGTACATGTCGACACGATACCCCCGACGACCGGTGAACGGTGGCTGACGGACCCGCGCGCATGCGTCGTGGACCGGAGATCGTCCATGTCGGGTCGGCCTGTCGGGACATCGCGCCGGACGACCCGCGAGGCTGGCGGCTCGGCGGCGGTGTCACCTATGCGGCGCTGACGACCGCCCGGCTCGGGCTCCGGACCGCGGCGATCGTCGGTGTCGACGCGGATGCGCATCAGGCCGAGGAGCTCGATGTGATCCGTGCCGCGGGCGCGGACCTGATGCTCGTGCCGCTGCCCGAGGGACCGATCTACCACAACGTCGAGACGCCGACGGGTCGCGTCCAGACCTGCATCCAGACCGGATCCCCGCTCCGTCCGCCGCCGGTCCCGGACTCGTGGCTGGCCGCGCCGGCCTGGGAGCTGGCGCCGGTCGCCGGCGAGATCGGGGAGGAGTGGGCGGCGCTGCTCCCGGAAGACGCCTACGTGGCGATCGCCTGGCAGGGCTTTCTCCGGACCCTCATCCCCGGCCGACGGGTCGCTCGACGCCGCCCCGCGCCATCGGCCGTCCTCGCCCGGGCCGACCTCGTGGGTGTCAGCCATCGCGACGTCGACCCGGACACCCGGGTGGCCGAGCTGACCGCGCTCCTGCGGCCGGGGGCCAGGCTGGTGGTCACGCGCGGCGAGGAGGGCGGTCTGGTGATCGTGACCGGTGACTCAGGGCCGGATGCGGTCCTGCGCTACGGCCTGACGCCGTCCGAGCAGGAGGTCGACCCGACCGGGGCCGGCGACACCTTCCTCGCGGCCCTCGTCTCGACCGTGGTCCACCACACGCTCGGCGGGCGACGGACCGGCCGCGCCCACCCTGAGCTCCGGTTCGCCGCCGCGGCCGGGGCGCTCGTCGTGGAGGGGCCCGGGCTGAGCGCGGTCCCCGATCGCCGGGCCGTGCTGGCCCGGATGGTCCGCGATCGGATCACTCGGGCGGTCGCACCCGCGACCGTGGACCGCGTCGGCGCGGACGTGATCGGACCCTAGACCGGGCGCCGTCCGGAGCGTGCGGGATCCGATCCGGCCTTCAGGCCGGGACGTGCGCGCTCGCCGCGAGTCGACCGACCGCCTCGATCGTCCGATCGACCTCCTCGGCGGTCGAGTAGTGGACGAGACCGAGCCGCAGCACGCCACCGCCCTCGGCCAGGCCGAGGCGCTCGATGAGTCCCCGCGCGTAGAAGTCACCGTCCCAGGCGAAGATGCCCTGCCGACCAAGCGCCTCCGCCGCGGCCCGAGGCGACACGCCGTCGATCGTCAGCGCGTACGTCGGGGTCCGCTCGGCGACCCGACTCGGATCGGCGATGCCCCAGATCCGAAGCCCGGGGATCCCCGACGCCTCCGAGAGGAACCGCCGGCTCAGCCCGCGCTCGTACTCGGCGATCGCCGCGAGCGACCCGACGAGCTGGTCGCGCCGCGAGGTGCTATTGGCGCGGTCGCCATCGCGTGCACCCGAGGCGACCCCCACCGAGCGGAGGTAGTCGACGGCCGCCAGGGCCCCGGCGATCGACTCGAAGCTCTGGGTCCCGGTCTCGAACCGGTCGTGAGCGGGCCGGACCTTGTACGCCGGCAGCCGCTCGAGCACGTCCGCGCGGCCGTACACGGCCCCGAGGTGCGGCCCGAACCACTTGTAGACCGAGGTGACGAGGAAGTCGGTGCCCAGATCCTGGACGTCGATCGGGCCGTGCGGCGCGTAGTGGACGGCGTCGACGTAGGTCAGGGCGCCGGCCGCGTGGGCGAGCTCGACGATGCGCCCGACGGGATTGATCGTGCCCACGGCGTTCGAGGCGTAGCCGAACGCGACGAGCCGGGTCCGCGCCGTGAGCTTCGCCTCGAGGTCGGCGAGGTCGAGCGTGCAGTCCTCGGGATCGATGTCGACGGTCCTGACCACCAGGCCGCGGTCGGCGGCGATCGCCCGCCAGGGAGAGACGTTCGCTTCGTGATCGAGGGTGGTGACGAGGATCTCGTCACCCGGCTCGAACGTCGCCGCGATCGATCGGCTCAGATGGAACGTCAGCGTCGTCATGTTTGGCCCGAACTTGATCTCGTCGGGCGAGCTCGCCCCGAGCAGATCGGCCACGGCACGGTGCGCCTCGTGGACGATCGCCGTGCTCGCCTCGCTCGTGGCGAACGCCCCGCCGTCGTTCGCGTTCGACTCGCGGTAGTAGCGGACGACGGCGTCGATGACCCGCTGGGGGACCTGCGTCCCACCCGGTCCGTCGAGGAAGACGACGGGTCGGCCGTCCTGTTCGCGGGCCAGGGCCGGGAACTCGGGGCGGAGCACGAGCGGGTCGAAGCGGCTCATCGGGCATCTCCTGGGTCGTGGCGCGACCATCGTACGCGAGGCCGGACCGGCCACCGTGCCGTCGCCGCGGCCGGGTGCGAGCCCTGATTCAGGCCGAGACCGGGACGGGTGCCGGGCTCACCTGTCGCGCGGTCCGACGGGCTGCCGGCTGCCCACCTCCGCCTGCGGCCATCCGTCGGACCAGCCGGCGTCGCCGGCGCGCGAGGTCGGCCTCCAGCTGAGGCAGCCGCTGGCCGAGGAGGTGCGCCCGCTCCGCGATCCGCTCGGCCATCCGGCAGGCGTCGAGCGCACCGCCCGGGTCTCGTCGCCGGTGTTCGAGGATCTTGGCGACCTCGATCCAGCCGACGCCGGCCCACCGGCCACCGCCCCACGCGAGGTCCCGCCACGCCGCAAGGGCCTCGTCGTGCCGCCCGAGCCGGCGCAGGAGCCGAGCCCGGTCGATGAGCAGATCGTCGCGATCGACGCCCGGGCGCGCCGCCGGTCGGTCGAACGCGTCGGCGCGAGTCGTCAGGATCGCGGTCCACGAGCGCGGGCTCGCGACGCGGATCGGCGCCGCCTCGAGGGCGACCTCGAGACAGTCGAGGGCCTCGACGGGCCGGCCGAGCCGGCGGTATGCCCTGGCGAGCCCGGCGAGATCGCCGACCGGTGCCGTGCGCCGAGCGGTGGCGGTCCCGAGCGTGGATTCGGCATGGGCCAGGAGTCGAGCGAGCGACTGGACGTCCTCATGGTTGTGCCGGACGACCTCGGTCAGCGGCTCGGCCGGGCCGCCGCGCAGGAAGTCGAGATAGCGACCCGGGATCTCCCAGCCGTCGACATCGGGGCCACGTCGGAGGCCGAGCAGCTCCGCTTCGACCGTGCGCAGCCGGGCGTCGGTCAACCGATGTCGGAAGATCCGCCGGACGAACGGGAGGAGGTCGAGGTGGCCGGCGTGGACGGGCGGCGGCCGACGGCTCATCCGGTAGCGGGCGACCAGCAGCGGCCAGTCGAACCCGCGTCCGTTGTACGTCACGAGCCAGGCGTCGGGCCGGATGAGCTCAGCGAGCGCGTCGAGCAGGGCCGGCTCCTCGGCGTGGTCGGGCAGCAGCAGCTGGACGAGTCCGAAACGGTCCCCGACCCAGGTCCCGATCCCGACGAGGAACGCGACCGTGCCGGTCCCGGTCGCCAGCCCCGTCGTCTCGGTGTCGAGGCAGACGAGCGGGACGTCCGGCGGCGCACTGTCCGGGAGCCGGGCGAGGCGGTCGCGATCGACCGGCAGGCCGATCGACGGTCGCTCGACCCGGACGTAGCCGCCGCGGGTCCCTCGGATCCACTCGCCGTCGACGGCGCCCGCCAGGCGCTGTGCGAGATCCTCGGTCCGTCGAGCGAGCTCGGGTCGGGGATCTTGCGGCGGGACGATACGGTCGGCCGGTCCATCCCGGCCGGCGGCGTCGTCGATCGCCGCATCACGCGTCCGGCGGAGATCGGCCAGCCGGCGCCCGAGCCGGACGGCGTCCGTCACCCGGCAGCCGCGCCGGTGGGACCGGCCGGTGTGAGCCGTCCCGCGCCGAGCCGCTCGAGGAGTCGCAGGGCGAGCGCCTTCGCATCCACATCGGGTTCGAGACGCGGACCCGTGCACGTCGGGCAGCCCGAGTCACAGGCGCACCCGGCGATGAGCCCCGCGGCGCCATCGATCAGCTCGTCCGTCCGGCCGTACAGCCGCTCGCTCAGCCCGACCCCGCCGGGGACCGCCTCGTAGAGGTAGATCGTCGGCGCCTCGTGGTGCGGCGAGCGGACCTGAGTGACGAGCCCGAGGTCGCGTGGATCGACCATGAGCAGGACGCTGGCCACCGTCTGGATCGCCCGGCCCGCCCCGACGAGCGCGATGTCGAGCTCGTCGCGTCGCCACGACCCGCCCGGCCCCACCTCGGCCGCCTCGGGACCGACGATGAGCCAGGCCGCCGTCGTCTGGAGCTCGATCTCGGGCAGGTGGATCCGGCCCCAGCCGATGTTCTCGTTGGTGACGAACTTGAGCTTCTTGTAGATCGTGGCGAGGCTCGCGACCATCACCTCGCCGTGTGCTCGTCGGCCGCCGGTCGTCGGCGCTTCGGCGAAGACATCGAGGGGCTTGAGCGTGACGGCCCGATCGGCCTGGGTGTAGTGGTCGACGTCGACCCGGCGGACGTACGCCTTCCGCTCGTCCCAGTCGAGCCGGTCGACGTGGAACTGGACGGACTCGTGGAGGTAGATCGCGTCCTCGTGGACGAGCGTCTGGGCACTGAACAGGTCGACCTCGCCGATGACCCGCGGGCGATCCGGGGTGGTGTCGACGATCACGACGTTCTCCTGGGCCGCCGTGCGCAGCGACACCTCCGACGCCGGGAAGTTCTCACTCGACCAGTACCAGCGACCGTCGCCCGCCTGCCGCACGTGACCCTCCTCGGCGAGGAACGCGAGGAGGTCGTCGGCCGCGGTCGGGCCGAACGACTCGCCCGGTTCGAACGGCAGCTCGAACGTCGCCGCCTTGAGTTGGGCGAGCAGGACATGGAGGTTGTCGGGGTCGATCCGCGCCTCCTCCGGGGCGCCGTCGAGGAGGAACTCGGGGTGACCGACGACGTAGCGGTCGACCGGCGAGCCGGAGGCGACGAGGACCCCGACGCTGACCCCCTTGCGACGCCCGGCCCGGCCGATCTGCTGCCAGGTCGCGGCGACCGAGCCCGGATAGCCGGCCAGGATCGCCACGTCGAGCCGACCGATGTCCACCCCGAGCTCGAGGGCATTCGTGCTCACGACGCCGAGCACCTCGCCGTCGCGCAGGCCGCGCTCGATCGCCCGTCGCTCCGTGGGCAGATAGCCGCCCCGGTAGCCGCGGATGCGCGAACGCGGTCCCGCCCCCTCGCGGAGTGCCTCGCGGAGGCCGGTCAGCAGGATCTCGACCGCGGTCCGGGATCGTCCGAACACGACGGTCTGGCGGCCGGCGCGCAGGAACGGCAGCGCCCATCGATCGGCCAGCGTGAGGGCGGATCCGCGCGCACCGGTGGCCGGATCGAGGAGTGGCGGTTCGACGAGCAGGAGGTGGCGCTCGCCCGACGGCGCCCCGTTCCGATCGATGAGCCGGCTCGGCCGCCCGGTCAGGGCCTGGGCCAGCTCGGCCGGATTGCCGATCGTCGCCGAGCAGCACACGACGATCGGCTGGGATCCGTAATGGGCGCACAACCGGAGGAGGCGACGGAGCACGTTGGCGACGTGGCTGCCGAACACGCCACGGTAGGTGTGGAGCTCGTCGATGACGATGATCCGGAGCTGCTCGAACAGCTGGAACCACTTCGTGTGGTGGGGCAGGATCGCGGCGTGGAGCATGTCCGGGTTGGTCACGACCACCTGGCCCGCGGTCCGGATCGCCGACCGGATCGGGGCGGGCGTGTCCCCGTCGTACGTCGCGGCCGAGACCGTCAGCTCGGCGGCCCTGGCGAGCTCGGACAGCTCGGCGACCTGGTCCTGCCCGAGGGCCTTCGTCGGGAACAGGAACAGGGCCCGGGCCGATGGGTCGTCGACGAGCGCCTGGAGCGTCGGCAGTGCGTAACAGAGCGTCTTGCCCGAGGCCGTCGGCGTGACGACGACGACATCCTCACCGGCACGGATGGACTCGATCGCCTCCGCCTGGTGGACGTACAGCGCGTCGATACCGCGGCCCGCCAGCGCGGTCCGGAGCCGCGGGTCGAGCCAGCCGGGCAGGGGAGCCGTGCGTGCGGCCCGGGCCGGGATGCGTTCGTGATGGACCACCCCACTCGCGAACGACGGCTCGGCGAGCAGCGTCTCGAGGACGGACTCCACGGAAGCGGGCGCGTACCGGCGCATCGGCGAGCCTCTCATATCGAACAGATGGTCGAAATGCCAGCAGTCTAGCGCACGCTGTCGCACGCCTGTGCCAGCTCGCCTGTCACGGGCGCCCGATTTGACACGCCTCGGAGCCGCAGCTAGTCTCGGGCGGCGATGGACTTCCCCGGCGACCCCGAGCCGCAGCTGCCTGTCTCCGACGATGACGCCGGGCCGAGCGAGCCGAAGACCCGACCCGATCCGACCGTCCGCCCAGCCGCGCCCGATCTCGGTGGTCTGTCGATCGCGGGGATCACCCGGCGGCGGGTCGCCTGGACCCTCGCCGCGATCGTGTCGATCTGGATCGTCGGCGTCTTCGCGCGGCAGGTCGCCGATGTCGCCGCTGCGTCCGACCGGGCCCAGCACTCGCGACTCCAGAACGTCGGCCTCGCCAGCGAGGTCTCAGACCTCAAGCGTGAGCTGGCCCTCGTCCAGCGCCAGGCGTTCGTGGAGCAGGAGGCGCGAGCCTACGGACTCGGCGCGCACGGCGAGCGTCCGTTCACCCTGGCCGCCGGTGCCTCCGCGCTCCCCGATGACGCGCCGGGTTCGGCCGCTGTGCGACTCGGCGCTCGCCCCACCCGGACGGCGCCGATCGACGTCTGGCTCGACCTCCTCTTCGGCCCGAGCGACTGACCGGAGACGGGAACGGACCCGGCGCTCCGAAGGTGACGCACCTCCGGTGCGACGCTGACTCGCGGGCCGCTGGACACAGGCTGAGCCGGCCGGCTCGGACTCTTCGCTAGAATGCGCTCCGGCGGCGGAGTAGCTCAGTGGTAGAGCAGGGGACTCATAAGCCCTTGGTCGGTGGTTCGAATCCGCCCTCCGCTACCAGAACGCTCGTCGCGCGGGGAACGTCCCGACCCGGACCGGCGACAGCCATCCGGTCGCGGCCCGCAGCCGTATGAATGGACGAGCGCCGGTACCCCTGGGTCATCGGGCCCTCGTGGGATCCAGCGCTATACTCGACGCACGGCCGGCGTCCGATACGCTGTCCGGACTCGCTCGACCCGGAGGCACTTCCTTTTGAACGCGAAGTTCGCCAGGAACGGGATCGTGATGCTCGTCCTCATCGTCGGGACGCTCGCGCTCCTGTGGACCTGGCTCAGCAGCACGACTCCCAGCAATACCATCGGCTACTCGCAGTTCCTCGCCGACGTCCAGAACAACATCGTCACGAAGGTCGAACAGCAGCAGAGCACGCTGACCGTGTCCAAGCAGGACGGCACCACCTACACCGTGACCGTCCCGACCGTGCTCACCCCCGTCTACGCCGACATGGTCGCGGCCGCCAAGGCCGCCAACAACACGCTCCCCGCGAACATCTATGGCGCGAAGGAGGCCCCCGACACGTCCTGGCTCGGGATCCTCATCACCGGGCTGTTGCCGCTGATCGTGATCGTCGGGTTCATCCTGTTCATGATGCGCCAGGCCCAGGGCACGAATAACCAGGCGCTCAGCTTCGGCAAGAGCCGCGCCCGGATGTTCCTCGGGAACAAGACCGTCGTGACGTTCGGCGACGTCGCCGGCGTCGACGAGGCCAAGACCGAGCTCCAGGAAGTCGTCGAGTTCCTGAAGTACCCGGAGAAGTTCAACTCGCTCGGCGCGCGCATCCCGCGCGGCGTGCTGCTCGTCGGGCCTCCAGGGACCGGCAAGACCCTGATGGCCCGGGCGGTCGCCGGCGAGGCGGGCGTGCCGTTCTTCTCGATCTCGGGCTCCGAGTTCGTCGAGATGTTCGTCGGCGTCGGCGCCAGCCGCGTCCGCGACCTCTTCGACCAGGCCAAGCGGAACAGCCCGTGCATCGTCTTCGTCGACGAGATCGACGCGGTCGGTCGCCAGCGCGGCGCCGGTCTCGGCGGCTCGCACGACGAGCGCGAGCAGACCCTCAACCAGATCCTCGTCGAGATGGATGGCTTCGACACGAACACGAACGTGATCGTCGTGGCCGCCACCAACCGGCCGGACGTCCTCGACCCGGCGCTCCTGCGACCCGGTCGGTTCGACCGCCAGGTCATCCTCGACCGGCCGGACATGCGCGGCCGGACGGCCATCCTCAAGGTCCACACGAAGGGCAAGCCGCTCGACAAGTCGGTCGACGTCGAGGGCATCGCCAAGCAGTCGCCCGGCTTCTCCGGCGCGGATCTCGCCAACCTCGTCAACGAGGCGGCGATCCTGTCCGCCCGGCGGAACAAGAAGGTCATCGGGATGTCGGAGTTCCAGGAGGCCCTCGAGCGGATCGTCGCCGGCCCGGAGCGACGCAGCCGGGTGATCAGCGACGCCGAGAAGAAGATCATCGCGTTCCACGAGGGCGGCCACGCCGTCGTGATGCGCGTCCTGCCGAAATGCGACCCGGTCCAGAAGGTCACGATCATCAGCCGTGGGATGGCCCTCGGCTACACGATGGGCCTGCCGACCGAGGACCGCTATCTCAAGAGCCGGACCGAGTTCGAGGACGAGATCGCGGGCATGCTCGGTGGCAACGCCGCCGAGCGGCTGATCTTCGGCGACACGACGACCGGGTCGTCGAACGACATCGAGAAGGCGACCGACCGGGCCCGCCGGATGGTCACCGAGTACGGGATGAGCGACCGGCTCGGCCCACTCTCGTTCGGGAAGCGCGACGAGCTCGTGTTCCTCGGCCGCGAGATCGGCGAGCAGCGGAACTACTCGGACGACGTCGCCAAGACGATCGACGAGGAGGTCCGGGCGATCATCGACCGCGCCTACGAGCGGGCGATGGACGTCCTCGTCACCCACCGTTCGAAGCTCGAGGCGCTCGCCGAGAAGCTCGTCGCCGAGGAGACCGTCGACTCGCCCGAGTTCGAGGCCCTCTTCAGCGACCTTCCGCCGAAGGAGAACATCCACGGTCAGCTGCCGGAGATCATCGCCCCCGGCGAGACCGACCCGGCGCCCGCGCCGAGCGCAGCCGCGAACCCGATCTGACCCGACAGAACCAAGACCCGACGGGCGAGCCAGCGGCTCGCCCGTCCTGATTCCCGCCTCCGGACGGAGCCGACCGGCTACGATCGGGGCCCCGTCAGACCGACCCAGGAGGACCCATGGCCGTCAGCGACGATGTCGTCGAGGCGTATCTCGACGCCAACCAGGAACGCCGTCTGGCGAGCTTCATCGACTTCCTGCGGATCCCGAGCGTGTCCGCCGAACCCGCCTACGCGGCGGACTGCCGACGGGCGGCCGACTGGCTCGCCGACCGCCTGCGGGCGATCGGCATGGACCACGTGGAGGCCTCGGAGACGGGCGGTCATCCGATCGTCTACGCCGACTGGCTGTCGGCTGCCGGGGCGCCGACGGTCGTCGTCTACGGCCATTACGACGTCCAGCCGGCCGACCCGCTGGCCGAATGGACGTCGCCGCCGTTCGAGCCGGCCGTGGTGGGGTCGCGGATCCTGGCCCGCGGCGCGAGCGACGACAAGAGCAACATCGCGATCTTCAGCTCCGCCGTGGAGGCGCTCCTGGGCAGCCGTGGCCGGTTGCCGGTCAACCTGCGCTTCGTCTTCGAGGGCGAAGAGGAGTCGTCATCGGAGCACCTGGCCCCGTGGCTGGAGGCGAACCGTCAGCGCCTGGGTGGCGATGTCGCGATCGTCAGCGACGTCGGCTTCTTCGAGGGCAACCTGCCGGCGCTGACGATCGGCCTGCGCGGTCTGATGTACGCCCAGATCGACGTCGTCGGCCCGTTCCAGGACGTCCACTCGGGGGTCTACGGCGGCGCGATCGCCAACCCGGCCAACGCGCTCGCCGGGATCATCGCCGCACTCCGCGGCCCGGACGGCCGGGTCCGCGTCCCCGGGTTCTACGACGAAGTCGTGCCGCTGACCGAGGCGGACCGCGCAGCCTACGCGGCGCTCCCGTTCGACGACGACCACTTCCGCGCTGCGCTCGGCGTCCCCGAGCTCGTCGGTGAGGCCGGCTACCGGACCCTCGAACGCAAGAGCGGCCGGCCGACCCTCGACGTGAACGGCCTGACGAGTGGCTACCAGGGCGACGGTACGAAGACGATCATCCCCGGCCGGGCGAGCGCCAAGCTCAGCTCGCGGCTCGTCCCCGACCAGGTCCCGGAGGTCATCTTCGAGCGGCTGCGGTCGTTCGTCGAGGAGATCGCACCGCCCGGGGTCCGCGTGACGACGACGTTCCTCGGCGGGGGTCTGCCGGTCCGGACATCGATCGACCATCCGGCCGTCCAGGCCGCCGCCCGGGCGATCGAAGCGACGTTCGGGCGGGCGCCGGTCTTCATCCGCGAAGGCGGCTCGATCCCGTTCGTGGCGACCTTCGAGCAGGTCCTCGGTCTGCCGGTCGTGCTGATGGGCTTCATGCCCCCGGACGGCAACTTCCACGCCCCGAACGAGTGGATGGACCTGACGAACTTCGAGACCGGGATCCGGACGGTCGTGCGCTACTTCGATGAGTTGGCGGTCCGCGCGCCATAGCCCTTTTGGGTGGTTGGATATGTGAGGAATGGTCGGGAGTCTAGGCCCATACCCGGTGCTAGCATCCGGGCACCGGCATCACCTAGAGGACCACCGCTCGATGACGACCGAGGCGACCGAACCGACCGCCGCAGCTGCCGCCGCTGCCGCCGCGCCCAAGGGGACCTGGCGACTCGAGACCCCGAATGGCAGCATGAGCCCGCGCTCGGCGCTCGACGTGCTGGTCGATCTCAACGACAAGGTGACCACCGGCAAGGTCGGCGAGTATCAGCCCGTCCCGCTCGGGTTCACCCCCCTCGACAAGACGATCGGCACCGGCCTCCGCGCAGGTGAGCTCCTGCTCATCGGTGGCGCGCAAGGCACCGGCAAGACGACGATGGCGCTCCAGATGGCCCGCAATGTCGCGTCCGGCGGCCAGGCGAACGTCCTGTATATCTGCTTCGAGCACGAGGAGCAGTACCTCCTCAACCGGCTGATCGCGATGGAGTCGGCCCTCGCCCACCTGCCGCACAAGACCGGGGCGATCAAGATCCAGGACGTCCGCAAGGAGATCCTGGGCTCGTGGGCGTCCGACGGTCAGGGGACCGCGCAGCTGACGAACAACCCGCGTCTCCGGCCGTCGCTCGACCGGATCGCCCGCTACGGCCAGAGCCTGTTCCTCGTCCGCGGCACGCAGACGGCGAGCACGGTCGACAACATGCGCAAGCTCGTCCAGCAGCACCGTGAGCTGTCCGGCGACCGGCGCCTCCTGGTCGTCGTCGACTACATGCAGAAGGTCCCGGTCTTCCCGGAGCCGCCGACCGAGTCCGAGAAGGTCACCTACGTAGTCAACGGGCTCAAGGACATCGCCCTGTCCGAAGAGGTCCCGATGATCTGCATCGTGGCCGCCGACAAGGAGGGCCTCAAGGCGGCCCGGCTGCGCAACCACCATCTGCGCGGCAGCTCGGCGATCAACTACGAAGCCGACATCATCCTGATCCTCAACGAGAAGTACCAGATCGTCGCCAAGGTCAACATCGAGTTCAACCCGTACCAGGCGCAGCGCTTCCGCGACTGGGTCGTGGTCTCGGTCGAGAAGAACCGCGGCGGTCAGGACAACGTCGACATCGAGTTCGAGAAGCACTTCGAGTTCTCCTGCTTCGACCCGAACGGTCGGACGGTCCAGGAGAAGCTCATCGAGGAACGCCTCTACAACGACTGAGCCGCGGCGGGGCCGCCCCAGGGCGGCGTTGCCGGCTGTGCTCCTCGCTCGCGCACGTCGGGGTGCGCTCGCTCCGGTGCTCGCCGGCGCCTAGCCCCGGAACGGCCGCGCCGCGCCATCGCGCAGGCCCGCCCAGGGCGGCGTTGCCGGTGGCTCCGCTCGACGGCGGCCGGGTCGACCAGCGCCGACGTCGACAGCTCGCGACCCGCGGCCATGCCAGCCTCGAGACCGTCGCGCCCGATGTGACGCTCGATCTCCGTGATCGTCCGCGATCGGACCCGCGCCTCGACCGAATCCCAGCGCCCACCGGTCTCTTCGAGCAGCCGTTCGGCTCGACCCAAGAGGAGCGCGCCGCGACGGTGATCGCGTTCGGCCACAGCCACCGCGGCGAGTCCCACGAGGTCGGTCGCCTCGACCTCGATGAATCCGAGCCGCAGCGCCAGCCGCAGGCTCTCGGTGAAGTCCGGGCGGGCCGAGCCCGGCCCATCCAGCTCGAGCTTCGCGAGCGCGAGGTTCTCGAGGAAGAACGACTCACTTCGGCGATCGCCGCGGGCGCGGGCAAGGCTCGAGCGCCTGCTCGAACAGCGCACTGGCCGGGCCTGCGTCGGTCGCCTCCAGGGCCATGTAGCCGAGGTTGTTGAGGGCCATCGACAATGCCCAGTCGTCCCCGGAGCGGCGAGCGAACGTGGCGCTCTCCTCCGTGTATCGACGGAACTCGTCGATGTCGCCTGCCATCGTGGCGATCAGACCGAGGACCCGGAGCGATCGGGCGATCCCGCTCTCGTCGCCCAGGCGTCGGCGGATCGCCAGGCTTTCGGCGGCGGGTCCCGTGGCGTCGGCGAGATCCAGCTGACGCATCGCGAGGTGGGCCGTGCCCTCGAGCGCCTTGGCCCGGAGTCGGTCGTCCTGCGGGACCGGCTGCGACAAGCGCCTGGTCCAGCCAGCGCCGCCCCTCGGTCCAGTGGCCGTGGACCCACCAGAAGGTCGCGCACGCACCGGCGATGCGCAGGGCGATGTCGCCGCGGCTGAACGCCAGCGCGGCCCTGATCTCGTCATGTTCCTCGGCGAACCGGACGAGCCACGCTTCCTGGTCTGCCCCATCGAGCTCAGGCTCGGCGCGTCCGACGAACGCCGCCACCCAGTCGGCATGTCGGCGTCGGAGCTCGTCCTTCTCACCCGAGGCCTCGAGCCGCTCGGCCGCGAACTCCCGGATCGTCTCGAGCATCCGGTAGCGATCGCCCGAGAACTCGACGAGACTCTGCTCGACCAGCGACTGGAGCGTGTCGAGGTCGGCGTCGGCGATCGTCTCGGCCGTCTCCAGACGGAACCCAGCAGCGAAGACACCGAGCCGTCGGAACAGCACCTGCTCGACCGGGGAGAGGAGCTCGTGCGACCACTCGATCGTGGCCCGGAGCGTCCGCTGACGCGGGTCGCTGTCGCGGCCTCCCTGGAGCAGGTCGAGACGTTCAGCGACCCGCTCGAGGATCCGTGCCGGGGTCAGGGCGGTCGTGCGTGCCGCCGCCAGCTCGACGGCCAGGGGCAGGTCGTCGAGCCGGGCGCACAGCGCGGCGATATCCGCGCTCGGCTCCAGGTGGGAACGCGCGCAGAACAACGCGACCCCGTCGTCTCCCGCCAGTGGCGGGACCCGGTAGCCGACCTCGCCCTGGACGCGAAGGAGCTCGCGGCTGGTCACGATCAGGGTCAGGTCCGGACATGCTGCCAGCAGCCCGGCGAGGTCCGCCGCGACGTCGATGACCTGCTCGAGGTTGTCCAGGACGAGGACCGCGTCCCGATCAGCGACGTGGTCGGCCAGCGCGCCCTTCGCGCCGATCGTCCGAGCGATCGATTCGATCACCAGCGTCGGGTCCCGGATCGACGCCAGCCCGATCCAGAACACCCCCGCTCGGTGACCGGCGACGAGACCACTCGCCAGCTCGATCGCCAGGCGCGTCTTGCCCGAGCCGCCAGGGCCGGTCAGGGTCAGGAGGCGGGCACCGTCGGCCAGACGACCCCGGAGCTCCGCGAGCTCATGCGCGCGGCCGACGAACGAGCTGACCGGCCGGGGCAGATTGGTGTTGGAGATCGTCCGAAGCGGCGGGAAGCTGCGACTGCCCAGCTGAGACAGCGCCATCGGCTCGGCGATGTCCTTGAGCCGATGCTCGCCGAGCTCCTGTAGCGACACGGGCGCCTCGATGAGGGTCCGCGTCGTCTGCGACATGATGACCTGCCCGCCATGCGCCGCCGAGGCGACCCGCGCCGTCACGTGGACGACCTCGCCGACATAGCCCTCGTCGGTCACCAGCGGGACGCCGGTGTGGAGGCCGACTCGGACAAGGATCGGGCCGCGGCCGAGGGCCTCGGTCAACTCGTCCGCGGCGGCGAGTGCGTCGGCGGCCGTCGGGAAAGCCATGAGGAACGCGTCGCCCTGGGTGTCGACTTCGGTGCCGCGGTGCGCGCGGCACGCCGCCCGGACGATCCGGCGGTGCTCGGCGAGCGCCACGGCGTACGCGTCCGAGCCGAGCTGTCGGAGCAGCCTTGTCGAGCCTTCGATGTCGCTCGCGAGGAAGGTGACCGTCCCGGTCGGCAGATCCGTTCGCACCCACCGAGCATGGCGGCTCGTGACCCGTCCGTGAAGATGCCGGAGGCCGCGATCGTCGGATCCCTGGTCATGTCACGGACGGTCGAGCGTCGTCGGGGTATCGTTCCGGGCATGCCCGAACCGGTGCCTGTCTTTCCGGACATCGTCGAGATCGTCGTCGAGATCCCGCGCGGGAGCCGCAACAAGTACGAGTACGACGAGCAGGCTGGGGTCTTCCGCCTGGACCGGGTGCTGAGCTCGGCCGTCTTCTACAACTTCGACTACGGCTTCATCGAGGGCACGCGGGCCGACGACGGCGACCACACCGACGCGCTGCTGGTCATCGACGAGCCGACGTTCACCGGCGTCCACGTCTCAGCCCGGCCGGTCGGCGTCCTCGAGATGCGTGACGAGAAGGGCGCGGACTACAAGATCCTGTGCGTCGCCCTGGGCGATCCGAACCAGGCCCACATCGACCGGGTCGAGCAGATGCGCCCGCATCGGCTCGTCGAGATCGAGCACTTCTTCGAGACCTACAAGCTGCTCGAGGACAAGACCGTCGAGGTCCTCGGCTGGCGCGATCGCGAACGGGCCCACGAGATCCTGATGGCCGACCGGGCGGCCTGGGAGCGCGAGACCGGAAGCGCCGCGCGCGCGGATTGATGGTCCGTCAGGGCGATCCGTTCGCCGGGATCCCGGGTCGCCGGATCTTCGTGGCCGCCCCGGTCTCGTCCGAGGTCCGCGAGGCGATCGGCGCGATCGTCGGCGCGGTCCGTGCCGCGGCCGACCCTGGTGAGCGCGAGGTCCGCTGGGTCCGGCTCGACGGCCTCCACGTGACGCTGCGGTTCATCGGACCCACGCTCGACCATCGGGTCCCCGACGCCATGGCCGCCCTGACCGCGGCCGCCGCGGCGGCGCAGCCGTTCGAAGCCGGCCTGGCCGGAGCCGGAGCGTTCCCCGACCCCTATCGGCCGCGCGCCCTCTGGCTGGGGATCGGGCCCGGGACCGCCGAGCTGACGGGGTTGACAGCCGCCCTTGACGCCGAGCTGGCCAGCCGCGGCTGGCCCGCGGACGGGCGCCCGTTCCGGCCGCACCTGACGCTGGCCCGCTCGGACGGCATCGGGACCGGGCCACGGACCGCCGCGCGTCTCGTCGACGAGTCGGCCGGGCTCGATGCCCGCTGGACCGTCGATCGGATCGGGCTGTTCGAGAGCGTCACCGGCGGCGGACCGGCTCGCTACGTGCCGCTCGCCGAGGTGCCGCTCGGGAGTGCCGGCGACGGCTGAGGCCGACCACCCGCGCGACTGCACTCTGCTAGCATCGAACGCCCTGGACCGCACCGGTCCGATCCCCGCCGGAGCCATGCCCCTTCAGTGCCCGGAAGGAGCTCGTGATCGACGACCCCAGCGCGCAGCGCGTCCGGATCGTGCTGGCCCTCGGCATCGTGAACCTGGTCCTGGCGAGCGCCGCGGTCCTCATCGCGAGCGTGCCGGTCCTCCACTGAGCCACGCTTGCGGTCGCGCTGCGCGCGGGCGTAGGCTTGCCGTCCCCGTCAGCCGGGCGGGAAGGGCGTTTGCGGAGGCAGGGACGTGGCCGATTCGAGCTCGCGACGGACGAAGTTCATCCTCGACGAGGACCGGATCCCGCGGACCTGGTACAACATCGCGGCCGACCTCCCGGTGCCGCCCGAACCGGTCCTCCATCCGGGGACCGGCCAGCCGATCGGACCCGACGATCTGGCGCCCTTGTTCCCGATGGCGCTCATCGGTCAGGTCGTCAGCAAGGACCGCGAGATCGAGATCCCGGAGCCGGTGATCGATGCCTACCGGCTGTATCGCCCGAGTCCGCTGTTCCGGGCTCACCGGCTCGAGCGTGCCCTCGATACGCCGGCCCACATCTATTACAAGTACGAGGGCGGCAGCCCGTCGGGCAGCCACAAGCCGAACACGGCCCTGCCGCAGGCGTACTACAACAGGGCCGAGGGGGTCACCCGGCTGGCGACCGAGACCGGGGCCGGGCAGTGGGGGAGCGCCCTCGCATTCGCCGGTGCGATGTTCGGGCTCGAGGTCAAGGTCTACATGGTCCGCGCGAGCTACGACCAGAAGCCGTACCGACGGATCCTCATGGAGACGTACGGGGCCCAGGTCGTCGCCAGCCCGAGTGCCGACACGAGCTACGGCCGGAAGGTCCTCGAGGAGACGCCGGGCCACACCGGGTCGCTCGGCCTGGCGATCAGCGAGGCGATCGAGGACGCGGTCACCCACCCCGGCACGAAGTACTCGCTCGGGTCGGTGTTCGACTTCGTCCTCCTCCACCAGACCGTCATCGGCCAGGAGACGATCCTCCAGCTCGAGATGGCCGGCGAGGAACCGGACGTGATCATCGGCTGTGCCGGCGGCGGCTCGAACTTCGCCGGCCTCGCCTTCCCGTGGCTCGGCCGGACGTTCCGTGGTGGTCGGAAGTACCGGGTCATCGCCGTGGAGCCCGAGGCGGCACCGAGCCTGACCCGCGGCATCTACGCCTACGACTTCGGCGACACCGCCCAGATGGCCCCGATCGTCAAGATGCACACGCTCGGGCACGACTTCATCCCGGAGCCGATCCACGCGGGTGGGTTGCGCTACCACGGGATGTCGCCGCTGGTGTCGCTGCTCAAGGAGCACGGCCACATCGAGGCGCTCAGCGTCCACCAGCGGGCGAGCTTCGAGTCCGGCGTCCAGTTCGCGCGGGCCGAGGGCATCCTGCCGGCGCCCGAGCCGACCCACGCCATCAACATCGCGATCGAGGAGGCGCTCGCCGCGAAGGCCGCGGGTGAGCCCAGGGTCATCCTGTTCAACCTGTGCGGGCACGGCCATTTCGACCTGAGCGCCTACGAGCGCTACCTGAGCGGTCAGCTCGAGGACTACGAGTACCCAGCGGAGAAGGTCGAGGCGGCGCTCGCCGCCCTGCCCCGGGTCTGACGCCGCGCTTCATCGTCCAAGCGGGGGTAGCATCCGGACCATGCCCAGGCTCGCCTGTTGGTCGTGCGGTCGACAGATCTACACGACCTCACCGATCGAGTCGCTGTTCGCCGAGGAACGGCGCTGTCCACGCTGCGGCGCCTACCTGAATCCTGAGCGACGTGAGCTGGAGCGACGTGAGCGCCTTCGCCGGATGAACCCCGCCGACGAGCCGGGGCCCCCGGAGCCCACGAGTGAGCGTCGGGCGAACGATCGGCGCGGCGGTCAGCGTCGCTCGGGCGGATCCGGCAGCGGGTACTCCGCAAGCGCCCGCAGCTCTGCCGGCTGGTCCGACTGACCGCTCCGGCCCACGCCGGTGCCTGAACCGGCCACGGGACCGGCGACGGTGGTCTACGGGTAGAGTCGGTCCTCGGCTGACGGCGGATCCACGAGCCCGTGACGCAGGGCGAAGACGACCGCCTCGAGCTTCGAGTGCACGTGGAGCTTGGCCGTGATGTTCTGGACGTGGGTCCGCAGGGTGTTCGGGGCGATCGCCAGCTCGTCGCAGATCTCGGGCGTCGTCCGCCCGGCGCTCAGCAGGCGCAGGACCTCGAGCTCGCGCGCGGTCAGCGGCTCGAACCGCATCCCGTCGGTCCCGAGCTCCCTGGCCAGCCGGACCCGCAGCGCGATCTTGGCGATGACGGCCGGCGGCAGGAGCGTCTCGCCGGCGTGGGCGGCCCGGACGGCGCTGACGACCTCGTCCGTGGACGCGGTCTTGGACAGGAAACCGTCCGCACCGGCCTGGATCGACTCGAGGACCGTCTCGTCGTCGTCGTGCGCGGTCAGCATGATCACCGGCGTCCTCGGCCAGCGGGCCTTGACCGCGCGCGTCACCTCGGCGCCGGTGCCATCCGGCAGGGCGTAGTCCATGAGCACGACGTCGACGGGCTCGCGCAGGCGGTTCCGCGCCTCGGCCGCCGAGTAGGCGGTCCCGACGACCGAGATCCCCGGCTCGGCCGCGAGGAGACGGCTGAGCGCCTCGGCGAGCGCGCGATGGTCGTCGACGAGCAGGACGCGGATCGGCTTCGACGGCTGGATGTCCGTCGACCGGCGGTCGGGTCTCGGGCTGACGGGCGCCGGGCTGGGATCGGGCTCGCGGGCGTACAGCGTCATCTGTCGATTCTAGCGCCGGCAGGGCCGGCTGGTGACCGACGCCCGGCATCGGACGCGCCGATCCGGACCTGCGATGATCGGCCGCGTGCGGATCGCGATCGTCGGGTTCGGGCTCATCGGCGGGTCGATCGCTCGCGCGCTGGGGCGTCGCGAGGCCGCGCCGACGCTCGGCGAGCGGATCGAGCTGGCCGCCTGGAGCCGGACCGCTGATGGGCCGCAGGCGGCCCTCCGCGAAGGGGTCGTCCAGCGCGCGCCGGCCACGCTCGGTGAGACGCTCCGCGGCGCCGAGCTCGTCATCCTGGCCGCGCCGCCGCTCGCATGCCTGGAGCTGCTGGACGGGCTCGCCGGGCCGCTCGCCGACGCGCTTGCGACCGGGGCCACGGTCACGGACGTCGCCAGTACGAAGCTGGCCATCGGCGCCCGGGCCGACGCCCTCGCCCTGCGCTTCGTCGGCGGGCACCCGATGGCCGGCCGCGAGCGGACCGGGTCCAGCGCGGCGGAGGCCGACCTGTTCGTCGACGCCCCCTGGGTGGTGACTCCAGGGGCGGTCGCCGAGACGGGCGACATCGACCGGGTCGAGCGCCTCGCCCGGGCCTGCGGGGCGCGTCCGATCCGGCTGAGTCCGGCCGACCACGACGCAGCCGTTGCGGCGGTCAGCCACGCTCCATTGCTCGTCTCCGCCGCGCTCGTCGAAGCGATGACCGGGCAGCCCGACTGGCCGCTCGCCGCTTCGCTCGCGGCCGGCGGCTGGCGCGACATGAGCCGCTTGGCGCGCGGTGCCCCGGACATGGCCGCGGGGATCGCGGCCACCAATGCGATCGAGGTCGCAGCGGCGGTCCGGGCGGTCGCGGCGACGCTCGCGGCCTGGGCGGAGCTGCTCGAGGCGGACGAGCCCGACCCCGTCGTCCTCGAGGCACGGTTCGAGGCCGCCCGCCGGAGGCTGGAGTCGTGACGATCGACGCCGCGACCGCCGAGCTCGTCTATGTCGTGCCGCGCGAGCTCGTGATGCCGGGCCCCGGCTGGCACGGCATCCGGACGGACGCCGCCGACGCCATCCTGGACACGATCGCGGCGCGCGGTCGCTTCGCGCCGCGACCGTCGATGGAGATCGACCCGGCGTTCAAGCAGGTGATCCCCTACCTCGTGCTGCGGGACGGCGCGAGCTGGTTCCTCATGCAGCGCACCCGCGCCGGGGCCGATCGGCGTCTCCACGACCGGTGGTCGATCGGCGTGGGCGGACACCTGAATCCAGGCGATGGCGACATCCATGGCGGCCTCGCCCGTGAGTGGCGCGAGGAGCTGGCGGCCGCGTTCGAGCCCGACTACCGGTTCGTCGGTCTGCTCAACGACGATACGACCGAGGTCGGCCAGGTCCACCTCGGCGTCGTCTTCGTGGCCGATGCCGGAGGCCGTCCGGTGGCCGTCCGCGAGACCGACAAGCTGGCCGGCGGGTTCGCCCCGGCGGGCTCGGTGCGCGCGGTCCGGGATCGGCTCGAGACGTGGAGCCGCCTCGTGTTCGACCTGCTCGACGAGGCCGCGAGCCCGGGCTGAGCCCCGTACGACGGTCCCATGTCCGGCCGCCGACCGGCTGTGCCTATAATCGCCGCGGGGACTGGGATGCGGCCCGGATCCCGCCCGTACAGGGGAGCGCATGGCGGCCAAGATCCTCGTCGTCGACGACGACCCGAACGTCCAGCGGGTCCTGACGTACACGCTCAAGCAGGAGGGCTACGAGGTCCTCGTCGCCAGCGACGGTGCCGAGGGATTCAAGCTGTGGAGCACCGAGGAGCCCGCGCTCATCCTCCTCGACGTCATGCTGCCCAAGCTCGATGGCTACCAGGTCGCGACGAAGATCCGCGAAGAGGAGACCACCGCTCACGTCCCGATCATCATGCTCACCGCCGAGCGTGAGATCGAGCAGCGGGTGCGAGGCCTGCGGGCCGGCGCGGACGACTACCTGATCAAGCCGTTCCACCAGGCCGAGCTCCTCGCCAGGATGAAGAGCCTGCTTGCCCGGTTCGCGCCGCGCGAAGGCCTCGTCGGCCGGCCGCTGCTCGGTCGGGTCGCCGCCTTCTACGGTGCGAAGGGCGGCGTCGGTACGACGACGATCGCGATCAACACCGCGATCGCGCTCCATCGCGAGCTCGGCCGGAAGGTCGTCCTGTTCGACGGCAACCTCCAGTTCGGGGATCATCGGGTGTTCCTCGACCTCGGGCTCGACCGCAAGAGCATCCTCGATGTCGTCACCGCGACCTCGATCGACGCGGACATCATCAAGTCGGTCGTCGTCCGCCACGACTCCGGGATCGACCTCCTGCTCGCACCGCCGTCGCCCGAGACGGCCGAGCTCGTGACCGAGGAGCACATCCCGCTGATCCTCGACAACCTCCGGTCGCTGTACGACTACGTGATCATCGACATCGACAAGCGGCTCGACGAGGTCAACCTCAAGATCCTCGACGCCGCCGATGTGTTCTTCGTGGTGATGACCGCGGACCTGTCCTGCCTGAAGAACGTCCGGCTCGTGCTCGAGACGATCGGCCACCTCGGCGTCGAGCAGCACAAGGTGCGGCTCGTGCTGAACCGCTCGAACGCGTTCACCGGGATCAATGTCAAGAACGCCGAGAGCGCCCTCAAGCGGCCGATCGACCACCAGATCCTCAACGAGTACCGCGGTGCCATCAGCGCCTTGAACAGCGGCTCGCCGTTCATGTTCACGAAAGCGGACTCGCCGCTCGGCCGATCGCTCCTCGACTTCGCCCGGGCCATCGACAAGACGGCCGCCGCCGGCGACGCCCCGCAGCTCGCCGCGCCCTCCGCCCGCTAGGCGGAGCGCCGGCCTCGATAGCGCGTCCTTCGCGCCGATAAGTCCGCGTTGAGCCAGCCCGGCTAGGGTGCCGGGGTGCTCGCCACCGTCCACGCCGCGACGCTCCACGGGATCGACGGCCGGGTCATCCGGGTCGAGGTCGACGTCGCACCGGGTCTGCCCGGGTTCACGATCGTCGGACTGCCGGACGCGGCCCTCCAGGAGGCACGCGAGCGCGTCCGCGGTGCGATCCGGAACAGCGGGCTGGCGTTCCCGCCGCGGCGGATCACGGTCAATCTCGCGCCTGCGGACCTGCGCAAGGCCGGTGCCTCGCTCGACCTGGCCATCGCGGTCGGGATCCTGCTCGGCTCGGAGCAGGTCCGGGCCACGGGCCGTTGGGCATTCATCGGCGAGCTGTCGCTCGGCGGGGAGCTGCGGGCCGTCCCGGGGATCCTGGCGATGGTCGGAGCACTCGCCCGGCGGGGGACCGGCCGGATCGTCGTCCCGGAAGAAGCCGTCCGAGAAGCGCGGCTGGCCGGCGTCGAGGCGCTGCCCGCGGACCGCCTCGGAGCGGTGGTGCATCTCCTCCAGCAGGCCGCCTCACGCCGTGCCCGCCGGACGATCGAGCCGCCCGCACGGATCGAGCTGACCGCCCCGGCCGGGTCGGACGGCACCGTGTCACTCGCCCGGTCTGATCCGCCCGGCACACCGACCGCCGGCGACCGGGCACCGGTCGCCCGGCGGGTCATGGCACCACGCGTCCCGGATCTCGCCGACGTCCGCGGCCAGGCCCTGGGTCGACGGGCACTCGAGATCGCCCTCGCGGGCGGGCACGGGCTACTGCTGACCGGACCACCCGGATCCGGCAAGACGCTCCTCGCCCGGACGATCCCGGGCCTCCAGCCGCCGCTGACCGACGCCGAGGCGATGATCGCGACGACGATCGCCTCGGCGGCCGGGGAGGGTCCCCTGACCGAGCTCATCCGCGACCGCCCGTTCCGCGCCCCCCATCACACGTTATACGGTGAGCTCCACGAATGCGCCCGGGCTCCGCGCGGCAAGGTCGATCCCGGCCCCGGCCGGTCAGTACCAGCGCCGGCGACCCGGGCGCCTATCCGGGCTCCGGCGTCCTCGCGACGAGATGGGCGCCACCGGCCGCGTCCGTCCAGTAGACGCGCCACCAGGGCGAAGGCCGATCGAGCTTCGCGAATCCCTCGGCAAGGTCGTCGGCTTGCTCGGCCTCGCCGTGCTCGACGGCGAGGATGCCGCGGCCCCAGCCGCGATGTTGGTCGCCCTTAGTCCGGATCGCGTGCTCGATGAACGCTCCGACCCGCTTATATCTATTAAAAAACAATACACCACTCCATATTATATATATTCACTTAATCAATCTTTTTACCTAACATAATATATACCTTATCATGGTCACCGGGCATCAGGAAGGGTACTTCGAGCCCAATCTGATTGTTGGTCGGGATGCGGCCCTCGCAGCAGCGAAGGCCTTTGCCGACAGCGGACATCGGATGGACTCGCCAGATTGGCATCTGCGCTGACGGGCGCGAGTCCGAGGCGTGGCTGTCGGGCCATGTCCAGCGACCAAGGTCGAGAAGCAAGTTGGGCGAAGCGACCGAGCATGTCTACAGGTTCGCCGGGTGATAGTTGAGCGCACTCCCAGTTGGAATCAGGATTCCGTCGTGACGCCGCTCGGGGACGCCGTCCGCCAAGTCGACGCGATCAATCTCGCCCATCGCCTCCATTCCGACGAGGCCAAGGCGGAATGGCACCTCCTCGAATACGTGTGCGGCGACCTCTGCTAGCCAGTCGTCGATGGGTCGCCGCCAGATGAGCGCCCGCTCGCCGGAGTCATCACCGAACGGGTAGCCGCCGATCGCGGGGTCGGTCCGGGTCAGCGCTCCGAGCGGAAGGTAGAAGGACAGCCAGTCAGCGCCGTTCTCGAACCGCACCGCATCCACACCGCAAACCATGTCGTGCTGGTCGGGCAGGCGAACCACGCCACGAAGGTCGCCGTTAGCGGTCAAGGAGGCGAGCGTCAGCGGCACCGGATTGTGCAGAGCAGGTTGCTGCGTGACTGCTGCGAAGCACCCCACGACGGGGGCCTCGAGCCACAGGGCGAGCAATGCTCGCTCGAGGCGAGAGTCGTCGGTCGGACCTAGCTCGAAGACGAGCTCGTAGAAGCCGCCGTTCCAGTTCTCCGCGTCGTTCAGGTCAGAGGGATCGGGCAGCGCGCCGAGGTCCATCGCCTCAGTCTATGGCGACGTAATTCGGGCCAACGCTTCGTCGCGTTTTTCTTGGGTATGGCGGACGAAGCCAGCCCATCAAGGGACCGTGAACACGAGAACCTTTCGGACAGGTGTCCCCGTCGGGGAGTCGAGTCCGGCGATCTGACTGCCGTCCGGTGACCAAGCGATCTCGCTCAGCTGCACGTGCGAGACCAGAGTGGTCGTTCGCGAGACCGTGTCCAACAGCCAGAGGCCACGCCCGGAATTGCCGACGGTTCCAGAGAAGGCGAGACGCTTCCCATTTGGTGACCACGCAATCGCACCGATGTCGGTGACATCGCTCAGGACGCCTGTGGCCTTGGTGAGTGCCGCATCCGCGACGAAAATACTGGAGGGAGCATCGAGCCGATCCGCGCCTTCGAGCCCAACCGATCGGGGCGAGGCGACGAACGCAACCTGTGAGCCGTCCTTCGTGATCGCCGGGAGCGACGCCCGGCCGGTGGCTGAGCAGTCAGACCCGGTTTGCGTGAACTCGTCGGCTAGGTTGAACTGATGTCCGCCATCAGCAACATTGAGGTCGATCGGCCTGAGGCCCCCTGAGTCGATCAACTGGATGCCTTGGCAGATGCCGCTCCCGATCGAGATCAAGCCTCGTCGACTCGCGATATCCCACGCGAAGCTAGACACCCCCGTCACGCCACTCTTCTGAACGACCTGGGCGAGGGTCTCGCTCGCACCCGTTTCAGGATCGATCGCGAGTAAAGCAGCGTCCATCGTTAGCGCGCCGGTGTCGGAAAGCCTGGAGCATTCCCGGATGGTCCCGACCCGACGGTCCGAGAGGGCGGTTGGTCGCAGATATCCGAGTTGATGGCAGCTGTGGTCCGTGGGGAGGTCGATCCGTGCAAAGCCCGAGCCGTTACTGCGAAATTGCCACAGTTGGCCCTCGTTCGCGCTGCCGTTCCCGCCCTCCAAGTAGTTCGCAATCAGGCGCTCATCGCCAGGCCAGGCCAAGCCCCATAGGTCTCCCGTCGGCTGCGGGAGCGTCACTGGTTGGACGCCTAGTGCCGAAGGGGACAGACTCGCAGCACCGCACGCCGAGGCGATCAGAGCGGTCGCGCAAAGGAGCCCTACCGTGAGCACAGGAGCCTTGCGACGCTCGCAATTCGCGCTTAACACCAAACGGGGACCTCTGGAGGGCGAGCCATGGCACGATGCTACGCGCAAGGCCATGCCAGTGAGTGAACTGACCGCCACCGCGACGACCGGCGAGACGGTCCCGACGATCCTCCCGACCTCGGCTGTGGCCCGGCTCCTGAACCGATCGCCGCGCCAGGTCCGCCGCGACTGCGCCCAGGGTCGCATCCCCGGTGCCCTCCGCCTGGGGCCCCATGCCTGGGCGGTCCCGCTCCGGGAGGTCGAGGTCCTGGCCCTCCGGGTCGGCCGATGCCTGACGGCGGGCGACGTTCTTCAGGCGCTCCGTCGTTAGAAGGTGGCACCAATGCGGAGCCTAGGCGAGCTGATTGACACAGATGACGGGTGGCCCCTTGTCGAGGAGTGGATCGCGGCTGCGGTTTGCACCGTGGAGGTCCTACCTGGCGAACGGGCGGCCGGTGAGGAAACGCTCGTCGCGCTGCAGGTTTCGACCCGTTCCATCCTCGGCGCGGTCGCGATCCATGCTGGCGCGATCCTGATTGACCGTTCCTGGGTGCGCGTCCTCGGCTCGGGTCACCCTCGGGTTGGGAGCGGACTACGCGAGTGGAACGCATCGCTAGGCGGAGAGCCACTGAAGCCACCTCTCCAGGATGCCCTCGTGATTGCCTACGACGCACTCGGCGGACTATTCGCGATCAATAGCGGGGCCTGGGACTCGGAGCTAGGCACGATCCACTACTTCGCCCCCGACACGGCCGCCTGGGAGCCGATGGGTATCGGTCACGCGGCGTTCGTCGAATGGCTGATGTCCGAGAGGCTGGATCAGTTCTACCAAGAGTCACGCTGGCCTGGGTGGGACGCGGAGGTCGCCAGCCTTGGTCCCGATCAGGTCATCTCCGTATTCCCGCCGCTCGGGTTCGATGCGCCGAATGAGGGCCGCATTCCCATCGCCGCTCGATCCCGTCGCCCCATCCCGGCGCGCGAGCAATGGGCTTTCAGAAACGAGATAGCTAGGCAGACCGCCGACCTACCCGACGGGACTTCGCTCGAAATTCGCGTGAGCGACTGAGTCCGCAGGTCCGCCGGGACTGCGCCCAGCGAGCCGCATCCTCGGCGCGCTACGCCTCGGGCCTCAGGGCGGGTCTCGGCAGCGATGGGACGAACTGGTGGCGCAGTGGTACGCCTTGGTCCAAACTCACAGCCGATTTCTTCGTCTTTCCTGACCGACGCCTCGGTGGGCCACGATACGCCCGGGTGGGCGGACGCTCGACAGCTCGTGGGCGACTCGAGCTCGCCGTTGGCCTCGGCCGCGAGGACCCGGAGTGCGCGGGCGATCGAGAGCGCGGCCCACCGCTCGATCGCGACCCGGGCGAGATCGTCCACGGCCGCTCCGATGAGGCCCTCGCCGGCGCCGGCCAGGGCGAGGAGCCGATCGCGCCCGAGCGCGTACAGGGCGACCGACTCGGCCGGGATCGGCCCGACGATCACGTCCTCGGAGGGTCCGCCGGCGAGACGCTCGGCCCGGTCGGCGGCGGCGAGTAGGGCGGACGGGCGGACGATCATCAGCGGATCCTCCCGGTCCGGCGTCGGCGGCGGTAGCAGCCGTCGAGGATCAGCCCGAGATCGGTGACGAGCCCGGGCCCGAGCTCGGCGAGGATCGCCTCGACCTCGGCCCGCCGAGCCCGCCGCTCGCGGACGGTCAGCGCGGCCAGCTCGACGACGGCCCGGGTCCCATCGGCCCGGTAGGCGATCTCGAGCGACCAGGCGAGGACCGGATCGGCCGTCATCCGGGCGCCGCCATAGCGCCGGCCGGATCAGCCGCGAGGAGCATCGGGCCTCCCGGGGGTCCGCTCCGGCTTGACGTAGCCGTGCCGGGCCAGGATCTCGCCGAACGTCTCAGCGGAGCCCGCGGACCTCGCCGGCTCCGGGTCGCCGTCTAGCGGCTCGTCGCCCGGATCGGGCGGCTCTTCGCGGTCCGGCTCGTCGTCGAGGGCGGCGGGCGCCTCGCGCGCGCCCGCGCCCGCGAACGCGACGTCCGTGCCGGCCGGTAGGGCGGCCGGACGGACGGTAGGACGGACGGGTGCGATGACTCCGCGATGACTCCGCGATGACTCCGCGAGCTCGACTCCGCGATGACTCCGCGATGACTCCGCGATGACTCCGCGATGAGGCGACTCCTCATCGTCGAGCTCGCCGTCGTCGGGAGCCTCGCGCGTCCGGCGACGCGCTTGAGCGCGCCGCCATCGGTCGCGTTGGGTCCCTCGACGCTCGGCGGCCGCCCCGTACCAGCCGCGCCACGCGTTCGCGGGGACTCGGCCCTCCGAATCGAGGAGGCCGGCCTCGTACAGCCCGGGCCCAACGCCGGGCGGGACCTCGAGCCAGTCGGGCGCGGCCTCCTCGAGCGCCAACCGACGGCCCTCCCGCCACGAGGCGAGGACCACGAGGACATAGGCGAGCATGGCCACCGCGGCGAGCTCCGGGCCAACGATCCGCCGGAGCCGGCGCATCTTCGGGTCGGACTCGAGGGAGGTATCGAGATCGGCCGCGGCGAATCCGCCGTCGCGGCTCACCCGGCGCGACCCTTCGGGACGCCGGCGACCGTCGCGACCCGGGCCTGTCCGCCCTCGCCGATCTCGACCGATAGGATCGCCTCGCGGCCGACCAGCTCGCGGAGATCGATCGTCGCGGCCGGGACGATCGCGGCCGGCCCGGCCAGGGCGACGAGGACCTCGAGGAGCCGGCTATTACGGGTCGCCCGGCGGCCGGTGGTCTGGACCATCTCGGCAGGCCGGCCATCGACCTCGGCGGTCCAGGTCCAGCGGTAGCGGGGAGCGATCTCGCCGGTCGCGTCGTCGGTGTAGGTCGCCGGCTCGACTCCGGCCAGGCGGACCTGGTAGGCGCCCGGCGGGAGGCCCGGGATCGTCACCGTCAGGAGGTGGCGGGCGTCGTCGTCGGTCTGCTCGGGTACGGCTCGGAGCGGGGCGGGATCGGTCATCGGGGGACCTCCTCGAGAGCGGTCGGGCGGGCCTGTCGGGGGCGGAAGGTGAGCGATCGCCGGCCGCCGTCGAGCTCGCGCACGGATGCGGTCCAGCGGCCCGGCGCGAGGACCTCGCTCGCACCGCAGGCGGCGAGCTCGGCGATGAAGGTCGCCCGGGCTTGCGCCTCGGCCCGCTCGGCGGCCAGGCGATCGCCGGCGAGGACCGCGAGGACGTCGCCGAGCTCGGCGAGCCGGCCATCGGCGACCATCGAGCCGGCCTCGAGGTCGGCCAGGGTCAGGACGAGATCGCGGTCGCGCTCGGGATCCGCCGGCGGCGGGAGGCGCGGTCGGAGGTGGTCGCGATCGAATGCGGCGACGGCCTCGAGGAGCTCCTCTTCGGCCTCGGCGTCGGGCTCGATCTCGAGTGTCCGGATCCGGGCGCCGACGAGCCCGACCAGGTAGCCGCGATCGCGGCCGGTGACGACGCGTTGCAGCCGAGCCTGTGCCACGTACCAGGGCGGCGGACCTTCCGACCAGCTCCGCGGATCGCCGGCCAGCTTTGCCTCGGCGACGATCGTCGCCCCGTCGGGCCTCGCGCCGATCCCGTCGGGGGTCGCCGCGAGCGGGAGCGTCGGGTGCGTCCAGGTGAACCGCGACCAGCGCGACCAGGCGAGCTCGAGCGAGCCGAGCGCGACCCGCAGGATCGCCCGCTCGAGCGCGATCCCCGCCCGCATCTCGGGCGATGGCGGCCCGGGATCGACGCCGAGGACGATCCGGGCATAGATCGAGGCCGGCGTTGCGTACGGATGCCAGCCGGCCAGGCCGGCGGCCTCCGAGGCGCCGACCCGGGTCGCTCGGAGCGCCGTCGAGCGGGCGAGGAGGCCGGCCGGCGGCCTATCCATGCCCGGCCTCGGGCCGTCGGCGGGCCGCTCGCACTTGACGGAGCCGCTCGGCCCGGGCGGCGAGCTCGGCGCCCGTCATCGCGCCCGCCCGGATGCGCTCCTCCTCGGCCGAGAGCGACCGGCGGGCCGCGAGCAGCGCGAGCGCGATCCCTCGCGCGATCGGCTCGAGCTCGTCGAGCCGCGGGATCCGATCAGGCGCCATCGGCGACGCCGGAGGCGGCGAGATCCTCGAGGACCCGCCGGCGGAGCTCCGCGGCCCGGGTGAGCAGCTCGCCGGCCCGGGCCTCGAGGCGGTCGGCGAGGCGTCGGTCGCGTCGAGCCCGCCGGACCGCCGCGCCTCGGAGCGCGAGGGCCCGGGAGCGCTCCCGGGTGATCGTGCCGGCATTGCGCGCTCGAGCCGTCATCGCGCGGGCCCGGGGCGGTCGGCGCCATCCGCGAGCAGTCCGGCGGCCCGGAGCGCCTCGGCGATTCAGCTGCGCGGCCTGTCGGTCGGCGGTCCGGTTCTCGCGGATCGCCAGGGCGACCAAGGCACGGGCGGCCTCGGGCGAGAGCTCGATGCGGAGGCGGAAGGGCGGTCGGTCGAGCACCAGGACAGCATCGGCCGTCGCCGGTCAGGCCGGTAGGGTGCGAATGTCCGTTCTAATCCTCACCCCCTTACAGGGGCCGACCTAAGGGGCGATCCGCCCGCCGGCGAGGGCCCGGGCACGGAACGCCGGCCAGGCGCCCGGCCGGCGGCCTCGGAGCGGAATCGGCTTGCCCGACCGGAGCCGCCACCACTCGCCGACGTCGCGCCGGACCTGCCGCTCGTCGCCGGCCGCGCCCCGGAGCCGGTCGGCCACGTCGGCCGGCTGGACCTTCCGGGCGAGGGTCGGATCGAGGAGCCGGATCGTCTCGGCGTACAGGTCGAGCCGGGCCCCGAGCTCGGGCGACGGACCCGGCTGCGTCGGGTGGTGAAAGGCGCCGACCGCGGCTAGGATCGAGCGGTCGAGCCGGTCATGGTGGGCGAGCCGGATCTCGAGGTCATGCTCGGCGCCGAGGATCAGCTCGACGGCCTCATCGGGCGAGACGAACAGGCGCGGCCAGAGGTCGCCGGGCCTCCTGTCGGGCAGCTCGTCGGGATCGTGCTCGGCCCGGGCGTAACGAATCCAGCCGCGGAGGGCCCGGGCATACAGGCCGCACCACTCCGGCGGCCATCGCCAGTACCACCCGTCGCGCCAGCGGACGAGCTCCGCCTCGCCGCGATACGGCGTTTCATGCGGCCCGAGCCGATCGCGGAGCGGCCAGCGCCGGAGGAGCGGCTCGTCGCCCTCGCTCATCCGGGCGCCCGGTACGCGTCATTCCGCCAGCTCGCCCGGAAGGTCGGCCCGGCCAGGTCGACGACGATCTCGGAGAGGACCGCGGCGATCTGGCCTTGCACCTCGGCGACCGGCGCGTCCCATTCGACCGCGGTCGGGAGCTCCTCGACCCGGGTCCGGACCTCGAGCGCCTCGAGCTCGAGACCGATCGCCGCGAGCCGCTCGGCGATGAGCGCCGGCGATAGGAGGTCATGCTCGACGGCATCGACGAGCCGGGCTCGGCGCGCCTCGAGGGCGGCCCGCTCCGCGTCGGCGGCCTCGGCGATCGCGACCCGATCGACCGGCGGCCGGAGGTGGGCGAGCTCCTCGATCGCCCATGCCAGGATCGGCGCCTCGGCGATCTCTCGCCGGCCCGGATGCGCGCCGGCCCGGGCACCTTGACAGGCGTAACCGGTCCAGTCGCGCGCCTCGCCGGCGGCGGTCCGGTAGCGCTTGCGGGTCGGCGTGAGGCGCGAGCCGCACGTCGCGCACCGGAGCAGCCGGGCGAATCGGGCTGACGGGCGGACCGCCGAGCCGCGGACGGTCCGGTCGCGGACCTCGAGGCGGCCCTCGTCGCGGGCGACAATCCGCCGGAAGGTCCCGTCGCGCCAGAGGCCGCCGGCCGGAGCCGGGATGCCGGCTTCGTTGAGCAGTCGAGCCGCTCCGCGGTAGGAGCCGGCCTCGGCCAGAGCCGCCCGGGCGCGTTCGACGATCGGGGCCTCGCTCGGGTGAGGGACGAGCCGGCCGTCGATGATCGTGGATCCGAACGGCGCCCGGCCGATGTATTCGCCCCGATCGCGAGATGAGGCGATCCGGTCGCGTGCCCGCTCGCCGGCGACCTCGGCCTCGAACGTCGCGACGGCCGCCAGGACGGTGAGATAGAGCCGGCCATGCGGCGAGGCGAAGTCGAGGTCGCCTTCCTTCGCGAGCCGGATCGGGACGCTCTGGTCGGCGCACAGCTCGGCCAGGTCGAGGAGGTCGCGGGTCGAGCGGGCGAGCCGCGAGAGGCTGTACGCGTACACCGCCGAGACGGACCCGCCGGCGATCCGGTCGCGGAGCTCGTGGAATGCGCGCCGCCGGCCGCCGCGCCCGGTCCCACCGAATGAACCGGCAGCGGCGGCGCCCGAGACGCCCCACTCGACGATCGTCTCCGGCGTCTCGTCGCCGTTTCGCCGGGCGAGCTCGGCGACGGCGGCGGTCTGGACGTCCAGCGAGACGCGGCCGGATCCGGGCAGGGTCGAGGCCGACGAGCGCCGCAGGTAGGCGACGGGACGCCGCCCGGTGGGATGATGAGGCGCGATGCGGTCGAGGATGCTATCCACGGCCGCATCCTAGCATCTCTCCCGTTTGTTCGCCGTATCACACGATCAGCTACGCCGGGATGCTCGGCGGTGGTCCTCGACTCAGTCCGGGCGAGGTCACTCGGGCCGACGAGGGCGTGCTGTTCCTCGACGAGTTGCCCGAATTCGGGCGGGACGTGCTCGAGGCCCTCCGCCAACCCCTCGAGGAGGGTCGCGTCACGATCGTCCGCGTCGGCGGGGCGCTCACCCTGCCGGCCCGGTTCCAGCTCGTGGCCGCGATGAATCCGTGCCCGTGCGGCGGTGGGACCGGTCCCGACCAGGGCTGTCGCTGCCCGCCGGGTGTCCCCGAGCGTTACGCCGGCAGGGTGTCTGGCCCGCTCCGCGACCGGATCGATCTGTGGGTGGAGATGCCACCGGTCCCGGGACCGGAGCTGGTGGGCCCCGCGCGTGGGGAGACGAGCGCGATCGTCGCCGGGCGGGTCGCGGCCGCGCGGGAGGTCGGCATCCGTCGCGGCCGGTCGGCGAACGCGCGTCTTGACGGCGCACGCCTGCGGGCCGCCTGCCGGTTGCGTCCGATGGACGAGAAGCTCGTCGCGGCCGTCGCACTCGCGGCGGGACTGTCCGCCCGGGGCGTCGGCCGCCTCCTCCGGGTCGCCCGGACGATCGCCGACCTCGACGGCCGCGCCACCGTCGGCCACGAGCACATCGAGGAAGCCGCCAGGTTCCGGGTCCCGAACCGCCCGGACGCGGGTCGCCTCGCCAGTTGAGCGAGCGCGGGGCGGAGGTCAGGCCCGACGTGGGCGGCGGACCGACCGGTCCGTCCGTCGCCGAGCGTGAAGCGTGGGCCGTCCTCGCGAGTGTCCACGGCCTCGGCCCGGCGACGTTCGGGCTCCTGCTCCGCGAGCACGGGAGCGCGAGGCGGGTCCTCGAGCTGGCGGCCTCTCCCGCCGGACGGCGCGCGATCCGCGACGGACCCGCGGAAGACGGCGGATCCGATCGCGACGGATGGCCCGTGGGTCGACGCCGGCTGGCGGCCACGCTGCTCGAGGCGCTCGGGCAGGCTGCGGCGGACCCGGCCGCGGCGCTCGAGGCGGTCCGGTCATCCGGGGTCGAGGTCGTGACCCTCGACGATCCGACGTACCCCGGGCGGTTGCGGGGGATCGAGGAGCCGCCGGTCGTGCTCTTCGTGCGAGGCAGCGTCGCGGCCCTCGATCCGGAGCGGGCGGTCGCGGTGGTCGGGACCCGGCGTCCGACCGAGGCGGGTCGGCGCATCGCCGCCCGGATCGCCGACGCCCTGGCCCGGGTCGAGGCGACCACCGTGTCGGGCCTGGCGGTCGGGATCGACGGGGCCGCTCATGCCGCGGCGGTCGCCGCCGGCTGGCCGACGATCGCGGTGCTCGGCTCGGGTCACGGCCGGCTGTTCCCGAAGGCCCATCGCCGGCTCGCCGACGCCATCGTCGCGACCGGCGGGGTGACCGTCTCCGAGCTTCCGCCGGACGCGTCACCGACCGCGGGGACCTTCCCGCGCCGCAATCGGGTGATCAGCGGTCTCGCCGAGGCGACGGTCGTGGTCGAGGCGGCGACCGGGAGCGGCGCCCTGATCACGGCACGCTGGGCCCTCGAGCAGGGCCGCGGCTGCTTCCTCGTCCCAGGGCCGATCGATGCCCCCACCTCGGCGGGCTGTCTGGCGTTCCTGCGCGAGTACGCCGGTGAGGCCCGGATCGTGGCCGGGCTGGCCGAGCTCCTCGACGACCTCGAGCTCGTCGGGGCTTCCCCGGTCTCGACCGACCGGATCGCTCGGGGCCCGGCCTCGATCGCGGCCACGACTGCCCTGCTCGGCGACGCAGAGGCTGCGCTGGCACGGCTGCTGGTGGCCGGCGTGACGACGGTCGACGAGCTCGCGGCACGGTCGGGGCTGCCGGTGTCGACCGTTCTGGGGACCCTGACCCTGCTCGAGATCCGTGGCCTCGTCGCCGGCGCCTACGGGCGCTACCGACCGGCCGGCGTGCTCGCGGCGACCGTCCCGGGTTTGCCCTGAGCGTGGATCGAGTGCTACCCTTGCGGGCGATCGTCGAGGGGATGGCCCCGGAGATCAGACAGCCGCACGACGCCGCTGACCCCAGGCAACGAGCCAGGAGACTGTCTATTGCGAAAGTTCGCCGCCGCGGCGATGGCCCTCCCTGTGCTCGCCCTCGTCTACGGCCCCGTCCTCCTCCGGCGCCTGCTCGACGGCCGGATCGGGATCGGGATCGGGACCCTGGCGATCAGCGGGATCGTGGTCGTCGGACTCGCGGCGCCGGTCGCCACCCAGGCGCGACCGCCGGTCACCGTCACCCAGATCGGCCCAGCCTCGCTGACCGCCCGGATCGAAGCCCACCACGGCCTCCGTGAGCCGGTCCGCCTGTCGTTCAGCGCTGCCATGGATCCCGCCAGCGTCGCGAAGGCGCTCACGGTCGATCCCGCGGCGAGCGTCGACCTCAGCTGGGACGCGACCGGCCAGTCGCTGACGGTCGTCCCGAAGTCGACCTGGAAGCCCGGCACGTACTACACGGTCACGATCGCCCGGTCGGCGGTCGATGCCTCCGGCCAGCCGCTGGCCTCCCCGGCGCGGGCCATCTTCACCACGCGGGGCGCCCTCGGCGGGCGCCTGGCCCTGTCCGAGACCCCGACCAAGGGCCGGGTCTCCGCGTCGACGTCGATCTCCGTCGTATTCGACGGGCCGGTCGACACCGCCGCCGCACAGGCCGCCTTCCATATCGAACCCGCCGTGGACGGCACGTTCGAGACGTCGACGACATCGGCCGGTGGGACATCGCTGACGTTCGTGCCCGCGACGCTCGCCCCGAACACCGCCTACACCGTGACCCTGACCGGCACCGTCCGGGACGTCGACGGCGTCGCCACCACGCCGTTCACTCCGCTCGCCTTCCGCACGGCCAAGGGCGCGTCCGTCGTCCGCTTCCGGCCGTTCGCCGGATCGAAGGACATCGACCGCACCGTGCTCTTGTCGGTCCGCTTCACCGACAAGATGGCCCGTGACGCGACCGAGGCGGCATTCAGCGCGAAGATCGGCACGAAGGCGCTCAAGGGCACCTTCAGTTGGGCCGAGGGCGACACGGTGCTCGTGTTCGATCCGGCCAGCGTGCTGCCGTACGGCGCGCGGGTCGTGATGACCGTCGACGGGTCCGCCACGGATCGAGCCGGGGCCCCGATCCGGGCCTCGAAGACCGCGAGCTTCAGGGTCGTCGCCAAGCCCAAGCCGGGCGCCAAGCCGACGTCCGTCGCCATCGGCCACGGCCGGAGCGTCGGCGCCGGGTCGTGGCACGCCGTCGAGACCTACTACCTCAGGCTCATGAACTGCACCCGCGGCGGCGGCTGGGTCACCTCCGGCGGGGCCTGCAACAGCCCCGGCGGGAGTGGCATCGCCCCGCTCATCCTGAGTGCCGGGATCAGCACGAACGTCTCGCGGCCGTACGCCAGGTTCCTGGCCGGCAATGGCGCCTGCAGCCACTTCGCGGACGGCGATCCGGGCGACCGATTGCGGCGGGCCGGCTACGCCGGCGACTATCGCGAGAACATCGGCTGCCGTTCGGCCAGCAACCCGTACGCATCGGTGCTCGGGACGCATCTCTACTTCCAGAGCGAGAAGCCGTGCGGTGGCTACTGCCACTATGCGAACATCATGTCGACCAAGATGAAGTACGTCGGGATCGGGGTCTGGGTGGCGCACGGCCGGGTACGGCTCGTCGTCGATTTCTGGGAAGGCTGACACCCCGCTGATCCGCAACGCCGTCCTCCACATCAACAACGAGCAGCCGCTCCGGGCGGACCTGTACGCACTCCCGACACCGTCCGATGTCGCGGTCGTGTGCACGAACCTCCGTGAGCTCAACGGCAAGCGGCCGGTCTTCGCCGATGCGATCGACTCGGTCTTCGTCTTCCCGCTCGTCCATATCCGGTTCATCGAGATCGCCGCCGGGACGGTCGAGCAGACCCCCGACGACCGGGTCATCGACGAGGACCGGCTGAGCCTGCCGGCGGGGGCGGTGATCGAGGCTCCGGCGGGCCGATCCGAGGCCGACGAGGAGCTCGAGATCGATGAGGACTTCCTGCGCCGGGTCCGGGACGTCTGACCGGCGTGGACCGGCCGATGAGAGGCCGGTGCTAGACTCCCGCACGACATGAGCACGGATCTGGTCATCGTCGAATCGCCGGCCAAGGCGAAGACGATCGAGCGCTATCTCGGCCCTGGCTACACGGTCCTGGCCTCCTACGGCCATGTCCGCGACCTGCCCGAGAACCCCGGCAAGGGCAAGCTGGGGGTCGATGTCGAGCACGATTTCGCCCCGACCTACGAGATCTCGCCGGACCGCCATCGTCAGCTCGCCGCGATCGAGAAGGCGGCCCGCGGCGCGGATCGGGTCTATCTCGCGACCGACCTCGATCGCGAGGGCGAGGCGATCGCCTGGCATGTCGCCGAGGCCATCGGGCTGTCGCCCGAGCGGACGGCGCGGGTCACCTTCAATGAGATCACCGAGCCGGCGATCCGTGAGGCCTTCGCCCACCCGCGCGGCATCGACCAGGACCTCGTCGATGCCCAGCAGACGCGCCGGATCGTGGACCGGATGGTCGGCTACACGCTCAGTCCGCTCATCTCGCGCAAGATCCGCTCGGGTCTGTCGGCGGGCCGGGTCCAGTCGGTCGCCGTCCGCATCGTCGTCGACCGGGAGCGCGAGATCCGGGCGTTCACGGCCGTGGAGTACTGGACGATCGAGGCGCTCCTGGTCGCTCCCGGCGGCGCGACGTTCAGCGCGGAGCTCGCCCGGATCAACGGTGAGAAGCCGGTCATCGGCGACGGCGAGACGGCCGAGCGGCACGTCGCGGCGCTGCGTGCCAGCCGCCCGGTCGTCGACACCATCGCGGTCAAGCGGTCGAAGCGCAGCCCGGCGCCGCCGTTCACGACGTCCACGCTCCAGCAGGAAGCGAGCCGCAAGCTCGGGTTCAGCCCGAAGCGGACGATGTCGGTGGCCCAGCGGCTGTACGAGGGCGTCGAGACATCCGAGGGCCAGGTCGGCCTGATCACCTACATGCGGACCGACTCGGTCGCCCTGGCCGGCCAGGCGATGGGCGAGGCGCGCGAGGTCATCGGCGATCGCTACGGCGCCGACTACACGATGCCCAAGGGCCGTCCGTTCAAGACGAAATCGAAGAACGCCCAGGAGGCACATGAGGCCATCCGGCCGACGTCGTTCCGACGCGACCCGGAGGCCCTCTCGAGCGTCCTCGGCCGCGACGAGGCTCGCCTGTACCGGCTGATCTGGCAGCGGGCGCTCGCCAGCCAGATGAAGGAGAAGGAGCTCGAGACCACGACCGCCGAGCTGTCGGCGGATCCGTACGGGCTGCGGGCGAGCGCGACCCGGACCGTGTTCGACGGCTTCAGCCGGGTCTACACCGAGGGTCAGGACGACACCTCGGACGAGGCCGAGCGGGCGTTGCCGCCGCTGGCCGAGGGCGACGCCACGAGCGTGTCCGAGGTCGACCCGACCCAGCACTTCACCGAGCCGCCGCCGCGCTACACCGAGGCGACCCTGATCAAGGCGCTCGAGGAGCACGGGATCGGCCGGCCGTCGACCTACGCCGCCACGATCTCGACGATCGTCGACCGCGGCTACGTCACCGTCGTCGAGCGACGGCTCCACCCCGAGCCGATCGGCGAGGTCGTCACGGATCTCCTTGTCGACCATTTCGGGGAGTACGTCGACCTGGCCTTCACCGCCCGGATGGAGGAGGAGCTCGACGAGATCGCGCGCGGCGAACGCGAGTGGGTCCCGCTCCTCCGGGCGTTCTATGGACCGCTCAAGGAGCGGGTCGACGAGAAGCGGGCCGTCCTGCGCCGGCGCGACTTCACGACCGAGCCGTCGGACGAGGTCTGCTCGCTCGGCCATCCGATGGTCATCCGGCTCGGACGGAACGGGAAGTTCCTCGCCTGCTCGCTCTACCCGGAGCACAAGGAGTCGCGACCGCTCCCCGGCGAGGAGGACGACGCGCCGGCGTTGCCCGGGGTCGGCGAGGTCTGCCCGAAGTGTGGGGCGACCGATGGCGGGACGCTGGTCGCCAAGCGGGGCCGCTTCGGTCCCTTCGTCGGCTGCTCGCGCTACCCGGATTGCGACTACATCAAGAAGGATGGCCCGCCGCCGCCCGATCCGCTCCCGTTCGAGGTCGTCTGCCCGCGCTGCAAGGAGGGCCGCCTGACCCCGCGCCGGGCGCGCCGGACCGGGTCGCTGTTCTGGGGCTGCTCGCGCTACCCGAAGTGCGACTTCACGACCTCGCACGAGCCGCTCGGCGCCACCCACGACGTCGACGGGGGACCGGTCGCCCGAAAGGCCGACGAGGTGGCGATGTGCCTGGTCTGCGGCGCGACGATGGACCTGCCCGTTCCGGACGTCGTGGCCGGGACCGTGATCGCCGGCGGACCGCCGGATCCGGCGGCGCTCGCCCGCCCGAGCCGCGGTGGCCGCGGGTCTCGGTCCGGCGCCGGCGGCGCGCGCCCCGGCGCCCGGGGCGGGCGACGGACCCGCACCACCCGGCCGGCGACCGGTCGCCGGTCGGCAGACCGCAGTCGCGGGACCGAGCCTGCACCCGAGGGGTGACCGGCGCCGACGCCCTCGATCGGTTCCTCGGCGGGTTGACCGCCCGTGACGCGTCCCGGCACACGAGGCGTTCGTACGCCACGGCGGTCGGCGCCTACCTGGACTGGCTCGATGCCCGCGGGATCGACTGGCGACGCCCCGACAAGCACGAGCTCCGAGCCTATCTTGAAGTCCTGTCCGAGGGTCATGCCCGGACGTCGGTCGGTCAGCGGCTCGGCGCGATCCGCTCGTTCTATCGCTACGCGACCCGTCACGACCTGTGTCCCGGCGACCCGTGGGGTGCCATCGCGACGCCGCGTCAGCCGAAACGCCTGCCCCAGGTCCTCGAGGCGCGCGAGGTCGAGGCGCTGCTCGCGATCATCGACGAGGAGCTGGCGGCCGCCGCCGCCGGCGAGACCCGCGCGCCGGCAATGACCGAGGCGCTCGCGCTGCGCGACCGGGCGCTCGTCGAGACCGCCTACGCCGCCGGGCTCCGGATCAGCGAGCTGGCGGCCGCCACGCTCGGCGCCCTCGACCTGCGCCGGGGCGAGATCAGGGTCATCGGCAAGGGGCGCAAGGAACGGATCGGGTTGCTCGGTCGGCCGGCCCGGGCGGCGCTCGAGGGCTACCTCGCGAGCGGCCGTCCGGCGCTGCTCGCGCGTCGCACGGGACCGTCGTCGAGCGTCGACCCGCCTGCCGTGATCTTCCTCAACCAGCGTGGCAGCCCGCTCGGTGTCCGCGGGCTGCGCTTCCGCCTCGATCGACTGCGAGCGCGGGCCGGTCTGCCGCTCGGCGTGTCGCCACACACCCTTCGCCATAGCTTCGCGACCCACCTGCTCGACGGCGGCGCAGATCTGCGGGTCGTCCAGGAACTGCTCGGTCACGAGAGTCTGGCGACCACCCAGACCTACACCCACGTGTCGGGGACTCGGCTCCGGACGGCCTACCTCGAAGCGCATCCGCGGGCACGAACCAGCGCCCGGACGCCGTGACGGCCCGCGCATCGCTCGCCCGGGCCGGGCTCATCGTGACCCTGGCCTTCCTGGCATCACGCGCCCTCGGCTGGGTCCGCCTCGTCGTCATCGGGACCTCGTTCGGGGCCACGGCGGAGCTCGATACCTTCTTCGCCGCGTTCCGGCTGCCGGACCTGATCTTCCAGCTGGTCGCGGCCGGAGCGCTGTCGTCGGCGCTCATCCCGGTCATCGCCGGGCTGCTCGAGACCGATGCCGAGTCGCGCGCCTGGCGGGTCGCCTCGACCGTCGCCAGCCTGGTGCTGGCGATCCTGCTGGTCCTGGCGCTGATCATGTTCGTCGCGGCGCCGGTCATCGTCCCGGCGATCACCCCCGGGTTCAGCGAGGCCCAATGGGCCCAGACCGTCGAACTGACCCGGATCATGCTCCTCAGCCCGATCCTGCTGGCGATGGGCGCACTCGCGACGAGCCTGCTCAACGCCAAGAACCGGTTCGGCGCAGCCGCGGCAGCCCCGATCGTCTACAACCTCGCGATCATCGGCGCGGCGATCCTGCTCACGCCCACCTTCGGCATCTACAGCCTGGCGATCGGCGTCGTCGCAGGTTCCGCCTGCCACATCGGGATCCAGATCCTGCCGCTCCGCCAGACCGGCTTCCGCTGGGTGCCCCGGATCGATCTCGAGGACAGCGCGGCGCGTCAGGCGTTGCTGCTCATGGTCCCGCGCGCCGTCGGTCTCGGGGCAAGCCAGCTCACGTTCCTCGTCGCGACCTCGCTCGCGTCGAACCTTGGAGCGGGAGCGGTCAGCGCGTTCTCGATCGCGTTCTCGGTGTTCCAGATCCCGATCGGCGTGATCGGCATCCCGATCGGGGTGGTGATGCTGCCGTCGATGTCGCGCGATCTCGCCCGTGGCGACGTCTCGAGCTACGTCAGCCTCGTCGGTCGCGCGCTGCGGCTCATCCTGTGGGTGATGCTGCCGTTGGCCGCGCTGACGATCGTGCTCCGCTCCGAGATCGTGACGCTCCTGTTCGGCTACGGCCGGTTCGACGAGCATGGTGTGGCGCTCACGGCGGCGGTCCTCATGTGCCTGTCGGTCGCGCTCGCCTCGGAGTCGCTCATCGCGATCCTCGCCCGGGCGTTCTACGCCAGCCGCGACACACTGACGCCGGTCGCGGCCGCGGTCCTGGCGGTCGCCCTCAACGTCAGCCTCGCGATCGTCCTCGTCGGACCACTCGGCCTGGCCGGGGTCGGGGTCGCGATCGCGATCGGGTCGTGGGTCGAGGTCGGCGTCCTCCTGACGATCCTGAACCGGCGGGTCGGGGGCCTCGCGGTGGCGGAGCTGGCCCGGTCGGGCGTCGTCGCGTTCGGCGGGGCGATCGTGGCCGGCGCCGTAGCCTGGGCGACGATGGAGGCGGCGACATCCGCGATCGGACCCGAGCCGCCGCGCCCGGTGCTCCTCGTCGAGCTGGCGCTGGCCGCCGGTCTCGCGGGTCTCGCCTATCTCGGCCTGAGCCGTGCGTTGCGGATCCCGGAGCTCGGCACTATCGTGCGGCTCATGTCCGACGCCCTCCGTCGTCCGGTCCGCGCGTGACGGATCGAGCGCCGACGAGCGACGACCCGTCGGTCGCCTGGGACGCCTATGTGGCCGGCCACCCGCTCGCGACCTACCTCCAGACCGCGGCCTGGGCCCGGGTCAAGCGGGCCAACGGCTGGACCGAGCGGCTCGTGGAGGCGGCCGCCCCCGGCGGGCGGTTCGGCGCCCGGGTCCTGCTCCGCCGTCCACGTCCCGTTCCGTGGGCCTTCGCCTATGCGCCACGCGGACCGCTCGCCGACGCGTGGACCGAGTCGGGCCTCGGGGCCTGGGGCGAGGCCCTGCGCGCGTCACTCGGCCGCGATGCGGTCGGTGGCGGCGGCGTCGCGCACATCCGGGTCGACCCGGAGATCGAGCTCGGTGGCCCACTCGACGACGACGGTGCCGCGCGCGGCCTTCTGAAGAGCCTCGGCTGGCACCCGGCGCCGGACGTCCAGCCCAGCGTGACGCGCGTCGTCGACCTCGGCGCCGATGAGCCGGCCCTCTGGTCCGATCTCCGCTCGAAGTGGCGCCAGTACGTCAATCGGGCGCGCACGCTCGGGGTCGTGGTCGACGACGTCGACGCGGGTGCCGACCCGACGGCGTTCCCGACCTTCCACCGGATCATGACCGAGACCTCGACCCGGACCCACACGCCGATCCGGACCGAGGCGGCGTATCGTGACATCTGGGACGCCTTCCGACCGTCCGGCGGCGCCCGTCTCCTGTTCGCGCGCGGTCCGGACGGCGGCGTCGGCGCGGTCCTCCTCCTCGTCCGGACCGGGCGCCGGGTCGTCGAGCCGTACGGCGGGATGACGGCTGCCGGCGCCGAGCTGCGGGCGAACTACCTGCTCAAGTGGGAGGCCATCCGGACGAGCCGGCTGGCCGGCGCGACGAGCTACGACATGTGGGGGCTCGTCCACCCGGGGATCCGCCAGTTCAAGGAAGGCTTCGGCGGCCGCGAGGTCCGGCTCATCGGCGCCTGGGATCTGCCGCTCAACGGTCTCGGCTGGCGGACCTACCGATTCGCCGAGGACCGCCGACGACCTCCGCGTGCCCTGACCGCCGGATCGGCGGACGCCGACGGGACGAGTCCGGGTGCGGTCGGGGTCCCGGCGAGATGAGGCGGCCGGGACGATGAGCCGCTCGAGCACGAGACCGGCGCCGGCGTCGATCGCCGAAGCCGTGGCACGGGTCGCGCCGAGCCGTCCGCGACCCCTCGGCGAGCTCGTCGATCGGCTCGCGGTCGAGGGCCGACTGCGCGAGGTCCTCCGCGATGGCGTCGGTCTCGGGGTGGATCCGAGGGCCGTCGGCGGCCGCGCGGTGCACGGGCTGGGGGACGACTCCCGACGGGTCCGACCCGGCGACGTGTTCGTCGCGCTGAAGGGCGACCATGCCGACGGCCACGACCACCTCGTCGCCGCCACGGCCGCCGGCGCCGTCGCGTCGATCGTCGAGCGACCGGTCCCGCGGGTCGCCGGCCTCCAGCTCGTCGTCGACCGGAGCCCGGCTGCACTCGCGTCGGCCGCGGCCTGGTGGTATGGCGACCCGAGCCACGAGCTGGCCGTCGTCGGGGTGACCGGGACCGACGGCAAGACGACGACGACGTTCCTGGCGGCGGCGGCCCTCGAGGCGGCCGGTGTCCCGACCGGTCTGGTCGGGACCATCGAGACCCGGGTCGGACCGAGCTGCGAGCGGACAGCGGATCACGTGACGACCCCGGGCGCGCTCCGACTCCAGGCGCTGCTCCGGGCGATGGCCGCCGGCGGGGACCGGGCGGCCGTCCTCGAGACGACGTCCCACGGTCTCGCCGCCGAACGGGTCGGCAGCGTCGCCTACGACGCGGCGATCTTCACGAACCTGAGCCACGAGCACCTGGAGTTCCACGGCACGTACGAGGCGTACCGGGCGGCCAAGTTGAGCTTGTTCGAGCGACTCGCCGGCCCGCACCCAGCGAAGCCCGAGGAGCGGCCGCGGGTCGGGATCGTCAACGCCGACGACCCGGCCGGCGACGCGTTCGCGGCCGCGACCCGGGCGGCCGGGGCACGGCTGGTCAGCTACGGACTCGGCCGCGGCCGCGGACGTCCGGGCGACGTCGATCGAGGAGGACGCCGCCGGGCTGCGGATCGGTGTCCGGACGCCGGACTGGGCGGGCCCGGTCGCGCTCCGTCTGGCGGGCCGGTTCAATGCCCACAACGCCCTCGCGGCCATCGCCCTCGGGGTCGGCTGGGAGCTCGATCCGGAGGCGGTCCGGGCCGGCGTCGAGGCGGTCGACGGCGTGCCCGGTCGGATGGAGCGGGTGGATCGCGGTCAGCCGTTCGCGGTCGTCGTGGACTACGCCCACAGCCCGGCGGCCCTCGCCGGCGTGCTCGACCAGCTCGCTCCGGTCGCGCAGGCCGCGGGCGGCGGTCTGATCGCCGTCTTCGGTTCGGCTGGGGAGCGCGACACCGAGAAGCGGCCGATGATGGGCCGGGTCGCAGGGGAGCGCTGCCGGCTCGTCGTCGTGACCGACGAGGATCCTCGCGGGGAGGACCGCGAGGCGATCCTGGCCGAGATCGCGGCGGGGGCCGAGAGCGCCGGTCGCCGGCGCGGTCGCGACCTCCTGCTGATCCCCGACCGGGCGGAGGCGATCGCGGCGGCGTTCGGCCGGGCGCGAGCCGGGGATCTCGTCCTGCTCGCCGGGAAGGGCCACGAGCCCTCGATCATCGGCCTGCGCGGACCCGTGCCGTGGGACGAGCGGGCCGAGGCGGAACGCGCCCTGGCGGCACTCGGCTACGGGGCCGGCGACTGACCGTGCGGGGCTGTCTGTTCACCCTCGCGCTGCTCGTGGTCCTCGCGGCGGCGGCGACCTGGTTCGTGCTCCCGCCGCTCATGGGCACCCTCGCCCAGGGCGCGCTCGTGGCCGCCGGTCTCAGCGCGGACCAGATGACCGTCAGCGTGTCGTCGGACCCGCCGCCCGAGCTCCTCGGCTTGCGCGCCGACCGGATCCGGATCCGAGCCACAGACGCCCGCTACCGTGGCCTCGAGGCGAGCGATGTCGACCTGACCCTGCGCGACGTCCGGCTGCTCGACCGGACGTTCGGCCGGATCGATGGGACGCTCGGCGCAGTGACGATCCCGGGCCCCAGCGGCGCGCCGCCGATCACGATCCCCGGGGCGAAGCTCAGCGGCGATGCGGAGGAGGTCAGGGCGACCCTCACGATCCCTGCCGCGACCGTCGACGCGCTCGCCGCTGCGGCGGTCGTGCGCGCGATCGGGATCCAGCCGAGCCGGGTCGTGGTCGCCGCGCCGGATCGCGTCCGGATCGAGGCGGCGGGGCTGGCCATCCAGGGCCGGCTGGCCGTGAACGATGCCGGCGCGCTCATGCTGGTCCCGCCGGCCGGTGCTCCGCTCGGTGCCGTCGCCATCGTCCAGCCCGGTCCCGACGACCCGTGGAAGGTCGAGTCGTTCTCGATCGTCGATGGCGACCTGACGATCGTCGCCACGCTGGATGTCGCCTCCGACTGAACGCCGCGAGCACGCTGCTATCCTGAACGGGATGTCGATCGAACCCGTCGCGGCTGCCACCACCGCACCCGCCAAGAGCTCGCGCCGGAGCACGCCGCCGACGACGCCCAAGACCCCCGGCAAGCGCTCGTTCGAGCCGCTCCGCCGGGAGCTGCTGGCCGCGCTCGAGCAGCACTACCCGCAGGCCGACCTCGAGCCGGTCAGCCGGGCCTTCGACATGGCCGTCGCGGCGCACGCCGGCCAGAAGCGCGCGTCGGGCGAGCCGTACGTCACCCATCCGATCGCTTCGGCGCAGATCCTGGCCGAGCTCGGGATCGACCCGGTCGCGGTCCAGGCGGCGCTCCTCCACGACGTCCCGGAGGACACCGAGTACAGCCTGAGCGACATCGAGGAGGGCTTCGGTCCCGAGGTCGCCCGGCTCGTGGACGGCGTCACGAAGCTGTCGAAGTTCAGCACCCACACCCACGAGCAGCAGCAGGCCGAGAACATCCGGAAGATGTTCCTCGCGATGGCCGAGGACATCCGGGTCGTCCTCATCAAGCTGGCCGATCGCCTCCACAACATGCGCACGCTGGCCGCGCTGCCGGTCGACAAGCAGCAGCGGATCGCCCGTCAGACGATGGAGATCTACGCCCCGCTGGCCGAGCGACTCGGGATCTGGCAGATGAAGTGGGAGCTCGAGGACCTCGCCTTCAAGGCGCTCGAGCCGGAGCGCTTCCGCGAGCTCGCCAAGCTGCTCGACACCCGGCGCAAGGGCCGGGAGGGGTTCATCGAGGCCGCCATCGCCGAGCTCCGGCCGGCGCTGGCCGGCGCCGGCATCGACGCCGAGCTCCGGGGTCGACCGAAGCACATCTACAGCATCTACAAGAAGATGCAGCGCAAGGGCGCCGGGTTCGAGGAGATCTACGACGTCTACGCGATCCGCTGCCTCGTCGAGGAGGTCAAGGACTGCTACGCCGCGCTCGGCGTCGTCCACTCGATCTGGCGGCCGATCCCCGGCCAGTTCGACGACTACATCGCGGTCCCGAAGAACAACCTCTACCAGAGCCTGCATACGGCGGTCATCGTCAGCGAAGGCAAGCCGCTCGAGATCCAGATCCGGACGCACGCGATGCACCAGGTCAGCGAGGTCGGCATCGCCGCTCACTGGCGCTACAAGGAAGGCAGCCGGTCCGATCGCGAGTACGACGCCAAGCTCGCCTGGCTGCGCCAGCTCATGGACTGGCAGCGCGAGGTCTCCGACGCGACCGAGTTCGTCGAGGGGATCAAGCTCGACATCTTCCAGGACCAGGTCTTCGTCTTCACGCCGCGCGGCGACGTCAAGGACCTGCCGGCCGGCTCGACCCCGCTCGACTTCGCGTACCGGATCCACACCGACGTCGGCCACCGCTGCATCGGGGCGAAGGTCAACAACCGCCTCGTGCCGCTCGACTACCGGCTCAAGAACGGCGACATCGTCGAGATCGTCACGACGAAGGGTGAGCACGGTCCGTCACGCGACTGGCTGAACCTCGTCCGGACGAGCCACGCCCGCGAGAAGATCCGGGCCTGGTTCAAGCGCCAGGAGCGCGACGACAACATCGTCCACGGCCGCGAATCGCTCGAGCGCGAGCTCCGGCGGCTCGCCCGCAAGTCGATCCAGTCGGTCGGTCTGGACAAGATCGCCGAGGTCGGCAAGCAGTACAACTTCGAGACGCTCGACGACTTCTACGCGGCGATCGGCTATGGCGCGGTCGGTGCCCAGCAGGTCGTCATGCGGCTCGGCGTCGTCGACGATGCCGAGTTGGCGCTGCCGACGGTCGCGCCATCGACCGACTCCGGAACGGACCGGTGGCGTCCGGGTCAAGGGTGTCGGCGACCTCCTCGTCCGTTTCGCGCGCTGCTGTCATCCGATCCCGGGCGACCCGATCCAGGGCTTCATCACCCGGGGCAAGGGCGTCACGGTCCATCTCCGGTCGTGTCCGACCGTGATGAACGAGCGCGAGGTCAGCCGGCTCATCGAGGTCGAGTGGGAAGCGGCCCCGACCCAGACCTACCCGATCGCGATCCGGGTCGAGGCGTACGACCGGACCGGGCTCCTGTCGGACATCACCCAGGTCGTGGCCGAGGCGAAGGTCAACATCCTGGCCGCCCGGGTCGATGTCAGTCAGGACCACACCGCGATCGTCATCGCCACGCTCCAGGTCGCGTCGGTCAGCCAGCTCGCCCGGGTCATGGGCCGGATCGAGCAGCTCAAGGACGTCATCTCGGTCCAGCGCGACCTCGGCTGAGCCGACCGACGGAGGAGATCGTGGCCGTTCGTCGCTGCCGGCAGCAGGCCCGCCGGTTGCCGGCCTGGCTATAGTCGGACGATGGTCGATCGGTCGGTCCCGGGGTCCGGCGAGACCCACGACCGCGTGACCGCGGACGCACCCGCGGCACCGGCGCCTGGCGGAGTCGATCGCATCGGGCGGACGGAGCCCGGCCTGGGCGCGGGCGGCCCGTCTTCTGTGGCTGACCGCGGTCGCGATCGCGATCCTGCTCCTCTTCCTGGCGACCCAGGGCGAGACGGGGACGTCGCTCGGGTTCGACATCTTCTACGTCGAGTTCGTGGCCGTGGCCGTCCTGTTCCCGACGGTCGGGGTCATCGTCGCCACCCGTCGACCCGAGAGCTACGCAGGCTGGCTCATGCTCGCCTTCGGGGTGGCGTTCGGGATCATCCTGCTCCTCGCGGCCTACGAGGCGGCCGGTCTGCCACCCGCCACCCGCGACCTGCCCGGGGCCGTCGCCGCTGGCTGGATCGTGAACGTCGCATTCATCCCGACCCTCGCCGGCTTCGCCGCCGTGTTCCTGCTCTACTTCCCGGACGGCCGGCTCCTGAGCCCGCGCTGGCGCTTCGAGAACGTCTTCCTGGCCGTGATGATCGGCGCATACGCGTTCGGCCAGGCGTTCCGGCAGACCGAGGTCGACGAGGGCAGCGGCGTCATGAACCCGCTCGCCTGGTCGGAGCCCCTCGTGGCGATCCCGGAGGCGCTGGCCGCGATCGCCAATGTCGGGCTCCTCGTCGCCATCCTCATCGCCGTCGCCTCGATCGTCCAGCGCTACCGGACCGCCGAGCGACTCCAGCGCTACCAGATCCGGTGGATCGCCCTGCTCGGGGTGGCCATGGGGATCTGCTTCTCGATCGCGATCTTCCAGGTCAGCCCGGTCAGCGACGTCGCCTGGGCTGGCGGGTTCCTGTGCATCGCGCTCCTGCCCGTCGCGGTCGGGATCGCGATCACCCGCTACCGGCTGTACGACATCGACGAGATCATCAACCGAGCGATCGTCTACGGCGCGCTCACGGCGATCCTGGCCGGGATCTTCACCGCCTCGATCACGTTGTCGCAGCGGATCTTCTCGGGTGTGACCGGGGAGCGATCGGATGCGGCGATCGTCATCACGACGCTCATCGTCGCCTCGGCCTACACGCCGGTCCGCAAGTGGCTCGAGGCGGTCGTCGACCGCCGGTTCAAGTTCGAGACGCCACGCTTCGGAGCTTACCGGAGCCAGCTCGCGACGGCGCTCGACGTCATCGATCCCGAGCTCGGCCGCGACCGGCTCGTCCGCGAGGTGGTCCGCGAGCTCCGGGCGTCGGGCGGTGCGATCGTCGTCGAGCGCGACGGCGAGCGGCTCGATCGTCATCAGGTCGGCGAGTGGCCGACCCAGACCGTCGCCCTCCGCGTGTCGATCCCGAATGATCCGGACGCCGAATCCCTCGAGCTCGGCCCACGACCCGACGGCCGCGCGTACTCGGAGCGCGACGTCGGAGCCGTCGTCGAGGTCGTCGGACTCGCGAGCCGCGCGATCGGGCTCATCGAACGCGCGCCGGACCGGGCAGCGTCCGACCCGTCGGGCAGCCGCTAGCATCCGACGATGCGCCACACGTTCCGGTTGCCCGGTCAGGATGGTCCCGAGGTCAGCGTTGACCACAGCCAGTTCACCGGCCTCCGCGTCTACGCCGCCGGCGAGCCGATCGCCCGGCTCCGCCAGGGCGGCCGGCCCGCCTATGCCATCCCGGCCTCCGACGGGTCCACGCGGACGGTCCGGTTCGCGGGCCAGCTGACCGGGCTCCAGGCGATCGCCGACGACGGGACGACGATCCAGCTCGAGCGCCGGCTGACGCTCTGGGAGCTCGTGCTCACGCTCCTCCCGTTCGGGCTCGTCGGTGTGGCCGGCCTCGTTGGTGGCGTCGCCGGGCTCGTCGCGGTACTCGCCAACCTCCGGATCGCACGGCAGCCGTGGCCCACGGCCACGCGCGTCGCCGCGGCGCTGGCGAGCCTTGTCGCCGCGGCGCTCGCGAGCCTCGTCCTCACGTTCGCGCTCTCCGTGATCTTTCGGTCGGCGGTCACAGCGTTCGCCTAGACTTCGGTCGATGCCCACCTTCCGAGCGCCGCGCGGCACCCGTGACCTGCTGCCCGACGAGCGCCTGATCTGGTCCCGGCTCGAGGTGCTCGCCGCGGGGATCGCGGCCCGCTACGGCTACCGCGAGATCGAGACCCCGCTGTTCGAGCAGGCGGCCGTGTTCGAGCGTGGGCTCGGCGAGGCGACCGACGCGGTCGAGAAGGAGCTGTTCCGGCTGGCGCCGCGGACCGAGGAGTCGGAGGCCTGGGCGCTCCGCCCGGAACCGACCGCGGGGATCGCCCGGGCCTACGTCCAGCACGGGATGCAGACCTGGCCGCAGCCGGTCAAGCTCACGTTGGTCGGACCGATGTTCCGCTACGACCGGCCGCAGGCCGGTCGCTACCGCCAGTTCTGGCAGTTCGACATCGAGGCGCTCGGCGACCCAGGTCCCGCGGTCGATGCCGAGATCATCGAGCTCGGAGCGCGCTTCTTTCACGAGGCTGGGCTCGACGACGTCGAGGTCCGGATCAATTCGATCGGCGACGCCGCCTGCCGGCCGGGGTACGTGGCGGACCTCGTGGCCTACTACCGCGAGCACATCGACGAGCTGCCCGCGACCGAGCGGGACCGGCTCGAGCGCAACCCGCTCCGACTCCTCGATTCGAAGGACCCGGCGATGGCCGTGCTCAATGCCGGTGCACCGCGGATCGTCGATCGGCTGTGCGAGGCGTGCGCCGACCACTTCGCCGCCGTCCGGGCCCACCTCGACGCGCTCGGGATCGCCCATCGCATCGAGCCGGGTCTGGTCCGTGGTCTGGATTACTACACGCGGACGGCGTTCGAGTACTACCCCCGCGGCGTCGATGCCGCGCAGGGCGCGCTCGGCGGCGGCGGCCGCTACGACGGCCTCATCGAGCTGCTCGGCGGCCGGCCGACGCCCGGCATCGGGTTCGGGATCGGCGTCGACCGGGTCGTCCTCGCCCTCGAGGCCGCCCGGGCGGCGGCGGGCGCCACGGGGACGCCAGCGCACGCCGGCGGGCCGCTCGCGGTCGTGGTCGGCGCCGATGCGGACGACACCGTCCAGCGTCTCGTCGTTGCGACGGACCTGCGCGCCGCTGGGCTCGCCGCCAGGGCCGATCTCGGCCGACGCAAGCTGGGCCGCCAGCTGGAGGCCGCCGCTCGCGACGGCGCCCACTTCGCGGTGATCCTCGGCGACGAGTCAGCCGACGGTCAGGTCCAGCTCCGCGACCTCGAGGCCGGGAGCCAGCGGCCGATCGCCCTCGACGATCTCGTCAGAGAGCTCAAGCGCGCCGCCGAAACGCACCAGCACGGCTAGCGGAACGGCCGCGCCTCCAGGTGGGCCTGTCGTGGGTCAGACGTCCTCGGCGAACTGGATGACCCCGATGAGATTGCCCTCGCTGTCCTTGAACCAGGCCGCGCGGTTCGGGCCCACCGGGGCGATGCTGCCGACGGTCGTGAACCCGGGCAGGTCGTACTCCTCGAAGACGACGCCGGCGGCCTTGGCCTCGGCGACCTCGGTCTCGAGGTCGTCGGTCGTGAACGCCATCTGGGTGTGGCTGCCGGACGCGAGCGCGCTGCCCTTGGAGATCGCGAAGAGGGTACCTTCGGCGGCTCGGTAGAGGACGGCCGTGGGCTGGACGCTGTACGGGATGAACCCGAGGGTCTGCTCGTAGAACGCCCGGGCCCGATCGAGGTCGGCGACCGGGAGGGTGACGTGGACGCGTCGCTCGGCGAGCATCGAGGTGCCTCCTGCTACTCAGCCCGCGCGCTCCCGGATTCGATCTGGCGACGGGACCTGTCGACTACGATACGCCCGCCATGACCGACCTTCCGACGCCAGCATCGCTCGCGACCCCGTACCGCAGTCACACCTGCGGGCAGCTCCGTGCGTCCGATGCCGGCCAGACGGCGCGGCTGGCGGGCTGGGTCCATCGGCGACGCGACCACGGACAGCTCATCTTCCTCGACCTCCGCGACCGGCATGGCCTCACCCAGGTCGTCGTCGACGCGACCGAGGCACCGGCCGCGCACGCGATCGCGAGCGGCGTCCGGAGCGAGTTCGTCGTGGCGGTCGAGGGGACCGTCGCCGAGCGGCTGCCCGGGACCGAGAACCCACGCCTCGAGACGGGCGCGATCGAGCTCCGGACTCGCACGTTCTCGATCCTGTCCGAGGCGAAGACGCCGCCGTTCTACATCAACGAGCCGGATGCCCCGATCGACGAGGCGCTCCGCCTGCGCTACCGCTATCTCGACATCCGGCGCGAACCGATGCAGCGCCGGCTGCTGCTCCGGTCGCGGCTCGTCCAGGCGATCCACGAGATCCACCAGGCGAATGGGTTCGTCGAGGTCGAGACGCCGGACCTCATCAAGTCGACGCCCGAGGGTGCGCGCGACTTCATCGTCCCGAGCCGGCTCCAGCCGGGGACCGTCTACGCGCTGCCCCAGAGCCCCCAGCAGCTCAAGCAGCTGCTGATGGTGGCCGGGATCGACCGCTACTACCAGATCGCCCGCTGCTTCCGCGACGAGGACCTGCGCGGCGACCGACAGCCCGAGTTCACCCAGCTCGACCTCGAGATGAGCTTCGTCGACGAGGACACCGTCATGGCCTTCGTCGAAGAGATGGCCATCGCGGTGTCGCGCGCCACCGCCCCCGAGCGGCCGCTGCTGGAGGTCCCGTTCCCGCGCTTCACCTACGACGAGGTCATCGAGCGCTTCGGCACCGACAAGCCCGACCTGCGCTTCGGGATGGAGCTGCAGGACGTGCGCCCGGCGCTCGTCGACGGCGCCGGCGATGCAGCGACCGGGTTCGCGGTGTTCGACGGCGCCCTCGCGACGGGCGGCCAGGTCAAGGGCATCGTGGCTCCTGGTCTCGCCGGAGCGACGCGGCGCGAGATCGACGAGCTCGTCGACGCCGCTCGCCGGTTCGGAGCGAAGGGTCTCGTCCACATCGCGGTCGAGACGGACGGCGCCCGCTCGCCGATCGCCAAGTTCCTCGGCCAGGACCGGCTCGACCGGATCGTGGTCGAGGTCGGCGCCGAGCCGGGCGACCTCGTGCTGATCGTGGCCGATGCGCCCGAGACCACCGCCGACGTGCTCGGCCGCCTCCGGTCGATGCTCGGTGAACGGCTCGGGCTGGCCGATCCCGCCGTGCTCGCCTACTGCTGGGTCCATCGTTTCCCGATGTACCAATGGGATGCCGATGCCCGGCGCTGGGACGCCACGCACAACCCGTTCAGCGGCGTCGTGCCGGACGACGTCGACCTGCTCACGACCGTCAGCGGCGACCTGCTCACGGCGTCGCCGGACGACCCGGCCGGGCGGGCCCGGGCCCTCCAGTACGATCTCGCGCTCAACGGCTGGGAGCTCGGCGGCGGGAGCATCCGGATCCATCAGCGCGATCTGCTCGAGCGCAGCTTCGCGCTCCAGGGCCAGACCCTCGACGGGATGCGGGCGAAGTTCGGGGCGGTCCTTGACGCCTTCGAGTTCGGAGCGCCGCCGCACGGCGGGATCGCCCTGGGCATCGACCGCTGGGCGATGATCCTCAGCCACCAGACGAACATCCGCGAGGTCATGGCGTTCCCGAAGACGCAATCCGGCACCGACCTCATGCTCGAGGCGCCCTCGGCGCCCGAACCGGAGCAGCTCGCCGAACTCGGCCTGCGGTTCGTCGGGGCTGGCGACGATCAGCGACGGCCACCGTCTTGACCGACGATCACGAACTGCAGCCGCAGCCACCGTCGACACCGGCCGCCCCGGAGCCGGCCCAGTCGTACGCCGAGAAGTACGCCGGGACGCCCTGGGGCCGGCCCACCGCGCCCGCACCGCCGCCGCCTCCGGCTCGCTCGCGGACACCGCTGGCGATCGTGGGCGTCGCGGTCCTCGCGATCGCCATCGCCGGCGCCGGACTCGTCTACCTGGCCGTCTCGCCGGGCGGATCGACGGGGTCGACCACCCAGACCGGTGCGACCGGCACGCTGCCATCGCTGGCCGCCGGCGTGGCCACCCCGACACCGGCCCCGACCCCGGACCCGGGCCAGGTCGTCCTCGACAAGTTCTGGAAGCTGGTCAGTGACCCGAACGCCAGCTACCACATGACGGCGAGTGGGAAGTCGACGATCAACAAGAAGACGTACCAGACGTTCAAGCAGTCGATCGACGTCGTCGGCGACGAATACTCGGGCTGGATCGACAGCAAGGTCTCGCCCAAGGCCAAGATCGCCCGGAAGGACGGCGTCGTCTGGGTGAAGGTCCCGGGCAAGGCGCGGGTCGGCCGCCAGACGAGCGCTCGCTACTACCGGCTGACGCCGTTCCTGTACCTCGAGATGGCCGCCTGGATGGACTATGTCAAGCCGGTGACCGTCGGCGGGCGCCACTTGCACTTGCTCCGCTCGAACAAGTTCTACCGCCCGGACATCGCCCGGCTGCTGGACCTCGGCAAGTTCGTGGTCGTACCCGACAAGATGAACCTGGATGTCCTCGTCACGGACGCGGGCGTGCCGGTCTCGGCGGTGTTCACCGCCGACGTCACCGTCGGCAACGCGAGGCAACAGCGGTTCCACGGCAAGACGACGTTCGCATTCAGCAAGTTCGGGGACAAGCTCAGGATCAGCGTCCCGAAGCGGTGACGGACCGGACGCGACCGGGCCGGGTCGGCACCCGGGTCGGCCTCGCCGCCGCCGCGGTCGTCGCCCGGCCGCGGCTCGCGGCGCTCGTCGGGGCGACGTTCATCGCCTTCTCGGGGATCTTCTTCCGCTACTCGGGCCAGTCGCCGTCGACCGCGACCGTCTTCCGCTGCGCGCTGGCCCTGCCATTCCTGCTCGTCCTCATGCTCGGCGAGGATCACGCGCTCGGACCACGTTCGCGCCGTGACCGGGCCCTCGCCGTCGCCGCCGGAGTCTGCTTCGCCGCCGATCTCATCTCGTGGCAGCACGCGGTCTTGCTCGTCGGCGCAGGTCTCGCGACGGTCGTCGCCAACTTCCAGGTCGTGGTCGTGGCCGCCCTGTCCTGGGTGCTGTTCGGCGAGCGGCCGGACCGGCGCCTGGCGGCCGGCATCCCGCTCGTGCTCATCGGCGCCATCCTCATCTCCGGGGTCGTCGACAGCGGGGCATACGGCGCGGACCCCGGCCTCGGGGTCGCCTTCGGCCTCGTCGCGGCCGTCGCCTATTCGGGTTTCCTCATCCTCATCCGGCAGGGCAATCGAGGCGGGGACCGGACGTGGGGTTCGCTGCTCGACGCGTCGGCGACGGCCGCTCTGGCCGCGGTCCTGGCCGGCGTCGTGATCGGCGATCTCGACCTGACGCCGGGGCCGGCGGCGCTGGGCTGGTTGCTCGTCGTCGCGCTCACGTCGCAGGTCGCCGGGTACGGGCTCATCAACCTGTCGTTGCCCCGGCTCCCGGCGGCCGTCACCTCGGTCCTGCTGCTGGCCCAGCCGGTCATCACGGTCGTCGCCGCGGCCATCCTCCTCGGGGAACGTCCGTCGACACCCCAGCTGCTCGGGGTCGCGGCGCTGCTGGTCGGGGTGGTCGTGGCTGCGGGTCCGCGGCGTCGGCCCGACCAGCGATCCGAGCTTCCGCCACCTGCGCCTGCCGCCGTCTAGTGCCGGCTCAGGGGACGGCCTGACCGACCCTGGCGAGCAGCGTGAGCGTCGCCGCGACGACCTGGTCCTGTTGCGCCTGCCGGCCGATCGCCGCCGGTGGATCGTTCGGCTGGCCCGTGTACCAGCCCATCTGTTCATGGTTCCCGCCGTCGATCACCGTCGTGGTCACATTCGCGCCGAGCTTGGCCACGTTCGCCGGGCTCGCGTACGACGGGACACCGCTGTCGAGCGAGCCGTAGATCGAGGCGACCGCCAGGTCGTCGGCGCCGAGATCCGCGGCCGAGTACGAGGCCCACAGCACCAGGCCCTCGACCGCCCCGGGATGGGAGTCGACGAACTGGGCAGCCATCGATCCACCGAGCGAGTGGCCGCCGACCACCCAGTGGTCGATCTCCGGGTGGGCGTCGATGACCCCATGGGCGGCGTCGATCTCGAACACCGCCAGGTTGAACGGGACGTCGACGACGGCGACGAGGTAGCCCTCCTCGGCGATCGCACGAGCCGCCGGCGCATAGGCGGCCGGCGGGACCTTGCCGCCCGGGTAGAGGACGAGGCCGGTCGTCGGCGGCCCGGCCGTCGGGGTGAAGACGAGCGTGCCCGCCTCGTCCTGGAACGTCGCACGGTCGGTCGATGCGAGGGCGGCCGTCGCCTCGGGCAGGAGCGGCTGGGGCTGGACGTACCAGACGAACCCGACCAGCCCGGCGATGACGCCGACCGCCAGGACGATCCCGACGACCCGCAGGATGCGTCCAGTGGTCATCGACGACGTGACCTCATCTCGGGAGCGGATCGACGGCAAACGGTGGACCGGACCGACTGCGGGGATGGCATCGACCGTCTCTTCGTTGGCAGACCCGGATCCGGATGGCCCGGCCGGTCAGCGGGCGACCGACTCGTCGGGTTCCGGCAGACCGGCTTCAGCGGCGATGTCCGCCCCCCACTCGTGGCCGTGGCCGGCCGCCGGTCCCGGCGGGCCTTCGTACGGCGGCAGGTCGATGAACGGCACGTCCACGCCGTGGACCACACCCGGATCGCCCAGCTCGACCTCGCGGGTCGGGACGACCTCGACGAGCGCCGCGAGGACGTCGGGCGGCATCCGGTCGGCCGGGATCGCCCGGAGGGCCTCGAGGTGGATCAGGGGGACGAGGACCGGCCAACCGGGATCCGCGTGCCACGTCGGCCGGAGCACCGTCGCCGGGTCGGCGCCGTGGGCCTCGATGAGCGAGGTGACGGTCTCCGGGCCGACCCAGGTCATCCGGGCCGGCCAGAGCAGGGCGGCCGTCGTCTCGGACACCTCCGCCCGGGCGAGCTCGACCCCGCGGACCATCTGACCGACAGGACCCGCCTCGACCGGCGCCGGCAGGCCGTGGCTCGCCTCGCTCCCGGTGAGGGCCGCGACGACGGCGCCGACCGGGTCCGGCGACAGCACGACGATCGGCAACGCGCCGCCGGACCAGGCCAGATCGACGAGCCTGCGGACCCGCGGCTGCCCGAGCGTATCCTCGAGCGCGCCCTCGGCGGTGGCGGACAGGATGACTGCGGCGACGGTCACGAACGGATGCTAGCAGGGCGTCCCGAGCCCCGATGTGCCACACTCTGCCGGTCCCATGACCATCGCAACGAGTCCGACCGTGCCCGCCGCCGCTCCCGTCGTCATCCGCACCGATCTCCGGAACATCGCCATCGTCGCCCACGTCGACCACGGCAAGACCACGTTGGTGGACGCGATGCTCCGCCAGACGGGCACGTTCCGGGCGAACCAGGCGCTCGTGGACCGGGTCCTCGATTCGGGCGATCTCGAACGCGAGAAGGGCATCACGATCCTCGCCAAGCAGACGACGGTGGACCACGCCGGGATCCGGTTGAACATCGTCGACACGCCGGGTCACGCCGACTTCGGTGGCGAGGTCGAGCGGTCGCTCCTCCTGGTCGATGCGGTCCTGCTCCTCGTCGACGCCGCAGAGGGGCCGCTGCCCCAGACCCGCTACGTCCTCATGAAGGCGATGGCCCGCCGGCTGCCGGTGATCGTCGCCCTGAACAAGATCGACCGGAGCGACGCCCGCCCGGCCGAGGTCCTCGACGCGGTCTACGAGCTGTTCATGGACCTCGGCGCCGACGAGCACCAGATCGAGTTCCCGGTGGTCTACACGAACGCCAAGCTCGGCACCGCGACGATGGACCTGGCCGTGCCCGGGTCCGATCTCCGGCCACTGCTCGACCTCCTCGTCGCGGTGACGCCACCGCCGACCTACGAGGAGGGGCATCCGCTCCAGCTGCTCGTGACGAACCTGTCCGCCAACGACTACGTCGGCCGCATGGCCGTCGGGCGGCTCTGGAACGGGCGGATCCGGATGGGCCAGCGCGTGACGGTCGTCCGCGAGGAGGCCGATGACACCGCGGGCACGGTCGAGCCGGGTCGGACCGTGACCCTGTCGGGGACCGTGACGAGCCTCCAGACCGCGCATGGGATCGACCGGATCGACATCGCCGAGGCCGGGCCGGGCGACATCGTGTCGGTCGCCGGCCTGCCCGAGGTGACGATCGGCGACACGCTGACCGATCCGGCCGACCCGCGCCCGTTGCCGCGCCTCGACGTCGATGCTCCGACTCTGCGGATGACGTTCGGCGTAAACACCTCGCCCCTGTCAGGTCGCGACGGCAAGTACATCACGAGCCGGCAGATCAAGGCGCGGCTCGAGCGGGAGACGCTGGGCAACGTGTCGATCGAGGTCTATCCGACCGATTCGGGCGACACCTACGAGGTCCGCGGCCGGGGCGAGCTCCAGCTGGCGATCCTCATCGAGCAGATGCGGCGGGAGGGCTTCGAGCTCACCGTCAGCCGCCCCGAGGTCATCCTGCGGACGACGGACGGGCGGACCGAGGAACCCTACGAACGGATCACGATCGACATCCCGCCCGACTACATCGGCGACGTCCAGACGGCGCTCGCCGGTCGCAAGGGCCGGCTCGAGCAGATGAGCTCCGACACCGACGGCCGCGTCCGGATGGAGTTCATCGTCCCGGTCCGCGGGCTGATCGGCTATCGCGGCCAGCTTCTCACCGACACGCGCGGCACGGCGCTCCTCCATCAGCTCGGCGAGGGCTACGGCCCGTGGGCCGGCGAGGTGACCCACCGCACGAACGGCGTCCTGGTCGCCGACCGGGCCGGGCTGTCGAACGCCTACGGGCTGTTCAACCTCGAGGAGCGCGGCGAACTGTTCATCGGAGCGGGCGTCGACGTCTACGAAGGGATGATCATCGGCGAGAACTCGCGCTCGGGGGACATGAACGTCAACGCCACGAAGACGAAGCAGCTCACGAACATCCGGACGCACGCCCACGACGAGTCGCTCCGGCTCACCCCGCCGCGCGACATCACGCTCGAATCGGCGATCGAGTTCATCGCCGACGATGAGCTCGTCGAGGTGACCCCGACCTCGATCCGTCTCCGCAAGCGGGCGCTGTCCGAGCACGAACGGCGCCGGGCGCTCGGGCGCGAGGCGGACCTCCGCCGCAGCGCGGAGACCGGTCCCGGCTGACCGTCCCGGACGGACCTGTCGCGCGGACGACAGGCTGAAGGTCGCACGGGACGGTTGTCCGGCGACGCCCGATGCGTCAGGCTGGCGGGGACCAAGTCGCGCCGAGGGGACCCGATGGCCAAGGACGAGCTCACCAAGCCGATCGACGGACCGGATGCCGATCCGCCCGTCGACGCTGACGAAGACACCGAGGGCCACTCGATCGGGTTGCTGCTCGGGATGAGCGCGATGGGTCAGGCCAGCGACGCCACGGTCCGCGCCCGGAAGAAGGTCCCCGAGACGGAGCTGCCGCCGCGGACGAAGACCTGGCCGAACATGCGCGACGAGAAGAAGGGCTGATCGCCGCTCCTCGACCGCCGGCCCGCTACGATAGCGGGCGATGACCATCTATCTGGATCACGCAGCGACGACCCCGGTCCGACCGGAGGTCGTCGAGGCGATCGTGCCGTACCTCGGCGAGGTGTTCGGCAATCCATCGTCGGCCCATGTCTATGGTCGCCGCGCCCGAGCCGTGCTCGACGAGGCGCATGAGCGACTGGCGACCCGGTTGAACGTCGAGCCGCGCGAGATCGTCTTCACCTCCGGCGGCACCGAAGCCAGCAACCTGGCGCTCAAGGGCGCGGCCTGGGCGGGGAAGGCCCGCGGTCATCGGATCGTGACCAGCTCGATCGAGCATCACGCCGTCAGCCACAGCCTGCGCTACCTGGAGAAGTTCGGCTTCGAGATCGTCGAGCTGCCGGTCGACCGCTATGGGCGGGTCGATCCCGACGAGCTCGATGCCGCCGCGACCGACCGGACGATCCTCGTGAGCGTGATGCTCGCCAACAACGAGGTCGGGACGATCCAGCCGATCGCCGAGATCGCCGACCGGCTGCGTGCCCGCCGCGGCGTCGTCTTCCACGTCGACGCCGTCCAGGGGGCAGCGTGGATCGACCTCGATCTCGAGGCGCTCGGCGCGGATCTCGTCAGCCTCGCCGCCCACAAGTTCGAAGGACCCAAGGGCATCGGGGCCCTCTACGTCCGGCATGGGACCCATCTCCTCGCCCAGCAGCACGGTGGCTCTCAGGAGCGGCATCGTCGCGCCGGGACCGAGAGCCCGGCCCTGGCCATGGGCATGGCCGTCGCCTACGACCTGTCGTGCGCCGAGCGGCCGGCGACGGTCGAGCGCGTCACGCGGCTGCGCGACCGGCTGCGCGATGCGGTCCTGGCGGTCGACGGCGCCGAGCTCACCGGGCATCCGCGCGACCGGCTGCCGGGGCTGCTGTCGGTGGTCGTCCACGACACCGACGGCTCATCCGTCGCGCTGGCGCTCGATCTCGAAGGCATCGCGACCTCGGTCGGCTCGGCCTGTGCGACCGGTTCGGCCGAGGTCAGCCACGTGCTGTCCGCTATGGGCTATCCCGACGAGGAGGCGCGCGGCGCCCTCCGGATGTCGCTCGGCCGGACCACGACCGCCGACGAGGTCGCCACCGCCGCCGAGGTGATCCCCACGGTCCTGCGCGCCCATCGCACCGGGGCGGCCGGTCTCGCGGCCGATCCGCTCGCCCAGGCCGGCATCGTCTGACCGATGGATCGGATCCTTGTGGCGATGTCGGGCGGGGTCGACTCGTCCGTCGCCGCGGCACTCCTCCACGAGCAGGGTCATGAGGTCGTGGGCGTCTGGATGCGCCTCCACGATGTCGCCGACACGTATTCGGAGTTCAAGCGGAGCTGCTGCTCGCTCGACGCCGCGGACGACGCCCGGCGCGTCGCCGGCCAGCTCGGCATCCCCTTCTACGTGATGAACCTCGAGCGCGAGTTCGACGCCGGCGTGATGGCCCCGTTCCTGGCCGCCTACCTGGGCGGTGACACGCCGTCGCCGTGCGTCGACTGCAACACCTACGTGAAGTTCGGGGCACTCCTCGGACGAGCCCGTCGCCTCTACGGCTGCGATGCCGTAGCGACCGGCCACTACGCCCGGCGCGACACGGATCCGACCGGCGCCGCCCGTCTGCTGCGTGCTCGCGACCGCGACAAGGACCAGACCTATTTCCTGTACGGGCTCCGCCAGGATCAGCTGGCTCATGCCCGCTTCCCGCTCGGCGACGTCACGAAGCCCGAGGTCCGGGCAGTGGCCCACTCGCTCGGACTGGCCACGGCCGACAAGCCCGAGAGCCAGGAGATCTGCTTCGTGCCCGGCGGGGACTATCGGGACGCGCTCCGGACGCGGGCCGCCTGGACGCCACAGCCGGGGCCGGTCGTCGACGCCGATGGCGCCCGGGTCGGCGAGCATCCGGGCTCGGCGGGGTTCACCGTCGGCCAGCGCCGCGGCCTGGGCGTCGCCCTGGGCGAGCCGCGCTATGTGAGCTCGATCGATGCCGCGACGAACACGATCGTCCTCGGGCGGCGGGCGGATCTCGAGACCCGGACCGTGCCGCTCGGCGAGGTGTCGTTCGTGGCCGGTGGGCCGCCGGCCGGATCGGCGACATCGTTCCGGGCCCAGATCAGGATCCGTCACCGCGCGACTCCGGTCCCCGCGACGGTGCGACCCTCGAGCGCGACCGAGCCGGACCGCGGCGGACGCTGGACCGCCGAGACCGACGACCCGGTGTGGGCCGTCGCACCCGGCCAGGCGGCCGTGCTCTACGACGGCGAGCTCGTGCTCGGCGGCGGCCGGATCGCCCGCGCCTGAGCCCCGGACCTATACTGGCCGGGTGATCGGCCCGGCCATCGTGCTCGCCGTCCTTCTCGGCATCTTCTCGACCGCGATCTACGCCCTGATCCGCGGTTCGGTCGGGGGACGCTTCCCGTTGCTGCTCCTGGCGGCGATCCTCGGCGCGTGGGCCGGCGACTCGATCGGCGAGCGGCTCGGGATCGACCTCATCCGGCTCGGTGACTTCCACGTCCTCGCGGCGTTCGTCGGCTCGTGGATCGGGATCGGTCTGGTGACGGTCGTCGCGGCGCTCGGCCCCCAGGGACGTCGCGCATGAAGCTCCCGGTCCGCGCCACCGGACGCCGGCGCGGGTCCGATACCTTCGTGCGCGGCCTGACGGTCGGCGTGCTCGTCGGCGCCGCCATCGCCGGATCGCGGATCTGGCGCCGGCTGATGCGCCGGCCCGGCGCCGCCTGAGCCGCATCGACGCTCGGGCGCCCGGCCTCGGCTGCGAGGCCGGGTTTGGTACCGTTACGGCCGATGCCGCAGCCCGAAGTGACCACGGACCCCCGGATCCAGGCCCTGCCCGCCGCCGAGATCCGGCGGCGGTTCCTGGCGTTCTTCGACGAGCGCGGCCATGAGGTCGTCCCGTCGGCCAGCCTGGTCCCGGCCGGCGATCTGACGCTGCTCTTCACGAACTCCGGGATGGTCCAGTTCAAGGACGTCCTGACCGGCGCCGAGACGCGCAGCTACCGGCGCGCGGTCGACTACCAGCGCTGCCTGCGGGTCGCGGGCAAGCACAACGACTTCGAGGAGGTCGGCCGGAGCCCGCGTCACCACACGCTGTTCGAGATGCTCGGCAACTGGAGCTTCGGTGACTACTTCAAGCGCGAGGCGATCCACTGGGCCTGGACGTTCCTCACGACGGACCTCGGCATCCCCGCCGATCGCCTCGCGGCGACGACCTACACCGACGACCAGGTCGCCTGGGACATCTGGCGGAACGAGATCGGCCTGCCGCCGGAGCGGATGGCGAAGTGGGGCGATGTCGAGCGCGGTGACGACAAGAACTTCTGGCGGATGGCCGACACCGGTCCGTGCGGGCCGTGCAGCGAGATCCACTTCGATCGCGGTGCGCACCTGTCCGAAGGACCCGAGTGCGTCCCCGACCACTCGGAGGACTGTCCGCGCTGGGTGGAGCTCTGGAACCTGGTGTTCATGGAGTTCGATCAGCGTCCAGATGGCCGCTTCCCGCTCCCGTTCACGAGCGTCGACACCGGTCTCGGCCTCGAACGGCTCGCGGCGGTCCTGCAGCAGGTCTGGAGCAACTACGACACCGACCTGTTCGTGCCGATCCATGCCCGGCTGCGCGAGCTGCTCGGCCACGATCCCGACGCGTTCGAGCAGGAGCGTTTCAGCTACCAGGTCATCGCCGACCACGCGCGGGCGATCACGTTCCTCATCGGGGATGGCGTCCTGCCGGCGAACGAGGGGCGCGGCTACGTCCTGCGCCGGATCCTCCGCCGGGCCGTCCGCCACGGCCGGCTGCTCGGACGGCGCGAACCGTTCCTGGCCGAGCTGGCGACCGTCGTCATCGAGCTCATGGCGACGGCCTACCCGCACCTCGCCGAGCGACGCGACGAGATCCTCGGGGCGATCGTGCGCGAGGAAGCGCAGTTCGCCCGGACCCTCGATGCCGGCACGGTCCAGCTCGAGGAGGCGCTGATCCCGCTCACGTCAGCCGAGCGGGTCGTGGGCCGTCGGCCCGAGGATCTGCCGGCGGACGCCCCGACGCTGGCCGGCGACATCGCGTTTCGCCTCCACGATACGTACGGCTTCCCGATCGACCTGACGATCGAGCTGGCGGCGGAATACGGCGTCGGCGTCGACCGGGCCGGGTTCGACACCGCCCTGGCCGAGCAGCGCGAGCGCTCGCGCTCGGGCACGAAGGCCGAGCTGACCCGGCACGCGGAGTCGACCGCTCTCTACCAGGCGATCCAGGGCCGGCGCGGCGACACGACGTTCCTCGGCTACGACACCACGACCGTCGACGATGCCGAGGTCGTCGCGATCCTGCGCGACGGGCTCGAGTTCGAGGAGCTCGCCGCGGTCGGGGACGCCGCGGGCTCGGCGGCGGCCGGTGCGCAGGCCGAGATCGTCCTGGACCGCACGCCGTTCTATGCGGAAGGCGGTGGCCAGGTCGGCGATCGGGGCACGCTGTCGCTCGGCGGCGAGGTCGTCTTCGAGGTCGCGGACACCCAGCGTCCGCTCGGCGGCCTCATCGTCCACCGGGGGATCCTCCGTGGCGGGCTGGCGGTCGGCCAGCGGGTCGTCGCCGAGGTGGATCCCGAGCGGCGAGCGCGGACGATGCGCAACCACACCGGGACCCACCTGCTCCATCGTGCGTTGCGGAACGTCGTCGGCGATCGGGCCCGGCAGGCCGGCTCGCTCGTCACGCCGGACGCCCTCCGCTTCGACTTCCCGCTGGATCGCGGTCTGACCGAGGCGGAGCAACGGGCGATCGAGGCCGACGTCCGCCGGGTCATCCGCGAGGACCGTCCCGTCACGCCGTCGTTCACGAGCATGCGCGAGGCCGTCGAGGCCGGCGCCGACGCGTTCTTCGACGAGAAGTACGGCGAGACGGTCCGGACCGTCCGGGTCGAGGGCTACAGCCACGAGCTGTGCGGCGGCACCCACTGTCGGGCGACCGGCCAGATCGGCGCGTTCGTCATCGTGGGCGAGAAGAGCATCGGCAGCGGGATGCGTCGGATCGAGGCCCTGACCGGCGACGGCGCGGACGGCTATCTGGCCGACCGCCTGGCGACCCTCGAGCGGGCCACCGAGACGGCCGGGGCCATCTCGATCGACGCGCTGCCCGAGCGGATCGCCGCGCTCCAGGACGAGCTGCGCGAGGCGCGTCGGCGGCTGAAGGCCGGCGCTGCGGGGGACCTGCCGAAGCCGGCCGAACTGGCCGGACGGGCGGTCGAGCCCGCGCCGGGCGTCCGGCTCATCGCCTACGCCGGGCCGTACGCCTCGATCGACGCGCTGAAGAGCGCCGCGAAGGACCTCCGTGGGCTCGTCCCGTCGGGCGTCCTCGCGCTCGGTCTCGACGCCGACGAACCGCAGGTCTTCGTCACGGTCAGCGACGACCTCGTCGGGCGCGGGATCGCCGCCGGCGACCTCGTCCGGACCGCGGCCGGCCACATCGACGGCAAGGGTGGCGGGCGGCCCGAGATGGCCCAGGGCAAGGGCACCCGGCGCGACGGGCTGCCGGCCGCGCTCGAAGCGATCGCGGCGGCGCTGGGCGCCACGAATGGGTCCGGCTGATGGCGTTCTGGCGCCGCATCTGGCAGCGCGACGACATCGCCACGCTGGCCGCCTGCACGGCGCTCGATATCGGCACGGAGTTCGCCAAGGCGCTCGTCTTCGAGATCGACGACCAGGGCCGTGGGACGGTCCAGGGGGTCGGTCGCAAGCGGCAGGGTCTGTCGCACATGCAATCGGGCACGGTGGCCGACATCGCCGCGGTCGTCGACAACTGCTCGGTCGCGCTCCAGGAAGCCGAGGAGATGGCCGGTTTCCGGCCGAGCCAGGTCGTGATCGGGATCGCCGGCGAGCTCGTCAAGGGGTTCACGACGACGAACAGCCAGGAGCGCAAGCGACCCGACCAACCGATCACCGAGGCCGAGCTCCAGAAGCTCATCGACGCCGTCCAGCAGGAGGCGCTGCGCGAGGCCGAACGGGCGATCACCTGGGAGACCGGCCTGCCCCACGTCGACGTCCGGCTGGTCCACGCCGCGGTCACCTCGGCGAGTATCGACGGCTATGCGGTGACGAACCCCGTCGGCTTCCGCGGCCGCTACGTGAAGATCGGGATCTTCGACGCGTTCGCGCCGCTCGTCCACCTCGGCGCCCTCGAGAGCGTGGCCAGCCAGCTCGACCTCGAGCTCATCGAGGTCGTCGCCGAGCCGTACGCGGTCGCCCGGGTCCTCGGCTCCGACCAGGTCCAGCAGGCCGGGGCGATCTTCATCGACATCGGCGGCGGGACGACCGACGTCGCGCTGGTCCGTCAGGGCGGCATCGAGGGGACCCGGATGTTCGCGCTCGGCGGGCGTGCGTTCACGAAGTCGATCGCCGACCGGCTCGACCTGCCGTTCCCGCGCGCCGAGGCGCTCAAGGTCGACTACGCCCGCGGGCTCGCCATCGACCAGCGCGACGAGCTCGCCGCGATCGTCGCCGACGACGTGACGGTCTGGGCGGCCGGGGTCGAGCTCGTGATCGAGGAGCTCGCCGGCGGGGACCTGCTGCCGGCCCGGATCCATCTGTGCGGGGGCGGGTCGCGGTTGCCCGAGATCCGGGCGGCGCTCGAGGCCGAACGGTTCTGGCGCCACCTGCCGTTCGCCCGGGCGCCGGAGGTCTCGATCATGGCCCCGGACCAGGTCGCCTCGATCGTCGACGCGACCCACCTGCTCGTCGACCAGCAGGACGTCACCCCGCTCGGTCTCGCCCACCAGGCGATCGAGCTCCAGACGACCGAGGATCCACTCGACGCCGCCCTCCGGCGGGTCCTCCGGGCGATGAAGGTCTGACGCCGATGGCGACGATCCTCTACCTCGACGTCGACGACGAGATCACGAGCGCCGCGGCCCGGATCCGGAGCGCCTCCGAGACGAAGGTGGCGCTCGTCCTGCCGGCCGGCTCGCGGCTGGCGACCTCCCGGATCAACTTCCGGCTGCTCGCCCGCGAGGCGCTCGAACGGAACCGGGTCCTGTCGATCGTGGCCGCCGACCCCGCCGCCCGGGCGATCGCCGCGTCGGCCGGCCTGCCCGTGCACGTCACGGTCGCCGAGTACGAGGCCGCGATCGCCCCACCGAGCGCGCCGCCGGCGGCCGGACCCGACGCGGCGCCGGTCGTGCCTCCGACCGTCGCGGTCGGCGAGGCCGAGGCGCCGCCCATGACCGGTCGTTCACGGAAGCGAGCCGCCGCAGCCGGAGCCGCCGCGGCCGCCGGAGCCGCGGCCGCGGGTGGTGCCGCCGTCGACGGGGCGGCGGCTGTCGCACCGAGCGGGGGAACCGGCGGAGCGCCGGATCCTGCGACCCAGGCCGGTCCGCAGGCAGCGGCGACGGCCGCGGGAGGCGCGGCCGCGAGTGGTGTGACCGGCGGGTCGGACGTCTCGGGCGTCGGCGCCCCACGTCCGGAGCAGCTCAGCGCGGACCTCGGGGGTCCCGGGCAGGCCGTCGGTGCGCCCGCGCTCGGCGTGCCTGCGCTGCCGCCGTTGGAGACCCGGGCCCGCTCGGGTGCGGCCACGACCCCGGTCATGCCCACGACGAAGGTCCATCGGAACGTCCCCGGCGGGCTGGCCATCACCCTCGGGGTCCTCGCCGTCGCGGCGCTCATCCTCCTGGTCGCCGGCTATCTCATCCTGCCCCAGGCGACGGTGACGGTGACCCCGGTCGCCGTCCCGGTGGGACCGGTCGCGTTCACGGTCCGCGCCGACCCGGACGCGACCTCGATCGATCCCGATGGCGGGGTCATCCCGGCGACCCGGCTGAGCAAGGACTTCGACGCCTCCGGCGAGTTCAAGGCCACCGGCGAGCGCGTCGTCCAGAAGAAGGCCACCGGTCAGGTGACGTTCAGCAGCGAGAACACGTTCGTGCCGGTCACCGTGCCAGCCGGGACGAGCGTCCGGACGGGCTCGGGCGTGGCGTTCGTGACGACCCAGGACATCACCCTGCCCAAGGCGTCCTTCGCGACCGGACCGTCGCGCCGCAATGCCGGGATCGTCGCCGTCAAGGCCGGTCCGGCCGGCAATGTCGACCCGGGCACGATCATCGTCGCGCCTGCCGACATCGCGGACCTGCTGGCCGGCGGCGGCGTGACGAACCGACAGGCGACGACCGGTGGATCCCGTGAGGTGTTCACTCAGGTGTCGGACAAGGACATCGAGGCGGCGATGGCCAGCCTCACGAAGGATCTCAACACCCAGTTCGACGCGTGGGCGGCGGCGCCCGACGATCTGCCCCAGGGCACGACCGCCTTCCCGGCGACCGGTCAGCTGTCGACACCGATCCCATCGGTCGACGCGAGCACGCTCGTCGGCAAGGAACAGGACACGTTCGAGCTCGCGGCGACGGCCACCGGGACGGTCGTCGCCGTCGACACCAGCCAGGTCGACCAGATCGCGGCCCAGCGGATCTCGGCCAACATGCCCGTCGAGCACGCGCTCCAGGCCGGTTCGGTCTCGGCGAGCCACGACGGCGGCCAGGCCGACGGCGACCTCGTCGACTTCCGGGTCACGGCCAAGGCCGCGGCGATCCCGATCCTCGACCCGGCCCGGCTCCGCGACGAGATCCGGGGCAAGCCCGTCGCCGAGGCCCGTCAGCTGCTCGAACGCTACGGGACCGTGGCCATCGACACCTGGCCCGGCTTCGTGACCTCGATCCCGACCCTGGACTTCCGGCTCGATCTGCGCGTCGCCGGTGCCGAGGGTGGGCCGGTGCCGTCCTCCGGACCCGGCGCGAGCCCGTCGGGCGGACCGGCGCCGAGTGGCTCGTGAGCCGCATCCTCGGGATCGATCTCGGTGAGCGCCGGATCGGCGTGGCCGTCGCCGACACGGATGGCGCCGCGGTGCCGCTGACCACGCTGCGCCGCGGTCGGGACGTCGCGGCCGACGCGATGGCGTTGCTTCGGCTCGTCGCCGAACAGGGGGCCATCGAGCTCGTCGTCGGGCTGCCCCTCGACGCCTCCGGGATCGAGGGCACGCAGGCCCGCGTCACGCTCGACTGGGTCGAGGCCGTCTCACCCCTCGTGCGCCTGCCTGTCACGCTCCGCGATGAGCGCCTGTCCAGCCATCTCGCCGAACAACGCCTGGGCCCGATGAAACGCGGTCGGTCGGGCGGTCCGCCGTCGGCCGCCCAGCGCGATGCCCATCGCGCCCGCGTCGACCGCGAGGCGGCCGCGATCATCCTCCAGGACGAGCTCGATGCCCGGGCGCTCGCGGGCGGTCGTCCATGACCGTTCGCGGCGGGGGTCGTCCGCGCGACTCGGGAGATCACCTCGTCGGGGTCGACATCGACGAAGAGCACTACGCGACCGCGCCCGAACCCGTCGTGTACCGGCGCGGCCGGCCGGCGATGGGCCGCGCCGGTGGCCGGCCGCCCCAGGCGCCGCGCGGTGGCGGGAGCTTCGGCCTCGGCGGGCTCGTCCGGCTGGTCCTGTTCATCGGCGTCCTCGCGATCATCGTCCTGGCCGTGTCGCTGACGGTCCTGCGACCGGTCGTGGCCGGCGCCGTGGTCGACTGGGCGACCGACAACCCCAGCGCCCTGCACCTGCCGTTCGTCGAGGACCTGGTCCGCGAGGATCTCGGTGCCGCGATGACCGATCCCGTGAGCAGTGACGCCGCCCAGGTCGAGTTCTCCGTGCTCGAGGGCGACTCGGCGGCCTCTATCGCCGCCCGGCTCCAGGAGCAGGATCTGCTCCGCGACGCCCGCGCCTTCGTGTTCATCGCGACCGATGAGGAGCTTGCCGACAAGCTCGAGGCAGGGACCTACATCCTGCGCAAGAACATGACCCCGGACCAGCTCGTGACGGCGCTTCTCGTGTCGAAGGACGTCGCGGTCTCGGTCGGGCTCCGGGAGGGTCTGCGGCTCGAACAGATCACCGCCAAGCTCCAGACCCTCCCCCTGACGATGGATGTCAAGGACTTCTACGACGAGGTCAAGAAGCCGCCCAAGGAGCTGCTCGCGGACTACCCGTGGCTGGACCTGCCGAAGGGCGCGTCGCTCGAGGGCTACCTGGCGCCGGCGACCTACCGGGTCGCCCCGGATGTCACGGCCGACGAGCTCATCCGTCGGATGCTCGACCGGTTCCACGAGACGGTCGGCGACGAGCGACTCAAGGTCCCGAAGGACCGCGGGCTGACGTTCTACCAGGTCCTGACACTGGCCTCGATCGTCGAGCGCGAGGCCGTCCTCGATGACGAACGGCCGCTGATCGCCGGCGTCTACCAGAACCGCCTCGATAACGCCCCGTTCATCCTCAACGCCGACCCGACCGTGCTCTACGCGAACGACACGATCCAGCTCGACGAAGCTGAAGTTCGCCGACTGGAAGGACTACGCGTTCTGGGCGCCGCCTGGCGGCTCGCTCAAGGAGTTCCCGGTCCCACCCGAGCTGGCCGGCTACCAGACATACGTCTCACCCGGCCTGCCGCCCGGGCCGATCGCCACCCCGACCGTGGCGTCGATCGACGCCGCGCTGGAGCCGAACGACAAGGCCGGCTACTTCTACTTCGTGGCCATCCCCGACGGCGGCGGAAAGCACGCGTTCGCGAAGACCTACAAGGAGCACCAGAAGAACCTGACGAAGTACGGCTACTGATGTCCGGCGTCGGCGCGTCGAGCGCGCGCCGCGCCGGCCGACTTCGCCGGCACCGCCGAGCGCAGCCGATCGCGCCCGCTGGGCGGCCGCCGACCGAGTCGGCGCGGCCCGAGCGGCTCGAACGCCTACGGGTGCGACTCGCGGCCGCCGGTCTCGACGCCTACTTCGGCGTGCGCTCTGAGCACGCGCGCTATCTCACCGGGTTCGTCCTCGGCGACGGCGAGGATCGGGTCGCCGGGTCGTCGGGTTGGTTCCTCGTCACCCGCGACGAGGTCGTGCTGTTCGCCGACAGCCGCTACCGGCTCCAGGCCGAGCGCGAGGCACCCGATGCCCGGATCGAGCCGGTCTACGGCGATCTCGAGACGCGCTGGCCGGAGCTCGTCCGTGCGGCGCGGCGATCCGGCGGGTCGGGGTCGAGGCCGCGTTCGTCAGCCAGGCGACCTGGACGAAGCTCGGCGACGGCCGCACCGGACGTCGAGCTGCTCGCGGTCGACGGGCTCGATCGAGGCCGATCGGGCGATCAAGGAGCCGGCCGAGCTCGAGCGGATCGCCGCTGCCTGTGCGGTGGCGGATCGGGCCCTGGCGACGCTGCTGCCCGAGATCCGCGTCGGTGCGACCGAACGCGAGCTCGCGCTGCGGCTGGAATGGCTGATCCGGACGAGCGGCGCCGACGGCCTCGCGTTCGACGTCGCCTGCCTGGCCGGGCCCGAGGCGGCGCTGCCGCACGGTTCGCCGGGCGATCGGCCGGTCCGGGCCGGGCCAGGTCCTGCTGTTCGACTTCGGGGCGCAGGTCGACGGCTATCGGAGCGACATGACCCGGACCCTCTTCGTCGGCGAGACCACGGCCGCGCGACCTGGCGATCTACGAGCTCGTCGCGCGGGCCCAGGCGCGCGACGATCGACGGGATGCGCGGCGGCGGTCGCGGCCGGCGGGCCACTGCCGAGTGGACGAGCCGCCGATGCGCTGGCCCGCGAGGTCATCGTCGCCGCCGGTCACGGCGAGCGGTTCGGTCACGGGACCGGCCACGGGATCGGGCTCGCCACGCACGAGCTCCCGAGCCTCGGGCTCCGCGCGAGCGACGACGCCGCTCCCCTCGCCGACCGTCTTCAGCGTCGAACCGGGTGTCTATCTCGACGGCGAGACGGGGGTCCGGATCGAGGACCTCCTGGCCGTCGACCTGGCCGCCGGCCGAGCCGACCTGCTGACGGCGTTCCCGCGCGGGATCGTCGTCGTCGCCGGCTGACGCGCCTCGGCGGCCCGGCGCTACGCTGCGGACATGTTCAACGTCTCCGACTTCTTCCCGCCTCGTCGCGGTCAGCCTGCTCGTCCCGATCGTCATCATCGCCATGATCGTCGCCATGCTCATCTGGATCGTCCGGCGGAACGCGGCGGCCCTCGAGGACCCGGCCGTGGCCGAGCTCAAGGACCGCTACGCTCGAGGCGAGATCGAGACCGCCGAGTTCCAGGTCCGACTCCGGGAGCTGACCGGCGACTAGCCGCTACAATCGCTCGACACACCCGGACCCGACCGCCGGACGGCCCTGCCCGCCGGCCAGCCCAGGAGCCCACCCACCATGATCTCGACCGGTGAGCTGCGCAAGGGCGTCGCGATCGAACTCGACGGCGACCTCTGGCAGATCCTCGACTACCACCACATCAAGATGGGCCGCGGCTCGGCCCAGGTCCGGATCACCCTCCGGAACATCAAGCGCGGCCAGACGATCGAGCGCTCCTTCCAGGCCGGGACGAAGTGGCCGCGCGCGTCGATGGAACGCCGGCCGGTCCAGTTCCTGTACCGCGACGGGGACGACTTCCACTTCATGGACTCCGACACGTACGACCAGTTCGTGCTGACCGCCGAACAGCTCGACAGCGCCGTCCACTACCTCAAGGACGGGATGACCCTGGACCGGACGAGCTACCAGGGCGAGACGATCGGGGTCGAGCTGCCGGTGACCGTCGACCTCGTCGTGACGGAGACCGAGCCCGGCTTCGCCGGCGACACCCAGACCGGTGCCCGCAAGCCCGCCACGACCGAGTCCGGCCTGGTCGTCACGGTCCCGATCTTCGTCGAAGAGGGCGACACGATCCGCGTCGACACGCGGACCGGCGAATATCAGACCCGGGTCTGAGCGGCGGACGACGAGCGCGAGGGACGACGATGCGCCGCGACGACGAACCGCCGGACTGGGCGCTGCCGGCCTGGGACGCCACCGATACCGCGGACGTCGCGTCGCCCGGAGGCCGCCCGGGACCCAGCACAGGCGGGCCGAAGCCCGTCGTCCCGGGTGGCACCTTCGGGCTGACGATCCTCAACGTCTCCGAGGTGACCCGGGCGGTCCGCGAGGCCGTCCGGAGCGACGACCGGCTGCGCGACGTGTGGGTCGAGGGCGAGGTCGGGCGGGTCACGGTGTCGAGCGCCGGCCACGCCTACTTCACGCTCAAGGACGAGCGCAGTCAGCTCCAGTGCGTCTGGTTCCGCGACGACCGTCTCGCGTCCCCGTACGAGCCCCGGACGGGGCTGCGGGTCGTCGCCAACGGCCGCGTCGACGTGTTCGACGCGAACGGGGTCTACCAGCTCTACGTGAGCGCGGTCCAGCCCGCCGGGTTCGGCGACCTGACCCTCCGGTTCGAGGCGCTCAAGGCCCAGCTCGGCGCGGAGGGCCTGTTCGATGCGGCGCGGAAACGACCGCTGCCCGATCGACCCGCGGTGATCGCCGTCGTGACCAGCGAGACCGGCGCCGTCTGGCACGACATCCGGAACGTCCTCGCCCGGCGCTGGCCGCTCGCCCAGGTCGTCCTGTCGCAGTGCCAGGTCCAGGGGGCCGGGGCGCCCGCCAGCGTCGTCCGCGCCCTCGCCTGGGTCGACCGCTACGCCGAGCGACGGGTCCGCGATGGCCGGTCGGACGAGGCCCCGTCCGTGACGATCCTGGCCCGCGGCGGCGGCTCGCTCGAGGATCTCTGGTCGTTCAACGACGAGGCGGTGGTCCGGGCGATCGTGCGTCACTCGCTGCCGGTCGTCTGCGGCGTCGGCCACGAGACCGACGTCACCCTGGCCGACTTCGCGGCCGATCGACGCGCGCCGACGCCGTCGGCCGCGGCCGAGATCGTGGTCCCCGACCGGGTCGAGCTGGTGGCCGTCGTCGCGGGCGAGACGCGACGGCTCGAAGCCGCCGTCCGGCGCACGGTCGCGACCGCCGCCCGCGATTCGGCCGCCGAGCGGCGGGCCCTCGACGCGCTCAGCCCGGTGGCCCAGCTCGGCCGCGGCGCGCGAACGGGCCGGTCTCCTGCTCGATCGGGCCAGCCGGGCGGTCCGCGTCCGGCTCGACGCCGGGACCGTGGCCGCCGAGCGCGCCGCCGCGCGGCTCCAGCCGAGCGTGATCCTTCGGGTCGGGGCCGCGCGAGGTTCGGTCGATGCCGCGAGTGCGGCCCTGGCGGCGCTCGGACCGCAGGCGACCCTCGAGCGTGGGTACGCGATCGTCCGACGATCGCGCGACGAGCGGATCGTCCGCGACCCCAGCCGAGGCACCGACGGGGGAGGGGCTGGCTATCCGGGTCGCCGACGGCGAGATCGCGGCCACCTCCGACGGCCCGGTCCGGCGATGACCGGCGATCTCATCGTGTTCGTCGGGATCGTGGTCGTCGCGGGTGCCGCGGGCATCGCCCTTGGTATGCTCCTCGCGCCGCGGATCGGCCGGCTCGCGGAGCGCGGCCAGGACCCGGCGACGACCGAGGAGCCCGGTGACCAGCGTGAGCCCTGACATCGCGGGCGACGGCGGCGGTGGACCCGGCCAGCCTGAGCTTCGACGAGGCCCTGGCCGAGCTCCAGCGGACCGTCGCCGCGCTCGAGGCGGGCGGTGCGCCGCTCGAGGCGTCGCTCGCGCTGTACGAGCGGGGTGTCGCCCTCCACGAACGGTGCGCGACGCTGCTCGCCGACGCCGAGCTCCGCGTGAGCCGCCTCGTCGAGCGCGCCGGCGGGGCCATCGACGCGCTCGAGCTGAAGGTCTCCGACGAGTCGTCCTAGGCGTCCCGACGCGCAGCATCGGGGTCCCGTCGGGCGTCCGACCGCCGTGACGGCAGACGCCGCGACCCCGGGGGTAGACTCCGCGCGATGACGATCCTCTCGACCCTCCACGGACCGGCCGACCTGCGCGGCCTCGACGAGGCCCAGCTCGAGCAGCTCGCCGACGAGATCCGCGAGACGATCATCTCGACGGTCGCGGTCACCGGCGGCCACCTCGGCTCGTCGCTCGGGGTCGTCGAGGTCACGATCGCCCTCCACCGGCTGCTCGAGTCGCCGCGCGACCGGATCGTCTGGGACACCGGCCACCAGGCCTACCCGCACAAGCTGCTCACCGGTCGACTCGAGCGGTTCGGCACGCTCCGTCAGCTCGACGGTGTCGGCGGCTTCCCGCGCCGGAGCGAGTCGCCCCACGACGTGTTCGACGGCGGTCACGCCGGGACGGGACTGTCGATCGCCCAGGGTCTCGCCGAGGCGCGCGACCTGCGCCACGCGTTCGAGCGGGTCGCCGTGGTCGTCGGCGACGCCGCCCTGATGAGCGGTCTCAGCCTCGAGGCGCTCAACGACATCGGTCACCGCGGGACACAGCTGCTGATCGTCCTCAACGACAACGAGATGTCGATCAGCCCGACCGTCGGAGCGTTCAGCAAGTACCTCAGCCAGATCAAGCTGTCGCCCGCCTGGCAGCAGAGCCGGACGGCCTACGACCAGGCGATCGGCCGGTTGCCGGTCGTCGGTGGGACCGCCCTCGAGCTGTCGCGTCGTCTGCGCAAGTCGGTCGTCAACTTCGCCCAGCCCGGCCAGCTGTTCGAGGACCTCGGGATCACCTACATCGGGGTCGTTCCCGGTCACGACCTGCCCGCCCTTGAGAAGACGTTCGCCCAGGCCCTCGAGCTCCACGAGCCGGTCATCGTCCACGTCCGGACCCAGAAGGGGCGCGGCTATCGTCCGGCCGAGACCGACCAGATCGGGTTCCATGGTGCGGCCCTGCCGCCGATGACCGAGGAGTTCGAGGCCCGCTCGAACGGCGCGCCCGCGCCGTCCTCGCGCCGTGCCCGCCCGGTCCAGGACCCCGGGATGGCCGACGACGCGACCCCGGCAGCCGCTCACCCGGACGCGCCGAAGAAGCCGCCGAACTACACGGCCCATTTCAGCGCCGAGCTCATCGAGCTCGCTCGGGCGGATCGGCGGATCGTCGCGATCACCGCCGGGATGCCGACCGGGACCGGTCTCAACCGGTTCCAGGCCGAGTTCCCGGAGCGGTTCTTCGACGTGGGCATCGCCGAGCAGCACGCCGTCGCGATGGCGACCGGCCTCGCGATGGGCGGGAGCCGGCCGGTCGTGGCCATCTACTCGACGTTCCTCCAGCGCGCCTTCGACCAGACGGTCCACGACGCCTGCCAGAACGACCAGCCGGTCCTGCTGGCGGTCGACCGCTCGGGCCTGGTCGGCGAGGACGGCACGAGCCACCAGGGGATGTTCACGCTGCCCGCCCAGCGCCAGATCCCGCAGCTCGTGATCGCCAGCCCGAAGGACGAGCAGGAGCTGCGCTCGCTGCTGCGGACCGCGCTCGCCCAGGATCATCCGTTCGCGCTCCACTACCCGCGCGACCCGGGCTTCGATGTCCCGGCGCGCGAACCGGCGATCATCCCGATCGGCCGGGGCGAGGTCATCCGCGAGGGGAGCGACGTGCTCGTCGTCGGGTTCGGGCCGATCGTGGCTCGGGGCCTCGAGGCGGCCGAGGCGCTGGCCGCCGACGGCTGGTCGGTCGAGGTCATCAACGCCCGGTTCGCGAAGCCGCTCGACCGCCAGCTCATCCTCGATTCAGCCCGGGGCAAGCAGCTCGTGGTCACGCTCGAGGAGAGCGTGGTGACCGGTGGCTTCGGGTCGGCCGTGCTCGAGCTGCTCGAAGAGGCTCGGCTCGTCGACAGCGCCTATCGCGACGTGCCGCTGAAGATCGTCGGCCTGCCGGGGGACCGGTTCGTGGACCACGGCTCGGTGTCCGATCTGCGCCGACTCCTGCGGATCGACGCGCCCGGGATCGAGTCCCAGATCCGCGAGACGCTCGAAGGGCTCGGGCTGTGGGCGCCGGCGGTCGGCGCCGGCCGCGGCGCGGCGGTCCGCGAGGCCTGACCTCGCCGACGCGCGACATGACGGCTCGGCGGTAAGCCCTCGCCTGCCCGGCGACCCGCCCATCGGACACCCCGATGTGTCGTCGCGAACCGGCCTGTGCCACGATACGAACGTGAGCGCCGACACGATCCAGGCCGGGCGACGAGCTCGCCGACGGCTCGATCAGCTGCTCGTCGAGCGCGGCCTCGCCGAGACCCGCACCCGCGCCCAGGCGCTGCTCCTCGGCGGACGGGTCCGCGTGGGCGTCGGCGACGCCGCCCGGCGCGACCGGAAGCCGGGCGACCTCGTCGATCCCGATGTGCAGCGTGACGGTCGACGCGCCCGAGCCGTACGTCTCGCGGGGCGGGCACAAGCTCGCCGCGGCACTCGACGCGTTCGCCATCGACCCCGGCGGCCGCATCGCGCTCGACGTCGGCGCGTCGACCGGCGGGTTCACCGACGTCCTCCTCCAGCGCGGCGCGTCGCGGGTCTACGCGCTGGACGTCGGGCGGGGCCAGCTCGCCGACCGGCTGCGCCGCGACCCGCGGGTCGTCTCGCTCGAGCGGACGAACGCCCGGACCCTCGGCCCCGGCGTCCTCGCCGAGCCGGTCGAGCTGGCGGTGATCGACGTGTCGTTCATCTCGCTCGGCCTCGTCCTCGGGCCGATCGCGGCGACCTTCGTTCCGGCCGGCGGGCCGGTCGTCGCGCTCGTCAAGCCTCAGTTCGAAGCGGGTCGCGGTGCCGCCGACAAGGGGGTCGTGCGCGATCCGGCCGTCCATCTGGAGGTCCTGCGGCAGGTCGTGGCCCGAGCCCGCGCGCTCGGCCTCGGCGCCGACGCCGTCATCGCCTCACCGATCCTCGGTCCGGAAGGGAACCGCGAGTTCCTGCTTCGGCTCGAGGTCGCCCCGCGGTCCGGGATGAATGACACCCGGGATGCGCTGACCGACGAACGGCTCGTCGAGGTCGCCCGGCCATGAACGCCGTCCGGCGGATCGGGTTCGCCTACAACCCGACGCACGAGGCGGCCGACGAGGTCCGCGACCGCGCCGAGGGCTGGTGCGGCGTCCGCGGGCTGGCCCACTGGTCGGCGCCGTCGGGTGAGCTCGCGACGCTCGTCCGCGAGCTGCCGACGACCGACGTGCTCGTGGTCCTCGGTGGCGACGGGACGTTCCTGCGCGCCGCTCGGGCCGTCTCCGAGGTCGACGTTCCGCTCCTCGGGGTGAACCTCGGCAAGGTCGGGTTCCTGTCGAAGGTCGAGGCCGATGGGCTCGAGGCGGTCCTCGCCCAGGTCGCGAGCGGCGCGTTCAGCGTCGACGAGCGGATGACGCTCCGCGGCGTGATCCGGCCGGCCGGCCGGCCCGGCGGCCGCGACTTCTTCGCGCTCAACGACGTCGTCGTGGCGCGCGGGTCGCTCGCCCGCGTCGTCCGGCTCGACGTCGCGATCGGTCCGAGCCACCTGGCGACGTTCATCGCCGACGGCCTCGTCGTCGCCAGCCCGACCGGCTCGACGGGCTACTCGTTCTCGGCCGGCGGCCCGATCCTCGACCCGCTGAGTCGGAACCTTGTCGTCACCCCGATCGCCGGCTACCTGTCGGCGATCCGCTCGGTCGTCGTCAGCCCGAGCCAGACGGTCACGACCCGGATCGTCGACGCGCACGAAGCGCTGGTCAGCGTCGATGGGCGCGAGGACCTCCCGGTCGCGGTCGGCGACGTCGTCGAGGTCTCGGCCGGCGCGCGCTCGATCCGGTTCGTCGAGCCCGACGGGGCGGTCCCGTTCTGGGACCTGCTCCGGCACAAGGTGGAGCTCCTGCCCTCGTGACCCCGGAACCGGCGGGTCGCCTGCTCGAGCTCGCCGTCACCGATCTGGCCCTCATCGACCGTCTCCGACTCGAGTTCGGCGTCGGGTTCAACGTCATCACCGGGGAGACGGGCGCGGGCAAGAGCCTGCTGATCGACGCGCTGGGCCTGGCGCTCGGCGCACGCGCCGACACGGGGCTCGTCCGGCACGGCGCCGCGAGCGCCCGGGTCGAGGCCCTGTTCGACCGGCGTCCGGAGGCGCTCATCGTCGTGCGCGAGGTCGCGGCCGAGGGGCGCTCGACCGCGCGGCTCGACGACGAACCGGTGACGGCTGCCCGGCTCGCCGACAGCGTCGGACGGCTCGTCGAGGTCCACGGCCAGCACGACCAGCAGCGGCTCCTCGATGACGCGGCCCAGCGCGACCTCCTCGACGCCTACGGCGGGACGTGGGTGGCTCGCGAGGTCGTCGCCCAGGCCGTCGAGCGCTGGCGCGCGAACCGCGCGGCGATGGCCGAGCTCGCGGTCGACCCACGCGAGCTCGCGCGTCGGATCGAGCTCGCCGAGCACGAGGCCGGGCGAGATCGCGGCGGCCAAGCTCCGTCCCGGGCGAAGCCGACGACATCCGGGCGCGGCTCGGGGCCGGACGTCATGCCGAGGCGATCGTCCGTGGCGGGGCGGCGATCCACGAGGCGCTCGTCGGGGAGGGGACCGCCGCGCGCGACCGGATCGGTGCCGCGACGCACGAAGCCCGCGAGCTCAGCCGGTTCGATCCCAGGTTCGCGCCGCTGGCGGATCGCCTGGCCGGTCTCGACGGTGAGGTCGAGGACGTGGCCGCCGAGGTCCGGGTCCTCGTCGAGGGGCTCGACCACGACCCGGCCGATGTCGCCCGGCTCGAGGAACGCCTGTCGACGATCTACGACCTCGAACGACGCTATGGCGATGACGAGGCGGCGGTCGTGGCCCATGGCGATGCGATGGCCGCCGAGGCCGGCCGGCTCCGGGGGCTCGACGGCGAACGCGAGCGGCGCCAGGCCGAGGACGCGGCGCTCCTGGCGGTCGTCGCCGATGCCGCGGCGACCCTGTCGAGCCTCCGGGCCGATGCCGCCGGACGCCTGGCAGCGGCCGTCTCGGTGGCCCTCGACGATCTTGGCTTCGCCCGGTCCGACTTCGAGGTGGCGTTGGGCCGGCGATCGGCCGGCCAGGGCGAACCGGCCGTCGAGATCGACGGCGATGCGCTGGCCTTCGACGCGACCGGGATCGACGAGGTCGTCTTCCGGTTCGCCCCGAACGTCGGGGAGCCGGCCCGTCCGCTCGCGCGGATCGCGTCCGGCGGCGAGCTCAGCCGGGTCGCCCTCGCGATCAAGGAGGTGCTGGCGGCGGCCGATGCGACACCGACGCTCGTCTTCGACGAGATCGACAGCGGCATCGGCGGGCGCAGCGCGGACCCGGTCGGCCGGAGCCTGTGGACCCTGGCCCGCGGCCACCAGGTCCTGTGCGTGACCCACCTGCCCCAGATCGCCGCCCACGCCGACGTCCACTTCCGGATCGCCAAGCGCGAGCGCGACGGCCGGACGATCACCGAGGTCCGCCGCCTCGAGGACGAGGAACGGGTCGCCGAGCTCGCCCAGATGCTCGGCGGACCGGACGGCGGTGAGGCATCGATCGCCGGCGCTCGCGAGCTCCTCGTCCGGGCCGCCGCCTGGCGCCAGGGGATCGGCGGGAGCGAGCCGGCCGTCCCCGCGTGACCGAGCTCGCGGCGGCGATCGAGGCCTACCTCCGCTACCTGCGCGTCGAACGCGGGCTCGCGACGGCGACGCTCGGTGCCTACCGCTCGGACCTGGCGGCGTTCGCCCGGGCACCCGGCGTGTCCAGGGGCTGGGCCCGCTCGACGGAGCCGGCGACGCGCTACCTCGCCGGCTCGGCCGCCACGATCCGGCCGGCGAGCCTCCGTCGCCGGACGGCGTCGATCCGCGGGTTCTACCGGTTCGCCTACGGCGACGAGCTCATCGCGACCGACCTCGCGGCGCGGATCGATCTGCCGCGCCAGCTCCGGCGGCTGCCCGAGACGCTCGACGTCGACGAGACCGAGCGGCTGCTCGAGGCGGCCAGCGGCGGCCTCCCGGACGAGCCGATCCGGATCCGCGACCGGGCGCTCCTCGAGCTGCTGTACGCGGCCGGGCTCCGCATCAGCGAGGCGCTCGGCCTCGACCGCGAGGATCTGTCGCTCGACGGCGGGTTCGTGCGGGTGATCGGCAAGGGCGATCGCGAACGGCTCGTCCCGGTCGGCGATGTCGCACTCGACTGGCTCCGGCGCTACCTCGACGACGTCCGGCCGGCCTGGCTCGCCCTCCATCACGTGGAGCCGGTCCGGGGCGGACCGCTGTTCCTGAGCGCGCACGGGCGGCGGCTCGGCCGGCAGCAGGCCTGGGCGATCGTCCGCCGGGCCGCGTCGGCGGCCGACCTGCCCGAGCGGGTCACGCCGCACACGCTCCGTCATTCGTTCGCGACCCATCTCCTCGAGGGCGGCGCCGACCTGCGCGTCGTCCAGGAGTTGCTCGGCCATGCGAGTATCAGCACGACCCAGCTCTACACGCATCTGACCGGTGAGCGGATCCGCGACGTGTACGCTCGCGCGCATCCACGGGCATGAAGGAGATCGGCGACCGATGAGCTACGCAGATTCGCTGATGGCGACCGGCGAGCGCGTCCTCTACCGGGCCAAGCAGCACTGGTTCGTGCTGGTCTGGAACGCCCGGTTCGCGCTCCTCGGGATCCTCCTCGCCCTCGTCCTCCAGTTCTTCAGCGGCGGCATGTCGGCCGGACGGCATCAGCGGTGCGATCCGCGGACTCCTCCAGTGGATCACGCTGATCCTCCTCGTCGGCGGATTGATCTGGATCGTCTGGTCGGTCTTCCGCTGGCAGAGCCAGGAGTTCGTCCTCACGAACCGCCGGGTCATCCAGGCCGAGGGCGTGATCAACAAGAAGGCGACCGACAGCTCCCTGGAGAAGATCAACGACGCGGTGCTGACCCAGAACTGGATCGGCCGTGTGTTCGGCTTCGGCGATCTCGAGGTCCTCACGGCCTCCGACATCGGCGTCGACCAGCTCCGCATGCTCGTCGACGCGACCGCCTTCAAGAAGGCGATGCTCGAGGCGAAGTACGACCACGAGCGCGAGCTCGCCGCCCCGATGCCCAGCCCGCCGCTCCGGGCCGGCGGCACGGGCTCGGGAGACGCGTCCGGGGGCTCCGCGACGGCGCCGGCGGCGGCAGCGGCTTCCGCCGGTGTGCCGGCCTCGGGGACCGGTGCCGCCGTCGCACCGCCTGCCCCGAGCGCGATGAGCCCGGAGGACGTCACCGCGACACTCGACCGGCTGGCCGACCTGCGCGACCGTGGGGCGATCAGCGCCGCCGAGTACGACGCGAAGAAGGCGGAGCTGCTCGGGCGGCTGTGAGTCTCGGACCGACCGGGCCGGGTACGATACGCGGGTCCCGCATCCCAGCGACGAGGTAGATCGTGTTCGCCCTCACTCCAGACGCGCTGGTCCAGGCGGCGATCCTCATCCTGATCTTCCTGGTGGTCGCGTTCCCGATCCACGAGTTCGCCCACGCCCTGGTCGCCTACCGGCTCGGCGACGGGACGGCCAAGATGTACGGCCGGCTCACGCTCAACCCGGTCGTCCACTTCGACATGTTCGGCGGGCTCCTGCTGGCGATCACCGCGCTGTCGAGCAGCGGGCTGATCCTCGGCTATGCGAAGCCCACGCCGGTCAACGAACGGAACCTGAGCGACTTCAAGAACGGTCCGGTCTACGTCGCGATCGCGGGACCGATCGCGAACCTGCTGATGGCCGGGGTCGGGGCGATCGTCTGGCGGGTCCTGACGGCGATCGGGGTGATCGACCTCGCCTCGCTGGCGTCGAGCGGACCGACGTACATCCTCGTCAACGTCCTCTACACGTTCGTGGTCATCAACATCGTCCTCGCGGTCTTCAACATGATCCCGATCCCGCCGCTCGATGGGTCCGCGATCCTGTTCCGCTTCCTGAACCCACGGACCGCCTACGAGATCCGCCCCATGCTCGCCCAGTACGGTGGCTATCTCCTGCTCGCGGTCGTCTTCCTGATCGCGTTCACGCCTCTCGGGTCGGTCGTCGGTACGCGTCATGAATGGCATCACCAACGTTCTCCTGGGCATCTAAGGTCCGCCAGTTCCGGGCGCACCTCGGCGCGCGGGTCGGGCCCGACGAGCGGGTCGCACTCTCGACCTGGCTGACGCCCCGCCAGCTCGCCCTGTTCGACGGGATGCACGTCGCCGACCGACGCCACGGCCTCGATGTCGTCGCGACCCTGCGCGCCGGGCGGCGTCGACGACGACGAGCTGCTCCTGGCCGGCCTGCTCCACGATTGCGCCAAGGGCCCGACGGTCGGGGTCCTGCCCCGGGTCGTCTGGTCGCTCGGCGAGGCGTGGGGTTCGTGGGTCGTCACGCTTCAGCCGCCACGTGCCCGGGTTCGCCGCGCCGCTCGATCGGCTCCGCGACCACGCCGAGCTGTCCGCCCGGATGGCCCTGGAGGCCGGCTGCTCGGCACGGACCGCCGAGCTGATCCGGAACCAGGCCGATCCGGTCGAGCCGACGGCCGGGGAGCTCCTGCGCCTGGCCGACGAGGCCAACTGACGATGGGCGGGCTGACCGAGACGACGACCGCCCCTTCGATCGTCTTCGGCGACGGGCGCCGGCCCGAAGCGGCGACCCAGGTCCGGCTCGAGGCGTTCGAGGGTCCGCTCGGCCTTCTCCTGTCGCTCATCGAGGCGCGTCATCTCGACGTGATGACGGTCCCCCTCGGTGCGCTGGCGGAGGCCTACCTCGACGCGCTGGTCGGACTCGAAGCCGACCGGATCGGCAACATCAGCGGGTTCGTCGCGATCGCCGGGCAGCTGATCCTCATCAAGAGCCGGGCGATGCTGCCGCGGCCGGTCGACCCGTCGACGATCCCGCTCGACGAGACGCCGGATCCCGAGGCGGCCCTCCGCGCCCGGCTCATCGTCTATCGGGCGCACCGCGACGCGGGTCTCGAGCTCCAGGCGGCCGCCATCGAGACGATCGGTCTGTTCCGACGCGAACCCGCTGCCGCGGCCGCGACCGCCCGCACTCGGTGCCGTCGTGCCGACCGCCGCCGCAGCGCTGGATCCGCCAGGTGCTCGCAGCCGCGGTCGAGCGGATGCTCCGGGTCGTGCCTCCGCCGCCACCGCCGCCCGAGACGATCCGCCGGACGATCACGATCGCCCAGCGTGCCGAGCTCATCCGGGCCGCCCTGCGCGGGGCCGACCGGGTCGTCCTCCAGGAGCTCCTGCGCGGCGTCAGCGACCGGGTCGTGATGGTCGTGACGTTCCTCGCGATGCTCGAGCTGATGAAGCGGCGTGAGATCGTCGTCGAGCAGGCCGAGCCGTGGGGTCCGATCGTCGCCCGTCCGACGACCGCCGAGGAGCGAGCGGCGGGTGGCGTGCCGGCCGACGAGCCGATCGATGAGAGCCTGGAGTCGTTCGCGTGACCGAACCGACGGACGGCGTGGGCCCGGACGATGACGGCGTCGAGCCGGAGCTCGCCGCCGCGCCGCCCGATGCCATCCTGGGCAGGCCCGACGAGGCGCCACTCGGGCTCACCGAGGCGTCGCTCGAGGCATTGCTGTTCGTGGCCGAGCGACCGTTGTCGCGGCGCGAGATCGGGGCGCTGACCGGGGTCGACCGCGAGACCGTCGATGCCCGGATCGGCGACCTGGAGGTCAGCCTCGCGGCGCGCGGCATCCGGCTGATCGCGTCCGGCGATCGGGTCCAGCTGGCGACCGCCCCGGAGGCCGGCCGGCTCATCGGGCGGTACGTCGGGGCGGATGCCACCCGGCTGTCACCGGCGGCGCTCGAGACGCTCGCGATCGTCGCCTATCGCCAGCCGGTCACGAAGGGCGGCGTCGAACGGATCCGCGGGGTCGACTCGGACTACACGCTGCGTGCGCTGCTCCACCGCCGGCTGATCGTCGAGCTCGGCCGGGCCGACAGCCCGGGCCGGCCCTACCTGTACGGCACCGACTTCGAGTTCCTCGAGCGCTTCGGCCTGACGAGCCTCGACGGCCTGCCGCCGCTCGATCCGGAGGTGGCCGCGCGGCTGCGTCGAAGCGAGCGCGGCCAGCCGACACCCGAAGCCGGACCCGGCGACGCGCCGGACGGGGTGCGCTGGACCCGAGGCCGTCGCGGTCGGTCCCGGCCCGGGCTGATGGCCCCGGAGCGCATCCAGAAGGTCATCGCGGCCGCTGGCTTCGCCTCGCGTCGCGAGGCGGAACGGCTGATCGCGGCCGGCCGGGTCACGGTCGATGGACGCGTCGCGACGCTCGGGGAGTCGGTCGAGCCGGGCGGCGTCGTCATCGCCGTCGATGGTCGCCCGGTCGGCGAGGCGTCGGCACCGGTCCATCTCGTCGCGCACAAGCCGATCGGGGTGACCTCGACGACGCGCGATCGCCACGCGGCGAGCACGGTCCTCGACCTCGTGCCCCGGGCGCTGGCGGGCGCGGGCCGGCTCTATCCGGTCGGCCGCCTCGACCTCGACTCCGAGGGGCTGATCCTCCTCACGAACGACGGCGCCTGGGCCGATCGGGTGCTCCATCCGCGGTTCGGCGTCGAGCGCGAGTACGCGATCGGGCTGAGCCGGAGCCTGTCGGCCGCGCAGCAGGACGAGCTCCGCGCCGGCATCCGGCTCGACGAAGGTCAGGCGACGCTCGAGACACCTCCGGGCGATGACCGGCGACCGAGGTCCGCCTCCTCGTCGACGTCCTCGACCCCGCCGCCACCCCGCCTCGTCTGGTATCGGGCGACGCTGCGTCAGGGCTGGAAGCGTCAGCTCCGACGGATGTTCGCGACCGTCGGTGCACCGATCGAGCGCCTCGTCCGGGTCCGGCTCGGGACCGTCCGGCTCGGGGCGCTCCGGTCGGCCGCGGTCCGACCGCTCACCGCCGCCGAGATCCGCTCGCTCGGAGCCGGCCGCGTGCAGACCGATCGATGAGCGGTCGACGCCGTCGTCCGGCCCGCCACCGCCGTCCAGGCGATCCGCGCCGGCACGCCGGGTCGTCGTCGCGCTCGACGGCCCGGCGTCCTCGGGGAAGAGCAGCGTCGGCGCCGCCGCCGCGCGCGACGCTCGGCTACCGGTTCTGCGACACGGGCCTGCTCTACCGGGCGCTCACCGAGGTCGCCCTGCGCGACGGTGTCGACCTCAGCGACGCGGCTGCGCTGCTTCCGCTCGTGGACCGGGTCGAGCTCGCACCCGATCGCCGACGGTCGGCTGTCACGCGTCCTCATCGACGGCGTCGACGTGACGGCCGAGGTGCGCCGTCCGGAGGTGGACCGGGCCGTCAGCGAGGTGTCACGCGTGCCCGAGGTCCGAGCGGCGTTGCTGGCCCGTCAACGGGAGCTGGCCGGGGCCGGCGCGATCGTGATGGCCGGCCGGGACATCGGGACCGTCGTCCTGCCCGACGCCGATCTGAAGGTCTTCCTCGACGCCTCGGCCGAGGAGCGGGCCCGTCGGCGCGCCGAGGAGCGCGGCCTCGACGCGTCCTCGCCGGAGGCGGTGGCCATCCTGGTCGACCTGCGCCGGCGCGACGATCTCGACCGGAACCGGCCGGTGGCCCCGCTCCGGCCGGCGTCGACGCGGTCCACATCGCGACCGACGGGAACACGTTCGAGCAGACCGTCGCGGCGGTCGTCGCCGCGATCCGGTCCGCGGAGGCCGGACCGTGAGCCAGCCTCGCGGATCGTGGCGACACGCCACGGCGCCCGCTCGGCGACGACGCGACCTGGTTCATCCGGGCGACCGACGCCTTCGGCCGCTTCGCCTGGAAGTTCTTCGCGCGGGTCCATGTCCACGGCCTCGACCGCCTCCACGGGCTCGACGGACCGATCCTGCTGGTCGCGAACCACATCTCGAACGCCGACCCGCCGCTCATCGGCTCGTTCGTCACGCCCGCCCTCGGCCGGCGGATCTACTGGCTCGGCAAGCAGGAGGCGCTCGACTGGCCGGTCATGGGCAAGTTCATCGAGCTCAACGCGGTCATCGGCATCGAGCGCGGGGCCGCCGATGTCGACGCTTTCAGGAAGGCGAAGCGCGTGCTCGACGAGGGTCACGTCCTGATCGTCTTCCCCGAAGGCACCCGGAGCCCGTCGGGCACCCTCCAGGAGGCCAAGGAGGGGACGACGATCCTCGCCCTGCGGACCGGTGCGCGGATCGTCCCGATCGGGATCTCCGGGACGCCGCGGGTCTGGCCGCGCGGCCGGAAGGTGCCGCTCCCGGCGCGGGGCAAGGTCGTGCTGCGGGTCGGTGCGCCGTTCACGATCACTGCGCCGGGTGCCGGTGCCGAGCGACGCGCCGCCCAGGTCGCGGCGACGACCGAGATCATGGGTCGGATCGCGGCGCTCCTGCCGCCCGCCCAGCGTGGCGTCTACGCCGACGCCGTCGCCGGGACCGGCTACGGCCGCAGACGGCACCGAGGCCGGGGACGGCCCGCCCGCCGAGCGTGCCGCCAGCGGGTCGGACGAGGACCCCGTGCGATAATCGAAGCGATGGGCAACGTTCGAGACGTCCGGATCGCCAAGCGCACCGGCTTCTGCTATGGCGTTCGCGAGGCGATCGACAAGGCCAAGGAGGCGGCGGCCGCCGGCAAGGTGACCCACACCCTCGGCCAGGTCGTCCATAACGAGGGCGTGATCCGCGATCTCGAGGAGATCGGGGTGCGGACCGTCGACGCCCTCGACGACGTGGATCACGGTGCGGCCGTCGTCATCCGCGCCCACGGCGTCCGGCCCGAGGTGATGGAACGCGCCGAGGCGCGTGGGCTCGAGGTCATCGACGGGACCTGCACCTGGGTCATCCAGGAGCAGAAGGAGCTCGTCAAGCTCGTCGACGAGGGCTACACGATCGTCCTGCTCGGCACGCCGAAGCATCCCGAGGTCGTCGGCCTGCTCGGCTTCGCGCCCGAGGCGATCGTCGTCGACGAGGAGGACGACTGGCCGAAGATCCCGCGCCGCAAGAAGATGGCGCTGATCTCGCAGAGCACCCAGCCGCCATGGAAGTTCGAGAAGCTCGCCGCGTACATGGTCTCGCGCAGCCACGAGCTCAAGATCGTCAACACGGTCTGCCCGGTGACGATCCGGCGTCAGGAGGACACCCTCGAGATCGCCCGTGAGGTCGACCTGATGGTCGTCGTCGGCGGTCGCTCGTCGGCCAACACGAAAGAGCTCACCCGGCTGTGCGAGATCGCCGGCACGCACGCGATCCAGATCGAGAGCGTCCGCGACCTCACCGACGCCGCGGTCTTCGGGACCGCCGAGGTGGTCGGCGTGACCGGCGGGACGTCGACCCCGATCGAGGACCTCCGCGCGGTCGTCGAGCGGATCCTCGAGCTGGCCGGCACGCCCGAGGCCGCCGCCTCCGCCCACGACCTCGCCCTGGCCGCGCTGCTCGCCGCCGCCACGCCGGCCGGCCGGACGACCTCGCTCCCAAGCCGCGACTCGAGCACGACCGCGTCCGCCGGCGCCGCCTGAGCGGCCGCATGGACGCCCTCCCCGTCGTCGCCGTCGTCGGCCGCCCGAACGTCGGCAAGAGCACGCTCTTCAACCGCGTCCTCGGGACGCGCCACGCCATCGTCGAGGACCGGGCCCGGACGACCCGCGACCGTCTGTACGGCGAGGCCGACTGGAACGGGCGTCGGTTCCTGATCGTCGACACCGGCGGCCTCGAGCTCGACCCGAACGACCCGATCGAGGCGCGCGTCCAGGAGCAGGCCCGGCTGGCCATCGCCGAGGCGGACGTGATCGTCTTCGTCGTGGATGCGTCGACCGGGATCACCCCGCCCGACCTCGAGGCGGCCGAGCTGCTTCGGCGGGCGACGTCGCCCGTGCTCGTCGCGGTCAACAAGGCGGACAACGACCGACGCGAGCTCGAGGCGGCCGAGTTCTACTCGCTCGGCTGGGACCAGACGTACGCGATCAGCGCGGCCCACGGGCGGGGGACCGGCGATCTGCTCGACGCGATCGTCTGGGCGCTGCCGCCCGAGACCGAGACCGAGCTCGCGCGCAAGGCCCGCGAGGCCGAGGCGGAGGCCTGGGCGCGCGACATGGCCGACGGGTTCCTCGAGCCGATGATCGTCGGCGCCGAGTCGCTGGGAGACCTCGATGGGGAGGAGGAGGACGAGGACGAGGTCGGCTCCGGGGACGAAGCGGTCGATGCGGTCGCTCGGAAGTGGGACGCGGCGATCGCTGCCGAGTCCGAGGACACCCCGGTCGCCATCGCGATCGTCGGTCGTCCCAACGTCGGCAAGTCGAGCCTGCTCAACTCCCTGCTCGGTGAAGAGCGCTCGATCGTCAGCGAGATCCCGGGCACGACCCGCGACGCGATCGACACGACCCTCGCCTACGGTCGGAGCGAGGTCGTCCTCATCGACACCGCCGGGATGCGCCGGCGCGGCAAGGTCGCCTCGGGCCCGGCCGCCGAGCGCTATTCGGCCCTGCGCGCGCTCCGGGCCATCGCCCGGGCCGACGTGGCGATCCTCGTCCTCGATGCCGTCGACGGGCTGACTGCCCAGGACGCCCATGTCGCGGGCTACGTCGTCGAGGAGGGCAAGGGCCTGGTCGTCGCGATCAACAAGTGGGACCTCCTCGAGGAGAAGACCGATCGGACCTTCGACGAGTACGTGAAGGGCATCCGCCGCGAGGTGCCGTTCCTCGACTTCGCGCCCGTGGTGTCGATCAGCGCCAAGACCGGTCAGCGGGTCGGCCGCGTCCTCGAGGCGGCGGTCGACGTCTGGGGCGAGCGTCGCAAGCGGATCCCGACCGGCGAGCTCAACCGGCTCCTCGGCGAGGCGACCCGACGCCAGGTCGCCGCCGGTCGTCAAGGGCAAGCGGCCGAAGATCTTCTACGCGACCCAGGCCGCGGTGGCCCCTCCGACGTTCGTCGTCTTCGCCCGCGAAGCCGGCAGCGTCCACTTCAGCTACCGGCGCTACCTCGAGAACCAGCTGCGCGAGGCGTACGGCTTCGATGGCACGCCGATCCGGCTCGTCTTCCGCGAACGGAGCTCGGTCGAGCTTCCGCGCCGCCGTCGGTCGGGTGGCAGCGGCGCCAGGGCCGGCACGAAGGGCGGGGTCACGATCGCCCGGAAGGCCGCCGGCTCGACGAAGGCGAGTCGCCGGGGGTGACCGGCTCGGGTCGCCGTCGTCGGCAGCGGGGCGTGGGGCACCACGCTCGCGATCCTCGTCGCCAAACGCGAGCCCGCCGTCCTGCTCGCCCGATCGGCGACGGCCGCCGCGCCGCTGAGCGCCGATCGGGCCAACGTCCGGCGCCTGCCCGGGATCCCGTTCCCCGCCCGGCTGGAGGTCGCGGCGGACCCCGCCGTGCTCGGCTCGGCCGATCTCGTCGTGTTCGCCGTCCCGTCGAGCCACCTGCGGTCCGAGGTCGAGCGGGTCGCCGGCGCCGTGCCCGCCGGGGCCGACATCCTCTCGGTGGTCAAGGGACTCGAGGGCGGCACGCTGCTCCGGATGAGCCAGGTCATCGCCGAGGCGGGCGGGTTCGACCCAAGCCGGATCGCGGCGCTGTCCGGCCCGAACCTCGCGCTCGAGATCGCCCGCGGCCTGCCCGCCTCGGCGGTCGTGGCGGCCGACGACGAGGCGCTCGCCGCCCGGGTCCAGGCTCGGCTGGGCCGCCGCCGGTTCCGGCTCTACGTCAACAGCGACCTCGTCGGGCGTCGAGCTGTGCGGCGCGCTCAAGAACGTGCTCGCGATCGCGGCCGGCGCCGCCGAGGAGCTCGGCTTCGGCGACAACGGCAAGGCCGGCCTGATGACGCGCGGCCTGGCCGAGATGACCCGGCTCGGGATCGCGGCCGGCGCGAACCCGCTGACCTTCGCCGGTCTGGCCGGGATCGGCGACGTCATCGCCACCTGCGGGTCGCCGTTGTCGCGCAACCACCGGCTCGGGGTCGAGCTCGCCCGGGGACGCCGCTGGGCCGACATCGAGTCGAGCCTGCCGGGTGTGGCCGAAGGGGCCTACACGGTCGATGCCGCGATCGCCCTGGCCGACCGGCTCGGCGTCGAGATGCCGATCGCCCGCGAGGTCCACCGGGCCCTGTTCGAGGGCAAGAGCGCCAAGCGCTGCCTCGTCGACCTGCTCGCCCGCGAGTCGAAGGACGAGCTCGCCGATTACCGCCAGTGGGTGGCCACGCTCGAGCGGGACTGAGCCGACCGTCTGCTAGACTCGGCACCTCGTCGGGGCGTGGCGCAGTCTGGTAGCGCACCAGTCTGGGGGACTGGTGGTCGTCGGTTCAAATCCGGCCGCCCCGACCACTTCCTGAGCACGAACACAGGCCCGGAGGATCCGTCCTTCGGGCCTCTGACCGCGGTGATGGCCGCCCTTGCGGTTGCTGACCGTCTCCGGATCGACCTCGGAGCGGAGCTGACCCTATCGCGGCCCGGATAGGGCATCTGCCCGATAGACGACCCGTCGTACGGTGAGAGGAGCCCCGGGCGCGCAGATCCCCCAGCTCGTTCCAGGGCGCGCGTAGACCCCGGCCCGCACAGGTCGGGGTCTACGCAGTCCGAGTCGGAGCGACCACTGGCGTAGGATCGGTCCTGACGGCGCGGACGTCGGACATCGTTGGTCAGTCTGGGCAACGCCGATCTGTCGGCAAGGAGGCGCGTCGTGGGCATCATCGCGTGGATCGTGCTGGGTGCGATCGCAGGGTTCATCACGAACCTGATCATGGGCGGCAAGGAGGGCGTCGTCGCCACCGTCCTTCTGGGGATCGTCGGCGCCGTCGTCGGGGGCTTTCTGGCCGGCACCGTCCTCAAGGTCGCGGACGTGACCGGGATCAACATCGAGAGCATCGTCGTCGCGGTGATCGGTGGCATCGTGGTGGTCGCCGTGTATCGGCTGGTCATGGGTCGACGCACCGCCGTCTGACCTCTCGCTGCCGCGTGCGGCCCTTGGTGGTCCCGGTCGGCGGCGGGTCTGACCGCTATTGGACGTCGTACCGGGCGGCTGTCGCGAGATCTGCTGCCGAGAGTCGGAGCGCGACCGAGTAGATGGCGCGGTAGCCGCTGCACACGGTGGCGTCATCCTGCGTCGCGCCGCCGCCAAGGGCCGCCATCGCGCTGAGCTCATCGGGCGTCGCTTCGCTTCTCAAGGCGTCGAAGGCCTTGTCGAACTCGTCCTCGGTCACGGTCCGCGGCACCGGCGTGCCGTGTGCCTGGGCTTCCGCGGCAGCGATCGAGATCTCGAACCAGTCCTTCCGTTCGTCCACGGTCATCGCCGTCAGAAGCGCCCGGCCGGTCTCCGGCGATGTCGTCCCGCCAGAGCTGGTCTCGCGCGCCACCGCCGCGCAAGTCGCAACGGGCACCTGCCCGAAGGCGTGAGTCAGCGATCGGAAACGCCGGGTCAGGGTCGCGTCGTCGAGCCGGACGAGACCACCGCGGACCTGGGCCTGGAGCCAGGCGGTCTGCTCGGCGTCGCTCAGCTGGCCGAAATCCTGAGGCGCGATCGCCTTGAATCGACTCTCGATGCCGGAGCGAAAGTCAGCGGGCAGCTGGTCGTACGGACCGCCGAACGCCGACGTCAGCGCAGTGGCGGCCACGCTCGCGGCGAGGATGGTCGAAACGAGCTTCACGCCGGGGATCGCGAGCAGGACGGCGATCCCGGCCAGGATGGCGGCCGTCTTGCCTCGGGATCGAGGCTTGTTCGGCGACGGCTGGATCCACCCGCTCGTCGTGTCCGGATCGCTCGGGGTCGCCGCTGACTGGATCCACCCATCGGTCGGACCAGCCGGCTCGGCGCGCGTCTCGGGTGGCTCGGTCCACCCGCTCGTCGGGACCGGTTCGGCGGGGGCCGGCGAAGGCTCGATGTCGATCGGGGCCCCAGCCGGCACGACCGGGCCAGGGGCCGGGCTGTCCGGCTCGGCCGGGGTCTGCGACCGATCTCCCGTGGGCTCATCCATGCCCGGCACCTCTCCGTCCGTCCGAGCCCTGCGACTCGGATGTCCAGAGAGACGCTACACCGCGGGGGTCGTGACGTGCCCTGACCGGCGCATGAGGCGGGCTCGCGGCCGGCCCCGCGAATCTTGAACGGAATCGACCTTGAGCGACCCATACAGGGCGACACGGTGGCTCACCGTGCACGACCGTGGAGGTGAGCGTGAGCCAGGAGCTCGTCGCCGGGTCGCAGGAGGGCGACCAGGAGGCCGTGCAGGCCATCTTCCGCATGCGCCGCGGTCGCCGGTCGGGGGATGCCTGGCGATCCCAGACGGACGTGGGCGAGGACCTCTTGTCTGCCCGGAGACGCTCCGAAGACAGCATCCGGCTAGGTTGGCGATGGTCCATCGCCCACGGGGACGGGCGCGGTCGGATCGTCCGGACCGATCGAACCTCGTCCGCAGATGGCGCCCCGGGTTCGGACCGGCCTCGCGCGGCATTCGCACGCCGCGACGGACCCGGGACTCGAGGGCCGCCCAGACCGCGGCACCACGCTCGGACGACGACCCTCACGCGCGAGTCGGACCCGCTCCGCGAAGCCTATGGAGGTGGCAGATGCGCCCCGAACGTCCCACGCACGCCCTCGCCCGTCTGAGACGGCGCGGCATCCTCGCTGCGCTCCTCGGCGCGGCCCTTCTCGTGACCGGGATGACCGGAACGGTTGCGGCGTCGCACCCGGACGCCGATCCCGCCGTGATCACCGCCTGGAACGCGACGACCGTGCGGACCGTCGTGACCGAAGCCGGGATCAACAACGCGACGACGTTCCACTGGTTCGCCGTCGAGCAGGCCGCCGTCTACAACGCCGTCGTCGGCATCACCCGCAAGTACGAGCTCTACAAATGGCACGCCCATGCCCCGCGTGGCGCTTCGCCCGAGGCCGCCGCCGCGACGGCCGCGTACAGGATCCTGTCGACCTACTTCCCCGCGTCGCAGCTCAACCTCGACGCCGACTACGCGACATCCCTGGCGGGGATCCCGGACGGTCGGAGCAAGGACCGGGGGATCAAGTTCGGTGAGCGCGCCGCGGCGCGGATCGTCAAGCTCCGCCTGAACGACGGCTGGAACGCGGCCAAGACCTTCACCGAACCGCCCGCTCCCGGCGTCTGGCGCCCGACCCCGCCGGCCAACCTGCCGATGCTCGCCCCATGGATGGGTGACGTGCGGCCGTTCATGCTCCGCTATTCGCACCAGTTCCTGCCGCACGGCCCGGAGGCGATGACCTCCGATCAATACACGAAGGACTTCAACGAGGTGAAGTCTGTCGGCGCGCTGAATAGCATGACGCGGACGGCGCCCCAGACCGAGACGGCGCTGTTCATCTCGGCGATCTCGACGGGTCCGCTCCAGGCGTCCCTGCGCGACCTCGTGACCCGGCGCCATTTCGACATCAGCAAGAGCGCTCGACTCTTTGCTGCGGCCGACATGAGCATTGCCGATGCCCTCGGCGTCGCGTGGTACGCGAAGTTCAAGTACCACTTCTGGCGGCCGATCACGGCGATCCAGCTGGCCGATACGGATGGCAATCCAGCCACGCTGGCCGACCCGATGTGGACGCCGCTGATCGTCAACCCGCCGTACCCCGACTCCGTGAGCGGCTTCAACACGGTCATCAGCTCGATGACCAGGGCACTCACGCACGTCCTCGGGACGAGCCGGATCGACCTGTACATCACCTCGCCGGCGACGATGACGACACGCCACTACGAGTGGGCATCACAGCTGACGACCGACGCGATCAACGGCCGGGTCTGGTCCGGGATCCACTTCCGGACCGCCGACCTCGACGCGTATCGGATGGGCCGCAAGGTCGCCGATTACGCCCTTGACCACTACTTCGAACCCCGCCATCACCACGATCACTGACCAAGGCGCACGACGAAGCCGGCCCGGGGGATCGCCCCTCGGGCCGGCTTCTCGCTTGATCTGGGGCCCTGGTCGTGACCCGCGGGACGCGTCGCGGTGGCGCGTCAGGGTCCGGAGCTCGGCGCCTCGGTGGGTGTCTGGGTTGGAGCCGCCGTCGGCTCGTCCGTCGGCACCGGGGACGGCGTGGGCGTCGGCTCTGGTGTCGGTGTCGGCGTCGTCTCCGGGGCCGAGCCGGTCCCCGCGCCAGCGGCGCTCGGACTCGGCGTCGGCGCCGCGCTCGGGCTCGGGGCGGGGCTCGGGTCCGGGCTGATCTTCGGCGCCCACGCGTACTGCGGCAGCGGATCGCCGTCCGGCAGCGGGACGATCGCCACGAACCTGCCTTCGATCCGGCTGTCACGACGCGGGTCGTGGTACTTCGTGAAGTGGCGCTTCAGGCTGCCCATGTACAGCCGCGTCCCCGGCCGGTAGATCGGGCGCTTGCGGACGTGGTAGTACGGCCACAGTGGGTCGGCGATCCGGACCGTGAGGACGCGGAAATCGTCGGTCTGGTTCGGGTTCGCCGTCGCCTCGAAGCCGGTCAGCACCCAGGCGTGGGTCCCGCCCCAGACGAGGAGCCCGGCCGGTCGATGGGTCGCGGCCATCCCTTCGGCCGCGGCACGCACCGCCTGGGCCATGGTCGGTGCGGCGACGAGGACGTAGCGGCCGTGACCCGCGAGCGCCGTCGCCGTCGTCCAGCCGAACGGGTCGGCTCCGCCGTCGGCTTTGTACAGGCTGTGGGTCCGGGCGATCCGCCATAGCCGGCGTTGGAGGTAGCGATGGCGGTTGTTCGGGTTCCGGATGATGTTGCGCATGATCTGGAGCGACGCGCCGACGCACTGATAGGCGGTGTATTGCCGGGTGAAGTCGCCCGATCGCAGGAGCGACAGCCGGTAGGCGATCGCGGTCGGCGCCGGGGTCGGCGTGGGGGAGGGCGAGGCGGTCTCGGTCGGGGTGGGTGTCGGATCCGGGTCGGCCCCGGCGGCGCTCGAGGCGAGCGGACCCACGACCAGGGCGGCGACGAGCGCGATCGCCCAACCCGTCATCAGCAGGCGTCCGCGCCGGTCGCGCGGGGACGTCGCGTCGAGCATGCTTCCAAAGGTACCGTCCAGGTCCAGTCCGACCGTATCGCCCGTTCGTCCCAGACGAGCCCGGACCATCCCGCCCGGTAGACTCCGGTCGTGACCGACGCCGACGCCTCCGCACCCACCACGGGCCGACTCGACCGCTCGCAGATCGACGGTCTGGTGGACATGGACCCGGAGGCGTTCCGGGCCGCCGCCCACGCCGTCGTCGACGTCATGGCCGACTACCTGGCGAGCGTCGAGCAGCGCCCCGTCCTGCCGCCGATCGAGCCCGGGTCCCTGCGCGGCTCGTTCCCGGCCGTTCCACCCGAGGAGCCCGAGGCCCTGGCCGACATCCTCGCCGACTACTCGGCGCTCATCGAGCCGAACGCCACCCACTGGCAGCACCCAGGGTTCTTCGCCTACTTCGGGTCGACGGCGTCGGGCCCGGGCATCCTCGGCGAGATGCTGGCGGCGGCCCTGAGCCAGAACCCGATGTTGTGGCGGACGTCGCCGATCGGAACGGAGCTCGAGGGGGTGGTCGTCGACTGGCTCCGCCAGGCGGTCGGCTTGCCGGCGTCGTTCGACGGGCTGTTGACTGACACCGCATCGACGTCGTCGCTCATCGCCCTTGGGGCCGCCCGGGAGGCGGCGGGGCTTGACGCCGCAGCCCTCGGGCTGGCGGATCGGGCCGACGTGGGCGCGCCGCGGGTCTACGCCTCGGCGGAGGCCCACTCATCGATCGAGAAGGCGTGCATGACGCTCGGCATCGGGCGGGCCGGCTTCGTCCGGATCCCCACCGACGACCGCTATGAGCTCCGGCTCGACCTCCTCCAGTCCGCGCTGGCCGACGATCGCGCCGCCGGACGGACACCGATCGCGATCGTGGCGACCCTGGGGACGACCGGCCCGACCTCCGTCGATCCGGTCGATGCGATGGCCGACCTGGCCGAACGCGAGGGGGTCTGGCTCCATGTCGACGCCGCGTACGCCGGTGCGATCGCACTCGACCCCGCCTCGCGTGCGCCGTTCAAGGGCTGGGAACGCGCCGACTCGGTCCTCGTCAACCCGCACAAGTGGCTGTTCACGCCGTTCGACGCCTCGCTCCTGCTGACCCGCCGGATGGGCGAGCTGCGGGCGGCGTTCAGCTCGGTGCCGGAATACCTCCGGACGCTCGACCGGTCCACCCCGGTCCGCGACTACAGCGAATACCAGCCCCAGCTCGGGCGGCGCTTCCGAGCGCTCAAGCTGTGGGTGCTCCTGCGCTATTTCGGGGTCGAGGGACTGCGCCGGCGGGTCGTCCACCAGGTCGCGCTGGGTCGCGCGTTCGCCGATCGGGTCGATGACGACCCGGACTGGGAGCGCCTGGCGCCGGTCCCGTTCTCGACGGTCTGCTTCCGCTGGCGTCCGGCGGAGGCGGCCGGCCACGAGGACGAGCCGCCGATCCGCGAGCTGCTCGACGAGCGCAACGCGGCGATCATCGACGCGGTCAACCGCACCGGCGAGGTGTTCCTGTCGCACACCCGGCTCGGCGGCCGGTTCACGATCCGTCTGTCGGTGAGCAGCCTGCGGACAGAGCAACGCCACGTCGACCGGGCGTGGGAGCTGCTTCGGCGCGAGGCGGCTCGGCTCCAGGGCGCGGCCGGCGGCCGATCGGACGGATAGCATGGGTTCGTGACCCGAACACATCCGGCATCCGCGCCGGCAAGCCTGCACGCTCGACTGGAGGACGCCCGCGCCCGGCTCGCCGAGGTCGAGTTCGGCGACGGATTCCAGCCGGCAGCGGCGGCGGCCGTGGTGGCGGCCGGCCTCCACCTGGCACCGGTCCCGGTCGCGGCCGGAGGTCTCGGGATCGGGGCGTCCGACGCGGTCGAACTCCTCGCGGCCCTCGGGGCGATCGATGGCTCGCTGGCGCTCGGGTTCGCGATGCACATGCACGTCGTCGCCGGGATGGCCCAGGCGCAGGCGTGGCCGGCGGGGCTCGAGGACGAGGTCTATGCGCTGATCCGTGACGGTGCGCTGATCAACGCCGCGTCGACCGAGGACGAGGGCGGCAGCCCGGCCCGCGGCGCCGTGCCGGGAACGACGGCCACCACGACCTCGGACGGCGACTATCGCCTGACCGGTGAGAAGTCGTGGACGACCTGGCTGCCGGCGCTCCGGCTGGCCCTGGTGTCGGCGCGGATCGCGGCGGGCGCATCCGCCGCTGATCGCGAGGAGGCGGCGCCCGAGGTCGGCGCGTTCCTGGTGGACCTCGAGACGGCGGGGGTCTCGCGGCTGCCGGGCTTCGATGCCCTCGGGATGCGCGGATCGGCGTCGGGACGGCTGCGACTAGAGGATGTCGCGGTCCCGGCTCACCGGCTCGTCGTCCGACGGCGGTCGGATCGGCCGGACCCGCGCGGACCGGCGCCCGGCGCCTGGTTCGGGTTGGCCATGGCCGGCGTCTACCTCGGGGTGGGGGAGGGCGCTCGCCAGGAGGTCGTGCGCTGGGCGGTCGATCGCCGGCCGGGCGATGGGTCGACCGCCGTCGCCGATCTGCCGTCCGTCCAGGTCAGGCTCGGCCGGCTCGATGCCACGCTGCGATCGGCGCGGATCGTGGCGCTGGACGTCGCGCACCGATGGGACGCGGCGACTCCCGCCGAGTGGCCGGCGCTCCTGCCGGACATCGCCCTCGCCAAGCTGACCGTGACCCAGGCCGTCGTGCTCGGCGACCGACGAGGCGCTCCGGATCGCCGGCGGCCCGGGCTTCCTGGAGGGACCGCTCGAGCGTGCGTTCCGGGATGCGCGGGCCGGTCTCATCAACCCGCCGCTCGAGGACGTCGCGCTTCGCGGGTTTCGCTCGGACCCTCGTGGAACGAGCACGGGACGACCGCTGAGCCGCGGCCGGACCGGACCGGGACGGCACGGGTCCTCGGGTAGACTCGGAGCCCGAGACGCCGCAGCCGGTGCGGTCACAAGGAGATCCCACGATGGCCGTGAAGGTCGCCACCGATCATCCGATGTTCATCGACGGCCGAGGCGTGACATCCACGAGCGGCGCCTGGCTCGAGGTCCGCAGCCCCGCCACCGGCGAGCTGGTGGGTCGCGTGCCGGCCGGGACCGAAGCCGATGTCGATCTGGCCGTGGCCGCTGCCCGGGCAGCGTTCCGCGACGGGCGCTGGTCGCGGCTGGCCTTGCCGGACCGGGTCGCTGCGATGAATCGCCTGGCCGACCTGTGCGACGCGCATGCCGACGAGCTGGCCCGGGTCGAGACGCTCCAGACCGGCACGTCGTACAAGCTCCGGCGCGAGTCCGACTTCGCCTTCGCGTCGGACAACCTGCGCTTCTTCGCCGGGCAGATCCGCCACCTCGAGGGCAAGGCGGCCTACGAGTACAGCGGCAGCCACACGTCGTTCGTCCGGCGCGAACCGATCGGCGTCGTCGGCCAGGTCGCGCCCTGGAACTACCCGTTCTGGATGGCGATCTGGAAGATCGGTCCGGCCCTGGCGGCCGGCAACTCGATCGTCCTCAAGCCCGCCAGCGCGACCCCGATCACGACGATCCGGCTCGCCGAACTGGCGCTCGAGGCGGGAGTCCCGGCGGGTGTCCTTAACGTCGTCACCGGACGTGGCGATGTCGTCGGCGCGGCGCTGGCCGCTCACGGCGATGTCGACCTCATCTCGCTCACCGGCGATTCCGAGACCGGCAAGCGGATCCAGGCGCTGGCCGCGGGGAACGTGAAGCGCGTCCATCTCGAGCTCGGTGGCAAGGCGCCGTTCATCGTCCACGCCGACGCGGACCTGGAGGCCGCCGCACGCGGCGCCACCGCCGGTGCGCTCATCAACGGTGGCCAGGACTGCACCGCCGCGACGCGGGCCTACGTCCATCGCTCGGTGTATGACGCGTTCCTGACCCGGACCGCGGAGCTGTTCGACGCCGTTCGGGTGGGCGACCCGTTCGATCCGTCGACGGATCTCGGGACGCTGATCAGCCAAGCCCAGGTCGAGCGGGTCGACGGCTTCGTCCGACGGGCGGAGCGAGCCGGTGCGCGGGTCGTGGCCGGCGGCGCACGCGCGGAGGTCGCGGGCTTCCCGGACGGTGCGTTCTACCGGCCGACGATCGTCGCCGACTGTGCTCAGGACAGCGAGATCGTCCAGAACGAGGTCTTCGGCCCGGTCCTCGCCGTCCTGCCCTTCGACACCGACGAGGAGGCGCTCGAGAAGGCCAACGACACCCGCTACGGCCTGGCGGCGTCCATCTGGACCCGTGACGTGTTCCGGGCCATGGAGGCGGCCCGCCGGCTGAACTTCGGCCACGTCCAGATCAACGACCACCTGATGGTGACGTCCGAGATGCCCCACGGCGGCTTCAAGCAATCGGGCTTCGGCAAGGACATGTCGAGCTACTCGTTCGAGGAGTACACCCAGGTCAAGCACGTGATGATCGAGCTGACCGGCGAACCCGAGAAGCCCTGGCACTACACGATCTTCGGCGACAAGCCGGGGGAGTAGGGCGAATCTGAGCGCGAAGGAGGCCCCGAGGACGTCCCGTCGGGGCCTCTGACCGCAGTTCTGACCGCGGTTAGCCGGTTTCGACCTCGAGACGGCGGCCGAGGGCCGCGTCGATCCGGCTCGCAGTCGCCTTGGCGCGCTTCGGCAGAAGGTGCGCGTAGACGCGCTTCGTCCACCGAGGTGTGGCCCAGCGCCGCGGCGATCGAGCCGAGCTCCTCGCCCTCGTCAAAGAGGAGGCTCGCAAGGCGTGCCGGAGATCGTGGAAACGGATCCGTCGCCGGAGAAGAGCTCCGAACGATCCGCCAGTCGTCGCGGTGCGCCTGCCACGAGTTCCGGTCCGGGGACTGACCACCGATCGACCTAGTCAGTCCGTGAACGTGAGGCTGTCCGGCTCGCAACCGAAAAGGCAGAAGCCGTAGTGCGCTTCCAGTACAAGACGACCCACGCCGACGCTGTAGGTGTCCGTGTGCCACAGAACATCGACCAGCGCCTGCGCCCGGGAACCCGGACCGCACGCTGACCACACCACTGCGTGTGATTGAAGCTCCATCGATCGGCCGGCGGTCGTGTACGTCCATGGCGCCTGGTTGCAATCGGCGGTGAGGACCGCGGTACCGTCTGAGTTGAAGACGATGGTGTAGCGGTCCGGGTCGGGAACCACGGTCGTCACGGCGTTTCCGCCTACGACGGTCCTGGATTCCGACCAGTGCCAGGTGACCCCCGTCAGCCTGCCCGGTCCGGGGAATGTCAGGAGCCAGGAGCCGGCCACCGCGGCCGCGACGAAGACCGTGACGATAGCCCCTATCCGCTTTAGCAAGTCACACCCCAACATCAGTTCCGCTGAGCCAACGACGCCAATGATGCTCTAGCGTTACGGCGGAACCCGACCGGATTGGCCAGATGCCATCCCCGCGCTCTCTACGCCGGGCGGTGGATCGCCCTCGAGGCAGGGGTCTACCCTTGCCAGATGGCGACGCGATGGGTCAGACGGCGTGGCGACGCACTCGGCGAGTGGCACATGCTCCCCGCGGGCGCGAAGTCACCGCGTGGCGCCGTCCTGGCCGCCTGCGGGACGTTGCTGGGCGATGACGAGGCCAAGCTCGAGGACCACGACGGATCACTGCTCGGCGGCCGCTGTACCGCCTGTCAGGGCATCGTGCTCCGGTGGGGATAGGTGGCGCCGATGGACCCCACCGATAGCGACGAACGACCACCCGAGGCCCAACGGCTCGGAGCAGGCACACGCTGGCTCCTCAAGCAGCGCCTTCTTCTACGGTGGCCGTTCGACGACCTCCGGGTCATCGACTGGCTGTTCCTAGCGGTCGGCATCGCCGTGATCTTTGTGGTGATGGCGATCGCGTTCGCGCTCATCTACTTGCTCGCGGCACTCGGGGTCCGGGGCAACCTCTATGGCATCCTCGTCGTCGGAGCCGGCGTCTCCGCCGTGCTGGCCATCCCCGCCATGGTCATCGTCCGGCGGCGCCTACCGCCCGAGGCGGAGGCCTTGCTGGAAGCAGAGGACGACGGCGCGGACGAGCTTGCGGAAGATGCGACTCCGGCGATCTTCGGGGTCGGCGATCCCAACGCGGGCTCAGGCAACTTCGCAGGTGTCGACGCAGCACTGGCTCCTCCGGATGAGTCGCGGCTAAGCGGCCCGCGCTAGGCTCAGGACCGCCCCGGCTCCGCGCGTCCGATCGGGGTGACAGCGAGCGGCTGATGCCGCTTCTCCTGCTGGGTGCGTTACCCTTCGCCCGTGAACGATCGCCGCGACGTCCCCGACGCCGCCACCGGCTGGAACCCATGGCAGCCGCCGTCGCGCGAATCGCTGATCGATCGCCAGATCCGCGAGGCTCAGGAGGCGGGCAAGTTCGACGACTTGCCGTATCGCGGCGAGCGGATCCCGCTCGAGGACGACAGCCTGGCCGGTGAGTGGGCCCTCGCGCATCACATCCTGAAGAACGCGCATGTGGTCCCGCCGTGGATCGCGACGGACCAGGAGGTTCGCGAGCTGCTCGGCCGTCGCGACGCCATCCTGGACCGGGCGACACGGTCCTCGCCGCTGGGCCGGAAGCGCGACCGGGCCGACCTGGAGCGGGTCGTCTTGGAGGTCAACCGCGCGATCGCGATCCTCAATGGCGAGGCGCCGACGGATCGCCAGCATCGCCGCCCGCTCGACCTCGCGACCGAGCTCGCCGCCCTGGAGGAGGTGCACTTGGGGCGGGCCGATCGACCCTGAGCGTCAGCCCACCAGTGTTGCCAAGTCGTTGAACGGCACGACACGGGTGGTCTGGGCGGGATCGACCGGCGGCCCGAAGGCGGCCGCTCTCTCGTAGAGTCTGTCCAAGGCGGCAGCCGAGGTTTGAAAGTCACCCCGCGCCCAGGCACCGACCTCGGCCCAACGGGCGCCATCGCTCGCCGGAGTCGGAGCAGCGGAGACGCTTGGGATCGACGCGGTCGCGGAAGTTCCGCAGCCAACGATCATCGCGACCATGACGCCGATGGCGAAGGCTAGCCTCACCGCCGGACTCTAACAGTGCCAGGAGGGGCTCCCCGAGACGATCGAGGTCTACCCTCGTCCGATGGCGACGCGATGGGTCAGACGGCGCGGCGACGCCATCGGTGAGTGGCACATGATCCCGCCCGGCGCCAAGTCGCCTCGTGGGGTCGTCCTCGCGGCCTGTGGAACGTCCCTGGGCGACGACGCCACGAAGCTCGAGCAGCACGACGGGGCGCTGCTCGGCGGTCGCTGCGCAGCCTGTCAGGGAATCGTCCTTCGGTGGGGATAGACGATGGATGGACGATGACCCTGGGACTGGTCGCCGCAGCCGGTCTCGTGATGGTCGGGCTGAACCAGTACCGCCGCAGCCGGCGACGCGGGAGAGAGTGGATCGACCCGATCATCGTCCGGAAGTACGAGGGCGCGGCACGGACCGAGACTGCCGACAGCCTCGCTGCCGATGCCGAGGTCCTCGCGGCGCAGGGTTATCACGTCCTCGAGCAGAGCTGGGATGAGCCGAAACGAACTGGCCTGGCCGCGACGATGTTCGGGGGTTACCTCCCACAGAGGACCGGGACTCTGACAGTCGTATTCAAGCGCGACCCGACTAGCCCAAGAGTTGGATCGGGATAGGTCGCAGCGAATCGGCCCGGGCTAGGCTCAGGACCCCGGCTCCGCGTCGGGACGACGATCCCCCGCAAGGGCCAGCCGAGCTGGAGCGACCGGGGTCGGTGTCAGGTAGACGCTGCCCACCTTCGTCTCCTTCGAGGGGTCGCAGGCCGCGAGCAGACGGAGGCTCGCGAGAAGCGCCGCGAGCTTGGAATCGAGGCGCTCACGCCGGACAGCCGTCATCGGAACCGCTCGAGCCACGGCTTAAGGCCCAGGAAGATCACGACGACGACAACGAGCCAGGCGGACGTGACTGCGAACAGAACGACGCCGAGCCCGACGACCGCCGAACGCCATTGATCCGAGGCAGCGCCGAGCAGGACCAGGCCAGCTGGTATGACGGCCCAGCCGGCCACGAGGATGCCGTACTCCAGGTCCCGACGGCTGCGTAGCCCAGGAACACGCTCGAAGGCGGCGGCGATCAAGACGACAAGAGTGAAAGCGACGACGGTCGCTCCGAAGCAGAGGCCGAGGAGACGCGTCACCACCGGAGAGCTCACCTCCCCTTCGGAGAGAATGATGGTGAGGAAGGCAGGCACGACCGCCAGCAGATCGAACGATGCATCAGCCTCCACGAGACCAACCGCCCGCAGGCCCGCCACGAGTACCCACCCCAGGATGGCGCCCATGATGACGATCAAGCAGCCGAGCTGACCCGCCTCGCCAAGTGCTCCTTGCTGAGGCTTCGCGGGCGGCGCGGTCACTTGCGGTGGGGGCGGTGGGGGCTCGATCTCGCGATTCCGTGCGATCCGGTCGGCGAGTCCGCCGATCCGACGAGGGCTCATACGCGGAGCATGTGTCGCGTAGCCCAGTCAGCTGCGGTTCGCGCCGCGGAGCTTGCACTCGAGACGCTCGCGGGCGGCTGTCCCTCGACCCGATCCGCCTCGGCTGGCATAGGCGCAGGGTGCGCCGGGCTCGTGGCACGGTCAAGCGTCAGGTTGCGACCCATCGCCGGGTCGATCCTTGTCCGATGGCCACGCGATGGGTCCGACGGAAGTGCGACGTCTTCGGTGAGTGGCACCTGCCTGCCGGCTGGCGCGAAGTCGCAGCGGGGCGTCGTCCTGGCCGCCTGTGGGTCCTCTCTGGGCGACCAAGGCTCGAGGCCCACGACGAGACGCGCTTCGGGGGCTGGTGCGCAGCCTGTCAGGGCATCGTGCTCCAGTGGGGCTAGGCGGGCTAACAGGCTCGGCGTAGCATCGGCGTCGTGGATCAGCGTGTCACCGAAAGAATCGTGCGGATCTCGCTTCTCGTTCTCTTGGCTCTGGGCGTCTGGGTCTCGTTGACGGGTCCCGGTTATCCGTCCGATGGAGTCGATACCCGACAACCGATAGAGGTCCGCAGCGTCGTCGCGGTCATCTCGAGGTAAGTCGCCGTAGAGCGCCCAGCTGACTGAAGTCCGGATCGCGGTCTGGGAACCTCGATCAAACCGTTGGACGAGCGCGCCGCCAGGCGGCCAGCGCGCCCGCGGCTACTGCCAGGCCTACGATCGCGATCGACCATGGGGCGGGTCCAGGGGGGCTCGGGCGATCCCCGGGGTCGATCGTCGACGTCGCGGGCAGCCCGTCCGATGATGGCTCGCTCGGGCTGGTCGCCCAGGGCGGGGTCGGCGTGACCGGATCGTTGGGGATCGTGAACGTCAGGTCGCCGGGTGGTCCGGGGTCCGCGGCATCGTTGCCGACCATGATGTAGGTGGTGACGCCGCCGGCAAACGTCCACTCGAGGTCGGACGATTCCGTGCCCGATGCGACACAACGCAGCGACGTGAACGACCCGGAGACCCGACGGAGGATCTGGACGCTCGGTGCGCTCCCCGACGTCCAGACCTCGAGACGGATGGCATGCGCCGGCCGGATCCGGTACCAGATCGTGTGCTCGCCCGTGCCGCACCCGGTCGGGTCGTCGGGACTGCCCGTGGCCGCGGTCATGTCGACCCGATCGACGAACGGCGTCTGTTCGATCGGGGTCGCGTCCTGCCAGGCATCGTTCGTCGGGGCGTGCGGTCCGCCGCTCCGGATCTCGATGTCGAGCGTCGCCGGGACGTCGTCGGCGAGACCGACCACGACCAGCGCTTCGCTCGTCGGCTCGACGTAGCTCATGAACCCGGTGGCGTCGCTGCGACCGGTGTACTGGCAATCGCCGACGAGACGTCCGCCGCTCTCGCGACCCACGGCGATCACGGGGCGGCCCGTCGAGGCCGTCACGCTGACGACCAGCGTGTCGAACCCGGGCGCCGGGACCCGGTACCAGACCGTGCGATACATCGTCCGGGCCCACCGCGCGAGGATGTCGTTGTAGCAGGCGCCCGGGTCGCTCTTCTGGCGCGTCGCCCCGGACACGTCCACGGTCTCGGAGAAGGGCAGCGCCGACACGACGGTCGCCGCGGCTCGGGTGTCGTTGGCCGGAGGCGCCGCCGCGGCGACTCGCCCTGGATCGATCCCGACGAGCAGCACGGCGACGACGAGGACCATCGTCGCTGCGATCAGGTTCCGATGTGGGCCCATGGCTCGACTCCCGCTGACGAACGGACGCAACCGTACTCGGTCGATGTCCTGACGCCGTCACGGACCGTTCGTGACGGCAATGCGGCGGGATCCGGGCGCGCCGTTTGTCCGCCAGCGGCTCGCTCGCGGGTCGGCTCCTAGAACTCGACCGGCAGGCTCTCGAAGAGGCGGTCCGAGGGTGTCGTCGCGAGCGCGGTCGGGCCGACCACGGCGTACTCGGGGATCCGCTTGAACAGCTCCTCGAACGCGACCTGCGCCTCGAGACGGGCCAACGGCGCGCCGATGCAGTGGTGGATCCCGTCACCGAAGGCGACGTGCCGGGCCGGTTCGCGGGTGATATCGAGGCGGTCCGGCTCGTCCCAGCGTCGTTCGTCGCGGTTCGCGGACGCCCAGACGAGACCCACCCGCGCGCCCTTCGGGATCAGCGTGTCGTAGGCCTCCACGTCGCGGGTGGTCGTCCGAGCGAGCGTCTGAAGCGGCGCTTCGAAGCGAAGCAGCTCCTCGATCGCGACCGTCATCCGGTCCGGTTCGCGCCGGAGTAGTGCCTGCTGGTCGCGGAATCGATCGAGATGGAACAGCGAGTTCGAGATCAGCCCTTGGGTGGTCGTGATCCCGGCCATGAACAGCAGGACGCAGATCCCGAGCAGTTCGTCGTCGCTGAGGCGATGCTCGCACTGCGCCGCGACCATGAGGCTCAGCAGGTCATCGCGCGCGGCGGTGCGACGTTCCGCGGCAGCGATCCGGATGTAGGCGTGCATCGCGTCCCGAGCGGCCAGGGCGTCGGCCGGCAAGGCGCGCTGACCTCGGTCGCGGGTAAGCATCCTGCCGAACAAGTCGGTCAGGTACGGATGGTCCTCCTTCGGGAACCCGAGCCAGCTGCAGACCATCTCGGCGGGCAGTGGCCGAGCCAGCTCGCGGGCGAAGTCAGCCGAGCCGCGGTCGACGAATCGGTCGATCAAGCGGATGACGGCCTCCCGCACGACGGGCTCGAAGCGCCGCCGGACGTCGCCCGGCTTGAACGCAGGATTGAGCACCGCCCGGATCCGATCGTGTGGCGGCGGATCGATGCCGGCGAGGTCGCCGGCCGGCTGGAACAGCTCGGCACCGTTGTCGAGGTCGTTCCCGCCCGACGCACCGCTCGAATACGTCGCCCAGTCGCGGGCGGCGCTCTGGACGTCGTCGTAGCGGGTGAAGGCCCAGATGTCACGCTCGTCGTCGTGATAGAGCGGCGCCTCATCGCGGAGGCGACGGTAGGTCGGGTATGGGTCGTCGAGCACGACGAGCGGATCCCAGCGAAGCGGGGCGGCGCCACTGGAGACCGGATACGTGTCCACCATCGGGCGGTCCTCGAGCTCGAACGCCTGGAGCGATAGCCTAGCGCGCGGCGCGCGCCCGGTGGCCGCGCCGGCGGTCAGCGTTCGTCCGTCGTCAGGGCCGCCACCGTGGCCACGATCGCGACTCCGGCCAGCCAGCCGCCGAGGACGTCGCTCGGGTAGTGGGCTCCGAGGGCGATACGCGACAACCCGACCAGGATGATCAGGACGACGAGGCCCACGACCGAGGCGCGCCGAAGCCAGGCGGGCCACCCGCTCCGCCAGATCAACAGGGCGATGAGCCCGTAGCTGACCGTGCTGTTGAGCGTGTGGCCCGAGGGAAAGCTGAAGCCCGCGGTGGCGATCAGCGCGTCCGGCGGACGCTGTCGCGCGATCGTCGCCTTGACCACCTGGGTCCAGATCGACGCTCCGATCAGGGCGATCCCGTAGATGAGCGCGTCACGTCGCCGGCCGAGGGCGACGCAGGACGAGGACCACCCCGATCCCGATGGGGATGAGGACGCGGCCACCGGCCTCCGTCAGCACGAGCCAGACGTCGGTCGGGATCGGGAGTCGCTTCACGAAGGCCGTCACCGGATCGTCGAAGGGGATCGCTCCCCGCTCGTTCACGAAGATCGCGAGGAGGGCGAACCCGACGACACAGGCGAGGGCCAGCCAGGCCCATCGTCCGGCCGGCCGATCGACTGACAACGACGTCATCCGCCTAGGCTAGCTGGCCGCGATCGGGCGCCGTGAGACGGACGCGATACGCGCCGCCGCTACAGTTCGGGGTCGACGGCCGGACGCAGGTCCGTTCAACGATCCGCCTCAGCCGCCATGGAGGGATCTGAGATGGACACCGCCATCGATCAGACCGCCGCGAGCTCGGTCGACTCGGAGACCGCGACGTTCACGAAGTGGATGGTCGGCGAAGGCCCGGGCATGGCCGGGGTGGTGGGCGGCGCCGCCGGCGAGGGCGAGTACGTCGGGAAGGTCCTGGACTACGAACCTGGCCCGACAACGGTCATCGCTGCGCGATACCAGTTCAAGGGGTCGGACCGACCGTTCACCGCACTCGTCCATGTCGAGCAGACCGGCCTGGATGCCGTGATCACCGGTGTCGTCATCGACGGCTTCGGGAAGGGTCGCCCGGTGAAGGGCGCCTATCGCGAGATCACCTGCGACCACGATGGGATCACCACCGACTGCTGGCGCGGCACGCTCCAGATCGAGTGACCGCGCTTCTCGCCGATCCGACTCGGGCTCGCGCTACGGTCGCAGATCGAGGCGCAGCAGATCCTCGCCCCATTTGACGTCACCGGTCAGCACGAAGCCGTAGCGCAGGTAGAACGGCTGGGGTGAGCCGGGGCCGGCCTTGCAGCTCGTCCACAGCACGTCCGCGCCGGGCCGCCCTCGGAGGTAGCTGACGACGGCGTCGATCGTCGCCGCGCCGAAGCCGCGCGCCTGGAACCGCTCGTCGATGAGGAGTCGCCAGAGGAAGTACGGACCGACGAGATCGTCATCCGTGGCGAGGCGCTCCGGTGGGATCCCGTCGCTGATCATGACGAACCCGACGAGCGCGTCCCCATCGTGGACGGACCACATCCTCGGGCAGGCGCGGGCGTCCTCGACGGCGTCCTCGAAGTGGCTGGCCATCGACCCCAGATAGCGCTCCTGACCAGGTCCGCGACGCAGGGCCATGACCGCCGCGCGGTCGGCGTCGGTGACGATGTCGCGCAGCTGGACGACCGCCATCAGGAAAAGCCCCAGGGCGCCGGGACGCGGATGGGCAGGCACATGACCGATCTCCTCGATGGCTCGATCATGCCATGCAGGTGGCGACGCTGACGGTTGGCTAGACTCCGCCGATGGATCGGACCGCCCACGACATGCGAACCGGCGACAGCCACCCGGCGGATGGCCTCCGATCCGCGCACGCCCGACACCGGTCCCGAGTCGCGCGTTCTTGAACCTCACGGGTGTCGGCTTCGGGATCGCCGCGGCCGTCTGCTGGGGTGTCAGCGACCTCGGCGGCGGGATCGCGAGCCGTCGCTGGACGCCCATGGCGACGCTGGTCATCTCGCAGGCCGTGGCGGTCGCCCTGGTCCTGGCCATCCTGGCACTCGTCGGCGAGCGGTTCCCGGGTCCGAGCCCGATGGTCTGGGCCACGACGAGCGGCATCGCCGGGTTCATCTCGCTCACCTGTTTCTACCGCGCCCTGTCGATCGGGGCGATGGGGCTGGTCGCTGCTGTCTCCGGGGTGATCGGTGCCGGGATCCCGGTCGTGGTCGGCTTCCTGACCGGCGACCGACTCGACCCGACCGACGTGATCGGGATCGTCCTGGCCCTCGTCGCCGTGGCGCTCGTCACCCGGCCCGCGGACGACGTCGGGATCGGTCGCGAGGGCCTCGGGCTCGCGCTCGTCGCCGGCACGATGGCCGGGATCTTCTTCATCGCGATGGGCCGGAGCGCCACCGATGGCGGCGAGACCTGGTGGCCGCTCCTGGCGAGCCGCGGGACGATCCTCGTGCTGGCGGCCCTGGCGACGACCGTCCTGCGGCGGTGGCGATCGACCGCCGGCAGCGCCTCGCCGTTGATGGCGGGCATCGGGATCGCGGATCTCGGCGGCACGGCGTTCTTCGTCCTGTCCAACGCCCAGGGGGCGCTGAGCGTCGCCGCCGTGCTGTCTTCCCAGTACCCCGCCGTGACGACCGTGCTGGCCCGTGTCGTCATCGGCGAACGGCTCGCCCGGACCCATGTCGTCGGAGTGATCGTCGCCCTCGTCGCGATCGGTCTCATCGCCTGGCCCTGATGACGCTGGGCCCGCGGGCGTCTAGCCGGCGAGCATGGTCCGGAGCTGGGCGTCCGTGGCCAGGCCAGCGGCGTGCATCCGTCGGACGACACCCTGGACGAACCGTCGGCGCTGGTCCTCGGGCATCCGCTCGGGATGCCAGTAGGGCGCGATCTGCTCCATGATCTGCCAGTAGGTCTCGGCTCGGCGCAGGTTCTCGGCCAGCCGGCGCTCGCGTCGGGTGGCGAGGCCGATCCGCTCGACCACCTCGTCCTCGGTCGGCTCCATCATCCCGAGATCACCTCGCGTTGGGTATCCACTGTAGGCGGGATCGCGCCGCGACCGCGGGTGTGCCCTCGTCAGCCGGGGCCGGACGGACCTTCGACGGCGGTGCGTCCGAGGGTGATCACGTTGAACGCGCGGACCCAATCGCTCTTGCCGTCAAGACGCAGATTGCCGAGGTCCTGCATCACGACGACGTCGACGACCGCGTCGTGCGTCGCCTCGTCCACGAGGATCTGGCCCGGGCCGGCTGCCACCTGGAGACGTGCGGCGACGTTGACCGAGTCGCCGACGACCGCGTAGTGCATCCGACGCTCCGACCCGACGTTCCCGGCGATGACCTCGCCGCTCGTGATCCCGATGCCAGCCTGGAGCCGGACGCCGGGCATCGTCGGGATATCGAGGCGCATGACCGCGGTCTGGACCGCCAGTGCTGCCCGCACGGCGCGCTCAGGATCGTCGGAGTGCATCACCGGCGCCCCGAAGAAGGCGAACACCCCGTCGCCGAGCAGGTCCGCGACGGTGCCACCGTGACGCTCGACGGCATCGCTCACGACCGTGAGGTAGCGGTTGAGGAGCTCGAGCGTCGCCTCGGGTGGGTGCTCGGCGGCGAGCGCGGTGTAGCCGCGGACGTCGGCGAACAGCGTCGAGACGTGACGGCGATCGCCACCCAGCGACACCGTGAACGGATCTCGAAGCGCCTCCGCGGCGACGCTCTCGCTGACGTACTTGCCGAGCAGGTCGGCGACGCGGTCCTGGAGCGCCTTCGTCCGGAGCAGCGAGCGGAGCCGGGCGGCCAGCTCGCTCTGGTCGAATGGCTTCGTCAGGAAGTCGTTCGCGCCTGCCTCCAGCCCACGGACCTTGTCCTCCGGGCGATCGAGCGCGGTGAGGAGCAGGATCGGCAGGCCGACCTGGTCGGGTTGCCGGCGGAGGCGCTGGCAGACCTCGATCCCGTCGAGCCCGGGCATCATCACGTCGAGGCAGACGAGGTCCGGCCCGTGGACCGCGACGGCGCCGAGCGCCGATGGGCCGTCCACGGCCTCGACGACGTCATAGCCCTGGTTGGTGAGCAGCTTGCGCAGCAGCGCCAGGTTGGCCGGCTCGTCATCGACGGCCAGGATCAGCGGTCGGTCGCGCATCAGGCGAGGTAGCCCGCGACGCTGTCGACGAACGTCGCGAACTCGATCGGCTTGCTCAGATACCCGTCGAACCCGGCGGCGAGGGCGCGCTCCCGGTCACCGACCATCGCATGGGCGGTGAACGCGATCACCCGCAGCCCGGCCGAACGGCCATCGGCGCGGAGCGCCGCGAGCGCCTGCCAGCCGTTCATGTCGGGCAGGCCGAGGTCCATCAGGACGAGGTCCGGGAGTCGCTCGAGCGCGAGCGCGACGCCCGTCTCGGCGGTCTCGGCGGTCAGCACCGTGTATCCGGCCGCCTCGAGCAGCTTCGTCGCCAACGCGCGGTTCGCGGGCGTGTCTTCGACGACCAGGATCGTGGCCATCAGGGCGCGTCCCTGGGCAGGCCCTGCTCCTGCAGGAGGCTCAGCAACCGGTCCCGCCGCACGGGCTTCGTCAGGTACCCGTCCGCGAGATCGGGCACCTCGGCCGGGTCGACGACGGACAAGACGATCACCGGGATGTCGGCCGTCTCGGGATCGCCCTTCAGCTCGCGCAGGATGTCGCGGCCGTCGCGGCCGGGCATCAGGACATCGAGCAGGATGGCCGCCGGTCGCAGGCGGCGGACGTCGCTGACCGCTGTGCTCGCGTTGGACGACGCGACGATCCGATAGCCCTGGCCGGCCACCATCTTCTCGAGCAACGGCGCGACGGATGGATCGTCGTCGACGCTGAGCAGGACGAGCAGCGTGTCGCGCCCGGGCTCCGGCGCGGCCGTCGCGGCCACGACCGGCTCGGTCCGACAGTCGAGGGGCAGGGTCAGTGTGAACGTGCTGCCCTGACCGGGTTCGCTCTCGAGCGTGATGTCGCCACCCATCACCCGGGCCAGTCGCCGGCTGATCGCGAGGCCGAGACCGGTCCCGGCCTCCTCGCCCTCGGCCTGTCGGAACTCCTCGAAGATCGCTTCGTGCTGATCGGGGCCGATCCCCGGGCCGGTGTCGCGCACGGCGACCCGGAACCGCGACTCCGCGGCGCCGCCCATCTCGACCTGGACCTGGCCCTCGCGGGTGAACTTGAGGGCGTTGCCGAACAGGTTGACGAGGATCTGGCTCACGCGCTGGCGATCGAGCACGACCTCCGTGGGTGCGCCGGTGTCCTGCCAGGCGAACTGCAGCCCCTTCTGGGCCGCGAGCGAGCGCGACTGCGCGACGACCGACTCGACCAGTTCGCGCGGGTCGAACGGTTGGGGATCGATCGTCAGCCGGCCGGCCTCGATCTTCGACAGGTCGAGGATCTCGTTGATCAACCCGAGCAGGTCGCGTCCGCCGCGCTGGACCCAGCCCAGCGATTCGGTCTGGTCGGCGTTCAGCGGGCCGTCGACGCCGCCGAGCAGGGCGTCCGTGAACCCGAGGATCGCGTTCATCGGCGTCCGCAGCTCGTGGCTCACGCTCGCCAGGAAGCGCGACTTGGCCTCGCTCGCCCGGGCCAGCGAGGCGTTCGTCTCCTCGAGCCGACGGGTGAGGGCACGCTGCTCCTCGAACAGCGCCGCGAGGCGTTCGCTGGTCTGGTTGAGGTCGCGAGCGAGCTGTCCGAACTCGTCGTTGTTGGGCACATCGACGCGCTGGCTCAGGTCTCCGGCCGTGATCCCGGTCAGCGCCGCGCCCATCTTCCGGAGCGGGATGATGAACGCCCAGGACAGCACGAACCCGAGCAGCAGAGCGATGGCCACGGCCGCGACCGAGAAGCCGATCACGGCCGTGGTCAGGAGGGACCGGTCGGACTCGAAGGCGGCCTGCGCTCCGGCGATCTGCTGATCGGCCGACGCGATCACCCCGCGGAGCGCCGCCTCGAGGACGTGCGAGGTCGGATGCTCCTCGTCCAGGTGGAGCCTGGCGGCGCCCACCAGGTCGCCGGCGTCGTACAGCGCGAGCACGCGCGCGCTGGCCGCCGCGTACTGCGCGTTGGCGGTGCGCATGTCGCCGAAGACCTGGGCGTCCGCGGGATCGTCGCGATCCATGGCGTCCAGCAGCTCACCGAAGGTCTTCTTCGCGTCGGCGATCTGGACGTTGTACTTGCCGTCGCTGGTCAGGAGCGCCATCGCCCGGTAGTGGCTCTGGGCCGTGACGGCATAGAGCATCTGCTGCGCCCGACTCGTCTTGACCTGGAGGCGATCGAGGTCCTGCATCCGCTCGTTCATCCGTCCGATGACGACGAGACTCAGGATCGCCATCGCCACGAGCAGCAGGGCGCCAGCGAGGAAGCCGAAGAGCAGCTTCTTGTGGACGCCCGCCCGGACCCGCGCGGCCGCGTCGACGAGCGGGCGCAGCCAGCCCGTGAACCGCGGCAGTCGTGGCTCCACGACGGTCACCGCGACGACCCTCCCGGGCGACCGTGGTCCGCGGCCGCGGACCGGTCGTCGGCCAGCAGACCGAGTCGTGTCCGGCCCGAGCTGGTGTCACGTGATCGGAGGTTGGGACGGTCAGGGCGCATGTCCGCCCGGAGTCTGCGCCCGCCCACCGCGCCGCGGCAAGCGTCTACGTGCCGACACCTTGGCGGTCGTCTGGCACCGGCGTGTCGCGCTGAGCGGATGCAGGCCGACCCTCGCAGGCTCGATAATGTGGGCCCACGACACCGCCCGGAGGATCACATCTGTCGTGCCGCCGATCACCGAGCTGACCCGGATCGAGCCCGTCTACCTCGATCGTCTCGAGAAGCAGGGCGTGTTCACCACGGGCATCCTCCTGGAGGTGTCCGAGACCCCGACCCGGCGCCAGTACCTGGCCGACCACGTCGGGGCGACGATCAACGAGGTCGGGACGTGGCGCGACGAGGGCCTCATGCTCAATCTCGCCAGCTTCGGGCCGGATGAGCACCAGTTGATGATCCAGGCCGGCATCGAAGGCCTGCGCGACATCCTGGACATCGATCTCGACACGTTCCGTGACCGGGCCCGACGAGCCGCCGCCGAGCTCGCCGTCGAGCCGCCTGACGATCTTCGGCTCGAGGGCTGGTGGGACCAGGCCCGGACGCTCGAGGACGAGTAGGTCGAACCGCCGAAGACGCCGGTCGCGCGCCGGCCGGTCGGATCGGCGCCGGATAGGATGACCCGATGCGGCTGACCGTCGGTGAAGCGCTGCTGTCGATCATCGTCGCCGTCGCGACGATCGCGATCATCGTCGGCGTGTCCGTCGTCGTCTTCCTGAACCCGGTCTGGGTCGGGTTCGAGCAGGAGCGCAGCGGCGCCCCGGCGCTGACCGGCTACACGACCGAGGACGTCCGCGCGGTGACCGGGAGCGTCCTGAACGACCTCGTGGTCGGACCGCCGGCGTTCGCCCAGACCGTCCGCGGCGCCGCGGTGTTCGACGACCGCGAGCGGCTCGCACCTCCAGGACGTCCGATCGGTGTTCTTCGGCTTCGGCGTGGTCGTGCTGCTGGCGGCGCTCGTCCTCGTCGCGATCGGGTTCGTGGCGCGCGGCGCGCCGTGGTTCCGGCGGTCGATCGGCTACGGGGCCCTCGTCCTCGTCATCGGCGTCGTGGTCGGAGGGCTCATCTCGGTCGTCGCGTTCGACCAGGCATTCGAGACGTTCCACGAGCTGTTCTTCGCCGGCGGGACGTACACCTTCGATCCACTGACCGACCGGCTCGTCCAGCTGTTCCCGATCCAGTTCTGGCAGGAGACCTCGCTGGCGCTCGGTCTCGTGATCGTGATCCTCGCCAGCATCGTCGCCTGGCTGGGACTGCGTCGGCGCGCCACCGCCCAGCCGTCCGGCATCGCATGACCGAGCCGCTGCTGTCGGTCGAGACGGCCCGGGACCGGATCCTGGCCGCCCTCGACGCCCCGCTGCCGGCCGAGACACATGCCCCGGAGACCGCCCTCGGACAGGTGCTCGCCGTGGCCGTCGTGGCCACGACCGACCTGCCCCCGTGGGACAACAGCGCGATGGACGGGTACGCCGTACGGGCGGTCGACGTCGCGGCCGCGACCGAGGAGGCACCGGTCCGGCTGCGGGTGATCGGCGAGGTCCCGGCCGGTGGCCTGGCCGCGCAGGTGGTGGAGGAGGCGACCGCCATCCGGATCGCGACCGGTGCCCCGCTGCCGGACGGTGCCGACACCGTCGTCCCGGTCGAGCAGACCACGCCGCTCGACGCGGCCGGTCTTCCGTCGGGTCCGCGCGGCCGCGATGCGACGGGTCCGTTGCCCGCCGCGTGCGCGGTCCACGTGCCCGTGCGGGCCGGCGACTCGATCCGCCGCCGCGGCGAGGACCTGCGTGCGGGCGACAAGGTGCTCGATGTCGGCAGCGTCATGACCCCTGCGGCGATCGCGATCGCGGCGGGATCCGGTGTCGACGCGGTCGCCGTCCACCGGCGGCCGCGGATCGCGGTCCTGGCCACCGGCGACGAGGTCCGCGCGCCCGGGGAGCCGCTCGGGCCGGCCGGGATCCACGACGCGAACGGGCCGGGTCTCCGGGCGATGGTCGAGGCGGCCGGTGCCAGCGCCGTGGACCTCGGGATCGCCCGGGACGACCTCGAGGACGTCCTGACCCGACTCCGCAGCGGCCTGGCGGAAGCGGACGCGGTGATCGTCGCGGGCGGCGTGTCCGTCGGGCCCTATGACGTGGTCAAGCGGGCGTTCGAGATCATCGGCAGCATCGACCTGTGGCGCGTCGCGGTCCAGCCCGGCAAGCCGTTCGCGTTCGGACGGGCGACCGATGGCGGCGTCCTGTTCGGATTGCCGGGCAACCCGGTGAGCGGGTTCGTGACGTTCGAGCTGTTCGTCCGACCGGCCATCCGGCGCCTTGCGGGGCACCGCCGCCTGCTTCGCGACACGGACGTGGCGGTGCTGGACGTCCCCGCGTCGAAGGCGCCCGGCCGGCGGGCGTTCCTCCGGGTGGTCGCCGAGCGCGACGCCGACGATCGACCCGTCCGTGACGACGTGGGTCGGGTCCGCGTCCGGCTGGCGGGCGGGCAGGGCAGTCACGTCCTGAGCGCGCTGGCCGTCGCCGACGCGCTGGCCGTCGTGCCCGAGACCGTCGACACGTTGGCAGCCGGGCAGTCCGCCGGTCTGATCTGGCTCGATCGACCATGACCGCGCCCGTCGACCCCGACGATGGCGCCCCGTCTGACGGCCCCGACGATGGGGTCGAGCCCGACCGTACCCGGAGGCCTCGCATGGACCGCAAGCCCGCTCCCCGCGCCGAGCGCCGCCGACTGACCCATGTCGACCGATCGGGTCGCCCCCGGATGGTCGATGTCAGCGCCAAGCCGCCGACCGCCCGACGCGCGGTGGCCGAGGCGTTCGTGGCCTGCTCGGCGGAGACGCTCAGCCTCATCGTCGATGGTGCGACGACGAAGGGCGACGTCCTGACGGTGGCCGAGCTGGCCGGCGTCATGGCTGGCAAGCGGACGAGCGAGCTCATCCCGTTGTGCCACCCGATCGCGCTGACCGACCTGCTCGTCCAGGTCGTCCCGGATCGGGTCGCCGGCGGGCTGCGCATCCGATCCGAGGCGGCCACCGTGGGGTCGACCGGGGTCGAGATGGAGGCCCTGACCGCGGCGTCCGTGGCCGCGCTCACCGTCTACGATATGGTCAAGGGGGTGGAGCGGGGCGTGGAGGTTCGGTCCATCCGGCTCGTCTCGAAGAGTGGCGGCAAGAGCGGCGACTGGGTCCGTCCCTCGGATCGGCCCGGGCCCGCGATCGGGACCCCTGCCAAGGTCCGGCCGGGCGACCGGACCGCCGGTCGGATCCACGGTCGGAAGAAGGGCGCTGGGTGAGCGATCCGGGTCGGCGGCCCGGGGACGGTCGCCGGGCGCTGGTCGTCACCGTGAGCGATGGCGTCGCCGCCGGTGAGCGCGACGACGACTCCGGGGCTGAGCTCGGGACGCGCCTCGCGGAGCTCGGCTTCGCGGTCGATCGTCGAACGGTGCCGGACGAGGGCTGGCAGATCGAGGAGGTCCTGATCGAGGGCGTCGCGGGGCACGAGCTCGTCGTGACCACCGGCGGGACCGGGCTGACCCCGCGCGACGTGACCCCGCAGGCGACCGCCGCCGTCGTCGACTACGAGGTCCCGGGTCTCGCCGAGCTCATCCGGGCCGAGGGCCGCCGGTCGACCCCGATGGCCGCGCTGTCCCGCGGCGTCGTCGGCGTCCGGTCCGGGGCGCTCGTCGTCAACGTGCCGGGCAGCCCGCGAGGCGCGCTCGAGTCGCTCGAGGCGGTCGTGCCGATCCTCGCCCACGCGCTCGAGACCCTGGCCGGGCCGTTCGACCATGCCCGCGCGACCGCCGGTGGGGCGCGCCCCGACCTGCCCGAGCCCGCGGCGGACTGAGATGTTCGAGACGTTCGCGAACGTCCCGGCCTACCCGCTGGTCTTCCCGTTGTTCTGGGGTGCCGTGGTCGTGTTCGGGCTCGTGATGGCCCGCCACCTGCGCATCTTCGCAGTGGCCCGGGCCGAGGGGCCGAGCCCGTTCGCGGACATCCCGCGGCGGACGGCCGGCCTGGTCCGCTACGCCCTGGTCCAGACCAAGATGTTCAAGGACCGGCGGGCCGGCCTGATGCACTTCGGGATCTTCTGGGGCTTCGTGCTGCTGACGATCGGGACCGCGAACATCGTCACCGGCGGGCTCGTCCAGGCGATCATCTCGGTCCCGTTCGACGGGATGCTCTGGACGGCCGTCTCGGCGATGCAGAACGCCGTCGCGCTCGTCGTCCTCGTCGCGATCGCCTACGCGTTCTTCCGGAGGCTCGTGACGAAGCCGAAGCGGCTGACGCTCAGCCGGTCCGGGCTGCTGATCCTCGCGATGATCGGCGGCGTCGTCGCGACGGAGCTCCTCGCCCAGGCCTTCGAGGCGGCCACGTACGGGGACGTCCCCGGTGCGTTCGCCGCCAACGCGCTCGCGGTCCCGCTCGCGTCACTCGGGATGTCGGTGACGCAGACCGCGTTCGCGGTCCTGTGGTGGGCCCACATCGCGCTCGTCGCCGCGTTCGTCGTCTACCTGCCGTTCAGCAAGCACCTCCACATCGTCACGAGCTTCTTCAACGTCTACTACCGCAAGCTCGCGCCGCGCGGCGAGCTGCCGGCGATGGACCTCGAGGACGAGACCGCGACCTTCGGGCTGCGGACCCTCCAGGACCTCGGCTGGAAGGACCTCCTCGACGGGTTCACCTGCACCGAATGCGGCCGCTGCCAGGCCGCCTGTCCGGCCAACGCGACCGGGAAGCCGCTCGATCCCAAGGCGTTCATCATGGGCATCCGCGAGATGTCGGTCGACGCCGAGCACGGGATCGACCTCATCCCGAACTCGCCGATCGTCCGCGACGCGTACGGCCTGGACGACACGCAGCCGGACGCGACCCGGCTCGCGGCGGCGGTCGTCGACACGGCGATCCCGTACGACGCGGTCTGGGACTGCGTCACCTGCGGCGCCTGCGTCGAGGCCTGCCCGGTGCTGATCGAGCATGTCGACAAGATCGTCGGGCTGCGGCGCAACCTCGTCCTCGAGGACTCCCGGTTCCCGGCCGAGCTGACGGCAGCGTTCACGAACATGGAGCGCGCGGGGAACCCGTGGGGTCAGCCGAAGACGACCCGGACCGACTGGACGAAGGGCCTGCCGTTCGAGGTGCCGACCGTGGCCGAGCTCGCGGCGGCGGATCGCCTCGGCGAGATCGACGTGCTCTACTGGGTCGGCTGCGCCGCTGCGTTCGACGAGCGCAATCGGCGCGTCGCCCGCGCGTTCGCGACCTGTCTCGACGCGGCCGGGATCCGGTTCGCCATCCTGGGCCAGGAGGAGTCGTGCACCGGCGACCCGGCCCGGCGGATGGGCAACGACTACGTCTGGCAGCTGCTCGCGGCCGGCAACGTCGCGACGCTCGACCGGTACGCCCTCAAGAGCATCGTCACCGCCTGTCCGCACTGCTTCAACACGATCGGCAACGAGTACGGCCAGCTCGGCGGCCACTACGAGATCGTCCACCACTCGGTCTACCTCCAGCGCCTGCTCGCCGACGGACGGCTACGAACGATCGACGCGGACGCGACCGGGGACACCGCGCCGCGGACCGTGACGTTCCACGACTCGTGCTACATGGCCCGCTACAACGGCGTCGTGGCCCAGCCGCGCGAGGTCCTCGGGTCGGTCGCCGGGGTCGAGCTCGTCGAGATGGACCGCTCGGGCAAGAATGGCTTCTGCTGTGGCGCGGGCGGCGGCCGGATGTGGATGGAGGAGACCCGCGGGACGCGGATCAACGCCGAGCGGACCCGCCAGGCGCTCGAGACCGGGGCGGGGACCGTGGCGACGAACTGCCCGTTCTGCATGACGATGATGCGCGACGGGCTCGCCTCGGCCGAGTCGAACGCCGCGGGGACGGTCAGCGCGGTGGACATCGCCGAGCTGCTGGCGGACAGCCTCGCGCCGGTCCCGACCGGACGACAGCTGCCGGTGATCCAGTGACCGATCCGCGCCCGGCCGCCGCGTACCGGCTGACCGACGAGCAGCGTGAGCTGCGCGACGCCGTCCGGGTCATCGCCCGGGAACGGGTCGTGCCGCGCGCCGCCGAGATCGATCGCACCGCCGAGTTCCCGTGGGACCTCAAGGAGCTGCTCGCGGCCCAGGACATCCTCGCCCTGCCGTACCCGGCCGAGCACGGTGGGCTCGGCGCGGACCTCCTGACGACCTGCCTCGCGATCGAGGCGCTGAGCGAGGCCTGTGCGACCACCGGACTCATCCTCGCCGTCCACGCCCTGGGCGCCTTGCCGATCGTCATGGCCGGGACGGCCGAGCAGCAGGCGCGCTGGCTGCCCGATCTCGCGGCGGGCCGGACGCTCGTCGCGTTCGCCCTCACCGAGGCCGGTGCCGGGTCGGACGCCGGGGCGATCGCCACCCGGGCGGTCCGCGACGGCGACGACTACGTCCTCGACGGGTCGAAGCGGTTCATCAGCCAGGGCAGCGTGGCGGATGTCGTGACCGTGTTCGCTGTGACGGATCCGGCGGGTCGGCGGCATCGCAACCTGTCGTGCTTCGTCGTCGAGCGGGGCACGCCGGGCTTCAGCGTCGGCCGGCTCGAGCACAAGATGGGGATCCGAGGCTCGCCGACGGCCGAGCTCATCTTCGACGGCGTCCGCGTCCCGGCGGCGAACCGGCTCGGCGCGGAGGGCGAGGGCTTCGCGCTCGCGATGCGGACGTTCGAGAAGTCGCGCCCGGGCATCGCGGCCCAGGCCGTGGGAATCGCCCAGGGTGCGATCGACGTCGCCGCGCGCTACGCGAACGAGCGCGTCCAGTTCGGCAAGCCGATCGCCGAGCTCCAGATGGTCCAGGCGATGCTCGCCGACATGGACGCTCAGACCGAGGCGGCGCGCGCGCTCCTGTACACCGCCTGCGCGGCGATCGACGCCGGCGATGGGGACGCCGGACGCTGGGCCGCGGTCTGTAAACTGGTCGCCGGCGATACCGCGATGCGGGTCACGACCGATGCGGTCCAGGTCCTCGGCGGCTACGGCTACGTCGACGAGTTCCCGGTCGAACGGATGATGCGCGACGCGAAGATCACCCAGCTCTACGAGGGGACGCAGCAGATCCAACGCCTGGTCGTCGCCCGGTCGCTGCTCGGAGCCCGGCGCTGACCCGGTCGAGAGGGAGGTAGCCCGCAGGTGCGGATCGTCGTCCTCGTGAAGCCCGTGCCGGACACCACGGGGCAGGAGCGGCTCGGGCCGGACCTGCGGGTCGACCGCGCGACGGTCCCCGCGGTGGTCAACGCGAACGACGACTACGCGCTCGAAGCGGCGCTGAAGCTGCGCGAGGCGGCCGGGGACGGCAGCGTGACCCTCCTGTCGATGGCGCCCGCCTCGGCACCGGACACCCTCCGCAAGGCCCTGGCGATGGGCGCCGACTCGGGCGTCCTCGTGACCGACCCGGTCCTCGGCGGCTCCGACGCGCTATCCACGGCGCGGGTCCTGGCCGCGGCCCTCGGTCGCCTCGAGTACGACCTCGTCCTGGCCGGGGCCGACACGTCGGACGGCGGGAGCGGGCACGGTCGGCGCAGGGGTGGCGACGCTCGTCGGGCTGCCTTATCTGTCGTACGCGGCGCGGATCGAGCCGCTGGGCGACCGGGTCCGGGTCCGCCGGATCAGCCCGACGGGCTACGACCTGATCGAGGCGCCAATGCCCGCCCTCGTCGTCGCGACCCAGGCGCTCGGCGAGCCGCGCTACCCGTCGCTCAAGGGGATCATGGGCGCACGGTCGAAGGAGATCGCGAGCTGGTCGCTGGCGGACCTCGGCATCGACCCGGGCACGGTCGGCGGCCAGGTCGCCACGACGCGGGTCCTGCGGGCCGAGGCGCCACCGGCCCGCGGGGCCACGCGGGTCATCCGCGAGCCCGCTCCGGTCGCGGCGGCGGCGGTCGTCGACTTCCTCGCCGAGCGGAGGATCATCTGATGGGCCGGGGCCGCCGATGAGCCGGATCCTCGTCATCGGGGAGATCGCACCGGACGGGACGCTCGCCCGGATCAGCACGGAGGTCGCGACGCTCGCCCGCTCGCTGGCCCTGGCATCGGGCGGCTCGGTCGGCGGTCTCGTGGTCGGCGCCGACCCGTCGGCGGCCGCCGCGGAGCTCGCCGACTACCTGCCCGAGGTCGAGGCGGTGACCGTCCCCGCTGCCGCCGATCATGCCGTGGCGGCACGAGTCGCCGCCGAGGCGCTGTCGCGCGCGCAGTCCGCCGACCACGTCTTCATCGGCGCGTCGCCCGACGGCCGGGACGTGGCCGGGATCCTGTCGGTCCGTCTCGGCTGGGGCGTGCTGGTCAACGCGACCGCCGTCTCCTGGGGAGACGACGGACCCGTCGTCGAGATGAGCGTCTTCGGCGGGCGGCTCGACACGTGGTCGTCGTTCACGGGCGGCCGAGGCATCGTCACCGTCCGGCCGAACGTGATCAGCGCCGAACCGGCGGCCGCGGCGGGCCGGGTGGTCGACACGGACGCCGCAGGCGAGTCGGCCGGTCCGCCGGTCCGCGTGCTCGAACGCGTCGCCGAGGCGGCAGGCGCGGCCCCGATCGAGGAGGCTCGGATCATCGTGGCCGGCGGACGCGGCGTCGGCGGCCCGGAGGGCTTCCGCGTCGTGGAGGAGCTCGCCGAGGCGCTCGGCGGTGCGGTCGGCGCGACCCGTGCGGCGGTCGACGCCGGCTGGATCCCGTACGGCCAGCAGATCGGCCAGACCGGCAAGATCGTCAAGCCGGCGCTCTACCTGGCGCTCGGGATCTCCGGGGCGATCCAGCACAAGGTCGGGATGCAGACGGCCGAGACGATCGTCGCCGTCAATCGCGACCCCGATGCGCCGATCGCCGAGTTCGCCGACCTCCTCGTCGTCGGCGACCTGTTCGAGGTCGCTCCGGCGATCGTGGCCGCTCTTCGCGCGCGAACGGCGTAGGCGGAGCCGGACAGCCCATGGCGTCGATCCTCGCGTTCGTGATCCCGCTCGTCGCGTTCGTCGTGCTGGCGGCGGTCTTCCTCGTCCTGTTCCGGCGGGCGTCGCGCGCCCTCGCCCGGACCCGCGACGAGGAGCGCTTTCGGAAGGCCGTCGAGGATCTCGCGGGGCGGATCGACGAGTCGCTCGGCGGCGTCATCGAGCGGATCGACTTCGTCCGTCGGCACCAGGTCGATGCCACCGAGATCGAGCCGAACCTCGCGGCGGCGCGCGAAGCCGTGACCCGCTACGAGGAGGAGGCCGGCGCGCTCATCGGCCCGGTCCCCGCCGACGAGGTCCGGGCGAACCTCCTCGCCGAGCTCGAGCGCGCGGCGCGCGCCCTGGCGATGGTCAGCCATGGCTGCACGCTCCTCGCCAGCGGCTCCGGCCGGCAGCGCGAGACCGAGGCCCAGACAGCGATCAAGCGCGGCTACCTCAACGCGCTCCACGCCCGCGAGGCGATCGCGCGGCACGCCGCGGAGCTCGCCGCGTCGCGACCCGATGACCAAAGCCGGTGGCCGTCGCGACGGGCGTCCTGACGGGCACGACAGGCGTCGTCGGATACCGTATGTAGTGGTACTATCGGCCGACACCACCATCGGTAGTGGTGGGAGGCCCGATCCGCGGGCCCCCAGGACCAGGAGGACGGATGCGCTGTCCGCAGTGCGGTGAACGCGAGACGCGGGTCGTCGACTCGCGCGATCTCGACGATTCGGCGACGATCCGGCGACGGCGCGAATGCGCCACCTGCGCCACCCGGTTCACGACCTACGAGCGGATCGAGGCCGCCCGGCTCGTCGTCGTCAAGCGTGACGGGACCCGCCAGGAGTTCGACCGCGACAAGCTCGCCTCGGGCCTGCGCAAGGCGCTGACCCGCCGGCCGGTCCCCGACGGCGCCGCCGAGGCGGCCGCGGACGCGATCGAGGCCGAGCTCCGGTCGGCCGGCGCAAGCGAGATCCCCTCGTCACGGATCGGCGCGATGGCGATGGAGGCGCTGCGGGGGATCGACCAGATCGCCTACATCCGGTTCGCCAGCGTCTACCAGAGCTTCGAGGACCTCGAGGATCTCAAGCGCGAGGTCGACACCCTGTACGAGACCCGCGGCGATCGATGAGCGTCCTGTCGGACCGGGACATCCGGACCGCGATCGAGGCCGGTGACATCCGGATCGACCCGTACGACCCGGCCGACCTCCAGCCGTCGTCGGTCGACCTCCATCTCGACCGGAGCTTCCGGGTCTTCCGCAACAACCGCTATCCCTACATCGACGTCCGGGCGCCCCAGCCCGACCTGACCGAGCTGCTCCGGATCGAGGACGACGAGCCGTTCGTGCTCCACCCGGGTGAGTTCGTGCTCGGCCAGACGCTCGAGTGGGTCGAGCTCCCGGACGACCTCGTCGCCAGGCTCGAGGGCAAAAGCTCGCTGGGCCGGCTCGGCCTGCTCATCCACTCGACGGCGGGCTACGTCGATCCCGGCTGGAAGGGCAACCTGACGCTCGAGCTGAGCAACGTGGCGAACCTGCCGATCGCGCTCTATTTCGGGATGCGGATCGGCCAGATCAGCTTCTTCAAGATGTCGAGCCCGGTCGATCGGCCGTACGGCTCGCCCGAGCTCGGTTCGAAGTACCAGGGCCAGTCCGAGCCGACGGCATCCGCGTTCCACCGCGACTTCGGCGGCCGGCCGCGCGAGGAGGCGCCGCGCTGAACGGCGCGGTCCACTGGTCGACGAGCCTCGGCGGCGGCACCACCGTCGCGCTCGTCCAGGCGGGCACGTTCCTGACCGACGCCGGAGCCGTCTTCGGCCCGGTGCCGCGACTGCTCTGGGAACGCCACGTCGCCGCCGAGCTGACCGACGACCACCGCCTGGTCCAGGCGCTGAACTGCCTGCTGATCGAGACGCCGGCCGGCCGTGTCCTGGTCGAGACCGGCATCGGCGAGCGCGACCGATGACAAGCTGCGGACGAGCCGCGGCTACGCCGGCGACCCGGTCCTGCCCGCGCTGCGCAACGCGGGCTTCGACCCGGCCACGATCGACGTGGTCGCGATGAGCCACCTCCACTTCGACCATGCGGGTGGGCTGCTCGACAGCGACGGCCGGCGGGCCTTCCCACGGGCGACGATCGTCGCCCAGCGGGCCGAGTGGGAGATCGCCCTCGGCGACAACCCGCGGCTCGTCGCGAGCTACGACCAGGCTGAGCTCCGCCTGGTCCGTGACTGGGGCGCCGAGGGCTGGGCCGACGGCGAGCGCGAGGTGCTGCCGGGTGTGTCCGTCGTCCCGACCGGCGGGCACTCGGCCGGCCACCAGGCGATCGTCGTCCGAGGCGGGGGAGCCGGCGGCCGGACCCTGGCGTTCTTCGGGGACCTCGCGATGCGGCCCTGGAGCGCGAACCCGAAATGGATCACGGCGTTTGACGACTTCCCGCTCGACTCGGTGCTGGTCAAGGGCGAGCTGTTCGCTCGGGCCGCCGCCGACGACTGGATCGTCGCCCTGTCGCACGAGCGGGTCCGGCCGATCGGCCGGCTCATCGCGGACCGCGACCGCTACGCGTTCGAGCCGGGCTGACCCGGCGGGCCGACGGCCGATCGGCCGTCTCGTGGCGGACCGCGATCGCTACGCGTTCGAGCCGGCCTGACCCCGCCTCCCGATCGCCCGCTGCCTTACGGCGAGGGCGCTGACCCGGACGATCCGGGGACCGGCGATCCGGAGCTGTTCGGCCCACCCGGCGGCAGGATCGCCTCGACCTCGGCCGCGGCCTGGGCCATCGACAGCGGCGCGGCGATGATCTTGCGGATCCGACCGTCGGGGTCGATGAAGACGTGCGTCGGCAGGCCGTAGACCCGGTAGAGGCGGAACGCGTCGGCCGACAGGTCGGCCGCGATCGTGTAGTCGAGCCCGTACTTCGCGGCGTACGCGCCGACATCCGCGGGGTTCGTCTCCTGGACGCTGATCCCGATCAGCTCGAGACCGCGATCCTTGTAGGCGTCAAAGGTGTCGCGCAGGACGGGGGTCTCGGCCTGGCACGGCGGGCACCAGCTCGCCCAGAAGTTCAGCCAGACACCCTTCCCGCGGAGGTCGGCGAGCCGGACCGGTCGACCGCTGACGTCGGTCAGCGCCCAGGGCGTGCCGTCGTCGCGGGTCCCAGCGAGCTCGGGCGCCAGACTGCCGATCTCGAGCCCCGTCGTCGGCGAGCCCAGGAGGTAGGCGGTCGCCCGCGGGTCCCCGGGCGTGAGCGGCGTCGTGCTCCCGAGCGGTCGGGTCGCCGCCACGAGCACGACGGCCAGCACGACCACGATGCCGAGGATCGCCACGAGCTGGCGACCGCTGAACGGACCGATCAGCCCGTGGCGCTCGGGCCGATGCTGGAAGTCGGGTCGTTCGGGCGCCATCAGACGGCGGTCAGGAACTGGAAGTAGCGCGGCATGAGCGACAGGACGTCGAGCAGCATCGCGACACCGATCGTCGCGACGAGCAGCCCGCCGATGACCGACATCGCGTGGGCATGGCGCTGGAGCGGGCGCAGGACGGCCGGCGCGCGGTCGTAGACGAGTCCGATGGCCAGGAACGGGATCCCGAGTCCGAGCGTGTAGCCGACGAGCAGGATCGCTCCCTGGAGCGTCGATCCGGACGTCGCCGCCAGGGTCAGGATCCCGCCCAGGATCACCCCGATGCACGGCGTCCAGCCGATCGCGAAGATCGTCCCGAGCCCGAACGAGGCCACCAGGCCGGTCCCATCGCCGACCAGGCGACCACCGAGCCGGTCCGCCCGGCTGGGCGAGCTCCGGCTCGGGTCCTGGAGGACGACCGTGCCGCCAGTATCGGCGACGACCGTGCTCGCCCCGAGGTCGAGCGGTCGCCAGGTCCGGTTCAGCCGACCGATGTGCAGGAACCCGGCGAGGTTCAGCCCGAGCACGATGAGGATCACGCCCCCGACCTGGCGCAGGAGTGGCAGCCACTGCCCGAGGACCCCACCGGCGTAGGTCGCGCTGACGCCGAGGATCGTGAACACGAGACCGAAGCCGAGGACGTACGCGGCGGCGTGCTGGACGGCGACCCAGCGCGACGGGCCGGCCGTCGCGGACGGATCGGCGACCGCGACCGCCGTGAGCTGGCCGAGATAGGCCGGCACGAGCGGCAGGACGCACGGCGACAGGAAGCTGATCAGCCCCGCCGCGACCGCGACGAGGAAGGTCAGGTCGGTCCCGAGCGTCATCGGTCGAGGGCGCCGTCCAGGAGGCGCTCGATCCTGCCCGGGCTCGTCGCCAGCGACAGCCGCCGGCCGGCCACCTCGACGACCGGGATCTCGGCGAAGAAGGCCCGCTCGAGGTCGGGGTCGGCGGCGATGTCGAGCTCACGGACGACCGCGCTCGGACGACCGGTCGCGGTGCGCCGGACGAGCAGCGCCTCGAGGATGGTCCGGGTCTCGTCGCACAGGCCGCAGCCGGGGCGCGTGTAGAGGATGACCTCGGTCGGGGGGTCGCCGACGACCCCGGACGGGGTGGCGTGGTCCATACCCGCCGGATTGTAGTCGAGGGTCTCCGGGCGGCCCTGCGGCCGCATGGGAGCCCGATCGGCGGCGGACGCTGCTGCGCGCCGTCCGCCTCGCCGTCAGCGGTCCGTGGCCCTCAGCGCGCCGTCGCCGTCAGCTTGTAGACGTTGCCGTCCTGGGCAGTGACATAGACGGTCCCGCTCTCGCCCTCGCCGAACGAGGTGATCCCAAGGCCGGTGTTCGCCATCACGGTCGGGGTCTGCGGTGTGGGGCCGCCGGCCACGATGGACCAGATCGTGCCCGAGCACACATCGGAGAACAGGTACGCACCCTGGAGGAGCGTCTCCGGTCCGCGGTAGACGTAGCCGCCGATGATCGCGCAGCCTGCACCGTGGTCGTAGACGGCCACCGGCAGCTGGAGCCCGGTCGTGTCGCAGCCGGACGACGGCTGATAGCAGGCGTCGCCCTCCATCACGTGCCAGCCGTAGTTCACGCCCCGGCCGCCGCTCCCGCTCAGGCTGGCCTTGTCGACCTCCTCCCAGGCGCCCTGGCCGACGTCGCCGATCCACGTGTCGCCGGTCGATCGGTCGAACGAGAAGCGCCACGGGTTGCGCAGCCCGTAGGACCAGATCTCGCGCTTCTTGGTCGTGCTCTTCGCCCACGGGTTGTTCGCGGGGATCCGGTAGGCGAGGCCCTTCTGGGTCCCGTTGACGTCGATCCGGAGCAGCTTGCCGAGCCGCGACTGGAGGTTCTGGGCGTTGTTCGGGGTGTCGCCCCCGCCGCCGCCGTCGCCGACCGAGATGTAGAGGTAGCCGTTCTTCTTGCCGAACGCCAGCATCCCGCCGTTGTGGTTCGTGTTGTCGCGGTGGCCGATCCGCAGCAGGCGTCGGAACGATGACGTCGACGCCCGGTTCCGGTTCGCCGTGCTCGCCTTGTACTCGGCCACGAGGACGTCGCCGGTGCCCTTCTCGGTGAACAGCACGTAGAACTTGCGGTTGTGCTTGTAGTCGGGGTGGAACGCGACCGCGAGGAGGCCCTGCTCGCTGCTCGACTCGACCTTCGTCCGCATGTCGAGGAACGTCGACAGACCGTGGCTGCTGCTCCAGACCTTGATGACCCCGCGCTGCTCGACGACGAACAGGCGGCGTGAGCCGTCCTTGGCATTCGTCACCTGGACCGGCCCGCTCAGCCCGCTCATGAACGGCTGGAGCCCGATGCTCACGTTCGAGTAGTCGGGCGGCACGACCGCCAGCGACTGGCCGGCCAGGCCGATGAGCATCGCCAGCGCGAGTCCGATGGCGGTCAGCGGCGCGATCGCGCGCTTGGTCGTGGTCTTCGTCGGAGCCATCCCGATCTCCTCGTCCGATGGGGCGAGGATGACACCACGTCCGGCGCGTGTCGTCGATAGCCTGTTCGGGGCGCGGTACCATGCCCATCGGCGCCCCTGTAGCTCAGCGGATAGAGCGAGGCCGTCCTAAGGCCTGCGTCGGGGGTTCGATTCCCTCCAGGGGCACCAGCACAACGCGTCGGAACCTTCGCGCGGCGCAGCTGATGTGCCGGACTGGGGTTCAGCGCATCAAGGATCGGCCGGTTGCCACTGCCAGTCGCTCTCGTCCGACCCTGTGACGAGCCGTCGGGCGTCCGACCCATCGGTCCGAACGACCCATATGGACCGGGTGTCCGACGCGTCGGCTCTCGAGAACAGGATCCAGTCGCCTTCGGGTGAGTACTCGATCACATTGAGCGTGTCCGTCCCGCCGCCGACGCGGAGTGACGTCACTGCTCCAGTCGCCAGGTCCGCGAGTCGCAGATCGCTCTCCGTTCCATTGTCGGTTTGTCTGCCCGTCTTAGCAGCGAAGGCGATGCGATCAGCAGCTCGCGACCATGCGAGGGACCAGAATGGTGGCTCTCCCGAGACGACCGCGCCGGAGACCAGCGACGCGGAGCGGGAACCATCGCCCGCGGCGACCACCAGCGATCCCTCATCGACAAAGGCAACGTGAGCCCCGTCGGTCGAGAAGGTGGCATCCCAATGGGATCGCGGGTCGCCGGCCGTCAGCGGGTGTGGCGTCCGACCGTCGACCGGCAGCTCCCAGGTCTGGCGGGGGTCTGCCCCGGGATCCGGGCGAAGCGAGATGAGCAGCGATTCGCCGTCGGGCGACCAGTGCGCGTCTTCGTCGCGCCACGTCCAGAACCCGGCCGGCAGGGTGAGCAGCGCCTGGCGTGTCCCTTCCAGCCCGTAGATGCCGATCGTCCGGTTGTCCCAGTCGAGCCACGTGGCAAGCCGGGTGGAGTCGGGCGACCACGACAGAGCATCGCCAACGCCAGGGAAGAACGCAACAACACTCCCGCTGGGGTCACTGATCTGGACGGTCCCGTCCCGGCTGGCTGACACGGACCGGCATCGGTAGGCGAGGTACCGACCGTCGGGCGACCAGGTCGGCGCGCTATAGCCGTCCTGGCAAGCCGGCTTGCCACCGGGGTTCCAGTCCGCGATCCGGACCGGGTTCCGGCCATCCCAGTCGGCCACGAAGATGTCGCCGTCCAGGTCGTAGGCGAGGTGGCCGAGGCGACCCGTCGGGAGCGGCGAAGGCCGGAGGAGCAGGGCCCCGACCAGGATCGCCCCACCCACGAGGGCCGCGATCACCAGGATAAGGACGAGCACCGTAGACCAGCGCATGCGCGGGAGCGCGCGAACACTGGAGCTCGAGCCGGCATGCGGCGTCTCCGGGACCCAATGGCTGCCGAGATCGGCGAGCCACGCCGGGCGAGGCCTGCGTCTTCGAGTCGCGTCGAGGGCCCGGTCGAGCACGCCCGCGGGCGCGGGTGGTCTGGCGTCGGCCTCGAACCAGCCAGCAAGCGTGCGGTCGAAGTCGTCGTGGCCGGTCATGCCAGGGACCCCTTGACCAGGGTCGGCGTACGTTCGTCGGCCTCGAGGGCCGCACGAAGTGCGGCGGAGGCGCGGTTCAGCCGGGACTTGAAGGTACCGAGCGGGATGTCGAGGACGATCGCCGCCTCGGCATCCGGCAACCCGAGATAGTGGTGGACGACGAGCACGGCTCGCTGCTCGGGCGTCAGCCGCCGGAAGCCTCGCTCCAGCTGATCGCGCATCGCGGTCAGGTCCTGGGCGTCGCCGTCTCCGCGCCCGTCGGGCACGGACACGTGGATCTCGATAACCTCGCGCTGCTTGACCCGTCTCGCCTCCCGATAGCAGGCGTGGACGAGCAGCCGGTGAAGCCAGGCGTCGAAGCGATCGGGGTCGCGGACGGCTCGGATGTGCAGCCAGGCGGCCGTCAGCGACTCCTGGACGGCATCGGCCGCGCGGTCGTCACTCCGCAGGATCAGCCGAGCGGTCCGATGCAGCCGATCGAACGCGTCTGAGGCGAGCGCCGTAAAGGCGTCGTGGTCGCCGTTCCTCGCGCGAAGGACGAGGTCTCGCTGCATCGGACACCGGGCTCGTGGTGGCCACCTGGCCGCGCTCACCCATCATGAGTCCAGAGGCAAGCGAGTCGTTCCATCTCCGGTGCCGCGAGGGTGAGGCGATCCCCGTCGAAAGATGGAACGACTTTGGATCGACCTGACTCAAACCGCATGAGAGCGCGGGAGTGCCGGCGCTCGGCGGAAGGGGTCACGGACGCCAGCTGGCCGCGACCTATGGCGCCGTCCGACGTGGTCGGCGGGGAGGGCTCGGTCATGAACAAGACGCTCAAGATCGCCTTCGCGGCGACCGCTCTGGTCGTTGTCAGCATCGCCTGCGGTCCATCGGCGGTCGCGCCATCGCCGGTCACTCCATCGGCGGCTGCGGTGGTGTCCCCACCGCCGAACGCGAGCCCCAGCCTTCAGTCTGCGACGGCTGCCCCGACGCCAACGTCCGACCTGCTCGACACGACGACGTGGACGACCTACGCCTCGAAGCGCTACGGCTTCAGCATCGCCCACCCGGCCGACTGGACGGAAGATCCCGCCGAACACGACTGGACCCTTGCCACGGACGCAGCGTGGCCGAATGCGGCTACGGAACACTTCGAACTGCCGATCGAGAACCAGGGCGTCGGCGTCAGCGTCTGGTCGGCGCCCGTCGATCCCGGCACCTCGGTCGACTCATGGTTCCGGGCGTACTGCCAGAAGAACAACGTCGATTGCACCGGTGTCCTGGATCGGGCCGCCGCCGCGACCATGGATGGTCACGCCGCGTCGCTCGTGACGTTCGATGATGTGCCGCACGCCCTGTTCGTGGTCGATGGCCGGATCTACGCGATCGCCTGCTGGCGACCCGACGACGACCCGGCGGTGTCGAAGTACTCGGGGTCAAGGCGACTCGTCGAGGCGTTCCTCTCCACGATGCGCTTGCTGCCTCGCGATCCTGCACCGTCTTCGTTGACTCCGTCGCCATCCTGATCGGCGTCCAGCGCGGTCAAACGAGAGCCTCCTACGCGTCGAGGCTGGCGAGGATGTCGTCGGGCCGGACGCGGTCATCGACTCGCCGAGCCCGGAAGGCGTAGACGATCCGTCCTGACGCGTCGACGACGAGCGTGGCGGGCATCGCGATGTCGCCGGGTGACGCTCGGAACACGAGGCGGTCGTACCAGGGGGCGCCGCGCCGGTCGCGCGCGCCGATCGCGTCGAGCACCGTGACGGGGAAGCTGCAGACGATCGTGATCCGATCACCGACGTAGTCCTGCATGCCGATGGCCTGCGCCGGAGGATCGACCGACGCGGCGAACGTGGTCAGGCCCGCCGACGTCAGTCGTTCGTGTTCTCCGTGCAGCTCGTCGAGGAGCGCCCGCGTCGAGGGACACCACCAGCCGCGGTAGAGCACGAGCAGCGCCGGGGCCCGGGCGACGACATCCTTCTCGGTGATCGGTGTCCCATCCGGACGCAGTGCCGCGAACCGGGGAAGACGATCGCCGGGCCGGAGGGTCAGCCGCTCCGAGCCGACGAGCGTGAGTTCGCGCCGGGCCAGCGGGAACCAGACCAGGCCGAGCCCGATGGCGATCCACGCCGGCACGCTCGCGTCTCCGACCGCCAGTCCGAGCAGCGCCAGGACGATCCCGACGGTGACCAGCGCGTGGAAGAGCCACGTCCGGTAGGTGAACCGGCGCAGCACGAAGAGCATCGTCAAGTAGGCGCCGTAGGCCACGAGGACCACGGCCAGTCCAAGGACACTCATGCACGGGCTCCTACGAGGGTCGGCGCTCGTCCACGACGCCGATCAGGAACCGCCACGCGCCCGCGATGGCCCAGACGAGGCCGCCGATCGTCGACAGCGCGATCCAGTACAGGCCGCCGCCCTCGCCATCCCAGGCCACGATCGAGATCGCGCCGATGAGGCCGAATGCGGCGATCGTGTAGCCGATGACCATCCGCCGCCAGGCCGCGGCCGGCAACCGCCAGCCGACCTGGCGCAGTGCCTTCGTGTTGTTGTAGGTGTTGATCGACGCGAAGCCGATGACGATCAGTCCGAACTCGACGCCGGCCCAGGCGGACGGCTGCGGGACCAACGCGACCAGTCCCGTGACCATCGTGGCGGTCAGGACCACCAGCGTGGCTCGAGCGTGCGAGCGGTGGGTGATGCTGACGGCGATGTAGTCCGCATGGATCGACAGGCCGACGACGATCAGTCCGATCAGGGCCGCGCTGGCCGCGGCGACGGTGAAGAAGAACTCTCCCCACTCCGTCGTGTCGAGCGGCTCGAACATGGGCGCAGTCTAGGCCGTCGGACGACGCATGATCCGCGGTCGGCCCGGCCCGAGTGGCGGATCGACGGCGGCCGCTCGAGCCGCCGTCGTCCGTGGCTCGCTCTAGTTGAACTCGATGGAGTCGATGATCCGCTGGACCTCCTGTCCGGGACCGGGGCCGGCGCCCTTGTAGGTCTCGCCGTCGATCCAGACGAGCGTCCCGTCGACGTCGACGATCCAGACGCGGATCGTCGAGCCAAGCTGGGTGGCGTAGCGCGCAAGGTCGGGTGTCGGGGCGTACCACAGGTAGAACTCGTTGGCGGGGCAGCCGACGTCGTCGCGGACGGTGATCACCACATGCTTGGCCGGGTGCCCACCGACCGTCACATCCGTCGGCCCGCTGACGAGATCGGTGCCGGGCAGCGCGGCGACGGCGGCGGCGAGCGGGGTCGCCGATGCTCCGACCGGCGGGGCCCTCTTCCCAGCGCACGGGTCGGAGAAGACGCCAGCGGGAGTGTCGTTCCAGAAGATGAAGCCGGCACCGTCGGAAGTCACACCGGTCGACTTGTCGATCCCGAACCCGTCATGGCTGATCCAGCCGGAGGTCGGGATGCGGAAGGAGAACGAAACGCCTTCGAGCGTCATGTCGTGCTGACCGACTGAGAGCTCTCCTGCTGGCGGGAAGACGACCGACGCCGTGGGCGACGGGCGCGGTATCGACGATGGCGGCGGTGCTGGCGAGATCGTCGCACCGCCGCTGCCACGCTGGTCGCCGACCGGCAACAGGTTGATTCCGATGATCGCGACGACCACCACGACGGCGGCCGCCATCGCAAGCTTTACGTAGGTGTTCAAAGGGCCGTACCTCCGCGCGGGCCACCAGGACCGGCGCTGTCGGGTCGTGTCAAGCCGCCCGAGCACGGTCTCGAGGACGCGCTCCGCGGATTCGTGCTCGTCCGTCTGCAGCCACGACCGCACGATCCGCGTGACGTCCCGTTCGGTATCCATCAGATGACCTCCCGGACCGACGGCCTGGCGTCGGCATCGAGTGCCGCTCGCAGGACGCGCATCGCGTGATGTAGACGAGAGTGGGCCGTCCCGGTCGGGATGCCGACGATCTCGGCGACCCGCTCGAGCGGAAGATCGAGGTAGTGGTGGAGGACCACCACGGTGCGGTGGTCGAGTGATAGGCGGCGGAAGCCGCGCTCGAGTTGATCGCGGTCGACGACCGAGCTCAGGCCGTCGTCCGTGACGGGCTCGTCCCCCGGAAGGATCCGGAGGTTGGGTGCCCAGCGTCGTTCTCTCCGGCCCTCGGCGTAGCAGGCGCGCACGAGGAGTCGGTACGACCAGGCGTCGAAGCGGGCCGGGTCGCGGAGCTGCGGAAGGTCCTGCCAGATGGCGAGCAGCGCCTGCTGCGTCGCGTCCTCGGCGAGGTCCATGTCGCGCAGGATCCGGCGCGCCACGGCAAGGAACCGATCGGCGATCTCGGTGGCGACGATCGCGTACGCCTCCGTATCGCCACGCTGGGCTCGGTACACGAGATCGATATCCATATCTCATCCGCACGACGGCATCGGCTTCGTCCGAGGCTCGTCACACGGTATGGGTGCAGGGTTGGCGCGAACCTGTCAATCCTCGGATGCGGCGGGGCGGCCGGGTCGACCGTGCGAGCGACTGCTAGGCTGACGCCCATGCGGTCGGTCATCCTCATCGTGCTGGTGGCGGTCGCGGCTGCTGGCTGCGGATCGGGTGAAGCGAGCCCGACGCAGGCGCCGACACGGCCCGGCCCGTCGGCCGCGACGATCGAGCCGGGAGCGATCGCCGTCGACACGTTCACCTTGTCCGGGACCGCGAGCAAGACCGGGCCGGACACCGACCTGTCGGGCGATTACGTGCTGACGACCAAGGTCAAGGGTAAGACCGGCTGCGCCTGGTCGGTCCGCCTTGAGGGCGAGCCGGCGCTGGTGGAATCGAGTGCGAGCAGCGGCACGACCCAGACGACCGTCAACATGACCGGCCTGTTCGCCGCCTCGTATCGCTTCGTCGTGAAGTCCACGAAGTGCGGCGCCTGGAGCGTGGCCCTCAAGCGACCGTAGGTGCGGGTCAGACGATCAGCAGGATCCCCAGCACGATGAGCCAGAGCGACCACGCGATGTAGGCGATCGGCACGATGACCCCGGCCAGGTGCCAGCCATCGCGCTCGTTCGGGCCGACGAACTCGAGCGACCCGATGAGGAGCGCCACGCCGATCGGCAGCGCCAGCACTCCGAGCCACGCCGGGACGACCGAGGTCGACAGGATCGAGCCCGCGACGATCAGCGTCCAGAGCCCGGTCAGCAGATAGCCAAGGTGCTCGCCGATCCCGACCCCGAGCAGGCGGTGGATCGTGGCGAACACGACCTCGATCGTCCGCCGCGTCTCCGCGGCGTCCGGACCCTCCGCCTCGACGTAGCGCCGGGCCAACTCCGGCACTGCGTACGGCCAGCGGATCAGCCCGAGGGTCTGGACGAGCGCGGCCGCCGACCCGACGACGACCGCCGTCAGGCTCCAGCCACCGGAGGCCCCGAGCGCGACGGCCAGCAGCGCGGCGACCGGCAGGACCGCAAGCGCGCAGAGGAGGAGGGCGTGCCAGCGCAGGATCAGCCCCGCACCGCCGGCATGGAACCGCCGGAGGATCGTGTCGGGCGGCTCGCGCAGGATGTTCGGGTAGTCGAACGCGCGGCCCAGTTCGAGGAATGACAGGTTGAAGCCGATGGGCACGACGATGAGCAACACGCCGGTGACGACCTCGACGGGCACGCGCGCTTCCTCCATGACGTCGGACCCGCGGACGCGGCCGATCGGTCCCGAGTCTGCACGGTCGCGGCGCGCGGCGTCGAGCCGCACCGCACCCGGGCGATGCCCCGGTCCGGTTCCGGCTAGCCTTCGGGCGTGACCGAGACGACGAGGGACAAGGCGCCCGACGAGGTCCGCGCGCTCGCCCAGGCCCGTGCGGCGGCGCGTGACGCGCGCGACTGGCCGGAGGCCGATCGACTCCGCGCCGAGATCGAGGCCGCCGGCTGGAGGGTGGTCGACCGTGGGACGCGGTTCCAGCTCCTGCCAGCCGCCCCACCCGATGTGGTCGAGGATGGGCGGGTCCGCCACGGCAGCAGTCGGTCGGTCCCGTCGCGCCTCGACCAACCTGCCACTGACGACGCGACGGTCATCGTCGTGGTCGCCGATCGGCTCGACGGCGTCGAGCGGCTTGTGGATGGTCTGCACCGGACGGCGCCGCCTCGTACCCAGGTGGTCATCGTCGCGGACGCGCCGAGCCACGAGGCGATGCGCGGGCTCGAGGCCGATCTCCGGACCACGGCTGGCCAGGCCTCCGGGACGGCGCCCGAGATCCTCTGGACGGCGACCCGCCTGGGCCCAGCGGGCGCCTTGAACGCCGGGATCCGACGAGCGACCGGGTCCGTGGTCGTGGTGCTCGACCCGAGCGTCGAGGTGAGCGCGGATGTCCTCACGCCGATCGTTCGCGTGCTCGACGACCCGACGATCGCCGTCGCGGGCCTGTGGGGGAGCGTGTCGACCGACGTCCGACGCTGGACGGCTGCACCAGCCGGGGACGTCGACGCGATCGACCTGACCGCGATGGCCTTCCGGCGGGACGACTACATCGCCCGAGGGCCGCTCGATGAGCGGTTCCAGACGCCCGAGCACCTCGCGAGGTGGTGGAGTCTCGTCCTCCGTGACGACGGCGAGGACGCGCCCCCGCGACGGGCCGTGCGGCTCGCGGAGACGCCGATCGTCCGCCACGAGACGTCGGAGGATCCACGGGCGGCGACCGATCCGGCGGGCCGCGACGCGAAGCGCGACTTCTATCGGGTCATCGATCGATTCGGACGACGACGCGACCTGCTCGTCGCCGGCCAGCCCGCTCGGGGGCTCAGCGGCACCTGACGGGATACACTCGGGCCATGCGCCGCTCGAGGGGCCGACCGCATCGCCGCTCCTCGGTCGGGCGCCTCCCGGTCCTGCTTGGGGCGCTGGCGATCGCCGCCGTCGGGCTCCTCGGCGGAATGCCGTCGCCCGTGACCCCTGCGACCGTCGCGGCAGCCGCCAAGGACGAGGTCACGATCCTCAGCGGCAAGCCGACCGACCTCGATCCCGCGCTGCAGGGCGATATCGGCAGCGCACGGGTCGGGGCCCAGCTGTTCGAGTCGCTGACCGCGATCGACCCGAGCCTGACCGTCCGGCCGGCCCTGGCCGAGTCGTGGGACATCCTGGACGGCGGCAAACGGATCGTCTTCCACCTTCGCCCCGGCCTGACGTTCTCCGACGGCTCTCCGCTCGGGGCCGAGGATGTCGTCCGGAGCTGGCTCCGGATCGTCGATCCGAAGCGGCCGTCGCCGCTGGCCTCGCTGATGGCCGACGTCGACGGTGCCACAGGCGTATCTCCATGGTCGGTCGTCGGATCCGGCGACCGTCGGCCTGCGGGCGTCCGGCGATACCGTCGAGGTCCGGCTCGATCGACCGGCCGCGGACTTCCCCTCGATCGTGTCCGGCCCGACGTTCGCGGTCGTCCCGCCCGGCATCGACGGGGGCGGCGCGGCGCTGCGCCCCGGCGCCGGGTTCGTCGGCAGCGGCGCCTACGTGCTGCAGAAGGCGACCGACACCGAGCTCACGCTCGCGGCCAACGACCGCTACTGGGCCGGCCGGCCCGCGATCGGCACCGTCCATCTGCTGACCACCCTCGCCGGCAAGAGTCCCGTCCAGGCGTTCCAGGACGGCGACATCGACTACAGCCCGATCGGCGACTACGACGCCCAGTGGATCCGCTACGACCGCGATCTCGGACCGGCGCTCCGGACCGTCCCCTCCGCCGCTGTCACGTACTACGGGTTCGATACGAGCCGGCCGCCGTTCGATGACGTCCGGGTCCGTCAGGCGTTCGCCTGGGCCGTCGACTGGAAGCGGATCGTCGAGCTCGGGTCGGCCGGCGTCGGCGATCCCGGCGACGAGCATGGTCCCGCCCGGTATCCCGGGCCGGAGCGATCGCGACTTCGGCCCGAAGCACGATCCGGACGCGGCCCGGGCTGCGCTCGCTGCCGCCGGCTATCCGGGCGGCGCCGGGTTCCCCGAGGTGACCCTGGTCGGCGGGACCGGCTACGACGAGGCGATCATCGCCGAGCTCAAGCGCGAGCTCGGCATCGACGTGAAGTTCGAGACGATCGAGTTCGGCCCGTTCTTCGACCGTCTGGCCAGCGACCCGCCGGCCTTCTGGTCGCTCGGCTGGGTCGCCGACTACCCGGACCGAACGACTTCCTCGGACTCCTCCTCTCGACCGGGAGCTCGAACGACTACGGGCGCTGGAGCTCGAAGGAGTTCGACGCCGCGATCGCGGCCGCGGGCGCGGCGACGGATCCGACGACGGTCCGGGCGGCGTTCGACAGCGCCGAAGAGATCGTCCAGCGCGACGTACCGGTCGTGCCGCTGTCCTACGGCACCGGCTACGCCCTGGCCCGCGACGGACTGCTGGGCGCGACCGAGAGTGGCCTCGGGATCCTGCGGCTGGCCGGCCTGGCCTGGTCCGGCCAGTGACGGCGATGCGGACCGTCGCCGCGATGGCGGCGCTGCTCGTGGCCGTCGCCGCCGCGCCGGCGGGCGTGCTCGCGGCAGCCGGCGCGTTCGGCAGCCCGACGGCGAGCGCGGCCTTCGGCAAGGGCGTCACGTTCGAGCAGCCGTTCACGCCGCAGTGGCGACCTCCGTCGCGTCGAGCTCCTCCTGTCCGCGCCCGGATCGCTCGGACCGACGGCATTCAGCGTGCCGACCCCACCCTGCTGCGGACCGACGACCCTGTCGTACACGCTTGCCGAGAAGGACGGCCACCTCGTCCCGAACACACGGTTCACGGGTCAGTGGCGGGCGACCGCCACTGACGGCAGCGTGAGCCTCGGCCCGGAGGCGTCGATCCTCTACGCCGACACCCGGTTCGACTGGAAGACGGCCGCGGGTCCGATCGTCCGCGTCCACTGGTACAAGGGCTCGGATGAGTTCGGCCAGCGCGCACTCGAGATCGGCGAGAAGGGGATCGAGAAGGCAGCTGCGCTCCTCGGCGTGACCGAGACCGAGCCCGTCGACTTCTTCGTGTACGCCGACGAGGACGCGTTCTACGACGCCCTCGGGCCGGGGACGCGCGAGAACGTCGGGGGTGAGGCGCACGCGGACATCCGGACGATGTTCGCCCGGATCGTCCCCGGCGACATCGATGCTTCCTGGGTGAACACGGTCGTGCCGCACGAGCTGACCCATCTCGTCTTCGACACGGCGGTGAAGAACCCGTATCACTTCCCGCCGCGCTGGCTGAACGAGGGACTGGCGGTCTATCTGTCGGAGGGCTACACCGACTCGTGGCGGGCCACGACCGAGGATGCCGTGCGGGGCGACGCGATCATCCCGCTCGACGGGCTCGCGGGGCAGTTCCCGACCACTCGTGAGCAGTTCGCCCTGGCCTACGGCGAGAGCGTCTCGGCGGTCGACTATCTCGTCCGGACATACGGCAAGCCGGCCCTCGTCAAGCTCGTCCGGTCCTATCGCGGATGGGGTGACGGACGATGAGGCGTTCAACGCCGGGATCGGCGTCGATGTGGCGACGTTCCAGGCCGGCTGGCTGGCGGACCTCGGAGCCAAGACGCCGACCACGGTCGGGCCGGTCGCCGGTCCTGCCGGACCCCTGCCTCCCGGCTGGGCCCAGGATCCGAACGCCCCCTCCGGACCCCTCCCGCCGGTGACCGGCCCGACGAGTCGACCCGGGAGTCCGTCCGTGCCCGCGATCGAGGGGCAGGACGAGGCCGCGACCCTGTTCGTCGTCGTCCTGACCGTCGGGATCCTCGCCCTGTTCGTCGGTCTCGTGGTCCGGGCGCGGCGCGCTCGGCCGGAGGCGCCGTCGTGAACATCGGCCGGTTCGGGACGATCGCCAGCTGGCAGATCACCCTGGGGGTGGCGTTGCTCGCCCTCGGGTTCCTCATCGCAGCCCAGCTTCGGACCGAGGCGCCGCGTGTCCGCTACGCGAGCCAGGAGCGGGTCCCGTTGGTCGAGACCGCTCGCGGGCTCCAGTCGCAGCAGGACACGCTGAAGCAGAAGCTCCTCGACCTCCGGACCCGGATCCAGGCCCTCGAATCCCAGGGCCAGGGCAGCGCCGCGCTGGTCCGGGATCTCGAGGATCGACTCCGTCAGGCCCGGGTGGCGGCCGGTCTCATCGCGCTCCAGGGTCCCGGCCTCGTCCTCCAGCTCGGCGACTCGTCGAACCAGGTCCCGCCGGGCGACAATCCGTCCGACTACCTCGTCTCCGCGCGGGATGTCCGGACGGTCGTCGAGGAGCTCTGGCTGGCCGGAGCCGAAGCCGTCGCGGTGAACGGTGAGCGTGTCGCCTCGACGAGCGCGATCATCGACATCGGCGGCTCGGTCCTCGTCAATGCGGCCTACCTGTCACCGCCGTACCAGGTCTCGGCCATCGGGCCGGCTGGGCTCTTCGACCAGGTCAACGGATCGGTCGGGTTCCGCGACTTCGTCCGGACGCGGGTCGACGCGTTCGGCCTCCAGGTCAGCTTCGCCGAACCGAAGGACGTCACGATCCCGGCCTACGCCGGGACGATCAATCTGCGCTACGCCCGGCCCCCCGCGCCGAGCGCGAGCCCGGGTCCCTAGGGCCGGCAGATGCGCAAACCACGCAGTCAGCTGACGATCGCCGGGGTGATGCTCATCCTGGGCCTCCTCGTGGTCATCCAGCTCCGCTCGCAGTCGCTCGGGTCCGGGCTGGAGGCGCTGTCCGCCCAGGAGCTCACCCAGCTCGTGGCGAACCTGAATACGCGCAACGATCAGCTCCGGGCGGAGATCGCGACCACCGAAGGCGAGCTGAACGACCTGCAGGGCGCGCAGGCCCGGGGCGAGTCATCGGTGGACCAGCTCCGGTTGGATCTCGGGCGGGTCCGGACATGGGCCGGGCTGGAGCCGGTCAGCGGTTCCGGGATCCGCGTGACCGTGACCGGCCCGATCAACGGGGCGGGGGTGGAGGACCTGCTGAACGAGCTCCGGAACGCCGGCGCGGAGGCCCTGGCGGTCGACGATGTCCGCGTCGTCGCCGGTTCGATCGTCGCCGGCGAGCCCGGTGCGCTGTCGGTCGAGAACACCGCGCTCGCCGACCCGTTCGAGATCACCGCGCTCGGCAACTCAGCCTCGCTGACCGGCTCGCTGACCCGGTCCGGTGGCATCGTCGCCCAGCTGACCGCGACCTTCCCCGAGGCCCAGATCACCGTGGTCCCGGTGGACGTCGTAGCGATCCCGGGCACGACCCGGGACCTGGTTCCGACGCACGGGACGCCGCGGCTCTGATACCCTCCCGGCCGATGATGACCCTCCGTCCGGCCGTCGCCGACCGCACGATCCGGCCGTCTCGACGTGGCTGAGCGCCCGCCGGTCGTCTTCCGGCTGGGGGATGTCATCCGGCTCCGGCGAGCGCATCCGTGTGGTGGGTCGACGTGGCTGGTCGACCGGCTCGGCGCGGATCTCGGCCTGCGCTGCACGACCTGTGGCCGGCATGTCCTCGTCGATCGCCCGCGCGTCGAGCGGCGGCTCGTCGACTTCGAACGGCGGGGCGACGCCGAGCTGAGCGCTGCCGTCGGTCCCGTTCCCCGGGACAGGCCCGGATGACCCAACCCCGACCGACCAAGCAGCTCGAGCTCGAGATCCCGCCACCCGACGATGGCCGGATCGTCGGTCCCGACGATGACGCCGAGGCAGTGGGACCGACCGATGCCGGCGGCACCCTGGCCGTCCTCAAGAACCGCAACTTCCTGCTGCTCTGGCTCGCCCAGCTGGCGACCCAGATCGGCGGCAACATGGTCGTCTTCGGGCTGACGGTGCTCGTCTTCTCGGCCACCGACTCGAACTCGGCGGTGAGCCTGCTGCTGCTGACGTTCCTGGCGCCGGCCGTCTTCTTCTCGGCCGTCGCCGGCGTCTACGTCGACCGGCTCGACCGGCGGGTCATCCTGATCGTCACCAACCTGCTGCGGGCGATCTTCTTCTTCCTCGTGTACCTGGCCGGCCAGAACGTCGCGGCCATCTTCATCCTCAACATCGCGATCTCGACGGTCACGACGTTCTTCGCCCCGGCCGAGGCGGCGATGATCCCCGAGCTCGTGCCCCGTCGTCAGCTGCTCGCCGCCAACGGACTGTTCACGTTCACCCAGAACTTCGCGTTCGCGATCGGGTTCGCGCTCCTCGGGCCGCTCGTCGTCAAGCTGGCCGGGCCCGAGACGCTGATCCTGATCGTCGCCGTCCTGTACCTGGTGGCGATGGTCTTCGTCATCACCCTGCCGTCCGTCCTGCCGGCGACCGCGGGCATCTCGGCCGGAGACGCCGTCCACGATACCGAGCGCGCGGTGGCCTCGGTCTTCGGCGAGCTGCGCGAGGGACTCGGCTACATCCGCGTCCACCGGAATGTCAGCTGGTCGATCATCTATCTCGGGGTGACCGCCTCGCTGATCGGCGTGCTCGGGGTGCTCGGCCAAGACTTTGCCAAGGAGACCCTGGGCCTGGCGCCGGCCGACTTCGTCATCGTGGTCCTGCCGCTCGGGATGGGCATCGTCACCGGGATCCTGCTGCTCAACAGCTATAGCCAGTATTTCCCTCGGCGGCGGCTGATGGAGGGCGGTCTCGTCGCCCTCGGTCTGCTGCTGACGGCACTCGCCGCGGCGGGGCCGATCAGCCGATTCCTCCAACGGGCCGAGGCCGCCACCCCACTCGACCTGTCCGGGATGGTCTCGCTGCTGGCGGTCGTCGTGGCGATCGGGTTCCTGGCGGGGATCGCCTACGCCCTCGTCGCGATCCCGGCCCAGACGGGCCTCCAGGAGGAGCTGCCCGAGGAGGTCCGCGGGCGCGTCTTCGGGGTGCTCAACATGCTCGTGTCGGTCGCCAGCTTCGTCCCGATCATCGTCATCGGCTATATCTCGGACTTCGTCGGGACCACCGTCGTCCTCGTGTTCGTGGGGGTCGCCGTCGCGTTGGTCGGCGTCATCTCGGTCGTGACCCGGCCGGCCGGGACGATGGACGTGCCGATCGACCAAGGTGGCTGACCCGACGCCGTCCGCCTGGCGAGCGGCGTCCCTCGGGATCCTGGGCGGCGGGTTCGTCGCGGGCCTCGTCGCCGGGGGAGGGACCCGGCGCTGGCTGGGCCTGGCCGCTCTCGCGGCGACCGCCTATGTGATCCCGCTCGCGACCGCCGGCCGCCGTCCGCCGATCCTGCCCGGCGCTGAACCGCTCGATCCCGACGGGCCGGTGCCGACGTTCACGATCCTCGTCGCCGCGCGCGACGAGGCGGCCGTGCTGCCCGACCTGATCGGTGACGTGGCGGCGCAGGATCACCGCGACGGGGACGGCACCCCGCGGTTCGAGCTCGTGATCATCGACGATCGCTCGACCGACGGGACCGGACCGGCGGCCCTCGACGCTGCCCGGCATGCCTGGATCGAGGCCGTGACGCGGATCGTCCGGCGCGAGGGGCCCGACCTGGCGGACGGCAAGGGCGCCGCGCTCACCGCCGTCCAACCGGACGCCTGCCGGGGCGACGTGATCGTCGTCCTCGACGCCGACGCGCGGATCGCACCCGGGTTCCTGTCCGGCCTGGCGACGTACGTCCAGGCCGGAGCTGGGGCGATCACCGCCCGTCGCCGGGTGCTCGGGGCCGGGTCGGACTGGCTGGCCGGCTGCCAGGCCGACGAGCAGACGCTCGACGGCGAGATCCAGCGCGGTCGCTGGGGTCTCGGCGGCTGTTCGGAGCTCCGCGGCAACGGGATCGTCGTCCGACGCGACCTGCTCGCCGGCGTCGGTGGCTGGCGAGCCGAGGCGCTCACCGAGGATCTCGACCTGTCGAGCCGCCTCGCGGCGACCTACGGGATCGCCGTCGCCTGGGCGCTCGACGTCGAGGTCTGGGAGGAGCCCGTCCGTTCGCTCGACGGGCTGTGGCGACAGCGCCTGCGCTGGGCGGAGGGCGGCTTGCGTCGGATCCTGGAACACACCCCGGCGGTCCTTGCCAGTCCCCAGCTGAGCCCCGCGGCCAAGGTCGACTTCGCGGCCTATGCCGGACAGATCGTGGTGCCGCCGGCGATCCTCGGGTCGTTGGTCGGGGCCGTGGTCCGTGGGCGCCCGGGTCCGGCTGCGGCGCTGCTGGTGACCTATCTCGTGACCGGCGGCGCGCTCGCCTGGGACGCACTCCGCTGGGAAACGCGACCCGACGGTGGCCCGCTCAGGCCGGAGGAACGGGCCGGTCGTGCCCTCCGGGTGGGGCTGTTCAACGCGGTCTGGCTGGCGGCCATCCCCGGAGCGCTGTGGCGGCTCGTGACCCATCGCGGCGGGGTCCGCTATCAGAAGATGGCCCATGTCGGAGGTGGCCGGCCCGAGTGGGAGAGCTGAAGCGGATCGCGGTGATCTTCACTGGCGGCACGATCAGCATGGTCGTCGACCCGGCGGCGGGCGGCGTCGTCCCGACCCTCGACGGCGCCGGGATCCTGGCCCGGACGCCGGGGCTCGATCGGATCGCCAAGGTCGAGGCGGTCGATCGGGGCCGGAAGCCGGCGAGCCACTGGACGTTCGCCGACCTGCTCGACATCGCGGCGCAGATCCGGGACCGGGTCGCCGACCCGAGCGTCGATGGGGTCGTCGTCGTCCAGGGCACGGACACGATCGAGGAGTCGAGCTTCGCCTTCGACCTCCTCGTCGGGTCCGACAAGCCGATCGTCGTCACCGGGGCGATGCGCGACGCCTCGCAGCCAGACGACGACGGACCGGCGAACCTCCGAGATGCGGTGGTCGCCGCTGCGTCGGACGACCTGCGAGGCGTCGGGGTCGTGGTCGTGCTGGCGGGGTCGATCGAGCCGGCCGCGGACGTGACGAAGACCCACGCCTCGGCGCTCGACACGTTCCGGAGCCTGAACGCCGGCCGGCTCGGGTCGGTCCGCGCCGGACGGGCGGTGATCGAGCGCGCGGCCGACGCCCGCCGGCCCGTCGTGAACGTGGAGCGTGCCGCAGAGCCCATCCACATCGTGACCGCGACGGTCGCGATGGACGCGTCGATCCTTGACGCAGCCGCTCGGCTCGGACCGGCGGGGCTGGTCGTCGCCGCGACCGGCGCCGGGAACACGTCTCCGGAGCTGCTCGCCGCTGCCGCGCAGGCGATGGCCGACGGGATCCCGGTCGTCCTTGCGAGTCGGTCGCCGTCCGGGGCGACGGGGAGCCGCTACGCGTTCCCGGGCGGCAACGCCACGTGGCTGCGGGCCGGGGCCATGCCGGCCGGCACGCTCACCGCCGCGAAGGCGAGGATCGCCCTCGCCCTCGGACTCGGTGCCGGTCTGCGCGACGAGGCGCTGGCTCGGTTCATCGTCGGACCGACGGGCCGGTGAGCCGGCCCGGCGGGCAGACCGCAGCGCTCATCGTCGAAGGTCGGATCGCCAGCCTCGCCGGCGCGACGGGGTTCGGCTGGGTCGAGGCGATCGCCATCCGGGACGGCCGCGTCGTGGCGAGCGGTCGGCGCGACGACGTGCTCGGGCTCGCTGGGTCCCGAGACCCGTCGGCTGGTCCTCGACCCGGCCGAGGTGGCCGTGCCCGGGCTGACCGATGCGCACCTCCACCTGGCCGACGCGGCGATCTCGGCGAGCCAGGTCGACCTGTCCGGTGAGCCGACGCTCGAGACCGGCTTGCAACGGATCGGCTCGGCGCACGCGGCCCTCCTCGATCCGTCGGCCTGGTTGCTCGGTCACGGCTGGGAGTCGGATCGCTGGGGCGGCTGGCCGACGTCCGATGCCCTCGAACGCGTGGCTCCGGGTCGACGCGTCGCGCTGTGGGCCCACGACCACCACTCGCTGTGGGTCAGCGCCGGAGCGATGGCGGCGGGAGGGGTCGGGCCCGGGACGCCGGACCCTGACGGGGGCGAGATCCGGCGCTCACCCGACGGTCGACCGACCGGGATCCTCCATGAGGCGGCGTCCCGGCTCGTCTCGACGATCATCCCGGCCCCGACGGCCGATGCCCTCGTCACGGCGATCCCGGCGCTCGCGCGGTCGCTGGTGTCGCTCGGCGTCGTCGCCGTCCACGACCCGGGGGGCTTGTCGCCACGCACCGCCTTGCCGGAGGCCTACGAGGCCTACGCGCGGCTGGCTGATCGCGGCGAGCTCCGCGTCCGGGTCCACGCCTGCCTCCGCCAGGAGGCCATCGCGGCTGCTGCAGAACGTGGCCTTCGGAGCGGGCAGCATCTCGGAACGGATCGGGCCGGTCGGGCGAAGGTCGGCTGGCAGAAGCTGTTCGCAGACGGCTCGCTCGGTTCCCGGACCGCCGCGCTGCTCGAACCGTTCACCGTCGAGGCGGACCGACCCCTCGAGCCCGGCCGCGAGCGCGGGATCTTCATCACGACGCCCGCCGAGCTGGCCGAGCTGGCGGCCCGCGCCGCTCGCGCCGGGATCGTCACGCAGATCCACGCCATCGGGGACGCCGCGCTGCGGGCCGCGCTTGACGCGCTCGAGCCGCATGCCGCGGCGGACTTCTACCCCGGCGACGGGCGGTTGCGGCCGCGGGTGGAGCACGTCCAGCTCGTGGACCCAGTGGACCTGGCCCGGTTCGCGCGCCTCGGGATCGCCGCGTCGGTCCAGCCGGTCCATCTGCGGAGCGATGCCGCACAGGCCCGCCATCTGTGGGGGGACCGCGCCGAACGGTCGGGCTATCCGTGGCGCTCCCTGAGCGATTCCGGCGCGCTGCTCCCGTTCGGGACCGACGCTCCGGTGGAGCCGATCGATCCGTGGCCCGGCGTCGAGGTCGCGGTGACCCGGGCAGCGGCGTCATGGCCGGCCGGCGCGCCGCCGTTCGGACCGGCCGAAGCGCTCACGCTCGACCGAGCGCTCCGCGCGGCGTGTGTCGACGCGTCGCTGTCGGCCGGGGAAGGGGACCGTGGCCGGCTGACCGAAGGTCATCGGGCCGACCTGGTCGTCGTCCCGGCCGCGGCGTTCGCCGAACCGGTGGCGGTCGGCGGACCGCTCGGCACGACTCGCCCGCGGTGCGTGCTCATGGACGGTCAGGTCGTCTTCGAGGCCTAGGCGTCGCGCTGACGGCGGGCCTCGTAGAGCAGGATCGCGGCGGCCGCAGAGACGTTGAGCGAATCGGCCACCCCGTGCATCGGCAGGTGGATCCCGACGACGTCCGGTCCGGACCAGGCAGGGCCGAGCCCATCCGCCTCGCTGCCGAGGACGATCGCCAGCGGACCGGTCAGGTCCGTCGCGGTGTACGGCGTGTCGGCGTCGACGCGTGCGGCCACGATCCGGAGGCCGGCGCCGAGGAGGTGTTCACGCACCCGCTCGCTGGTGGCGGCCGCCAGCGGGACCGAGAAGATCGTCCCGAGACTGGCCCGGATCGCGTTGGGGTTGAACAGGTCGGTCCGCGGATCGGCCGCGATGAGTCCGTCGACCCCGGCGCCGTCGGCGCTGCGCAGGATCGCGCCGAGATTGCCCGGTTTCTCGACCGCCTCGACCACGACGAGGAACGCCTCGGCTCCGACCGGGATCCGATCGAGGCCGAGATCCGGCCGGATCCCGACGGCCACGACCCCGTCCGCGCGATCGCCGAAGGCCACCTTCGCGAGCGCGGTCTCGGTCACGGTCACGAGGCGCGGGTCGGCCGGAGCCAGCCGGGCCCGGACCTCGTCGCAGGCGGTCGATCGACAGCGCTCCGGGCAGACGAACACCGTCTCGATCTCCACCCCGGCCTCGAGCGCGCGGAGCGTCTCGCGGGCGCCGTCGATGAGGATCCGGCCGGTCTGTTCGCGTTCGCGTCGTTGGCGGAGCGCGGCCGCTGCCCGGACCCGGGGGTTCGACGGGCTCGACAGGATCCGCTCGCCGTCGGTCATCGCCGCCACCGGGCCACCGACCCGAGCCCGAGCCGCCGGCCACTGGCGGCCGGGATCGCGAGCTCGTCGACCTCGACCGACCCGCCCGCATCCGGTCCGAGCGCCCGGTCGAGCGTCTCACCGAGACGGTCGGCCCCGAATCCCGGGGTATGGGCCGACAGGACGACGAAGGCCGGGCCATCGGCCAGGACGGCGACACAGGCCTCGAGCAGACGCGGGAGATCCGAGCCGAGGCGCCACGGCCGGCCGGCCGGGTCGTGGCCGAAGCTCGGTGGGTCGAGGATCACACCGGCGTAGCGATGGGCTCGTCGCGCCTCGCGCTCGGTGAACCGCAGCGCGTCCTCGGTGATCCAGCGGATGGGCGCGTCCGCAAGACCGTTCAGCTCGGCGTTCCGGCGCGCCCAGGCGATGGCCGGTCGACCGGCATCGACGTGGACCACGCGCGCGCCCGCCGAGGCAGCGGCGAACGTGCTCCCGCCGGTGTGGGCGAACAGGTGGAGCACGTCGATGCCCGAACCGGGATCGACGACCTCCGCGACGCGCCCGGCGATCCAGGTCCAGTTCGGCGCCTGCTCGGGAAAGCAGCCGACCTGGCCCGATGGTGCCAATCGCAGCTCGAACGTCAGGTCGCCCACGCGGCAGGCCCACGGCGTCCCGTGATCCGCGTCGCTCGCGAGCCACCGACCGCCACCGTCGCCGTCGAGCTCGAAGCGCGCCTCGACACCGTCCCAGGCCGCAGGGTCCCGGCGGGCGAAGCCGCCCTCGCTCGGCGCCGGGCGGTCCAGCCGACGTGACCCGAACCGCTCGAGTCGACGCTCGTCGCCGATGTCGAGCAGGGCGTATCCCTCGGTCGCGTCCATCGGCCCATCTTGCCGGAACCGACCGAGCGGAGCGAACCCGCGGGAACCGGCGGCTCGCGATCGGCGTATCGCCTCACATGCGCCGGCCCGGATCCGGCGATGAGAGGAGTGACACGCCGATGCTGTCGTTCGATCGTCCAGTCAGTCTCGTCCGTGGCGTCGCCCTGGCGGGCGCCACGTTCGTCTTCGTGGCGGCCTGTTCGAGCTCGGGGTCATCGTCCGCCCCGACCATCGCCCCCACGACCGCCCCGACCGCGGCACCCGCGTCGCAGGCGCCGGCCTCGGAGGCACCCGCCTCGGTCGCCCCGAGCGCGCCGGCGTCGGCCGCCGCCGAGGTCTACGACGTCAAGTCCGCCACGGCCGGAGCGCTCACGTTCCTGACCGGTGAGGACGGGAAGACCCTGTACATCTTCAAGAAGGACACGACGCCCGGGAAGAGCTCCTGCAACGGCGACTGCGCGACGAACTGGCCGCCGTTCGTCCTCTCTGCTGGTGACAGCTTCAAGGCCGGCGATGGGGTGACCGGCGCCCTCGCCACGATCAAGCGCGACGACGGCACCGATCAAGTGACCTACAAGGGCGCGCCGCTGTACTACTTCGCCGGTGACACGGCCGCCGGCCAGACGAACGGCCAGAACGTCGGCACGGTCTGGTTCGTCGCCAACCCGTAGTCGTCCGGGCCGCTCACGGGGACGCCTCGAGCCCGGCGCTCGTAGGCGTCCCCGCCGATGCCGTCCAGTCCCGCCGTCGTTGCGACCGATCAGGTCGGCCGCACGATGCAGCGGAAGCCCAGATGGGCCATGGACGTGTCCACGGACTGCGGTTGGCGTGCCGCGGGGCGGTATCGGAGGCAGTAGTTCGGGGCGCACAGGTGGGAGCCGCCCTTGACCACCATCCGCGGGAACTGCTCGCCAGGCTGGCCGAAGTTGTACGACTGATCGGGCGACGTCACGCGCGGGTTCAGCCGGGGTCCGGACGGTCCGCAGCAGGCGTGGATCTCCGCCTCGGGGTGGGACGGCGCGTAGAAGTCCGTGGTCCACTCCCAGACGTTGCCCGCCATGTCGAACAGGCCGAATCCGTTGGGCGGGAACGATCGCACCGGCGAGGTCCCGGCGTATCGATCCGTCATCAGGTTCTGCCAGGGGAATTCCCCCTGCCAGGTGTTGGCCATCATCCGGCCCTTCGGGGCGAACTCGTCACCCCAGGTGTAGACCGCTCCATCGAGGCCGCCGCGCGCCGCGAACTCCCACTCGGCCTCGGTCGGGAGGGCCTTGCCGGCCCACCCGGCGTATGCGCTGGCATCCTCGTAGGCGACGTGGGTGACCGGGTGGCGATCGCGCCCATCAAGAGTGCTTCCGGGCCCCTCGGGACGGCGCCACTGGGCGCCCGGGACCCAATGCCACCAGTTCCGGTAGTCGTCGAGGTCGACGGGTCCCCGCGTGGCCCGGAACACGAGCGAGCCCGGGACGAGGAGGTCGGGATCGGCGTCGGGGTAGTCGGCACGATCCAGCGGCCGTTCCGCGACGCTGACGTGGCCGGTCGCCTTCACGAACCGGCGGAACTCATTGACGGTGACGGTGTGGTCGTCCATCCAGAACCCGTCGACGGCCACCTCGTGGACCGGCCGCTCTTCAGCGTAATGCTGGTCGGAGCCCATCCGGAACGACCCGCCCGGGATCCACACCATCCCGCGGGGCGGCGCGTGCTGCTCGGCGGTCGGCTGTCCAGAAAGCGTCACGCTGGCAGCGTACTTCCCGGTGGAACCGCGCGGCAATCGGGGCCCGCCGGCGCGTGACGGTCTCACCGTCCAGGTCGAGCCGGATCGCCGTGCGGACGTCATGCCGGTCGACCCGATATCGGACGTCGTCACGCGCGCCCGCTGAGAGCGTCATAGCCGCTGTCCATGAGATCCCTGCGAATGTCCCGCTTCCGAAGATCGCTGCTGATGTGCGTCGCCTTGCTCGCAGGTTGCGCGAGTACGTCACCCTCGTCGGTACCGCCGGTGTCGCCGAGTCTGGGTCCCCGACCATCGGCTGAGACCTCCGCCGAGCCCGCCGGGTCCACCACGCCGTCCCAGGCATCGCCCACTGGGAGACCGACCTCATCGCCCGTCGTCGCGCCTTCCGCCGTTTCAGGACCGTCGTCGGTGACGCTGACGAAGATCGGCAAGTTCTCGGCACCGAACGGCGCCACGGTCGTCTCGTTCGCCGCTGGGTACGTCGCCTTCGGCACGATCGACGACAAGGAGACCTTCGCGACCTGGTTCTCGACCGACGGTCGGGCCTGGCGACGGACCGTCCACTCGACGCTGGTCGTGCCGTGTCCAGGGTGGACTGCTCGATCGAACCTCCAGAGCGTCTACAACGGCACCGCCGTCAACGACAAGCTGGTGATCGTCGCGTCGCTCGTGGCGCCGACAGCCACCGAGTGCGACCGACATCGACTCATCGCCCTGGTGACGTCGGACGGGACATCCTGGCAGCGGTCCGGAGCGTTCGGCCCGCCGACCTCCGGCATGGAGTGGTCCGAGGAAGCCTGGGCGACTCCGGACGGTGTCGAGGTCAAGGTGTCTGGGCAGGAGGATCGGTGGTCGATCTGGCGATCGCCCGATGGCTTCACGTGGGATGAGGTGTCATCGGGCCCGGCACCTGCCGAGGCGTACTTTCACCTCCTCGGCACCGACCAGCAGGGGAGGCGCCTCGCCGTCACGCAAGCGGATGACACCGCCGCCGCCGTTCTCGTCGCCTCCGAGGACGGATCGAACTGGACGAAGGTCAGGACGTTGCCGATCGGGTACGGAGTGGTCAGCACCCTTCCGCCGCACGATGCCGGCGAGTCGTGGTTGGTGGCGATCGCCCGTGATGACCCGGCCGAGGTGCAGGTGTTGCGCTCGACGGACCTCGCTGCCTGGGACAGTGCCCGATTTCCGCGCTCAGCGATCGGGTCATGGGTCCCGACCTCGGAAGGGTGGCTCGCCATCGGGTACAGGCCCTCTTCGGGCGGTGCCGGCGGGCCACCCGGTCCGCCACCCAACCCGGCTCTCTACACCACTTCGGACGGCGCCGATTGGACGAAGTCGACGACTCGCATCGGGGATCCCGACCTGGCGTTCGTCGACGGGCCGGCGGGCATCCTCGCCATCAGCTGGACGCCGCCCAAGTCCCTGGTCGTCTCGCAGGTGACGGCTCCACGTCGGTAGAATCGGGGGCATGACGATCCGGCTCTTCTATGACCGCTGGCCGCAATACGAGCGGCGGCTCGTCGAGTCGATCCGGGACCTCACCCCCGAGCAGCTCGAGCTCCGCGCCGCCCCGGAGCACTGGCCGGTCTGGGCGATCGCGAGCCATGTGGCCGGCACACGCGTCTACTGGCTGTGCCACATCCTCGGCGAGCCCGGTGCCGAGACCACGCCATTCGCCGACCCGGATGGCGACGGCTGGGAGGATGCCCTCGATCACGCGCGCAGCGCGGCGGACGTCGTCGGTGCGCTCGAGGCGACGTTCACGATCATCGATTCGGTCCTGGACCGCTGGACGCCCGAGATGATGAGCGACACGGTCGAGCGCTCGTACGGCGACGTCCGCCAGATCCACTCGCGGACGTCGATCCTGCAGCGCCTTCTGACCCACGAGGCCTATCACGGCGGCGAGCTCGCCATCGCTCTCGGTAGCCACGACCTCGACCCGACCTACATCTGGCGCGCGGACGACCCACTCCGGTCCTGACCGGGCGAAAGGGCTCGATGTGGGAGCCGGGGCCAAGGCACAGCCCTCCATGGCGTCTCCGAACAGCCCTGCGGTATCATCGGCCGGCGGCGCGACGGAACCGCGCCGCATGGGCGGCTAGCTCAGTTGGTTAGAGCACTTGCTTGACATGCAAGAGGTCACTGGTTCGAGCCCAGTGTCGCCCACCATATCGAACGCGATGAGCGGGACACGCTCCCGGGTCCGACGATCCACCAGAGAGCCGCGGCAGCGCTGAGAGCCGCGACGATCGCCCCGGAAGGCACCACCCGCGAGCGACCGGTGAACCGGCCCGGGGTCCGCCCGTTAGCGCGGCACGAGCGCACGCAGGCGCGGATCGCACGGTCCGGGCGCGTGAAGGCGGGTGGGACCGCGGGAGCCGAGCCTCTCGTCCTGTCGATGGACGAGGGGTTCCTTGATTCTCGGAGGCCACGATGAACGACAGCGACGACCAGCACGAGGCAGACGACTTCGTCGCGCCCGATCGCGGCTCGGCCGAGGAGCTGCTCGACGCCGGCGCGGACAGTGACCTCGATGCGATGCGCCATTCGACCGCGCACGTCATGGCCGAAGCCGTGATGGACCTCTTCCCGGGCACGAAGCTCGGGATCGGACCGGCCATCGACGACGGCTTCTATTACGACTTCGATCTGCCCCGGCCGTTGACCCCCGACGATCTCGCGGCGATCGAGGCACGGATGACGGAGAGCGTCTCGGCCGACCACCCGTTCGTGCGGCACGAGCTCGACCCGGTCGCCGGTCGGGCCTACTTCGTCGAGCACGACCAGCCCTACAAGGTCGAGATCCTCGACGACCTCGCGGCCCGCGCGGAGGCCGAGGGTCAGCCGCTCCCACCGGTCTCGACGTATGAGCACGGCCCGTTCAGCGACCTGTGCAAGGGGCCGCACGTCGCGAGCACCGGCCGGATCGGGCCGTTCAAGCTGCTGAGCGTCGCCGGGGCGTACTGGCGCGGCAGCGAGACGCGCCCGATGCTCCAGCGCATCTACGGCACGGTCTGGTCGACCCAGGACGAGCTCGACCAGTATCTCTGGCGGCGGGCGGAGGCCAAGAAGCGCGACCATCGGCGGCTCGGCCGCGAGCTCGACCTGTTCAGCTTCCATCCGGAGTCGCCTGCCGCCCCGTTCTGGCACCCGCGCGGGATGGTCCTGTGGCGGGCCCTCGAGACGTGGTCGCGCGAGGTGCGCCAGTCCGGCGGGTTCGACGAGGTGCGCACACCGGCGGTCGTCCACCAGGAGCTGTGGCAGACCTCCGGTCACTGGGCCCTCTACCAGGACAACATGTTCGTCCTGGAGGATGGTGACCACGTGTCGGGGCTCAAGCCGATGAACTGCCCCGAGTCGATGCTCATCTACAAGACCCAGGTGCGCTCGTACCGCGACCTGCCGATGCGGCTGGCGGATTACAGCTGGCTCTTCCGCAACGAGCGGACCGGTGCACTCGCAGGGATGTTCCGGGTGCGCCAGCTGACCCAGGACGACAGCCATGTCCTGTGCCGCGACGATCAGGTCATCGAGGAGGTCAACCTCGCACTCAGCCTGGTCCGCCGGCAGTACCAGCCGTTCGGGTTCGAGCCCACGTTCAAGCTCGCCACCCGGCCCGACAAGCGGCTGGGCACGGATGAGTTCTGGGACATGGCCGAGGGCAAGCTCGCGGAGGCGCTCGATGGCGCCGGCATCGCCTACCGGATCGACCCGGCGGGCGGGGCGTTCTACGCACCGAAGATCGACGTGTTCATCGAGGATGCCCTCGGCCGGGAGTGGCAGATGGCGACGATCCAGCTCGACTATCAGCTGCCGCAGCGGTTCGATCTCGAGTATCGGACGGCCGACGGGGGGGTCGATCGGCCGGTCGTCATCCATTACGCGATCTACGGCAGCTTCGAGCGGTTCATCGGGATCCTCGTCGAGCACTACGCCGGAGCATTCCCGCTCTGGCTGGCCCCGGTCCAGGCGGTCGTCATCCCGATCGCCGATCGACACGTGGACGCCGGCCGCGAGCTGGCCCGGGTCCTGGCCGCACGTGGCCTGCGTGTCGAGGTCGACGATTCGGACAACCGGATGCAGTACAAGATCCGCCAGGCCCAGGAACAGAAGGTCCCGTACATGCTGGTGCTCGGCGACCGCGAGGTCGAGGCTCGGACCGCGGCGCCACGCACGCGGGCAGGCGATCAGCAGCCGGCGGAGGACTGGGACGCCCTGGCCGATCGGCTGGCCCGTGACGCCGCCGAGCGCGTCCCATGACGACCCGCTCCTAGAGGAGGGACGGACCGCTGCCGCTCTACATGGACCGCCACGACCTGCGTGGCGCGACTGCCGAGTCCGTCGCGCAGGCCCACGTCCTGGATCTGGGGCCGTCCGCCAAGCACGGCGTCCGGTTCCTGTCGTACTGGTTCGACGTCGACAAGGGCGCGGCGTTCTGCCTCGCGGATGCGCCTGCCCCGGACGAGATGCAGGCGGTCCACGCTGAGTCCCACGGCCTCATCGCGAACGAGATCATCAGCGTCTCCGAGGACGACGTCCTGCGCTTCCTCGGTCGGATCCGCGAGCCGGCCGACGCCAGCCAGGTCGAAAGCGCCTTCCGGACCATCCTCTTCACCGACCTGCAGGGGTCGACGGCGCTGCTCCATGCTGTCGGTGAGCCCGCCTACCTGGCCCTCCTGACGGAGCACGACCTGATCATCCGGCGCGCTCTCGCCGCCGCCCAGGGTCGCGAGGTGAAGCACACCGGCGACGGGATCATGGCGTCGTTCGCGGCCGTCGCCAGCGGTCTGGCGTGTTCCGCGGCCATCCAGGATGGGTTCGACGCCCGGACGGCCGGAGGGGCCAGCCCCGAGCTGCGGGTCAGGATCGGGATCGCCGCGGGCGAGCCGGTCGATCACAACGACGACATGTTCGGTGCGACCGTGAACCTGGCGAGCCGGATCTGCGCCGCCGCCGAGGCCGGCCACATCCTCGTGTCGGGGCTCGTCCGCGATCTCGGGTCCTCCGACGGCTTCACGTTCGAGCCGGCCGGCGAGCGAGTGTTGCGTGGGTTCCCGACCCCGACCCCGGTCTTCGAACTGGTCCGGGCCGCTCACTGACGTTCGTCGGTCAGGTCGCGGAGACCTCCGGCCGGCCGCGGGGCACGCCATCGAGGACCTTCGATTGCCGCTCTCAGAACCCCTGTGCTATCCTCCCGCCTTGCGACCTCGCCCGGGCCGCGGTGTGTCCGTGCGAGCGTCGGAGTCAACCGAACACGCTCGAAGGGGTCGACCATCAGCCGAGACCTGCGCGTCAACCAGATGATCCGTGTCCCCCAGGTCCGGGTCGTCGATGAAGAGGGAGCCCAGCTCGGTGTCATGCAGACGCCAGACGCTCTCGCGATGGCGCAGGAACGGGGCCTCGACCTCGTCGAAGTCGCGCCGATGGCTGCGCCGCCGGTGGTCAAGTTCCTCGACTTCGGACAGTACAAGTACGAGCTCACGAAGCGGGAGAAGGAGGCCAAGCGGAAGCAGCGCTCGGTGACCTTCAAGGAGGTCCGCCTCAAGCCGAAGATCGGCATCGGCGACTTCGACACGAAGGTCCGCAGGGCGATCCAGTTCCTCGAGGAGGGGGACCGGATCAAGGTCGCCGTCCAGTTCCGGGGTCGTGAGCTCACCCACCCGGAGATCGGCCGGAGCCTCCTGACCAGGTTCGCAGAGCAGATCAAGGACCACGGGGTCGTGGAACGGGCGCCGCTCCTCGAAGGCAAATCGATGCACATCACGGTGGCGTCGATCCACAAGCCGAAGGTCGTCGAGCATCCGACGAAGCACGGCCACGAGGACGAGGACGGCGCACCGGTCGAGGCGGCTGCCACGACCGCCGAGGCGGCTCCGACACCGGCAACGGCGGCTCCCGCCGCCGTCAGCGCTCAGGAGGTGGTACCGGCGGAGGGACCGACCCAAGCGGACGTCGTCCCCGAGGTCGCCACGACGACAGCACCGGCAGCGGCGGCGCAAGCGGTCGACGATGTGCCGGCCGAACCGGCCCCAGTGAAGACCCCGACCCCGACCGCGACGCCGGCGAAGGCACCGGCAGCGAAGGTCACAGCAGCAGCGCCGGCCGCGGCGACGACCCGCTCGGCGACGACGACCGCCCGGGCCTCGAGCACGAAGACAGCGACGACCACGAAGACAGCGACGACCACGAAGAGCGAATCAAGCAAGCCGGCGCGGGCGCCGGCCAGGACACGCAAGACGACCGAACCCGAGGCCAAGGCCCCGGCGCCGGCAGGAGAGTGAGGCCAGGGTGCCGAAGATCAAGACCCACAAGGCGGCCGCCAAGCGCATCGGGATCACCGGCAGCGGCAAGGTGATCCGGGTGAACAGCTGGCGCGGTCACCATCTCGAGATCAAGTCGTCCCGCCGGACGCGGCGCTATGCCGGCAAGACGGTGGTCGGGACCGAGCACGCCAAGCAGGTCCGTCGCCTGCTTCCGTATCTCGGCAAGTAGGAGCACACCCACCTCATGGCACGAGTCAAGCGGGGCGTCACGGCCCACAAGCGCCACAAGCGCCTGCTCAACGCCTCCGAGGGCCGGAAGGGCACGAAGTCGCGCCTGATCAAGCCGGCCCGCGAGGCGACCCTCCACGCCCTCGCCTACGCGACCCGCGACCGGAAGCAGCGGAAGCGCCAGATGCGTGAGCTGTGGATCGTCCGGATCAACGCTGCCGCTCGCCAGAACGGGCTGACCTACGGCGCGTTCATCTCCGGGCTGAAGCGCGCCGACATCGAGATCGATCGGAAGATCCTCGCCGACCTCGCCGTCCGCGATGCCGCGACGTTCGGCAAGATCGCGGAGGCGGCCCGCAGCGCCTGATCCCGGCGCCAGGACCCGCGAGGTGGACCTCGCCGAACTGACCCACGACCTGGAGACCCTCCGGGACGAGTCGCTGGCTGCCATCGAGGCTGCGCCCGACGTCGCAGCCCTTCAGGCGCTCGAGATCGAGGTCCTGGGCAAGAAGGGGCGGCTGACCGCCGTCTCGCGCGGGATCGGCGCGCTCCCGGCCGAGGATCGTCCGCGGGTCGGCGCCGTCGCCAACCCGATCCGCCTGGCGATCGAGGCGGCCTTCGAGGCGCGTGGCGCGGTCCTGGGCGCGGGAGCCCTGGAGGCTCGGCTCGCCGCCGAGGCCGTCGATGTCACGACCCCCGGTCGACCCGTCCTCCGGGCGACGCTCCATCCGAGCATCGAGGCGATGGCCGAGATCGCGGCGATCTTCGCCCAGTTCGGCTTCGTCGTGTACGAGTCGCCCGAGATCGAGGACGACGTCACGAACTTCCAGATGCTGAACATCCCGCCCGACCATCCCGCCCGGGACCTGTGGGACACGCTCTACGTCGATCTGCCCGGGTATCTGCTCCGGACGCACACGTCGCCCGGCCAGATCCGGGTGATGCAGTCGACGCCGCCGCCGATCCGGGCGCTCCTGCCGGGCCGCTGCTTCCGGTACGAGGCCGTCGACGCGTCGCACGGCTTCGAGTTCTTCCAGGTCGAGGGGCTGATGGTCGACGAGGGCACGACGCTCGGGGACCTGCGCGGCTTGCTCGATGAGTTCGCCCGGGGGATGTACGGCCCGGGCCGCAAGACCCGCTTCCGGCCGGGCTACTACCCGTTCACCGAGCCGTCCGTCGCGTTCGACGTGGAGTGCCTGGTCTGCGGCGGTCCTGGCTGCCCCGCCTGCGGCCGGACCGGCTGGATGACGATCCTCGGGGCCGGCATGGTCCACCCGGTCGTGCTCCGCAACGGCGGTCTGGATCCGGAGCGCTACCAGGGGTTCGCCTTCGGGATGGGCCCGGAGCGGATCAAGATGCTCAAGCACGGCATCACGGACCTGCGCCTGTTCATGGAGAACGACCTGCGCTTCCTGGAGCAGTTCCGTTAGGTCGTGGCGGTCCTCCCCGACTGGCCGGACCCGATAGCATCCGGCCGGTGACCGACCAGCCACGCCGGTGGCCGCCTGCGGCCGGAGTCATCGGCGCCACCGCCTTCCTCCTCATCGGCTGGAGCGGCCTGCTCGTGCCGTCGCTCATCCGCTCGGTGGAGGCCGGGTTCGATCAATCGGACGCGGGGATGGGCGTCTACTACTTCCTGTACGCCCTGTTGTATGCCGCCGGGTCGGTCACGGGCGGGCTGCTGACCGAGCGGCTCGGCCGGCGGACCGTGCTCTCGCTCGCGGCTGGACTCCATGGGGCCGGGTTGATCGCCCTGGGACTGGCACCATCGTGGCCCGTCTTCCTGCTCGTAGCGATGCCCGCGGGTCTCGGCGTCGGGGCCCTCGACGGAGGCGTGAACGGGTTGTTCCTCGACCTGTTCAAGACCGAGCGCGGCCGGGCGATGAACCTGCTTCACGTGTGCTTCAGCCTCGGGGCGCTTACGGCACCCCTGGTCGTCGGCCGGCTCGTCGAAGGCGGCGCCGCATGGCAGGGGATCCTTGTCGGGACCGGGGTGGCGGCCATCGTCGTCGGGATCCTGTTCGCAGTCGTCGCGATGCCGTCGGGCCGACATGGGGCTGCGGTCCCCGGCGCCGTCCCCGATCGTGTGGCGGTGGCCGGGGGTCGACGGCGCCTGCCCAGGGCGTTGCTGCTCCTTGCGATCGCGATCGCCTGCTATGTCGCGTGCGAGATCGGCGTCTCGAGCTGGCTGGTCCGGTTCCTCGAGCCCGCGCCGTTGACCCAGGCGACGACGGCCCTCGCGCTGTTCTGGGCCGGCCTCACGCTCGGTCGGCTGGCCGCGTCGAGACTGGCGGATCGGTTCGACCACACGCGGTTCACGATCGCCTCGGCGGCCGCGACCGGGGTCGCGCTCCTCGCCGCGATCCTGGTCCCGTCGCTGCCGGTCTCGATCGCGCTGTTCGCGCTCGCGGGGTTCGTCACGGGGCCGGTCTATCCGATGGTCATGGTCGTGGCCGGCGACCGATACCCGGAGCGCCTCTCGGCGGTGTCTGGCTTCCTGAGCGGGTCGGCGGTCGTCGGCTCGATCGTCTATCCCCCGGTGATGGGCTTCCTCTCGGTGTCGGTCGGCCTGACGATCGCCATGCTCGGAACCGTCGCCCTGGCGTTCGTCTCCGCGGGTGCCTTGATCCTGGTGAGTCGTCAGCCGGCTGCCGCACCGCAGCGGATGCACGAGTCGCCCGCCGACGCCTGATGGCGAGGTCGATCGCGCCCGTCCAGACGTCGGCGCCGGCCCACGGTCCACGGTATCGTTGCGACGCCATGAGGACCTCGGTTCCGTATCTGCCTGCGACACGTTTCCTGGAGCGGCTCTGGTGAGGGTGCCGCTGTCCTGGTTGCGCGACTACATCGACGTCGAGCTCGAGCCGGAGCGCCTCGCCGAACGGCTCACCCTGCTCGGGATGGAGGTCAAGGGCATCGACCGGCGGGGGACCGACTGGCGGAACGTCGTCGTCGGCGAGCTCCTCGCGGTCGACAAGCATCCGCGCGCCGATCGGCTGTCCCTCACCCGTGTCACGGTCGGGTCCGGCGAGCCCATCGAGATCGTCTGCGGGGCGACGAACATCGCCCCCGGCCAGCGGGTGCCCGTCGCGCTGCCCGGGGCGGTCCTGCCGGGCGATCGGCGGATCGAGCGGACCGAGAAGATGGGCGTCGTCAGCAACGGGATGCTCTGCTCGGGCGACGAGCTCGGGCTGACCGGCGACGCCGACGGGATCCTCATCCTGCCGCCCGAGACACCGCTCGGCGTGCCACTGGCCGACGTCTACGGCGACGTCGTGCTCGATGTCGACGTCAAACCGAACCGTGGCGACGCCCTGTCGATCATGGGCCTCGCCCGGGAGATCTCGATCGTGACCGGCGCCCCGGTGCGCCTGCCACCGACGGACATCGAGGGTTCGGGGCCATCCGTCGACAGCCGACTGCAGGTCGAGGTGCTGGATCGCGACCTCTGTCCGCGCTTCGTCGGCCGGTGGGTGAGCGACGTCCGGATCGGGCCGTCGCCGCAGATCGTGCAGGCGCGCCTCATCGCGGCCGGGATGCGCCCCGTGAGCAACGTCGTCGATGCGAGCAACTACGTGATGCTCGAGCTCGGCAAGCCGATCCACACGTTCGACGCGGCGGCCGTCCGTGGCGGGCGGATCGTCGTCCGTCGGGCGAAGCCGGGCGAGCGACTCGAGACGCTCGACCACATCGAGCGCGAATTGACCGACGACACCCTCGTCATCGCCGACGAGCAGGGTGCGATCGCGATCGCCGGGATCATGGGCGGCGTCGCGTCGGAGATCGGCCCCGACTCGACCGAGGTCATCATCGAGTCGGCGATCTTCGATCCGGTCAGCATCCGGCGGACCGGCCAGCGCTACGGACTGCGTTCGGAAGCGAGTCTCCGGTTCGAGAAGGGCCAGGCCCTCGATCTGGCCCGGATCGGGGCCGATCGGTGCGCGCGGCTCGTGCTCGAGTGGGCCGGCGGGACCCTGAGCGCGGGACGCGTCGACAGTGCGCCCGACGAGCCGTCCGACCGCGAGGTCGCGTTCCGGCCGGCCCGTGTCGCGCGGCTCCTCGGGCTGGACCTGGCCGTCGAGGGTCAGCAGGCCGTCCTCGACCGCGCCGGGATCGCGACCCGGCCGGCGCCGGCTGCCGTCCCGATCGACGTCGCCGGCGGCAGCGACCCGCTCGTGCTCGAGGCCGAAGCCGGGACCGCGTTGATCGCGACGATCCCCTCGTGGCGGCGCGACCTGGTCATCGAAGCGGACATCGTCGAAGAGGTCGCGCGCGTCCACGGTTACGAGGAGATCCCGCCGACCCTGCCCGACACCATCCCGCCGCCCTGGCGCCCGAGCCCGCTCGAGCTCCGCGATGCGGTCCGGGCCACGCTCGTGGGGGCCGGCGTCACGGAGGTCGTGAGCCACGCGCTCGTGTCGCCACGCCATGTGGAGACCTTCGCCTGGACCGGACCCGACGTGGCCGCGGCCGGCGAGGCGACGGTCGGCGGCCGGACCGTGACGGTCCTGAACCCGCTCTCACCGGATCACTCGGTGCTCCGCCAGGGGCTTCTCGCGAGCCTCGCCGACGTCGTCTCGACGAACGTGCGTCACGGGCGCGACGATCTCGCCCTCTACGAGATCGGCAAGGGCTACGGGCGCGTCGGCGATACCGCCCGGGAGTGGTGGCGGCTGGCGATCGCCCTGGCCGGCGCCCGCGAGCCCCAGGCCTGGGACCGCCCGGCGCGGGCTGCCGACCTCGACGACGTCAAGGGGCTCGTCGAACTCCTCGGGCTGCGCCTGGGGCTCGGCCGGCTGGACTGGGCCCCGCTGACGGACGAACCCGTCCTCCACCCCGGCCGGTCGGCGACGGTCCGCGCCGAGCGTCCCGATGGCAGCGTGGGCCTCGCCGGGCGCGTCGGCGAGCTCCACCCGTCGCTGATCGAGCGCTGGGAGCTGCGGGTCGACCGGCTCATCGTCGCGGAGCTGTCGATCGCCGGCCTGACCGCGGGTCAGCTCCCGGTGGTCCGGGTCGCCCCGATCTCGCGTCACCCCGTCGTCGAGCGCGACCTCGCCGTCATCGTGCCGGAGGCCGTCGCCGTGGCGGCGGTGGAGGCGGTCATCCGAGCGTCGGGAGGCCCGTTCCTCGTGGACGTCGGCCTGTTCGACGTCTACCGCGGGTCGCCGCTCGGTCCGGGCGAGAAGAGCCTCGCGGAGCGTCTCGTGTTCCAGTCGGCCGATCGGACGCTCACCGATCCGGATATCGAGCCGGTCCTGACATCGGTCGTCGCCGCCCTCGCGGCTGAGCTCGGAGCGCGCATCCGGACGTGACCATCGGCCCGGTTGTCGCGCCGAAAGTCACGAGATACCCTTGCGCCGCCCTCCCGGGCTTCTGCCCGACGCGGGTCGCGAACCGTTCTAGGAGACCGAGTGGATATCGTCCAGACGATCACCAGCATCACGGCATTCGACTGGCTGGTCATCGGCTTCATCGTGGCCATGTTCCTGCTCGGCTATGCCCAGGGTCTCGTCCGACGTCTGATCGGCATCGTCGCGGTCCTGTTCTCGTTCCTGCTCGCCGCGAACCTGCGCGACGCCCTCGGCAGCTGGCTGGCGAGCAACTGGACGCAGTTCCCGCGCGAGTACTCGTACATGGTGGCGTTCCTGTTCCTGTTCATCGTCTTCATGGTGATCGGCACGATCGTCATCCAGATGACCTACAAGCCGGCCCCGCTCATCACCAAGGCGCCGGTCCTCGACGAGGTCCTCGGTGGCGTGCTCGGCATCGTCCAGGCGCTGCTGATCATCGGCTGCGTGATCGCGATCCTCGACTCGTACTTCCGCTTGCCGGTCGCGATCGGCGCGAACACCGTCCAGGTGTTCAAGCAGATCTGGGACATCATCAACGCCTCGGCTGTCGTGGGGATCTTCCGCGACACGCTCATTCCGCTCCTCGTGGCCGCGGTCGGACCGCTCCTGCCGTCCGACATCCAAGCCCTCTTCCCGCGGACCTGATCCCGGACCGGCTCGATCGGTCGGGGACGCTCGCCCGAGACGTCCTCGCGGCGCCGACGCTGACGGCAGCGCGCGCCCTGCTCGGGGCCGCGCTCGTGGCCGACGACCCCGAGGTCGGCCGGATCGCCGGCCGGATCGTCGAGGTCGAGGCGTACATCGGCGAGGGCGACCGTGCGTCGCACGCCCGGTTCGGACGGACGGCGCGGAATGGCGTCATGTACGGCGAGCCCGGCCACGCATACCTGTACCTTGTCTACGGCATGCACACCTGTCTCAACGTGGTCACCGAGCCGGCAGGCCGGCCGGCCGCGGTCCTCATCCGGGCCGTCGAGCTGACCGATGGTCGAGACGCAGCCCGGGCGCTCAGGACCCGGCGCGAGGCCGGTCTCAAGCGTGCACGACACGACCCAGCCGCCATGGCTGCGATCGCCGCCCGGCTCGCCAGGGTGCCTGACGACCGCCTCGCGTCCGGCCCGGGACTCGTGGGGGCGGCGTTCGGGCTCGACCGGGCGCTCACCGGTCTGGACCTGTGCGATCCGGCGGCGCGCCTGCGGCTCGAGCCCGGGATCGCCGTGCCGGACGCCGACACCCGGGCGACCCCGCGGATCGGGATCGGCTACGCCGGCCCGCCCTGGACCGAGCTCCCGTGGCGTCTCGCGATCGCCGGGCATCCGTCCGTGTCGGGGCCACGGGGCGCACGCTGATGGACGCCAAGTCGATCGTCCTGCTGGAGTTCCCGGCGGTCCGCGACCGGCTCGCCGCTGCGACGAGCTTCCCGCCCGGTCGCCGCCTCGCCGAGAGCCTTCAACCATCCGACGACGCCGTGCTCGTCGGTCGCGGCCTCGACGAGACCGACCAGGTCCGCGAGCTGCTCGGCGAGCGCTCGATGGTCGGCGTCGGCTCGGCCCACGACATCGGACCGGCGATCGAGCGCTCCGCCCGGGGTGGGCGGCTCGATCCCGCAGCATTCCTCGAGATCGCCGAGACGCTCGATGCCATCGCCCAGCTCGGGACCGCGCTCGCCGATGAACGGCGGCCGCTGCTGCGCGACCTCGGACGCGAGCTCCACCCGCTGCCGGGGCTCAGAAGCACGCTCGCGCGGAGCTTCGACCCGGTCGGCGAGCTGCTCGACAGCGCGTCGCCGCGTCTCGGCGGGCTGCGGACCGCGGTGCGGATCGCCTACGACCGGTTGCGCCGGCGCCTCGAGGCCCTTGTCCAGACCGAGACGGCGAGCGGGGCGCTCCAGGAGCCGCTCGTCACGCTCCGGAACGGCCGCTACGTGATCCCGGTCAAGGCCGAGGCACGCAGCCGGGTCAAGGGCATCGTCCACGACGCGTCGGGCAGCGGTCAGACCCTGTTCGTCGAGCCGCTCGTCGCGGTCGAGCTCGGGAACGCCTGGCGCGAGGCCCAGGCGGCCGAACGCGAGGAGATCGAGCGGATCCTCGACGAGCTGTCGGCGCTCGTCGCCGCGAACGCCGTCCAGCTGCGCGAGTCGCTCGGCGCGCTCGCGCGCTTCGACCTGTGGGCCGCCAAGGCGCGCCTGGCGGCCGAGATGGACGCGACCCGGGCCGAGACCGCAGACCGGCCGGAGGTCATCCTGCTCGGGGCGCGTCACCCGGGGCTGACTGGCCGCGTCGTGCCGATCGATGTCCGGCTGGGCGACGGCTACACCGCGCTCGTGGTCACCGGTCCGAATACCGGCGGCAAGACCGTGACCCTTCGGACGCTCGGCCTCCTCGCGCTCATGCACCAGGCCGGGCTGCACATCCCGGCCGAGGCCGGGTCGCGGCTGCCGGTCTTCCAGGACGTCTTCGCCGATATCGGCGACGAACAGTCGGTGGCCCAGAGTCTCTCGACGTTCTCGGGCCATCTCCGGTCGATCACCCGGATCGTCGAGGCGGCCGGTCCGGACACGCTGGTCCTGCTCGATGAGCTCGGCGCCGGGACGGACCCGACCGAGGGCTCGGCGCTCGCCCAGGCGCTTCTCGACCACTTCGTCCGGGCCGGCGCGTTGATCGCCGCGACCACCCATTACGCGGAGCTCAAGGCCTACGCCCACACGACTCCGGCGGCCCGGAACGCCTCGGTCGAGTTCGACCTCGAGACGCTCAGCCCGACGTATCGACTGTCGATCGGGTTGCCGGGTGGCAGTCAGGCGTTCGCGATCGCCGAGCGGCTCGGGCTGCCGGCGCCGATCGTCGCCGACGCTCGCTCGCGGCTCACCGAGAGCCAGCGGACCTTCGAGGCCACGCTCGCCTCGCTCAAGGCGGCCGAGGACGAGACGAGCGATGCGCTCGAACGGGCCCGGGCCGCCGAAGCGCGCGCCATCGACGCACTCCGGCAGGCCCAGGAGGAGCGCCGGGCGGCGCGCCGGGAACGGGACGAGGTGGTCCGGGCGACCCGAGCCGATGCGGAACGGGTCGTGGCCGAGCTCCGCGACGAGGTCCGCGAGACCCGCCGGGCGCTCGAGCGCGAGACCGTCACCGCGCCCTCGCTCGATGCGGCGATCGAGGGCGCCGAGGCGCTGCTCGCCGAGCTGCCGAGCGAGGCGGAGGCTCCGGCACCCGACGTCGTCGCCGAGCCCGTCCCGGTGTCCTGGCGGCTGGGCGACCGCGCGCGCAGCCGGAGCCAGGGCTGGGAGGGCCGGGTCTCCGCGCTGGAGCGTGGCGGACGGCGGATCACGCTCGAGGCGGGTGGGCTTCGGGTCACGGTCGATGCGACCGACCTCGAGCCGCTGGTCGGGCTCGAGCGGAGCGTCCCCAGGGACGAGACCCTCGCCGCGATCTGGCCGAGCGAGCGGACGTTGATGAGCGCCCACCGGGCGCGCTCGTCGCGGACGACCAAGCGGTCGGGAGGTTCGTCGTCAACCATGTCGACTGACGTCGACCGCGGCACCGGTAGCGGGGCAGGGATCGGCCTCGAGCAGGCTCGGTCCGTGGCCTCGTCGCTCGACCTTCGCGGCGCCCGGGTCGATGAGGCGCTCGATCTGCTCGGGCGTTACCTTGACGACGCGGCGCTGGCCGGCCTCGACCAGGTGACGGTCGTCCACGGCCTGGGAACGGGTGCTCTCCGGGACGCCGTCCGGTCGAACGCGGCGGCGAACCCGCTCGTCCGCGACCTCCGTCCGGGTGAACGCGGCGAGGGTGGCGACGGGGCGACGATCGTCAGTCTGTGAGGACGATCGTCCTTCGGATGCGCGGCTTCTTCGTCGGCTCGGGGACCGCCGGCAGGCTGCCGGTCGGGAACGGGCTCTCGGTCGGGGGCGGGGTCGGGCTCGGTCCGCCGATCGGGCACTTCTTCGTGGGCGCGAAGGGCGCGCCCCACGTCGCGCCGAACGGGAAGAAGCCGCCGAACCCGAAGTAGGCGGTCGGTGTGCCCTTCGGCCCGCCGCGGACGCCGACGCCGCGCGCCGCGCGAGCCGCCCAGCCGCGATCGTACTTCTGCCACTGCGGCCAGCCGGCGTCGACACCCGACAGGTCCATGAAGCCCTTCGTGACCATCGGGCCGAGGCAGCCGTCCTGCCACAGCTTGCCGGTCGCCTTGTCGATCGCGACGCCCTGTTTCGTGTTGTCGGCCTTCTTGGGCGCGGTCCCGTTGATGAACAGCTCGGTGAACTTGCGCCGGGTGAACGGTCCGGGGAGCATGCCGCTGTTCGCATCGACCCCGACCTTCGTGAGGCCCTTCGGCTTGTCGTCGAACTGGGCGATCGGCTCGCCGCGCATCGCGTCCTGGAAGAACGCCTGCCACAGGCTGGCGGCGGTCTCGAGCGCGACGGTCCCGTTCGGTGGCGCGCTGTTGTCCGAGTTGCCCATCCACGTCCCGACGACCAGCGCCGGCGCGTTCTTGTTCTTCGGCGGGGCGACGAAGCCCATCGCAGCAAGGTCGATCTCGTTGTTCGTGGTACCGGTCTTCAGCGCGGCCGGCCGACGCTTGCCGCCCGAGTAGAGAGCCCGGCGCGACCACCACGGGTTGCTGTGCGGGTCCGTGTTCGACTGGAGGATGTCCTGCATGATCCAGGCGCCCTGGGGGCTGATCGCCTGCTTGCCGACCGGCTTCTTGTCGGCGACCGGCCAGACCGCCTTGCCATCGCCGTCCTCGACCTTGAGGATCCCGGTCCGCGGCATGAGCATGCCGCCGTCGGCGATCGCGCCGTAGGCGCTGATCAGGTCGATGAAGTGGAGCTCGACGGTCCCGATACCGATCGATCCGCCGGCCGGGTTCTTCGTGGACTTCCACTGGATGCCCATCCGCTTCGCGAACTCGTAGACGTGGTCGGGGCCGTTGATGAGCGCCGCCTTGATGGCCGGGATGTTCAGCGACATCTGGATCGCCTGGCGCATCCGGAGGGGTCCGCGCTCGTGGAGGTCGGCGTCGCCCGGCGCCCAGCCGCCGCCGAAGTTCGTGGTGACGTCCATGAACATCGTCGCGGCGGTCATCGTCTTGTCCTCGATGCCCGTCAGGTAGTTGATCGGCTTGAAGGCCGACCCGGGTTGCCGCCAGCCGTCGCCGAGGACGTCGTACTGGGGCTGGAACTTCTTGCCGTGCGGCTTTTCGTAGTACGAGCCGCTGCCGACGTAGGCGAGGATCTCGCCGGTCCGGTAGTCGACCGCGCCGAGTGCGGCGTTGTAGATGCCGCGACCCTTGAGGTTGCGGATCCACGACGAGTACGACACTCCGATGCTCCGCAGGTACCCGGCAGTGTCCTTGCGGGTCGGCGCGATCGCCGCGGCCTTGACCCACTTCTCGGCTTTCTTCTGGAGCTTCCAGTCGAGCGAGGTGATGACCTTGTAGCCGCCGGTGTCGACCTTCTCGCAGGTGTCGGCCTGGTCCTCGCCGCACAGGATCACGCCGAGCTGATGGCGGACCTGCCAGACGAAGTGCGGGGCGAGCCAGTTGGCCGCGGTCGGTGGGTTGAGGACGACCGGCTCCTTCTTCGCGGCCTCGTAGTCGGCGTCCGTGAACTGGCCGGCCGTGAGGGTCGAGCGGGTCTTCATGAGGTCGAGGATCTTGTCGCGTCGTTCGACGATCGCCGACGTGTCAGGCACGACGAGCTGGGTCTTGCCGGCCGGGCAGTCGGCGCCCTCGGCGACCTTGACCGAACACGCCTCCTCGGCATTCTTGACGAGGTCGAAGGTCGTCGGCGACTGCGGGATGCCGGCGAGGACCGCGGCCTGGGCGAGCGTCAGCTTCGAGAGGTCGTCGATGCCGAAGTAGCTCTTGGCGGCGGCCTTGATCCCGTAGCTCCGGTTGCCGTAGAAGTTCTGGTTGAGGTAGGCCGCCATGATGGCTTCCTTGCCCGAGGTCCCGGGATACTCCTGGGTCAGCCGGATCGACTGGATGATCTCGCGGATCTTGCGCTCGTAGCGGGTACCCTCGAAGGCGCTCGGCGGAAGCAGCCGGGCCCGGACGAGCTGCTGGGTGATCGTCGATGCGCCGCGCTCGTTGCCGCTGGCCGTGTCGATCGCCGCCGAGACGATGCCGATCGGGTCGAAGCCGGCGTTCTCCCAGAACGTCTTGTCCTCGACCGCCGTCGTCGCATCGATGAGCCACGGCGGGATCTGGTCATACGTGACGACGTCGCGCTTGACCTGGCCGAAGCGAGCCAGCTCGATCTTGCCGGTCCGGTCGTAGACGACCGTCTCCTCGGCGAAGTCGAGGTTCGTGAGGAGATCGCGCGGATCCTGGAGGCCCTGGCTGTAATAGCCGTAGCCGGCCACCGCGGCAGTCGCGCCGACGAGACCGAGCAGGACGAAGGTCCCGAACAAGAACAGAGGGAGCGCGATGGCGACCTTGGAGGCCGCGCCACCCTTCGGTCGGCCACCGTTCCGACGATGGCGCCGACGTCGCGCGAGGCTGGTTTGCATGAGTCCCAGTCACGATAGCATAGGAATGGAGATGGACAGGTTCCTCCCCGGTCCGGGCGCTCAGACGCCTCGCGTGCGCCCGCTGTGACGGGTCCGAGCACGGGCGCCCCCGATCCGGCGGGGCTGTTGGCCGAGCTCGGCTGGCGCGGACTCCTCCAGGATCGGACCCCCGGTCTCGAGGCTCGGCTGGCGTCGGGCGGTCCGATCGACGCCTACAACGGGTTCGATCCGAGCGGGCCGTCGCTCCACGTCGGGCACCTCGTGCCGGTGTTCGGACTCATGCACGTGCAGCGCCACGGCGGGCGGCCGGTGGTGGTCGTCGGTGGCGGCACGGGGATGATCGGCGACCCGTCGGGCACATCGGCCGAACGCAACCTCCTGAGTCGCGACCAGGTCATCGCGAACACGGCGTCGATCCAGGCACAGCTCGAGCACTTCCTCGACTTCAGCCCCGGCCGCGGCCAGGCGCGGGTCGTCGACAACCACGACTGGCTCGGTCGGTTCGGGCTGCTCGAGTTCCTGCGCGACGTCGGCAAGCACTTCACGATCCCCTACATGCTGGCCAAGGACTCGGTCCAGCTCCGTCTCGAGAGCGGGCTGTCGTACACCGAGTTCAGCTACATGCTCCTCCAGGCCGCCGACTTCCTGCACCTCTATCAGGAGCTCGGCGTCGAGCTCCAGACCGGCGGCGCCGATCAGTGGGGCAATATCACCGCGGGCCTCGAGCTCATCCGTCGGGTCGAGGGCAGCCGTGAGGGCGCCGACCCGGCTCATGGCCTGTCCTATCCGCTGCTGCTCGCGGCGAACGGTGAGAAGTTCGGCAAGACGGCCGTGGGCACATCCGTCTGGCTCGATCCGGCCCGGACGTCGCCCTACGCGTTCTACCAGTTCTGGCTCGACGCGGACGACGTCAAGGTCGGGGCGCTCATCCGGCTGTTCACGCTGCTGGATCGTGGCGCGATCGAGGCGCTCGAGGCGGAGGCCGGCGCGGCCCCGGAGCGGCGGCTCGTCCAGCGCGCGCTCGCGCACGACATCACGGCGCGGGTCCACGGGGCGGAGGTGGCCGCCCGGGTCGAGGAGGTCAGCGAGGCGGTCTTCAGCCGGCGACTGCCGGAGCTCGGCGAGGCGGCCCTCGCGTTCGCGTTCGAGCAACTCCCGAACGCGGTCCTCAGCGCCGACGATCTTGCCGCCGATCCGGTCGCGCTGACGGTCAGGGCCGGTCTGTTCGCCTCGACGAGCGAGGCCCGTCGGGCGATCGGTCAGGGCGGGGTGTCGATCAACGAGCAGCGCCTGTCCGGGGTCGATGCGGCGATCCCGGCGCCCGTCGCCGGGCGATACCTGATCCTGCGCAGCGGCAAGAAGACGTACCGGGTGGCGCGGATCGATCCCGGTTGAGCCCGGACCCGCCGGGCGGATCGGCGGACCGTCAGGACGAGTGGCGCGTCCTGAGGACGTCGATGACGGCGGCCGGAGCGAGCCCGCGCTCGGCCAGCAGCACGAGGCTGTGATAGACGAGGTCCGCGGCCTCGCCGGCGAGCGCCACGCGAGTGGCGGATCGATCGCGACCGCCCGCTTCCGCCGTCGCATCGTCCTTTGCGGCGAGCAGGACCTCGGTCGCCTCCTCGGTGACCTTGCGCCCGACGGCATCGACACCGCCGTCAAGCAGCCGAGCCGTGTACGATCCCGCCGGCCGTGTCGCGACCCGTTCCGCGATCGTCGTCCACAGGCGCTCGAGCCAGGCGAAGCCCTGCGCCTCGGTCGGGCCGCTGACGATGGCCGCCGCGAGGTCGGACGCGGCGTGGGTCGCATCGGATCCCGTGCCACCTCCTGCGGCGTCGGGGTCGAAGCAGCTCCGAGTGCCTCGGTGGCAGGTCGGACCGGTGGGTTCGACGCTGAGGAGCAGGGCGTCGCCGTCGCAGTCGAGCGCGATGCCGCGGAGGGACAGGACGTTGCCGCTCGACTCGCCCTTGCGCCAGAGCTGGTCGCGCGATCGCGAGTGGAAGTGCACGAAGCCGGTCTCGAGCGTCGCGGCGAGCGCCTCCGGATCGAGGTAGGCGACCATCAGGACGCGGCCGTCAGCGACATCCTGGACGACCCCGGGGACGAGACCGTCACCCGACCCGTACCGAACGGCGCCGGCGTCGAGGGTGGGGCGCGACCGGGTCGAGGCGGCCTTGCCGGAGGCGGTCCCATGGCCGATCGCGCTCACGCCGCAGCCTCTCGTGCGACCCGGATCGGGAGTCCAGCCGCGGCCATCGCCGCCTTGACGTCGGCGATCGCGTGGATCCGGCGATGGAAGATCGAGGCGGCGAGGACGGCGTCCGCCCCGCCGGCCTGGACGGCGGTGACGAAGTCGGCCGGACCGGCCGCGCCACCCGACGCGATGACCGGCACCCCGACCCGGTCGACGACCGCGCGGAGGAGGGCGATGTCGAAGCCGGACTGGGTCCCGTCGCGGTCGATCGAGGTCACGAGCAGCTCGCCGGCCCCGAGCTCGACCGCCCGGACGGCCCAGGCGATCGCATCCACCCCGGTCGTGTCGCGGCCGCCTCGGACGAGGACCTCCCAGCCCGGGGCGTCGGTCCGGGCGCGCGCATCGATCGCGACCACGACGGCCTGCCGCCCGAACCGCGCGGCGCAGCGGCGGATGAGATCGGGATCCGTGACCGCGGCCGTGTTGAGTCCGACCTTGTCGGCTCCGGCGCGCAGGACCGCGCGCATATCGTCGACCGAGCGGACTCCGCCCCCGACGGTCAGCGGGATGAATACGTTCCGCGCCGTCCGCTCGACGACCTCGAGGAGGGTCCCGCGCCCCTCCGGTGCGGCGCTGATGTCGAGGAACACGATCTCGTCGGCACCGTCCGCGGCGTAGCGGGCCGCGAGCTCGGCGGGATCGCCTTCGTCGACGAGATCGACGAAGCGCGTGCCCTTGACGACCCGGCCGTCGGCCACGTCGAGACAGGGGATCACCCGGCGACGGAGCATCAGCGGTCACCACCGACGAGCGACGGGCTGGGCGCATCCGACCGACCCTGGGGCGTGACCGGCGGCGCGGATCCGACGGCGGGCTCGCCGGTCGAGGCGATCCGCGCGAAGTCGGCCAGGATCCGAAGACCGTCGGCGCCGCTCCGTTCGGGATGGAACTGGACCCCGATCACGTTCGCCGATGCGACGACGCTCGGAAAGGCGGTCCCGTGCGTGGTCTCGGCCACGATCGTGGTCGGGTCGGTCGGGGCCACGACGAACGAGTGGACGAAGTACAGGTCGGCGCCGTCGGGGATCCCGGCCACGATCGGGTGGGCGCGGCGGCGGTCGACCTGGTTCCAGCCGATGTGGGGGAGCGTCGGGGCGTCCCGCAGGAGCACGGTCCGGCCGCCCAGGACGCCGAGCGTCTCGGCATCGTCCTCGTCGCTGCCTTCGTACAGCAGCTGCAGACCGAGGCAGATCCCGAGGAACGGACGTCCGTCGTCGATCCACGTCCGGATCGGGTCGACGAGGCCGCCCCGCTGCAGGCGGGCCATCGCCGGGGCGGCAGCTCCGACGCCGGGGACGACCAGGGCGTCCGCGTCGCGCAACCCGGCCGGCGCCGTGACGACCGTGACCGTGACGCCGACGGTCTCGAGCGCCCGGGCGATGCTGACCATGTTCCCGGCCCCGTAGTCCACGACCGCGACTCGCAGAGGCGTCATCAGCCGAGGCTGCCTTTCGTCGAGGCGACGCCGGTCCGCCGGGGATCCGACTCGCATGCGGCGCGCATCGCCCGGCCGAGCGCCTTGAAGGCGGCCTCCGCGAGGTGGTGGTCGTTGCGACCCGTGCCGGACACGTGAAGGCTCGTACCCGACGTCCGTGCGAACGCTTCGAAGGCGTGCTCGATGAGCTGGAGCGGCAGCTCGCCCACCCGCTCGCCGTGGAACGGTAGCTCGATGACCGCGTAGGGCCGACCGCCGACGTCGACGACCGCGCTCGCGAGCGCTTCGTCCATCGGCACCCGAGCGTCCCCGAACCGGACGATCCCGGCTCGGTCGCCGAGCGCTTCGCCGAACGCCGAGCCGAGCACGAGCGCGACGTCCTCGACCGTGTGGTGCTCGTCGACGGCCAGGTCGCCGGTCGCCCGGATCTCGAGATCGAAGAGGCCGTGATGGGCGAATGCACCGAGCATGTGGTCGTAGAAGCCGATGCCGGTCGCGATCGCGCTGCTGCCGGTCCCGTCGAGGTCGAGGGTCAGTCCGATGTCGGTCTCGCGAGTCGTCCGAGTCAGGCTCACGCACCGGCCGACGCGGTCGGTCACGACGGTCACGCCCTGGGACGCCGGGGTGGTCATGGCGTCGTGCCTCCGAGCTGAGCTTCGATCTCGCCGACCGCTGCGATGAGCCGATCGTCCTCCTCGATCGAGCGCACGGTGAGACGGAGGTGATCCGCGAGCGGGTGCGTCTCGGGGAAGGTCCGCGGCACGAGACCCCGGCGAAGGAGACCGTCAGCGGCCGCCGCGGCGCGCTCGGGGCTGTCGAATGCGACGAGCAGGAAGTTCGTGACGCTCGGGCCCGGCCGCCAGCCAGCCGCTTCGAGGCCGTCGGCCAGCCGTCGACGCTCGAGCTCCGCGCGCTCGACCGCCGTGGTCAGGATGTCGGGATCGCCGAGGATCTCGGTCGCGACCGTCACGGACACCGTGCTCACGGATCCAGGCGGCCGATACGGCTCCAGCGCGGCGATCGTCGGTCGTGAGGCGATCGCGAATCCCACCCGCAAGCCGGCCAGCGCGTAGGCCTTGCTCATCGTCCGCACGACGATGAGACCCGGGTACGCCGCCCGGAGCGGGAGGAGGCTCGTCCCGACGAACTCCGCGTAGGCCTCATCGAGGACGACGACGGGCGCCGGGCGGCCGTCCCGGTCGGCGTCGACGAGCAGATCCGTGAGCAGTCCGGCGATCGCCCCGTCCGGTTCGGCGAGTGCGGTCGGGTTGTTCGGGCTGCACAGCCAGACGAGGTCGGCCCCCCGGGCGATCGTCCGGGTGAGGCCGAGATCGATCGCGTAGCCGGCCGCCGGACCGAGCCGCGGGACCGGCCGGACCCGGGCCGCGCGCTGCTCGGTGAGCACGCGATACATCGCGTACGACGGCGTTGGGATCACGGCGGTCCCGCCCGGGGGCAGGAACGTCTTGGCCGCGATGTCGAGGATCTCGTCCGCACCGGCCCCGACGAGGATCTCGTCGGGGCGCACGCCGTAACGGGACGCCGCAGCCTCGCCGAGCCGGCGGTAGTCCGAGGGCGGGTATTCGGACAGGCTCGTCTCGAACCGGCCGGCGGCGAGGATCCTCGCGACGAGCTCGGGCGGCGCCGGGCTCGTGTTCAGATCGAACCGGACGACCTGCTCGATCGGGATGCCGTAGCGGTCCGCGACCTCCTCGCTGGTCGCCTCCCAGGAATAGCTCGCGGGGGCCGTCGGGTCGCTCATCGTCACCGGGGTCGGGCTCATGCCACGATCTTCTCGATCGGGAGGACCAGGATGCCCGACGCCCCGGCGGCCTTGAGACGGGGGAGGAGGCTCCAGACGGCGTCGGCGTCGACGACGGCGTGGATCGCGATCATGCCCGAGTGCGTGAGTGGGATCACCGATGGCGACTCGAGTCCGGGCAGCAGCCCGCTGAGCTCCTCGAGCTTGGCCGCCGGCGCGTTCATCATCAGATACTTCCGGCCACGGGCGGCGAGGACGGCCGCGAGCATCGTGTCGATGGCGGCCAGGTCGGCGCTCCGTTCGCGCTGCGCCGCCGGGCTCGCCACGAGGATCGCCTGCGAGGCCAGGACGTCGCCGATCGGCCGCAGCCCGTTCATCTGGAGCGTGGACCCGGTCGACACGAGGTCGACGATCGCCTCGGCGAGGCCGAGCCGCGGGGCGACTTCGACGGCTCCCGAGATCGGGATCACATCGACGTCGATGCGCCGCTCGGCGAAGAACCGCCGGGTCGTGTTCGGGTGAGCGGTGGCCACGCGGGCGCCCCGGAGGCCCTCGACGGCGGTGATCGTCGAGTCCGATGGGACGGCGGCTGCCAGTCGGCAGCGCCCATAGCCGAGCTCGCGCACGAGGGGCACATCCGACCCGGTCTCGGTGAGGAGGTCGACCCCGGTGACACCCAGATCGGCGACACCATCGCCGACGAACTCGATGACGTCGTTCGTGCGGACGAAGAGGATGTCGAGATCCATGTTCTGGACGCGGGCGACGAGGCTCCTATCGTGTTCCTCGAAGATGAGACCGGCGTCGTGGAGCAGGGCGAGCGTGGGTTCGACGAGCCGGCCCTTGTTCGGGACGGCGAGGCGCAGGCGGTCCCTCATCGTTCGCCACCCGTCGGGTAGGGGTCGGTCCCGGCGGCGCTCCGCTCGGCCAGGCGATCCAGCATCCGCCGATAGCCGCCCTCGCCGTGGTGCAGCCACGAGGCGATCCGGGTGATAGTCGCGGTACTCGCACCGGTCGCCCTCGAGATCTCGCCGTAGTGCAGCCCGGCATCGAGCAACCGGACGACCGCCCAGCGCTGGCTCATGTCCCGGAGCTCACCGAGGGTGCACAGGTCGCGCAGGAAGTCGGCCGCCTCATCGACATCGTCGAGGCTCACGATCGCGCCCAACAGGGCCCGCGTGTCATCGGTCAACCAGGTCGGTTCGGTGGCCATCGTCGCCTGTCCTCGCGGCTCGCGCCTCGCTCCGTTGCCCTACTAGCGTAGTAGCGTGCTAAAACGCTACAATGCTGGCATGGTAGACGTCAAGCCGTCCGGTGACCGTGGTGAACCATCGAACTTCGACCTCCTCCCGGCGATCGATCTCCGGGGCGGGCAGGTCGTCCGGCTCGTCCAGGGCGACTACGACCGGGAGACGGTCTACGGCACGCAGCCCAAGGACGTCGCCGACTGCGTTCGTCCAGGCCGGGGCGGCCTGGATCCACCTCGTCGATCTCGACGGGGCGCGGCTGGGGGAGCCCGTCCAGACCGCGGCGATCCAGGACGTGATCCGGAGCGTGGGAGTCGCGGTCAAGGTCGAGGTCGGCGGCGGCCTCCGTGACGACCGCAGCGTGGAGCGCGTCCTGGAGCTCGGCGCGAGACGCGTCGTACTCGGCACGGCGGCGCTCGGCGATCCTCGCTTCGCCGGCCGCATGGTCTTGTCCCACGGCTCGGATCGTGTGGCCGTGGCGCTCGACGTCCGGGACGGTGTCGCCATCGGTCACGGCTGGCGACCGGGCGCACCCGGCATCCCCGTCGCCGATGCGCTGACTCGCATCGCGGACGAGGGCGTCGAGACGTTCGTCGTGACGGCCATCGCCCGGGACGGACTGCTCGAGGGCCCGGACCTGGACCTGCTCCGGGCGCTCGTCGATCTGGACCGTGGGCGGATCGTAGCCTCGGGCGGGGTCAGTTCGACCAGGGACGTCCTCGCGACCCGGTCGGCCGGTTGTCGTGGGGCCATCGTCGGTCGGGCGCTGTACGAAGGGGAGCTCGACCTGGCGCTGACGCTCCGTGCCCTCGACCGGGCGCAGGCTCAGTGACCCGCGGCCTCGGTCTCCTTGCGGTGCTGCTCGATCACCTTCTCGGCGACGTGTGCCGGGACCTCCTCGTAGTGGTCGACCTCCGCGTGGAACACGCCCCGGCCATGGGTCAGTGAGCGCAGCTCGGTCGCGTAGCTGAACAGCTCCGCCTGGGGCACGTGCGCCGACACGACCTGGGTCCCGTTCCCGGCCGTGTCCATCCCGAGGACCCGACCCCGGCGGGTGTTGAGGTCGCGGTTGACGTCGCCCATGTACGCCTCGGGGACGGTCACCGACACGGCCATGATCGGCTCGAGGAGCGCCGGCTTGCAGTCCATGACGCCCTTCTTGAGCGCCATCGACGCGGCGATCTTGAACGACAGCTCGTTCGAGTCGACGGTGTGGAACGAGCCGTCGTAGAGCGTCGCCTTGAAGTCGTTGAGTGGGTAGCCGGCCAGGACGCCCTCGGCGGCGGCCTCCCGGACGCCCTTCTCGACGCCCGGGAAGAAGCCCTTCGGCACCGACCCGCCGACGACGTGTTCGGTGAACACGATGCCACCGCCCGGATTCGGCTCGAGCTCGAGCCAGACGTGCCCGAACATCCCGTGCCCGCCGGTCTGCTTCTTGTATTTGCCCTCGACCTGGGTCCTGCCCCGGATCGTCTCCCGGTAGGGGACCTTCGGCGTCCGGGTCACGATCGCGGCCCCGAACTTGCGCTTGAGTCGTTCGGCGATGACCGCGATATGGGCCTCGCCGAGGGCGACGAGGAGCTGCTCGCCGGTCGGCGCCCGCTCGACCCTCGCGCTCGGCTCCTCCTCGAGCATCCGCTGCAGGGCCGTGCCCATCTTGTCGAGGTCGGCCTTGGTCTGCGGCTCGATCGCCACGGACAGCGTCGGCTCGGGGAACGGGATCTCGGACAGGACGAGCGGCTTCTCTTTGGCCGTGAGCGTGTCGCCGGTCTCGGTCGCGGTGAGTTTGGCGACCGCCCCGATCTGCCCGGCCTTGAGCTCGCCGATCGGCTCCTGCTCCTTGCCATGCAGCAGGAGGAGCTGGCCGATCCGCTCGTCCTCGCCCCGGTTGGCGTTCCAGGCGTGGCCCTGGCCGCGGAGCGTGCCCGAGTAGACCCGCAGGTAGGTCAGCCGGCCGACGTACGGGTCGGCCGCCGTCTTGAACACGCGGACGAGGAGCGGACCAGCCGGATCGGGCTCGACCCGGATCTCGTCGCCGGACTTGGGCTCGCGGGCCGCGACCGGTGGTTCGTCGGCCGGCGACGGCAGATATCGGATGAACGCGTCGAGCAGCCCGCGTAGACCGATGCCCTTCGCCGCGCTCCCGACGAGGACCGGGGCGAGGACGGACTCCTTGACCCCCTTGCGCAGGCAGGCCTCGAGCTCGGGGTCGGTGATCTCCTCGCCTTCGAGGTACTTCGTGAGGACATCGTCGTCGGCCTCGGCCGCCGCCTCGAGCAGCTGGTCGCGTCGGGTGGCGACCTCGGCCTCGAGCTCGGCAGGGATGTCGATCTCGACCTCCTGCTTGCCGTCCCATTGCCAGGCCTTGCGATGGACGAGATCCACGTAGCCACTGAACGTTTCGGCGGCACCGATCGCGACCTGGAGGGGGGCGATCTTCGGGCCGAAGGCGGTGCGCAGCGCATCGAGCGTGGCCGACGGATCGGCGTTCTCGCGATCGCTCTTGTTGATGAAGAAGACCGCGGCTCGACCCCACGACCGGGCCTGGGCGACCGCGGTCTCGAGCCCGGCTTCGACGCCGCCCGTGGCATCGACGACGAGGAGCGCGCCGTCGCAGGCGGCCATCCCGGAGATGACCTCCGCGACGAAGTCCGGGTACCCCGGGGTGTCGACCAGCGTCACGATCGTGCCGTCGTCGTCGAACGTGGCGACCGCCGCCGTGAGCGACTCGCGGCGCTTCTGCTCCTCGGGTTCGAAGTCGAGCGCCGACGTGCCGTCGTCGACCCTGCCCAGGCGCGCCAGGGCGCCCGTCTTGAACAGCAGGTGCTCGGCCAGGGTCGTCTTGCCCGAGCCGGCGTGACCGGCCAGGACGACGCTCCGGAGGTGGGCGAGGTCAACGCTCTTCGTCGGCATGCACGGGTCCTCGTGGTTCGATGACAGGCGCTCCACCAAGGGCTGGCGGGGCGTCGCGACGAGCCCGATCCGGGGGGCCGGGGGCGGTCCGGCCATGATAGTCCGCTATACTCCGCCGCGATGTCCGGACACTCCAAATGGTCCACGATCAAGCGCCAGAAAGGCGCGAACGACGCCAAGCGCGGAGCCCTCTTCACGAAGGTCGCCCGGGAGATCTCCGTGGCGGCCCGGCAGGGCGGCGGCGACCCCGATGCCAACTACCGCTTGCGCCTGGCGATCGAGAAAGCCCGCTCGGTCAACATGCCCGCCGACAACATCAAGCGGACGATCGAGAAGGCCACCGGCGGGGCTGACGGCGAGCAGTACGAGGAGATCGTCTACGAGGGCTACGGGCCGGGCGGCGTGGCGATCCTCGTCGAGGCGGCGACCGACAACCGGAACCGGACGGCCGCCGAGGTCCGCTCGGTCTTCGCGAAGGCCGGGGGTCAGCTCGCCGGGTCGGGCGCCGTGGCCTGGCAGTTCGAGCCGCGGGGGCTGATCACCGTCGCCTCGGGCGACCCCGACGAGATCGCGTTGGCGGCGATCGACGCCGGTGCGGCTGACGTGGACACCGACAGCGACCCACTCGAGATCTACACCGAGCCGGCCGATCTCGAGGCGGTCCGCAAGGCGCTCGAGGGCGCCGGCGTCGCCGTCGAGGAGGCCGAGTCGGCGATGATCGCGAAGCAGACCGTCGAGCTCGACGAGGCCAAGGCCCGCCAGGCCCTGAGGCTGGTGGAGCTGCTCGAAGACCTCGAGGACGTCCAGCGGGTGACGGCCAACTTCGAGATCCCAGAGGAAGTCTTCGCCGAAGTCGCCGGATGATCGTCCTCGGGATCGATCCCGGGACCGCGGCCCTCGGGTACGGGGTCGTGGAACGGAACGGCGGGCTGCGGGCGGTCGACGTCGGCTGCGTCACGACCTCCGCCGATCTTCCGCTCGGCGAGCGGCTCCGGATCATCCACGACGCGGTGACCGAGCTCATCGAGACCCACCGGCCGACGCTGATGGGCGTCGAGCGACTGTTCTTCAGCAAGAACGCTCAGACGGCCTTCGCGGTCGGTCAGGCCCGGGGCGTCGTCCTGCTCGCCGCGGCCCAGCACGACGTGCCCGTCCGCGAGGCCACGCCCAACGAGGTGAAGGTCGCCGTCGCCGGCTACGGGGCGGCGGACAAGGACCAGGTCGGCCGGATGGTTGCGACGATCCTCGGTCTCGATGCGGTCCCGACGCCGGACGACGCGGCCGACGCCCTGGCGGTCGCGATCTGTGTCGCCAATCGCGAGCGAGCCGGCGAGCCGGCTGGCGCAGGCGTGCTCGACCGATCCGCGATCGCACCCATCACCCGTGGCGAGACCGCCTTCGACCGAGCCGTCCGCGAGGCCATCGCCAGGGAGAAGGCCACGGCGAGCGGCTCCGGCACAGGTCGCAAGGCGGGCCGATGATCGCGTCGGTCGACGGCGTGGTCGGCGCGATCGCCGCCGATTCGCTGGTGATCGATGTCGGCGGCATCGGCTACCGGGTGTTCGCTGCGCCCGCCGTGGTGTCGACGGCGCAGGCCGGGAGCCGGCTCAAGCTCTACACCCACCACCTCGTCCGCGAGGACCAGCAGGCGCTCTACGGGTTCCGGTCGGGCGACGAGCTGGGCTTCTTCGAGCTGCTCCTGACCGTGACCGGGGTCGGACCGAAGGTCGCACTGGCGATCGTCGGGAGCCGACCGGTCGCCGACCTGCAGCTCGCGATCATCGAACAGGATCAAGCGATGCTCGTGAGCATCCCCGGGATCGGCAAGAAGCTCGCCGAGCGGATCATCTTCGAGCTCAAGGAGAAGGTCGCCGCCGCGGGTGTCGCGGCGCGGTCCGCGGCCGGGGCCGGCGGTGCCGGCGAGGGCGAGGTCGTCGCCGCGCTCCAGGCGCTCGGCTACTCGCTGACCGAGGCGCGCGACGCCGCGCGGGCGGCGCTCACGGAGCCGGACGCCTCAGCGGCCGGTCTCGAGGACCGGGTGAAGGCGGCGCTGCGGACGCTCGTCCGCGACTGAGCCGCGGCGGAAGGCAGCGCGGCGACCGAGCCCACCCCTATGGCGCGGGACCGTAGTCCTGCTGCTTGGCGATGACCCAGTCGCCCTTGCCACCGGCGGCCGACGGATCGACCCGATAGAAGGTCACGAATTGCTGGAGCGAGTCGCCGTTCTTGTCGAAACCCAGCGTGCCGATCACGGTGTCGTAGCGATGGCTCGGGTCGACCGCGTACGCGCGCACGGCCTCGCGTAACCCGTCCGCCGGCGGGCCAGCGGCGGCAACCGCCCGAAGGGCGTCGAGGATGACTTCGGTGCACGCGTAAGCAGCGGCCGCGAACTCGTCCGGCTCGCGGCCGTATGCGACGCGGTATCGGTCGGTGAAGTCGTGCTTCGGTGGACCGATCGAGGAATGTGACGCGTAAGTCCCCGCGGCGGACTCGCCGGCTAGTTGGATGTACGACTCGTCCTGGAGACCCGAACCGTCGTAGATGGAGTCCCAGCTCAGAAACGGGACCTGGGCGTGCCCGCGGGCGATCATCGCCTGCCGCAGCGGGGCGGCAGTGCCCGCGAAGCCACCAAAGACGACGGCCCCGGGTGGATCCGTGGCGTCGGAGAGGGAATCGAGGACCGACTGCGGGTCCGAACCCTGGTTGAGGGCCACCCGCACGACGGTGCCGCCTAGCTTCGTGTAGGCGTCGGAGAACCAGTCCGCGATCCTGCGAACGTAATCCGCCGTGAGCTGGTCGTCCTCGGCGTCATCGACGACGAGGGTCTTCCTCACGTGGAGGTCGTTGATGATGAACGAGGCGAGGGCCGTTCCCTGGATGTCGTCAGCCGGGGCCGTGCGGACGTAGTTGATCCGGTCGGGATGATCCTTGCGAAGATCGAGTGCTCCGAGTCGTGGCTTGGTGAGCAGGGGATACGTATTGATCGGGCTGCACTGGAGGAGCCCTGCCGCGTTCGTGATCGGGATCTCCGCCGCCGCGACCTCGGACTTCCACGGTCCGATCATGGCCACGGTACGAGGATCCGAGACCAGCGTCGATACGTTCTCCGCGCCCCGTTCCGGGCTGCCGCCATTGGGGCCGCCGCCGCTGTCTCTTTCTTCGATCGCGAGCCGCGCGCCGCCGATGCCCCCTGCGTGGTTCACCTCGTCGATGGCAAGCTTGACCGCATCGCCAAGAGGGGCGGCGGCGTCCACGAGGTCGCCGGTCAGGGGCATGTCCAGCCCGATCTTCCAGGGGCCGGGCGGGAGACCGGTCGCTGGACGGAGCTGGGTCCAGGCGAAGAGCCCAGCGACCAGGACGCCCGAGATCAGCAGCGCTCCGATGGCCAACGGGCGGCGGCGTCTGAACCAGCGACTCTTGGGCCTCGCCCAGGCGCCCGACGACTCAGCTACCGCGAACACGGCGACTGGGTCGGTCACGCCCTTGAGCTTCTGCCGGCCGCGGGATGCAAAAGACACAGGCAGGACGGTCTGGGTCAGGATCCGAACCGTGTCGCTGACAAGGACCTCGCCGGGCTTGGCGATCGCGCAGATCCGTGCGGCGACATTGACCGCGGTGCCGACATATCCGTCCGGAGTCTCGATCGTCTCGCCGGCGTGGATCCCGATCCCCACCGGGATCGAGGGCACGGCCGTGCCCGCATCGGTGGATCGAGGGCCGGCGGTGCGGACGATCGCGAGGCCGCATAGGACCGCCGCGCTGACGGCCGGGAACACGACGTAGAAGCTGTCACCCTCGGTCTTGATCTCGGCGCCATCGTGCTCGGCGACGGCTTGGCGGACGATCGCCCGATAGCTCACGAGCAGCTCGGCGGCATCGGCCGCGCCGTGGGTCTCGAGGTAGCGGGTGTAGTCGCGCAGGTCGGCGAACAGGAAGCCGCGGGTCGGCGAACCGGTCGACGGCGCGCGTACGGCCGATCCCGCCTCGATCGAGGACGCGGATCCGGGCTCGTCCTTGGCGTCTGTCATGCCATCAGCATTGTGGATCTCGATGGTGTCCCGGTTCAATGGGGAGCGGATCGCCGGATCTGCCTCCGGCCGATCCTGCCCTACGGCGCCGGGCCGTAGTCCTGCTGCTTGGCGATGACCCAGTCGCCCTTGCCACCGGCGGCCGACGGATCGACCCGATAGAAGGTCACGAATTGCTGGAGCGAGTCGCCGTTGGCGTCGAAGCCGAGGTTGCCGATGACGGTCTCGTAGCGATGGGTCGGATCGACGGTGTAGGCGCGGACGGCTTCGCGGACCGCGTCGGCGCTCGGACCGATCTTCGCGACGGCTCGCAACCCCTCGACGACGACCTGGGCGCAGGCGTAGGCGGACGCCGTGTACTCGTCGGGCTCGGCCCCGAAGCGCGCGACATAGCGCTCGACGAAGTCGGCCTTCGGTGGCGCGAACGTGGCGTGCGAGTAGTACGACCCGGCGGCAGCGGGTCCCGCCGCCTGGAGGAAGGAGCCCTCATCCGCACCGGTCCCACCCGAGATGCCGTCCCAGCTGAGGAACGGGATCGCGCCATGGCCGGCGTCCGCCATCGCCTTCCGAACCCCCGGGGCCCCGGTCTCCGTGAACCCACCGAAGAACACTGCCGAGGGGGCGTCTGGGCCAGTCAGGGGATCGAGCACGCTCGCCGGATCCGCTCCCTGGTTCAAGGTGCGATGCACCACCTCGCCGCCGAGCTTCTGGTAGGCCACGCTGAAGCCATCGGCGATCTCGCGGCCGGCGTCGCCGTCGTCGATCACCAGCGTGCGCTTGGCCCCGAGGTCGCGGTAGACGAACGAGGCGAGCGCCGGTCCCTGGATGTCGTCCGCCGGGGCCGTCCGGATGAAATTGATCCGATCGGGCTGAGCCGCGCGAAGGTCGAGGGCGCCGTCGCGAGGCTTTGTCAACGCCTGGTCGGTCGCCGCCGGGCTGCACTGGAGGATGCCGGCGGCATTCGTGACCGGGATCTCCTGCGACGCCACCGCCGATCCCCAGGGGCCGATGACGGCGAACGGTCTTCGGCTGGGCGATCATCGCCGTGACGTTCTGGACCCCCTTCGCCGGATCCTGGTTCTTCGGCGCCGCGCCGCCGTCGTCGCGGATGTCGAGTGCGAGCTGGCTCCCCCCGACCCCGCCCGTCGCGTTGACGTCGTCGATCGCGAGCTGGACCGCGTTCCTGACCGGCTCTCCACGGTAGGCGGCCTTCCCGCTCAGCGGCATGTCCAGCCCGATCGTCCAGGGTCCGGCTGGCAGCCCGGGCGATGGTCGGAGCCTGATACCAGGCGAAGGCCGCCGACGACGATGCACCGCCGCCAGGAGCAGCGCCCCGGCGACGAGCGTCCGGCGGCGGACCCGGCGTCCGCCGAGCCCGGCCCAGGCGTCGGCGCTCTCGACCACGGCGAAGACCGCGACCGGGTCGGTCACGCCCTTGAGCTTCTGGCGGCCGCGCGACGTGAACGACACCGGCAGGACGGTCTGGGTCAGTGCCCGGACCGTGTCGCTGACGAGGACCTCACCGGGCTTGGCGATGGCGCAGATCCGGGCGGCGATGTTGACCGCCGCGCCGACGTAACCATCGGGCGTCTCGATCGTCTCCCCGGCGTGGATGCCGACCCCGACCGGGATCGCCGGCAGTGGCCTCGCCGTCAGGACCGGTCAGCCGGCCCGCCGCGGCGACGATCGCGAGGCCGCACAGGACCGCCGCGCTGACCGCCTGGAACACGACGTAGAAGCTATCGCCCTCGGTCTTGATCTCGGCGCCGTCGTGCTCGGCGACCGCCTGGCGGACGATCGCCCGATAGCGGACGAGGAGCTCGGCCGCGTCGACCGCGCCGTGGGCCTCGACATAGCGGGTGTAGTCGCGCAGGTCGGCGAACAGGAAGCCGCGCGTCGGCGACCCGGACGATCGGGTATGAGACGACCGGCTCAGCCCGGTCGACGAGGTCGCAAGCGGCTCGTCCGTCGTGTCGGTCATGCCGCCCGCATTGTGGGACCCGGCCAGGCTTGGTTCAATGGCGTTCCGGTCGCCCGGGAGCACGGCCGCGCGGAGCCGCCCCAGCCGCTACGGCGCCGGGCCGTAGTCCTGGGCCTTCTCGAGGACCCACTCGGGCGGCGTGCCTCCGGCGCCACCTGGATCTGCCCGGAGGACCTGGGCGAACTGCTGGAGCGAGTCGCCGTTCGCGTCGAAGCCGATCGTGCCGAGAACGGTCTCGTATCGTCGGGTCGGATCCACCGCGCTGGCCCGCACGGCCTCCCGCAGCGTGTCGGGGCTCGCACCCGTTTGGGCGACCTCGCGCAGGGCCGCGAGGATGACCTCCACGCAGGCATATGCAGCCGATGCGTATTCACCCGGCTCGCGACCGTATGCCGCGCGGTACCGATCGACGAACGTGGATCGTGGGGGAGCGAATGCGGCGTGGGTCACGTAGGCGCCGACCGCACCTGGACCTGCAGCGCTGATGAACTTCGAGTCTACCCCGATCCAGTCCCAGGCGACGAAGGGGAGGTTGCCGTGCCCCGAAGCCGTCATCGCCTTCCGGACCTCGGCCGCCCGGTCCGTGTCGAAACCACCGTAGAAGACACCCGTCGGAGGGTCGGTCGACGGCGTCAGGGGATCCAGCACCGTTTCCACCGCCGCCCCGGGGTTGAGGCTCCGCCTCGTCACGTTTCCGCCGAGCTTCTCGAACGCCTCGCTCACGCTGCCCGCCGGGATCGCTCCGTCGGCTTCCGTCTCTTCGATCACCAGGAGGTGACGCACACCCAGGTCGTTGAACAGGAAGGAGGCCGCGGCCTTGCCCTGGATGTCATCGGCCGGGGCGGATCGCACGAAGTTGATCCGCTCGGGAGCTGCCGCCCGAAGATCGAGCGCCCCGCCGCGAGGCTTGGTCAGGCCAGGGTTCGTGGTGGCCGGGCCGCAGTGCAACAGGCCGGCCTGGTTTGTGATCGGTATCTGCTTAGCGGCGACATCGGAGGTGAGGGGGCCGACGATGGCGATGACGCGCGGGTCGGCGACCAACGCGTTGACGTTGGTGATCGCCTGGTCGACGTCATAGGAATCAGGGTACCGGTCCGGTGCTCCGTGGTCACGGGCGTCAACCTGCAGGTCGATGGCGAGGTCGCCGGCGGCGTTCGCCTCGTCGATCGCGAGCTTGACCGCGTCGGCGATCGGACGGCCGATCTCATCTCCCAGTGGCCCCGTCAAGGGCAGGTCGACGCCGATCGTCCAGGGGCCAGGCGGCAGTGACGGTGGCGGACGCAGGGCGACAACGGCGAGGACGGCGACGGTGCTGAATGCCGCAAGGCCGGCGAGTCCCAGCAGGATGCCGCGGCGTCGGGCACGGCGAGCGCGTCTCGAGCGCACGCCGGACTGCCAGGCATCTGAGCCTTCGGCGACGGCTGCCACGGAGTAAACCGCGATCGGCTCGCTCAGACCCTTGACGCTCTTGCGGCCCAGGGGCTCGAACATGACCGGGGCGACCGCCTGGGTCAGGGTGCGCACCGTGTCGCTGACCAGGACCTCCCCGGTCCGGCCAGGGAACACAGGCGCGCTGCGACGTTGACCGGCGAGCCGACGAAGCCACCATCCGCCTCGACCGTTTCCCCGGCGTGGATGCCGATACCCACCTTGATCGGGGCATCCGACCGCTGGGCCGATGCGGCGACCGCACCCTCGACGATCGCGAGGGCGCATCCGATCGCGGCGCTGGCCGACCCGAAGACGACGTAGAAGCTGTCGCCCTCGGTTTTGATCTCGGCCCCCGCGAAGCTGGCGACGGCATCACGGACGAGAGAGCGGTACCGACCGAGGAGGTCCGCGGCGGCTGCCGCCCCGTGCTCTTCGGCGAACCGCGTGTAATCGCGGAGGTCGGCGAAGAGGAAGGTCCTGATGGCCGAGTTCATCGGAGCATCATCCTCGTGGAGCCACCCAGACGATTGTGGGCCGCCACCGCCACGAGACATTGTGGCGCCTGCACATCTCCCGTACAAGAGCGGTCCTGGCCGGCGCCGGATGTAGAACAGGCGTGCGAAATGGCCCGCGGTCGTGGTAGAGTTCGGGCGATGACGGACGACGCCGAACGGATCCTCGCGGCCGACCTGCTCGACGACGCCGACCGGGCCGTCGAAGGGACCCTCCGACCGCGCAGCCTGGACGAGTACATCGGGCAACGTGAGGTCAAGGCCAACCTGTCGGTCCTGCTCGAAGCCGCCCGCGGCAGGGGAGAAGCGGCCGACCATGTCCTCCTCTACGGCCCGCCCGGCCTTGGCAAGACCACCCTCGCCACGATCATCGCCCGCGAGCTCGGGGTGAACGTCCGCTACACGAGCGGTCCCGCGATCGAACGCGCCGGCGATCTGGCCGCCATCCTGACCGCGCTCGACGAGCACGACGTCCTGTTCATCGACGAGATCCATCGCCTGAACCGGGCCGTCGAGGAGATCCTCTACCCCGCGATGGAGGACTACGCCCTCGACGTCCTCATCGGCAAGGGGCCGTCGGCGCGATCGCTCCGGCTGACGCTCAAGCCATTCACGATCGTCGGTGCGACGACCCGCGCGGGCCGGATCTCGAGCCCGCTCCGGGATCGGTTCGGGGCCACCTACCGGCTCGACTTCTACGAGGAAGCGGACCTGACGGCGATCGTCGAGCGGTCGGCCGGGATCCTCGGGGTCGAGGTCAGCCGCGGGGCCGCGCACGCGATCGCCCGGCGCGGCCGGGGCACCCCGCGGGTCGTCAACCGGCTCCTCAAGCGGACCCGCGACCACGCCCAGGTCAACGGCGACGGCACGATCGACGAGTCGACCGCCGACGGCGCCCTCCAGGCGATGGAGATCGACGACGCGGGTCTCGACGCGACGGACCGCAAGCTGATGGCGGCGATCGCCCAGAAGTTCGGGAGCGGACCGGTCGGGGTCGCGGCCCTCGCGGCGGTGCTGTCCGAGGAGATCGAGACGATCGAGGACGTCTACGAGCCCTTCCTCCTGCGGCTCGGGTTCCTCGACCGCACCCCGCAGGGCCGGATCCTCACGGAAGGCGGCCGCGCCCACCTTCGCCGGCTCGGCTACGAGGTCCCGCCGCGCCGGAAGCCAGAGCCCGAGATGCCGGCACTGTGGGACGGCGCCGAGCTCGAGAGCGTCGAGGAGCCATCGTGACCGACGGCGGCGCCGGGACGGTCGCCCGCTTCGAGCTGCTCGCCCCGGCGCCGGACGACGGGTCGACCAGGGCCCGGCTCGGTCGGCTGTCGCTGCCCCACGGCGACATCGAGACCCCGCAGTTCATGCCCGTCGGGACGAACGCGACGGTGAAGGCGCTCGATCCCGACGACCTGGTCGAGGTCGGGGCGTCGATCATCCTGGCCAACACGTATCACCTCTACCTGCGGCCCGGACACGAGCGCATCGAACGCCTCGGCGGGCTCCACCGGTTCATGGGCTGGGATCGGCCGATCCTGACCGACAGCGGCGGGTTCCAGGTCGTCTCGCTCGGCGACCTCAGGGTCGTCGACGAGGACGGGGTGACGTTCCGGAGCCACCTCGACGGGTCGATCCACCGGTTCACGCCGGAGCACGCGATCGGCGTCCAGGCGGCGCTCGGGTCGGACGTCGCCGTGGCGTTCGACCAGCCGGTCCCGCCGGGCTCGACCGCGCGGGCCGACGTCGCCGTCGCGACCGAGCGGACGCACCGCTGGGCCGAACGCTCGCTCGCTGCGCACGCCCGACCGGACCAGGCGTTGTTCGGGATCGTCCAGGGCGGCCTGGAGCCGGATCTGCGGGCCGAGAGCGCCCGGTTCATCGCCTCACTGCCGTTCGACGGGCTGTGTCTCGGTGGCCTGGCCGGCGATGAGACACCCGACGAGCGCAACGCCACGATCGACGTGGCGATCGACGCCCTCGCTGACGACCGGCGCGTCCGCTATCTGATGGGGCTCGGCTCACCCGCGGACATGCTCGAGGCCGTCCATCGCGGCGTCGACCTGTTCGACTCGGTGCTCCCGGCACGGGTCGCCCGGACCGGTCAGGTCTGGATCCCCGAGGGCCGGCTCAACCTCCGCAACCAGCGCTTCCTCGACGATCCGGAGCCGATCCAGGACGGTTGTCCGTGCGTCGCCTGCCGGCGGTTCTCGCGGGCGTACATCGCGCACCTCTTCCGCGCGAAGGAGCTGCTCGCCTACCGTCTCGCGACTTGTCACAACCTGACCTTCACCCTAGACTTCATGGTCAGGATCCGTGCCGCATTGCGGGCCGGCGACTTCCCCGGAGCACTCCCGGAATTGCGCTCGCGCGCTGCCCGGGTAACCGCCGGTGAAGCGGCCGTGCAGTCGGCGTGAAGGTCCTTCTCGTACCGTTCGCCACGTCGCGGAGGTTCGTCGATGGGTTCCCGGGATCGTCCCCACCGCGAAGCGAAGAAGAAGCCCAAGGACAAGGGCGCGCCCAAGCTGCAGCCGCTGATGGATCCGCCGCAGAACGTCGAGCTGATCCGCAAGCCACGCAAGCCCAAGCCGGAGCCCGAAGAGTCTTCGGACGAGAGCTGATCGACCGAGCGGACGCCATCGCGCCGTTCCGTCGAAGGATGACGACAGGAGCGTGAAGCGATGACGATCACCGGGGACCGGGAGCTCGAGCGCAACGGCGAGAAGGCTGTCGCGGAGCGGACACGAGCCGTCGACGCGGCGATCCTGGCCATCGAGAAGCAGTTCGGGCGCGGCTCGATCATGAAGCTGGGCTCGGCTGAACGCCAGTCGGTCGACTCGATCCCGACGGGCTCGATCGCCCTCGATCTCGCGCTCGGCGTCGGCGGCATCCCGCGTGGTCGGATCACCGAGATCTTCGGGCCCGAGTCGTCGGGCAAGACGACCGTCTGTCAGCACGTCATCGCCGAGGCGCAGGCGCGCGGCGGCGTGGCAGCGTTCATCGACGTCGAGCACGCCCTCGACCCGGGCTACGCCCGCGCCTGCGGTGTGAACGTCGACGAGCTCCTCGTCAGCCAGCCCGATACCGGTGAGCAGGCGCTCGAGATCACCGAGACCCTGATCCGCTCCGGTGGCGTCGACTGCGTCGTGCTCGACTCGGTGGCGGCGCTCGTGCCGCGGGCCGAGATCGAGGGCGAGATGGGCGACTCGTTCGTCGGGATCCAGGCCCGGCTGATGAGCCAGGCGCTGCGCAAGCTGACCGGTGCCGTGAGCCGCTCGAACACGTCGCTCGTGTTCACGAACCAGCTCCGCGAGAAGATCGGCGTGATGTTCGGGAACCCCGAGACGACGCCGGGCGGCCGTGCGCTGAAGTTCTATGCCAGCGTCCGGCTCGACATCCGGCGGATCGAGACGATCAAGACCGGTACGGAGTCGGTCGGCAACCGGGTCCGGGTCAAGGTCGTCAAGAACAAGGTCGCGCCGCCGTTCCGTGTCGCCGAGTTCGACGTGATGTACGGCGAGGGGATCAGCAAGGAGGGCGGCCTGCTCGACGTCGGCGTGGCGATGGACGTCGTCAACAAGACCGGCGCCTGGTTCACCTTCGACGAGACCCGTCTCGGCCAGGGTCGCGAGGCGTCCAAGGAGTTCCTCAAGGCCAACCCGGAGATCGCCGCCGAGATCGACCGTCGCATCCGCGGCCGGATCGACGAGGTGGTCGTCCCGGTCGAGGGCATCGAAGAGGCCGAGTGACGGACGGGCCGGCCGCCAGCGGGGGTCGACGCCGGCCGCGGGAGACCTACGCCGAGCGGCGGGAACGACGGGCGGCCGTCGACGATCCGGAGGTCGTCCTCGCCGCTGCGCTCCGCTACCTCGAGACACGGGCACGATCGGTCGAGGAGACGCGCCGCCGGCTGGCCGACGCCGGGTACCGGCCGGATCTCGTCGCCGGCGCCATCGATCGTCTGTCGGCGCTCGGCATCCTCGACGACGAGGCGTTCGCGCGCCAGTGGGTCGAGTCGCGCGACCGAGCCCGGCCGCGCGGCGAGATCGCACTCAAGCGTGAATTGCGACTCCGCGGGCTCGACCCGGCCGTGATCGGGGCCGTGCTCGCGGAGCGGCGGACCGGCACGTCGGACGATCGCCTGGGATCGACCTCGTCGACCGATGACGTCACCGACGGGATCGACCCAGACGAGGCCGCCGCGCGGCGTCTCCTCGACCGTCGTCGTCGCGATCTCGAACGCGTGACGGATCCGCGCAAGCGCCGCGCGCGGGCCTACGCCCTGCTCGCGCGCAACGGGTTCGATCCCGAGATCTGCAGCCGGTTGAGCGCGGGACTCGTCGCCCCGGAGGCGTGACCGGGACGCCGAGAGCGGTCGGTTGACCCACCGTCCCACCCGGCCGTAGGCTACGCACAGGAACGTAGCTGCGCCGCGGCCCTTGCGGCGCCGAACAGGGAATGCCGGTCCGAGCGCGACGCCCATTCCGTCGGTCGCCCAGCCGGAGCCCTTGATCGAACACACCTTCGACCGTGACGGTCGGACGGGAGGAAGACACGATGGAACCGCTCGTCGTGGCGGCGGTGGGCCTGCTGGCCCTCGCCGGCGGAGCCGTACTCGGATTCGTCGCACGTGGCCTGTTCCCGAGCCGGGCGATGAAGGAAGCCGACGAGAAGTCGGCACTCATCATCGAGAAGGCCCGCAGCCAGCAGAAGGACCTCATCCTCGACGCCAAGGAGGAGAAGATCCGCCTCCAGCGCGAGGCCGAGGATGAGGCTCGCGCGAAGCGCACCGAGCTCGCCAACCTCGAGCGGCGACTCCTCCAGCGCGATGAGCAGCTCGATCAGCGCGCCGACATGCTCGAGGGGCGCGACCGCAAGCTGCTGGAGCGCGAGCGCGAGATCGATCGCGCCCGCGAGGAGGTCGCCCGAGCGCACCAGGAGCAGGTCGAGGCGCTCGAACGGGTGAGCGGGATGTCCGGCGACGATGCCAAGGCGATGCTGCTCGAGGCCGTCCGCGAGGAGGCCGAGCACGACGCCGTCAAGCTGGCCCGGGCGATCGAGCGTGCCGCGCGCGAGGACGCCAACGACAAGGCCCGCGACGTGATCGTCACCGCCATCCAGCGAGTCGCGGCCGACCACACGGCCGAGCACACCGTGACCGTGATCCACCTGCCCTCGGACGAGATGAAGGGCCGGATCATCGGCCGTGAGGGCCGCAACATCCGGGCGCTCGAGCAGGCGACCGGCGTCGACCTGATCATCGACGACACGCCCGAGACCGTCGTCCTCAGCGGCTTCGACCCGGTCCGGCGCGAGATCGCCCGGCTGTCGATCACCAAGCTCATCAGCGACGGCCGGATCCACCCCGGTCGGATCGAGGAGGTCGTGGCCAAGGCACGCGCCGAGGTCGATCTCGTGATCCGCCAGGCAGGCGAGCAGGCCGCCTACGACGCCGGCGTTCCGGGGCTCCCGCCGGAGATCATCAAGCTCATCGGCCGACTCAAGTACCGCACGAGCTACGGTCAGAACGTGCTCAATCACGTGGTCGAGACCAGCCGGTTGGCAGCGGTCATCGCGGCCGAGGTCGGGGCCGATGTCCAGATCGCGAAGATGGGCGGCCTCCTGCACGACATCGGCAAGGCGGTCGACCACGAGGTCGAGGGCCCGCATGCCGCGATCGGGGCCCAGATCGCCCAGCGACACAACCTGCCGATGAAGGTGATCAACGGGATCGCCGCCCACCACCAGGAGGTCGAGTACGCCTGTGTCGAGGCGCCGATCGTCCAGATCGCCGATGCCATCAGCGCCTCGCGACCGGGCGCCCGTGGCGAGTCGATGGACACCTACGTCAAGCGGCTCGAGGATCTCCAGGCGATCGCCGAGAGCTTCGCCGGCGTCGAGCGGTCGTTCGCCGTCCAGGCGGGCCGCGAGGTGCGGATCCTCGTCCGTCCCGAGGAGATCGACGATCTCACGGCGACCCGGCTCGCCCGCGACATCGTGAAGAAGATCGAAGAGCAGCTGACCTACCCGGGCCAGATCAAGGTCACCGTGATCCGCGAGACCCGCGCCGTCGAGTACGCCAAGTAGTCCGGACCGGCTCACGTCGCCGTCGCCGTGACGGCGGTCCCAACGGAGGCAGGGGCTTGAACGGAGCGGAGCTCACCCGCGAGGTCGAGAGCCTGCGCGAGCAGCAGCGGGCGGTCGGTGATGTCCTTCGGGCGATGGCCCGCTCCGAGGGTTTCGTACCGGTCTGCCGGGCGATCGTGGACGGCGCAACGCGCCTGTCGGCCGGCCACCATGGCGCGATGTACCTGGCCGATGGGGACCTGTTCCGGGCGGTCGTCCTGGGCGGCGGCCCACCCGATCAGCTCGAGTGGGAGCAGGCCCATCCCCACGTGCGCGATCGAACCACATTGGCCGGGCGGGTCGCCGTGACGGGTGACGTCGTCCACATCGTCGATGTGCTCGCCGATCCCGAGTATTCCTGGCCGCTCCAGGCGGTCGTCGGCTACCGGGCGATGCTCGGCGTTCCGATCGTGGTCGAGGGCGAGTTGATCGGTTCGATCGGGATCGCTCGGATGGAGCCGGCGCCCTTCACGGACGAACAGATCGGTCTGGTCCGGACCTTCGCCGACCAGGCCGCGATCGCGCTGGTGAACGCCCGACTGTTCGACGCTGTCGAGCGCCAGCGGGTCGAGCTGTCACGGTTCGTCTCCCCGCAGGTCGCGGACCTCCTGTCGAGCCAGGAGGGCGAACGGCTCCTGGCCGGTCATCGCGCCTACGTGACGGTCCTGTTCTGCGACCTGCGGGGTTTCACCTCGTTCGTCGAGACGGCCGCCCCGGAGGAGCTGTTCGACGTGCTCCGCGCGTACCACGCGGTCGTCGGCGAGCTGATCGCCGAACACGGCGGGACGCTCGAGCACTTCGCCGGCGACGGCGTCATGGCCTTCTTCAACGATCCGGCTCCGGTCGAGGGCCACGAGCTCGCGGCGATCCGCATGGCGCTCGATCTGCAACGACGCTTCGCCGACCTGGCCGCGGCCTGGCGGAAGCTCGGGACCGAGCTCGGGCTCGGGATCGGGATCGCCGCCGGATACGCGACGCTCGGTCGGATCGGCTATGAAGGGCGCTACGACTACGGGGCGCTCGGCCCGGTCACGAACCTCGCCTCGCGGCTGAGCGACACCGCCCGGTCGGGCCAGACCCTGATCAGCCAGCGCGTCTTCGGCGCCGTCGACGAGCTCGTCGATACGGAACCGGTCGGCGAGCTCGAGCTCAAGGGCTTCGGCCGCCCGGTCGCCACCTTCGAGGTCCGTGGCCTTCGACCCACGTAGGCCTCGGACCGGCGCCGGTCGGACGCCCGTTAGACTTCGCCCGTGACCGACGACGGACAGACACACGCCGGCCGGACGCGGCTCGGCAACCCCGCGAACGGCGACGCGCCGCGCCCGGCTGGCGCCTGCCGCGTCCTGATGGTCGGCGATCTCATCGGCAAGCCGGGCCGGATCGCGCTCGAGCAGACGCTCGCCGGCCTGCGCGAGCAGCGGGGGATCGACTTCGTGACGGCCAACGGGGAGAACCTCGCCGGTGGGATGGGCCTGACCCCGTCGCTCGCCGAGTCGTTGTTCGCTGCCGGCGTCGACGTCATCACCAGCGGCAACCACATCTGGGACAAACGCGAGATCTACCCGTACCTCGAGACCTCGGACCGGGTCCTGCGGCCGCTCAACTACGGCACAACGGGCGTGCCCGGGCGGGGCTGGACGATCCACGGGGCACTGGACGGGACCGACATCGCGGTCATCAACCTCCAGGGCCGGACGTTCATGCAGCCGATCGAGAACCCGTTCACGGAGTTCGACCGGCTCCTAGACGAGGCGGCCGACGCCCTGCCGCCCGTCCGGCTCGTGGACTTCCACTGCGAGCTCACGAGCGAGAAGAACGCGTTCGGTCTGTACCTGGACGGACGAGTGAGTGCCGTCGTCGGGACCCACACGCATATCGTCACGGCCGACGAGCGGATCCTGCCCGGTGGCACGGCCTACCAGACCGACCTCGGGATGACCGGGCCGATCCACAGCGTGATCGGGTTCGACCCGAAGACCGTCCTGCCCCGGTTCATCAACGCCCTCCCGACCCGGTTCGCCGTGGGCGAGGGGCCGGTGATCCTCAACGCCACGCAGATCGACATCGATCCCGTGACCGGCCGCGCGCTCGCGATCGAGCGGATCCAGCGGCTGGTCGAGGTCTGAGCGCGGTGCCACGCCGCCGTCACGACGACGCCACCGACCCGGTCGTCCCGCCGGCACCGTCGTCGATCGATCTGCACACGCACACCGTCCGATCCGACGGCGTGCTCGAACCACGGGCGCTCGTGCGCGCCGCGGAAGACGCCGGCGTGCGGCTCCTCGCGATCACCGACCACGACGACCTGTCGGCCTACCGCGACCTGGCGGCCGACCCGGCCGGACTCCCCGCCGACCTCGTGCTTCTCCCCGGCGTCGAGATCAACTGCCTCACGGGCGACCTGCCCGAGCTCTGGGAGAGCGAGCTTCACATCCTGGGCCTCGGCGTCGATCCCACCGACGACGCATTCGAGGCCACGCTGGTCGAGCAACGCTCGCGTCGCCGGGTCCGGTTCGAGCGAACGCTCGACCGTCTCCGGGACCTCGGACTGAGCGTAGACGACGTCGCCGCTCAGCTCGACGCCGACGACACGCGCTCGCTGGGCCGGCCGACCGTCGCCCGATTGCTCCAGGCCAAGGGCCACGTCGCGAGCGTCGAGGACGGCTTCGCGCGGTACCTCGGCCGAGGCCGGCCCGCGTATGTGCCGCGCGACGGGATCGGACCGGTCAGCGCGATCACGGCCATCCGGGCGGCCGGTGGGCTGCCGGTGCTGGCCCACTTCGCGGAGGCAGCCGATCGTCGTTCGATCGTCGCAGAGCTCGCCGACGCCGGACTGGGCGGCCTCGAGGTCTACTACCGGACCTTCGATCGGGCGACGGTCGCGTCGGTCGGTGCCGTCGCGGACGACCTCGGACTCGTTCCGACCGGTGGGTCGGACTACCATGGCGACACGGAGCCGTATGCCGATTCCCACGCCCAGCTGTGGGTCCCACCGGAGGTCGGCGATCGGCTCACAGCGGCGCTCGATCGACCGATGACGCCGACCGCAGCGAGGAGCAGCGGATCGAACCGATGAGTCGCGAACTGCCGGTCCTCGATCTCGTCCCGCCGTCGGCGCCGGATGCGGCCGCCCGCCGTCCGACCGCCCCCGACGACGCTCGTCTCGGCGAGTACCTGCCCGACTCGGGCGCGCTGCCGTCGTTCCACATCTGGACCCTCGGCTGTCAGATGAACCGGAGCGACTCCGAGGAGATGGCCGGTCGCTTGCTCGCCGCGGGTTGTGGCGAGGCGCCGAGTCTCGAGACGGCCGACCTGGTCGTCATCAACACCTGCGCGATCCGCGAGGGTGCTGAACAGAAGGTCATCGGTCGCCAGGGCCACCTCGCCCGGCTCAAGGCCGACCGCCCGGGGCTGCGCGTCGTGCTCACGGGCTGCTCCGTCCGCGAACCGGATCGGGCTGGACTGCGCCGACGCTATCCGGCCGTCGACGTGTTCCTGCGACCCGACGAGGAGCCCGAGCTCGTGGATCGGCTCGGCCTGGCCTCGGCCCAGGGCGCCATCGGGTCGGTCGGTTCGACAGCGCTCGTCGGCCGGACGGTCGTCGGTGCCGCGGATCGGCTGCCGGAGTCGCGCGCAGCGGCCGTGGCCGAGGGCAACGTGGCGCGCGGTTCGGCGGTGAGCGCCTGGCTGCCGATCGTCTACGGCTGCGACAAGACCTGTACGTACTGCATCGTCCCGTTCAGCCGCGGTCCGGAGCGCAGCCGCCCGTTCGACGACATCGTCGCGGAGGCGCGGGCACTCGCCGCGGTCGGCTACCGCGAGGTCACGCTGCTGGGCCAGAACGTCAACTCCTACGGCCACGATCTGCCCGCCGAGGCGCGGTTCGGCCACATCGACACCGAGCGCTGGGCCGGCCGGCGTCTCGACCTGAGCCGGCGGCCCGATCTGGCCGAGCTCATCCGGGCGATCGACGCCATCCGGACCGCCGACGGCATCCCGGCGATCCCTCGGCTTCGCTTCGTGACCTCGCACCCATGGGACCTGTCGGATCGGCTGATCGCGGCGATGGCGGACTGCCGGTCGGTCTGCGAGCACCTCCATCTGCCGGTCCAATCCGGTGACGACACGGTCCTGCATCGGATGGGCCGCCAGTACACCGTCGCGCATTACCAGGAACGGCTGGCCGCCATCCGTGCCGCCGTCCCCGGGATCTCGATCTCGACCGACGTCATCGTCGGGTTCTGCGGCGAGACCGAGGCTCAGTTCGAGGCGACGCTGGAGGTCCTTCGGGCCGTCCGTTACGACCAAGTGTTCGCCGCTGCGTACTCGGTCCGACCGGGCACGCCGGCGGCCCGACTCGCCGACGACGTGCCACCGGACGTCAAGCGGCGCCGACTCAACGAGCTGCTCGAGCTGCAGGAGGCGATCGGCCTCGAGCGCAACCGGGCGTGGCTCGGCCGGACCGTCGAGGTACTCGTCGACGGGACATCAGCGGCGCGGAGCCACGACCACGATGCGCCGCACGACGGCCCCGCGGGTCCGACGGTCACCGGTCGGACGCGCGAGCACAAGCTGGTCCATCTCCCGGCGCCGTCCGAGCGCAGCGGTGACCTCGTCGGCCAGCTCGTCGAGGCTCGGGTCGAGCACGCCGGTCCGTACTCGCTGCGGGCGACCCTCGTGCCGCCGGCATGGATGGAGACGGGCGCGGGTCCGGTGGGTCGCAGCAGTCACGGTCGCCTCGAGCCGACCTCCGTGAGCGAGTCGCCGCACCTCCCTTGAGCGGGTCGCTGCCGCCGCTCCTGGTGATCGCCGGGGCGACGGCGACCGGCAAGACGGGACTGTCATTGCGGCTCGCGGCCTGGCTGCGTGACCGGGGGACGCACGCGGAGATCGTCTCCGCCGACTCGCGCCAGGTCTATCGCGGGCTCGACGTCGGGACCGCCAAGGTCGACGCGGCGGAGCGGGCCCGGATCCCGCACCACGGCCTCGACCTCGTGGCTGCCGACGAGCCATTCAACGTGGCGCTGTACGCGGACCACGCCCGTTCGGCTCTCGGCGGGATCGCCGGACGTGCCGGGCTTGCGATCCTTGTCGGCGGGACCGGGTTGTACCTGCGGACCATCGGGCGTGGGCTCGCGACCGAAGACCTGCCGTCGGATCCGATCGTCCGTGGTCGGATCGACGCGGAGCTCGAGGCGGAAGGTCTGCCCACGCTCGTCGAGCGCCTGGTCGCGCTCGCGCCGGCACAGGCCGCGACGATCGACCTCCGCAACCCGCGACGCGTCGTGCGCGCCCTCGAGATCGCCGAGATCGTCGGCGACGCGCCACGTCCCGAACCGCGCGGGTACCCCGGGCCGATCGCCTGGCTCGGTCTGGGCGTCGCACCCGCGATCCACGCCCGGTGGATCGCCGAGCGCGCCACGGGCCAGTTCGCCGGTGGCCTGCTCGACGAGGCTGCGGCGCTGCGCGAGCGGTACGACCCCATGCTCCCGGCGTTCTCGGCGATCGGCTACCGCGAGGCCTGGACCGTGCTCGACGGGACGAGCTCGGTGGACGAGGCGATCGCGGTCGACATCCGACGCAATATCGCGTTCGCGAAGCGCCAGCGGACGTGGTTCCGGGCCGAGCCGGAGATCGTCTGGCTCGATGCCGCGGCCGATCCCGACCGACCGGCCCGCGAGACCGTGGAGCGGCTGCTCGACAGTCGCTAGCCACCCGGCACGACGGGCGACGCAGGCTGGACGGGCTATCCTTCGGCGGTGCCCAAGACGATGATCGACCTGACCGTGCCCGTCGAGAAGGCGTTCCTCGTCGGGGTCGACACGGGCGCCGATGCGGGCTGGCCCGTCGAGGATTCGCTGTCGGAGCTCGCGAGTCTCGCGACGACGGCCGGAGCCGAGGTGGTCGGCGCCGAGTGGCAGAACCGTCGCCACATCGATCCGAACTGGTACATCGGCAAGGGCAAGGCCGGGGAGCTCGTCGCGGCCAAGAGCGAGACGGGCTTCGATCTCCTCATCGCCGACGACGAGCTGTCGCCGGGTCAGCAGCGGGCGCTCGAAGAGCTCCTCAAGGTCAAGGTCATCGACCGCTCGCGACTCATCCTCGACATCTTCGCCCTCCACGCCCAGACGCACGAAGGCCGGCTCCAGGTCGAGCTCGCCCAGCTCGAGTACCAGCTGCCGCGGCTCACCAGGCTCTGGACGCACCTGTCGCGGACCGGCGGTGGGATCGGCACCCGTGGGCCTGGCGAGTCGCAGCTCGAGACGGACCGTCGGATCATCCGCGAGCGGATCAAGAAGATGAAGGAGCGGGTCGAGCAGATCCGCCAGCAGCGCGCCACCGCCGCACGCGGCCGCGATCGCCGATTGATGCCGACCGTCGGCATCGTCGGCTACACGAACTCGGGGAAGTCGACCCTGCTCAACGCGCTCGTCGGGAGCGAGGTCGCCCGGGCCGAGGACAAGCTGTTCGCGACGCTCGATCCGACGAGCCGGCAGGTCAAGCTCGGCGACGGTCAGACCGCGGTCATCACCGACACGGTGGGGTTCATCCACAAGCTGCCCCATCAGCTGGTCGACGCGTTCCGGGCGACCCTCGAGGAGGTCAACCGGGCCGACGTCCTGCTCGAGGTCGTCGATGCCGCCGATGGGCACGCGGCCGAGCATCGATCGACGGTCCAGGCCGTCCTCGACGATCTCGGGGCGGGGGATAAGCCGCGCCTCGTGGCGCTCAACAAGGTCGACCTCATCGATGGGGGAGCGCTGGGGAGTGCGCTGGGCCCGGGCGTGCCGTCGCCGATCGTCGGTGGTGAGGTGCCGATCAGCGCCGCGACGGGGTTCGGGCTCGATGCGCTCCGGACCGAGCTGGCGACGGTCCTCGCCTCGTTGTGGGTCGACATCGATCTCGACCTGCCGTACGCAGCCGGCGATCTGCTGGCCCGGGTCCGCGAGCGTGGCTCGGTCGACATCGACTACCGCGGCGACGGCGTGCACATCACGGGTCGCGTGGCGCCGGCGCTGGCCGGTGAGCTCGAGGCGGTCGCGGGCCGGGCCACCCGGAGCCGGGCCTGAGCGTGGCATCGAGCCTCCGGGTCGGGGGGCGGGTCGACCTCCCGTCCGGCGAGTCGATCGCCTGGTCGGTGGCGGACGGTCGGCGCGGGCGCCGCTGGCGCGAGGTCGCGATGCGTCAGGAGGCCGTGGCCTGGGCGCTCTTGTTCGAGACCGGGCCGGACGGACGCATGGCGCGCCTGGAGATGTCCTCGGCGGCGGGTCTGCTGACCCTCCACCCGGTGGCGGACGGCATCCTCCACGGGAACGTCGTGACGCCCTCGTCGATCCGACACCTGAGCTTCCCCGATGCCCCCGGCGTCGCTCTGTTCGTGGTCGCGTCGCCGGCTGCGGCCGCGATCGCGCTCGGGTCGCTGGCCGGCACGGTCGCCGTCGGCGAGACCGTCCGGGTGGCGGTCCTCCGGATCGACGCTCGTCTGGACCCGCAGCCGGCGGGGTGGGATATCAGCCGGGTCGAAGAGCGGCGGTGGCGACTCGTGTCCGTGCCGGGACAGGGTCCGTCCATCCCTGTGGCTCCCGAGGTCCGCGAGGTGCGCCTCGATGACGACGGCCTGGTCGACCTGCCGGGCCGGCGCGTCTGGCCGCTGGAGCGCTGAGCCCAGCTGCGCCACACGCTCCGATCGGTCGGGTCCGTGGACGGACCGTGGACAACGCGCTCCGAATGAGGGGCTCAGCCGCCAAGTTCGTGGATAAGCCCATAGCCAGAGCGACCCGAGCGCCCGTATCGTTGCTTTTGCCCGAAGGGGCCATGACGGACCGAAAGCGGCGTCGCAGGTGCTTGCATCGGCGGCGACGACTACGGACCGGGGTGCGAAGGAACCGAGTCGCAGGTGCTTGCATCGGCGGAAACGGACCGGCGGACCGATTGGTTCCTTCGGGCGTTTCGTTGTGCTCCGCGGTTTGACGCTCCGTTCGGGGGTCCCGGTCTCGGGCCGTTCGGGGCGTTCGGGGCTTTCGAGCCTGCCGATCGCGACCGTCACCCAGGACATTCGTCCGTGATGCGAGTCGGTGCATCGTCGGGCGATCCCTCCGCCCGGTTCGTCGGTCGCCGGGGCCCGCGCGGAGCGATGACGACGATGGATCTGGTCGACGACGCTGACTTGTTGCAGCCGGGCATGGGCTTCGGAGCGCGCGGCGCGCCGCTGACCGTGGATGACCGGTGGAAAACCCCCGAGAATCCGGCGTCGGAAGCGCGAAGGTCGTGGATAAGCCGGTAGCCAGGGGTGAGGTCCGGCGGTCATAGTTGATCTTGCCCGAAGGGGCCGATGGACTGAAGCCTTGAGACCGCTGGAGCTTGCTCTGGGGGACTCGGTGGAAGATCGACGGTTCCTCCGGGCATTTCCTTGTCTGCCGGCCCGGCTGACGGCGCTCCGAGGTCGCGGGCGAGGACGCCGCCTGCGTCCAGGGCCAGGTCGACCGATCGACGCGGGTCCGGACCATGCGTGACGGTCCGCGCCGCCGTCAGGTATGGCCGTCTGGCCGCTGGAGCGCTGAGCCCACTCGCGCCACACGCTCCGATCGGTCGGGTCCGTGGACGGACCGTGGACAACGCGCTCCGAATGAGGGGCTCAGCCGCCAAGTTCGTGGATAAGCCCATAGCCAGAGCGACCCGAGCGCCCGTATCGTTGCTTTTGCCCGAAGGGGCCATGACGGACCGAAAGCGGCGTCGCAGGTGCTTGCATCGGCGGCGACGACTACGGACCGGGGTGCGAAGGAACCGAGTCGCAGGTGCTTGCATCGGCGGAAACGGACCGGCGGACCGATTGGTTCCTTCGGGCGTTTCGTTGTGCTCCGCGGTTTGACGCTCCGTTCGGGGCTCGATTACGATGCCGCGGACGCCCGACCGTAGCGAGGGATCTGTGACGCAGCCCGAGCCGAACGCCCAGATCGCCACACGGTGGCACCGCCGGCCGCGGGTCCAGCGCCTCTTCCGAACCCTCCTCAGCCCGAGCAAATTCGCGCTCGTCGGCATCTCCGGGATCTTCGTCAACGAAGTCGCGCTCCACTTCTTCGTGACGGTGATGGGCGAGAGCCAGCTGCTGTGGGCGGCCCTGCTCTCGTCGCAGGTCTCGACCCTGACCAACTTCATCCTCATCGAGCTGTGGGTCTTCCGCGGTCGCCAGGTCGGCGGTCACCTGCTCTGGCGCTACCTCACGTTCAACCTGCTGAACCTCGTGACCCAGGTCATCCGACTGCCGACGCTCCACTTCCTGACCGAGGTCGGTGGCATCCACTACCTGATCTCGAACCTCGTCGCACTCGGCTTGACCTTCGGCGTCCGCTACCTCGTCGCCGACAACTGGATCTGGGCCGGTCGCGATCGACGCGATCAGGTGCCGATCGACGGCGCCTACCAGTACGACGTCCACGGGATCGTCCGGATCACCTCGACGGTCCATCTCCCGGAGCTCGCGTCGTTCAACGTGACCCACAAGGTCGACCCGGACATCGTCATCAGTCGCAAGCTGATCGGCGGGGGACCGCGGCTCCACGTGAATACGGCCAAGGGCGCCGACGGCGTGATCCGCTACCGCGAGCATCTCGGCGCGCTGTCGGCCGCGTTCGACGTCCGGATCGACGAGCGGGTCGAGCTCGACGCCAACTGGCTGCTGACCTGGTCGCACCACGTGCTCTACACGAACATGGTCGAACCGCTCCTCCGCTTCTGGCTCGTGTCGCGCGGCTACGTCCTGCTCCATTGCGCCGCGATCGATGCCGAGCGCGGCGCGATCATCATGTCGGCCCAGACCGACACCGGGAAGACGAGCACCGTCCTGCGCCTGCTCATGCAACGCAGCTGGGGCTTCATCTCGGACGACATGGCGATCCTGACCCCGGACGCCGAGATCCTGAGCTACCCCAAGCCGATGACGCTGAGCTCGCACACGATGAGCGCGGTCAACGATCAGGCGCTGCCGCGAGCGGACCGGTTCATGCTCGCGATCCGGAGCCGGGTCCACAGCAAGAGCGGCCGGACGGCTGGCCACGCCCTCGGCCGGTTGAACGTGCCGATCGTGACGATCAACGCCTGGGTCCAGCTCATCGTCCCGCCACCGAAGTACCACGTCCAGTCGCTCATCGACTGCGACATGACCGATCGCGCGCCGATCGATTCGATCGTCCTCATGGAGCGTGGCACGCCGCCCCTCGCCGAAGAGCCGGACTTCACGCTCACGATCGACCGCCTCCTCGAGAACACCGATGACGCGTACACCTTCCCGCCGTTCGCCGCGTTCGCACCGCTCATCGCCTTCGAGGGACTCGATCACGAGGCGCTGCGGGTGCGCGAGCGTCAGCTGCTCGAGACCTCGGTCGCGCGGGCGTGGCGCGTCCGCGTCCGCGTCGTCGGCCACAACTGGTCCGAGCTCATCCCGAGCCTCGTCGAAGGCCATCGGGCGCAGCTCCCGCCGGCCGAGATGGAAGCGGCGGCGCGCGAGGCCGACAGCGCGATCGCGACCGGGGTGGCCGGCGCGGAAGAGCCGGTCGCCGCGGGACGCCGTTCCTGATCGTCGACCTGCCTGACGCCCGACCGGGCGACGATCAGGCGCGGACCTCCTGGCGCAGGAACCCGACGTAGGCCAAGGCGAAGAGCAGCACGGTCAGACCCACGATCGCCACGACCTGTGGCCAGGCCAGCAGCAGGCTCTGATCGAGCGACAGCAGCGACGGGATCTGCTGCTGGGCCTGGTCGAGCTGGCCGATCGTCACCGGGACCGACAGCCGGGTGACCGACGGGTTCAGGACCACGATCGACGCCTCGCGGTAGAGCGTGCTCGGCAGGAGCCGGCTGATGAACTCCTGGGTCTGGTTCGCGGCGAGCGCGACACCCACATCCGAGGCGTTCGTGTCCGGGGCGACGATCGAACCGACCAGCGAGGTGATGAGGTCGCCGAAGATCGTCACGATCAGCCACAGCCCGAAGCCGATGAGCGCCGCGGTCGCCGCCCGCCGGAACACGACCGAGAGCAGGGTCCCGAGGGCGAGCCAGAACGCCACGTAGACGGTGGTGATCACGATCCAGATGGCGATCCGGATGACTTCTGCAGAGGACGGCACGATCCCGAGCCGGAACAGCCCGAAGCCGGCGATCAGCGCCGTGAGGGCGACGAGCATCAGGGCGATCATCGCGAGCGCGGCGGCGAACTTGCCATTGATGACGTCGTCGCGGTGGATCGGCTGGGCGAGCAGCCGGGGCAGCGTCCGCTCCGCCCGCTCGCGGTTGATCGCGTCGAAGCCGAAGGCGATGCCGAGCAGCGGCGCGACGATGCCGACGAACACGTCCACCCGAAGGAACGGGAAGTCCGTCGAGCCGAGCGTGAACAGCGCGAGGAATACCGCCGGCTGGCCGGTGGCGTCCGAGGCGAGATCCCGGATCCGGACCGAGGCGAAGTAGAGGGGGATCAGCGCCGCCACGGCCAGGACGATGAGCAAGACGAGCGATCGGGCGCCGTGGAGGTGGTCGGCGAGCTCCTTGCGGGCGACGACGGTCCAACCCCAACGTGGAGGCCGGACGCCGACGGCGGCTTCGGATCCGGTCTCGGTCCCGCCCTTGCCCGACGGCGGCGCGGCGGCGGCCGGCAGGGCCTTCATGCGACCGCCTCCGACGACTCGGTCCCGGCCCGCGTCTCGCGCCCGACCGCCTCGCGGTAGATCTCACCGAGCGACGGGACGACGAGCCGCAACTCGGCGAGCGGCAGACCGGCCGACCCCACCCGGGCCAGCAGTTCCCGGCGGACGGCCGCCGGCTCCACACCGTCACCGAGGGTCAGGAGCCAGCCGCGGAGGTCGACGGAGAGCGACCCGACCAGATCGCCGATCGGTTCGCGATGGTCGGTCCGCTGGACGGTGTCGACGCCGGGCAGGCTCGCGAGCAGACGTTCGACGGCGGCGTCGTCGAGGCTGGCGGGGGCCGACTCGTCGAAGGCCACCGCCAGGCGCTGGCGGCCACGACCGAAGCGCGCGGCCAGGTCGGTCAGGGCGCCCTCGCCGATCAACTTCCCCGCGTAGAAGATCCCGATCCGATCACAGGTCGCCTGGACCTGGTCGAGCAGGTGGCTCGCGAGGAGCAGGGCGATCCGCCGTTCGGTCACGAGCCCCCGGATGAGCTCGAGGATCTCGACCACGCCGAGGGGGTCGATCCCGATCGTCGGCTCGTCGAGGATGAGGACGGTCGGATCCTTCACGAGGGCGTCCGCGATCCCGAGTCGCTGACGCATCCCGCGCGAGTACTGACCGGCCCGCCGGTCGGCCGCGTCGGTCAAACCGACCTGATGGAGGACGTGCTCGACGCGGTCCTCCGCCGGCCGCCCGCCGAGACCGTTCAGCCGGGCCGTGTAGCGCAGGTTCTGGCGGCCCGTGAGGTCGGCGTAGAACCCGGCATCATCGGGAAGGTAGCCGACCCGTCGCTTCACCTCGAGGGCATGCCGAGTCGGGTCGAGGCCGACCACCCGCGCCGTACCGGCATCGGGGTCGGACAGCCCCAGCAGCATGAGGATCGTCGTCGTCTTGCCGGCTCCGTTCGGGCCGAGCAGACCGTAGATCTCGCCGCGGGCCACCGCGAGGTCGAGCCCGTCGACGACCGTCCGATCCCCGTACCGCTTCGTCAGGCCGACCGCCTGGATGAGCGGTTCGTCCACGGGTCAGCGCCGGCCGTAGCGCTGGAAGACCCAGCCGAGACCGAGGAAGACGAGGACGATGATGGCGATCCCGACGAGCGCCGACGTGAGCGACGAGTCGACGGTGATCCGGAACTGCTGCGTCGAGGTCGCCTCGCTCGCGGTCGCGGTGAACCCGACGACATAGTCACCTGCGATCGCCTGATCCGATGGGGTGATCGTCGCCGTGACGGTCTGGGTGGCGTCCGGGTCGAGCGAGTCGACCGTATCGGCCGGCGCGAACGCCACCTTCCAGCCGGTCGGCGGCGTGGCGCTGAGCTTGACCGCCTGGACCGGGGCGGTGCCCGAGTTCTGGACCACGAGCTGGACCTGGATGGGGTTCCCGACGGTACCCTGCGCGCTCAGCCGCTGGTCGGGGGTCGTCAGTGTGAGCGCGTAGGTCCCGGTGATCTCGACCGACAGGTCCGCGCTCACCTCCTGGCCGCCCTGGGTGGCCTTCACTGCGATCGGGTACTCCCCGGCCGGGGCGGTGTCGGGTGGGTTCGCGCTGACACTGATCGTCGCGGAAGCTCCGGCCTTGACCGGGACACTGGCCGCCTGGGCGTCGCCGGATGGCCGGGCCTGGACCTGCCAGCCGGTCGGTCCGGCGGCCGAGACCGCGAACGTCCGATCCTCGGGGGTGTCGTTGGTCAGGGTCAGGGTGAACGTGAACGTCGTACTCGACGGACCGCTGAGGGATGGGAAGTCCGAGGTGAGCGTGACCTCGCCGCCCGCCGTCGGATTGACCAGCACCTCGAGCGGGCGGCTCGTGGTCCCGCCCGACGAGATCGCGCGGACCGTGAGCCCGTAGCGCCCGGGTGCCGCATCGGCAGGAACGTCGATCTCGAGGGTCGCCTTGCCGGCCTGGGCGCCTGGTCCGGCCGCGATGGCCGTGATCTCGTAGCCGCCGCCCCGAAGCGTCGCCTTCCAGCCGGTCGGGACGCCGTCCGTGGCGAGCTTCACCGTGGTTGTCGTGTCGGCCCCGACGGTGAGATCGAAGGTCACCTTGGCGCCGGGTGCCACCGCCACCGCCGGATAGGGGGTCGTGATCGTCGGCGGGGTCGCGGCGAGGGTCGCGGCGGGGACCACCAGACCGAGCGCGATGGCCGCCGCCAGAGCGGCGAACGGACGGAGCAGCCTGCCTGCGCCATGAACGGGCGTCGATCCGGACACCGACCCTCCTCGTGCCGGCCTTGCGGGCCGGGTCACCTTCAGCCTGATGCGGTCGATGTGGAATCGTCGTGACATCGATCGGGTGGGTCAACCAAGACCGAGCAAAGACTGGGTTGCGAGACCTGAATCCTCCGAGCGGCCAGCATGGCATCATCGCCCGGATGCGCCCCGCAGACGACCCGCTCGACCGGCTGGCGATCCGCGCGGCGCTCGCGTCGATCGACCCGGTCTTCCGAGCGTCGCCGCAGTACGTCCACGAGGGCCTCTCGCGCCGTGCCGGCCGGCCCGTCGTGGTCAAGGTCGAGACGGTCAACCCGATCCGCTCGTTCAAGGGTCGGGGCACGTGGCAGGCGATCCGAGCGCTGGTGGGGGAGGGGACGATCGGACCGGACCGACCCCTGGTCGTGGCCTCGACCGGGAACTTCGGTCAGGGCGCAGCGTTCGCGGGCCGCGCATCCGGGGTGCCGGTCACGGTCTTCGCCGACGAGGCCGCCAACCCGCTCAAGCTCGACCGGATCCGCGGCTTCGGTGCCACGGTCGTCCAGGTCGGACACGACTTCGACGCGGCGCGAGCCGCGTCCGAGGTCCACGCGGCTGACAGCGGCGCCCGTCTGCTCGTCGATGGCGAGGATCCCCGGATCGCGACCGGGGCGGCCACGCTCGCCGTCGAGGTCACCGACGCCGTCGAGTCCGGGACGCTGCCCCGACTCGGCGCGGCCTACGTCCCGGTCGGCAACGGGTCGCTGATCGTCGGCGTCGGCAGCTGGCTGCGGATCGAGGTGCCAGACTGCCTGGTCCTCGGGATCCAGGCCGAGGCCGCTCCGTCGATGACCCTGTCGTGGCGCGAACGCCGTCCGATCGCGACGGAGACCGCGGCGACGTACGCCGAGGGCATCGCGACCCGGATCCCGGTGCCGGAGGCGCTCGAGCTCATGGTCGAGCGGGTCGACGACATGCGGCTCGTGTCCGAAGGGGCGCTTCGCGACGCCCAGGCCGAGCTCAGCGCTGAGCTCGGGATCAGCGTCGAAGGCTCGGCCGCGGCATCGTGGGCCGGGGTCCTGGCCGATCCCGACCCGCCGCCCGGCGCGGCGCTCGTCATCGTCACCGGCAGCAACACGCCGTCCAGCCCGGCACGATGACCGTCCGGTCGGTCCTGCCGCGCGAACCGGCCGCGGCGATCCGGGCCTTCCTGCCGATCGGGCTCGTGCTCCTGGGCGTGGTCGTGCGCGAGACGCGACCGGCGGTCCTCATCGCGCTCGTGGCCGGGACCCTTGTGGCGATCCGCCGTGACGCTCCGGTCCGATGGGCGTGGGCGGCGCCTGTCCCGGTCGCCCTGAGCCTGTGCTGGGGCCTGATCGTCCCGCCCGCCGCGGCGCTGACCGGAGCCGACTGCGCCAACGCCGCCTCGCCACCGGCGCTCTGGCGCCTGGCCGAGGCGGTCCTCGTCCTCGGCGCGGTGGGCCTCCTCGCGATCGGGCTGCGGGCGTCGGCAGCAAGCCTCTACCTGCGCTGGCCGTCCGTCCGGGTCATCGAGCTCAGCGCGATCGGCTTCGGGCTGTTCGCGATCATCGGGTTGCTCGTCGGGCCAGCGTTGGCCCAGCCGTTCTTCGGTGCGTTCCGCCTGGACCTGTCGCAGCCCGGGTTGCTCGTACCGGCGCTCGTCTTCGCACTCGCGAACGGGATCATGGAGGAGGTCGCCTACCGGGGCGCGCTCATGGGCTGGTCGGCGCGGGCGATCGGGCTCGGGCCCGCCCTCGGCCTTCAGGCGCTCGTGTTCGGGTTGGCCCACGCCGGACCCGACGTCGTCGGCTCGCCACTGCCGATCATCGCCGCGCTGGCGGCCGGCGGCGCGCTCGCCGGGGTGATCGCGATCCGGACGCGGTCGCTGCTCCTGCCGATCGCGATCCACGTCGCGCTCGACCTGCCGCTGTACGTCTATCTGGCCTGTCGGACGAGCTGACCGACGGCCCGATCCACATCATCGCCGGATGAACGAGAGGGGTGTATCGTACGCACGGCTTGTCAACGGCCTGTCATCGTTGGAAAGGCTCAGGAGGGGTCAGCCTTGCATCTGCCGCTCGCCTATATCGATCCCGGATCCGGCAGCCTGATCATCCAGGTCGCCATCGCCTCGATCGTGGCGATCCCGATCTTCTTCCGCCATCAGATCTCGCGCGCCGTCGGTCTCATCCGGCACCAGCCCGAGCCGACCGACGCGACCGCCGCGACCGGCTCGGTAGCGTCCGCCGCCGACGCGACCGACCCGGGCGAGAGTGCCTGACCCAGCGACCGAGCGGGATCCTGGGTCGTTCCGGGATCCGAGCGGGTTCGTCTTCGAGCGCGACGGCGTCCTCTACCGCCAGATCGATCGCCCGTACGCCGACGAGTGGAGTGCCCTCCGCACGTCCGGCCTCCTCGACCGGCTCATCGCCCGTGGTGCCCTGGTCGCCCATGAGGAGGTCGCGACCGACCTGGCCGCCGAGCCCGGCAGCGCGATCGCCGTCCTTCGGCCCGAGCGGGTCGCGTTCATCTCGTACCCGTACGAATGGACGTTCAGCGAGCTCAAGGACGCCGCGCTCCTCACCCTCGACGTCCAGCGCGAGGCGCTCGGCGCCGGGTTCGTGCTCAAGGACGCGAGCGCCTACAACGTCCAGTTCCACCACGGCAAGCCGACACTCATCGACAGCCTGTCGTTCGAGCGGGTGGAGCCCGACGCCCCGTGGGTCGCCTATCGCCAGTTCTGCGAGCACTTCCTCGCGCCGCTCGCGCTCATGGCGTACCGCGACGTCCGCTGCGGGCTCATGCTCCGCGAGTTCATCGACGGGATCCCGCTCGACCTTGCCAGCCGGCTGCTGCCCCGGGTCACCCGGGTCCGGCTCGGCCCGGCGGCGCACATCCACCTCCACGCCCGCGCCCAGCGCCGGTACGCCGACGAGGCCGTGGAGACCGGCAGCCCGCGAGGGATGAGCCGGAGCCGCCAGGAAGCCCTGCTCACGAGCCTCGCCAGCACGATCCAGAAGCTCAGCTGGGAGCCTGAGGGGACGGAGTGGGCCGACTACGCGGACCGGACGAGCTACGACGCCGACGCGACCTCGTCGAAAGAGTCGATCGTCCGCCGGCTGCTCGTCGCGAGCGGCGGCCGTCGGCGTCTGGGATCTCGGGGCGAACACCGGTCGATACTGCCGGATCGCCGCCGATCTCGGCGCCTGGGTCCTCGCCCCGGACGTCGACCCGGCCGCCGCCGAGCGTCACTATCGCGCGCTCGACGTCGCCGGTCGGAGCACGATCCTGCCGCTCGTCATCGACCTCGCCAACCCGAGCCCGGGTCTGGGCTGGGCGGGCCGGGAGCGCGCCTCGTTCGCCGACCGGTCCAACGCCGACACGGTCATGGCCCTCGCCCTCGTCCACCACCTCGCGATCGGCCGGAACATCCCGCTCGGATCGATCGCGGCGTACTTCGCCACGCTCGCCCGCGACGCGATCGTCGAGTGGGTGCCCAAGGACGACGCGATGGTCCGCAAGCTCCTCGCCAGCCGGCGCGACGTGTTCGACGACTACACCGAGGCCGGCTTCCGGGCGGCGTTCGCCGAGCGCTTCGAGCTCGTCGACGAGGCCGACATCCCCGGCACCGTGCGCCGGCTGTTCCTGTTCCGCCGCCGGAGCTGATCGCTCCGCGACCCGCATGCCGATTGGGTTACTGGTCGGGGCCGAGCTTGTCGCTGATCTCGATCGGATGACCCGTCGATGAAGACGGGGCGAAGGCCTGGTCGGGGAGCAGCGGGAGATCGGCCCCGAAGTACTTCGAGAACAGCAACCGGAACGTGTTCACCGAGCTGATCCCCTGGTACAGCCCAGTGTCCTCGGGCTTGAACCCCGGCCAGAGCTGGGCATTGAGGATGCCGTACTTGATCTTGAGGTCGTCGGTCGACGCCTTGACCCAGTCCCAGGCCCGCCCGGCCTTCTCGTACGCGGCGGGGTACGGGCCCTCGTCCGCCTGCAGGATGATGATCGGGCGCTTGTCCTCGGGCAGTGCGAGCAGTGGCTCGAGGATCTGCTTGAGCCGGTCATTCAGGTACAGCATCTGCTCGTGGTACGCCTCGGACTTCGCTCATCTTGGCGCTCTCGGCCTCGGTCAGGTAGCGACCCGTCCGGTCGTAGATGTAGGGCGGGTGGGGGAGCAGGACGTGGCCGAACACGAACTTCGGTCCTGGGATCGACTGCACGGCAGCGAACTCGTCAAGGTCGAACTGGGTCCAGGTGTGCTGGCGCTCCCGGGCCGGGTCCGGGCCGCCGAGACCGACGAGGTTCGCAAGGCGTGGCATGAGCGACGAGTCGTACAGCGCCTGGGCGAAGTCGCTCACCCGTTCGACGCCCAGGTTCTCGTCGGCCCGATCGCCGGTCTGATCGGGACCGAAGTTCGAGCCGATGTGGATGTACTGTAGCCGAGATCCTTGACGAACCGACCGACGGCATGATCGCGGATCGAGCCCTTCGGCAGGTTCTTGAGGAAGTCCATGTTCAGCGTCGAGTTGACCGACTCGCTCGTCGAGTGGTAGTTGGCGTGGCTGTTGCGGGCCACGTAGAACCCGTGCTGCTCGAGCCAGTCGTAGATGTCGTTGTCGGTGATCCCGTAGCGCAGCTTGAGCGAGCGTTCGGAGCCGTACCGGTCGAAGATCAGGAAGTAGATGTCGCGCAGGGACGTCACCGCCGGTCTCGACGGGAGCGCGATGGGCGACGGCGGCAGGCGCCGGCTGTTCGACCTCCGCCACCGTGGCCTGGAGTTCCTGCGGGATGATCGTCACCGCGCTGACCACGAGCAGGACGCCAAGGAGGACGTTGAGTCCGCGCGTCACGAGCGCCAGCCGACCCTTGGCGAACAGCAGCAGGACGACAGTCACCGCCACAAGGCAGACCCAGAACGCCCGCATGCCCCACGGGTTGAACGCCGTCCCACGGACGATGATGGCGAGGTGGTGATACCCGAAGAAGATCAGCGCCGCTGCCCCGAGGATGAGCGCCGCCTTCTGGGCGTCGCGGACGATCAGGGTCAGTACGACCTGGACGAGCGCCGTCGCCAGGACGACGCCGATGAACACCGGGATCACCTGGTCGAGCGTCGTCTGGTCGAGGTTGCTCGAATACAGGAACAGCACCGCGTACGCCGCGATGAGTACGGGGTACAACGGGATGGGCCGCGGAAGCCGGCGCAACATGGGACCTCGTCCGAACAGAGGCGATCCGACCGCGGGCACCGGGCCGGTCTCGGCCGGAATGATACGACGAGCCGTCGCAGGTGCCGTTTCGGCCGATGAAGAACTTCTGGACGCTGGCCGATATCCGGTCGGCAACGAGCTGGACGTCGCGACGACGTCGGCGCCGGATCCGGCCGAGTGGCGGTCCCGCCAGTCCGTGAGCGGGTCTCGGTCGTCCCTCCACTCACTGCCGATAAGGTAAGTTATGTCTCATCGCCGTGTATTGCGCCACGCCAGACACATGAGCGATCCAAACAGACCACGTTCCCACGACGCGGCCAGGCCGTCATCATCGACCGATGGGAATGACAATCTCTCGCGTGACAACGGAAAGGGGCCAAAGGCCGGTGCCGGCCGGCCCGTCGACGACTCACTCGAGGCGATCCCGCCGGGAGGATTGACGGCCGACGGATGATCCTACGCGTGACCCATCGGCGAGCCGCAGTCGGCATCGTGGCCGTGCTGGTGGCGGCCTGCTCGACACCGGCCGTCTCGACACCGAATCCCGCCGCCTCGGTCGGCCCGCCGTCGGCGACCGTTGACGCCTCGACGCCGTCGCCGATCGCCGTGGCCTCGGCGCCGAGGATCGTTGTCGGTGGCGATCGTCCAGTGACGGTTCGGGTGCCGCAGTCGAACGACAAGACGCGGCCGGCGCCATTGCTGATCGTCCTCCACGGATACACCGGGTCGGGTTCCGGCCAGGAGGCCTATTTCGGCATCCAACACGAGGCGGAACAGCGTGGCTTCGTGACCGCGTATCCCGACGGGACGGTGGACAGCCGGGGCGACCGGTTTTGGAACGCGACGGACGCGTGCTGCAACTTCGACCGAAGCGACATCGACGACGTCGGCTACCTCGACGGTCTCATCACCGCAATCGAGGGCGTGGTGACGATCAATCCACATCGCATCTACGTCGCCGGCCACTCGAACGGTGGCTTCATGAGCTACCGCCTGGCATGCACGCACGCGGACCAGATCGCCGCGATCGTCAGCCTCGCCGGCGCCACGTTCGCGAGTTCGGCCGACTGCAGTCCCACCAATCCGGTCGCGGTCCTCCAGATCCACGGCACGGCCGACGACACCATCGCGTTCACGGGTGGGTCGATCGAAGGCAACCCCTACCCGGGTGCCGAGGAGAGCGCGGCGACCTGGGCCGCGTATGACGGCTGTGCCGTCGCCGCGTCCTCCATCGACCAGCGGGTCGACGTCGACGCTGATCTGAGCGGCGCGGGTCAGCCCGCCGAAACGACGGTCAAACGCTGGACCGGGTGCAAGCCCGGCGGGGCCGTCGAGCTGTGGACGATCCCGGGCGGCAGCCACGTCCCGACGATCTCCAGCGCGTTCGGCGCGGCCGTCCTCGACTTCCTCGAGGCGCACCCGAAGCCTTAGGTCGACTCGCCGTCGATCAGATCCGTTGAGAACCGCCTGCGCGATCGAGCCAGGCCCTGACCGGGCCGACGTGCTCGTCATGGAGGTGGCCCGTGAAGTCCACCTCGACGAGTGGCTCGTCGGCCCATGGCGCGACCGCCGTCAGCAGGTGGGCCGGCACCATCTCGAGGGCCCCGATCAGGCGGTCGTAGGACGCATCGTACTCGGCCACGAGTTGCTTCGGCGAACGCCCTGCGTGCTGCTCGCGGATCCAGTCGTTGACCTTGTCGACGTCGTCGTCGGCGTCGAGGTCCGCGGGCCACGGCGGCACGGGCTCGGGCTCGCCTCGACCCAATGCGAGGACCCGATCGAGCGTCCGCTCCCGCCACCCAGACAGGTGGCCCGCCATGTCGGCGAAGCTCCACTCGCCCATCGGGCCCGGCTCGGCGTAGCGTGCCGGCCCGACCTCGGCAGCGAGGGCTCGCCAGAATAGCTGATCGGCTCGGAGCGCGGCGATCTGCTCGGCCTGGGTGGGCATGGTCTCCTCCTCTGCTCGTGTCCGAGCCAAGATCGCACGATCGGGGTCAAGTGCGCGCCGGGGACCTCTCGGCCGCGATCATCCGACAGCGTCCGCCCGGCCCCCGAGCCCTCGACCGGTCGCCAGACCGTCGCCTCGTCGCTCCGAGACGCGACGCGTTCCCCGGTACCAGAGCCCGACCATGACCCCGCCGATCAGCGCGAGGACAGCGAACATCGGCGTCACGGCGGCCGAGGCAACAGGCGAGGCCGGATCCGCGGCCGAGCCGACCCACTGATCGACGCCGATCGCGACCGACTCGAGCACCAGGACGACGAGCATCGCTCCGCCAACCACCACGCCCCATGGCGTCCGCCGCCAGAGCGCGACTGCGGCCACGATCGCGAACGGCAGGAAGAACGCCATGTCGAGCACGTAGTTCGTCGGCGTCACCATCCCGCTGCCGTCGAGGAACGCAGGAGCCCGGCTGTCGAACATGGCGGGCAACACGTTTCGGAGCCACAGCCCGTAGAAGGCTGCGCAGGAGACGACCATCCAGCCGGCCAGCAATCGGACCGGCATCCGCCTGCCCGCCGCATCGGCAACGCGCCCGTGGCTCAACTCGGCGAGCAAGGCGACGATCGCCCAGAAGCCAGACGCCAGCATTGCGACGTACACCAGGAACAACCCGTTGAACGGCACGGCGAACAGGAACATCCAGGCTTGGTAGGTGATGAACACGAGTCCGGCGATCCAGCCGACGGTTGCCAGCAGCCCGCCTCGTCTCCCCGCGACGACCGCCATCGCCGCGATGAGCACCGGCATTCCGAGCACGAGCATGACGAGCGCCGTGCCGCGCATCGACCCGACCATGACCGCCGGCCCATGGATGAGATCCGGTGTCGCCAGCGCCGTCACGCACGCCACGACGGACGTAGCGATCATCACGGTCGACAGGATCCACACCGCCGGCGCGAACCGGACCGTGGCTCGGGGCGTGCGGGTGGTCATTGCGGGTCTCCTTCCGTCCTCCCAGCGTTCGTCGGGCCGCGAACACGGATCGGTCACGACCCCACGTCTGTTCTACGTCCGCCCGCCCGCGGAGCGCATCGGCCGAACGGAACGAGCTCGCAGGACGTCCGGACCATGACGCGGAGAAGCACAGGCGTTTCGGCACTCTCAAAGCCGGTCATCGGCGGCTGATGCGGCGAGCTTCGTGGCATCCTCCTGCTCACGATGACCCGGTACCTGGTCCTCCTGCGTGGGATCAACGTCGGCGGCCGGAACAAGGTGCCGATGGCGGCCCTGCGCGACCTCCTGGAATCGCACGGCCACACGAAGGTCTCCACCTACATCGCCAGCGGCAACGTGATCCTGAGCTCCGATCAGTCAGCCGCCGCGATCAAGCGAGAGCTCGAGGACGCGCTGCCCAAGACCTTCAAGCTCGACAGCGAGCTGATTGCTGTCCTGGTTCTGACGCTTGCCCAGCTTCGCGCCGTCATCCGGAAGCGGCCGAAGGGGTTCGGCGACCATCCGGAGACGTACCACAGCGACGCGGTCTTCCTCATGGGTATCGACGCGCCGACGGCGATGCAGGTCTTCGATCCGCGGCCCGGCGTCGACGAGGTGTGGCCGGGAACCGGCGTGATCTACTCGCAGCGGCTGAGTGCCCAACGGACGAAGAGCCGACTGGGCAAGATCGTCGGGACGCCGGCGTACAAGTCGATGACGATACGCAGCTGGCGAACGACGCTGGCGCTCCTCGAGCGCATGGCGGCGCCCGACCCCGAGGCCTGACTGCATCGAGGCCGCGGACGCCATCCAGCCGATGGGCGCATGATTCCGGCATGACGACTGCGACGGCCCCGCGCCACCCCTGGTTCGGTCTGCACCTGCCCAGCTACAGCCATCCGGACGTCCCGCCGGGGCGCCTCTTTGACCGCGTCGTCGAGCAGGCGAAGGCCGCCGAGGCGGCCGGCTTCGAGCTCGTCACCGTGATGGATCATCTCTACCAGATCCAGGGCATGGGCTCGACCGCCGAGCCGATGCTCGAGGGCTGGTCGGTCCTCTCCGCGCTGGCGCGCGAGAGCTCGACGGTCCGCCTGGGCACGCTCGTGACCGGGGTCACGTACCGCAATCCGGCGATGCTCGCCAAGCAGGTCACGACGCTGGATGTGCTGTCGGGTGGCCGGGCCATCCTCGGTATCGGCGCTGCCTGGAACGAGGAGGAGCACATCGGCTACGGGATCGACTTCCCGCCGGTGAAGGAGCGGATGGACCGCCTCGAGGAGGCGCTGACGATCGCCAGGCTCATGTTCACCGAGGAACGGCCGAGCTTCGACGGCCAGCACTACCGTATCCATGAAGCGCTCAACAGCCCGCGCCCGCTCCAGGCCGGCGGTCCGCCGATCCTCGTCGGTGGTGGCGGCGAGCAGCGGACGCTGCGGATCGCCGCCAAATTCGCGGACATGACCCATTGGTTCGCGCTCGGGCTCGACGCCCTGCGCCACAAGGACGAGCTACTCATCCGCTATTGCGAGGAGATCGACCGGGATCCCGCGACGATCGAGCGGACCATCGGCGCGCCGGTGATCGTGATGCCCACCGAGGCCGAGGCCAAGGCGTTCGTCGAGTTCCTCCCGCCGGAGCGCCGTGCGCACGTCGTCGCCGGCACGCCAGAGCAGGTCGTCGACGTCCTCGGCCGGTACATCGAGGCCGGCTTCACCGGCTTCACCTTCAACAACGCGATGTACCGCACCCCGGAGCAGATCGCGACCGTCGGCGACCTCCTCCGAATGGTCAAGCCAGTCCCCGCTCGCTGAGCGCACGCACGCGGCCGATCTGTGGGACCGTTGCGTACGCAACCGAAGCGCGCGGTTGAGCCCGAGGATCTCCGATGACCGACTACGCCGACTGGACAAAGAACCTGATCGCCGATATCCGCGCAAACGGCCGACCCACGAGTGGCTACTTCGAAGGGCGGCCCGTGATGGTCCTCACGACGACCGGGGCGAAGAGCGGCGAACCGAGAACGGCCGTGGTGAGCTTCTCGCGCGATGGGGACGACTACGTCGTGGTGGGCTCGAAGAGCGGCGAACCCGAGGATCCGGCGTGGTTCACGAACCTCGTCGCGAACCCGGTCGTGACGGTCGAAGCGGACGGCCAGACCTTCCAGGCCCGCGCGACGGTCGCGGAAGGGGCCGACCGCGACGCCCTGTGGGACCGTCACGTGGCCGAACACCCACAGTTCGCCGAATACCCTTCGAAGACCGACCGGATCATCCCGATCGCCCGGCTCAAGCCGGTCGGTTGACCGCGTTCGACTCCAACGTACCTGGTCGGAAGGAGCGCTGACCGTGAAGCTGACCGCATCGATGATGGTGACCCTGGACGGGGTGTATCAGGGCCCCGGGGGCCCCGATGAGGACCGCCGCGGCGGCTTCGAGCGCGGCGGCTGGACGTCGGCCTACGCCGACAAGCAGATGTGGCCGTTCCTGACCTCGTGGTTCGAGCGGGCAGACGCGCTGCTCCTGGGACGCAAGACCTGGGAGATCTGGGAGCCGTACTGGCCGCTCCACGACAGCGGCGATCCGGTATCCCACGGCATCAACGTCCTGCCCAAGTACGTGCCCTCGACCACGCTCAAGGACCCGACGTGGCAGAACACCCACGTGATCGACGGCGACCTCGAGACGGCTGTGCGCGGGCTCAAGGCGAAGCCCGGCCGCGAGCTCCAGCTCCACGGCAGCGGCGTCCTGCTCCGCTGGCTGCTGGAGCGCGACCTGGTGGACGAGCTCAACCTGCGGATCTACCCGGTCATCGTCGGCGACGGGCTCCGACTCTTTCCGGAGCGTGGCCTGACGCATCGCCTGGAGCTGGTCGAGTCGACCTCGTCGTCGACGGGCGTGATGATCCAGACCTATCGACCGAACGGTCGCGCGACCTTCGGGTCCGCCGGAGAGTGACGACCACGCGCTGAGGCGGGCCCAACACCCGAGTAGCATCGACGACGATGCGGATCCTGATCGTCGGCGGTGGCATCGCTGGGCTCGCCATGGCTCGGGCCGGCCAGGCGGCTGGGCTCGACGGCGAGGTGGCGGAGCGCGCCACGACCCCACAGATCGCCGGGGCGGGGATCTACCTGCCCGGCAACGGCATGGCGGCACTGGGTGGGCTCGGCCTCGCGGAGGCCGTTGCCGAACAGGGCGCGGTGGTCGGGCGACGGCGGCTCTTCGACGATCGGGGTCGCCAGCTCATCGACTTCGACGAGGCCGGCCTCTGGCGCGACGTGGCCCCGCCGATCGCGCTCCCTCGCGAGGCGTTGTATCGGATCCTGGCGGATGGTGCCGGCATGCCGATCCGGTTCGGTACGACGGTCACCGCGATCGACGATGGCCCCGACGCCGCTCGTGTCGCCTTCGACGACGGGTCGGCGGCGACGTACGACCTGGTGATCGGGGCGGATGGGGCCCACTCCCCTACCCGGCGGACGGTGTTCGGCGGCCCGGAAGCCCGGCTGGCCGGCCAGGTCGGCTGGCGGTTCGTGATCGATGGCCACCCCGGGATCGACAGCTGGAACGCGTGGCTCGGGCGCGACCGCGGGTTCCTGGCGCTTGGCATCGGCGGGGATCGGGTCTATTGCGTCGGCGACATCCGCTCGGCGGACGGTGCGGATCCGACCGGCGGCGACCATGAGACATTCCAGCGGCTGTTCGAGGGGTACCCAGAGCCGGTCCCGTCCCTGCTCGGTCGCCTTCGGTCGTCGGACGAGCTGTGGTTCTCGCCGTTCGAGGAGGTGTCGCCACCGGCCTGGGTGAAGGGCAAGGTCGCCCTCATCGGCGACGCCGCCCATGCGACGGCCCCGAACATGGCCGAGGGAGCGTCGCTGGCCGTGGAGGACGCGCTCGTGCTCGCCGACTGCCTCGCGGCAGGCGGCGACATCTCTCAGGCCCTGGCAGCGTACGTCCAGCGCCGGGCGGAGCGAGTGGCCCACGTTCAGCGGATGACCCGTCGTCGTGACCGTCTCCGCTACCTCCATCCGGCCGTGCGGCGCGCCGTCATGGGCGTGGCCGGTCACGCGACATTTCGCGCTCACTACCGGCCTCTACTCGCCCCGCCATAGGTGGTCCGCTCCGTGTCATCCGCGTCTCGCCAGTGAGGCGAGCCACGCATCTCGATCGAGCGGGCTGGGCGTCGTGCGTGGTCGGCGGGGCGGGTCGCCGCCGATCGGCTGGTAGCCACCGAAGCGAATCTCTAGCACCCCCTCCCCCATCGACAAGCCCGGGAGCTGGTGCTGGAGGCCGCGGACACGGTCGACGGGCATGATCGCGCCGATCGTGGAGATGCCGTTCGCCGAGAACTGGCCGCGGACGCGCCCGCTAAGCCGGCCGACGGCCGCCACGACACCCGGCGCGGTCGACGTCGGGACCTCGAGCGTGAGGTCCGTCATGGGCTCGCATATCCGCGTTCCGGCGCGCTCGAGCGCTGTCATCAGCACGAGTTGCGTCAGCCGCCGGTAGTCAGCCGCGGAGGTAGCCGGTGAGGCGTAGCCGCAGTCGGTCATCGTGACCCGGCAGTCGGTCACCTGCCAGCCGGCCAGCCCCTCGGTGAGTGCCTCGCGGACGTAGAGGTCCATCTGGGCCTCGAACGCTTCGACCGCCTTGAACAGGTAGAGCGGCACGTACCGCGCCTCGACCTCGCTGTCGAACTCGATCCCGGAGCCGATCGCCGCCGGCTCGATCCGGAGTCCCAGCGTGGCCAGGAACGGGTTCGTGCTGAGCGGCGAGCTCCGGCCGGTGATGTTCGTGTGGGTCTTCGCCCGGATCACCTCGTCGGCTTCACCGGCCCGCGCCGGACGCTCGATGCAGACCGTCGTGGTCTCCCGGAAGTCGGCGCCGATGCCGTAATCACGCTCGAGTGTCGCCTGGATGACCTCCTTCTGGACCTCCCCATAGAGCGATACGGCGATCTCGTGCCGGGCGTCATCCTGGCGCACGTCGATAAGCGGATCCTGCTCGGCGAGCTGGGCCAGCGCCGCCCGGAGGGAGCCCTGCTCCTCCGGCTTCCGGGCGAAGACGACGGCCTCGAGGGCCGGCCGTGGGAAACGAGCGGTCGCTTCGCCGCCCGGTTGCGGCGCCCCGATCGCATCACCGACCCGGACCGCGCCGAGCCCGCGGATCGTCGCCATCTCGCCTGCCGCGAGGACATCGCGACGCGGGGCCCCTGGCGGGGCGAAGACGCGGATCGAGCTCGCCTTCGCGCCCCCTCCCTCGCCGACCGGCACGCGCTGGCGGGGGCGGAGCGTGCCGGCGAACAGGCGGGCGTAGGCGACCCGCTCGCCCGAGACTGTCCGCTCGATCTTGAAGATGCGGCCCGACACGGGTGCCTCCGGATCGCCGTGCGCGCTGCCGAGGAGCTCGTCGACGCTTGCGAGCAGCTCGTCGACGCCGATCCCATACGCTGCCGAGCCGAAGAACACCGGGTGGACGACGCAGCGCCGCGCCTGAACGGCCAGCTGCTCGCGCAGCCGACGACCGGATCGGGACGTCTCGCCACCCACGTAGGCCCGGAGGATCGCTTCGTCATGCTCGGCGAGGACCTCCGAGAGCGCGATCCGATGGGCTTCATCGTCCGGACGGAACGGCCTCACGGTCGCGGCACGACCGCCCGGGTCGCGGACGGTCTCCATCGGCACGACCGCGGGCGAGAGACGGCGCCCGAGCGCCTCGACGACTCGCGCCGGATCCGCACCGGGGCGGTCGATCTTGTTCACGAAGATCAGCGTGGGGACCCGAAGTCGCTGGAGCGCCCGGAAGAGGAGCGGCGTCTGGGGCTGAACGCCCTCGACCGCCGAGACGACCAGGACCGCGCCATCGAGCACTGCGAGCACGCGCTCGACCTCGGCGATGAAGTCGGGATGGCCGGGGGTGTCGACCAGGTTGACCGCGAGGTCGCCGACGCGGAACGAGGCGACGGCTGAGCGGATCGTGATCCCGCGTTCGCGCTCGAGCTCGAGCGAGTCGGTCTGGGTGGTGCCGGCGTCGACGCTGCCGGCGCGTTCGATCGCGCCGGTGGTGAAGAGGAGCCGTTCGCTGAGGGTGGTCTTACCGGCGTCGACGTGGGCGAGGATCCCAAGATTGAGCGTACGCATCGGGCCTCATGCCTTCCAAGGAGGTGATCACCTTCTGGCTGGTCATGAGTGCTCCCATGTCGCTCCTTTCTCGGATCCGGCGTGGCGTGTGTGTCGAGGGTCGCACGCCCGTCAAGTCGGCCGCCAGCGTGGCTGCACGGCCGCCGGCTCGGTCCTCAGCTCACCGCCTTCTTCACGAGCGCCGCGATCCGTGCCTCGTCGGCCGCAGTCAGCTTCGTCAGCCCGTAGGCGGTCGGCCACATCGTGCCGTCGTCGAGCTTGGCGTCGTCGTTGAAGCCGAGCGTCGCGTAGCGGGTCTTGAACTTCTGGGCGGGCTGGAAGAAGCAGATGACCTTGCCGTCCTTGGCATAGGCGGGCATCCCGTACCACAGTCTCGGCTCGAGGGCCGGCGCGCTGGCGCCGATGACGGCGTGGAGCCGCTCGGCCATCGCGCGATCCGGTCCCGACATCTCGGCGATCTTCGCGAGCAGCTCGCTCGCCCCGTCGGCCTTCGCAGCACGCGGGCTGCGACGGGCGGCCGCCTTCTGCTCCCGGGCGCGTTGCTGCATCGCGGCGTTTTCCTCGTCCGAGAACACAGGCGCGCTCTTGGCGGACTTGTGCGTGTCCTTCATGCGGTTCCTCCACTTGGAGTCTCGATCGGTCGACCTTGATGGTAGGGAGCCGCCCCAGCGAAGGCTTCTCGAAAGCTGCTTGATCGTGTCGTGGCTCGCGCGACGCGCTAGTCGTCTGCGGTGAGGGTCATCGTCCATGGTTTGCCCCGCCCGCCCGGCTCCTGGAGGCGCACGGGCCATCGTTCGGCGAGGATCCGGGCGACTGCACCAGGCTCATCGGGCTCGTCGCCCGACTCCAGGAGGTCGCGAGCCGCCTGCCCGCGGATGCGTTTGGCGACGACGTCGCCGATCCGATGCCCGTTGCCGGCTGACTGGTCGACACGGAGCGCGATCGTTCGATCGCCGAGACCGGTCGGCAGGCCCAGCGCCTGGTAGCTCGGCGACCGCAGGTCGAGCACGACCCGGTCGGACCCGGCCGCCTCGGCGAGAAGGTCGGGCAGGACCGTCCGCCACGTCGGCTCGAGGCGATCCATGCCGACGAGCCGCGCGCAGACGTACATGCGATAGGGCGGGATCCGGTCGGCGGGCCGGAGCAGGCCCCACAGCGCGGACGTGACGATGAGGCCGCGGTCGGCACGCTCGGCGGCGATCGGGGACAACGACGCGGCATCCAATCCGTCGTGAAGCGGCCCGGTGTAGACGTCGAGCACGGGCATGGTCGGGAGCTCGCGCAGCCAGGTGTTGCGGGCGACCTCGGCGGCCTTCGCGGGGCGGACCCGCAACCGCTCGAACGCATCGGCGCGGGCGCTCGTCGCGATGAGGGCGTCGAGGATCTCGTTCCTCAGCTCGTTCAGCTCCGGGAACGACAGCGCGTCGACGTCGACCGAGCGGCCGCCGTCAGGTGGCGGACGTTTTGACTCGGACGGCGGCACGATCACGAGCATGCGGTCACTCTAGGCCTGCCCGGGGCTTGACATCGAACCGCCGGCTGACCGCCTATCCGCCGTGGGCGAACCAGTCGAGCACGCGCATCGCCCGGAGCGTGTTCCAGCGGCTCGGCTGGCCCTCGCCGTCCTCCATCTCGACGTGGGCCTCGCCCGGGTAGGCGTTCTGGAGCGGCCACCGGCCATCGAGATCGCGGTTCTCCATCACGACCCGGATCGCTTCGGCGAAGCGCTCATCGGGGGTCACCTCCGCGTCGCGCAGGTAGTCGAGACCGCGCAGGACGTCGTAGTGCCACCAGGTCGGGAACGAGAACCCGAGCCAGCTCGGGTCGATGACCTCGCCAGTCGACTTCCGGCGGAGCAACCGGCGCTCGAGCAGGTACTCCTCGCCGCGGCGGCGGGCCGCGGCGACAGCGGCCGATCCGCCGGTCGCCCGCTCGTGCTCGAGCAGGCCCTCGAGGACGTTGATCGTCGTCCCGAACGATGACACCGTCGCCCCGTTCTCGACCTCACAGTTCCAGCCGCCGTCGGACAGCTGCTCACCGAGGAGCCGGTCGACGAGCGGCGTCATGTCCACGCCGAAGTACGAGCCGGTCGAAACGACATTGCCGTTGATGCACGGTTCGACCTCGCCGTCGAAGAACCCGTTGGCGGCCCATGGGGTCTCCCAGGGGGAGCCGTCACCCCAGGTGACATGCTCACGGACGACGCCGAGGGCCCGCCGGGCCCGGTCGCTGTCGGGATCGAGGCCGAGCCTTCGCAGGAGCTCCAGCACGTGGAATGTGTCGGTCCAGTCGTGCGACCAGGCCTTGCCGCCCCACAGGCCGTCCGGCGTCTGGAGCGCGAGCAGCCGGGCCCCCCAGCCCTCGGTCGCGATCCGTGACCGTTCGGCAGCGATCACATCCGCCGGTTCGTGCGTCAGGTCGCGCATCACCTGCCAGCGGATCGAGGGATCGGCGTCGACCAGCCAGTCCATCACGGTCATGATCCGACGCTCATGGTGAGCCTCCCGATCGCGGTGGATGCGAACGAGCGTAGCGACGCACGTCCGTCAGGACAACCCTCGATCCGCTCCGAAGCAGTCGGCCGTCACGGCTGGGAGACCGGGCCCACAGAGGTGGAGTGTTCGAACGCCAGCGCGAACTCCTCCGACGGTCCGTCGTGACCCGCCGATTCCTCAGCAGTGTGCGTGCGCGCGAACGCAAGATGAGCGGCCTCGTGACGGACCGTGCCGCGGAGCTCAGCGAGCGTCGTCCAGTTCGCGAAGATCCAGATGATCGTCGGGAAGTCGGTCGTGTAGGAGCCCTTGAAGCCATAGCGCGGGCCGGACTCCGGAGGCGGCACGACGCTGTCGATGAACACGATCGAGGCCTCGGGCACGTCGAGTTGCCGGCAGGCTTCGGCCAGTGCGGCCAGCGCCGTCTCGACGTACTCCGGGTCGGGTTTCGCCACTCGCACCCGATCCGACTGGACGTGGACACCGAGCCGCTCGAACTCGTCGAACTGCGGGAACGCATCCCGGCCGATCGTGAAGGTCCCGTCGGCGGATTCGAGCGGCATCGTGCCGACGGCGACGCGTGGGTTCACGTCTCGCAGTGTCTCAGGTTCGACGTCGGATGCCAGACCAGGCGATGCGGCTTCACAATGGGGCCCGACCGAAGGAGCCAGCCATGACCGCATCGCACGACCACGAACAAGAGCATGAGCATGAGCATCATCACCACGCGCCTGTGGCCTACGGGGACGCCGTGCGTACGTTCCGCTCGGACAAGGACGAGTTCTTCCGCACGAACCCGCGGAGCCCGATCCCCGAAGCGGCACGGGCCGGCTTCGAGGGGCTCCCCTACTTCCCCGTCGACGAGGCCCTCCGCTTCGATGGGCTGGCGCTCGAGCCGTACGGCGGGAGCGAGCCGACGAGCTTCACGATCCCGACCTCCGACGGAAAGCTCCGCCCGGCCGAGCGCGCCGGGACCTTCCGGTTCGAGGTCGGCTCGGTCCCCTCGACCCTGACGGCCTACACGTTCGAGAACGACCGATCCGGATCGGTCTTCGTGCCGTTCCTCGATGCGACATCGGGCACGGAATCGTACGGAGCCGGGCGCTACCTCGACATCGATCCAGACGAGGACGGGACGTACACGATCGACTTCAACCTGGCGTACCACCCCTCCTGCGTGTACGACAGCAAGTTCTCGTGCCCGCTGACGCCGGCCGAGAACCGACTGGCGGTCCGCATCGAGGCCGGGGAACGCCTGGCGCCGGAGGGCTGAGCGCACCGACGGCGGGGCTTGACGGGTATGTCATACAACCGTATGGTTGTATCAATGCAGCTCGCCTTCAACGCCGATCAGATCTTCGCCGCACTGGCCGATGCCACTCGACGTGACATCGTCCTGCGTGCGCTGAGCGGCACCGAGGGCGTCGCCGAGCTGGCCGGGCATTACCCGATGAGCTTCGCGGCGGTGCAGAAGCACGTCGCGGTGCTCGAGCGCGCGGGCCTGGTCACCAAGGAGCGCAACGGCCGGCGCAAGGTCGTGCGCACCAATATCGACGGGCTCCGCCTCGCGCGCGGCCTGCTCGACCAGTACGAGGCGCTGTGGCGCGGCCGCGTCGAGCGCATGAAGGACCTCATCACCAGCAGCGAGGAGATCGACGCATGACCGTCACCGCCGTCCATAAGGATCCGGGCAACCTGACCCTCACGCTGACCGCCGAGTTCGAGGCATCGCCCGAGCGCGTCTGGCAGCTCTGGGCCGATCCGCGCCAGCTCGAGCGCTGGTGGGGCCCGCCCACCTACCCAGCCACCTTCACGGTCCACGACCTGGCGCCCGGGAGTCACATCGAGTACCACATGACCGGGCCGACCGGCGACCAGCCGCACGGCTTCTGGGACATCATGGAGGCCGATCCGCCTCGTCGATTGGTGTTCGTCGACGGGTTCGCGAACGCGGACGGCACGCCCAATGACGACTTCCCGCGGGGTGAGGCCCGCGTGACGATCGAGCCGATCGGTGCCGGACGCACCCGGATGTCGATCCTCAGCCTCTTCCCGAGCACCGCGGCGATGGAGCAGGTCCTCGCGATGGGCATGGAGGAAGGCCTCACCCAGGCCGTCGGCCAGATCGACGCGATCCTCGCCGAAGACGTCGTCCGCTCGGCCTGAGCGTCCCCCGCAGACACCCAAGGAGAACCATGATGACCACGATGACCGAACCGACCACCCGCACCCTGGACGCGCCCGGCGCCGTCCTGACCTATGACGTCCGCGCTGCTGGCTCGCCCAACGCCACGGTGCTGCTCCTCATCGGATCCCCGATGGGTGCCAGTGGGTTCGGCACGCTGGCTGGGCACTTCGCTGATCACACGGTCGTGACCTACGACCCCCGAGGCGTCGAACGCAGCACGAAGACCGATCCGGCCAGTCCGTCCACGCCCGAGCAGCACGCCGACGACCTGCATCGGATCATCTCCGAGCTCGATGCGGGTCCGGTGGACCTCTTCGCCAGCAGCGGCGGCGCGGTGAACGCCATCGCCCTCGTGGCGAAGCACCCTGAGCAGGTCCGCACGCTGGTCGCGCATGAGCCGCCGCTCGCGTCGATCCTGCCAGATCGCGAGGGTGCCCAGGCGGTCACCGAGGCGATCGCCGCCACGTATCAGCGCAGCGGGTTCGGCCCCGCCATGGCCCAGTTCATCATGGTCGTGAGCCACAAGGGACCGATGACCGCGGAATTCGCAGCGCAACCGGCTCCCGACCCGGCGATGTTCGGGCTCCCGACCGAGGACGACGGCACCCGGACCGACCCGTTGCTGGGTCAGAACATCATCAGCTGCACGCACTACGAACCCGACTTCGAGGCGCTTCGGCGTGCCTCGACGCGGATCGTGCTTGCCGCCGGCGCAGAGTCGGACGGCGAGATGGCGCACCGTGGTGCCGAGGCCGTCGCCGAGCGGCTCGGCACGACGCCCGTCATCTTCCCGAGCGGCCACGGCGGCTTCCTCGGCGGCGAATACGGCCAGACCGGCGACCCCGATGGCTTCGCCGCGAAGCTGCGGGAGGTCCTCCATCAGGCCTGAGGAACGAAGTGCGCGAACGCCGGCCGGGGGCACCCGGCGAGGGCTCGACGAGGCTCCGGAGGGCGGGGCCGGGTCAGGAGCGTAGAACGCCGTCGTGTTCGCGACGGCGTTCGCGGCCGGCGCGGGAGCGCCAGCGTCCCTGATCAGGGCTGCAGTGCGGGCTCCGCGACGGACGCCGCGATCTCACGCGCCCAGGCCTCGATCGCATCCCACTCGCGGAAGTCGCCGGCCGGGAGGACATGCTTGAACGCGGGCACGATCCGAACGAGCCGCTCGGACATGACGCGGGGTGGGTCGTCCGGGTCGAAGGCGCCCTGGAAGACGCGATGGTCGCGCGGGTCGGTCGCGGCGCTCAGCGCGGTCACCTTCTTCCGACCGCCGCTGCCCGGGCCATCCGTGGGACCGAGGGCATCCTCCAGGGGGTCGTCCGGGTGCTTGCTGGCCGACGAGCCGGGCAGTGGCCCGCTGCTGAAGAGCCACAGCGGGTGCGCGGCGAGCGTCGCCTCGTTGCGGTTGACGAAGTCGATCGCCTCCTTGAGCCAGCTCCCCATGTAGACGCCACTGCCGACCACGAACGCGTCGGCAGTGGCGACGTCAACGACCTGATCCGCCGACTTCACGTCCGCATCGAGCCCTTCGGCGCGGAGCACCTCGCCGATCCTCTCGGCGATCCCACGCGTCCCGCCGTGCCGGCTCGCGTAGGCGACGAGTACGTTCGCCATCGCTGTACCTCCCGGCCGGCCGATCGAGCCGGCCCAAGTCCATCCGTCGAGACCAGTAGAGCGCAGTCGGCGAACGCGGAGGAAGGGTCGGACGGCACGCCTTGGCCGGGCCACGCGGCGCTGAGGTACGCACGCTCGCCGCAGGATGCGGTCGCGTGGGCCGTCGCCGCGGGACGCGATCAGCGGGCCCGGTCGCGCTCGTACAGCCGGGTCGCCCAGAGGTAGCCGACGATCGACAGCGCGACGCACCAGGCCACCGCGACGACACCGCTCGAGCCGATGGCCGTCCCGAGAAGGAGCCCGCGCATCGTCTCGATGACCGGAGTGAACGGCTGGTTCTGGGCGAACCAGCTCAGCCCGTCCGGCATCGAGTCGGTGGGGACGAAGCCACTGCTCAGGAACGGCAGGAGGATGAGGAACATCGGGAGGTTGCTCGCGGTCTCGACGCTGTTGCTCACCAACCCGAGCGCCACCGACAGCCAGGTGATCGCGACCGCCGCGAGGGTGAGGAGACCGGCCGCCGCGAGCCACTCGAGCGGACCGGTGGTCGGCCGGAACCCGATCAACAATGCCACCGCCATCACGAGGGCCAGCGCGATCAGTGTCTGGATCACGCTGCCGATGACGTGGCCGGTCAGGACCGACACCCGGGCGACCGCCATCGTGCGGAACCGGGCGATGATCCCCTCCGACATGTCCATGGCGACCGAGATCGCCGTTCCCTGGGCCGCACCGGCGACGGTGATGATGAGGATCCCGGGCAGGACGTAGGCCGTGTACTCGGCACGTCCGCCGGCCACGCCGCCGAGCCCGGCACCCAGCGTGCCGCCGAACACGAACACGAACAGCAGCAGGAACACGACCGGGAAGCCGGCGATGAAGAACGTGAGCGAGGGATAGCGGCGCATCCGGCGGAGGTTGCGCCGGAGCATCGTCGCGGTGTCGGCCACGACCAGCGGATAGGTGATCATCGGACGCTCGCCTCCTCGCGATCAGGGTCACCGGTCAAGGACAGGAAGACGTCATCGAGGTCGGGCGTCTGGACGACCAGCCCGCCGACGTCGATCGATGCGGCATCGAGCCGGTCGAGGAGGACACGCAGCGAGCGCGTGCCGCCGTCGCTCGGGACCTGGAGCGTCAGCGCCTCCTCGTCGGGAGAGCCATCGGTGATGACTCGTGCGGCCCGCTCGAGTTCCGCGACGTCGCCGAACGCGAGCTGGATGTGCCCACCCGGTACGAGGCGCTTGAGCTCGCTCGGGGTGCCCTCGGCCACCAGGTTCCCGTGGTCCAGGACGGCGATCCGGTGCGCGAGCCGGTCGGCTTCATCGAGGTACTGGGTCGTCAGGAAGACGGTCACGCCGCGGGCGACGAGCTCCCGGATGATGTCCCACATGACGCGGCGACTGCGCGGATCGAGCCCCGCCGTCGGCTCGTCGAGGAAGATGATCCGCGGGTCGCCGACGAGCGTCATCGCCAGGTCGAGCCTCCGGCGCATGCCGCCCGAATACGTGGCGACGGGTTTCCGGGCCGCATCGACGAGGTCGAACCGCTCGAGCAGCTCCCCCACGCGTCGCTGGCCGTCGCGCTTGTCCAGGTGTCGCAGGTCCGCCATCAGCTGGAGGTTCTCTTCGCCGGTGAACAGTCCGTCGACGGCCGAGAACTGGCCGGTCAGGCCGATCACGGCGCGGACGGCGTCCGGCTCGCGAGCGACATCGTGACCGGCGATCCGTGCCTCACCGCCGTCGGCAGCGATCAGGGTCGAGAGGATGTGGACCATCGTCGTCTTGCCGGCGCCGTTGGGGCCGAGGAGTGCGAACACGGTCCCTTCGACGATGTCGAGATCGATGCCGTCGAGGACGACCTGGGTGCCGTAGGACTTACGGAGTCCGATCGCGCGGATCGCCGTTCGGGGGTCGGTGGACGTCATCGCTCGCCTCCCCACGCGGTGGTGCGCCGAGCGTCAGATCTCGAGGTCCTCGACCAGCGGCCCCTGGGGCGAGTTCGCGACCATGTCGTAGAGCTGGGGCGGGATCTTCGGGCGGAGCTCGTCGAGCGACTCGACGACCTCGAGCGTGGACTCAGCGGGCGTGGACCCGTAGCTGACGTTCCCAAGCCCGAGATATCCGCGCCAACCGGCCGGCTTTCCGGTCTCGTCGACCATGGTCCAGTCGGCACTCCGCTCGACGTGGAGCACGTACTTCCCGGTGCGACCCCGATAGACACGGTATGTCTCGGTCCGACCGTGCGCCGCGTACCACTCTCCGAGAAGGACGCCGGTGAAGCGGACCTTCCGGCCCTTGCCGGGCCCGACCCGAACGACGAACTCGTCGAAGCCTGCCCGCTTCCCTTCTTCCACATCGACGTAGCGTCGGAGCGCAGCGGCGATCGCGGCGGACAGGTTGTCGCCGGCGAGCTCCTGCGCCCGTTGATAGACCGGGAGGTCTCCGTTGGAGACGTAGATCGTCTTGTTCGGCACGTGAACATCGTAGCTCCTGACGGATGCACTGACCATACGTAGGAGTATACGTACACTCGTCCGGAATGCAAGGGGTGGGCGCAGAGCCAGGACATCGACGGCCTCGTCCGGCGCGACGATGGTCACGGCCCCCCCACTTGGCGCTGCCAACGCCGATCCCATGCAGGCTCGGGAGGCCGAGGAAGATGAGGAGCGTTCTCTGCGATCGCCTGCCAGCCCTCGAAACGGTCGGACGACGCGATCAGGCGCACAATGCCATCCCCTGCCCCATCGACGGATGGCGCGACGTCAGCACGTGGAGGTGCACAGACATGACGAACGCAGCGACCGCGATCGCCAACAAGCCGGCCTGGGTCGATCTCGGCACGAAGGATGCCGCGGGCGCCCGTGCGTTCTACGCGAAGGTGTTCGGCTGGGACATCCACGTGAGTCCGGATCCCCAGTACGGCGGCTACGGCCGTGCCCAGCTCGGTGGCAAGGACGTGGCCGGGATCGGCCCGACGATGTCGCCCGATCAGCCGTCGGCCTGGGCGGTCTACATCGGGACCGAGGACGCCGATGCCCTGTCGAAGCGGGTGGTCGCGGCCGGCGGGCAGGTCGTGATGCCGGCATTCGACGTCGGCGACCAGGGCCGGATGGCCGTCTTCGCCGACCCGGGCGGGGCGGTGATCTCGACCTGGCAGGCGACGACGATGAGCGGCTTCCAGACCCAGGGCGCGAACGCCTACGCGTGGGCCGAGCTCAATTCGCGCGACGTTGCCGGTGCGTTGCCGTTCTATCGCGACGCGTTCGGGTGGGCGCTCAAGACGAGTTCGAACCCGGACTTCGCCTACACCGAGTTCCTGCTCGACGACGTGAGCATCGCGGGCGCGACCGCGATGAGCGAGCTGGCGCCGGCGGCGATGCCGAACTACTGGCTCGTCTACTTCGGTGTCGACGACGTCGATGCGGCAACCAGCGCGGCGGTCGCCGCCGGGGGCCAGGCGATGCTCGCGCCGATGGACTTCCCGGGCGGTCGGATGGCGATGATCGCCGATCCCCAGGGCGCGATCTTCGGGCTGCTCCGCCTGACCGACAGCTAGGTGATGACCTAGTCGGAGCTCGTCACGGCGCGCGCTCGGTGATGACGACCTTGCCCCGGGCATGGCCGTCGTCAACGTAGCGCAGCGCCTCGACGACATCGCTCAGCGGCACTCGCCGGTCGATCACCGGCTTGAGCGTGCCGTCGGCGTACATCTTCCCGAGCGTCGCGACGTCCTCCGCCTTGAACGGCTTCCACCAGAGCATCAGGCCCATCGACTTGCGACCGGCGAGCGAGACTAGCGGCCCGAGCACCAGCGCGCCGAGCAGCGACCGCGCCGTCCCACCGAGCGTGACGTACACGCCGTCGGGTTTGAGCGCGCGCCGGATGCGCAGGATCGAGTGGTGCGAGTCGGTGTCCAGGATCCAGTCGTAGCGCACGCCCCTGCGGGTGTAGTCGACCGAGCTGTAGTCGAGCACGTGGTCGGCGCCGAGCGATCGCACGAAGTCGACCTTGGCGGTGCTGCACACCCCGGTGACCTCAGCGCCCATCGACTTCGCGATCTGGACGGCGAACGGGCCGACATTGCCGGACGCGCCGTCGATCAGGACCGTGTCGCCCTGGCGAGGCGTTCGGCCATCGCGACGTCGGAGACCCTGGAGCGCCAGGATCGCCGAATGGGGCAAGGTCGCAGCGTCCTCGAAGGACATCCCGGCTGGCATCGACTGGAACGCCCGCTCGGGGGCGGCCACGTACTCGGCGAAGGCGCCCTGGCCGAACGGGTACAGGTCGGCGAAGACGTCATCGCCGGCCTTGAACCGCGTCACGCTGGGCCCGACGGCCTCGACCACACCGGCGACATCGATGCCGATCCGATGGATGCGCGGGGCGCGCACACCCAGGAAGGCACGGGCGAACTTCGGATGCGGCGTCAGACCGTCGAGATCGGCACGGTTGACGGACGCCGCCTCGACCCGGACCAGGACCTCGTCGTCCGCGGGCAGGGGACGATCGATGTCCCGCAGCTCGACAGTCTCCGGCGGACCGTATCGGTCCCGCATGGCTGCCTTCATCGCCCGAGTCTACGTCACGGCTTCTGGCGTCCGGGATGAGCAGGTGGGAGACTTCGCCGCATGGCTCCCGGCGACACGGGCGAGACGCCGTGGGCTCCGCGCGGCTGAGGAGCGTACGGACTCCCCGCCACCGACGGTCGTTCGGCGACGAGCCTGCGGTCCAGATCACGACACCCGATAGAGACGCCACGACTCCGGGACACCCTTCAGCCGGTGCTCGCCTCGATCTTCGTAGCTGAGACTCGATCCGGCGGTGAGTTGCTTCACCGTCGACGACACGAGGACCTCGGATGGGCCGGCGAGGGCGGCGATCCTCGCCCCGGTGTGAACCGCGATCCCCCGGACGTCGTCGCCGACGAGCTCGACCTCCCCGGTGTGCGCTCCGGCGCGGACCTGGATGTCGAGGTCATGCAGCGATGTGCCGATCGCCTGTGCGCACTGCACCGCACGCGCCGGGCCATCGAACATCGCGAAGGTCCCGTCCCCGGCGGAGTCGACCTCGCGACCGTGGAATCGGGCCAGCTCGGCGCGGACGCGACGATGATGCTCCCCGAGCAACGTTCGCCACGCCTCGTCGCCCAGCGCCGCGGCCCGATCGGTCGAGCCGACGATGTCGATGAAGAGCACGGTCGTCAGCACGCGGTCGATCCGGGGTATCGGACGCTCACCCGTCACGAACTCCTCGATCGCACCGAGGATCGCCTCGCCGTCGGGTGTCCCGGTCGAGAACCATCCGTGCGTGTCGCCCGGGAACTCGACGAGCCGGGCGCCGGGGATCCGTTCCGTCATGGCCCGGACGGCGTCGATCGGGGCGACCGGGTCCCTGACCCGATTCAAGACGAGGGTCGGAACGCGGATCGTCGGGAGCACGCCACGGATGTCCATGTCTCGGTTCATCCGCTCGAGCGCAGCCATCTGCGTCGGACTCGCCGCGGCCTGGAAGTAGCGGATCACCTCGTCCAGCTCGTCGGGCGTCGCGTCCGACATCCCGGCCCCTTTGCCGCTCAAGTACTCGCGGACCATGCCCTGATCGGCCAGCTCGTCGACGATCCGGGCATGCTCGTCGGGCGCGAACCCCCATGGATAATCGTCGGTCTGGACCCAGCGCGGCATCGTGCCCCACAGGAGCAGACCGCGGGTCCGATCGGGGTACGTCGCGGCGAAGACGCACGCCATACAGCCGCCTTCCGAGAACCCGAGCACGACAGCGCGGTCGCTCTGGGCGGCGTCCATCACCGCCCGGATGTCGTCCGTGCGCTCCTCGAGGGTCGCTGCGTAGACACCCCGATCCGACAGGCCGGTCCCTCGCTTGTCGAACCGGATCAAGCGGCAGAACGAGCTCAGGCGCTCGATCGATTCCGGTTCGTCCCAATCGAGGTCGAGGTGCGAGACGGTTCCGGGCGCCAACACGAGGTCGATCGGGTGATCCTGACCCGTCACCTGGTAGGCGACCATGACATCGCCGCTGCGTGCGAATTCTGGTCTCAGGCCGCTTCACGAGTCGACGGATCCCCTCCCCTCAGTCGCGGACCGCTGCATCGATGGCCGGAGTCTACGTCGCAGCCGGCGACGGCCGTCGACGGAGCCCTGGAGGTTCATGGGTCACAAGAGACCCGGCAGTCGCTCCGACAGGTGCTCGGCGAGCATGATCGTGATGAGGTGCGGGAAGCCCGACGGCGCGTCCGGGATGATCGACGCGTCGATGACGCTCAGGCGCTCGATCCCGTGGACCCGACCGAGGGCATCGACGACGCCACCGCCCGTGGACGGACCCATCGCGCAGGTCCCGACGACATGCGGGATCGAGTACGCGTTGTCGACGACCCGGCGACGGAGTTCCTCGGGCGTCGCCGGGTCCGCTGGCGGGGCGTCCGTGGCGAGTCGGCGGATCCCGGGCCGACGAGCGATCTCGAGTCCGCGCCGATAGGCCTCCGCGAGTCGCTCGATGTCGGCCGACTCGCGGAGCCCCGGGAGGGCGATCCGAGGCGGGTCGGCCGGATCCGACGAGCGGAGTCGGACCGAGCCGCGCGACCGGGGCTTGAGGAGGACCGGGTCGAGCCACAGGCCGGGTTCGTCGCCGTCCGGGTCGCTGAACCAGAACATGAGATCCGGGGCGCCGTCGAACGTCGGCGTCTGGCTCCGGAAGGACGCGATCGTGTGGAGGATCGGACCGGTCGTCGCCGAACCTCGCCAGCCGGAGTCGAGATCGACGGCAGGATGGTCGGCGAGGTTCGCGCCGACTCCGGGGAGATCGACCCGGACGCCGATCCCGAGCTCGGTCAGGTGGTCCGCCGGCCCGATCCCCGAGCGCATGAGGATCGCGGGGCTGCCGTAAGTGCCGGCTGCCAGGACGACCCATTCAGCGCGGATCGCTCCCCCATCGAGAAGCCGGACGCCCGTCGCGCGGCCGTGCTCGAGGGTGACGCTCGCAACGGTCGACTCCGCCCGGAGCTTGAGGTTCGCCGGCCGCCGACCCGCGGCCAGATACGCGTCGGCGGTCGTGACGCGGACCCCGTCGCGCGAACTCATCGGGACCCGCCCGACCCCGATCGCGTGCGGTGCGTTGTGATCCTCGACGACCGGGAACCCCGACGCCCTGAACGCCTCGATCGTCGCCGCCTGGATCGGAGATGGTTCGATCTGCGGATAGCGACTGATCGGGATCGGACCCCGATCGCCGTGCCACGGTTCGCCGCCGAAGTCCGAGTCGGCCTCGAGGCGTCGGAACGTCGGCAGCACGTCGTCGAACGCCCAGCCTGGGTTGCCACGTCTTGCCCAGCCGTCGAAGTCAGCCACGGCTCCGCGAACGGCGAACCGGGTCAGCCACGACGTGCCGCCGAGCAGCCGGCCACGCCGCAACCGGCTGGTCGCGCCTGCGCCGTCGGGTTCGGACTCGAACCCCCAGTCCGGGACCGTCGGCAACCGCCATCCATCGCGCCACTCGGCCGGCGTCCCATCGCCGATATCCGGTCCGGCCTCGACCAGCGCGACCGATCGATCGCTCGACTCGGCGAGGCGCCGCGCGATCACGCAACCGGCCGCACCACCGCCGATGACGATGACGTCGAACGCTTCATCGGGCACGTTGGCTCCCTCCCCGGTCCGCGACCGTCCGGCGGCCCTCCGGCACCTACTTCGCGGCGTGCGCCGCGTTCTCGATGAGCCGCACCTTCACGATCCGCGCGACGAGACCCAGCGGGATCGGCTTGTCGGCCGGGAAGCGGATCGTCCCCTTCCCCGCCAGGTACGGCGCCAGCTCCGGTCCGAGGGCGTCCACGACCGCGCCGCTCGCCGGGAACAGGCTGTAGTGGTGCTTGAAGGCGTCGTACGACACGAGGAACTGCCCGTGGCTGCGGAGTGCCGGCATCTTGTAGGCGATCGCCTCGGTCGCCTCGGGGGCGGCGTCCCGGACCGTCCGCCGCAGCTCCTCCATGACGGCCCGCCGATCGTCGGGTAAGGCGGCCAGGTAGTCGTCGATCGTGGATGGGGCCATCGGTCGTCCTCCCTCGCGGTCGTTGTGGTCCACCATGGATCCGCGCGATCCGTGCGGATGGAGGCCATCGTGACCTATTCGATCGTCGCCCGCGACCCGGCCACCGGCGAGCTCGGCGTCGCCGTCCAGAGCCGGTGGTTCGATGTCGGCGACGGCGTCGCCTGGGCCGAACCCGGGGTCGGAGCCGTCGCGACCCAGTCGTTCGCCGAGAAGAGCTATGGCCCACTGGGCCTTGCGCGCATGCGCGACGGCGCGCCGGCCCCGGCCGCGCTCGAGGCGCTGCTCGCCGCCGACTCGAGCCGCGAGGTACGCCAGGTCGGGATGGTCGACGCATACGGCCGGTCCGCCGCGTTCACGGGGTCCCGCTGTGTGGCAGAGGCCGGGCAGCTGACCGAGGACGACCTGTCGGTGCAGGCGAACATGATGGAGCGCCCGACCGTCTGGCCGGCGATGGCCGCCGCCTACCGCTCGACCGACGGGGACCTGGCGGACCGGCTCATGGCCGCGCTGCGGGCAGCCGAGGCGGAGGGTGGCGATGTCCGCGGTCGGCAATCGGCGGCGCTGCTTGTCGTCCCGGCGACCGGCCCGGCCTGGGCGAGCCGGTTCGACGTGCGGGTCGACGACGCGCGCGCTCCGCTGGACGAGCTCGAACGGTTGCTCCGGGTCGCCCGGGCGTACGAGATCTTCGACCAGTCCCAGGACCTCGCGACGGCGGGCCGGCTCGACGCGGCCGTGACCGCGATCGAGGCGGCCCACGAGCTCGCGCCGGACGACGACCAGATCACGCTCTGGATGGCGATGATGGTCGGTGGCGTCGGACGGCTGGCGGAGGCCAGACGGCTCTTCGGCGAGGCGCAGCGGGCCGAACCGCGCGCGGGTGAGCATCTGCGACGCTTCTTCGCGGCGGGCCACCTTCCGCCGCAGACGGGGCCACTGATCGACGCCTTGACCTCCACTGCCGGCTCGAACGACGCCTGAGCCCGCCGGGCCGCGATCCGCGACCTTAGCGGTCGGCGGCGAACCGATCCGTCGCCTCGAGGAGGAGCCGGTCCATCTCGGCGTCGCCGGTGTGACCGCCGGGCACGAAGTGGAGCTCGGCCCCCGGCCAGGCCCGGGCGAGCTGCCAGGCGACGTCCGGTGGCCCGGCCAGATCGAGCCGCCCGTGAAGGAGCACGGCGGGGATCGGTGCCAGTCGTGGCGCGTTCCGCAGGAGCTCATCCTCCTCGAGCCAGGCCGCGTTCGAGAAGTAGTGGGTGACGAGGCGGGCGAACGCGATCATGTACGCCTCGTCCGTCCAGCGCGGGTGCGGCGTGACGTAGCCTTCGTCGAGGGACAGGATCGCATCCTCCCAGGCCACCCAGTCGCGGGCGGCCTGGAGCCGCACGGCCTGATCCGGATAAGCGTTGAGGAGGCGGTCGTAGGCCGTCACGAGATCGCCGTCGCGGTCGGCCGGCGGGACGCCCGCCCGGAAGCGCTCCCACGCCTCGGGAAAGTACCGCCCCACCTCGCGGCTGAACCAGTGGACGTCGGAACGCCGCGTCATCGTGATCGACAAGAGGACCATCTCAGACACCCGCTCGGGGAACCGCTCGGCATAGGCGACGCCGAGCGTGACGCCCCAGGACCCACCCCAGACCAGCCAGCGATCGATCCCGAGGTGCTCGCGCAAAAGCTCGAGATCCGCGATGAGATGGTGGGTCGTGTTCGTCGCGAGATCGGTCGACCAGTCGCCGGCATGGGGCGTGCTCCGTCCGCAGCCGCGCTGGTCGAGCTGGACGAGCCGATAGCGCTCCGGATCGAACCAGCGCCGCCGACCCGGGGAGCTGCCGCCGCCAGGCCCGCCGTGGAGCGCGATCGCCGGCTTGCCGTCGGGGTTGCCCGCGATCTCCCAGGCGATCGACTGGCCGTCGCCGACGTCGAGCATGCCCGTCGCGTAAGGCTCGATCGGTGGATAGGGCTGGATCATCCGGCCGGGCCGAGCTCCGAGAGGTCGAGCGAGATCGGACGGCCGTCACCGTCGACCAGGCGCCAGCGGACCCCGAGCGCCGCATCCCGGCCGTCTTCGAGCAGTCCCGCGATGGCTGCCGGCGACGCGTCCGGCCCGAGGGCGACGATCGCCCGGACGACCGCGTAGCTCGCCGTCGTCGCGACGTTCCCGACGATGTCGCGCCGCGCAGTCCCCTCCGGCTCGGGCGCCCCGGCCTCGGACAACCGCTCGATCAGGCGCCGGGCACGGCGTCGGTCGTCGGCCGCCAGGTCCGTCAGCCAGCGTGGCTCGATATGCTCAGGCAGCAAGGCCGGCGCGGGTGGCGTCGTGGGTGCCGGCGGGTCTCCCGGTGCCGTCTCCGGGGCCGGTCGGCTCCGGAGCTCCTCGACCCGTGCGATCAGCGGCGAGGCCGCCGGCTCCGACTCCCGGGCGAACTCGATGGCTGCCTTGGCGTCGCGGAGACTGCCGAACGGACCGCGGACCAGCGGGAGGCCCAGGTCGTCGGTCTGCTCGGCGTCGACGACGACCCACGTGCCCGACTGGGGCTCGATCGTGAACCGCGCGTCGCGCGTCGCCCATCGTCCGCCGCCGAGTCGCTTGAGGGGTTCGTCCTTGTCGGTCGCCGTCGCCATGACGCCACGATACCGCGCGACTCCGCCCGTCAGGCTGCCGGACGCAGCACGTCCACGTCCGGCCGCTCCTCCCGACCTCGCAGCTCGACGCTGCGCCCCTTAGCTGCCGGCCGCGGTCCCCGTGAGCGGGACCGGTCCGAGCTCTGATAGCCCTCGAGCGATCGCACCGCCGAGCGCATCGATGTCCCGCTCGGTGGCGACCGTCGGGATCGCGCCCATCCCGCGTGGCGCGACGTAGAACCCCTCGAGAAGCAGCGCCAGGAACAGTGTCGGCCCGCCGGCGACGCCAGTCGCGAACGCGGTCGCGCGCGGCCCGGCGAAGACCTGGAAGAGCGACCCGATCGCCGTGACGCGAGCGTCGAGCCCGTCGCGCTCGATCGCAGCCGCCACCAAGACCCGGAGCCGTTCCCCGAGCACGTCGAGACGGTCGTACGCGGCCGGGGTCAGCTCATTGAGCGTGGCCAGTCCGGCGGCAGCGGCGACCGGGTTGCCATTGAAGGTCCCCCCATGGCTGACCGCGCCGGGCCGCCGTGCGTCGAAGATCGCCATGACGTCCGAGCGGCCACCGAATGCCGCCAGCGGGTAGCCGCCGCCGATGATCTTGCCGAGGGTCGTGAGGTCCGGCCGGACGCCGAACCGCTCCTGGGCGCCACCGGGTGCGATCCGGAAGGAGATGATCTCGTCGAAGATCAGGAGTGCTCCGAGCCCGTCGGCGAGACGACGCAGGAACGGCAGGAAGTCCGGAACCGGGACACGGACCCCGCCTGCGCCCTGGACTGGCTCGACGATGATCGCGGCGAGCTCCTGCTCGTGTCCCCGGAGCGCGGCCTCGATCCCGTCCGGATCCGCCCAGGGCAGCTCGACGACGAGGCCGTCCATGACGGCCGGGACGCCGGCGGTCCCGCTCATCACGCCGTCGTGGGTCCCGTGATAGCTATGGTCGAACGTCGCGACAAGCGGCCGGCCGGTGAATGCGCGTGCCGCACGGATCGCGAACATCGTGGCTTCGGTGCCGGACGACGTGAAGCGGAGCTGGTCGATCGACGGGACACGCCGGCGGATCTCCTCGGCCAGCTCGACCTCGACCTCGGTCGGCGCTCCGAACGCGGACCCGCGCCGGACCTGCGCCTCCACCGCGGTGACGACCGCAGGGTGGGCATGACCGAGGATCAGCGACGTGTAGTTGCCGAGGAAGTCGCGGTAGACGTTCCCATCGACGTCGCGGATCTCGAGCCCGCGCCCGGCGACGATGTACGGCGGGTACGGGGCCGTGTAGACCGTCGTCCGGGTCGAGCCGCCCGGCAGGGACCCGGTCGCCCGCTCGAACAGCGCGCGTGAACGCGGGGTTCGGGCGAGGTAGGCGTCGACCAGCGACATGCCGGCGATGGTACGCCGGACGGAGGCGCGGCGGGCTAGTCCGCGGTCGTCGGTTCTGTCCCCGTCGCCTCGACATCGGCGTCTCGACTGAGCCCGAGGTCGCCGTTCACTGCAGCGGCCCCGTGCAGCCCTGACCACGCCGTCACGGCCTCGTCGAGGGCGATCGAGTCGGGTCGGACCGAGAGCCGGCCGCCGAGACCACGGACGGACGGTCCGAGCTCGGCGATCAGCCCGCGGTACTTGGGCCGTGCGTTCGGCTGGCGCGGCGCGGGAGCGAAGACGTCGAAGTATCCATCGGTGCTCACGACGATCAAGGCATCCGATGTCTGGAAGGGTCTGCGGGCCACGATGGGCCATCCGATCTGCCTGACGCTGCGAGTGATCGGAGATGACCCGGCGCCTTGCGGCTGGGACTCACGGTGGGCCCTTACCGCCGGTCGGTCAAGTCTGCTCGGGTCCGGGCGGGTGCGTGGGTGGGTCTGGCAGGCACTCTGGGGACGGCGCGCAGGTACGCTTCGATCCTCGTCGCAGCCGAGCCGGCCTCCGAGGTGCTGCCACGTGTCGCAGGCGTCAAGACGTGGCTCCGGCCCCCGTGCTCGCCGCCTCGATGGCGCGGAGGCGTGGGCTCTCCTGGATCGCCCAGTTGTTCCCGTCCGGGTCGTCGAAGAACACGAACGAGTTGAAGTCGCCACCCTTGCCCTCGACGAAGGCGGTCCCGTCGTGGTGCTGGATCGAGCTCACGCCCACGCCGCGACCCGCCAGCTCGGCGTGGGCGGCCTCGATGTCCGCGACCGAGATCTGGAGGCCGCTCAGCGAACCCGGCGTCATGTGGTTGATCCCCTTGCCGATCGTGATCGAGCAGGACGAGCCCGGCGGCGTCAGCTGGACGACCCGGAACTCCTCGCTCGGTTGATGGTCGACGTCGACGACGAAGCCCATCTGCTCGGCATAGAACCGCTTCGCCCGGTCGACGTCCGAGACCGGGACCACCACGACCTCGAGCACGTAATCCATGTCGTTCACTCCTTCGGGTGTCGAGCGTCAGCCGACCGGTGCCGGCGCGAGGCCGGCGAGCAGCGTATCGAGTCGCGCATGACCTTCGTCGAGGCCCTGCTCCATCCCGGCCGCCACCATCGCGTCGCGCGCCTGGACGGTCTCATACGTCGAGTGGATCCGGACCGTCGTCCGCCCGTCGCGCTCCTCGAGCGTGAGGCGGTCGAGCGAGACGTTGCCCGGGGCGCCTTCGAACTCGAAGGTCTGGACGATCCCGTCGGCCGACGGGGTCCCATGGAAGACACCGTGGAACCCGAACTCGGTGCCATCCTCCATCCGATGAAGGTAGCGCCACCGACCGCCGTCACGGACCTCGAAGTGGTCGACGATCATCGTCATCGCCCGGGGTCCGAGCCATTGCGCCAGCAGCTCCGGGTCGGTGTGGGCCCGGAACAGGACGTCGCGCGGCGCGGCGAACTCGCGGCTGATCTCGATGAACGGCATCCCGGCGGGTGCGTCGATGGTCGTGCTGGCCATGGCTCTTCCTCCCTTGTCGACCGCCGTGCGGTCGATCACCTTGTGCGGTCGTCGGCCTGGAGCGTCGTCAGGAGTGCATCCAGGCGTTCGTAGCTCTCGTCCCAGAAGGCGCGGTAGTCGGCCAGCCAGGCCGTCGCGTCGCGGAGCGGCTCGGCCTCGAGATGACTGAGTCTGGCCGTCGCCTGTCGGGTACGCGAGATCAGACCGGCCTGCTCCAGCACCCTCAGGTGGCGCGAGACGGCCGGCTGGGACATGCTGAACGGGGCGGCGAGGTCCTTGACGTTCGCCTCCCCCTCCGCGAGCCGGGCGAGGATCGCCCGGCGGGTCGGGTCGGCGAGGGCGCCGAAGACGACGCTCAGCGTGTCGGTCATGCTTCATAACATATCTGTTATGGATGCCCATGTCAAACCGGACGTCGACGATCTCCGCGCTCTCGAGACGGAGACCAGTCATCATCCAGGCGATCGGTCGATCCGACCGACGCTGACCGGACGGAGGATCCTGGATGCGCCTGCTCTTGGCCTGCCTTGTGATCGCGGCGGTCGGTATCGAAGGCTGCGGCGGTGGGGCGGCTCCCGCCTCAGCCCAGCCGACAGCGCCGGCAGCGAGCGTCCCCCCGGCATCCGCGGCTGCCCCGAGCGCCCCCGCAGGCGGACTCTCCGACGCGGCCTTCGCCTGGTGCGTCGACGGTCAGAACGAGCCCAAGTCGAACAAGGCGGCCCAGGCCGTCGGGACGGACCTCGACCAGCTTCAGGCGACGCTCAGTGCGACGTACAGCGGGTCGGCGGACGCATACAACGCAGCCCTCCGGGCGGACGCGGGATACATCAAGGCCTGCGCGCAGGCTTACGCCCAGAAGTAGGGATCAACGAGCCGGGACGTACGACGCGATGAACGCGTTCCGGAAGGTGCCGTTCGGGTCGAGCCTCTGGCGGAGGTCGGCGAAATCCCCCATCCGACCGTAGGTCGAGGCCACGACGTCGGGCGGGATCGTGGACACCTTCCCCCAGTGCGGACGCGGCTCGAAGGGCTCCAGGGCGGCCTCGATCACCGGGAGGATCGCCCGGACGGACGGTTCGTCCGGGTGCCAGGTGAAGTGGATCGCGACGGACGGCCGACCGTGCGCGGTGCTCAGCCAGAGGCCGTCGCCCGCCACCGTCCGGACCTCCGAGATCTGGACGAGGTGCGCGAACCGCGTTCGGATCCGATCGACCGCGAGCAGGGCCTCCCCCGCGTGCCGACGTGACAGGAGATACTCGGTCTGGAGCTCGTTGCCGCTGCTCGGCGTGCGATCGAGGCGGAAGTGGGGCATCCGCTCGTGCCACGGGCCTGGAACGCCGAGCTGCTCGGTCAGCGCCGCGCTGGGCATCCCGGGGATCGGGTGGATCGGTCGCGTCGCTCGCCGGGCGCCGGCCAGCTCCGGTGGCGGCTCGGAGGACCCGTCGTCGCGGACGCGGCGTTTGAGCCAGACGTGTTCGAACCGCGGGCCTTTCCACTCGGTGAACAGGCTCACGCTATCGGCGCTCGCGGTGATCTCGTCGAACGAGGCGGCGACGCGATCGAGGCCGACGTCCTCGAAGACGTCCTGACGCATCCGGAACGTCGGCTCGAGGTCCAGGGTCAGCCGCGCCACGACGCCGAGGGCACCGAGCCCGACGACGGCGCCCGCAAGCAGCTCGGGGTCCTGCGCGCGGGACACATCGACGAGCTCCCCGGTCGCGCTGACCAGCTGGAGCGCCGAGACCGCGGTGGCCAGGTTGCCGCGAGCGTCGCCCGAGCCATGGGTCGCGGTGGCGCAGGCGCCGGCCACGGAGATGTGCGGCAGTGAGGCGAGGTTGTGCAAGGCGAACCCGGCCGTATCGAGCGGCTCGCCCACGTCGCCGTACCGCACGCCGCCGTCGACGGTCAGCGTCCCGGCCTCGTGGTCGAGCTCGAACACCCTGGGGAGCCGGCTCAGGGTCACGAGGTCGCCCGTCGTGTCGGCGATGGCGTTGAACGCGTGCCGCGTGCCGATCACCCGCATCGAGCGAGCGCTCCGGACGATCTCCTGGAGCTCCTCGACGGACCCCGGAGCGTGGAGTCGGCGAGCCCCGTAGCGCAGGTTCCCGGACCAGTTCGTCAGACCGCCGAGCGGGGCACCATCGGTCGCCACGTCCTGAGGGTACGGGACCGGACGCGACGAGATCCGGCCACAGATGCGCATGACGGAGCCACGACCCATGGCAGGATTCCCCGATGGACGCCTCCACCGCGACGATCCCCAGCCCAGCCGCGGCTCGCGTCCGGGGCTTCGCGCTCGGCGCGCTCGCCGGCCTGGCGATCGGCATCGCGACGTCCATCGGTCAGGGCACCCTGCCGCCCGTCGTCGCCTCGCTCGCGAACTCGTCAGGATCGTGGAGTCTCGCCGCGTTCGTCGTGGCACTGGCGCTCGCCGACGGTCGGCCGCGAAACGGAGCTGTACTCGGGTTCATCGCCTTCGCCACGATGCTCGTCGGCTACGTCCTGGCGACGTCGCTCCGCGGCTTCCCGACCTCAACATCCACCGTGGTCTTCTGGACAGCGGCCGCTCTCGTGGTCGGCCCGGTCCTCGGAGTCGGCGCGGACTGGGTCACCGGCGACGACCGACGCCGGATCGCCGTCGGCATCACACCGATCGCCGGGATCCTCATCGGCGAGGGCATCTACGGGCTGACGAGGATCGCGGACTCGACCGATCCCCGCTATTGGATCGCCCAGATCGTCGTCGGGGTCGTCTGCCTGCTGTCGGTCGCGATCCGCGTTCGATCGGCGACGTGGATCGCGGTCTCGATCGGCCTGACGATGGCCGTCGCAGCCGGCTTCTACGCGGCCTACTCCGGCGACCTCTTGGCCCTCATCCCGTGAGCCGGAGTGTCGTGGTGAGCCTGGTCGCCGTACGCTGGACGTCGTGAGACGCCGACCCGAACTTCCCGACTGGACTCGCGCCGCGCCGAACGCGTTCACGCCGGACCGGGCGATGGTCGAGCGCTGGCTCGAGGCCTATGTGGACGCCTGGCGGTCGTATGACGAGGCGGCGATCGCCGACCTGTGGACCGAGGATGCCATCTGGCTGTATCCGTTCGGGGCGCGCGCCCGCGGACGAGCGGCGATCACGGCCGAATGGATGGCCGAGCGGCACGTCTTCGTCGACGGCGGCTACGACGCTCGGTACGTGCCGATCGCGATCGACGGTCCGATCGTCGTGACGCACGGCCGGACACGGTTCTTCGACCCACACAGCGGCGAGACCCTGACCGAATACGACAATGTCTGGATCCTGAAGTTCGCGCCCGACGGGCGCTGCGCCGAGTTCCACGAGTGGTACGCAGGGCGCCCTGAGGACGATCCCACCCGAGCCCCGCCGACCGCCTGAGGACCGTCAGGGTCGGTAGGGAGCCAGATCGTCGATGTTCCCGACGAACTGCGGGAGCCGGCGATGGCCCAGCTGCTGGCGGATCGCCATGTTCTCGCCCGTGTGGTACCAGTAGTGATAGATCACGCGCTGCAGCAGGCTGCCGTGGATCCGGGCCAGCGGCTTGCCGAGCCGGACGGGATGGTCCTGGAGCTTGGCGACGGTCAGCTCATCGAGCCACGGATCCGCCGCCGCGGTGATCGCCCGCCACGCGGCGACGACGTCCGCGAGCGGCGGCGTGCTGCCGGGCGCCCCGTTTGCGAATCGCACCTCGACATCCGGTTCGAGGACGATGCCTTGGGCCAGCGTCAGGAAGTAGCGTTGCTCCTGCCAGGCGAGATGACCCACGTTCCAGCTGATCGCATTCATCGGGCCGAGCCGGACCCGCGCATCGGCGTCGCCGACGCCTCGGATCGCGCGCATGAACTCGGCGCGAGTGAACCGCAGCTGGTCGACCATGGGATGGGGTCCGGGCATGGCGGCGAACCTCTTCGCGACGGTCGCGCGGCGTCCGACCGGACGCCTCGACCGAGGGATCGGATGCTGACGGCCGATCCTGTCGAGGTCCGTCATCTTCCCATGGCGGCCTGTCATCGATCCGACAGACGAACGCCGCTACGGTCCGGTCACGAACGAACCATCGCTCCCTGAGGAGGCTCACCGATGACGCTGTCCCGACGTCCGAGCGCACCCGCTCGGATCCCGACCTTCGAGGGTCGGCCCCTCCCCGATCCGACGGAGCCGGCCTACGACCAGGGACTCCGGTTCGACGTCGAGACCCTGCTCGACCGCCGGCAGATCCTCAAGTTGATCGGCTATGGCTCGCTGGGCGCCGGCCTGGTGGCCCTCGTGGGCTGCGCCCCGGCCGGGTCGAGTGCCGCTGCCAGCGCCGGTTCCACCGCCTCGGCGAGGTCAGCCGCCGCCACGGCTGCGGCCGCGTCGTGCGCCGTGATCCCGGAGGAGACCGCCGGCCCGTTCCCGGGCGATGGCTCGAACGGGCCGGACATCCTGGCCGCGAGCGGGGTCGTCCGGGCGGATATCCGGTCGAGCTTCGGGACGTCGACGACGGTCGCACAGGGCGTACCGCTGACGGTGAAGCTTGCGATCCAGGACCTGGCCAACGGCTGCGCGCCGCTCGCCGGGGCGGCCGTCTACGTCTGGCACTGCGACCGGGAGGGCCGCTATTCGATGTACTCGCAGGGCGTCACCAACGAGAACTACCTGCGCGGCGTCCAGGCAGCTGGCGACGACGGCGTCGTCACGTTCACGAGCATCTTCCCGGCGTGCTACTCCGGTCGCTGGCCGCACATCCACTTCGAGGTCTACCCGAAGCTGGACGCCGCGACGGATCCGGCCAACAAGATCGCGACATCGCAGATCGCCCTGCCCGAGGCGACCTGCACCGCGGTCTACGCCACCGACGGCTACAGCCAGAGTGTCACGAACCTGCGCCAGGTCAGCCTCACGAGCGACAACGTGTTCGGCGACGACGGCGGCGTCCACGAGCTCGGGACGGTCTCCGGCAGCATCGCCGACGGCCTGACCGTCGAGCTGGCCGTGCCGGTCGCTACCTGACCGGGGCGACGATCACGTAGCGGCCGTACCAGCCCTTGTCGGCGCGGACGATGCCGGCGACGTACGGATCGTCCCGCGGACTGTCCTGCTGGCGGTACTTGCGGAGTCGATACTTCAGCGCGCCGGAGAAGAGGCTCGTGTAGGAGATCCGGGCGTTGCGAAGCGCGTCGCGCTTGAGCGGATCCGTCAGATAGACGTACTTCACGGTGAAGTCGGTCGACTTGGCCGGATCCTGTCCGAAGACGGTGTAGCCATTGAGGACCTGGGCGTGACCACCCGCCCAGCCGAGGATGCCGACCGGACGGTGGTAGCGGGCCATCGCCGCGACCGCGCTCTTCACGGCGCTCGCGTACGAGGTGAACGCGAACACCTGGTAGGTCATCGTGTCCGGATCCTGGTAGTCACCCCAGCCGTACTGGTTCAGGGCGTTCCGCCAGCCGTTCGGGTCGGTCCCACCGGGGCCCGGTTCGAGCGTGTCGTGAGCACGGGCCCAGCGCAGCACGTTGCGCTGTCGGGTGATGCTGACCGACGTCGTCCACTGGAAGTCCTTGCCCTTGCGCCCGTTGGCCGAGACCTCGTTGAGCATGATCATCGTGGCGGTCGCCACGCACGCCGTCAGGTCGGGGTTCTGGTAGCGGACCAGGCTCGAGTACAGGTTGTCCGTGTACGTCCGGTCGGGCGGCGGCTCGACGATCGTGACGCTGTGGCTGACGTCGTCGCTGCCGGCATCGTTCGACGCAGTGAGCCGGATCCGGTACTTGCCCGGGGCGAACGTGTGGCTCGGGCTCTGACTGGCGGATGTCGCACCGTCACCGAGATCCCAGGCCCAGGCCGTCGGATCGCCCGACGACGTGTCGGTGAACGTCGCGCTCAGACCGTCGACGGAGACCGTGAACGCGGCGTGCGGGGCCGACGCGCCGAGGGCCGGCGAGGCCGCGATGGCTGAGGTGAGGACCGCGACCAGCACGGCGATCGGGAGGACCGCCCGAAGCCGGGACGCGGACAGGGCGCGTTCCATGGGCACCGCTACCTTAGCCCACGTGGCCTCATCCGCGCTCCCGGACGTTCGGCCCGTCCCGGACCGGGACTCTCGACCTGGCCGACCTCCACCCCGTACGATCGGCCGATGACCGACGAGCTCGATCCCAGGGAGGCTGCCCGCGCTCGTCGGCGCGATCGCGACGCGGAGGCGAAGGCGCGCGAGCTGCTCCGCCCCGGGATGGGTAAGGTCTTCAAGCAGATCCAGGACGCCCAGGTCGAGGCCGCTCGGATCCCACCGAAGAAGAAGCCGCGTCGCCCCGGCGCCTGACGGCCGCGTCAGCGCAGGACGTTCACATCCCGGTTCGTCGCGTCCGGTGCGAGGAACATGAGCAGGGCCATGCCCTCGACTGATAGCTCCGTCAGCTCCGCCTTCGTGAGGCGACGGACGGGCCGGAGGTCGAGCACCGCGTCGCCGCGCTCACGCCGCACCTTCCACATCCCGGACACCCGGCCGTCGACGAGAAAGGTGCTGATCGGCTCGTTGTCGCGTACCTCGATCCGGGCGACCTCCTCCGGGACGATGGTCCGCGACCGGTCGTCGTAGGACAGGAGCAGGTTCTCGTAGTCGTACAGATAGCGTGGTGGGGCCGGCGTCTCCGGATCGGGCCGCGGGGCGTCCGGCAGGTCGAATAGCTCGCGACCACGCTCATCGCGGAAAACGGTGAGCCCGGGTCTGAGCCGCTCGAACACGTCGCGCAGCCGGGTGAGGCCGCACCACGTCTGGGCGTCCATGACGCTCGCCGGACCGAACGCCTCGAGGTACCGCAGGACGAGGTCGTCCAGCGAGAGCGCCCCGGCCGGGGCCGGTCCGAGCCATGCCTCGATCGACGTGTGGGCGACCGGCCCGCTCCGACCCCAGAGCCCGCGCGGCGGGACCTGGATGAGCGTGACCGTCGCCCGGACGGTCTGCTCGAGCGCCATCCGGTCGCGATCCGGCCAGCGCTCCAGGAGATGGTCGCCGAGCGCCTTGAACGTCCGCGGCTCGGCGTCCACGAATGCCCGCCCCCGGGCGACGAGCTCGTCCATCTCGATGCCCTCGAGGCGCCGGCCGAACTGGCCCCGCAGCCCTCGGTCGAGGACCGGCTGGACCAGCCGTCGGATCTGCCAGGCGTCCCGTGCGGTCACGAGGTGGATCGTCGAGCGCAACAGCGCCAGTCGGACGACCGACCGGTCGACGAGGCGGTCGGCGAGCTGCTCCGGGCGGAAGTCGACGAGCCGCGTCCACAGGCCGACGTAGGCGGTGTGCGGCGTCTGGGCCTGGAGTCCGACCAGACGTTCGATCATCTCCGGCACGGGTCGGCTGGACCGTTCGAGCAGCGACTGGCGGGCGAGGGTCGCGCGGTTCAGCGCCTTCCGGGTGAGCACCGGTCGCATGATGACAGAGCCGGTCCCGAGCGCGCGGCACGTCGTGCGGGACGGACGCTCGGACATCCCCCGAACGACGTAGAATCCCTCGGCCTTCCCGCCTTGCCCTCGAGGACGACGCCATGTCCCGACGACTCCTCCTGACCGGCCCGACCCTCACGGCGATGCTGCTGGCGTCCCTGTGGACGACCGCCGGACCCGTGCTGGCGGCGCCGTGCGACGGCAGCACGACGTCGCTCCAGGACGGCGGGTTCGAGACCCCGGTCGTGCTTCCGAACACGTTCACGCTCTTCCCGGCCGCGTCGGTCCCGCCGTGGCAGACCACCGACACGCTCGGCGAGATCGAGATCTGGGGGACCGGTTTCAACGGAGTGCCGGCGGCCCAGGGCAATGCCTTCGCCGAGCTGAACGCCAACTCGGCCGGGACGCTCTATCAGGATGTCGTCACGAACCCGGGCGATACCCTGACGTGGACGCTCGATCATCGAGCTCGAGTCGGAACGGACACGATGGAGGTCCTCATCGGGAACGCGTTCACCGTCGATGTCACCAGCAATGCCGGCTGGGACTACATCACCCCGCCGCCCGGGCTCGCCGACGACACCACCGCGTGGGGAACCCACACAGGCACGTACCTCGTCCCGGCCGGCCAGGTCTGCACCCGGTTGGCCTTCCGGGCGTTGTCGACCGGCTCGGGCAGCATCTCGGTCGGCAACTTCCTCGACGAGGTCGCGTTTACCGTGACAGGCCCCACCCCCACGCCGACGCCGACCGCCGCGCCGACGGGCGGCGCGGGCGGGATCACGCCGCCGCCGACCTCGACGCTGCCCACGCCGACAGCGCCACGAGAGCCCCCGTCGATGGTGCCGCTGATCGCTGCGACGCTCTTCGGCCTGAGCATCGGGCTGTGGCTCGTGGGTCGGCCATCCAGACGCCGTCCGCGCTGATTCGCTGGGGATCGCAGCATCCCCGATCGTGGCTCGGTCGGCGAACCGATGCGCCGCCTCCCGATGAGGCATTCGCAGCGGTCCGGCCATGACGTTCGTCGATGGTGGGGCTGCTGTGCCCGGGCCGACGATGTGGCGAGACCGGCAACAGGTCCGCCGGTCGGCACGAGGAACCCATCCGATGCAGTCGATCGCCGCTCTCATCATCGCTGAGGCACTCGTCCAGGAGCCCGCGAAGCGCGCCCACTCGAGTCGCCCCGGTGTCCTGGCCCGCGTCCCCCGATCCATCGCCCGTGCGCTCCGTTCGTCGGGCAGCCACGAGCAGGCGCCGGCCTGGCTCGAGGGCGTCGTTCCGAGCCTGGACGGCTATCCGTCGTCCCGCTGACCCGGCCGCGCCCCTGCTCTGGGGCGCGTCCGCCCTACTCGGGCGTCGGCGGCGGGATGACCCGTCCGAAGGGGCGCGCACGCATGCCCGTCCAGACGCCGGTCCTGAAGTAGACGTCATCGCGGAACAGCCCGAGCGCCTCGTTCTCGCTGTCCGCCTTGACGAGCAGCAGCGCGGTGCTGAAGTCCAGATAGCCGCCGGCCTCGATCACCCGCCCTTCGACGATCAACCGCGCGATCCGATCGAGGTGCTCGGGGCGAGCTCCTGGCCGGATCCGCTCCGCGTCGGGTCCGTAGTCCGCCTCGACGACGAAGATCCGCTCGACCGTGATCCCGGCCGGGATATCACCGGGCTCGAACGGCAGGAACGAGCCGTCGGCCGCACGTGGGATCGGGACGGCTCGGACGACCGATGACAACGCGATCGGGCCGTAGACGTGCGGGTAGATCCGATCCGGGTCGTCGAACCGCCACGCTGAGCCGGTCGCGTCGAGATCCACGGTCAGGACGAGGAAGTCGCGCGGATCGTCCCGGTAGTGACGGTCGGCGGTCACGACCATCGCGTCGGCGCCATCGGTGCAGTGGATGAATCCTTCGACGTCGAGGCTCGCTGCCGTGTACGCCGTCCCTAGGTCCCGGCTCGACCAGGTCGCAGCCGGGACGAGGTGGTAGGTCGGTCGCACGTTGCGGCTCAGCCTATGCCGGGTCGAGCCGCCCGACCGCCGTCCAGCGTCGATCGAGCGCGACCTGGATCACGGTCGGGCCGTCTGCGGCCAGGGCGTCACGCAGCGCGGGTTCGAACGCCGCATCGTCGTCCACCCGGACCCCGTACGCGCCGTGTGCCAGCGCGACGGCCGCGAAGTCGATGCGTCCGAGCTCGGTCGCCTCCCCCACCCCCGTGCCGCGGGTCGCCTGATGCGCACGGATCGTCCCATAGCGCTGGTTGTCGAAGACGATCACGACGGGCCGCGCCCCTTCCCGGACGGCCGTCTCGAGCTCGTTCATCGTCATCGCGAAGCCGCCGTCACCGGCGAGTGCGACGACCGGCCGGCCCGGATGCTCGATCGACGCGGCGATCGCCGCCGGCAACGCATAGCCCATGGCGCCCGACGTCGGGCCGAGGTACGTCCCGGGTCGGCGGAACCGGTAGCCTCGCGCCGCCCAGCCGGCGAAGTTGCCGGCGTCCGTCGTCAGGATCGCCTGCGGCGGCAGCACCTCGTTGAGCGTCGCCACCACGCGGCCGGGATGGACCCCCGGGCCGTCCCAGGCCAGGTCATCCACGACGCTGGCCACCTCGTACGCCGCGCGATCGGCCTCGTTCGCGTCACGCCGGGCGTCGTACGCCGCGGCGTCCAGGACGCCGGAGGAGACCCGCCGCCGGGCGATCCGGAGGAAGGTCCTGGCATCGGCCGCCACACTCAGGTCGGGCGCGCTCAGGCCGGCGTGCGCCGCCCGGGGCTCGAGATCGACGTGGGCCCAGCGCAGACCGGATCGCGGGACCGCATAGCCGAACGAGGCGATCTCGCCGAGGCGGCAACCCAGCACGACGATCGCGTCTGCCGTCTCGAGCCGTTCTGCGACCGTCGGCGCGGCTCCGTACCCGGTCATGCCGAGGTACAAGCGGTGATCGTTCGGGAAGACGTCCGCGCGGCGCCAGGAGGCGACCACCGGGACCTCGAGGATCTCCGCCAGACGAACGAGGTCGGCGGTGCCACGCGAGCGGAGGACGCCAGCGCCGGCCAGGATGACCGGCCGGCGGGCAGCAGCCAGCAGCTGGAGGACCGCCCGGACGTCGTCCGGTTCCGGCTCGACCCGCGTCGGCCGGAACGGTTGCGTCTCGCCGGCGACGCCCGGGACGAGCTCGTCCAGCACCTCCTCCGGGATCGTCACCACGACCGGGCCAGGTCGCGCCGCGACGGCATGACGGACCGCTTCGGCGATCGCCGCCTCCGCGCGGGCCGCCGTGTCGATGTCGACCGCCCATTTGGCCAGACGGCCGATCGACCCGACGATGTCCGCCTCCTGGAAGGCCTCGCGCCCGCGGTTCGAGCGGTGGACCCCACCGACGATCGCGAACATCGGGCTCGAGTCGGCCCGCGCGGTGTGGATCCCGATGGCGAGATTGGCGGCGCCCACGGCGCGCGTCGCGAGGGCCACGGCGGGCCGGCCGGTCAGCTGGCCATGGGCCTCGGCCATGAACGCCGCGCCGCCCTCGTGCCGGGCCGCGACCACGCGGATGCCCACAGCCGGCAGCGCATCGAGCAGACCGAGGAAGCTCTCGCCGGGGACTGTGAACGCCGTGGTCACGCCGGCCGATCGGAGCGCGTCGGCGATGAGCCGGCCGACCGTACGCGGTTCGACGACGACCGGCGGCGTTGTGTCCTCTGCGATGCTCGGCTGAGCGACCTCCGGCGGCGCATCGGCCATCGGCTCGGCAGCCCCGGCGGGCGCGTCGGCCGCGTCGATCTCAGGTGCGTCGGCCGCGTCGATCTCAGGTGCGTCGGCCGCGTCGATCTCGACGGCCTTCGGCTCGGCGGCCTCGGGCGCGTCGAGCGCTGGCTCGATGGGGTCGACCGTCGCCGCCGGATCGTGGTCCGCGGTCGGCGGTTCGAGCGCGCTAACGGTAGTTCTCGAATTGGAGCGGCACGACCTCGTCCAACCCGCGCAGCCGGGTGATCACCCGCTGGAGGTCGTCCTTGCTTTTGCCCGAGACGCGGACGGCATCACCCTGGATCTGCGACTTGACCTTGGGGAACTCGTCGCGGATGAGCTTCGTGATCTTCTTTGCGACGTCCTCGGGCAGGCCGCGTCGGAGCTTGACCTCCTGACGGACCTTGTTCCCGCCGGCTGGCTCGACCTTGCCCCAGTCGAAGATCTTCAGCGACAGGTTGCGCCGGATCGCCTTCGATTCGATCAGGTCCTTGACGATCCCGGCGTGGAACTCGTCATCGGTCGTGACGATGAGCTCACCCTTGCCGTGTTCGATGTCGATGTGGGCACTCTTGAGGTCGTAGCGCTGGATCGCTTCGCGCCGGACCTGATCGAGCGCGTTGCGGAGCTCCTGTTCGTCGAAATCGCTCACCACGTCGAACGAGACGTCGCCGGCCATCGACCCTCCTCCGCGTTGTGGTCTGTGGGGACGGACATGGTACCGCGCCGCCTCCGATACCATCGCAGCCATGCGTGTGACGTTCCTCGGCCAGGCCGGCCTCTATCTCGAGACCCGGGCCGGCAGCATCCTGTGCGACCCGTGGTTCAACCCGGCCTACTTCGGGTCCTGGTATCCGTTCCCGGCGAACGACGGGATCGACCCGCGGTCGATCGGCGACCCCGACTACCTCTATGTCAGCCATCTCCACCATGATCACTTCGATCCGGCCTGGCTGAGCGAGCACTGCTCGAAGGATGCGACGGTCATCCTGCCGGACTATCCGGTCGACGACCTCCGCCACGAGCTCCACGATCTCGGCTTCCGGCGATTCGTGGAGACCGCCGATTGCGAGCCGTTCGACCTCGGTGACGGGCTACGGATCATGGTCCTGGCGCTCGACGCGCCGACCGACGGCCCGCTCGGCGATTCGGCTCTGCTCGTCGACGACGGCGAGTCCCGCGTCCTGAACATGAACGACTCGCGCCCGACCGACCCGGACAAGCTCCTGACCTTCGGTCCGCTCGACCTCCTGTTCCTGCAGTTCTCGGGCGCGATCTGGTACCCGATGGTCTATGAGTTCCCGGTCAAGGCCAAGGCGACGCTCGCCCACAAGAAGCGCGTGGTCCAGCTCGCTCGCTGCCAGCGCTACATCGAGATCCTGGCCCCGACGTTCGTCGTCCCGAGCGCCGGTCCGCCGTGCTTCCTCGACGACGATCTCTTCGAGCAGAACGACCTTCATCGCGACCCCGCCAACATCTTCCCGGATCAGACGGTCTTCCTCGACCACCTCGCCGAGAACGGCGTCGCGGGCGGACGGCTCATGCTGCCCGGCTCGGTCGGGACGCTCCGGCCCGGCGCCTTCGACGTGACCCATCCGGTGCCGGACGCCGAGGTCAGTCGGATGTTCGATGACCGCGAGCCGTACCTGCGCGAGTACCAGGCTCGGATGCGGCCGCTGATCCGCGCCGAGCGTGCTCGCTGGGACGGCGACCCGGATGCCGAACCGCTCGACCTGCTCGTCGAGCTCCGGGACTGGTTCGAACCGCTCATGGGCTTCGGCGAGCAGATCTGCTCGGGGATCGGCGCCCAGGTCTTGCTCGATCTCGGATCCGAGGCGATCGTCCTCGACTTCGTCGACCAGAAGGTCCGGCGCTGGGACGGCGTGGAGGCGTGCCGCTACATCTTCCGGATGGACCGGCGCCTTGTCGAGCTGCTCGTCCGCGAGCACGAGGTGGACTGGGTCAACTCGCTGTTCCTGTCGATGCGCTTCGGTGCCGCGCGGAAGGGTCCGTACAACGACTACCTGTACACCTGGTTCAAGGCGCTCGACCTCGAGCGGATCCAGTACGCCGAGGGCTACTACGCCGAGAAGGCCAAGACCGAAGGCTCGTTCGTCATCGAGGGCTGGGAGGTCCAGCGGCGCTGTCCGCACATGAAGGCCGATCTCAGCCGTTTCGCGTCGATCGAGGATGGCGTCCTGACCTGCGCGCTGCACGGCTGGCAGTACGAGCTCGAGACCGGCCGCTGCCTCACCTCCGAGGGCCACGAGATCGCCGCACGGAAGCTGTCCGAGGACGAACTGGAAGCGCTGACGGCCGCAGCCGAGGCGGCCGGTGCCGCAGTGGCCGTCGCGGCCGACTGAGCCGGCCGGCCCACGTCGGTCGCGCCTCGTCGGGTCAGGCGCGCGCCTCGAGCGCCTCCACGAGTCGTTCGGCGATGACCGAGGATCGACCGCCGCCCATCACCAGGACGACGTCGCCCGACTCGACCCGGGACGCAAGCGCCGCGGCGGTGGCCTCGACGGAGCCCGGGGCGATCGCCGGCGTGCCGCGCGCCTCGACCGCGGCGGCGAGATCGGCGGCGGAGACGATCGTCGTGTCGGGGTCGCGCACGGCAAAGATGTCGGCGATCGCCACCCGGTCCGCCTGGGCGAGCACGTCGGCGAAGGCGTCGAGCATCGCCGCCGTCCGGTGGAAGGTCAGCGGCTCGTAGACCGCCCAGACGCGGTGGCCCGGGTAGCGCAGCGCCACTGCGTCGAGCGTGGCCCGGATCGCGGTCGGATGGTGCCCGTAGTCGTCGAGCACGACGACGCCGCTGACATCGCCCTTGAGCTCGAACCGGCGTCCGACGCCCCGAAAGGTGCGTAGGCCGTCGATGACGGCCCCGGCGTCCGCCCCGTAGGCGATCGCCGCGCCCGCTGCGCCGAGCGCATCGTCGGCATTGTGCCGCCCGACCAGGTGGAGGTGGGCGACGGCGGCGTCGTGGCCGGGGATCCCGTGGAGGACCATCCGCGCCGTCCCGTCGTCGTCGGCCTCGTAGCGGGCAACGAGCGAGCCGGCCGCGCCGAGCGAGGTCCGGTAGGTCTGAGCCAGCTCGGTGAGACGTCGGCTCGCATCCTCGGCGGTACCGACGATCACGGCGAACGCCACGAGCCGGCCCGGCCAGTCGGCCAGTCGCGGCAGCAGCGTCTGGATGCCAGGATCGCCGGCGTTCGCGACGAGGACCGGCGCTGCCGCGCCCCCGTCGTCTGGCACCCCTCCGAGGAACCGCCGGACCCAGCCCTCGAAAGCCGCGACGACGTCCGCCCGGGTCGCGAACACGTCGGGGTGGTCCCAGTCGGCGTTGAGCAGGACCCCGATCGTCGGCCGGTACGGGTCGAAGTTGCCCGCGTACTCGTCGGCCTCGACGACGGTCGGCCGGCCCTCGCCCAGCCGGACGACGGACGCCTCCGCACCGGTGAGCTCCGCCGGCAGGACCGCCCCGACGAAGGCCGACGGATCGAGTCCGGCGCGGGCGAGCAGGTGGACGAGCCAGCCGGTCGTCGTCGACTTGCCGTGGGTCCCGGCGACCGCGAGCAGGTCACCACCGCGCGTCACGATCGCATCGGCGATGAGCTGCTGGCAGCTGACGGCCGGGATCCCGAGCGCATGGGCCGCGTGGAGCTCGGGCTGGTCCGGATCCACCGAGGTCAGGGCCTTCGAGACGGCGATGCGGTCCACGGCGGCTCCACCTGCCGGGTCGACGATGTGGGCGATGTCGTGGCGCCAGACGATCGGGATGCCGGATGCCTCCGCGGCGTCGCTGTAGGCCGTCGGCGCCCCGGCGTCACAGCCGCTGACCTCGGCGCCGGCGGCCTGGGCCCACAGGAGTGAGGCGGCCGCCGCGGAGCCCGCCGCACCCACGACATGGATCCGCTCGCCCGGGGCGATCGGCCGCGGCGCTCTGGTCGGCTCGAGCCCGCGGGCGATGTCCTCGACGCTGCGGGTCACGCCCGGACGGCCGGGAGGGTCATCGTCGCCCCGAGGCAGGTGTGGCGGTGGCGGATGGCGAGACGGGCTCCGCGTCGGTCGCTGAGGCTTCGGCGAGCGCCTCGGCGGCGCCGATGAGCAGCTCGAGGGCGGCCCCGGCGCTGGCGTGCTTGTTCGCCGCCCGGTCGCCCGTCCAGACGAACCGCCGGACATCGACGCCGTCGGGGCCGGCCAGGCCGAGATAGGTCAGGCCGACGGGCTTGGCAGGCGTGCCGCCGCCGGGTCCGGCGATGCCCGTCACCGACACGGCGAACGTCGCCATCAGCCGGTCGCGGGCACCGAGGGCCATCGCGCGTGCCACCTGGGCACTGACCGCGCCATGGGTGGCGATGAGCTCGGCCGGCACGCCGAGCTGACCGGTCTTCACCGCATCGGCGTAGGCGACGATCCCGCCCAGGACGTAGCCGCTCGAACCGGGCACGTCGGTCAGGGCGTCCGCGACGAGGCCACCGGTGCACGACTCGGCGGTGACGACCGTCCAGCCACCGCGGACGCAGACGGCCTGGAGCCGCTCGGCAAGCGCCCGGAGGTCGGCGTCGGTCTCGTGATCGAACGGCGGGCGCTCCATGGCCGGTCCCGCCTCAGCGGTGGTTCGTCTGTTCGGGCTCGGCCGGGGGTGCGAAGAGCCAGGTCTCCGGGTTCCCGGATCGCCCGAGCTTGCCGATGGCCGTCCCGTTGAGCGTGAAGTAGGTCACGCCCGACGAGCCGGTGAAGACCTCGACCGACTTGTCGCCGCGGAACGTCATCGTCCGGCCGTCCTTGAACAGCTTGCCCGCGCCGATCCGTGGGTCGAGCTCGCCGTCGACCCAGACTTTCATCCAGGCCGGACCGCCCTTGACGCTCACGACGAGGTTGACGCCCTTGTAGCGGACCGTGACGTTCCGGGTGAGCGAGTTCGTCTTGCCCTCGGGGCTCGCCGCGGTGATCGTCAGGACCCAGTTCCCGGCCGTGAGCTCGACCGGGATGTTGAACGTCCCGTCGTCGCCGATGTCGGCCGTCGCGGGTGCGGGCGGCTCGGGCGTCGGCTGTGGCTTGGTGCCGGCTTCCGGCGCCGCGGCCGTGAACGCAGCGCTGACCGTCACGGTCTTGGCGTTGGCCGCTGTGCCCTGCACCGGGATCGCCCCGTTCTCGAAGCGGGCACCCTCGGCAGGCTGATCGACGGCCAGCGTCGGCGCCAGGACGTCCGGGAACGGGACGGTGATGAAGATCTCGACCGGCTTCTCGACGCCCTTGCCGGTGTCCGGGTCGGTCGCGGTCACGCTGAACTGGTTCTTGCCGCGCCTGAGCTCGACGTCGGCCTCCCACGTCCCACCCGAGCTGGCGGTGGCGCGGATCGGCTGCTCGCGACCCGCGACCGCGACCGACACGAGCGCCCCCGGGAGCGAGGTCCCGCGGATCGTGTACGACGTGGCGGTCTCATCGACGGTCGACGCGGCCGTGGCGGGGTCGGTCACAGCGACCTCGGGCGGCTGCGAGAAGCGCAGGAGCTGGAAGCCGAGGTAGCCGACGAACAGGAGGACGCCGATCGCCATCACCGCCGCGATGACCAGCCCGAGCGAGAACGTGAAGCCCTGGCGCGGCGCGGACAGCGGTTTCGGGACGGTGATCGTGGGCTCGCTCTGCGCTCCACCGTCACCCCGTTCGCGGCGCCACTGGAGGAGGATCTCGTCCGGGTCGAGGCCCAGGTAGAGGGCGTAGTTGCGGAGGAACCCCTTCGTGTAGACGGCGCCGGGCAGCTCCCGGTAGTCGCCGCGTTCGAGCGCGCCGAGATAGCGCGCACGGATCTTCGTGTCACGCTCGGCGCGATAGAGGTCCACGCCCTTCGCCTCACGAGCGGCCAGGAGGCGCTCGGGCAGGCTGGGCTGTGGCTCGGTCGGGATCGTCGTGCGGTCGCGGCCCCTGCCGCGTCCGGCGTCGGTCCGTCGCCGAGCCTCGTCTCGGGTGGTCATGTCGTGAAGATGGGTCCTGATCCTGTGGGCGAGAGGGCGCGCGGCCCGGTCGTCGGCGCCAAGGATACCCTCTCGTGTCGACCGGCCCTCTCGGGCCCGTCGTCAGTCGCCCGGGTCGTCGATGTCGTCGTAGCTGCGCAGCCAGTTGTCGGGGCCGTAGACGATCCGCGGCGCGGCCGGGTTGCGGACGTCCTGTGGACCGATGATCCCGTAGCGCTCGAGCTCGTCCATCAGCCGGCTCGCCCGCGAGAACCCGACCTTGAGCTTCGTCTGGAGCATCGAGGTGCTCGCCTTCTGGCTCGAGGTCACGAGCTCGGCCGCGCGGACGACCATGTCGTCGTCGGCCATCCTGGCCAGCCAGCCGAACTGGCCACTGCCGGCATTCTCGTCGCCATCGATGAACTGGAACAGCGAGTCGTCGTAGTACGGCTCGGGTGCCTGGCGCTTCCAGTGATCGACGACCGCGTTGACCTCTCGATCGCTGACGAAGACGCCCTGCATCCGGACGGGCCGGGGCAGGTCGACCGGTTGGTAGAGCATGTCGCCGCGACCGATGAGATCCTCCGCGCCGGGCTGGTCGAGGACCGTCCGACTGTCGACCATCGAGGCCATCGCGAAGGCGATCCGGCTCGGCACGTTCGCCTTGATGAGGCCCGTGACCACGTTGACGCTCGGGCGCTGGGTCGCGAGGACGAGGTGGATCCCGACCGCGCGGGCCTTCTGGGCGATCTTGACGACCGGGTCCTCGACCTTGCGCCCCTCGCGCATGATCAGATCGGCGAGCTCGTCGATGATCAGCACGACGTACGGCAGTCGCTCGTCGGGCCCGACCTTCTCGTTGTATGCCCCGATGTTCCGGACCGTGTGCGACGCGAGCAGCTTGTAGCGCTCCTCCATCTCGTGGACGGCCCAGTTGAGGGCGGCCTTGGCCTCGTGCGGCTCGACGATGACGTGCTGGAGGAGATGCGGCAGCCCGTCGTACGGAGCGAGCTCGACCCGCTTGAGGTCGACGAGGATCAGCCGGACCTCGTCTGGCTGGGCGTGCATCAGGATGCTCGTGATCAGCGCGTTGACGCAGACGCTCTTGCCAGATCCCGTCGCACCGGCGATGAGCAGATGCGGCATCTTCGCCAGATCGACCGCGTAGGCCTTGCCCGACACGTCGCGCCCGAGCGCGAACGTGAGCCGGCTCGTGGCGGACAGCATCTGGGTGTCGTCGACCAGGTTCCGGAAATCGACGGTCTCGCTCTTGACGTTCGGGATCTCGATCCCGACGGTGTCCTTGCCGGGGATCGGCGCCTCGATCCGGATCGATCGGGCCATCAGCGCCATCGCGAGGTCGTCGGCGAGGCCCTCGATCCGGGAGATCTTGACCCGGGCATCGGGGCGGACCTCGTACTGGGTGACGACCGGGCCGCTGTTGACCGCGACGACCTTCGATTCGATCCCGAAGCTGCGCAGCTTCTTCTCGATGTCCGCCGAGTTCTCGTCGTGGTCCATCTGGCCGCCGCCGGTCGGCAGCGCTCGGATCTCGAGGAGCGATGCCGGCGGCAGCTCCCAGGCCACGTCGCGGACGTCGATGAGCGGCTCTGCCAGCGCGACCTCGTCGGTCCGCACGGTCGCGCGGGCGAGACCGCCGGCGCCGACACCGACCGAGACGCCGGCGACAGCGGGCTCGAGCAGCCCACCGGAGCCCGGACCCGGGCGGGGCTCGGGCGGCGCACCACCGTCGGGTTCGCGCGGCGGCCCGTCCTGGCCGGCCCAGATCGTCTGGCTCATCGGGACGGGACTCGGGGCGCGGTTGCTGCCGCGGTCCGGCGCCGGGTCGACGGCCACGACCGGGTCGTCCTGGATCGGCACGGCGGCGGTGCGCGCCGTCGCCTTGGCGGTCGTCGCCGTCCGCGTGACCGCCGGTTCGACGGCGTCCGGGTCGACGGCCGGGACCAGGGTGTCGCCGACCGCCCGGGCACCGCGTCCGAGCTGGCTCAGGACCGTCGGCAGCGAGCGGTCGATCGCCAGCAGGATGGCGCCGATGGTCCCCGCCGCGAGCAGCGCGAACGCCGCCGGTCGTGGGATGAGCCCGGGCTTCGCTCCGGCGCCGACGAAGAACCCCTCGATCGCCCGGCCGATGCGCCCGCCGTTCGCCCAGCCCGCGACCTCGAGGAGGCCGAGCAGGCAGAGGTACGCCACGCCGGCCCCGATGAGCGCGACACCCCAGCGACTCCCGACGCCCTTCGCCTGCTGGACGTAGATGCCGGCCACGATCAGCAGCGGGGGCAGGAACCAGCGCCCGGTGCCCAGCCACGGCGCGACCGCGTTGCGCCACCAGTCGGTCAACCGGCCCTCGCCGGGCAGCATCAGGGCCACGAGGGTGATGACGCCGACGACGAGGATCGCGATACCGACGAGCGAACGGGCGACGTCCGGGCTGACGCGGGGCGAGCTGGACCCGCGCGTCGACGTGGTGGCCGGGCGCCGACGGGTCGTGCTCGTCCGACCGGTCGCCCGACGCGGGCTGGCCGTCCGGCGACGGGTCGCCACGCTCAGACCTCGACCACGACCGGGAAGACCATCGGTCGTCGCTTCGTCTGTTCATAGAGGTAGCGCGAGACGCCGTCCTTGATCTGGCTCTTGAGCAGGGCGATCTCGCTGATGTGGTCGCCGGGGTTCTCGATCGAGCTGATCACCCGCTCGAGCGCGCCACGGATGATCGGGGCGTCGTCGTCGGGCGCGACGAACCCGCGGGTGATGATCTCGGGTCGCCCGACGATCGAGCCGGTCTGCTTGTCGACGGTGACCACGATCATGAACATCCCGTCATTGGCGAGCGCCTTCCGGTCGCGCAGGACGATGTCGCCGACCTCGCCGACCGACAGCCCGTCGACGAAGAGGTAACCGGCCGCGACCGGCGACCCGCGCCGGGCCGAGCCGTCCTCCTGGATCTCGATCGGCGTGCCGTTCTCGATGATGAACACGTTCTCGGGGGCGACGCCCGTCTCGATCGCGAGTCGGCCGTGCTGGACCTGCATCCGGAACTCGCCATGGATCGGGATGAAGTTGCGCGGCTTGGTCAGGCCGAGCATGAGCTTGAGCTCCTCCTGGCTGGCGTGACCTGAGACGTGCGCGCGCTTGATCGTGTGGTAGTAGACGTTGGCGCCGGCCTTGAACAGGTTGTCGATCGTCCGGCTGACGTATTCCTCGTTGCCCGGGATCGGGCTGGCGCTGACGATGACGGTGTCGCCCGGCTGGATCTCGACGAAGCGATGGTCGCGGTTGGCCATCCGGGCGAGGCCGGCCATCGGCTCGCCCTGCGCTCCGGTCGTGCAGATCACGAGCTTGTTCGCCGGGATCTCGTTGATCTTGTCCTTGGCGACGATCGCGCTCGGCGCGTACTTGAGGTAGCCGAGGTCGCTGGCGATCCGGAAGTTCTGCTCCATCGACCGGCCGATGACCGTGGTCTTCCGATCGAACGAGGCGGCCGCGTCGAGGACCTGCTGGACGCGGGCGATGTTGCTGGCGAAGGTGGCCACGATGACCCGACCGTCGAGCGGCTCCATGATCTCGCGGAACGCCTCACCGACGGTCCGCTCGGACGGCGTGTAGCCGGGGTTCTCGGCCCGGGTCGAGTCGGACAGCAACGCGACCACGCCCTCCTCGCCGAGGCGAGCCAGGATGTGGAAGTCCGACAGCTTGCCGTCGACCGGTGTGTGGTCGAACTTGAAATCGCCGGTGTGGACGACGGTCCCGACCGGGGTCCGCAGGGCGATGCCCATCGCGTCCGGGATCGAGTGACCGATCCGGAACGGGACCACCGTGAATGGCCCGATCGACACCTCGTCGCCGGGCTCGAGGGCGAGGAGCGGGTTGTTGTGGAGCTTGTGCTCCTTGACCTTGTTGCCGAGCAGGCCGCGGGCCAGGGTGGAGGCGTAGACCGGGACACCCGGGAACTCGGGCAGGATGTACGGCAGGCCGCCGACGTGATCCTCGTGGGCGTGGGTGATGAGGAACGCCTTGACGTTCGCCCGGCGCTCCTTGAGGTAGGTGACGTCCGGCACGACGAGATCGATGCCGAACATCTCCTCGTCGGGGAACATCAGCCCGCAGTCGATGACGACGATGTCGTCCCCATACTCGAAGACGTACATGTTCTTGCCGATCTCGCCGACACCCCCGAGTGGGATGATGCGGAGCGGCTGGTTCGGTGGGGTCATTCAGTCCTGTCGATCTCGCTCAGAAGAGCGTGAGCTGGTCGGTGTCGGGCTCGTTGGCGAGCCCGAGTGATGGCGCGGAGCGGGCGGCCGTGACGGCCACCTCGTCGGCGTCGGGGGTCTTCTCGGGCGCCGGAGCGCCGTTCGCGGCTTCCTCGGCGATGGCGACCGCCCCGGCAGCCACGAGGACGGGCTCGGCGACGGCCGTCCCGCCGATGACCGCCGGTCGCGTGGCCGGGGCCGGCTGTGCGCCACCGTCCGGGCCGACGTCGGTCCCGCCGGCGGCCGCCGGTTCGCTGCGCGCTTCGCGGCGCGTTCGCGCGGCGAGCAGGGTGGGCGGCAGCCCGTGGATGTCGGTCTCGAGCGTGGACCGGTTCGAGCCGTCGTACAGCGCGAACGCGGGGTGGTACATCGCGAACACGAGCGCGTCGCGGGCGCCGGTCGCCGGATCCGCCGGCCGCGCCGTCCCGTGGACCCGGCCGATCCGCTCGCCGGGCATGAACACGCCGAGCGAGTGCTTGCCGGCCGTGACCACGACCGCCGGATCGAGCACGTCGAGCTGGCGCCGGAGGAACGGGGCACAGGCCGCGATCTCGTCGGGCTGGGGGTCGCGGTTGCCGGGTGGCCAGCACTTCACGACATTCGTGATGAACACGTCGTCGCGCTGCCAGCCGACCGACTCGATGAGCTCGGTGAGCAGCCGTCCGGATGCGCCGACGAACGGCCGTCCGGCCTGGTTCTCGTCGCGGCCTGGGCCCTCGCCGACCACCACGACCTCGGTCTCCGGGTTGCCCTCCCCCGGCACGGTCTTCGTGCGCGTCTCATGGAGCCGACAGCGGGTGCAGACGCGGATCTCCTCGGAGATCGCCTCGAGCGCGGCGCCGCGCCCAGGGTCGGTCACACTGCGCTCCCGATGGCCGCCCGCGTCGCGGCCGGCCGGACCCACCCCCGATCGACGAGCAGCTGGGCGATCTCGACCGCGTTCGTCGCGGCACCCTTGCGCAGGTTGTCGCTCACGACCCACAGGGCGAGCCCACGGCCGTCGGCGATCGACGGATCGCGGCGCACCCGGCCGACGTAGATCTCGTCGTGGCCGGCGGCGTCGGCGGCGAGTGGGTAGATGTGCTCGGCCGGATCGTCGAGGACGACGACCCCCGGCACCGCCGCGAACAGCTCGCGGGCCCGTTCCGGCGAGATCGGGTCGCGGGTCTCGACATGGACCGCCTCCGAATGGCTCGTGAACACCGGGATGCGGACGGCCGTGCACGAGATCCGGAGCTCCGGCAGGTGGAGGATCTTGCGGCTCTCGGTGACGACCTTCCACTCCTCCCGGGTATAGCCGTTGTCGAGGAAGACGTCGATCTCGGGCAGCGCGTTGAACGCGATCTGGTGCGGATAGACCGAGGCCGTGAGCGGCTCGCCTGCCGCGTGGGCGCGGATCTGGCCCTCGAGCTCGGCGATCGCGTCGCTGCCGGTGCCGCTCACACTTTGGTAGGTGTCGACGACGATCCGCTCGAGGCCGACCGCGTCGCGGAGCGCCATGAGGACCGGCACCAGCTGCATCGTGGAGCAGTTCGGGTTCGCGACGATGCCCTCGTGGAGGGCGGCGTCGTCGGGGTTGACCTGGCTGACGACGAGCGGGACGCCGGGCGCCATCCGCCAGGCGCTCGAGTTGTCGATGACCGTGGCCCCGTGTGCGACCGCGGCCGGCGCCAGCGCCTCGGACACGTCAGCCCCGGCCGAGAACAGCGCGATGTCGATGCCGTCGAACGCCTCGGGCGCCGCCTCGACCACGTCGTGGGTCGTCCCGGCGACCGACAGCGTCGAGCCGGCGGACCGGCCCGACGCCATCAAGCGCAGCTCGCCGACCGCGAACGCCCGCTCTCGGAGCACCTGGATCATCGTCCGACCGACGACGCCGGTGGCGCCGACGACCGCGACATTGAGCGGTCTGGGGGTCATGCCGGGCACGGCTCCACTACGGTCTCCATCCATTCCGGGCACGGCGGGAGTATAGCAGCGCGCCGACGGTCTCCCGCCGGCGCGCCCTCGTGGCTGAGCTCAGGACGGGTGGTCCCGTCCGCTCGTCGTCAGACCGGTTCCTTGGCCAGGTGGCGCTGCATCGCAGCCTTCCGCGACAGGTTGATCCGGCCCTGGCGATCGATCTCGGTGACGACGACCATGACCTCATCGCCGACGGACACGACGTCCTCGACGGTCGGCACGTGGTAGTCGGCGAGCTCGCCGATCCGGACCAGTCCTTCCTTGCCGGGCAGGATCTCGACGAACGCGCCGAAGCCCATGATCCGGGTGACCTTGCCGAGGTAGAGCGAGCCGATCTCGACCTCACGGGTGAGCGACTCGATCCACTGGATGGCCTTGCGGCTGTTCTCGCCGGAGACCGCGGCGATCTCGACCGTGCCGTCGTCCTCGACGTTGATCTCGGTCGAGGTCTCCTCCTGGATCTTGCGGATCATCGAGCCACCCTTGCCGATGATGTCGCGGATCTTCTCGGGGTTGATCTTGATCGTGATGATCCGTGGTGCGAAGTCACTCATGTCGGAGCGCGCCGCGGGCAGGACCTCGGTCATCTTCTCGAGGATCTCGAGCCGGGCCGCCAGGGCCTGCTTCAGGCCGTCGCGGATGATCGCCTCGTTGATGCCCTGGACCTTGATGTCCATCTGCAGGGCGGTGATACCGTCCCGCGTCCCGGTCACCTTGAAGTCCATATCGCCGACCGAGTCCTCCTTGCCGAGGATGTCGGTCAGGACGACGAACCGGCCGTCGGGCTCGCTGATCAGGCCCATCGCCGCACCGGCGACCGGGGCGGAGATCGGCACGCCCGCGTCCATGAGGGCCAGCGTCGAGCCGCAGGTCGAGGCCATCGACGTCGAGCCGTTGGACGACATGCACTCCGACACGAGCCGGATGACGTACGGGAACTCCTCGTGGCCCGGCAGGACCGGGATGAGCGCCCGCTCGGCGAGGTTGCCGTGGCCGATGTCGCGCCGGCTGGGGCCGCGCATCGGCTTGTTCTCACCCGTCGAATAGGGCGGGAAGTTGTAGTGGTGGATGTAGCGCTTCTCGGTCTTCGGACTGATCGTGTCGATCCGCTGGACGTCGGACGACGCCCCAAGGGTGGCGATCGTCATGACCTGGGTCTCGCCGCGGGTGAACAGCCCGGAGCCGTGGGCCCGCGGCAGCAGCCCGACCTCGACCGAGATCTGGCGAAGCTCGGTCAGACCGCGGCCGTCCATCCGGATGCCCTCATCGAGGGCCAGCTCGCGGCAGGTCTTCTTGTAGATGAGGTTGTAGAGGCCCTTGCTCACGCGCGCCTCGCGGCGGGCGGCCTCGAGCAGGCCCTTCGAGTCGCCCCCGCTGCGGATCGCCCGGACGGATGTCGCGATGCCTTCGCGCAGGGCGGCGATCCGGCCCGGCAGATCGTTGCCGAACCAGATGAGCAGGTTCGCGGTCGCCTCCGCGTCGGGCAGGGCCCGGTGCGCCTGGGCGAGCTCGATGCCGAAGAAGTTCGACAGGGTCGGGAGCTTGTAGTTCTCGAGGTCCGGATAGCCCTCGCGGGCGATCACCAGCGTATCGAGGTAGCGGCCCTGCTCGAAGTGGGTCCCGTCCGCGAGGGCGGCCTCGATGAAGGCCAGGTCGAAGCCGACCGAGTGACCCACGAGGAGTGCGTCGCCGGCGAACTTGAGCGCCTGCTTGGCCGCTTCGGCCGGCTTCGGCGCCTTCTTGACGTCCGCGTCGGTGATGCCGTGCATCTGGTGGCCCAGGATCGGCCGGCCCGGATCGACGAGCGTCGACCAGCGGTCGACGATCTTGCCGCCCTTGACCTTGACCGCGGCGATCTCGACGAGATCGGCCATCTTCGGGTCGGTGCCGGTCGTCTCGACGTCGACGACCACGAACTCGGCACCCTTGGCGACGGCAGCGCTGAAGTCGAGGACCGAGCCGGTGCCCGGCTCGAGGAACGGCGCGCTCTTCGGCTTGCCGGCGGCCTTCTGGAGCTCCTCCTGGATGTCGATCAGCGGCTGGAGCGCCCGATGACCGAACAGGATCGCCTCGGCCATGACGTCCTCGGGCAGGAGCTTGGCGCCCGCCTCGACCATCATGATCGCGTCGCGGGTCCCGGAGACGACAAGGTCGAGCTCCGACTCCTCGAGCTGGCTGTAGGTCGGGTTGACGACGAACTCGCCGTCGATCCGGCCGACCCGGACCGCGCCCACGGGCCCGGCGAACGGGATCTCACTGATCGTGAGCGCCGCGGATGCGGCGACCGTGCCGAGGACGTCGGGCTCGTTCTCCTGGTCCGTCGACAGGACCGTGATGACCAGCTGGATGTCGTCCTTGTAGCCCTCGGGGAAGAGGGGCCGGATCGGCCGGTCGGTGAGCCGGGCGGCCAGCGTCGCGGCCTCGGATGCGCGCGCCTCGCGCTTGATGAACCCGCCCGGGATCTTGCCCGCGGCGTACATCCGCTCCTCGAACTCGACCGTCAGCGGGAAGAAGTCGAGGCCGGGTCGGGGATCCGACCGGTTGGCGGTGCCCAGGACGAGCGTGTCGCCGTAGCGAACGGTGACGGCGCCGCCGGCGAGACGAGCGATCTTGCCGGTCTCGATGGTCAGCGTCCGACCACCGAATTGCGTCTCGAAGGTGTGAGACACGGGGTTGTGTTCCTCCCTACCGTGCAGGAGGAGCGACCTTGCGGGCACGCGGCCCGCCGACGAGGTTGTCGGACGCGGATGGACCCCGGGCGCACCCAGGGTCCGGAGCGGCGATCGCCTAGCGGCGGAGTCCCAACCGTCCGATGACGGTGCGGTAGCGCGCGTTGTCCTTCTTGATCAGGTAGGCAAGAAGGCGGCGGCGCTGGCCGACGAGCTTGAGGAGGCCGCGGCGCGAATGATTGTCCTTGGGAAAGCTTCTCAGGTGCTCCGTCAGCTCCTTGATCCGCTCCGTCAGGAGCGCGATCTGGACCTCTGGCGAGCCGGTGTCACCTTCTCCGGTGGCATATGCGGCCATGACCTGTTGCTTCTGTTCCCGCGCGAGCGGCACTCGGTCCTCCGAACACGGATCTCTATCTACGTCTGGTTCTTTGACCGGCGGAGGATAGCAGGGTTGGCCTGCTCCGGCAAACGTGGCCCGAGCGCGACCCGTGCTCGGGCGCCTGACCGACCGGCGACCGTGGGCGTCAGGACCAGCTCCCCGGCGACGACCTCGACCGTGGACCGGCGGGGCGCACCGACCCGACCCACCACGCTCCAGCCGGGTTCGATCCGTGCGGCGTACCGACCGGCGGGCGGCAGCGCCACCGGGACCGGGAAGGTCAGCGCCGTCCCGGCCAGTTCGCCGGTCACTGCGACCGGCCGCCCGAGAAGATGACGAGCGGTGGCGAGATCGCCGGCCGCGATCGCCGAGCGGATCGTCGCGCTGCGCACCGGTCGACCCTCCAGCGCGAACGGCGGGACGACGACGACCTCGAAGCCCTCCCTCGCCCCGAGCGCGGACAGCGCGGCGGGCGTCCCCCGGCGGTCGTGGCCGAACGCGGCGTCGGGGGTCATGAGGAACCCGGCGAGCTCGACCCGGCCGGCGATCCTCTCGACGAACGCGTCGAACTCGGTCATCCGGAGCGCGGCGTCGAAGTGCTGGACGATGCCCACGGCAACGCCCGCTGCGGACAGCCTGGCGAGACGCTCGTCCGCATCGAGCAGGAGCGGTGGCGCGGCTCCGCGGACGATCTCATCGGGGTGCGCGTCGAAGGTGATGACCGCCGGGCGGGCGCGCTGGACCGCCGCCGCCCGCCGGAGCTGCGCGAGCAGGTAGTGGTGGCCCCGATGGAGCCCATCGAACACGCCGACGACGATGAACAAGCGCCCGTGCGCGGCGCTGAGCGCGTCGACGCCATTGACGAGGTCCATGGCCGATCCGAGGGTCCGGCCGGTCAGCCGGGCCCGGCCGCGACCGCGGCGGCAACGGGTGGGTCGACGAGGACCTTGTCGGGTGCGAGCCGTCCTTCGCGGATCTCGCCGATGGCCACCGGCCGTCCGTCGTCGTCGACGGCGATCAGGCGTGCGTCCGCCGAGCCGAGCTCGGGCAGCCCGGCGCTCGGGCGCACGAACTGGCCGCGCCCGACGGCGGCGATCTCGGTCGTCGTCAGGACGACGCGCGGGAACCGCTCGAGTCCGGCGTCCATCGGCAGGAGGAGCGGTTCGAGACCGGCCCGTCCATCGGCCGCCGCGGACCGGATCGCCTCGAGGGGATGCGCTCCCTCGATCGTGAACCCTCCGGACGCGGTCCGGATCAGCGCGCCGAGATAGGCGGCACCACCGGTCGCGGCACCGACGTCGCGGGCGATCGATCGGACATACGTCCCGGCCGAGCAGTCGACCTCCACGACCGCGATCGGCCGGTCGGGATCGGTCGCGTCCCAGTCGACGAGCTCGAGCCGGTCGATCGTCACCGCCCGTGCGACGAGCTGCGGCGTCTCCCCCGCTCGAGCCAGGGCGTAGGCGCGCCGGCCGCCGAGCTTGACCGCGGAGTAGGCCGGCGGGACCTGCCGGATCGGCCCCGTCGACGCGGCGAGCGCGGCCTCGACCGCGGTCCGATCCGGTCCCGGTCCGACGACGGGTGTGAGCTCGCCATCGAGGTCGTCGGTCGTCGAGGACGCGCCGAAGCAGATGGTCGCCCGATAGCGCTTGCCGTCGCCGAGGTGGTACTCGACGAGTCGGGTCGCCCGTCCGAGGAAGACCGGCAGGACGCCGGTCGCGAACGGATCGAGCGTGCCGCCGTGACCGACCCGCCGGGTGACCGCGAGCCGGCGGACGAGCGCGACGATGTCATGCGATGTCGGTCCGGCGGGCTTGGCCACGACGAGGATCCCGTCGAGACCCGGGGGGTCGCCGGCCCGGGAGCGGCGGCTCACGCGAGGCCCAACCGGGCGTTCAGCGGGCGACCGCGGCGGCCAGCCGGCGCGCCTCCGTCAGGACGGCCTCACGGGCCGCGTCGAGCGGCAGCTCGACCGTCGCACCGGCCGCACGGGCGTGGCCGCCGCCGCCGAAGGCGCCGGTCAGCACGGTCGCGTCGACCCCGCCGGGCTTCGTCCGGACGCTGATCCTGGTCGCCGTGCCGACCTCCTTGAACAGGATCGCGACCTCGGCCCGCTCCGCCTGCGACAGCAGGTCGATGATCCCCTCGGAGTGCGGCGCGGCGGTGCCCGTATCGGCGAGATCGGCGTCGAGCAGCGTCGACCAGATGACCCGGCCGTCCGGGGTGTGATCCAGCCGGTCGAGGACCCGCCCGAACAGCCGGAGCTGGACATCGGGCTTCGTCCGATACAGGCGGCGCGAGATCTCGCTCAGCGGTGCGCCGGCGTCGACGAGGGCGGCCGATACGGCCAGGGTCCGCGGCGTCGCGTTCGGGTGGGCGAACGTCGCCGTATCCATGACGATGCCGGCCATGAGGACGGTCGCAAGGGCGCCCGCACCGATGGTCAGCGGGACGCCGAGCCGGGCGGCCAGGAGCCCGACCATCTCGCAGGTCGCGGCCGCCTCCGGGTCGATCCAGTCGGTCGGGGACGCGCTCTCGTTCGAGAGGTGATGATCGATCACGACCCGGGGCAGGCCCCCGAACAGCGCCGCGTTCCGATGCCGGATCGCGCCGACCCGATCGAGCGAGCCACAGTCGACGACGACGAGGAGATCGTGCGGCGCGTCGGGCACGGGATCGGTCCGGACCCGCTCGATGCCGGGCAGGAAGGCGTACAGCGCCGGGACCGGGTCGGTGCAGACCGGCGTGGCGCGGCCGCCAGCGGCCTCGACGAGCGACACGACCGCCAGCGCGGCGCCCAGCGTGTCGGCGTCCGGGTTCTCGTGACTGACGACGAGCACGTCCCGGGCGGCCCCGATGGCGCCGACCACGGCGTCAGGGACCGCCCGCGCCCATGGTCCGAGGTCGACGACGGTCATCGCGTCGGCTTGGTCGGGCCGCCGCGCCGACCCTTCGCGCTCTTGCCCGAGCCGGGGCCACCCGATCCGGTCTTGCCGGACGCGGTCTTGGACGATCCGGTCTTGCTCGAGCCGGTCGCTGCCGAGGGACCGGTCACCGGCCGGGTCGTGGCGTGGCCCGTCGGCCGGCCGCCGCTACGAGGTCGACGCCGCCTGATCGGCGGGGGCGGCTCGGCGGCGGGCGGCGGCTCGTCGGCGAGATCGCCCTCGTGTCGGAGCCGGACGACGGGCGTCGGTAGCGTCTCGTCGTCGGGTGGTCCGTCGTCGGCCGGGAGCCGGCCGGCCTCGAGCTCCTCGAGCAGGTGGAGGACCCGAGTGCCGCGCTCGGCGGTGTCGTCGAGCTGGACGTGGAGGTCCGGGATGCGGCGCAACCGCAACCGACCGCCGAGCTCATGTCGGACGAACGGCATCGCCCGGTCCAGGGCCGCGATCGTGGACTTCCGTTCGCCGTGCTGGCCGATCACGCTGACCCAGACCCGGGCATGTCGCAGGTCCGGCGTCGTCTCGACCTTCGTGACCGTCGCGAAGCCGATCCGGGGATCCTTGACCTCACGGCTCAGGATCGCCCCGATCTCCTGACGGAGCAGCTCGTCGATTCGTTCGGTTCGTTGGCTCATTGGGGTTTGGCAACCTCAGCGGCAAGCCGAGACTCGCCCTCCGACGGCCGAGCTTCGGCGCTCGGCCGGAGGATTCAGCTGGCGATCGCCCGACTGACCGTCTTCTGGGTGAAGCACTCGATGACATCGCCCTCGGCGAGGTCGTGGAAGTTCGCCAGCCCGATGCCGCATTCGAAGTTCTTCTCGACCTCGCGGACGTCGTCCCGGAACCGGCGCAGCGACTCGATCCGATCGGTCGCGATGACCTTGCCCGAGCGCCACACGCGCGCGCCGCCGCGCACGATCCGCCCGTCGGTGACGAAGCAGCCGGCGATGACCGTGTTCTTGCCGACCTTGAAGATCTGGCGGACCTCCGCCCGACCCTCGACGACCTCCACGATCTCCGGCTCGAGCAGACCCTTCAGGGCCGCGTCGATGTCGTCGGTGAGCTTGTAGATGATGTCGTAGGTCCGGACGTCGACGCCCTCGGTCTCGGCCGCCCGACGGGCGGTCTCGGTGATCTTCGTGTTGAACCCGACGACGATCGCATCGGACGCCGTCGCCAGCATGATGTCGTTGTCGGTGATGTCGCCGGCGCCCTCGTGGAGCACATTCAGCCGGACGTCCTCGGTCGAGAGCTGATCGAGCGCGTGGGTGATCGCTCCGAGCGAGCCCGACACGTCGGCCTTGAGGATGATCCGGAGCTCCTTGGCCTGACCGGCCTGGATCTGGCGGTAGAGGTCCTCGAGCGTGGCGCGTCCGCTGCCGTCGCCGGCCTTCGCCGCGGCCGCGGTCTTGCGCGCCTCGACCGTCGCCCGGGCCTCCTTCTCATCGGCCACGACCCGCAGGATGTCGCCCGCCTCGGGCACCTCGGACAGACCGATAACGACGACCGGGGTCGACGGACCCGCCTTCGTGACCCGCTTGCCGGCCTCGTCCTCGAGCGCCCGCACCTTGCCGTGCGTCTCGCCGACGACGATCACATCGCCGACGCGGAGCGTCCCGGTCTGGACGATCGCGGTCGCGACGGGGCCACGACCCTTGTCGAGCTGGGCCTCGACGATCGTGCCGATCGCCGGCCGCTTCGGGTTGGCCTTGAGCTCCTGGAGGTCGGCGACGAGCAGGATCATGTCGAGCAGCTCGTCGAGACCGAGACGTGCCTTGGCGGAGACCTCGACGAGCGGCGTGTCGCCGCCGTACTCCTCGACGATCACGTTCGCCTCGGACAGCTCGGTCTTGACCCGGTCCGGGTTGGCATCGGGCTTGTCGATCTTGTTGAGCGCGATGATGATCGGCACCTTCGCCGCCCGGGCGTGGTGGATCGCCTCGAGCGTCTGGGGCATGACCCCGTCATCCGCGGCGACCACGACGACCGCGACGTCGGTGACCCGCGCCCCGCGGGCACGCATCGCGGTGAACGCCTCATGGCCCGGGGTGTCGAGGAAGACGATCCGGCGCCCGTCCTTGGTCGTGACGTCGCTCGCGCCGATGTGCTGGGTGATCCCGCCGCGCTCGCCCGCCGCGACCTCGGTGGTCCGGATCGCGTCGAGCAGGCTGGTCTTGCCGTGGTCGACGTGACCCATGACGGTCACGATCGGAGCCCGGGTCTGGAGGAGCGACGCCTCGTCCTCTTCGTAGAGGACCTCCTTCGTCGCCTCACCGGGCTTCTCTTCGGCGTCGGCATCGGCCACGCCGGCCGTCGCGGCGACGGCCTCCGCCACCTCGTAGCCGAGCTCGCCGGCGACGAGCGCCGCCGTGTCCCGGTCGATGAGCTGGTTGATCGTCGCGAAGATCCCGCTCTTGATCAGCTCGCGGATGACATCGGCGGCGTTCACGCCAAGCAGCTCGGCGAGCTCCTTGACCGAGATCGTGCCCGGCAGCTCGAGTGCGCCACGCTCACGCGGGTCGGCGACCTGCACCGCCGCCTGGCCCATGCCCGAGTCTCGCCGCGGCGGCTTGCGCGGCCCGCGACGGCCTCGAGTGCCGCTCCTACTCCTCGCCACGCTGGGTCCCTCCTTCGTTCATCGTCGTCATCGTACCCGTCTGCCCCAGGAGCTGATCTCGCAGCCCGGGCGGCAACGGGACGCCGAGCGCCTTGCTCAGCGATCCGCGCTCGACGGCGCGTGCCCAGCACGAGCCGTCGGCGCACAGATAGGCACCGCGTCCGGCCTGGCGACCGGATGGATCGATCTCGACCCGGCCGTCCGGTGTGCGGACGATCCGGACCAGCTCACGTTTGGCATTCGTCGCCCGACATGCGACGCACGTCCGCGTCGGGACCGACCGGGGTCGCGTGACCGTCGCCTGGCGGGCTACGACGACACCCCTTCAGGTGCGGCGGTCGGGCGTCGGGTCGCCTTCGGCTTGGTGGCGCTGGCGGCCTTCTCCGGCGGCGTGGCGCCGTCGGTCTCGCCGGGCGCCGGCGCGGACACCACCGCCTTCTTCGCCCGGGCGGTCTTCGGCTTGGGCGCGGTGGTCGCGGCTGCGGCGCTCGCGCCGTCGGTCCCGATCGCGGTCGCCTTCTTGGCGCGGGTGGTCTTCGGCTTGGCCACGACCGCCACGGCACCATCGCTCGGCGCGTCTGCCGCGTCCAGCGCGACCGTCTCGGCTGCGACCGCGGTCTTCTTCGCCCGGGTGGTCTTCGGTTTCGCCGGGGCAGCCGCGGCGTCGGTCGTGGGTGCGCCATCGCCCGATGGCAGCGGCGCCTCCGCGGCCTCGGCGGCTGCAGCGGCCTTCGCCTCGGCGACCGAGACGTCGCTCCGGATATCGATCCGCCAGCCGGACAGCTTGGCCGCCAGCCGGGCGTTCTGGCCCTCACGGCCGATGGCCAGCGACAACATCCGCTCGGGGACCGTGACGCTCGCGATCCGGTGGTCCTCGTCGATCGTGACGTCGATGACCTGGGCGGGGCTCAGCGCGTTCGCGACGAAGACCGCCGGGTCGTCGTTCCAGGGGATGACGTCGATCTTCTCGCCGGCGAGCTCGGCGACGACCGCCTGCACGCGGGCGCCTCGCTGGCCGACCGTCGCTCCGACCGGATCGAGCCCGTCCTGCCGACTGGCGACCGCGACCTTCGAGCGTGATCCGGCCTCCCGGGCGATCGCCTTGATCTCGACCGTCCCGCTATGGATCTCGGGGACCTCGAGCTCGAAGAGACGCCGCAGGAAGTTCTTGTGGGCACGGCTGACGAACAGCTGGGGGCCGCGCAGGCCACGCCGGACCTCGAGGACGTAGGCCTTGACCGGCTGGCCGATCCGGTAGTGCTCGAGCGGCGACTGCTCGGTCGTGGCCAGCACCGCCTCCGCCCGGGCGATGCCTCCCTGACCGGTCAGGTCGAGGATGATCGCCCGCGGCTCGACGCGGTTGACCGTGCCGGTGATGAGCTCGCCTTCGCGGCTCGCGAACTGGTCGTAGGCGACGTCGCGCTCCGCCTCGCGGAGGCGCTGGAGGACGACCTGTTTGGCCGTCTGGGCATGGATCCGGCCGAACGCCTCGGGATCGAGCTCCTGGGTCGTGACGAGGTCGCCGAGCTGGGCGTTCGGATCGTGGGCGTGGGCATCCTCGAGGCTGAACTCGGTCAGCGGGTCCTCGACCTCGGCGACGGCGATCTTGGCCCGGAAGACGCGGATCTGGCCGGTCTCGCCATCGATCCGGACCTGGATGTCCTCATCGCCCTCGGTCCGCCGGTACGCCGACTGGATCGCATCCTCGACGGTCCGGATGAGCTGCTCACGCGGGACCTGCTTCTCGGCGTTGAGCTGCAGCAGCGCGGTGACGAAGTCACGATTCACAGGTCGCCTCCCGTCACGACTGCCGTCGGCGCGTTCCGCCGACCCAAGATCACGGCCCGCTCAAAACAAAACGTGGGGGTCACCCACGTCGTGGAGCGGCCGTTCAGTTGCCGGGAGTATACACCCGGACCGGTGGACCCTCAATCGGGCCCGAGCGTGACGACGCTCGGCGCGAGCGTGACGTCGACGCCGGGCGACCGCCGCGGCGGCGCCGGCGGTCAGGATCCGGCGGCGACCGACCCGAAGCGTGCCTCGACGTAACCGTCGAGGATCGCGAGGAACTCGGGGACGATGCGGTCACCGCGCAGCGTCCGGTCGAGTTTCCCATCGATGAACACGGGGGCGACCGGTTCCTCGAACGTGCCGGGCAGGCTGATCCCGATGTCGGCGTGCTTGCTCTCACCCGGTCCGTTGACGACGCAGCCCATGACCGCGACGCGGAGGTCCTCGACCCCGGGGTAGGTCTCGCGCCAGACCGGGATCTGGTCCTTGAGGTAGGTCTGAATGTCGCGCGCCATCTCCTGGAAGAACGTCGACGTCGTCCGGCCGCAGCCGGGACAGGCGCTGACCTGGGGAAGGAATGAGCGGATCCCGAGCGACTGGAGGATCTGCTGGGCGACCTCGACCTCGAGCTCGCGGCCAGCGCCGGGCTCCGGCGTGAGCGAGACCCGGATCGTGTCGCCGATGCCTTCGGTGAGCAGCAGGGCAAGCCCGGCCGTCGACGCGACGATCCCCTTCATCCCCATCCCGGCCTCGGTCAGCCCGAGATGGAGCGGGTAGTCCGATCGCGGCGCGAGGCTGTGGTAGACGTCGACGAGGTCGGCGACCCCGGACACCTTGGCCGACAGGATGATCCGGTCGTGCCGGAGCCCGGTCGATTCGGCCAGCTCGGCCGACCGGATCGCCGACTCGACCATCGCCTCGATCATGACGTCGCGTGCGTCGCGCGGCTCGGCCGACCGGGCGTTGGCATCCATCAGCTCGGTGAGCAGGGCCTGATCGAGCGAGCCCCAGTTGACGCCGATCCGGACGGGCTTGTCGTGGTCGATCGCCACCCGGACGATCGTCTGGAAGTTCTCGTCGTGGCGCTTGGCACCGACATTGCCCGGGTTGATCCGGTACTTCGCGAGCGCCGCCGCCGCCGCCGGGTACTTGGCCAGGAGAAGGTGGCCGTTGTAGTGGAAGTCGCCGATGATCGGGACGTCCACGCCGAGCCCGCGGACCTTGGCCACGATCTCCGGGACCGCCGCCGCCGCCGCATCGGTGTTGACCGTGACCCGGACGAGCTGGCTGCCGGCATGGGCCAGCCGGGCGACCTGGATCGCCGTGGCGTCCGCATCGGCCGTGTCGGTGTTGGTCATCGACTGGACGACGACCGGATGGGCGCTGCCGACGAGCACGCCGCCGACGTCGACGCTGACCGTCGCTCGCCGACGCGGACGGCCAGAGCCGGTCGAGCTCATCGTCCGGTCACGACCCGCCGCCGAGGAACCGCGCCACGTCGAAGTACGAGATCCAGACGAGGAACGCCATAAGGCAGACGAAGCCCACGACGTAGGTCAGCTGCTCCGCACGGACGCTCACCCGCTCGCCGGCCACGGACTTGAGCAGGATCATGAGGATCCGCCCGCCGTCGAACGGCGGGATCGGCAGGATGTTGACGAGGGCCAGGTTGGCCGACAGGATCGCGGCCAGGTACAGCGTGTACACCGGTCCGAGCTGCCAGAAGACGTCTCCGACCTGGCTGGCGATGCCGATCGGTCCGCTCGCAGGGGGCGCCTGGGTCGGCCGGTTGACGAGCGAATCGGCGAGCTGTCCGAGCCCGTTCCAGATCAGCGTCAGGGCCTTGCCGGTCTGGGCGACGGCCATCTGGAACGCCTCGCCGGGCGGGTTCTGGGTGTACACGATCTCCCGGCCGAACGTGATGCCCAGCGCGCCGCTCGTGACGGTGATGTCCTGCGGCGCGCGCAGGGTGGGTGTCAGCGTCTCGGTCCGGCCGTCGGCCCGGACGACGCCGAGTGCGACCGCCTGGCCGGCACGATCGCGCAAGACGAGACCCGGGTTGTCGAACCCGTCGAACCGGTCTCCCTCGAGGGTGACGACCCGATCGCCGACGACCAGACCGGCCGCCGCTGCAGGGCTGTTCACCTGGACCTCGTTGATCGTCAGCGTAAAGGTCGGGAAGGCGAAGGCGTAGATCGCGAAGAAGATGAGGAACGCCAGCAGGAGGTTCATCGCCACGCCGGCGAGGAGGATCACGAGCTTCGTCGGGAGCGACGCCCGGACGAAGGAGCGGGGGTCGTCGGAGTCGCCATCCTCGCCCTCGAGGCGGACGAACCCACCGATCGGCAGCCAGTTCAGGGTGTAGAGCGTCTCCCCTTCCGAACGGAGGACCTTCGCCCGCGGCGGGAAGCCGACGCCGAATTCGAGGACCCGCACCCCGGCCAGTCGCGCGGTCACGAAGTGCCCGAGCTCGTGGATGATGACCAGGATCCCGAGGATCCCGAAGAAGATGACGAGGGTGATGACGCTCTGGATCGCGGACATCGCCATCAGACCACCGGACCGGTCTTGAAGGCGGCGCGGACCTCGGCGTCGAGGTCCAGGAGCGCATCGATGCCGGGCGCCTGGTCAGGCCCGGCCCCGAACCGCTCGACCGCGCGCTCGAGGGTGCGGGCGATGCCCGGGAAGTCGAGGCTGCCGGTGAGGAACCGCTCGACGGCGACCTCGTCGGCCGCGATCAGCGCGGTCGTCGCCCGCGACCCGATCCGGCCGGCCTCGCGGGCGATCCGGAGCGCGGGGAAGCGCCGCTCGTCGGGCGCGCGGAAGTCGAGCCGGGCGGTCGCGATCAGGTCCGGCGCAAGCGCCGGCGATGGGTGTCGGGTCGGGTAGGTCACGGCGTACTGGATGGGAAGACGCATGTCCGGCGTGCCGAGCTGCGCCTTCAGGGAGCCGTCCACGAACAGGACGGCCGAGTGGACGAGGCTCTGCGGATGGATGACGACGTCGATCGCGTCGTAGTCGACATCGTACAGCCAGTGCGCCTCGATGACCTCCAGGCCTTTGTTCGCGAGCGTCGCCGAGTCGACCGTGATCTTCGCGCCCATCGACCAGGTCGGGTGGCGGAGCGCCTGCTCCGGGGTGACCGCGGCCAGCTCGGCCTCTGTCGCGTCGAGGAACGGCCCACCCGACGCGGTCAGGACCAGCCGCCCGATCGATGCCGTCGACTCCCCCGCCAGGCACTGCCACATCGCCGAGTGCTCCGAGTCGATCGGCCGGAGCCAGGCGAGCGGGCTGGCCAGCGCATCGCCGGGTGTGGTCGCCGAGACCGCCGCGGCGCGTTCACGGGCCAGCGGCATCACGAGGTGACCGCCTGCGACGAGCGTCTCCTTGTTGGCCGTCGCGACGACCTTGCCGGCGGCGAGGGCGGCCAGGACGGGTCGCAGGCTGACGGTCCCGCCGGTGCCCACCACGACGAGGTCGACGTCGTCCCGGGTGGCCAGCCGTTCGAGGGCATCCGGTCCCGCCTCGATCGACGTGCCGGGCGGCAGATCGAGGCGGGCCGCCCCGTCCGGATCGCCCGGGAGCGCGACCACGCTCGGCCGGAGCCGGCGTGTCTGCTCCTCGAGGAGTGACGCCTGGCGGCCGGTCGCCAGGGCCACGACCCGGACCCCAGCGCCGAGCGCCACGAGGACATCGACGGCCTGGCGACCGATCGACCCGCCGGAACCCAGCAGGGCCACCCGGAGCGGGCCGCCCTGTCGGCCGGGCACCGTCACCGCAGGAACGTGAGCACGTACAGGGTCAGGACCGGTGCGGCGAACAGGAACGAATCGATCCGGTCGAGGACCCCGCCGTGACCCGGGATGAGATGGCTCGAGTCCTTCGCACCGGCGGCACGCTTGAGCATCGACTCGGCGAGGTCGCCGGCCTGGGCGGCCAGCCCGACGATCGGCCCGATGAACAGCGCCTGCCAGGCCGGCCCGCCCACCCCCCACAGACCGATGGCGAGGACGATCGTCGTCGCGACGAGCCCGCCGATGAGGCCGGCGTACGTCTTCGACGGCGAGATGTGGGTCAGGAACTTCGTCAATCCGGTCGCTTCGCCGAACCGGACGCCGAACGTCTTGCCGACGAGGTACGCGCCGGTGTCATAGGCCCACACCGACAGGATGAGGATGAACACCCAGGCGCGCTCGCCACCGAGGAACGCCAGCGGGGCGCCCGGCGGCAGATCGGGCGCCGCGTTGCCGAGCCGGACCACCGACCCGAGCATGCCCGACGTAGATCCCGCCGAAGACCGTCGCGATCCAGCCGGCCAGCCCTTCGCGCGGATCGAGCCGGGCGAACGCGCCGACCGCCGACACGATGAGCGCCGCCGCGACCAGGAGTGCGGCCGAGCCGGCGAGGTCGACCGGCACCGCGGCATCGACGACCATGGCCAGCGCGATGACCACGCCGAGGCCGATGAGGACCGGGTAGCCGGCCTGACGGAGGAGCCGCATCGCCTCGAGCGAGCCGAGCCCGGCCGCGACGAGGATGAACGCCGCGATCCACGGTCCGCCCAGGATGACGACGACGATGAGCGGCGGGACGAAGAGGGCGGCGCTGAGCGCGCGTTCGCGCATCGATCGGTGCCCCTAGCGCCCGAAGCGGCGCGTCCGGCTGGCGAACTCGAGGAGCGCGGCGTCGAACGCCTCGCCGTCGAAGTCCGGCCAGAGGAGCGGGCTCGTGTACAGCTCGGCGTAGGCTGCCTGCCAGATGAGGAAGTTGCTCAAACGCTGCTCGCCGCCGGTCCGGATCACGAGATCGGGGTCGGGCAAGCCGGCCGTGTAGAGCGCCCCGGAGACGGCCGACTCGTCGATGGCCTCGGGCGGGATGCCGCTCGCGGCGAGCGTCCGGAACGCATCGACGAGCTCGGTCCGACCCGCGTAGTTGAACGCGACGTTGAGCAGCAACCGGTCGCCGTCGGCCGTCGCCGCGAGCGCCGTGGCGAGCGATCGGCGGGTCTCTGGCGGCAGCTCGTCGAGCCGGCCGAGGAGACGGATCCTGACGCCCTGCCGGCGGAGCTCATCTGTCTCACTGCGGATCGCCCCTTCCAGAAGGCCGAACAGACCGCTCACCTCGTCGTCGGGACGCGCCCAGTTCTCGCGGCTGAACGCGTACAGGGTCAGGACCGGGACGCCTCGCCGGACCGCGTGACGGAGGATGCCGCGGATGGCCTCGACGCCCGCCGCGTGGCCCTCGAGCTCGGATCGATCGTGAGCGCGCGCCCAGCGCCGGTTGCCGTCCATGATGATCGCCACGTGACGCGGCGACTCCTCGGGCGGGACGAGCGGCTCGGGGGCCACTCTGCCGATCCCGCCGGGGACCGCGCTCGACCCGGGCGCGTGGGCGATGGGCGGGGCGTCGGTCGGGCGGGCCAGCGGAGGACGGGCCACCTAGACCTCCATCACCTCATGCTCCTTGTGGGTGCCGCTCTGTTCGACCTCGGCGATGAACCGGTCGGTCACCTTCTGGAGCGCGTCGACCTCACGATGCGCGGCGTCCGTACCGAGGTCGCCGTCGCGCTCCTCCTTCTTGATCCCGTCGTTGGCCTCGCGTCGGATGTTGCGGACCTCGACCCGGGCCTCCTCCATCCGCTTGTGGACAGCCTTGACGATGTCGCGCCGGCGCTCCTCGGTCAGCGGTGGGATGTTGAGTCGCACGACGGCCCCGTCCACGTTGGGCATGAGCCCGATGTCGCTCTTCTGGATCGCCTTCTCGATGGCGCCGAGGACGCCCCGGTCCCACGGCTGGATGACGATCTGATGCGCCTCCGGCACGCTGATCCCGGCGAGCTGGTTCAACGGGGTCGGCGTGCCGTAGTACTCGACCACGATCCGCTCGACGAGCGAGGTCGAGGCGCGGCCCGTGCGGAGACCCTGGAAGTCGCGCTCCATCGCTTCGACGGCGCGGGCCATCTTCCGTTCGGCTGAGGCGAGGATCTCGCTGCTCATGGGCGGCTGCCTCCCGAGATGAGGGTCCCGACCGGCTCGCCACGGGCGACCCGGACGATATTGTCTGGCTCGTTGAGGTCGAATACGACGATCGGCAGGTCGTTCTCCATGCAGAGCGACACCGCGGCGGCATCCATGACCTTGAGCTGGTCCCGGAGCAGGTCCGAGTAGTCGAGGCGAGCGTAGCGCTGCGCGTTCGGGTTCGTCATCGGGTCGCTGTCGTAGACGCCATCGACCTTCGTCGCCTTGAGGAGCACCCCGGCGCCGATCTCGACCGCCCGCAACGCTGCGGCCGAATCGGTCGTGAAGTACGGGTTGCCGGTCCCGGCGACGAAGATGACGACCCGTCCCTTCTCGAGGTGGCGGACCGCACGGCGACGGATGTACGGCTCGGCGACCTCGTGCATGGCGATGGCGGTCATGACCCGGGTCGGCACGCCGACCTTCTCGAGAGCATCCTGCAGGGCGAGTCCGTTCATCACGGTCGCCAGCATGCCGATGTAGTCGCCGGTCGCGCGGTCCATGCCGCGGGCCGAGGCCGCGAGCCCGCGGAAGATGTTCCCGCCCCCGACGACGATCCCGACCTCGACCCCGAGGCCCTTGACCCGGGCGACCTGCTCGGCGATCGTCCGGCAGAACTCGGGGTCGACGCCGTACTGGCGCGACCCGAGAAGCGCCTCCCCGGACAGCTTGAGCAGGATCCGTCGATGCTGGACCGGCGTGGTCGCCTGGCTCGCGGGTGCCGTCGCCGCCTGGTTCACAGCTCCTCACCCAGCTCGTAGCGAGTGAACCGACGCACACGGATGTTCTCGCCGATCGTGGCGATCGCATCGGTGATCAACTGGCGGACCGTTTGGTCGCTGTCGCGGAACGGCTGGTCGAGCAGGCAGACCTCGGCGTACCACTTCTTGAGCTGACCGTCGACGATCTGCGGCCGGATGTTCTCCGGCTTCTTCTGCGTCGTCTCGTCCGACAGCAAAGCCTGGCGCTTGGCCTCGAGGACATCGGCCGGGATGTGATCCGGGTCGACGTACTCGGGACGCAGCCCCGCCACCTGGACGGCCAGGTCGCGGACGAGCTTCTGGAACTGGTCGTTGCGCGCCACGAAGTCGGTCTCGCAGTTGACCTCGATGAGGACGCCGATCCGGCCGCCCGTGTGGATGTAGCTGCCGATGAGGCCTTCGCGGGCGTCGCGATCGGCGCGCTTCGCAGCGGCGGCCTGGCCACGCTCACGCAGCAGCGCGACCGCTGCCTCGACGTCGCCACCGGTCTCCTCGAGCGCGCGCTTGCAGTCCATGAAGCCGGCTCCGGTCAGCTCGCGCAGCTCCTTGACCGCCTGGGCCGAGATGTCCGCCATGGGTGTCGTGTGCTCCTGTTCGTGTCCGGCTGTCTGGGTTCCGTCGGGTGTCGTGGTTCGAGGCCGGGGATCGTCGCTTGGGCCAGCCGTCGGCTCGGGTCGGCCGACGGCGGGCGCCGACCTGGGGCCGGTCCCGGCGATCGGCTCGTGGGTCAGACGGCGATCGGCGTCCCGCCGGCCGCGTCGTCCTCCTCGCGCTCGCTCGCTTCGCGCGCCAGCTCGGCCGCGATCTCCTCCGGCGAGGCCTCGACCGGGGGTGGTTCGACGACCGCCGCGGCGCTCCTTGCGCCGGGCAGGAGGTCGTCCTCGTCGGCATCCGGCTCGAAGGTCAGCGCCGCGCCCCCGGCGAGCGCTGCGACGAGCGCGTCGGACGGCTCGCCCTCCTCGATCTCAGGCTCGATCGCGGCGACGGTCTCCGGCTCGGGCTCGATCGCGGCCCTGGCGGCACGGTCCTGGGCGCCCTCGATCGCCGCCTCGGCGACGAGCGAGCACAGGAGGCGGATCGCCCGGATGGCGTCGTCGTTGCCGGGGATGACGTAGGTGAGCTCATCCGGGTCGACGTTCGTGTCGCCGGTGCCGACGAGCGGGATCTCGAGCTTGTTCGCCTCGGTGACCGCGATCCGCTCGCGGTGCGGGTCGACGACGAAGATGAGGCCGGGCAGGCGCTTCATCTTGCGGATCCCACCGAGCGTCCCGGTCAGCTTCGTCAGCTCCTCCTGGAGCTTGGCCGCTTCCTTCTTCGACATCCGTTCGAAGTCGCCGTTGGCCTGACGGGCCTCGAGCTGCTCCATGAGCGCGATCCGCTTCTTGATCGTGACGAAGTTCGTGAGCATGCCGCCGAGCCAGCGCTTGTTGACCCACGGCTGATTGGCGCGGGCCGCCTCCTGGGCGACGGGCTCCTGAGCCTGCTTCTTCGTCCCGACGAACAGCACCTGCTCGCCCCGGGCGACCGTCTCGGACACCGCCGCGAGCGCGACGTCGAGACCCTTCACGGTCTGGGCCAGGTCGATGATGTGGATCCCGTTGCGCTCCGCGAAGATGTACGGCTTCATCTTCGGGTTCCAGCGGCGGGTCTGGTGGCCGAAGTGGACACCGGCCTCGAGCAGCTGGCGCATGGAGACGGTGGGCACGGGGAGGACCTCCTGTTCGGTTCTTCGACCTCCGCACGGCCTCGTCGTCGGGGACCGGATCCGTGGATCCGGCACCGCCCCGATCGGAACGGTCGTGCGTGTGTGCTCCGCCGCGGAGGCGGGCGATGATGCAGCTCGGACCTCCGAGCCGGGCGGGAGTGTAGCACAGGGTCCTGGCGGACCCGGTCGAGGGGCCGGCCCGCCGGGATCCTGCACGCCCGCGCGCCGCGCGTACGCCCGCCCGTCCGTGCGCACGCCCGCCCGACCCGCACCTCGGCCCGATCCGCACGCCGGCCCGATCCGCACCCTGGCCCGATCCGCACCCTGGCCCGATCCGCCCGCCGGCACCTCGGCCCGACCCGAACGCCCCCGTCAGGCGGCGAGCGCGTCCCGGTGATGGCGGAGTCGGGGCCCGGAGCCCGGTGTGCGAGGCGGCTCGACCACCACGAGATCCACGCGGAGGATCGCTGCCGGGAGCGTTCGGCCGTCGGGTAACGCGCCCGCCGAGGCGAGTCGCCCGATCGCGGCCCTGAGGTGGGACCGCTTCTGCCAGTCGAATGTCTCCTCCGGCAACCCGAAGTCACGACGCGCCCGCCAGCGGACCTCGACGACCACGACCGCCCGGGGCGGGCCTGGGTCGAGCGCGACCACGTCGAGCTCCTTCCGGCCGAGCCGGACGTTCCGACCCAGGACCGTCCAGCCGAGCGCGATGAGGTGCTCGACGGCCACGTCCTCGGCCGCATCGCCGGCGAGCTGCATCCGCGTTCGGCCGCCTGTCGTCAAGGGATCCATCCCGACAGTCTGAGGTCGCTGCCTTCGCTGGCCCTCACCTGGGATCGAGACCGTCCAACGCCTGGCCAGGATTCCGGCTTCCAAGCGGCCGACGGACGAGCGGTGCGCCCGGCGCTCGAACGAGTGAACGACGCTCAGTCGAGTCCCGGTTCCGTGCGTGACAGGCTCCGCACCGGGATGCGACGCCGTGAGACCTGTGCGCCCCGCGCTCGAGTCCCGGTCGTCGACGGCGCTGGTTCCTTCGTTCGAGCGTGGCACGCACGCCCCGACACGAAGCCGGGCGCTGTGCGACGCAAGGCGGCGGCCTCGGAGCCGGGCACGATGCGACGCAAGGCGGCGGCCTCGGAGCCGGGCGCTGTGCCAGGCCGGCGCCTAGCCCGCGCACAGAGAGGTGCGCCGGTGCATCGGGCCCATCGTTCCGGGTGGGCGGTACCGTCGGCGGTGGCACGGTTCCGCGGATCGGTGCGATACTCCGGTCTGGCGCTCGTCGCCGACGCGGACAACCGAACATGCCACCGCCCAACGGCAGGCCGGATCCCGCTCACGCTTCCGGTTCGCGTCTGTCCCCGCATCCATCCCTGCCAGTGGCGGCCCAGTCCCACCGTCGTCGTGCCCCATGCACGGCGTTCCGGCAGTGAGGAGGCAAGACATTGCGAGTGGTGGAAAACGGCGCCCAGCGGGCGTCTGGACGGAACCGAACCGGGCGCATGCTCGCGCTCATCGCCACGCTTCTTGCACTTCTCCTTTTCATCTCTCTGCCGGGGACCGCGAGCGCCGCGTCACTCAAAGTGGTCATCGTGGTCGGTCCCGTCGAGGGGTCGACCGCCAAGTACCGCGCCGATGCGAACCACCTGGCGCAGATCGCCGCCAACAACGGCGGGAACGTGACGAAGATCTACAGCCCCAACGCGACCTGGAAGAGGGTCAAGGCGGCGGCGCAGCACGCCAACGTGCTCATCTACCTCGGTCATGGCAACGGGACGCCGAGCCCGTACCCGTACAGCACCCTCACGAAGAACGGCCTCGGCCTGAACGCGTCCGCCGGCCATGGCAACTCGAACGTCAAGTACTACGGCTCGGCGTACATGAAGTACCTGCACCTCGCCCCGAACGGGGTGGTCATCCTCAATCACCTGTGCTACTCGGCCGGCAACTCCGAGCCGGGTCGAGCGTCACCGACGACCGCGACCGCCAAGAAGCGGATCGACTACTACGCGTCGGGCATGATGCGGACGGGTGCCCGGGCGGTCTTCGCCGAGCCGAAGGGCGACGCTGGCTACATCTTGACCGGCCTGTTCACGACCACGAAGACGCTCCGCCAGATCTTCCTCGATCATGGCTCCGCGCCGACGTCGTACGGCTCGAACCGCGTCAAGGGTGCATCGGTCGTCGCCAAGCTCACCGTCCGAGCGTTGACCACGTTCCCGGGCGTGACCGCAGCCGACGTGCGGGCCGCCACGCCCTAGCCCCCGAGCCGGGTCCGAGCTCGGCTCAGACGAGTTCGAGCTCGACCTGCTCGCCGCCGAACAGGATCCGCTGGCTGGTGATGAAGCTCCGGCGGTGGAACGGCGTCAGGCCGAGCTCGCTCATCGCCGCGCGGTGCTCGGCTGTGGCGTAGCCGGCGTTCCGCTCCCAGCCGTAGCCCGGGTGGCGCGCGGCGAGGAGGGTCATCAGCCGGTCGCGGACGACCTTGGCCACGACCGACGCACAGGCGATCGAATAGCACCGCGCGTCCCCGTCGACGATCGCGGTGTACGGACCGACCTCGTCCTCGAAGCCCCGGATCCGCAGGCCGTCCACCAGGACGTGGTCGCGGTCACCGAGCCGGACGATCGCGCGCCGCATCGCGAGGTGCGTCGCGTGGTAGATGTTCAGCCGGTCGATCTCCTCGACCGACGCCGCGCCCAGCCCGACCGCCACCGCCCGCCGGCGGATGATCGTCGCGAGCCGTTCGCGCTGGGCCGCCGACAGCGTCTTCGAGTCGCGCACGCCCGGGATGCGCTTGCAGTCGGGCCGCATGATCACGGCCGCCGCGACGACCGGGCCGCTGCTCGGCGCGACGCCGACCTCGTCGACGCCGACGATGCGGGTCCGCCCGTCGCGCCAGTGAGCGCGTTCGTAGCGGAGGGTCGGGACGATGGGCGCCATCGGACCCAAGGGTAGCCGACCGCGGCGGACGAGGTCGGGTCGACGGGTCGACGCGCCGGCTGGGGTCGACGCGCCGGCTGGGGTGGGCGCGCCGGCACGGATCCGGCATGACGCCCGACGGCGGGCGCCGAGGCTCCTAGCTCGGGCGACGCTCGCGCAGGGTCGCGGACTTCCCGACGCGCTTGCGCAGGAAGTAGAGCTGGGCACGCCGGGCGACGCCGTGCCGGACGACCTCGATCTTCTCGATCCGCGGGCTGTTGACCTTGAACGTCCGCTCGACGCCGACGCCGCTGGCGATCCGGCGGACCGTGATCGTCCGGGTGATCCCGCCGCCGCGCAGACGCATCACGGTCCCCTCGAAGACCTGGATCCGCTCGCGCGTCCCCTCGACGACCTTGGCCGACACCTTGACCGTGTCGCCCGAGGCCAGCTCTGGCAGGTCGGTGCGGATCTGGTCCTTGACGATCTCGTCGAGCACGTTCACAGCGGTTCCTGACTCTCGTTCGGGCAGCGCGGGCTGCGGCATCCGTTTCCAGGGGGCGGGCCGTCGGGAACGACCGACGGCGGAGTATAGCACGAGCTCGGATGGCCGCCGGTTCAGCCGTCCTCTGCGTCGGCCGCCTCGGTCCGAAGCTCGTCGAGCAGCGCTTGCTCGAACGGCGTCCAACGGCGTTCGATGAGCAGGTCCGGCCGGCGTTCCAGCGTCCGTCGGAGCGCCTCGCGGTGCCGCCATCGACGGACGGCCGCGTGGTCGCCGCTGGTCAGGATCGCCGGGACGCCGACGCCCTCGTATTCGGCCGGACGGGTGAACTGGGGATATTCGAGAAGACCGTCGGCGAACGATTCCTCGAGGGTCGACTCGGCGTCGATCGCCCCGGGCAGCAGCCTGAGGATCGCGTCGATCACCACCAGGGCCGGCAGCTCGCCGCCCGTGAGCACGTAGTCGCCGATCGACAGCTCGAGGTCGACCATCGTCCGGACCCGGTCGTCGACGCCCTCGTAGCGTGGGCAGAGCAGGATGAGATGGTCGCGCAGCGCCAGGTCCTGCGCTCGGGCCTGACGGAACGGCTCGCCCGCCGGGTCGAGCAGGATCGCCATCGAGTCCGGACCACGCAGGGCAGCAAGCGCGTCCGCCACAGGTTCGGGCCGGATGATCATCCCGGCGCCGCCGCCGTAGGGCTGGTCATCGACCGACCGATGCCGGCCGATGCCCCAGGTCCGAAGGTCATGGACCCGGATCTCGGCGAGGCCGCGTTCCTGGATCCGACCCGGGATGCTCGCGTCAAGCGGGCCTTCGAGCATGGCCGGGAACAGGGTCACGATGTCGATCCGGATGACCATCGTCGATCGCGCCTCAGTCGCCGGGTCGAGTCGGCGCGTCGGTCCCGGCCGCTGCGTCGGTCACGGCCGCTGCGTCGGTCACGGCCGCTGCGTCGGTCACGGCCAGGTGCTCCGCGTGCCGGTCCGGTTCGGCGGATCCGGTGGTCGCCGGGCGCGCCCGGGCGACGCTCACCCTTGCGCGGTCGCGGCGGACGCGGTGCTTTCGGTGGACGGGGCGGGCCGAGCTCGAGCGCGCCGGCGTCGACGACGATCTCACCTCGCTTCGGAGCGAAGATGCGGACGAAGTCGCGCACGGCCGGGACGTCGAACTCGCCGCGTGGTCCGCCCCGGACGACATAGACGTCGTTCTCGCCGACGCGGTAGATATCGGCGATCGCGCCGAGCTCTTCGCCGTCGAGCCCGCGGACCGCGACCCCGATGACCTGGTGCCAGTAGGCGGCGCCTCGACCGGGCGCATCCTCGGCCGGGACGTCCGCCTCCAGATAGACGCCGCGCAGGCTGTCGGCGGTCGTCCGATCCGCGACCTCCCGGAAGCGGACCCGCCAGCCAGGGCCGTCGGGGATCGCGAGCGCGTCGAGCACGGTCAGAGGCGCGCCGTCCCCCTCACGGTGGAGCACGGCGCCAGGGGCGAAGCGCGCCTCCGGACGATCCGTGAGGACCTCGACCCGGGTCGCCCCGTTCAGGCCGTGGACGCCCCGGACGAGGCCGACCACCAGCCGCATGTCGACGGTCAGACGATCTCGAGCGACACGGGCTCGCCGTCGCGAGCGGCCGTCACCTTGAGCAGGGTCCGGAGCGCCTTCGCGACGCTGCCGTTCCGGCCGATGACCTTGCCCATGTCGTCCTCGGCGACGTGCAGTTCGAGGACGACCCCGTCCCGGTCGCGGGTCTCTTCCACGCGGACCGACTCCGGATCGTCGACGAGCGACTTGGCGACGTACTCGACGAGCTCCTTGGCAGCCATCTCGGGGTCCTTACTTGGCCGCGGGCAGGATGCCCGCGTTGCGGAAGAGGCGCGCCACCGTGTCCGACGGCTGGGCGCCCTGGGCGAGCCACTTCTTCGCCTTGTCCGCGTCGACCGCGAACTCGACCGGCTCGGTCCGGGGGTTGTAGTGGCCGATGGTCTCGATCGAACGACCATCACGCGCGTTTCGGGCGTCGGCGACGACGACCCGATAGGTCGGCTGCTTCGTTGCGCCGACCCGGGTCAGGCGGATACGGACTGCCACTGGGGTTCTTCCTCCTCGGTGTGCTGGCCGACCCGGAGGGACCCGGGCCGGCGTTCTGGCGATGCGGTCGATCCGACCGCGCTACTGGGGGTTGGTGACGGTGAGGACGTAGCGGACGACCCGGTTCCCATCACTGGTCTGCGTGGCGCCGGCGAGGACATCGAACGGCGCGATGTAGGGCTTGGTGTCGGTGGCGTAGTCCGGGCCGATGGACGCGCCGGCCAGCGACTCGACGAGCTTCCGGACCGCCGTGACGTCTGCGAAGAAGCTCCCGGCGTTCTTGACGCCGACCCGGGCCATCGCATCCCGATAGCGGGCCTGGTCGGCCAGCGACGAACCCGGCTTGACGTCGACGATCGACTTCACCCAGGCCGGTCCCAGACCGACGATCACGACCCCATCCTGGATCGTGTACGAGATCTCGACGTGGCCGCTGAGCGGGGCGCCCAAGGCGACGGTGCCGGCCGGGGCCAGCTTGCTCACATCGCCCAGGTCGATCGTGGTGATCGTCCCGGCGCCATACGGCTCATCGCTGATCTTGATCCCGGCCGAGCCGCCGGCCAGGGCGACGAGGTTGCGGATCTGGGTCGCGATCTGGGTCGCCTGGTCGACGTCGGTCGGGACGACCACGAGCCCGCCGCCCGGCGTCGTGCCATCGACGGTCACGACAAGACCGACGTCGTCGATCCAGCCGGTGAGCTTGTCGAGCCCGCCGAGGACCGCGGCGGCCTGGTCGATCTGCTTGAAGGCCTCGGCCATCGATCCCTTGCGCTGGAGGTCGAGCTGGTACTTGATGAGGGTGCCGGCATCGTGCCCCTCGGCGAGGAACAGCGTCGAGGCCGGGACGTGCTTGGCGATCGCGCTCTCGGTGTCGGCGACCTTCGGCGCTCCGTCGACGGTCGGGGCGACCATCTCGCTCGCGAGCGCGTCGCTCTCGACGCGCGCGCCGGCGGCGAGCCAGTCCGGGATGAGGTCGACCATCGTCTGGTCCAGCGTGGTCACGCCGAGCGAGCCGGTCATGTCCTTGATGGCCGCGAGGTAGGCCTTCATGTCCAGGTAGGTCCGGGCGATCTGGTCGCCGCTGAGCGAGGCCATCGCGCTCTGGAACGACTTCGAGGCGGCGAGGCCGTCCTTGCCGCCGCGGTCGACGGACGCCTTGACCGAGGCCTCGTCGCCGATCAGGAGCACGCCCGCGGTGGCGGTCGCGGCGACCTTCGGGCCCTGGGCGGGGCCGTACACCGTCAGCGTGACGTTCTTGTAGGTCTCCTCGGAGGTCGTCGCACCGGCATCGAGCGACTTCAGCCAGGCGATCGCAGCCGCCGGATCCTTCTGGGTCGCGACGAGCAGGTAGTGCAGGTCGTCCAGCCCGCGGGCCGGATCGGTACCGGCCACCTTCGGGAAGCTCGAGAGCGACACGGCCACCTGGCCGCCGAACCAGGGCTTGACCTCCTTGGACCAGTCGTGCTTGCCGCCACTCGCCTTGTCGACGAGCCGGTCGAGCGCTTCGTCGACCTTCTGGTCGAGCGTCGACTGGTCGGCGAAGCCCGGGAAGTGGGCGAGGAATCGACCGAGGTTCTGGCGCTGGTCGCCCGGCAGGTCCCCGCGGACCTCGGCGTAGACGAGCGCATCGGACGGCGTCCAGGCTGCGACGAGCGAGCTGTTCGAGGCGCCGACGAGGGCGACGATGCCCACCGCCGACAGGGCGACGACGAGGAGCGCCACCAAGCCGGCGACGGCCCAGCGGGCGCGCGATCGGCGGGTCCCGCTGGGCGCGGCGGGTGTGGTCGACACCGGCGCGGTCGGGGTGACCGAGCCGGTCACCGGCTCGAGGCTGGCCTGCGGCTCGGCGACCACGGCGGCCGTCGACTGCGCGGCACGGGCCACCGTCGGTTCGACCGGCGGGACGGCCTGCCAGGGCTCGGTCGTCGGCTCGACGGGCGGGACGGCGCGCCATGGTTCGGGTGCGGGCGCGGCGGGCCCCCACGGCTCAGGCGTCGGGGCTGGTGCGGTCGCCGGCTGCGCCGGTCCGGTCGGTCCGCCAGCGAGCGGTCCTTCGCTCGGGTCGTGCTCGTTCATCGTCGGTTCACCCCCAGGATCAGCGTCGTCCGATCAGTCCCGCGGCCGCCCGGCGTCCGCCGGCACCCGAGAACTGTTTCATGAGCTTCTGCATCTCGCCGAACTGCTTGACGAGGCGGTTGACCTCGGTGAGCTCGGCACCGGCGCCCGCGGCGATCCGGCGCCGGCGCGAGGCGTTCAGGATGGTGGGATCGCGCCGCTCGCGCGGCGTCATCGATCGGATGATCGCCTCGACCCGGCTCAGGTCGCCCCGATCGACCGCATCCTGGGCCTCCTTGGCCATGCCGCCCATCCCCGGCAGCATGCCCATGATCTGTCCGAGCGGGCCCATCTTCTGGATCTGCTGGAGCTGGTCGAGGAAGTCCTCGAGGGTGAAGCTGCCTTTGCGCAGCTTCTCCTCCATCTTGGCCGACTGGGCCTGGTCGAACGTCTCCTGGGCCCGCTCCACGAGCGTGAGCACGTCGCCCATGCCGAGGATCCGGCCGGCCAGCCGATCGGGGTGGAAGACTTCGAGCGCGTCGGTCTTCTCGCCCGTCCCGAGGAACTTGACCGGCAGACCGGTGACGGCGCTGATCGACAGCGCGGCGCCACCGCGGGCGTCGCCATCGATCTTCGTCAGGATGAGACCGGTCAGCGGGATCGTCCGATGGAACGCCTCGGCGACCGCGACGGACTCCTGGCCGGTCATCGCATCAACGACGAGGAGGGTCTCGATCGGCTTGACCGCGGCCGCGACCTCCGCGATCTCGGCCATCAGCGCGTCGTCGACCGTCAACCGGCCGGCGGTGTCGACGATCACGGTGTCGCGGACGTCACGGCGTGCCGCGTCGACCCCGCCGCGGGCGATGTCGACCACCGACGTTCCGACCGGGGCGCGGTAGACCGGGACGCCGAGGCCCTTGCCCAGGGTCTCGAGCTGGTCGGCGGCGTTCGGGCGATATGGGTCGGCGGCGACGAGGATCGGCCGCCGACCGAGCTTGACGACATGCCGGGCGAGCTTCGCGGCGCTGGTCGTCTTGCCCGAGCCCTGGAGCCCGGCGACGAGGACCACGGCCGGATTGCCCTGGAGGTGGAACGTCCGATCGCCGGCCGACAGGAGCCCGATGAGCTCCTCGTTGACGATCCCGACGACCTGCTGGCCGGCGGTCAGGCTCGACAGGATCTCCGCCCCGACGGCCCGTTCCCGGACGCGGGCGATGAACTCCTTGACGACCTTGAAGTTGACGTCGGCCTCGAGGAGGCTGAGCCGGATCTCGCGCATGGCGGCATCGACATCGGCTTCGCTGACCCGGCCGCGACCGGTCAGGTCGCCGAGGGTCTTGCGCAAGCGCTCGCTGAGCGTGTCGAACATCCGGTCGGGTGACTCCTGCGGTCTCGGCGGGACGGCGCGACGGGCCGCTCCGGTGGCGCGCGGGTTCTGACGCGCCGAGGCACTCGGAGTGTAGCGCATCGGGTCGGGCCGGCCCCATGGCACCTTCGGCGGCGACGGTGCCGGCGCGCACAGGACCCGCGGAGGCGCCACGATGACCCGATGACGGATGCGGCGTCCCGGGAGGGCTCGGTCTGGCGGAACCGGGACTTCGTGCGGCTGTGGACGGCCGGGACGATCTCGGTGTTCGGATCGCTCATCACCCGGACGGCTCTGCCGTTCACGGCCATCCTCGTGCTCGGCGCCGGGCCGCTCGAGATCGCGATCATCCGCTCGCTCGAGCTCGTGGCCGGCCTCATCGTCGGGTTGGTCGCGGGTGCCTGGGTGGACCGCCTCCAGCGGCGGCCGATCATGATCGCGGCGGATCTCGGCCGGGCGCTCCTCCTCGGATCGATCCCGGTCGCCGCGCTGGCCGGGGCCCTGCGGATCGAGCAGCTCTATGCGGTGACGTTCCTGGCGGCGCTGCTCAGCACGTTCTTCAACGTCGCCGACCGCGCCTACCTGCCGACGCTCGTCGAGGGCGACCGGCTCGTCGCCGCGAACAGCGCCCTGACCGCGAGCGCCTCGGTGGCCGAGTTCTCCGCGTTCAGCATCAGCGGCTTCCTGATCCAGCTGTTCAGTGCGCCGATCGCGATCGCCGTCGATGCGCTGTCGTTCGTGGTCTCGGCCCTCTTCCTCGGCGCGATCCGGCGACCGGAGCCGGAGCGACCGCCGGTCGAGGACCGCGAGTCCGTCGCCCACGAGATCCGCGAGGGACTCAGGCTGGTCGCGGGCTCGCCGGTCCTCCGGGCGATCGCCGCCGCGGGTGCGACGTCGCACATCCTGTGGGGCGTGTTCGGCGCCACGTACCTCCTGTTCGCGACCGACTCGATCGGTCTCTCCCCGGCGGCGATCGGGGTCATCGTCGGGATGGGCGGCGCCGGGGCGTTCGTCGGCGCCATCTTCGCCGGGCGAGCGACCCGTCGGTTCGGCATCGGTCCGGCGATGGTCGTCGGGATGACCGGGTTCATCGTGGGCATGGCCCTGATCCCGCTCGCGCCGAACGGCGCACTCGTCGTGGGCGGCCTCTTCCTCGTGGCCCAGCAGATCATGGGCGACGGTGCGGCGACCGTCTACGAGATCAGCGCGGTCTCAGTGACCCAATCCGTGGTCGAGGACCGGCTGCTGGGCCGGGTCAACGGGACGATCCGCTTCTTCGAGGACCTCTTCCAGCTTGGTGGGACGATCGCGGGCGGGCTCATCGGCGAGCTGCTCGGGCTACGCGAGGCGATGGTCGCCGGGCTCGTCGGTGGCGCATTGGCGATCGCCTTCCTGTGGTTCTCGCCGATCCGGACGATGCGAACGGTCCCGGATCGTCCGTCGCCGGTCGTGCTCCCCGGTGACGAGATCCCGCAGACGGAGTGACGGTCAGGCGAAGAGGGCGGCCACGAAGGCGTCGGGATCGAACGGCAGGAGGTCGCCGACCTTCTCCCCCACCCCGACGAAGCGGACCGGCACCTTGAGCGTGTCTTCGATCGCGAAGACGATGCCGCCCTTCGAGGTCGAGTCGAGCTTCGTGAGGACGACCCCGGTGAGCCCGACGGCGTCATGGAAGGCGCTCGCCTGGGCGAGCCCGTTCTGACCCGTCGTCGCGTCGAGCACGAACAGCGTCTCCGGCTGGGCGCCCGGCAGTCGCTTGTCGACGATCCGGCGGATCTTCGCCAGCTCGTCCATGAGGTTGACCTTCGTATGCAGGCGTCCCGCCGTGTCGGCGATCACGAGGTCGATCCGGCGGGCGACCGCGGCGTCGAGGGCGTCGAACACCACCGCGCCGGGGTCGGCTCCGGGCGCGTGGGCCACGATCTGCGAGCCCGACCGATCCGCCCACGTCGTGAGCTGCTCGATCGCCGCCGCGCGGAAGGTGTCGGCCGCCGCCAGCAGGACGGTCAGATCTTCGTCTCGATAGCGGCTGGCGAGCTTGCCGATCGTCGTGGTCTTGCCGGTCCCGTTGACGCCGACGACCAGGATGACGGCGGGCAGGCCAGGCCCGGCCGGCTGCGGACGCCAGGCGTCGGCGTCGCGCGGTACGAGGAGAGCGGCCAGCTCCGCTCGCACGGCGGCCTCGGCACCGGCCGGGTCGCGCCTGGCGCGGGCCCGTTCGACGATGTCCATCGCCAGGCTGGCGCCGACGTCGCCGGCGATCAGCGTCTCCTCGACGTCGTCCCAGGAGGGACCATCGGGTCCCGCACCGAGGAAGCCGCGCAGCCGGCCGATGAACCCGGTCCGGCTCTTCTCCAGGCCGGCTGCGAGGTCGCCGGACCGATCGGCGTCGGGCAGGACCCAGCCGGGGATCGCGCCGGGCGCAAGGGACACGGGGGGCGGGATCGGGGTCGGCGTGGAGACGTCCGCCGCTGCCGGTCCTGCCCAGGGGTCGGCTCGAACCGGCGCCCCGGCGATCGACCGGTCGGCGATCGGAGGATCGATGGTGAGCGGCTCGCTCGCGGGCTCGGCGACCACCGGCGACGAGACCGCGGCCGGGGGATCGTCGAAGTCGGCCGGGTCGGGCTCCCAGTCGGACGGCACGGCGTCGGCGGACGGCGCCGTCTCGGCCGGCTGCTCGCCCTCCGCGGGAGGCGCATCGTCCTTGGGCTTGCGCCGCCAGAACATCGGGGCGCCTACCCGGCGACCGGGTCGAGCGCGCCGGCGCCGTTCCCCGTCGCCCTCGCGGCGATCGCCGTCGCCTCATCGAGTCGAAGGCTGATGACCCGGCTGACCGAGTCGTCGCCGACGGTGACCCCGTACAGCGCGTCGGCCGCCTCGATCGTCCCCCGGTTGTGGGTGATGACGATGAACTGGGTCCGATCGGCGAGGCCGCGCAGCGCCTCGGAGAACCGCCCCACGTTCGCCTCATCCAGCGCGGCATCGACCTCATCGAGGACGCAGAACGGGACCGGCCGGACCTGGAGCATCGCGAACAGCAGGGCCACGGCGGTCAGCGCTCGCTCCCCGCCCGACAGCATCGCCAGGGTCTGGGCCTTCTTGCCCGGCGGTCGTGCCACGATCTCGACGCCGGTCGTGGCCAGATCCGTCGGGTCGGTCAGGTCGAGCCGGGCGAACCCGCCGCCGAACAGCTGCTTGAACCGCTCGTCGAACGCCGTCTCCAGCGCGCGGAACGTCGTCTGGAACTGGTCGGCGATCATGGTCGTGAGCTCGTCGATGAGCGTCCGCGTGCGCGTGATCGCGGCCCGCAGGTCGGCCTCCTGGGCGCTCAGCGACTCGAGCCGCGCCTTGAGCTCGGCGTATTCATCGACCGCATACGGGTTCGCGGCGCCGAGCTCATGAAAGCGGCGCCGGAGCGACGCAAGCCGGCTCGGCGTGGGTGGTTCGACATCAGGCGGGGCCGCCTCCCAGGCGGGCAGCACGAACGGCAGCACCGCCTCGAGCTCGGCGGTCTCGAGGTCGGACCGCTCGGCGGCGAGGCGCTCGGCGTCATCGACCGGCCCTTCCGCGTCTCCAGCGCTCGAGCCGTCGCCCCCGCGGCCCGTCCCGGCGTCGGCCAAGGGCTCGACCGCATCGATCGCGCCGATCGGCGCCGGGTCGATGCCGATGGCGGCCGACCGGAGCGCGCGGATGCCGACCGGGCCGATGCCCGCCAGCTCGACCATGACCTGCTCGCGGATCGCGTCGAGCGCCAGGCGGGCTTCGAGATCGGCGACCTCGGCGGCACGCACCCGGTCATCGGCGGCGCGGAGTCGTTCGCGCGCGGCGCTCGCTGCCGACTCGGCCGCGAGGAGACGTTCTCGATCGGCCGCATCGGCCGTCCGGAGCTCATCGAGGACGGCCCGGGCAGCGCGCTCCCGGGCAGCGGCGGCGGCCAGATCCGCGCCCAGTCGCTCTCGTTCGGTGAGGACGACCGTCTCGCGCTCGGTCAGGGTCCGTTCGTCGGCGTCCGCCCGGGCGATGCGCTGCTCGTCATACGTGGCCGCCGCGACGGCCCGGGCCACGATCGCTTCCGCTTCGCGCCGCGCAGCGTCGGACATGGCGGCCTCGCCGGCCAGCCGGTCCCGACGCGCCCGCAGGTCCCCCGCGCGCTCCTCCCACGTCGCGAGCGCACCCGGTTCGACGGATCCCTCACCGTCGGACCCCGCGTTGGCGCTTCGTGTCCGCGCCCGAGCGGCGTCCGCGTCGACCGATGTCGTCAGGGCGTCCTGGGCTCGGGCCGCCTCGGCCTCGGCGCGCTCGGCGAGCGCGACCGCCCAGCCAGCTTCGCGGGCAGCGCTTTCGACGAGGCGACCCGACGCGCGCTCGGCTTCCTCGGCGGCGCGCCGCTCCCCGGCCGCACGGGCTTCGTCGGCCCGGGCGCGCTCGAGCTCGGCGCCGGCCGCGGCCACCGCCCGCAGCGTGGTCTCGGCGCCAGTTTCCAGCTCGGCGGCCTCGGCCTCAGCCCGGGCGAGATCCGCCTCGAGCCGCTCAAGCGCCGACCGACGCTCCAGCGATCCCTCGGCCCGGCCGAGGGTGAGCGTCAACGCCCCGGCCAGCGCGGCGCCATCCTGGCTCACGACGATCCAGCCATCCGGCAGGAGCGGCTGGACATCGAGCACGCCCGCCAGGTCCGGGACCCAGGCTGCCCGCTCGAGGATCCGCCGAGCGGCGCCCGCCCCGTCACGGCGGACCGCGTCGGCGAGGATGCCACCGCCGAGACCGGACACGCGGTCGTGGAATGCCCCGCGACCCGTGCCCTTCGAGGCGGGACCGGTCTCGATCGCGACCATCCCGCGCTCGCCGGCCAGCGAGGCCACGTGTTCGCGGTCGACGAGATAGGCGCGCGCCGCCTCGCCGAGGGCGGCCTCGACGGCGGCCCGGAGGCGCGGCTCGACCTGGAGGTCGTCGTCGAGCCGTCGACCGCCGACCCGGCGCGCCGCCCGAGCGATCCCGCGGGTCTCGTCCTCGGCGATCCGCTGTCGATGAGCCTCCACGGACCCGCGCAGGGACGCTGCACGGGCACCGGCGACCGCCGAACGTTCCGCTGCCGACCGCCGGGCTCCTTCGGCCTCGTCGGCCCGAGCCCGCGCCGCCTCACGAGCGGTGATCGCCTCGCGCTCCGCGTCCCGTGCCTTGGTCGCGCCGGCCACCGCCGCCGCGTGGCGGGCGTCCAGCTGGTGCCGCGACGTCTCGGCCTCGTCGGCGCGACGTCGTTCGTCGGTCGCCCGGCGCGTGGCGTCTGCGTGGCGGCGCCGCGCGGCTTCGGCCTCCGCCACCCGAGCCGCCTCGGCCCGGCGGAGGGTCGCCTGCTCCTCACCGTGGACGGCGACGGCCGTGCGCAGCCGGCCGATCTCCTCGAGGGCGAGCGCCAGTTCGCGTTCGACCTGACCGACGGTCGCCTCGAGCGCCGCGTCGCGCTCCGGGATCGGCACCGCCGCCTCGCGCCTGCGGATGACGAGGTCCGCCTCCGCGGTCCGGCGCTCCTCGCCGATCCGCTCCCGATCGCGGACGATGGCGGCCGCATCCGCCGCGAGACGCGCCTCTCGCAGGGTGAGCTCGGCCAGTGCGGTCCGGGCCAGTTCGTGCGCGTCACGCCGCGCGCGCTCAGCCTCGGCGCGCGCACCGAGCGCCGTCGAGACCTCGGCCGCCGACGCCTCCGCGTCGGTGAGCGCGGCCATCGCCCGGTCCGCGTCGGACCGTGCCACGACGACGCGCTCCGCTGCCTTCGCCCCGCGGGTCGCGGCCTCGTACCAGCGGCCGTGGGCCGCCGCGACGAGGGCTGCTGCGAGCTCGTCGCCGGCCGACGCCCGGGTGAGCTGCTGCTCGGCCTGGGCGGCGAGCCGACGCGCCTGCGGTCGGAGCTCGGCGAGGATGTCGTCGACCCGGGCGAGGTTCACCTCGGCCTCCGCCAGCTGCTCCTCGGCCTTGCGCCGGCGACGCTCATGGCGGCGGACCCCGGCGACCTCCTCGAACAACGGACGGCGCTCCTCCGGCCGCAGGGCCAGCGCCTGGTCGACCATGCCCTGGCCGATGAACAGGAACGCGTTGTCGGCGAGATGGGCCGAGTCGAGCAGGTCGACGAGATCTCGCAGGCGGACGCGTTGCTTGTTGAGCAGGTAGTCGTTCTCACCCGAGCGATACAGCCGTCGACCGAGCTCGAGGACGCCGTACTCGACCGGCAGGAGCCCGTCGGCGTTGTCGAGGACGAGCGTCACGTCGGCCATCCCGAGCGCCGCCCGTCGCTCCGACCCGGCGAAGATCACGTCCTCGCTCTTGCGGCTACGGAGCGCCCGGCCCTGCTCACCGAGCGCCCAGCGCAGGGCGTCCGCGAGGTTGCTCTTGCCGGACCCGTTGGGCCCGACGACCGCGCTGATGCCCGGTCCGAACTCGACCACGGTCCGTTCGGCGAAGGACTTGAAGCCCTGCAGCCGGAGCGCGAGGAGTCGAGCCGGGGCGGTCACGCCGGCGTCGTCTCGCGGAGGCCCGGCAGCGCCGCCTCGGCGGCGGCGATCTCGGCCGACTTCTGCGACCGACCTTCGCCCGTGCCGAGGACCTTGCCACCGACCGAGACCTCGACCCGAAAGACCTTCTCGTGGTCGGGCCCCACCGCGTCGACCAGGAGGTAGTGCGGCCGCTCCCCGTTCGTCCGCTGGGTGTGCTCCTGGAGCCGGCTCTTCGCGCTCTTCAGGCTAGACAGCGGCGCATCGCTGGTCAGCTCCGGCGCGGACAGGTCGAGCAGCCACACGCGGACGGCGTCGTAGCCGAGGTCGAGGTAGATCGCCCCGACGAGCGCCTCGAGCCCAGAGGCCAGGAGCGAGACCCGGGTCCGACCGTCGCGCCTCGACTCGCCCTCGCCGAGGCGCAGCGCGTCCCCGAGGTCGATCCGACGGGCGATCCTGGCCAGCCCGGCAGCACTGACGATCGCCGCCCGACGCGCCGACAGGACACCCTCGTCCTCGGTCGGGCGGAGACGGAAGAGCGCCTCGCCGATGACCAGGGTGACGACGGCGTCGCCCAGGAACTCGAGGCGCTCGTTGTGACCGCTGACGGTGTCGCGGTGCTCGTGGAGGTAGCTGCTGTGGGTCAGTGCCTGTTCGAGCAGGTCATGGTCGCGGATCGGGAGCCCGAGGCGTGCCGCGAAGTCGTCGGCCGACCGCATCGGGTGGGCGACGGTCTCCTCGCTAGGAGGAGCGCTCGTCGATGTACTCGACGGCGTCGCCGACGGTCCGGATCTTCTCGGCATCCTCGTCGCTGATCTCGGTCCCGAATTCCTCCTCGAGACTCATGATCAGCTCGACCAGATCGAGGGAGTCGGCGTTGAGGTCGTCGACGAACGACGCCTCGGGCTTGACGTCTTCTTCCTCGACGCCCAGCTGCTCGACCACGATCTTCTTGAGCCGCTCGTAGGTGTCGGCCACTGACTCCCTCCTCGGGGTTCGACCGCCCGGTCAGGCGCCAGGTCGATCGCTTGCGATCCGGCCCAGCACGCCATTGACGAGGCGTCGCGCCGGGTCACCACTGTAGGTGCGTGCGAGGTCGACCCACTCGGCGATCGCCACTCGGGCCGGCGTCGTCGCGGAGTGTAGCACCTCACCGATGGCGCAACGCAGCAGCGCGCGGTCCATCCGGGCGAGCTGGACGACCGGGTAACGGGGTGCCGTCCGCTCGATCAATGCGTCGATGTCAGCCCGGTCCTCCACGACCGCGGCGACCAGCCGGCGGGCGTAGTCGGCGGTATCCGGATCGGCCTCGATCTCAGCCAGGTGTCGCTCCAGCACCGTCCCGGCGGTCCGCTGGCCGAACTCCGCCTCGAAGACGGAGGCCAGCGCGAGCCGCCGTGCCGCGCGATGCGTCCGGGCGACGTCCGACCGTCCGCCCCGTCCGGCGTCCGATCGGCCCCGCTGGGCGGTGTCGGCCACGGTCAGGCGCCGACCCCATCGACGATCACGACGATCTCACCCGGTTCGAGGTCCACGAGCCGCTCGATCGCCGCGGCCACGGCGTCACGGACCTGACGCGTCAGCGGCACGAGCGGATGACCCGGCCGGGCCACGATCGACAGGCGCGCGTCGACGCGCCGGCCGTCGATCCGACAGACGACGGACCGTCGACCGACGAGGCTCCGCCAGCGCGGTCCCGAGCGATCCACCCGGACCACGCCGGGGACCTCCATCGCCGCCAGGCGGATGAGCTCGTCGACCACCCCGCGCGCCACGCTCAGGTCGGGCGAGCCGGTCATCGAGCGGCGTCCACGCCCGACAGGTCGGCCCCGTCAGCGGCGACGGCGGCACCGGCTCCCGTCCCGCCCCGGGCGACGGGTGGGGGCTGGTGCCCGCCGGTCACCTCGTCGATCGGCGCGCCGGATGCGGCCGCCGCGGCCGCCACATCGGCGAGCGACGAGGGCTCGCGTTGGAACGTCTCGGCGATGAGCTCGGGGATCCGCGCGCGAGCGGACGCCGCCCCGACGCCGACCGCGAAGCCGATCATCCGTCGCTTCGCCCGGCCGTGGGTGATGATCACGGTGCCGCGCACGCCGAGGAGCGGCGACCCGCCGAACCGCTCGTAGTCGAAGACCTTGCGGATCCGGGCGACCCCGGGGCGCATGAGCGCATAGGCGATCGGTCCGCGTGGGAGTCGCCGGAACTCCTCGCCGATGAGGTCGAAGATGAACGTCGACAGCCCCTCGAAGAACTTGATGACGACGTTCCCGACGACCGCATCGCAGACCACGACGTCGGCGAGATCGTCGACCAGGTCCTTGCCCTCGACGTTGCCCACGAAGTTGAGATCGGACTGATCGAGCAGCTGCGTCGCGAGACCGATCCGGGCGTCGCCCTTGCCGCGCTCCTCCCCGATCGACAGCAGCGCGACGCGCGGCCGCTCGACGCCCAGGACCTTCTCGGCGAACAGCGCCCCCATCTCGGCGTACTGGTAGAGGTTCTCGCCGCTCGAATTGGGGTTGGCGCCGATGTCGAGGAACACGAACGGACCCGATTTCGTGATCATCTGGACGGCCAGTGCCGGCCGGTCGACGCCGGGCAGGCGGCCCAGCCGCAGGACCGCGGCGGCCATCCCGGCCCCCGTGTGGCCGGCGGTGACGACGGCGTCCGCCTCACCCTTCCGGACGAGATCCGTCGCGACCAGGATCGACGCGTCCTTCTTCTCGCGCAGGGCGAGCGCCGGATGCTCGTCCATGCCGATGACCTGCGAGGCATGGACGATCGAGACGTTCGGCCGTGGGAGGGCCGAACCCGCGATCCGCCCGATCGTCGCCCGGTCGCCCACGAGGATCAGGTCGTCCTCGGGATGCTCCGCGGCGTAGTCCAGCGCGCCGTGGATCACCTCGTCGGGGGCGTGATCGCCGCCCATCGCATCGACCGCCACCCGGACCCGGCGGTCCTCCGAGGTCGCCCGGACGGCGCTCAGGTCCACTGGGTCAGGACGCCGTGTCGCCCGACTTCGTCTTCGGCTCGAACACCTGGCGGCCACCGTAGTAGCCGCAGTTCGGGCAGGCGTGGTGTGGCCGCTTCTGCTCGTGGCAGTGCGGACACTCCTCGAGCTTCGGCAGCTCGAGCGCGAGGTGGCTGCGGCGCTCGCCCTGGCGCGCGTGCGACACCCGTCGCTTCGGGACTCCCATGGTTCGTCGTGGCTCCTTTCGGATCCGGCCCCGGCGGTCGGTTCGCGGGCTCGGACGTCGGCGTCATGTCGGGGGCCGGTCGGTCGAGGCGGGCTGGCCGTGCTCGAACGTGGGGCCGACGGGTGAGTTTACGCCATCGTCGCCGGTCGCACCCACCGGCCGTCCGGGTCAGCCTTCGGTGTCGGGCTCGACCTGGAAGGCCCGGAGCGCCTCGAGCCGCGGGTCGATCGGCTCGTCGCCGTGGTCATGTGGCCCGCTGCCGAGCTCCTCGCCACAGATCACGCACAGGCCGGGGCAGTCCGGCCGGCACAACGGCGCGATCGGCGCGGCGAGCTGGATCGCCTCGCGGACGAACGGCTCGAGCTCGATCTCGTGATGCCCGGTGATCCGGGCGACGTCGGGCTCGTCGGCGTGATCGATCCGGGCGCCGGTCGTGAGCTCGACGGTCTGGAGCGCTTCCTCGTCGATCTCCTGCTCGACCGCGACCTGGATCGGGCGAAGACAGCGGCTGCAGGTCTCGGCGAGCGTGGCGTGGACGTCGCCATCGACGAGCAGCCCGCGGTTCGTCCGGGTCAGCCGGAATCGGGCGTCGGCCGGCGCGGCCAGCTCGAGATCGTCGCCGAGGTCCAGCTCGATCCGGGCGAAGGCGAGGTCGCGTGTGGAGCCCCCGGGCTCGCCGAGCAGGCTGGCGACGTTGACCGTCAGCTGGTCCCGGGGAACCGCCCGGGTCACGACCGAGCGGAGCGGGTCGCCCGCGCCTCCTCGTGGTCCGGCTCGCTGGCCCACAGGTCGTCGGCCTCGTCCCCGGTCTCGTCGTCCTCCTCCGGGACGGCATCCGCCGCGCCCGCCACGTGCCGCCGCTCGTCGAGGAGGGTGATCCCCTTCTTGATGCTTTGGAGGGTCCTGACGACCTCGCCCTCGAGCCCGATGAGGACGGATGCCGCGTACTCGTCAGCGCCACGTCGGACCTCGGCCGACTCGTCCTGGGCTTGGGCGATGATCCGTCCGCTGGCTTCCTCCGCCGCAGCCGTCAGCCCGCGCTCCTCGATGAGGAAGGCCGCCTGCTCCTGGGCGCTGGCGACGATCCGCTCGGCCTCCTCCTGCGCCTTCTCGATGATCCGCTCGCCCTCGGAGTTGATCCGCTTGGCGGCCCGGATCTCCTCGGGGATCGCAGCCCGGAGCTCGTCGATGAGATCGAAGGCGGCATCCTTGTCGATCACGACGTTGTTCGTCATCGGCAGCTTCTTGCCGTTGGCGATCAGGGTCTGGAGCCGGGTGACCAGGAAGATGATGTCGATCGGACCGGCCCTCCTCGGGTTGGGACCGGCGCCGTTGGCGGCCCGGTCGCTCGGATTATCGCACCCCCCACCCGAGCATGGACGGGGTCAGTGCCGCTCCGCCGCCTGGGTCAGGGCCGCGGCGGCCGGCGCCGGGACCATCGCACTCACGTCGCCGCCGAAGCGGGCGATCTCCTTGACGAGGCTCGAACTGACATACCCCTGCTCGAGCGACGTCATGAAGAAGACCGTGTCGACGTCGCGGGCGAGGATCCGGTTGTTGTGCGCGAGCTGCATCTCGGTCTCGAAGTCGGACACCGCGCGCAGTCCGCGGACCATGAACCCGGCCCCGACCACCCGGCAGAAATCGACCGTGAGGCCATCGAACGTCCGGACCTCGACCCGGGTCGCCAGCTCGGGGCCCGCCGCGGCGAGCGACGCGCGGATGACCTGGACCCGGTCCGCGGTCGACAGCAGCGGCGATTTGCGCGGGTTCTCGAGGACCGCGACGACCACCCGGTCGAACACGGCGACGGCCCGGTGGAGCACGTCGAGGTGGCCGTTCGTGATCGGATCGAAGGAGCCGGGATAGACCGCGAGGCTCATCCGCCCTCCCGACGGTAGAAGGTCAGACCGGTCTCGCCGAAGCGCCGGTCGCGCTCGGATGCTAGCAGGCCGACCGACGCCGGTGGACGGTCGCGCCAGAAGTGCTTCACGACGATCCGCGCGCCCGGTGCCGCGATCCGGCCGATCGCGTCGGCACCGATCAGCTCCAGGAGCCGCTCCACGAGGCCGATCTCGGAATACGGTGGGTCGACGAAGACGATGTCGAACGGACTGCCCTCCAGCCCGTCCCCGGCGAGCCAGGTCGATGCCTCGGCGCAGACGATGAGCGCGCCGGGCCCGGACAGACCCGTCAGGTACAGGTTCTCGGCGATCGTCGTCGCGGCGCGGCGGTCGCGCTCCACGAACGTGGCGCTCGCCGCACCCCGCGACAGGGCCTCGATCCCGGCTGCCCCGCTGCCGGCACACAGGTCCAGGAAGGACGCGCCCGGCAGGTCCGGCTCGAGGATGGCGAACAGCGTCTGCTTGACCCGGTCGCCGAGCGGTCGCGTCCCCTCCCCCGGCGCCACGAGCCGCCGACCGCGCGCGGTGCCGGCGATCACCCGGCCGGCGTCAGCCATCCGACGACCGCGTCATGCCGCACTCTCCGGCTCGCCCGCGGCGATCCCCTCGAGCCAGCCGGCCTCGAGCTCATGACGGAGCGGACCGAGGGTCGGGTCGCTGAGCACACCGCTGTCGTCGAGGAGCGCCTCGGCGTGCCGTCGGGCATCGGTCGCCAGGACCCGATGGTCGGCGCGTTGGAGCGAGGCGATCCGTAGCCGGGGCAGACCGCTCTGGGCCAGACCGAGGACATCGCCCTCGCGACGCAGCTCGAAGTCGGCCTCCGCCAGGTCGAACCCATCGAGCGTCCGCGCCACCGCCACCAGACGCGCCTGCTCGGTGGTGTCGGTGGTCCGTCGGCCGGCGACGAGGTCCTCCCAGAAGGCGGAGGTCGGGGCCGCGTCCGAGACGAGCGCGCAGAACGATCGGACGCCGCCACGACCGACCCGGCCGCGCAGCTGGTGGAGCTGGGCGAGCCCGAATCGGTCGGCGCCCTCGACGACCATGACCGTCGCCTCCGGCACGTCCACGCCGACCTCGACGACGGTCGTTCCGACGAGGACGTCCAGCTCGCCGTCGCGGAACCGGGTCATCTCGGCGTCGCGTTCCGACGCTTTCAACCGGCCGTGGACGAGCCCGACTCTGAGCGGGTCCAGCAGGTTCCGGAGCCGCTCCGCCTCGGCCTTCGCCGCGACCGTCCCCTCGTCATCGGTCTCCTCGATCGCCGGCACCACGACGAACGTCCGATGACCCTCGCCGGCCTCGCTCCGCACGAACTCCCAGAGCCGATCGATGTCGGCCGGATGGCGGATCGCGGTGCGGATCGGGATCCGGCCCTCCGGCGGCGTCCGGAGGTCCGTGACATCCAGGTCGGCATAGAGGACCTGGCCGAGCGTCCGGGGGATCGGGGTCGCGGTCATCAGCAGGACGTGGGGCGCCGAGCCGCCCGCCTTCGCCTCGAGCTGTCCGCGCTGCTCCACACCGAAGCGGTGCTGTTCGTCGATGACCACGAGCCCGAGATCGGCGAACACGACCCGGTCCTGGAGGAGCGCGTGCGTGCCGACGACGACGCCGGCCCGCCCGTCGGCGATCGCCTCGAGCGCGTTGCGCGTACCGGCGGCGCTCAGCGAGCCGGTCAGCAGCGTCACCGGCACGCCGAGACCGTCGAGCAGGGCACTCAGCGTGACCGCGTGCTGGCGGGCGAGCAGATCGGTCGGCGCGAGGACTGCCCCCTGTCGAGCGACACCGGCGATCAGCGCCAGGGCGTACGCCGCCACCGCGGTCTTACCCGAGCCGACATCGCCCTGGAGAAGACGGAGCATCGGCTCTTGACGGGCGAGGTCGGTCCGGATCGCCTCGGTCGCACTGGCCTGATCGGCCGTCAGCGCCACGGGACGCTCGAGCTTGTCCGACAGCGCGCTCTCGATCGCGGCCCGGACGGCCCCGTCGCGCTCGTCATCGACGACGAGCGGCCGGGCGTGCGACCGGACGCGCTGGCGACGCCGGCCGACCATCCCGAGCTGGAGCGCGAGGAGCTCGTCGAACGCCAGCCGACGGAGGGCGGCGTCCTTCGCTTCGGGGTCGGCCGGGTAGTGAGCGCCCTCGATCGCCGGTCCGATGCCGACGAGGGTCTCCTCGCGGCGCAGATCCGCCGGCAGGTACTCGGGATAGGCGAGACCGGCCCGGTCGATCGCCTCGCGCATCGCGACCCGCAGCCGCGGTGCCGCGATGCCAGCGGTCAGGCGATAGATCGGGACGATCCGGCCGGCATGGAGCAGGTCCCCCTCGGCATCCTCGCGCTGGAACTCCGGGTCGTCGAAGATCACCGCGAAGCCGCGCTTCTTGAGCCTGCCGCTGACGACGAGCCGATCGCCCTCCGCGATCCGGCGCTCGATGTAGCGCCGGCCGAACCAGACAGCCTCGGCCTCGCCCGTCTCGTCCCGGACGATCGCGATGGTCCGCTGGATGCGCCGTCGGAAGCCCTGCTCCACGTGGATCGACCGGACCGTCACCCGAGCGCTCACCTGATCGCCGTCCTGACGGCCCATCAGCTCGGCGATGGTCTCCATCCGGCGCCGGTCGTCGTAGCGCCGTGGGAGGTGGAATAGGAGGTCCCGGACCGTGGCGATCCCGAGCTTCGGGCCAAGCCGGCGGATCTGGGCGGCGCCACTCAGCCCGCTGTCGCCGATCGGGGTCGCGAGCAGCGCGACGGGATCGGTCGGGACCGGCGGTCGGCGGGCGGGCGGCGCCGTCCGGGATCGAGTCGATCGGGTCGGTCGACCCGGGGTCGCGGCGGCCACCGGCTATTCCGCCGAGATCAGGTACCGGTAATGCGGCTGGCCGCCGTGCCGGACCTCGACCTCGATCCCCGGTCGGTCGTCCGCGATCATCCGGGCGAGCGACTCGGCGTCGGCGAGCTCCGCGCCGTCGCCATAGAACATCGTCACGAGCTCGATCCCGGGCGGCAGCGTCGCGATCGCCGCGAGGACCGCGCGATCCGGGTCGCCGTCGGCGGCGACCAGGCCGTCGTCGGGATCGAGCACGATCGTCTGGCCCTTCCGGACCTTCTGTCCACTGACCTTCGCGTCGCGGACCGCGGTCGTGACCTGGAGTGTGGCCAGCCCCCGTCCGCGCTCGGTCATGTCGGCGACATTCGCGGCCGCCGGCTCGCCGGGGTCGAGCGCCATGAGCGCCGAGAACCCTTCGGCGGCGTTGCGCGTCGGGACGACGTGGACCGGGACCGAGGCCATCTCGGCCACCTGGCGCGCGGCGAGGACCACGTTGGGGTTGTTCGGCAGGAGCAGGACTTCGTCGGCATCGACGCCCTGGACCGCGGCCAGGAGCTCGCCGGTGCTCGGGTTCGCGGCCTGGCCGCCGCGGACGACGGCGGCCACGCCGAAGTCGCGGAAGATCGAGGCCAGCCCGTCACCGGCGGCCACGACCACGACCGCCAGCGGGACGCGCGGCCCGGCGGTCCGGGTCGGCGGACCGCCGGCCGTCCCGACACCGGGCCCGGTCCCGTCGGTCGAGGCCGCCCCGGTGAACTCCGAGGCCCGCGTCTCGCGCACGTCGCGCGCCTGGTTGTCGAGGTTCTCGACGCTGATCCGGCTCAGCGAACCGACACCCAGGCCGTAGGCGATGACCGTGTCGGGCCGTTCGCTGTGGACATGGACCTTCGCCGCCCGTGAGTCGCCGGCGACGACGACCGACTCGCCGATCGTCTCGAGGTGGGTCCGGATCGCGTCGATGTCGAGATCGCGGCCGTGCTCGGGCTGGACGAGATACATCGTCTCGTAGCCGAAGCCCTCGTCGGCGTGGGCGACGAGGGCGGACGGCTTTGCGCCCGCGTGGACCCGCGCGGAGACCCCGCCGGCGACGGCCTCCCCGACGACGAACCGCAGCGCGCCCTGGAACAGCCGGTAGAGCCCTTGTCCGCCCGAGTCGACGACCCCGGCCTCGCGCAGGATCGGCAGCAGGCTGGGCGTCTTCGCGACCGCCTTCTCCGCGGCGTCCACCGTCGCGGCCAGGACGGTCTCGATCGCATCGTCGAGCTCGGCCGCGGTCTTGGCGGCGACGCTCGCCTCGCGGATCACCGTCAGGATCGTGCCCTCGACGGGCTTCTTGACGGCGGCGTAGGCGGTCTCGGTCCCGAGCGCCAGACAGTGCGCCAGGTCCAGGCCGTTGAACCGGCGCTTCGTCGCGAGGCCACGCGCCATCCCGTTGAGGATCTGACTGGTGATCACGCCCGAGTTGCCGCGGGCGCCCATCAAGGCCCCGAAGCTGATCGCGGCGGCGATCCGGTCGGCCGGTTGGCCGGCCGCACCCTCGGCCTCCTCGAGCGCGACGCGCACGGTCGCTAGCATGTTCGAGCCGGTGTCACCATCGGGCACCGGAAACACATTGAGCGCGTTGATCTCGTCGACGTGGGCCTCGAGATTGGCCACGCCGGATCGGAACGCGGCGAGGAGGCCGGCGCCGTCACAGCTCCGCCGGGTCATCGGCGTCCACTCGACGGGTCGTCGGCGACGGCGTCGTGGGGTCCTGGCACGTCGAGGTCGGGGGCCGCGGGCGGCTCGGTCGCCGCGCTCGGCGCCGACGGCGAAGTCGCGGGCGGCTCCGTCGCCCGGCCGGGCGGTGCCGACGACGGCTCGAAGCGCATCCCGCCGATGTGGATCGTCGAGTCGGTCGGGCTCGCGGTCGAGCGATCGCTGGAGGGCGTAGCGGACGGCCGAGTCGACCTGCCGGGCGACCTCGGCGACGGGCATGCCGAAGGCGACGGTGAGCTGGAGCTCGATCGAGAAGTCCGGCGCCGTCCGCACCCGGACACCCGAGCCACCCAGGCCGACGAGCCGGCGGGCCCGCCCCCACGGATCGTCGTCGACGAATCCGACGACGCCATAGCTCCCGAGGACCGCGCCGCGGACGATCTCCTCGATGGCCCGCCGGCTGGCGAGCGAGCGGCCGGCGACCGAGCGTTCGGGCATACGCTGCAGTGCCTCCGCTGGGGACGGTCGCGTCCGGGCTCGTGCTCGCGCCGTCCGGGATCGGGGGGTCGATGTGCTATCGTACCGCCTGCCCGGGCCCCTCGCGGCTCGCGCTCCAGACCCGTTCCACCCTCTGAGGACCGACATGGCCCGCGCTTGCGCCGTCTGCGGCAAGGTCTCGATGGGCGGTTTCAACCCGCAGTCGTCGGGGATGAACCGCGTGCGAGCCCACCGTCGCTATCAGCCGAACCTCCAGCCGCTCACGCTCCCGACCCAGACCGGCGGGACGAAGAAGCAGCTCGTCTGCACCCGCTGCCGGCGGACGATCGCCAAGGCGAGCCGCTAGCCACGCCCGATGGATCCGGGCTCAGCCCGGGTCCGCCGTGTCGAGCCAGATCGTGAACGGGCCGTCGTTCACGAGCTCCACGGCCATCTCGGCCCCGAAGCGTCCCCGCGCGACGGTCACGCCCGCCCGCTCGAGCTCCCCGGCGAACCGTTCATAGAGCGGGATCGCGAGCTCCGCTGACGCTGCGGCCGTGAAGCCCGGTCGACGACCGCGGCGCGTGTCCGCGAACAGCGTGAACTGGCTGACCACGAGCGCCTGTCCGCCGACGTCGAGCAACGACCGGTTCGTCCGGCCCGCCTCGTCGGCGAAGATGCGCAGCTCGACGACCTTCCGGGCGAGCCCGTCGGTCACGACCGGATCGTCGTCGGGTCCCACGCCGAGCAGCACGACCAGACCCGGGCCGATCCGCCCGACGACCTCGTCGTCGACCCGGACCTCCGCGCGCGAGACCCGCTGAAGGAGCGCGCGCACGATGGCCTACCGGCTCAACAGACCGGATGCAGCCCGCCACAGCCCGCCGAGCAGGGCCAGCCACGGCGCGAGGTAGAGGATCGTCCCGGCCCCGCCGAGCGCGCCGGTCGTCGCCATCCACCAGGCGACGAGCGCGCCGAGGCCGGCCACGATCGTGCCCTGGACGACGACACTCCAGCGGACCCGCCGACCGAGTCGGGCGAGCGCCCCGGCGTCGCCGGCGTCAGCCGCTTCGACCCCCGCTTCGAGCTCGTCGTCGGCGGCATCGTCGATGACCCGCCGGAACCAGGCCGGGGCGTGGATCACCACCCAGTACGCGGCGGACGCGTAGACCAGCCCGCCGATGATGTCCACGACGTAGTGGTCGGCCAGGTAGACGATCGACAGCCAGACACAGACGGAATAGGCGAGCAGGATCCAGCCGACCCGACCGAACGCCCGCCGGGCGAAGAGGAAGCCGAGGAACGGGAAGCCGGCATGGAGCGACGGGAACGCCGCGACCTGGTTCGGGTTGATGTCGTAGATCGTGTAGCTGTAGAGGTAGTGGCCCTCGAACCCGAAGAACCGGGCGAGCTGGTCGAAGCCCTGCTCCTTGAGGTAGACGATCGTGGGCATGCCGCTCGGTGCGTTGAGGTAGCCGTGCTCGGCCGCCCACCACGGCGGCGCGACCGGGAACAGGACATACGTGGCGAAGCCGGCCATCGCCAGCAGGATGAGCGCGGCCACGAAGTCGTAGTAGACCCGCCGGCGGCGGAGCCACAGGAAGAAGCCGACGGCGATCGGCAGCGGGAAGTGGAGGAAGTAGAACACCGTCGCCGCCGAGGCGAGGATGTCCGGGCCGGTCGCGGGGTGGAACGCGTCCTGGAGGACCTGAGTCGGGAGCTGGCCGAAGAACAGCAGCCGCTCGACCGCCAGGATGTCGGTGACGTGGACGGCGATCCCGAGGTTGTCCGCGTAGCCCCGCATCAGCTCGTACGCGAAGAACAGGCCGATGAACGGGATCCAGTCGCGCAGGAACAGGCGGCCCCGGCCGAGCAGCACGGCGGCCAGGCCGAAGGCGACGAGCAGGACGTCCGGCGTGATCGACACGCCCCGGACGAGCATCAGCGCCGACAGGATGACGATGTAGGCGGCGACCGCCCAGAGCAGGATCCGGTCGTTGCGCCGACCGAGGGCGGCGGCCTCGGCCGGCTCGGACAGGTCGGTCACGTGCCGACCGCCTCGAACCTGGCCCGCCACGCCTCCGCCTCGGCGTAGGCGGCGTCGCGCTCGGCCGCATAGCGCTCGAGGGTGAGCGTCTCGACCTGGCGCGGCACGAGCAGCTCGTAGTCACGGACCCCGTCGGGGTTCATCCGGCCGTCGGCGCGGAGCATGATCACCGGGATCCCGCCGGCCTCGATCGTCGCTCGCAGCTTCGAGCCGACCTGGAGCGGCAGGCTGGCGATGCTCCGCCACTCGTCGCGCGGGATCGGCGGCTTGCCCTTGTTGAGCTGGAACGCGTAGCCCTCATCGGCGAGCGCCTTGACCAGCCGGATCTCCCGACCCATGTCGTGGCCCTTCGCGAACAGCGCCGAACCGACGACGAGGATATCGACCCCGAGACCACCGACGTACTCGGCCGTCTCGCGGTTGACCCCGCCGTCGACGTGGACCTCGCCGCCGAGTGGGAGGTAGCTCAGGAGGTCGCGCGCGCCGACGATCTTGCGCGCGGCATCGCGCATGAACGACTGGCCGCCGAAGCCCGGTTCGACCGTCATGACGAGGACGATGTCGATGAGCTCGCGGTACTTGGCCATGGCCCGCACCGGTGTCCCCGGCTTGATCGCCAGGCCAGCGGCCCGGCCGGCCTCACGGATGCGCCGGAGGGTCGGTTCGATCGGCTCGTCGATCTCGACATGGACGGTGATCGAGTCGCAGCCCGCCTCGATGAACTCGTCGATGTAGCGGCCGGGCTCGCTGATCATGAGGTGCGCGTCGAATGGCAACTCGGTCCGCGGCCGGAGGTGCTTGATCGTCTTCGCCCCGAAGGTGATGTTCGGCACGAAGTGGCCGTCCATGACGTCGAGGTGGACTCGATCCGCACCGGCCTTCTCGACCCGTCGAACGGCGAACGCCAGGTTCGACAGGTCGGCATCGAGGATGCTCGCGGCGAGCCGCGCGCGGCCGGTCCCCATCCCTCAGGGCTCCACGGCCCGGAGCGCGGCCGCGCTGTCCCGGACGAGCAGCTCGCGCCGGCGCGCCACGACCGCCGGTGCCGGCTCGCCCGCCCGTTCCGCTGCGAGCTGACCGCAGGCGGCCCCGATCTCCTGGCCCCGATTGCGCCGGATCGTCACGGCGATCCCATCGTGGCGCAGCCGGCTCGCGAACGCCTCGATGCGCGCCATCGGGCTGGCCTGCCATGGGGTGTGCGCGACCGGGTTCATCGGGATGAGGTTCACATGACACAGGTCGCCCCGAAGCAGGATCGCAAGCGCCTCGGCGTCGGCCGGCGTGTCGTTGACGCCGTCGATCATCGTCATCTCGTAGGAGATCCGCCGGCCGGTCGTCGTGGCGTGATCGCGGGCCGCGGCGACGACCTCGGCGACCGGCCAGCGCCGATTGAGCGGGACGAGGACGTCACGGAGCGGATCGCGAGCGGCGTGGAGGCTGACCGCGAGGGTGAACTGCGGACCGAGCGCGGTCAGTCGTCGGATCCCGGGGACCACGCCGCTCGTGCTGACCGTGATGTGACGCGCCCCGAGCCCGAACCGTGCCGGGTCGGCGAGCGCGGTGACCGCCTCCAGGACCCGGTCGAGATTGAGCAGCGGCTCGCCCATGCCCATGAACACGATGTTCGTCAGGCGGCGCCCATCCTCGGCCAGCCGACGGGCGGCGGCCCGGACCTGATCCACGATCTCGGCGGTCTCGAGGTCGCGGTCGAAGCCGAGCTCGCCGGTCGCGCAGAACGGGCAACCGACGGCACAGCCGGCCTGGCTCGAGATGCAGACCGTGTGTCGTTCCCGATGACCGGCTCGGGCCGGGTAGTGCATGAGGACCGACTCGACGAGGGCGCCATCGGACAACCGGTGGAGGGCCTTCTCGGTCAACCCGCCGTCGGCCGGACGGAGCTCGGTCTCGACGAGCGTGTCGAGCCGGAACGCAGCGTCGAGCTCGGCACGGAGCGCCGCGGGCAGGGTGCCGATGTCGGCCGCGGTCCGGACACCACCCGCCCACAGCGCGTCACCGATCTGGCGCGCCCGGTAGGCCGGCTCCCCGCGGGCGGACAGCCACGCGCCGAGGTCGTCGGGCGGGAGCCCGGACAGCCCGGGTCGGGGATCGCGCGTCGATGGGTCGGCGGCGCCCGGCGGGCGGACCGCGGCGTCGGCCGGAGGGGCGTCGGTCACGAACGCATTGTCGCACGCTGCCCGGACCCTCCTGGCCGGTCACTCCGTCACGGGGCCACGAGCCGGCGGCCGCGGCCGCGCAGGAAGGCATCGCCGGTCATCGGTCGACCACCGGCGGGCTGGACCTCGTCGAGCTCGAGCAGACCGTCGGACGTCGTCAGGGCGAGCCGCCCGTCACGTTCGACGAGACGTCCGGGTTCCTCCGGACCGTCCGTCGCGCGGGGTGTCGCGCGCCAGACCGTGAGCCGCCCGAGCTGGGTGTCGAGCGAGCTGCCCGGCCACGGTCGGTAGGCGCGGACCTGGCGGGCGAGCTCGGCGGCCGGTCGCGATGGGTCGAGACGCCCGTCCTCGCGCCGGAGGGGCCGGGTCGTCGTCGCGGCCGCGTCGTCCTGCGGGTGGGGGCTCAGTGCGCCCGCGAGCCAGTCCGGCACCGACCGCGCGACCAGGCCGGCGCCGACCTGAGCGGCCCGCTCTTCGAGCTCCGGCGCCGTCTCGGTCCCCGTGAGCGGCCACGATCCCACCGCCACGATCGGACCCGTGTCGAGGCCGGCGTCCATCCGGATGAGCGTGACGCCGGTCGTCGGATCGCCGGCGAGGATCGTCGCGGGGATCGGCGCGGCGCCGCGGTGGCGAGGCAGGAGCGACGGGTGGACGTTGAGGATCCCGTGCGCCGGCAGGTCGAGGATCGCCTGCGGGACGATCCGGCCGTAGTCGGCGAGGACACCCAGGTCAGGTCGGAGCCCGGCGATGGTGGCGACGGTCTCCGGGTCGCGGATCCGCTCCGGTCGGAGCAGGGTCAGCTCGAGCTCCTGCGCCCGAGTCGCGAGCGGCGTGGCCGTCGAGCCGTGGCCGCGGCCCGACCGGCCGATCGGGCGCGGAGACGACCCCGACGACCTTGACCCCGGGCAGCGCGATCAGGGCCTCGAGGATCGGGATCGCGAACCGGCCGCTGCCGAAGAAGACGGTCCGGGCCGGATCGTCGCTGGCGCTCACGGGCGCTGGGCGGCCCGGTTCAGGCGAGCGCGCCCTGGGCCTCGCGGATGTGCTCGTGCTCTTCGTCGTCCTCGTCGTCGCCGCCGCTCACGTCGATCAGCTCGTCCATCGAGTCGAGGTAGTCGATGTAGAGCTTGCCGTCGAGGTGGTCGAGCTCGTGCTGGAGGGCGCGCCCGAGAAGCCCGGATCCGGCCACCTTGACCTTCTTGCCGTGGCGGTCCTGGGCGACGACCCAGACCTTCTCGCGCCGGGTCACGTAGGCGACATAGCCGGGGATCGACAGACAGCCCTCGAGGTCTCGGTCGTCGCCGTCGGACCGGACGATCCGCGGGTTCACGAGCTCGTAGAGATGGGCTTCGACCTCGATGACGCAGGCCTGGACGCGCCTCGCCGAGCTGTGGCGCGGCGAGCCCGACACCGGGCGCGTGGCGCATCGAGTCGGTCAGGTCGTCGAGCAGCTCATGGAGGAGCCTGCCGAAGCTGTCGACGGGCAGGCCCTTCAGGCGCAGGCGGGGGTCGCCAAGGAGGACGATCGGCTTCACGCTCATGGCCGGTGAGTATAGCGAAGGCCCGACCTCCGGCCGGACATCGCGGCCGGCGACCGGCGATGGAGCCTAGCGGCCGGACAGCCCGAACCGGCGCGGCGCCCGGCCGCTCCGGACCGGTTCCTTGTCCATCCGCAGACCCCGCGCGCGGAGCGTCCGGTCGATCTCCTCATGGAGCCTGGAGCCCTGGGGCTGCTTGTCGAGCCACTCGAGGTAGCCCGGGTCGACCCGGGCGATCTCGCCGATCGACCAGCCGATGTGACGGCCGAAGCCGAGGACGGTCCCCTGCGGGTTACCGGGTGGCGGGCCGGCGCCGCCCTCGCCGTTCGGCCCCATCCGCCAGGTCGGTCGGGCGTCGCCAGGGCCGGCGGTCGAAGCACCGGCCGGACGCTGCGTCGGCGAGGTGGACCCGGCGCTGGGCGCCTCGGGACGGCTGGTCGACGCTGCGGTCCGGGCCGTGGAATCGAGGATCACGCCGGCGAGGTGCGTCCGATCGTAGGTGGCGCGACGCTCAGGATCGCCGAGGGTCTCCCAGGCGGCGTTCAGCTGGGCCATCTGGGCCCCCGCCGTCGGGTCGTCCGAGTGATCCGGATGGAGTCTTCGAGCGAGGGCCCGATAGGCCGCCTGGAGGACGTCCTGATCGGCGTCCTGGCTGACCTGCAGGATCGCGTATGGGTCGAACCGGTCGGCCATCCGGCGGGCGTCTCCGTCGTGCGTAGCCAGTCACCGGCGAGCCACGCGCGCCGGCCGTTCGAACCTACGTTCTCGCCCGGGGAGTGTCAACGGACCACACCGCCCCGGACCGCACCACTCGTCCGTGGAACGGATCCGTCAGTCGGGGTCGCGCGGCCCGTGCCTCACAGGACCGACTCGGGGTCGACGTCGACGGACCACGGCGCTTCGGGGCCGCCGTCCAGCAACGGCACCGGGTCCGGCCCGCGCAGGATGAGGTTCCAGCGCCAGCGCCCCGCGCGCCGCCGGATGAAGGCCGGCGCGGGCCCGACGATCGCTACATCGAGGCCGCGCTCGGCGGCGAGCGCACGGAGCCGATCGGCTTCTGCGCCGGCGCTGCGCTCCGCGGCCGCCGCGTCCTCGAGACCGATCGTCAGCTTCACGAGTCGACCGAACGGCGGCGAACCGAACCGGCGACGTAGCTCGAGCTCGGCGTCGTAGAACGCACCGGCGTCGCCGGTCGCGACCGCCTGGATCGCCGGGTGATCCGGCTGGTAGCTCTGGATGATCGCGAGGCCCGGTCGCTCGCCTCGACCGGCCCGACCGACGGCCTGGGCCAGGAGCTGGTACGTCCGCTCCGCTGCGCGCTCGTCGGGCAGGTTGAGCGCGACATCCGCACTGACCACCCCGACGAGGGTCACCTCCGGGATGTCGAGCCCCTTCGTCACGAGGCTGGTGCCGACGAGGACGTCAAGCCGGCCGTCACGGAACGCGTCGACGACACGCTCGGCGGCGCCCTTCCGCTCGACGACGTCGCGGTCGAGCCGGCCGACCCGGAGCTGCGGGAACCGCGTCCGGACCTCGCGCTCGACGCGTTCGGTCCCGCCGCCGAGGTAGCGGATCCGCGGCGAGCGGCACGTCGGGCAGCGATCCGCCATCGGCGCGGCGGTCCCACAATGATGGCAGCGCAAGGATCCGCCCGCGGCGTGGTACACCAGCGGTCGCTCGCACTCCGGGCAGGTCTGGACGTGACCGCAATCCCGGCAGAGGACCACGGATGCGGTCCCCCGCCGGTTGATGACGAGGATCGCGCGGTCACCGCCCACCGGGTCGAGCTCGCTCATCGCGGCGACGAGACGGTCCGACAGCAGACCGCGATTGCCGGCGGCCAGTTCGGCACGCAGGTCGACGACCTCGACCGTGGGCGGGGCCCCGGTCGGCCGGTCCGGCAGCACGACCCGCCGGTAGGCACCGGTGCGAGCCCGCCCGACACTGTCGACGGCCGGCGTCGCGCTGCCGAGGACGACGGGCGCCCTGGCGAGACGCCCGAGCGCGATCGCCGTGTCGCGCGCCTGAAGCCGCGGCGTGCGGTCGCTCTTGTACGTGCTCTCGTGCTCCTCGTCGACGACGATCAGGCCGACGTCGGCGAGCGGGGCGAGCACGGCGAGCCGGGTCCCGACGACGATGTCGACGAGACCGGCCCGGATCCGCCGCCACTCGTCGGTCCGCTCACCGCCACCCACCGCCGAGTGGACGAGCGCGACGCGAGCGTCGAGATCCGCTCGGAGCCGATCGACGAGTGGCATCGCCAGGGCGATCTCTGGCACGAGGACCAGGGCGGGCCGGCCGCGCTCGAGCGACGCGGCGATCGCCTCGGCGTAGACCGCGGTCTTGCCACCGCCCGTCACCCCGTCGACGAGCAGGGGGGTGGGGTCGTCCTCGTCGAGCGCCGTCCGGATGTGTGCGAGCGCTTCGGCCTGCGGGCCGGTCAGGTCGGCGGCCGGGGGACGCCCACCGCGAAGGCCGACCGGTCGGGCGTCGAGCGGCCGGCGCGGGCGTTCGCGGACGTCGACCGCCGCCAGGCCCCGGCGGACCAGCCCGGCGAGCGCCGACGTCCCGTGCCGGCCGCTGAGGGTCGCGGCCGGGAGCCCGGTCGGCGGTCCAGCCGCGAGCTCGGCGAGGAGAGCGACCTGGCGCGGCCCGAGTGGTCGGCCCGGTGGTCGGTCTCCCGCGTAGAGGATCGCCGCGGCCGTGCTGCCCGGCTCGGTCGGCACGACCCAACGCTCGTAGCGTGGACCGCCGGTCGCCGCGAGCAGTGTCCAGTCGAGATCGATCCAGCCGGCGGCGGCCATCGCCCGCAACCGGCGGAGGAGACCGGCCCGGCCTTCCGGAGCCGCCAGGTCGCGGACGGCTCGCGGGCCATCGGCGAGCTGGTCGAGCAGCGCGCCGTCCGCCGGAGCGAGCACCGAGCTCCGCTCCGGCTCGGCCGCGAGCGGCTCGCGCGCATCCCCGCCGGGCAGGGGACGCCGCTCGGCGCTGAGCCCCGGACGGCGCTCCGCGACGAGCTCGAGCCGTTCGAGGATCCCCGGCGGGAGCATCGCCCGGATGACGGCCCACGGGGGCGCAAGGTACGTCTCCGAGATCCAGCCGGCGAGCGTCCGGCTCAGACCGGGCAGCAGCGGGCCATCCGCCCGGACGCGGTCGACGATCGGTCGCGGCTCGACGCCGGGAGCCGCACCGGCCGGACCGAGCACGATCCCGAGCGCCTGCCGGCGGCCGAAGTCGACGAGCACCGCCTCGCCGTCCTCGAGGTCCGCCAGGCGATCCGGCACGACGTAGGTGTAGCGGCGCCGGCCGGCGCCCGGGGCATCGACCGCGACCTCGACAAGCCGCCCGGCACCCCGGTCGGCCGCGCTGGCCGCGACGGTCAGCCCGAGCGTGGGCTCGTCCGCGCGTCCGGCACGCTCCGGTCGGTCAGCGGCCCCGATGGACCTCGTCGTCATCGAGCCGATCGTCTCATGACCCGCGTGCCAGCTCGGCTGGCGCGGTCAGACGACGACGCGCCGATCCGGATGGCGGGCGCGCTCCTCGTCCAGGATCGCCTCGATCCGCTCGGCCGTCGCCTCGACCTCGCCGTCCCGGTTCTCGACGATGTAGTCGTAGTCCTCCTGGCGGGCGAGCTCGATCGCGGCATTGCGCTGGCGCAGCTCGAGCTGGTCGGCGGTCTCCGTCGCCCGCGACTTCAGGCGCTGGAAGAGGCTCTCGAGCGACGGCGGGACGATGAAGATGAGGACGGCGTCCGAGACGTTCTCCTTGACGACCTGGGCGCCCTGGACGTCGATCTTGAGGATCACGTCGCGCCCGGCCAGGAGCGCCTCGCGGACCTGCGCGCGGGGCGTGCCGTACCAGTTGCCATGGACCTCGTTCGCCTCGAGGAGCTCACCGGCGTCGCGCAGCGCGGCGAACCGGTCGACCTCGAGGAAGTGATAGCTCACGCCGTCGATCTCGCCCGGCCGACGGGGCCGGGTCGTGCAGGTCACGACGTAGTGGTAGTCGTGGACGCCATCGCGCCGCCGGAGGGCGTCGATCACGGCGTCCTTGCCCACCCCCGAAGGGCCTGAGATGATCACGAGCATCGCGCCCGAGGCGCCCGCCACACCGGGGATGCGGAACGGATCGCTCACCCGGCGCTCCCGACGCCGACCGGCATCACCCGCGGGCGATCGGCCTCGCGGAGCCGCTCGAGCACGGACTCGAGCTCGACCGGCAACGCCGCGGTCGCACGGATCAGGTGAGCGTCGGACGGCGATGCCAGCTCGAGCCGCCAGGCGTGGAGGAACAATCGCCCGAGCCCGTCGGGGCCGCGCCGGGACGTCCCGGTGCCGTAGACCGGATCTCCGGCGATCGCGTGGCCGATCGCATCGAGATGGACCCGGATCTGATGGGTCCGTCCGGTGACGAGATCGAGCTCGAGGAGGGTCCAGCCCGGGAAGCGCTCGCGGACGCGATACCCGGTCACCGACGGTCGCCCGTCCGGGACCACCGCCATCCGCGTCCGGTGCTTCGGATCGCGCCCGATCGGCGCCTCGACCCGACCGGCGTTGGCCGCGACCACGCCCTGGACGAGCGCGAGATAGGTCTTCTTCACGCGACGGGCTTTGAGCTGCGCCATCAGGCTCGCCTGGGCGGCATCGTCCTTGGCGACCATCAGCAACCCGCTCGTATCGCGGTCGAGGCGATGGACGATGCCCGGCCGGCTCACCCCCGCGATCCCGCCGTACTCCGCGCCACCGGCCCGTCCGAGGAGCGCATTGACCAGGGTCCCCGCTGGGTGCCCGGGCGACGGATGGACGACCAGACCGGCCGGCTTGTCGACGATGAGCAGGTCGGCGTCCTCGTAGACGACCACGAGCGGGATCGACTCGCCCTGGACATCGAGCGGTACGACCGCCGGGACGCTGAGGACCAGGCGGTCGCCGGCGACCACGACCGCGTTGGCCTTGATCGGCCGCCCATCGAGCGTCAGGCGCTCCTCGACGATGAGCTTCTGGACGAAGCTCCGCGACAGGCCCGAGGCATCCGCCACGAACCGGTCCACGCGCCGCGGCTCCGCCCCGTCGGGGACGACGAACTCACGTTGCGTCGCCGGCGGCGGATCAGCCATCGCTCGACGCGTCGGCATCGGGTGGGACGACCGACTCTGGCGCCTCGGACGGTTCGTCGGACGGCGTTCGGCCGATCGCCAGTCCCGGCCACAGGGCGCTCGCGAGGAGGAGCAGGATCGCCACCGTGATCGCCGCGTCGCCGAGGTTGTAGGTCCAGAACCGGATCGTGCCGATGCCCATGTCGACCCAGTCGATGACGTACCCGTGCCGGACCCGATCGAGGAGGTTGCCGAGCGCGCCCCCGAGCAACAGGCCCAGCGCGATCGACAGCAGGAGGTTGCGGCCCGCCCGGGCGTGGTACCAGACGATGAGCCCGATGACGATGAGACTGGCGATCGCCAGCACCGGCGCCGAGCTCCCGAACAACCCGAACAGCGCGCCGTCATTGCGGGAGTGGATGAACCGGAGCAGGTCGTCGACGACGTGGATCGCCGAACCGACCGAGATCGTCGCGAAGACCCAGGTCTTCGTGAGCTGATCGAGGACGATGACCGCCGCCGCGATCCCGATGAACAGCCACCAGGCCGGGCGATCGGTCGTGCTGGCGTCGCCCGGACGTGCCGGCGGACGCGCGACGTCGGACGACGCGGCCGGTGCGCCAGCGGCGTGGGGCTGATCCAGCTCGCTCCCTCCGTCGGGTCCGTCGGGTCCGGTCACAAGCCTAGCCGTCGCCGCCGGCCCGACGCAAGACGATCCGGACCGTCCCGCCGTCGAGCTCGACCTCGCTCGCTGAGCCTCCGGCCGGTGCGACCCCGGCGTCGATCCGGTCGGCGAGCGTGGCCGCCGCGATCGTCTCGAGATGGCCGGCGACCGCCTCTGGTAGCGGGTCGAGCCAGACCTCGATCCGGTCGTCGAGCGCAAGCTCGGCGTCGCGGCGCAGATCCTGGATCGCCCGCTGGAGCTCGCGCGCGTCGCCCTCGGCGCGGAGCTCCGGGGTCAGCGTGGTATCGATGACCACGACGAGCCCGTCGTCGTGGGCGACCGCCGTCCCGGGTCGCGGGCTGGCCAGGATCTCGACCTCATCGGGCGCCAGGGTCAGACCCGCGACCGCGACGCTGCCATCCGGATGGATGTCGACCTCGCCGGCGCGGGTCGCGGCCATGATCGCCGGGATCCGGTCGCCGTACTTGCGGCCGATCCGCGGCAGGAGCGGCTTCACTCGGCGCTCCACGAGCTCGGACTCGTCGCCGATCAGCTCGACCGCCTTGACGTTGACCTCGTCGACGATCAACCCGAGGAGCTCGTCGCGGTCGGCGAGCTCCCCACCGGGCAGCGCGAGCCACATCCGGGCCAGCGGCTGGCGGATCTTGAGCCCGGCGTTGCCACGGAGCGTCCGGGCGAGCTCGACCGCGCGACGGGTCGTCGCCATCGCCGCCTCGAGGGGTTCGTCCCGGAGCGCTGCGAGCTCGGCCGTCGGCCAGCCAGTGAGGTGGACACTGTCGGGGGCATCGGGGGTCACGGTCGGGACGAGGTTGTCGTAGATCGACTCGCTGAGGAACGGCAGGATCGGGGCCATGATCCGGACGAGGCTGACGAGCGCGGCGTGGAGCGTCGCGAACGCGGCCACTCGATCGGTGGCGTCGTCGCCGCGCGAGAACCGGCGACGCGAGCGGCGCAGGTACCAGGTCGACAGGTCGTCGATGGACTCGGCGATCGCCCGGGTCGCCGCCTCCGTGTCGTAGTCGCGCAGCCGGTCCTCGACCCGCGCCGCGAGATCGGCGAGCCGCGACAGGATCCAGCGGTCGAGCGCCGCGCGCTCCGCGACGGGTGGCGTCGCCGGCGTCGCCGTCGACCAGTCCGCCAGCCGCGCATAGGTCACGAGGAACGCGTACACGTTCCACAGCACGAGCAGCTCGCGCCGCGCCTCGTCGGCGGCGTGCCAGCCGAACCGGATGTTGTCGTCGGGCCGGGCCCGGCTGAACATCCAGCGCATGACGTCGACGCCCATCCGGTCGGCCGCCTCGTCGAACTCGATCGCGTTGCCCCAGCTCTTGTGCATCGGCCGGCCGTCCTCGCCGAACAGCAGGGCGTAGCCGAAGATCGTCAGGAACGGCCGCTCATGACGGAGGACCGTCGACATCGCGAGCATCGAGTAGAACCAGTTCCGGAACTGTCCCGGGAAGCTCTCGGTGATGAAGTCGGCCGGGAACCACTTCGCCCAGTAGCCCGGGTCCTCGCGCTGGTGCAGGGTCGAGAACGGGACGATGCCCGCATCGAGCCACGGGTTGCCGACGTCGGCGATCCGACCGACCGGCTCGCCGCAGCTCGGGCAGGCGATCCGGACCGCATCCACGTACGGCCGGTGCGGGGTGTGACCCTCGAAGGCCGCCCAGCCCTCGATCGCCCGCGCCTGGAGCTCGTCGCGACCGCCGATCACGTCGAACGCGCCGCACGCCTGGCAGTCGTAGATCGGCAGCGCCAGCCCCCAGTAGCGCTTCTTGCTGATCATCCAGTCGTGCATGTTGAGGAGCCAGTCGAGCTCGCGCTCGTAGCCGAAGCCGGGGATCCAGCGGATCCCGTCGACGATGTCCATGATCTGGTAGCGCAGGCTCGCCTCGACCTCGGCCGCGCTGAGCTCCGAGCGGGCCTGGTCGTAGACCGGACCCATGCTGATGAACCACTCGTCGACGAGCCGGAAGACGAGCGGCGTCCCGCATCGCCAGCAGTGCGGGTAGCGGTGGACGATCGTCTCGAGCCGGTAGAACCGGCCCTGGTGGCGGAGCCGCTCGACGATCGGGCTCGGCCACGTCCCGGACGTCCCGTCCGCTGTACGGCCCGAACCCGTCGACGTAGATCCCCGACTCGTCGAGCGGGGCGATGACCGGCAGCCCGAGCTTCTTGCCGAGCGCGAAGTCCTCGGCGCCGCAGCCGGGCGCGATGTGGACGATGCCCGTGCCCTCGTCCTCGCCGACCTCGTCCCAGGCGACGACCCGATGTCGGTAGGGCGTCCCGGGGTCGTCGGCCGTGCCCTTCTCGAACGCATCCCGGACGGCCGGCAGGTCGTCGAACGGGCCCTCGTAGCCCCAGCCGACGAGCTCGCTTCCCGGTCGTTCCTCGAGGACCTGGAACGGGCCCTCGAGCGCCTGGCTGCAGGGTGCCCTTGGCGAGCCAGAACTCGTCGTCGTCCTGGCGGACCCGGACGTACCGGAGGTCCGGACCGACCGCGGCGGCCACGTTCGAGGTCAGCGTCCAGGGCGTCGTCGTCCAGACGAGCAGGGACTCGCCGGGCCGGTCGACGAGCGGCAGCCGGATCGGTCAGCCCGGGATCCTCGCGGTCCTGGTAGCCCTCGGTCATCTCGTGCTGGCTGATCCCGGTCCCGCACCGGGCGCACCACGGCATCGTGTCGTGGCCCTTGTACAGCCAGCCCCGCTTGTGGCACTCGGCGAGGAAGCCCCAGATCAGGTCGTTGTTCTCGTTGCTGAACGTGAAGTACGAGCCGCCGAGGTCGGGCATCCCGAGCCGCCCGACGAGCATCTCGACCGTGTCGGTCACCGGACCGTCCGGGCCCTCGATCGTGGTCACCTGGGACGGGTCCTCGGCCAGGAGGTCGCGCAGGCGGCGCAGCTCGTGCGGGTCGTTCCAGTCCATCCACATCCCGAGCCGGATCGACTGCTCGGTCTGGCGCGCGGCGTAGGTCAGGACGCGCTGCTTGCACAGGCTGACGAACTCGGCGATGCCGTAGGCCTCGATGTCGCGCTTGCTCGTGAAGCCGAGGTCGCGTTCGACGTTGACCTCGACCCACAGGCCCTGGCAGTCGAACCCGTTCTGGTAGCGCTGGTCGTGGCCGAGCATCGCCTGGAACCGCTGGAACACGTCCTTGTACGTCCGGCCCCAGGCGTGATGGACGCCCATCGGGTTGTTGGCGGTGATCGGCCCGTCGAGGAAGCTCCAGCGCTCGCCGCCGGCGTTCTGGGCTCGGAGCCGGGCGAACGTTCGGCGCTCGGCCCAGCGAGCCAGGATCTCGTGCTCCTGGGCGACGAGATCGGGCTTCGGGCTGACGGCTCGGAACATCTGGCCTCGGCTGGGAGGGGTGGGTCGGTCGGGCAGCGGGCGTCACACGTCGACGGATCGACCCGTCGGAACCCCTCGGCCACGCCGTACCGAGGTTCCAAGTATCCTACCCGCGATGCAGCAGCCGCCGCAGGAGGCTCGCCCCCGACACCGGTCGGCCTTCGCCGCCGCCTTCCTGTCCCTGATCTTCCCCGGACTCGGCCACGCCTATGCCGGCGCCTGGAATCGGGCGATCGGGTTCGCCGCAGTTCCGATCCTCGTCTTCGCGCTGACCGGCGGGATCGCGCTCAGCTCCGGGATCCAGGTCTTCGGCGCCCAGCTCGTCGCGATCCTGCCGGCGCTGCTCGTGGCCAACCTCCTCTTCCTCGCCTACCGGGTCGTCGCGGCGATCGACGCCTATCGCGTGGCCGCCTATCTCAATGCGGTCGACGCGTCCGGTGGTGGTCGGCTCGGGCGCCCGTCGCTGCGGGTCAGCCCCTTGTCGATCGCCGGGCTCCTCGCGGTCTGCCTCGTCATCGCCGGCGGCCACGCATTCGTCGCGGTCAAGGGCGCCGAGGCGCAGGCGACGCTCAGCTGCATCTTCGCTCCGGAGGGCGCCGCGGACACCTGCGACGACAGCCCGACCGACAGCCCGGGTCCGTCGTCGACCGCGACCGACGGGGCCGATACGAGCCCGGACCAGAGCCCCACCCCGACGATCAGCGAACCACCGCTCGGCACCGCCCTGCCGACCGCGACGCTGCCCCAGTGGGACGGCAAGGGTCGTCTGAACATCCTCCTGATCGGTGCCGACCAGCGGCCGAAGGAAGGCACCTTCAACACCGACACGCTCATCGTCGTGTCGATCGACCCGAAGACCAAGCAGGTGGCGATGTTCAGCCTCCCGCGCGACGTCGTCGACGTGCCGATGCCGGCGGGTCCGGCCCGGTCGGTCTTCGGGTCGGCCTACGCCGGCAAGATCAACAGCCTCTGGCTCAATGCCCGGAACCGGTCGGACGCGTTCCCGGGCAACGACAAGACGCGCGGCTTCAACGCGATCAAGGCCGTCCTCGGCGAGCTCTACGGCCTCGACATCCAGTACTACGTGATGGTCAACTTCCAGGGCTTCAAGTCGATCGTCGACACCCTCGGTGGGGTCACGATCAACGTCCAGAACCCGGTCCTGGACGACCACTACCCCGGCGATGACGGGAGCGGCAGCAAGCGCGTCTACATCCCGGCCGGGGTCCAGCACATGGATGGCGCCCAGGCGCTCCAGTACGCCCGCTCGCGCCACACCTCGAACGACTTCGACCGGGCGCAGCGCCAGCAGCGCGTCATCCTGTCGATCCGCGAGCAGGTCGACCCGCGCAAGGTGCTCGACAACCTGAGCGAGCTGCTCAAGGACCTCAAGTCGTCGTTCAAGACCGACATCCCCCAGGACAAGCTGCCCCAGCTCATCGGCCTCTCGAGCCAGGTCGACACGACGAAGATCCGCTCCTACGTGTTCGCCCCGCCGCGTTACGGCAACCAGGGCACCGACAGCCGCGGCTACCGCATCGAGCCGAACATCAGCCGGATCCGCCAGACCGTCGCGAACGCATTCAAGATCGACCCCAAGCTCGAGGCGCAGCGCGAGCAGATCGCCAGCGAGGACGGCGTGGTCTGGGTCGTCAACGGGTCGGGCAAGGTCGGCCAGGCGACGTCGATCGCGGGCTACCTCGAATACCTCGGGATGACCGCCAGCGCACCGACGAAGCGGCCCGACGCGAACGTGTCGCAGACCCGCATCCGCGTCTACAACGGGCGCGAGACGGAGCTCCCGGCGACGGTCGCCCTGCTCGAGAACGTGTTCAACGTGAAGGCCGAGTTCGTGACCGACCCTTCGGTCGTCCTGGCCGACATCATCGTCACGACCGGCACGAAGACCCCGACCCTGACCGCGCCACCGGGTCCCTGACCGACCGACAGCGAGCCTGCCCGGGGTGACCTCGCGCCTGGGGCGCCGGCCGGGTCGCCCGGGGCGGCCGCCGGTGAGCGACCCGCGTCAGGCCTTCTCCGTCACCCGGTATTCGAGATACTTGCCGGCCATCAGCCGCGTCTGGGCGTCGAGCGCCGGGAGCGTGCTGAAGATGAGGCCCACGACGGGCAGCGCCAGCCACTGGAGATACGAAACGGCCCGATGGCCGAGCGTCCACGACGACGGTCGCGGGGGTGCGATCTGCTCCTCGACGAAGACCAGGATGAGCAGACAGCAGAACGCGCCCGTCAGGAGCCAGGCCGCATACAGCGGCAGGTTCTGACCGAGCGTCGTCTGGGCGAACGCCGGGTTGAGCAGCAGCGGCAGGTTCGAGCCGAAGATGATGATGAACGGCGCGATCGCCCAGTTGATGTGGTCGAGCCACAGGTCGATGAGGCGGCGGACGCGGAGACGACGCGGGATCTCCCGGTGGGCGAACGCGTTCTGGATGTAGTACGGGACATCGGTCACGCCCCAGGCCCAGCGCCGGATCTGGGTGTATTGCTCGACGAGCGAGCGCGGGTAGGACCGTGCCCGGACCGCGTCGCCGTACATCGGGATGAACAGCGGGACCGCCTGGAAGTCGCCGCTGAACCGGAAGAAGCTCTTCCAGTAGAACCGGCTGTCCTCGGGGATGGCGTCGGTCGCCCAGTAGTCGACTTCATGGACGGTCCGCAGGCTGACGGCGTAGGACGAGAACGACACGAGCTTGTTCGGGGTCAGCGAGCGCCACATCTGGACATGGGTCGCGCCGACCGCCACGAGCCGGACCGCGAGCGGTGTCGCCCACAGGTTGTTGTGGAACATCGGGACCGGCTGGTACAGCCGCCGAAAGCGGTCCGGGTCCGTCAGGAACGTGTACGTCAGGTAGCCGAAGTACTGCCGGTGGACCCGGTAGTCCGAGTCGAGGTCGGTCACGACGATGTCGGCCGGGTCGAAGCCGAGCCGGGCGAACTCGCGGTAGAGCCAGCGGCCACCGAACGCCATCGCAGAGCTCTTGCCGACGACGATCCCGGGCTCGAGCGGGTCGAGGATGTGGAAGAAATGGACGAACCGGTGGCCGAACGCCTCCCGGAGCCGGGCCACGTTCCGACGGCCCTCGTGGTCGGTCTCTCTGGTGATGATCGCGACCATCACCCGGTCGCGCGGGTAGTCGGTCTCGGCCAGCGCCCGCACGGTCTCGTAGAGCTTCTCGTACGGCTCGGTGTAGGTCGGGACGAGTGCGACGTGGTAGAGCCGGCGCGGGTCCGGCACCGGCTCGGCGCGTCGTGCGACGAGCCGGGCGAGGTCCCGTCGCTCGCGATCGAGCCGCTCGAGCTCGCGCCGGCCACCGACGGCGGCGAGACGCTGCCCGGTCCGGCCGAGCCGCTCGATCCGAGCGTTGATGAGCGGGACAAGACGATCGATCTCGGCCAGCCGGGCAGCGGGATCGCCAAGCGCCAGCGAACGCGCGCGCCAGTCGTCGGCCATCGTCCGCCGGATCCGGTTGAACGTCACGCCCACGCTGCCGGTCAGCACGACCGCCTTGTACAGCCAATAGAAGTCGAACGTGAGCACGAACAAGGCCACGATCGCGGGGAACCGGAACGACAGGATGAGCGGGCTCAGGATGAGCGCCCAGCTGACGAGACCCGGGACGATCTCGAGCGCGCGCTGGGCGAGCCGGGCCCGGGTCGGGTGGCGAGGTGTCACCGGGATCTCGACCGCTGTCGGCGCCGACGGCTGGCCGGCCGTGGCCATCGGCACAACCGCGACGGGCGACGTGGCCGTCAGCCCAGCAGGCGACGATCCTCCACCGCTCCCGGGAGCCGTCGCGACGCGCACCGCGGTCGCGGGTCGAACCGGCACCGACACGCCCGGATCGAACGTGACGGACCCGCCGGCCGGTTCAGGTGGCGCCGTGACGGAGGTCGTCGATGGACCTCCGGTCAGGATCGACGCCGGGCGCTCAGCCACCCTTGTCGATCGGGGTCAGCCAGTGACGGTACTCCGCCAGCCGACCGCGAACGGCATCGAAGTACCGATCCCGGATGAGGCGTGCGATCGGACCGATCTCGCCGGAGCCGATCGCCCGGTGGTCGATCTCGATGACCGGTGACACCTGGACGCCGGTGCCGCACAGGAACGTCTCGTCGGCGATGTACAGCTCCGAGCGGTCGATCGAGCGGATCTCGACCGGGATCCCCTCGTTGGCGGCGATCTCGAGGATCGCACGTCGGGTGACTCCTTCGAGGATGTCGTCCGTGACCGGCGGGGTCAGGATCGTCCCATCGCGGACGACGAACAGGTTGGCAGCCGAACCCTCGGACGCGTGGCCGTCGGCGGTCATCACGAGGGCCTCGTCGAAGCCGTTGAGCTCGGCCTCGGACTTCTGGAAGGCCATGTTCACGTAGCCGCCGACGATCTTGCCGCGAGCCGGGATCGCCTCGTCCATGTTGCGTCGCCACGACGACGACATGACCCGGACGCCGGAGTCGGTATCGATGTAGTTCCCGAACGGGAGGGTGATGATGTACAGCTCGTGCTCGAGGTGATGGAGCCGGACGCCGATCTGGCGCGAGGACTTGTAGAACGACGGCCGGATGTAGACGTCCTCGCGGAACCCGTTCCGTTGGACCGTCTCGAGGATGAGCCGGGTGAGCTCATCGACCGACGGGATCGGATCCATCAGCAGCATCCGGGCGTTGAGCCGGATGCGCTCGACATGCTCCCGGATCTTCAGCCCGTAGAGCGTGCCCTGCTCCTCGTTCCAGTAGGCGCGGATCCCCTCGAACACCGCCGTGCCGTACATGAACGCGTGGGTCATGATGCTGACCTTGGCGTCGCGCATCGGGACGAACCCGCCCTCGAAGTAGCAGATGAGGTCGTCGACGGCGACGGCCGGCTTGGCGGTCGAGGGCGCGGCTGCGGGACGGTCGGTACGATCCTGTTCGGTCAGCATGACGCGGCTCCGGCTCGGATGACGCTCACCGACGAGCGGGACGCTGGCTCGCCGAGGGTCGGCCGAGTATACCAGCGAGCCGTTCGGCGACCCCCGGGACCCGTCGCGGACGCCCCTAGTGGCTGCCGCTCGTGAGCTCGTAGACCACGAGTCCCAGGTACACCAGGTAGAACACGCCGCCGACCAGCAGGAGTCGGGCGGTCAGCGGCCGGCCCCGCGACATCGGCACGAAGATGGCGCCGGCCGACGCGAACGCGATGCCAGCCGACGCGAACGCGAGCAGCGATCCTGGGCCGACCGCCCACGCCGACGACGCGAACAGCAGCGCGACACAGACCGGGATCGCGCTCTGGAAGACCATCGCGCCGGTGATGTTGCCCATCGCCAGGGTGTCCTTGCCCTGGCGGACCCAGATGATGCTGTTGAACTTCTCGGGGAGCTCGGTCGCGATCGGCGCGATGATCAGCGCGAGCAACGCCTCGTCCGCCCCGAGCGAGTGGGCCAGGTCGGTCACGGCGCCGACGAACAGGTAGGCGCCGGCGATGATGCAGCCGAGCGCGAGGGCGACCTGCAGTCCGACGATCCGCAGCCGCGGCGGCTCGGGGTGCGCGGGGCCGGTGACGTCCAGCCGGTGGAGGCGCAGCGGCGCCAGCTCCGGGTCGCCGCCACCGGCTTCGGCCTGGAAATGCTCCCGGACGTAGTAGGCGTAGATGGCGATCAGGACCACCGCCACCACGTAGCGCGGCCAGGCGATGTCGCTCGGGACGAAGGCGACGGCGATCGCCAGCGCGTAGGCGATCGCGAAGAACCGCATGTCGTGGACGAGGACGGGGCCGCTGACATCGAGCGTCTCGCCGGTCTTGCGCGAACGGCGGGTGATGAGGATGGCGGACCCGGTCACGAACATCGCCAGGGTCGCGAGCATGAACGGCGCGCCGAGGATCGCCCCGATCCCGACGTGGTCGGCATCGGCGCCGCCGCCGAACAGGATCGCGATCAACGGGATCATCGTCTCGGGCAGCGCGGTCCCGACCGCGGCCAGGACCGAGCCGACCGCCCCCTCGGCCAGGCCGAGCTTGTGCCCCGCCCACTCGATGCCGTTCGTGAACAGCTCGGCGCCGAGCAGGATGATGAGCAGAGCGCCCAGCAGGATCGGAAGATCGGTCATCTACGTGCCCGCCGCCACGCCGATCGCGACGCCGACCGCGATCACGGCCAGGATCGCCACCGAGATGAGCGCCATCCGTCGCTCGCCACCCGCCACGTAGCCGATGAGCGAGGCGACGACGCGGGCCAGGGGCGTCGCGATCGCCACGATCAGCCCGAGCCAGAGGAACCCGACCGGCTGAAGCGCCGCGACCTGAGCGGGGATCGCCGCCGGGTCGAACGTCGGCGCCGAGGCCAGCGGCGAGATGCCCTGGGCCACCATCAGCGCCACGCCAAGTGCCAGCAACGCCACGCTGATGTAGGTGCCACCGATCAATAGCCGGGCGATGATCCGGTCGAGATCGCGGATCGCGGTCACTGGATGGCCCGTCCGGCCATCTGCCAGGCCGTGAACAGCAGCACCACGACGAAGAGCATCCGAAGCACGCGGACGTCGATCCGATGGGCTGTCCTCGAACCGAGCGACGCGCCGACGAATACACCGACCGCCGTCGGACCGGCGACGTACGGATCGATCCCGCCACGGAGCAGGTAGATGATCGCGCTGGCGGCGGCCGTGATCCCGATCATGAGATTGCTCGTGGCGGTGGCGACCCGGAGCGGCACGCCCATCGCCACGTTCATCAACGGGACCTTGATGAGTCCGCCGCCGATCCCGAGCAGCGCCGACACCACGCCGGCGAAGAGGCTCCCGACGATCCCGCGACCGAGGTGATGGAACGCGTACGGCGCCGGCTCCGCCGGCGTGCCGCGCCGCAGCACGCGGCGCTGCTCGGATCGGCAGCGAGTCGCCCGTCGCCGGAGACGCCGGCGGGCTCGTCGCGCTTGCGGGCCATCGTGAACGCGGTGTAGACGAGCATGACGGTGAAGAGGCCCGTCAGGACCTGTTCGGAGAGTGCGAACGCGATCAGCCCGCCGACGATCGCCCCGGTCGCGGTGAACAGCTCGAGGGTCATCCCGAGCCGAAGGTTGGCTACGTGCCGCTCGAGGTAGACCCCGGCCGACGCCGAGCTCGTCACGATCACCGCGACCAGGCTGACCCCGACCGCCTCGCGCAGCGGCAGCCCGAAGCCAAGGGTCAGCAGCGGGACGATGAGGATGCCGCCGCCGAGGCCCAGGAGCGACCCGAAGACGCCGGCGGCGAACCCGCTCGCGATCATCAACGCCGCGATCCCCGCGTCAGGCAAGCGCGTGGGTCCGCTGGGACACGGGCGGACCTACGGGCGGAGGTGCTGGGGCGCGTACGGCAGGAGGGCGACGTGGCGGGCCCGCTTCAGCGCGACCGCGAGCTCGCGCTGATGGCCGGCGCACGTGCCGGTCTTTCGACGCGGCTCGATCTTGGCCCGCTCCGACAGGTAGCGGCGGAGGCGGTTGACCTCCTTGTAGTCGATCTGGACGGTCTTGTCGGCGCAGAACGCACAGACCTTCCGGCGACGTCGGTCGCGATAGTAGTCGTCGCGCTTCTTGGATCGGGTGATGGGCGGCATCTTCGTTCAGGACTCCGTGCTGATCGGATGGTCGGTCGGATGGTCAGAAGGGCAGGTCGTCGAAGTTCCCGTCGTCGAACTTGTCCCCGCCGCCGCCGTCGCCGTCACCGGCCGGAGCCGGGCGACTCGGTCGGCCGACGGGCGCGGCAGCGCCCTCGTCGGACTCGTCGCGGGTGCGCCGCTCGAGGTTCGTCACCTGGTTGGCGACGAGCTCGGTCGTGTAGCGCTTCTGGCCCGACTGGTCCTCCCACTGACGGGTCTGCAGACGGCCTTCGACGTACACCTTGTTGCCCTTGCGCAGGTGTTCCGCGGCCCGCTCGGCCTGCTGGCCCCAGACGACCACGCGGAACCATTCGGTCTCTTCCTGCCACTCCCCGGCCTGGTTCTTGTAGTTCCGGTTGACCGCGACGGTGAACTGGGTGACCGCCTGGCCGTTCGGGGTGTAGCGCATCTCGGGATCGCGGCCGAGGTTGCCGATGATCATCGCCTTGTTGAGCGACATGGGCCTTGCCTCCGGATCGTGCGGGATCGGCGCTCAGTCGATGGCGGCGGGAGCGGCTTCGCTCTCCGACTCATCGATCTGCTCGCCGGTCTCCTCCTCTTCCTCGTCCTCGACGGACGGCAGCGCTTCGCCTTCGAGCTCGAGGTCGACGTCGTCGGCGCCGTCGCGATGAGCGGCCTTGGCCGGTCGTTCGACGCGGGTGACGAGGTGGCGCAGGAGCTCCTCGGTGATCAGCAGGCCGCGCTCGAGCTCGGCGATCGACTCGGCGGGAGCTTCGAAGATCACGATGTGATACGAGCCCTCACGATGTCGATCGATCGGGTAGGCCAGCCTGCGCCGACCCCATGGGGCGACCTTGACGATCTGACCGCCGGAGGCGGTGATCTGGCGGGTGGTCCGGTCGATGATCGCCTGGCTTCGATCGTCGGCGATGTCCGGCCGGAGAACGAGCATGAGTTCGTAGCGGCGCATGTCTGCGCATCACTCCTTCCTGTGGGATCGCCCCGGTTGACGGTCGGTCGGTGCGCGTCGCGCCCGTCCGGTCCGTTGCGGAGCCGAAAGGAACCGATTCCGAGTCTAGCACGCGTGTCCGATCCGGCCCGTCGACGAGCCGGTCACCACGCGCCGGCGCCCGATCTCAGTGGCTTCCTCCGGGCCTGACCGAGGGCGATGTATCCTTCCTGCGTCCGACCGCCGCCCACCCCGGAGACCACGTGCCCTCGAGCTCGATCCTCCTCCTCGAGACCGACACCATCGCCGCCGAGGCGATCGAGTCTGTCCTGACCGGCGTCGGCTACGCCGTCGTCATCGTCAAGGAAGCCGCAGAGGCGATCTCCGGCGCCGGCGACCACAGCCTGGTGGTGATCGATGTCACCGGCCCGGGCACGTCGCCGGCGGATGTCTGCCGCGAGATCCGGGCGACGCCGAGTCTGTCGTCGATCCCGGTGATGTGCCTGACCCAGGCCGACGACGTCGAAGAACGGATCATGTTCCTCGAGGCGGGCGCGGACGACGTCATCGCCAAGCCGATCGACAGCCGGGAGCTCGAGGCCAGGGTCGAGGCACTGCTCCTTCGGTTCCAGCGGTCCAGCGGGATGATCGCGACGTCCACCATCGGCGGCGGTCTCATCGATCGGCCGCGCCGACTCGTCGCCGTCTACAGCCCGAAGGGTGGAGTCGGGACGACGACGATCGCGGTCAACGTCGCGGTCGCTCACGCGATCCCCCGGCCGGGCCGGGTCCTGATCATCGACCTCGACCTCCAGTTCGGCCAGGTGGCGACGCACCTCAATGTCATCCCGAAGCAGACCATCGCCGACCTCACCCGGGACGAGCAGTCGCAGCGCGAGCCCGAACTGCTGAGGACCTACGCGGCCCACCACGCGTCCGGCCTCGAGATCCTGGCCGCGCCCGGCTCGCCGGAGCTCGCCGACCTCGTGACGCCGGCCCACGTCGAACGGATCCTCGAGACCGCCCTGCTCGCCTACGAAGCCGTCGTCGTCGACGCCGGCTCGACCCTCGACGACCGCTCGCTCGCGGCGCTCGAGCGAGCCGAGGTCGTCGTCCTCCCGGTCTATCAGGAGATCTCGGCGCTCAAGGCCGTCCACGCTTTCCTCGACTACGTCAACGAGGCGGGATCGATCTCGGCCAAGACGACGTTCGTGCTCAACAGCATCTTCGCCAAGGAGGTCCTGAAGATGCGCGACGTGGAGGCTGGGCTGGGCTCGAAGGTGTCGCTGACCCTGCCGTACGACGCGTTCCTCTACCTGAAGGCGGTCAACGAAGGCAACCCGGTGGTCCTCGGGGCGGCCCGGACACCCGTCGCTGCGGCTCTCACGAACCTCGCGGCGATCGCCTTCGGTGAGCGCGTGACGACCCCCCCGCCCGTGACGGAGGAACGCAAGTCGCGCGGTCTCGGCGGTCTGCTCAAGCGGACCTGACCGCGGCGAGATCGCGGCCGGATGGCCGTTCGCCGACCTAGGACGACGGCGCCGGCGAACTCGGTCGTGCAGGCGCGGATGACGGGGTCGGGGCGTCCGAGGCCCGGGTCGGACGCGGCGTCGCAGCACACAGCGGTCGCGATCGCAGGGCAGGATCGGCGGCACACGCGTCCCTGAACTCCGAGCCCCACTGCGGGGGCTCGAGGAACACCGTCCGGTAGGCGGCATCGACCTCGTCCTGCGAGGCACAGGCGAGCACGGCCTTGTCCGGATGATCGATGACATCGGCCACGGCTTGTTCGCAGGCCGTGACGGCGTGCGCGGACGGCGAGGCGTCGTCGGCCGTGCTCGGGCCGGGCTCGCCGAGTCGCGCCGCGGTCGAGAACGTGACGTAGCCGATGACCGCGACGAGGACGACCAGCAGCGTGGTGCCGACGATCTGGCCCGCCCGGTAGCGAGGCGACCGGACGACCGGCGGTGGGGCCGGCTTCAGGCCGCTGATGGCCGCGGGCCGAGGACGCGTCGATCCGCCAGACGGAATGGGTGGCGTCGTGGCGACGGCGGCGTCCGCCCGGACGCCCTCGAGCAGCGTGAGATCGAAGCCACAGGCGGGGCAGAACCCGGCCGAGTCGGGCCGTCGCGTCCCGCACACCGGGCAGAACCCAGCTTCCAGGGTGCCTCCTCCTGTTCGACTCACCCCCAGTATGCGGTCACGGCATCACGGAGCTCTGCCGGTGACCGGGGATGCCAGACCGATCGGCGACGTCGCTACTTGTACACGACGAACGCATCCACATCGATGCGAAGGCCAGGCGATGAGCTGCGAAGCTGGATCGTGTGGGTGCCCCGCGTGCCCCAGCTGGTGCTGAAGAGGACGCGCATCCACTGCTTGAAGTCGTGCCGGAGGTCGACCTCGCCCCGGAGGACCCCGTCGACGTAGACGTTCACGCGGCCGTGCTTCGTACCCGTGGAGGTGACCCACGCGACCGCCCGGCCGGTGAAGGTGAACGTTGCTCGCGCCTGAGCGCTGCTGCTCCAGCGGGTCGACCCGCCCGAGGCCTTGGCGATGACCTGGGTGTGCCATGTGCCTTTCGAGTAGCGTACCCGCGCCGATGAGCCCTGGACAAGCTCGGGGACGACCGCCTTGCCCACGACCCAGGTCCCGACATTGCCGGCCCGGTCCGTCGCTCGCACGCGGTAGCGATACGAGTGGCCGAGCTTCAGCGAGCGAGCCACATGGGGCACATCGGACGATGGGACCGTGACCCACGCCCCGCCATTCCGCTGCGACTGGAGGTCGTAGTGGACGATCCCCGACCCCGCCCCGTCGCTGCCCTCCCAGGAGATCAGGGTCGAGCCACTCCCCAACTTGGACGGAACTGCGCCTCCGACCCTTGGAGCGCTGGTGATCACCGGCGCCGTGACGTCGCCATGCTCGAGGTCGAACGCGTATAGGCGACCCTCGCTGGACCCGGCGTACACAACGCCGTCGGCGATCGTTGGCGACGAAATGCCGGACAGGCCGGTGACCGATCTCCATAGGGGCGCGCACGCACCATCAACGGGGCCGCAACCGACCTTGATTGCAGTGAGGCTACCTGAACCGGTGTACACGATGCCGTTGGCGACGGCCGGCGAAGACACCGCCGCCCCGACCTCTTCCGTCAAGAGCGGGGAGCAGAGTCCGGCGCCGCTACTGCAGCCGACCCCGAAGGCATACAGGTTGCCGTCCCCGGACACGACGTATACGACGCCGTCGGCGATCGCGGGCGAGCTTTCGATCCAGGCGTTCGTCCTCCCCCTCCATGCCGGTTCGCACCTTGCACCGTTGGCTCCGCAGCCGACAGAGAACGCGTAGAGCGTGCCGTCGTCGGACCCGACGTACACGACGCCGCCGGCCACTGCGGGCGATGACTCGATCGCGCCACCGGTCGTCCCCGTCCAGAGCGGTGGACAGAGCCCGCCGTCGCTCCTGCAGCCCGTCGCAAAGGCGTACAGCTGGCGGTCCGACGAACCGATGTACACCACGCCATCCGAGACAGCGGGCGACGAGGCGAACCACGCATACGAGATCGTCGTGGCTGTCCGACCCGTCCACAGCGGTGTGCACGTCCCACCGCCGCTGCTGCAGCCGACCGCGAAAGCGTAGAGCTTGCCGTCGTCGGACCCGACGTACACGACACCGCCGGCCACTGCGGGCGATGAGGCGATCGTTCCGCCTGTCGTTCCCGTCCATAGCGGCGTGCAGAGCCCACCATCGCTCCTGCAGCCCACGGAGAAGGCATAGATCGCGCCATCCGACGACCCGACATACACGACACCGTCCGCGACAGCGGGCGACGAAGTGCTCCATGCGCCCGTCATACCCGTCCACAACGGCGTGCACGTCCCACCGCCGCCGCTGCAGCCGACCGCGAAGGCGTACAGCTTGCCGTCTTCCGACCCGACATACACGACACCGCCCGCAACGGCGGGCGACGAGGCGATGTACTCGCCGGTCGGACCCTGCCAGGCCAGACCAAGCCCAGCCACATTCCCGGGTGAGATCGTGGTTTCGGCCGGGTTGTACCCGGTGTGTGCCGGACCCTGGCGAAACTGTGGCCAGTCGCCGGCACCGCCGGCTGAAGCCGGGACGGGATCGACGGCCCTCGCCGACGCAGGGGATCCGACGGAGCCGATCAACAGAACGCAACAGAAGACCATCCAGAGTCGCCGGCCCGCGATGCGCTTCCTGCCGGATCGATGGGTGCGCGATCGGAGCGGCGTCTTGGAGATCTTCATGGTCGATGTCGTTCCCCAGCGGACGAGAGCAAGGAGCTGTCGGGTGCCGTCCGCTGGCAGGGAGACGGGAACCGCAGCCCTCTGTGACGGGGAGCTCCTGACCAGGATGCTCGAACCGGTCCGTTCGGCGTCGTGGCGCGGAAGGGCAGGTGGATGGTGCCGAAGGTGAGATTCGAACTCACACGCCCTTGCGGGCAGCGGAGTTTAAGTCCGCCGCGTCTGCCGGTTCCGCCACTTCGGCCGCGGACAGGGTACCGCGGGCCTAGCTCCTGGCGACCCGATCCAGGAGAGCACCCGGATCCGGGGCCGACGGGCGCGGTCGGGACGGTCGGCGTGCCGCCCGGAGATGCAGCAGACCGGCGACGATCAGGAGCGCCGTCGACCACTGCGGGATCGTCCGTGCCACGGGTCCGGGCAGCCAGATGTCCGAGACCGAGCCGCTGGCCGCGCCGTACCGCTCGGCGAGCGGCGTCAACGGGCAGATCCGGTCGTTCGCGAGCCAGACGGTAGCCTCCACCGCAACCAGGGCCGCCGCCACGGCGACGGACCGATCGCGCCGGCCCAGGAAGCCGCTGCCGACCAGCCACAGGATCGACCCGAGTTCGAGCCCGAAGACGCCGGTATGGACCGCCCGGATCGCGACGAGCCACCCTCGCCGGTACGCGCCCCTCCCGTCCCAGGTCACAGCGGGGTCGTCTGGGCGGAACGGGACATCGGACGCCTCCTTCGTTCCCCCGAAGTCATGGTCCGACCGCCGCGAGGTGCGGCGTGAGAGCCGGCAGTCCCCGTTCGGGTGGGCCTTCGGTCATGCGCAGCCAAGGGTCTCGGGCTATGGGGCCTGCCCGATCGGGCCGAACGACCGATGCGGGACCGGACGGCCTCGTGCGATGGTCAGCCCTGGGTCAGGCGTCCCCGATACCTCATCGATGGGAGGAGGGAACGCGATGGTCCCGAACATGACCGATCACCCGACGGTGGACAGGCTCGCCAGGATCACGGGCGGCCTGTACCTCGGGTACATGCTGGCCGCCGTGCTGGCCGATGCGCTCGGCCACATCGGGCTGGGAAACCCGGAGCAGGTCTACCAGGCGATCGGCACGAATGCCACGTCGTTCCATGTCGGTCTCGTCATCGCATTGCTCTCAGGGTTCCTCTTTCTCATGGCCGCGTGGGGCCTCTACGTCCTGCTGCGACCGGTGAACCAGGACCTGGCGCTGTTGTTCCTGACGCTCAACGCCGTGGGTGTCGCGATCCAGGGCGCGAGCATGCTGCCGCTGGTAGCCGCGATGTTGCTCGGGGACGGGGTCGACCACATGCAAGCCTATTCGGCTGCCGAGCTCGAGGGCCTGGCGTTCCTGTCCATCAACATCTACAAGACGGGCTGGGTCACCGCCCAGCTGTTCTTCGGGACGTGGCTGTTCCCGCTCGGCTATCTGGTCTACCAGTCCAGAACCCTCCCGCGAGCCCTGGGGGTCCTTCTGGTGCTGGATGGGATCGGGGTCATGATCTGGTTCCTGCAGGCCCTGCTGGTGCCAGACCTCCACGCGATCATCTACCCCGGGCTGGCCGTGAGCTTCGTCGCAGAACTCGGACTCGCGCTGTGGCTCCTCGTCAAGGGCATGAAGGTCGTCGATGCGCGGCCAGCACCGGCCGGGTTGATCCCGCGTCATTCCACGTAGCCGGCACCCGAGCCCTGACTCGGCCCGACGGCGACGTCGGCTCCCATGACATGCAGAGACCGGCCCGAAGGCCGGTCTCTGTGCTTGATCCGTGGAGGCGACGAGCGGATTCGAACCGCTGAATAGAGGTTTTGCAGACCTCCGTGTTGAGCCACTTCACCACGTCGCCCCGGAACGGTCCGCCGCGTGCGGACCCGGCCGATCGATCAGGCAGCCAGACTTCGAGGTCGTTGCCCCTCGAGGATTCGAACCTCGGTTAACGGATCCAAAGTCCGCTGTCCTACCACTGGACGAAGGGGCACCGGACGAGTCGACGGCGGCTGCCGGCCGGCCCGACCGGGCTTCGGACGAGAGGATTGGAGCGGAAGACGGGACTCGAACCCGCGACCCTCACCTTGGCAAGGTGATGCTCTACCAACTGAGCCACTTCCGCTCGAGAAACCGGACCACCGATGTGGTGCCGAGAGCCAGGATCGAACTGGCGACACCGCGATTTTCAGTCGCGTGCTCTACCAACTGAGCTATCTCGGCCCGATGGCCTGACCAGGCTGGCCGCCCGTCGGCGAGCCGGAGGATACCACGGGCCCCGAACGAGCTTCAACCGGAGCGCCTCGCGGAGAGGCCCGTCCAGACGCTCGATCGGGGCGCCGTCGAGGCGTCGCCGTGGTCTGCCTGTCACGCGTCACTGGGTGGCGGCGAGCTCCTCGGCGGTCGACCCGACCGGTGGCTGGCCACGGAGCTGGCGGAGCCGGTTGATCCGGGCCAGGAGCGGCGGGTGGGTCGAGAACCAGGCGCTCTGGTCCTCCTCGGCGGTCGCCCCGGCCTTCATGATCGGGTTCGTGAAGTAGAGGTGCTGGGTCGCCCGGTTGGCGACCTCGAGGACCTCGGTGTCGCTCGCGATCGTCGCCAGGGCGCGCTCGAGCCCGGTCGGGTTGCGGGTGAGCTCGACCGCCGACGCATCGGCCAGATACTCGCGCTGGCGGCTGACCGCGAGCTGGACGAGACGCGCCGCGATCGGCGCGAGGATGGCCAGGACGAAGGCCATCGCCAGGATCAGGGCCTGGACCCCTCCCCCACCCTTGTCGCCGTCGCTCGATCGACCGCGACCGCCCCAGAACGTGAAGCGCAGGAAGAAGTCGGCCAGCAGGGCGATGCTCCCGACGAGGACCCCGACGAGCAGCGCGAACCGGATGTCGAAGTTCCGGACGTGTGACAGCTCGTGGCCGATCACCCCCTGGACCTCCTCACGGTCCATGCGGCTCAGCAGCCCCTTCGTGACGGCGATCGAGGCATGCTCCGGGTCGCGGCCAGTGGCGAACGCGTTCATCGACGTGTCGTCGATCACGTAGACCTTCGGCATCGGGATGCCGGCCGCGATCGTCAGTTCCCGTACGACGTTGAAGAGCTGGGGCAGCTCCTTCTCGGTGACGGCCTGCGCCCCGGACGCAGCCAGGACCAGCTGATCGCCCTGGAAGTACGACGCCAGCGACAGGACGATCCCGAGGATGAGCGCGATGGCCAGCGCCGTGACGCCACCCGAGACCGAGCCGCTCAGGCCATAGCCGATCGTCAGCCCGAGGGCACCGAGCACGCCGGTCAGCCCGAGGGCGAGCAGCACCGAGTTCCGCTTGTTCGCGGAGATCTGGCTATAGAAGGTCGAGGCCACGGGTCCTCCGGTCGGCTGCGACCGGCCGGGCGCCTAGCGGAGTTGGACGACCGGCACCTGGTCGGCTTCCGGCTCGGCGTCGAAGAACTCGCGCTTGACGAAGCCCAGGATCCCGGCGACGAGGACCGCCGGGAACGTCTGGATCGACGTGTTGTAGTCGAGCACGGTGGCGTTGTAATGCTGGCGCGAGAAGCTGATCTGGTTCTCGGTCGTGGTCAACTGCTCCTGGAGAGCGAGCACGTTCTCGTTGGCCTTGAGCTGGGGGTAGTTCTCGACGACCGCGAAGAGGGAGCGCAGCGCCCCGGTGAGGACGTTCTCCGCCTGGGCCTGCTCGGCCGGACCCTTGGCGCCGGCCGCGACCGCGTTGGAGCGCGCCTCGGTCACCTTGGTCAGGACATCCTGCTCGAAGTCCATGTAGCCCTTGACCGCGTTGACGAGGTTCGGGATCAGGTCGTGGCGGCGCTTGAGCTGGACCTCGATCTGAGCGAATGCCTCGTCGACCCGCAATCGCCGCTGGACCAACCCGTTGTACAGGGCGATCAGGAACACGACGATCGCCACGATGACGACGATCAGGATGATCAACGGCAAAGACATGGTTCTCCTCCGGCGAACGGCCGAACGCGCGAATGCATCGAGTCTAGCAGGCGGCGCGCGGAGCGCGACCAGAACGGTGAGGTGCGGTGGTGTCGGCGTGCGCGGCGGCGGTGCCCCGACCCCGGTGCGGGCGGATCCTCAGTCGGACCGTCGATGCACGACCCTGAGCATCCCGACCGAGCCGAGCGCCAGGCAGACGATCCCCAGGCCGGCAGCGACTGCCGTCGTCGCCGCTCCGGGCGCCGCCGTGGCATCGTCCGCGGAGATCCCGAGCCATGCCGCCCACAGCACCAGTGCGACACCTATCGCCCAGACGATGGCCAGCACGATCATCGTGAGGACGGTTCTGGAGCTCCGCGACCGGCCCTCTGCACCCTGGGCCGCCTGTCGCTCGTCCGCGAGGCGCTGGACCTCGCGTAGGAACGCGTCGTACTCCGGATCGCCGGGCGCCGGCGAGGATCCCGTTTGCGGGCTCGGTGACGGCGCGGCTTCCATGCCTCCCGGGGTCAGGGGTTCGTCGCTCATCGGGCCTCCCGGACGGAGCCTACGCCTCGGTCGTCGCCCGCGCATCTCGCCACGACGTCGACGGGTCGGCCCGCGACCGGTCAGGCCCACCACCCACGGTCACGGCGGCGAATCGGGATCGATGCGGTAGATGCCCGACGGTCCGGCGACCCACACCGAACGGTCCGGCGCGATCGTGACGCCACCGAACCAATGGCCCGGGAACCGCAGTGTCATCGAGGCGCCGCGCAGCGCGGCGAGACCGTTGGTCGGCATCCAGACGGTCCCGCGGCTGTCGAGCGCCAGGTCGTGGCCGTCCTCGAACCCTTCCGGCCGGACACCGCCAAGGGTCGTCCAGCGCGATCCGTGGAGTCGTCCGACGAGGCCCATGCGCTCCGAATCGGACATCACCGTCAACAGGTCGCCACCCGGTGTCAGCGCGAGCCGCCCCCACGACGGCGGTGCCGGGACGCCGAGTTGCGGGAGTCGATCCCAGCGCCGGCCGACGAGTCGCCAGAACGACTCGTCCGTATCGGTCCCGCCGCGGAGCCAGAGGGTCCCGTCCTCGTCGGCGACGATCGCGGTCACCTGGGTCACTCCCTTCGGCAGTGGGACGGATGCCGTCCTCCATCGCCCGCGAGTCCGGTCGTGGGACCAGAGCGACTGGCCCGACCCGGGGTCGCCGACCACGGCCCAGACGCGGTCGTCGACGCCGATGGCCGCGGCGAACACCGAGTCCTGGTCGATCGTCGACCACTCACCATCGGACCGGACCATGAGCCCGAGGCCGGTCGTCACCAGGAGCGTGCCGCGGACGTTGCGACTGATGTCGCGGACGTCGCCGATGCCGGCCTTGATCCAGCTCCCGGCGTGGTATTGCCAGAGCTGATCGGTCGCCACCCACAGGTCGCCCGCGCGGTCGAAGATCAGGCGCTGGGACCAGGGTTCAGGTCCGGGAACCGGCCCCAGCCCGATCCGGGCCCAGCGCGATCCGGCCCACTGGAACATCCCGTCCGCCGTCGAGGCGTAGACCGTGTCGCCGGCTGCGGTCAGGTTGTAGACGAGCGGTGCTGATCCGTCCCGAGCGACGAGTCCGTCGGCTGCGCCGTAGGTCTGCCACTGGCCGCTCGGCAGGCGACGCGCGACGCCGACGCCGGTCCCCGCGTCCGTGGCCCCCGTCACCGTGGCGGGTCCGACCCAGACCGAACCGTCGGCCGGCGCAGCCATGAGGTAGGAATTGGACAGGTCCACCTCATGGCGATCGATCACCTCCCACGATCGCCCGAACCGGTACAGACCGTCCTGATCGAGCGCCCAGAGGGAGCCGTCCGGCGCGGCCGTGATGGCGTTGATCCCGCGCCCGATGGAGCTGTCCGGGACGGGCATGGTCCACAGTCCGTTCACGTCGTCATAGCGCGCGATGGTCCCCGTGTCGTTCCTCACCATCCAGACGGCCCCATCGGCCCCGTTCTCGACGCGATACGAGCCGGTCGAGCTGTCGCAGACGCTCGACCACGTCGACCCGTCCCAATGGAGGGTCCCGAGATCGGTGCCGGCCCACAGCGAGCCATCGGGGGCGGCGGCCAGGTCGTAGACGTCGTTCGGCACATCGATGACGTCGGCGAACCGTTGCCCGTCGAACCAGCGGACCTGCCTCCCACCGTAGAGCCACACCCCCCCGTCCTTCGCGGCCTTGATCCCGCTGGCATCGAAGCCTGGGTCGTCGGTGAACGTCCAGACGCTGGTCGAGCCCGTCGTCGGGTCGAGTCGCTCGAGCCGCCCGGCCCCGGCCGTCCAGACCCGACCCTCGAGATCCACCGCGACGCTGCCACCCTGGGGACCCCAGCGAGCGACGGTCTCGAGACCGGTCGGAGCGAGCTCGCGCGGGTGGCGTGGGATGGGTCCCGCGACCGGCCCGATCGACCGATCCGAACAGTCCGGGTCGGGCCGAGGAGTCGGGCCGAGGTACGTCCGCCGCAGGGTCGGCTCAGGTGTGGCCGACGCCACGGCCACGGTCGTCGCGGTGGCCGTGGCCGTGGTCTCCGGTTTGCCGGGTTGGACCCGGCCGCCGAGCAGGCCGACCCCGACGACGGCCGCGACCACGAGCCCGATGATGCCGAGCGCGAGCCGACTGCGGGGGCCGCCCCCCGGGACCCGCGTCGGGCTGAAGTCGGTGCTCATGGCTGGACCCTATCCGTACGGCGTCTCGCCGGGCGTCGATCTCGGGACTGGTGGGCGGTGAGGGACTCGAACCCCCGACATCCTCGGTGTAAGCGAGGCGCTCTGACCGACTGAGCTAACCGCCCCCCGATCGGCAGGATACCCGGGCTCGTCGACGAGACGGCGCGCGCCGGGCGCGAATCGGAACGGCGGTCCGGATCGGACCGCCGTCGGTGGCTACGGGAGTGGTGCCCAGGCCGGGACTTGAACCCGGATGAGTTGCCTCATACGCCCCTCAAACGTACGCGTATACCAATTCCGCCACCTGGGCAAGAACGCCGTCGAGACACTCGGTCGAGGGTGGTACCGAGGAAGGGATTTGAACCCATACGCCCTTGCGGACACTAGCTCCTGAAGCTAGCGCGTCTACCGATTCCGCCACCTCGGCGAGAGTCCCGGACGACCGCTGAGCGTGCTCAACCGCCGTCGGCGAGGCGCCATGTTAGCACATCCCAATAGCGGTCACTGGGGTCGCCGAGCTCGCGGATCGCGGGTCCCTGGACCCGGTCGCGGAGCACGACGAGCTCGCTCCGGAAGGCGATCGGGAGCAGGTAGTTCTTCTCCGCGAGCCGGGTCTGGAGCTTGCTGAACGCGGCCTGGCGGGCCGCCAGGGTCCCGGGCGCTCGAGCCCGGTTGAGCGCTCGATCGAGGGCCACGTCCTGGATCCCGGAGACGTTCGAGCCACCCTTCGCGACCTGGGTCGAGCCGAAGAGCGGGTAGAGGTCTGGGTCGAGCCCGATGTTCACGTCGATCGCCGCCGACTGGAACTTGCCTTTGCGCAGGCGGTCCTCGACGAACTCGGCCGGCGGCAACCCTTTCACCGTCGTCTGGAGGCCGAACCGCCGCCAATCGGCCGCGACCGCCTCGGCGACGGCCATCGCGGTCGGGTTCGTGTCCGCGTCGGGCGAGATGAGCTCGAGGACGAACGGCTTCTTCGACCCGGGCTCGGCCCAGCCACCGGCGAGCTTCTTCCAGCCGGCCGCCTTGAAGTCCGCCGCGGCGCGGCGGGGATCGAACCGGACGACCTTGGTCGCCTTCTTGTCGTAGGCCCACGACGACGGGGCGATCGGCGAGTCGGCCTTGGTCGCTGCGCCTCCGAGGACGTCGGCGACGATCTTCTTCCGGTCGATCGCGGCCAGCAGCCCGTGGCGGATCGTCGCGTTGCGGAAGGCCGAGCCGCCCGGACGCAGGTTGACCGCGATCGCGCTGAGCGTGGTCCGCGGGTAGCTGAGCACTCGACTGCCCGGCACGAGCGCGAGCTGGTCGGCGAGGTCGGGCGGAAGACCCGATGCCGCGTCGAGATCGCCCGCGCGATACGCATCGGCGAGCGACTGGGCATCGGGATAGAACGACATCTGGATCCCCGGCAGGGCCGGCTCGGGACGAGCGACGGAGGGCGGCGGCGGTCCGTCCGATGGGAGCGGCTCACCCGACGCGTCGGCGTCCGGCGCGGCCGAGGCGCCCGGGCTCGGCGTCGGTCCCTGGTCGGGCGTCGCGGCGGGTGCTTCGGGCTCACCGGAGGCGTCCGGAGTGGACGGCGGCCCCTCGTCGATCGGCTGGTTCGTCGCACCAGGCTCGGGCGAGACCCCGGGCTCCTCGGCCGGCGTGAGCGCGGCACTGGCCGGGACGAGCGTGGCCGATTCCGCGTTCCACGACGTCAGGACGAACGGTCCGGAACCGACCGGCTGGAGGCTGAACGGGTCGTCGGCCAGCGTCTCGACCGGTGTCTCGCTCAGGAGGTGAGCCGGCAGCAACCCGACGGTGACCGCCTGGAGGAACCCGCCGATCGGCGTGGCGAGCTCGAACGTCACCGTCCGATCGTCGACTGCGGTCGCCGTGACCCCCTGCCACGAGGCGGCGAGCGGACCGGAGTAGCCGGGGCTCTTGAGCACGCCGACGGTGAACACGACGTCGTCCGACGTGACCGGCTCGCCGTCCTGCCACGTCGCATCCGGGCGGATCGTGAACGTCCAGGTCTTGCCCTTGGGGTCGACGGTCCACTCGGACGCCAGATCGGGCTCGTACGTCCCGTCGGGACCGAGCGCGACGAGACCGGAGAAGACGAGCGCGGCGAGGTCCCGATCGGCCTGCGTACGAGCCGTCAGCGGGTTGATCGAGCTCGGCCGGCCGATCGTCCCCTCGCGATAGACGACAGCGTCGGCGGGGCCGCCCGGGCTGGGCGTCGGGCCTCCATCACCGGCCGACGCCCCGGGCACGACCGACCCCGTCTGCGTCCCCGAGCCGGGCCAGGCCACGACGATGGCGAGCACGACCAGGAGGCCGACGAGGGCGGCGACGATCCCTCGATCGCGATGCGTCAATCGATCTGCCTCCAGCGGGCGCTGATGCGACCCGTCCGACGTCCGCCCGATGCGGGGCGGTCAGGCGTCAGGCGGTCGCCGCCGGCGTCGCGAGCGCGTACGAAGCGAGCGAGAACAGGACGAACAGCACGGTCAACACGATCGTGAACTGCCACAGTCGCCGCTCGACGCCGCGCCGGCTCCGGTACACCGCATTGTCGCCGCCGAAGGCACCCGACAGACCCGTCCCACGGGCCTGGAGCAGGATCGAGATCATCAGGGCGATCCCCACGACGATCTGGCCAATGGCGAACAACGGGTTCACGGACGTTCGGACCTCGGACTTGAAGGGCGGTCGGATGGTAGCACAGGCTCCAGCAGCGAGCCCCCGACCACGCCTGCCCAGGTCGGCAGTCCGGCGAGGTCGAGGATCGTCGGCGTCACGTCCGCCAGGACGCCGTCATGCAGCCGCCGACCGACCGCCGCGCGGCCGACGACGACGATCGGGACCGGGTTCAGCGAGTGAGCGGTGACCGGGGCCCCGTCGGGCCGGCGGAGCTCGTCGGCGTTGCCGTGGTCGGCGGTGACCAGGAGGATCGCGCCGGGCGACGCCGGGTCGTCGGCATCGACCGCCTCGACCGCCGCGACGACCCGCCCGAGGCTCGCGTCGATCGCGGCGAGCGCCTGGATGGTCGCCGCCCACTCCCCGGTATGCCCGACCATGTCGGCATTGGCGTAGTTCGCCACGATGAAGTCGTAGGTCCCGGATCCGATCGCGCCGACGAGGGCGTCGGTCACGCCGCCCGCGCTCATCTCGGGCTGGAGGTCGTAGGTCGCCACCTTCGGGCTCGGGACGAGGACCCGATCCTCGCCGGGCCAGGCCGCCTCTCGGCCGCCGTTGAAGAAGTACGTGACATGGGCGTACTTCTCGGTCTCGGCGATGTGGGCCTGGCGCCAGCCCAGACGCGACAGCGCCTCGGCCAGCGACGGGACCTCCTCCGGGGCGAAGGCGACCGCGACCGGCAGGCCGCCCTCGTACTCGGTCATCGTGACGACGAGCATGTCGCGCGGCGCCGGTCGCCCGCCGGGTCCGGTCCGGTCGAAGCCGTCGAAGCTCGTGTCGGCCAGGGCGTGGGTCAGCTGCCGCGCCCGGTCCGCGCGGAAGTTCGCGTGGACGATCGGGTCGCCGTCGCGAACGTCACCATCGACACCGTCGATCACCGTCGGCAGGACGAACTCGTCGTTCTCGCCGCGGGCGTAGCCGGCCTCGACCGCACCGAGCGCCGAAGCCGCGTGTTCGCCGACCCCCTGCACGATCGCCTGGTAGCCACGGGCGACGCGTTCCCAGCGATGATCGCGGTCCATGGCGTAGTAGCGCCCACCGACCGTGGCGATGCGCGCGTCGGGGTGAGCGGCCGCCAGTCGGGTCTCGAGATCGACGATGAACCCGTCGGCCGACCGCGGTGGCGTGTCCCGGCCGTCGAGCAGCGCGTGGACGCGCACCTCCGGGACGCCGCGCCGCGCCGCGAGCTCGGCGAGCGCCACGATGTGGCGGTCGTTGGCGTGGACGCCGCCCGGCCCGAGCAAGCCGATGATGTGCAGCCGGCCGCCCGGGTGCGCGGCGCGGTCGCAGGCAGCGATGAGCGCCGGCCGCTCGGCGAATGAGCCATCGCGCAGCGCGGCATCGATCCGGGGCAGGTCCTGCAGGACGGGCTGGCCCGTCCCCAGGTTGAGATGGCCGACCTCGGAGTTGCCCATCTGGCCGGGCGGCAGCCCGACGGCCTCCTCGGACGCGCCGAGCACGGCATGCGGCCAGCGCGCGAGCAGGTTCCGCCAGACCGGCATCGGTGCGGCGGCGATGGCGTCGCCGTTCGCGTCGCGGCCGATCCCGAAACCGTCGAGCACGACGAGGACGATCGGGCGCGGCCGGGGATGTGCCTCGGACGCGCCGCTCGATCCGTCCCCCGTCACGCAGGGCCGCCCGATCGGGCGGCGGCGGTCAGCCCGGCCCGGGCGACGATCCCGGCCATCTCGTCGGGCTTGAGCGAGGCGCCGCCGACGAGCGCGCCGTCGATCACCGGTTCGGCCAGGAACTCTCCGATGTTGGCGGCGGTGACGCTCCCGCCGTAGAGCACCGGGACCATGACGGCCAGATCGACCAGACCGGTCTCTCCGATCGCGGCGCGGATCGTGTCGGCCATCGTCGCGGCGTCGGCGCCCGTCGCGTTCCGGCCGGTCCCGATCGCCCAGACCGGCTCGTAGGCGATCACCGCGCCGGAGCTGTCCAGATCGGCCGCGGCGTCGCCGAACGTGGCGTCGCCGAAGGCCGTCAGGATGCCGTGGATCTGGCCACGAACGACGGCCGCCGCCCGGCCCGCCTCGCGCTCCTCGAGCTGCTCACCGACGCAGACGATCGGCCGGAGCCCCGCCTCGACCGCCCGCCGGAGCTTCCGACCGACGAGCTCGTCGGTCTCACCCGCGTCGCGCCGCCGCTCCGAGTGACCGACGATGACCCACGTGGCGAGCCCCTCGAGCATCGGGGCGCTCACCTCGCCGGTGTACGCCCCGGTCAGCTCGTGATGGACGTTCTGCGCGCCGACCGCGACGCCGCTCCCGGCGAGCGCGTCGCGCACGGCCGCGAGGCAGACGTACGGCGGACAGATCACCCGCTCCACGGGGGCGTCGACCCGGGTCCGGGCGGCGATCGTCGTCGCGAGCTCGCCGGCATCGGCCGGCGTCGTGTGCATCTTCCAGTTCGCGGCGATGACGACGGGCCTCACCGCGGAATCATGCCAGAGCGCGGACCTCCGCTCCGGGCGCCGCCAGACGCTCGAGCCGCTCGAGGCTGCGCTGGACGGTCGAGCGATGGAGCCGGAGCCCCTCGGCCAGTTCGGCGAACGTCGCCTCCGGCGTGGCCCGCCGGGCGTCGGCCACGAGCCGGACGACCGGCGGTTGTTCGGCGAGGCGCCCGTCGGCTTCGAGGACGTCGATGGCCCGGATCTGGCGCGACGCGGCCACGACCGCCCGCTGAAGGTTGGCCGACTCGGCGTTGATCACCCGGTTGATGTCGCCGCGCATTGCACGAGCCACCTGGCGGCTCTCGAGCTCGAGGATCGCCGAGCCGGCGCCGATCCGGCGGAGGAACGTCGAGATCGTGTCGGCGCTCTTCCAGGTCACGACGCCCCGGCCACGCCGGATCCGCCACGACGCCGGCAGGCTCAGTTCGCCGAGTCGGGCCGCCAGGACGGCCGCCTCATCCGGCGGGACGACGAACTCGAGGTGGGCGCGGCCCGAGGCGAGACTCAGCGATCCGCGGGCCAGGAACCGGCCGCGCAGCCAGGCGATCCGACAATGGTCGGCGACGGTGTCCCAGTCGAACGGCGCGTCGCCGGCATCGGCCTCGACGACCCGGACGTGCTTCGTCCGACGACGGCCGGTGAGGAGGTGGCCCGCCTCGGTCGGTTCGCGGCCGAGACGGACGGCCAGTCGGGCCACGGCCGCTTCGCGGGTCGCGAGCGCGGAGCCCAACCCCGCCGATTCGGCGGCCCGGTCGCAGGTCCGCTGCGGGACGATCGCCGCCAGCTCGGCGCGGATCGCGCTCACGAGGTCGCGGTCGGCGTCACTCATCGTCCGGGACACGACCTCGGTCGGGGACCGCTCTCGACGTGCCCGGGGCGCTCACGCGGAGCGGGCGACGGTCCCGCCCCGCCGACGGAGCGCGCCGTCGCGCTCGGCGATCCGGACGATCGCCGCGGCCAGGCGAGCGGGATCGTGGTGGTGCGGATCGTCCGGGTCGACCAGGTCGTCGAGCACGAGCCTCGGGGGCCGTTCGACGCTGGGCGGCCAGCGCAGCCGGATCGCATCGCCGACCGGGCCGGTCGTCGTCGAGCCGTCGCCCGCTGGGGCCACCGGGATGGGCCGGGCGTTGGCGAGGACGATGTCGACGATGCCGCTCGACGTGTGGCGCTCGAGGGCCTCGACGTGGTCGGCCAGGTCGAACCCGGTCGTCTCGCCGACCTGGGTCGCGACGTTGCAGACGTAGATCCGCGGCGCGGTCGAGGCGAGGACCGCCGCCCGGATCTGGGGCAGCAACAGCGCCGGCAGGACGCTCGTGAACAGGCTGCCCGGCCCGATCACGATCAGGTCGGCCTCGGCGATGGCCGCGACCGCGTCCGCCGACGCGTCGACCCCGGCGGGCGTCAGCCAGACCCGGTCGATCCCGCTCGTCGCGCCGATCTTCGACTGGCCGACGACCTCGGCGCCGTCCTGGAGCGCGGCGTGGAGCACGAGCGGCGTGGGCGAGGCCGGGACGACCTGGCCGCGGACCGCGAGGACCCGGTTCATCTGCCGCACGCCCTCTTCGAAATCGCCGTCCTCGACCGCGGTCATCGCCGCGATCAAGAGGTTGCCGATGGCGTGACCGCCCAGGCCGTCCGGGCCGCCTTCCTCGTCGTCGCCGGGGAATCGATACTGGAGCAGCCGGCCCATGAGCGGCTCGGCGTCGGCCAGCGCCACGATGCAGTTCCGGATGTCGCCGACCGGCGGCAGGCCGAGCTGGGTCCGGAGCTTCCCGGACGAGCCCCCGTCGTCGGCGACCGTAACGACCGCGGTGAGGTTGCTCGTATGCTCCTTGAGCCCGCGGAGCAGCGTCGACAGCCCTGTCCCGCCGCCCAGCGCCACGACGCGTGGGCCGCGGGCGAGGAACCGCTTCTGGTAGATGACCTCGACGAGCGGCCGGTCCTCGTCGTCGGACCGGAACGGGTCGGTCAGGACCCGGATCACCTTCCACGAGGCGAACGCGAAGACGGCCACGCCGATCGTCGTGAGGACGAGCGCCCGGAGTCCGTACGGCAGCGACTGGAGGGTGACGGTCGAGACGATCGTCTGGATCGGTTCGCCGAGCTCGACGTCGCGATAGACCTGGCGCAGCACGAACGCGAGGCCGAACGCCAATCCGAGCTCCCCGAGGAAGACCACGACGAGCCAGCGCTTGACTCCGATCCCGGGGGTGAGCCAACGGCGGATCTCGTGGACGCTCGTCCGGCGGCGAGGTCGATCGCTCACGAGATCAGGTCCGCTCGAGCTCGCGGTGGAACACGGCGACGGTCCCGAAGTCCTGCTCGCGGAGCCACACGGCGAGCTCCTCGGCGATGGCGATCGACCGATGGAAGCCGCCGGTGCAGCCGATGCCGATCGTCAGCCGGGTCTTGCCTTCGCTGACATAGGCCGGGATGACGAAGGACAGGAACTCGTGGACGTAGGCGAGGAAGCGCTCGGTCGTCGGCCTCCCGAGGACGAACGCCCGGACCTCGGGGGTGAGCCCGGACAGCGCCCGGAGCTCGTCGATGTAGTACGGGTTCTGCATGAACCGGACGTCGAAGACGAGGTCCGCCTCGAGCGGCAGCCCGTACTTGAACCCGAAGCTGATGAGCTGGATCGCGAGTCGATCGGGATCCGGCGAGTCCGCGAGGTGGGCGAAGAGCTTCTCGCGCAGCTCACGGAGTGCGAGGTCGCTCGTGTCGATGACGACATCCGCGTCGTCCCTGATCGGCTCGAGCCGACGCCGCTCCTCGGCGATCGAGCTGGCGATCCCGCGCTGGTCGGCGAGCGGATGGCGGTGGCGCGTCTCGGAGAACCGCCGGATGAGGATCTCGTCCCGCGCCTCGAGGAAGAACACCTGTGGTCGGAGCCCGCGACCCTCGAGGGCGCCGCGCATCGCGGCCAGGGCCATGACCGCATCACCCGCCCGGACATCGAGGACGATGGCCGTCTTCTCGAACCGCTCGCGGTCCTCGGAGACGAGCTCGGCCAGCTCGGGCAGCAGCTCACCGGGCAGGTTGTCGACGCAGATGTAGCCGAGGTCCTCGAACAGCTTCGTCGCCGCCGTCTTGCCCGCGCCCGACAGCCCGCTGAGGATCACGACGTGCTGGCGGGCCGGCGGCTGGGCGGCGGCCGCCGGGTCGGACGGGTCGAGGGATCCGGAGCCAGTCATCGGGCGAAGTCTACGCCGCGAGCCGATCCAGACCGGTCGATCGGCCGTCCTCGACGCCGCGCGGCGACGCGCTCAGCGTCCACCGCGGGCGATGACCCAGGTGGTGGCCTCGAACAGGATGTACATCGTGACGCCGAGGACGAACGGGCTGACGAGGTCGCCGCCCGGCGTGACCACGGCCGAGAAGACGGCGATCCCGAGGATCACGTAGCGCCGCGACGCCTTCAGCCGCTGCGAGGTCACGATGTTCACCCGCGACAGCCCGAACAGGACGATCGGGAACTCCATGACCAGGCCGAACGCGAGGAACAGCGTCGTGACGAACTCGAAGTACGGTCCGGCCGCGATCGACGCCACGAGCGTCTCGTCCGTGAACCCGAGCAGGAACTGCGTTCGCGTAGGGCAGGACGACGTAGGCGATCGCGACGCCGAGCGCGAAGAAGACGAGCGCCATCGGGACCCACGGCCGGACGGCCTTCCGCTCGCTGAGCGTCAGGCCGGGAGCGATGAACGCCCACAGCTGGTAGAGGATGACGGGCATCGCGAGGATGATCCCGACGACGATCGAGATCTTCATGTTGATGAAGAACGCGTCGCCGGGACCCAGGACGATGACCTTCTGGCCGGGCAGCGGCTGGACCAGGAACTTGATGATCCCGCCGGCGAAGTAGAAGCCGATCGCCGATCCCGCCGCGACCGCGAGGATGATCTTGAAGATCCGCGAGCGGAGCTCGCCGAGATGGTCGACCAGGGTCATGACGGCTTCGCCGCCGGCCGGGGGCGGGGTCGAACCCGGATCTGCACCTGCCGGGACCGTGGCGACGGCGCTCGCCGGCGGTGGCGCCGCGGTCAATCCGGCGGCGTCGTCCTCGGCCCCCGGGGCATGGGCATCCGAGTGGTCGTCAACCATCTGATCCGCCCGTCCGGGCCAGCGATCGTGGTCTAAGAGGAGGTCGCAGAGCCGGCCTGATCGTCAGACGCCGCGCCGACGGCCTCGGCCGCAGGGTTCGGGGCAGCCGGCACCACGACGTCGGGAGCCTCGGCGGCGGCGACCTCCGCCACGGGGGCGTCGGCGACCGGCGGCAGCGGCGGCGGGGCGGCGACGGGGGCGTCCGCGGCGACGACCGCCGGAGCGGCGGCGGCGACCGGCGCGGCTGCCGCGACGACCTGGGCCGCCGCGGGCGCGGCAGGTGCCGGCTGGGCGGCTGCGGGTGGCGCCGGGGGCAGCGGCGACGTGTCGAGATCGATCAATTCCTGGACGTCCGATGACGCCTTCCGGAACTCGCGCAGTGCCTTGCCGACGGACGACCCGACCTCGGGGAGCCGGCCCGGGCCGAGGATGAGGAGGGCGATCACCAGGATGATGATGAGCTCTGGGGCTCCGATGTTGAACGGCATCGACTGGTGCGCTCCTGTCGAGGGTTATCGGTCGCGCGGGCGGGGGTCCGGCGGGCGGCTAGGGTAGCACAGGAAGTCGCGCGGCCCAGTCGCGGGCGGCGGCCGTCAGGGCCTCGCCCGGGTCCATCGGGCGGTCGTCCGACGGGGCCGTCGAGGCGGTCCCGGCGATCCCGCGCGAGACGTTCACCAGCAGCCCGCCGCCCGTACGGAGACCGGCCGGAGCGGTCGTCGCCGGACCGTGTTCGAGGACGGGTCCGATCTCGCCACCCTGGGCTCCGACGCCGGGCACGAGGAAGGCGAGTCCGGGCGCGATCGACCGGGTCCGGGCGAGCTCGGTCGGCGCGGTCGCCCCGACGACGAGGCCGACGGTCCCGCCGGGACCCCAGCCGCCGACGAGGCGGGCGACACGTTCGTAGAGCGGCTCGGGCTCGGCGCCCGGCCGTCCCCCACCACCGTCAGGTGCTGGAGCTCATCGGCGCCGGGATTGGAGGTCCGGCACAGGACATACACGAACCGGTCCGTCCGCTCGAGCAACGGCTCGATCGCCGCCGAACCGAGATATGGGCTGGCGGTGACCGCATCGGCCCCAAGCCGATCGAAGAGCGCGACGGCCTGACGTGCGGCGGTCGTCCCGATGTCGCCCCGCTTCGCATCGGCGAGGAACGGGACATCGGCCGGCACCTCGGCGCGGAGACGCTCGAGGGCGGCGATCCCGTCGGGCCCGAACGCCTCGAAGAAGGCGAGATTGGCCTTCACCGCCGCTGCGAACGGCAGGCTCGCTTCGAGGATGAGTCGGCTGAACGCTTCGATGCCCTGGACGTCCGGCGGGAATCCGGCGGGGAGAGCGAACGGATCCGGATCGAGACCGACGCACAGCACTGTGCCCGTCGCCGCCGTCCGGGCCGCGAGCCGATCGAGGAACCCCATGGTCACGGGGTCGTCGAGGCGCTGGGGCTGGCGGCCGGCCCGGAGCTCCCTGGCGCGGCCGACCCGGACGGGAGAGCCGGCTCGAAGCCGGGGATGTACCAGCTCGCCGCCGACCCGCCGTCGAGGCCGCTGTATTGGGTCACGTCGGGCATCTGCTCGGCGGTCCATGCCGGGGCGGTGCCCTTCAGGCCGATCATCTTGAGATCGACGGTCAGGCCTTCGATGTGCATGTACGCGATCGAGTCGCCCTTGGGCGACCAGACCGGCGCCCAGGACTGGCTGTCGTTCGTCAGGCGCAGGACCTCGTTGCCGTTCCGCGCGTCGAGGATCGCGACATCCGTCCCGAGGTTGCTCGTCTTCGTCACGGCGACGTACTTCCCGTCGGGCGACCAGGACGGCTGCATATAGCCCGGGGCGCTGAGCGCGCTCGTCTTCTTCGACTTCGGGTCGTAGCGATAGATGATCGGGGCGCCGCGAGTCCCGTCGCGGCCGTTCTTGACGTAGAGGAGCTGGGCGCCGTCCGGGCGCCAGGCCGGGTCCTGATGACCCAGCGGCGGGTTCTCGGCAAGCCCGAGACGTTTCGTCTTGTCGGTCTTGACGTCGTAGGTCTGGAGGATGACGTCGCTCTTCGTCGGATCGGGACCGTCCGACGTGATCGCCACCGTCCGACCGTCCGGCGAGACCCGCGGCTGGCGGATCCAGAAGAACCACGTGTACTGGCCCTGCCGGTAGCGCCCGCTGAGCAGCTTCTCGGCCCCCGTCCCATCGGGATGGATCCGGGTCAGGACCGGGTAGTCCATCGAGTAGCGAGCCACGCCTTCGCTCCCGCCCGGGAAGAAGCCGGTGTCGTGGACGCTCTCGATGTAGTAGATCCATTGCCCGTCGGGCGACCAGCTCGGCATCGACCCCTTGCCGCTGGTCGTGACCTGGACCGCCTTGTTCCCGGTCTGGGTCCACAGGTTGCCCTGCTTCACGAAGACGAGTGTGCCGGGGACATCGGTCTTCGGATCGACGATGACCACGTTCGACGGCGCTGGCGTCCGTGACGGCCCGACGGCGACGCCGCCGTTGCCCGGGCCACCATCGGTGCCGCCCTTGGTCGAGCCGCCCACGGGGAGCGGGATCGAGCCGGTGAACAGCGCGAGGGTGACCAGGCCGATGAGCACCAACCCGACGCCGGCCAGGATCGCCGCCAGCGGCGTCCCGACCGGGATCATCCCGAACGGATCCGACCTGGTCCTGGCGCCGCGGCTCGCTCCGTCGGTCCGGCGGGTCATCGGCTGCCCACGATGACGGGCTCGAGCCGGCGGTCGCCGTCGGCCAGTCCGGCGGCGTGACCGGCGGGCGCGGCATCGCGGATCTCGAGCTGGATGGACTCGTACCCGCCGAAGTGCCGGGTGACGAGTCGGGCGACGACGTCGAGCCGGTCGCCCTCGTGGACGTCGGTCGCCAGATCGCTCCGCCCGAAGGCGATGCCATCGACGACGTCGAGCCGCTTGCGCAGGGTCAGCTGGGTGTGGCCACCGTTCGCGGCGCGGACACGGGTCACGGTCAGGCCCTCGACGACGACCAGTGGATCGGGGTTGCCCGGGCCGGTCGGATCCAGCCGACGCAGCTCGGCGATGAACGCGTAGTCGACCTCGGGTGCAGGCACGATGAGGTCGACCCGCAACTCGGGTCGACCATCTGACGCCGGGGGCAGGCCGTCGGTGACGAGGGCGAGGAAGCGCTCCCGGAACGCCTCCCAACGAGCGGGCTCGAGCTCGAACCCCGCGGCCCCGGCGTGGCCGCCATGGCGGATCAGCAGATCGGCGCACGCCTCGAGCGCCGCGCCGAGATCGAAGCCCGGACCGCTCCGGCACGACGCTCGGACGACCCCATCGACGTCCGTCCCGACGACGGCCGGCCGGCCGCGCTCGTCGGCGAGCCGGCCGGCGACGAGCCCGATGACCCCGACCGGCCAGTCGCCGCGCACGACCGTCGCCGCCGGGTCGCCGGGCTCGGCGGCGAGGACGGCCTGCGCCTCGGCCATCGCCGTCTTCGTGAGATCGCGCCGAACGAGATTGGCCGCCTGGAGCCGCTCCGCGAGCTCGGCCGCCTCGGTCGGGTCATCGGTCAGCAGGAGCCGGGCCGCCTCGAGCGCGTCACCGACCCGGCCGGCCGCGTTCAGCCGGGGCGCCACCACGAACGCGACGGTCTCCAGATCGACGGCCTCGGGCTTCGTGCCGGTGAGCTCGAGGATCGCCGCGAGCCCGGCCAGCGGCTGGGTCCGCAGCCGATCGAGACCGAGCTTGGCGATCGCCCGGTTCTCGCCGAGGATCGGCGCGACGTCGGCGACGGTCCCGATCGTCGCCAGCTCGGCGAGCGCGACTGCGCGCTCCGGTCCGCCGGCGACATCGGCGAGGACGAGCTGGGCGACCTTGAACGCGACCCCGCTGCCCGCCAGACGGGCGTCGGGGTAGGTCGAGTCGGCCCGGTGCGGGTTGACGATGGCGACCGCGGCCGGGAGCTCGGGTGGCAGGCGGTGGTGGTCCGTGATGACGACGTCGATCCCGCGTCGGTTGGCCTCGGCGACCTCGGCCACGCTGCTCGAACCGGTGTCGACCGTGACGATCAGCGTCTGGCTCGCAGCCTCGGCCGTCTCGACGGCGCGAAGGCTGAGGCCATGGCCCTCGTCGAGCCGACTCGGGACGTAGGGCTCCACGTCGAGACCGGTCGCCCGCAGTGCGCGGACCATGATCGCCAGCCCGGTCAGGCCATCGGCGTCGAAGTCGCCGAAGACCATGACCCGCTCGCCCGAGGACCGCGCCCGGTCGAACCGCGCCAGCACGAGCGCGGCGTCCGGCAAGCGGCGCGGATCGTGGAGTCCCTCGCCCGGGCCGGCGACGAAGCCGGCGAGCGCATCGGGATCGTCGATGCCGCGGGCGAACAGCAGGTCGGCGACCCGGTCGGAGAAGCCGGCCGCAGCCGCGGCGGTGCGGAATGCAGGGGTCACGTCGACCGGTCCGAGGAGACGCCAGCGGAAGCGCGGATCGGTCACGCTGTCAGGATGCCATGACCGGCTGCACGCGGCCTTACCGGGCCGGATCCGGTCAGGACGCCGAGCGGCGAGCGGGTCGGCTGGCCGCGGCGAGCTGCGCGCGTTTCCGGTCGTCGCGGTCGTGCCAGACGACGAGCAACGGGGCCGCATTGAAGATCGACGAATACGTCCCGGAGACGATCCCGATGAGCAGGGCCAGCACGAAGTAGTACGTCGCCGAACCACCGAAGAGGAGCAACGCGGACAGGGTCAGGACGACCGTCAGGCTCGTGTTGATCGACCGCCCGAACGTCTGCAGGATCGAGTGGTTGACGATGCGGTCGAACGGCTCGCCCACGTGCCGCGCACGGTTCTCGCGGACCCGGTCGTAGACGACGATCGTGTCGTGGACGCTGAAGCCGATGACGGTCAGGACCGCCGTCACGAACAGGGCATCGATCTGAACGTGGAAGAACGTGCCCAGGATGGCGAAGGTGCCGATGACGACGAGCACGTCGTGGACGAGCGCGGCCAGGGCCGTCGCCCCGAACCGGAAGTCGTTGAACCGGATCGTCATCCAGATGAGGATGCCGACCGAACCGAGCACGACGAGGAGGGCCGCCTGCTGGGTGAGCTCCTCGCTGATCACGGGCCCGACGGTGGTCAGCGATCGCTGGGCCGCGATCGGCCCGAGCGTCTTCTGGATGCCGGTCGCGACCTCGCCGAACTTCCCGCTGGTCGGCAGATCCGGGCCGGTCGTCCCCGGGCTCGCCGATGGGGCCGCGGAGGCGCCGGCGGCGGCGCTCGACGACGGGCTCGGGGCCGCGGAGGCGCTGGCCGCTGGGCTCGGGGCGGCCGATCCGCTCGCCGCCGGTGACGTGGCCGGGCTCGCGGCGGCAGATGCCGATGCACTCGCGCCAGGCGACGCCGAGGTCCCGGCACTGGCCGAGGCGCCGGGTGAAGCCGAGCCGCTCGGGAGCGCTGACGGCGACGGGCTCGCCTGGGCCGGCGGGGGCAGTGACACCTGGCGCGATCGGATCTCGAAGAAGCCATCGCTCGTCGCGACGACGGTCGCGTCGGTCACGCCCTGATCGGCGAGCGCGGTCTTGATCTTGTCGGCGGTCACCGACGCGTCCGCGAACCGGATCTCCCAGGCGGTGCCGCCCGTGTAGTCGATCGAGAACTGCAGCCCGACGGCGCCGTTGGTGATCGGCGTGAGGAGGATGAAGATGAGCCCGGGGATCGTCAGGAGCGCCGAGAAGAGGAAGAACCAGCGCCGTTTGCCGATGACGTCAAACACGGGCGCGTGCCTGGCGCGGCCCCCTGCCCGGCGTCCGGGCCAGGAACTCGTCGTCCCCGACCCCCCACAGATTGGCCTTGCGTGAGAACTCGCGGCGGACGACCGCGCGGAGCATCGTCCGGGTGACCGTCACGGCGGTGAACATCGACGTGAGCACGCCGATGATCAGGACGAGCGCGAAGCCCTTGATCGTCGGCGAGCCGAACGCGTACAGGATCCCGGCCGTGATCAGGCTCGACACGTTCGAGTCGAGGATCGAGTTCCAGGCGCGGGCGAAGCCGGCCTCGACCGCGCTGGTCAACGTCTTGCCGAGCCGCAGCTCCTCCTTCGTCCGCTCGAAGATGAGGATGTTGGCGTCGACCGCCATACCCACCGAGAGCACGAAGCCCGCGATCCCGGCGAGCGTGAGGGTCACCGGGATCAGCCGGAAGATCGCGAGGACCACGAGCGCGTAGTAGATGAGCGCCAGGTCCGCCACGAGCCCCGGCAGACGGTAGTAGATGAGCATGAAGGCGAAGACGAGCCCGAGCCCGATCACGCCGGCGATGAGACTGGCCTGGAGGAACTCCTTGCCGAGCGTGGCGCTGATCTGGGTGTCCTGGACGGCCTGGATCGGGAACGGCAGCGATCCATAGCGGAGGACCGTCACGAGCTCGTTGCGCTGCTGGATCGCATCGGCGCCGCCGCCCATCGTGATCTGGCCCGATCCGCCGGTGATCGGCTCGTTGATGCTCGGTGCCGAGATGACCGTCCCGTCGAGGACGATCGCGAAGAACTCGCCGACGTGCGCCTTCGTGTAGTCGCCGAACAGCTTCGAGGCCTCGCCGTCGAGGCTGAACGCGACGACGGGCTGGCCGGTGTTCTGGTCCGTCCCCGGGTTCGCCGCGGTCAGGTGCTCGCCGGTGAACAGCGGGGCGAGCGGCGGATCGGTCGGCAGCGGCTGGCCCTCGCTGACGCCCGTGGGGCTGCCGGTCGTCGACGCGCTCCCGAACCGGTCCGCCGGCAGCGGGACGAACGTGAGCTGGCCGGTCTGGCCGACGAGCCGCTCGATCTCCTCGCGGTTGGTCGCACCCGGCAGCTCGACGACGACGCGGTCGGTGCCGTGGACGGCCACGACGGGCTCGGACACGCCGGTCGAGTTCACCCGGCGCTCGATGATGTCGCGGATCGTCGCCATCGCCGCGGCGTCGGGCGCCTTCCCGTCGACCGGGAGCGCCTGATACTCGACCCGGAGTCCGCCCTGGAGGTCCAGACCGAGCTTCGTCTCGAGGACGCGTGGGCCGCCGCCCTGATCGCCGATCACCGGCAGCTTGAGGCCGGGCCAGAAGTCGATCGCCAGCGCGAGCAGCAGGACGATGATGATGAGAGCGGGGAGGAAGCGACGCATCGCGGCGGACTATACCAGCGTCCGGGCGGCCGGGCCGTCGGGCGGGTCAGAGCGTCGTTCGCGAGTGCCGGAACCGCCCTGAGCTCGATGGTCCCGGATCAGGCCTCGAGCGTAGCCTTGATCCGGGCCGCCAGGGCCGGGCCGATGCCCGGGACCGCGGCGATCTGCTCGACCGGCGCGTCGCGGACCCGCTTGACCGAGCCGAACACCCGGAGCAGCGCTCGGCGCCGCTTCGGACCGACTCCGGGCAGGTCGTCGAAGGCGGATCGGACCGTCGCCTTCGCCCGGAGGTCACGGTGATAGGTGATCGCGAACCGATGGGCCTCGTCGCGCAATCGCTGGACCAGGTACAGCGCCTGCGACGTGGCCGGCAGCAGGATCGGCTCCGAGCGACCCGGCAGAAACAGCTCCTCGCGTTCCTTGGCCAGACCGGCCAGCGGCACGTCGGACAGGCCGAGCTCGGCGAGCACCTCGGCTGCGGCGCTGACCTGGCCCTTGCCGCCGTCGACGATGACGAGGTCCGGCAGCCGCCAGCGGAGCTCCTCCTCGCTGCCCTCCTCGCCCGCCTTCGCCCGACGGAACCGACGGCGGAGGACCTCCTGGTGGCTCGCGAAGTCGTTCGACCCTTCGACCGACCTGATCCGGAAGCGTCGATAGTCGCCCGTCCGCGGCTTGCCATCCTCGAACACGACCATGCTCGCCACCGATTGATCGCCCTGGAAGTTGCTGATGTCGTAGCACTCGATCCGGACCGGCGGGTCTGCCAGCCCGAGCGCGTCGGCGAGCTCGCGGAGCGCGCCGAGCGTCTTGCCCTGATCGGCCAGCCAGCGCGCCTGCTCCCGGGCGAGCGTCTCAGTGGCGTTCCGGACCGCCAGGGCCATCAGCTCCCGCTTCTCACCGCGCTGCGGGACGCGCAGGTGGACGGGACCGGATCGGCGCTCGGCGAGGAAGCCTTCGAGGACCGCCCGGTCGGCGTCCGGCGGGAGCCGCGGGACGAGGATCTCCTTGGGGATCGACGTCGCGCGCGTGTAGTACTGCTCGAGAAAGCCGCCGAGGACCTCGTCGTCCGGCGCCTCCCGGGCGGCGTCGAGCAGGAAGACGTCGCGACCGACGAGCTTTCCGTCGCGTACGACGAACAGCTGGACCGCGGCCTGGTTGTCCTGGCGCGCTAGCCCGACGAGATCGAGCTCGGTCCGGGCGAACGCCGCCATCTTCTGGCTCTCCATCGTCCGCTCGATCGCCCGGATCTTGTCGCGCAGGACGGCGGCGCGCTCGTACTCGGTTCGCTCCGCCGCTTGGGCCATGTCACCCTCGAGCGCCTTGACAAGGGTCTCCTGGCGGCCTTCGAGGAACAGCTCCACCTGCTCGATGTCGGCCCGGTAGGCGTCCTTCGAGATCGCCTCGATGCACGGACCCTGGCAGCGCTTGATGTGGTACAGCAGGCACGGCCGCTGGAGCGCGCGCTTGCCGTCCTTGATGTCGATCGTGCAGGTCCGGAACGGGAACAGCCGCCGGATGAGGTTCATCGACTCGTCGACGCTCGTCGCCGAGGCGTACGGCCCGAAGTACCGACTGCCGTCGTTGGGGAGCTTGCGGGTCCGCTCGATCCGCGGGAAGTCGTCGGCGAGGGTGATCTTGATGTACGGGTAGCTCTTGTCGTCCTTGAGCCGGACGTTGAACCGGGGCGCGTAGCGCTTGACGAGGTTCGCCTCGAGCAGGAGCGCCTCCGAGACGGAGTCGGTCATCGTGTACTCGAGGTCGGCGACCCGGTCGATGACCGAGCGGATGCGATGGACCTCGCCGCCCACCGCCTGCTTCTGCCAGTAGCTCCGGACGCGGCTGCGCAGGCTCTGCGCCTTGCCCACATAGACCACGACGCCCCGGGCGTCCTTCATCAGGTAGACGCCGGGTCGGTCGGGCAGCTTCTTCAGCGTCGCGGCGAGCTCGGGGGTCACCCCCGGATGCTACCCCGTGTGGCCCGCTGCGGCCGTCACGGCGAGGGCGATGGGACGAATGGATCCTCGAGTTGGAGCGGGAATGGCAGCCACGGCGCTGGTCGTGTCGTCGGCCGTCGTCGTGACGACCTATCGCGCGCCCCTGACGCGCGCTTCACGCGCGGGCCACTTCACGCGCGATTGCTCCCCGCGTAGTGGCCATGGGCCTTGTTGCTCGGCCAGACGGTCGGGCAATCTGCGGGCCGCCAGCCCCTGGACATTCGACCGGGAGGCGGCATGACAGCTCGAAAGGGAGCACGAAATGACGACCACCGATCCGACCAGCCGACCCCAGCCGAAGCCACGACGACGACACGGCCTCGGCGCTGACGGCATCGAAGCCTTGCGATCGCGCCAGGATGGCAAGTGCGCGATCTGCGCGAAGCCCGAGACTGGTTCACCTGGCGGTCGCCTGGCCGTCGACCACGATCATGCCCACTGCCCCGGCAAGATCGGGTGCCCTGTCTGCGTCCGCGGGCTCCTCTGCGTCAACTGCAACAACCTCCTTCGAGCGGCTCGAGACGATCGTCAGATCCTAAAGGAGGCCATCGAGTACATCGCCGGTCCAAAGCACTCCAAGCCCCGGATCGAGGACCTGCCGGTCACCGAATTGCTCCGTCGGCTGCGCCCTGGAGGCGCAGATCCGCGGCTCATGCCAAGGCAGGGTCGGCGCGACCGGTTCTTCATGATGATGCTCGAGGGCCCGGCCGCAGCCGCGACGGTCGCTGAGGCCGGGTGGATGCTGGACAACGACCCGCAGGGCTACCGCGACGCGGTCCGGCGGGCCGATCGGTTCTACGGGGGACCCGGCGCTCTCGGAGCCCATCTCGCGACGATCCTGCCGCGGACGCCTGACGACGCGGGCGGCCGGGCGTTCTTCCAGGAAGTTGCATTCGAGCGCGCCAAGCTCGGGATGTCATCGCCGGGCATGCCGGGCGGCCATGTGACTCTGGGCGACATCAACGCCTACCTCCGCGCCCAGGCGCGCAAGAAGTGACCCAAGCGTTCCGCCGGCACATGGCGTGGCGCCCGGCCGAGGATCGGTGTTCAACCTGCGCTCGCGTTCCCGTCGATCACCTCCTCAGCAGTGATGGCGGCGGTCATGGTCGCTGCAACTCCAGCATCGTTGCCCACACGTCGAGGTACAGGACGGCGCGGTCGTGGCCCAGCCTCTGGCCCACAGCGTCCTTGAAGTTGCCGTAGTCGATGGCCTCACTCGCTGCGCTCAGGTAGGCAACCCACGCACCCTTGTCGAGGGTGATGCGGTAGGCGTAATCCCCGTTCGGGGTGTGGCTGATCGGAACGTCGGTGCCCGCTCGCTGCTGCATCCGTCGCAGATCCTCACGGTCACGGGCTCGGACCATCAGGGCGTTGGCTTGGTCACGGTGCTGGACGGCGGAGTAGAAGCCGTCGATCGTGAAGACCCACATCACGCACCCTCCTGCTGCCGCTCACGAGCCGCGGCTCCGGACCCGGCTGCGAAGCCTCTGCGCCTTGCCCACGTAGACCACCTCGCCGCGGGCGTCCTAGATCAGGTAGACGCGGGTCCGTCGGCAGCTCCTTCAGGGTCGCGGCGAGCTCGGGGGTCACCCCCCGATGCTACCGCCGATGATCGCCGTGCGGCGGTCACGGCGAGGGCGATGGGACGAATGGATCCTCGAGTTCTAGCGCGAATGGCAGCGGGCCGTAGCGCAGGACGGCGGCAAGCGCCTTCGACCGGCCGATCGCGTCGGGACCGACCCCCATCGTGATCCGACCAGCTCCGCCCGTGATCGGTTCGGCGATGCTCGGAGACGAGATCACCTCGCCGTCAAGGAGGATCGCAAAGAACTCGCCGACGTGCGCCTTGGTGTAGGCGGCGAACAGCCCGCGGGCCTGGTCGTCGAACGTGAAGTCGAGGACGGCCCGGCCCTGCTCGTCCGTGGACGGATCGGCCGATGTCAGGTGTCCGCCACCGAACAGCGGCACCAGCTCCGGGTCGTCGGGGAGGGCTTCTCCGTCCACGATCCCGGCCGGCCCACCTGGCGACGACTGGGCGGTCCCATACGTTGGCCCGGGTAGCGGCACGAACGTGAGTTCGCCGCGTTGCTCCACCAACCGTTCGATCGACGCGATCTCGGTGAACCTCGGGACCTCGACGACGACCCGGTCATCACCAACCGTCGATACCGAAGCCTTGGCGATCTCGGCGTCTTCGAGCCGCCGCTTGACGACCTGGCGGATCTGGTCGAGGGCGGCCGGATCGGCGACCGTGGAGCCGGACGGCAACACCTTGAATGACAGCCGCATCGGGGCCGCGCCGCAGGCCGTCACGATCGTCACGACGACGGCCCACAGGACGACCATAGCCGTGACCCGGATCACTTGGCCACGCCGCGACCGCCCCATCACCGCGGTCCTTGGCCATGCAGGTGGAGTCGCCTGGATCCGCGAACCCGTCATCGACGAAGAGTACGCGCGCCTCCGTCCCGACTTGACCATGGACTGCGCCTGGCGATACGTGCGAGCTAAGCGGCGTCGGCCAGATTCGACGTGTGGGACTCCCTCCGGACGTCGCAGCTCGGCTCGCTCGATTGACGCCAGACCAACGCGCTGCAGCCACCGCGCCGCCCGGGCCGGTCCTCTGCCTGGCCCCCGCCGGAAGCGGCAAGACCACGACGCTGGTCGCCCGGATCGCCTGGCTCGTCGCGACCGAGACGCCGGCCGATACGATCGCCGCGATCGCCTTCAACAAGCGGGCCGCCGATGAGCTGGTCGAGCGGGTCGATGCGGCACTCGCCCCGCTCGGCATCGAGCCAGGGGCCGTCCGCGTCCGCACGTTCCATGCGTTCGGCCGCGAGATCCTGCGGACGGCGGGTCGGCCGATCGAGCCGCTCGTCGATCGCGAGGCGCTCATCCGGAGCGTCGCGCCGTGGGCGGATGCGGCGGAGCGCCGGCGCCTCGACACGACCTTCTCGGCGCTGAAGCTCGAGCACCGGGTCCGGCCTGAGGTCGTCGCGGCCGATCCAGACGCGGGTCGCCGAGCGCGCGCGTTCGTCGCCTACGAGCGCGCGGTCACGGCGACCGGTGGGCTCGACTTCGACGATCTGGTCGTCCGCACGCTCGACCTGCTCGAGACCGATCCGGCCGTGCTTGCCGAGTGGCGCGCAGCCTGCCGCGAGCTCCTGGTCGACGAGGTCCAGGACGTCGACCGGTCGCAGCTCGAGCTCGCCCTGCTGCTCGCGGCGCCCGACCATCGGATCTTCCTGGTCGGCGACGACGACCAGTCGATCTACGGCTGGCGACTCGCCGATGTCCGGCGCGTCCTGGACCTGGCGGGTCGCCTGCCGGGACTGCGCCGGACGGATCTCGTCACGAACTTCCGCTGCCCGTCGCCGGTCGTCGAGCGGGCGGTCCGGCTCGTCGAGCACAACAAGGAGCGGTTCGCCAAGCGGATCGCCCCCCGTGCCGGCGCGACCGGCCGTCTCGTCCTGGCCCCGGATGTGTCCGACGATGACGAGCGGGTGCGGCACGTCCTCGCCACGTGGCCGGAGGACGAGACCACGCGCGCGATCCTCGCCCGGACGAACCGCGAGCTCCTGCCGGCGGCTGCCGTGGCCCTCGAGCTCGGTGTCGCCTTCCGCGCGGAGCGGGTCCCGATGCCGCTCGAGGATCCCCGGCTCGACGCGATCCTGTCCCAGCTGACGTCCACCGACGCGGCGGACGCCCTGCTGCTGGCGCGCCTCGGGGTGATGCGACGCGCCGGCGCCCGCGAGCCGACCGGCCGGCTTCCGGGTCCGGCCGACGGACCCGACGACCACCTGCCCTTCGACGACTTGATCGGCTCGGTCCTCGCCTGGGCAGCGCCGTTCCGGGATCCCGATGCGTTCGTCGAGGCGGTCCGCGATCGTCGCGCCGCGCTGGCCCACCTCCGCCGTGACGATGCCGCGCTCACCCTGGCCACCGCCCACTCGACGAAGGGCCTCGAGTTCGATCACGTCGCGGTCGTCGACATGGACGACGGGCGCTTCCCGAGCCAGCGAACGCTCGACGATGCCGAGGACCCGGACCGTGCCCTGGAAGAAGAGCGGCGCCTCGCGTATGTCGCCTGGACGCGCGCTCGACGGTCGCTGACCCTCGTCTACGATCCGGCGGCACCGTCCACGTTCCTGGCCGAGGCGTTCAGCCCCGACGAGCTCAGCGCGGCACGATCGAGCTGACCACCGGCCGAGCCCGCAGGTTCAGTCCGTGCGGTGTCTCTCGTACCGGGCGAGCTCACGGAGGAGTCGGTCGATCGCCTCGAGGAACGGCTCGGTGGCGTCGGCGGGGAGCGCATCCCGGACGGAGTCCTTGGGGCCGTAGGCCGAGCGGGCTCGGATCGCCGCCCGGCGGACGTCGCCGAGGTCGCCGTCGCGGAGGAGGTCCGGGACCCCGGCGAGCTCGCGGATCCAGCGCTCCGAGTTCCGCTCGGATGCCGCGGCGACCATCCGGTCACCGGCACGTGCAGCGGCGAGCGCCAGCTCGTCGATCGCCGGGACCTCGTGGCGGGCCGGCCGCCGGACCCGGGCCGCTTCGGTCATCGTCAGCGGCCGGCGGCGGCGCGCTTCCGGCTGGGTGCGATCGGCAGTGCGATCGCCTCGTGGGCTCCGTTGCCGGACTCACGACTCCCCCGCCCCGCCTCATCCGCGAACGTGACGTCGCTCAGCGGGATGAGTGGCTGGCCCCGGAGGACCCGGTCGAGGTACTCACCGGTCGCGGAGCCGGCCACGCCGGCGACATGCTCCGGGGTCCCTTCCGCGACGATCTGCCCGCCCCGGAACCCGCCGGCCGGTCCGAGGTCGACGATCCAGTCGGCGGTCTTGATGACGTCGAGGTTGTGCTCGATGACGAGGACGGTGTTGCCCTGGTCGACGAGCCGGTGGAGGACCTGGAGGAGCTTCTCGACATCGGCGAAGTGGAGCCCGGTCGTCGGTTCGTCGAGGAGATACAGGGTCCGGCCCGTCGCTCGCCGGCTCAGCTCGGTGGCCAGCTTGACCCGCTGCGCCTCCCCGCCGGACAACGTCGTGGCCGGCTGGCCGAGGTGGACATAGCCGAGACCGACCTCGGACAGGACCTTGAGCTTCGAGGCCACGTTCGGCACCGCGGCGAAGACCTCGTTCGCCTCCTCGATCGTCATCTCGAGGACGTCGGCGATCGAGCGGCCCTTGTAGTGGATCTCGAGCGCCTCGCGGTTGTAGCGCTTGCCCTTGCAGACCTCGCACGGGACGTACACGTCGGCGAGGAACTGCATCTCGATCTTGAGGATCCCGTCGCCCTTGCAGTTCTCGCAGCGACCGCCCTTGACGTTGAAGCTGAACCGTCCGGGCTTGTAGCCCCGGACGCGGGCCTCGGGGACGCCCGCGAACAGCTCCCGGATCGGACCGAACAGCCCGGTGTAGGTCGCAGGGTTCGAGCGTGGCGTCCGGCCGATCGGGCTCTGGTCGATCTCGATGATCTTGTCGATCGCGTCGACGCCGTCGAGGCTGCGATGCGGACCCGGCTCGTCACGGGCGCCGTTGAGCTGACGCGCGAGCTCGCGGTAGAGGATCTCCGTCACGAGCGTGCTCTTGCCCGACCCGGACACGCCGGTCACGGCGATGAACCGACCGAGCGGGAACCGGACGTCGATGTCCTTGAGGTTGTGAGCGCGGGCGCCGCGAACCGTGAGCGACTTGCCGTTGCCCTTCCGTCGTTTGGCCGGGATGGGAACGACCCGGTCCCCCCGCAGGAACGCGCCGGTGACCGAGCGTGGCTCGCTGAGGAGGACCTCGAGGGGTCCATTCGCGATGACCTCGCCACCGTGCTCGCCGGCGCCGGGCCCGATGTCGAGGACCCAGTCGGCCGTCCGGATGGTCTCCTCGTCGTGCTCGACGACGAGGACCGTGTTGCCGAGGTCGCGCAGCCGCGTGAGGGTGGCGATGAGCTTCGCATTGTCCTTCTGATGAAGACCGATCGACGGCTCGTCGAGGATGTACAGGACGCCCATCAGACCGGCGCCGATCTGGGTCGCGAGCCGGATGCGCTGGGCCTCGCCGCCGGACAGCGTCTGGCTCGTCCGGTCGATCGTCAGGTAATCGAGCCCGACGTCGACGAGGAAGCCGAGTCGTGCGGCGATCTCCTTGACGACCTGGCGGGCGATCGCGCTCTCGCGTTCGGTGAGTCGGTCCGGGAGCCGCTCGATCCAGGCGAGCGCGTCAGTGATCGACATCGTCGAGACATCCCAGATGCTCCGCTGGTCGACGGTGACCGCGAGGACCTCCGGCTTGAGCCGCTTGCCGCCGCAGGTCGGACAGGGCCGGCTCACCATGAACCGCTCGAGCTCCGCCTTCACGTAGTCCGAGTCGGTCTCGCGGTAGCGCCGGGCCAGGTTGAGGATGATCCCCTCGAAGCTCGCGGTGTAGGTGTTCTCGCCGCGCTCGTGGCGGTAGCCGATGACGACCTGCTCGCCCTTCGGCGCGTTCAACAGATAGTCGAACGCCTCCTTCGGAAGCTCGCCGATCGGCACGTCCGGGTCCCAGCCGTGCGACCGGCAGACGGCCTCGGCGACCTTGCCGAACCACGAATCGGCCATCGGCATCCGGGCCCACGGCCGGAGGAGGGCGCCCTTCGACACCGATAGGGTCTTGTCCGGGACCACGAGGTCCGGGTCGATCTCGAGCCGGGTCCCGAGCCCGGTGCAGTCCGGGCACGCCCCGTGGGGCGAGTTGAACGAGAAGTTCCGGGGCTCGAGCTCGTCGATCGTGAACCCGTCGTACGGGCACGAGTAGCGCTCCGAGTAGCTTCGCTGTTCGAACTCGAGCGGCTCGCCGTCGCGCGGCGCCGGCGCGATGACGACGATCCCCTCGCCGAGCCGGAGCGCGGTCTCGATCGAATCGGCGAGGCGCGCTGCGTCCGGGTCGGCGATCGGCCGGCCGGTCTCCGGATCGATCGGCCGGCCGTCGCTGTCGCGCGCCGCTCCCTCCGGCGCGTCCGCCCGCCGGACGACGAAGCGATCGACGACGACCTCGATCGTGTGGCGCTTGTACTTGTCGAGCGTCGGGGCCTCGGCCAGGTCGTACTGCTCGCCGTCCACACGGACCCGGACGAAGCCCTGCTTCCGGGCAGCGTCGAAGACGCGGTCGCCCTCGGTCTTGCGGTCCTTGATGAGCGGGCCGAGGACGAGGAGGCGGGTCCCCTCGGGCAGCGCCAGGACCTGGTCGACGATCTGCTGGACGGTCTGGCGCTGGATCTCGTGCCCGTTCGGGCAGTGGGGATGGCCGGTCCGGGCGAACAGCAGCCGCAGGTGGTCGTAGATCTCGGTCACCGTACCGACCGTCGAGCGGGGGTTCCGGCTGGCGCCCTTCTGGTCGATCGAGATGGCCGGGCTGAGGCCATCGATCTGGTCGACGTCGGGCTTCTCCATCTGGCCGAGGAACTGGCGCGCGTACGCGCTGAGACTCTCGACGTAGCGGCGCTGGCCCTCGGCGTAGATCGTGTCGAACGCGAGGCTGCTCTTCCCGCTGCCGGACAGACCCGTGATGACGACGAGCCGGTCGCGGGGGAACGCGACGGTGATATCCCGAAGGTTGTGTTCGCGCGCGCCGCGAACGACGATCTGGTCCTGGGGCATGTCCCACTCAGTGTAGCCGAACGGATCGAAACAGAACAGACGTTCCAAGACCGCGCAGCCGCCGATCAGGTCGGGGAAGGCCTGGGCGGCGAGCCGCCCGCCCAGCCGCTTGTCAAGCCACCCGCCAAGCCTCGCTCCAGGCGCACAAAGGCCCGTCGCCCGACCTGAGCCCTCGTCGCAACGGGAACGAGGAGCCTTGCGTGGCCCTCAGGGTTCGCGGATGGTCACCCAGACCTCGCCCGACGCCGTGATGGCGATGCCGGCCGGGACGCCACCCATCGGCAACGTTTCGACAGTCCTTCGAAGCGCGACGTCGAATCGGCCGACCGTCCGCGTCCTAGGATCCACGAACCACACGGTGTCGTCGGTCGCGACGAGTCCCACCGGAACGGCTCCAAGGTCATCACTTTCGATCCGACCGGTCGCGGTATCGAATCGGGTCAGGCGCCCGTCGGTCCGCGCGAGCCAGATCGTGCCGGGCGAGGTGGCCATCACCGCCGTCCCAGAGGCTCCGCCGATCGGGTAGAGCCGTGGAGCGACGGCCGGATCAGTGACCTGGTAGAGCGTCGGTTGCGTGGTGTGGGCCAGCCAGACGGCCCCGTTGGCGGACCCGATAGGCCCGATCCCAATGGCCACATCGAATGGTAGCGATCCGCCGTCTACTCCGGCGATCCGGATGCGGGTCACCTCGCCCGTGGTCGGATTGGTGATCCAGACCCGATCGTTCGCATAGGTGATCCCGACCCAGGGCGCGCTCGCGTAGCCGGAGCTGGTGCGAGATGGGGGTCGCGTGTACTGTCGAACGCGACCCGTCGAACCGATGATGAATCCGAGCCGATCTCGCTCTTCGCCCCCGAGCGATTGCGTGCGATCGTCACGGATGAGGACGACCACGTCGCCAGTCGGCGTCGAAGTCATCCCGGCCGCCGTGCCGGGAACGCCAACGGTGGAGGCGACTCGTCCGTCGTCGTCGAGTCGCTGCACCAACCAGGCATCCTCGGCTGCGACCCAGACGGCATCCTTCGTCGCCACGACGGGACCCGGCCGGTGCCCCACGGGATAGGTCGCCACGACACAGTTGCGGGCCGGATCGATCCTGGCCACGACGTCCTTGGTCGATGGCGGCAGGCTCAGGCAGTCGGTCGGCCGGTTGAGGGCATAGACCCCGGTCGCCGCGAGGAGGGCGACGACGACGAGCGAGGCCAGGACGAGGACCCGGCCGCGCCGGGCGCCGAGCTGACGGGCCAGCCGCGCCCGGGCACGCGCTGGGGACTGCCTCGACCCGGTACAGCGGGATGCCCCCGGCGATGCCCTTGAGCTGCTGCTGTCCGAGACTCGTGTACGATACGGCAGGTAGGTCCGGGTCAGGGCCCGGACGGTGTCGGTGACCAACACCTCGCCGGCCTGGGCCTTGGCGCACACCCGGGCGGCGATGTTGACCGCGCCACCGACCAGGCCCTCGGTCGTGGCCACCGTCTCACCGGCATGGATCCCGACCCCGACCCGGATCGGGCGCTCCTTGGTCGAGGCGGCCGCCGCGGCGGCGACGATCTCGAGCCCGGCCTCGACCGCGGCGCTGGCCGCCGGGAAGACGACGTAGACCGAGTCGCCCTCGGTCTTGATCTCGGCGCCGGCATGGGCCGCGATGGCCCTCCGGACGAGCGCTCGATAGGTCGCCAGGAGCTCGGCGGCGGCCTGGTCGCCGTGGTGCTCGACGAAGGCGGTGTAGCCGCGCAGGTCGCAGAACAGGAAGCCGTTCGTGCCGGCGCTCGGACCACCAGCGCTCACCTGGGCTCATCCTCCCCTGGCCGGGCCTGTGCCCGGCCGTCGAGCGATGGTACGACCTGGCGATGGGCCGGGTCCATGGCCGCTACGATGCGCCGGCCGATCGCTCGATCGCCCGGGCGGCGCCAGGTCCCCGCCTCGTATGCTCTCTGACGCCTGGTCGGGCACCCGGAGTCGGAGGCGTCCCACGTGAGTATCGACGCGCTGATCGGTGAGGTCCGCCGACGTCGCACGCCCGATGAACCGCTCCATGTGACCGCGATCCAGGTCCTGGCCGATGCCGACCTCGAGCGTGGCGGTCCGGATCAGCTGAGCCTCGCCCGGACCGGTTGGTCGGCGGTCCGGGCCGAGGGAGCCACCGACCGCTTCCCGTCGTTGTCGCGCCCCTCGCTGGAGCTTGTCCGTTCGGGGAGCGACCTGACCGACGACGCCTACCTGGCGCTGCCCGGAGACGATCAGGTCCACGTCGTCCTGATGGGCTTCCTCAGCCTTGTCGGGGAGCGCCTTGGCAGCGAGCCCCCGGCCAGCGAACCGGTGAAGCGGCCGGTGAAGCCTCCCCCCAAGCCTCGCGCCAGGCGCTCGAAGGCCCCTCCTCCAGGCTGAGTCCGGGAATCCCTTGCCGCGACGACGCGCCGGCCGACGTCGCGCCCGGAGGCGGCCCGGTTCGGCCACCGCCGGGCGATACCCGGGACTATCCTCGTTCGGACGCCACGGATCGGCGTCTGGGAGGGTGGATGGATCGAGGCCCGTCGCCATGGGGCGCGCTGACCGTTGCGGTGCTCGTCCTGTCGCTCGGGGTCCTCGTGGTGTCGATCGGCGCCCGGCTCGCCGTCCCGGACGAGCAGGCGTACGTCTCGATCGATCACTGGGACTGGGCCGCCGACGGCGCGACGGTCCTGTCGGTCGCGCCGGACACCCTGCCACCGGACCGCCGGCTCCTCGACGGCGACGTCGTGGCCGCGATCGACGGACGATCGCTCGAGACCTGGGCCGACGCCGCGTTCCGCCCGTTCGAGCCGGGCCCGACCGCGCCGCCACCGAGCGAGACGCTCCGCATCGACGCCCTTCGTGCCGGTGCGCCGACGGCGCTCGAGGTCCAGCCTGGCCCGTTCCCCGTCGGCCGGGTCCTGGCCGAGGGCTGGCCGCTCATCGTCTTCCTCGGCCTGCTCGTGCTCGTGTCGGTGTTCATCGCCGCCCGGCGCAGCGACCTGGTCGTCGCGCGCGTCCTCGTCGTCGGCTCGATCGGGAACCTCGCGAGCACCCTGCCGTGGCAGCTCGGACTCACCCCGACCGACCTCGTCCGCGGCGGGCCGCCGCTGGCCGCGTTCATGCTGACCGGCCCGCTGAACCTGCTGTTCTGGTCCGCCGCGCTCCACATCGTGCTCGTGTTCGAGGCCCGGGCAGATCCGGTCCGTCGCTCGCGGTTGGTCCGGCTGGGGTGGTTCCTGCCTCCGCTGGCGCTCGTCGTCGGCGTGCTCATCAGCCGGCTGACGACCGCCTCGACCCTCGTCTGGATCGGCACCTGGGCGAGCATCCAATCGGCCGTCGTCGGCGTGGTGCTGACCCTGGCGCTCATCGGGACCGTGGCCGCCTTCCGGAGGGCGGGACCGGAGCTCCGCCACGACGTCCGCTGGATCGCGATCGCGTTCGGGGCGGCCGGCCTGGCGACGCTGGCGTTCGTCGTCGTCCCGGTCGCGCTGACCGGCCGGCCGATCGTGCCCCGACCGGCGCTCGCGCTCATCGCGATCCCGATCCCGATCGCACTCGCGGTCGCCGTCGTCCGTGACCGACTGTTCGAGATCGATGTCCTCCGCCAGTCGCGCGAGGCGCTCGTGGTGGCGCGCGAGGACGAGCGGCGTCGGCTCCGGCGCGACCTCCACGACGGGCTCGGGCCGTCGCTGGCGGCGATGACCGTGAAGCTCGGCATCGCCCGACGCCAGGTCCGCGACGATCCGACGGCCGCCGAGGCGCTTCTCGACCAGGTGACCGGCGAGGCCCAGGCCGCGATCGCCGAGGTCCGCCGGATGGCGAGCGAGCTCCGACCGCCGGCGCTCGACGAGGTCGGCCTGGTCGAAGCGGTCCGACGTCGCGCGGACGGGTTCGATGTCGACCGGACCGGACCGGACGACGTCCCGCCCCGGATCGAGGTCAGCGGGCCTGCGGAGCTCCCGTCCCTGAGCGCCGCGACCGAGGTCGCCGCCTACCGGATCGCTGTCGAGGCGATGACGAACGCCGTACGTCACGCCCAGGCCACGACGTGCCGGGTGACGATCGACGTCGACGACGACCTGCGCGTCGTGGTCGTCGATGACGGGGTGGGTCTGCCGATCGGGTGGCGGATGGGGGTCGGGACGGCATCGATGCGCGAGCGCGCCGCCGAGCTCGGCGGGCTGTGCACGATCGCCCGCGACGAGGCCGGTGGCACGCGGGTCGACGCGCGGATCCCGCTCGGCGCAGGATGAGCGGATGAGCACGATCCGGGTCCTCATCGTCGACGACCACCCGCTCTTCCGGGACGGCATCCGGGCGCTCCTCGACAGCCTGCCGGAGACCGAGCCGGTCGGTGAAGCGAGCGACGGAAAGACCGCCGTCGATCTTGCCGTCGCCCTGAAGCCCGATGTCGTGCTCATGGACCTCCAGCTGCCGGTCGTGCACGGGATCGAGGCGACGCGCCGGATCGTCAGCACGGACCCGGACATCGCCGTCCTCGTCCTGTCGATGTCGGACGACGACGAGTCGGTCTTCGCGGCGATGCGAGCGGGCGCCCGGGGCTACGTCCTCAAGGGTGCCGACCACGATGAGCTCCATCGGGCGATCGTCGCGGCGGCGGCCGGCGAGGCGATCTTCGGACCGGGCGTGGCCCGACGACTCATGGCCCTGTTCACGGCACCGCGGACGCGCGGACCGGGTTCGGATGCCTTCCCGGAGCTGACCGAGCGCGAGCTCGAGGTCCTCGAGCTCATCGCCCGGGGCGATTCGAACGCACGCATCGCCGAGCGGCTGGGTCTGAGCCTCAAGACCGTCCGCAACCACGTCTCGGCGATCCTCAACAAGCTCCAGGTCGTCGATCGTGCCAGCGCGATCGTCCGCGCCCGCGAGGCCGGGCTGGGGGTCGATCCGAACGAAGCGGGCTGACCCCGGCTCGGAGTCGCCGGACGGATCGCCGTCGAGTTCCCGGTCGTCTTCCCGGTGCGCCGGGACGCCCGCCTCATGACCCGGGATATCGGCTCCCCGCATACCTGCCCAAGCGGCCGAACGGCCGGTTGCGGAGGTTCCGATGGAGACCCAGCTCGACGGCGACGCGATCGTCGTGGCCTATCTCGAGGAGCACGGACCGGCGCTCGAGCGTGCGCTGACATCCTTCACCCACGACCCCGAGGAGGCGGCGGACCTCGTCCAGGAGGTCGCCCTCCGACTGCTGCTGGAAGCGCGGGCCGGCCGCGTGCCGGATCGGCCGGCCGCCTGGGCGATGACCGTCGGTCGCAACCTGGCGATCAGCCGGGCGCGCCGCCGCCAGACGGCCGAACGATCCGCCGGCCGCCTCGCCGCCCCGACGCCCCTGCCCTGCCCCGAAACCGCCGCCCTCGACCGGGAGCGGGACCTCGCCCTGGCCGATGCCCTGCGCGAGGTCTCGCAAGCCGACCGGCAGGCGGTCGTCCTGGCCGCCAACGGCTACCGCGGCCGGGAGATCGCGGTCCACCTCGGGCGGACCGAGCTCGCATCGCGGGCGCTCCTGTGCCGTGCCCGTGGCCGCCTCCGGGCTCGTCTCGAGCCGATCCTGGCCTGACCCCGATCCGACCGGACCGGACGGTCAGCGCCGTCGGCGCGGAGGGCGGCTCCCGGTCCGCTTGACGACGTTCGGCGTCACCGTCCGGTCCCAGGTCGGCCGGTCGAGCCAGCGGGCCTGCCAGCCGCCATCGTCGTCGTGTTCGTCCTTGATCCCCGGCAGCCAGTCGGCTGCGGTCGCCGCCGACGGCTCCGCCAGCGCCTCCGACGGTTCCTCGGTCGAGGCCGGCAGGACCGTGACCGTCGTCACCTCGAGCGTCGGCGCGGTCGCGGCGGGCGCCCGCTGGCCCGGTCGCCGGGTCGACGTCGCGCGCGATCCGGCAGCGCCCCTGGCGGCCGCCCCGTCCCGCCCGGCGCGTTCGGCGGCCCGCGCGACCTCGGCCGAGGCGTCCTCCTCGAGGACCCGGAGCCGGATCTGCTGGACCTCGTCGCGGAGGATCGCGGCTCGTTCGAACTCGAGGTTCTTGGCGGCCGCGCGCATGTCGGCCTCCATCCGGGTGACCAGGGCCTCGATCTGGGCGACACTCTGGGCCCCGAGGTCGCGTGGGCCGTAGCGACCGGCAACCGCACCGGCGACGTACACCTCGCTCGTCTCCGCGACGGACCGGAGCCGCTCGTTGATGTCGTGGATCTCCTTGACGATCGTCGTCGGCTCGATCCCGTGCTCGACGTTGTAGCGCTGCTGGACCTCGCGCCGGCGGTTCGTCTCGTCGATGGCAGCCTGCATCGACTCGGTGACGTGGTCCGCGTACATCACGACCTCGCCGCCGATGTTGCGGGCCGCGCGGCCGATCATCTGGATGAGCGACCAGGCGCTGCGCAGGAAGCCCTCCTTGTCCGCGTCGAGGATCGCCACGAGGGTCACCTCGGGCAGGTCGATGCCCTCGCGGAGGAGGTTGATCCCGACGAGGACGTCGTGGACCCCGAGGCGCAGATCGCGCAGGATCTGGACCCGCTCGAGCGTGTCCACCTCGCTGTGGAGGTACTGGACCTTGACCCCGAGCTCACGCAGATAGTCGGCGAGGTCCTCCGCCATCTTCTTCGTCAGGGTCGTCACGATCGACCGCTCGCCGCGCTCGACCCGCTTGCGGATCTCCTCGAGGAGGTCGTCGATCTGGCCCTCGGTCGGCCGGACGGTGATCCCCGGGTCGACGACACCGGTCGGCCGGATGAGCTGCTCGACGACCCGCTCGCTCTTCTCGAGCTCGTAGGGGCCGGGCGTCGCGCTGAGGTAGACCGCCTGGCGGACCGTCGCCTCGAACTCCTCGAACGTGAGCGGCCGGTTGTCGAGCGCGGACGGCAGCCGGAACCCGAAGTCGACCAGGATCTCCTTCCGGGTCCGGTCGTTCTTGTACATGCCCACGACCTGGGGGATCGACATATGGCTCTCGTCCACGACGAGCAGCCAGTCCGGCGGGAAGTAGTCGAGCAAGGTCCATGGCCGTGAGCCGGCCGCCCGCCGGGCCAGGTGGCGGCTGTAGTTCTCGACCCCGGAGCAGTAGCCCAGTTCGCGCATCATCTCCAGGTCGAACGTCGTCCGCTGGCGGAGACGGGCCGCTTCGAGCACCCGACCCTGGGCCTCCATCTCGCCGACCCTGAGCTCCATCTCGGCCTCGATGTCGACGAGCGCCTCCTTGAGCTTGTCGCCCGGGGTCACGAAGTGGGTCGCCGGGTAGACGTTGAGGTCGGTGCGCTCGGCGAGGAGCTCGCCGGTCAGCGGGTCCACCTCGGTGATCCGCTCGACCTCGTCGCCGAAGAACTCGACCCGCACGATCCGATCGTCCGAGGCGGGTCCGATCTCGAGCGTGTCGCCACGCACGCGGAAGCGGGCCCGCTGGAGGGCCTGGTCGTTGCGCTGGTACTGCAGATCGACCAGGTGGCGCAGGACGGCATCGCGCCGGTACTGACCGCCGCGCCGGAGCCGGAGGACCGTCGCTCCGTAGTCGACCGGCGCCCCGAGCCCGTAGATGCAGCTGACGCTCGCCACGATGATCACGTCGCGCCGCTCGAACAACGCGTGGGTCGCGGCGTGGCGGAGCTTGTCGATCTCGTCGTTCCGACTCGAGTCCTTCTCGATGTAGGTGTCGGAGCGGGGCAGGTACGCTTCGGGCTGGTAGTAGTCGAAGTAGCTGACGAAGTACTCGACCGCGTTGTCCGGGAAGAACTCGCGGAACTCCGCGTAGAGCTGGGCGGCAAGCGTCTTGTTGTGGGCCAGGACGAGCGTCGGCTTCTGGTGGCGCTCGATGGCCTTCGCGATCGTGAACGTCTTGCCCGTCCCGGTCGCCCCCAGCAGCGTCTGGTGCCGGAGACCCTTCGACAGTCCGTCGGCCAGGCGGTCGATCGCCTGAGGCTGATCGCCGGTCGGCTGGAAGTCGGCCACCAGCTTGAAGTCGGGCATCGGCCAAGGATACAGGATTCGCCCGATATCGAACACCCGTTCTGGTCGCGACAGGCCCGCGGGACCCGATCCCGGGTGGTGCACCGACGCGCCTCCCGTACGAACGCGAGCCGCGCTCGGGACTAATCCGCCTCTCGGGTTCCGGCGCAGGCGATGCCATGCTCGCGGCCGGCGCCGACGTGGCGCGTGCGCGGACCGGACAGCGCGCCGTCGGCCGACCTGGAGAGGACGCGTGGGATGGTGCGCGGGAAGCGCCGTCGATGGAGCGTCGGGCGGACCGACGGCTCCGGCCAGAGCCTGGTCGAGTTCGCCCTCACGCTGCCGATCTTCGTGCTGCTGATGATGGGCGTGCTCGAGTTCGGGTTCCTCTACAACAACATCCTCACGGTCCAGTACGCCGCGCGTCAGGGCGTCAGCGCGGCGGCCCAGGCCGGCGGCGTCGATGGCGCGGACTGCTCGATCCTCAAGGCGGTCGAACGGGCGCTGACCGCACCGATCGACAAGTCGCGGGTGACGTCGGTGAAGATCTACAAGTCGGACGCCAACGGGGACCCGATCGTCGGCGCGATCAACGAGTACGTCCGGGTCGGCACGCTCGACTGCCCGGGCTCGGAGAGCGAGCCGTACTCGCTGGTCGGCAGCGAGGGCTACGCCCAGGCCGATCGGCACGACTCGCTCGCCGAGGGGCTCGACGTCGTCGGCGTCCGGATCGGCTACCTCTACGCCGGGATCACGCCGATCGGGTCGGGGCGGACCTGGCCGGTGTCCGACGGGGCCTCGCTCCGGATGGAGCCGAAGCAGTGACGAACGGACACCGGCTCCCCCAGCGGTCCGGCCACGGACGTCCACCCGGCGGCTTGCGCTCCGGGGCGCGCGTACGCGGCCAGGCCCTCGTCGAGTTCGTCCTGATCCTGCCGGTGTTCCTGATGATCCTGATGGGCATGCTCGAGTTCGGCTCGGCCTACGACCACCGGACCGCGATGGCCTACGCGGTCCGCGAAGGCGCCCGCGTCGGCGCGACCCTGGGCAACGGCGGGTCGTACCCGGACACCGTCGACCCGACGATCCTGGCCGCCGTCCAGCGCGGGCTCACCGATCCGATCCTCGTCGAGAACATCACGTCGATCGAGATCTTCAAGGCCGGCTCGGACGGCAAGCCGGTCGGCAGCGCGATCGACACGTACGACCGGTTCGGCAACCTCATCGGCACCGCCGGCTGGCCGGCCACGAGCCGGGCCGTCGGGCTGTCCGGCGATTCCATCGGGGTCCGGGTCCGCTACGACTTCCATCCGACGACGCCGCTCGGCCAGCTGCTCGGCCTGTTCTTCGGCGGCAACCCGCCGTACACGACGATCCCGATGGTCGACACCACCGTCATGCACCTGGAGCCGACGCCGTGACGGACCGGTTCGCACCGGGCCGGGCCTGCGGGCGCGGCCGGCGCGACGCGACCGACGGGCCCGCTGGACGGAACGAACGCGACGGACGGGACCTGCGCCGGGCCGGCCAGATCCTCGTGATGTTCGCGATGTCGACCGGTCTCCTGTTCGGGGTGCTGGCGATCGTGGTCGACGTCGGCAACCTGTGGAATGCCTCGCTCCACGTCCAGCACGCCGCCGAGGCCGCGGCGCTGGCCGGCGTGCCGTACATGCCCGGTGACTTCGCCACGGCCTCGAGCAAGGCCCAGGCCGAGGCGGCCAAGAACGGCTATGCGGCCGCCACCGGCGCCACGGTCAGCCCGGCGGTGAACCTCGAGTCGAACCGCCGGCTGGACGTCTCGGTGACCAAGGACTTCCAGACCTACTTCCTGCGGATCATCGGGATGAGCACCGTGCGGGTGACCCGGGTCGCGACCGCCGAGTACACGTTGCCGGTGCCGATGGGCAGCCCGCTCAGCACCTACGGCGACAACACCGGCTTCTTCTGGGCCGCCGGCGAGGCGCAGGGCACGAACCGGTCCGCCGGCGATGCCTACGGGACGTACTACAACCCGAACCCGACCCAGAACAACCAGTACGACCCGAACGGCTACCAGTACGCGATCGACGTCCCCGCGGGGGCCGGCAGTACGAGCATCGACCTCTACGACCCGACGTTCTGTGCCGTCGACGACCAGAAAGGGACGGGCGACCACTGGATCAACTGGGACCTGGCCGGCTGGCCGGCCGTGTCGACGTACTACACGCTCTGGTCCGACCCGGCGTCGACCCCGCTCGACTACTCGGACGACGTCGTCGTCGCGACGAGCGGCACGCTGTTCGAGAACAAGCGCCAGGTCGACAAGAGCGCCACGTACCGCGAGAACTCGGCGACCTGGCCGGGGCACGCGTTCTGGAGCCTGCCCGACTGCACGAGCGACACCTATCACAACCGCTGGTGGACGTTCACGACGCGTGACCACGCCCGGGACCTACCGGCTCCAGGTCACGACGACGAACCAGGCCAACGTCAACGACCAGAAGAACACGAGCGCCGAGAACATGTGGGCGCTCCGGGCGGTCAGCAGCGACCCGACCTACAAGGCCTACGTCTACGGCCTCGGCAAGATGCTCATCTACGCCAACGTCGCCAACGGGACGACCCTGTTCTACCTCGGTCGGATCGAAGCCGTCCACGCCGGCAAGACGATGGTCATCCAGCTGTTCGATCCCGGAGACGCCTCGGGCAACTCGAGCATCGAGGTGCTCAAGCCGACGGCGACCGGCTACAGCCCGGCCACGTTCAGCTACACGGCCGACGCGAACGCGACCGGGTCGCGGAGCGGCACCAACGTGACGTCGCTCCGAACGACGATCAGCGGCACCGGCCAGTACAACAACTCGTGGGTCACGCTGACGATCCCGCTCCCGAAGACGTACACGGCGCCGCTGCCACCCGGGGAGCCCGCCGGCACGCTCGGTGGCTGGTGGAAGATCCGCTACACCTTCGACAGCACGACCACCGACACGACGACCTGGCAGGCCTCCATCCGGGGCAACCCGGTCCACCTGGTCCTCCCCTGAATCCACGACGCGGCGGCCTGCCGACCTTCGGTCCCTCGTGGTACTTCCGACGACTAGGTCGGTCCATGCCCACAGGCCACGATCGGACGGTCCGGCGGCGTGCTGCCGGACGAGGCTGTGCTCGGCGCGGCCGGTCCGGCACGACCCGAGCTCGATGGACGACCGACGTCCCGGAAGGATCCTGACCCGATGGAGATGGAGTTCAACGACAACCGCTCGCGCGGTCGGTTCGTCATCGTCATGGGCCTCATCCTGGCGGTCATCGCCGGCGGCGCGGCGTTCTTCCTCATCAGCCAGGCCCAGCAGCAGGCCGCCCAGTCGGGCGCGACGGCGACGATCGTGGTGGCCACCCGGCAGATCCCCGCCCGCAAGCCGATCGAGGCGTCGGACCTGGCCGTCCGCGAAGTGCCGGTCGATCCGACGAACGCGCAGGGCGTGTTCACCGATCCGACGAAGGTCATCGGGCTCGTCCCCGGCGTGACGATCCTCGAAGGCCAGCCCGTCTACGCCAACTTCCTGGCCTCGCAGGCCCAGGGCGGCCAGTTCTCGATCCTCGCCCCCGGCGAGACGATCGCCCCGGACAGTGAGGCCTGGCGGGCGGTCTCGCTGACCGTCCCCGACGACCGGGCCGTCGGCGGTCTCGTTCGACCCGGCGATACCGTCGACGTGTTCGTGACGACGACGGTCAGCGTGCCCGAGGCGCTCGCCGAGGCCGGTCGGTTCTACACCGACAAGTCGACGAAGATCACCTACCAGGATCTCGTGGTCCTGGCCAAGAGCCAGACCTTCTACGTGATGAAGGTGCCGGCCTCGCTGGCCGAGGAGATCAGCCATCTCCAGGCCAGCGGCGCGGCTGCGTTCAGTCTCGCGCTGCGACCGCCGACCGACGACCGGACGGTCGACGCGTCGCGCCTCGGTGAGACGACGAACCTGATCATCCAGCGCTACGGGCTGCCGATCCCGGTCCCGTTCCCGCCGGGCGCCGGCGCCCCGCCGACGCCGAAGCCGAGTGCGGCACCGACCGCGAGCCCGGCGCCCACGTCGAGCGCCGCGCCGTAGCCCGCTGGCCCGAGGCGTAGCCCGCTAGCCCGAGGCGTCGCCGGTCCGACCCAGCGCGGCCTCGAGCGCCCGGTCCGCGGCCTCGACGGTCGCGGCCGGATCCCGGCTCGTGTCGAGCGTCCGCGCCGCGATCGGTCGGACCCGATCGACCAGGCCGGCCTGCCGCGCCAGGCGTCGGTCGACCTCGTCCGGCGCCAGACCTCGGGCGGCCAGCCGGGCCCGTTGGGCGGCCTCGTCGCAGGTGACCAGCCAGACCTCGTCGAGCAGGTCGACATAGCCACCCTCGACGAGCCGGATGGCCTCGAGGACCACGGCGGGCGCGGCGGTCCCCGCCGCGGCGTCGAGCGCGATGAGCAGCCGCGGACGGATCGCCGGGTGGGTGATCGCCTCGAGTGCGCGGAGCTCGTCGGGGTCGTCGAAGACGCGCCGACCGAGCGCCGCACGGTCCAGCGAACCGTCCGGGGCCAGGACGTCGGACCCGAACCGCCCGACGATCGCCGCCAGCGCGGGCTCGCCCGGGGCCGTCACCTCACGGGCGACCTGGTCGGCATCGATGACGATCGCTCCCCGTTCGCGGAGCCGGGCCGCGATCGTCGACTTGCCGCAGCCGATCGGCCCGGTCAGACCGATCCGGACCGGCCGCCGCGATCGGTAGGCCGCGCCGGCCGGGCCGCCGGCCAGGCCGCCGCTGTCCACGGCGTCGCCGCTCATGGCGCCCGTTCCTCCAGCTCGAGCCACGACTCCTCCGCGGTCTCGAGTGCGGCGGAGACGTCGGCGAGCTCGCTCGAGATGCGGCGGAGCTCGACGAAATTGGCGGCGACGCCCGGATCGCCCATCGCCAGCTCCAGGTGGCTCTTGCGCAGGCCGAGCCGGGTGAGCTCGGCGTCGAGCGCCGTCTTCTGCCGGCGATAGGCCTCCTTCGACAGCTTCGGGGCGCGGCCGGTCGCCGGCTCACCCGGGCTGCTGCGGTCGCGACCGGCGCACCCGCCCCACGTCCGGGTGCGGGATCGCCCGCTCGGACGGGCCCTCCTCCCGCACCGTTCGTCGGTCCACCGGCGCTGGCGCCCCGGTCCGGACGGTCCCGGCGACCGGACGACCGCCGGTCCGCAGCCGGCGCGCATCGGCCTCGATGGCGCCGGCCACCGTCCAGCCGTCGGCGACGGCGGTCCGCCAGGCCCGGTATCCGCCGTCGAACGCCGCGGCGGCTCCGCCGTCGACCACCCAGAGCTTCTCGCAGACGGTCTCGAGGAGCCGGCGGTCGTGGCTGACGACGAGCAGCGTCGCGGCGGTCTCGCGCATGAACGTCTCGATCGCCTCGCGCGCGGGGATGTCGAGGTGGTTCGTCGGCTCGTCGAGGAGGAGCAGGTTGGCCGGCATGATCCCGAGCAGGGCCAGCTCGAGCCGGGACCGCTCGCCGCCCGACAGCGTACGGACCTCCTTGAAGGCATCGTCGCCGCGGAACAGGAATCGGGCGAGATAGCCGCGCGCCTCGCCGGCCGTGATCGGGATCGCCTCGAGGATCGCGTCGAGCACGGTGGTGCCCGCGATGGCCGCGCCGCGGAGCTGGGCGAGGTAGCCGATCGACACGCCGCCACCGAGCGTCAGGACGCCATCGAGCGGCGGTAGCTCACCGGCGATCGTCCGCAGGAGCGTCGTCTTGCCCGCGCCGTTCGGGCCGACGATGCCGATCCGTTCTCCGCGCTGGGCGGCGAGGAACGGCACCCGCGCCACGATGAAGGGCTCGCCCGGCGGCGGGAGGCCCAGCTCCGTCGCGCCGCGGTCGTCGGTCGCGCCGTCTGCGAACTCGCGCCGGAGACGCGGCAGGTAACCGACGACGAGGTCCTCGGCCCGGACGACGATCTCGCCCGACCGGCTCGGTCCGGCCCCGGTCAGTGCGGTCGTCCGGAGCTTCAGCTTGCGGGCGGTCTGCGGGGACTCGATCCGCTCGGACTGGAGGCGCTCGAGACGGGCCTCGTGCTCGTGCATCTTCGAGAACTTGCGATGGCTCCGGTAGCGCTGGACGAGCTCCTTCTCGCGCTCGATCGCCTCGGCCTGCGTCTCGACATCCTTGCCCAGCCGCGTGTCGCGCTCGTCGCGCTGGCGACGGTACTGGCTGTAGTCGCCGCGGAACACGGTCAGACGCCGGTCGCGCAGCTCCCAGACCCGGCTGACGGTGGCATCCAGGAACGCCCGGTCGTGGCTCGCCACGATGAGCGAGCCGTGCCGCCGCCGGAGGTGTTCCTCGAGCCATTCGAGCGCGTCGAGGTCGAGGTGGTTCGTCGGTTCGTCGAGCATCAGCAGCTCGGGATCCGCGACGACCAGCCGGGCCAGCGCGGCCCGCGTCTGCTCGCCGCCGCTCAGTGCCGACGGCGGCTTCGCCCACTCGTCGCGGACGAAGCCGAGCCCGGACAACGTCGCGTCGACGCGCTGGTCGAGGGTGTAGCCGCCCAGGACCTCGTAGCGGTGCTGGAGATCGGCATAGACGTGATCGGTGACGCGGTGCGCCCGTTCCAGCTCGGCCAGCTCGGCGGCCATCGAGTCCAGGTGGGCGGCGCCGGTCCGGACGGCGCTCCGCAGGTCCGGCGCGGCCATGAACGCCGCGTCGAAGTGGGATTCCTGGGCGAGCAGCCCGAGGCTGAGGCCGCGCTTCCGGGCCACCGTGCCGTGGTCCGGCTCGTCCGGACCCGGCGGCGAGCCGAAGCAGCGTGGTCTTGCCGGCGCCATTCGGCCCGACCAGGCCGATCCGGTCGCCGAGCGCGACCGCGGCCGTCACCTCGTCGAGGATGACGAACGTGCCGATCTCGCGGCCGACCCGGTCGAACCGCAGGAGGCTCATCCGGACGCGCCGGAGCCCGCCGCACCGGTCCCCATCGCCGCTCGAGCCGCGGCGCGCCGGCTCGCCGCGGCGCGCTTGGTCCGCTCGGTCCGCAGCCGGTCGGCGGCGCGGGCCGCCTCCGACGGGGTGAGCCCGACGGTCCCCTCCCCGGCCAGCTCGGTCCACCGCCCGCCGCTGCGCCCGGACGGTCCGCCGGTGATCGTGGCAAGGATCCGCGCGGCCGCCTTCCGGTCGGCCGCCGACAGCCGCTGGCACCACGAGCAGAAGTGGGTCGCCCGGGCGCCGATGACGATCCGTCGGATCGGTCGCCCGCAGCGCGGGCAGGGCTGGCCGAGGCGCTGGTAGACGTTGAGCCGGTCCTGCATGGCCCCGTCGCCGTCGGGCGCCGTGTAGTCGTCGATCGACGAGCCGCGTCGCTCGACCGCCTCGGCGAGGATCGACCGGATCGCCTCGTACAGGCGGCGCTCGTCCGCTCGTCGGAGCGTCCGCGCCGACCGGAGTGGATGCAGACGGGCGGTCCACAGCGCCTCGTCGGCGTAGATGTTCCCGATACCGGCGATGAACGACTGATCGAGGAGCAGCGGCTTGAGCCGACCCGAGCGTCCGCGCAGTCGGGCGCGGAACGCCCGAAGGGTAAAGGTCGGATCGAGCGGCTCCGGCCCGTGACCGGCGAAGACGGCGGCACCGCCCGGCTCGGTCACCAGCTCGCCGGTCGTCGGATCGCGCGGATACAGCCCGATCTTGCCGAACTTGCGGATGTCGCGGAACCGGAGCTCACGTCCGTCGGCCAGCTCGAGGACGAGCCGGACGTACGGGTCCTCCGGCGCCGACGCCGGGACGACGAACAGCTGGCCGGTCATCTTGAGGTGGATCGTCAGGGCCGCGTCACCGGACAGGTCGACGACGAGCAGCTTCGCCCGCCGGCCGACGGCCAGGACCGTCCGGCCGGCCACGTCCCTGGCGAACGTCTCGGGATCCTGGGATCGGAGCGTCCTCGCCCAGGAGCAGCGGGCACCGACGATCGTCGCTCCGACGAGGCGCGGCCGCAGGTCCCGGGCCACCGTCTCGACTTCGGGCAGCTCAGGCACCGGCCAGCGGAGCCTCCACCGGTTCGTCGGCCTCGGCCGCGATCGCATCCGCCCGGGTCAGCGGCGTCATCGACTCCCAGTCGTCGCCGACCTTCACATCGACGGTCAACGGCACATCGAGCGTGAGCGCCGACTCCATCGTCGAACGCAGCAGCGGGACGAGGCGATCGACCTCGTCGCGCGGCACCTCGAGCAGCAGCTCGTCGTGGACCTGGAGCAGCAGTCGCGACCGGAAGCCGCCGTCGGCCAGGCGCTCGGCCAGCCGGATCATCGCGATCTTGATGATGTCGGCCGCGGTGCCCTGGATCGGCATGTTGATGGCCATCCGCTCGCCGGCCGCGCGGAGGCTCGGGTTGCGGGCCTGGAGCTCGGGGATCTGGCGCTTCCGGCCGAGCAGCGTCGAGACGAACCCCTCCTGTCGGGCGGACTCCTTGATGTGGAGCATGTAGTAGCTGATCCCGGAGTACGTCGCGAAGTACGTGTTGATGAAGTCCTGTGCCTCCTTGCGCGGGATCCCCGCTCGGCTCGACAGGCCGAAGTCGCTCATCCCGTAGGCGATCCCGAAGTTGACCATCTTGGCCATCGAGCGCTCGTCGGCGGTCACCTCCTCGGGCGCCTTGTGGAGCACCCGGGCGGCCGTCTCGCGGTGGATGTCGACGCCCCGGGCGAAGGCGTCCCGCAGGTGCTCGTCGCCCGAGACATGGGCGAGGATCCGGAGCTCGATCTGCGAGTAGTCGGCGGCGACGAGGGTCACCTCGGGACCACCGGCCACGAACGCGCGCCGGATCCGTCGGCCGAGCGGGGTCCGGATCGGGATGTTCTGGAGGTTCGGATCGGACGATGACAACCGGCCGGTCGCCGCGACCGCCTGATGGAAGGTCGTGTGGAGCCGGCCGTCCGAAGCGATGAGGTTCGGGAGCGCCTCGACGTAGGTCGAGCGCAACTTCGTATAGGTCCGCCACTCGAGCAGGCCCTCGACCATCGGATGGGCCGCCCGAAGCTCCTCGAGGACCGATGCGTCGGTCGAATAGCCCGTCTTCGTCCGCTTGCCCTTCGGCAGGTCGAGCTCGACGAACAGGATCTGCTCGAGCTGCTTGGGACTGCCGAGGTTGAACTCGTGGCCGACGCTGGCGTAGATCTCCCGCTCGAGCCGCTCGATCTCGGCACGGAACTCGACCTCGAGCGTCGCGAGCGCCTCCCGGTCGAGGGCGACCCCGACGGCCTCCATCCGGGCGAGCACCGTGATGAGGGGCAACTCGATCTCGCGGAACAGCCGATCGAGCCCTTCGCGCTCGAGGGCCACGCCGAGCGGTGCGCTCGTAGCGATCGCCGACAGCGCCTCGAGTCCGGCCCGGGCGAACGACGGCAGCTCGACCGCCGGCGGCAGGATGAGATCGAGCTGCTCGGCCACGACGTCGGCGATCGTCTGGCTGCGCAGGCTGGCGTTGAGGATGTACGCCGCGACCTGGGTGTCGAACCCGATCGTCGATGGCCGCGCCGCCGGATCCTCGGCGAACCGGGCGACGAGCAGCGGCTTGACCTCGTGGGCGACGAGCGGGCGGTCGAGCCGCTCGACGAGGTGACGAAGGCGGGCTGCGTCGTCGGGGCCTTCGACCGCCACCGTCCGCCCATCCGGCCCGGCCACGGCGAGGGCGAGCGCGGTCCCGGCGAGCGGCCGCGGGTCGTCGAGGACGAGCGCCGCGCCGACGGCCGGCTGGGCGGCGAGCCATGGTTCGAGCGCGTCGATCCCATCGCCGCCGACCAGCTCGATGCGACCGCCCGGATCGACGATCGCCGCGGCCAACGCGCTCGGCAGGTCGCCGGCTGGCTCGATCGGACCGGACGCGGCCCGCGCCACCACGGCCACGGCGGGTCCGTCGCCTCCCTCGGCCCCGGCGACGTTCCCGCCGCCGGTCGTGGATCGCGCCGCGCCGTCCATGGCCCCGAAGTCGAGCGAGAGCTGGAGGCCCGTGCCCTCACCGATCAGCCCGCCACCGCCGGCGGCCCGGCCACGGCCGCCGCCGGCGGGTGCGGGGCCCCAGCCGGTCGGTCGTCCGGCCACCTGGGCCGCCCGGATCGGTTCGTCGCCGTCGGCCGAGCGGAGCGCCTCGATCGTCTCGTCGGCCCGTTCGCCGCTGAGCGCCGGCAGGCGCTCGATGAGCGTCCGGAACTCGTACTCGCGGAAGAGCCGGATGACCCCCTCCCGGTCGTACTCGCCGAGCCGGGCGGCCTCGAGATCGAGCGCGACCGGCAGGTCGCGGAGGATCGTCATGAGCTCGCGGCTCTCAAGCACGCGCTCGCGCGCCTCGGTCAGGGCGAGACGGAGCTTCTCGGGCGTGACCGCGTCGATCCGGTCGAAGACCCCCTCGAGGCTGCCGTACGTCTGGATGAGCTTGGCGGCCGTCTTCTCGCCCACGCCCGGGACCCCTGGGATGTTGTCGGTCGAGTCGCCCTTGAGCGCCTTGAAGTCGATCATCTGGGACGGCTCGAGGCCGTACCGCTCCTCGATCCGGGCCGGGTCGTAGATGATCGTGTTCTGGACGCCCGACCGGGTCGTCATCAGCCGCGTCCGGGCGGTCACCAGCTGGAGCATGTCGAGGTCGCCGGTGACGATCGTCGTGTCGAGCCCGTCGCGTTCGGCCTGGACGGTCAGGGTGCCGATGACGTCATCCGCCTCGTAGCCGGCGAGCTCGTAGACCGGGATCCGGAGCGCCTTCACCACCTCCCGGACCTTCGGGAACTGGTCGCGCAGGTCATCGGGCATCCGGGTCCGGGTCGCCTTGTAGTCGGCGAATCGCTCGTGCCGGAAGGTCGGGCCGGGCAGGTCGAACGACACGGCGACGTAGTCTGGGCGGATGTCCTGGAAGCCGCGCAGGACGATGCTGCAGAAGCCGAAGACCGCGTTCACGAGCTCGCCCTTGGACGTCGTCAGGGGCGGGAGCGCGAAGTATCCGCGGTAGATGAGCCCGTTGCCGTCGAGCAGCATCAGGCGTTCCATCGGCGAGCCTCGGCGGCGGTCGGTGTGGACCCGTTGAGTGTACCCGGGCGCACCGGGCCAGAGGCCGTTCGGGGTCGGTCAGGCGAGGCGGCGAGCGACCGAGCGCAGGAGCCAGAGACCGATGCCGGCGGCGAGCAGGACGACCGAGACGATCGCCAGCGGCGTCGGTCCGCCCGGTGTCGTCGAACCCGGGGACGCCGCCGAGACGCGGCCGGCCGTCCCATCCGCCTGGGCGCTGGGGCCGGTACCCAGGTCCACTACCGGCGGGGCCGCGCCCTTCGTGCCGCCGGTCGCCTCGGGACCGGCGCCGTCCTCCGCGGTCACGCCGGCACCACCGGACGGCGCGCCGGCCGCGGGCGCCGCGCCCGTGCCGACGGTGTCCCGCGCCGTCGCGGCGGGCTGTGGTTGGGCGAGTGCGGGCGCCAGCGCGCTGGACGGGGCCACGAACGGAGGCGCCGCCGAAGGACCTCCGGCGGCGTTCCCGTCAGCCGGGGCCTGAGCGGCCTCCGGCATCGACGCGGCCGAACCGCCGAGGCTGGAGGGCAGCGAGACGAGCAGCAATCCGGCGACGCCGAGGGTGGCCAGCCCCGCGGCCAGCGGTCGGGTGAAGGCGAAGTCGGGCGACGCGAGTCGGGCCAGCGCGCCGCGCCAGCCGATGGGACGCAGTCGGGCGGCATCGGCCTCGGTCAGCCGGAAGTCGCGCGAGCGACGCGGCGCTGGGAGCGCGGCAGTAGCGTCGGCGATCGTCCGCAGGTCGTCCACGAGCTCGGCGCAGGCGGGACAGTCGGCGGTCAGCGCGATCGCCCGATCACGCTCCGGGTCGCCGTGTGCGAAGTCGTCGACGGCGAGGCGCGCGATCAGGGTCTCGTCGTGGTCGGGACGGGTGTGAGGCAGGTTCGACACGGCGTTCAGACGACCTCAGCCACGGAAGAGTTCCATCCGGTCCTCGAGGAGGCCGCGCAATCCGAGGCGGCCGCGGTGGATCCGGGACTTGACGGTCCCGAGCGAGACCCCGGTCATCGCCGCGATCTCGGCGTAGTCGTAGCCATGGACATCGAACAGCACGATCGCAGCGCGCTGGTCGTCGGTGATCCGGGCCAGGGCGTCGGACAGGACCCGCTCACGCTCGGCGGTCATGACCTGACGCTCGGGGTCGGCGTCCTCACCGGCCGGCGGCTGCCAGCTCTCATCGTCGAACTCGGGGTACGGCTGGACAGGTCGCCGCTTCCGTGCCCGCTGGGCATCCATCGCCGCGTTGACGCAGATCCGGTTCAGCCACGACTTGACGCTCCCGCCGCGGAACCCGGCGAGGTTCCGATACGCCGAGAAGAACGCCTCCTGGACGGCGTCGGAGGCCTGGTCGCGGTCCGGGACCATCCGGGCGACGAGGGCGAAGAGCTGGTCCTGGTAGAGCTCGACGAGGTCGTTGAACGCCCCGAGGTCGCCCGACCGGGCGCGCTCGATGAGGATCAGATCCCGGCGCTGGACCGGGTCGTCGACCGCCGCGCTGGGGCGGGGCTCGTCCACGCTCGGTCGAGGTTCCTCCACGCTCGGGGGCCACCTCCGGACGGCTGGGATGAGGCGCGGCGAGTCTAGCATCGTCGGACGGCCAGACGTCCCGGCCTCGGAACCGGTTCCGAGCGGCTACGATGGCGCGGCCACGGGCCGAAGTGGCGGAACTGGCAGACGCGACGGTCTCAAACACCGTTGGCCGCAAGGCCGTCCGGGTTCAAGTCCCGGCTTCGGCACCATCGATCGCCCTTCGGCGAGTCGGTCCAGCGCGGTCTCCGCCGCGAGCGCCTCCGACGTGGCCGCCGGGGTAGGCTTCGCGACGTGCAGCGATGGGTCCGCCCACAGACGAGTCGGGGCGCCTGGCACTGGTTGGCGGTCGCCGATCGTCACGACGGGCGCCTGGCGGCCGCCTGCGGCCGTGCGTTCGCCAGCGATGGCGTCGACCTCATCCGGTCATACAGCGAGGACATCCCGCGCGACCGTCGCTGCGTGCCGTGCCAGAAGGTCTACCACCGGCTGATCCGCCGGCCGCTCGGCATCGCCGATCGGCTCCGGCACGAAGCGGAGCGGAGCGGCGGCCCGGACTAAGGTCCCATCGCCCGAAGCCATCAGGCTCAGCCACCCTTGGCGTCGAATCACGACCGAAAGGAGGTGAACCCGGTGTTTCTCCGCGCCTACTCGTACGTCTCGAGCGTCTTCGCCGCGCGCGACTCCGACCGAGGCCAGGGCCTCGCCGAATACGCACTCATCCTCGCACTCATCGCGATCGTCGCCATCATCGCCTTGCTCTTTCTCGGCGGTCAGGTCAGCAAGATCCTGTCCACTGTCGGCAAGTCCGTCTAAGGGATCGTCCCCGCACCAGACCCGGTCGACATCCACGGCCGGGGTCTCGTCTTGTCCGTCGGGGGTCGACCTCAGCGACCGATGAGCGCCCCGAGCAGGTCGCTCCACCGGTCCGTCCACGCTCGCGCCGCTGGCGGAGCAAGAGCGCGCCATCCGGGGAGCGTCGTGAGCGCTTCGAGGTCGGCCGGGTCGCGGGCGATGACGACGACGTGGCTCGAGTCGGCATCGGCGTCGTCCGGCGGCGGGTCGTCGACCCTGGCCAGGCCCGCGAGCCCGAGTTCGCGGACCGCGGCAGCGAGCACCGGCTCGAGGTCGACGTAGCGGTTCGACACGTTGAACGCGATGACGCCGCCGGGACGAAGCCGGGCGAGATCGAGCTCGATCGCCTCGCGGGTCAGGAGATGGACCGGGATCGCATCCGAGCTGAACGCATCGATGACGACCAGGTCGGCCGTGCCGGGCTGAGCGGCCGCCAGCCCGAGCCGGCCATCTCCGACGACCACATCGATCGATGCTGCCGAGTCGGCAAGGTACGTGAAGAGCCGCGGATCGCGGGCGATCGTCACGACCGCCGGATCGATCTCGTAGAACGTCATCGCATCGGTCGCCCGACCATACGCGGCGAGCGCCCCGACACCGAGGCCGACGACCTGGATCCGGGCCACGGGCCTGGCGGCCTGGACCGCCTCGACGACATCGGCGAGCGGCCCACCGCGATGGTAGTAACCGATCGGCTCGTCCCGGCGGTCGAGCTGTCGGTAGTGCTGGATCCCCTGGATCGTCGTCCCGCTGAGGAGACCGTGCCGGCCGGCTCCATCCTCGACGACCCGGCGCTCGCCGTAGAACGTCCGGACCGAGAGCAGCGACGGCGGGAGCAGGACGAGCGAGAGGAGAAGCACGGCGCCGACCGACGCCGCGAAGGCGATCGGCCAGCGAACCAGTCCGAGCAGGAGCCCGAGGATGAGGACCGCCAGGACCACCCCGGCGTCGAGCTGCACGCCCAGCCAGGCGAGGCCCATCACGATGGCGACCGCCACGACGGCGTAGCCCGCGAGGAACGGCGTCCGCCGGAGGCTCCCGGTCAGCCGCCCGAGCCCGGTCGCCTGACGCCGATCGACGGGGGCGCTGGCCGCTCCCGTGCTTCCGTCCACCACCTCGGCCGGGCCGATCGCGCCATGCCGAACGACGAGGGCCAGCACCAGCGCGATCGCGCCCTCGATCGGGACCGGCAGGATGAGTGGGGCGACCAGACCGGCGAGCAGCCCGCCGAGCGCTCCCCCGGCGGCGATCGCGAGGTCGTACTCGGTCAGGCGCTCCGGAGCCGGTCTGATCGCGGCGAGCCGGGCGTGGCACACGACGCCGGCGCAGGCGAGCGCCCCGAGCACGACCGCGAACGCCAGCCCGAGCGGCACGGACTCCCCGCCGAAGAGGCTGATCACGACGCCGAGGACGAGCGGCGGAAGGAGGAGACCCGCGAGCCGGGCCCCGATGGGTCGTCGGCCGGCGAAGGCGAGCACGAACGTCACCAGGTAGATCGCAAGGGGGACGACCCACAGGAGCGGCACCGCCGCCACGTCGATCGTCAGTCGGGCGGTCGAACCCACGACGGCCCCGGCCGGGATCGCGGCCAGCGCGATCCAGCCGAGCCGTACGCGCCAGGTCGGGGGTTCGTCGTGCGCTTCGTCCTGCGCTCCATCGCGAGGCCCATCGAGCGGCACCCGCCGGGCGACGACGACCACCCCGACCGCGACCAGCAGCCCGAAGACGACGTAGCCGGCGGCCCACAGCCGGGCCTGGGCGTCGAGGTCGAGGTTCGGCTCGATGAGCGTCGGGTAGGCGAGCAGACCGACGAGGCTCCCGACATTGGCGGCAGCGAACAGGCGGAAGGCACCGTGTCGGGCCGCGGCACCTCCGGCGGCAGCGAGCCAGCGCTGGAGGGTCGGCGTCGCGGTCGCCAGGGCGACGAACGGAGCGCCGACGGTGACGATCAGGACCTCGAGCAGCCAGGCGGCGGTGTCCCAGCCGTCGGGCGGAGCGGCCGCCACCGGCAGCGCGACCGGGAGCGCGAGCAGTGGCAGCGCGACGACCCCCAGCTCGGCGAACGCCGCGCGTCGGACGCCGAGCCACCGGATCAGGACATGCGCAACGGCGTAGCCGAGGAGCAGCGCGCCCTGGAAGAAGACGAGCGCGGTCGTCCACACGGCCGCCGCGCCCCCGTAGGTCGGCAGCAGCAGCCGTCCCACGAGCGGCTCGACCGCGAATGCCAGGAAGGCCGAGAGGCAGGCCGTCGCGACGGACAGTGGGACCATCGTCCGCCAGTCAACCACACCGCCCCGGCCGTTCCCGGGCCGGCTGGGCGAGAGCCCGTTAGACTCGCCCGGATGGATGACCTCCCGCTTCAGGATCGGTACGGTGCCGACGACATCTGCTTCGGGTGCGGTCCGGCCAACCCTGCGGGGTTGCGGATCAAGAGCCGGGTCGACGGCGACGCCCTCATCGCCGACTGGACCCCGGACGCCGACCACCAGGCGTTTCCTGGGGTCCTCAACGGGGGCATCGTCGCCACACTGCTCGACTGCCACTCGTGGTGGACGGCGGCCTGGCACCTGATGCGCACGGATCGGCTCGACGCGCCGCCGTCGATCGTCACGGCCGACCTTGCGGTGCGCTACCTCCGCCCGACCCCGACCGACCGGCCGGTCCACCTCTCGGCCAGGGTCGCCGGAACGACCCCGCGCGGCGCGATCATCGATGCGGTCCTCAGCGCGGACGATGCCGTGACGGCCACCGCGACCGCGACATTCGTCGCCGTCCCGCCGGACCATCCGGCGTACGGCACCAGGTAGGAGCGACAAAAGGAGATGGCGTTGCGACGATTCTTCGGCGGTTCATCCACCCCTGAACCCGAGGTGGTCGATCGGCCCGACGCGCCTTCGGGCGACACCGAGACGGTCCGCCGGATCGTCGGCGAGCTCGAGTCGATGCCTGCGGAGCGAGCCCGGTTCCTGGCCGGCTTCGCCTACATCCTCGGCCGCGCCGCGAACGCGGATATGGTCGTCACCGCGGATGAGACTGCGCTGATGGAGCGGATCGTCGTCGAGCACGGCGGCATCCCGGAGGCGCAGGCCGTGCTCGTCGTCGAGATCGCCAAGCAGCAGAGCCGCCTGTTCGGCGGCACCGAGGACTTCGTCGTGACCCGCCAGTGGGTGGACGGCGCCTCGCTCGACGATCGGATGGCACTGCTGCGCTGTTGTTTCCTCGTCGATGCCGTGGATGACTCGATCAGCGCGGAGGAGAGCGCGGTCCTCAACGAGATCGCCAATGAGCTCCTGCTCGAGTCAGCGACGATCGCCAGTGTCCGGGCCGAATTCACCGATCGCTATGCGGTCGTCCAGGCGATGCGGGCCTCGACCACCGGCCACTGACCGCGGGGGTGTCCGGGCCTCACGACGCGCTCAGCGCCGGACCGCGTCCGAGCCCGCGCTCAAGCGAGGCGCAGCTCGACCGCGCCTGGCCCGAGACGCCGGCCGACCTCGGCGAGGAGCTCGGCGTCGTACGCGACCCCGAGTCGGAGCTCCATCGGGAGCTCACCGCCACCGCGGCCACCGGGGACGTGGAGGACGACCCGCGTCCCACCGGGATGCGACCGGATGACCTGGCGGAACGTCTCCATCGCGCCCTCCGTCCCGGTCCCGAGCGTGAACCGCACGTGGAGGACCTGATCCGCCGCCGCCTCGACCTGGGCGGTCGGCGCCTGCGCCGCTTCGACGACGAGCGCGCTCGCCTCGTCCGGCAGGGACGGTTCGTCGTCGTCGGGGCTGAGTCGTCCGAGATCCGCGGGCTCGAGGTCGGTCGGCACCGGGGCCGCGGGGACGATCCGTGGCAGCTCGGCGCTGGCGACCCCTGACCGGAGCGGGCTCACCGCGGCGGTCCGGAGCGGACTGACGACCGCCGCCTGGGTGGCCACACCGCCATCGACGCCGGGTCGCTCGCCTGGGATGGCGGGCCGGCCGACGGTCCCTGGGTCGCTGGGCCCCGGTCCGACAGCCACCGCCGGTCGGTCGCCTGGGGCGCGTCCGCCGCTCGCGGCGGGCGGGCCGGGCCGGTCACCCTGGCCGTTCCCGGATCCGTTGCCATTCGCCGCGCCATCGGCGTAGGCGCCCGCGCCGGGTCGCCCACCGCGGCCACGGCCGCGATCGGCCGCGGCGACGTCCCGGGCGAACCCTTCCGGTCCCCGGACCGAGGCGTCGTCCCAGTCGACCGCGAGGTCGGCCAGCAGCGAGGCGTCCTCGCCCTTGTGGTCGATCCGGCCGGCGATGAGCAGGATCCGGCCCTCGACCCAGGTCGGTCGGGTCTCCTCGTACAGCCGCGGGAAGACGACGACCTCGATCGCCCCCTGGAGGTCCTCGAGACTGACGATCGCCATCGTGGCCCTGGCCTTCGTGATCACCATCCGGACGCCCGTGATGATCCCTCCGACGACGACCCGCTGACCGTCGAGCGATTCGTCGCCGAGGTCGCCCGAGTAGGCGGTCACGAACGGCCCGATCGCGTCGGCGATCTCGCCCAGCGGATGGTCCGACAGATACAGCCCGAGCAGCTCCTTCTCCCAGCGGAGCCGTTCGCGCGTCGGGGTCTCGGGCACGTTCGGCAGCGGTGCGTCGAGCGCTTCCGGATCAGCCGCAAGCTCGAACAGCGAGGTCTGGCCCGTGATCCGGTCGCGCTGGACCGCGCCGCCGGCGGCAAGCGCATCGTCGAGCCCGAGCAGGATCTGGGCCGGATGGCCGAACGCCTCGAGCGCGCCGACCCGGGCGAGGGCCTCGAGGATCTTGCGGTTCGCCAGCCGCAGGTCGATCCGCGAGCAAAGATCGGTCAGCGAGCGGAACGGACCGCCTTCCTCGCGGGCGGCGATGATCGATTCGATCGCCCCTTGGCCGACGTTCTTCACCGCCAGGAGCCCGAACCGGATCCGGTCGCCCTCGACGGTGAACTCGACCCCCGACCGATGGACGTCCGGCGGGAGCACCTCGATCCCGAGCCGGCGGCACTCCGCGATCGCCGCGGCCACCCGCTCCGAGGTGTCACGGACGGCCGTCAAGACGGCCGTCATGTACTCGACGGTGTAGTTGGCCTTCAGATATGCGGTCTGGTAGGCGACCAGCCCGTAGCAGGTCGCATGGGCCTTGTTGAAGCCGTACCGCTCGAATGGCTCGAAGGCCTTGAACACGGCATCGATCGTCTGGGCCGGCACGCCACGCTCGGCGGCCTGGGTGACGAACCGCTCCTTCTGGGCACGGAGGACCGATGACTTCTTCTTGCGGATCGCGTAGCCGAGCGTATCCGCCTCCGGACCCGTGAACCCGCCGAGGGCCATGGCCGCGGCCATGATGTCCTCCTGGTAGACGAAGATCCCGTACGTCTTCTCGAGGTACGGCTCGAGGAGCGGGTGGAGATACGTCACGGCCTCCTGGCCGTGCTTCCGGCGGATGTAGGCCGGGATGTTGTCCATCGGGCCGGGGCGATACAGCGCGACCATCGCCGCCAGGTCATAAACCGAGGTCGGTCGCAGCTCGCGGATGTAGCGCCGCATCCCCGCCGACTCGAGCTGGAAGATGCCGGTCGTCTCGCCGCTCGCCAGCAGCTCGAACGTCTTCGCGTCGTCGAGCGGGATCGCGTCGAGATCGATGTCGACGCCGCGCTCGGTGCGGACGGTCTCCACGGCCTGGCGCAGGATCGTCAGGTTGGAGAGACCCAGGAAGTCGAACTTGAGCAGGCCGAGCGACTCGACGGCGTGCATCTCGAACTGGGTCATCAGCCCGTCCGAGTTCGTCGCCCGCTGGAGCGGCATGAGCTCGGTCAGCGGCTCACGACTGATCACGACGCCGGCGGCGTGGGTGCTCGCGTTGCGGGTCACGCCCTCGAGCTGGCGGGCGAGGTCGACGAGCTTGCCGACCTGCGGGTCGGCGTCGACGAGCTCGCGGAACTGGGGCGCCACCTGGAGCGCCTCGTCGAGCTTGATCCCGAGCTGGTTGGGCACCGCCTTGGCGATCCGATCGACCTCGCCGTAGCTCATCCCCAGGACACGGCCGACGTCGCGGATCGCCGCCCGGGCGAGCATCGTCCCGAACGTGATGATCTGGGCGACATGATCCTGGCCGTACTTGCGCCCGACGTAGGCGATGACCTCTTCGCGCCGGCCGTCCTCGAAGTCGACATCGATGTCGGGCATCGTCACCCGGTCGGGGTTCAGGAACCGCTCGAACGGGAGCTGGTAGAGGATCGGATCGACCGGCGTGATCCCGAGCGTGTACGTGACGATCGAACCGGGTGCGCTCCCCCGGCAGGTCGTCTGGATGGCCTGCTCACGGGCGAACCGGACGAAGTCGGCGACGATCAGGAAGTAGCCGGCGTAACCCATCGACGTGATGACCCCGAGCTCGTAGTCGAGGCGTTCCTGGAGCGCCGACGTCACGCCGCCGTAGCGCTGCTCGAGGCCGCGCTGGCACTCCTTGGCGAGCCAGCTCTCGACGGTCTCGCCGTCGGGCACCGGGAAGTGCGGGATCCGGAGCTGGCCGAGCGGGAGCTCGAGGCCGGTCGTCATCTCCGCGATCCGGCGCGTGTTCCGAAGCGCATCGGCCTGGTCGGGGAACAGCGCGGCCATCTGGGCGGCCGACTTGAGGTAGAAGTCGTGGGTCTCGAACTTCATCCGCCCCGGCGTGTCGATGTTGTTGCCGGTCCCGACACAGAGCAGGACGTCGTGCGCCTCGGACTGGCGTTCGTGGACGTAGTGGAGGTCGTTCGTCACGACCAGTGGCAGACCGACCTCGGGGGCGAGCCGGAGGAGCTGCTCGTTGAGCCGGCGCTGCTCGGCCAGGCCGTGGTCCTGGAGCTCGAGGAAGAAGCCGTCGGGACCGAAGATGTCGCCGTACTCGCCGGCCAGCTTGCGGGCCAGCTCCCAATCGTCGGTCTCCAGCGCCCGCGGGATCTCACCGCCGAGGCAGGCCGACAGCCCGACGAGCCCCTGGCTGTATCTGGCGAGATGGTCCCGGTCGATCCGAGGCTTGTAGTAGTAGCCGTCCAGATGGGCGTCGGTCACGAGCCGGCACAGGTTCCGGTAGCCGATGTCGTCCTTGGCCAGGAGGATCAGGTGGAACGGCTGGGCGTCGGCCTTGCCCTCCTTGTCGGCCATCGACCGCCGGGCGACGTACGTCTCGACCCCGATGATCGGCTTGATCCCCTTCGCCGTCGCGGCCTGGTAGAACGCGACGGCTCCATAGAGTGCGCCGTGATCGGTCAGGGCGAGGCTGTCGAAGCCCTGCTGGGCCGCCGAATCGACGAGGTCGTTGATCCGTCCGAGCCCGTCGAGAAGGCTGAACTCGGAGTGGACGTGGAGGTGGGTGAAATCGTTCGGGGCGATCGTCATCGGGAGGTCAATGGTAGCCCGGCGACCGGGAGACCGACACCGTGTGGATGGTGCCCGAGGATGAGGCGGACACCCGCAGCGACGTCGGCCACGATCCCTGCCGAGGGGCCTATCATCACGCGACTGCCGCACCTGTGACGACGTCGTCGTCGCAACGCCGGTTCGCCAGTGGGTGCCCGATGGCTCGAGTCACGGCGGTTCCTCGGTTCGACAACGTGGTCACGCTTCGCGACGGCAGGGCCCTCGCCTACGCCGAGTGGGGCGACCCCGCCGGACGCCCAGTGGTCCTGCTCCATGGCGGACCGGGCTCCCGGCTCCTATGCCCCGACGAAGATGCCACGGTGGCCGCCGCCGTCCGGCTCGTCACCATCGATCGCCCGGGCTACGGCCGCTCCGACCCCCATTCGGACCTTTCCCTCCTGACCTGGGCCCACGACTTTGCGGAGCTCCACGGCCTGCTCGGCCTGCCGCCCTGTCCCATCGTCGGCTGGTCCAGCGGTGGCCCGTACGCCCTCGCCTGCGCCGTCCGCACACCGGCGCTCGTCTCGTCGGTCGGCCTGGCGGCCAGCGTGCCCCCAGTCGAGGCGATGGACGACGGCTGGGCGGACGAACGTCGCCTCGCCGACATGCTGCGACTCGATCGAGGCGCCGGCGTCGATTCGCTCAAAAGGCAGTACCAGGGCTACGCCGACGATCCCGCCTCGATCTTCGCGTCGCTTGACGACCCGAGCGACCCGGACGCGGGACTGTTCGCGCTGTCGGACGTACACGAGGCGATGATTCGGATGGCCCTGGAGGGGGCCCGCCAGGGCTCCGCCGGGGCGGTCGCCGACGACAGCGCGACCCTTGGGCCGTGGGGCTTCTCCGCGGCGGATGTCACGCAGGACGTCGGCGTCTGGCTGGGCAGCGAGAACCCGGAGCTGCGGCCGGCGGCGGACTACTTCGCCGCCACGATCCCGCGGGCGACGTTCGTGATCTACCCGGGCGACGGACACTGGGTGCCGCTGCCTCGCTGGGCCGAGATGCTTGCCTGGCTCCATTGATCGATCGGGGACAGGAATTGATCCGTGAGCTGCGCCGATCAGACCGCCTCGTCCGGCTCAGCCCCGGCGGCAGCCTCGTGTGGGCAAACTCCCAGTGCGTGAAGTCGTTCGGGGCGATGGTCGTCACGGAAGGTCAATGGTAGCCCGGCGACGAGAACCCGGATCCGGTCCGTCATGAGACCGCTGGACCGAGGCGAGTAAGGTCGAGCCGACGCAGGCGTTCGGGGTCGGCGAGCACGTCGATCTCGAGGATCCTGCCGTCGTGGACCATGAAGCCCATCACCGAGAACGGCTCACCGTTCTCATCGCGCGAGACGATGCCGGCCGACCCATTGATGAGCGCGTGCTGCACGTCGAAGCCGGTCAGCCGTCGCGTGATGGTGAGAGCCGATCGCGCCACCGTCTCGGCTCCGCGGATCTCTCGGGTGGCTCCCAGCCAGAGTGCGCCGCCGTCTGCGCGCAGGACGACATCCGGGTCGAGCACGGCGATCAGCCCCTCGAAGTCGCCGCTGCGGACGGCGGCGATGAATGCATCGACTGCCGTTCGCTGGGCGCGCAGGTCGCGATCAGGGGGCGGGGCGACCCCCTGTACGCGCCGTCGTGCCCGGCTTGCCAGCTGCCTGCTGGCCGTCGGGGTCCGGCCGAGGATCGGGCCGATCTCCTCGAACGGCAGGGCAAACACGTCGTGCAGGACGAACGCCACCCGCTCGGCAGGGGCGAGCGTCTCGAGCAGCACGAGGAGGGCCAGACCGAGGGAGTCGCCGAGGAGGGCCTCGTGCTCAGGATCCATCCCGTCGGGGCCGTCGATGATCGGCTCGGGAACACGGCCGGGTGGGAACTCTCCATGCCGCGCCTTGCGCGCACGGAGCATGTTCAGGCAGACCCGCGCGACGACCGTCGTCAGCCACGCGCCGAGGTTGTCGATCTCGCTCTGGTCAGTCCCGCTGATCCGGATCCAGGCTTCCTGGACGGCGTCCTCAGCCTCCGTGGGCGAGCCGAGCATCCGAAAGGCGATCCCGCCCAGCCGGCGGCGGTGGGCCTCGAATCGCTCTGCGAGCAACCCCTGTGCGTCCACTCGGTCACGTTCCTTCGTTCGGGCGTGTCACCTCATTGACCCGCCCAGGCGGGATGGTGTGACCGAAGGAGATTACCGATGGACAAGCCGATCCTTGTCACCGGCGGCACGGGAACCCTCGGCCGGCTCGTCGTCGCACGGCTTCGGGAGGCGGGACGGGGCGTCCGCGTGCTGAACCGGCGCGGCGGCGGGGCTGAGGCCGACGCGAACGTCGAGTACCTGACGGGCGACCTGGCCACGGGCGCTGGAGTCGAAGCCGCGGTCGAGGGCATCGAGGTCATCGTCCACTGCGCCGGTGCCCGCGTCGGCGACGACGCCACGACCCGGAACCTCGTCGGAGCAGCATCCCGGGCCGGGGCGCAGCATCTCGTCTACATCTCCGTCGTCGGCGCCGACCGGATCCCGGTCCGGAGCCGGCTCGATCGTGCGATGTTCGGCTACTTCGGGTCGAAGCTGGCGGCCGAGCAGGTCGTGGCCGGCTCGGGCATTCCCTGGACGACGCTTCGCGCGACCCAGTTCCAGCAGTCGTTCCTGGCGGTCGCACGGGGGATGGCGAAGCTGCCCGTGATCCCGGTTCCGAGCGGCTTCCGGTTCCAGCCGATCGATGCCCGCGAGGTCGCGGCGCGGCTCGCCGAGCTGGCCCTCGATGAACCGGCTGGCCTGGTCCCCGAGATCGGCGGGCCGCAGGTGCTTGGCATGGGCGAACTCATCCGCATCTACCTGCGGGCTACCCACCGGCGTCGACTGCTGATCTCGGTCCCCACGATGGGCGCGGCGGCCGCCGCGCTCCGAGCGGGCGCGAACCTGACCCCAGACCGAGTCGTGGACCGGACGACGTGGGAGCAATTCATTGCCGAGCGGGTAGGCCCGGCGGGCGAGATGAGTCCCGGCCCGGCATAGCTCAGTCGGCGCATTTCCTGCGCGACCAGCGCGGGCTGGCCCCACCGACACGGGTCCGCGTCAGTTCGTGCGCGAACTCCCACCTATCGACACGTGGAGCTGCGTGAAGTCGTTCGGGGCGAGGGTCGTCAAGGGACGTCAATGGTAGCCGGGCGTGCGGGTCGGCACCGTCTAGGTCGAGCCATACTGGCGCTCGCAGAGCATCGACGGGAATGGAGGCCAGACGATTGGTCGATTTCGGGATCACGCTCGGCGAGCCGACTGCGGAGGACATCGACGATCGGCACGCCTACTACCGAGACCTTCTCACCCGAGGCGAGGGTGCATTCTCGTCGGCGTGGGTGGCCGACCACCTCATGAAGGACGACCAGCCGATGCTCGAAGGCTGGACGGCCATCGCCTTCCTCGCCGGCGAGTTCTCCGCCTATCGATTCGGCAACCTGGTCCTCGGACAGTCCTACCGCAACCCGGCCCTGCTGGCGAAGATGGCGGCCACGCTCCAGTACCTGACCGAGGGCCGCCTCATCCTGGGGATCGGAGCCGGCTGGCAGGCGGACGAGTACCTCGCCTACGACTACCCGTACCCGAGCGCAGGGACGCGTGTCGAGCAGCTTGGTGAGGCGATCGACGTCCTGCGGGCCATGTGGACCCAGTCACCGGCCAACTATGACGGCCACCACTACCACGTCCACGATGCCTATTGCGAACCGCGACCAGCGACGCCGATCCCGATCCTCGTCGGTGGGCACCGGCCCAAGCTCATGCGCGTCGCTGCCGAGAAGGCCGACATCTGGCAATGGGACGGCCCGATCGACTGCTACCGAGTCCCCTACGACCTCCTTGTCGCCGCTTGCGCCGACATTGGCCGCGACCTCTCGTCGGTCCGCCTTTCAACGTTCGGCGAGGCGTATTTCCCAGCCGATCCAGCCGACTTTCCGCTGCCCACGCCGACTGCGATCAGCGCAGCGCAGGACCCATCAGGCAGCTTTGCGGACGAGTTCGACTGGGTGATGGGCCCAAGGCCCGAGGACGCGATCCGCCAACTCGAGCCGCTCATCGACCTCGGGGTCACCCTGGTCACGGTCTACTTTCACGACCGGCGAACCCTCGACCTGTTCGCCCGGGAGGTCATCCCGGCGTTTCGCTGATCGGTCTGCCCACTGAGGCCTGGTCACAGTTCCGTGAGCAAACTCCCACCTATCGACAGGTGGAGCTGCGTGAAGTCGTTGGGGGCGATCGTCGTCACGGGACGTCAATGGTAGCCGTCCCGGGCCGCCGTGCGGGGCGAGGCGGCTGGACCCTCGCGGAGGCACGAGGTCGGTCGGTCGCTCGCGCATCGGGCGGATCGACGAAACCGCTCCGGAGGTCGGCTCCGGGGCGGTCCCGTCTGCGGGTGTGGCTCAGGCGGCGGCGGGGAGCGGCGCGATCGGGAGCTCCTGGAGGGCCTGGTCCCGGATCCCTCGCTCACGGCGAGCGAGAGCTAGGACCGGGGCTGCTGCGTTGAAGCCCTTGAAGGTGAGCCACAGGCCGAGGTACGCCTCCCAGATGATCTCCGGGACGGTCATGAGGCTCTGCACCGACGAGCCCTGCGGGATCACGCCCAGCAGCACGGCGGCCCCTGAGGCGGCGAGCAGCGGACCGCCGATGACACCGAACAGCGCCATGCGGCGATGCACCAGGCCCGACCGGTACATCAGCCAACCGAGCAGCAGGCCGGTCCCGATGCCGTCGGCGAAGCCGGGACCGAGCAGGAACGTCCAGTCCTTGATGGCGACCAGTGACGTGCCGAGCATCGCGGGCGAGCCGGCATCCGCGCTCGCGGCGTCCTGGCGCAGCGAGACGACCGCCAGGACGGCGATGATGCCGACCAGGATGAAGGTGCACTCCATGATGCGAGCGGCGACGTAGCCCAGGGAGATGGCTTCGTTCTGCCATTTCAGGATCGGGAACAGCATGACGGCGCAGCCGATGTTGGTGATGATCAGGAACAGCTCGAGGAACGCCCCGAAGAACACGCCGGTATCGGCGCCGGGACCACTCACGTAGTTCGGATCGGTGAGGACCGTTCCGTAGGCGAACACCGCCGCGATCGATGTGACGAAGGTGAGGATGAACAGCACTCCGACGACGAGTGCGGTCTTCCGGTCTGAGGTCATGTCGAGACGCCTTTCGTAGACGTGGGCCTTCGCCCCCGGTGGGTAGCGGGACCGGCTCGTGGCTCGATGACCGGCTCGAAGCTGGATCGGTCAGGCGTGGAGCGCGAGGCTGCGGACACTCGGGCGAACCTGCGCCTCCCGTCGCCGCGTGTCCGCCTGTTGGGCGACACTCGCTGGCTGAAGTCACAATGAGCATCACGACCTGACCATCGCTGTCGCCCTCACGATGTCGTCGGCCGCGCGGAAAGGATCGGATGTCGCCCGTGGACTTCCCCCCGGCCCGAAACCGTCTGCTCGCATCGCTTCGCACGGCCGACCCGGCGGCCGAGGCGCAGCTGCGGGCGGACCTCGAGTCCGTCGAGCTGAAGGGTCATGCGAAGGTCATGCGGCCGGACCGGCCGATCCGGCATGTCTACTTCCCGGAAACCGGGGTCCTGTCTGTGCTCCAGCAGATGCGCAACGGATCGGCCGTCGCGGTCAACCTCGTCGGGAGCGACGGCATGGTGGGTCTGGGTGTCTATCTCGGCGCGGCCACCTATCCGATGGAGGCGATCTGCCAGGCGCCGGGGACCTTCCTGCGCATGGGGGCTGCGGAGTTCCGGGCCGAGGTCGCCCGCAGCGCGCCGCTGCTCCGGGTCCTGCACGGATACACCCAGGCCGTCCTGGAGATCCGCGGCCAGATCATCGGCTGTGAGCGCTTCCACCCGGTGGAGGCCCGCGCGGCCCGGTGGCTCCTCGAGATGGACGACCGCGTGGCCGAGGACGAGTTCACGATGACCCATGAGTTCCTGGCACTGATGCTCGGCGTCCGCCGCCAGACCGTGTCGGCCGTGGTGTCGGACCTGGCCCGGCGAGGGCTGGTCATCTACCGCCGGGGCTTCATCGAGATCACCGATCGCGCCGGACTCGAGGACACGACCTGCGAGTGTTATGAGTTCATCCGCGAGGAATTCGCTCGACTCGTCGGACCGCCGCTCCCGCGAGCACGCATGGATCGGGCTGCGGTGACATCGCGTTAAGCTGCTACCGCTGCCCAAATCTCGTTTCAGCCGTTCGCGCGTGAACTGCCACCTATCGACCGGTGGAGCTGCGTGAAGTCGTTGGGGGCGCTGCGGCGCATGTGCCAGACGAACCAGTCGACGAAATCCGCCTGGTTCGACACCTCCGGAGCCCAGTCCCGGGCGAGGCCTTCGAGATAGTCACGCGCTCCCCACCGTGTGCGCACCTCGGCCAGCTGGCGCCGCCACTCGTCCTCGGTCTGCGTCCACGGGTAATCCGGCGAGCGGACGCCTTTCACTCTCGGGTCGAAGAGGACGAGGCCCGCGCAACGCTCCGGATAGGTAGCCGCGAACAGGACCGCGATGCCGGTCGAGGTGCCGCCGGTCCAGATGACCGCGCGCTCGGAGCCGACCGCGTCCATCACGGCCCGGATGTCGTCCATGGTCGTCTCCAGCGACTGGACCTCGCGGACCCGGTCGGAGAGGCCCGTCCCGCGGCGGTCCAGCATGATCACGCGCCCGGACGAGGCGAGTCCCTCGACGTGGCGGACGAGAAGCGGCTGCTCCCAGGTGGAGAGCAGATCTCCGGTGATCCCACGGAGGAAGACGATGTCCATCGGGCCATCGCCGACGAGCTGGTAGGCGATGGCCACGTCGCCGCTTCGCGCGTACGACACGTCCGGTGGCTTCACCGCCAGAGTCTGCTGCATCTGGCTGCGCGATGGCCGACGCACGGACTCACGTGTCGGTGCGCAAACTCCCAGCTATTGACGACTGGAGGTGCGTGAAGTCGTTCGGGGCGAGGGGCACGGACGCAATCGTATCCTCATCATGGCAGGTCGGTTGACTGCCGGGTGGTCCACCACGTAATTTACGTGTCGCACGTAATACACGTGGTGAGGTGGTCCATGAAGCGCAATATCACGGTCCAGCTCGACGATGCCACCGTCCAGAAGGCCCGGGTGGTTGCCGCAAAGCGCGGGAGCTCCATCAGCCGATTGCTGGCCGAGCAGATCGACGTCCTTGCCCGGCAGGACGACGACTACGACCGGGCCATGCAGGATGCGCTGGCGGAACTCGAGCGCGGGTACGACCTCGGTGGCGGTCCCTACCCTGCCCGCGACGAGGTGCACGACCGATGAGGACGTTCGTCGACACGAACATCGTCCTCTACGCGTATGACCAACGCGAACCCGAGAAGTCGGTCATCGCCCGAGAGATCCTGTCCGACCTGTGGCGCACACGAGAGGGGCTCGTGAGTACCCAGGTCCTGCAGGAGCTCTACGTGAACCTCACCCGCAAGCTTCGGGTCGTCGTTCCCCGGTCGAAGGCGCGCGCGCTCGTCGGACGGTACGGCCGGTGGCCCGTGTACGCCATCACGACCGGCGACATCCTTGAGGCGGCCGAGCTTGAGCAACGCCACTCGCTGTCGTTCTGGGATGCCCTCATCATCGTCGCCGCCGGGAGAAGCGGTGCCGAGCTGATCTTCAGTGAGGATCTCCAGCACGGTCGGACGATCGGCGGCGTACGGATCGAGGACCCGTTCCGTCGCTGACGAGGTGACGAGCAGCCAGGGAGGTTCCGTGCGGTCGATCGAACTCGGATTCGTGCTCCCATTGGAGGAAGCCTGGACGGACGGTTCGACCCCGCGCTGGGTCGAGATCCGTGAGCTGGCCCTCCGGGCCGAGTCGGTGGGGTTCGACACCGTCTGGATCCCGGACGAACTGCTGTGGCGCCAGGCCGACGGCTCGATCCGCGGCTGGTGGGAGAGCGTCGCGATGACCGGGGCTGTAGCCGCCGCGACCACACGAGTGAAGGTCGGCACCTGGATCCTGTCCGCCCTGCATCGCAATCCCGCGATCACTGCCAAGGCAGTCGAGACACTGGACGAGATCAGCGGCGGGCGGTTCGTCCTCGGGCTCGGTTCCGGGCACGCGGGCAAGCAGGCCCACGCGTTCGGGCTGCCCGAGGACCATGTGATCGGCCGCTTCGAGGAGGCGCTCGAGATCATCGTGCCCCTCCTGCGCGCGGGCCGGGCGGACTTCGAGGGCACGTACCACGCAGCTCGCGACCTGGCGCACCGACCGGTCGGGCCGCGCCCCGGCCGCATCCCGATCATGATCGGTGCCGGGGGTCCGAAGATGCTCCGCCTGGCAGCCCGGCACGCCGACATCTGGAGCTGGTACGTCCAGGAGGACAGCCATCTCGCCGAGTTCGCGCCGCGGCTGGCCGAGCTTGAAGCGGCCTGCCTCGAGGTCGGCAGGGATCCCGCTTCGATCGGTCGGTCCGCGGGCATCATCGCCGAGCCGACCGCCGTCACGGGAGCGGCTGAGGCCCTGGCGATCCCCCTCCATGGCTCAGCCGCGGAGATCGCCGACGGACTCCGGGCGTTCCGCGCCGGGGGCTTCACGCAGATCGAGATCCTGCTGTGGCCACGGACCCTGGCTGCGCTCGAGGCCATGGCTCCGGTGCTCGAGCTTCTCGACGCCGACTGATCGCGGGAATATCAGCGCCTGCTTTGAGTAGGCCCCGCTCGGCAGCCCGGGGCGCCTCGACTCAGGTCCTCGTGCGCAAACTCGGAGCGATCGACACGCGGAGCCACCTGACGTCGTTCGGACCGATGGGTCGTCACGGTCCGACCGTGGTTGCCCGGCGCGGGCGGGACGGCGTGTGACGTGCTCCCCGGAGGCCGATGGTCGCCGGCAGCCAGCGAGATGTGGCCGCCAGGCACCCTCGACTGGCAAACGGGAGCATCGGTCCGTCGCGTCGGTCAGCTCAGTACGACAGCGCGTCGATGCAGGAGACGGCGCCGTCCTCTGGCATGAGCGCAACCGCCTGCGCGTGGACCATCGTGGCCTGACTCCCATCGATCCAGAGCAGGACGTCGCTGCTCCAGGTCGACCCGGTCGCGATCCGCCTCGCCGCCTGGCCTGCAGCGGATCTCCCGCCGATCTTCGACAGGCTCGTGACGGCCGTCGAAGCTTCGGCGGTCGGCAGCAAGGCACAACGTCGGGTGACGTGGGTCCCTGGTCCCGTGAAGACGGTCCCAAAGGAGCCAGGTGTGCCTTTGAAGGGCCAGTCGGTGGGGTTGATCCTCGGGATGACCGTGTCGGTGAGGACGCCGGGGTCGTGGATCGTCTCGAGGGTGAGGAAGATCGCCATCTTCGCCGGCTGGTACGTCTCCCACGAGCCGGCCAGACCGCCGGAGCCGACCAACTTGGCGGGATCGGCAAGGGCGCTGCCCAAGGCGGTCAGACCCTCGACGGTCGGATCGGGCGATGGGTCGCCGACGACGCGGGGGCGGCTCGGGGCGGTGACCGCATAGCGGCTCCCGTCGGGCCGCTCCAGGACGAAGGTGTTGACCGGTTCGATGATCCCCTCGGGCATGTTGCGGGTGCTATTCATGGGGAGGATCGTCATGCGTGGCTCGATCCGTAGCGGTGTCGACAGCAGGCTCTCGGCCGATGTGAGTGTCGTGACGACGGTGGCCAGGCCCGCCTCGGTCAGTCGATTGCTCTCCAGGACCCCGTCGTGCACCCAGATAACGGTGCCGTCGGTGAGGTAGTCGGTGACGTGCTGGCCCGGTTGTCCGGGCCAGCCGCCGCGATCCAGACGAACGAGGAGCTGCGGCGCACCGCTCCCGTAGCCGGCCGGCCGAAAGGCAGGCCCTGACGCTTCTGCACAGCCAGCCAGTGCCAGGAGGATCGCGAGAAGCGTGAGGACCGCAACGAACTGGTTCGATCCGGTCGCAGCGCGACCGCCGCGGTACAGGTCGTCGGGCACGCCCGCGAGGGAGGACTGCGCCATGACTGGATGGTTGTCGCAGGCATCGGGCTACGCAATGGGTCGATGGTCACTACGGTCCGACGCAGGACCTCGCAGGACGGAAGGGCACCACTCGAGCACTGACCGCAGCCACGCTAGGGCGGCTGGAGATCGGTCCGGCGTCAGCGTCCTTTGAACCAGATTCGCAACGGCCCGGCGGATCGGAACCCTCGACGCTGGGCGATCGCGAGCGCGGCGTCGGCCGCGTAGCCGACGATCGTCGAGCGGGGGCTCGCCGCCGCGAGATAGCTGAGGCTGCCGGTCCAGGCGCCGTCGAGATCGCCGTCCGCCGCGAACACGTTCGACAGGCCGACGACCTCGTCACCCGTTCGATTCGCGATCGCACCCGCGACGACCGAACCGTCGACGAAACCGCCGAGGATCTTCACGGATCGATCGCGCAGGAGGGCAGGTCGGAACAGACCGTCCGGGGCACCGTCGCCATCCCACGCCGCTGCCCATGCCGTGAGTTCCGACGCGGTCTCGAGGGCGGTCCAGCTCACGCCCGCTGGACGAACGGGCAGGAAGGGCTGTGGCTCACGACAGATCCATTCGGCCTCGTGGACGACCGAGAACCCGAATGGGCCGAGGTCGAGCGTCGCGAAGCTGTCCTTGATCGAGCAGTCGGGGTCGATCGTGTCGATCCGATCGAGGACGGACGATCCAGACGCCGTCGGGTCGAGCGTGACGGCGTCCGGGTAGTAGGGCGGCGTGCGACGCGGACTCACCCAGGCGTCCGGGTCGAATCGGCCCGGGACGCCGTGCGTGCGGCACAGGATGTCGCACCACTCGGCGTTGTTCCGAGCGCCCCACGAACGCGAGGTCACACGTTCACGAGCTCGATCCGTCGGGCGAAGATGAGCCGCCCGGGCCACCGCCAGTCATCGACGTTCGCCATCGTCAGGGACGACGGCGGGGCCGCCTCACCCTCATCGTGGACCGTCGGATGGAACGGCAGCGCGCCCGGCTTGAGATCCCAGATGAGCGCGCGCCCTCCCGGAGCGAGGACGCGAGCGATCTCCTCCATGCCGCGTGTCTTGTCGGACCAATGGTGCATCGAGAACGTGCTGATGACCCGGTCGAAGGACCCATCGTCGAAGGGCAACGCGGCGACATCGGCGACGACGAACGCGGGCTGGCGCGCACCGACCGCAGCGGACCGGGCAGCGTTGGACTCCGCCCGCTCGATCATCGCCGGGTCGAGATCGAGCCCGGTCACATCGAGGTCGTGCGCCGAGGCCAGCTCGATCGACAGCAAGCCGGGGCCGCAGCCGACCTCGAGGATCCGGGCGTCGGCGGATGCTGAGGCCGCGACGTCGGCGGCGATCCGCCGGAACAACGGGCCGAACACGAGTCGGCTGACGATGTCGTACCGACGGGCGTCGCCCATGAGGACGCCGCCGGGAACGGCATGGCCGCTGACGACGTGTCGGCTCAGTCGCGCCACGACGATCGAGGTGGCGACGCTCAACGCCACGAGGCCGACCACCCGCGCACGCGGCGCCTTCATCGAACCTCCATCGCGAGTCGCGTGAGTGGTCGCGATCGACCGCGACCAGCCTACACGTGGCGGGTGGTCGGCTGCCAGGAGACCGGTGGAAACGGGTGACAGGAACAAAGGGGCGACCTGCCGGGTCATCGACCCTCGAGCAGGCTCTCGACGGCCGGGGCGATGCGCTCGACCCAGCGCGCGTACTGAGCGCCCGAAGGGTGGAGCCCGTCCGCGGCGACCAGCGAGCGATCCGTCGCGGCCCGCGCCGAGACGTCGAAGATGTCGACGACCGCGATCCCGCGTCGCGGCGCGAGCTCGGTCAGGATCGCGTTGTGCGCCGCGATCTCCGACCGGCGTTCCGCCGGATCGCCATAGTCGGCGCCGGCCGGGGTGACCGTGTAGTCCGGCGTCGTGACGACGAGGACTCGGTCCGGTGGGAGACGACCGAGGAGATCGTCGAGGATCGCCTCCACGTTCGACCTGTAGCGCTCGGCGGACACGCCCTGGACGACGTCGTTCACCCCGACAAGGAGGGTGACGAACTCGGGTCGGAGCCCATCGAGCTCGGGGAGCTGGGCCCGGATCACGTCGCTGGACGTCCAGCCGTTCACGGCCAGGTTCCCGACCAGGTCGAGCCGGGGTCGGCCGGCAGGTCCGCGACGCAGCGCAACGACGAGCTGATCCGGCCAGCGTTCCGCCTCCTCGACGGATGTTCCGATCGTGTACGAGTCACCGAGGGCGACGTAGCGGAGCGCCCGGTCCGGCGCGGCGGCTTCCGGCGACCCGAGTGCAGCGCTCACGTGGACCCCGGTGGGAGGTCCACCGCAGGCGAGGACCAGGAACAGCACCACGCCGAGGAGAAGACCGGCGCGGGCGACAGGACGTCCATCGCGCTGCATCGTACCCATGCCCCCGACGGGTCGGCAATTCGCCACCCACCCATCCCAGGTCCGGGGTACCCTCCGGTCGATGCCCGACCGACCGAGGGACCCGCTCGACGCACCGGCCATCGGCCGTCGGCCAGCCGCGGCTCAGCAGCGCGCTGCTGCCCCGACCCGGCCCGAGGCCGGACCGTTCGACCAGCACGGGTTCCGGGGCCGGTTCGACTGGGGCGTCGCCGGTGTCCGCCAGCTCGCCCCGTCCGTCGACCTGGTCGTGATCGTCGACGTGCTGTCGTTCTCGACGGCCGTCTCGATCGCGATCGAGCAGGGCGCCCGGGTCGTGCCATATCGGGATCGCGACGACGGCGCGGCGGCCCACGCACGGACCGTCGGCGCCATCCTGGCCAGCCCGAACCGGCGCGCGACCGGCCCGACCCTGTCGCCGGCCAGTCTGGCCGCACTCCGGCGTGACCAGACGCTGGTCCTCCCTTCGCCGAACGGCGGCGCCTGCGCGGTCGAGGCCGCCGCCTTTGGCGCGATGGTCGTCGCCGGCTGTCTGCGCAACGCCACGGCCGTCGGGCGTCTGGTCGCTGGCCATGGCGGCAACGCGGCGATCATCGCCTGCGGCGAACGCTGGCCCGACGGATCGCTCCGCCCGGCGGCCGAGGATCTCCTCGGGGCCGGCGCGATCCTCGCCGCGATCGACGCGTCCGCGCTCTCGCCCGAGGCCCGGCTGGCCGCCGCCGGGTTCCGCGGTCTGCGCGGCTCGGTCGCCTCGGCCGTTCTGGACTCGGCCTCGGGTCGCGAACTGATCGGCGCAGGCTTCGCGTCCGACCTCGAGCTTGCCGGGGACCTCGACGCGACCGACCTCGTGCCGGTCCTCGTCGACGGTGCGTTCGCCGGCGGGATGGGGTGACCGGCGCCGGCCGACCATCCGACGACGAGATCATCGACACGATCTTCGACGTCGGGATCGACCAGGCGATCGCCAGCCTGCCCCGCCCGTTCGCCGAGCGATTGGGCTCGGTCGCGATCGTCATCGAGGACGAGCCCAGCGCCGAACAGCTCGCGAGCGTCGGGGCGTCCGGGCTGTACGGGCTCTACCAGGGCGTACCGCGGACCGCGTTCGGGGCGGACAGCGCCGCCGTCCCGAGCAAGATCACGATCTTCCGGGGTCCACTCGTTCGGTCGCATCGCGATCCCGACCGGTTGCTGGCCGCCGTGGAGGAGACCGTCCTCCACGAGATCGCCCATCACTTCGGGCTGTCCGACGCCCGCCTCGACGAGCTGCGCGCCGAGCACGACTGAGCGGTCGGACCGACACAGACCGTCGCGTCGGTGCTGCGGCGCACCGTCAAAGGGCGAGGCCGAGCGTCGGACTGGCCGATTCGTCCCGGGACCACCGGACCATCGGGCCTCCCCGAGCCCATCCGGGCGCATGGGATATCTACGCGTACCAAGCCTTGCCTCGAGGAAGGCGTCTTCGTGCATCCAGAACCGGCCATGATCGAGGGAGACCTCGCAGCCGTCCCCGGGCCGATCCGGCTCGTCCGGCTGCGGCTGACGCTCGCCCTCATCGCGATGGCCTTCATCCCGATCGCCCTGTCGGCGCCGATCCTGAGCACCGCGCTCGATGGGCAGCGTGCGGCGGAGCAGGCGCAGGCCGACCGCGACGCGACGAGCGTGGCGCGGTCGCTGGACGCGCGGCTCGGCGACGTCGCCTCCGCCCTGCAGAAGACCGGGGCGTCGAGCGCGGTGGCCGGCCAGCTGTCGGGGGCCAAGGGCAGCGCGGCCGGAGCCAAGGCCGCGCTCGCCGAGCTGTCGGGCGACGGGGACGACGGCACGGTCGTGGCCACCCTGCTCGACGCGCGTGGACGCCAGGTCATCCGCGCCGTCGGCGGCAAGGTCGTCAAGTCCGAACCGTCGACGATCGTCGACCCGCTCGTCGGCGCCGCGCTGAGCGCCGAACGCGGCGGGGTCGCGACCGGCAAGGTCGATCACGGGGACGACGGAGCGGCCCATCTCGCGATGGCGACCCCGATCATGGGCGGGGCGCGGTCGGCCACGCCGATCGGCGTCGTTCGGGTCGAGGTGTCGCTCGACCGGCTCGTCGAGCTGGCCGGCGCCCAGCAGCCGTCCGGCGGGTCGGCCCGGCTCGTCGACCACCTCGGGTCGACCGTCGCGCCGGCCGGGGACGTGAGCGCGCCGGTGGGCCCGACGATCTCCGCCGCGAGCGCACTCGCCGAGCGGCCGGACTGGTCGATCCGGCTGCTCGCACCGACCCGGCTCGCGGCGCCGCCGTTGCCGCTCGTCGGACTCCTGGCGCTGTTCGTCACGCTCCTCGCGGCCCTCATCTTCTGGATGGCGCGCCAGGTCCTGCGACCGGCCGAGGAGCTCGAGGCCTCGCGCGGGCGGCTGCGCGATCTCTACGAACTCGCTCGCGTCGACTCGCTGCGCGACGTGACGACCGGTCTCGGCAACCACCGGGCCTTCCACGAAGCATTCGAGCGCCAGGTCGATGCCGCCCGGACCCGTCAGGCGTCGGTCGGGCTCGTCCTCATCGACCTCGACGACTTCCGAGCGGTCAACGACAGCGGCGGCCATGCGGCCGGCGACGAGGTCCTTGCGGCGTTCGGCCGGCTCATCCAGGCCACGCTCCGACCGACCGACCGCGCGTTCCGGACCGGCGGCGACGAGTTCGCCCTGCTCCTCCCCGGGGCCACCGTCGAATTCCGCGGCCGCAGTGGCCCGTCGCCTCCTGGCCACTTCGATGGAGGTGCGACCCGGACGGGGCGAGCCGGCGCCCCGTTCGTTCTCTGCCGGCGTCTCCGCCTTCCCCGCGCTCGCCAACGACCGACGTCAACTCATGGACCAGGCCGACACGGCGCTGACCTGGGCCAAGCGCCACGGTCGGACGAGCGTCGAGCTGTTCGATCCGGCCCGCCACCGCCAGGCCGGGCCGGCCCCCGACGCACCAGCCGTCGAGCAGACCGCCGTCGGCGTCGCGGAGGTCATCGCCCGCCGGCTGCTGCGCCCGGTCTATCAGCCGATCGTCGATCTCAAGACCGGCCGGGTCGCCGGATCCGAGGGGCTCATCCGGCCGATGCCAGGTTCGGGTTTCGCCAATCCGAGCGAGCTGTTCACCGCGGCGGAGCTCGCCGGTCGGACGGTCGAGCTCGACTACGCCTGCCTCGAGATCGTCGCCGCCGGTGCCGCCGGGATGGGCGACGAGTCGATCCTCACCCTGAACCTGTCACCGCGCACGCTCGAAGCTGATGACTTCAGCGCCGGTTCGCTGGTCGCCCTTGTCCGGCGAGCCGGTCTGGATCCGACCCGGGTCGTCCTCGAGCTGACCGAGCGGGAGCAGATCGAGGAGATGGAACGGCTTCGCCGCAACGTGACCGCCTGCCGGGCTGCCGGATTCCGGCTCGCTGCCGACGACGTCGGCGCCGGCAACGCCGGTCTCCGGCTGCTGAGCCAGCTCCAGTTCGACATCGTGAAGATCGACCTCTCGCTCGTCCAGGGCGGTGCCGTCCAGGAGTCGTCGATGTCGGTCGTCGGCGCCCTCCAGGACCTGGCCCGTCGGTGGGGCGCATCGGTCATCGCCGAGGGCATCGAGACCCCGGCCCAGCTGCGCGTCGTCCGGGCGCTCGAGGTCGGCGCCGGACAGGGCTACCTGCTCGGCCGGCCGATGTCGGCCGACGATCTGATCGCGCTCGAGGCGAGCGGCGTCGACATCGAGGGCCTCGCCAAGAAGGACGACTGGCTCCACAAGATGGCCCGCGGCGGCGTCGGTCTGGCGGCTCCGGCGAACATCCGGTAAGGTCCCGGACCGAACGATCCGGACGCCTCCCTGGGCGTACCGACGGGGTGTCGGAGGGGCTCGCGCGTTAACCATTCCCGAGCGGCACGCGCCCGTCCGCGCGGCTATCCTTCTGCCAGCGCGCGGCCGTATTGCCGCACCGTGAACCGCCCGGCTACGATGCGATCCCTGACGATCGCCGAACCCCACGCCGGGCACTTGACCGAGCGGCGATCCCGGGTCCGCCGATCGCCCTTCGGCCCATCGAGGAGGAAGGATGCGCAACCAGGCTCTGGGGCTGAGTGCCCTGTTCGTGCTCTCTTTGGCCGTCTCGGCCTGTGGAGGGTCATCTGCCGACATCAAGAAGGTCGGTCTCGTCACGGACGTCGGGACACTCGAGGACAAGTCCTTCAACGAGGCGTCATGGGTCGGCGCCCAGGCAGGCGCGACCGCACTCGGCGGCAAGGCCAGCAACATCGTGACCAAGGCTCCCGCCGACTACGCCACGAACATCAAGACGTTCGTCGACCAGGGCTACGGCACGATCGTGACCGTCGGATTCGCCATGGGCGACGCGACCACGGCGGCCGCCAAGCAGTATCCGAACGTCAAGTTCATCGGGGTCGACCAGGGTGTCTGCATCGATGACACCGGCAAGAGCGACCCGACGTTCGCCTGCAAGGGCGACCCGAAGAAGCTCCTGCCCAACTACCAGGGGCTCGTCTTCAAGGAAGATCAGGTCGGCTACCTCGCCGGTGTCCTCGCCGGAAGCGTCTCGAAGTCGGGCGTCATCGGCACGGTCGGTGGCATCAACACGATCCCGGCGGTCGTCCGCTACATCAACGGCTACCGCAACGGCGCCGCTTCGGTGGGGATCAAGCCCGAGAACGTCAAGGTCGCCTATGTCTCGACCGACATCACCAAGGCCTTCAACGACCCGGGCACCGGCAAGTCGATCGCTCAGCAGATGATCGGCCAGAAGGCCGATGTCATCTTCCAGGTCGCCGGCCTGTCCGGCGCTGGTGCGATCGAGGCAGCCTGCGCCACCCCGGATGTCATCGGGATCGGGGTCGACGTCGACCAGTCGAAGTCGCTCCCCCAGTCGGCGAAGTGCATCCTGACCAGCGCCGAGAAGAAGCTGGTCGACGCGGTCACGGCCGCCATCGGCAAGATCGGAGCCAAGACCGACGTCGGCGGTACGGCGGTCTGGGATGCCTCGACGACGCCGGTGGGCGTCGGCCTGTCGCCGTTCGGCAGCGACTACAAGGACCGGGTCACCCCGGAGATCCAGGCCAAGATCGATGCGGCCCTGGCCGGGATGAAGGACGGGTCCGTCGATCCGTGCAAGCCGACCGCCTGCGACGACAAGTCGTAGCCTGATCGGCAACGTCACCCGCCGAGAACGGGCCGGCACCCCGTCGGCCCGTTCTCGCTCTCCGGCCTGAAGCATCGAGCGACCAGGTGGACACTGTGGCCGAGGTCATTCCCGTGCTTTCGATGCGCGGGATCACCAAGCGATATCCCGGGGTCCTGGCCAACGACGCGATCGATCTCGACCTGCGCCCGGGAGAGATCCACGCCCTCCTCGGTGAGAACGGGGCGGGCAAGTCGACGCTCATGAACATCCTCTATGGGCTGGCGGTACCCGACGAGGGGACGATCCTCATCGACGGCCAGCCCGTGGAGATCCTCGGCCCGCACGACGCGATCGATCGCGGGATCAGCATGGTCCACCAGCACTTCATGCTCGTCCCGGTCCTGACCGTCGCCGAGAACATCGTCCTCGGCGAGGAGACGATGGCCAACCCCGTCTTCATCGACGAGAAGGAGGCGAGTCGCAGGATCAGGGCGTTCGGCGAACAGTTCGGCTTCGACATCGACCCTGACGCCCGGATCGATACCCTGTCCGTGGGCTCACAACAGCGGGTCGAGATCCTCAAGGCGCTCTACCGCAAGGCGCGCATCCTCGTCCTCGACGAGCCGACCGCCGTCCTCACGCCCCAGGAGACCGAGGAGATCTTCGCGGTCCTGCGCCGTCTGGCGGCCGACGGGCATTCGATCATCTTCATCAGCCACAAGCTCTATGAGGTCCTCGAGATCGCCGATCGGATCACGGTGATCCGGCGCGGCCGGGTCGTCGGCGAGCGGATCCCAAGCGCGACCAACGAAGCCGACCTCGCCGAGCTGATGGTCGGCCGAAACGTCGAGCTGACCGCGGATCGAGGCGTGTCGCACCCGGCCGAGGTCGTCCTGTCGGTCAGCGGGCTTCGGGCCAAGGACGATCGCGGACGGGAGGTCGTCCGGGGCGTCGACCTCCAGGTCCGGGCGGGCGAGACCCTGGGGATCGCCGGCGTCGCCGGCAACGGCCAGGACGAGCTGGTCGAAGTCCTGACCGGCCTCCGCAAACCAAGCGCTGGGAGCGTCACGATGCTCGGCGCCGACGTGACCGGTCGGAGCCCCCGGCAACTCTACGAGGCCGGCCTCGCGCATGTCCCAGGGGACCGCCATCGCTGGGCGATGATCATGAGCTTCCCGCTCGAGGATAACCTGGTCCTGACGAGCTACTACCGGCCACCGTTCGCCCGCGGCCCGGTCCGCCAGGACGCCGCGATCGACGAGTGGGCCAAGCAGCTCATCGAGCGATTCGACATCCGGACACCGTCCGCGACGGTCGCCGCCGAGACCCTGTCCGGCGGCAACCAGCAGAAGGCCGTCGTCGCTCGTGAGTTCAGCTCCGAACCGAAGGTCCTCGTGCTCGATCAGCCGACGCGCGGTCTCGACGTCGGCAGCATCGAGTTCATCCACAACCGAGCGATCGAGATGCGCGACGCCGGGACGGCCATCCTGCTCGTCTCGGCCGAGCTCGACGAGGTGCTCGAGTTGTCCGACCGCATCGCGGTGATGTACCGCGGCGAGCTGGTCGCGACGCTCGACGGGCGGGGCGCGAACAAGGAGGAGGTCGGCCTGCTCATGGCGACCGGGCGCCGCGACGCCGGCGCGGCGAAGGCCGTCTCGTGACCGACGTCGCCGAGCGGCCGGCCGAGCGGTTCTGGCGGCGTGGCCGCCTTGGACGCGTGTTCGAGATCGCCGCGGTGCCCATCGGCTCGGTCTTCCTGGCCCTCGTCGTCGCCGCCCTGATCATCCTCGCCTCGAGCATCGTCACGACGGGGTCGATCGACTGGACGCTGCCATTCGTGGCCTACGGGGCGCTGCTCGAGGGCTCGCTCGGGTCCGAGACGGCGGTCCTCAACACGATCCTCCAGGCGACGCCGCTGGTCCTGGGCGGCCTCGCCGTGGGGATCGGCTTCAAGGCGGGCCTCTTCAACATCGGCGGACTCGGCCAGTTCCTCCTGGCGGCGACGGCCGCGGCCGGGGTGGGGGCCGCCCTGGCGACCGCGCCGGCCCCGGTCGCCATCACCGCGGCTGTCCTGGCCGGGATGGCCGCCGGGGCGTTCTGGGGCTGGATCCCGGGCGCTTTGAAGGCGTGGTCCGGGGCCCATGAGGTCGTCACGACGATCATGCTCAACTCGATCGCCGCAGCGCTGATCGGATGGATCATCCTCGGGCCGCTGCTGGCCCCCGGGTTCTCGTTCGGTCGGACCGGGGACCTCGGCAACAGCATCCTGCCGATCGTCCTCGGGACCAATGTCCACCTCGGCGTCCTTCTCGCGGTCGCCGCCGTGCCGGTGGTCTGGTGGCTGCTGTATCGGAGCACGCTCGGGTTCGAGATCAGGAGCGTCGGAGCGAACCCAGCCGCGGCCCGCTACGCCGGGATGCGGCCGAAGTTCCTGATCATGTTTACGATGAGTGCCTCAGGCCTCCTGTTCGGGATCGCCGGATCGATCGAGATCCTCGGCGTCAGCCACTTCATGATCCCGTCCTACGGCACGGCGATCGGGTTCGACGCGATCGCCGTCGCGTTGCTCGGCCGCTCCCACCCGTTCGGGATCGCCGCGGCGGCGCTCCTGTTCGGGGCCCTCCGAGCCGGTGCCGGGCTGATGCAGGTCGTGGCCGGCATCCCGGCCGAGATGATCGATGTCATCCAGGCGATCATCCTGCTGTTCCTCGCCGCCGATATCGTCGTCCGGCGGCTGTTCAGGATCCGGGCGGCCGGCGGGATCGCCGACCTCAAGACGGTCACGAGCTCGTACGCGGGCCGGGCTGGCTGATGGACCAGATCGCGGCGTTCCTCGACTCGCTGCCGGTGATCGGCATCCTGTTCCAGCTGATCGGCTACCTCGTCGCGACGGTGCCGGTCATCGCCCCGATCTTCGTCGCCCTGGCGGCCCCGATCGCCCTCGGCGCCCTGTGCGGGATCATGAACGAACGCTCGGGCGTCGTGAACATCGGCATCGAGGGGATGATGCTGAGCTCGGCGTTCACGGCCTTTCTCGTGGCCGCTCTCGTCGCCCAGGCGATGGGACCGATGGACCCGTCGCCGATCTTCGGGGCGACGATCCCGATCCTCATCGGGGTCGTCGCCGCGGTCGCCATGGGGATGCTCGTGTCGCTGCTCCATGCCTGGCTGTCGATCTCGATCCGGGCGGACCAGATCATCAGCGGGACGATCATCAACATCCTCGCCTTCGGCCTGACGGGCTACCTCAACCGGTTGATCATCACGCCGAATCCACGTCTCGGGGCCGGCATCTTCCAACCGATCGCATTGCCCGACTTCCTGGTCGACCTGCCGCTGGTCGGCTGGATCGTGCGCGGGTTCTTCGCCCACGGCCCGATCACGATCTCGGTCCTGTTCCTCGTCGTCTTCCTGCAGATCTGGCTGTTCCGGTCACGCTGGGGCCTCCGGACGCGAGCCGTCGGGGAGCATCCCAAGGCCGCCGAGACCGTCGGGATCGACGTCATCAAGCTGCGCTACCGCAATGTGGTCCTTGGCGGCATCTTCGCGGGGCTGGCCGGTGCCTACCTGACCCTCGAGCAGAGTGGGTCGTTCCAGAACGGCATGACGAGCGGACGCGGCTTCATCGCCCTGGCCGCGGTGATCTTCGGGCGCTGGACGCCGATCGGGGCGTTCGGGGCGGCGCTCCTGTTCACCGCCTCGGAAGCGCTCCGAGTGGCGATCAGCCTGACTCCGCCGACCGGTGGCCTGGGCGACGTCCTTCGGGTCATCCCGCCCGAGTTCTACGGAGCGCTGCCCTACATCGTCACGCTGGTCGTCCTCGTCGCGGCGGTCGGACGGAGCGTCCCGCCCGCTGCCGTGGGCAAGCCGTACGTGCGGGAAGCGCGGACCTGACCCGACCCCGATGACCCAGGCCGAACGTGAGCAAGCTCGGGCGATCCTCGACCTCCAGGAGGGCCGCGGCCAGGTCGACGTCCTCGACGACGCCGGCATCGCCGAGACGCTCCGGACCGCCCGGCGGATCGCGGTCGTCGGGGCGTCCCCGGATCCCGGTCGGCCGTCGTACGGCGTCCTCCGCTATCTCGTCCACCAGGGCTACGACTGCGTGCCGGTGAACCCGAACGCGCGCGACATCCTCGGCCTGCCGGCGTTCCGGTCGGTGATCGAGGCGGTCGAGGCGACAGGCCCGGTCGACGTCGTCGACGTGTTCCGGCGCTCGGAGCTGTGCGTCCCACACGCCGAGGAGGCCGTGGCGGTCGGGGCGCGCTGCCTGTGGCTCCAGCTCGGCGTCGTCAACTGGGAGGCGGCCCGGATCGCCGCGGCGGCCGGCCTCGAAGTCGTCATGGATCGCTGTACCGCGATCGAGCACCGCCGCCTGCGTGACGCCGCTCGAGCCTGACACGGCGTGCGGGCGCGACCGATCAGCGGACGACGAAGCCCACGACCACGAGCACGGCCCCCAGCGCGGCCACGAGCCCGCCGATGCGGGCCTGGCGCTGAAGGATCTCCATCGCCACGGACGCGCCGGTCTTCGAGTCGTCGCGGATGCCGCCCCGCCAGGCCTCGTAGCGGGCCATGTTCGCGTCCTGGGCCTTGAGCGCCCGGTAGCGACTCCATGGCCCACGGGCCCGGCCGAGGCCGATGACGACGAGGATCGCCCCGCCGAGGATGAGGACCGCGCTGACGGCAGGCGTCATGTCGGCGCGCCCGTGTCTGCCTCCGGGCTCCGGTCGAGCCGGGCACGGACCGCCTCGCCGACGAGGGCGGCGTTCGCCTGGCCGCCGGTCGCCTTCATGACCTGGCCGACGAGAAAACCGGCGGTCGGCTTGCCGGCCCGGTAGTCGGCGACGGCCTTCGGGTTCTCGGCGATGACCCGATCGACGATCGGCCCGAGCGTGTCCTCGTCCGAGATCTGGCGGTAGCCGCGGTCAGCCACGATCGCCGCCACCGGCCGCCCGGTGGCGATGTGGTCGTCGAGGACCTCGCGCGCGTTCGCCCGGCTGATCTCCCCGGCCGCGGTCCGCCGGACGAGGTCCGCGAGCTCTGGCCCCGACGCCCGTCCGGCGAGCCCGTCGGGTCCGCGCTCCACGGTCGCTTTGGCGGCCCGGGCGTAGTCACCGCTCACGAGGTTGGCGACCTCCTTCGGCGCCAGCCCGGCGTCGGCGGAGCGGATCGCCTCGAAGGCCGCGGACATCGCCGGGTCGGCCACGATGACGGCCGCATCGTAGGCGGACAGACCGAGCGCCTCGGCGTAGCGGCCCCGGCGGTCGGCTGGGAGCTCGGGGAGCTCGGCCCGGATCGCCGCAAGCCAGGCTGGATCGACTCGCAGTGGCGGGAGATCGGGCTCCGGGAAGTAGCGGTAGTCGTGCGAGTCCTCCTTCGACCGCATGACGTAGGTCGCCCCCTTGACGTCATCCCAGCCGCGGGTCTCCTGGTCGATCGTCCCGCCGGCCTCGAGGACCGCCGCCTGGCGCTCGATCTCGAAGCCGATCGCCCGCTCGACCGACCGGAACGAGTTCATGTTCTTGACCTCGACCCGGGTCCCGAACGCCTCGGTCCCCCGGCGCCGCAGGGACACGTTCGCCTCGACCCGAAGCTGGCCGCGCTCCATGTCGGCGTCGGACACGCCGATCGCCCGGAGCAGCAGCTGGAGCTCCTCGGCGTACCGGCGGGCGGCCTCCGCTGACCTGATGTCGGGATCCGTGACGATCTCCATCAACGGCGCGCCGGACCGGTTGAAGTCGACGAGGCTCACCTTGCGCCCAGCCTCGTCGGTGGCATGGATGAGCTTGGCCGTGTCCTCTTCGAGGTGCGCCCGGGTGATCCCGACCTCGATCGGGCCGACGCTCGTCTCGATCGGGAGCCGGCCGTGGGCCGCGAGCGGCAGGTCGAACTGGCTGATCTGGTAACCCTTGGGAAGGTCCGGATAGAAGTAGTTCTTGCGGTCCCAGCGGGTCGCCGCCGGGGTCGTGGCGCCGATCGCCGCGCCGGTCGCCAGGACGCCCTCGACGGCCCGTCGATTGATCGTCGGCAGGGCGCCCGGCAGACCGAGGCAGACCGGGCAGGTGTGGCTGTTCGGCGGGGCGCCGTCGTACTCGGTCGAACAGCCGCAGAACATCTTGCTCGCGGTCCGGAGCTGGCAGTGGACCTCGATCCCGATGACCGGCTCCCAGCGATCGAGGACGGTCGAGCCGGCGGGCTCCGCCTCGGCTCCGACGCCCGCGCCGGCCGGTCCCGTCATCGGGCGGCCAGCCCTTCGGCCAGGAGCGCCAGACCGTAGGTCGCCACGATCAACCAGCCGATCGCCACAGCCGTCCGTCGCGCGAACGTCCGGACCCGCATCCGGGCCAGGACCGGTCGCGTCGCGTCGATGGCCCGCCGGGTCGGATCGCCGTCGTCGTGGACCATCGGGCCGAGCGCCTCGCGCGCGACGACATAGCCACGCCAGGTCCCGACGACGATGGCGAAGGCGCCACAGGCGATGAGCACGGCTCCCACGCGGGCCAGTGTCGCATAGGGCACCACCCCGCACCACCCTGGACCGGCCCGCCGGTCGCGTTCGGGTCGCGTGGGTGCACCGGGACGGATCGCAGCACGGTGGGCCGCGCCGGATCGGAGCGTTCAGAGGTCGGCGCGGGTCCGCTCGACGAACCGGCCGATCCGGCGGAGCGCCTCCTCGAGCTGCTCGTACGCGGTCGCATAGCACATCCGGACGTGGCCCTCGCCCGGCGCCCCGAATGCGCTGCCCGGCACCACCGCGACCCGCTCCTCGAGGAGGAGGCGCTCGGTGAACACGTCGGAGCTGAGACCGGTGGCCGAGGACACCTCGGGAAACGCGTAGAAGGCGCCGCGCGGCTCGAACGTGCGGAGGCCGAGTGCGTTCAACCCGTCGACGAGGAACCGTCGCCGCCGGTCGTACTCGGCGACCATCCGCTGGACGTCGGGCTCACCGTGGAGGAGGGCCTCGAGCGCCGCATCCTGGGCGATCGTCGGGGCCGACATGATGCCGTACTGGTGGACCTTGACGATGCCTTCGAGGACGGCCGCCGGCGCGCACAGGTAGCCGACCCGCCAGCCGGTCATCGCATAGGCCTTGCTGAACCCGCCCATCAGGATCGTCCGGTCGCGCATCCCGGGCAGCGCTGAGAACGCACGGTGGTGATACGAGCCGTAGGCGAGCCGGTCGTAGATCTCGTCGCTGTACACGAGGAGGTCGTGGCGCTCGGCGATCCGGGCGAGCTCGTCCTGGACGGCGTCGGGCAGGACGGCGCCCGTCGGATTGCACGGGTAGCCGAGGAACAGCGCCTTGGTCCGCGGAGTGATCGCCGCTTCGACCGCCGCGGGGTCGAGCTCGAAGTCGTCCTCCAGCCGGGTCGCGACCCGAACGGGCACACCGCCCGAGAACGTGATCGCCGGCACGTAGGCGACGTACGACGGCTCGTGCAGGATCACTTCGTCGCCGGGGTCGCAGGTCGCCCGGAGGGCCAGGTCGACCGCCTCCGACGCCCCGACGGTCACGAGGATCTCCGTCGCCGGGTCGTAGCGGACGCCATAGCGGCCATCGATGTGGGCGGCGAGCGCCCGGCGCAGCTCGAGGGTGCCGTAGTTGCTCGTGTAATGGGTCCGGCCGCGCATCAGGCTGGCGACGCCCGCCTCGACGATGTCGGCCGGCGTATCGAAGTCGGGCTCACCGACGCCAAGGCTGATGACGTCGTCCATCGTCGCCAGGATGTCGAAGAACCGCCGGATCCCGGACGGCGGGACCTCACGGACGCGCTGGCTCAGAGCGCGCTCGGCGAGCGGCGGACGATCGGCGGGCAGGCTCGTCTCAGTGGCCATCCCGGCGAGGATACCGGACCGGCATCCGACCGGCGACCGGCAGCGTAGCATCGAGGGGAGACGAGGAGGGAAGGACGCGATGCTGGGACGATGGTTCGAGCGCCTGGTCGACGCTCAGGAGCCCTGGGCGCGACCGTTCGGCGACTGGCTGCACGGGCTGGTCGACGCGATCTTCGGCCGGATGGTCACGATCCGCAGCCTCCTCAATGGGACGTGGCTCGGTCACCCGCTCCACGCGCTCCTCACCGATGCGCCGATCGGGGCGCTGTTCCTCGTCATCGTGTTCGATGTCCTGGGCCAGCCGAGCGCCGCTGACGGCGCCCTGGTCTTCGGGATCCTGGCGATGCTCGGCGCGGCCGTGGTCGGCTTCGCCGACTATTCGGTGACCGACGGCAAGGCTCGCGTCCGGGCGACGGTCCACAGCTCGCTGATGATCGTGGCACTCGTCGCCTACCTCATCTCGCTCGCGCTGCGGGCCGGGTCACCGGCGGACCGGACGATCCCCATCGGCCTGTCGATCGTCGCGTTCCTCGTCCTCTCGGCGGGAGCGTTCGTGGGCGGCGACATCGTGTACGTGCTCGGCAACATGGTCGACCGGCACGCCTGGCGTCCGGCCGGCGCGAAGTGGGCCGCCCTGGAGGTCGGGGACCTTCCCGACGGGACGCCGGTCAAGGCCAAGCTCGGGCAGCAGGCGCTGGTCCTCGTCCGCCAGGGCGACACGATCCATGCGCTCCACGACCAATGCGCTCACGCCGGCGGTCCGCTCAGTGGCGGCCGCGTCGTCGACGGCTGCATCGAGTGCCCCTGGCACCAGTCGCGGTTCGAGCTCGCGACCGGCCGCCGCCGGCGCGGACCGACCGTCTACGACCAGCCGGCCTACGAGGTCCGCCGGGCCGAGGGCGGCGGCTACGAGGCGCGACGAACGTCCTGAGCGCCGGAGCCGGGGGTCCAGCGACTCAGCGCAGGATCTCGATGAGCAGCACCGAGGCGTCGAGCACGCCGGCTGCCAGCGCGAAGATCGCCCCGACGACCAGCCACTGGAGGCCGAAGCCGACCCCCAAGGCCAGCGACAGGGCGCCGACGATGGCTGGGATCGTCGCCAGCTGGGTCATCAGGATCCGCGCGACGAACTGACTCGGGTCACCCGTTCTGCCCGGTCCTGGATCCCCCGCACCTGGCCGATCAGGATCCAGCCGACGACGGCCCAGATGACCCCGGCCACGAGGGCGTGTGACCGAAGCCGACGGCGCTGGCGCCACCCCGACCAGCCCGACGAAGACGAGCGCGAGGAGCAGGATCAACGCCTCGGCCGAGCGGCCGACAAGACCCGGATAGCGCAGGATCTCGCGCAGGTTGATCGAGATGGCCACGAACACGAGACCGGCCAGGACGGCCCCGGCGCCGATCGACGCGACGAAGTATTCGCGCCACTCGGTCGGGTCAAGACCGGTCACGGGGTCAGCGGCTCAGGCGTGGGCGCCAGCGGCGGCTCGTTCGGCCGGTGTCGGCACCGTGGGTTCCGTGCTCAGGCCGAGATCGCGCGGCTCGAGTGCGCGCCACTCCGCGTCTCGGGTCAGACCCTCGTAGCCGCGGGCGAGCGCAAGCAGATCCGCCTCGGACCACGGCGCGCCGATGAGCTGGAGCCCGACCGGGAGGCCCTCGGACAGTCCGCACGGGATCGACACACCGGGCAGCCCGGCCATGTTGACCGGCAGGGTGCAGGCATCGTTGAGGTACATCGCGACCGGGTCGTCCATCTTCGCCCCGAACCGGAACGCGACGTCCGGGCTCGTCGGGGCGACGATCGCGTCGAAGCCGGCCGCCCAGACGGCGTCGAAGTCGGCCTTGATCAGCGTTCGGACCTTCTGGGCCTTGAGGTAGAACGCGTCGTAGTAGCCGGCCGACAGGGCGTACGTCCCGAGCATGATCCGCCGCTTCACCTCGGCTCCGAACCCGCGGCCGCGCGTCGCGAGGTAGTTCGCGAGGACGTCGCCGTCGCGGCTGGCCGGGCCGTAGCGGATGCCGTCGTAACGGGCGAGGTTGGCCGACGCCTCGGCCGGCGCCACGATGTAGTACGTCGCCAGCCCATAGTCGGTGTGGGGCAGGCTGACTTCCTCGACGATCGCGCCCGCCGCCTCGAGCGCGGCGACCGCCGTCCGGACGCGGGCTTCGCTGCCGGGCTCCATCCCGGCCACGAAGTACTCCTTCGGCAGCCCGAGCCGCTTGCCGCGAACGACCGCCGTGGCCGCGTCGTCGGAGGCGGGCAGGGTCAGGAGCGTGTCCGGGACGGGGACCGGCGCGGAGGTCGAGTCACGAGCGTCCCGGCCGGCCACCGCGTGGAGCAGGGCCGCCGCATCGCGCGCGTCCCGAGCGAACGGCCCGATCTGGTCGAGCGATGACGCGAACGCGACGATGCCGTAGCGACTCACCCGCCCGTAGGTCGGCTTCATCCCGACGATCCCGGTGAGCGCCGCCGGCTGGCGGATCGAGCCGCCCGTATCCGTGCCGATCGCAAGCGGGACGTGGTAGGCGGCGACCGCGCTCGCCGAGCCGCCGCTGCTCCCGCCGGGGACACGGTCGAGGTCCCACGGGTTGGCCGTCGGTCCGAACGCCGAGTGCTCGGTCGAGGAGCCCATCGCGAACTCGTCCATGTTCGTCTTGCCGACGATCACCGCCCCGACGGCCCGGAGTCGCTCGGTGATGTGCGCGTCGTACGGCGCCCGATAGCCCTCGAGGATCCGCGAACCGGCCGTGCACTGGCCATCCTTGACCGAGACGAGGTCCTTGAGACCGACCGGGACGCCGAGGAGCGGGTGGAGCGCGGCGACCGCTTCGGGACCGGTCCGGCGGGCCTCGGCGAGACGGGTGTCGGCGGTGTCGGCCTCGGCCAGGGCCCGGTCGCGGTCGATCGACAGCCATGCGTTCAGAGCGTGGTTGCCACGCTCGGCCGCCGCCAGCGCCGCCGAGGTGGCCTCGCGGGCGGTCAGCTCGCCGGCGCGCAGCCGGGCGGCGAGCTCGTGGGCGTAGAGGCGGGTGGGATCGGTCATCGGTCGGGCAGCTCGACGATCGGGCGGTCGCGACGGCCGGGGGCGGTCACTCGCCGCCGATGATGGCGGGCACGACGATGAACCCGTCGCGATGCTCAGCGGCGTTGGCGAGGGCGGCCTCGACCGGGAACGACGGCGTGACGACGTCGTCGCGGAGGATGTTCTCGAGCTCGATCGTCTGGGCGGTGGGCGCGATCGCTTCGGTGTCGAGCTCGGCGAGCTTCGCGTACTGGTCGAGGATGTGGTTCAGCTGGCCCTCGAGCAGGGTGAGCTCCTCATCGGTCAGACCGAGCCGGGCGAGATGGGCCACATGGGCGACGTCGTCGCGGGTCAGGGCAGCCATGCCCCGATGATAGCCGCTACGATCGGGCGATGGCCGAGGAGCAGCGGATCCGCCCGATGGAGCCCGACGACGTCGATCCAGCCGCCGACGTCATGATCGGCGGCGGCTGGGGCGATCGGCGCCGGTTCCTGCGGTTCGCGCTCGATCATCCGGGCTGCGTCCCAATCGTGGCCGAGCTCGACGACCATGTGGTCGGGACGGGGGTCGCGACGATCAATGGCCGGGTCGGCTGGGTCGGGATGATCTTCGTCGACGAGGCGCTCCGCGGTCGGGGTATCGGCAGCGCGCTGACGGAGGCGGTCATCGCCGAGCTCGCGCGGGCGGGCTGCGTCTCGTTCGCGCTCCTCGCCTCGCCGCTCGGCCGGCCGATCTACGAGCGGCTCGGGTTCCGGATCGACGGGCCATACCGGATCGTCGCGAGCTCCGGGCTCGGTCTCGCCGGCGGCGACGCATCGGTCGCGGCCGATCGCGTGGCCGACGGTCCCCGGCTCCGGCCGTTCGCACCGGACGACGTGGCGGCGATCGTCGAGCTCGACCGCGCGGCCACGGGCGAGGATCGGGCCCACCTGCTGCGGGCCGCCCTCGACCCGTCGGCGACGGTCGTGGCGCTCGACCCGGACGGCGCCGTCGTCGGCTACGAGGCGCACCCCGCCTGGGGCACCCACCCTGCCATCGCGCCCGGCCTCGCCGATGGCGTGCGTCTGCTCGAGGACCGACGGGCGCGGACGGCGGCCGGCGTCGAGGCCAGGACCGCGATCCCCGAAGCGAACCGAGCTGGTTTGACGGCCCTCGAGAATCTCGGCTGGCGAGCGGAACGCGAACTCATCCGGATGGTCCGCGGCGCCGCCATCGACTGGCGGCCGGACGCGATCTGGGGTCAGTTCAACTACGCCGTCGGCTGACCTCAGCGGCGCTCGGTGCCGTGCTTGTAGTGACCGGTCGCCCGCGCCAGCTCGACCTGGATCGTGGCCGGGTCGGCCACGGCCAGACGGACGGCAAGCCGATCACCGGCCTCGCCGCGAACGACCGTGACGGTCCGTCCGGCGCGTGCGATCCGGATCGCCCCGTCGGCGGTGACCCGGTAGCTGAACGGGTCGGCGTCGAGCCGCCCGCGCCGATCGGCGGCCATCAGTCCGCTCGTGGCGGCCGACCAGGGTCGCGCGCTGCACCAGGCTCGGTAGACTCGGTGCCAGGCTCCGCTCCCTCGGCCGCCTCGGGCAGCTCCCCCGCCAGGAGGCGCCGGAAACCGGCTTCGTCGACGACCGGGACGCCCAGCTCGTTGGCCTTGGCCAGCTTCGACCCGGCGTTCTCGCCGGCGACGACGAAGTCGGTCTTCTTCGACACCGATCCGCCCGGCCTGCCGCCGGCCTCACGGATCGCCGCCTCGGCCGATTGGCGGTCGAAGCCCTCGAGCGTGCCCGTGACGACCACCGTCCGCCCACCGAGCGGTCCGGCCGGGGGCGCCGCTCCCGCGGCCAACGCGGCTGCCGCCTCGATCGCCCGCTCGTCGGGACGCTCCGCCTCGACCCCGGCGTCGACGAGCTCGCCGAGGATCCCGCTCGTGGCCGGCTCGCTGAAGTAACGCGCGAGGCTCGCGCCGACGGTCGGCCCGACGCCCGGGATCTCGGCGAAGGCGCCCGGCTCGTCACGAGCGACCCGGCTCAGCTCGTCGGCCACGCGTCGGGTCCAGCCGGGCCGGCTGACCCGCCCGTCGGCGTCCCGTTCGTCGCCCATCGGCTCGTCCGCCGCCGGTGGGATCCGTCCGAGCAGCCACGCGGTCAGATCGAGCGCGGTCTGGTCGCCGACCTGGGGGACCCCGAGCGCGGACACGATCCGGGCGAGTGGACGCGTCCGGCTGCGCTGGATCGACGCATACAGGTTCTCGGCCGACTTGCGGGCGAAGCGGTCGAGCTCCTCGAGCTGCTCGACGGTCAGCCGGTAGATGTCGCCGCGGCTCCGGACGAGCCCGCGCTGGAGGAGCTGCTCCAGGACGGCCCAGCCGGCGCCTTCGACATCCATCCCGCCTCGACCCAGGAAGTGGGCGTACTCCTGGGCGACCCGGGCCGGGCAGTGGAGGTTCGGGCAGTAGAACCGGACCGCGCCCTCGTCCCGGACGACGGGCGTGCCGCAGACCGGACAGACCGCGGGCATCTCGAACTCGCGCTCCGCGCCGGTCCGTCGGTCGACGATCGGCCGGACCACTTCCGGGATGACGTCACCGGCCTTCTGGAGGATCACCGCGTCGCCGATCCGGATGTCCTTGCGGCGGACCTCGTCAAGGTTGTGCAGCGTGGCCCGGGCGACCGTCGAGCCGGCGACCTTGACGGGGCGCAGGTGGGCGACCGGGGTCAGCGTTCCGGTGCGCCCGACGTACGTCACGATGTCCTCGACGACGGTCTCGACCTGCTCCGGCGGGAACTTGTAGGCGATCGCCCAGCGCGGCGCCCGAGCCACGAGCCCGAGCCGCTCCTGCTGGTCGTAGCGCTCGACCTTGACCACGACCCCGTCGGTCTCGTACGGCAGGTCGTGGCGCGCATCGCGCCAGCGCTCGGTGAAGGCGATGACCGCCTCGATGTCCAGCCCGGCCGACCGGTCCGGGTTGACCGGCAGCCCGAGCGCAGCCAGCCGCTCGAGCGCCGCGGGCTGGCCGGCCACCGTCGGCTCGCCCGCCTCGATCAACTGGTAGAACCAGGCGGACAGCCGCCGGCTGGCGGTGACTGCCGGGTCCTGCTGGCGGAGCGAGCCGGCCCCGCTGTTGCGCGGGTTCGCGTAGAGCGCCAGACCCGCCTCCTCACGTTCGGCGTTGATCCGGGCGAACTCCGCCTTCGGCATGAACACCTCGCCGCGCGCCTCGACCTCGACCGGCTCGCGCAGCCGCGCCGGGATCGCCGCGATCGTCCGCAGGTTCGCCGTGACGTCCTCGCCGGTCAGCCCGTCGCCGCGGGTGGCGCCCTGGACGAACCGTCCGCGCTCGAACCGGAGCGCCACCGCGAGGCCATCGATCTTCAGCTCGGCGACATAGGCGAGGTCGGGGGCGGGTTCGGGTGGTGGCGGCAGCCCGAGGCCCTTGCGGACCCGCGCGTCGAAGGCCCGGAGCTCGTCGTGGCTGAACGCGTTCCCGAGCGACAGCATCGGCCGGCGGTGGCGGACCTCGTCGAACGTCGAGGCGATGGGACCGGCCCCGACCCGCTGGGTCGGCGACTCCGGGGTGCGCAGCTCGGGGAACGCGGTCTCGAGCTCGACGAGCTCGCGGAACAGCGCGTCATAGTCGGCATCGCTGAGCTCCGGGGCGTCGTCCTGGTAGTAGAGCCGGTTCGCGCGGTCGATGGCCGCGGCGAGCTCGGCGTGCCGTGCGGCGGCGGTCGGGTCGGCGGCGGCGACGGGATCTGGTGACACGGCGCTCAGGCGAGGAGCTCGAGGTTGGCGAGGCTGGCGAGCATCGTCTTGCGACCGGCGGCCGGATCCCGGAACGCGACGGTCACCTCCTCGTCGTCGCGGGTGAGCCGGGCGCTGACGACGATCCCGTCGCCGAATCGGACATGCCGGACGCGGTCCCCGTCGCGATAGCGGCGCTCGCCCGGGACGATCGGTCGCGGCGGCAGGACACCGACCGCGGGGCGCTCCTCGAGCCGGCGGACCGGCAGCTCATCGGGCGGCTCACCGTCGGCGTCCTCCGGCCCGTCCCAGGCCGGCACCGCCGCTCGTCCGAGCGACCCCGACGGGGCACCGGCGGCGTACGCCTGGCGGCGGGCGGCGAGGTCGCGCGTCGGCTGGAACCCCGTCCCGGTCCCGCCCTCGACCGGGCGTGGCGCGCCGGGCCGGCCACTGCCCTGGCGGTAGGCGCCACCACCGGCTCGGATCGGTGTCCCGAACCGGCTCGCCCGCCGCGCCCCGAAGACGAGATCGAGATCGAGCGGCCCCTCGGCGTGCTCGTCGTCGTCGACCGCGAGCGACGGGCCGACCATGAGCTCGGCCGGGATCTCGAGCAGGAAGCGCGACGGGATCGAGGCGCCGCCCATCCCCCACGTCGCCCGACGCCAGGCGTGGGACAGGTACAGCCGGCGCTTCGCCCGAGTGATCCCGACGTAGGCCAGCCGGCGCTCCTCCTCGAGCTCGCGCTCGTCGTCGAGCGCCCGGCTGTGCGGGAACACGCCCTCCTCGAGGCCCGAGATGAACACGACCGGGAACTCGAGGCCTTTCGCGGCGTGGAGCGTGATGAGCGTGACCGCATCCGCCTCGCCTTCGTACGAATCCTGGTCGGCGACGAGGGCCGTCTCCTCGAGCAGTCGGTCGAGCGCGTCCTCCGGCTCGAGATCGTCGTAGCGGGTGGTCACCGAACGCAGCTCGAGGAGGTTGTTCCAGCGGTCCTCGCCCTCCTCGGAGCCGTCGGCGAGCATCGCCCGGTAGCCGGACCGCTCGAGGACCGCATCCAGCAGCTCCGGCAACGGCAGCACGCCGATCCGCGCCCGCATCGACCGGACGAGTGCCACGAAGTCGCTCAGGGCGGATCGGGCCCGCGGGGCGAGCCCGTTGACCCGGCCGTCGGCCGCCGCCTCGAGGCCGGCCCACACCGAGCCCGCCTCGGCGGCGGCACGGCGGACGGCCTCGATCGTCTTCTCGCCGATGCCCCGGGCCGGCACGTTGACGATCCGTTCGAACGCGACGCTGTCCGTGTCGCTCCGGAGCACGCGCAGGTAGGCCAGGGCGTCCTTGACCTCGCGCCGCTGGTAGAAGCGCGTCCCGCCGATGAGCTGGTAGCGGATCCCGTAGCGGAGGAACGCCTCCTCGATCGCGCGGCTCTGGGCGTTCGTCCGGTACATCACGGCGACGTCGCGCGGGTGGAGGCGCTCCTCGTCGTCATCCGCCCGGCGGGTCAGGATCGAGCGCGACCCGCCGGTCAGCTCCTCGACCTGGCGGGCGATCCACTCGGCCTCCTCCTCCTCGTTGTAGGCCTCGAACCGCTGGATCGGGCGGCCGGCCGGGTTCTCGGTCCAGAGCTTCTTGTCCTTCCGCTCCGCGTTCCGGCTGACCACTGCGTGAGCCGCGTCGAGGATGAGCTGGGTCGAACGGTAGTTCTGCTCGAGCTTGATGACGGTGGCCGTCGGCTCGTCGCGCTCGAAGTCGAGGATGTTCCGGAGGTCGGCGCCGCGCCACGAGTAGATCGACTGGTCGTCGTCGCCGACCACGGCGAGGTTGTGGTAGCGGCCGGCGAGCGCCCGGATCCACAGGTACTGGGCCCGGTTCGTGTCCTGATACTCGTCGATGTGGAGATAGCGCCAGCGCTCCTGGTAGCGAGCGAGGACCTCGGGCGCCTGCTGGAAGAGCCGGACGCCTTCGAGCAGCAGGTCGTCGAAGTCGAGCGCACCGACCGCCTTCAGTCGCGCCTCGTAACGGCGGGCGAGCCGGGCCACGATCCGCTCGTGATGGTTGAGCGCGACCTCCTCGAGGTCGTCTGGGCCGAGCATCTCGTTCTTCGCCCGGCTGATCGCCCCCAGGACCGCGGACGGGCGGAACTCGCCGGTCGTCGGCAGGTCCTCCTCGCGCAGGAGCTGCTTCATCAGTGTCTGCTGGTCGTCGGTGTCGTAGATCACGAAGCTTCGGTCGAGGCCGATCGCGGTCCCGTCGCGTCGCAGGACGCGTGCGCAGACCGCGTGGAACGTCCCCGTCTGGACGTCGCGGCCGGCCTCCCCGACGAGCGCGACGATCCGTTCCCGGAGCTCGCCGGCCGCTCGGTTCGTGAACGTGACCGCCAGGATCTGCCATGGCCGGACACCCTTTACGCCGATCAGATAGGCGACCCGATGGGCCAGGACCCGGGTCTTGCCGCTGCCGGCACCGGCCAGGATCAGCAGCGGGCCGTCGGTGGTCGTCACCGCCCGGGCCTGTTCTGGGTTCAGCCGGGCGACGATCCGTTCGGCCAGCGCGGCGGTCGCGGCGGCGGCCACGGCGGGGTCGACCGGCGTCTGGGCCGGCCCGTCCGGATCCGCGAGGGGCGGGGGCCCGTCGGCCAGGAAGGCCGGTTCGACCGGGGCCTCCGCCGAGGCCCGTGCCGGCTCGATCCGGACGATCTCCTCGCCCTCGGGATCGAGCGTGACGTCGTCCGGGGACGGTTCGGGACGGCGGGTCCGGCTCCTGGCGCTCACCCTGCCATTCTAGGTCGCCGGCCTCATCCGCCGGTCATGACGAAGCCCGCCTCCGGAGCGGAAGCGGGCTTCGCCTGGCTGACGGATGGAGCCCGGCTAGGGGGTCAGGCCGGGGAGCGAGAACGGCTGATCGCTGACCTGGTCGGCCGGCGGAGCCGTCACCGTGACGGGCGCGTCGTAGTTCGTGAAGTCGATCTGGATGGCCAGGTTGCCCTCCGACCCGCCGTCCACGGCGATACCGACCCGGGCCGGGCGGTAATCGGACTTCCGGGTCCAGACGTCGAGCGTGACCGAGCCGGTCGCACCGTTGAGCACGCCGCTCGCCTGGGGGATGTCGGAGCTGTTGACCTTGAGCTGGACGTGGTAGCAGTCCTGGTCGCCGATCTTCTCATCGGCGAGCTTGGTCGGCGCCGGGAGCTTGTCGAGCTCCGCCTTGAGCTGGTCGAGCATGGCCGAGACCGCGCTCGGGTCCGGCGAGGCGGCTCCCGTCGGCAGGCTCGGCAGCGGCAGGCCGGCCGTCATCGAGGAGAGGTCGAGCTTGTGGTACTTGCCATCCGGGCTCAGGCTGGTCTTGATCCACGCCTGCCCGCCGGTGGCGATGAGGTCGGCGCTAAGGCCGAGCAGGGCGGGGACCGACACGCTGATCTTGGCCTCGCTGTCGGCGACATCGATGTCACCTTCGAGGGTGGTCCCGGTCAGGTCGATCGCCATCCCGCCGCTGCCGGTCCCACCGCTCAGTGCGCCGGCGTCGAGCTTGCCGGTGACGGTCGCCTTGACGTGGACGGTCTTGAGCCCGCTGAGCGAGCTCGCGGTGTTGGCCAGGATCTCCTTCGGATCGGTCAGCGCCGGCTTGGCGGCAGAGCCACCACAGGCGAGGACCACGGTCGCGAGGATCGCGACGAGGAACAGGAAGCGACGGGGCATCGATCTCTCCGTTTTGTGCGGTGCTGGGCGTCGGCCGGTCAGCCGTGAGATGAACGGAACGCGGTCGGGAGGTGCCCGGCCGCCCGGCAGCGTGACCGTCCGGCGCTGGACCCGTCCCTGCCCTGATGGTACCGCGGCCTCGCAGAATCGACGAAGCCCGGGCGGTGTGCCCGGGCTTCGCTGCGTGGTGCGGGTCGACGGACTAGAAGTCCATCCCTCCGCCGTGGTCGTGGCCGCCGCCTGGAGCGCCGGCCGCCGCCTTCTCCGGGATGTCCGTGACGAGCGTCTCCGTCGTCAGGACCATCGCCGCGATCGAGGCGGCGTTCTGGAGCGCCGATCGGGTCACCTTGGCCGCGTCGACGATGCCCTTCTTGAACATGTCGCCGGACTCGCCCTTGAGGGCGTCGAAGCCGAACCCGAGCTTCATGCCCCGGACCTGCTCGACGATGACCTCACCGCGGGCACCGGCGTTGTCGGCGATCTGCCGAGCCGGAGCCTCGAGGGCCTTGCGGACGATGTCGACACCGACCTGCTCATCGCCGTCGAGCTTGAGCTTGTCGAGCGCCGGGATCGCCTGGAGGAGCGTCGTGCCGCCGCCGGCGACGAGGCCCTCTTCGACGGCCGCACGGGTCGTCGAGAGCGCATCCTCGATGCGGTGCTTCTTCTCCTTGAGCTCGACCTCGGTGGCCGCGCCGACCTTGATCACGGCCACGCCGCCCGACAGCTTGGCGAGGCGCTCCTGGAGCTTTTCCTTGTCGTAATCGGAGGTCGTGTCCTCGATCTGGGCCTTGATCTGGGTCATCCGGGCCTTGATCTGGTCCGGCGCACCGGCGCCGTCCACGATCGTCGTGTCGTCCTTGGTCGCGACGACGCGGCGGGCCTCGCCGAAGTCCTCGAGGGTGACCGAGTCGAGCTTCCGCCCGATCTCTTCGCTGATCACGGTGCCGCCGGTCAGGACGGCGATGTCGCGCAGCATCTCCTTGCGTCGATCGCCGAAGCCCGGCGCCTTGACGGCGAGGACCGAGACGGTGCCACGGAGCTTGTTCACGACGAGCGTGGCGAGCGCCTCACCGTCGATGTCCTCGGAGATGATCACGACCGGTCGGCCGGCCTGGACCGCCTTCTCGAGCGCCGGGAGCATGTCCGGCACGCTGGAGATCTTCTTGTCGGTGATGAGGATCTTCGGGTTCTCGAGGACCGCTTCCATGCGGTCCGGGTTGGTCACGAAGTAGGCCGAGATGTAGCCTCGGTCGAACTGCATGCCCTCGGTGTACTCCTTGTCGAGGCCGAGCGACTGGCCTTCCTCGACGGTGATGACGCCGTCCTTGCCGACCTTGTCCATCACCTCGGCGATGAGCTCGCCGACCTCGGGATCGGCGGCGCTGATCGCGGCGACCGCTGCGATCTGGGCGCGGTCGTTGACCGGCCGCGACTGCTTCTTGATCTCGCCGACGATGACTTCGACGGCCTTCTCGATGCCGCGCTTGACGACCATCGGGTTGGCCCCGGCGGTCACGACGCGGAGCCCCTCGGAGACCATCGCCTGGCCGAGCACGACCGCAGTGGTGGTGCCGTCGCCGGCGACGTCGTCGGTCTTCGTCGCGACTTCCTTGAGGAGCTGGGCGCCCATGTTCTCGAACGGGTCCTCGAGCTCGATGTCGCGAGCGATCGTGACGCCGTCGTTGGTGATCGTGGGCGAGCCGAACTTCTTGTCGAGGACGACGTTGCGGCCCTTCGGACCGATCGTCACCTTGACTGCGTCGGCGAGGCGGTCGATACCGCGCTTGAGTGAGCGACGAGCCGTCTCGTCGAAGATGAGCTGCTTAGCCAATGGGTAGGTCCCTCCGGGAACTCTGGGTGGTCGTGGTCGAACCGACGAGGATCTAGTCCTCGACGACCGCGAGGATGTCCTTCTGGCTCACGATGAGGAGCTCTTCGCCGTCGACCTTGAACTCGGTCCCGGCGTACTTCGCGTAGAGGACCTTCTGGCCCTCCTTGACGTCGATCTGCTCGCGCTTGCCGTCGTCGAGCGTTCGCCCGGGGCCGACGGCGAGAACGAGGCCCTCCTGGGGCTTCTCCTTCGCGGTGTCCGGCAGGACGATGCCGCTGCTCGTCATGTCTTCGCGGGGGGTTGGCTGGATGACGACGCGATCGCCCAGCGGGCGAAGCTTCTTCGCGGTCTTCTTCGCAGTAGCGGTGGCCAAGGTGCGATCCCTCCTGTGACGGACGTATCCCGTCGACCCGATCGGATGCCGGTATCGGGAGCGGACGCACCCGAGGCTCCGGCGGACTGTGTGAGCGCGTCGCGAGGACCGACCCGCTGGACCGGTGCCCGGTCCCCGGCGGTCACGCCGCTTAGCACTCTCGATGTGAGAGTGCTAACACTCTAGCGGAGTCGGTTCCGCGCTGTCAAGGCGCGACGCGCACGCAGATGCAAGCTCAGCCGGCGAGCTCGAGGACGAGGCGCTCGCCCCCGGAAGGGTCCCGGATCAGGGTCGGGCAACCGGAGCCGGTCAGCCCGACGATCCAGGTGACGACCCCCTCGGACTCGTCGGTCATGACCGCCTGCGGGATCGTCCCGCCGGCCGAACGCAGATCGCGCTCGCCGGTGAAGACAGGGTCGCCGTTCGGTCGCCCGATCACCATCCCGCCCATCCGGATCCGCAGGAAGCGGTCACCCGCGACGCTGACCGGCTGGCCACTCCCGGACATCGAGAACGGCGGCTCGACGAACCCGACGGCGATCGTCGGCTGGGCGATCGCTTCGGGCGGTCGGGTCCCGAACACGAGGGTCAGGGTCGACCCGGTCCCGCTCCGTTCGAGTGTCGCATCCGTCAACGTGTCGCTGGCGATGCGGCTGGGCCCCGGCAGGGCGCAGGCCGCGGGCGAGCCGGCCGGGCTGGGCGGTGGGGCCGACGCGGGCAGTTCGGCCGACGCAGGCGCGGACGACGGGCTGGCGGGGACGGGGCTGGCGCTGGTCGACAGGGGCGACGTCGCCGGGAAGATGGCGGACGATGCCCCCGCGGTCGAGCCGGCCGCCGAGCAGCCGGTGACGACGATGAGCGACAGGACCAGCGCGAGCGAGGGCGTCCGGACGACGTGGCTGGGTCGGAGGTTCATGCCCCGCTGACGCTCCGCGGTCGCTCCGGGTTGCGTGGCAGGATGCGGTCGTAGGCGGCGACGAGCCCGTCCCCCAGCCGTTCCGGATCATCCGAGCGTCGCTCGGCCAGCCAGCGGGCCGTGACGCCCACCCACTCGGGCGCGTTGCGCTTCCGGGGCGCGCCCGGCGGGGACAGGAAGGGGGCGTCCGTCTCGACGAGGAGGCGATCGACGGGCACGCGCCGGGCGACCTCGGCGCTGGGCTCCTCCCCCACTCGGAACACGAGCCCGCTGAACGAGATCGCGAGCCCGAGCTCGAGGACGGTCTCGGCGTAGTCGACCGGCCCCGAGAACGAATGGACGATCGCCGGCGGGCGACCCGCGAAGGCGCGCTGGCTCGAGGCGGTGCCGAATGCGGCGCGGAGCTCCATGACCAGCAGATCCTGGGCATCACGCGCGCCGGGGCGGGAGCGGCAATGGAGGATCGCCGGCTTGCCGGTCGCAGCGGCTAGCTCGAGGTTGCGGCGCAGATTGGCGACCTGGGCGTCGACTGGCGAGAACCCGCGGTCCGTGTCGAGGCCGGTCTCGCCGATCGCCACGACGCGAGGGTCGTCCGCCAGCGCGACGATCCCAGCCCAGGCCGCGTCGTCCACGTCAGCCGCCGCGTGCGGATGGACCCCGACGGCCGCATCGAGCCACGGGAATCGTTCGGTCAGAGCGAGCGCCCCGACGCACGACTCGGGGTCCCAGCCCGGGACGAGCAGGCGCTCGACGCCCGCCAGCCGAGCGCCGCCAACGACGAGGTCGACGTCGGCCGCGAAGCGATCGGCCTGGAGGTGACCGTGCGCGTCGATGAGGCGCACGGTGCGCTCAGGTCGAGCGGCGAGGGCCGACCGTCACGCGGACGCGTCCTCGACGTCCAGCCGCGGGAAGAGCGGGATGGCCGCGGTCAGCATGCCGGTCTCGCCGGCGTGGGCGCCCCACACGAGCTCGTCGAGGAGGGCCGGGCCCCCGTTGCCGTCGTCCGCGTAGGGATAGGCGTACCCGAGCTGGGCGAGCACGCGTGGCGCCATCGTGGGCATGAACGGCGCGACGGCCAGGGCGATGAGCCGACACGCCTCGATGAGGTCGCCGAGGACCGACCCGAGCCGCTCGCCCGCCGCCGAGTCGCCGGCCTTGGCGGCCTTCGCGAGGACCCACGGCTGCTCCGCATCGACGGTCTTGTTCGCTCCGCCGACGAAGTCCCACAGGACCGCCAGCGCCTCGTGCAGCAGACAGCCCTCGAGTCGCTCCCGGTAGACCTCGATGAGCTCGCCCCAGGCATCGCCGAGCGGGGACGCGTCGCGCGGGTGTGGATCCGGGCGGACACCGTCGAGGTAGCGACCGGCCATCGACACGGTCCGGTTCACGAGATTGCCGAAGTCGTTGGCGAGGTCCGCGTTGTAGCGCCGGACGAACGACTCCCAGCTCACATCCGCATCGCGATCGAACGGTACCTCGCGCAGGACGACATACCGGGCGCCATCGGCACCGAACGCGACGACGGCTGCGTCGGGGTCGAGGAAGTTGCCCCGGCTCTTGCTCATCCGCTCGCCCTGGACGAGCAGGAACCCGTGGACCCAGACGCGGCGAGGCGCCTCCAACCCGGCGCTCCAGAGCATCGCCGGCCAGTAGATCGTGTGGAACCGGACGATGTCCTTGCCGATCACGTGCAGGTCTGCCGGCCACCAGCTCGAGAACGTGTGCGAGGTCGTCCGGGAAGCCGGCTCCGGTGATGTAGTTGATCAGCGCGTCGTACCAGACATAGATCCGACCGGCCCCTGGATCCCAGGTGCCGTCCTCGCGCTGGGCCGTCTCGCCGTTCTCGGCGATCGGGAACGGGATGCCCCAGCCGGCGCCGGCCCGGCTGATCGAGAAATCCTCGAGGCCCTGGCGGATGAACCCGAGCATCTCGTTGCGCCGGAACTCCGGCTGGACGAAGTCCGGGTGGTCGGCATAGTGGCGCTCGAGCCGTTCCTGGTAGGCCGACAGGCGGAAGAACCAGTTCTGTTCGGTCAGCCACTGGAGTGGGACGTCGGGGTGGTTCGGGCAGATCGTCCCGCGGGCCGTCTCGAGGACGTCGCTGAGGTTCCGGAAGCCCTCGCTCGGGCAGTACCAGCCCTCGTAGGTCCCGACGTAGATGTCGCCGTTCGCATAGGCCCGGCGGACCATCTCCTGGGCGGAACGGAGGTGGTCCGGGTCGGTCGTCCGGATGAACCGGTCAGGCGCGATGAGCAACGCCGACTCGGCCGCCTTGAAGAGCTCGACCTTCTCGTCGACGAAGTCGCGCGGCGAGCGGCCCTCTTCGGCCGCGCGTTCGGCGATGTTGACCGAGTGCTCGTCGGTCCCGGTGAGGAACCGGGTCTCCGTGCCCACCATCCGGTGCCAGCGGGCGATCGCGTCCGCGCCGATCACCTCGTACAGGGTGTGGAGCCCCGGACGGTTGTTCGCGTAGGCGATCGCCGTGGTCAGGTAATAGCGGTCCCGAGAGGTCATGGCCGGCCGATCGTACAGGGTCCGTCGGCCGACCGGCCCGTCAGGCGGAGGCGTCCCCGCTGACGTCCTTGGCTGCGTCCTTCGCCGCGTGGGCCGCCGAGTCGGCGGCGTCGGCTGCCTTGTCGGCCGCGTCGGAGACGGCGTCGGCCGCCTTGTCCGCCGTGTGGCCGATGGCGTCGGCGCCCTTGTCGGCCGCGTCTGCGCCCTTGTCGGCGGCGTCGCCGACGGCATCCGCCACGGATCCGGCCGTGCCGTTGCCGCTCCCGGTCACACTCGAGACCCCGGACTTGACGCTGCCCGCGACACCGCCGACGGCGCCACCGACCGAGTCGGCCGCGCCCTCACCGGCCTTGCGGACGTCGGCTGCGAACCCGCGGCTCCGCTCGGCGAGCTTGACCGCGACGTCGCCGGTCACGTCCGCGACGCGATGGGCGAGAGGTCCGGCCGCGTCCGCGGCCTTGGCGGCGACGTCGGCCGCCCGGGCGACCGCCTCGCGGACGGCCGGGGTGGCCTTCTCGGTGGCGGTCGATACGGTCGGCCCGGCCTTGTCCGCGACATCGCGAGCGATGCCCGACACGGCACCGCCGAACGCGGACACGACCGAGCCGATATCGCGGCTGGTGTCGCTGTCGCCGGGCGTGCCACTCCCGGAGCCGGTCTCGTCGTTCGGTGGGGTGGTCGATGCGTCCGTCATGGGATCCTCCTCGGGCCAAGGGGCCTGGTCGCTGCTTCGTTCCCACCCATTGTCCACCGGATCGGCCGGATGGGCTAGCCGGGTCAGGCGCGCCTCAGCCCAGGGCGAGGTACGCCGGGACGGGCCGGGAGATCCCCTTGAGCTCGAGCTCGCCGGCGCTCTCGACCTCGAACGAGCCCTCGACCGCCGCGTAGGTCCGCTGCGACAGGAGGATCTGGCCGGCCTTCGCCTCGGTGCTCAGGCGGGAGGCGAGGATGACCGCGTTGCCGATCGCGGCATAGTCGTAGCGACCCTCGAAGCCGATCCGCCCGAGCGTGGCATAGCCGGTCGCGATGCCGATCCCGATCCCAAGCTCGTAGCCGAGCTTGCGCCAGCCCTCGGCCAGCCCGGCGAACCGCGTCCGCATCCCGATCGCCATCGCGACCGCCCGTTGGGCGTGGTCGTCCTGCTCGACCGGGTCGTTGAACCAGACGAGCATGCCGTCGCCGGCGAAATGCTCGAGCGTGCCGCCGTGCTCGACGACGAGTTCGCCCATGGCTCCGTGATACGCGCGGATGACCCCGAGCAGCTCCTCGGGCTCGGCGGTCTCGCTGAAGTGGGTGAAGCCGCGCAGGTCGGCGAAGACGGCCGTGATCTGACGACGGTGGCCGGCCAAGAGCTGCTCGCCCTCGGCACTCGAGATCAGGGCCGCGATCTGGGGCGAGACATACCGGGCGAGCTCGGTTCGCTGGCGTTCGATCGTCTCGACAAGTCGAGCATTCTGGATGGCGATGGAGACTTGTTCGGCAAACGTGGCGGCGAGGGCGATCTCGGCATCGAGGAAGGGTCGAACTTCGGCCCGGCCCAAGTCGATGACACCCTCGATCTGGCCGCCACGCAGGATCGGCAGACCGATCAGGGTCCGGAAGCCAGACAGCTCTTGGGCGACCGGCTGGTCGTACTCGGCATCCGCGAGCACGTCCTCGATCTGAACCGCCTCGCCGCTCAGCAGGACGCGCCCGGTCACACTGTGTCGACCGGGACGGTCGGGATGATCGCGTTCGTAGGCGACCGCGTTGGCTCCCTCACCGACTCCTGTCACCACCCGATAGACGTCGCCCTCACGGAGATAGATAGTCCCGAACTCGGCATGGCACAGGCTCGCGGCGCTGGAGACGATCGCCTGAAGCACACTCTCGAGATCGAACGCCGCGCCGCCAATGACCTTGAGAACCTCGGTCAGGGCCGTCTGACGGGCGAGGTACTCATCCTCAAGCTTGCGCAGGCGCTCGTCCGTGCCGGTCGCTTCGTCGGATCGGCCTTCGGTCATGCGATCGAGCCGGTATGCCCGACGACGTCATAGGCCGGGACCGGCCGGGAGATCCCCTTGAGCTCGAGCTCGCCGGCGCTCTCGACCTCGAACGAGCCCTCGACCGCCGCGTAGGTCCGCTGCGACAGGAGGATCTGGCCGGCCTTCGCCTCGGTGCTCAGGCGCGAGGCGAGGATGACCGCGTTGCCGATCGCGGCGTAGTCGTAGCGACCCTCGAAGCCGATCCGGCCGAGGGTCGCGTAACCGGTCGCGATGCCGATCCCGAGACCGAGCTCATAGCCGAGCTTGCCCCAGCCCTCGGCCAGCCCGGCGAACCGCGTCCGCATCCCGATCGCCATCGCGACCGCTCGCCCGGCGTGATCGTCCTGTTCGACCGGGTCATTGAACCAGACGAGCATCCCGTCGCCGGCGAAGTGCTCGAGCGTGCCGCCGTGCTCGACGACGAGTTCCCCCATGGCTCCGTGATAGGCGCGGATGACCCCGAGCAGCTCCTCGGGCTCGGCCGTCTCGCTGAAGTGGGTGAAGCCGCGCAGATCGGCGAACGCAGCGGTGATCTGGCGACGGTGGCCGGCGAGGAGCTGCTCGCCCTCCGCACTCGAGATCAACGCTGCGATCTGGGGCGAGACGAACCGGGCCAGCTCTGACTTCTGGCGTTCGATCGTGTCAAGCAGACGGGCGTTGCCGATGGCGACGGCGGCCTGCTCCGCGAACGTCGAGACGAGGCCGATCTCCGTCGATTCGAACAGTGCGACCGTGCGGCGCGCCAGGACGAACACCCCGATGAGTAGACCCTCGCGGCGGATCGGAACGCCCAGGATCGTCCGGTTGCCACTGGCCAACCCGGCTTCGTTCGTGTAGTCCGGGTCCGCCCGGAGATCCGCGACCTGGGCGACGTCGTCCGAGAGCATCACCCGCCCGACCATCGACCCGCGCCCTGGGCGGTGGGGGCGCTTCAGCTCGAGGTCGACGACCTCCTGCGGCATGCTCGAGGCGACCAGCGCGAATCCGCCCGTGCCGTCATCGAGGTAGAGGCTCGCCAGGGTCGCTCGGCACAGCCTGGCGGCGCTGTGGAGTACGGTGTCCAGGACGGCCTGCAGGTCGAATCCCGCCCGGCTGATGACCTTGAGCACCTCGTTGGTCGCGGTCTGCCGATCGAGCGTCTCACGCTCGAGGTCGCGCAGCCGCTTGTCGGCCAGCGACGCCGAGATCCGGGCCCGGAGCAGCGGCGGCTTGAACGGCCGGAGCAAGTAGTCGGCCGCTCCCATCTCGATGCAGCGGACCGCGCTGTCGAGCTCGTCGAGGCCGCTGATCACGATGACCGGCAGGTGCGCCAGGGCCTCGTCGCCCTTGATGGCGGCCAGCGTCTCGAAGCCATCCAGCCCGGGCATGAGGAGGTCGAGCAGGACGAGATCGACGTCGCGTGCGCCGTCGCGCAGGAGCTCCAGCGCACGTTCGCCGCTGTCGGCTTCGACCGGAGTGTGACCCTCGCCGACCAGGAATCGCGTGAGCAGCGCTCGGTCGACGGGGTTGTCGTCGACCACGAGGATCCGGCCGATGGCTGGCGCGACCGTCATCCGGGGGTCCCGATGCGCTCGTCGAGCGCCGCGAGGGCGCCGTCGAGATCCGCCGCGATCGCGTCGACCTTCGGCCTGAGGTCATCGAGTCGGCCATCGCGGGCGGCGGTCTCGACGACCCGGCAGGCCTCGGCCAGGTCGTTCGCCCCGAGCGATGCGCTGCTGCCCTTCAGGGTGTGGGCGGCCCGGCGGAGGGAGTCGGCGTCGCCCACTGCGAGCGCCGCTCGCATGTCGGCGACGCGCATCGCACCGTCGGTCCGGTACTCGGCCACGAGCTCGCCGAGGAAGCCCAGGTCACCACCGACCATCTCGAGGGTCTGATCGAAGGCGGCTGCGTCGATAGGCTCGACTCATCGGTGGTCCTTCCCCGCCGAGACGCCGCCCGCCGCTGTCGTCGGATCCTTCGGCCGTCTTGCCTGCGTCGTCAGGTGTCGTGGGTGAGCGGGTCAGTGCTGCGACGAGCTCAGCCGTCCGGATCGGCTTCGCGAGGTAGTCGTCCATGCCGGCGAGCCGGCATGCCTCGCGGTCCTCGGCCATCGCATTGGCGGTCATCGCGACGATCCGCGGCCCGACCTCGGGCCAGCGTGCCCGGATCCGGCGAGTCGCCTCGAGACCATCGAGGTGCGGCATCTGGACGTCCATGAGGACGAGATCGTAGTGAGCCTCCTCGAGGGCCGCGATGGTCTCGAGCCCGTCACCGGCGACGTCCGCCGCGTAGCCGAGCTTGGCGAGGATCCGCAGGGCGAGCTTCTGGTTCACGGGATTGTCCTCAGCCAGCAGGATCCGAAGCGGATGTCGGACGCCGAGGGTGACGTCGAGGGAGGTCTGCTCGGGCGCCCGCACGGCGACGGCGGGGGCCCGCTCTCCGATCGCGGTCATGACCGCATCGTGGAGGCTCGATGGCTTCACCGGCTTCGTCAGGAACGCATCGATCGCGTCGCTGGCGCGATCGAGGGCCCCGACCGAGGACGACAGGATGAGCGGCAGCCGGTCGGCTGGCCGGGCGGCTCGGATCGCCTCCGCGAGCTCGATGCCGTCCATGTCGGGCATCCGTTGGTCGAGGATGCCCAGGTCGAACCGCTCACCATCGGTGATCCAGCCCAGCGCCTCGATCGGAGATCCGGTATCTCGGGTATCCATGGCCCAGCGGTGCAGCTGGGTCGTGAGGATCCTGCCGGTTCGTCGCGTTGTCGTCGACGACCAGGGCCCGCCGTCCGGCCAGCTCGACCGGGACGATCGGGCCCGTCGCCAGACCGGTGACATCCGTCGTCGCTCGCAGCGCGACCACGAGGTGGAACGTCGACCCCTCGCCGGCGACGCCCGGCGCTCTCGGCCGTCAGCGAGCCATCCATCAGCTCCGCGATCCGACGGCTGATCGCAAGCCCCAGCCCGTCCCGCCATACCGACGTGAGATCGACGCATCCGCCTGGCTGAAGCTCTGGAAGAGCCGGTCGAGCTGGTCGGCGGTGATCCCGAGACCCGTGTCGCGGACGTCGACCCGAAGGTCCCAGACCTCGGTCTTGGCGCGCCGCCCACCGTCGACGGTGAGCACGACCTCGCCGGCATCGGTGAACTTCACCGCGTTCGACAGGAGGTTGAGGACGATCTGCCGGAGCCGGCCCGGGTCGCCGACGAACGCTGCCGGCAGGTCGTCGGCGATCGTGAACGCGAGCTCGATGCCCTTGGCGGCGGCCGTCGGGGCGATGACGTCCAGCGCACTCTCGATCAGCTTACGCAGCGCGAACGGCTCGGCCGCCAGTTCGACCCGGCCCGCTTCGATCTTCGAGAAGTCGAGGATGTCGTTGATGATCGTCAGCAGCGCGTCACCCGAGGTCCGGATGGTGTCGACATAGTCGCGCTGCTCGTCGTCGAGCGTCGTGTCGGTCAGCAGCCCGCTCATGCCGATGATCGCGTTCATCGGCGTCCGGATCTCGTGGCTCATCGCAGCGAGGAAGGTGCCCTTCGCCTGGTTGGCCTGCTCGGCGGTTTCGCGCGCGTCCCGGGTCGCCTCGAACAGCTGGGCGTTGTCGATCGCGATCGCCGCCTGCTGCGACAGGCCACGCAGGAACTCCAGATCGGCGTCCGTGAACGGCCGGCTCGGACCGGTCCGCCACACCGCGAGTAGACCGGTCACGCCGTCGCGGCCGACGAGCGCAGCGGCCATGAGCCGCTCCTCCTGGAAGTCGGGCGTGTCGGGGATGTTCACCGAGCGCACGTCGGTGTTCGTGTCGTTGATGTACTCGGCCGCCCCCCGCGCCAACAGATCGCCGAGGATCCCCGCGCCGGGAACGATCGAGATGGCCATGATCGCCTCGGCGACGGTGCCGATCCCGACGACCGCACGATATGCGTCGGCATCCGGAGCTCGCAGGAACGCGGCGCTCGTGTCCGCTTCGAGCAGCGTCTTGGCCCGCTCGGCGATCCGCTGGAGGACGCGGTCGAGCACGAGCGTCGCCGAGATCTCCCGCCCGACATCGACCAGCCCACCCATCTCATCGGCGCGGCGACGCATCTCCTGGTACAGGCGGGCGTTCCGCAGAGCCGCCCCGACGTTGGCCGCGATCGTCGACAGCAGCCGGACATCCGTGTCGACGAAGCGGCCGGCATCGGTCGTGCTCTGGACACTGATCACCCCGATCGTCGATCCCTCGACCTGGATCGGCACGCCGAGGTACGACTTCGCCGGGACGCCGACCATCGGGCTCCCGATCTCCTCGAAGTGTTCCCGGCGGTTCAGGAGGAGCGGCGCTCCCGAGGCGATGATCCGCGAGGTGAGGCCCTCTCCGAGTGGGAGCGAGGCCGCGGTCGCCCGCACACCTCCCTCCCAGTAATAGACGAACTCGATCAGCCGGGTCGCCGGATCGAGTAAGGCGACGTAGGCGATGTCTGCATCGAAGGCCTGGCGCGATTGCTCGCCGACCAGCTCGATCAGGGCTGCGAGATCGAGCTCTGCGGCGGCCGCCTGGCTGACCTGGTTGACCGTCGTGAGCTCCGTCGCGCGCTGGCGCGTCTCGAGCAGGAGGCGGGCGTTCTCGAGAGCGACCCCGAGGCTCGACGCTAGGGTCCCGAGGATCCGCTCGTCGGACTCGGTGAAGGCATCGATTGGCGCGCTCTCGAGACCGATGACGCCGATCGGCCCATCGCCGCCCGGGATCGGGACGACGAGCGACGATGCGATGGGCTCGTGGGGCCACGTCGCCCCGAGTCGCTCGGCCTCCTCGATGGTCCCCGCCCGAACCGGGCGCCCGGACGCGATGGCCCGCCCGGTCAGTCCGGTGTCGGCCGGTGTCGCGACCGTGTCGAGCCGCTCGCCAGCATAGGTCTCGTATGGGTAGCTGACCGTCCGGGTCGTGTCGTCGAGGACCCCGAGGTACAGCGACTGAACGTCGAAGACCTCCTGGATCTTCTCGCCGACCAGCTCGTACATCGCCTGCATGTCGAGCTCCGTCGCGAGGCCCTGCTGAACGGCGTTGATGATCGCCAGTTCCTTGGCCCGCTCGTCCGTCTCGGCCAGGAGCCGCCGGGTCTCGTCGAACAGACGACCGTTCTCGAGCGCGCCACCGAGGCTTGCCGCCACGGTCCCGAGGAGGCGCTCGTCATCCTCGTCGAACGCATCCCGCTCGGCGCTCTCGAGGCCGATCAGCCCGATCACCCGGTCGCCGGCGACGATCGGGACTCCGAGCCAGGATTCGGTGTGGTCGCCATGGTCGTCGTCGATCGCCCCGAGGGCCATCGACTCGTCGGCGGAGCCGGTCCGAACAGGCTTCCTCGTCTCGATCACGATCGAGGACAGGCCCTCGCCGAGCCGGATCGGGTCGGCGCTGGCGCGGACCCCGTTGTCGATCTCGAATGGGAACGCGATGGTGGAGTTGGCCTGGTCGACGATCCCGATGAACACCCACCTGGCCTGGAACATCTCGTGGATGTGCTCGCCGACGAGCACGTAGCGCCCCTCGACGTCGAGCTCGGCTGCCAGTCCCGCCTGGACCGCGTTGATGACCGCGAGCTCGGCGGCCCGCTGGTCGGTCTCGGCCAGCAGTCGCCGGGTCTCAGCGAACAGGCGGGCGTTGTCGAGCGCCACGCTCAGGCTGCCGGCGAGGGTCGTCAGGAGCCGGACTTCGGCGTCTCCGAACGCGTCCGGATCATCGAGGTTCTGGAGCGAGATGACTCCGTTCGCGACGTCCCCCGCGAGCAGCGGCACGAACAAGGCCGCCTTCGGCTTCTCGCCGACGACCACCGGGTTGTCGTAGACCTTCATCGCATCGTCGAGGTCCGCGTTGACCAGCAGGTGACGACGGGTCTCCACGACGTGTTTCCGGAAGCCGCGGTACGGGATGGACTCGTCCGGATAACGGACACCCCGCTCGATCGAATACGGGAAATGGAAGACGCCGGCGGCCCGATCGTAGGTCGCGATGTCGACGACCTGCGCGTCGAAGATCTCCTGGATCTTGTCCCCCACGAGGTCATACATGGCACCCATCTCGAGCTCCGCCGCCAGGCCCTCCTGGACGCTGGTGATGATCGCCAGCTCGGCCGCCCGCTGGTCGGTCTCGGCCAGCAGTCGCCGGGTCTCCGCGAACAGCCGGGCGTTCTCGAGGGCCACGCTTAGGCTTGCTGCGATCGTCGCCAGCAGGCGCTGGTCCGACTCGGAGAATGCCCCCTCCCGGTCCAGGTTCTGGAGCGAGATCCGGCCGCGGACCTCGCTGCCGACGACGAGCGGCACGAAGAGGACCGAGCGAGACGGTTCGCCCTGCACCGGCACGGCCGAGTAACCGCGCGCCGCCAGCCAGCCATCCACGTCCTCATTGACCATGATCGACTGACGTCCCCGCACCACCTCGAGCGAGAACCCACGGATCGGCGTGGGCTCATCGGGGAAGCGCACGTCGCGCTCGATCGTGTACGGGTAGCTCACCAGGCCCGCCTCGAGGTCGAAGATCCCGATGTCGACGACCTGAGCGTCGAAGATCTCCCGGATCTTCTCGCCGACCAGCTCGTACATCGCCTGCATGTCCAGCTGCTGGGCGAGGCCCTCCTGGACGCTGGTGATGATCGCCAGCTCGGCCGCGCGCTCGTCCGTCTCGGCGAGGAGGCGCTTCGTCTCGTCGAACAGGCGGGCGTTCTCGAGGGCGACGCCCATGCTTGACGAGAGCGTGGTCAGCAACCGCTCGTCGGCCTCGCTGTACACATCTTGTCGGGCGGCGGCGACGGAGATCACACCGAGCACGCGTTCGCCAGCCCAGATCGGCACGGCCAGGAAGGACTCGGTCCGGGCGCCGACCCATTGGGCGCCGAGCGCATCGGCCTCCTCGGCACGTGCCAACCGGAGCGGGCGTCCCGACGTGACCACGATCGAGGTGAGTCCTTCGCCAAACGGCATCTGCGCATTCGTGAAGTCCCGGACGTCATCCTCGACCGAGTATGGGAACCGGATGAGGTTCGCTTCACGGTCGTGGATGGCGATGGTGAGCGTTGATGCGGCGAGGATCCTGCGGACTCGCTCGCCGACCAGTTCGATGATCGACTCGAAGTCGAGCTGCTTGGCCAGCGCGAGCCCGATCTCGTTGACGACCGCCAGCTCGCCGGCCCGCTGTTCGGTCTCGGCCAGCAGGCGGCGCGTCTCGTCAAACAGGCGGGCGTTCTCCAATGCGACGCTCAGGCTGCCCGCCAGCGTCGCCAGCAGTCGCAGATCGGCCTCATCGAAGGCCTCGGTGCGATCGACGTTCTGCAGGGAGATGACGCCCGTCACGACGCCGCCGGACATCAGCGGGACCATGACGACCGACTTGGGTCGCTCGCCCTGGCGCACTTTCTTCGGCGTGTCCGCGAGCGCCTCCCGATCGAAGTCCCGGACGAGGACGGGCTGGCCGGTCTCGGCGACGACGCGGCGGAAGCTCCGAAGTGGGACGGTCTCGTCCGGGAACCGGACGCCACGCTCGATCGTGTACGGGAACCGAACGGTCCCGGCCGCGCGGTCGAGGATCCCGATGTCGACGACCTGGGCGTCGAAGATCGCCCGGATCTTCTCGCCGACCAGCTCGTACATCGCCTGCATGTCGAGCTCGGCAGCGAGGCCCTCCTGGACGCTGGTGATGACAGCGAGCTCCGCGGCCCGCTGATCGGTCTCTGCGAGCAGACGACGCGTCTCACCGAAGAGGCGGGCGTTCTCGAGCGCGACGCCCATGCTCGACGCGAGCGTGCCGAGGAGCCGCGCGTCGGCCTCGTCGAAGGCGTCGCGCTGCTGGCTCTCGAGGCTGATCACGCCGATCACCTGGTCGCCGACGACGATCGGCACGCCAAGCCACGACTCGTTGACCACCCCACCGACGAAGATCCCTCCGTGCTCCGCCGTCGCCTTGGTGTTCCCGAGGACCAGCGGTTGACGGGTCTGGATCACCGTCGACGTGAGGCCGGCTCCGTACGCCCACGGCTCACTGATGAGGCGCTCGCCGGCATCGATCTCGTACGGCGCCGACAGCATGTTCGACGCGGCGTCGTACAGCACGATCGCGATCGAGTCGGAGTCGAAGATGCCGCGGACGCGCTCGCCGACCAGCTCGACGATCGCCTCGAACTCGAGCTGCGCCGCGAGCGCCCGACCGACCTCGTTGACCAGCGCCAGCTCCGCATTGCGCTGGTCGGTCTCGGCCAGAAGCCGCTTCGTCCCATCGAACAGGCGGGCGTTCTCGAGGGCGATGCCCATGCTCGAGGCAAGGGTCGATACCAGCCGCTCGTGAGCGTCCGTGAACGCGTGTCGACGAGGGTCGGCAAGGACGATCGCGCCGATGACTTCGTCACCGGCCGGGATCGGCACGCCGAGCCACGAATCGGCAGGTGCCGCTTCATCCGGGAAGATCGCGCCGGCGGCGATCGACTCCTCGATCAGGCCGAACCGCAGGGCCCGCCGGGACTCGATGACGACCGACGTCAGGCCTTCCCCGAGCTCGACCGACTCGATCTCGATCCGTTTGCCATCGTCGAACCAGTACGGGAACCGGATGCGTCGGCTCACCCGGTCGTAGAGCGCGATGAACAGGTCCCGAGCCTGGCCGTCGAAGATCGTCCGGAGGCGCTCGCCGATGAGCTCGACGATCGCGTCGAACTCGAGCTGCGAGGCGAGTGCCTGACCGATCTCGTTGACGAGGGCGAGCTCAGCGTTCCGCTGACGGGTCTCATCGATCGCCCGCGTCCGCTCGAGGGCCGAGGCGATGTGCTGGGCGACGAAGGCCAGGACATCGCGGTCGCGCGGGCTGTGCGCGCGGTCCTGGCGGTAACTCTGGACGACGATCAGCCCGAGCGTCCGCTCCTCCACCCTGAGCGGCGCGGCCACCCAATCCACCCCCGGCACGCCGACGATCTGGATCTCGCCACGATCCATCAACTCGTCCCAATCCGACATGGTGTAGAAGACCGGTTGGCCGTGCTTGAGGGCCCACGGCGTCATGCCGGCCGCGTCGCCGGTGCCGATCTCCTCCCAGACGGTAGGATCCGGGACCGAATCGACCTCGTCGATGAACACGGGGAAGTTGATCGCGTTGCGTGTCTCGTCGTAGAGCGCGATGTAGAAATTGTCCGCGTACATCAGCTCGGCGACGATCTGGTGGATCGCCGCGTAGAACTCGCGCATGTCGCGGACGGCGGCAGCGGTCTCGGCGATCTTGAGCAGGCTCGCCTGGATCCGATCCTGGCCCATGCCGTCGTCGACGGCCACGGCGAGCTTGGCGCCGCGAGCTTGCGAGCGGGCCGCCTTCCCTGCCTGGCGCTTTCCGGCCTTCCCGTCCGGTCGTGACGCGGCTTTCGCAGTGCGTCCGGTCGTGGGCGCAGCGGACGCCTTGGTCTTGGCCCTCCCCTTGCTCCTGGTTATGGACTTGGTCCCGGCCGTCGCCTTCTGGTCCGCCTTCGGCTTGGACGATGCCTTCGATCGCGTCGCTGGCCTGACGGTGGTTGTTGCCTTCGTCGACTTCGTCTGGGTCCCGGGCGTTCCTGTCGAGCTCGACGCCGCGCCGGATGCGCTCGCACTCTCGGTGGCCAAGATCGACGAGGAGATCGTCTGGGCCTGCGCCTTCGAGCGGGCGGCCTTCACCGCGCCCATGGGCCGCCTGACCGCGGGATCGAGCGTCTCGCCTCCACCCCGTCCTCCCTGCCGCGCTCCGTCGCTCCGAGCATACCCGAGCGGTCGATGGCCAACGACCCCGCGAACGCTCGGTGCAGCCTCAATGCCGGAAGTGGCGGATGCCCGTGACGACCATCGTCGCGCCGGCGGCCTCGGCGACCGCCACGACGTCGGGATCGCGGACCGAGCCACCCGGCTGGGCGAACGCGGTCACGCCGGCGGCCAGACAGGCCTCGACCGCGTCGGGGAACGGGAAGAACGCGTCGGACCCGCAGGCGGCCCCGACGGTGGCGTCGGGTCCGGAGATCGCACGAGCCCGGTCGACCGCCTGGCGCGCCGCGTCCACCCGACTCGTCTGGCCGGAACCGAGCCCCACCAGCCGCCCATCCTTCACCAGGACGATCCCGTTGCTCGTGACGCCGCGGACGAGTCGCCAGGCCAGGTCGAGGTCGCGGGCCTCGGCCGGGGTCGGTGGACGCGTCGTCGCGACCGTCCAGGTCGTCGCGTCGTCCGGGGCGACATCCGGGGCGGTGACCAGCACCGCGCCGCCGGCGGTCCGGATGGAGCCCAGCGGATCGGGAGCCGGCGCCGAGCGCGTCTCGGGCGCGCCGTCAAGCGTCGGGTCGACCACGAGCCGGAGGTTCGCCTTCGCAGCGAGGATCGCGAGGGCCGCGTCATCGAACGCCGGCGCCACGACGACCTCGAGGAAGATCGAGGTCAGGGCTTTCGCCAGCGGACCGTCGACGGTCCCGGTCAGTCCGACGACGCCGCCGAACGCCGAGACCGGATCGCCGGCCAGCGCTGCCTCCCAGGCGCCGAGCAGGGTCGGACGCTCCGCGGCGCCGCACGGGTTCATGTGCTTGACGATCACACAGCCCGGGCCGCGGAGCGAGCGGGCGAGCGCCGCCACGGCGGATGCGTCGAGCACGTTGTTGTAGCTGAGTGGCTTGCCCTGGAGCGGCGGGCGGCCCGAGGCGAACGGACCGGCGTCCGCTCCAGGGCCGGCGCGGCGGTAGCGTGCGGCGGGCTGGTGGGGGTTCTCACCGTAGCGGAGGGTCTCGACCTTCTCGAGACCGATCGTCAGCGTGGGCGGGAACGGATCGCTCGACCCGGGTAGTCCCGGTTCATCGGGTAGCGCGACGCCGGCCGCCGCCATTCGCGCCGGCAGCTCGGCGGCGATCCGGGCGTCATACGCGGCGGTGTGCCGGAATGCCTCCACGGCGAGCGCGGACCGGAGCCCCAGCGGGACACTCCCCTCCTCCGCGAGCGCCGCGAGGATCGCCGGGTAGCGGGCCGGGTCGGTGACGATCGCGATGCTCGCGTGGTTCTTGGCGGACGCCCGGACCATCGAGGGTCCCCCGATGTCGATCTCCTCGATGAGCTCGTCGAACCCGATGCCGGGCCGGTCGGCGGCCGCCGCGAACGGGTACAGGTTGACGATCACGAGCTCGAACGGGGCGATCGCAGCGGCCACCAGCTGACGGCGATGCTCGACGAACCGGCGGTCGGCCAGGATCCCCGCGTGGACCCGCGGGTGGAGCGTCTTGATCCGCCCGTCGAGCATCTCCGGGAAGCCGGTCACGGCCGCGACGTCGGTGACCGGGAGGCCAGCCTCGCGGAGCGTCCGGGCGGTCCCACCGGTGGAGACGAGCTCGAATCCATGACCGATCAGGCCGCGCCCGAACTCGACGAGGCCCGCCTTGTCGCTGACCGACAGGAGCGCGCGGCGCGGAACGGGCATCTCCACCTCGGCGCGGGCCACGTCGATCGCGACCCCGCGCGTCCCCGGCGGGACGTCCAGCGCACCGGCGAGGGCCAGCGCCACGGTCCGCGGGAGGAGTCGATGTTCGACCGCGCGGATGCGCTCATGGAGCGTCGTCTCGTCGTCCCCGGGGACGACCGGCACGGCCTCCTGGGCGACGATCGGACCACCGTCGAGCGTCGCGTCGACGAGGTGGACCGTGGCGCCGCTGACCGCCACGCCATGGGCGAGCGCGTCACGCACAGCCTGCCCGCCCGGGAACGCCGGGAGCAGCGACGGGTGGGTATTGAGGATCCGATCCGGGAACGCAGCCAGGACCCGGGGGCCCAGGATCCGCATGAAACCGGCGAGCACCACGAGGTCGATCCCGACCGCGACCAGCGTCTCGGCGAGGGCGGCGTCCTCCGCAGCTCGGCCGTCTGGATCGTCGCTGTCGGCTGCCGGGACGAGCGCGGTCGCGATCCCCTGCTCGATCGCCCAGTCGAGCGCCGGACACGGACGATCCGCGAAGACGAGCGCGATCGACCCGCCGAGCTCGGCGCGATCCGCAGCAGCGGCCAGCGCTTGCAGGTTCGAACCCCGACCCGACACGCCGACGGCGATCCGTCCGGGGGTCCCGGTCACCGGATCGGGCCCTCCACGTAGCGCGCCCCGCCGAGCTCGGCGGCCGCCCTGACCTCGCCGACCTGCCAGGCCTCCACGCCGTCCGCGTGGAGGGTCGCGATCGTCGCTCCGACCGCGTCCGGCGCGACGACGACGATCATCCCGAGCCCGCCGTTGAACGTGGCGCGGAGCTCGTCGTCCTCCATCCCGCCGAGCGCTCCGACGAGGCGCATGACCGACGGCATCGGCCAGCTCGCCGGGTCGATCCGGGCACCGACCGACGCCGGCAGCGCCCGCGGCACGTTGCCGGGCAGTCCACCGCCCGTGATGTGGGCGATCCCGTGGAGGTCGCGCCCGATCGCCTCGAGGGCGGCTCGGAGTCGCAGGATCGCCCCGGCGTAGACCCGGGTGGGGGTCAGCAGGACCTCGCCCAGGGTGGCCAGCGCGTGCCCCGGCTCGGCGGCGATGCAGACATCCGCCAGCGCGTCGCCGAGCGAGCGGCGCAGTCGCTCCTGGTAGGGCGAGCGCAGATCGAGGTCGTACTCGGCGATGAGCGAGCGGACGAGCGAGAAGCCGTTCGCATGGAGTCCGGACGACGCCAGACCCACGATGGCGTCCCCCGGCTGGACGGCCGATCCATCGATGATCCGATCGCGCTCGACGACACCGACGCAGAACCCGGCGAGGTCGAACGCGTCGTCGCCCATCAAGCCGGGATGTTCGGCGGTCTCCCCACCGACGAGGGCACAGCCGGCCTCCCGACAGCCGGCGGCGATCCCCTCGACGAGCTGGACGACCGAGTCCGGATCGATCCGGCCGATCGCGACGTAGTCGAGGAAGAACAGCGGTGGCGCACCCGTGCAGACAACGTCGTCGGCGCACATCGCGACCAGGTCGATGCCGATCGTGTCGAACCGGTCGAGCGCGGCAGCGATCGCCGTCTTCGTGCCCACCCCGTCGGTGGCACTGATGAGGACCGGATCGCGCAGCCCGGCCGGCAGCCCGATCGCGCCCGCGAAGCCACCCAATCCGCCGATGACCTCCGAGCGACGAGTCGACTCGACGGCAGCCCGGATGAGCTCGACGGTCCGCTCCCCCGCAGCGACGTCCACGCCGCTCCGGACGTAGGCGCGCCGGAGATCAGCCATGCCCGGCGGGCCCGGCCGCGCCGGGCGCCACGAGCGGGAGGTCGCCGTCGAGATCCGCGTCGGTCTCCTCGAGCATGAACTTCCGGCTCCGGGCGTCGTACGGGACGGGCTCGGGGTAGTTGCCGTCGAAGCACGCGAAGCAGAACCGGTCGTAGGGCAGCTCGAGGGCCGCCAGCACCCCGGCGATCGACAGGTAGCCGAGCGAGTCGGCTCCGATGAACGCCTGGATCTCGTCCACCGAGTGGGTCGAGGCGATGAGCTCGGTCTCGATCTGCGTGTCGATGCCGTAGAAGCACGGGTGGTAGATCGGTGGCGCGCTGATCCGGACGTGGACCTCGGCCGCCCCGGCTTTGCGCAGGAGCGCCACGATCTGTTTCGTGGTCGTGCCGCGGACGATCGAGTCGTCGACGACGGTCAGCCGCTTGCCGCGGACGACCTCGCGGAGCGGGTTGAGCTTCAGGGTGACGCCTCGATGGCGGAGCGTCTGGGACGGCTGGATGAAGGTCCGGCCGGTGTACCGGTTCCGGACGAGCCCCTCCCGGTACGGGATCCCCGAGCGTTCGGCGTAGCCGGCCGCGGCCGGTGCTCCGGTGTCGGGGACCGGCATCACGAGATCGGTCGCGACCGGATGCTCGTCCGCCAGCTGCATCCCCATTCGACGCCGGGCCTCGTACAGGTTGCGGCCCTCCATGTACGAGTCGGGACGGGCGAAGTAGATGAGCTCGAAGACGCACAGCGACGGGTTCGCGTCCGCGAACCGGACGGAGCGTGGCGGCCGGCCCGCCTCGAGGACGACGATCTCGCCCGGCTCGACGTCGCGGACGAACTCGGCGCCGACGATGTCGAGCCCGGTCGTCTCGGAGCTCAGGATCCAGCCGGCGCCGGCGTCGTCGTCGCCCCACAGGCCCGGTTCCACGGCGTCGTCCGTCGCGTCGGGCGCGGGCAGCCGGCCGAGCACGAGCGGCCGGAAGCCGTGTGGATCGCGCACGCCGATCACCCGGCGCTCGTCGAGCACGACGAGGCTGTAGGCGCCGCGGACGCGAGGCAGCACCCGGAGGAGGGCTTCGACCGTATCCGCGCTCGGCTCGTCGGCCAGGAGCGCCGTGAGCAGCTCGGTGTCGGTCGAGGCCGGCAGGCGCTCGCGACCGCCGCGGAGCTGGCCGAGCAGCTCGCGCGTGTTGACGAGATTGCCGTTGTGACCGACCGCGACCGCCCGACGCGGCCCGAGCCGGAAGGTCGGCTGGGCGTTCTCCCAGACCGTGGAGCCGGTCGTGGAGTACCGGCAGTGGGCGATCGCCAGGTTGCCCCGGAGACTCGGCAGGCGGCGCTCGTCGAGGACCGTCGAGATCATCCCGAGATCCTTGTAGAGCATCAGCTCGCGACCGTCGCTGACCGCCAAGCCGGCGGACTCCTGGCCGCGATGCTGGAGGGCGAACAGCCCGAGGGCGGCGATCTGGGCCGCTTCCGATCCGCCGGCCGACGGCAGGACGACGCCGAACACACCGCACATGTCAGCGATCCTCCGGAAGCGAGCTGGTGGGACCCTCTTCGCCGAGCGCCACAGCGAGACCGTGATCCCAGGCGTGGCGGAGCTCGACGATCGGCACGTCGACGGCATCGGCGATCCGCGAACCGCGCTCCTCGGCGGCGCCCGTGGCTCCGTGCCCGGTCAGCTCGATGAGGAGCCGACCGCCGCCGACCCTCCCGAGCTCCTCGACCGGCAGGCCGTGCTGGCGCGCGAGCAGGACGAGGGCAGGCGCGTGGCGCGGCCGACACGAGACGACGAGGCGCGACGGGCTCTCCCCGAACAGCTCGACGGCCGGCGCGCCGGTCACCGGCAGGCGGAGAGTCGCCCCGAGTCCGCGGTCCCGGTCGGCCCACAGGCAGGCCTCGGCGACGGCGACTGCCAGACCGCCGCCGCTCACGTCCTGGGCGGAGGCGACGAGGCCGCGCGCGATCGCCGCACGGATGAAGCGCTGGATCGCCGCCTCGCGTTCGAGGTCGAGCGACGGCGGGCCGTCCTCCGAAGCGACACCTGCGAGGTCGGCGTAGGCGCTCCCGACGAGACCCGGCTCGGCCGACCCGACGAGGACGACCGCGTCGTCCTCGGCGACGAAGGCTGGGCCGACGAGCATCGCGACATCGTCGAGCAACCCGACCACCCCGATCTCGGGTGTCGGCGCGATCCGCCCGGCCGGCGACTCGTTGTAGAGCGAGACGTTCCCGCCGGTGACCGGCAGGCCGAGCGCGCGACAGGCGTCGCCGAGCCCGCGGACACCTTCCTGGAGCTGCCAGAACGCCTCGGGTCGGGTCGGGTCGCCGTAGTTCAGGCAGTTCGTGACGCCGAGCGGGCGGGCACCCGTGATCGACACGTTGCGCGTCGCCTCAGCGACGCTCAGGGCGGCGCCAAGCCACGGGTCACTGAGACCGACCCCCTGGACGCCGTCGGTCGAGGCGACGAGCGCCTTCGTCGTGCCCTTGATGCGGATCACCGCGGCGCCGTGGCCAGGGCCCGCGACGGTGTTCGCCTGAACGGTGCTGTCGTACTGCTCGAAGACCCAGCGCCGGCTCGACAGGTTCGCGCCGCCGAGGAGCGACAGGAGCACCGCCCCGGGGTCCATCCCGCGCTCGGGCAGCCCGCCGGTCGCCGCCAGCTCGGCGCCGGGTGCCGGCGCGGGCCGATGACGCGGTGGCGGCGACCCCAGCCGCTGGTGGACGATCGCCGCGCTCGTCAGGGCGGCGGCCGGGATCCGGGCCAGCTCGACCGCTCCGGCGGCGGGTGTGCCGTCGGCGGCGAGCCCACCGGCGATGACCGTCACGTCGCCGTCCGCGGTCACCCGGCCGATGATCGCGGCCGGCAGGTTCCAGCGCTCGCAGACGTCGCGGACCGCGTCCCAGCGATCGGGCCGGACCACCGCGAGCATCCGTTCCTGCGACTCGGAGATCAAGACCTCGAACGGTTCGAGCCCGGGCTCACGGCGCGGGATCGCGTCGAGGTCGACGACGATCCCCGTGCCGGCTCGATCGGCGGTCTCCGACGTCGCGCAGGTGATGCCGCCGGCTCCGAGGTCCTGGAGGCCCTCGACGAGGCCGCGTTCGATGAGCTCGAGGCTCGCCTCGATGAGCAGCTTCTCCGCGAACGGGTCGCCGACCTGGACCGTGGGCCGCTTCGACGGCTCGTCGGCGCCGAACGTGGCCGAGGCGAGGACCGACGCGCCGCCGATCCCGTCGCGACCGGTGGTCGACCCGAACAGGACGGCGAGGTTGCCCGGTCCGGGTGCCGCGGCCAGCGTCAGCCGCGATTCGTCGAGCAGACCGATGGCCATGACGTTGACCAGCGGGTTGCCCTGGTAGGACCGATCGAAGACGAGCTCGCCGCCGACGGTCGGGACGCCGACGCAGTTGCCATAGCCGCCGACCCCCCGGACGACACCGTTGACGAGGTGCCGCGTCCGCGGGTCCGCCGGATCCCCAAATCGGAGCGCGTCGAGGACGGCGATCGGCCGGGCACCCATCGTGAAGATGTCGCGCAGGATGCCGCCGACCCCGGTCGCTGCACCCTGGTACGGCTCGACGGCGCTCGGATGGTTGTGCGACTCGATCTTGAAGGCGACGGCGAGGCCGTCGCCGATCGAGATGACCCCGGCGTTCTCGCCCGGACCGGCGACGACCCCCTCGCCGGCGGTCGGCAGCGTCCGGAGCAGCGGCTTCGAGCTCTTGTACGAGCAGTGCTCGCTCCACATCACGCTGAACATGGCGAGCTCGAGCGGGTTGGCCGACCGGCCGAGGCGGTCCTCGATCGCCGCCAGCTCCCCGTCGGTGACTCCGAGCCGCTGGTGGAGCGGCGCCTCGGCGGCGGCGGCGGTCACGGTCACCGAGCGCTCACGGTCACGACCGGCCGGCCGGCGCCGCTGCGACCCTGGTCACGACGTTCGGCGGCCGAGGCGACGAGCGAGCGGATGATCCCGAGGCCATCGCTCGAACCGAGGACGGCCTCGACCGCGGTCTCCGGGTGGGGCATGAGCCCGGCCACGTTCCCGGTCGCGTTCGTCACGCCCGCGATCGCCCGAAGCGAGCCGTTCGGGTTCGCCCGGTCGTCTTCGCCGCCGGCGATCGCGCCGTCGTCACGGACGTACCGGAATAGGACGCCAGCCGACGCCTCGAGGTCGTCGAGCGCGGCGGAGTCGGCGAAGTAGCAGCCCTCGCCGTGGGCGACCGGCATCCGGAGCGGCCGTCGGCTGTCGAGCGCCCGCGTGAACGGGCTGTCGAGCCGCTCGGGCGCGATCGCGATCTCGCGCGAGACGAACCGGAGCGAGCGGTTGCGCAGCAGCGCCCCGGGCAGCAAGCCGGCCTCGGTGAGGACCTGGAACCCGTTGCAGATCCCGAGCACGAGCCCACCGGCGGCGGCGTACGCCGCGACCGAGCGCATGACCGGGCTGAACCGGGCGATGACCCCAGCGCGGAGGTAGTCGCCGTAGGCGAACCCGCCGGGCAGGACGATCGCATCGACGCCATCGAGGTCGGCCGACTCGTGCCACAGGATCACCGGTTCGGCACCGGCCACCTCGATGGCGTTGACCGCGTCGATGTCGCGGTTCGATCCCGGGAACAGCACGACACCGACCCGGACCATCAGGCCGGGACCTCGTCGGGCGCCGTCGCCGTGGATGACGTGGCCCCGAGGAGCTCGACCGCGTAGGCCTCGATCAGCGGATTGCTCAGCAGCTCGCCCGCGAGCCGGTCCACGGTCGCCCGCGCCTCTGCCTCGGACGCCGCCGCGACGGTCAGCTCGACCCGGCGGCCGACGCGCACCGCGGATACGCCGGTCACCCCGAGATGGGTCAGGCTGCCCTCGACCGCCCGGCCCTGCGGATCGAGGATCCCGGGTTTCGGCGTCACGTTGACCGCGAAGCGGTAGGCCGTCGCAGCGCTCATCGGGCGATCACATCCTCCTCCAGATAGCGGGCGAAGCTCCCACCGGTGATCCGCTCGAAGGCCTCGACGTAGCGGGCTCGGGTGCCCTCGACGACCTCGATCGGCAGCTCCGGGCCCGGGGCCGTCTTGTCCCACGGTCGGGTCTCGAGCCAGTCCCGGACGTATTGCTTGTCGAAGCTCGCCTGGGCGCGACCGGGTTCGTATGCGGCGGCATCCCAGAACCGCGACGAGTCTGGCGTGAGCACTTCGTCGATCAGCAGCAACTGGCGATCGGTCGTCAGCCCGAACTCGAGCTTCGTATCGGCCAACAGGATGCCCGCATCCGCCGCGACCCTCGACCCGAAGCCATAGATCATCAGGGCGGCGTCCCGGACACGCTCCGTCAGCTCACCGGCGGCTGCCCGTCCGAGCGGCAGGCCGCCGATCTCGAGCGGGGAGAGCCGGTCGATCATCGCGTCCAGGTCGATGTTCTCATCGTGGACGCCGGTCTCGGCCTTCGTCGAGGGGGTCAGGATCGGCTGGGGCAGCTGGTCGCTCTCCACGAGGTCGGGCGGGAGCCGGTGGCCGCAGATGGAGCCCGTCCGTCGGTAGTCGTTCCAGCCGGATCCCGCGACGTAGCCGCGGACGATCACCTCGACCGGAAGGACCACGGTCCGGCGGCAGATCATCGTCCGACCGCGCAGCTCGGCGCGTTCCGCCGGGTCGAGCGCGAAGTCGTCCGGATCCGTTCCGAGCAGGTGGTTCGGCACGACCGGCCGGGTCTGGGCGAACCAGAAGCGTGACAGCCCGGTGAGGACCCGGCCCTTGTCCGGGATCGCCGTCGGCAGGACGACATCGAACGCGGACAGCCGGTCCGAGGCGACGAGTACGAGTCGATCGGCCTCGAGGTCGTACAGATCGCGCACCTTGCCGGATCGGATGAAGGCACTGGCGAGGGTCATCGCGACGGGACCTCGATCCGATCGAGCCGGGCGACGATCGTCGGCGCGTAGCGGAGGAAGGCAGCGTCATCGAAGCAGGCGTCGAGCCGGCTCAACGGCAGGAGCCGGGCGACGGTCGGGTCGAGTGCGAGCAGGTCGCGCAGACCGAGCCGCTCGTCGGCCGCGCGCAGCGCGCAGCGCTGGACGATCGCATAGGCGTCGTCGCGCGCCATGCCGCCGTCGTCGACGAGCGCGACGAGGACGCGCGAGGAGGCGTGGAGCCCGAGCCCGCGCTCGATGTTCTCGAGCATCCGGTCGGCGCGGACGACGAGACCATCGATGAGGCCGGTCATCCGGACGAGCATGTAATCGAGCAGGATCGTGGCATCCGGCAGGATGACCCGCTCGGCCGAGCTATGGCTGATGTCGCGTTCGTGCCACAGCGGCTGGTCCTCGAGTGCGGCACCGGCGTAGCCGCGCAGGAGCCGGGCCAGACCCGCGATCCGCTCGGACAGGATCGGGTTGCGTTTGTGGGGCATCGCGCTCGAGCCCTTCTGGCCGGCCCGGAACGGCTCCTGGAGCTCGCCGATCTCGGTGTGCTGGAGGTTGCGCACCTCGGTGGCGAACCGCTCGAGCGAGCCGCCGAGGATCGCGATCGCGGTGAGCAACGCCGCGTGCCGGTCGCGCTGGACGATCTGGGTGCTGACCGGATCGACGCGCAGACCGAGTGCGCCAAGGACGTCAGCCTCGAGCTCCGGATCGAGGTGGCTGTACGTGCCGACCGGACCGGAGATCTTGCCCGTCGCGATCTCGGCCACGGCCTCGGCCAGCCGGCGACGACCGCGATCGAGCTCGAACGCCCAACCGGCCAGCTTGACCCCGAGGGTCGTGGGCTCGGCGTGGACGGAATGGGTCCGACCCATCATCAGCGTGCCGGCCTCGAGCCGGGCCCGGGCGATGATCGCCGCGAGAAGCCGGTCGCAGTCCAGGAGCAGCCGCTGGCCGGCGGCCCGGAGCTGGAGCGCGAGCCCGGTATCGACGACATCGCTGCTCGTGAGACCGAGATGAAGGTAGCGACCCTCGGGTCCCACGGTCTCGGCGACCTGACTCACGAAGGCGATGACGTCGTGGTCGGTGGTCTGTTCGATCTCGGCGATCCGGTCGACGTCCACCCGGGCGTTGGCCTCGATCGCGCCGAGCGCGTCCACGGGGAGCAACCCTCGAGCCGCCTGAGCGCGGGCGACCGCGATCTCGACCTCGAGCATCGCCTCGAAGCGCGCCGTCTCCGACCAGACCGCCCCCATCTCCGGGAGCGTGTAGCGACGGATCATCGGCCGCCGCCGGTCATCGGGCCGCCGCGCTCGCGGTCGCAAGGTCAGATGCATCGATCCCGATGTCCCGTCGGCGCTGGAGCCCGTCCCAGGCGATCGCGTCGGCCGCCCGCTCCGCGACGTCACGTGCGGCGGCGAGATCGGGACCGCGGCCGACCACCGTGACGACCCGGCCTCCGTTCGTGCCGTAGCTGCCATCCGGCCGGCCGCTCGTCCCGGCGTGGAAGACGAGCCCGCCGAGTGCCGCCGCCGCGTCGAGTCCCCCGATCGGGTCGCCCCGTCGCGGCGTGTCCGGATAGCCCTCGGCGGCCAGGACGATCCCGACGGCCGCCCCCGGGAAGGTCGGGAGACGCTCGGTCTCCAGCCCGAGCGAGCGCACGACCGGGCCGAGATCGCCACGCGCGGCGGCGAGCAGGACCGGACCGAGCGGACCGGCGAGCCGGGGCAGGATCACCTGCGCCTCAGGATCCCCGAGCCGAGCGTTGCATTCGAGCAGGACCGGCCCGGTCTCGGTCAGGATCAGGCCGGCGTAGAGGAAGCCGCGGAAGGGCGCGCCGCGACGGGCGAGCTCGGCGAGCAGCGGGCGGTGGATCGTCTCGAGCAGTCGCTCGCCCGCCGCGTCCGGGAGATCCGGCACCGGACTGTATGCGCCCATCCCCCCGGTGTTCGGCCCGTGGTCGTCGTCGCGCAGCCGCTTGTGGTCGCGCGCGACCGGCAGGGCCAGCGCGAGCCGGCCGTCACTGACCGCGATGACGCTGGCCTCGCGGCCGAACAGACGCTCCTCGAGGACGACGCGGGCGGCGCCAGGCGGCTCGTTCGGGGCGGGCGCCGAGGACGCGAGCAGGGCCACCAGGTGGAGTTCAGCGGCGGCGACGTCCTCGCAGATGACGACGCCCTTGCCGGCCGCGAGTCCATCTGCCTTGACGACGAGCCCGTGGCCAGTCGCAGCGAGCTCGGCGGCGAACACACGGGCCGGTTCCAGCTCGCCGGCCGCGAAGCTCCGGCTGCGGGCCATCGCGACGCCCGCCGCGGCGGCGACCTCGTGGCAGAACGCCTTGCTCGTCTCGATCCGGGCCGCCGCCGCCGTGGGACCGAAGACCGGGATCGCCGCGGCATCCAGGGCGTCGGCCACGCCGACCGACAGTGGCGCCTCGGGCCCGACGACGACGAGCTCGGCGGCCATCGTCCGGGCCGCCGCCACGACGGCCTCCGGGACGAGCGCATCGACGTCGCGCAGGGCGCGGACCCGCGGTTCGAGGCCGATCGCGGCGCTCCCCGGCGCGACCGCCACCTGGTTGACCCCGGGTTCGGCCGACAGCTTCCAGGCCAGGGCGTGCTCGCGCCCGCCACCACCGACGATGAGGATCCGCGTCGGCATGACGGGGAGGCTCATGCGCCGAGCCGTCCCAGGCTCGCTGACGAACCGGCACCGCTCGCCGAAGGACTGGGATCGGATGGCGACGCGCCGCCGGCCGGCGTCCCGGGCACCGTCGGGCGATGGCGCATCGGTCGGTAGGCCCGCTCGATGGTCTGCGTCCGCTCCGGACCGACCGAGACGAGGACGATCGGCACGCCCGCGGCCTCCTCGAGCGCCGTGACGTAGCGCCGGGCGTTCTCCGGCAGCTCGGCCAGCGTTCGCGCGGTATTGATCGGCTCGGACCAGCCCGCGAAGCGTTCGTAGATCGGCGTCGCCCGGGCGAGGACCTCGGCGCTCGATGGCCAGCTCTCGACCCGCTGCCCGTCGATCTCGTAGGCGACGCACAGGAGGATCTCGTCGATCCCGGACAGGATGTCGATCTTGTTGAGCATGATGCTGCTCACGCTGTTGACCGCCACGGCGTAGCGCAGCGGGACCGCGTCGAACCAGCCGACCCGGCGCGGACGCCCCGTCACCGTCCCGTACTCGTGGCCGCGTTCGGCGATGCCTGCCCCGATCGCGTCGTGTAGCTCGGTCGGATACGGCCCCGACCCGACACGGGTGGTATACGCCTTCATCACGCCGATGACTTCGTCGACCTGGAGCGGGCCGATCCCGCCGCCGGTGCAGGCGCCGCCGGCGATCGGGTTCGAGGACGTGACGTACGGGTAGCTCCCGTGATCGATGTCGAGCAGCGTCCCCTGGGCGCCCTCGAGGATGACGTGGTCGCCCCGGCGCAGAGCGTCCTGGACGAGCCAGGTCGTGTCGGCCAGATGGGCTCGGAGCCGCTCGCCCCAGGCCATCGCCTGGGCGACGAGCGGCTCGGCCTCGAACGGCTCGGACCCGCCCATCGACGCGAGGAGGGTGTTCTTGTCGGGCAGGACCTTGGCGAGGCGATGCCGGAACGTCGTCTCGTCCAGGAGATCCTCCATCCGCAGGCCGAGGCGCGAGGCCCGGTCCGCGTAGGTGGGGCCGATCCCGCGGTTCGTCGTCCCGACCTTCTCGCCGTCGAGTCGGGCCTCCATCGCCCGGTCGAGCGCGATGTGGTACGGCATGATCACGTGGGCGTTCCGGCTGACCCGGACCTTGCCGGTGTCGATCCCACGTGCGGTGAGCATGTCGAGCTCGGTGATGAGCGTCTCCGGGTTGACGACGACGCCCGGTCCGATGACGCAGGCGATGTGCGGATACAGGACGCCGGACGGCGTCAGCCGGAGCTTGAAGACCTCGTCGCCGAGGACGACCGTGTGGCCGGCGTTGTCGCCGCCCTGGTAGCGGACGGCCATCGCGACCTGCTCCGCCAGGAAGTCGGTGGTCTTGCCCTTGCCTTCGTCGCCCCACTGGAGCCCGACGATCACGGTCGCGGGCATCAGGCGCTCGCCCCGGTGCGGTGGTCGGCGTCGGATCGCATCGGAGTCGTCGATCGCACTCGGTCGGACGTGAAAAAGCCCCCGACCGGGTGGCCGAGGACCTGGATAGACTGCTCCCCTCGACGAGCCGCCGGCGTGCCGGCGATCCCCAGGGCGGTGGGCGTTCGTCTCACCGGGCGAACGTTCCTCGAGCGATGGGCGTGATCTCCGTGAGGCGGGGCGGGCCCGCGTTCCGAGACCACCCGAGTATAGCCGTGGAGCCGCCGACCCGTCGGGTCGGGCGACCGGGACAGCGCCGTCAGCCCCGGTCGGGATCCGTCGGATCGACCTCGGCGATCACCGCGATCGAGACCTTCATCCCGGGGATCATCCTGCCGAACGGCAGGTGGGCACCCTGACGGGCCGGTCGGTCAGCCGGGAAGTGGCGGACCCACTCGGCGTTGAGACCGGCGAAGTCGGCCGGGTCGTCGAGGATGAAGGTGGCGCTCACGACGCGATCGAGCGAGCTCCCCGCGGCGTCGAGGATCGCGGCGACGTTCGCGAGACACTGGCGGACCTGCTCCTCGATCGTCTGCCCGACCACCGAACCGCTCGTCGGGTCGAGCGGGCCCTGACCCGACACGAACACCAGGCCCCCGGCGACGACCGCCTGGCTGTAGTTCGCCGAGCTCGGGGCCTCCACGGTCCGGACGATGTGTCTCGTCATCTGCTCGCTCCTTCGTGCGGGCTCGGTTCAGGCACAGGCGTAGATCCGCCAGCGACCCGGGACACCCTTGAGCTTGTGCGTCCCGCGCTCCGCGAACCGGATGTCCGAGCCGGCGACGAGGTCCTTGACCGTGCTCGAAGCGAGGACCTCGCTGGGACCCGCCAACGCCGCGACCCGGGCGCCGATATGGACGGCGAGCCCGCCGGGGCTTCCCGCGGCGCGGACGACCTCGCCGGTATGCAGACCGGCTCGGATCTCGAGTCCCAGTTCACGAACGGCTTCGACCGCGCTCAGGGCGCAGCGCACGGCCCGGGCGGGTCCATCGAACGTCGCGAGGAACCCGTCACCGGCCGTGCCGACCTCCTCGCCCCGGAACCGGATGAGCTCGCGCCGGATGATCGCGTGGTGGGCCGTGAGCAGCTCGCCCCAGCGACCGTCGCCGATCTCCGCCGCACGCGCGGTCGAGCCGACGACGTCCGTGAACAGGACGGTGGCGAGGACGCGATCGACCTCGACCTGCGGACGGCTGCCCGTGACGAACTCCTGGATCTCGGCCACGATCTCATCAGGTGTCGGGATCCACGGGATGTGGTCGGTCCCGGGTAGCTCGACGTACCGGGCGCCGGGGATGTGCTCGGCCAGGTACCGACCGTTCTCGACGAGGACGGCCCGGTCGTCGCGCCGATGGACGACGAGCGTCGGCACGTGGATCGACGGCAGGATCGCCCGGGTGTCGGTCCCGAACGACGCGCGAGCGAACGCCTCGATCGACCTCGGGTTGCCCGCATGGAGCTGGAGCCGGGCCCACCACGCCCGGGCCGCCTCGGCGTCCGCATCGGCCAGGCTCGGCGCGCGCTTGGCGAAGCCGTCCCCCTCGCCCCAGCGCGACCAGTCGCTCATGACCGTCTCGAACTCCGCCCGGGTGAACTCGCCCCAAGGCCAGTCCTCGTCCTTCTCCTCGCGCACCTCCGAACCGACGAGCACGAGCGACTCGGTCCGTTCCGGATGGGCGGCTGCGAAGAGCGTTGCCAGCAGGCCGCCCTCGGACACGCCCATGACGATGGCCCGCCGGGAATCGAACGCGTCGAGGACGGCCCGGACGTCATCCATCCGGTCCTCCATCGTCCCGGTCTCGACCCGGTCCGAGAGACCCATCCCGCGCTTGTCGAACAGGATGAGCCTCGAGAAGGACGCCAGGCCCTCGCAGAACTCGCGGTAGCCGCGACCCTCCCAGAGGATGTCCAGGTTCGTGATATTGCCCTGGATGAAGATCAGGTCCGACGGACCGCTGCCGACCGTCCGACACGCGAGGTTGATGTCGCCGTTCCGGGCATACCTGATCGCCGAGCTCACCGCGCGAGCGTGGCCCTCGCGAGTGCCCCGGTCAAGCGGTCAGGAGATCACGGCCTTGAGCGATGGTCGATCCGCCAGGAACGGTTCGATCGCCCGGGCCGCGCGCTCGATGTCGTCGCGACTCGTGTAGACGTGCGGCGAGCATCGGATCGCCGTGCCGCGGACGGCCGCCCGCACTCCGGCCGCCGACAATGCCGCTCGGGTGGCGTCCGCGTCCCGGATCGGCGCACACACGAGCGACGCCCCGCCCCACTCGACCCCGAGCGCGCCAGCGAGCTCGCGGGCAAGCTCAAGGGTCGACGTGAACACGCCGGTCGACGCCCAGGTCGCGAGCAGACGGAGCGACTCCACCGCCCCGACCCACGGGATCCAGGCGAGCGACACATCGAGCCGCCGGGCATCCGGCGCAAGCGTCAGCGGCCCGCCGAAGTAGCGGCCGTACGGCGCGTCGGCCGACCGCCAGTTCGCGTCGAGCGGCGGGAGGTCGGCCACGCGGTCCGGACCGACCGCGAGGAACGCGACACCGCGTGGGCAGAGGAGGTGCTTGTAAGCGGCCGCGACGACGTAGTCGACGCGGTCGATGACCGGCGCCAGGGGCACGAACGGGATGGCCTGGGTGGCATCGAGCAGGACCCGAGCTCCGACGGCGCCGGCGCGGTCGATGATCGCCGCAAGGTCGGCCGTCCGCCCGGTCTGCATCTGGACCAGGCTCGTGGCGACGAGGGTCGTCTTCGGGCCGATCGCGTCCGCGACCCGCTCGAATGCGACCTCTCGGACCGTGGCCCCCCGATCGCGCGCGACGAGGAGCGGGAAGAGCACCGAGGTGAACTCATCGGCCGGGACCACGATCTCGTCGTCCGGGCCGAGACCCACCGCGACCAGGCCGACGCCGACGGACGCTGCCGGCTGGAGCGAGATCCGCTCCGGAACGCTCCCGATGAGCTCGGCGAACGACGCTCGGGCACGCTCGGCCGGTTCGTCCCAGTCGGCGATCCAGTCGGCGGTCCCGGCCTGCCACGCGTCGATTGCGGCGCGCATCGCCCGGACGGTCGGCTCGGGCGGCAGGCCGTACGTTGCCGAGTCGAGATAGGCGACACCCGCCGCCGGCGAGAACAAAGAGCGGATCGCGTCGTCCATCCGAGCAGTCTACGCACACGTCCGAGTGCGCGGCCCCGAGGGCGCGATAAGCCCCGGTGAAGACGCGGTCGATCCGCAGATAAGCGTCGCCGTCTACGGTCCGTCGTACCCGTCGGCACCCGCCGGCCGTCGGGATCGACCCGCCGCAGACGCAGGGTCGGGCTCGGCGCCGCCGACCCGACCGAGAAGGAGAGCCGGACCGATGAACAAGGTCATCGGTCAAGTTGTGGCGTCTACTAGAAGCCAGGCCGGGCCGGCAGGAAGATCTCGGGCGCGAAGACCACGGCGAGAAAAAGGATCAGCAGACTGATGCTGGCCACCGTCACTAGGAGTAGCACTAGGACCCGTAGTGGGAAGGCCAGAACCTGCTTGAGGGCTTCCCTCTTGGGAACGACGTGGTCGACTGGGCCTGACTCCCGGAGCTTGAAACCCTGCTCGGTGCCATGGATCTTCAGGTCCGCCTCGTCTCCCCAGAGGTGGAAGGCTCGATCGACGTAGGCCGTGCCGGAGAGTTCGCCCCCAGCCGCTAGCTCGACCCGAACGGAGATGGGCATCGAGCCGGTGAGGTCATGATGGTTCCATCGCACGACCTTGCAGCGCGATTCCCACCACTTCAGGTCGGAACCACGAGTGTGGATCTCCAACCATCCGTCGGCCTCGTGTCGTTCTTCCAAGAGCCACAGCGCCAGGACGCGATATCGAGGCCACTTGGACATGTTGTCAGTCTAGGTCCGCGGCTTTGCGTCGTGGCCCACGATCGCCCCGCAGGTCGGGGTCTGGTCCAGCCGCGAACTGCAAGCGCATCCGGCCCGCCGGGAAGGAGATCCGGCCGATGAACAAGGTCTATCTTCCAGTTGTGGACGGCTGACCCGCGGGCCGCTGGCCGCGGCTGGCGTGATCGGGGGACCGGGACTGGTCAGTCAGGACCCGTCGCATCTGATGGTTCCTCGGGACCGACGCCGTCCCCGGCCCCCAAGGACGAGCGACCCCGGTGCCCCAGAACGAACCCGAGCCCGACGAGGACCAAGCTGACCACGGATACGACGCTACTCAGGTTCACGTCCTCCTCTGTCACGACCATCAACGTAAGCCACACGATCGACATCCCGATCAGGATGGCGCGGCCCGCGAGCCCTGACTCGCGGCTCGTCTGGCCGACGACGAAACCCGTAATGATCATGCCCGCCAAAGGCAGGCAGAGGAGTAGCGCCGCGGTTATGAGGCGACTGATCCCTAGTCCGCAGAACTCATCCGTGCATGGAGGCTTCAGGGCTTCCACTGCTACGACGTAGATGGCGATGTTTGCCGACACGCCACCGATCGTGATCAGCAGAGGCTGGACGAACGCCCGTAGCCGCCATCGTCGCGTCCGTCGCCTGCCTCCGGGTGCCTGCACAGCCCCTCGCCACCTTCGCCAGATCTTCACCCAGATGACGCCGCCGAGGTATGAACTTTACGACCCGGGTCGTCCGAACCGCTCAGCCCCGATAAGCGCCAGTGCATCGCGAGATGCGTGCCAGCCAACCGCTCCTTGATAAGTTGACCGCGTAATCCCGCCGGAACACGCAGGGTCGGGACCGGCCTCGCCGGACCACCCAGAAGGAGATTCGGACCGATGAACAAGGTCCTCTTGACTGGACGACTCACCCGCGACCCGGAGCTCCGTGCCCTAGCCAGCGGCAAGAGCGTCACCACGTTCAACGTCGCGACCAACGAGTACGCCGGTGGCGGCAAGGAGAAGGCGGAGTTCCACACGATCGTCACCTGGGACAAGCTCGCCCAGGTGTGCGGCCAGTACCTGGGCAAGGGCCAGCAGGTCGCCATCGAGGGCCGGATCCAGACCCGGAACTGGGACGACGATGCCGGCAAGCGTCACTGGAAGACGGAGATCGTCGCTAACCACGTCGAGATGCTGTCCGGTCGCAAGAAGAAGGACTACGAGGCCCAAGCGGCCGCCGACGCGCTCGAGAACCAGGCCGGGACGCTCGACGAGGAGCCCGGCCCGGACGATCCGATCCCTGCGGAGCCCGTCGCCGCCTGACCGACGCCGGACCCGCCGCCGGCCGACCGACGGCCCGCACCCGCCGGCCGACCGACGCTCCCTCCTCCCCGCGCGACGGGGCGGACGCCTCCCCCCTCGGGCGTCCGCCCTGTTCGCGCGCACGGTGCGATCGCGACCAACGGCTCTATCGAGCGGTCGAGCCTTGCTCCTAACCCGGAGCGCAGCGGGGGCTCTGACGCACGGCCCGCACCACGGCTGCCTGGACCGCGCCGAGCCACTGGCGAGACCGACCCGCGATGGCGTCCCGGGCATCACGAATCGCGCACGAAACGGTGCGCGCACTAGACGCTGGAGGGACGAAATGACCTCCTATCGAGGAAATGCGATCGCGGTCGGGATCCTGCTGATCGCCTGCTCGGTTGCCAGCATCCTGAGCGTCGTACCCCTGGGCTCGATGCTCGACGGCACCGACGATCTCGCCCAGCTGGCGGCGAATGGAGACAGGGTCGTATCTGACCTCGCTGATCGAGTTCGTGTGGGCTGCCACGGCCGCGGGCATCGCGATCGGCCTCTACCCGGTCCTTACAAGCAGCGGGCGGTCTCTGGCTCTCGGATCGGTAGCGGCCAGGACGGTCGAGGGCATGCTCATCCTGGTCGGGACGCTCAGTCTGCTCGTGCTGCTGTCCGTGAGCCAGGGGTCGGCCGCAGCAGGACCTGTCGCCGCAGCCTCGTCCCAGGTCGTCGGAGACACGTTGCTCGCGGTCCGCGAGTGGGTGTTCGGGTTCCTCGGGTTCCTTCCGTTCACGGTGGGAGCCTCGATGTACTACTCCCTGCTGTACAGGTCGAGACTCGTGCCTCGCTGGCTATCGGGCTGGGGTCTCATCGGAGCCGGGCTGTGTCTCGTGGCGACCGTGCAAGCGGGCTTCACTCAGGATTTCGGCTTCACCTCGGTCAACACCGTGCTGAACATCCCGATCGGCCTCCAGGAGATGGTTCTCGCGGTCTGGCTGATCGCCAAGGGGTTCGATCCACGGGCGATGGCCTCAGCGGCTGCCAACGAAACCCCGTTGGCAGTCGCGCCGGCCCCGGCATGATCGGGCCCGAGCGCGCCCCGCGGCTCCAGCCACGCTGGTTCATCCACGCATTCTGGGTGGTGCAGCGCGCCATCTACTCAGACACGGGCGGCCGGTTCGGCCTCCGGACGGCGACGGACGACCGCTGGGGCATGATGCGACTCAGGACGGTCGGGCGGCGCACCGGCATGAGTCGCAGCTAAGCGGCCCGCGGGAGGGTTCAGCGCCCCGGCTCCGCGCGTCGACGGCGATCGCTCAGCGGACAGGCCAATCGAGCCACGGCGATCGGGGCGCATCGGCGCATGGGCCGAACGGCTCTATCACGGGCCACGGGTCGGCGCCTAGTCTCCGCATCCAGACCCCGGCTGGTCCCCCCATCGGCCGGGGTCTACCCTTGTCCGGATGGCGAACCGATGGGTCCGGCGGAGGGGCGAGGCGATCGGCGAGTGGCACATGATCCCGGCCGGCGCGAAGTCGCCGCCGGGCGTCGTCCTGGCCGCCTGTGGGACGTCGCTCGGCGACGACGAGGCGAAGCTCGAGGACCACGACGGATCGCTCCTTGGCGGCCGCTGCGCGGCCTGTCAGGGCATCGTGCTCAGGTGGGGATGAGGACGTCCATGGACCCCATGGACTCCGACGAACGACCACCTAGGGCCCAACGGCTCGGCGTCGGTGCGCGCTGGTTCATCAAGCAGCTCGTTGTGTAGGCGCCGTTCGAGGACATGGGAAAGCTCAATCTGCTGTTCGGCTCCGTCGTGGTCTTTGTGGTGGCGATGCTCGTGTTCGTGCCCGTCTATTTGTTGCTCGCGGCACTCGGGCTCTGGGACGACCTCGGCAGCACCGTCACCATCGTCATTCTCAGCGTCGCCGCTGTGCTGGGCATCCCCGCCACGGTCATGGTCCGGCGGCGCCTACCGCCGGCGGTCGAGGCTCTGTTGGAAGAAGACAACGATGGCGAGGACGAACTTGGGGACGATGCGACTCCGGCGATCTTCGGGGTCAGCGATCCCCACGCGGACTCCGACGGTCTGCCAGGTGCCGATGCCGGGCTAGCCCCTCCGGACGAGTCGCAGCTAAGCGGCCCGCGGTAGGGTGACATCCTCGGCTCCGCGTCCGGACGGCGATCCCCGCAGGGCCAGCCGATCGACGGCGACCGGGCTTCCTTGACTCCGGTACCTCCGGCCGATGGCAGGCGTCGGCTGCGGGGGGCGACGCTCGACCGCACTGACCGCCCAGCACGAGGACCGTGGTATGCCGATGACCGATGACGAGTTCCTCGAGGTGGCCCGGCCCATACCACGCGAGCCGGTCACACTCCGAGAGCGGACGCGTCTCTTGAGCCGAACCCGAGCACAGCGGGATCGCGGCTGGGCCGGCTCACCAAGAGTGGACACCTCGGCCAAGCTCGCCCCGGCGTCCGCGATGTCGGATCAGCAGTGCGGGCATGAGCGGCAAAGAGGTCGTGACGATGACAGTCAGATCCAGCCCGCAGGTCGCAGCCGGCCTTATCGTCGCGCTCGGCGTGCCGGTCTTCTTCGGTTCGGTCACCGTGCTGCTGGACAACGGGATCGTGTCGGTCGACGAACCGATCGACTGGACGCCGTCCACGGTGATCGCTCTCTCGGAGATCGTCCTTGGACCGCTCGGCATCGTGATCGCGGGGCGCGGGGCCGGCGTTCGCGGCGCGATCGCCTGGATCATCCTGCTTGCGGTGACGATACCCGCCCTGCTCCTCGTGTGGTTCTACTCGGTCGCGATGCTGAGCGGGGCCTTGGGCGCCCCGTTCTGAGCCGGGCGCCGGAGCAAGGCCGTTGCGCCGGGTCCCGCGTCGTCTGCGGGCTGGAAGACGGACGCATGCAACATGCCGCGACCACGGCCGTCTGAGTGCCAGGCCTCGGAGGAGTACCTGGCATGATCGGCTCTCGACCAGTTCTCGCCATGATCCTCGTTGCTGTGGTCGCCGCCTGCGCCCCGTCACCGAGCCCCTCGCCGCAGCAGCTGGCGATCCCGCCCGCGTCCCCGCAGACCTCGACCGTGCCGGACACTCCGTCCGCCCCATCGGGCTCGCCGGTTCCCACGCCATCGCCGTCGGCCGTGGCGACGAACGCTCGCTGGAAGGCCGAGGCCAGTGGTGGGAGCGGGGGCGGTGACGCGGTCGTGCTCCAGGACGGCCGCGTCCTGATCGTCGGCAGCGATGAGGGGTGCATCCCAAGTCTCTCGGGTGCCGAAACCGTCCGATCTGAGATCTGGGATCCGGCGACCGGCCGCTGGAGTTCAGCCGCCGACCGCACGACGCCGAGGTTTGAGGCTGCGATCGCGCAGCTCGCCGATGGTCGGGTCCTCCTCGCCGGTGGCTGGAGCAGCAGCAGCTGGAGTCGCGATAGCCATCCTCTCCGAACGGTGAGTATCTATGACCCACACAGAGACGTCTGGCGTCCGGCCGCCCCATTGCGCATCGCCCGAAGCGGTGCGCTGGCCGTCACGCTGCATGACGGTCGGGTCCTGGTGTTCGGAGGATCGTCGGCCCCACCCGAAGACCTGCGGAGCGTCGAGCTCTACGATCCGCGTCGTGGCACGTGGAAAGCCGGGCCGGCCCTGCCGCGGCGGCTCACGGTCGAATCGGCGACGGTGCTCGGCGACGGACGTGTCCTCGCCTTAGCGACGAGCGACGAGCCAGCGGGCATCTCGAGTCTCGTCTTCGACCCGCGCCGAAACAGGTGGATGAGGGGCCAGCGCCTGCCGGGATCGGTCTTGTGGGCAACCGGCGTCCCGCTGCCCGACGGTGGCGCACTACTGCTCACGGCGGGCAACCGACATACGGCGAAGGCCTACCGGTTGGAACCGAAGACGCTGACGGTCCGAGCGACCGGCTCGATGCTCCATGAGCGGTCCGGTTACGCTCTCGCCGTTCTGGCGGATGGACGGGTCCTGGTGGCCGGCGGCGCATCCAAGATCAGCTACCCGTCGCCGGATGTGATCAAGACGACACTGACCCGGAGCGCGGAGATCTACGACCCGATCACCGAGCGCTGGAGCGCGACGCTGAGCATGCCATCGGCCCGTCAGAACGCGACCGCCGTGACCCTGGCGGATGGCTCGGTCCTCGTCCTCGGCGGTGATCTCGGACTCCAGGGCGCGATGGGGGCGCCGATGTGTCCCGAGTACCTGGATACCGTGGTGAGGTACTTGCCGGGCAGCCCGTGATGACCGCGACCGCCCGCGATCGAAGCTGTCGTCGAACCCGACGTCCGGTCAGGCCCGAGAGAGCGGACCCGGAGCCACGTGGTTGAGGCTTTCTCGCGTCCTAGCCGATTCCGATCGCGACGTCCGCCTACTCGCGGGCCGCGTCGATGGACGTTACGCCTGAGATCGCGTCGGCTCGGACCTCGGATCAGGCGGATTCCTGGAGGATGAACTCGCGACGGACCCGGCCACGAGCGCGGCACATCAGTGTCCGGGTCGCGCTCTCGGTCCGGCCGATGGCGGTCGCGATCTCGCGTCCCGAGTAGCCCTGGGCGGCGAGGATGAGGCTCCGGCGGCCGTCCGGACCGGCGGCGTTCATCGCGCTTCGGAGCATCAACCCCCATTCAGACCGGAGGATCCCGACCTCAGGCGATTCGAAGGTCCCCTCGTCGTCCGACGCCGGGGTCGATCGACGACGCTCGACGTCGACATGCCGCGCCCCCGAGATGATCAGGTTGAGGACCACGCGATACAGCCAGGCACGTGCGCTCACGGGGCATCGTCCGACTTGCACCTGGCGGGCGAATCGGAGGAAGGCCTCCTGGACGACGTCTTCGGCGGCGACCGGGTCGCGCAGTCGCGCGGTCGCGAACCGCCGCAGCTCGGCGGCGTGAGCGACGTACGTGCTGCGAACCTGATCCGCGTCGATCCCGAGCCCCGGCTCAGCGACGGTATCGAGGTCCATCGAGCACGCTCCGACGACGCTCCGGTCGCCGGATGGCGGCCGTCGGCAAGCACGCTAGCGCATGGCCGTCGCCCCACCGACTCTCGACGTGGCCGCGGTACCGTGCCGGGGCCCATCCCCGGAACCGGGGATGCCTGGCCGTCACGGCAGGGCGTCACTCAGCGCGCAGCGCAGACCCATCTGTCCGTCGTAGTAGTGCGCGGGGCTCCCGCTCGCGCGATTCGTGACGAGAAGATCGCGCTCCACGCTGCTATACCCGCCACCACGCAGGGTCTTGTAGGCTCCCGCGCTGGGACCCGTCGGATCCTGGGTCGGTGACTGGGCGTAGTAGTCCGGGCTGTACCAGTCCGACACCCACTCCCAGACGTTGCCGGCCATGTTCAGCGCGCCGAACGAGCTGCTACCCGCTTCGGGCGTGTGGACATCGGTCGTGTCGGGCGTACAGTCGAGATAGCTCGCGTGGTCGCAATCCAACGTGTCACCCCACGGATACGCCTTGGCGTCGACCCCACCGGCCGCCCGCTCGAATTCGGCTTCGGTGGGCAAGCGCCGGCCCATACAGCTGCAGTACGCCTCGGCCTCCTCGGCCGTGTAGGTCAGGACCGGATACTCGGCGTACGCGGGGTCGTGGTAGTAGTCGAGGCGGGTCTTCGATGCGACGCCCGTCGAACCGGGCGCTTTGGGACGCGGCGGACAGCGCTCGAGTTCCACGCACTTCGCGAAGTCGCCATTCGTGACCTCGGTCCGGTCGATCCAGTACGCACTGAGGGAGACCGGATGACGCGGCTTCGTGTCCAACCGTGCATCGGCATCGTCGTCGGCCGCACCCATCTGGAACGTCCCGGCCGGGACACAGACGAGCGTGACGCCATCCCGCGGCGACACCCAGCGTTGCCCGATCGAGGTGCAGGCGGGCGGGCGATCCGTGGTCGGAGAGCGGCCGGTGACCGACGGCTCGACGGACGGCCCTTCGGTCAGGCTCGTCGAGGGCGGTGAGCACGCCGCCGACATCAGGAGCAGCGCGGCCAGCGGACCCAGGAGACCCCGGTGTCGTCGCATCGCTCAGCCCTCAGGTCGGGCCGCGCCCGCCCCGTACAGCTGTCGGCGTGGGATGCCGGTCGCGACGGCGACCCGCCGAGCGGCCTCGCCACGGGCGACCCCGGCGGCGACCGACCGCTCGACCTCGGCGCGAGCCGCCGCCAGCGCCGCTGCGGGATCCACAGCGCCGACCGGCAGCGAGATCCGCTCCCCGACCCCGGTGGCGAGACCCCGCCACTCCCCCACCACGAGGACGAACTCGCCGCGCAGCTTCAAGTCGCCCTGGACGGTGCGCTCGACGAGCTCGGCGAGCGTCGCTCGGATGACCTCCTCGTGGAGCTTCGTCAGCTCGCGGCAGATCGCAGCCGGGCGATCCGGGCCGCACGCCCGAGCGAGGTCGGCGAGCGTAGCGGCGACCCGCCCGGGCGCCTCGTAGACGACGCAGCCGCGCTCGTCCGCCGCGATGCGCGCCAATCGCTCGCGCCGGTCGCGACCGGACCTCGGCAGGAAGCCCTCGAAGGTCCAGCGTCCTCCGGCGATGCCCGAGGCGACGATCGCCGCAAGGACCGCCGACGCGCCCGGGATCGGCACGACCGACCCACCCTCCAGCGCCCAGGCCCGGACCAGCCCCTCACCCGGGTCGCTCACGCCCGGCGTCCCGGCGTCGGTCACGATCGCCAGGTCGTTCCCGGCTCGCAGATGGTCGAGCAGGTCGGGCAGGCGCCGCTCGGCGTTCCGGGCGTGGAAGCTGACGAGATGCATCGGGATGTCATAGCGCGCCAGGAGGCGACGGCTGATCCGGGTGTCCTCAGCCGCGATCAGCGGGACCGCCCGGAGGATCTCGAGAGCTCGGACGGTGACGTCGCCGAGATTGCCGATCGGCGTCGCGACGACGTAGAGCCGGCCGCCGGCCGACGCGGTCACCGCCGGAGTCGTCGTGCGCGTCGCCGGCGTCACGATCGGGTCGATCCCGGACGCCGGCGCGGATAGAGATAGTCGATCCCCGCGGTCCGTGGCCCGAGCTTGGCGATCGGCGGGACCTGGCGCTTGAACTCGGCCCCGGCGACGGCCCGCGTCGCCCACTCCACCCGCTCGGCCGGAAAGCCCTTGGCGACGAGCTCGTCGGATGAGCGACGCTTGTCGATCAGCCAGAACAGCAGCCGATCGAGCTCCGGGATAGCTGAACCCGGCCTCCGACTCGTCGGTCTGACCCGGCCACAGGTCGGCGGACGGGGCCTTGGCGATGACCGCATCGGGCACGCCCATCGCCGCAGCCATCTGGCGGACCTGGCTCTTGTACAGGTCGCCGATCGGGTTGAACGCAGACGCGTTGTCGCCGAACTGGGTCGTGTAGCCGATGAGCGACTCGGTCTTGTTGCCGGTCCCGACCACGAGCCCGCGCCAGGTCACGGATCGGTCGTAGAGGACGGCCATCCGCTGGCGAGCCATGAAGTTGCCGCGTCGGAGCGCGCTCGCCTCGCGGCCGTCGGGTCCCAGGGCGCCCGCAGCCGCGTCTCGTCCCGAAGTAGCCATCGACCATCGGGCTGATGTCGACGAGCTCGGAGGCGCAGCCCAGGCGGCGGACGATCTCCTCGGCATCCGATCGTGAGGCCGGCGATGACGTCCGGTACGGCATGAGGACGCACAGCAGCCGCTCGGGACCGATGGCCTCCGCGATGAGGTAGGCGACGAGCGCCGAGTCGATCCCACCCGACAGCCCGACGAGCGCCCGCTCGAAGCCGGCTTGCCGGAGCTGGCCGCGGATGAACTCGGCGATCACCCGGCGGGCGACGTCGGTATCGATCGCCAGCTCGGTCGGGAGCTCGAACGTCGCGCTCATCATGGCCGGGTCGGCGATGCGGGCTTGCGCTCGATGGTCGTGCTCGCGTCGGGCGGCCCATCGGCCGCATCGGCCGGCGCCCCGGGTCGTGCGGACCCGGCGCGGCCATCGGTGGGTGCCACATCCAGGCCGGCCTCGGCCTGTTCGTCGGCGGTCGAGTCGGTCGCCAGACCGGCCCGTTCGGCGACGATCCGGTCGAGCTCACGGACCTCCAGCTCGGGGCGTTCGTCGCGGAGAAGCGGCAGGCTGATCCGGGCCCGGCGCACCTCGGCCAGGTCGATCTCGACCGGGTACAGGCCCTCGTCGTAGAACGGGGCACTGAAGACCGCAGCGCCGTCGGGCCCGATGACCTCGGAGCCGCCCCAGAAGCTGATCGATTCCTCGACCCCGACCCGGTTGACGAAGACGACGTAGCTCGTCGTCAGCTGGGCGTAGGTCCGCATGAGGCCACGCCACGAGGTCGCGGTCCCGAGTCCGACCTCGTTCGTGGCGGCCAGGTCGCGCCCCGGCGACGACGAGACGTTGACGAGGATCTGGGCGCCGTCGAGCGCGAGCAGCTGGGGAACGGGCAGGTGCCAGAAGTCCTCGCAGATCGCCAGCCCGACGCCGACGCCGAGGCGGGACGGGACGGCGCGCAGCAGATCGCCCGCGGCGAAGAAGCGCCGCTCGTCGAACAGCCCGTAGGTCGGCAGGAAGAGCTTCCGATGGACATGGGCGATCCGACCGTCCTCGAGCAGGGCGGCTGCGATGAACAGCCGGTGATCGGCCGACTCCTCGACGAACGAGACGATCGCCGACAGCCCGTCCGTCCGATCGGCCAGGGCGGCCAGGCGCGGATCGTCGAGCCGGATCGCGACCTCGCCTGCGAGGTCCTGGAGGAGGTAGCCGGTCAGGCCGAGCTCGGGGAACACCACCAGGTCGGCACCGCCCGAGCGCGCCTCGTCCAGCAGCGCGCGATGGCGGGCGAGGTTCTCGTCGAACGCCCCGAGCCGCGGCGCGATCTGGGCCAGGGCGATCCGCAGCGTCTGCACCCGGTCAGTCTACGGCCGTCACGGACGGCTCGACGTCAGGCGTCGCTGACGTCGGATGACGGCTGGTGATCGGAACCGGTCCTCGGCGGAGCGGTCGGCGGGGTCGGCGGCGCGGACGGCGCCAGCGCCGCCGCGGCGGCCTGCCGCGCATGGTCGTCATCGCCCGCTGGAGCGACGGTGAACCCCGCGGCGGCCGGTGCGGCCCCGGCGGCCGACCGACCCGTGGCCTGGAGCTGCTCGGCCGAGCCGGCGACCTCCTCGGCGAAGTGGCAGGCGACCTCGTGGCCGGTCGCGAGCGTCCGCAGGACGGGATCCTCGGTCGTGCACCGCTCGGGGTTGCCGAGCCGCTCGCGCAGCCAGCAGCGCGTGTGGAACCGGCAGCCAGACGGTGGCGCCGCCGGCGACGGCACGTCGCCCTTGAGGATGATCCGCCGCCGGCGGGCCTCGACGACCGGATCCGGGATCGGGATCGCCGACAGGAGCGCCACGGTGTACGGGTGGAGCGGCTCGCGATTGAGATCGCGCGACCCGGCGAGCTCGACGATCCGACCCAGGTACATCACCGCGATCCGGTCGCTGATGTGGCGGACGACCGAGAGATCGTGGGCGATGAACAGATAGGTCAGTCCGAACTGACCCTGGAGCCGTTCGAGCAGGTTGATGATCTGGGCCTGGATCGACACGTCGAGCGCGCTGATCGGCTCGTCCGCGACGATCAGGTCCGGGTTGAGCGCGAGCGCTCGCGCGACGCCGATCCGCTGGCGCTGGCCCCCGGAGAACTCGTGCGGATAGCGCTCGCCGAAGTCCGGGTTGAGCCCGACGGTCGCCAGGAGGTCGCGGACCCGCTCGTGACGTTCGGTCTTCGTGCCGACCTCGTGGATCTCCAGCGGCTCGCCGACGATGCCGGCGACGTTCATCCGGGGGTTCAGGCTCGAGTACGGGTCCTGGAAGATCATCTGCATCCGCCGGCGCATCTGGCGGAGCGCCTTGCCCTGCAGCCCGGCGATGTCGGTCCCCGCGAAGTCGATCCGACCGGCCGTCGGCTGGTAGAGCCGGATGATCGCCCGGCCGGTCGTGGTCTTGCCACAGCCGGATTCGCCGACGAGACCGAGCGTCTCACCGCGCGCCATGTCGAAGCTCACGCCGTCGATCGCGCGGACATCCCCGATGTGCTTCTCGCGGATGATCCCCTCGGTGATCGGGAACCAGACCTTGAGATCCTCGACTCGCAGGAGCGGTCCGGCCGGCGCCGACGCCGTCCCGACCGGCGGGCTGCCGTCGGTCGCGCTCGCGCCACCCGGCGTGGCCGGTGTCCCCGCCGGCCCCCCGAGGCTCATCGGTGGAGGTCCTCGGGCGGGATCGGCAGCCCGGCTCCGGAGATCCCGCTCTCGATGGTCGGGTCGCCGCTCTCGTCGAAGATGACATCGCGGGTCGCGTCACCGGCCGGTCCTTCGAGGCGCGAGACGTTGTCGAGCGTCGACAGCTCGGTCGCCCCGTCGTCGCTCAGCTCGTCGATCGTCGTGCCGGGCGGCGGGGCGGCGACGAACCCATCGCGGAGCGGCCGGCCGGCGGCGGCCTCCTCCTGGGTCGGCGGGTTGTGACAGGCCGCCAGGTGGGTCGCGTCCGGGCCGCTCCGGACGATCGGGGTCCCCGGTTCGACCGGCGCCAGGAGCGGGTTGTCGGTCCAGCAGACGTCGAGCCGCCACGCGCAGCGCGGTGCGAACGGGCAGCCGACGGGCGCGCTCCGCTGGTCCGGCGGCCGGCCCTCGATCGGGATGAGCTCCTCCGTCCGGTCGGCGTCGACCCGCGGGATCGAGTGGAGCAGCCCGACCGTGTACGGGTGCGACGGCGTCGCGAACAGCTCGGCGGTCGTGGCGGTCTCGACGATGTAGCCGGCGTACATGACGTTGATCCGCTGGGTCATCCCGGCCACGACGCCCAGGTCGTGGGTGATGAGGATGAGCGCCGTGCCCCCGTCCGTGGTCAGGCGCTTGAGGAGCTCGAGGACCTGGGCCTGGATCGTGACGTCGAGCGCGGTCGTCGGCTCGTCGGCGATCATCAGCCGGGGCTCGAGCGCGAGGGCCATCGCGATCATCACGCGTTGGCGCATCCCGCCTGAGAACATGTGCGGAAAGGCCTTGAGCCGGGTCTCCGGATGCGGGATCCCGACCATCTCGAGGATCTCGATCGCCCGCGCTCGAGCGGCGTCCTTCGACGTCTTCTTGTGGGCCCGGATCGTCTCGACCATCTGCTCCTCGACGGTCAGGACCGGGTTCAGCGAGGTCATCGGATCCTGGAAGATCATCGCGATGTCGCGGCCGCGGATGTCGCGGATCTCCTCCTCGCGGAGCTGGAGGAGATCCTGGCCGTCGAACATCACCCGGCCACCGTCGATCTTGCCCGCCGGTTTGGGCAGCAGCCGCATGATCGCCAGGTTCGTGACGCTCTTGCCACAGCCCGATTCGCCGACGAGCCCCAGCCGTTCGCCCTCCTGGACCTCGAAGCTGATGCCGTTGACGGCGAAGACCGTCCCCTCGTGCGTCCGGAAGCGCACGAGCAGGTCCTCGACCTCGAGCAGCGGCCGGGTGGCCACGGTCGCGCCGGCCGGCGGGTCGGCCATCCCGGGGATCGTCTTCACCGGCGCAGCCGCGGGTCGAGCGACTCGCGCAGCCCGTCACCGAGGAGGTTGAAGCCGATCGCGGTGATCGAGATCGCGACGCCGGTGAAGAAGATGATCCACGGCGCCTGGCGGTAGAACGTCGTGGCCCCGGTGAGCATCGTTCCCCACTCGGCGATCCGCGGGTCGGCCGGGCCAAGCCCGAGGAACCCGAGCCCGGCGACGTCGATGATCGCCGTGGCCAGGGCCAGCGTGGCCGCGACGATGAGCGGCGTGACCGCGTTCGGCAGCATGTGCCGGAAGAGGACCCGCGGGGTCGACGCACCCACCGAGCGGGCGGCGATGACGTAGTCGGCCTCCTGGAGCGACAGCAGGCTGCCGCGCAGGATGCGGGCGAACACCGGCAGGTTCGTCAAGGCCACCGCGAACATGATCTGGGGCAATCCGCGATCGAGCCAGACGACCACCCCGATCGCGAGCAGGATCCCGGGGATCGCCAGCAGGACGTCGACGATCCGCATGAGGACCGTGTCGATCCGGCCGCCGAACGCGCCGGCGATCGCGCCGATCGTGCCGCCCATGGCCAGGGCCATGATCACCGACACCACGCCGACGAGGAGGCTGATCCGGGCGCCGTAGATGACCCGGCTCAGGACGTCCCGACCCTGGCGGTCCGTGCCCATGAGGTGCTGCGGGTTCGGTGGCTTGAAGTTGTCCTTCAACGCACCGCCGAGCGGGTCGTACGGGGCGAGGATCGGGGCGAGGATCGCGACGACCACGAATGCCCCGATGATGAAGAGCCCGACCAGGGCCGGCCGGTTGCGGAGCAGCCGGCTGAGCGCGTCGCGCCAGATCCCGCGCGAGGCGCGGGAGGCGGGCTTCGTCGCGGGTACGGCGCCGAGCGGCGCGGTGGTCGCCATCAGGAGTACCGGATCCGCGGGTTGATGAACGCGTAGCCGATGTCGACCGCGAGATTCACCACCAGGAAGATCAGCGCGAACACGAGGATCACCGACTGCACGACGAGGTAGTCATGGTCCTGGATGGCCTCCACGATGTAGCGGCCGACACCCGGCCAGGCGAACACGGTCTCGGTGATCACGGCACCGGCCAGCAGACCGCCGACCTGGAGCCCGATGACCGTCACGACCGGGAGCCAGGCGTTGCGCATGATGTGGCGCGAGTCGACGCGCTTCTCGGACAGGCCCTTGGCCCGTGCCGTCCGGACGTAGTCCTCGTTGTTGACATCGAGGACGGACGCCCGGGTGATCCGGCAGATGATCGCGAGTGGGATCGAGCCGAGCGCGATCGCGGGCAGGATCAGGTGCTTCAGCGCATCGACGAACGCCTCGATGTTGCCCGTCAGCAGGGAATCGATGAGGACGAAGTTCGTGGCCAGCTCGACGTGGAGCCGCGGGTCGATCCGGCCCGACGCCGGGAGGACCTTGAGCTGGACGGCGAAGATGTACTGGAGGGTCAGGCCGAGGACGAAGATCGGGATCGAGATCCCGAGGAGCGAGATGATCGTGACCGCTCCGTCGGTCCAGCCCTGGGCGTGGCGCGCCGCGAGCCGACCGAGCGGGATCCCGAGTCCGACGGCGAAGATCAGCGCGCCGACGGTGAGCTCGATCGTCGCGGGGAACCGCAGGGCGAGCTCCTGGGCGACCGTCCGGTTGTTGATGATCGACTTGCCGAGATCGCCATGGGCGAGCTGGCCGATGTACAGGAAATACTGCTCGTAGAGCGGCTTGTCGAGGCCGAGCGTGTTGAGGATCTCGCGCCTCAGCTCGGGCGTCGCGTGCTGTCCGAGCAGCGACGTCACCGGGTCGCCAGGGAGCAGGTGGACGAACGCGAACAGGATGATCGACAACCCGATGAGGACCGGGATCGCCCCGAGCAGCCGACGCGCGATGTACTTCAGCAACGGCGGTGACCCGTCTGATGACGCGTTCCCCCGGGACCGTCAAGGCCCCGGGGGAACGTACGCCTGATGCTACTGCGAGGTTACTTGTCGAGCCACACGGGGTACATCGGCTCGTTCAGGTTGCCCGCGCCAAGGAAGCCCTTGACGAAGGCCTTGGCCGCAGCCGGCGGCTTGGAGTGGACGAGTGGAGCGGTCGGGAGGTCCTTGGCCAGGATGTCCTGGGCCTTCTCCCAGGCCGCCTTGGCCGCGGCCTCATCCGGGGCGATCGCCGCCGCGTCGAACGCGGCCTTGAGCTCCGGCGGACCGTAGGCGAACTCCGGGTTCGGCTTGTCGCCCTGGAAGTGGAAGAACGCGGTGTTCAGGAAGTTGTCCGGACCCGGCCAGTCGCAGGTCCAGCCGAGGAGCCACATCGGGTACTTCCCGACGGCCTCGTCGGCCAGGTAGCCGGTCCGCCACCCGGCGGTGTGGAACGTGACGGTGAAGCCGACGGCCTCGAGGTCGGTCGCGATCGCCTCGGCCAGCCCCTTCGGGTCCGGCATGTACGGTCGCGCGACATCCGAGGGGTACCAGAAGTCGAGCTTCAGGGCGTCGCCGCTGAGCCCGGAGGCCGCGACCTCGTCCTTGGCCTTCTGGACGTCGTAGGTCGGCAGGTTGAGGGCCTTCCAGAACTGGGTGGCCGGCGGCATCCAGTTGTCGGCCGGCTCGGCGAGACCCGCGTAGAACGCGTCGATGTACGCCTGCTTGTTGACGGCGTAGTTGATCGCGGTCCGGATGTGCAGGTTGTCGAAGGGCTTGTGGGTCTGGTTCATCTGCAGACCGCCGTAGTTGCACGACTCACCACGGTCGATGACCTGGTAGTCCGGATCGGTCTTCAGGCTCGCGATGTCGTTCGGGAGGATCGTCTGGGCGAAGTCGATGCCGCCCTCGCTCTGGAGGGCGTTCAGCTCCGCGGACTGATCCGCGAACGGCTTGAAGATGACTGTGTCGAGATGGGCGGCCTGGTCCTTGTTCCAGTAGTCGGGGTTCTTCGAGATCGTGACGTGGTCGTTCGGCACCCACTCGGTGAACTTGAATGGACCGGTGCCGACCATGCCGGTGCCCTGGCCCTGGGCGTACTTGCTCTTGCTGGGATCGGGATTGTCGGCGTCGCCGGCCTTGAGCGCCGTCGGACTCTGGATCCCGAACTGCGGCAGCGGGGCCTGCGAGATCAGGAAGTTCGACTGCGGCGTGTTGAGGGTCATCTTGACCGTGAAGTCGTCGACTTTCTCGACCGACTTCAGGTTCGACTTCTCGGCCCAGCCGAAGATCGCGCCGAAGTAGTAGTTGTACGCGTCGCGCAACTTCGCCGGAGCGTTCTTCTGGCGATCGTAGTTGTAGACGACGGCGTCGGCGTTGAAGTCGGTGCCGTCGTGGAACTTGATGCCCTTGCGCAGCGTGAACGTGTAGGTCAGGCCGTCGGCGCTCACGTCGGGCAGCTTCTCGGCCAGGACCGGGACGATCTCGCCGAGGGTGCCGGCCTTGACGCCGAGCAGGCCTTCGACGACGTTCAGCTGGATGTACGACGAGTTGCTGTCGCTGACGAGGCTCGGGTCCGCGAGGACCATGTCGCCAGGCAGACCGACGACCAGGGTGCCACCGTCCTTGATCGCCGACGATGGCGCAACGGACGGCGCGCTGGACGCCGGTGCAGTGCTAGGCGGCGCCGCGGTCGGCGCGCTGCTCGGTGACGGCGACGTGGCCGTCCCCTGGCAGGCCGCGAACAGGATCGCCACGACGGCGACCACTGCTCCGGTTCGGATCCGTGTCATGTGCGTCTCTCTCCTCCTGATGGTTCCCCGGGCGGACGCTCCTCCGGCCGATCGTCTCCGATCGGCGCTCGTCCCGGCCGACCCGGGCATGATACTCAGGTGCCGGCTGACGTCGACCCCTCCTCCGTCGGACCGGCATCCGGCGGTGGCTCGTCGGCCGGCGGACCGGCTGACGCTGGAGGCGTGTCGTCGACCGTCGCTTCCGCGGTGGGGACCGCGCTCGCGACGATCGACGTCGGCACCTTCTCGGCCCAATGGCAGGCGACCAGATGGCCGCCGCCGATGTCCCGGAACTCCGGGTCGACCGTCGAGCAGTTCTCCGGGTTGCCGAGCTGCTCGCGCAGCCAGCACCGGGTGTGGAACCGGCAGCCGCTCGGTGGCGCCGCCGGCGATGGCACGTCGCCCTTGAGGACGAGCCGCTTCTTGCGGATCCTCGGGTCGGCATCCGGCACGGCCGACAGCAGGGCGACACTATACGGGTGGCGCGGACGGCGATACAGCTCGTCGACCTCCGCCAGCTCGACCAGCTTGCCGAGGTACATCACCCCGACCCGGTCGCTGATGTACTGGACCACCGACAGGTTGTGGGCGATGAACAGATAGGTCAGGTTGAATTCGCGCCGCAGGTCGAGCAGCAGGTTGAGGATCTGGCTCTGGATCGACACGTCGAGCGCCGAGACCGGCTCATCGCAGACGACGAAGTCGGGCTCGAGCGCGAGCGCCCGGGCGATGCCGATCCGCTGTCGCTGGCCGCCCGAGAACTCGTGCGGGTAGCGTCGGGTGTAGTCCCGCCGAAGGCCGACGGCGTCAAGGTAGTCGCCGACGCGCTTGTCACGCACCTTGCGGTCGCCCCAGCGGTTCTGACTGTCGGCCTGGGCCAGCAGCCCCTCGCCGATGATGTCGCTGATCGGCATCCGCGGATTCAGCGAGCCGACGGGGTCCTGGAAGATGATCTGCATCCGTTGGCGGAGCTTCTTGAGGTCCTTGCCCTTCTTGCCGAAGATCGGCACACCGTCGAGCCGGGCCAGGCCGGCCGTCGGCGGCTGGAGCTGGATGAGCGTCTTGCCGAGGGTCGACTTGCCGCAGCCGGATTCGCCGACCAGGCCGAACACCTCGCCGTGCAGGACGTCGAAGCTGACGTCGTCGACCGCCTTGACATCGCCGACATGGCGGCGCAGGAACCCGCCGGTGATCGGGTAGTACTTGACGAGGTGGTCGACCTCGACGAGAGGCGGCTTCGCGGCCCCGCCGGCTCCGGTCTGGGCAGCCGAGCCCGGCGTCGCGACCGCTGGCCCCGCGTGGGCCGCGGGGTCGGTCCCCGGTTCCGAGCCCGCACCAGCCTCGAGCGTCACGACAAGCGCCTCGACCAGGTCGAGGCGTGGCCGCGTCCGCGGTGGCGTCGGTGACCCCGGCGCCGGGGTGTAGAGCCAGCACGCGACGTCGGGCGGGTCCGCGTCGGCGATCCGCGGATCGTTCTCGGCGCACGGGCCGAAGGCGTACGGGCAGCGCGGCGCGAAGTTGCAGCCGACCGGCATGTTGAACGGGTTCGGGACCGTGCCGCGGATGACGTTGAGGCGCTCGCCGCGCTTGCCCTTCGACGGGATCGAGCCGAGCAGGCCCTTCCGTGTACGGGTGCTTCGGCGCCAGCAGGACCTCGTTGACGCTGCCCTCCTCCACGACTCTGCCGGCGTACATCACGACGACGTCCTTGACGGTCTCGGCGACGACGCCCAGGTCGTGGGTGATGAGCATGAGGGCGGCCCCGGTCCGGTCCTGGACATCCCGGATCAGCTCGAGGATCTGGGCCTGGATCGTGACGTCGAGGGCGGTCGTCGGCTCGTCGGCGATGAGCAGCTTCGGATCGCACGACAGGGCCATCGCGATCATGACCCGCTGGCGCATGCCGCCGGACATCTCGTGCGGGTACTGCTTGACCCGGCGCTCCGGGTTGTTGATGCCGACGGCCTTGATCGAGTCGACGGCCTTCTCCCAGGCCGCCTTCTTCGACAGCCCCTGGTGGAGCATCACGGCCTCGGAGATCTGGTCGCCGATCGTGAACACCGGGTTCAGGCTCGTCATCGGCTCCTGGAAGATCATCGCGATGTCGTTGCCACGGACCTGGCGCATCTCCTCTTCGCTCAGCCCGAGCAGGTCGCGACCCTCGAACATGATCTCGCCGGTCGGGATCTCGGCCGGCGGCACGTCGAGCAGGCGCATGATCGACAGCGACGTCACGCTCTTCCCGCAGCCGGACTCGCCGACGATGCCGAGCGTCTCGCCGGGCATGATCGAGAAGCTGACGCCGTCGACGGCCCTGACGACCCCGTCCATCACGTGGAAGTAGGTCCGCAGGTCACGGACGTCGAGCAGCGGTCGGCCGCGAGCGACGCTGCCGGCTGGATCGGCCGGGAGCGGTGAGACGGTCACGCGGTCACTCCTTGGAGCGCGGATCGAGGGCGTCGCGCAGACCGTCGCCCATGAAGTTGATCGCGGTCACCGTGAGGGCGATGGCCATGCCCGGGAAGAACGCCCACCACCAGTTGCCCAGGACCTGGTACTGCTGGGAGTTGGCGAGGGCGTTGCCCCAGCTGATGTCGGTCGCCTTGAGGCCGAAGTTGAGGAAGCTCACGAACGCCTCGGTGACGATCGCCGACGCGACAAGCAGCGTGGCCGAGACGATGATCGGTCCGAGCGCATTCGGCAGGATATGCCGGAACGTGATCCGAGTGTCGCTCACACCCACGGCCCGCGCAGCCTGGACGAAGTCCTGCTCGCGCAGCGACAGGAAGAGCGCTCGGACCAGCCGGGCAAGGCCCGGCCAGAATAAGAGCCCGAAGATCACCGTCAGGACGATCGGGTCTCCGGCGCCGAAGAACCGGGCGGCGACGAGGATGACGAACAGGAACGGGATCGTCAGCATCAGGTCGACGAAGCGCATGAGCGCCCCGTCGATCCGGCCTCCGGCGAACCCGGCCAACGAGCCGACGACGACGCCGATCGTCACCGCGATCACGGTGGTCCCCAGCCCGATGAGCATCGACAGGCGGGCCCCGTTGACGGTCAGGACGAAGACGCTCCGGCCGCCGTTGTCGGTCCCGAAGGGATCGGCCAAGGTGCGCGGGTTCTGGAGCCAGCCGGGCGGATTGCCGCCCGGTTTGGAGATGGGCTTCAGGTCGAGCCGGTTGTACGGCCAGATGATCGGGCCGAGGATCGCAAGCAGGACCATCACCAGGATGATCACCGAGCCGACGAGGGCGAGCCGGTGCCGCCGGAACCGACGCCAGGCGATCTGCCACTGGTTGAGCGACTCCAGAGCGACCTCGAAGTCGGCCGGTCCATCAGTCGGCGGGCCGCCCTCGGCCTGGTGGACGATGTCCATCGGGGCGCCGGTCGGGGAGATGAACACCTCGGCCGGCTTGGCGTTCTCGCGCATCCCGGGGCCGTGATCAGTCATAGCGGATCCGTGGGTCGACCACCGCGTAGACGACGTCCGCCAGGAGGTTCGCGAACAGCGTGATGACGGCCGTCACGAGGAGCAGGCCCATGATCACGAAGTAGTCGCGCCCATTGATCGAGGTGATGAACAGGTTGCCCATCCCGGGCCAGCTGAAGATCTGCTCGGTGACGATCGCGCCCGAGAATAGGAACGGGATCTCGAGGGCGACGTTCGTCACGACCGGCAGCATCGCGTTGCGGAAGGCGTGCTTGCCGATGACCACCCGGGACTTGAGACCCTTCGCCTTGGCCGTCCGGACGTAGTCCTGGTTGATCGACTCGAGCATCGACGCGCGGACGAACCGGCTGTCGCCGGCGATGTTGACCGCGACGAGGCAGAGGACCGGCAGGCACAGATGCCAGCCGATGTCGGCGATCGCCTGACCGGGTGCCTGCCCGAACGCCGCCCAGTACTGGGGCGTGCCGAACGGGGGCCAGTTGCGGGTCGTGATGATCCCGCCGGTCGGGAACCAGTGGAGCGCGACGGCGAAGATGAAGATCAGGTTCAGGCCGAGCCAGAACGTCGGCAGCGAGTAGAAGACATAACTAAAGAAGGTGACTGTCTGGTCGAACAGCGAGTAGCGATGGACGGCCGCATAGACGCCGAGGAAGATCGCGATCGAGACCCACAGGACGAGCGCGGTCCCGGCGAGGATGAACGTCGCGGGTATCCGCTCGGCGATGAGTTCGGTGACCGGCCGGCCGGACTGGATGCCGTAGCCGAGGTCACCGTGGAGGACGCCGTTCGTGCCGCCGCCCAACGCGGCCGGCAGGAAGTTCAGACCGCCCTGGTTCGAGAAGAACGCCTGCGGGCCGGCCTTCTCGCAGTTGAGGACGCCGAACCAGCCGCCGAACTCGATGAAGTAGTTGCCGACCTGCTGGACGAGCGGCGTGTTGGCGTCGGTCGGCTGGAGGCACCAGCGCTTGAGCCAGGCATCGATCTGGTCCTGGGTGATCCGCTTGTTGCCCTGGAACTGGGCCTGCGGACCGCCGGGTGCGGCTTTCATCAGCAGGAAGCTGATGATGACCACCCCGATGAGCAGGGGGATGAGTCCGAGCGTTCGCCGGATGATGAACTTCGTCATCGGGGGTCACCGGTCGTCGTCAACGGGCTTGCCTTCGATCCGTCGGTTCGGACGACCCCCCGGCAGGGGTCGCGGGTCACCGGGTCCGATCCGGTCCGCCCCGCGTTCGGGACGGCGGTCTGATTCGCGGACGGCGGCTCGGGTGACGAGCCGCCGTCCGCGGTGTGCACTAGTTCGAGGCTACTGCTTGATCCACCAGTCTTCGATGTTCCACATGTCGGATGCGGTGGACGGGTTCTTGAGGAAGTTCTGGAGCTTGGCCGCCACACCACGCGCTTCATTGCGGTAGTAGAGGACGACCTCGGGGGTCTGGTCGATGTAGACGTCCTGGATCGTGTACGCCGCCTGGATCTGATCCTCGGGCTTGATGGCCTGCTTGAGGACGTCGATGGCGTCGTCCATGTCCTTGTTGATCAGGCGCAGGTAGTTATAGCCGTTGCCCTTGTTGGCATCGGTCGGGATCTGCGCTGAGTGGTAGCTGTAGTAGTAGTTGCCGTAGAGGTCGAAGCTCAGGACGTAGGCGAACTCCGACGTGTCGTAGTTGCCATGCGCCAGGTTGCACTTCGCGTCGGCCTTCACGTCCGGCCAGTTGGCGAACAGGACCGTGGTGGAGTCGACGAAGTTCAGGTTGAGCTTGATGCCGATCTTCTGGAGCGACGCGGCGAGGAAGTCCCCACCGAGCGTCCGGAAGCCGGCCGTCGAGGTGCAGTGCTCGAAGACGAGCGGGTTGCCTTCCTTGTCGACGCGGATCCCGTCGGTCCCGGCCTTGTAGCCGGCATCGTCGAGGGCCTTGTTGGCCGCCGCGAGGTCGAACGGCAGGCACTTCGCATCTGGAAGCGCCCAGTAGTTGCTCGGGACCGCGTTGGTGCACGGATTGTTATCCGGATACGGGGCTCCCGGGAAGACCGTCTCCCACATCGCCTTCTTGTCGATCGCCTGCTCGATGGCCTGGCGGACGACGATGTCCTTGAGCGCGGGGTGACCCTTGCCCTGGCCGAGACCGGCCTGGTTCATGTCGAAGTGCTCATACAGCCACGCCGGCTCGAGGATGGCCTTCCCGACGGCCGGGTCGACGTCCTTGATCGCGTCGTAGTCGGCCTGGACCAGGTCGAGCGCGACGTCGGTCTCGCCGTTCTTGAACGCGGCGATCATCCCCTCCTTGTTGTCGGGGTAGAACTTGTAGGTGACGGTGTCGAGGTACGGCGCATGGTCGCCGGCCGCCCAGTTGTCGTTCCGGGCGAGCTCGATCGTGTCGGCCGTCGCGGTGACGAACTTGAACGGGCCGTTGACCGGCGCGCTGCCGATCGCGGTCGAGACCGGGAACGACTTCGAGGCCCAGTCCTTGATCGGGATGTTCTTCATGTAGTGCTCGGGCAGGATGTTGTTGCTTCCGACCAGACCGAGCCAGCCCGCGAAGGGCTCCTTGAAGTGGATGTCGGCCTCATTGCCGTCGGCCGAGACGTCGAACTTGTCGACCTCTTCCCAGCTGAGCGTGCTGATGCCGGCCTGGGCCTTGTCGAGGACGGAGGTCCAGGTGTACTTCATGTCGTTGAGGCTGAAGACCTCGCCGTCGGACCACTTGAGGCCCGGCTTGATCTTGATATGGACGGTGAAGCCGCCCTTGCCGTCGGCGTCTTCCTTGACGTTGTTCTTGTAGGTGATCGGTTCAGCCGACAGGTCCGGCTTGTAGTGGCCGTCATTCGTGACCACGAGCAGCGTCCGCCACGTCGCCGCGAAGACTTCGCTGTTGGCGAAGGCATTCGAGAAGTACGGGTTCAGCTGGTTGGCGGCCTGCCAGTCCGAGATGATGACCTTCCCACCGGGCGTCCCGGGGGTCGGCTCGTACTTGTAGCCGTACAGCAGCTGGTCGTAATCGACGGGGGTCGGCGCCGGCGTTGCCGACGGTGGTGCGGCCGAAGCCGGTGGTGCGGCCGATGCCGGGGCGGTCGATGCAGATGGTGAGCTCTGCGCGCCCTGGCATGCTGCGAACACGATCGCCGTGGTCGCGAGCAGGCCGAGTAGACGATTCCGCATCAGCGGTCCTCCTGGGTTTCTTGACCCTGTCACTCCCATTCGCATGCGGACCGCACCAACGCTCGCATCCGCTGCCGCCCTCCCGGGCTCCCCTGCTGCACAGGCGGAGCCGCCGGCACGGACGACGGTGGGCGAACGAACGAGCGCACGGTGAGCTGCGGTCCCTGCGCTGCCGGTACTATGCGGACGCACCCGGAAGGTGTCAACTGACCCGCGACGCGGTCGTCGAACGCCTCGAACGACCCTTGTCGACCCGTCCGGGACCGCTCGTCCGATCGGTCAGCTGCACCTCCTCGCTACGCTCCCGGTCCGACGCATCAGAACGGGTCAGTCGACCCGTTCCGTCGGGGCGTCGATCCGGACTCTGGGTTCAGGGCGACCGAGCCCATCGGGTCCGGACCATGCCGCGGTCCGGGCCGTGTCCGACGTGACCGGGCGCACCGGCAGGCGCTCGGTCCGCGGTCGACTGAGGAATTCGAATTCCGCGCGCTGATCGGCGATCGTGCTCGCGTAGAGCGCCGCGGGATCTGGGCCGGGCTCGCGGCCATCCGCCCTTCCGGGGCCGATGACGGTCGCCGGACCGACGAGCGCGGCGACGAGCCCGGCGCCGACGACGACAGAGGCGAGCGACGTCCGGGCGGCCCACGCGTTCGCCACCGGACGCTGCACGCGGACGCGGAGGCGATCCCAGGCGTCGGCGGGCGGGTCCACCGCCCCGGCGCCGTCGAGTGTGCGGCGCAGCGCATGGATCGTCAGCAGGACCACGGTCAGGTCGGCCTGGCAGCGCCGGCAGAGCTCGAGGTGCTCGAGGGCGGCCTCGGTCCCCGGCCCCCGCTCGGACCGTTCGGCGAACGCCGTCAGGGCCGGTCGGTGGCTGGCACAGCCGGTCGGGCGACCCATCACGGGACGGCCTCCTCCGTGTCCGCCCTGAGCGCGTCGACCTCGCCATAGGCACCGCCGAACCGGCGGTCGCCCTCGAGCCGCGTGCGCAGCGAGCGCAGCGCGTAGTGGAGCCGCGACTTCACGGTGCCCAGGCGGACGTCGAGCAGATCGGCGGTCTCCTGGAGCGACAGCCCGTGCAGGTAATAGAGGATGACGACGCTCTGGTGCTTCGGCGGCAGGTGGGCGACGCCATCCCGGACGATCCGGCGCAGCTCCTGCTGCTCGGCGTGCTCGGCCGGCTCCGTCGCCAGGTCGCGGATCAGCCCGATGACCGCCTCGCCCATCGGCTCGGAAGGGAGCCGGCGGCGGCCAAGCCGGGAGTAGCACAGGTTGAGCGCGACACGGTGGAGCCACGGCAGCGGCGAGACATCGGACCGCAGGATATGGCGACGCTGATACGCCCGGGCGAACGTGTCCTGGAGGATCTCCTCGGCCGCCTGACGATCCCCGGTGAGCCCGTAGGCCGTCCGGTAGATCGGCGTCCGGTAGCGCACGAAGAACGCTTCGAACGCGTCGATGTCATCGGCCTGCATGCGCTGGAGGAGCTCGGCCTCCTCCGCCCGGATCCGGCGGCGGGTCGCGTCGTCGATGGGCTCGCTCGTCGTGCGGTCCTCCGAGGCGGGCACGGTCGATCGTGCCGCGGTCTCAACGGAAGATACGCCCGCTCGACGTCTGGGGTTCATCGCGCGGTCCGGCTCGTGCTCAGGCTCAGTCCGGACAGGGGGTCTCGGCCCCGGCCATCGGACGCCAGCGGAGGTTCGGCTGGCGGGCCGCGGTCGCCTCGTCGAGCCGGCGGACCGGGGCGTCGTGAGGTGCATCGCGGACGAGGTCCGGGGTCGCGCGCGCCTCTGCGGCGATCGCGATGAGCGCGTCCGCGAACGCGTCGAGGGTCTCGATCGGCTCCGTCTCGGTCGGTTCGATGAGCATCCCCTCCTCGACGATCAGCGGGAAGTAGATCGTCGGCGGATGGTAGCCGTAGTCGATGAGCCGCTTGGCGATGTCGAGGGTCCGGACCCCGGTCGCCTTCTTGAGGCTTGCGGCCGAGGCGACGAACTCGTGCTTGCAGAACCGATCGCCGTACGGCTGGTCGAACGTCCCGGCGAGGCGGACCTTGAGATAGTTCGCCGCCAGGACGGCATCCTCGCTCACTTCGCGCAGCCCGCTCCCACCGTGCGCCCGGATGTAGGCGTACGCCCGAACGAGCACGCCGGTGTTGCCGACGAACGAGCGCATCCGGCCGATCGATGTCGGTCGCTCGCCGGGCCGCTCGAGGCGGTAGCCGTCGTCGTCCGCCCGGAGGACCCGTGGGCCGGGCAGATACGGCACGAGCTTGGGACCCACCCCGACCGGTCCGGCGCCCGGACCCCCGCCGCCGTGCGGCGTGCTGAACGTCTTGTGGACGTTGAAGTGCATGACGTCGAAGCCCGAGGCGCCGGGCTTGAACCGGCCGAGGATCGCGTTCAGGTTCGCCCCATCCATGTAGGCGAGCGCGCCGGCCTCGTGGACCGCATCGAGCAGCTCGCCGATGCGCGCCTCGAACAGGCCGAGCGTCGAGGGGTTCGTGATCATCACCGCGGCCGTGCGCGGTCCGAGCGCCGCCCGGAACGCATCGACGTCGACGCCGCCGTCGGGCGCGGACGGGATCGTGACCGTCGTGAACCCGGCCATCGTCGCGGTCGCGGGGTTCGTCCCGTGTGAGCTGTCCGGCACGAGGACCTCGGTCCGGTCCGGATCGCCGTTCGCGCGATGGTAGGCCCGGATCATCAGGATGCCGGTCAGCTCACCTTGCGCGCCGGCCGCCGGCTGGAGCGTCACCGCGACCATCCCGCTGATCTCGGCGAGCGCCGCCTCGAGCTCCCACAGGAGCTGGAGCGTGCCCTGGGCGACGACGTCCGGCGCGAGCGGGTGGAGACCGGCGAAGCCGGGCAGCCGGGCCGCCCATTCGTTCAGCTTCGGGTTCCACTTCATCGTGCACGAGCCGAGCGGGTAGAACCCGGTGTCGACCGCGTAGTTGAGCTGGCTCAGGTTGACGTAGTGGCGCACGACCTCGGGCTCGTTGAGCTCGGGCAGCGCCGCCGGGGTCGCCCGGCGGGCTGCGCTCGGGATCCGCTCGAGCGCGTCCTTCGGTGCGTGCGGGATCTTGCCACCGCCGCGGCCGGGACGACCCTTCTCGAAGATCGTCGGCTGAAGCCGGTGGCCGGTGACGCTCATCGCCCGTCCCCGGAGCGCGACCCGGCGCCCGCACCGACGCCGTCGCCCGGACGGTCGGCGGTCCCACGCGCGATGGTCCCGGCGCCGACGTCGCGCGCGACCGGCGGGCGCCCGTCGAGGACGGCCGACAAGGCCGCCGCGAACCGGCCGATCTCGTCCGCGGTCGTGACCTCGGTGGCGCACACGAGCAGGCCGTCGGCGAGCGTCGGATCGTCCGGCTCCGCCTCGGCTAGGACGAGGCCGGCGAGCACGCCGTGATCGAGCAGACGGCGGTGGACGGCCGGCGCGTCCGGGACCCGGATGACGAACTCGTTGAGGTACGGACCGGGGTGGATCCGCCCGACGCCGATCGCGGCCAGGGCCTCCTCGAGCTCGGCGGCGCGCGCCGCGCCGAGTGCCGCGACGTCGCGCAGCCCGTGCGGGCCGATCGTCGCGAGATAGACGCTCGCCGCGAGCGCCAGGAGCGCCTGGTTCGTGCAGATATTGCTGGCGGCCTTCTCGCGCCGGATGTCCTGTTCGCGGGCACGCATCGTCATGACGTAGGCGCGCTTGCCGTCGAGGTCGACCGTCATCCCGACGAGCCGGCCGGGGATCTGCCGGACGAGCGCCTCGGTCGAGGCGAGGATGCCGAGGTACGGCCCTCCGTACTGGGGCGGGATGCCGAGCGGCTGGCCCTCGCCGGCCGCGATGTCCGCGCCGTACTCGCCGGGCGGAGCGAGGACTGCCAGCGAGACCGGTTCGATGACTGCGACGAAGAGCGCCCCTGCGGCGTGGGCGAGCGCACCGATGTCGGCCATAGGTTCGAGCAGACCGAGGAAGTTCGGCTGGCCGACGACGACGCCCGCCACCGGGCGCTCCGGATCCGCCAGCAGCCGCTCGAGCGCGCCGAGGTCGGTCGTGCCGGCGTCCGGTCCGGACGCCACGAGCGGGATCTCGTCGAGCTCGAGCCCGCCGCCGAGGAAGTACGTCGCCATCGTCTCGCGGTAGTGGCGATGGACCGCCCGCGACACGAGGACCCGCTCGCGCCGGGTCGCCCGGCAGGTCATGAGCGCCGCCTCGGCCGTTGCCGCGGCGCCGTCGTAGTGCGATGCCGAGACGACATCGAGCCCGACGAGCTCGGCGATCAGCGACTCGTACTCATAGATGGATTGGAGCGTCCCCTGGCTGATCTCGGGTTGGTACGGCGTGTAGGCGGTGTACCACTCGCCCCGGAGGAGGATCTGATCGATCGCGGCCGGGCTGTAGTGGCGATAGACGCCCGCCCCGAGGAACGAGGCGAGGTCCACCCGGTTCCGCGCGGCGAGGTCCTGGAGCCTGGCCGCCAGGGTCAGCTCGGGCTCCGGCTCCGGGAGGTCGAGCGCCGCCGCCCGAAGCGCCACGGGGATGTCCGCGAAGAGCTCGTCGACCGACGCGATCCCGATCGTCGCCAGCATCCGCGCCCGATCGGCCGGGGTATGCGGCCCGTAGGGCATCGGCTCGTCAGCCCTCCGCGATCAACGCGTCGTAGGCGGCGGCATCGAGCAGACCGTCGAGCTCGGACGCGTCGGCGACCGAGACGCGCAGCATCCAGCCCGCTCCGTACGGCTCGCTGTTGACGAGCTCTGGTTCGCCGGCCAGGGCCGGATTCGCCGCGGTCACCGGCCCGGACACGGGCGCGAACAGGTCGCTCACGGCCTTGACCGATTCGACGACGCCGAACGCCGCGCTCTGGGTCAGGCTGCGACCGACCTCCGGCAATTCCACGAAGACGATGTCGCCCAGCTGGCTCGCGGCGTACTCGGTGATGCCGATCGTGGCCTCGCTGCCGGCGATGCGGACCCATTCGTGGTCCTTGGTATAGCGCAGATCCGTAGGGACCATCGGCGGCGCAACCTCCTCCTGGCGGACCCTCCCGGGGGCCCGTCCCGAGCGACGGCGATCAGCCCGATCGCCGGTAGAACGGGAGCGGAACGACCTCGGCCGGAACGAGCGCATCGCGGATCCCGACCGCGAGCATCGTACCGGGTTCGGCATCGTCAGGGGCGACATAGGCCAGGGCGATCGGGAGGCCCAGGGTGGGGCTCGGGGCTCCGCTCGTGATCACCCCGGTCTCGCGTTCACCCGCGGAGACCGGGTAGCCGTGCCGGGCGATACCCCGGCCGCGGACGATCAACCCCACGAGCCGGCGGCGCGGGCCTTCGGCGGCGATCCGTTCGAGCGCGGCTCGCCCGACGAATGCAGCCGGTTTGGCCAGCTTGACCACGCGGCCGAGCCCGGCGTCGTACGGGTTGACGGTCGCGTCGAGGTCGTTGCCGTAGAGCGGCATCCCGGCCTCGAGCCGGAGCGTGTCTCGTGCCCCGAGCCCGACCGGCAGGAGGCCATGCGCTTGACCGGCTTCGAACAGGGCATCCCACAGGTCGGTCGCCCGGGCGTTCTCGACGAACACCTCGAAGCCGTCCTCGCCGGTGTAGCCGGTCCGGGCGACGAGGGCGTCGATCCCGGCGACCCGACCCTCGGCGATCGCGTAATAGCGCAGCCCGTCGAGGTCCACGTCGGTCAGCGGCCGGAGGATGTCGAGCGAGCGCGGACCCTGGATCGCGACCAGCGCCGTGGCCAGCGAGCGGTCGTCGAGGATCGCCCTGAAGCCGTCGCTCCGCTCGACGAGCAGGTCGCTGACCAGGTGGGCGTTCGACGCGTTGGCGACGACGAGGAACCGCTCCTCGGCCAGCCGGTAGACGATGAGATCGTCGAGGATCCCGCCGTCCTCGGCGCAGATCATCGAGTAGTGCGCGCGGCCGACCGCGAGCGACGGCGGGTCCGACACGAGGGCATGGGCGAGCGCCGCACCGGCCTCCGGCCCCTCGACGAAGAGCTCGCCCATGTGCGACAGGTCGAACAGCCCGGCCCGCTCACGAACGGCGCGGTGCTCCTCGAGGATGCCGCTGTACTGGACCGGCATGAGCCAGCCGGCGAAATCGATGAGCCGGGCGCCGAGCGCGCGATGCCGCTCGAGCAGCGGCGTGATCTTGACGGAATCGTCGATCACGTCGGCCACGGTCAGGTCCCCGAGCCGACCGAGCTCGCGCCGCCGGCCTCGCCGTTGCGGGCCGCCACACGTTCTGCGGCGCGATCGGCCAGACCGCGTTCGGATTCGAAGGTCAGGATCCCGCCGGCATCCGCCAGGTCGAACCAGCGGACCTCGTCGAACTCGTGGTCGTGGCCGCTCAGGTCGCCGCCGGTCGGTCGCATCAGGAAGTAGAAGACGGTCTTGTGGATCCGGGCACCGCGCTGCGTGAACGTGTAGCTGATCGAGTCGATCGGCTCGAGGATCTCGACCTCGAGGCCGGTCTCCTCGGCGACCTCGCGAAGGGCGGTCTCCGCGGTCGACTCACCTGGCAGGGGCGTGCCCTTCGGCAGCGTCCAGGTGTGGATCTCCTTGCGCCGACCCGCCACGAACTGCGGGACCCCGGCCTCGAACCGGACGACGACGCCGCCGGCGGAGGTGGCGGTGGACTGCTTCAGGCGAGCCACGGCGCCGACGCGGCGCTCGACCGGTTCTCACGGACCGGACCGCTCGGACGCGACCAGCGCATCGACACCACCGGACGGATCCGGCCGCTCTGGACCCGTCCGGAGCGCGCGGTCTGGATCGAACGCGAGCTCGCCCGGAGTCGGAGCAACGGGGACAGGTCCGGTCGACGCAGCACCGTCGCTCGGGCGGGGACGGCCCGGAACGTGGTGGTGGTCCGCAGCCCCAGTCGCTGCTCGCGCGCTCGGGGCGAGGCGCACACGAAGCGCGCCGCCGGGCGAGCCGCGTACTTGGCGGCGATCGAATGCTGCATGACCCAATCCTACCGTGTCAGGGAGTGTTTGCAAGGGCGGTCCGGAGGCGTTCGGAAACGTCCGGTGTCAGCGCGCCACGCTCCTCGGCGAGCCGGATCTCGCGATCGGCCGCCGCCCGGTAGAGCGGCAGGACATCGGGCGCGTGCGCCGCGAGTGCCGCGAGATGCGCCTCGAGGGTCCCGACGTCGCCGCGCGTCATCGGCCCGGTCAGCGCGGCCCGGATCCCGAGCGCCCGGGCGTTGCCGAGCGTCTGCTCGATGAGCGGCCCGTAGATCGCCAGGGCGCCGGTCTCGTCGAGTCCGGCGACGCGACCGAGCTCGGCGATCGCGTCGAGGAGCGCGACGAAGCCGCCCGCCGCGAGCACCGCCGCCGCGTGATAGGCGGCCTTCGTACCCGGCGCGAGCCGGACGGCGTTGGCGCCGATCGCCGTGGCCATGTCGGCCAGCAGGGCGACGAGCTGGTCGTCGCCCTCGACCGCGATCGTCGCGCCGTGCAGCGCCTCGACCGCCCGGTCCGTGTCGGCGAACGCGACGAGCGGATGGAAGCTGCCGACCTGGGTCCCGGCGGCCATCGCCGGCTGGAGCACCTCGGCGCCGAGCGCCCCGCTCGTATGGACGAGGGCCTGGCCGCTGTACAGCCGGATGCTGCGGGCGAGCGGCTCGATCGCGTCGTCGGGCACGGCCAGGATGACGAGCTCGACCTCGTCGAGGAGCGGGGTGACCTCGGCGAACGCCCGCGTGCCACCGACCAGCTCCTTGAACCGCTCACGCCGGACGGGATCGCGGCTGGCGACCGCGCTGACCGGCCAGCCGGCGCGGGTCAGCGCCAGCCCGAGCGCGGACCCGACCGCGCCCGCGCCGACGATGCCGATGAATGGTGGCTCACCCGGCGCAGAGTGCTGATGCGGATGGGCGTGGTCGTGCGGACCGTCATCGGCGTGCTCGTGCCCGCGATCGGCGGCCGGGTCGAGCTCGATGCCTGCATCGCGGAGGGCGGCGACCTTCTCGTCATCGCGATCCTGTCGGGGATCGCGATCGCGCCAGGCCCTCATCGTTCGCGGTACGCTTCCATTCCATCGATTCTAGCCACCCAGCGAGGGACGACACGGTGCCGGTCCACGACCCGTTCGGCGCCCGCGCCGGCCTTGGCCCGGGACGACCCGACCTGTACCGGCTCGACGCGCTCGGGCCGCTCGGAGTCGACCTCGGCCGGACCCCGGTGACGGTCAAGATCCTGCTCGAGAACGCCCTGCGACACGCGGGCGGCGGGATCGTCCGGCCGGAGGACGTCGAGGCGCTCGCCCGCTGGCGACCCGGCAGCGCCGCATCGACCGACATCGAGCTGCCGTTCATGCCCTCGCGGGTCATCCTCCAGGACTTCACGGGGGTCCCGGCCGTGGTCGACCTGGCCGCGATGCGCGACGCGATGGCCGATCTCGGCGGCGATCCGGCCCGGGTGAACCCGCTCGTCCCGGCCGATCTCGTCATCGACCACTCGGTCCAGGTGGACCGGTTCGGGACGCCCGCCGCATTCGCGTTCAACGTCGAGCGCGAGTACGAGCGGAACGGCGAGCGCTACGCGCTCCTCCGTTGGGCCCAGACGGCGTTCCGCGACCTGCGCGTGGTCCCACCCGGGACGGGCATCGTCCACCAGGTCAACCTCGAGTACCTGGCGACGGTCGTCGCGACCCGCGCCGACGCGAGCGGGCCGGTCGCCTTTCCCGACACGCTGGTCGGGACCGACTCGCACACGACGATGATCAACGGGCTCGGCGTCCTCGGCTACGGCGTCGGCGGGATCGAGGCCGAGGCCGTCCTCCTCGGCCAGCCGCTCTACCAGCCGATGCCGCGAGTCGTCGGGGTCCGTCTCCACGGCGAGCTGCCGCAGGGCTCCACCGCGACGGACCTCGTCCTCGTCGTCACCGAGATGCTGCGCGGATTCGGGGTGGTCGGCGCGTTCGTCGAGTTCGCCGGAGACGGCCTCGCCAGCCTGGCGCTCGCCGACCGGGCGACGATCGCGAACATGAGCCCCGAGTTCGGGGCGACCTCGACGCTCTTCCCGATCGACGACGAGACGCTCGTCTACCTGCGCCTCACGGGCCGACCGCCCGAGCTCGTCGACCTCGTCGAGCGCTACGCGCGCGAACAGGGCCTGTGGCGCGAACCGGGGCCGGGCCCTGACTTCGACGACCGGCTCGAGCTCGACCTCGGGACCGTCGCCCCGTCGCTCGCCGGGCCTCGCCGGCCCCAGGACCGGGTCCTGCTCGGCGATCTGGCGCAGAACTTCCGCACGGCCTTTCCACAGGTCGCTCCTGCCAATGGCGGCGCGGACGCTGCACGGATGGACGGCGAGGGCGGTCCGGCCGACGGTCCCGAGGGTGCCGTCGCGGTCGAGGTCGGTGGACGCGCGGCGACGATCCGATCGGGCTCGGTCGCGATCGCCGCGATCACGTCGTGCACGAACACGTCGAACCCGACCGTGATGGTCGGAGCCGGTCTGCTGGCCCGGAACGCGGTGGCTCGGGGGCTCGGCGTCGGGCCGACGGTCAAGACGTCGCTCGCCCCGGGCTCCAGGGTCGTGACCAGCTATCTCGAGGCGGCCGGACTCATGGACCCGCTCGCGAAGCTCGGGTTCGCGCTGGCCGGCTACGGTTGCACGACCTGCATCGGGAACTCGGGTCCGCTCGACGAGCCGGTCGCCCGGGCCGTCGAGGACCACGACCTGGTCGTTGCCGCGGTCCTGTCGGGCAACCGCAACTTCGAGGGCCGGATCCACCCGCTCGCACGGGCGAGCTATCTCGCGTCGCCGCCGCTCGTCGTCGCGTTCGCGCTCGCGGGCCGGGTCGACATCGATCTGACCCGGGAGCCGCTCGGGATCGCCGACGACGGCCGGCCAGTCTACTTGTCCGATGTCTGGCCGTCGGCCGACGAGATCCGTTCGGTGATCGGCTCGGCCATCTCGCCGGACCTGTTCCGGGCCACGTACGCGACGGTCTTCGACGGAGACGACCGCTGGCGGGCGCTGCCGATCCCCGCCGGCGACCGGTTCGCCTGGGAGCCCGACTCGACCTACCTCGCCCGACCGCCGTTCCTCGAGGGGATCCAGGCCGAACCGCCATCGATCACGGACATCGTCGGCGGGCGCGTCCTGGCGATGCTCGGCGACTCCGTGACGACCGACCACATCTCGCCAGCGGGCTCGATCGCCGCCTCGTCCCCTGCGGGACAGTGGCTCCAGGCGCATGGGGTCGCTCCGCTCGAGTTCAACTCCTATGGCGCTCGGCGCGGCCAGCACGAGGTGATGATCCGCGGGACCTTCGCGAACATCCGCTTGCGGAACGCACTCGTCCCGGGCAAGGAGGGACCCTACACGGTCCACCTGCCTGACGGCGACGAGACGTTCATCTACGACGCCGCCGTCCGCTACGCCGCGGAGAACGTGCCGCTGCTCGTCCTCGCCGGTCGCGAGTACGGCTCGGGCTCGTCGCGCGACTGGGCGGCCAAGGGGACCACGCTGCTCGGCGTCCGGGCCGTCCTCGCCGAGAGCTACGAGCGGATCCATCGCTCGAACCTGGTCGGCATGGGCGTCCTGCCGCTCCAGTACCGGCCCGGCGAGACGGCTGCGTCGCTCGGGCTGACCGGCCGCGAGACATACTCGGTGGCCGGGTTGGCCGGCGGGCCTTCGCCGCGCTCGACGCTGACCGTCACGGTCCGGGACGAGGATGGCGCAGAACGGCGGTTCGAGGTCATCGCCCGGCTCGACGGCCCGATCGAGGTCGACTACTACCGGCACGGTGGGATCCTGCCCGCGGTCCTTCGCCGGCTGGCGGCACCGGGTCGGGCCTGACGGCTCGGTCGGGCCCGACCACGACCGGTCGCGCAGGCTCGTCGAGCCTCAGTCCCAGAGGTCGACTTGCGGCAGCCCGGCGTTGCCGAGGGTCTCGTTCAACTCGGCCGTGTGGTAGATGTCGTGGGCGAAGACCCGCTGGATGACCGCGCCGCGGGTATGGATCCAGTCGGCGCCGAGATCCTCGCGGCGGATCACCTCGCCGAGGCTCACGAGGGTCCATCGGTCGAGGCAGTCCTCGACGATGCGGAACGTCGAATCGAGCGCGTGGACGAGCTCTGCGGCGCTGAGGACATGCTCGAGGTCGTCGTCGCCCGGGCAGTCGTAGCTGGCATCGGTGAACGGCGTCGTATCGGCTCCGGGTGCGCCGGCGAAGTCGCACAGCCAGAACACACGCTGGCAGGCGGCATGGCCGACGGTCGCCCAGAGCGGCCAGCGCTCGGGCGTCGGGCGCAGCGCCAGCTGCTCTTCGGTCAGCGCCCCGACGATGTCGCGCAGGTGCCGGTCGTAGGCGGACCACTTGCTGTAGGCCGGTCGGATGGTCAGCTCGCTCATGCCCTCCACCGTACTCCCGAACCCCGGTCGGATCCTGTCAGGAATGGTCGGACACAGAAACAGGGCCCTCGGGCCCTGCACGCCAGCGGCTGGGGATGGTGGGCGATACTGGATTCGAACCAGTGACCTCGCGGATGTGAACCGCGCGCTCTAACCGACTGAGCCAATCGCCCCGGAGCGCCGTCGGGCGTCGCGCCCGAGCCGGCCGATCATAGCCCGAGGCCAGGCCACCGGGCAAGGATCGACCCGGGCGTCGCGCCCTCGACCACGATCGTCTTGCGGCGCGCGGTGGCACCCTTCACGATCCGGACGGCGGTCGGCGGCAGCTCGAGACGATCCGCGAGCAATCGCACCAGCGCGCTGTTCGCAGCCCCGTCGACGGGCGCGGCGGCGACCCGGGCCCGGAGCGCGCCGTCCGGCGCCACGCCATCGATCGCGTCGATCCCGCCGCGGGGCGTGAGCCGGACCATGAAGCGCACCTCCCGACGCGGAAGGGACTCGGCCACGCCGGTCGGCCGGCTCGTTCTGGCAGTCCGGGTCATCGGGTCGGCCGCGACCCGAACAACGCCCGTCCGACGCGGACGATCGTGGCGCCCTCCTCGACCGCGACCGGGTAGTCGTCGGTCATGCCCATCGACAGCTCCGCTCCGAGGCGCGGCTCCACGCGCCGCAGCCGCTCGGCGAGCTCGCGCAAGGGCGCGGAACGTGGGCCGGGCCGCCTCGGGCTCGTCGACGAGGCGACCGATCGTCATGAGCCCGTCGACGCGGAGTGCGCCGAGATCGAGCAGCCGGGGCAGCGCGGTGGCGAGCCCAGCGGGCGGGAAGCCGGCCTTGGCCGGATCGTCGTCGACGTTGACCTGAAGGAGGACCGGCAGCCGCGCCCCGACCGGGACCGGTCCCTCGTCCTCGGACCCCCGGGCCTCGCGGACGACCCGGTCGAGCCGTTCGGCGAGCGCGACCGAGTCGACCGACTCGACGACATCGAAGGCGTCCACCGCCCGTCGGACCTTGTTCGACTGGAGCGGCCCGATGAGGTGCCAGGTGGCGTCGGGCACGAGCTCGGCCTTCGGGGCGCCCTCCTGGACGCGGTTCTCGCCGAGGACGGTCAGCCCGGCAGCGACCGCCGCTCGGACACGCTCGATCGCGACGGTCTTGGACACCGCGACGAGGAGGACACGATCGGGGTCGCGCCCCGCCCGATCGCAGGCCTCCGCGATGCGACCGAGGACCCGGTCACGGGCGACGGCGAACGCGGCGACCTGCGGTCGGGTCGACGGCCGGGTGGGCCCGAGGTCCGGCGCCGGCGTCCACCGGCGCGAGCTACTTCGCGCGGCGGAGGAAGCTCGGGATCTCGAGATCGTCGGGGTCGATCTGGGCCCGCGGCGCCGGGGTCGGGGCGATGTTGACGGTCGTCCGCTCGACGCCGACCGCGGCCGGGACGCTGCTGAGGTCGCTCGTGGCGCCGGCGCTGACCTGGCGCTGGCGATCGAGCTCCTCGAGGAAGTCACGCGACGTCGGCCGGACCGTCGGGGTCGCCTCCCAGCCCGAGGCCGTGGCCGCCTGGCGAGCGGTGTCGCGCTTGCGACCGGCATCGAACCCGGTCGCGATGACGGTGATCTGGACCTCGTCCCCGAGCCGCTCGTTGAAGCTCGTCCCGAAGATGATGTTCGACTCCGGATCGGCCGCGGCGCGGATCTCCTCGGCGGCCTCGGTCACCTCGTACAGGCTGAGGTTCGACGAGCCGGTGATGTTGAACAGGATCCCCTGGGCCCCGGCGATGTTGACCTCGAGGAGCGGGCTGGCGATCGCCTGCCGGGCGGCCTCGACCGCGCGGTTCTCACCGGCGGCCCGGCCGATGCCCATCAGCGCCGAACCGGCGTCCTTCATGATCGTGCGCACGTCGGCGAAGTCGAGGTTGATCAGGCCGGGCACCGTGATGATGTCGCTGATCCCCTGGACGCCCTGGCGAAGCACGTCGTCGACGACCCGGAAGGCGTCGATGATCGAGGTGTTCTTCTGGACGACGTCCTTGAGCCGGTCGTTCGGGATCGTGATGAGCGTATCGACGTTCGCCTTGAGCTCCTCGGCCGCCCGCTCCGCGACGAGCTTCCGGCGGTTGCCCTCGAACGTGAACGGCTTCGTCACGACGCCGATCGTCAGCGCACCCATCTCCTTGGCGATCTGGGCCACGACCGGGGCCGCCCCCGACCCGGTCCCACCGCCCAGCCCGGCCGTGATGAACACCATGTCGGAGTCGCGCAGTGCCTCGGCGATCTTGTCCGTGTCCTCTTCGGCCGCCCGCTGGCCGATCGACGAATCACCGCCGGCCCCGAGGCCGCGGGTGATCTTGTCGCCGACCCGGATCTTGTGCGGCGCGTCACTCTGGAGGAGCGCCTGGGCATCCGTGTTGAGGGCGATGAACTCGACACCCATCATCTCGGCCCGGATCATCCGATTGACGGCGTTGCTCCCGCCGCCACCCACGCCGACGACCCGGATCAGGGCGAAGTTCTCGGAGTCGGATCGCAGCGACATTCGCCTCTCCTCGGTGGGCTCGTAGCCGGGTGTGCATCGTTCGGGGGATCGGGGCGCGCTCTGAAGATGTCGGGCGAGTATAGCGCCGGGTCAAGGGGTTCGCGATCGGGGCCGTTCGGATGGCGCGCCGATGGCGCGCGGGCGCACCACTCGGTCGGTCGTCCGGCCCGGTCCACCGCGCGGCCGACCGCCGGGGCCGATGGCTAGGGGAAGATGCTCCGGAGCGCGTCCCGGATCCGGCCGAAGCCACCCATCGCCGGAGCCGATTCGTAGCGACCCGGCTCGCCCTGGGCGAGCACCTCGGCGCCCCACCTGAGCAGCCCGATCGCGGTGCTGTTGGCCGGCGTCAGGAGATTGTCGACGAGTCCGCCGACCCCGGTCGGACCGGCGATCCGGACGGGCATCTGGAGGACGTCGCGGCCGAGCTCGGCGGCCCCGGCCAGCTGGGCGCCCCCGCCGGTCAGGACGATGCCCGCCGGCAACATCCCGTGGCCGGACGCCTTCATCTCATTGGCCAGCAGCTCGAAGGTCTCGCGCATCCGAGCTTCGATCACCTGGCACAGCTCGAGCCGGCTCACGGTCCGCCCGGCCTCCTCGCCGAGGACCGAGACGTTGATCTGCTCGTCCGGGTCGACGGCCCGCAGGTCGCTCGTCCCGTTCGTGACCTTGAGCTCCTCGGCCACCTGGAGGCTCGTCTTCATCACCGCGGCGACATCCATCGTCACGTTGTTGCCGCCGACCGGCAGGACGCTCGTGTGGAACGGCGAGCCGTCGACGAACAGGGCGAGATCGATCGTCCCGGCGCCGATGTCCGCGACCGCGACCCCGAGCTCCTTCTCCGTCTCGCTCAGGACGGCCTCCGCCGAGGCGAGCGAGTCGGCCACGAGCTCGTCGATCTTCACTCCCGCCGCCACGATGCACTTCGTCAGGTTCTGGACGGCGGTCGCCGAGCCCGTGACGATGTGGGTCTCGACCTCGAGTCGGATCGCGCTCATCTCGAGCGGGTCCTTGACCCCCTCCTGGCCGTCGACGATGAACTGGCGGGGCAGGACGTGGAGGACTTCCCGGTTCGACGGGATCGACACCGCCCGGGCGACCTCGGTGGCCCGGTTGATGTCCTCGCGCGCGACCTCCCGACCGTGACCGCTCACGGCGACCGCGCCACGCGAGTTCTGGCTTTCGACGTGCTGCCCGCCGACCCCGACGAACGCCCGGTCGATCTTCCAGCCCGACAGCCGCTCGGCCTGCTCGACGGCCGCGGCGATCGACTGGACGGTCTGCTCGATGTTGACGACGACGCCCTTCTTCAGACCGGTGGTCGGGACCGTGCCCTTGCCGATGATCGTGAGCCCGCCGTCCCGGCCGATCTCGCCGATGAGGGCCGTGACCTTCGTCGTGCCGACGTCGATCCCGACCAGGACCGCTTCTCGTTCCACAGTGTCGTGTTCCCTCGGTTACAGGAAGTGGCGGCGGATGAGGGCCACGTTCTGGAAGATCCGTGGCCCGAAGGTGATCAGGGCGACGAGGTACAGGTCCAGGCCGAGCCGATCGCCGATGAACGTGAGCAGGACCGCCACGAGGGCGTTGGTCGCGAAGCCGGTGACGAAGATCCGATTGTCGTAGACCCCATCGAGCTCGGCCCGGACCGCGCCGAGGACCGAATCGAGCGCCGCGACGATCGCGACGGCCGTATAGCGGGCGAACTCGAAACTGACATCGACCTGGAGCAGTAGCCCGAGCAGGACCCCCAGGACGAGCCCTGCCAGGGGAAGGAGCACGTGGCGTCGGCCTCCGGTCGGATCGTTTCGGCAAGGCTACTCGACGCAGCGGACCGGCAGCAACCCGCGGCGCCGGGTCGGGCCGGTCCGGAGCGGGTCACTGGGTGTCCTTGGTCGTGAAGACGCCGCGCAGATCGTCGGACAGGGTGATCGTCGAGATCGCCGCCTCCTGGCCGGCGAGCAGGCTCCGCAGCAGCCGGACCTGGCCGGGGATGAGATCGGTCTTGCGGATCGTCGGCGTGTAGAAACCGAAGGTCGCCGTCCAGCCGGACGGCCCGCTGTCGACGGTGAACCCATGATCGTCGTCGATCACCACGTGAAGCCCGGCCGCGCCGCTCCCGACGTCGACCGGCCGAAGCGAGGCGAGACGGGTCGCGGCGTCGAAGTCCACCGCGTCGAGGACCGATCCGACGTCGACCGAGGCCACCGCGGCGGGCGGCCCCTCGTCCTGGACGTCCGGCGGGGTGACCGAGGTCGACCGTACGCGCCGGTCGTCGATGACCGGCAGATCGACCGGCGCATCGGCGGCGGCGAACGCGACCCGGTCGGCATCGACGAGGAACTGCCGATCGCCCACCTTCCAGACGAGGATCGGCTGGCGCTCGACGACGCGGATCCGGAGCGTATCGGGCAGCGCGACCTCGATCGACGCGTCGGCCACGGTCGGGAGCGCCCGGAGACGGTCGGCCATCCCGGCCGTCGACAGCCGGAAGAGGTTGGCGGCGTCGGTCACCGCGAGCTCGTGGCGGATCGTCGCCTCGGAGGTGATCCCGGCGCCGACGATGTCGAGCCGGCGATAACCGAAGGCCGCGCTGGCGTTCGCCCCGTACAGCGCGAGGACCGACAGGATGATCGCCAGCAGGGCCAGCGAGCGGGTCCGATTCAGCCCAGCCGACGCACGTCGGATCCGCGATCGGCTCCGGGCGGTCCCAGCGGCCCGCCGAAGACCGGCGGGGTTGCGGGTCGAACGACGGCCGCTCATCGGGGCAGCTCCTCAGGACGCAGCCGGCGCCGGACGCTCCCGGCCTGACGGTCGAGAGCGAGTCGGACGATCCGTTCGGCGACGTCGCCGAACGTCGACCCGCCGGCGGCCGCCATCACCGGGAACAGGCTGATCGGGGTGAAGCCCGGGATCGTGTTGATCTCCGACAGGTAGATCTCGTCTCCGCGGAGCAGGAAGTCGACCCGGGCGAACCCCTCGGCGCCGATGGCCCGGTACGTGTCGCGAGCGATCTTGAGGATCGTCGCCCTGGCGACCGCGTCGACGTCGGCGACCGGCGAGGTCCGCGACAGGCCCGGCCGGTACTTCGCCTCGTAGTCGTAGAACTCGTTTCCGGCCACGATCTCGCCCGGGCCGTACAGCTCGAGCCGAGCCGGGTCGTTGCCGAGCACCGAGACCTCGAGGTCGCGCGCTTCGGCGAGATAGGCCTCGACCAGCACGAGCGTGTCGTGGGCCAGCGCGGTCTCGATCGCGCCGCTGCGCTCTGCGGCGGCATGGGCCAGGGTCATCCCGACCGAGCTCCCGAGCCGGGCCGGCTTGACCATCAGCCGCGGATCGCCGGTGCCGGCCGCGAACGCCTCGAGCTCGAGCAGGACACCGTCGCGGTCGGCCGCCCAGCGCGTGGCCGAGACCTCACGCCAGTCGACGACCGGCAGGCCCAGGCCGCGGACGAGCCGCTTGAAGATCGCCTTGTCCATGCCGACCGCGGACGCCGTGACGCCCGAGCCGGTGTAGGCCAGCCCGGCGGCCTCGAGGATCGCCTGGACCGTGCCGTCCTCGCCGAACGGACCGTGGAGTGCGATGAACACGACCGGTCGAGGATCGGCCGCGGTGAGCCGGTCGACGGCGGTGCCGGCCGTCTCGGGTCCGGTCGCTCCGAGGCCGAGCGGATCGTCGAACGCGGTCGGGTCGCCGCCGCTCCGGGTCGCAGCCGGGAGCTGCCACCAGCCGCCGTCGAGGTCGATGAGGATCCGCTCGACCGCGCTGCCGCGATCGGACAGGGCGTCGGCGATCGCGTTGCCGGAGACGACCGAGACATCGTGCTCGGCCGACGGTCCGCCGAGGAGCACCACGACCGGTGGTCGATCTCCCGGCGGGTCCGTCGCCGGTCGGGCGTCGGTCGCGCCCACGGGCGCTCCGGCCGCGCGCAGCCCGTCCACGCTCATCGGCCGTCACCGGCCCCGTCGGCCGGACCCCAGTCGCCGAGGAACACGACCTCGGGCTCGAGCTCGACGCCGGACCGTCGCGCGACCTCGATCCGGACGAGCTCGCCGAGACTGCGGACGTCTGCGGCCGTGCCCTTCCGGTCGTTGATGAGGAAGTTGGCGTGCTTCTCACTGACCGAGGCGCCGCCGATCCGACGGCCCTTGAGCCCGGCCGCCTCGATCAGCCGGCCGGCCGAGTCGCCGGGCGGGTTCCGGAAGTACGACCCGGCACTCGGGATGCCGAGCGGCTGATGGGCCTGGCGCCAGCGCCGGATGTCGTCGAGCCGGGCGCGGATCTCGTCGGGCGTGGCCGGGGTCAAACGAAACGTGGCCGAGACGACCACCTCCACCGGACCGGCCGCGGCGCCCGAGGCCGGGTCCGTGACCACGGGGTGTTTGAGACGGCTGTCCCGGTAGCCGAGCGCGAGCTCGTCCGGACCGAGCCGGAGCTCGCGACCGTCGGCCGTGAGCACGAGCGCGCTGTCGAGGATCGCCCGGATGTCCGACTCGTGCGCCCCGGCGTTCGCCCAGATCGCACCACCGGCCGTCCCCGGGATCGCCAGCCCGAACTCGAGCCCGGACAGTCCGGCCGTCTGGGTCACCGTGGCGGCACGCGCCATCGGGACGCCCGCCTCCGCGACGAGCCGGTCGTCGACGACCTCGGTCCCCTCCGCACGGACCTGGATGACGAGCCCGCGCACGCCCGCGTCGGCGATGACGACGTCGCTCCCCCGCCCGAGGATGACGTGCGCCAGCCCTCGGCTCCGAGCGAACTTGACGAGGGCCCGGAGCTCGAAGGCGTTGTGCGCGACCGCGAACAGGTCGGCCGGCCCGCCGACGCGCATCGTGGTGAACCGGGCGAGCGGCTCGTCGCGCGACGTCTTGACACCGATCCGGCGCTGGATCTCGGTGCCGAGTGCGATCGCGTCGAACGGTGGTGCGGTCCCGGCCATCGTCATCGGCCCCGCTCCGGAGACGTCATGCGGCCAGCCCGCGCGAGCGGCGGTCGATCGCCGCTCGGTCCGGGGGCGGACGGCGATCGGCGACGGCGAGGACGAGCTCGGCGACGGCGTCGGCGGCCCCGGCCCGGCCGAGCTCGCGAGCTGCCGCCGCCATCCGGGCATGACGCGCCGGGTCGTCCAGGATGGCCGCCGCACCGAGCAGGGCCGCGGCGTCGAACGCTTCGTCGTCGATGATCAGACCGGCTCCGGAGTCGACGAGCCGACGCGCGTTGGCGCGCTGGTGGCCGGCCGCGTGCGGGTAGGGCACGACGACGAGCGGCGTCCCGAGCGCCGTCGCCTCGGCCAGGGTCGAGCTGCCCGCCCGGCCCACGATGAGATCCGCGGCGACGAGCGCGTCGTCCATCTCGGCACCGAGGAACGGGTACGGCCGATAGCGGTCGCGCCGGTCGGCCGGCAGGCGCTCACGCCCCGCCAGCGCGTCCGCGTAGCCGGACTCGCCCGTCACGTGGATGACGAGGACCCGCTCCACGAGCGCGGCCAGCGCTTCGGCCACCGCGCTGTTGAACCGGCGGACGGCCTGTGACCCGCCGAAGATCAGCAGGACCCGGTCGCCCGGTCCCGCACTGAACCGCCGGCGCGCGGCTTCCGGGTCGACCGCCCCGACGTCGCGGATCGGGGTCCCGGTGAGATAGCAACGGTCGTCCGCGAGGGCCAGGGCCGAACACGTCTCCGGGAACGACACCGCGACCGCGCTGGCGAGCCGGGCCGTCGCCCGGACGCTCCGCCCGGGGATGACATTGCCCTCCCACAGGATCGTCGGGATGCCCAGCGGCCGCGCGGCCGTCAGCACCGGGATCGCGACGTAGCCGCCGGTGGTCAGGATGGCCGCCGGTCGGTCCCGTGCCAGCAGCGCGGCGGCCTGCGGCACGGAGACGGCGAGTCGGAGCGGGTCGAGGACGAGGTGGACCGACCGGTCCGTCGACCGGAGCGACCGGACGATGAGCCGCCGGAACGGGATGCCGGCCGCGCGGACGATCGACCCCTCGAGTCCGCGATGCCCGCCGAGCCAGGACACTTCGATCTCAGGGTCGCTGGCGCGGAGCGATCGGGCCACGGCCAGAGCCGGGTAGATGTGCCCGCCCGTGCCGCCGCCCGCGATCAGCAGACGCATCGTTCCATGTGCCTCGTTCGACGGTCTCTCGGGAGATCGAGAGCAGGATCCCGACGGCCGCCAGGCTGATCGTCAGCGAGGAGCCGCCGGCACTGATGAACGGCAGGGTGATCCCGGTGATCGGGAAGAGCGCCACCACGACGCCGATGTTGATGAACGCCTGGACGCACAGCCAGGTGGTGATCCCGGCGGCCAGCAGGGCGCCGAACGTGTCCGGTGCAGAGAGCGCGATCCGGATGCCCTGGTAGGCAAGGATCACGAACAGGACGACGACGAGACCCGCACCGATCAGCCCGAACTCCTCGCCGATGACCGCGAAGATGAAGTCGTTGCTGGCGTTCGGCAGGAACAATCCGCCGGCCCCGCGGCTCTGACCCAGACCGAGCCCGATGAGCCCACCGGATCCGAGCGCCAGGAGGCCCTGGACGGAGTGGAAGCCGATGCCCTGGGCATCGGCCCACGGGTCGATCCAGGCGCGGATCCGGGCGAGCTGGTAGCCGTGGAGGGCGAACAGCATGATGCCGACCGAACCGCTGACGACGAGGACGCCGAAGTGGATGAGGTTCGCCCCGGCGAGGACGAACATCGTCATCCCCGTCGTCGCGAGGACCATCGAGGTCCCGAGGTCCGGCTCCTTGAGGACGAGCGCGACGATCGGCAGGAAGATGATCAGGAACGGGATCGTCCCGCGCACGAGGCCATGGATCCCGGTCCCGCGCTTCGCCAGCCAGTGGGCGAGGTAGACGACGAGCGCGAGCTTCGCGAACTCGGCCGGGTGGACCGCCGGCAACGGGCCGATCTTCAGCCAGCGAGCCGACCCGCCCACGACCTGGCCGAGGCTCGGGACGAACACGAGGACGAGCAGGACGATCGCGATCGCGTACATCGGGATCGACACGAGGCGGAGCCGGCGGTAGTCGACGTTCATCATCGCGAGCATCGCCAGGAGGCCGGCGACGCCCCAGGCCACCTGCGGCGCGACCGCCCCGAAGACGTCGCCGTCGCGGGTGAACTCTTTCATCGCCGACGACGAGAACACCATCAGGATCCCGATCGCGGACATCGCGATGACCGCGACGAGGATCACGTAGTCCGGCTGGTGGGTCTCCCGGCGGAGGGTCTTCGGCGCGCTGCTGGCCGGCACCCGCCGCCGGGTCACGCCACGGAGCGCGGTCGTCGGGGCGGTCATCGGCTGCCCTCCTCGTCGAGCGTCGCCACCGCGGCCTTGAAGGCTCGGCCGCGAGCCTCGTAGTCGGTGAACATGTCGAAGCTGGCGGCCGCCGGGCTCAGCAGGACCGTCGGGATGACCGCGGCGCCGGTGTCCGGGTCGGTTCGCAGTTCGGCGGCGATGGCGGCGGCGCGCCGGACGGCTGTCTCGAGCGTGGCGGCGCGCTCCGTCCGGTCCAGACCGGCCGACCGGAACCGGTGATCGAGCCCGGGCCCACTCTCGCCGATGAGGACGGCGGCCGCGGCGCGCTCGGCGACGACCGGTCCGAGATCGGTCAGGTCGATCCCCTTGTCGCGGCCGCCGGCGATGAGCACGATCGGCGGGTCGAACGCCCGGAGTGCGGCGATGACCGCATCCGGCTGGGTCCCCTGTGAGTCGTTGACGAAGCGGACGCCGTCCACGATCCCGACCGTCTCGAGGCGGTGCTCGACGCCGGTGAACCCGCCGGCCGCCGACCGGATGGCGTCGACCGGGACGCCGAAGAGGAGGGCCACGGCGACCGCGGCAAGCGCGTTCGAGACGTTGTGCCGGCCGGGGACGCGGAGCTCGGCGAGCGGCAGGATGCGACCGTCGATCGTCGCGGAGACCGGCGTCGTCGCGGGCGAGGCGGTCCGGTCGGCTCGCGAGGCGGACCGGCGGCGGCGCCCGCCGACGGGACCGGCCCCGAGCGAGGCGAGGCGATCGACCCCGTCCGCGACGATCCAGCCGTCCAGGACACCGAGCCCGCCCGGCTGTGGTCGTGCCAGCCGGTAGCCGACCGTGCGCCGCCCGTCGAGACCGGCATAGGCGGCCGTGACCGGATCGTCGAGGTTCACGACAAGCGCACCGGCCGGGTCCACCATCTCGGCGAACCGGCGCTTGACGGCCCGGTAGGCCTCGAGCGTGCCGTGGCGGTCGAGGTGGTCGGACGTGACGTTCGTGAACACGGCCACGGTCGTCCCGCGCGACAGCGTCGGCAGCTGGAGCTCGGACAGCTCGATGACCACCCGGTCGTCGGACCGCAGGTCCGGGAGCCGCTCGACGAGCGGTCGCCCGATGTTCCCGCCGAGGATCGCCCGGTGGCCGGGATCCGCCGCCAGCAGCGCGTGGGCCAGCGCCGAGGTCGTCGTCTTGCCCTTCGTGCCCGTGACCCCGATCGTCGGCGCCGGGCAGAGGCGCAGGACCAGGTCCGGCTCGGACACGATCGCCGGCGCGTCCGGATCGCCGGCGGTCCGGGCCGCACGCAGCGCGGCGAGTGCCGAGCGCAGGCGGGGCTCGGTCGTCGGGTAGTCGGGCGTGACCGACGGCGACGTGGCGACGAGGGCCGCGCCTCGCCAGGCGTCGACCGGGTCGACCGTCGGGCCGGCCAGGAGCCGGATCGACCGGCCGCCGAGGCTGGTGAGCGCATCCGTGAGCTCGGACCGCGGCCGTCCGTCGTAGACCGTGACCAGCGCGCCGGCGTCGACGAAGAACCGGGCCAGCGCGATGCCGCTCCGGGCGAACCCGAGGACGGCGACGGTGCGGGCCGTGAGCGCCCCGGCCCGGACGGCGTCGATCGTGAGCGCGTCGAGATCGACGGTCGGCGTCGGGCTCGTGCGCGGAGGCCTCGTCATCGTCGTCATCCCAGCGAGTTGATCGAGGCCATGAACAGGGTCACCCCGAGCAGCCCGGCCAGGACTGCGACGATCCAGAACCGGACCGTGATCTTCTCCTCGTCCCAGCCGAGGAGCTCGAAGTGATGGTGGATCGGCGACATCCGGAAGATCCGCTTGCCGCCGGTCGACTTGAAGTAGGCGACCTGGAGGATGACCGAGCCGGTCTCGATGACGAAGACGAGCCCGATCAGCGGGAGCACGACGATCTGGCCGGTGATCAGCGCGGTGACGGCCAGGGCGGCGCCCAGCCCGAGCGAGCCCGAGTCGCCCATGATCACCTGGGCCGGGTGGACGTTGAACCAGAGGAAGCCCATGATCGCGCCGATGACGATCGCGCACAGCAGGGCGAGGTTCGGCTGGTGCGGCACGTTGAGCAGCGCGATGATCATGTACGCGACGAACGCGAAGGCGAGCGTGCCGCCCGCGAGGCCGTCGAGCCCGTCGGTGATGTTGACCCCGTTGCTCGAGGCGACGATGGCGAACGCCGCGAAGGTCACGTACAACGCCGGACCGATCGTGACGTCGCCGACGAACGGGACCCGGATCGCGTCGATGTCGAAGTGGCGCTGGATGTAGAGCGCCGCCAGGACGGCGACGACCGTCTGCCAGACGAGCTTGCCCCGGACGCTGATCCCGGTCCCCGTCTTGGCGTTCCGCCAGTCGTCGAACGCACCGAGCGCACCGACGCCGAGCAGCGCCGCGGCCGGGGAATAGGTGTCCGGCGTGTCGCTGCCGACCGCCCCGAGCAGGACGGCGATCGCGGCGACGACGAGGATGATGAGGATCCCGCCGCCGGTCGGCACGCCCTGCTTGACCTGGTGGCTGGCCGGCCCTTCCTCGCGGATGTTCTTGCCGAACCGGATGTAACGCAGCAGCCGGATGAACGGCGGCATGAGGATCACGACGATGATGAACGACAGGAGGAGACCCTGGATCAGCTCGACCGTGCCGATCCTCACGGTTCGAGCTCTCGGCGCAGGGCGGCGACCAGCCGATCCAGCTCGATCCCGCGCGACGCCTTGACGAGCACGACGTCGCCCGGGATGAGGCGCGGCCGGAGCACGTCGTGGGCCGTCTCGGCGTCATCGACCTCGAAGATCCGGTCGGTGGCCAGCCCGGACTCCCGGGCGCCCTCGGCGATGCCTGCCGCGTCGTCGCCGACCACGACCAGCAGGTCCGCCACCCGGCCGGCGGCGCGGCCGACCTCGAGGTGGCCCGTCTCGCTCTCGATGCCGAGCTCGAGCATCTCGCCGAGGACGGCGATCCGGCGCCCGGGCAGGCTCGCGAGCACGTCGAGTGCGGCCAACATCGACGCCGGCGCGGCGTTGTAGCTGTCGTCGAGGATCGTCACCTCGCCCAGACGGACGAGCTCGCCGCGGTGGTTCGCCTCGGAGCCAGCCGCCAGACCGGCCACGATCCGCTCGGGATCGATCCCGGCGACGACGCCGACGGCCGCCGCGGCGAGGGCGTTATGGACTGCGTGCCGGCCGAGTCCGGGCATCCGGACGGTGCGCCGGTCGGTCGCGGTCCGGAGCTCGAACCGCATCCCGTCGGCGCCGAGGGACTCGACCGCCTCGGCGCGCACGTCGGCATCCTCGGCGAAGCCATAGCCGACGACCCGGGCGGCGGTCCGGTCGGCCATCGCCCGGACCCGCTCGTCGTCGAAGTTGAGGATCGCCGAGCCACCGGGTGGGAGGCCCTCCACGAGGCGACCCTTCTCGAGCGCGATCGCGTCGATCGAGCCGATCCGCGCGAGGTGGACCGGCTGGACGGCCGTGACCACGCCGATCCGCGGCCGGCCGATCCGGACGAGATCGGCGATCTCGCCCTCGACGTACATCCCCATCTCGAGGACGAGCGCCTCGTCGTCGGGTCCCAGACGGAGCACGGTCAGCGGCAGACCGATCTCGTTGTTCTCGTTGCCCTCGTTCTTGAGGGTCCGGAAGCGGGTCGCCAGGACCGCCGCCACGGCCTCCTTCGTCGAGGTCTTCGCGATGCTGCCGGTGACGCCGACCGTCAGCGGATCGAACCGTCGCCGCCAGGCGGCCGCCAGCGCCTGGAGCGCCTCGAGCGGGCGCGCCACCCGGATGACGCTGACGTCGCCGAGCGCAGGACCGTAGCTTCCGGGCCGGCTGACGAGGAGCGCGGTGGCGCCGGCCTGGACGGCGGCCGCCAGGTGTTCGTGGCCGTCGGTCCGTTCGCCGGGCAGCGCCACGAACAGGTTGCCCGGCTCCACCCGGCGCGAATCGACCGCGGCGCCGCGGATGGGTCGGAGAGACTGGCGCTCGAGGCGGCCACCCGTGAGTCGGGCGATCTCGGCGCCGTCGAAACCCTCGCCGGCTGGGCGAGCCATCGACGGCGGCGGGGCGTCGGTCACGGCCGCCAGTGTCCCATAGCCGGCCGTCACCGGTCGTCCGTGGTCGCGGCCGGGGACAGGTCGAGCATCGTCATCGCGTCGGTCGCGAGACGCCGGAACAGCTCGTACGACTCGACCGCCAGCGGCAGATCGCCCTGGGCGATGTGGAGCGGCTTCGCCTCGTGGATCGTGACCGCGATGACGAGCTGTGGATGGCCCTTGCCGATGTAGCCGACGAACGTGTGGTTGTAGCGGTTCGGCTTCCAGCCGCCACGGCCGTGGTTCAGCTTCGGGTCCCAGATCTGCGCGGTCCCGGTCTTGCCACCGATCTGGTAGCCGCGGACCAGCGTCTTCTCGGCGTACCACGGCACGGTGTGGACGACGTGACTCATCAGGTCGACCATCGTCTTGCTGAGACCAGGCGAGACGACCTGGCCACGGTTCGCGGGCTCGGTGTCGCGGTCGCCCACACCGAGGACGACGTGCGGGGTGACGAGGGTCCCGCCGTTGATCAAGGCGGCGTAGGCCGTCACGAGCTGGAGCTGGGTGACCGCCACGCCCTGACCGAACGAGCCGTTGGCCAGGTCGACCTGGCTCCAGCGCTTCAGGGCGGGATCCCGGACGAGGCCCGACGCCTCGCCGGCGAGGTCGACCCCGGTCTTCTGGCCGAACCCGAGCCTGAGCCAGGCGCCGGCCAGGATCTTCGACGCCTGGGAGGTGGTCTTCGCCAGGCCGAGTGCGATCCGGGCCGCCCCGACGTTCCGCGAGTAGGCCACGATGTCGCGCGCTTCCATGTAGCCGTTGGCGTGCTTGTCGGCGTCGTAGATGCGGCCCTGGCCATGGTCGAGCGAGAGGGAACCCGAGTCCAGGATCCGGGTCGACAGGTTGATCGTCCCCTTCTCGAGGGCGGCGAGCGCGGTGAACATCTTGAACACGGATCCGGGCTCGTAGGCCGACGACACGATCGGGTCGATGAACGACTTGGGATCCTCGGACGCGACGGTCCGATAGTCGTTGGCGTCGTACGACGGATAGCTCGCCGAGGCGTAGATCGCACCGCTGGCCGGGTCCATCACGATCGCCGACACGCTGACCGCCTGGTCGGCGCTGTAGGCGGCCAGGACCTCCTGCTCGGCTGCGAGCTGGAGGTCGGTGTCGATCGTGAGCCGCAGATCCGTCCCGGGGACGCCGGGGCTCAGGACCTGGGCGGTGTCGGTGACCGGCCGACCGACGACGTCGCGCTCCGCCAGCAGCTCACGGGGCGTCCCGGCGAGCTCGGCCTGATAGCGCTCCTCGACGCCGTACTGGCCGTCACCGTCGCGGTTGACGAACCCGAGCAGCTGGGCCGCCAGCGTGGTCCCGACCGCGCCGCCCGCCTGCGGGTAGATCCGGACCGACTCGGGTTCGATCGAGATGCCCTTGAGGGTCCCGTCGGCGACCGCCGCCCGGATCTGGTCCGCGGTCGTGTCTTCGAGGCCGCGGGTCAGGACGACGTACGGCTTCGTCGACTCGATCTTGTCGGACAGTGCCCGGGTCGCGTCGGGGTCGAGACCGAGGATCGCCGCGAGCGCGATCCCCGTGTCGCGCCGCTCGGTGGCCGTGAGCTGGTCCGGCGACGCGGCCACGAGGTAGCGGTCAACCGAGGTCGCCAGGACCACGGTGCCGGTCCGGTCGTAGATCGTGCCCCGCCGGACCGGCTGGTCGAACCGGACGGTCGTCTGGCGCTGCGCCTTCCCGGCGAGCTGGTCGTGCTGGACGACCTGCCACCAGACGAGCCGACTGCAGAGCGACGCGCCGATGACGAGGAATACGACGAGGACGACGAGCAGGCGGCGGCGGGAATTGGTCCGGCCGAGCATCGTCACGTCGTCAGGCATGTCGGTCGATCGGCTAGCGGGCGGTGACGACGAGCGGCTCGGCCAGCTGGTCGAGTCCGAGGTCGATCGCCTGCTTGCGGATGGCCGGACCGCGACCGAGGCGCTGGAGGTCGGCGATCAGCTCCTGGCGCTGGGCGTCCAGGAGCGAGCGCTCGTTGCCGAGCCGATCGATCTCGTAGCCGGTCGCCGAGACACGGACGCTCTGGACGAGCGAGAAGAAGGCCAGGAGGAACGCCAGGGCGATCCCCCCGAGCATGATCCCGACGCGGCCCGGTCGACGCCGGGCTCGGGCGGTCTGGCGCGATCGGCGCCGCTCGAGGGTCGGGACCTGGACGGGTCGCGGTGGGAGGAAGGCCGGGCGGGCTCGGGTGCCCTGGTAGACGGCCACTAGTCGCCGACCGCGAATCGCAGCCGACGGCCGCTGATGTCGAGATCGAGGAAGGCGAACCCGTCGCGCTCGCCGTCGACCGACTCGGCCCGGTGGTCCAGGGCGGACGGGTCCGGCTGGCGCTCGGTGCGCTCGCGAAGCTCATGCTGACGGCGGCCGTACGAACGGCGGCGACTGGACTGGTGGCGCTTGCTCATGGGGTCCTCCTTCCTCCAACGGCGGGATCGTCGGGTCCTGGGTCCGGGCTCCGGTCCGCCCGGTCGTCGCATCGGCCGCTACGCGGCGGTCCGTTCGGCGGCGCGGAGACGGGCGCTCCGTGCGCGAGGATTGGCTTCGAGCTCGGCCGGGCCGGCCGTCAGCGACTTCGTGATCAGGCGGAGACGCGGCGATCGGCCGCAGACGCAGATCGGCACCGACGGCGGGCAGATGCAGCCCTTCCGCTCGGCGTCCATGAACCGCTTCACGATCCGGTCCTCGAGCGAGTGGTAGCTGAGGACCACGAGCCGGCCGCCGGGGCGGAGCAGATCGACCGCCGCCGCGAGGGCCTCCGCGAGGGCGTCGAGCTCCTGGTTCACCGCGATCCGGAGGGCCTGGAAGACCCGGGTCGCCGGGTGGATCCGGCGCTTGCCCGGTCGACCCGGGGCGACCCGCTCGACGAGCGCGGCGAGCTCCTCGGCCGTCGCCACCGGTGCGGTCTTGCGCGCCTCGACGATGGCCCGGGCGATCCGGCCGGCCTGCGGCTCCTCGCCGTAGCGTCGGAACAGGGCGGCGAGCTCCCGGGCATCGAGCGTCGCGAGCAGCTCCGAGGCCGGAACGCCGACGCTCGTGTCGAAGCGCATGTCGAGCGGCCCGCCGGTCCGGATGCCGAAGCCACGGTCGGCGTCGGCCAGCTGGAAGCTCGACAGCCCGAGATCGAACAGGAGCCCGTCGACGGCCGCGAACCCGGCCCCGGGCGCGACGTCGCCGAGCTCGCGGAAGTTCGCCTGGCGGAGCACGAGCCGGTCGCCGAACCGGGCGGCGAGCCGGGCCCTGACTCTGGCGATGGCCGCCCCATCGGCGTCCAGACCGAGGAGGCGGCCATCAGGATCTGTCGCTTCCAGGATCCGTTCGGTGTGCCCACCGCCGCCGAGCGTGGCGTCGATCTGAAGGCTGCCGGAAGCTGGCGCGAGTAGCGTCAAGACCTCCTCTGCCAGCACCGGACGGTGCCCTTCCTTCATCTCGTCTCCTCGTTCCTTGGCGGTCCCGACCGGACCCTGGAAGCGCATGTGGTGGGGGCCGGTCGCGGCCCGACGGTCATCCGATCCGTCCTCAGATCCCGAGGCCGGTCAGATGGGCGGCGAGGGCATCGGGTGCCTCCATCGCCTTGCGGTAGTCGTCCCAGGCCGCGGGGGCCCAGATCTCGGCGTGGTCGCGGGCTCCGACGACGACGGCGTCACCGGCCAGCCCGAGAAGATCGCGCAGCGAGGCGGGGATCACGACTCGACCCTGGCGGTCGAGCTCGACCTCGTAGGCGCTGGCGAAGAGCGCCCGGCTGAACGTCCGGGCCGATGCGTCGGCGATGCCGAGCCCGCCGACCTTGCCCGCGAGCGCCTCGAACTCGGCCTTCGGAAAGATCGCCAGGCAGGCGTCGACCCAGCGGGCCAGGTAGGCCCCGCCGTCGAGCTGCAGGCGGAACTTCGCCGGGACGGCGATCCGTCCCTTGTCGTCCACCGAGTGCCGGTACTCGCCGGTGAACACCTGTCGGTCGTCCCCTTACGTCGAGCGCTGTGCGGGCTCCTTGCCCTGGTCGGGTCGCGTTGAGCGCGTGGGTCGGTCTTCGGTCTGCATGACGCCGGTACGGCGCCGGGGGTGCGTGGGTCGTCCCGGGGCCCGGATCGTGGTACTGCTCCCCACTTGACACCACTTCGTGCCACTTCGGCGCATTCTACACGCTCGTCGGGCCCCGTCAATGCCGAAAACGCACATCCGGTCGTGGTCCGAGGTCGCCGGCCCAGTCGGTCGGTATGGGCCCGCGACGCGGTTCGGGAGGCGGTGGCCGCGTCGCGCCTGGACGTCAGGCGGACGGCTGCGGCGCCCGGAGGCCGGGCTCGTGTGTGCGCTGCGGTGTCAGTCCTCGCAGCCGCTTGCGGACCTGGATATCGACCACACCAGTAGCGGGACCGCATTCGAACCCCATCGACTCAAAGACGGCGCCATCCCGGGCCGCTGGTCGTGACCCGGACCGACGCCACGCTCGGCCGCTCGACGGCGCGCTCGGCCGTCATCCGCGACCGGCGGCTCAGACCGAACAACGCGATCGGCCACTGCTGGCATCGATATCCGGGGCGGGACCTGGCGAGACGAGGGTCGTCGGGTGGACGACGGCGGCGCGCGCAGGCTCCTTCAGGCCGTCTGGATATGCGCCCCATTGCTACGGAGCCCGTAAGCCCTCGGTCGGATGACCACCAGTGGGCGCGGATCGCACCCTTGCCGGCTCGGATATCACCACCGTTCGTACGCAGACGCGTTCGGGCGGTCGACGCCCCGCCAAACGAGCGCCTCGTCCCCTTCTAGCAATGGGGGTGATAAGGGCGGGGCCCAGGGCGGCGAGAGGACCCGCGGGGAGGCCGGTCCTGCGGAACGGCCCGCGGCGGACGCGGGCGGAGACCGCGGCGGAGACCAGGGCCCGGCCTGACACCCGGGTTCGCGAGGCCCCGCGGCCGCCGGCCGGGTCGGAGGCTCCGGCCGGTCAGTCCTTCGGGAGCGGGATCCGGATGCGATCGCCGACGTGAAGGAGGCTCGGATCGGTGATGTCCGGGTTGGCCTTCTTCAGCGCGGCGACGGTGATCCCGAAGGTCGCGGCGATCTTCGTCAGGCTGTCGCCAGAGCGGACGCGGTAGAGGTAGCACGCCGCCGTGCCCGGACAGGGCTTGAGACCCTGGTACGCAGCCGGTAGCGATGGACTCGGCGTCGGGCTGGCGGTCGGCGATGGCGTCGGGCTCGGGCTCGGGGTCGGCGATGGCGTCGGGCTCGGTGTCACGCTGGGCGATGGTGCGACGGACGGTTCGATCGACGGCGGAGCGCTCGGAGCCGCCGCCGATGGGCTCGTGACGGCGACCAGACTCGGGCTCGGCGATGCCAGGCCGATGCCGCCACGCACGGCAGCGAACGACACCGCGATGACCGCCGCGACCACGAGGATCGCGCCGGCGATGAGGAGCGGGCTCGGCCGCTGACCGACGCGTCGGGCCCCGCTTCGGCGACTGCTGCGGATGACCGGGGCGACCGGCACGATCGCCGCCGCCGCCTCGGAGGGATCGTGGGACGGATCCGCGGCGAGGGGCGCCCGATCGACGGCGGTCTGGCTCGCGGCCGGCACGGACCCCGCGGCCGACGCGGTGGTCGCCGCTGGCGGAACCGTAGCGGGTACGGACGACGAAACGGCCGCCGCGGCCACGGCGGAGCTCGCCTCCGGACGTCCGGGATCGACCGACGTGGCCGTCGTCGCCTCCCCTCCCGCGGCGACGGCCCGCTCGGGATCGTCGGCGGGCGCTGGGCCGCCATCGGCCACGGCCGGAGCGCCATCGCCCTCGGATCGACCCGGCGCCGTCCCGGCCGCGACCCCGGCCGACTCGACGGCCACCAGTGCGGCACGGGTCGGTCGAGCCGAGCCGCTGGCGCCGCGCACGGAGGTCGTGGCCCGGACGAAGCGCGGGCAATCGACGTGGCCCGGATCGAGGCAGACGAGACGTTGCTGGGTCGTCGACACGGACCGCGGCGGGCTCGACGCGGCACAGCGGTTGGCCGCATCCGTGTGGAGTCCGGTCGCGCTGACGACACCCGTCGCGGTCGATCGCTCCGCCCCGGGATCGCCCACGAGCGAAGCGCCGCCTCGGGCGAGCTCGAGGAGCGGACAGACCTCGGCGGGGATCGCCACCTCCTCGGCGGGGATCGCTGCATCGGCATCGTCCGACGGCCCGTGGGCGGCGTCGGCCGGGGCCCGGGCGGCGTCTCCGACGTGGTCGGCCACGGCTCCTCCTGTCGCGTCGCCGGCTGGCGCGCCGCCCGACGAGGGCCGGAGTCTAGTACCTTTCGCCGATTGCCGGCCCTTGCAGGCGGGTGTTAGGCTCCGCCACCGACGGTGACCGTCAGGTCACCCGACCATCGATCATCCGCACGACCGAGGATCCGGACCGAGCCGCATGGCCATCCAGCTGCCAATCGCGCCGACCGAGCACGAGACGTATCGTCTCGCCGACCACCGGATCCGCCGCTGCACGTTCCGCCGGCTCATCGCCGTCGATGCCGCCCACGAGCGGATGTACGAGGCCGAGTGCCTCTACCCGGAGCGGCAGATCCCGCTCCCACTCGGCGACCTCGAATCCGCGACGCCGATCTGCAACGCCTGCACGGCCGCGCACATCTTCCGTCCCGACGAGGACTGACCCCCGGATCGAAGGTCCAGACCGGTGAGTCGCCAGCGAGGCGGTCTGTAAGCCGAGTTCTGTCCCGCGATCGCTCGCGGGGACGGTCATCCATCTCGACCGCCGGTCGCCCGGCGGTTCATGCGGCCGACCCGAGGGCTGGGCAGCGCACCTCTCCCCCGTCGTCACCTTGCGGCGACGTCAGGTTGCGCCCTCCTATTTGGCCTTGCTCCGGGTAGAGTTTGCCGCGTTTCACCCCGGCGACCGAAGCCGCCGGACTCGTCTCTGTGGCACTGGTCCTCGCCTCACGGCGGACGGGCGTTACCCGCTACCCTGCGCTGAGGAGCTCGGACTTTCCTCGAACCGGATCGGCGGACCGACCCGGCGCGCGACCGTCCGACCGCCTCGCTGGCCGGCGTATCCTACCCTGCCGCGGTCGCCCGGTCAGACGATCGTGCCGCTGACCGCGAGCTCCACGATCAGGGCCAGCAGGTAGATCGCGACGAGCGCCGGCGCCACTGCCCAGACGATCGTCGGCAGCCAGGCCCGGACCGATCGCGCCCGCGGGTCGCCGGAACCGGCCGCCAGTTCGAGCGGGGCCCGCCAGTCGCCGCCCAGGACGTAGCGCTGCCGGGCGTCCTCGACCGCGAGCTGCCAGGCGGCGACCGCCCGGTCGCCCGGGTCCTGGATCGCACCAAAGGCACGGCGCGCGGGATCGAGATCGCCCGGTCCGCCGCGCTCGAAGTCGACGATCGCGCTGAGCCGCTCCCGGCCGAAGCGTTCGAACGGGCCGCCCGGGTCGATCCGGTCGATGACCGCGGCGGCCTCGTCGTAGCGACCCAGAACGATCAGGTACGTCGCCCGGACGGTCCGGTCGGCCGCGGTCTCGGGCCGGGCCCGGAGCCAGCGGCGCATGCCCCATGCCGTCCGGGGTGGCAACCGCGTCCCTGTCGCGACGCGGAACCGGCTGAGCTCGCGCCGTCCGGTCATCAGGAAGGCCCCGGCGATGGGCCGGTCCCGATGGGGTGTCGTGGCCAGGACGAGCCACAGTCCCACGACGAGGACCGCCACGAGGGCCAGCGCCATCCCGACCGCGAACGGGAGACCGACGACCGCCGAGCCCGCCGCCACCAGCGCGACGACGCCCAGCAGAGCGACGGTGATCGCCGACCGACGTGCCCGGGTCCCGACGATCGCCTCGGTCGAGATCGCTCCGGCCGCTCGCAGCCGGCCGCGCAGCTCCGGATGCGGTCGGTCGGTCATGGCGTCGGCGGCTCAGCCCGGCCGGCCGCCGAACGCCGGGTCGAGCCGGCGGACCACCGAGGCCGGCCCGCCGGCGAGCGCCCGATCGATGGCCTCGTTGCACATCGCGTCGGCCGCGGCGTTCTGCGCCCGCGGGACGTGGCCGGCGGTCCACCGGGTGAAGCCGGCCAGCGACCGACGGACCTCGGCGTGGAGCGGTTGGAGCTTGGCATCCTTGACCCGCCACCGACCGTGGACCTGCTCGACGATCAGCTTCGAATCGAGGAGCAGATGGACCTCGCGGGCGCCGAGCTCGGTCGCCAGCCCCAGCGCGCGGACGACCGCCGTGTACTCGGCGACGTTGTTCGTCTGGACGCCGAGGTAGTCCGAGATCGTCGCGAGCGGCGGCGCCAGCGGCTCCCGCGCGCCCGGCCGGTCGGCGTCGATGAGGACCGCGCCGGCCGAGGCGGGTCCCGGGTTGCCGCGGGCTGCCCCGTCGGTCCGGACGATGAGCCGGAGCCCTGAGCCACCGGCCGTCGGCGGGCCGTCGGTCCCGGTCTCAGCCGGCGGATCGTCGTCGACCGGCGTCGACATCGGCGCCGGCCAGAGGGTCGGGTCCGGCTCCCGGTCGGACCGGCTCAGGTCGGCGACCCGCCGGGACCGGCGGCGCTGTCCCCGGAGTCGCCGACTTTCGAACCGGCCGCGTCGGTCGCCGGCGCACTGCCGGCCTCAGCCGCCGGTCCGTCATCCGTGCGCTCCTCGGCCGGGCCAGTCGGCGTTCCCGGCAACGCCGCGAGCGACCCGCTCGGGACCGGCGCCGCCACCCCGGCGTCAGCGCGATCGCCCCGGAACTTGCGCCAGACGATCTGGATCGGGTCGTAGTACCGGTCGGCGACCCGCTCCTTGAGCGGGATGATCGCGTTGTCGGTGATCTTGATGTGCTCGGGGCAGACCTCGGTGCAGCACTTCGTGATGTTGCAGAAGCCGACGCCACCCTCGTCCTTGAGGTATTCGCGCCGGTCCGCCGTGTCGATCGGATGCATCTCGAGCCCGGCCGTTCGGACGAGGTAGCGGGGGCCCATGAACGGGCGCTCCGTCTCGTGATTGCGGAGGACGTGGCAGACGTCCTGGCACAGGAAGCACTCGATGCACTTGCGGAACTCCTGGACCCGCTCGATGTCCTCCTGCTGCCAGCGCCAATCCTCCTGGGGTCGGTCCTTCGGTGGGCTGAACGGTGCGATCCGCTTGTTGACCTCGTAGTTCCAGGACACGTCCGTGACGAGGTCGCGGATCAGCGGGAAGGCGCGCATCGGCTCGACGGTGATCGTCTCGTCCGGCTCGAAGTCCGACAGTCGGGTCTTGCACGACAGGCTCGGCCGGCCGTTGATCTCGCAGCTGCACGACCCGCACTTGGCGGCCTTGCAGTTCCACCGGACGGCCAGGTCGGGCGCCGCGTTCGCCTGGATCCAGTGGAGCGCGTCGAGGACGACCATCCCCTCCTCCACCGGCACGTCGTAGGCGACGAACTCGCCCTCCGACTCCGGGGTCCCGCGGAACACGCTGAGGTGGGCCTGGGTCATCGGGTCACTCCGTGGCGATCAGCTGGCGGAGCTCATCCGACAGCGCTGGCAGGGGCGAGGTGGTCACGCTCATCGTCTCGCCGTCCCGGCGCACGACGCTGTTCTTCGTCGCCCAGCCCTTGTCGAGGCCGGGAAAGTCGAGCCGGCTGTGGGCACCCCGGCTCTCCTTGCGCTGGCGGGCGCTGCGGGCGATCGCTTCGGCCACGATGAGCATGTTGCGCAGCTCGAAGACCAGACCCCAGCCCGGGTTGTAGGCCCGTCCACCGCCGACCCGGACCTCCGGCCAGCGCGCGTGCAGCCCGGCCAGCCGCCCGGTGGCCTCATGGAGATCGGCATCGGACCGGAAGATCCCGACGAGCGACTGCATCGTCGAGCGGAGCTCCTCGTGGAGTCGGTAGGGGTCTTCGCCCGGCTCCTCGGCGAACGGCGCAGCCAGCTCCTCGAGCGCAGCTCGGATCTGGACCGGGTCGACCTGGGGGACCTCGTCGAAGGTCGCCGCCTCGGCCGCCGCCGCCGCACCGGTCCGCTGGCCGAAGACGAGCAGGTCGGACAGCGAGTTGCCACCGAGCCGGTTCGCGCCGTGCATCCCGGCCGCGACCTCGCCGGCGGCGTACAGACCGGCGCGCGTCGTCGCTCCGGATTCCGCGTCGACCCGGATCCCACCCATGATGTAGTGGGTCGTCGGCCCGACCTCCATCGGCCCGGTCGTGATGTCCACGTCGGCGAGCTCCTTGAACTGCTCGTACATCGACGGCAGCTTGCGCCTGACGTGCTCGGCCGGGAGATAGCTGATGTCGAGGAACACGCCGCCATGGGGCGACCCGCGACCCTCCTTGACCTCCGTGTAGATCGCCCGCGAGACGTTGTCGCGGGTCGACAGCTCGGGCGGCCGGCGCGCGTCGGTGGTCTGGCCGGCGCCGAGCGCCTTGACCCAGTCGGCCGCCTCGTCGGCGGTCGCGGCGTACTCGTTCCGGCGGTCCTCGGGCAGGTACTTCCACATGAACCGTTCGCCGTCGTTGTTGCGCAGGATCCCGCCCTCACCGCGGACCGCCTCGGTGACGAGCAGGCCGCGGACCCCCGGCGGCCAGACCATCCCCGTCGGGTGGAACTGGACGAACTCCATGTCGATGAGGTCGGCGCCGGCGAGATAGGCGAGGGCCTGGCCGTCGCCCGAGTACTCCCACGAGTTCGAGGACACCTCCCAGGCCCGACCGACGCCACCCGTCGCGAGGACCACCGCCTTGGCCGGGAAGACCACGGGCCGACCCGTCGTCCGCCAGTAGCCGACCGCCCCGCGGACCCGGTCCGTCCAGCTCAGGAGGTGGCTGACCGTGCACTCCATGTAGACGCTGATCCCCGCGGCCACGGCCCGATCCTGGAGCGTCCGGATCATCTCGAGCCCGGTCCGGTCGCCGACATGGGCGAGCCGCGGATGCGAGTGACCGCCGAACGGCCGTTGGAGGATCCGCCCGTCGCGGGTCCGATCGAAGACGGCCCCCCAGGCCTCGAGCTCGCGGACGCGGTCCGGCGCCTCCTGGGCGTGGAGCTGGGCCATCCGCGGGTTGTTCAGCAGCTTGCCTCCGACCATCGTGTCCCGGAAGTGGACCTGCCACGAGTCGGCCTCCGCGACATATCCGAGTGCGGCCGCCACGCCGCCCTCGGCCATCACCGTATGGGCCTTCCCGAGCAGGGACTTGCACACGAGCCCGACGTCGGCGCCGGCCTCGGCCGCTGCGATCGCCGCGCGCAGCCCCGCCCCGCCCGCCCCGATGACCAGGACGTCGTGGGGGTGCCGCTCGGGCGCTTCGTTCACAGGCGGATCGACGGGTCGTTGAAGAGGCCCATCGCCAGCACCCGGATGTAGAGATCGGCCATGGCGACCGACGCGAGGCTGGCCCAGGCCCAGCGCATGTGGTTCACATTCAACCCGGTCAGTCGCTGCCAGAGCGAGTACTGGGTCCGCGTCCTGGCCGTGCATGAGAAGCAGTCGAGCCGGCCGCCCGCCAGGTGGCGGAGCGAGTTGCAGGACAGCGAGAAGCCGGTCAGCAGGACGACGTTGACGAACAGGACCACGTTGCCCAGGCCGAGCCGCCAGGTCCCGTCGGGGTGGAGTGCGACGAACGCGTCGATCCACAGGAAGAACAGCGGGATGAATGCGAGGTACAGGAAGATCCGATGGAGGTTCTGGAGGATGAACGGGAACGCCGCTTCCATCGAGTAGCGCCGGTGGGCGCGCGGCTCGCCCACGGCGCACGCCGGCGGATCGGCGAAATACGACCGGTAGTAGGCCTTGCGGTAGTAGTAGCAGGTGGTCCGGAAGCCGAGCGGGATCCACAGGATGAGGATCGCCGGCGAGAACCACCAGGGCAGGAACTCGGCTCCGATGAGCGGCGAGAAGAACGGCGAGAGGTAGCCGTCGGCCTCGTAGGCCACCGCGAACAACGGGCCCCAGAGCAAGGTCGAGAAGAGCGTGTACAGGATGAAGGCCCCGAACCCGAGGGCGACGGCCGTCGGGGCGAGCGCCCAGGAGTCGGTCCGAGCGGTGCGGCCGAAACCCTGGGCCGCGGTCCCGGCCGGCTTGATCGGCGTGCGCCGGGCCGTCGTACTCGCTCGCGTGACCGCCATGTCCGGGTGCTGCCTCCCATCGAGCGCCAACGACCGGGGACCGAGGGTCGGCTGGGCGATGGCCCGATTCTAGCCGAGCAGGCGGCCACCGCGACCGGCCGACGCTCCTGTACCATCGGTGCCCGTCCTGCCCGATCCATCGGTCGCCGGCCCGACCGGCCCGCCCCGAGCGTCACGTCCGACCCACGGAGCCCGACCCCGCGTGAAGATCCAGGAAGCCGACGCGAAGTCCCTTCTGCTCGCGCAGGGGTTGCCGGTCCCGGGCTGGGAGGTCGCCCGGACCGCTGCGGACGCCCGGACAGCCGCCGAGCGCATCCTCGCCGCCGGCGCGGAGCGCGTCGTGATCAAGGCCCAGGTCCTCGTCGGCGGGCGGGGCAAGGCCGGCGGGGTGAAGCTCGCCGCGAGCGGGACCGAGGCCGAGGCGGTCGCCGCCGAGATCCTCGCACTCACGATCAAGGACATCCCGGTCCGCAAGGTCCTCGTGGCCGCCGCCGCGGACATCGTCAAGGAGTACTACCTCGGAGCGATCCTCGATCGGGCCAGCCGGCGGATCCTCGTGATCGCCTCGGCCGAGGGTGGCGTCGAGATCGAGGAGGTGGCCCGAGTCACGCCCGAGGCGATCCACCGGGTCGAGGCCCATCCGCTCCTCGGGCTGCTCGACTGGCAGGCCCGCCAGCTCGCGTTCGCGATCGGACTCGGCGGTCCGCACCTCCGGACGTTCGTCGCCATCGCCCGTGGTCTGGTCAGCACGATGCTCGCCTACGATGCCGACCTGGTCGAAGTGAACCCGCTTGCAGTGGTCAGGCAGCCTGACGACACCGGCACGGCGACCGAGGCGCCTCGTCTGCCTCGACGCGAAGATCACCCTCGACGACTCGGGCCTCGCCCGCCACCCCGAGCTCGAGGCGCTGCGCGACCCCGACAGCGAGGATCCGGCCGACGCCGAGGCGCGCGCCCTGGGGATCGCGTTCATCCACCTCGACGGCTCGATCGGTTGCATGGTCAATGGCGCCGGCCTGGCGATGACGACGATGGACCTGGTCAAGCGCGCCGGCGGCGAGCCCGCGAACTTCCTCGACATCGGCGGCGGCGCGCGAGCCGACAAGGTCGCCGCGGCGATGCGCTTGATCCTTGCCGATCCGAAGGTCCGGGCGATCCTCGTCAACATCTTCGGCGGGATCACCCGTGGCGACGAGGTCGCCCGCGGGCTGATCGAGGCCCGGGCCGTCCAGGAGCGCGACGTGCCCGATGGTCGTCCGGATCGTCGGGACGAACGCCGAGGAGGCGGGCCGCCTGCTGACGGAGGCCCGGTTCGAGACCGCGTCGAGCCTGGACGACGCCGCGGCCAAGGCCGTGGCCGCGGCGCGATCCGTCGACGCGGCTGGTGAGAGCGCGGCCGGGGGCGGGCGGGTGAGCATCCTCGTCGGCCGCGAGACCCGGCTCGTCGTCCAGGGCATCACCGGGCGCGAGGGCGAGTTCCACTCCCGCCAGATGCTCGACTACGGGACCGCGGTCGTCGCCGGGGTGACCCCGAACAAGGGCGGGCAGACGGCCGTCGACGGGCGGGTGCCGGTGTTCGACACCGTGGCCGAGGCCGTCGCCCAGACCGGCGCGAACACCGCCTGCATCTACGTCCCGGCCGCGGGCGCGCCGGACGCCGTCCTCGAGGCGGCCGGGGCCGGGATCCCGACGATCTTCTGCATCACCGAGGGGATCCCGGCGCTCGACATGCTCAAGGTGGTCGAGGTCGTTCGGAGCGCCGGCGCCCGGCTCATCGGACCGAACTGCCCGGGCGCCACGTCGCCCGGTCGGGCCAAGGTCGGGATCATCCCCGGCCCGATCCATCGCGAGGGGCGCGTCGGGGTCGTCTCACGGTCAGGGACCCTGACCTATGAAGCGGTCCAGGCGATGACCGACGCCGGGATCGGTCAGTCCACCTGCGTCGGGATCGGCGGCGACCCGATCGTCGGCACCACGTTCCTCGACGTCCTCCAGCTGTTCGCGGCCGACGCCGAGACCGAGGCGATCGTGCTCATCGGCGAGATCGGCGGATCGGCCGAGGAGGAGGCCGCGGCGTGGGCCGCCGAGCATCTCCGCGGGCGTGCCGATGGCGGCGTTCATCGCCGGCCGGACGGCGCCCGAGGGCAAGCGGATGGGCCACGCCGGCGCGATCATCTCCGGTGGCTCGGGGACCGCCGCCGACAAGATCGCGGCGCTCGAGGCCGCGGGCATCCGAGTCGCCGACTCGCCGACCGAGATCCCGGCGATCCTCCGCGCCGCGGGTCACCGGGACGGAGCCGCTTGAGTGGGCGCACTCATGGAGCTCGTCGCCGGAGACGCACCGACGATCCTCATCGCGATCTCGTCCGATGACCTGTCCGGCCTGTCCGAGCCCGGACGGTTCACCGCTCGCCTGTCGCTCGGTGCCGGGCTCGACCCGACCTGGCTCGACCTGTTCAGCGAGGCGGTCCGGTCGGTGACCGGCGGTGGCGAGCCGAGCGACTTCCTCGACGCCCGGCGCGAGCTCGATGGTCCCGGCGACATCGACGGGCGCACCGTCGAGCGGGTCGACGCGCGTTGGGTCGAGGCCATCGCCCGTCTCGCGGACCATGAGGTGCCGGCCGTCGCCGGGCGCTGGCTCGACCTCCTCGACGAGGAGTTCGGCGAGCTCCCACGCGAGGAGAAGCCCTGGATCCGGGAGCTCGCCGGCGATGTCGTCCGGTTCTGTCGGTCGGCGGAACGGGCACCCGACGTCCTGTTCGCGTGGTCGCTCTGATCGGGTGACGGGCCCGAGCCGCGAGGCGCCGGCCACCGTCCTGCGGCTGTCCGACGTCGGCGTCCGGCGCGACGGCCGCTGGCTCCTCGACGGCATCGACTGGACCATCGGCCCCGGCCAGCGCTGGGCGATCGTCGGACCGAACGGTTCGGGCAAGACGACGCTCCTCCGGGTCGCAGCCACGTACCTCTGGCCGAGCCGGGGCAGCGTGGAAGTCCTCGGGGCGCGGATCGGGACGGTCGACGCCCGCGAGCTCCGGCGCCGGATCGGCTTCGTCAGCGCGGCCCTCGCGGCCGAGATCGACCCCGGGCTGAGCGTCGGGGATGTCGTGCTGAGCGCTCGGCACGCCGCGCTCGCGCCGCACTGGGCCGCGTATGCACCCGCGGACGTAGCTCGGGCGACGGAGGCGCTCGGCCGGCTGGGGCTGGCCGGCCTCGGGCGACGGACGTTCGGGACGCTGTCGTCGGGCGAGCGACAGCGCGCGCTCATCGCCCGGACGCTGATGACCGAGCCGGATCTGGTGCTGCTCGACGAGCCGGCGGCCGGCCTCGACCTTGGCGCTCGCGAAGCGCTCGTCGCACGGATCGCTGCCCTTGCCGCGGACCCGGGACTCGGCGCGATCGCCCTCGTGACCCACCACGTGGAGGAGATCCCGGTCGGGTTCGGCCACGCCATCGTCCTGGCCGGCGGACGGGTCGTCGCCGCCGGTCCGATCGACGCGACGATCACCGGCCCGATCCTGTCGAGTGCCTTCGGGCTGTCGCTCACGGTCGAGCGTCACGAGGGTCGCTACACCGCCCGTGCGACCGCCTGATCCTCGCGGCCGACCGGCCCGGCTACACTCCGCGCGATCGTCATCCGCCCTGGAGATCGCGCCATGTTCATCGCCCTTCGCCTGATGCTCCGTGAGACGGAGACGCGGATCATCGCGGTCGCCGCCCTGCTGACGATCGCGATCGGCAGCGTCGTCTACATGGAGATCGAAGGCTGGTCCCTGCTCGACGCGATCTACTTCTGCGTCGTGACCCTGGCCACGGTCGGCTACGGCGATCTCCACCCGACGACGCCGTTGGGACGGGCGTTCACGATCCTGTACATCATCGTCGGGGTCGGGATCCTCGCCGCGTTCATCACCGGGCTCGCCAAGCATCGACCGATGGCCTTCGCCGATCGGATCGTCGAGCCTCACGAGCGCGGCACCGCGGATCCCACGGCAGGGACCGGGACCGGCCCGGGTCAGTAGCCGAGCGAGGTCCGAGCGCGGTTCAGTAGCCGAGCGCGGACCAGGAGGGTCCGCCGGGGGCCTCGATGAGCTCGACGAGGACCCCGTGGCAGGACCGCGGGTGGAGGAACGCGACCGGCCCTTCGGCGCCCTTTCTCGGTGCCGTGTCGATGAGCTCGACCCCGTCGATGGCCAGCCGGGTCAGCGTCTCGGCCAGGTCCGGGACCTCGAAGCAGACGTGGTGGAAGCCCTCGCCCTTCGACTGCGAGGAAGCGGGCCACCCCCGTCGTGTCGTCGGTCGGCGCGACGAGCTCGACCTTGGACTCGCCGACCGGCAGGAAGGCGATCGTCACCCGGTCGGCCGGGATCGGCAGGATGGTCTCGACGGCGAGACCGAGGATGTCCCGATAGAACGCGAGCGACGCGTCGATGTCCGGACGACGACCGCGACGTGGTGGACCCGGCCGAGCCGATGCAGATGATCGGGTGCGGCAGCGTGCATGGTCGGGGCCTCCTTCGATCAGACCGTGATGAGCTCGCGATGCTCGCCCCACGCCGAGCGCAGCCGATCGCTGATCTCGCCGACGGTGGCGTGGGCGCGGACCGCGTCGATGAGCGCGGGCATGACATTGACGTCGCCGGCGGCGGCCGCGGCGAGCCGATCGAGCGCCGCCGCCCAGGCCACCGGGTCGCGCTCGGCGCGGACGCGGCGGAGACCGTCGACCTGGCGACGCTCCCCTTCCGGGTCGATCTTCTGGGTCGGCGGAGTCGCGCCGTCGTCGTCCTGGAACCGGTTGACCCCGACCACGATCTGGTCGCCGGACTCGATCCGACGCTGGACGAGGTAGGCCGACTCCTGGATCCGGTGCTGCTGGTAGCCGTGGTCGATCGCCGCGATCGTCCCGCCGAGCGCCTCGATCTCGGCGAGCTCCGCCCAGGCCGCTCGCTCGAGCTCGTTGGTCAGGTGCTCGACGTAATACGAACCGGCCAGCGGGTCGGGCGTCTCCGTCACGCCCGACTCGTGGGCCAGGATCTGCTGGGTCCGCAGCGCGAGCCGGGCGGCCTCGGCGGTCGGCAGGGCGAGCGCCTCGTCGCGCGAGTTCGTGTGGAGGCTCTGGGCGCCGCCTAGCACCGCCGCGAGCGCCTGGACGGTCGTCCGGACGACGTTGTTGTCGATCGACCGGGCGGTCAGGCTGGAGCCGGCGGTCTGGACGTGGAAGCGGCAGGTCTGCGACCGCGGGTTCTGCGAGCCGTACCGGTCGCGGACGATCCGGGCCCACATCCGGCGCGCGGCCCGGAACTTCGCCACTTCCTCGAACAGCTCGCTCCATGCGGCGAAGAAGAAGCTCAGCCGCCCGGCGAAGTCGTCGATGTCGAGCCCGCGGGCGACCGCGGCGTCGCAGTACGCGATCGCGTCTGCCAGCGTATACGCGAGCTCCTGGACGGCGGTCGCGCCCGCCTCGCGCATGTGGTAGCCGCTGATCGAGATCGTGTTCCAGCGCGGCAGCTCACGGGCGCAGAACTCGAACACGTCGGTGACCAGCCGCATCGAGGGGCGGGGCGGATAGATCCACGTTCCGCGCGCGATGTACTCCTTCAGGATGTCGTTCTGGGTCGTGCCGCTGATCGCGGCACGCTCGACGCCCTGCCGCTCGGCCGCCACGACGTACAGGGCGAGCAGGATCGGCGCCGTCGAGTTGATCGTCATCGACGTGCTCACCCGGTCGAGCGGGATGTCCCGGAACAGGGTCTCCATGTCGGCCAGGCTGGCGATCGGCACGCCGACCCGGCCGACCTCGCCGGCCGCCTGCGGGGCATCCGAGTCGTAGCCCATCTGCGTCGGCAGATCGAAGGCGACCGACAGGCCGGTCTGGCCCTGGTCGAGGAGGTAGCGGAAGCGCTCGTTCGTCTCGGCTGCGGTGGCGAAGCCGGCGTACTGACGCATCGTCCAGAACCGGCTTCGGTACATCGTCGCCTGGACGCCACGGGTGAACGGGTACTCCCCCGGCAGGCCGAGCTCGGTCGCCGGGTCGAACCCGGTCAGATCGGCGTCCGTGTAGACGTCGGCGATCTCGATGCCCGAGCTCGTCTCGAACCGCTCGCGCCGCTCCGGAGCGGACCCGACCGCCTTCGCCCGGGTCGTGGCCGCGCCAGCGCTCGCGGAGCGGATCGTCGGTCACGTGATCACCAGCAGGAGGTCACCCACCTCGACATTCTCGCCCACCGCGATCGGGATCCGCGCGATGGCTCCCTCGCGCGGGGCGCGAAGCTCGTTCTGCATCTTCATCGCCTCGAGGACGAGGAGCTGCTGGCCGGCCGCCACCGGGTCGCCCGGGTTGACCGACAGCGCCACGATCCGACCGGGGATGATGGCCCGGACCTCGATCGGCCCGCTCCGCCCGGCGACCTCCGAGGCGCGACGGGCACGCTCGCGCAGGCTCGCCCGACGCTCGGACTCGAGCTCGACCTCGACCCGCCAGCCGTCGACGACCAGCTCGCGGACGATGAGGCCATCGGACTCGCGACGGTGCGGGCGACCGATGACGAGCCGGCTCCGGCGCGCCCCCGCCTCGACGAGGATCGCGTGCTCCGGGTCGAGCCAGGCGAGATCTGCCGCGATCGCCTGACCGTCGACGATCGGTGACCGGGGAACCGGCCCGTGACCCGGCGAGACGATCAGCACGGGATCACCGTCGAGCCGGTTCGCGGCGGTCGGCGCGACGCGCACGGCCCGGGGGTCCACCGGCGCCGCGATCGGTCCGACCCCGTCGGTCGGCGCCGCGCTCCGAGCGAGGACGAGCCCGACGCCATCGATCTGTTCGACGCCCGGCTCGCGCGCGGCGCGCCTTCGCCCGCTCAACCCGGCCACCGGTCGCTCGCGTCGACCCGTCCGGAGGTCCGCCACGCCGAAGGTCTGCGCGCGACCGCCGACCCAGCCCGGGCAGGCCCTCCCCTCGTGGAGATGGTCAGGCCGGATGACGATTCGGCGCTGACGAGGGTCAGCCCGCTCGGATCGGCCCGGTCGTCCGCGATGGTGGCGATGCCCGCCGCAAGGAGCGCCCGCCGCACGGTCGCCGCACGCTCGGCCGGGCCATCCCAATGCTCGGGGACCCAGCCAGTCGAGAGCTCACCGGCCAGGAACGACGGCTCGCGGACCACGAACCTGTCGAACGGGAGGGTCGTCTGGATCCCGCCGATCTCGGTCTCGTCCAGGGCTCGGCGGAGACGCTCGACCGCCGCCGGTCGGTCGCCCGCGTGGACCATCAGCTTGGCGACCAGCGGGTCGTAGTCGGGCGGGATCCGCTCTCCGGGCTCGATCGCGGTATCGACGCGGACACCCGGTCCTGCGGGCATGACCCAGCGGCCGACCCGACCGGGGGCGGGTGCGAACTCGCGGGCCGGATCCTCCGCCGACAGTCGGACCTCGATCGCATGACTGGCCGGGACGGCCGCCTGGGCCGCAGCCGCGATCACGGCCGCCGACAGCGGTGCCCCGGCCGCGAGCCAGAACTGCTCGCGGACGATGTCGATCCCCGAGACGAGTTCGGTCACCCCGTGCTCGACCTGGAGACGAGTGTTGACCTCGAGGAACCAGAACCGGTCATCGGCGTCGAGCAGGAACTCGCAGGTCGCCGCGTTCGTCAGGCCGGCGGCCGTGGCGAGCCGGACCGCCAGCTCGTGGAGAGCCCGGCGCTGGGACTCCGTGAGACCCGGGGCGGGTGCCTCTTCGACCAGCTTCTGATGCCGCCGCTGGAGGGAGCAGTCGCGTTCGCCGAGGGCGACGACCCGGCCCTCGACATCGCCGAGGAGCTGGACCTCGATGTGCCGGGCGGGCAGGATCTCCCGCTCCAGGTAGACCGACCCGTCGCCGAACGCGGAGGCCGCTTCGCGCGACCCCGAGGCGAGTGCCGCCGGCAGCTCGTTGGCGCTGACGACCCGCCGCATCCCCCGACCCCCTCCCCCGGCGGCGGCCTTGACGAGCAGCGGGAACCCGACGTCAGCTGCGGCGGCGGCGATGGCCGCCACCTGGTCGGGCCGATCCACCGGGGCCGGTTCGAGGGTTCCGGGCACCACCGGCACGCCCACCGAGGTCGCGGTCCGGCGGGCCGCCAGCTTGTCGCCGAGGGCGGCGATCGCCCGGTGATCCGGACCGACGAAGGTCATCCCGGCGTCGGCCACAGCCTCGGCGAAGGACGCCCGCTCGGCGAGGAAGCCGTACCCGGGATGGACCGCCTGGGCGCCCGCGGCGAGAGCCGCCGCGACGATCGCGTCGGCCAGCAGGTAGCTCTCGGCGGCGGGCGGCGGTCCGATCCGGACCGCATGGTCGGCGGCTCGGACATGCTGGGCATGGACGTCCGCGTCGCTATAGACGGCGATCGCCCCCATACCCATCTCATGGCAGGCCCGGATGATCCGCACGGCGATCTCGCCGCGGTTCGCGATCAGGACCCGCTCGAACGGGCGTCCTTGCGCAAAGACACGAGCCACCGGCCGGGAGTCAGAGCGGGATGTTCCCATGCTTCTTCCTTGGGTTCGTGTCTCGCTTGTCGGCGAGCATCTCGAGTGCCGAAATCAGACGAGGACGCGTCTCCGACGGAAGGATCACATCGTCGATGTAGCCGCGCGCCGCGGCGGCATACGGGTTGTTGAATTCGGCTTCGTATTGCGCGATGAGTCGGGCCCGTTCTGCGACCGGATCGCTGGCCGCCACGATCTCATCCTTGAAGATGATGTTGACGGCACCTTCTGCGCCCATCACGGCGATCTCCGCCGTGGGCCAGGCGAAGTTGATGTCACCGCGGACATGCTTGCTGCTCATGACGTCGTAGGCGCCGCCGTATGCCTTCCGGGTGATGACGGTCAACTTCGGCACGGTCGCTTCGCAATAGGCATAGAGCAATTTCGCGCCATGCTTGATGATCCCGTTGTGCTCCTGGCCGACGCCGGGCAGAAAGCCCGGGACGTCGACGAACGTCACGATCGGGATGTTGAAGCAATCGCAGGTCCGCACGAATCGCGCCGCCTTGATCGATGAGTTGATGTCGAGTGCACCAGCGAGGACGGCCGGTTGCTGTGCGACGATCCCGACGCTTCGCCCACCGAGTCGCGCGAAGCCGACGATGATGTTCGCGGCCCAGCCCGGCTGGATCTCCAGGAACCCACCGTCGTCGAAGATGCGCGAGATGACGCCGTGCATGTCGTACGGCTTCTGCGGATCGTCGGGCACGATCGTGTCCAGTTCCGGATCCCGACGCTCCGACGGATCGTCGGTCGCGACGTACGGGGGGTCCGACAAGTTGTTCTGCGGCAGGTGGCCGAGGATGCGTCGTGTGATGTCGAGCGACTCAGCTTCGTCCTTCGCCGCCAGGTGAGCGACACCGCTGACCGTCGTGTGGGTGATCGCCCCGCCGAGACGATCCGAGTCGACGTCTTCGTGGGTCACGGCTTTGACGACGTTCGGACCGGTGACGAACATGTAGCTCGTCCCCTCGACCATCACCGTGAAGTCGGTCATCGCCGGCGAATAGACCGCTCCCCCGGCACACGGTCCCAGGATGACCGAGATCTGCGGGATCACCCCGGACGCCATGACGTTCCGCAGGAAGATGTCGGCATAGCCGCCGAGTGACACGACACCTTCCTGGATCCGCGCCCCACCCGAATCGTTGAGCCCGATGACCGGTGCGCCGACCTTCATGGCCATGTCCATGATCTTGCAGATCTTCTCGGCGTACGCCTCCGACAGCGATCCGCCGAAGACCGTGAAGTCCTGCGAGAACACGAAGACGAGCCGCCCGTCGATGCGCCCATGCCCGGTGACGACCCCGTCGCCGAGGAAGTGCTGACGATCGAGTCCGAATTCCGTCGATCGATGGGTGACGAACGCGTCGAGCTCGACGAACGACCCAGGGTCGAGCAGCAGATCGAGACGTTCGCGCGCGGTCAGCTTGCCCCAGGCATGCTGGCGTTCGACCCGCACGGATCCGCCGCCCAGCTGGGACTCCTCGCGCATCTTGCGGAGTCGCTCCGTGCGTTCCTTGTTCGTCGTCACGGTCCCTCCCTGACGGGTCGGCGCGACCACGTCTTTGCGCAAGGACAGAACCTCCGTGTCGGAGTCGACGCCATCATAGACGTCGAAGATGCCCGCGGACGCGTCCGAAGGGTCGGGCCGTCTCGTCCACTTGCCACTTGACGGATCGGCCATCTATCCACAGATTCGGTGAACAACTCCTCGTCCGTGTGGATAAGTCGGATGGTTGCAGCCATCGACGGTGGAGTAGGATGGGCGCCCGACATGCCGTCACGCGACACGCGCGACGACCCCCGCCGACTCGAGCGAGGTGATTCCCAGGTGACGAACGTGATCGCAGTCGCGAACCAGAAGGGCGGCGTGGGCAAGACCACCACGGCGATCAATCTCGCCGGCGCACTTGCCGAGCAGGGGTTCCGCGTCCTCTGCATCGACATGGATCCGCAGGCGAACCTGACGGTGGGCCTTGGGATCAACCTCGGTACTGTCGATCGATCGATGGCCGACGTCCTCGCCGACTCGCGAGCATCGATGGCCGAGATCATCATCCCGACCCAGACAACCGGGATCGATGTCGCCCCGGCGACGCTCGAACTGGCGTCGACCGAGGTCGAACTGTTCAGCGCGATCGGGCGCGAGCATGCGTTGCGCGAAGCGCTCGACGGACCGCATGTGCCGGGTCGGGGCAGTGAACCCGGGAAGGAGGTCGGCTGGGTCGATGCGCACTACGACTACGCGTTGATCGATTGCCCGCCGACGCTCGGCCTGCTGACGATCAACGGGCTCGTGGCGGCACGCAGCGTGATCATCCCGGTCCAGACCCAGTACTACGCACTCAAGGGGCTCACGGCCCTGGTCAAGGTCATCAACACGATCCGAGCGAAGCTCAACCGGGACCTTCGCGTCCTCGGACTCCTGCCGACGTTCTATGACGGCCGGACGATCCTCGGACGCGAGATGCTCGATGAGCTTCGCGAGCTCGGAGACCATCACGTGTTCAACAGCATCGTCCGGAACACCGTGAAACTCGGCGAGGCGCCGCTCACCGGACGACCGATCACGGCCTACGCCGGGAACTCGGACGCCGCCCGAACGTATCGCGAGCTTGCTCGAGAGGTGATCGACCTTGGCTAGACCAGACTTCCGCGCGACCGTCGGTCGCCGCCTGTCCGAGGAGCGCGAGCTCGGACCGCAGGTCCTCAGCCTCCTCTCCGCCGAGACGTCGTCGAAGACCCTCGGCGTCCGGCACGTTCCGATCGATCGGATCGATCCGAATCCGGATCAGCCTCGGACCCGGTTCGAACAGTCCGCCCTCGACGAACTGACCGCCTCGGTACGCGAGCACGGCATCCTCCAGCCGATCCTCATCCGGCCGATCGATGACACGAACCGCTATCAGCTGGTCGCGGGCGAGCGACGCTGGCGGGCCGCGACGGCCGCCGGGTTGGCCACGATCCCGGCGTTGATCGAAGAGCTCGACGACGACACGGCCCTCGAGATCGCGATCATCGAGAACCTCCAGCGCGAGGACCTGTCGCCGCTCGAAGAAGCCGTGATGTACGACCGGATGGTCAAGGAACATGGCTATAGCATCCGTCGGCTCGCCCAGAAGCTCGGCAAGGACAAGGGCTATCTCGAGAATCGGCTCCGCCTCGCGGGCGCCCCGCCCGAGATCCAGGCCTTGGTGTCCGTGCGCAAAGACACGATCTCGCACGCCTACGAACTGCTGAAGGTCGAAGACCCGAAGAAGCGACGACGACTCGCCGAGCAAGTCGCTGCCGGAGAGCTGACGCTCGTCAAGCTGCGCGAACGGGTCGAGGGTCGACGCCGGCCGCGCCGCGCGGTCGAGATCGAGCCGACCGAGGAGGCGATCGAGCAGGAGGAGGCGGCTGAGGAAGCCGCGACGGCCGAGACCCGATCCCCCGCCGAGGTCGCCGCCGATACCGATCGAGGCCTGGACGGGGATCGCCCGTTCACAGCCGGGCGGCAGTCTCGGCGACGATGCGCTCGTCAACGCCAAGCAGCAGCTCGCGGACTCGGTCGACGAGCTCGTCTCGATCCTCCGGGCACCGGACGTCATCGGCTCGATCGGGTCGATCGATCGCGCCAACCTCGCCAAGTACCTGACGATCGCCAAGCTTCGACTCGAGAATGCGATCGCCCTCGTCCGGAGCGGCGACGCCGAGTAGCCCGTTCGCGGTCGGCTCCGGACTCACGTGGTGTCCCGGGTCTAGAGCCGCCCGGCCACCGCGAACCCGACGACCCAGCCTGCGGCGATCAGGCTGAGCCCGACGGCGCTCGCCTCCCAGCCGCGCTCGCGCCGGCTTGCCGCGGTCGGAACCGGCGAGCAGCAGCCCCACCGCGACCAGCGACACCCCGGCCAGACAGATCCCCCATGCGGCGGCGATCGCGCCGACGATCGCCAGTGAGGCGAGGGCGCCGACGGCCACGACGCCGAGCAGGAGCGCAGCCAGCCGGCGCGCCCGCTCGCGACCGAGCCGGACCGCGGGCGTGGCGACCCCGGCCGCCCGGTCGCGATCGACGTCGACGATCCCGTTCAGCAGGGCGAGCGCCGCCCCGGCGACGACCGCCAGCGGCACGAGCAGGCCGAAGGCTGCCGGGATCCCACCGGTGACCCCCACCCAGCTGAAGACCGGTAAGAGCGGCAGCCCGATCGCGAACGGGAGCCACGCCCAGACGGTCCGCTTGAGGCGCAGATCGTAGGCGTAGCCGACGGCCACGCCGACCAGTGCCACGAGGAGCGTCGCCCATCCGGCCGTGGCCGACAGGCTCAGCCCGACGGCGAGACCCCCCGCCACCACGATGGCGGCCGCCCCTCCTCCGACGAGCCCGGCCGGGATCGGCTTGCCCGGCTTCCGTCCTCGATCGAGCTCGACGTCGACGAGGTCGTTCAGGGCCCCGATCGACACCTGCAGCCCGACCATCGCCCCACCAAGGACCGCCGCGGTGGCCGTCGATCCGCCCGCCAGGAGCGCGAGCACGACGACGACCGCCCCGTCGAGCAGGGATGGGAACGGGTGACCAAGCCGGATGAGCCCGCCGAGCCGAGCGAGCGGTCCGGGTCGAGGAGCCCCCCGCGGCCCCGGGGACTCAGACGTAGACGAAGTCGTGGAAGTTCTCGACCAGGTACTCGATCAGCCGGTCGCGCCCGTCCGGGGTCTCGCGCCGGATCCCGGCGACGAGGCAGTGGAGGGTGATCGCCGGGATCATCGTCCGGCCCTGGGCATCGTGGCCGAGCGTGGCCGGCGGTCCATCACCGGCGGCGTACACCCGCTCGAGCGACCGGTCGTCGATCCGCGTCGCGGTCCGGAAGTCGGCGAGGACCCGCAAGACGCCTCGGCGGATCGCCATGTCGCGCATGGCCTCGGCCGCCCAGGCATCGATCTGGGCATCCTCCTGGTCCGCGAGCCGGGACCGGTATTCGACCGGGTCCGCGGCGAGTCCGGTCGCTCCCACAGATCCTCCTCGCGTGGTCGGGTACGCCGGAGAGTATCGCAGGTTCAGCGCGCCGAGGGGCCCTCGCCGGCCGGGTCGGTCGGCGTCGACGAACCCTCACCGGCCGCGTCCGCGGGATCGCCCGACAGCCTCGGCCGACCGCCGTCGGGCCACTCGTTGAACATCTCGGTGAATCGATACCAGGCACTCCCGGCAGGCGGTGGGGTCGGGTCCGGGTAGTCCGCCAGGAGACCGTGAAGGGCCGTCCAGGTCGTGGCGCTGAGCTCGGTGATGGCCTCCCGGGTCGGGCGGCCATCGACCGGGATCGGCTCGCCGATCCGGACCCGGACGCGGCGGCCGAACGTCAGCCAGCTCGTCCCGTTGACGGCCACCGGCACCAGCGGGACGCCGGACCGCAGGGCGAAGAACGCCGCGCCCTCGTTGAGCGGGAGCAGCTCCCCTTCCCCGGCATGGATCCGGCCCTCACCGGCGATCGCGACGACCCCGCCGCCGTCGAGGATCGCCCCGACCCTGCGGGTCGCCTCGATCAGGTCGTTCTTGCCCGGTCTGAACGGGATCGCGGTGCCGGTCCACTTCATGATCCGATTCCGGCCACCGGTCGCCATGTCCTCTTCCTTCGGCCCGAAGAAGTAGAGCCGCGGGCGCCACGGGAGGGTGGCCATGAGGACGAACGGGTCGGACCAGCTCTGATGGTTGAAGCAGAGCAGTGCCGGGCCGACGGGCAGCCGGTCACGACCCTCGACCCGGACCCGGAACACAGCCCGGACGGCGAGCCACGAGAACGTCATGGCCACGGCATACCGGATCGTCCGGCGCCACGCGGCGACCGGTCGATCGGCGGACGCGGGCCGGCCCGGCCGCTCGAGCGCCGTCGGCCTGCCTGGCCGCTCGGGCGCCGTTGGCCCGCCTGGCCGCTCGGGTGGTGTCGCTTCGGCCGGTCCTGTCGGCGGGGACCCGGTCGGTGGGTCGGTCAGGCTCATGTGCGCCGATCGCCGGCGAACGTTGGCGACGCGATGTCGAGGTCGTCGATCCGGTCGAGCACGATCGAGGCGGCCTCCCGAGCTCCCGCGGCCGGGGGGACCGCACCGTTCGGGACGAGGACGACCGTCATCCCCGCCGCACGACCGGCGAGGACGCCGTTCAGCGAGTCCTCGACCACCAGGCAGGTGACCGGCGGGACGTCGAGCTGCGCGGCCGCGAGGAGGTAGACGTCCGGAGCCGGTTTGCCGAGCGGGACCGCGTCGGACGAGACCACGACCGCGAAGACGTCGGCGATCCCGAGTGCGTCCAGGGCGGCGGCGATGACCTGGGGATGCCCGGACGATGCCACCGCGACCGGGAGCTCGGCGGCGACCCGCCGGACCGTCGCCACGGCACCAGGGATCAAGGGGGCTCCGTCCGATCGATACCGGGTGACCATCGCGTCGACGATCTCGGCCTCGATGACCTCGCGTGGGACATCGGGCAGCGCGAGCCGGTCGCGCATGAGCGTCGACCAGCCGAAGGAGTTCGCGCCCATGATCGCGGCCCGGTCCTCTTCGGTCCAGGTCCGGCCGTGCCGAGCCGCGAAGTCGATGCGGACCTCGTCCCACCAGATCTCGGCGTCGACGAGGACCCCGTCGAGGTCGAAGATGACCGCGCGGAACGCGCGCCCCTCGAGGCTCATCCGCGACCGGACCGGATCACCCGAACGCGGCGGTCAGCCGCCCGTCCTGGGCGGCCAGGAGACGGACGATGAACGCCGCCAGCGGGACGCACTCGTCGTCGACGCCGTGGAGGACCTGGCTCTCGATCTGGAAGCTGAGCAGCCGATGGCCGTCGTGCATCTCGATCGAGTACTCGCCGATCTGGACCCGGCTCCAGCGAATCAGCTTGCCGGACGCCCGTGGCCCCTCCTGCGGAGCGCTCACCCGGACGTGGACGGACACAAGGCCGGCCGGGGTCGGGGTGATGAGCGACCAGCGGGTCGGGTCGTCACCCCAGGTCACCCAGCAATCGGGATCCTCGACGGCGCCCATCGCCTTGAGCACCGGCTCGACGACGGCATCCACCTTGGGCGTCATCGCCGACGGATGGGTCCCGGCGGCGCGCCATTCGCTGAGCAACATCGGCCCCTCCAACCCGTGACATTCGGCAGTGGCAGCCGCAGGTCCGGAGGCTACCATGTCAGTCATGCGGATCGAGCCCCGCCTCCTGAACTGGGGTGTCTTCTTCATCCTGCTCGGCGCCATCCCGCTGGCGGTGACGCAGGGCCTCATCCCGGACGACGCCGTCGACGGCTGGTGGCGCTTCTGGCCGCTGATCCTCATCGGGCTCGGGGTCGGGCTCCTCCTGCGCCGGACCGCGTTCCACTTCCTCGGCGGGCTCCTCGTGGCGGCGACCTTCGGACTGATGTTCGGGAGCCTCCTGGCAGGCGGCGTCGCCGGCCAGTTCCCGCTCGGCTTCAGCTGCTCCTCGAGTCGCTCGGGGACGCCCTTCGCCACGCAGGCCGGCACGCTCGGCACGAGCGGATCGGTATCGCTCGAGATGAGCTGCGGTGATCTGACGGTCAGCCCCGTGGCGGGCAGCACCTGGAACGTCGCCGGGACGTCGCCGGATGGCCGGACCCCGCGGCTCGAGTCCACGCCCGACCGGCTGGCGGTCCGAGCGCCGGAGGGTTCGTGGTTCGGGTCGTTCGGGAATGAGGGTTCGACCTGGAGGGTCGGCCTGCCGACCGACCCCGTCCTCGACCTCTCGACCACGCTCAACGCCGGCACGTCGAACCTGACGCTGGCGGGGATGCACCTCGACGACTACTCGGGAACGACGAACGCCGGCAAGTCGACGATCGACCTGAGCGGTGCGGCGCTCAGCCGGCTGTCGTACACCGTCAATGCCGGATCCACCCTCATCACGCTGCCGGTGGCGAGCGTCTCGGGGTCGGTCACGGTGAACGCCGGCAGCCTGGGCCTGTGCGTCGCTCCCGGCACCGGCCTGAAGATCGATTCGGGCTCGCTGCTCGCATCCAACAACTACGCCGCGCGAGGTCTGGTCCAGACCGGGTCCACCTGGACGTCGCCCGGATACGCCACGGCGCCGACCAAGGTCGACCTGTCGATCACCGCGAATGCCGGCAGCGTGGAGCTCGACCCGACGGGAGGTTGCAGGTGAACGACCGGCTCTACCGCTCGCGCGACGAGCGGATCATCGCCGGGGTCGCCGGCGGCGTCGCCGAACGGTTCGATGTCGACCCGTCGCTCGTCCGGATCGTCTGGGTCATCCTCGCGATCGTCACCGGCAGCGCCTTCTTCTGGCTGTACATCGTGATGGCGATCGTCGTCCCCGAGGAGCCGACGAGCACGGATCCGTGGGCGAGCTGGACGGCAGCCGCCGCACCCGGGGCCGTCCCGGGTTGGGCCCCGCCCGGGTCGACGGGGACGGCCGACGCCGACTGGGGCGGGACCGCGGCAGGGTCGCCGGCGGGGCCGGGGGCGGCCGGCACCGCGGCCTTCGCGGCCGCCGGGCCGCCGGACGCGTCGTCCGGTGAGCCGCTCGCCGGATCGACCTCCGGAGCCGAGGGCTCCGACGTGACCGATGTCGCGCTTCCCGGCGAGCCGGCGCCAGCCGCCGCGTCGAGCGGGGACGCGGCGGTCGGTGGAGTCGCTGCGGTCGCTGGAGTCGCCAGCGCGCCGCCGCCAGGACCTTCCACTCCCCCGCCCGGGACCTGGTCCTCGGCGCCGCCTCCCGGTTGGAACACGTCGTCGTCCGGGCGACAGCGCCATCGACGTCGCGGTGGCGGCGGCATCATCGGGGGCGTCATCCTGATCCTGCTCGGCGGGTACTTCCTGCTCGCCACGCTCGCCCCGCAGCTCGACCTGGGAGCGTTCTGGCCGGCGATCCTCGTGATCGTCGGGGTGGCGCTCGTCGTCGGATCGATCCGGCCGGGGCGCGACGGAGACCACGCCGACTGATCCTCGGCCCGGCGGGACCATCGGGCCAGCGACGCCCGACGGTCGGCTGCCTAGGATGGCCGACGCGATGGCAATGGACCTCACACCGCTCAGCGTCGGCTCAGCGCTCGGGATCGCGTTCGGGCTCGGCCTCCTCGCCAAGGGGATGGCCGGCCAGCGTCGCGCCGCGCGGATCGGCGACACGGCCTCCTCGACGATCAGCGCGATCGCTGTCGGCGAGGTCCGTGTCAGCGGCGTCGTCGAGCCGGCCGAGCTCACCCTGACGTCGCCGCTCCAGAGCCGGACCTGCATCTACTACCGGTCTCGGGTCAAGGAATCGAAGGGCGATTCCGAGCGGACCCTCCTCGACGAGGAGCGCGCAGTGGGCTTCCGGCTGCGTGACGCCAGCGGCGACGGTCCGCGTCTTTCCACACGGCGCTCACTTCCTCGTGCCCGAGACGTTCAAGGAGGGCACGGGCTTTATGGGCGACGAGCCTCCCGGGCTCCACCTGCGCTACGGCAGCGCGTTCGGGGTCGGCCTCGTCGACCGGGGGCTCCAGATCGCCGAGCTGCTCACGGTCCACCAACCGGGCGATCCGTCCGTGCCGACGACCGAGGGTTCGACCGGCGGCCCGTACCTCTCGCTCTATGGCAGCGGTCAGCGCGAGTACGAGGAGGCCCGGATCGAACCCGGCGATGTCGTGACCGTCATCGGCAAGGCGTTGCCGTTCGATCAGCTCGCCGACCCGACCGGCGCCGACAGCGCCTCGGGCTCCGGCCTCGACGCCGACGGCGGGATCGCCGACCCGGAGATCGCCGCGGACCTCGCCGAGGCACGTGCGGCCGGGCTCCTCGAGACCGACCCCGAGGCGGCCTGGGGCAACGCCGCGATCCCCGGCTTCGGGATCGGCCGTCCGACGCGCGCGCCCGAGCTCGACCCGGCGGCGGACACGCTCCCGATCGCGACCGCGGCCGAGGCCGAGCAGGCCGAACGGGTCTTCGAGATCGACCCGGACGAGCTCATCGTCGCCGACGCGCCGGATGTCGATCTGCTGGTCTCGCTCGGCCCACCGGCCGCAGCCGTGGCCCGCGAGGAGGCCCGATTCCTGGTCGGCCTGCTCGGGGCGATCGTGGCGATCGCCTCGGCCGTGCTGCTGGCGACGGCGCTCAGCGGCGGTCTGACCGTCTGATGCCGTACGCGCTCGCCGCCTGGTTCGCCGTCGTCGTCGTCGTCGCCATCGTCGGGTTCATGGTCGTCACCACGTTCAACGATGTCGTCGCGCTCATCCAGCGCATCGACAAGGCCTGGGCGAACATCGACGTCGGCCTCAAGCAGCGTCACGACGAGCTGCCGAACCTCGTGAACGCCGTCCGCGGGGTGATGGGCTTCGAGCAGTCGGTCCTCGTCGAGGTCACCCGGCTGCGCGACGCCTACGACCCCGAGCGTCCGGTCCCGGAGCAGGGTGAGCTGTCGACCGAGACCACCCAGGCGGTCCGTTCATTGCTGGCCGTCGTGGAGGCCTACCCGACCCTGACCTCGGATGAGAACGTGCTCGCGCTCCAGACGGAGATCGAACGCCTCGAGTCGCTCATCGCCGATCGGCGCGAGCTCTACAACGATCAGGTCTATCGCTACAACACGAGGATCGCCCAGGTCCCGGCGAACCTCCTGGCCGGCCTGTTCGGCTGGCACCGGCGCGACTTCTTCGCCGCCGACGCCGGCGATCGGGCGCGCCCGGACGTGAGCCTGCGGACCGCCTGACCCCGAGTTCGAGCGAGCGGCGGACAAGGGGGACCGCCGCTCCGGCGGTCAGGCCGCGAGGGCGACGTCCCAGCCCGGATCGAGCAGCAGGCGCCGCGTATGGACGGCCTCGAAGTCGAGGCTGGTGAGTTGCTGGAGCCACGACCGTGGCTCGGCCAGGCTCGGACAGCTGAGCCAGAGCGCTTCGTCCTCGTTCGTCACGACGGTGGGTCGATGGCAGGCGGCGCAGACCGGGGTCGTGCGCTGGGCGTTCTCGATGAGGTCGACTAGATGGGTCCGATCGGACATCGGGCACCTCCTTGAATGAATACGGTACGTAGCGTATCATATGACCACGATGAGCGCCACCAGCCCGTTCGACACCACGCTCCCCCGCCAGAGTCCGCTCGACGCTCACCCGGTCCGGGTCGTGCTCGAGACCGGGGTCGTCCGCGGTCGACCGCGGAGCGACGCGGTCCATCGGGCGATCCTCGACGCCGCGCGCGAGCTGCTCGTCCGTGACGGCTTCACCCGGCTGCGGCTCGAGGGCGTCGCCGCCCGGGCGGGGGTCGGCAAGGCCACGATCTACCGCCGCTGGCCATCCAAGGAGGCGCTCACGCTCGACCTGCTGCTGGAACTGGCGTCGCCCCACCTCGCGGTCGATGACGTCGGCGACACGCGGGCAGAGCTGGGTGAGGTCGTGCTGAACGCGATCCGCGGCCTGACCGAGACCTCGTTCGGGCCCGTGATGAAGGCGATGATCTCGCAGATCGCGGGCAACCCGGCCATCGGCGACCCGTTCCGCGAGATGGTCGTGGGAGCGCGCCGGGAGCAGGTCGTCTGGGTCATCGAGCGCGGCATCGGCCGGGGCGATCTGCGGGCCGGTACCGACCCGGCGGTCGCGACCGAGCTCCTTGTCGGCCCGGTGTACTTCCGGCTCGTGTTCGGCGGCCGGCTCGATGTCGCGTTCGCGGAGCAGGTCGTGGACGCCTACCTGCGTGGCGCTGGCACGGCGACCGGTCGGGGCGGCGACAGGGCCCGCGGCTGATCCACGTCCCGGCCCGAGCACGTGGCGCCAGAACGACGTCGGCAGCGTCGGGCGCACGGACGCCAAGCACGAACGCTCCGATATCAGGTAAGGTGGCCTGACGGTTCCGTGCTCGGATGGTGCGGAGCGGAGGAGATGAGGTCGTCGCATGCCTGCACGTTCGAACCGCCGGACCGACCTCGCCGCCAACCTCGCGAGCGTCCAGCGGAGCGTCGACGCGGATGTCCAGGGCCGCATCGCGCGGCTCGGCTACGGTGATGTCCGGCCTGGCCATCTGGCCGTGCTGCTGAACCTCGACCGCAGCGGGGCGCAGAGCGCCGAGCTGGCGCGTCGGGCCGACATGACCAAGCAGTCGATGGCCGAGCTCGTGCGCGACCTCGAGAAGCTGGACTACGTCGAGCGCCGGCCGGATCCGGCCGATGGCCGCGCGCGACTCGTCCAGCCGACCGGCCGCGGGCTGATGCTCATCGCCCATGCCCGGCAGGCGATGGCCGAGGTCGAGTCCGCGGCGGCGCGCAGGCTCGGCCGGGAACGCTTCGTCGAGCTCCAGCGCGCGCTCGTCGAGCTGGCCTCGACGGCCGACTCTGGCGATGGTCCCCCGCTCGTCGCCGTCCGGATGGCCGAGACCGCGCGGAGCGTCCCCAAGGGGAGGCGCTAGGACCGACCGATCTCCGCGGACGTCGGTCCCCGAGGCGAGGACCGCGGACGCTTACTTGGCGTGGCCGCCATTGCCGGGGTCGTGCGAGCCCCAACTCGTCAGACTCCGGATGAAGCGGGTCGCCGCGTTCGAGTCGGCGGCCGAGCCGGAAGCAGCACCGACCGGCTCTGGGACCGGGCTGGCTTCCTCCTCGCCGGCAGGCTCACCGGCCGTCGCGGCCATGTCGGCGGCCGACGTCATCGGCGCGTCGGCATCGCCGGACCCGGATCCGGCGGCATCGGCCGTCGGGCCGTCGTCGTCGGATCGATCGCTGTCGGACGAAGCCACGGCGGACTCGGCCTGGGCGACCGGCTCGGCCATGCCGGGCGTCGGGTCGGCCAGGGCCGGATCCATCACGGCGACGAGCTCGGACTCATCCTCGGCGGTGGTCGCGGCGGCGTCGCCCGCGCTCTCGGCGGACGCCATCGGGACAGCGACGAGATCGGCCGCAGGCTCGGATTCGGTGGCGCTCTCGGTGCCGGACGACGCCTCGGGTGCGCCATCGCTCGTGGCGCCGGTGGCCGGAACCTCCGGCGCGGCATCGAGGGAAGCCTCCCGGCCTGCCTCGACCTCGGCGACGGCCATCGAGCCCTCCGGCGCCGCTTCGGCGACGGTGTCGCCCCCGGTCTCGAGTCGTGACAGGCGCTCGACCGCCTCGGCCCGGGCGACGGCCCGGATGACCTCGAGGTCAGGCGGCTCGGGGACCGTGTCGGCAAGTCGGGCGATCTCGCTCGGATCGCGCTCGATCGCGAGTCGCACGAAGAAGACGTCGAGCTCGTTCCGATAGCTCTCGACGGCCTCGTTCACGCGATCGACCTCGCCGTCGATGATCGAGGCGTGGGCGACGAGGTGCTGCTCGAGCCGCTCGCGCCGGTCGTTGATCTGGACGTCGGCCTCGGTGCGGATCCGCTCGATCTCGGTCTTGGCCCAGCCCCGGATCCCGGTGACGTCCTCCTCGGCCAGCCGCTTGAGCTCGGCCGCCTCGGCGGTGGCTCGGCTGCGGACCTTGTCGACGTGGACGAGTCCGTCTTCGTCGGCGGCCGTCTCGATGCGGGCTCGCTCGCGCTCGGCGGCGGCATGCATCGCTCGGGCCAGCTCGTCGCGGAAGAGGTGGCCTCCCTCGCGCGGATCGATGATCTCGGCGGTCGAAGGCTCGGCGGCGACGGCGGCGGCCGACACGGAGGCGTCCACCGCCTCCGCGGGCTCCGATCCGGGTTCGGCCGAAACGCTGTCTTGGTACATTCGGGCTATCCTCGAGTGGGGTCCGAATAGTACGGGTGGGCTACTCCGGGTCGCAATGAGCAAGTTTCCTTTGTGGTGCCTGCAGGAACCACGCGAGCACGAGCCGCCGGTGACCCTGCTTCAGCCGAGGCTGGTCGTGCGCAACAGCAGCCGACCCGTCAGCGGGCTGATCGAGCCCGACTGAACGCGCGTCGCGCCCTGCCCGGTCCGTCGCCCCCGTCGCGCGCCGACGACGGACCGTTCGCGATCAGGGGAAGCGGTTGAACCACATGGCGGCGAGACCCGCCCCACCCAGGACGAGCAACAGGCCGGCCGCGGCGAACCACTGGGTGACCTCCTGCTTCTCGGGCGTGGTCCCCATCTTCGAACCCAGATTCTGGTAGATCTGGGCGAGGTCCGACGCGGTCGGCGCCTCGAAGAACCGGCCACCAGTCGTCTCGGCGACGGCTGCCAGGGTGTCGGTGTCCGGCGGGACCTGGAGGGTGTGGAGGTTCCCATCCCGATCCGGCACCTCGACCGTCCCGGACGCCGTGCCGAGCGCGATCGTGTAGACGGGCACGCCGGCGGCGGCCGCCTGCTGCGCGGCCTGGTCGGGTTCGAGGCTGCCGGTCGAGTTCGCCCCGTCCGACAGGAGGACCGTCGCGACGAGCGGCGGCTCGGTGCTGCCGGGCGTCGTCGAGCCCGAGCCCGACGGCGGCGGCGAGGCCTGCGGGTCGGCCGGGTCGGCACCCGAGCGGGTCCCCAGGCCGGTTCCGGTCCCGACCCCGGCCGCATCGAGCGACAGGGCGATCGCGTCGCCGAGCGCGGTGCCGCCGTTGGCCTCGAGCCGATCGATCGCGCGGTGGATCGCGGCGCGATCGGTCGTCGGTGCCTGGACGACGCGAGCCGCCGTCGAGAACGCGATGAGCCCGACCTTGAACCGATCCGGCAGCTGGTCGACGAAGTCGGACGCCGCCTTCTTGGCCGCGTCGAGCCGGGTCGGTGAGACATCGGTCGCGGACATCGAGGCGGACACGTCCATCGTCATCACGATCGTGGCCTCCTCACGGGGCACCGGGACGACCAGTGACGGGCGGGCGAGGGCGACGGCCAGCGCGGCCACCGCGGCGAGGTAGAACGCGGTCGGGACGTGACGACGCCAGGCGGCCTGACGCGGGACGAGATTCGAGAGGAGGTCCACGTTCGTGAACCGGACGACGTAACGCGAGCGACGACGCTGGACGAGGACGTACAGGACGAGCCCGAGCGGCACGAGCAGGAGTCCCAGGAGGAGCTCCGGTGAGGCGAAGGTCATGATGCGATCCCAAGGGTGCGGAGCTGGCCGGCGAGCGACCGCAGCCAGCTGCCGGAGGTGGACAGGACGACATGGCCGACGCCGAGGCGTCGGAACTCGAGGGCGAGCGATGACCGCTCGTCGGTCGCCGCCGCGGCGAACGTCTCGCGGAGCTTGCGTGAGGACGTGTCGACGCGGACCTCGCGGCCGGTCTCGGCGTCGATCAGCGTCAACTCGCCGACGTCGGGCAGGGCATCCTCGCGCGGGTCGCGGATCTCGACGGCCAGGACCTGGTGTCGCGCGGCGACCGCCCCGAGCGAGCGCGACCAGTCGCGCGAGCCGCGGAAGTCCGAGACGAGCACGACGAGCCCGCCGCGCGGCGCGGCGTTCGCCACGAACCGGAGGGCGGCCGCCGGCGAGACCGCTCCGACGGGTGCCGGCTGGGCCGGATCGCCGTCGTTGCGCGCGGCAAGGAGCAGCGCGAGCAGCCCCTGGCGCCCGCCGGTCGCCGGCATCCGACGATCGCGCGAGCCGCCGAAGGTCAGCATCCCGAGCCGGTTCCCACGCTGGGTCGCGACGTGGCCGAACGCGAGACCGACGCCTTCGGCGACATCGGCCTTGCGCCGGTCTGCGGTCCCGAACGTCATCGACGGCGAGACATCGAGGATCAACCACGTGGTCAACGCCCGCTCGGGGACATGGACCCGGACGTGCGGGATCGTGGTCCGAGCGGTGACGTTCCAGTCCATCCGCCGGACGTCGTCGCCGGGTTCGTATGGGCGGACCTGGGCGAGCTCAGTGCCACCGCCCAGGTCGTGGGCCCGGTACTCACCGGGGACGAGGCCACGGATCCGGCGCCCGACGGTGACGTCGAGTGCGCGGAGGAGCGCCTCGGGCGTGGGTCCCGGCCCGGGCTGCGCGGCCGATCGCGGCCGCGCGAGGGCCGACAGGCTCATGCGCTCCGCTCCGCCGCCACGGTCGGGTCGTTCGCGGTGAGCTGCGGGACCGGCACGACCGGCAGAAGCCGGTCGAGGATCATGTCGGCCGTGACCTCCTCGGCCAGGGCCGCGAAGCTCGGGACGATCCGATGCCGAAGCACGTCGTGGGCGAGCTCGGTGACATCCGACGGGATCACGTAGCGCCGACCTCGAACGAGGGCGAGCGCCCGGGCCGCATGGATGAGGTTGATCGAACCGCGCGGGCTCGCGCCGTAGGCGATGAACGGCTTGACGTTCGGCAGGCCGACCTTGGCCGGCTCGCGGGTGGCAGCGGTCAGCGCGACCGCGTAGTCGACGATCGCCCGGTCGACATAGATGTCGGCGGTGAGCGCCTGGAGCTCGGCCAGCCCGTCAGCGGTAAGGATCGAGCGGACGACCGGTGCGGGCCGGAGCGAGCGCTCGACGACGACCGCCTCCTCTCCCGCGGTCGGGTAACCGACGACGACCTTCATCATGAACCGGTCGACCTGGGCCTCGGGCAGCGGGTACGTGCCCTCCGACTCGATCGGGTTCTGGGTGGCCATGACGAGGAACGGCTGCGGGACGGTGAAGCTCTCCTGGCCGATCGTGACCTGGCGTTCCTGCATGACCTCGAGCAGGGCCGACTGGACCTTCGCCGGCGCCCGGTTGATCTCGTCGGCGAGGAGGAAGTTGCAGAAGACCGGGCCGAGCTCGGTCTCGAACCCGCCCCGGTCCGGCCGGTAGATCCGGGTGCCGACAAGGTCGGCGGGGACGAGATCCGGCGTGAACTGGATGCGCCGGAAGCTCGAATCGAGGACGTCGGCGAGGGTCTTGATCGTGAGCGTCTTCGCCAGCCCGGGCACGCCCTCGAGGAGCAGATGGCCGCCGGCCAGCAGGGCCACGAGCACGCGCTCGAGCATCTGGTCCTGGCCGACGATGACCCGCCGGATCTCGAACAGAACGGCCTCGCTGGTCGTCCGGCCGTCGAGCGCGTCGGGGCTCGGGAGCGTCTGGGGGGTGGGAGCCGGGGCGATCCGGGGCGTCTCGGGGACGCCGGTCAGCGGCGTGGGCTCATGGGTCGGGTCGGTCATCGAAACCTCCACGGGCCCCTGGGCACGGGCGCGCGATTCAAGATCGTCTGGCGGCTGGGCTCCCTCGCTGAGTACGGACTCGGCGCGTCATGTTGACATGCCTTGTCTGAGAGTGTCATGAGGACCGGTCCCCGGACCGCGACGTCTCCCCGACGAAAGCTTTCACGGGATGCACATGTCGGACCATCCGGCCGGCGTAGGCCCGCCGACGGTCCGATCCGTTGCACCATGTGCACGAACGCTGGTCGACCACCGACGAGCTCGACCCTGAGGCGGCCAACGATGCACCGGGTGCAAGGATCGAACGGGAGGCTTGGGATCGCCATTCGTTGTTTGCACCCAATGCAAGCGGCGCAGGTCGTCTTGTACGTCATGCTGCGCGGAGCGTCCGTCCGGTGGCGCGAGCTGACCGGAGCACTGCTGGGAGAGCGGTCCAGACGACCGGCCCGAAGCGGCTCAGCCCGACTACGGCCCTTCGACCTTGACCAGCTCGAGCTTCTCGAGCGGCCCCTCGACGGAGACTTCCAGGACTTCGCCGATGCCCATCACGTAGTCCTTCCGATCGAGGACATCCGGTTCCAGGCCGTCCACTCCTTGGTCTCCACGACATCCGAGAACACGCCAGCCACTCGGTGCATCAAGCCAGCGTCTCCGTCACGGAGACGTGCGTTCGATCCGGATCGACTCGATCAGCCGCTGCTGGGCGGCAAGGTCGTCGGCCGAGGTCCCCGGGAATGAGACCGCCTCGATCAGCACCCGCTTACCGTGGACGTCGAGGATCCAGACGGTATCCCGCTGGCGCGCCTCCGCGAGTCCCGTCGGGCGACCGATCCACAACGGGAGGCCAGGCGAGATGAAGCAATCAGAGATGGTGTCTGGGACCTGGAGCTCCAGGCGCTTCCCGCTGAACCCGGCGAGTGTGACGTCGACGGGCTTGGTCGCTGCGATCTGGGGGTCCGACTGGAGCTTCGCCGCGAGATCGGCCGGCGTCGTGCCGGCGTCGTCGCTGCTCCCATCCGGCAGCCGACATCCGGGATCCTGGGGACCGACCCCAGGCTCTGCCGGAGGGCGCGGCATCACGCGATCGATCTCGTCGTAGAAGTTCACCGCCACGCCGGGGTCGCGCCCTTGGACATGGGGAGTCGGATACCGGTCCGTGCTGCCCGTGCCTCCTGGCTGCGACCAGCCCGGAGGTAGAACGAAGGTGATCTGCAGTCCGTCGATCGCGTCCCAAGTACCCCTGCCGCCGTCGCTCGGGCTCGGGCTCGCTGGGGCACCGATCCGCTGGATCTGGATCGATTCGATGAGGCGCTGTTGAGCCGCCAGATCGCCGGGGGTCGTCCCCGGGAAGGACTTCGCGTCGATGACGAGCCGGATCCCATCGACGTCCAGGATCCGGAGATCGTCGCGCTGGTCGGGCCGCCCAAACCGGTCGGGCGCACCGATCCAGACGAAATACTCGGTCATGAAGTCGCCACAATCGGCCATGCTCGCCGGCATCTGGAGTTGGATGCGCTTCCCGCGATACCCCGCGAAGTCGACATCGACCGGCTCCGACGACGTGTAGCCTTCCGCCGACCGGAGCTTGGCCACGAGGTCCGCGGGCGTCGTGCCGGCAAGGGACTTGTTGGATAGGTATCGCATCCGACACGGGTACTGCCAGACACGGTCCACCGTGCCGAAGGCAACCTCGGCATCGAGGGAGGCCCGGCCTGTCCGACTTGCGCCGGTGTCGTACGAGGACCAGCCGTCCGGGAGGTCATACGTGATGCGCAGGCCGTCGATCCCATCGACGACCATCGTGGTCGAGTCGGCGACCGGGTCGACCCGCTCGATCTGGATCGAGTCGATCAACCGCTGCTGCGCGGCCAGATCCTCGGCGGACGTCCCGGCGAAGGACATCGCGTCGACCACGAGACGCTTGCCGTCGACGTCCAGGATCCAGAGGCTGTCGCGCTCTCCCGGGAGCCCGGACCTGGTCGGCTGCCCGCTCGAGGTCCAGAGGATCGGTCCGCCCGGGTGGCAGTCTCCGAGGTCGTCCGGCAAGGTGATCTCGAGTCTCTGGCCGGGATGACCCGCCAGCGTCGTGTCGACGGGGTCAGTGTGGTCGTATTCACTGACCCGCTGGAACCCGGCGGCGAGGTCCGCCGTCGTCGTGCCGAATGCCTTGCTGTTCTCCGGCGACGTGCAGGGATACTGATGAATCCGCTCGATGTCGGAGAAGCTGACCTCGACGCCATCGGGCGGTCCCGGCGCGTACCGGCCGACGGGCCGGCCGACCGCCGTCTCGCTCGTCTTCGACCAGCCGGGCGGGACCTCGAACGAGATGAGCAATCCCTCGATCGCGTCGATGACGTACCTGCCGGACGCCGGACTCGGCGCCAGGCTCGAGCTCGGTCCGGGTGGTCGATCGGTCGGGCTCGGGGTGACCCGCTGGGTCGGCACGGTCGGCCCGATGTTCGGGCCGGGGCGCGTGACGAGCAACCCGAGCCCGACCATCGTCACGATGGCGACGGCGGCCGTCCCCACGAGCGCGAAGCGGGTCGTCGGCGGCAGAGCTCGCCAACGGCGATGCACGCGCGGGCGGTGCTGTTGCGGGGTCGTCGCGATCTCGGCCATCGCCGCACTCAGGACCCGATCCGACAGGGTCGTCGTGCCCGGCATCAGCCATCGGCGGACGACCCCGCTCAGTTCACGGTCAGCAGCGGTCATCGGACGACCTCGGGGCTGGTCGGGCGGGCGTCGGCGTCGAGCGCCGCCCGGAGCCCGCGCAGGGCGTGATGGAGCCGGGAGCGGACAGTCCCGACGGGGATCCCGAGCGTCGTGGCGATCTGGTCCACCGGCAGATCGAGGTAGTGGTAGAGGACGACGACCGCGCGCTGGTCGATCGGCAGCCGGCGGAACCCGCGCTCGAGCTGGTCGCGGTCGTCGACGACCCCGAGGGCATCGCCCGTCGGCGCGTCGATCGCGAGCAGGCGGACGTTCGGCGTCCGGCGAGCGCGGCGCGCCTCGGTGTAGCAGGCCCGGACGAGAAGTCGGTAGGCCCATGCCTCGAACCGGTCGGGGTCGCGCAGGTCCGGCAGATCGCGCCACATCGCCACGAGCGCCTGCTGCGTGGCGTCCTCGGCACGGTCGGGTTCGCGCAGGATCCGCTCGGCGACCGCCTGGAGACGCCCGCCGACGGCCTGCGCCAGGACGCCGAACGCGTCCTGGTCGCCGTTCTGTGCCCGCGTCACGAGATCTCGATCCATCCCACCCACCGTGGACGCGGCTGGCTGCCGACGCCCTCTGGCCTTATGGGGACGTCAGCGGCGTGATCGATTCAATCTTCGCGGATGACGTGGACGGCGACCGGCTCACGGAGCGGTCCGCTCGATGCGGATCGAGTCGATCAGCGCCTGCTGAGCCACCAGGTCGCCAGCGGCGGTCCCGGGCGATGACGTGGCATCGACGACGAGAAGGACGCCGTCGACGTCGAGGATGCGGAGCTCATGGCGCTGACCGCGCAGTCCCCGAGTCGGCGCATCACCCGACGACCAGATCTCGAGGGTCGAGCGGACGCAGTCGGGCTCGGCCGACTCCTGGGGCATGATCAGATCGATCCGTTGGCCGTCGAAGCCGGCCACGGCGACGCCGGTCGGCGGCGTGTGCTGATACTCGGTCACTTGTTCGAAGGCCAGCACGAGCTGGTCCACCGTGGCGTCCTGCCCGGGTCCGGACCCGAACCCGGGCATCGTGCACGGGTAGCGCGGGACCCGATCGACGGTGCCGAAGGTCACGGACGGCGCCGCCGGGTTCGATGAGATCGAGCTCGCCAGCGTGGATCCATGGGCCCAGTCGCGAGGCAGCGCATAGGTGATCCGCAACCCATCGATCGCGTCCACCACCACTTCCGGGCGGGGTGCTGGCAGGGGGTGCGCCGCGGTCGCCACGCGCTCGATCTGGATCGAATCCACGAGACGCCGCTGGTCGGCGATGGACTCAGCCGGCGTTTCAGGCGCCGACTGGGCGTCGATCACGAGCCGGATGTCGTCGACATCGAGGATCCAGAGGTCGTGGCGCGCGCCGGGTAGCGGGACGAGATCGTGCGGCGACGCCTTCCAGAGCCTCCGGACCTCGTAGGGTCCGCAGTCGTCGAACGCCGACGGCATATGGAGGGTCATCCGCCTCCCGAGATGGCCTCCGAGCTCGACATCGTCCGGCACGGTCGCGCTGTAGACCTTCGCGGATCGGAGGATCCTCGCGAGATCGTCGGATGTCGAACCCGGCACCGCTCCCCCCGGTTCGACGCGCCGACACGGGTTCGACCGGACGTCAGTGATGTCGACGAAGAAGTCGACGCTCGCCGCCGCGCCGGGGCCGGCGAGACTCGGGGCGCCATCCTCGACCGACTGCTCCCAGCCTGCCGGAAGCTCGAGTCGGATCCGCAGGCCGTCGATCGATTCGATGAAGCCTTGCTTCGTCGCCGGGGTCGTCGGTGCGGGCTTGACCTGCTCGATCCGGATCGAGTCGATCAGCTGCTGCTGGGCGGCAAGGTCCTGGGGGGAGGTCCCTGGGAAGGAGACCGCCTCGATCATCACACGCTTGCCGTCGACGTCCAGGATCCAGAGCGTGGATCGCTGGCTCGGCGACCCGAACCCCGTCGGGCGACCGATCCACAACAGGAGACCGGGCGGGTAGTGACAGTCGTCCAGTGAGTCGGGGATCTGGAGCGTCAAGCGCTTCCCCTGGTACCCAGCGAGCGTGTCATCGAAGGGCTCGGTGGCCGAGTAGCCGGTGGCCGACCGGAGTCTCGCTGCGAGGTGGGCTGGCGTCGTACCCGTTCCTCCGCCCTGGCGATACGGTGAAGGACACGGGTCCTGCAAGACGGTCTCGATGTCGTCATAGAAGTTCACCGCCAAGTCAGACTTCTGCCCGCTGACATGCGGAGTCGGATAGACGTCCGAGCTCCCAGTACCCCCAGGTTGGGACCAGCCCGCCGGAAGATCGAAGGTGATCCGAAGTCCGTCGATCGCCTCCCAGCGACCCCTAGAAGTGGCGCTGGGATCGTCACTCGGCGCTTCCTTCGACGGGCTCGGGCTCGACCCGTCGCTGGGGCTCGACACGGCGCTCGGGCTCGGGCTCACGGGAAGCGTCGGCACGGTCGGCCCCACGTTCGGTCCGGGTCGGGCGAGGAGGATGCCGGCGCCGACGGCGGCGATGACGATCACGGCCGCGCTCGAGGCGAGGGCGAACCGGGTCGGAGTGGGAAGCGAGCGCCAGCGGCTGATCGGCGGGAGTGCCCGACGCTGGGCGGTCGTCGCGAGATCGGCCATGACACCAGCAGCGACACGCTCGGAGAGTGCATCGCCACCCTCCTTGAGCCATGAGTGAACGAACGATTCGAACTCGCGATCGGTGGTCATCGAGCGACCTCTCGGATGGTCGGTCTGGCATCGGCGTCAAGCGCGGCACGGAGGCCGCGCATCGCGCGATGGAGTCGGGATCGGACCGTCCCGGCGGGGATCCCCAGCGTTGAGGCGACCTCCTCGATCGGCAGGTCGAGGTAGTGGTACAGGACGACGACGGCGCGCTGATCGACCGGCAGCTGGCGGAAACCACGCTCGAGCTGATCGCGATCGTCGATCAGACCGAGGCCGCCGCTGGTCGGTCCATCGACCGCCACGAACCGGACATCGGGCCCACGCCGCGTGCGCTTCGCTTCCGCATAGCAGGCCCGGATCACAAGCCGGTAAGCCCATGCCTCGAAGCGGTCTGGGTCCCGCAGCCTGCGGCAGATCCCGCCAGATGCTCATGAGCGCCTGTTGCGTGACATCCTCCGCCCGATCCGCGTCTCGCAGGACCCGCGTCGCGACGCCCTGGAGCCTACCGCCCAAGGCGAGGACCAGGCCGGCGAACGCTTCGCGGTCACCGCTTTGTGCCCGGATCACGAGGTCGATGTCCATTCCCATCCCACGGGTCGACGCACCGGCAGACCGCGGCGCCTTCAATGGGTATGGGGCGCTTGGGCCGCTTTCATCTCCATCTTCAGCGGCTGAGCAAGCGCCGGCAGGTGATTGAACCCGACCCACCCAGCAGTGGTCCGCTGGGTCCGCCTCGTGGAGGAAGCGAAGATTGAGTCGCCCCAGGGGTCGACCGTGCACATACCTTGTGAACGCCCGGATCCATCGGGCGACTCGATGGCGGAAGACGTGGATACCGAGTTGATCGGACGGGCGCAGCACGGAGACGAGGAGGCCTTCGCGAGCCTCGCCGTCGCCGTCGGCGACCGACTCCACGCGGTGGCGCACAGGATCCTGCGCGACACCGATCTCGCCGAGGATGCGACGCAGCAGGCGCTGCTCGCCATCTGGCGGGACCTTCCCCGACTCCGCGACCCGGCGCGCTTTGACGCCTGGTCGTACCGGCTCCTCGTGCGCGCCTGCTACGCCGAGGGACGCCGGACGCGCCGCTGGGCGCCGAACGTCCGTCTCCTCCCGGCCGACGAGCCGGAGGTGGCGGAGGGCCTGAGCTCGGTCGTCGATCGCGACCAGCTCGAGCGCGGCTTCCGGCGGCTCTCCATCGACCACCGAGCCGTGGTGGTCCTTCATCACTACCTTGACCTGCCGCTCGACGAGGTCGCCGACACCCTCGGTGTCCCCGTCGGGACGGTCCGATCCCGATTGCATCACGCGATGCGGGGCCTGCGTGCCTCCCTGGAGGCTGACGCCCGCACGGCGCCGCGGGAGGTTGCCCGATGAGCACCGATCGTGACGTCACCCGCATCGTTCGGTCGTGGCTCGAGGATGGCGCCAGCGCGCTGCCGGACCGCGTCCTGGACAACGTACTGGACCAGCTCCCCGCGACCCCACAACGCCGTGCCTGGTGGCCGGCGTGGAGGTTCCGCGAGATGAACAACTTCGCCAAGTTCGCGATCGTGGCTGCCACCGTGGTGGTCATCGCGATCGTGGGGATCTACCTGCTCCCGAGAAGCGGAGGCGTCGCCGTGCCCGGGCCAAGCTCGACGCCCGCACCTAGCGCGTCGCCCGTACCTAGCGCGTCGCCGGCGGTGCTCCGGGATGGTCCGTTGTCGGCGGGCTTCTACGAGATCGACCAGCAGGCTGCGAGCCCCTCGTGGCTCTGCGAGACGGTCACGTCCCAGTGCCGCAACACCGTTCGCGTGACGTTGAGCCTTCCCGATGGCTGGGCTGGGATCGGCCCCGACTCGATCTGGCTGGCCACCGAACAGAATGCAGCGCCAACGGGGGCAGGCTTGGGGTTCACCAATGGCGCTCCATTACACGCCGACCCCTGTCTCACCCCTGAGGCGCTGGCCAGTGACGGCACGTCGATCGTTCCCGACATCCCTGTCGGACCGACCGTCGACGACTTCGCGACGGCACTGGCGAACCATCGACTGCTCGACACGACGACGCCGGTCGACGTGACGCTAGCCGGCTACGCCGGAAAGTACATGGACCTCCAAGTGCCGGCCGACATCACGGCGTGTCCGACGTCCTACTGGCCCTGGGAGCCTGGGCTCTACGCCCAGGGACCGAGCCAGCGTTGGCACCTCTGGATCCTCGACGTCGCCGGCCAACGGGTCGTCGTCCAGAGCACCGACTACGCAGGCACGTCGCCACAACGCCGTGCCGAGCTCCAGGCGATCGTCGATTCTCTCCAGATCCGACCCTGACCCGAACAGCCGGGTCGAAGGACCGACCGGCGACCCGTTGTTACGAGCTGGCCGGCCGGAGCGCAGGCTTCGGGCTGGCCGGCCGGCGTGAGGCGCTGGCGGCCCGGCCGTTCGCCTCGCGCCGGCCTGATGTGGTGGTCGCTCGGGCCGCGCCGGCGGGCGCCGAGAAGTCCGCAGCCGCGGGGGACGCCGTCGCGGCCGTCCCGAAGCCGGCCAGCAGCTGCGCCTCGGGCATCGGCCGAGCGAAGTGGTAGCCCTGGCCGAACAGGCAGCCGAGATCGCGCATCCGATCCGCCTGCTCGGCGGTCTCGATCCCCTCGGCGACCGTCTCGATGTCGAGCGAGCGGCCCATCGCGACGATCGCCCCGGCCAGCGCTGACGACTTCGACGACACGTCGGTGTCCTGGACGAACTCGGTCGCGATCTTCAGCGCGTCGACCGGGAACTGGCGCAGGTGGCTCAGCGAGAAGTAGCCGGTCCCGAAGTCGTCGATGACGGTCCGGACGCCGAGCGCGCGGACGGCGTGAAGCGTGGCCACGGTCGTCGGCGTCGCCTTGAGCAGCGCGGTCTCGGTGATCTCGAGGACCAGCCGGTTCGGGTCGAGCCCGGACTCGCCGAGGACGGCCTTGACCTGGTCGACGAATCCGAGCTGCTGGATCTCGCGGGCCGACACGTTCACGCTGATGAACGTGTCGGGCGGGACGCTCCCCTCCTCCAGCCAGCGAGCGGCCTCGCCGCAGGCCTGGCGGAGGACCCAGCGACCGATCGGCAGGATCGAGCCGGTCTCCTCGGCGATCTCGATGAACCGGTCCGGCATGATCTCGCCATGCTGCGGGTGGAACCAGCGGACCAGCGCCTCGACACCCGCCAGTTCGTTGCTCCCGAGCTTGACGATCGGCTGGTAGAGGACGCCCAGCTGGTCGAGGTCGACGGCGCGCTGGAGATCGACGCTGAGCTCATGGCGCTCGCGCATCGCCTCATGCATCCCGGGGTCGAAGATGGCGAACCCGGACTTGCCGTTCGCCTTGGCCATGTACATCGCGACGTCGGCGTTGCGCACCAGGTCGGCCGCGCCGGACACGGCATCGCGCGCGCTGGCGATCCCGACCGACGCGGTCACGACCACGTGCTTGTCGCCGAAGATGTACGGGGCGCGGAGCTCGTAGACGAGGCGTCCGGCCATCTTCCGCGCCCGGCTGAGCTCCGGGTCGTCGTCGATGAGGACCGCGAACTCGTCACCGCCGAGCCGGGCGACCAGGTCGCCTTCCCGGACGAGATGCGAGATCCGCTCGGTGACCGCGACGAGCAGTGCGTCGCCGGCCGCGTGGCCCAGCGTGTCGTTGACGACCTTGAAGTCGTCGAGGTCGAGGAACAGGACCGCCGTGACCTGGTCGGCCCGACGCTCCACCGGCGATCCGTGGAGGATCCGCTCGAGCGCCAGCTGGAACATCCGCCGGTTGGCGGCGCCGGTCAGCGAGTCGCGCTCGGCAAGGTCCTGGACGTGCTGGAGGAGGACGGCGTTGCGCAGGTTGAGCGCTGCGACCGAGGCGAACTGGCCGAGCATCGCGGCGGTCCGCCGCTCGACGCCGGTCCGGCGCCGGGCGCGGTGCTCCACGACGATCGCTCCGACCGCCCGGCCGTCGGCGAACATCGGCGCGACGAGGACGTTGCGAGCATCGGGCATCAGGGTCGACAGGAGCGGGTCGCGGCTCGCGTCGAGCCGCTTGACCGGGAGGATCTGGCGTCGCTCCCACGAGCGGCGGACGATCCAGTCGGGGTCGCTCGTCGTCGTCGGGGCGTCCGGGGTCCCGTGGGTCGCCAGGACGACGACGCGGCCATCGGACTCGCCCAGGAGCAGGCCGCGCTCGAAGCCGAACCGATCGACGAGCGCCTCGAGGACGATACCGGCCTGCTGGATCGCATCGGCGACGGCGTCGAGCCGGGCCCCGACATCCACGAGCGACTGGAGGTCGGCGCGGCGCTGTCGGAGCTCGCGCTCGTTCAGGGCCGAGAAGATCGACGTGGCGATCGCGAACAGCCAGAACGAGGTCACGTTGAGCACCGGCATCCGGTCGAACTCGATGCCGACGCCCGGCGTGACGTCGACCGGTCCGAGCAGCCGTGCCGCCTGGGCGTACACGACGACGAGCAGCAGCAACGAGTGCCACAGCGCGATCTTCAGGCCGGTCCGATAGGAGGCCAGCAGCGAGACCGCCACCAGGTGGAGATAGACGACGAACCGGATCGGGCTCTGGGTCCCGCCGGTGGCATACATCGCCGCCGCCAGGTAGAGCCCGTCGAGCAGGAGCAGGGCGGTGATGATCCAGTAGTCGAAGCGCGTCGTCCGCCGGCGGGCCCATTCGCCCGCGACCGCGACGAGGAGGTAGCCGACCGTCCACAGACCGAGCGTCTGGAGCGGGACGACCAGAGCCTCCGGGCGGAGCACCGCCCACGCGGCGATGATCGCGCCCATGGCGACGCGGAGGACGAGCAGGTAGCTCATCCGGTCGCTCAGGGACGAGAAGTCCGCGCGCGAGGCCGGCGTCAGCGACGCCGCCTGGGCCACGGTCCCCACCTGCGACGCGGTCGTCGGCAGTGCCGGCAGCGTGGTCTGAGTCGGCAGCGTGGCCTGGGCGGTCACAGGAGATCCTCTTCCTCGAAGCCGAGCATGACGTCGGCGGACGCTTCCGGACGGGTCCGGAGCTTCGGATCCAACCGGTCGACGCGCGACTGGGCGAGCAGGAAGACGAACACGAAGACCATCAACGCGAGCGGGAAGCTGAACGTCGATGCGACCGCGGCCGCGACCTGCGGCTTGACGACGGTGTTCACACCGGTCACGACGGTGTTGGTGACGTTGGTCACGACGCGGCGGACGGTCTCGGACGGATCGGTCGTCTGACCGTTCCCAGCCGCAGGTCCCGGCTTGGGTCCGGTCACGACGGTCGGACCGGCTCCACCGGTGGACCCGCCACCCGTGCCGCCGCTGCCACCCGTCCCGACCGAGCCGAGCCCGACCGGAGGCAGGACTGGACCCGGCGAGGCCGTCGGTTCAGGTGTCGGCGTCGCGGTCGGGGGTTCCGTGGGAGTCGGTTCCGCGGTCGGATCCGGCTTGGGTGTCGGCGTCGCGATCGGAGCCGGCGTCGTCGTTGGCGGGCGCTGCGTCGGTGCGACCGTCGGGGTCGCGGTCGGCACCGGGGTCGGCGTCGGGGTCGGCACCGGGGTCGGAGTCGGCGTCGGCACCGGAGTCGGCGTCGGGACCGGAGTCGCGGTCGGCGTCGGCACGGGCGTGGGGGTCGGCACCGGGGTCGGCGTCGGCGTCGGCACGGGCGTGGGGGTCGGTTCAGGCGTCGGAACCGGCGTCGGCACGGGCGTGGGGGTCGGTGTCGGGCGTCGGGATCGGGGTCGGTTCAGGCGTCGGGATCGGGGTCGGTTCGGGCGTCGGCGTCGGGTCCGGGGTGGGCGTCGGCGTCGGCTCGGCGTCGGCGTGGCGGGTCGGCGTCGGGTCCGGGGTGGGCGTCGGCGTCGGCTCGGGCGTCGGCGTCGGGTCGGGGGTCGGCGTCGGGGTCGGATCCGGATCCGGAGCGTCGGTCACGGTCCGCCGGACCATGTCGGCGAGGCGCCCGCAGTCGGACGCGCCCTGCGAGGCCCAACAATCCCACCAGTCGTCCATCGCCAGGCCGAGGACGTGGTCGGTGCCCTTGTGCTGGCCGACGTAGCTGACCGAGCACTGTCCGTCCGTCCCGGTCGAGCAGGTGAGATCGGGACTCGAGCCGTTGTGCGGGTCGTTCGGGCTGCCGTACAGGAAGTAGAAGCGGACCTGGGTGTCCGTGCCGGGCCCGGCGTAGACATCCCCGTCGTGGTCGTAGACGGTGGCCGTCAGCGTGAACGTCGTCCCGATCGGCCCGGTCTCGGACTCCGGCGCCACATCGAGCGCGCCCGGGCTCCAACCGCCCGTCGCGAAGGCCGGCATCGCAAGCGGGAACGCGTAGGCGCCCAGGATGCCGCTGACCAGGAAGGCGGAAGCGATCGCCCGAAGGGTTCGCCTTCGGCGGCCCAGAGTCGTCATCGTTCTGCTCGCTGAGGCTCCGACGCCGATACCGACGCCAGAGGTGGGTGCCCCGGAGACCGGGGCGGATGAATGCAGGTGATTCATAGCCAACGGGCAGCGCGAAAGAACCGGGCTGTTCGTCACCCGGTGGGCTATATGCGCCGACGCACCAACACGCGGAGGCCGGTGCACCGACGCCCCGTCCTACTCGACCGGGGGACCTTCGGGATACGCCAACCGACACCTGCCGTCCGCTCCGCAGCGGACCGCCCAGGTCGTTAGGGTCGCCGCTCGGGTGGACGGGCCTCAGCCGCGGGCGAACCGGGCCGGGGTGATCCCGAGGAACCGCTTGAACCGGTGCGAGAGATGCGCCTGGTCGCAGAACCCGACCTCCGCGGCGACGTCGGCCAGCGACTGCCCGGCGAGGATCCGATCGCGCGCGGCATCGAGACGCCGGCCGAGGACATAGGCGTGTGGCGCGATCCCGAACGTCCGGCTGAAGGCTCGCGCCAGCTGGGTCGGCCCGGCATCGAGCTCGACCGCGGCGGCCGCCATCGTGACCGGTTCGAAGCTGTGCGCGTCGAGGTAGTCCCGCAGCCGGCCGGCGAGCACCCGGTCCGGATCCGCGGCCTCCTCCGGTGGACGCTCGCCGAGGCTCGACCGGATCCGCTCGGCGACCAGACCGAGCTGGGTCTCGGCCTCGAGCGCGTCATCGGCGCAGGCGAGGGCGTCGTGGAGCGCAGCAACGTCCCGACGAAGCGATCGATCGGGGACGACCGGCCGGTCCACGGCCGGACCGATGAGGTGCTCGCCAAGCACGGAGGTCTCAAGGTAGAGGACTCGCTTCCGGAACCCGGCGCTGGTCGCCGGACGGCCGTCGTGGACGACGTGCGGTGGCAGGACGCTGACCATCGGCGGCTCGGCGGCGCGGGCGTGGCGGTCCAGGTCGTAGCGGATCGCGCCGTCGTCGACGATGAACAGGGTCCAGGTGTCGTGGGTGTGACGCGGGTAAGCGTGATCCGTGAACCGGGCGTGGAGCACCTCCCGGATCCCCGGGATCGGCGGCTTCCAGGCCCGGAGCGGAGACCCCGGCCCCTGATAGCTCCATGTCAGGATCGTACAAGACCCGGCCGACTCCCCCGCCTACCGTCGATGACATGGATGCGACCGGTGTCGTCGGCGCGACCGGGGCCGTGGCTGCGATCGGCGCCCTCGTGGGCTTCTCGTTCGTGAGCTCGGTGACGCCGGGCCCGAACAACATCCTGCTGTGGGCCTCCGGGGCCGAGTTCGGCTTCCGGCGGACGCTCCCCCACGTCATCGGGACGGCGCTCGGGATCGGGTCGATGGCCCTGGCCGTCGCCGCAGGCCTCGGCGCCCTCATCGCCGCGGTCCCCGAGGCCTGGCCGTCGTGATGAAGCTGGCCGGGACCGCCTATCTGCTCTACCTGGCCGTCCAGATCGCGGGCTCGCACGCGCTCGAGCGCGGCCCGGCCGTCCGACCGCTCGGGCTCCTCCAGGCGGCGACGTTCCAGGTGATCAACCCGAAGGCCTGGATCTTCGCCCTCGGCGCGATCACGACGTTCCGGCCGCCGGACCTGCCGGTCGCCCTCGGCAGCCTGCTCGTCGCGGGCACGATGATGCTCGTCGTGATCCCGACAGCCGCGCTGTGGGCCGGCGGGGGTGGCGTCCTCAGCCGGTTCCTGACCGGGCGACTGGCGCACCGGATCGTCAGCCTGGTCCTCGCCACGCTGGTGGTCGTGACGATCGCGCTCGTCTGGATCTGACATGTGTCAGCGCTCGCACGGGACCCGCCCGCCGCGAGCGGAGCCGGCCGGACGACCCGGCCCGTCATCCGCCGGCCGGTGGGCTCCCGGCCGGCGGGATGTTCTGGTTCTGTCGGGTCGTCCGAGACCTCCGGATGCATCGCGGCAAGACGCGCCCGGAGACGGTCCGGCGCGAGCAGTGACCCGTCGATCGCCGGATCGGTCGGCAGGGTCACCCGTCGTCCCGGCCGGCGGGCACCACGACGAACCCTGGATGCTCGACCCGCGGTCCGACCGGCACACCGATGAGGCGCGCCGCACTCGCCTCGGGCAGCGTGTCATCGATGAAGAAGAGCGTCGACGTCTCGACCGAGGCGCGGATCTTCGTCAGCCGCTCCGTGCGGTGGGGCGGTAGAGCTCGACCGCCACATGCCAGTCGGCCGAGCCCCGCCCTTCGTGGATGACGAGCATGTACGGCAGCTCGAACCCGAACAGGCCGTCGTAGCGGGTCACGACGTCCCGGAGGGCGCCAGCCAGAGCCTTGCATTCGTCGGCCGTGAGGTCGGTCAGCCGCCGTGCCCCGGCGGATCGCCCGGATGTGGACCTCGAACGGCCATCGCGGGGCGAACGGCGACCGGCACGCGCCTCCCGGGACTCCGGTGTCAAACGCCTTGACGGCCGTGCACACGAGTGCATACACTCGATTGCCGCACCGCGCATCCACCCATGATGTCGCGGTCGCAGGGAGTCGGATGAAGGTCCTCGGCGACCGAGAGGTCTGGTTCGTCACCGGCAGCCAAGCGCTCTACGGCGATGATGCCCTGCGCACCGTGGGCGACCACGCGGTCGAGATCGCCCACGCGCTCGATGATCAGGATGTGGTCCCGGTGCGGATCGTGCCCAAGCCCGTGGTCACCACCACCGAGGCGATCCGCGAGGTCCTCCTGGAGGCGACAGCCGCGCCGCAGTGCATCGGCGTCATCGCCTGGATGCACACCTTCTCTCCTGCCCGGATGTGGATCTCGGGCCTCACCGCGCTCCAGAAGCCGCTACTCCACCTCCATACCCAACACAACCGCGATCTCCCCTGGGCGGAGATCGACATGGACTTCATGAACCTCAACCAGTCGGCGCACGGCGACCGCGAATTCGGGTACCTCGAGACCCGGATGCGGCTCAGCCGGATCATCGTCGTCGGCCACTGGCGCGACCCCGAGGTCGCGGATCGCATCGCCGCCTGGGCGCGGGCGGCCTGTGGCGTCCACGAGCTCCGGCGTCTCCATGTGGCCCGCTTCGGCGACAACATGCGCCACGTCGCCGTCACGGAAGGCGACAAGGTGGAGGCCCAGATCCAGCTCGGCGTCAGCGTCGATGGCTACGGCGTGGGCGACCTCGTCGCGGCGGTCCACGATGCGTCCGACGCGGACGTGGACCGGCTCGTCGAGGAGTACGACGCGAGTTACGACATGGCACCGTCGCTGCGGCGTGACGGCCAACGCCGGTCGGCGCTGCGCGACGCCGCGCGGATCGAGATCGGCCTGCGGGCGTTCCTCGAAGCCGGCGGCTTCGGAGCGTTCACCGACACGTTCGAGGACCTCGGCGACCTCGTCCAGCTCCCGGGGATCGGCGTCCAGCGCCTCATGGCCGACGGGCATGGTTTCGGTGCGGAGGGCGACTGGAAGACAGCGCTGCTGGTCCGGGCGATGAAGGTCATGGCGACCGGTCTGCCGGGCGGGACATCGTTCATGGAGGACTATACGTATCACCTCGTCCCCGACCGACCGATGGTCCTCGGGGCGCACATGCTCGAGGTCTGCCCGTCGATCTCGGATGGGACACCGTCGTGCGAGATCCACCCGCTGTCGATCGGCCACCGGTCGGACCCGGTTCGCCTCGTCTTCGCCGCTCGTCCCGGCTCGGCCGTCGTCGTTGGCCTGCTCGACCTCGGTGACCGGTTCCGACTCGTCCTCAACGAGGTCGAGGTGGTCAGGCCGCCCGAAGACCTGCCGCGCCTCCCGGTAGCCCGCGCCCTCTGGGCACCCAAGCCGGGGCTGAAGGTGGCGGCGGAGGCGTGGCTGCTCGCCGGCGGTCCGCACCACACCAGCCTCAGCACCGCGCTGAGCAGGACCCACATCGAGGACTTCGCCGAGATGGCGGGCATCGAGCTGATCGCCATCGGCGAGGGCACCACGAGCGCCGACATCAAGAAGGAGCTGCGCTGGAACCAGGCCTATCACCAGGTCGCCCGCGGGCCGTAGGTCGCCGGTGAGCACAGGGTCGGCCGAACTCGTCGATGAGCGGCGAGCGGCTGCCGAAACAGATATCGGGTCGCAGGGGGCCGCGACACCGGCCCCGAACTGAAGGGAGGTTCAGCGACTCGGAGGAGACCGTCACCGGCGGGGCCGGGCAGTGTGATGAAGTACGTGGAGGATCTCGAGATGATGAGACAGGGCATGCGACATGGAGGGCTGGCGGTCGTCGTGACCGCCATGCTCGTGCTGAGCGCGTGTAACAGTTCGTCGACGCCATCGCCCGGCGGAAGCGCCGCGAGCGCCTCCGGGGCGCCAGCCACTGCGCAGTTCTGCTCGGGGGTGAACCTCGTGTTCTTCCCGGGCGGCACGCAGGGCGGTGGGTTCGAGACGGTCGTCTACAACGGTGCGAAGGCGGCCGAGGCGGCCTTCGGGCCGAAGATCACCTACCAGTGGTCCGACTGGGACCCGAACAAGATGATCACCCAGTTCTCACAGGCCCTGGCGACCAAGCCTGACGGCATCGCCATCATGGGCCACCCGGGTGACGCAGCCTTCGATCCGCTGATCAAGCAGGCGAAGGACCAGGGGGTCCTCGTCACGGTCATGAATACCGAGCTTCCGCAGGCCGAGGCGTCGTACTCGTCCACGGGCCTCGGCTACGTCGGCGCCGTCCTCTACGATGCCGGCGCCGCGCTCGCCAACGAGGCGATCGCGCGCGGCGGCCTCAAGTCGGGCGACCGCGCCTTCGTCTGGGGCCTCGAGGCCCAGGCCGGCCGCGGCGAGCGGACCAAGGGGATCCACGAGACACTGCAGAAGGCGGGCCTGACCGTCGACTATCTCGAGATCAACGATGCGACCAACAAGGATCCGGCCAACGGGACCGCGGTCTTCACCGGCTACGTGTCGGCCCATCCTGACGTCAAGGCCATGTTCATCGATCACGGCAACCTGACGTCCACGATCCCGACCTACATGAAGGCTGCCAACCTCGCGGCGGGCAGCGTGTACATGGCCGGCTTCGATGCCTCGGCCTCCACAGTCCAGGGCATCAAGGATGGCTACGTCAGCCTGGTCATCGACCAGCAGCAGTATCTTCAGGGCTTCATGGCCGTGGAGCAGCTGTGCCTCACCAAGAAGTACGGCTTCAGCGGCCTGTTCGTGAACACGGGCGGCGGCTTCATCGACAAGTCCAACGTCGATGTGATCGATCCGCTCGTGAAGCAACAGATCCGCTAGTGGCGACAGGCACGCAGGCTGACGGGCGCGATAGCGCTCGCCAGCCTGCTCCCGCCTCCGATCTTCGCCTCGAGCTGCGGCATGTCTCCAAGTCGTTCGGAGGCGTACGCGTCCTGGAGGACATCGACTTCCGCCTCGGCTCGGGCGAGGTCGTGGGCCTGCTCGGAGACAACGGCGCCGGCAAGTCCACCCTCATCAAGATCATCACCGGCGTCCATCAGCCGGACCGTGGCGACATCCTCTTCGGGGGCGAGAGGATCGAAAGGCTGACGGTTCAGAAGGCGCGTGAGCTCGGCGTCGAGACCGTCTTCCAGGAACGCGCCCTCGCCGAGGACCTGTCGCTCTGGCGGAACATCTTCATGGGCCGGCCCATCGCGAACCGCCTCGGGTTCCTGCGAGTCGGCGAGATGCGACGGGCGACGGCGGAGCTCATGGGCGAGTCGATGGGCTTCACATCCGCGGCGCTGACACCGCACACGACCGTCCGAGGCCTGTCTGGCGGCGAGCGCCAGGGCCTGGCGATCGTCCGAGCCCTTCATTTCCAGGCAGACATCATCATCCTCGACGAGCCGACGATGGGGCTGTCCCTCAAGGAGACCGAGAAGCTCCTCGGATTCGTCGACGGCATCCGGGCCGCGGGCAAGTCGACGATCTTCATCGACCACAACATCTTCCATGTCTACTCGGTGGCCGACCGGATCGTGGTGCTGGACCGCGGCCAGGTGGCCGGCGAGTTCCCGACCGCTCGCTATTCGCTCGAGGAGCTCATGGGCATCATGCGCGAGGTCGCCTCGACCGGCATGTACACCGAGGCCGAACGCTACCGCGGCCCTGGCGTCGCGGAGCAGGCAGGAGGCCCGGCGTGACCGCCGTGCCCAGGTCGACGAGCTCCCGGCGAGGCGCCATCGGCACGCGCCTGGCCCCGTGGGCGTCCCAGATCGGCATCATGACGGCCTTTGGCCTGCTGTGGATCGCGTTCGTGATCCTCGCTCCGCGGACCTTCCTCGATACGCCGATCTACCGGTCCTTCGCCCAGACGACGCCGTTCTTCGCGATCATCGCGATGCCGCTCACGATGACGATCGTGTCCGGTGACATGGACCTCTCGTTCCCGGCGGTCATGTCCCTCGGCATGGTCGGCTTCGTGGGCCTGTGGCAGGCGACGGGCAGCGTCGAGCTGGGGATCCTCGCGGCCCTTGGCACCGGCGTCCTGTGCGGCCTCTTCAATGGGTTCTTCGTCACGTACATCGGCATCCCCGCCCTGGTCGTGACGATCGGGACGCAGTTCCTCTTCCGTGGCCTCGCCCTGGTCCTGGTCGGCGGACGGCAGTACCCGCTGGTCGAGACGCAGTCTTCGCCCGCGTATGAGCTCATGGTCGGCAAGTTGTTCGGCGTGCCGATGGAGTTCTACTGGTTCGTCGTCATCGCGGTGGGCACATGGGTCCTGCTGAACCGCCATCGACTGGGGCAGAACGCATACGTCACCGGTGACAACGTCCAGGCGGCCGGCCTCATGGGCATCCCCATCCGCCGAACGCGGATCACCCTCTTCGTCCTGGTGGCGGTAGCTGCGGCGTTCGCCGGGGTCCTCAACAGCCTCCAGGTCGTCAACTACTACCCGTCGATGGGCGACGGCTATCTCCTGCCGACGCTGGCCGCGGTCTTCATCGGCGGCACGTCGGTGTTCGGGGGTCGCGGCAGCGTCCTCGGCACTGCCCTCGGCGCGTTCATGATCGGCGGCATCGAGGCTGGCCTCGTCGCCGTCGGCCTGAGCGACTACTTCCCGAGCCTGGTCTACGGGGCGGTCATCCTCATCTCGGTCTCGATCCACGCCGTGCTCCGACGCCGCTTCGAGTACTGATGGACCGCACCCGAGCGCCGACCGACCCACGCGACCAGTCCACCGATGGCCGCGGCCCGGGCGCGTCCCACCAGTCCGCCCGACGAACTCGGCCGTCGACGATGAAGGACATCGCGATCGCGACCGGCGTATCGCGCAGTACGGTGTCCCGGATCCTCAACAACGCACCGCTCGCGGTGCCAGTGGCGCACGAGACCCGCGAGCGTGTGCTGGCTGCTGCCCGCGACCTCGAGTACCGGCCGAACCCGCTCGCCCGTGCGCTCAGGGGAGCCCCGACGATGCTGCTGGGGGCGATCGTCCGCGACATCACGGACCCGTTCTTCGCGGGTGCCGTCGAGGCCGTGTCGAGCGCGGCCCGCGCGCGCGGCTACAACATCGTGCTCGGGCTCGCGCACGCTCGGGCGACCGAGGCGTTCGAGCTTGCCACCATCCTCGAGGCCCGACAATGCGACGGCATCCTCCTCCTCGGTGACATGGGCGATCAACCGCGCCTCCTCGCCGACCTCCGGGGTTCCCACGTCCCGGTCGTCGCGATGTGGCAAGGGACACGACTCCACCTCATCCCGGGCGTCCAGGTCGACAACCATCTCGGCACCCGGATCGCGGTGGAGCACCTCAGCGGACTTGGCCACCGGCGGATCGCCTTCGTCGGCGGCCGTCCCCTCGGCGACATCCGCGAGCGGCAGGCCGCCTACACCGAGGCCGTGTCCGCGATCACCGGCGAGATCCCCGCGGGATATCTTCAGCACGTCGCCAACACACCGGAGGGTGGCGAAGCGGCCCTCGGAGCGCTCCTGCGGGTCACGCCGCGTCCGACCGCGATCGTCGCCTCGACAGACGTCCTCGCGATCGGGGTCCTGCGCGGCGCGCTCCTCAGCGGCGTGAAGGTGCCCGACGAGCTCTCCGTCGTGGGATTCGACGATATCCCGATGGCGAGGTCCACCGTCCCAGGTCTCACGACGATCCGCATGCCGACCGCGGCCATGGCCGCCGAAGCGGTCGTGCTCGCTGTCGGCCCGTCCGATGGCGAGGCGGATGACAGACGGGCGGGTCCGACGACCAGGCCCTCTCGGGGCCAGGCCACGGTCCGTGTGTTCCCGCCATCGCTCGTCCTCCGGCAATCCACGGCCGAGCCCCCTCGCGACGATCCGACGTCGAACGGACCACGAGCGGGCTCGTGACGGCGGCATGAGCGTCCACGAGCTCAGGGAGCAGGTCTGTGCAGCCAATGCGGCGCTGGTCAGCGCCGGTCTGGTGACCCTATCGTTCGGCAATGCCAGCGGCGTCGATCGCGCGACCGGGGTCATGATCATCAAGCCGAGCGGGGTGTCGTACGACGCCCTGCAGCCGGACGACCTGGTCGCCGTCGACCTCGGGTCGGGCACGGCGGTCGAGGGCTCCTACCGCCCGTCGTCGGACACGCCGACCCACCTCGCCCTGTACCGGCGGTACCCGGAGATCGGCGGTGTCGTCCATACGCATTCGTCATGGGCATCCGCATGGGCCCAGGCCGGACGAGCGATCCCCTGTCTCGGGACGACCCACGCCGATCATTTCCACGGGCCGGTCCCGGTCACCAGGGCACTCACGCCGAGCCGAGCTCGCCGAGACGTACGAGGCTGACACGGGCGCGGTCATCGTCGAGACGCTCGAGGGGCTCGGGCTGTCACCGCTCGAGATGCAGGCGGTCCTGGTCCGCTCGCACGGGCCGTTCACCTGGGGGACCGACGCGACCGACGCGGTTGCGAACGCCATCGCGCTCGAGGCGGTGGCGGCGATGGCCCAGCGGACTCTGGCGCTCGACCCCGCGACCCCACCGATCGACGAGCACCTGCTCGAGCGCCATTTCGGACGGAAGCACGGGCCGACCGCCTACTACGGCCAGCCACGTCGGCACGGCTGACGCGCGCGTGGACCAGCGACCAGGTCAGGCAGCGGAGCTGATCCGGGCCGGCGAAGCCACCCTCGGCATCGAGCTCGGCTCGTCCCGCATCAAGGCCTCGCTCATCGCGCCGGATACGGCGCCGCTCGCGGCAGGCTCGCATGGCTGGGAGAACGAGCTCCGCGACGGCATCTGGACCTACGATCTGGACGATGTCTGGCGGGGACTGGCCGCCTGCTACGCCTCGCTGGTCCAGGACGTCCGGGACCGCCATGGCGTGGATCTGCAGGTGGTCTCGGCAATGGGCTTCAGCGGGATGATGCATGGCTACCTGGCCCTCGACGCGGAGGGGCGACTCCTCGTGCCGTTCCGGACCTGGCGGAACACGATCACCGGCCAGGCATGCGCCGAGTTGACGCCGATCCTCGAGTTCGCCGTGCCGCAGCGGTGGAGCATCGCCCACTTGTACCAGTCGATCCTCGACGGCCTGCCGCATGTGCCGCGGATCGCTCGCTTGACGACCCTCGCGGGCTATGTCCACCTGACGCTGACCGGCGAGCACGTGATCGGGGTCGGCGAAGCCTCGGGGATGTTCCCCATCGACCCGCTCACCGGCGACTGGGACGCCGCGCGAGTGGCAAGGTTCGACGCCCTCATCGCGTCGCGCGGACTCGGGTGGACGCTCCGCGACATCCTGCCCGACGTCCGACTCGCGGGCCGTCCGGCCGGCCGGCTCTCCGCCCAAGGCGCCAGGCTCCTCGACCGGTCGGGCAGGCTGCGCGCCGGGATCCCGCTGTGCCCCCCGGAGGGCGATGCCGGCACTGGCATGGTCGCCACCAACGCCGTGCGGCCTCGCTCGGGGAACGTCTCTGCCGGCACGTCGGTGTTCGCCATGGTCGTGCTGGAACAGAGCCTGGCCCGCGTCCACGAGGAGATCGACATCGTCGTGACGCCCGACGGTGCACCGGTCGCGATGGTCCACTCGAACAACGGGTCGTCCGACCTCGACGCATGGATCGCGTTGTTCGGCCAGGTCGCCCGAGCCCTGGGCCTCGAGGCGCGGCCCGAGGATCTGTACGACCGGATCCTTCCGCTTGCGGTGGTCGCCGATCCGGACGCGGGCGGGCTTCTCTCGATCAATTATGTGTCGGGCGAGCACCTGACCGGCTTCACTGAGGGCCGGCCGCTGTTCGTGCGGAACCAGGACGGCAGCTTCACGCTGGAGAACTTCGTGCGGGCGCTGCTATTCGCCTCGCTTTGTGCCCTGCGCACCGGGCTCGACATCCTCACCGAGCAGGAGGGCGTCGTCATCGAGGAGATCCGGGGCCACGGCGGTCTGTTCAAGACCGGTGACACGGGCCAGCGGATGATGGCGGCCGCCCTGGATGTCCCGGTCAGCGTCCCCTCGGGCGCCGGCGAAGGCGGAGCCTGGGGGATGGCGGTCCTGGCCGCCTACATGCTCCGGACCGACTCCGGGCAGTCGCTGCCCGACTATCTCGACGAGCGGATGGCTGGCAGCATCGGCGCGCCTGTCCAGCCCGACCCACGGGACGTCGAAGGCTTCGCGGCGTTCTTCGCACGGCACAGCAAGGGGCTGGCCATCGAGCGCGCGGCGGTGGACGCGTTGCGTTAAGGCCTCGAGCGAGGCCCGACGACGGTGATCACGCCGTCGACCCGACGCTGCGAGGTAGGTTGCTCCAGCAACGCTCAACACGACTCAACACCGGTCGGCGAAGGCGCGCACCATGCTCGCGGTCGCGGCCCCACGCAGGGGGGTGCCGTGGCCTCCGGCGAGGACGTTCGGCTCAAGACGAGCGAGCGCCGCGATCGAGGCCTTCGCCGCGCGACGGCTCCAGGTCGTGTACCAGGGCGGACCCGACAGGCCTCGTCGCTGGAGCAACAGCCCCGCGACGGTATTCACCCGCATCGTCACGATGGCGTCGCCGGTGATCAGGACCCGGTCATTCGGTCGGAAGAACGACACGTGGCCCGGCGTGTGGCCGGGTGACGGGACGCACGTCCAACCCGGCAACCCCGGCACGGCCGCGCTGGGATCCGACACCAGCACGACCTCGGCCAGGCTCGATCGCGAGAGGATCGCCTCCCGTCGCCGCCGCCCCATCGCCCGCATCAACGGCAGGACGATCCAGGAGTCGAGCGGACCCGCAGCCGACGTCATCGCGGCGAAGTCGCCCCTGGCGATGGCGAGCTCGGCAGGGTGGACGTAGACAGGACGATCCCAGGCGCGTGCGAGCTCGAGCGCTGCCCCGGCGTGGTCGGGGTGGACGTGCGTGAGGAGGATCGACGTCGGCGGCGCGTCGGGACCGAACAGGGCCTGGGCCGCTTCCTTGATCGCCGGGCCGTCGTTCGCCCAGCCGGCGTCGATGAGGACCCATGACGATCCGGACGCCACGAGGTAGACATCGGTCTGCGTGCGCCCCGACGGCCCCAGGCAGAAGACATCGGGCGCGATCTGCCGAGCGCCGCCGATCCGCATCACAGCTGTCCGCGGTGCGCCGACGGGCATCGGCGTCGACCGCGTCAGGTGACCCGGAACGCCCGCACGACACCGGCGACGGCGACGAGCGTCCAGGCGATCATGCCGACCCCGAGGAGGACGCCAGCCGTCGGCGGCCATTCGGACTCGAAGATCCACATGCCGACGGCGATGGGGAGGATGATCACCCAGACGATCACCTGGATCGGCGCCGGCAGGGCTCGGAGCCACTCCCAGCTCTGATCGATGAATCCCCGGTCGCCGCGAAGCGCGATCGCGTACCCGACCCAGACGATCACGAACATGGCGAACGCCCCGGTCGCGAATGCCACATCCATCCGACCGACCCCCCGAACGGATCTCACCGGCCGGTGCGCGTCCTGCGGGCCAGCCGGGAGCGAGGCTGCACCACCCACGTCATCCCTCCTCGGTCGGACGTTGGTCGTCACGACCGGCGCCGGACCACGATCAGGTGGATCGTGCGGCCCAACGACAGTCGGACGTCATCGCCATTCGTCACCATTCGGCCGGGCCGTTGCGCACGACCGACGAGCCCGCGACGAGGCCGGGTAGCGTCATGACGCCGGGCCAAGTCCGTGGTCTTGGGTTCCAGATCCGGGACAACCAGCCACCCCGCAGCGCATCCGGGCGTAGCGAGGTGTCGTTTGGCACTGAGCTCGTTGGGGCGATGCTCACGCGGGCACCGCTTCGGCGGCAGGGCTGTCGACCAGCGCATGCCAGTCCTGCTCCATCCCATCCATCAGCGTGTCCAGGTCAGGGAAACGGGCCGTATCCGCCGTCACGACCAGGCAGATCTGCCCGACGTAGGAGAAGGCACACAACGCGAGCCCGACATTGCCGAAGAGACGAACGATCGGCAGGATCTCGAGAACCCGAGCCCCGAGGATGTAGGCCGGCTTGCGGGGACCGTAGATGGTCGAGATCCGCACATTGACGGCGCGCTGGCGACGGCTGCCGGACCGCGCGATCGGGAACGCCGACAGTGCGGCCAGGATGCGCATGGTCAACGCGGAGAGCGCTCGCCCGTCTCGCCGATGGTCCGTCTGGGCCATCCTGTCGAGCCGACGCTGCGGGTCAGGCTCGCACACCGGTAGCGGCAGCATGATCGCCCCGACCTGATTGTCGATTGATCGGTCGGAACGCGCCCGCAACGACACGGCCTGACTGCCGACCAGCTCAAGGCCCGGGACGAGCTCACCACGGGCCATCAACAGCTCCCGTAGCCCTCCGGTCCATAGGTCGAGCACGACGTCGTTGACGGTTCCGTGGTGGGCGCGCGCCGCCCGCTTCACGGCCGCTAGGTCCAATTCGAGGAACCGGACTCGGCGCCCAGACAGGACGGGTCGGTTCAGCGAGGTAGGCGGAGCGGCTTGCCCGAACGTTTGCCGAAGCACGCTGACCAGGACACCAAGCGCCTCCACGAGTTGCCTCGGATGAGCCAGCATCGCGGCTGCCTGCAGGGCGGTCCTGGCCTTGTGGGCGAGGTTATCGATCAGCAGCGCCCAGCCTCCGGGGATCGGTTCCGGGATCCAGGGCGCCGGATCGGGGTCCCCCTCAGCCGATTCGACGTCGAACAGCGATCCCATCAGGGCAACGGCTGCCAGCCCGTCCGCGACACAGTGGTGCAGCTTCAGGAGGACGCCGATGCGACCGTCGCGCAGGCCGCTGAGGAACCACAGTTCCCACAGGGGCCGCGCGCGGTCGAGCTGACGTTCGTCGAGTCGCGCTGCCAGCTCAAGGAGCTCGGCATCGCCTCCCGGGGGCTCGGCCGCGGCTTGATGGATGTGGTTGCGAATGTCGAACCGCTCGTCGTCGACCCAGAGCGGGCCACCTCGCAGGATCCCCGGGTAGTGGAGGCGTCGCCGCAGCTCCGGAACGTTTGCCAGGCGGCGACTCGTGCGGTCCGTGAGCTCGGCGAGACGCAGCCTGCCTGCCTCGTCCACGAGGGCGGTGCCATCGACCGCGGCCAGGCCTGCGAAGTGGCACGGCCATGCCGGACTCTCGAAGCGCAGGAACATGAGGTCCAAGGAGCTGAGACGCCGGGACCGGCTCGTGCGCTCGGGCGCGGCTCGGTCGCTGATGACGGTCGCGTTCATCGCGCGCCCGCAGCGGGGAGCGCGAGACCTGCCTCCACCTGGGACAGGGCGACGTCGAGGACCTCGACGGTCCGCTCCGCCTGGGCTCTCGTGAAGATCAGCGGCGGACCGAGCAGGATCGTGCCGCCTATGGGCCGCACGAAGAGACCCTTCTCCCGCGCGACGGCCGCGACCTGGTTGTCCACGGCCATACCGGGCGCCGAGAGCTCATCGAGGCCAGGCGGCAGCGTCAGCTCGACGGCCATCAGGAGGCCGAGACCTCGGACATCTCCGACGATGAGATGCGTTCGGAGCCCGTCAAGCAGCCCGAGCATGTACGCCCCGACGTCGGCTGCGTTCATGACCAGACCTTCCCGCTCGATGATCTCGAGGTTCGCCAGCGCTGCCGCAGCGGAGATCGGGTGGCCTCCATAGGTGTGCACGTTGAAGAAGGTCGGGATCTTCTCGGCGATCCCCCGCCGCGCGATCGCGGCCGCCATCGGTGCATAGCCGCTGGTGAGCCCCTTGGCGACGACCATGATGTCGGGGACCACATCGAAGTGATCCACTCCGAACCACCGTCCGGTCCGGCCGAACCCGCAGACCACCTCGTCCGAGATGAGCAGGACCCCGTAGCGGTCGCAGATCTGACGGACCTTCGCCGGGTAACCCGGCGGGGGCACGATGCAGCCGGCCGTGCCCATGATCGGCTCGAGGATGACGCAGGACACCAGCTCGGGATCGCTCCCGAGGATGGCCTGTTCGATCGTCGTGGCGCACGCGAGCTCGCACGCCGGGTACGTCAGCCCCAGCTCGCACCGGTGGCAGTACGGAGGCATCGCACTTGTGAAGCCGGTCACCGGAACGTACGGATCGGCGCTCCGACGAAGCGCTCCGAAGCCCGGGCTCCACCCGGTGGCCGACAGGGCACCCATCGTCGCGCCGTGGTAGGCGCGGCGCAGCGACACGACCTTGTAGCGGCGGCCCTCGCCATTGGCTTCGTGAGACTGGCGGGCAAGCTTGATGGCAGCCTCGACCGCTTCCGAGCCGCTGCTGCAGAAGAAGGAGGCCTCGAGATCTCCAGGCGCGAGCTCGGCAAGCTTGCGCGCCAGCTCGACGGTGACGACGCTGGTCGTCCCGTACGGGCTCGTGTAGGGCAGGCGCTGAGCCTGCTCGTACATCGCCTGCGCGATCTCCTCGCGCCCGTACCCGGCGAGCACCGCGAAGACGCCCCCCGAGAGCGCATCGAGGTATTCGCGGCCGTCGGCGTCGTACAGGAGCGCGCCGTCGCCGCGGTCGAGCACCCAGGGGCCGGCCCTGCGCATCCACTCCCTGGGTGTCGCGTGGAAGATGATCTTGTCGGCCGCGTCCCGCTTGAGCTGGGACAGATCCGCGGTCTGCGTCTCCATTGCTCAACTCCCCGTGGATCCCCGTCGACGCCGCCGGATGGATCTCAAGGCTGTGGCGACCGTGAGGGCGCCCATCGCTCCGACCGCTGGCCCCAGCCAGGCATCCCGTGTCGTGGCCCCCGGAACCCTGATCAGTGACCACGGCTGTCCGCCGAGATCGGTGTGGATCGGGGTCGCCCGGCCTTCGACGACACCGGCGAACACCAACCGGACTGATGCCATCCCGTACGCCGATAGGTCGAGCCGGAACACGTACGGGTCGGTCTCGTCGTCGGGCCGGAGCGGAAGCCCGCGGTAGAGCGCCGGGACGGGTGTCAGGAGCCGAATCATCAGCCGTCCGCCGCGGACGAACACCTCGGCCCCGCCGCCGAGCATGAGCCGCTGGCGCAGGTCGGCGATGTGCGGCGGGAAGACGTACCGCCCGCAGAGCCCCGCCCAGACTTCCGGGTGGTGCGGGACGTCGTTGCGCACGGCGTCCTCCGACACCTCGAGCATGTCGCGGACCAACTGCCGGAGCTCGACCGACAGCCAGGCGAAAGCTCCGGCGGAACCGTTCGTCAAGCCGATGACGCCGATCCCGTCGTCCGGCGCCACCAGGAGCTCCGCGTTGAAGCCCGGCAGGATCCCGTCGTGGAAGACGAGGCGGTGGCCGGCGGCATCGGCGCGGAAGAACCCGAGACCCATCCCCGGCAGCCGCGCGTCCGGCTGGTACTGGGGCTTGAACATCGCCGCGAGGGTCGCGCGCTCGAGGACGCGCCCGTGGTCGTTGGCACCACCGCCGAGCAGCGCCGCCACGAAGCGGGCCAGATCGCGCGGGTTCGAGTAGATCCCGCCGGCGCCGGCGCCGATCCAGTCGCGATCCGGAACGGGCTTCGGACCACGGCGTCCGAGCGCGTAGCCCGTCGCGAGCCGCGAAGCGATCCGATCGGCGCGGACGAGATCGCTGTCGGCCATGCCCAGAGGCTCGAAGATGCGCTCACGGAAGTAGCGCTCGAGCGGGATCCGACTGACGTCCTCGACGATCTGGCCGAGCGTGGCGTAGCCGTGATTGCTGTAGGCGAAGGCGGAGCCGGGCTCGACGACCACCCGCAGGCCACCGCGGTAGTACTCGGCGAGCGATGGCAGCGGGTCTCCGAATTCCACGCTGAGGAGCGGCGGTCGCCCGTCAGACGGGGTCCAGCCAGCGTGGAGCAGGTCAGAGACGTGGCGCACGTCGGGGATCCCAGCCGTGTGGGTGAGCAGCTGGCGCAGGGTCGGCGGCCGCCAGCTGGCCCTGGTACAGATCAGCTCGTAGGCCCGCAGGTAGTCGTTGGCCGGAGCATCGAGGTCGACCAGGCCCTGTTCCCACAACTGCATCACCGCGATCGCCGTGAAGGTCTTGGTGAGCGAGGCGATGCGGAACACCGTGTCTTCGGTGATCGGCGTGTTCGACGCGATGTCGGCAAGCCCGTGGCCGTGAAAGAGCTGGAGCCGTCCGTCGCGGACGACTCCCACTGCCAGGCCGACCGCCGGCCGGCGGTTGAGGATCTCCTCGACCCTCGCCCTGATCTGGGATTGAGCGATCTCGGGCGCGGCCCGTTGCGCCCGCTCCTCCGGCCGGGTGGACGGCAGGTATCGACTCGTTGTCACCGTGGTCACCGGGTCCACCTCCGCCGGGCGGAGGCGAGGATCAGGCCGATCGCCACACGGCGCGACCACGAGTGGTCTGTAGCCGACCCGCACAGGCGCTCGATGGACGCGCGACGCGGCCATCGCCAACTCCGCCAACGTGAGTGTTGCGGAGCGCTCAATAGGCGCCTAGTGCCGTTCGTCATCACCCCGAAGGAAGCACGTCCTCGGAGTCCACTCCGCCCGGGCATTCCGTCTGCCCGAGCCCAGAACAGGGCGCTACGGCACTTGTGCCCAGATGCCCACGGACGCATATGGAGCGTGGAGGATTGCGAACCTCAGCCATGACCATGATGCCGATCCGGGACGTGTCGCTGTTCGTCGAAGTCGTCGGACATGGGTACCCGCTGCTGCTCATGCACGGCGGCCCCGGCGCCGATCACTGGACGATGCTGCCGTTCCGGCGTCTGGCGGATCAGTTCACTCTCGTCTTCTACGATCACCGCTGCAACGGCCGCTCGGTCGGTGCGGCGATCACCTCGATGACGTGGGAGAACCTCACCGCCGACGCCGACACGTTGCGCGAGAAGCTCGGCTTCGAGAAGTGGGCCGTGCTCGGTCACTCGTTCGGCGGCAACGTGGCACTCGAATACGCGCTCCGCTATCCGGACAGCCTGTCGCACCTCGTTCTGCTCGATACCGGCGGCGAGGGCCGCTGGTCGCAGGAGAATGCGCCGGAGATCCTCGCGAGACGCGGGTTCGACGAGAAGACCGTCAGGCTGGCGCGGCGCTGGTTCAACGGGCGGATCCGGCCAAACCAGTTCCTGCCCACCCTGATCCGGCTCGCCGGCGCCTACGACCCCCACATGAACGTCGTCTCCGCTGCCCGCATGATGTTCGCGGAGCGGCGCTCGAAGATGCGGCCCGAGGCGCTGATCTACGCGGGACCTCACCTGCTCAAAGGCTGGACGGTGATGGATCGGCTCGGCGAGATCGCCGTCCCGACGCTCGTCCTGGCGGGCCGTGACGACTTCGTCTTCCCGCCCGAGCACCAGGCCCAGCTCGCGGCCGGGATCCCAAACGCGCGGCTGAGGATCATCGAGCGCGCGGGCCACAACCCGCACGATGAGCGGACCGCCGAGGTCATGGCGGCCATCACAGACTTCATGGCCGCGCCGGCGACTTCCTTGGCTGCGTCGCCAGCACTGGCCTGATCTGGAGGAGGATCACGATGCGAGTCCTCATCGCGGGCGCCGGCGGTCTGATCGGCTCAGCCGTCGCCAGCTATCTTGATTCCAAGGGTCACGAGGTCGCCCCGCTCGTGCGTCACGCGCCGGGTCCGGGGGAGGTCAGCTGGGACCCCGACGGCAGCACGATCGACGCGGAGGGCCTCGAAGGCTTCGACGCCGTCATCGACGTCGCCACGATGCCCTGGCCGGCTCGCTGGACCTCGGCCGCCAAGCAGCGCATCCACGACAACCGCGTCGGCAGCTATCGCCTGTTGGCAGAGGCTGTGGCCGGACGGACGCGCAAGCCCGCTGTGTTTGTGTGCGCTTCGGGCATGGGCATCTACCCGTCCTCGGGAGACGAGGTCATCACCGAGGAGAGCACCCTCGGCTCCGACTTCCTCGCTGGTCTCCAGCGCGATGGCGAGGCCGCCACAGCTGCTGCTCCGGCCGCCGGCATCCGCGTCGTCCACCTGCGCATCCCGACCGTCCTGGGCGGTCCGAACCTCGACGCGATGGCCAGGAACCTCCGGCCGCTCGGCGACGGGCGGCAGTGGTGGAGCTGGATCGCCCTCGACGACATCCCGCCGATCGTCGAGCACGTGCTCGTCACCCCAGCGCTGGTCGGGGCGATCAACGTCGTCAGTCCCAACCCGGAGCGCGCAGGCGAGGTGACCGCAACCCTCGGCCGCGTCCTCGGCCGGCGACCCGGTCGCCGCGTGCCAGCGTTTCTACTGCGACTGACCCTCGGCGAGATGGCCGATGCGCTCCTCCTCGCCAGCCGACGGATCGAGCCGCGCCGGCTGCTCCAGAGCGGCTACCGGTTCCGCTATCCGGAGCTCGACGCGGCATTTCGCCACCAGCTGGGGACCGCGGCATGACATGACGGCGAGGCGCCCCGCCCGGCTTCCGAGTCGGACGTTTCCTTGCAGGTATCTTGGCTCCGGCGGTAGGACTCGAACCTACGACCAAGCGGTTAACAGCCGCCAGTCACGTGCCTGATTCTTTGCACGAATCCGACCGATCCCACAGGGAGAATCAGTCACGCAGTCAGTCACGGGGATCGCTTCCGCGAACGCATGAGAGACGATGAGGCGCCTCGGGCGAGCTTCCGATGGTCGACCCGACCCCGTGCGGCCGTCCTCGTCGCCGGGTCGGAGAAGGGCCGCGGCGCACCGCCTCGGCCTGTCGCACTCGACCGTGAAGCACCACCTGGCGAACGCGGGTCCAAGGCGGGGGCGACAGCCACCTCCCAGCTGGTGTGTATCCAGGCCCCGCGGCTGCCTGGGCCCGAGGCGCCCGAACTCGCTAGTCGAGCAGCTGATCGGGCCTCATATCCGCTACGGGCACGCCGTGCCCTTCCAGTCCCAGAAGCAGAGCAGGGGTCCCGTCAGCGAGTGAAACGGGGCGTCGGGCGTTGTCGCCGACACCCAGAACAGCCAGAGCGCAGCAATCAACCCAACGACCAGGGCCGCCTGGATCAGACCCGAGGTCGCATGGGCCAACGCGCCTCCGGCGAAGACGTGGGTCTCGCCGGAATGGAGCCGCTCGATCCGACCGCAGTGAGCACAGGTTGGCGCTCGCTGGTCGGCCAGTAGGTGCGCCTGGCGCCCCGCCTCCTCTCGTTCCTCCCGCTGCTCCTCCTCCTCCAGCTGCCGCTCGGCCTCTACTTGCTGCTTCGCTCGCTGCTCCGGGGTCAAGCCATCGTCGAACTCATCGCACAGTTTGCAGGCACCGTAGACGCGACCCTGTCGGCTCGTGAGGATGACCACATCCGCGTTGCCATGCTCCGGACAGGCCCAGCCGGGGAGGTGCAGGCCCACGAGGTTCCCCTGCGGCAGATCGACCGAGGCCCCGCAGGTGAGGCAGACGCCGGACTCCCCGCGCCGCGCCACGGCCCCTCGCCCGTTGGCATGGGCGGCAACGGTCTCCTCCTGAACGGCCCTGGTCACATCATGAACGGCGCCGGTCGGCTGATCATTTGTCGTGAAGTCGCAGCGCGGGTAGGCCGAGCACCCCCAGAAGACGTTGCCAGTCTGCGGGTGGCGACGCGCGACCAGGTGCCCGTCGCCCCTCTTCGGGCATGTGACCTTGAACGGGAGATGTCCTTGCAGCGGCGCGATCCAGAGCGGCGCAATCGAGCCCGGCGCCCACAGCAGTTCGCCGTCGTTGCCATCAGTCGAGGCTGGTCGCCACTCGAGCCCCTTGGAGATCGCTTCGACGAGTGTGAGAGCGAGGGAGACGACCGTCGACGACGCGCCCCACGTGGAGGCGACGCGAATGCCCTCGCCGGAGCTCCGTACCACGTGCAGGCCGGTGCTACCCGTGTCCGTTGGCGGGGGCGGGTTCGCCCTCCACAGGGCCTCGCTGATCCTCCGGATGGCGTCCCCGACCTCGCGCTCCGACAAGCCCGTCTCGGCGGCGATTTCCGCGGCCGTCGTCCGCGTGCCGTCCTCGCGTTGGCGGTCTAGTTCGAAGACTCGACGGTCCGACTCCGGAAGCGCCGCCAGCGCCGCCGCCAACCGCTCTTCTGGGCCCGGGCCTGAGGGCGGTGCTGTCGCCACCAGGAACGCGACCGCGAGGGCGAGCGTCTCGAAGTCGCCCGTGTCCAGAGGTGCCGACACCTCGATGCTGCTGGCGGAGCCATCGCGCCGGAGCGTCACGGCTTCCGGCGGCCTCATCCCTTTGATCCAGACGGTGACCTCCTGGAACGTGGCCGCGTCGGCGACGACGTCATCGCGGCCGGCCCACGGCGTGCCCCAGGGACGCTCGCTCCAGGTGGTGATGGCCGGTTGCGAACGGTCATCACCGATACGGTTCGACCTGCTCACGCCCCTACCTTCACCTCTCGCACCATGCGAGCAGCTCGGCGATTGAAGATCGACTCATCGACTCCCGGCCCGTTGGTCTTCTTCGAGGCGCGTTGGTCGTTCTTCTGTTAAGGCCACACCCCGGACCACCCTGGCCAGCGCTCGTTCCAAGGTCGGTGAAAGGCGCTCTAGAAGGCCTCGATCGTTGCGGCGCGTTTCGTCGCGTGCTCTTCTGGGGTGATCAAGCCTGCGTCTCGAGCGGCGTCGAGGTCCGAGAGACGCGACGCGAGACGATCGGTGGTCCCAGGCGCCGTATTGGTCCGACGGGCATCGATATACCGCCACGTCGAGTAGATCGCCAGCGGGTACAGAACGACTGTGCAGACGGCGGCGACCCAGTAAACGACTAGGTGCCATCCCCGAGGGGCCTTGACGTGAGCCACGAACGCATCGCGCTTGCGGCCGATCCCTCCCGGGTTTCGGATGGACCAGAGTGCCGTTACAACCACCACGGCAAAGGCGAGCGCAAGCACTCCGTTGATGGCGTTCGCCGTTGAGACCGCATCGTAGAGATCGCTGTACGTACGAAACGGAGCCGGGTGGGCGAAGCTAACGAGCCGAGCGCCGACTCCCAACACGGCAGCGATGAGCGATCCCCCGACGAACGCGACAAGGAACAGGCCGATGTAGGCCGCAGCCCAGACGAACTTCATGCGGGTCCTCAGTGCTCGGCTGTGTTGATCTCGCCATCAACCGCCATCCTGATTCGGGTGGCAATGGCCCGGAAGTCCAGGGTCGCCCGTACCAGGAGGTCGAGGGTGAGAACTGGGACGCCCTCACCACCGCGACCTCATGGGCGACAAGGGCCATCAACGAGAACATCGAGGAGTTCCGCGATCGGCGCGAGTGCCACTACATCGTCGCGGCTCCGAGGCATGCGGCGGGATCACGCAACCGGTCGAGGAACTCTGTGCTCGGTTGGCCAAGACGTTCGATGGCTCACCCACCTCGATGCGGCTCTGGTTCGGACAACGACCGTCGCCAAGTCGGCCGGGGCCGCGACCAGGCCGACGCTGGGGGGGCACGTCGAGTCCATCACCTTCTCGGGACCGGTCGCGACGGAAGGTCACGAACTCACCGGGAGGCCCTTCTGTCCGGCGTGCCAGCAGCGGTTCCGTGGGGTCTCCGGCTTCCAGTATCGCAACAACTGGGCGCATGGTGGACGGCCGGTTGAACTGGCCGCCTCAAGTGGAACATTCCTGCTCGTCGACGACGTCCTCACCCACGGAACGACCTCGGCGGCCTGCCGGCACGTGATCGGCTCGGCCACCCGTCGCCCGACGGTCGGGTTCTTCCTCGGAAAGACGGGTGGCTGGTGACCTCTCGACCAATGGAATCAGTTCCGCGGTCAGACTGGTCGGAACAGATACCATCGAATCGGCGCGTCCCGTCCGGCCAAAGGCTCGGGACACCACATTCGCAATCGGAGGGCCAGCAGAGGAGCTCGGCCTGCCTGTCGGCAGACCGGGAGCGTCTAGTTGACGGGTACGCCGTAACAGTAAGTGGCAGCTGGAACGTGCACCTCTGGCCCCAGAAGAACGCCCCACTGCTGTCCCGTCCGTGCGGTATGCGCCGGCACGACGTTGGTTCCGATGCCAAGCGGGCAAGTAATGATGACGCCCTGAACGAAATCGCCCACGCGGGGCGCTACGAGGGCGATCGCTATGACGCCGAGGAGACAGATCGTTAGCCAGCCCTGGGTAGCGCTGAGACGTGAAGGGGCCAGCAGTCCAAGTGAAGTCGGTTGGCGAGGGGCCACCGGTGTGGCTGCGACCGAGGGCTCAGTGACGAGCGCCCTTGAAGCCGTCGGACGTCGGCGCTGGGTGTCCCAAAATGCCAGGCCGACGCCCGCCAGCAGTCCGACCAGTGGCCCGAGAGTCGCCATCGTAGGGCCTGGGAAAGCAAGACCCAGGAGGAGACCCACTCCGAGCCAAACGACGAAGACGACGACGGCTGACCGCAATGCTTGCATGTCCAAAGCCTGAGGCTGTCGCGAGCGGCCCTTCAACCGCACTTTGGTACTGGGACGACTTCTTGGTCGAAAGCGGTACCCGACGGCACTGCTGCGCTGCGCACGCGTGAGGTCCCGAGCGTGCGGGGGACCCGCAAGTCCGTGAGCTAGCGGAGCCGGGCGATGCACGTTCGCAACGCGCACGCTCGACCCGAGATCACGACCGTAGCGCCGGCCCAATGCGCTGCGATAAGGGTGTAACGAAGCTCAGCGGGTCTGTCCTGGGGCTACGATGAGCGGCCCGGCAGTGCCGGCACGCCAAACTGGGCCGCGGGCGATCATCGGCTCTCGTGGTACGTCCATCGCGTCACAGGCCCGCCGATGAAGCGGAGCATGACCACCTCATCGATCGAAGATGCGGTAGTCGCGTCGACCTCGGCGAGCCACCAGCGCACGGGGTTCCGCATCGTCCCGTTGTGATCGCGCAGGTGAGATCGAACCGCCCGACGAGCGGTGTGGGGGTAGTAGTGCGTCGAGTAGACCTCAAGCCGTTGAGAGTCCGCAAAGTCGGTCACAGTTGCGTACCGCGCCCGATGATTGACCGGCCGCGTGGCCACGATCTCGGTCGACCCCGGTGGTCTGCGTGACTTCATCGGCGTTCCGCTCCAATCGAAGTCACCGGCCAGTGACATGTCCGGGTGAGCGATCGGCTCAAGCGTGTCTGGGTACACCTCGATGTACTTGCCGAATAGGGCGAACTTCATGAGCATCACCTGATCGTATCGATGAGGCGGCGCACCGCGCGCGTAGCTCCCACCGCTTTCGTCGTGCCCGGAATGACAAACCCGGCAACCTGCGGACCGGACCTCCGGTTCTCGCATGCCGAACCGGTGCTCGCCCGCCTGCTCTCGCGCCGCCGCCACCCTCAATCTCACCTCGATCAGCGCACGGACAACACGCTCTTGCCAGGCCGCCGTGGCGTCGTCGAGCCCAGCGAGGGCGTCACCGAGCCCGCCTGAGGCGTCGCGCTCATAACACGCAAAGACGCGCCGGAGGGCATCTAGGTCAACGTCGGGCGGCGGTTCGGCGGTCCGAATCATGAGGTCAACAAGCGACGCGCCGCGGCCGTACAGCTCCGCCCTGACGGGGGTCGAGTCCACAACCTCAGTCCCTTCCGGTCGGCGTCGAGTGCCCAGGTGAGCGGGCCCTCCCCACACACCGTAACCAGATCGACAGCGTGGCTCCATGGCCCGTCCGTACCCGTCCGAGGTGAGCCGCGTGGGGCTTCTGGCATCTCGAGGGCACCTGAAGGGGCTATGGCCGACGTCCTACCGCAGGCGCCGGGGATGATCCGACCCCCGACTCCCACAGCCGGAGTAGCGGCGAGCTGGATCGGGAGCCCGTCCAGCAGCCCGCGTCGCCCAAGACGATCAGGAATGCCCAGGTCCTGCTCCGGCGAGCACTCGGCCAGGCGGAACTGCGCGGCCACATCCGGCGCAACCCGGCCAAGCTCGTCACCCTGCGCCGCGTGTCCCGCTCGACCGTCGAGGCGCTCACGCCGGACCGCGCCCAGGCCATCCTCGGCTCGATTTCCGGCGATCGGCTCGAGGCCGGCTATGCACTTGCCTTCATGGGCCTCCGGTCGTCGGCGATTCTCCGGCCTCGCCCCCTCCGACCTCAACCTCCAGGACGGCACCGTCACGATCCGCTATCAGATTTCGAGATCAGGACGAAAGGCCGTTCGGATCGAGACGAAGACCGCTGCCTCAACGGCTACCATCCCGTTGCCGCAATTCGTGACTGACCGGCTGCGGGATCATCTTGAGCGGCAGGATGCGGAGCGTCCGGTCGTACCGTTCGGCGATTCTCTTGCCTTCGTGACCCAACGCGGACTGGCAATCAGCGGCTCGTGGTTCGCAAAGCACTTCCAGGCCCTACTCATCGGGGCCGGGCTCCCCACGATGCGCCTCCACGACATGCGTCATGGGGCGGTGAGCCTGCTGTGGATACCGGAGCTCACCCTCGGGTCGCCCAGGAACTACTCCGCCACGCGGCAGGCAGCAGGGTCACGATGAGCGATACGCCCACGTCACGGCCGGTCAACAACGAAAGGCGGCCGAAACGAGAGGCGGCCGATCTGCTGGAGCTGGCGGTGACCGGGTCCGGTCAGTCAGTCACGGAATCAGTCACGGGACCCGTCGACCTAGTCGTCTCGAGTCGGCCAGAGTCGCCCGAAGTAGGCGATCCTGGAAGCCGATCCTCGGGCGACGATCGTGCTCGCCGAAGACGCCCATCCGTACCGGGCGATCGAGGTCCGCGGTCGCGTCCGCATGACCCGGGACGGCTACCACGAGGTCGCGCTCGGGATCTGCCGGCGGTACGTCGCCGCCTTCGACCCCACGGCGGACCCGATGTCCTACCTGAGCGTCGACCGCGGGATGATCGCGGTGCTCGAACCCGCCGCCACGACCTGCTGGGACTAAGGGGACGACGCGATGATGCCGCCCTCGGAGCCACGGGCCTGACGTCTTCAGAAGTGGGAGTTGGCTCCGGCGGTAGGACTCGAACCTACGACCAAGCGGTTAACAGCCGCCCGCTCTACCACTGAGCTACGCCGGAGCGAGGACCGCGCTGGGCGGTCACGAGGGCGTCGACCGCCCCGAGGACGGCGCGCCGCGGCAGGAGGATAGCACGGACATCGTGCGCGGCCGGGTCGGCCACGATCGGACGCGGCCGGGCCGCCCCACCCTCCCGGGCGAGGGACCGGCGGGGCGGCACGCGGCCGCCCCGCCCCCTGTCGGATCTCCCGAAAGTCCGAGGCTTACGGAAGGAAGTAGTTCGGGTTCGGCATCTTGAACTTGCGGTCGGCGTGGCCGCCCTTCAGATCGCTGAACTGGTCGCCGAAGTTGGCCACGATGTCGTAGCCGAGCGACTCGATATGCGCCCGGGTCGCGGACTTGTAATGGATCGTCGTACACGAGCGGCCATCGGCGATCTCGACGGCACAGGCGTCCTTGAGGTACTGCGGGTAGTCGATGATCGCCGGCTTCGTGAACAACCCATCCTCACCGTCGACGAGCGTCGTCGGCGCTGGGTAGCCCGCATCGACTCCGATCCCATCGCTCGTCAGGTTGCCCAGCGTGGCCGCTTCCTGGGAGGCCGGCCGACCGGTGATGAAGATGATCGCGTAGCCCTTGGCGGCTGCCTTGTTGGCCAGTGCCACCATGCCGGGCACCGCCGGGAAGCGCTGCTCGAGCACGAACGTCGCGTTCGTCGCCGGGTTGTACGCCCAGTTGCTGAAGATCTCGTAGTTCCAGGTGGTCAGCGTCGTGTCGTCCACGTCGAGGACGATCGCCTTCATCGGGCTATGGCGGTGGGTCCGACTGAGCCAGCGCGAGGCGGTCCCGGCGATCCCACTCGCTTCCTTGGTGTAGTGGCTCTTATCGCCGACGATGCCGGTCCCCAGCGGATCGCCGTAGTAGTTGCGGATCTGCTGGCGGAGCACGTCGATGTTCGTGATGTCGTTGGCCGAATGGGGCGTGAACGTCTTGATCGCCGGCTGGACGACCGCCCCGATGGCGATGCCGCCGGCGGCCACCGACAGCGCCAGCACGAGGATGCCGACCGCCAGGCGCCGTGACCGACCAAGCCTGCTCGATGCCATCATCTGACCCTCCTTCTCCGATGCCTGACCGGATTGACCGTCCCATCGTAGTCACGCGACCCGGAGGGCGAGCGGTGCGTCCTCCACGGTCCGCGCCACCCCACGGGCGGGCGCGTCCGACGTCTCGAGGGCCCGACCCACGCTGGCATACTGCGCGGCATGACCGATCCCTCTCCGCTCATCTCCGCGGAAGCGCTCGCGGCCCGGCTTGGCGATCCCGATATCCGGGTCATCGACGTGCGCTGGGTCCTCGGCCAGCCGGGCGCCGGTCGTCGGGCCTACGACGCGGGCCACATCCCGGGCGCGCTCCACCTCGACGTCGACGGCGACCTCGCCCTGGCACCGGGTCCGGACCGGCCGGGGCGGCATCCCCTCCCCTCCCCGGCCGAATTCGCGGCGACGCTCGCTCGCGTCGGGATCGGGCCAAGCGATCTCGTGGTGGCCTATGACGACGTCGGGGGCTGGGTGGCGGCCAGGCTGTGGTGGATGCTCGACGACCTCGGTCATCGGGGCGGCGTCGCGGTCCTCGACGGAGGGATCCAGGCCTGGCAGGCCGCCGGTGGCGAACTCACGACGGATGTCCCGCCGCTCCCCGACGCGCCTCTTGACCCGGCGAGGCTCGGGTTGGCCGACCGATGGACGAACACGATCGAGCGATCGGACCTGCGCGAGCGACTTGGCGAGGTGGTGCTGGTCGACGCGCGCGGCGCGCCGCGCTATCGCGGCGAGGTCGAGCCGATCGACGCCTATCCCGGCCATATCCCGACCTCGGTCAACGCGCCGATCGACGGCAACCTCGTCGCGCCCGGTGGCCGGTTTCTTGGGCCGGACGAGCTCCGGGCGCGCTTCGAGGGCCTCCGGAGCGTGGCGATCGCGTCGGATGCCGCGGACCCCGACGGTCGCGTCGTCACGTCGTGCGGGAGCGGGGTCTCGGCCGCCCACAACTCGCTGGCGATGCGCCTCGCCGGTCTGCCGGATCCGATCCTCTACGTCGGCTCGTACAGCGACTGGTCGAACGCCGGTGAGCCGGTGGCGCTCGGTCCGGAACCGGGAGCGCCGCCGCCGAGGCCCGCGGCGCGCTGACCGCAGGTCGCGGTGCCGGTCCGCAACGAACCTCAGGCTGAGGCGTCGAACGGAAGACGGCGGGGGCGTAGGCTGCGCCCGATCGACAGACGCCGAGTCGAGGTCGTGATGGTCCGCCCAAGGCCGATCCCGATCGCCGCCACCCGGAGTGTCGTCGGTGTTCGCCCCGCCGATCCCCACCCTGAGCGCGGCATGTCCGGCCGGCCCGGCCGTCGGAAGGAGACCCACGAGATGCAGTCCAAGCGCGGGATCTCGATCCTGATCGCCGTGGCGTTCGCACTCGGTGCGCTCGCGTTCGATGCGCCGGTGGCGGCCGCCGCGACGGACCAACTCCAGGACAAGGCGGTCAAGACCTACGAGCTGCAGCCGGACCGCGGTGTCGTCCACGTGACGACCGTCTTCACGCTGACGAACAAGGCGCCGAGCAAGACGGGCAGTCGGACGTGTTCGGGCTACGTGTTCGATCCGTACTCGGGCAGCTACGTCCTGGTGACCGGCACCTGCCGGACTCGCACCGACTACTACTACAACGAGTACAACTTCTGGGTCGAGAAGGACGCCACGTCCTTCAAGGCGAAGGGCAACAGCGGCTCGGCCAAGGTCAAGCTCGGCAAGAAGAAGGGCGACTACCGCAAGGCCAGACTCGTCTACAGCCCCCTCTACTACGGCAAGACCCGCCGGATCACCGTGAGCTACGACCTGCCCGCTGGCGGACCACGCTCGACAGACCTGCGCCGGGTCGGTTGGGCCTACTCGTCGTTCTGTGCTGACGGACCGAGCAGCGACCTCGGTTCACTCAACGTGGTGGTCCCAGCCGGGTTCGACATGCACCTCGACAGTCCGATGGCATCCAAGCCGCAGGGCAGCAAGCTCGTCTACACCAGCGGCACCAAGAAGAAGCCGTGGGAGCTGTACGACTGCTTCAAGGGCTCGAACGAGTCGGGCTACACGTCGACGCCGGTCACGACCTCGGACGGCCGGACGGTCACCGTCGAATCATGGAAGGAGGACACGACCTGGGCCGACGCGGTCCGGGCATCGATCGAGTCCGACCTTCCGGCGCTGACCCGGGTCCTCGGAGCGTCGAACCTGGGCGGGACCGCTTTCGTCGATCGTGGTCTCGCGATCGGGGGCCCGTCCGTCGTCCTCGCCAGCACGGCGGCCGATCCCAACCCTCCCCTGACGATCCGCGAGGACCTGGCGACCTCGGTGAAGGCGAACACCTTCGACGCGGCGACCGGCACGCTCCGCTTGAGCGAGGCGGCCGCGACCCAGGCCGACGTCACCCACAGGCTGTCCGCTCTCTGGTTCGATCACGCCGTCTTCAATCCGCGCTGGATGGCCGAGGGCTATGCCGCCTGGGCCGAACACAAGGCCGGAGTGTCGACCACGCCTTGCACCGAGCCCGGGACATACCCCTCTGCCGGACGCACGAACATCGGTGACTGGACCGACGTCCGGGCGACGTCGTCGCAGGCCGACCGTGACCTCGCCGCCTACCGCCAGCAGGCAGCGTGTTACCTCATTAGCACGGTAGCGGACGCGATCGGCGATTCGGGCACCCAGGCGACCATGGCCGCGCTGGCCGACGGCTCGAGCGCGTTCGCGACGGCCGAGAACCCGCTGAAGCGCAAGACGAAATCCTTGAGCTGGCGCGAGTGGCTCGACATCGTCGAGCAGCGTGGGTTGATCCCGGCGGGTGCCGATCCGGCGCTCGCGTCGACCCTGTTGCGGAAGTACGGCGTCACGTTCGATGACTCGTCCCTTGCCGCCCACGCGAAGGCGATCGCCGACTACCGCGCCTTCACGACGCTCACCGGACATCCGGCGCCGCCGGCGGTGATCGACGCGCTCGTCGCCTGGGACTACGACGCCGCCGAAGCCGCCATCTCGAGTGCGTCAGCGGCCTGGTCGACGACCGCGTCCGTCCCGACGACGCTCCCCGGTGTCAACGTCGACGGCGGCCCCGTCCAGACCGCCATCGACGGCGCGGCGAGCCAGGCCGATCTCGACGCCGCCAAGACCCTCGCGGATCGGCAGCTGGCGCTCGCGTCCGACGCCGCGGCGGCACTGGCGGTGGAACGAGCGCCGCGGGACGTCGTCCAGCAGCTCGGACTCGTCGGTGCCAGCCTGCCATCCGAGGCCGTCGCGATCGACGCCGTCACCCGGGTCGACGCCGATGCCGTCGCGGCCGCTACCAGCCAGATCCACGCGACCTTCGACCCGGCTCGCGATACCGGGACGCAGCGTCTGGCGCTGATGGTGGGGATCGCCCTGGCCGTCGTCGTCCTGGTGGTCCTCGCGGTCGTGCTCATCCGACGCCGCCGGCGACGACCACGCGGTCCTGGCGCACCGGGCCAGCTCGAGGTCACGGCAGATCGGCGACGGGTCACCGACGTCGAGCTGAGCGGGTGCGATGCGACGCGGCGCTCGGGCCGGACCACGCGTCCATCGTCGGCCTCGGCACGATTCGCTGCGCCGTCCTTGGGCCCGCCGAGCGACCGGCGACGTAAGCGTGGGGTGAGGTCACCGGCATCACCATCGGCGCGTGGGTACTCGGCAGCGTCCGGTCGACCTCGGGACGGAGCGCGCTCGCATGCTTCGATCACGACTCGGAGGAGAGGCGCGCGCAGCGCGGATCGATCGGGGCCTGACCCTTCGCGAGGTCGGCCGAGCGATCGGGCTGTCCGGGGCCGAGGTCAGTCGGATCGAACGCGGGATCCTCCCGTCGGTGTCGGTCCTGCAGCTGGCGCGGTTGCTCGCCGTCGTGGGCCTCGAGCTGTCCGCGAGCGCGTTTCCCGGTGCTGGACCGATCAGGGATGCTGCCCATGTCGCGTTGCTGGCGCGCTTCCGCGGGCGGTTGCATCCCAGCCTGCGCTGGGCGACCGAGGTGCCACTCCCCCGTCACGGCGACCAGCGTGCATGGGATGCGCTCGTGTCGGGAAGCGACTGGCGCTACGGGATCGAGGCCGAGACCAGCCCGCGCGACAGTCAGGCCCTCGCTCGTCGGCTGAACGCGAAGGTCCGCGACAGCGACGTCGACGGGGCGATCCTCGTCCTGCCCGCCTCGCGTCGGTCACGAGCGTTCCTTGGAGCGGCGGGCCCGACGCTGACGCCTGGTCTGCCCGTCGATGGGCGGCGAGCCCTAAGACTGCTCGCCGCCGGTGTCGACCCGGGCGGAGGTGCGATCGTCTCGCTCTGATCGGGGGTCGGCGGGAAGGCCGGGCGCGATCGCAGGTCGCCCCGTCGGGTCCGGGCGCGGTTTGCACCGGGTGGACGTGTCGGGCCCGCGTGGGCCCCGATGGGTGGTCGCCTCGTCGGACCCGTGCCGGCCCGGATCGGTTCGACTCGTCCGATCCATGCCCTGTTTGCACCAGGTGCACCTGTCGGACCCGCGTAGGCCCCGTCGGACCCGCGTAGGCCCCGTCGGACCCGCGTCGCCCCGTCGGACCCGGCCGCGGTTTGCACCAGGTGCACGTGTCGGACCCGCTCCGGCCGCGACGGGCTCGGAATCCGACGGGTAGTTGCACCGGATGCAAGGGCGGCCATGGCTCGAACCGACCACGTCCGGAACGGTCGTCCACGTTGCATGTGCTGCACGCGCCGGTGGCGGGCGTTCGTCTGACGGTCGTTGTGTGCACCTGGTGCAATCGGCTCGGGATTCCGACTCGTGCCGCATCCCAACGGCACGCTCGTGCCGCATCCCAAGACGGCACGCCGGGATTGCTTCGGGCAACGGGTCGGCGTACGATCGGTGCCCTCGGGGGAGGGTCAGACGATGGCGATCCGATCGCGAGCGGCAGCCCTGTCGCTCATCGTCCTGATGGTCGCCGCGTGCACCGCCAGCAGCGGTGGCGGCGCGGCCGTGGCGAGCCCCGGTGGCGCGTCCAGCGCGACCGGTGGCGGCGCGTACGGTGGCCCGGCGACGGTCCCGTCACCGGCACCGGCGGCGGGGGCCGGCGGCGGGGGCACGACCGGCGGGCCGGTCGCCGCAGGCGACGACCTGTGTGGGCTGCTCGGGCCGGGAGACTTCGGCGCGGTCGGCGTCGGCGGCACCGGGAAACCCACCGAGAACAACACCGACAACAGCAACGTCTACTGCGTCTATGCCGGGAAGTCGGCCGGGACCGGCGGGGTCGAGTTCGACGCCTTCCTGGCCGACACCGCGGCCGACTCCCAGGGAGCGTTCGACGCAGCGTCGGCACCGATGCTCGACTTCGAGGGCGCCGGAAAGGCCGCCTTCCCGGACGCCGACGGGGCCAAGCTCCGGACCGACATCCCGGGCGGCTACGCAGGCATCACGATCTGGAAGGGCAAGCTCGTCTTCGACATCGGGATCCCGACCACCGCCCAGTCCAAGGACCAGCTGATCGCGCTGGCCAAGCTCGTCCTCGAGCGTGCCAAGGGCCTGACGGGGTAGCCGACGGCGTGGTGACTACGTTCCCGGCGACGAGACCGAGGGCTGGCTGACGATCGGCAGCGGCGTGTCCCAGCGCCCCGTGCCGATCGATTCCCGAACCAGCGCCGCGGCCAGCCGCCGGCGGAGCTCGCTCGCGACGGCCATCTGGCTACCGGTCGGGACCTGCTGCTGGAGCCGGATCGAGGCACCGTCCGTGCCGATCCCGGTGACCCAGATGTCGGTCTGAGCTTCGGGCAGGAACCGGTCCGCCCAGGCGGCGTCCGCTCGCATCTCGTCCGCGACCTGACGCACGGTCGCCAGCGCCCGATCGAGCTCAGCCGCATGCAGGACATGGAGCTCGATGACGGCGACCGAGAAGGCGCGGGTGAGGTTGGAGGAGTACCGGACCAAGCCGTTCGAGACGGCATGCGACGAGCCGAACGCGTCGCGCAGCAGCGTCCGGCGCAGGCCGATCTCCTCGACGACCCCCTCGGCGCCCGGAAGGTCACGCACGACCACGTAATCGCCCTTGAAGAACGGGCCCTCGACGAGGATCAGAAACCCCATCACGTAGTCGAGGACGACCTCCTTCGTGGCGAACACGACGGCCACGATGAGGAGGACGATCGCGACGAGGACGGCCCACAGTTCGAAGACGGCCAGCGCCAGGGCGAGGAGCCCGGCGAGGACGGCCACGCGCAGGAGCTTGAGCATCAGGTCTTCGATCGTCCCGGTCCGCTTCGCCACCTCGTCGGCCGAGCTCGACCCGGACGGGAGGTGCGTCGCCTGGGCGGTCACGACGGCGGGCACGAAGCGGTGGATGGCACTGACCCCGATCCGATAGATCAGCAGCAGCAGCACGGCGCCGATGAGCAGCGCGACACCGCGGCCGATGAGCCAGCCGAGCGTCCCGTTCAATTCCATGTCACGCCCTCCACGGTCGTCGCCGTCCCGGCGACCGTGTCCGACCCCGGGCGTGCCGCCGGCCTGGGCAAGCGCTTACTCGAGGTAGTCCTTGAGCTTGCGGCTGCGGGACGGGTGGCGGAGCTTGCGGAGCGCCTTCGCCTCGATCTGGCGGATCCGCTCGCGGGTCACGTTGAACTCCTTGCCGACCTCCTCGAGGGTGCGGGCACGGCCGTCCTCGAGACCGAATCGGAGCTGGAGCACCCGCCGCTCGCGGCCGGTCAGGGAGTCCAGCACCGCCTCGACCTGCTCCTTGAGCAGCTGGTGCGAGGCCGCCTCGGCCGGAGCCAGGGCGCCGCGGTCCTCGATGAAGTCGCCGAGGTGGGAGTCCTCCTCCTCGCCGATCGGCGTCTCGAGCGAGACCGGCTCCTGCGAGACCTTGATGATCTCGCGGACCTTGTCCGGGGTGACCACGACCTCCTGGCCGCGCGACATCGCCTCGGCGATCTCCTCGACCGTCGGCTCGCGGCCGAGCTCCTGGAGCAGGTTCCGCGAGACCCGGATGAGCCGGTTGATCGTCTCGACCATGTGGACCGGGATCCGGATCGTCCGGGCCTGGTCCGCGATCGCCCGGGTGATGGCCTGACGGATCCACCACGTGGCGTAGGTCGAGAACTTGAAGCCCTTCTCGAAGTCGAACTTCTCGACCGCCCGGATGAGCCCGATGTTGCCTTCCTGGATCAGGTCGAGGAACGACATCCCCCGGCCGATGTACTTCTTCGCGATCGACACGACCAGCCGGAGGTTGGCCGAGGTCAGCTGCTCGCGGGCGTCGCGGCCGATCCGGACGAGCTCGCCCTTCCGGTCGCGGAGCTTGGTCGAGAGCGGCACCTCGGGGTCGTAGCCGAACGACTTGAGCAGGGCCGCGTCGTTGCCGGCCAGGATCCAGCGCTCGAGCGCCGGGAAGGCGACGTCGTCGCGGGACCAGTCGTAGATCGCGCGCAGCCCGATGTTGTCGCGCGAATCGAGGTCCCCGTTGTGGACCGCGAAGTACGCCCAGTCGAGGAGCGGCAGGAACGTGTCCGCGGAGGGCTTCTCGTTGTAGGCCGAGACGAGGTGCTTCGCCTCACGGAGCAGCGTCTTCGTCCCGTCGCTCTGGACGTCCCGCCCGGCCTTGACCAGGTGGAAGTCCGGCGTCGCGACCAGCAGGTCCTTCGCACCCTTGTCCGAGATCCCGTCCCGGACCATCTTGTGGGCCTCCTCGCCGAACGGCAGCCGGTGCTGCGGCTTGGCGGTCCGCGTCTTGCGCTCGGTGTCGTGAAGGGTCCACTCGTGGAGCGAGACGATCCCCTTCCAGGGCGCCTCGACCAGCTGCTCGCCGAGCTCGATCGCCTTGGCCAGGACGACCTCTTCCTCGGCGGTCAGCAGGGCGACCTTGCCGATCTCCTTGAGGTACATCCGGACCGGGATCGTCGATCCCGATCATGTCGGCCGAGAGCGCCTCGAGCTCCTCGGCGGTCGGCTCCTCGAGCTCGGCCGCGTCGAGCTTGGCCGGCGCGTCGGCCGGCAGCGCCGCGACGGCGGCCTCGCCCTCGACGGCGACGTCGACCGCGACGTCCTCCTCGGGCGCGTCGACCAGGCCCTCGGGGGCCGGTCCGACCTCGAGATCCGCCTCGAGATCCTCGTCGTCATCGTCGTCGAGCGGGACCTCCGCCGACACCGGTGCGTCCGGCTTGCCCGGCCGCTTCGAGGCCAGCCGGGCCTCCTCGATCTCCGTCTTCGTCCGGCGCGGTCGCGCGGACAGCACCGCCTCGACGAGCTGCTTGTCCAATAGATCCTGTGCCATGGGTCAGTGCCCTCCGTGAGTCATGCGCGGCTGGCCGTGGTCGCCGGCGAGCCGGCGGCGGTGGTCGGTCGGGTGAGGAGACGCGTCTGCTCGATCCTGCGATCGAGCGATCGGCGCGCCTCGTTGATCTGGCGTTCTTCGGCGAGGATGCGAGCCATCGCCTCCTGGTCCTCGCGGAGCTCGGCATCGGCCTGCTCCGCCTGGTTCCACGCGCTCCGCTCCTCGAGCCGGTCGGCTTCGAGGGTGAGGAGGCACTTGTCGACGTTGTAGATGACGCGTTGCGACGGCAGGTTGCGCGGGTCCGGTCGGTCGAGCGCATACAACCCGAGCGCGAGTGCCCGCGTTTCCGCGTCGAGCGACTCGAGGAAGCGGCCGCGCTCGAAGACGCCGGTGCCGTCGGGATCGCCGGCGGCGGCCGCGCCGAGGCGCCGGTCGGCGAGGATCGCCGAGTAGAGCACGCGGGCGACGGTCGACGGCAGCTCCTCGGGCGTGAGGAGGTCCTCGACCCGGGCCTGCTGGTCGGGCAGGAGCAGGAGCAGGCGGAGCAGCTCGACCTCGACCGGGGTGATCGACTTGACGACCTCCTCCGGGCTGACCGACTCGGCGGCGGCGCGGACCGCGTCGAGCGTGATCCGGGCGCCGGCATGCTCGCCGCCGACCGCCGGGCCACCGCCGCCCGGAGCGCCGACGCTGCGACCCTGATCCGGTCGGCGATGGAGCGCTTCGAGCAGGGTCTGTTCGCTGACCGTCGACCGACGGGCGAGGAGCTGGATGTACGTGTCGCGGACCATCGGGTCGCCGACCCGGCGGAGCGTCGGCAGCACGGCGTCGACGAGCTTCTTGCGCCCCTCCGCGCGTCCGGACGTCGGCGCGCGAGGCGTGATAGTCGATGAGATAGGTGAGGATCGGGTCCGGCGTCCGGACGGCCTCGCGCCACAGGTCGGGCGTCTCGCGGATCACCTCGTCGGGGTCCTTGCCCTCGGGCAGCCGGACGACGCCGACGTCGGTCAGCCCGACGCCGCCATCGGCCTGGACCTCGCCGATCAGATTGTTCAGCTCGGTCACGCCGAACGTGCCGGCGGACTGGCCGGCCGGGTCGACGTCGTAGGCCAGCGCGACCTTCTTCGCATAGCGGGTCAGGAGCGCGACCTGGCCCGGGGTCAGCGCCGTCCCGAGGCTCGCGACGACGTTGTCGAAGCCGGCCTGGTGGGCCATGAGCGCGTCGGTGTAGCCCTCGACGATCACCGCCTGGCCGGTCTTGCGGATCGGGCTCTTGGCCTTGTCGATGAGGTAGAGCGTGCGGCTCTTGTCGAAGAGCGCGGTCGCGGGACTGTTGAGGTACTTCGGACCGTGGTCGCGGGTGTCGCCATCGGCGACGAGGTAGCGTCCGCCGAGTCCGACCGCGTTGCCGTTCATGTCCCGGATCGGGAAGATGATCCGCTCCCGGAACCGGTCGTAGGCGCCGCCCCGGCCCGTCCCGCGGGGCGTCGTCAGCCCGACGGCCGCGAGCTCGTCCGGGGTCGCGTTGCGCTTCGTCATGAGCTGCTTGCTGGTCGTCTCCCAGCCACCCGGCGCCCAGCCGAGCTGGTAGCGCTCGATCGTCTCGTCGCTGAAGCCGCGGCCGCGCAGGTACTCGAGGGCGGGCTGGCCCGATGGATGCCCGGTCAGGACCGTGTGGTAGAAGCTGATCGCGCCGTCGAGGACGTCGCGCAGGCGGCGCTTCCGGGCGTCGTCGCGGCTGGTCCGCTCGTCGAGCTCGACCCCCGCGCGCGCGGCCAGGACCTTGAGCGCCTCGGGGAAGCTGACGCTGTCGCGCTGCATGACGAAGCTGAAGATGTCGCCGCCCAGGCCACAGCCGAAGCACTTCCAGCTCTCGCGAGCCGGCGTGACATAGAACGACGGCGTCTTCTCACCGTGGAACGGGCAGAGTCCCTTGTAGGTGCTGCCCGACTTCTTCAGCTGGACGGTCTGGCCGACCACGTCGACCACGCTCAGCTTGCTCTTGACTTCCGCGGCGACGCCGACGGCCAAATCCACCTCCGGGTCCGTGCTCCCGCCCCTTGGTCCCGTGGCGGCGCCGGACATGCCTATCGGCTTGTCAAGCCCTTGACAAGCCGCATCGAGGTGAATACTACCACGTTGTCAAGCCCTTGTATACCCCTGGGGGGTATTGACAGGGTCGGCGGTCGAGCTGAATTCGTCCGTGATGCGAGTCAGCGCATCGCGGCGGCGGGCCGGGCTCAGCCGGTGATCTCGGCGCGCTCGGTGAAGAGAGCGGTGACGACGAGAGCGCCGACGAGCCAGGCCAGGACGACGATCAGGGCCGTGTTCGGTTCGAGCCGGGCGACCCCGCCGCTGCCCGGCACGGTGGCGGTCGCGACGACCGCGCTGGCGGCGTTGAACGGGCCGTACTTGACGATGTCGGGCAGGAAGATCGAGGCGAACTGCTCGCCGAAGTAGACGCCGATGCCGACCCCGATGCCGGCCAGCTGGCTGCGGGCCAGCGTCGCGATCGTGAAGCCGAGCGCGGTCGCCTCGACGATCGCGAGCCAGCCGCGGCCGAGCAGCTCGGGGATCGTCCGGATCGTCGTCGGAGTCGCCGATCCCGGCCGTGCCGACCCCGGCCAGCGAGGCGGCGATGACCGTCACGACGAGCCCGACGACGAAGGCGACCACGAGCCCGACCCCGACGATCACGGCGATCGACGCGAACGACAGCAGCTGGTAGCGGCTCCGGCTCTCGCCGCGGGCGATCGCCGCCTTGAGCGTGCCCCAGGTCCACTCGGATCCGGCGATGGCCGCCCCGTAGATCATCGCGAACAGGCCACCGAGGCCCAGGATGAAGGACAGCAGGAGGGCGTAGGCGGCCGGGAACGTCACGAGGAGGAGGGCGGCCTGGCTCCCCTGCTGGGTCGGCTGCTGACGCGCGGTCGCGCCGACCGCGATGTAGATGAGCGCGAGCAGGCCGATCAGCAGGCCGAACGTCACGAACGTGACGGGGCGGCGGGCGAACTTGCGCAGCCCGGCGACGAACAGCCTCATCGGGCACCTCCCCCGCCGGCGTCCGTGCCGGAGGTGCCGGAGGTGCCGCCGCCCTGGCCCCAGCCGGGTGGGGCGTCGCCGCGGGGCGGAGCGTCGCCACCGGCCACCCCGAAGAACGTGCCCTCATCGCTGGTCGACGACTCGCCGCCGGTCAGCTCGAGGAACAGCTTCTCGAGGTCGCTGCCGGACTCGAGGCCCGAGGCGTAGATCCCGGCCTGGGCGAGCGCTCGGTTGACGTCGGCCGCGCGTTCGACCGGGAGCGCGACCGACAACCAGCCGTGGTCGGTATCGGCGGTCGTCACCGCCGTCGCGTCCGGGACGAGCCCGGTCAGCACGCGGGTCGCGGCTTCGACCTCGGTCTCGGCGACACGAACCCGGATGACGCCCTGGTCGGCGAGCAGCTGGGCGATCGGTCCCTCGCGGACGAGCCGGCCGGTCGCCACGATGCCGATGACGTCGGCGAGCTGCTGGACCTCGCCGAGGATGTGGCTCGACACGAACACGGTCTTGCCGAGCGAGGCGAGGTGGCGGAGCGTGTCGCGCATCGCGACGATGCCGGCCGGGTCGAGCCCGTTGGCCGGCTCGTCGAGGAGCAGGAGCCGCGGGTCGCTGAGGAGCGCCGCGGCGATCCCGAGCCGCTGCTTCATCCCGAGCGAGTAGTTCTGGACCTTGTCCTTGGAGCGATCGCGCAGACCCACGAGCTCGAGGAGCTCGTCGACGCGCGTGTCGGTGACCTTCGGCCCGGTCGCGGCCAGCGCGCGCAAGTTCTCGCGGCCCGACAGATACGGGTAGAAGGACGGCGACTCGATGAGCGCTCCGACCTCGAACAGGTGCTTCCGATCGCGCCGGCCGAACGGCCGGCCGAGGAGCTCGATGCTGCCGGCGTCGGGGTGGATCAGGCCGGTCAGCAGCCGCATCGTCGTGGTCTTGCCGGCGCCGTTCGGGCCGAGGAAGCCATAGACGACGCCGCTCGGCACGGACAGGTCGAGCCCGGCGAGGGCGACACGCGAGCCGTACTTCTTGTGGAGCCCGCGCGTGGCGAGCGCGAGGCCGTCGGTACCGGTCATGGGGACTCCGTGGGCGGGGGCGTGGCGTGGTCCACGGCTCGACCCGATGGTGCGGGCTGCGATCGAGCGGTGTCAATCCGCACCGGGTGCGATCCGGGGCTTGACATCCGCTTGCAGGCGGGCGTATATATCGATGCACGATATATCGTCAATCGTAGGAAGAGACCTCACATGACCCAGCCAGACATCCCGGAGCTCGGCCGGTTCGCGGAGCCGGCGCTGCTCATCCTCGTCAGCCTCAGCGAGGGGCCCAAGCACGGCTACGCGATCATGACCGACGTGGAGGCCGGGACCGGACGTCCCCTGGGTCCCGGGACCCTCTACGCCGCGTTGGCCCGGCTCGAGGAGCGCGGGCTGATCGAAGGGCTCGCTGTCGTCGATCGCCGCCGGCCGTACCGGCTGACCGGCGTCGGCGCGACCGTCCTCAAGGAGCAGCTAACGGCCTTGTCGTCGTTCGCCGCCCTCGGGCTCGAGCGACTCAGCGGAACCACGCCATGAGGACCTGGCTCATCCGGCTCTATCCGGCCCGCTGGCGCGCGCGGTACGGCGACGAGTTCGAAGCGCTCCTCGAGGAACGCCAGCTGGGTCCCTTCGACGTCTTCGACATCCTCCTCGGTGCCATCGATGCGCAGCTCCATCTGCGCGGTGTCGGCGCCGTCTCCGAACACCGAAAGGGATTCCCGATGACTCTTCGTCTCGGCGGCATCGCCGCCATCCTCGGCGGCGCTCTGTGGATCGCCGGACTCACCTGGACCTTCGCCGACAACTCGGACGTCGGCGAACCCGGGCTGTTCGTTCTGCTGGTCGCGAGCGTGGCGCTCCTCGTCGGGATGGCCGGCCTCAGCGCCTTCCAGGCTCGCGAGCATCCCATGCTCGTGTGGGCCGCGTTCCTGCTGCCGGCGATCGGGACGGTTCGTGGCGACCGTCGGGATCGCGATGATGGCATTCGCCAGCCGGATCAATGCCGAAGACGGGTTCGGCTGGGGCCTGTTCATCCTCGGGTTGCTCGCCGTCTTCATCGGTTCGGGGTTGTTCGGGGTCGTGACCTACCGGACCGGGGCCCTGCCGCGCTCGGGCGCCGCCGTGCTCGGGATCGCCTCGGTGGTCTCGATCCTCGGCTTCGTCGGCGCATCCGGCCTCGGCAGCTGGATCGGCGAGCTGTTCGCGGTCGCGCTCGCGGCCTTCGCGGTCGGCTGGATCGTGCTGGGCGTCCAGGCGATCGGCATCGACCGACGCGCGACGACGCCTCGGCCCGCCTGACCCGTCTCCCTCGTCATCGGTTCGGCCGGCCCCGGGCGTGATGCCCGCGGGCCGGCTGTTCGTGCGTGCGTGCCGTGAGCGCCCGGCGTGCTGTTCGCGGTCGCGCGTCGCGCGCCGTTCGCTCGTGCGTGGCCTCGAAGACATCCGTCGGTGATGCGAGTCGGCGCATCACGCGGACGGTCGGGCAAGATCCCGCGGCGATGCGAGTCGGCGCATCACTCCGTGGTCGGGAAGGTGACCGGGCGCCTGTGGGAACGGGTCAGGCGGCACCGGTCGAGCTGGGCGGATCAGTGCCAAGCTGAGCCTGAACACCGCCGACGAGGAGCCAGCCATGATCTTCAACGAGGACATCGCCCAGCGGGCGAGACTCAACCCCTACTTTCGCGAGGTGCTCGCGACCGGCGACCACAGTCAGGTCGTCGTGATGTGCATCCCGCCAGGCGGCGAGATCGGCGAGGAGGTCCACGAGGGCGTCGACCAGGTCCTGACGTTCGTCGACGGGCAGGGCGAGGCGATCCTCGACGGCGTCAGCAGCGCGGTCGGGCCGGGTCGGCTCGTCCTGCGTGCCGGCCGGCACGCGCCACAACTTCGTCAACACCGGCGCGACCGACCTGCGTCTCTACACGATCTACGCGCCGCCGGAGCACGCCCCCGGCACGATCCATCGGACGAAGGCCGAGGCCGACGCCGCAGAGCACGAGGCCGTCGCCGTCGCGAGGTGAATGCTGCCTCGACCTGATGCGTCGACTCGCATCACGGACGGGGTCCTCCGCCCGGCTTACGCCGCGCCTCGCGAGGTGACCGCGAATCGGACGTGATCGCGTTGACTCGCCATCACCGACCGAACGTCCTCGGGGGCGCGACCGGCGCTCGGCCGCGCCCCTGCCTCGCCACGGCCCGCAAGAAGCGGCGCGCTAACGATCGTCGTGCATCCTCTGAACGTTTCGTCCGGGCCCAGCGTCTACTGGCCGGAGTTCGGAGGGTGGCGTGAAGGAAGCGGCGCAGGCTGCGATCGGCCTGGCGGGCGACGACGAAGGAGCGTTCGAACGGCTCATGGCCGACCAGCTCGACGCGTCCTTCCGGCTCGCCGTCGCGATCCTCGGCGACCAGGACGAGGCCCGCGATGCGACCCAGGACGCGTTCATCGCCGCCTGGCGCCAGCTGCCCAAGCTGCGCGACCCCGACAAGTCGACCGCCTGGCTCCACCGGATCACGGTCAACGCCGCGATCTCACGGCTGCGCAAGCGGACGCGCGACCGTGTCGCCTACGAGGCCGCGGGTCGTCAGGCACCCGGCCCAGCGCACGACGACGAGGATGTCGTCCGCCGAGAGGCGCTCCGGGCCGCGATCTGGCAGCTGAAGCCGGAGCACCGGGCCGTGGTGTTCCTCCGGTTCTACGAGGACCTCACGGTCGAGCAGATCGCCCGACGGATCGGCATCCGCGAGGGCACGGTGAAGTCGCGCCTTCACTACGGCCTCGAACGACTCCGCAGCGCGTACGACGACGACCAGGAGCACGGACGATGACGACCGAGCACGAGCGCGACCTCCGTCTGGCAGCACGAGATCCGAGCGGCCTTCGCCGAGATCGTCCCGCGTGGCGCGGACCCGGCGCTCGGGACGAGTATCCGGGCAGCGGTCGCGCGGACGCCGGTCCGGCGGCAAGGACTGACCGTCCGCAGCCGGCCGGTCGTGGCTTTCGGCTGGCTCGCCGTCGCGGCGATCGTCGTGTCGGTCGCTGTGCTGGCCCTACCGCTGGTGACAGGCATCGGGCGCGATGGACCGTCGACGAACCCCGGCCAGGTGACCGGGACGAGCCCGTCGCCACGAGCCTCGGCGGAGCCGGTGACGAGCCCGTCCCCATCCGCCACCCCGATCGCGACGGCGTCCGGGGCGCTGCCGGCCGGCGTGGGCCCGGTCCACAAGGACATGTTCGGCGACCTCGACGTCACGCAGGCCAGGCTGGTCACGGATTCGGTCGGCTGGGTGGCGACGGATAGGCAGCTCTATCGCACCGAGGACGGCGGGAGCACCTGGGCGGAAGTGCCACTTCCCCGCGATGGTGCGTACGCGGCGCTCGACATCGTCGACGATCGGACCGTGTACGTCGCCTACTCGCTGCCGGGTACCTGCATCCTCCGGGCTTGGGACTGCCATCCGGTCGCGATCTGGGCGACCGACGATGGCGGACGATCCTGGACGCTCGCGAACTTCGATGACGCCTACCGAGGGATGCGCCTCGTCCTGTCGTTCCGCACGCCCCTGATCGGCAGCGCGACGTTCTTCGAAGGCGATGCCGGGCGGCTCCACGTCTTCCACACCAGCGACGGCGGCCGGACCTGGGTGGGTCCGTTCGATGGGAAGCTCCCGGCCGGCCAGACGAAGACGACGCCGGCTCGCGGCAGCGTGTTGGCGCTCAACGAGGGAAAGGCGGACGGCGTGCCCTTCTCCGACCGGCTCTGGCTGTCGATCGACGGCGGTCAGACGTGGCCAGCGCGGACCTTCCCGATGGATCAGGTCGCGCCCGCTGGGACCCTGAAGTGGGTGACCGGGACGCCGTTGGTCGACGGCTACGGCCGGATCGTGCTGCCGATCGCGATCGCCGATGGTCCGGACGCGCTCTACGAGAGCACGGATGACGGACAGACCTGGCGACTGCTCAAGACGTGGGAACAGCCGCAGAACGGAGACCTGGCCTGGCAGGCCCTGTCCGACTCGACCTGGGTCCTCGCCGACCGGGATGGCGTCGCGGTCTGGTCCACGACGAACAGCGGGGCCGTCTGGCGAAGGGTCGTCGGCGAGTCCATGGTCAAGGACCTGGGGCTGAGCTGGGCGACCCCGGATCACGGCTGGGGCTTCCACCGCTGCGAGCGGGACCCCTCCTCGCCCGGCTACCCTGATCCGCTCTGTGACGGGAACCAGCTGAAGTCGGTCCTGCTCGTTACGAGCGACGGCGGCCAGACCTGGACCCCGATCGGCGGCTGACCCGGATCAGCGCTCGGCGCCGACCTCCGACGCGGTGCCGACCGCGGCGGCCGGAGCGGACGCGGGGGCGGACGCCGACGCGCCGACCGACCCGGAGAGCGCGGCCTCGAGGCGGGCGACGAAGGGCGTCGCGCCGATCCGAGTGAACGTCTCCCGGGCCCATTCGATCGCGGCCGGGGCCTCGGCCATCTCGCGTTCGGTCGGAGCGAGGACCTGGACCATGTCGAGCACCGCCATCGCCTCGTCGAACGCGCAGCCGAGCTGGCGCCAGCCGCGGAACGCGTCGCGGTAGCCGGCGATCGCCTCCGGTCGACGGCCCTCGAGCGCGGCCAGTCCCGCCTTGAGCGTCGCGACATCCAGGCCGAACGCTCCACCCCGGAAGACCGAGCCCTCGAGCCGGGTGATCAGCGATCCGGTCGCGGCCGCGTCGCGGTCCCAGAGCGCGGCTCGCACCGCCAGGGCTCCACTGATCGGGGCGAAGAAGTTCGTGAGATCGATCGCCGCCACAGCCTGCGTGGTCGCCTCATCGAACCGCCCCTCGACGAACGCCGCCCAGGCGTGGCTCAGATGGACATAGGACGGGTACTGGGAATCGCCCTGGAAGTCCACGACCAGTCGTTCCGCCTCGGCGATGTCCGCGGCAGGATCGCCACCGCGAAGGGCCGTCAGGATCGCCCGATCGACGAAGAGTTCGAGGAAGAAGCCACCGGTGATCTCGTTCGACAGCCAGTCGTCGAGCAGCGCCGCGGCCCAGTCCCACTCCCCCGTCCGCATCGCGCATTGGCACGCGTTGCCGACCATCAAGAAGCCGTAGTTGAGCGACCCGACTCGACCCGCGATGTCGAGCCCCTCGCGCGCGGCGGCGAGACCGGCACGCGGGTCCAGGAACTGCTCGTAGAACGTGAGCGACGTCCGGCTGTTGCGATCGACGTCGGTCAGGCCGTTCGCGACCGCCATCTCGTGCACGCCGCGCAGGATGATCAGCGATTGCCGCGGCCGCTCGAGCCGCCACAGGATGCCACTCATCCGCTGCAACCCGACCGCCAACAGCTCGAGCAGGTCAAGACGCTCGGCGATCGGCAGCGCGCGCTCGATCCATCCGAGCGCGATCTGGTCCTCGAGCGCGTAGGTCTGGGCGGCCGCGACCAACAACATCAGGGCCACCCCGGCCGGCGTCTCCTCGAGGTCCTGGAACTCCTCCCAGGCGGGCAGCATGATCCCGAGCAGCCGTTCAGCGTCGGTCACGAAGAATTGGATCGCGAAGGCGTAGTTCGCGGTCGCCATCGCGATCGCCGGACGGTCCCCGAGCTCGCGTTGTGCCTCTAGGGCGCCGAGGGCGAGCCGCTCGGCGATGACCCCCGACAGACCCTGCATCGCGGACACCCGCGCCCGCTCGTAGAGATCGGCCCGATCGACGGCGTCCGGGCTGACCGCGAGCGCGTGCTCCAGGAACGCGATCGCCTGCTGATGGGAACCGAGCGCCGCCGCGCGCTCAGCCGCCCCGCGCAACGCGACCCGGGCCTGGGCGGCCAGCGCGTCCGCCTCGGGTCCTTCGGCCGCGTAGCCATGGGCAGCCAGGTAGTGGCCGGCCAGGGCCCCTGCCAGCTCGTCGGTCTCGAGCGTCTCGAAGAAGCGGGCCGCGGCGAGATGGCGGACCTTGCGGTCGCGCTTCGAGAGCGTGTTGTAGGCGACCTCGCGGATGAGCGCCTGGACGAACGCGTACTGGCCGCGTTCGGGCGAGCGCGGGTCGACCTGCTGGATGAGGAGCTCGCGCCTCACCAGCGCCCGGAGCCGCGGCTCGAGTCGCCACCGGATCCGTGCCCGACACCGCCGCGACCGCCGCCGGCGTGAAGCTCTGGCCGAGCACGGCAGCGTCGGCGACCAGCGACCGATCCGCCGCGTCGAGCTCGTCGAGCCGGGCAGAGATCAGCGCGGTCAGCGTCTCCGGGACGGCCACATCGGTCGAGGTCGTCGACCGGGCGGTGGACGCCGTCCTCGAGCACGAGTCGGCCCTGGGCGAGCAGCATCCGGACGGTCTCGACCGCGTACAGCGGCACGCCGTCGGCGCGGGCGACGATCGCGTCGCGGGCGGAGGTCGGCAGGCCCGGCACCAGGCCGGCGAGCAGCTCGCGCATCGCCTCGACCGGGATCGGCTCGAGGTGGATCGACGCGAAGCTGCGCTTGCCGGCGCCCCAGTCGGGCCGGCGCTCGAGCAGCTCGGGCCGGGCCAGCGTCACGATGAGGATCGGGACCGTCCGGCTCCACTCCATCACGTGGTCGACGAAGTCGAGCAGCCCCGAGTCGGCGTGATGGAAGTCCTCGAAGACCATCACGACCGGGCCCTGCTCGGCCAGGCGTTCGAAGAACGTCCGCCAGGCGCCGAACAGCTGCTGCGAGCCGGCCCCCGACTCGAGCCCGAGCAACGACAGCAGCGCCGGCTCGATCCAGACCCGCTCGGCGGGATCCGGGACGTGCTCCTCGAGCATCGCCGTGATCGCCGCCCGCGTCGTCGGCTCGTCGTCGGTCTCCTGGATGTGCGCTCGGCCGCGGATCATCTCGCCGAGCGCCCAGAACGTGATCCCCTCGCCGTAGGCCGGGCTCCGGCCGTCGTGCCACCAGACGCCCTCGACCAGCCCGTCGACGTACTTGAGGAACTCCCAGGCGAGGCGCGACTTGCCGATTCCCGCCGGTCCGATGACGCTGACGAGCCGTGGCTTGCCCTCGCGACCGGTCGCGTGGAACAGGTCCTTGAGCTGGCGGAGCTCCTCGTCGCGTCCGACGAACGGCGCCTCGAGCGCCTCGCTCCGGCCAACGCCGCCGACCTGGGCGACGACGCGGATCGCTCGCCAGGCCGGCACAGGACTGGTCTTGCCCTTGAGGATCTGGTCCTCCGCCGCCTCGAACGCGATCGCGTCGCTGGCCGCCCGCTGGGTCGCCTCCCCCACCAGCACGGTCGATGGCGGCGCCGCGCTCTGGAGCCGGCTCGCGGTGTTGACCATGTCGCCGGCGACCATCCCCTGGTCGGTCGCGCCGAGGTTGACCGCCGCCTCGCCGGTCAGGACCCCGACCCGGACCTCGATGCCCGGACCAAGGACGCGGACGGCGTCGACGAGATCGAGGCCCGCCCGGACGGCGCGCTCGGCGTCGTCCTCGTGGGCGATCGGCGCGCCCCACAGGGCCATGACCGCGTCGCCGATGAACTTCTCGACCGTGCCGCCGTAGCGGGCGATGACCTCGCGAACCGTCGTGAAGTAGCGGTCCTGGAGCTCGCGGACCTCCTCGGCATCGCGCCCCTCGGAGAACGCGGTGAAGCCGACGAGATCGGCGAACAGCACGCTGACGAGGCGCCGCTCGGTGACCGCTTCGTGGGCCGGGGGCTGGGCCGAGGCTCCGGCCGACGGCAGGCGCGGAGGCCGCTGACCCGGCGGTGGCGGCCGACCGCCGAGGCCGTGCCGCCGGCCCCGGTCCGTGCCGCGGCCGCGCCGGCCAGCGGCGTCGCGCATTCGGAGCAGAACTTGGCCGCCGGCGGGTTCGACGCTCCGCAATTCGGACAGGTGACCGCCAGCGGGGTCGCGCACTCCATGCAGAACCGCGCGCCGGGCAGGTTCTCCGTGCCGCAGTTCGAGCAGATCACGCGCGTGTCGTCTCCCTGCCGATCGGCGAAGGGCACCGCCGGCCTCACGCGGAGGATAGCGGGTCCGAACGTGACCGCGGCCCCGCACGGGCCGGCTGGTGAGAGGGAACCGGCGGGGCGACATGGCGCGCGCGGCCTTGTACCGGCGCCCTATGCTGCGCTCGAACCGAGGCGTCGGCCGACTGCCGAGGACCGTCGAGGAGGACCCGTGAAGCGATCCGCCCTGATCGCGCTCGCCGGCGCTCAGTTCATCATGGTCCTCGACCAGTCGGTCATGAACGTCTCGATCAGCCAGCTGGTCGCCGACTTCGACACGACGGTCACCACGATCCAGGCGGTCATCACCCTGTACTGCCTCGTCATGGCCATGCTGATGCTGGCCGGCGGCAAGATCGGCGACATCATCGGCCGCCGCCGCGCCTTCGTCATCGGCCTCGTCATCTACGCCTGCGGCTCGACCCTCACCGCGTTCTCGCAGACGGTCGCTCAGCTGGCACTCGGCTGGTCGATCCTCGAGGGCATCGGCGCCGCGCTCGTGCTGCCCGCGATGGCCGCCCTGATCGCCGGCAACTTCGAAGGCAAGGAGCGCAAGGTCGCCTACGCCGTCATCGGCGGCGTGGCCGGAGCCGGCATCGCGATCGGTCCGATCGTCGGCGGCTGGGCGACGACCGAGCTCAGCTGGCGGGTCGTGTTCATCGGCGAGGTCGTCATCGTGATCGGCATCCTCGCGATGGTCCGCTTCGTCGACGATGCCCTGCGAGTCGGCCCGAAGCCGCGGCTCGACGTCGTCGGCGCCGTCCTCTCGGCCGCCGGTCTCGGGGCGATCGTCCTGGGCGTGCTCCAGTCGACCACGTGGGGTCTCGTCGAGCCGAAGGACGCGCCGTTCACCCCGTTCGGGTTCGCACCGACGCTCTTCGTGATCGCCGGCGGCGCGATCCTGCTGTGGGCCTTCGTCCAGTGGCAGCGCCATCGGGAGTCGATCGGGAGCGATCCGCTCGTCCACCTCGACCTGCTGAAGATCCCGCCCCTCCGATCCGGGCTGATCGGCCTGTTCAGCCAGAACCTGATCCTCATGGGCATCTTCTTCACGATCCCGCTCTACCTGCAGCTTGTCCTCGGTCTCGACGCGCTCCAGACGGGGATCAAGATGCTGCCCGTCTCGATCACGATGTTCATCACCTCGGCCGTCGGGTCGCGCTTGTCGAACCGGTTCCCGGTGCGGTCGATCACGCGCCTCGGTCTGGTGATCAGCGCGATCGCCGCGTTCGCCTTGCTGGCGACGATCCAGCCCGACCTCGGCGATCTCGGGTTCGCGGTGTCGATGGGCCTCCTCGGTGTCGGGATGGGACTCATCGCGTCGCAGCTCGGCCTCGTCGTCCAGTCGTCGGTGGATGCGTCGGGTCGCGGCGAGGCCGGCGGCCTCCAGTACACCGGCCAGCAGCTCGGATCGTCGCTCGGCGTCGCCCTCATCGGGGCGATCGTGCTGGCCGGCCTGACGAGCACGTTCATCGCGAAGATCGAGTCGGACCCGCGGATCAGCGCCGAGGTCCAGTCGCAGCTCGGCGTGGCCGCCGGCTCGGGCCTCGACTTCGTCGCCTCGACCGAGATCGAGGCCGCGGCCCAACAGGCCGGGCTCGATGCGGCGACGACGGCGGCGATCGTCGACGACTACGAGCAGGCCCAGCTCCGGTCGCTCAAGGCCGGCCTCCTGGCCGCCGCGTTCTTCGCGCTCGCCTCCCTGGCGTTCACGGGCGGCCTCCCATCGCGGTTGCAGACCGACGCGCCCGACGAGGCGGACGACGGCCTCGAATCGGCGAGCGGGCAGGCCGCCTGAGCCGGGGAGCGGCCGAACCGCGGGTAGGGGCTCGATTCCGGGCCGTCCGGTCCTCTACTATGGGCGGCGTCCGCCCGAGCTGACACAAGCCGCGACCGACGCCCGTTCGCCCGCCTGGCGCGGACGTCGAAAGTGCTGGAGGAACGCACCATGAAGAACCCGCCCGTCCTGATCGCGGTCCTCGGCTTCTTCGCTGCACTGGCCGGCTTCGGTCATCTGTTCTTCGGCCTGCGCGTCCTCGGCTTCGACTGGTTCGGGGCGCTCGGCGACCTCCCGCGAGTCGAGAGTGTCGGGCTCTGGGGCTGGCTCGCCATCCTCACCGGGATCGTCTGGCTCCTCGTCGCCATCGGTCTGTGGACGCTCCAGTCGTGGGCACGGATCTTCGCGCTGATCATCGCGGGCATCGCGCTGTTCGAGGCGGTCCTCGCCTTCTTCCAGTTCCCGGGGACCGGTGTCGGCTTCTCGATGGCGCTCCTGCCGGCCCTGCTCCTGTGGTACCTGAACTCCGCCGACGTGCGTGCCGCGTTCGCCGAAGGCGACGCGGCGGCCGAACCTGCCCCGGCCGCGGCGGCTGCGCCCGTCGCTGCACCTGCCCCGGCGCCTGCACCCGTCGCGGCGCCGATCGTCGCGGCGGCTGCGGTCGAGGCCGCCAGGCCGGCGCCGGAACCGACTCCTGCAGCGGCAGCGCCCGTGGTGGCCGCGGCGGCCGTCACGGCTGATCCGGAGCCGGCCGCGGCGCCGCCCGTCATGGCTTCGGCCGCGACCGGCGAGGAGCCGCACGCCGCCCATCACATGAACATCGGGGACGTGCGAAGGGATCGGTCAGGCCAACGCCGAGAAGCTTGCCGCGGCGGGCATCAAGACCACCGACGACCTGCTCACGGCCGGCGCGAAGCCGCACGACCGCGAGCGGATCGCCGCCGCGACCGGCATCAGCAGCAAGCTCATCCTCGAGTGGGTCGACATCGTCGATCTCATGCGCGTCCCGGGCGTGGGGCCGCAGTACAGCGACCTGCTCGAGGCTGCCGGCGTCGACTCGCCCGCCGAGCTGGCCCAGCGCAATCCGGCCAACCTGGCGATCACCGTCCAGGAGGTCATCGCCGCCCGGCCCGGCATCGTCCGGAGGACCCCGAACGAGGCGGAGATCACCGACTGGATCGCGGCGGCGGGCACGCTCCCGAAGGTCGTCGAGCACTGACCAACGGCGGCGCACGGATCGTGCGCTCGTCGGACTGACACGCTAGGGGTATCCTGCGAGTCCGACCTGGGGTCTCGCCCGCACACGTGCTGCCCGCGATCCCAGCGGGGGCTTGGCCGGGGGCAGGCGGACCAGGATGCCGCAGATCGATGAGCCGGTGCGGGCGGGCGCCGTCACGGTGCCCGAGCTTCCGCGCGGCACGGTCACGTTCCTGTTCACGGACATCGAGGGTTCGACGCGCCTCCTGTCGCAGCTCGGCGACGGCGTACACCGAGGTCCTCCTCGCCCATCGGGCGATCCTCCGCTCAGCGTTCGAGCGCTGGCACGGCGTCGAGGTCGACACGCAGGGCGACTCGTTCTTCGTGGCCTTCGCCAGCACGTCCGATGCCATCGCCTGCGCGCTCGAGGCGCAGCAGGCACTCGACGCCCACGACTGGCCCGACGGCGCACCGGTCCGGGTCCGGATGGCGATCCATGCCGGCGAAGCGCGCGTCGAGGGCCACGGCTATGTCGGGATCGAGGTCCATCGCGCCGCCCGGATCGGTGCCGTGGGTCACGGCGGCCAGGTCCTGCTGTCCGAGACCGCGTCGGTCCTCGCGAAGGACCAGCTTCCCGACGGGGCCACGCTCGCGGAGCTCGGCGAGCACCGGCTCAAGGACCTCGACCGCGCCGAGCGGCTGTTCCAGCTCGCGCACCCGGACCTGGTCCGCGAGTTCCCCGGCCTGCGGACGCTCGACCACCGGCCGAACAACCTGCCGATCCCCGCGTCGGCGTTCGTCGGCCGGGAGGCGGAGCTGCAGAGCATCGCGGACCAGCTGTCGTCGGACCGCGATCCGCCTGATCACGCTCATCGGGCCCGGGGGCAGCGGCAAGACCCGGCTGGCGATCCGCGCCGCCGCCGATCAGCTCGAGCGTCTCAACGACCGCGTCTTCTTCGTGGATCTCGCGGCGGTCACCGACACGGAGACGGCGCTGGCGGCCATCGCCCGGGTCATCGGACTGACCCAGACGCGCGAGCAGCCCCTGCTCGAGGAGCTCAAGCGCGGACTGCGCGACCAGCCGGCCCTCCTGGTCCTCGACAACTTCGAGCAGGTGACGACGGCCGCCGGGATCGATCGCCGAGCTCCTCGAAGCCTGCCCCCGGCTCAAGCTGCTGATCACCAGCCGCGAAGGCGCTCCACATCCGCGGCGAGCATCTCTACCCGGTCCCGCCGCTGTCGCTGCCGGCCGAGGCCCTCACGAAGGAGTCCGCGAAGTCGATCAGCCGGTTCGAGGCGATCCAGCTGTTCGTCGAGCGCGCCCGGGACGTCCGCCCGGACTTCGGCCTGACCGACGACAACGCGGCCGCCGTCGCGGACATCTGTCGCCGGCTCGATGGGCTGCCCCTCGCGATCGAGCTGGCCACCGCACGGATCAACGTGTTCTCGCCGGAGACGCTGCGGGATCGGCTGACGAGCCGGCTCGGGACGCTCGATCGCGGCGCCCGCGACCTCCCGGCCCGTCAGCAGACGCTCCGCGCGACGATCGACTGGAGCTACCAGCTGCTGAGCGCCGGGCGAGCAGCGGCTCTTCGAGCTCCTGTCGGTGTTCGCGACGATCCGGACCGACGCCCTCGAGCAGGTCGCGACCGACGCCGGCCTGACGGCGGCCACGGGTGCGGATCCGATCGAGGGACTCACGTCGCTGCTCGAGAAGAGCCTCATCCGACCGGCGGACGGCGGGGATGCGACCGGCGGCTTCGTGATGCTCGAGACGATCCGCGAGTTCGCCGCCGAGCGGCTGGCCGACCAGCCCGACCTGGCGGCGGCGGGCCGCCTGGCGCACGCGACCTACTTCACAGCGTTCGCCCAACGGAAGCTGGCGGACGCCACCAGCGAGGAGGGCGAGCCGGCCCTGGTCGCGATGGTCGCCGAGGCCGAGAACCTGACCGTGGCCTGGCGCCACTGGGTCTCGACGGGCGACCTCGAGCAGCTCGACCGCCTGATCGAGAGCCTCTGGCTCGTCTACCACGTCCAGGGTCGCTACCAGTCGACGACGGCGATCACGACCGAGCTGCTCGACCTCCTCGCGACGTCCCCGTCGAGCCCGGAGCGATCGCTCCGGGAGGTCAGGCTCCGCACGAGCTACGCCCGGGCGCTGATGGCGATCAAGGGCTACACGGCCGAGGTCGAGGACGCCTACGCCGCGGCGCTCGCGCTCTTCGAGGGCGAGCGGACCCGGCCCGAGATCTACCCGGTCCTGCGCGATCTCGCGCGCTTCTACATCGGTGGGACCGAGATCGGCAAGGCGGCCGACGTCGGCCAGGAGATCCTCCGGCTCGGCGAGAGCCAGGACGATCAAGGGATGCGACTGGATGGCACCTCATCCTGGGGACCGTTCTGATGTTCGCGGGCGACCTCCACGGCGCCATCGCAGCGCTGGACCGCGGTGTGGAAGCCTTCGAGTCGCCGACCTATCGAGCGCGCCGGCTTCGGGTCGGCACGGACCCGCGGGTCTCCTGTCTTGCCGCCTCCGGGTTCATCCTGTTCCTGCTCGGTTACCCGGACCGCGCGGTCGAACGGTCGAACCGTGGCGTCGCGATCGCTCGCGAGGCCGATCCCTATTCGCTGGCCTACGGGCTGTTCCACTCCGCGTTCCTGCACCTGTGGCGATCCGAACCCCTGCTCGTCCAGGAGCGGGCGAGCCAGCTGCTCGAGGTCGTGGCGGACCACGACTTCCCGATCTGGCGGGCGGTCGGGACGGTCCTGACCGGCGCCTCCGAGGCGTTCCTCGGCCGTCCGGCCGACGGCCTGGCCAAGGTCAGCGAGGGCATGGCCCAATACCAGGGGATGCGCTCGCCACCGATCTTCTGGCCGTTCCTGCGCTTCGTCCAGGCCGCGACTCTCGCCGGCGCGGGTCAGCTCACGGAAGCGCTCGCGATCCTCGACGAGCTGCTGGAGACCGAGGGCGACCACGCCTCGGGCGCGCTGTTCCACCTGGTCCAGGGTGACGTGCGGTTCGGCCTCGGCGGGACCGCGGGCTCGCCGGAGGCGTCCTACCAGACGAGCCTCGAGATGGCCCGGCGCATGTCGGGGATGATGGTCGAGCTCCAGGCCGAGACACGGCTGCTGCGCTACCGCCGCGCCCTCGGCGAGACCGACGACGGTAGCGCGCTTCGGGCCGTCTACGACCGGTTCACCGAGGGCTTCGAGACCCGGGACCTCGTCGAGGCGCGGGAGCTCCTGGGCTGAGCGGTCTCGGCGGGTGAGTGCCGCGCCGCAAACCGACCCTCAGCCGGCTGTCATGACGCTTTCGGCCGGCTCGGGCACACTTGGCCCGACATGACCGTGCCCCGATGAGCTCCACGCCCGGACCCAGCTCGGCCCCCCGACCCAGCTCAACCCCCGGACCCGAGGTCGCGCCCGTCGAGCGCGGCGTCGGCGGCGGCCGCAAAGGTCGACCGAAGGAGCCGCCGCCGCGGAAGACCGGCAGCACGCTGATCGTCGTCGGTCTGCTGGCCGGGCTCGCGCTCGTCCTCGCCGGGACGTCCCTGCTCGTGAGCATGAGCCGGTCGGGCGGGAGCACGGCCGGGGCCAGCCCGACGCCGTCGTGTCGGTCGATCGCCTGGGAGGCGCTGCCGACGAGCGACGCGCTCCCCGAGGGTTGGACGGTCAGCGGCAGCGGCTTCTACACCGACGGCTACGGCGCGCAGTTCACCGGCCCGGCCGCATCCGGCGCGACGACCGCCGCACCGGTCCTCAACGTCCGCGTCAGCTGCTACGGATCGGACGGCCATCTCGTCATCACCCGCTCGCACGAGGCCGACCTGGCCGCCGGCGGGAGCGACGTCGACTTCGGCCCGGGCATCGGCGACGAGGCGCTGGCCGCGAAGGACGCGAGCGGGACGACGACCTCGGTCTACTTCCGACGCGGCGAGCTCGTCGCGTCGCTCGCGGCGCAGGGCGTGACCCCGGACGAGATCGACCAGGTCGCCGGCGCGATCGACGACGCGATGATCGCGGCGGGCGAGACCGCCATCGCCGACACCTCCAGCGCCGAGCCCGACGCGACCGACGAGCCGATCGCCTCCGACGATGGTGCCGCCGCGTCCGACGACCTCGGGACCGACGTCCCCGAGGAGTCGCCCTCCCACCTGTTCCCCGCGCTCGAGGCGATCCTGCCCGCGACCGTCGAGGGCAGCGCGTTCACCCGCGAGAGCACGACCGCGACCGACGTGATGTCCGGCGACCCGTCGGCCGACGCCCTGTTCAAGTGGCTGGGCGACAACGGCTCGTCGTCGGACAAGCTCGAGTTCGCGGCGTCCTACGACCCGACCTCGACCGTCGACGCGAGCATGACCGCCGTCCGGGCCGACGGGATCGCCGCCGCCAAGCTCCGCCAGGAGCTCATCACGACCTGGCTCGAGGGCTCGACCTCGGGCGCGACGACGACCACGAAGACGATCGGCGGCAAGTCCGTCACGGTCGTCGACTACCACGACGAGGGCTCGCTCGACTACCTGTTCGACCAGGGCGACGCCGTGATCATCCTGACGTCCTCGGATCCCGCCCTCGTCGAGAAGGTCGTCGCCGCCTTCAAGTAGGTGGTCGCCGGGGTGGTCATCGCCGGCAGGTCCATACTCGACTCGAAGTCAGCCCGCCGAGGAGGATCGAGATGTCGATCGAGCAGAACAAGGCCGTCGTCAGCCGGTTCATCAACGAGGTCCTTGTCGGGGGCAACGTCGACCTGGTCGATGAGCTCCTCGGCCCGAACTACGTGAACGTCGGGATGGGGGGCATGGACCGCGCGGCCTTCAAGCAATGGCTCAGCGCCAACTCGGCCGGTCCCGGCGGGCGGATGGAGATCCGGGCACTGGTCGCCGAAGGAGACGCGGTCGTCGCCCGGTTCGACTACGCGATCACCCTTCCCGACGGGCAGGCGATCGAGGCTCGCGGCCTGACCTACTACCGTCTCGCCGACGGCCGGATCGTCGAGGACGACCCGATCACGTCACCGGACCTGATGCAGGCGTTCGCCGCCCAGATGCCGCAACCGGTGTCCTGACCGGAGGTAGAGCGCACGCCCTCGGGTAGGGCGACGGTCCGTCTCCGGTTCGTCCTCTGACGCAGTCGCTGCGACCTGCGACCGCGCCTATGGGCTCGGGTTGGCCGTCAGCACCCGGATCGAGTCGAGGACGGTCGAGAAGCCGACGTTGAACGTGATCGTCCGGCGATCGGCGCTGATCGTCACGAGGTCGCCGCCGTTGGCCGGCGGACCGGTCAGCTCGAGCCCGCGGAGCTGGAGCTTGGCCGGGTAGGCGGTCGTCGGACTGCCGACCCAGTCGCTCTTGTCGAGGCCGCCGTCGGTCACGATCACCCCGAGGATGTCGGCGTCGAACGTGACGCTGCCGATGAGCCGGATCTTGGCGCTGCCGATGTTGTCGGCATGGAGGAAGTGGCTGTCGACGACCGTCCCGATCGGGAGCGAGGCAGGCGTGAGATCACGCGGCTCGTCGTAGGTACCGGGCTTGGAGATGTCGACCTTGAGGACCTTGTCGAGCCGCAGGTCCTGGCGCTCGTCGAAGAGACGGACGCAGGTGTTGCTGGTCAGCTTGTCGAGCTTGACCGAGACCGGCGGATTGATCCGCTCGACGACCGAGGTCGGGTCGGTCAGCGAGCAGGGTCCGGCCGTGGGGTTGGCCGTCAGCACCCGGATCGAGTCGAGGACGGTCGAGAAGCCGACGTTGAACGTGATCGTCCGGCGATCGGCGCTGATCGTCACGAGGTCGCCGCCGTTGGCCGGCGGACCGGTCAGCTCGAGCCCGCGGAGCTGGAGCTTGGCCGGGTAGGCGGTCGTCGGACTGCCGACCCAGTCGCTCTTGTCGAGGCCGCCGTCGGTCACGATCACCCCGAGGATGTCGGCGTCGAACGTGACGCTGCCGATGAGCCGGATCTTGGCGCTGCCGATGTTGTCGGCATGGAGGAAGTGGCTGTCGACGACCGTCCCGATCGGGAGCGAGGCAGGCGTGAGATCACGCGGCTCGTCGTAGGTCCCGGGCTTGGAGATGTCGACCTTGAGGACCTTGTCGAGCCGCAGGTCCTGGCGCTCGTCGAAGAGACGGACGCAGGTGTTGCTGGTCAGCTTGTCGAGCTTGACCGAGACCGGCGGATTGATCCGCTCGACGACCGAGGTCGGGTCGGTCAGCGAGCAGGGTCCGGCCGTGGGCGACGTGATCGTGATCCCGACGGCATCGGTGCCCACACCGCCGTCATCGTCGGTCGCGCTGGCTCCGATCGTCCTGGGTCCAGCTGCCGCATAGGTGTGGCTGGCCGTGCAGACCCCGGCAGCCAGGACGCCCGGGTTCGATGTGCCGTCGCCCCAATCGATCGCGCAGGTCTGGGTATCGTTCGCGCCGGCATCCGTGACGGTCGCCGAGAGCGCGACGACGGCACCGCTGGCGAAGCTCGAGCCCGCCGTCGGCGCGGTGATGTGGACGACCGGCTTGACATTCGCGACCGTGACCGTGGCGGTGTCCGTGACGGCGGCGTGGTGGCCGTCGTTCGCACTCAGGGTCAACGTGTACGAGCCGTCGTCGGTGCAGGTGATCGTCGTGTCGATCGAGGTCGCGCTCGCGAACGCGCAGGTCGCCCCGGCGTCGACCCCGCCGCCCGCGACGTACGACCAGGTCGTCGTCACGGTGTCGCCAGCGTCCGGATCGGTGACCGTCCCGTCGAGGGCGATCGGGCCACCTTCGGAACCGCTCACGTCGCGCCCGGCGTCGACCGTCGGGGCGGTGTTCGGGGCGGCGTGACCGTGACGACGAAGTCCTCGTCGTCGGAGAGCCCGGGCGAGCCGTTGTCGGTCGCTCGAACGGTGAACGCATGCGGCCCGACATCCGCGACGAGCGGGGTCCAGGACACGGCGCCGGTCGACGCGTTGATCGAGGCACCGGCCGGCGCCGTGGGCAGGCTGAACACGAGCGCATTCGCCGGGACATCGGGATCCGTCGCGTTGGCATCGACGCCGAGTGGCACCCCGACCACGAGCGACGTATCCGCGATCGGGTCGACGACAGGCGGCAGGTTCACCTCGCTCACGGTGATCTTGAACGAGACCTCGGCGACCAGGGCCGGGATCGCGGTGTCACCGACTCGCACGGTGACGTCGTAGGTTCCGGGTCCCTGGGCCTCGGTCGGGGTCCATGACAGGACGCCCGACGTCACGTTGATTGTCAGACCCGACGGGCCGACGGGCAACGAGTAGGTCAGCGCGTCACCGTCCGGATCGGATCCCAGCGCGGTCAGGTTGAAGAGGGCCAGCTCGGGGGTCGTCCGGTCGGTCATCGCCTGGAGTGTCGGGGCTCGGTTGACCTTGGTCACGGTGAGCGACACCGTCACCGGGCCGACCGTCGCCGTGCCGTCACCGACGTTGTAGGTGAACGCGTCGGGGCCGACATAGCCGGCCGTCGGGGTGTAGACGAAGGACCCATCCGCGGCCACGGTCACGACGCCGTGGGTCGGGTCGGCGACCTTCGTCGCGGTCAGCGTGTCGCCATCCGCATCCGTGTCGTTGGACAAGACCCCGGTCAGGGCGGGCACGGTGAGGACCGTGTCGCGGGGCGTCGAATACGCGTCCGGCGTCCCGACCGGTGGCTGGTTGCCACTCGCGACGGTCACCAGGACGGTCCCGGTGTCGGAGCCGCCGTTGCCGTCGCTAATGTCGTAGTCGAAGGAGTCCGGACCGCTGTAGCCGGCGGCTGGTGTGTACGTGCAGAGACCCGCAGCAGTACACGCGACCGTGCCGTGGGCCGCCGTCGGGGTCAGCGTGGTCACGGTCAACGGATCGTCGTCCGGGTCGCTGTCGTTGCCCAGGACGTAGACGCTGCCCGGGACTCCGATCGTGGTGATGAGCGTGTCGTCGACAGCGATCGGGGAGAAGATCGGGTCGCCGCCGACCGAGCCGAAGGCGAAGATGAACGTGTTCGGCGTCCCCAGCGTGGGGCCGTCCTCGGTGCTCGGCTCGCCCATCGAGAAGACCTCGGCGCCGACGGCGTTGATCGCCGTCTCGGCGGCTGCTTCACTGGCCGCCCCGCCGTAGAAGATGTTGAACGTGGTCGACGTGCCGGCATCGAGTGCTCCGAAACCGAAGTCGAACAACGCCCCGTGGTCATTCGGGCCGGCGTCCACGAAGTCACCGGTGAAGCCGAGGTCGACCGGCCCACCGAGCGGGTTCGCCGTGGCGAATCCCTGGTTGCTGTCGAACCGGAGGGCGGCTTGGGCGACGGGTGGCTGAGTGACCCGAAGGGTGTCGTCGAAGTACACCGAGACGGCCGTCGTGGCGGTGACATCGAACCGCTCGACGTTCAGGTGGACGGCCCCGCCGTCGACCGCGAGCCGGTGCGGCGTCCGCCGCGCCCCAGCCCTCGCACAGGCAGCCCGACATCTCGACATCGACGTGGCCGACGTCGCTGGCGGTGCCGTCGCTGACGGTGTAGTCGAACGCGTCGTGCCCCACGAACGACGGGTCGGGCGTGTACGTGCAGACATTGCCGGGCGAGCAGTCGACATCGCCGTGCGCTGCCGAGGTCGCCCCTGTGATGGTCAACGGATCGGCGTCGGGGTCGAGGTCGTTCCCTAGCACGAACACGACGACCGGCTGCATCTTGGGCGTCTGGGTCGCGTCGTCTCCGGCTTCGGGCGGATGGTTCGGGGTGACCGTGATCTCGACGGACGCTGACGCCGACTTGCCGTAGCCGTCGCTGGCGGTGTAGTCGAACGAGTCCATCCCGAGGTAGGCAGCGTCCGGCGAATACGAGCAGAGACCGGTCGGGGAGCAGTCCACCGAGCCGTGCGCGGGATCGGTGTACGCCGTGACCGTCAGGACGTCGAAGTCCTCGTCGGTGTCGTTGGTGAAGAGGTTGACGATTCGCGGGGTCGGCGCGTTCTCGCGGGTCGTGAGGACATCGTCGCGGGCGACCGGGGCGTGTTCGGCGGTGACGATAACGTTGACCGTCCCGACGTCGATCCCGCCGTGGCCGTCGGCGAGCGTGTAATCGAACGTGTCGGGGCCGCTGTAGTCCTGGTCGGCGGTGTAGTTGCACGAGTAGTAGTTGCAGACCGCGGTCCCGTGGTCGGGCGTGGTCAGGAGCGTCGACGTCAGGGGATCGCCGTCCGGATCGGAAATCGTTGAGCGTGGTGTAGGCCAGGTTCGTGTGGCCGGCGACCACGCTGACGTCATCGTCGACCGCGACCGGCGGATTGTTCCCGTCATCGGCCGGGCGGACGGTGATCGCCACCGACCCGGTGGTCGCCCCACCGTTCCCGTCTGAGACGGTGTAGTCGAAGGCGTCGTTGCCCGTGTAGTTCAGGCCTGGGGTGTACGTGCACTGCCCGTCGCTGGCGCACGACCGCGTTCCATGGGCTGGGCTCGTGGGGCCGGACAGGGTCAAGAGGTCGCCGTCCGGATCGAAGTCGTTCTGGAGAGCGTTGAAGGTCACCGGCGTGTTGATCGGGATGCTCACGATCTCGTTGGCGACGACCGGGGCGTGGTTGCCCGTGGCGGTGATCGTGGTCGTGACGCTGTCGGTGTTCGTGCCGTCGGAGACCGTCAGCCGCGCCGTGTACGACCCGCTCGCATAGCTGTGGTGGACGGAGACGCCCGTCTCTGTCGCGCTATCTCCGAAGTCCCAGGCATAGGTCAGGCTGTCGCCGTCCGGGTCCGAGGAGCCGGATGCGTCGAACACCACGTCGAGCGGCGCGGGGCCGGTCGGTGGGGTCGCGGTGAACAAAGCCACGGGCGCCGCGTTCGTACCCTGGGTGTTCTGGGCGTAGAACGCCGCCTGAGTGGCGAATCCATCGACCGCGTCACGGGCGGCGCGCATGTTCTGGGCGAGGGTCGCCAGGGAGCCCGAGAAGGTCATCGGCCCGACGAGGGCGTCCGTGTCGCCGCCGATCTCGTCTCGCAGCTCGATGATGCCGGCCCCAGACACGCCCAACGCCTGCAGGGCCGCCGTCTCGCTGGTGGTGAACCCAGTGTCGCGAACCCGGCGCATGACGATACCGGCTGCATCGATGTCAGCTTGATCGAGCGAGTTCGAGATCGAGGCATCGGCCTGGATGGCCGCGACGATCGGATCGATGCTGTTGCTGGCATCGGCGAGTGCAGCCTTCAGTCCGTCGAAGTTGACCTGGATCGCCACCGCCTGGTCGTGGGCGAATGGCGTCGCGTCGTCAGCCAGCGCGCCCTGGAAGCGTTCATAGGCCGTGGTGCCCGCCGAGAGATACCCCCGCATTCGGTCGATGGGCTCGGCGATGCTCAGCGCCGCGGCGTCGAACTCACTCGTGTCGAATTGCGAGTAGTCGATGAAGTCGGCCACCGCCACGGATTGGTAGGACTGGGGCGGGTCGTTCAGCCAGTGGTAGGCGACTGCGAGCGGGCCGGGCTCGTTGACATGCGGGCCTGAGACGAATGGGATCGGACTGTTCGGAAAGTTGACCCCGAAGAAGCTCTTGCACAGGCCCCAGATCGCCCACCCGATCGACGATGGGAGGTAGGCGACGGCCTTTGGTTTGACCCCTCCGATCACCAACCCTGCGCCAACGTCGACAGCGGTCTTGACGATGAACATGCCAAACCCGGCGCCACTCGGATCGACGACCATCATGTCGTAGGCGTCTTTGATCTTGGCGAGCTTTTGGGTGAGATTGAGCGCCTTCGCCGACTGGCACATGATGTTGATCGAGGACGCGATCCCCCCGAAGACTGCTTTGGCGGCGCTCGGATCGGGCGGGGCTGCGTTGGGACATGGGCCCGAGCAGCTTTCGATGATGAACGTCTGGCTGACGGCATCGACGTGCGATACGTCGTTCTCATCGGAGCTCGTTGCCATCAACACCCAGGTCCCTGCCCGCAACGGGGCGGGAGCCACGGGGATCAGGCCAGCGAAGAACGGCGGGGCGAAGCCCTTGCCCCAGCCGCCACCATCGCAGTCTGCGCCGTCACCGATGGCGACCCCGACCTCGTGGACACAGACCACGCCACCGCCCACCGTGGTGACGTAGGCCCACAGGTTCTCGTTATCGAAGACCGATGTGATGCCGCTCTCGTCGAGCGGCTCCCCGATCTCATTCGTTGCGATGAGGTTCAGGACGGTCGAGCCGAAGTCGATGGCGGAGGCCGGCCTCGCCGCGACCTGGAGGGCCGATGTCGCGAGGAGTAGCGCCGCCATCACGACGACGGATGATCGCCGCACGCGCGGTCGCTGGACTGACGCCGGACGAGCGTTCATCCCTCACCCCCGCACGCGCGTCGATACTCCATCGACGGCCGCGCGCTCGATCGACCGGGCTGGCTAGATTGGGCTTCGCACGTCGCCCGGTTTCGCGCATTGTGCGCCCCTAGTCAAGACGCCGTAGGCCCGATCACGACCCGGCCCCGAACGTCCATCGCTCGAGCCTGACACTCAGCTGAGACAGCGGGGCGGCATCATGCATCTGTACGTCGATGAGCCAACTCGCCCAGTTCGACGCGAGCATCGCGCCCACGGTCATCGCTGACGCCGCGGGCGGGGACGCCGCCGCCCTCGAGCGGATCATCCGGCGCTACCACGACGACATGACCGGGGTCTGCGTCGTCATCTGCGGCGGCGACGCGGACCTCGCCCAGGACGCCGTCCAGGCCGCCTGGCCGGTCGCCTGGCAGCGGCTGGCCACCCTGCGCGACCCGGACCGGCTCCGGCCCTGGCTGATCACGATCGCCGCGAACCAGGCCCGCCAGGTCCTCCGCCGACGCCGGATCCAGCGGGTCGCCGAGATCCGGGCGATCGAGCCGCTGGTCGTCCACCACGACCCCGCGGGTGGGATCGACCTGACCGACCTCGCGACCGCCCTGCGCCGACTTCCACCCGAGGATCGCGCCCTGTTGGCGCTCCGCTACGTCGCCGAGCTCGACTCGACCGAGATCGGCCGAGCCCTCGGGATCTCCGCCTCGGGTGCGCGCTCGCGCCTGGAGCGACTCCTGCTCCGCCTCCGAAAGGAGCTCCAGGATGACTGACGCCGGGTTCGAGGAGCGGCTCGCCGAAGGGCTCCGCGCACTCGCGGTCGACCGCCAGCGCCCGTACGACGCCGCCGCCCTGAGCCAGGCGAGCGTGCGACCGCGCCGGTGGTCGATCACCCGTCTCCTGGGCTCGACCGACGCGGCCGGGTCGATCCGGGGTTCCCGCCTTCGGAACGCGATCGTGGGCGTCGCGGCCGTCGCCGCGGTGGCGGTGATCGCGGCGGGCCTGCTCGCCGGCCCGCTCCTGACCCAGCGCCCGTCGTTCGGTGGCCCGGTCAGCCCCGCTCCGGTCGCACCCGTCGGATCGACCGCGCCGTCGGCCACGCCGGCGTCATCGATCGGCGTCACCGGCCGGATCGCGTTCGTCCGCGACGACCACCTCTGGATCTCCGCGCTCGACGGGACCGGGCCCATCCTGATCGACGTCCTGGTGCCCACGGAAGGGCTCGACTCCATCACGTGGGATCCCGTGGGCGACCGCTTGGCCACCTTGGGCCCGGCCGGCGGTGGCCGAGACCGGGCGGGTTCTCGCGATCTTCGATCGTGTCGGACGTCGCGTGCGGAGTGTGCAGCTCCCCGACTCGACGGGCCGGGTCGACGTCAGCTGGGCCCCCGACGGAACCCGCCTCGCGGCCATGGGGATCGGGGCAGACGGTCTCGCCTACCTACGCATCGTCGGCATCGACCCAGCCGATGACCGTGTCCTCACCCTGCCGGACCTCCTGAGCTTCGAATACGAAGAGCACTCGATGGCCTGGTCGCCCGACGGCGGGTTGATCGCCTTCACCGGCTGCCAGGGTTGCAATTACCGGAAAGCCGACACCGGCGACCTGTGGCTGATCCAGCCCGACGGCTCCGGCCTGCGCCGCCTGACCGCCGGCTCGTACGACTACGCACCTGCCTGGGTCGGCGGGGACAGGATCGCGTTCGCCCGCGACCAACTGGGCGACCAGTGGCTGATGACGGCCGCGGTCGATGGCAGCGATCTGCGCCGAGTTGACAACCCCCATCCGCCGACCGGGTTCGACGGGAGCTGGAACACGGGGATCAAGGTCGCTCCGGACCTGACGTCGCTGGCATCCGCCCCGCGGGGTACCTCGACCCTCAAGTTCGTCGATCCAACGGGCCGCACGTCAGATCGGGAGTTCCGCCAGAACGTGGGGCTCACGAGCCCGGACTTCCCGACCGTCAGGCTCGTCGGCTGGATGCCGGACGGGACGTCGGTCCTGACCTACGACGCGAACGGCCTCTACCGGGTCGACGTCGCCGGGGGTCTGGCGTCCCGCTGGCCGGTCGATCTGTGGCGCCCCGGTGGGGCGGTCGGACCGCTCGACGTCACGTTCGACCCCTGATCCCCGGAAGCTGATGCAGACCTAGGCGAAGAACGCCGCGATCGCCGCCGTGTCGTCGGAGAACGCCCAGCGCTCGACGACCTTGCCGTCCTTGATGTGGTAGATCTCGGCCACCCTGTAGTCGAGCGTCCGTCCGTTCCGCGTCGCGGTCGCGTCGATCAGGGCGATCGCGTGATCGTCATTGGCGACGACATCGTGGAGTGAGCCGGTGATCGAGTAGTCGGCGTCCTGGGTCATCACCGCCGCCAGCTCGGCCTTGCCGCGACGGGGCTCCGCGCGACCGATCTCGTGCCAGACCACGTCATCGGCGATGCCCGCCGCCGTCGTCTCCGGATCGCCGGCGTTCATCGCCTCGAAGTTCTTGCGGACCAATGCCGCGTTCGGGTGCTCTGCCATCGTTCGTCCTCCTGTCCGCGCTCGTATCCGTCCAGTATCCACCCGGCTCGGGCGGCCGACATCGTGGGCGACGGACAGCAGCCGACGCGCCGGAGCCGTCGACCTCAGCTGACGCGGGCGGCGAATGCCTCGGCTTCGGTCACGGCGGCGTCCAGTTCGTGCGCAAGCGGTTCATCACCGATCAGTCCGCGCGCCGCGTCGGAGATCCGGCGCCAGTGGAGCGCCTTCGCGGGGCCCTTCCTGAACCGGTCGAAGACCGGCTCACCCCGTCGGAGGCCATCGAGGCTCTCGGTCGTGCTGTGGAACGCGTCGGCCGCCTTGAGCCGCATGACGTCGGGGTCGGTCGGCGGGACCCACGGCGACCATGACGGTCGCGTGACCCCCTCGACGAGCTGCCGGACCTCGGGAGCGAACCGGGACTCGACCCTTGACAGGCTCCTGCTGGTGGTAACCTCCGAGCGCGGTCGCAGGCCGCGGATCATTTCCGCATGGCGCGCCACGAAGCGCGAACGACGTGTCTACGAACAGCGATAACCGTCCTGATGCCGCAGGCCTGGACTGGAGCAGCGCCGAAGTCGGGCGATATGCCCTGAAGCCGGGCGAACGATCCGAGGTCCGAGTCGATGGCGCCGTCGGGTATTCGCTACGACTGATCCCATCGAACAAGGTGCTGGCTCGGTTCACCTCGACGCTCGAAGCATGGCCGGAGATCATCGCCCAGGTTGAGGCCGGCCGGTCTCCGCGAACCCTCGCCCTTGACTGGCACGATGCCGCCGGTCGCACGGGACTCGTGGGCGCCGGCATCGTCCTTGTCGGCTCAGCGCGAATCAGCAACGGGGAACCGCAGCCGTCGCGAGGACGCCCCTCGAAGCGAGTTGCCGAAGCGTGACTCGCGACGACATCGGCTCGCGACCGCGAGTCGCCACGTTTGACACCCGGTACGTGTCTCACAGCGGCATCTTGCCGAGTCGGTGTGCCAGCTCGGGTGGCGCGATGACCACGAGCTGGGTCGTGGCGCGAGTCAGGCCGACGTAGAGGAGCTGGTCGAGGCGCTCTCCGGTCTCGGGCAGCTCGCACAGGATGACGACCTCGCGTTCGAGGCCCTTGAACCTCCGGATCGTCTCGAACTGGATGACGTCGGCCGGCTCGTCGGGGACTTCGTCGGCGGGCAGACGGAGGGATCGGCCGGCGTCATCGATCGCACCGTTCCAGAGGACCTGGTTGCCGTAGATCCGCGTGCGCCAGACGGCGCTCTCGGTCGCGGTGCGCCCGGACAGGACGACGATCTGCCAAGCCTTGACCCCCTCGTCGACCGTCAGTCGATGGAGCTCGACCCGCACCGCTTCGACCGTCTCGTCGCCGGCCGTGGCCGTGATGATCCGCGGTGCCCGACCGCCGGGGGCGAGGGCCAGTGGCTCGCCCGGGCCGTGGTAGAAGCGGGCGGCGAGCTCGCTGACCGGCAACGGGCATCGGTAGTCGTGGAAGAGCTCCAGCTGCTGCAGGCCGAGCTCGCCCACGCGATCGTCCCGGAAGAGCGCCTGGCCAGGGTCGTGGAAGACCCACAGGACGTCGTGCTCGGGGTCCTCGAGAAGGAACTGGAGCGACTCGAGCCAGGCCAGCTCGAAGTCCTGGCCCTCGTCGACGACGATCGCGTGGAACCGCTCGCCCGGCAGCACGTCGATCGCGGCGTCGAGCGCCGCCGGGAGGGTCTCCTCCCACCACGTCCCGAGGCGGGTCGTCCGGTTTCGCTGCGAGGACGCCGGCCTGGGAGCCGAGCGTCTCGCACAAGCGGTGGAAGGTCGAGACGTGGAGGCGGCCGGCCGTCGCAGCGTCCTCGGCGGTCGCCTGCTCGACGTCCCGCAGGACGGCCGTGGCGAGCGCCTGGTTGAAGCACACGAACAGGGTCCGAAAGCCCTCCCGGGCGAAGCGGAGCGCCTTCTCGACCGCGACGATCGACTTGCCGCTGCCGGCTGGCCCGATGACCTCCGCTCGGCGGACGTTCCGAGCGAAGTCGAGCGCCCGGCGCTGTTCCTGGGATGCCTGGATCAGGCGCTCGCGGTCGTCGTCGACATCGTGCCGGAGCAGGCGGCGGAGGGTGACTGTCGGGGAGAGGTAGTCGTCGACGCGGCGAATCCAGTCGGCCCCGAGGCCCTCGCCGCGGCTGCCATCGCCGACCCAGTAGGCGAAGGCGCGATCCACGGCGGCTCGAGCGGCTGCGGATGTTGCGAGTGCGTCGGCGTCGAGGACGATCTCCGGCGGCGCATCCGGGCCGAGGAGGGCATGGCCCCGCGGAAGGCTAGCCAGGTCGACGTCGGGGAAGGCCACCGCGTGGCCGATCCTCGGCTCGCGCTGGGCGGGCCAGTCCGGCAGGTCGGTCAGGGCGCGCCTGAGGTCGTGCTTCGCCGCCTCGGCCTGCGCGAACGGCGACCGCTTCAGGCGCTCGGCCCCGAGCCACCAGGTCCCGGTCGCGTCGCGGCGCGGCTCACCGGACTTGACCTCGATCACGAGGAGACCGTTCTCGGGATGGACGACGACCAGATCTGCCTCGCCGTCGTGGGCCGGCCCGTCGCGACGCGTCTTCGCGCACCAGCGGACGCTCTGGTAGATCGCGCACTCGGGCAGAAGTGCCGCCCGAAGGATGTCGTAGACGCGGCGCTCCGCAGCCTGGCCTCGCGTCTCGACGATCCCCTGAGCCAACCGCTGCGCTCCCCCGCTCCTGCGTCGTTCGTAGCCTACGGCACGGGCATCGTGGGGGTGTCGTGGTCGTCACCCCCACGATCGGCGTCGGGAGCGGCGGATCACCGACGTCGAGTCGCTAGGACCTCCTGGCGCTGGTATTCCTCGACCGCCGCGAGGCCGCCCCGGAGCCCGGCCTCCTGCTCTGCGAGGTTGCCGACGATCGCCCAGACGACCGCCTCGGCCGAGTTCGAGACGCACGGTGCTGCGATCCGGCACCCGATCGTTGATCCAGAGATCCTCCAGGGTCCAGACGTTCGAGCGACGGTTGAACGAGACACGGAAGGACTCCGAGCCACTGGGCGAAGTCGTGCTCGATCCAGACGTCTCGGATCAGGAACACCCGGCGGATCGGGATATGCGGATCGGTAGGGCCGGATCTGCCCGTCGCCTGGGCCGCTTCCTCTGCTCGGCCGTCGAACAACGCACCGTCTGCGCCGCTCATGCCTTGCGGCTCATGGAGCGTCGAGCTGGTGGATCGCGAGGAGGAGCTGCGCGTCACCCGACGCGGCCAGACCCTTGACGCCGAGCTTCTCCAGGCGGTCCGGCGTGACGGGCCTTGTCCCATCAGGGAGGCTGACCGTGATGTCAGGCGTGAGGCCGACGTGCCACGCCGACCGGCCGCTCGGGGTCAGCCACTGCTCGGTGCCGATCCACAACTCGGAGCCGTCGGTCAGCGGGAATACGTTCATGACCGTGCCGGTACCTGCGGTCGTCATCCCGATGATCCTCGCCCGCTGGGCGTCCTGGAGCGCCCCGGCGACCAGCTCGGACGAGCTGGCGGAGTCGCCATCGACGAGGATCGCGAGCGGGAGGTCGACCGTCACCGTGTCCAGGGGGACCTGGTAGTCGTCCTGGGTGCCATCCGCGGCGCGAAGCTGGACGACCTCGGCGCCCGGCGGGAGGAACACCGACGCGACGTAGACGGCCTGCATCCCGAGCCCGCCCGGGTTCCCGCGCAGGTCGAGCACGATGCCGGTCGCACCGGCGGCCATCGCGCTGCCGATCGCCGACCGGACCTCCCGCGCGCAGCCCTCCGAGAAGATCCTGAGCTGGACCATCGCGAGGTGAGTGCCCGGGATCATCGCCCAGTCGACGACGCGATCCTTGACGGTGGCCCGGGTGACCGAGACCAGGCGCGGGGTCTTCTCGCCCGGTCGCTCGACGGTGAGGTCCACGACCGTCCCCGGCACGCCGCGGATCGTGTCCAGGACCTTGGCCTGGTCGGGACCGGCGGTCGACGTCCCGTCGACGGCCGTGATCCGGTCGCCGACCTCGAGCCCGGCCGTCGCCGCGGGAGCCCCCGGGGTGAGCCTCGAGATCGTGTCCGCCGTCTCGGTCGTCGAGCTCGATCCCGATCCCGCCGTATGAACCGGACAGCGCCTCGTCGGCCTCCTTGACCTCGTCGGGCGTCAGCAGGTAGGTGTGGCCGGTGTCGCCGACCGCGTCGGTCATCCCGTCGATCGCGCCATGCGCGAGGGCCGCGTCGTCAAGGTGCGCGGCATCGACATAGTCGCGATGGAGCGTGTCCCAGGCCTCGGTGATGAGGGCCAGACCCGCGGCCGATGCGGCCGGCGCGCTCGGTGTCCCGAGCACGCTCAGCCGGTCGACGCCGATCCCACCCACGAACAGGGCGACTCCGACACCGAGGAGTGCCAGCCCGCGCAAGCGGGAACCGCGACGCTTCGCAGGCTCAACGGCGTCCTGCTCGAGCGCGACCTGATCCGGTGTCGCGGTCTGGCTGGTCATGCTCGGCGAACCGTGGCGCATGCGACGGTCCTTCTGGAACCGCCGGGAAGTACCAGCCGCCTATGACCGTGGCCGGCCGGTGCGAGAGCCGTCGATGTGGACATGACCCGAACCTGAGATCGGCGTGTGCCATCTCGCCTGTCACGGATCCGGTGGTCGCGCCGCGCCCATGGTGCGTTTCGGCACCGTCGTCACGACGTGGGACTCGTCCGCCGTCCCTCCGCGCACCCTTTGCGCGCGTGCCCGCCCGCGGTTCTGTGCCGCTCCCCTAGCCTCGCCCTGCCGGCCACGTCCCCATGATCTGGCGCAGGATCGCGAACTCGCCGACGTGGTAGGCGTTGTGGTCGGCGTCGATGCGGACCTCGCGCAGGAGCGTATGACCGGGAGTCCCTGGGATGACCGCGAAGAGATCCCGGGCCGGGTCCAGGATCAGGCCGCGGAGCGCCGCCTTGTCGGCGAGGAACCCGGCGATCGTCGCGTCGAACTCGGTGCGGGTCGCGATCGCGTCGTGGTCCGGCCAGTAGTCGGCGGGCCAGTCCGGCTCGACGTACCCGGGGTTCGTGACGTAGTCAAGGATGTCGGCCTGGGTCAGGCGGAGGTGCTCGACCAGGTGCCACGGCGTGTAGTCGACGCTCGGGGCTCGGATGTTGATGGCGTCGTCCGGGAAGTCCGCGACCGCCTCCTCGAACGGCATGTGCGCCCCCACGCCGTCGAGGAGCTCCGCGAGTTGACCTCGAAGTTCGTCGGTATCGATGGGAACCTCCAAAGCCTCGCCGATCTCGCGGCCAGGGTCGCGAGCCTGCTCCCTGATCCGTCCGTTCGCTGCTGGATCGAAAGGCACGCTCGCGCCACGACGCCTGGACCGAATCTACTTCGGACCACGGTCGTGGGTGAGCTCGGTCCGAGTGAGGCCTCGGAGACGGTCGGCCGTCGCCCGGAAACACGACGGTCACAGTCCGCGCCTAGACTGGCCGCAGGTCGACGAGTCGAGCGGCCCCGATGAAGCGCTTCGCCGGCCACATCGGAGGTCCAGCCATGGGCAAGACAGCCGCCGTGACCGACCAGCGCCCGACGCCGGCCGACCCGCTGCCCGGCGTCGTCCGTCGACCGCACCATCCCCGGTCCGAAGCGGACGATGCCGCCCGAGCTCGGCCCCGACGCGATCGCGGTCCTCGAGGGCCGCACGTTCATGTACTCCGACTCGGTCGGCGACGTCCCGCAGGGCTCGATCGGCGGGCTCGTCCACGCCGACACCCGGTTCCTGAGCCGGTGGGCCCTGACGATCGACGGCGCGCCGTTCCTGGTCCTGCGCGGCGGGACCGTCGACTACTACTCGGCCGAGTTCTTCCTGACCAACCCGCGGCTCGAAGGGCTCGAGGCCAACAACATCGGCCTGCGCCGGCTGCGCTTCGTCGGGAACGGGCTGCACGAGCGGCTCGAGGTCGAGAGCTACCGCGACGAGCCCGTCCGGATCGAGCTCCGCCTGGCGGTCGACAACGACTTCGCCGACCTGTTCGAGATCAAGGACAAGGTCCGCGACCGCTCCGAGCAGATCGTCCGGACGGCGGCGCCGGACCGGACCGGGCTGACCTACCGCTACGTGAACAAGACGTTCAGCGCCGAGACGAGGATCGAGATGTCCGCCGCGGCGACCCGGATCGACGCCGACGGCTTCACCTGGGTCATCGACCTGCCGGCGCGTGGCACCTGGACCTGCGAGCTCCACGTCCCGCTGATGCTCGGCCCGCTCGAGCTCCAGCCGATGCACGCCAGCTTCGGCGACGTCTTCGCCCCGGAGGCCGAGGATCCGGTCGAGGCCTGGCTCGCCCGGCTGCCGCGGCTCGAGTCCGACTCGTACCTGCTCGGCGAGGTGGTCGATCGGAGCACGCGCGACCTGATCGCGCTGCGGATCGACGTGAAGTACCGGAACGAGACGATCCGGCTGCCCGCCGCCGGGCTGCCCTGGTTCCTCACGCTGTTCGGTCGGGACACGCTGCTCAGCGCGTACCAGACGATGGCCTTCGGACCGGGGCTCGCGCGCGGGGCGCTCGTCGCGCTGGCCGCGCTCCAGGGCGACAAGACGGACGACTTCCGGGACATGGAGCCCGGCAAGATCCTCCACGAGCTGCGGATGGGCGAGCTGACCAAGCTCGGGCTCAAGCCGCACAACCCGTACTACGGCAGCGCCGACTCGACGCCGCTGTGGCTGATCCTGCTGTCCGAGTACTGGCGCTGGACCGGCGACGACAAGCTGGTCGGCGCGCTCCGCGGGAACGCGCTGGCGGCGCTGGCCTGGATCGACGAGTCCGGCGATCGGGACGGCGACGGCTACGTCGAGTACGCGACGCGCTCCTCGCAGGGGCTCGGCAACCAGTGCTGGCGCGACTCGTACGACGGGGTGCAGTTCGCCGACGGGACGATCCCGTTCCTGCCGATCGCGACCGCCGAGATCCAGGGCTACGTCTACGACGCCAAGCTCCGACTGGCCGAGCTGGCCGACGGTCCGTACGCGGATCCCGCCCTGGCCGTCCGGCTCCGGGCCGAGGCCGCGGCCCTGCGCGAGCGCTTCGAGCGCGACTTCTGGATCGATGCTCGGGGCGGCTACTACGCCATCGGGCTCGACGGCGACAAGCGCCAGATCGATTCGCTGACCTCGAACATCGGTCAGCTGCTCTGGACGGGGATCGTGTCGGAGGAGCGGGCCGCCATCGTGGCGCGCCAGCTCATGTCCGACGCGCTGTTCTCGGGCTGGGGTGTCCGGACGCTGTCGACCGACGACGCCGGCTTCAACCCGATCGGCTACCACCGCGGCACGGTCTGGCCGCACGACAACTCGATCATCGCCTACGGCCTCGCGCGGTACGGCTTCCGCGACGAGGCGAACCGGATCGCGCTGGCGATGCTCGAGGCGGCGGCGTTCTCGGGCTACCGGCTGCCGGAGGCGTTCTCGGGCTACCCGCGCGCGCTCGGCCGCTTCCCCGTCCCCTACCCGACCGCCTGCAGCCCGCAGGCCTGGGCGACCGGCGCGCCGCTCCTGCTCGGCCGGGCGATGCTCGGCCTCGAGGCGCGCGACGGCCAGATCACCCTGGATCCGGCACTGCCCGACGAGATCGGCCGCGTCGCGATCCACGGGCTCCAGGCGTTCGGCACCCACTGGGACATCGAGGCGATCGGCCGGAACGGCCACGTCCGGCTAGCGAGGGAGTAGGCGCCAGGCGCTCAGTCAGCGGCGGGGCGGCTGAGGTCGCAGGACCGGCCCCGGACGACGGGTCGGCTCGTCAGGCGGGGTGGGACCATCCCAGATGAGCGTCTCCGGGGCGAGGTCGACGTCGCCCGGCCAGACGATCGTCCCGTCGACCGCACGTACACGTCGGAAGATCACATCATCCGAGGCGATCGTCTCGAAGACCGGCCCGCGGATCGCCAGGTGGGCGCGATGGTCATCGCCTCGATCGCGCCGCTGGGGATCGCGGCGGGGATGATGGCGGGCGTTCGGGCGGCCGTGGCGTCGCAACGTCCCGATGATGGGACGCGGCTACGGTTCGATCGGAAAGGAGGTCGATCCGATGCACGAGACGATGAACGGTTCCAGGTCTCGCAGGGCGGTCCTGACCGCCGGCGCTGCGGGTGCGGCCGCGTGGCTCCTCGGACGGGTTGCCGCACCGGAGGCGGCCCGGTCCGCGTCCGGTGATCCCCTGGTCCTCGGCCAGTCGAACGACGCCACGGGCTTCACGACGCTCGTCAACAACGACGCAGGCGTCCAGGTGCTGAACGTCACGGCCCCGAACGCGGCCGTGGGGATCCGGGCCGACGTCGGTATCTTCACCGGCATCTTCGGGTCGAGCACGGGCGACGGCATCTCCCTGTGGGGCGCCAACGCCGGGACCGGCACGGGCGTCAACGGAACGTCCGAGCACGGCAATGGCGTGGCTGGGAGCACGTCGACCGGGTCGGCGCTGTTCGGCGCGAGCGGCTTCGGAGGCGGCGGCAATGCCCTCAAGGCCGTCGGCCCGGTCGACTTCAGCAGCGCGGTCCGGGCGACGATCCCCGCCCACGCGGACCACGTCGACGTCGCCATCGTCTTCGGCGACGACAGTGAGCAGCTCGACCTGACCGACACGTCCAAGGTCGTCTGCACGCTGATGTCCAACCCTTTCGGTCGCGATCTGCACTACGTGTCGATCAACCCCGCGACTAACACGTTCACGGTCCACATGACCGGCCCGGTCCGGACCGCGATCGACGTGTCCTGCGTGGTCTTCCGCTAGGGCTGCGTCCGTAGCATTCGCAGCCCGCCTTCATGTCGAGTAGATACCGCTCGACCCTCGATCGTCCCGCAAGCTCGGCAGATGCCGCGCGGACATAAAGGATGCGGCATCCGGTAGTCCCGTCATCGTGTCTCGCCGCCACTGCCCGGGATGAGCCTCGTCAAAGGCGACCGGCACGAGGCGTCGCCCGAACGATCAGGGCGACGTCGCCCGTCGAACATCGCCCGCAAGTCGAGACCGAGTCAGCCCGCGGTCACGAAGATCCGGTGGTGGCCCCGCGCCCCATCCGGTGCGGGCGGAGTCTGCTGGTCGGTCTGGACCTCGCCCGTCCGGTCGGTGGCTCGGACCTCGACGCTGTGCCGCCCCGGGTCCGCGATCCAGGGGAACTGCCATTGGACCCAGGTCGCGTCGGAGATCGGCTGGCTGATCGTGGCCGCTTCCCAGGCGCCGTCGTCGAAGCGGACGTCGACCCCGGCGATGCCGCGGTCGGGCGCCCAGGCGACGCCGCCGACCACGACCGGCCCAGCGGCTACCTGGGAGCCGCCCTCCGGCGTGTCGATCCGCGACTGGGTCAGGATCGGTGCGTCCTTGGCCCAGCCGAGGGGGATCCAGTAGCCGTCGACCGCCTCGCGCGTCGTCAGCTCGATCGACCGGAGCCACTTCGTCGCCGACACGTAGCCGTACAGGCCCGGGACGATCAGCCGTGCGGGGTAGCCGTGATCAGCCGGCAGCAGCTCGCGGTTCATCCCCACCGCGACCATGGGCTCACGCCCGGGGGCGGTGGCCCACTCGGACGGGAAGCCCACGGTGAAGCCGTCGACCGACCGGCCCACGATCTGGGTGGCGCCCGCCTGGACGCCGGCTCGATCGAACAGATCCTTGAGCCGAACGCCCGTCCACAGCGCGTTGCCGACGAGGTTCCCGCCCACCCGGTTGCTCACGCAGGCGATCGTCACGTACTGCTCGAACAGCGGCATCGCGAGGAGCTCGTCGTAGGTCAGCGAGAATGGTCGATCGACCATCCCGGTCAGGTCGAGCTGCCAGGTCCGAGTGTCGACCTGCGGTACAAGCAGCGCCGTGTCGATCCGGTAGAAGTCGCCGTTCGGGACGACGAGCGGGCTGATCCCGGGCACCGTCAGCGCCTGGTCGGCGGCGATCGGCGCGACGCTGCGCAGGGCCTGGGGCAGGCGCGAGGTGCTGACCACCCCACTGGGGTGCTGGGCATCGACGAGCATCCGACCGACGGATCCCACCGCGGCGGCCCCGACCAGCGTGCCGGCGCTGGCGATGAGGAACCGGCGGCGGTCCCATTCGGGCATCTCGGCGGGCGGCGAGATCGTCTCGGCCGCCCGTGGCGACGGCGCCAGGCGCACGAGGGCGGCCAGCGCGACGACGCCGATGGTCACCGCGAGCGCGGCGTTGCCCGCGGCCAGGGCCGGTCGAACGAGCGGCGCGGCGAGGGCCGCCGCGAACGCGACGACCCCGAAGGCGACGAAGACCGCGTAGCCATACCAGAGCCGCCGCCCGGCGAGGAGGCCCGCCACCGCGGCGATCAGGACCGCCGCGACGACGACCAGGGCGTTGAGCACCGGCTTGTCGTTCGTGCCGAAGAGGTCGACGAAGATCTCCTTCGCGCCCGGCGGCTGGAGGCTGATGACGAGCGTCCCCACGGCGATCACAAGCGACGGCGCGCCCGCGATGAGTCCGGCGAACAGCTCGGAGCCCGCGATCGCGAGAGCGCCGGCGGCCGCCCCGGCGAGGGCCAGCGCGGTCGCACGGACGAGCCGAGCCTGTCGGGTGGACGGCGACTGGCGCGTCGGGTCGGAGCGGCCGAGGGAGGTCGATGAGCGTTCCACGACCAGGACGCTAGCCGGACTGTGTGACGGGTCGATGTCGAGCGTGTCATCCGGCTGTCACGGACGACCCACAGGCTACGTCGTCCAAGCCCGCCGATACACATGAGGAGGCAGCGATGCCCAATCCCAACCGCTCGACCGCCGCGCTCGGCGGCCTCGTCCTGGCCTCGATCCTGGTCGCCGCCGCCTGTTCCGCAGCCGGGAGCGCGACGGCCTCGCCTGCAGAGTCGGCGATGATGGAGCACAGTCCGTCGCCCGAGGCCAGCGCGATGATGGAGCACAGTCCGTCGCCTGAGGCCAGCGCGATGATGGAGCACAGTCCGTCGCCGGCGGCCGCCGCGCCGGTGGCCAGCGGCACGTTCCACAAGGTCGACGGCAGCGCCGAAGGAACGGCCGCCCTGTTCCACAACGCCGACGGCACGTTCACGATCACGTTCGAGGACTTCTCGATCGACAGCGCCGCGAATACCCACGTCGTCCTCGTCACCGCGAAGGACGTGACCAAGGACGGCGACGTCGACAAGGCCGCGCTCGTCGATCTCGGAGCGCTCAAGGGGACCTCTGGGATGCAGGACTTCGCCGTCCCGGCGTCGGCCGATGCGATGACCTATCACACCGTGGTCCTGTGGGACACCGAGATGGCCCACGCGATCGCGGCGGCGCCGCTCCAGTAGCGATCCCCGGGGAACGGCCGGTCGGCGGCGACCGGCTGTCCGCATACCATTCGGCCATGAATGCCGATCGCGCCGGGCCGATCCTCGTCGTCGACGACGACGCGAAGATCGTCCGCCTCGTCCGGATGTACCTGGAGCGCGAGCGGTATCGGGTGATCGAGGCCAACGATGGGGCGAGCGCACTCGAGGCGTTCGAGGCCAACGATCCGGCCCTCGTGGTCCTCGACCTCATGCTCCCGGAGATCGACGGACTCGCGCTCGTTCGGGCGATCCGCGATCGCTCCGATACGCCGCTGATCATCCTGTCGGCGCGCGGCACGACCTCCGACCGGATCGCCGGGCTGGGACTCGGGGCCGACGACTATCTGCCCAAGCCGTTCTCGCCGGCCGAGCTGGTCCTGCGCATCGGCCGGGTCCTGTCGCGGGCGGATGGCCGCCGGTCGAGCGAAACCACGCCGATCCTCGAGCACGCCGGCCTGGCCGTCGATCGGGATCGCCACGTCGTCACGGTCGACGGTCGCGCGGTCGAGGTCACGGCGGTGGAGTTCCGGCTGCTGGTGGCCATGCTGGAGTCCAACGGGCACGTGCTCACGCGCGACCAGCTCCTGGACGCGGTCTACGGGTCGAACGTCGGCGAGATCCTCGACCGGACGATCGACGTCCACGTCGGCCGTCTCCGGAGCAAGCTCGGCGATCCGGTGAAGGCGCCACGGTTCATCGCGACCCTCCGCGGCGCCGGGTACCGGCTCGCCTCGCTGCCTGCGGCATCGACGGCCGCGTCTCCTCCGTCGGGGAGGTCCCGATGACCCGGCCTGGCTGGACCCGGAGCGTCGGCTTCCGGATCGGCGTCGCTGCGTTCGCCGCCAGCGCACTTGGCGTCGGAATCGTGAGCCTCGGAGTCCTCGTCGTGGGGGCCGATACGTTCGCCCAGCTGATGATGCAGCACGGCAGCAGCGCGACCGACGCGCACGCCATGTTCGACGAATCCATCCGGATCGTCCTGATCGTCGCAGTCATCGTTGCGACCGTCGCAGCCGTCGGGCTGTCGGTGCTCCTCGGCCGTCGACTCGCCGCCCCGCTCGGCGAGATCGCCGGGGCCGCGCGTCAGATCGCCGCTGGTGACTACGCGGCGCGGGTTCCCCGCGAGGGGCCGGACGAGATCGCCGGCCTGGCCGACTCGTTCAACCAGATGGCGGTCAGCCTGGAGGAGGGCGAGCGGATCCGGCGCGAGTTCGTGGCCAATGCTGCCCACGAACTGCGGACGCCGTTGACCAATCTCAAGGGCTACCTCGAGGGCCTGCGCGACGGGGTGATCCCGGCCGACGAGGCGACCTTCGTCTCGCTGTCGGAGGAGGTCGAGCGACTCGTCCGCCTCGCGGCGTCCCTCGACGCGCTCGCCGGGGACGATGCGGTCGCGGCACCGACCCGGGTCGTCGAGCTCGACCTGGACGCGGCCATCCGGACCGCGGTCGACCTCGCCTCGCCGGGTGCGGAACGGTCGGGCATCGCCCTGGAGGTCGACGTGCCGACGGGTCTGCCGGCCCGAGCCGACCCGGACGCCCTCGCCCAGGTGCTCGGCAACCTGCTCCAGAACGCGATCCGCTACACGCCGTCTGGCGGCCGGGTCGTCGTCCGGGGAGAGCGCCGATCGCCCGACGCGCTGGTGTCGGTCACGAACACCGGCGACGGCATCCCGGCGGCCGATCTGCCCCACGTCTTCGAGCGCTTCTACCGGGTCGACAAGTCACGCGACCGGGCGCACGGCGGAGCGGGCATCGGACTCGCGATCGTCGACCAGCTCATCCGAGCCATGGGCGGAAGCGTCGGGGCGGAGTCGTCCTCGGGCCTGACCCGATTCTGGTTCCGTCTCCCAGCCTGAGCACCACGTCATCATCCTGTCACCGGCTCGTCCGATCATCGATCCGTGCTCGTGCTCGTCAGCCTGACGCTCGCGTTCGTCGCCGGCGTCCTCACGATCCTCGCACCGTGCACGCTTCCGGTCGTGCCACTGGTCGTCGGCTCGACGCTGACAGGTGGCGGACGGCGGGTGGTCGGGGTCATGGCGGGGTTCGGGTTCGCGTTCGTCGCGACGACCGTCCTCCTCGCCTCCGCCCTTGCCGCCGCGGGCCTGACCACCGACCTGCTCCGGCTGGTGAGCGGGATCGCCCTGGCGCTGGCCGGGCTGGCACTGGTGGCAGGTCCGATCGGCTCGCGGGTCGGGCGACGTCTCTCCCCCATCGCCACCCTCGGCACCCGCGTCGGTGGTCGGACCACCGATGGCGGGCTCCTGGGCGGGCTCGTCGTCGGCTCGGCGATCGGGCTCCTGTGGGCGCCGTGCGTCGGCCCGATGATGGCCGGCGTCATCGCACTGGCCGTCACCCGCGGGCCAAGCGTCGAGACCGCGGCCATCGCGACGGCCTACGCCGTGGGCGCCGCCATCTCGCTGGCGCTCGTGGCCGTCTCGGGACGTCGAGTGCTGGCGGCGATGGGCGACGGAGCGGGCCGCGCGCGACTCCAAGGCGGTCTTGGGGTGGCGATGATCGCCGTCGCGGTCGCCGTGATCAGCGGCTCAGACCTGGCCGTCGAGCGCACGCTCGCGACGATCATCCCCGGAGATCCGGTGGGCGTTGTCGCCGGCGGACCGGCGAATGGTCAACAGGAGGCGATGATGACGACAGGACCGGCGAGGATCGATCTCAACGACCTGGGTCCGGCACCCGAGCTCACCGGGATCGCGGCCTGGATCAACTCGGAGCCGCTGACGATGGCCGGGCTCCGCGGCAAGGTGGTGCTCGTCGAGTTCTGGACCTTCGGCTGCATCAACTGCGTCCATGTCCAGCCCTACGTGAAGGCCTGGTTCGACCGCTACGCCGCGGAGGGGCTGGTCGTCATCGGGGTCCATACGCCGGAGCTCTCGTTCGAGCGAAACCTCGCCAACGTCCGGGCCGCCGTGGCGTCGTCCGATGTCCGGTTTCCGGTCGCCTTCGACCCGGACTTCGCGACGTGGAACGCGTACCGCAACGCGTACTGGCCGGCGTTCTACTTCGTCGATCGATCCGGCAGGATCAGGCACACCCACTTCGGCGAGGGCGACTACGACGGCTCCGAGCAGGTCATCCGTCAGCTGCTCGCCGATGCCGGATAGGGGCGTGGTCGCCCGCGAGCGTCAGCTCCAGCTGACCGTGGCGACACTGACCGGCGCCGACACTCCCCGGAGCATCGCCTCGCGCGGGTCCACGGTCGGGCACCTCGCCGGCCTCATCCAGGGTGTCTGCCGTCGCGACGATCTCGCCGCCGGCGCCGAGGGCGGCGACGCGCGAGGCGAGGTGGACGCCGATGCCGCTGTAGTCGTCGGTGCGCTGGCTCGCCTCGGCGGAGTGGAGGCCGATCCGGACCGACAGGGCGAAGCCGCTCTCCCGGCGGTGCTCGGCGAGGACCTGCTGGATCGCGATCGCGCAGTTCACCGCGGGGCGGGCCGCGTCGAACGCGACGAAGAAGCCGTCGCCGGTCGAGTTCACGAGCTCGCCGCCGGCCTTCTTGACCTGGGCCCGGATCGCGTCGTCGTGCCAGCGCAGGAGGGCATCCCAGGCCGCGTCGCCGAGCGCCTCGGCGAGTTTCGTCGAGCCTTCGATGTCGGTGAACATGAACGTCTTGTGGACGTGGCTCGGCCCGGCTCGACGATCGGCCAGCGCCTTGAGCGTCGCCGTGGTCGCCTCGGCGTCGAGCCGGGCGCCCAGGCGGACGAACTCGTCACGCGCCGCCTCGAGCTCGAGGTCGGCGGCGTCATCGTCCTGCAGCTCGCGGAGCGCCTCGGCCAGGAGCGCCCGACCGCGCGCGACCTCGTACGGGGCTGCGACCTCGCGCCAGAGGGCGATCGCGGCCCGAAGCTCGCGGGCGGCAGCAGCCGCATCCCCCTCGGCCAGGTGCACGCGGCCCCAGGTCTCGCGCCGGGTGGCCTGGATCGCCGGCGCCTCGTAGGCATCCATGATCTCGTCGAGCTCTTCGGCGGCGGTCCGGGCGGTCGTGAGGTCGCGCGCCGCGAGGGCGATCTCGGCCTGGGCCGGCAGCAGCCGGGTCTTGGCCAGGAGATCCCACGAGCCCTCGTTGACCGCCGAGGCGATCGCCTTCGACGCGGCACCGACGTTGCCCTGGGCGAGCCGGATCCGGGCCAGCGCCGGCTGCGGCGAGCGCCCGAGGCTGTGCGCCATGCGGAGCGCCTCCTCGGCCTGCTCGAGATCGCCCATCCGGAGCCGGAGCTCGCCGATCGCGTAGTAGCCGTCGGCCATCGGCGGGACCGCGTTGTAGTTGGCGAGCTCGGTCGTCGCCTTGCGGAGCTCGGCGTCGGCGCGCTCCCAGGCCCCGCCGAGGGCGATGACCTCGGCGCGGTGGATCCGGCAGACACCCGGGAAGCCCGACACCGACTGGCGCTCGCACCAGCGCTCGGTCGCCTCGGTCCACTCGCTCGCGCGCTTGTAGTCGGTGAGGTCGCGACAGGCGGAGATCATCGCGCAGTAGGTGATCCCCGTGGTGATCGGCGACAGCTCGCCGCTGACCGCCGCGATCGTCGCCTCCTCCATGATCCCGAGGCCCTCGGCCGTCGAGCCGGTCGAGATCTTCAGCCCGCCGAGCGCGATCTGGCCCGTCGCCTGGAGGTCCGCATCGGTCGCGCGGAGGCCGATCTCGATCGCCTTCTCGGCGGACGCGAGTGCGGCCTCGATGTCGCCCGAGCTTCGGGCGAGGAAGCTCCGGGCGAGCTCGAGATAGCCCTGGGCGTAGCTCTCCGGCCGATCCACGAGCAGCTTCTCGCCACGTCGGAACCAGGCCGTCGCGATCGACGGCTTGCCCTTGAAGTAGTAGTTCTGGGCGAGGTCGATCGCGATGTAGGCGGCGCGGTCCAGGTCGCCGGCGGCGTGGTGGGCCTGGAAGGCGCGCTCCTCGGCCTCGAGCTGCTCGTCGCCGTGGCCCGTGAAGAACGCGGCCTGGGCGAGCGCCTCGAGATCGGCGCCGGCGAGCGGGGTCTGTGACTCCGCCTGGGTGAACCCGTCGTACGCGTCGGCCCAGGCGTGGCGCCCGAGGGCGAGCCGGGCGCCGAACAGCGGGTCCGGCTGGCTTGCTGGCGCGGTGTCGACCGGGACGGGTCCCTCGCTCATCGGGCCGATTGTGCCACGCCTCGGCGACCGTGCCGTTGGGAGCGGTTTCGAGTCGGCCTCACGCTGACGCCGCTGAGATCGTGAGGCGATGGAGCTCGACGAGCTCCTCCTGCGTGACCCGTGGGCTTGTGTAGCCACCGGCGAGAACGAAGGCCACCGGGAGCCCCTCGGAGCGACACCAATCGAAGACCATCCGCTCGCGCTCGCGCAGGACGTCACGCGTCATGCCGACGAGGCCTCCGACCGCGCAGCCCTCGTACGGGTCCATCCCGGCGTTGTAAAGGACGAGGTCGAACCCCGGGACGCGTCCGGATAGCGCATCGAGCCGGGCGCGCAGGGTCGGCAGGTAGTCATCCGCCCGATCGATGACATCGAGGCGCATCCGCTCACTTGGGCGGTAGGAGTCGTAGGCGCTGACCGCGAGATCCACCTGCTGGACCGCCGGGTCGTCACGAAGGAGCTCGAACGTGCCGCCACCGCAGTGGGCATCGAGGTCGAGGACGAGGATCCGGTCGGCACCGTCCCGCTCCGCAGCGCGCGCCGCGAGGACGAGCCCATTGAACGTGCAGAACCCGTCGCCGTGGGCGCGCTTCGCGTGATGGAGGCCGCTCGAGAGCGATCCCGCGACGCCGCCGCCGGCCAGCGCCGCCAACCCAGCCGCGACCGCCCCGCCGTTCGAGGCGAGGACCATCGACCACAGGCCCGGATCCCAGCCGATGCCGTTCGAGCCGGCCAGGAGGCGCGGTTCCCCGGTCCGCACGGCGGTCACGTACCCGGCGTCATGGACCGCCGCGACATCCGCCTCGTCGAGCGGCTCGGGCTCGACGAGGCGCACTCCGACGATCGGGCGCTCGACAAGCGAGTCGGCCACCCAGCGCGACTTGCGGGTCGTGTCGAAGTCGTGCTCGGAGAGGACGTAGGCGGGGCTGTAGTAGAGGTCGAGGCCGGTGGGGGACGCCTGATGAGTCCCGCCTGGACCCGCGGCGGCTCGCACCGCGGGTTCAGGTCGCCGACTTGGATTGTCGTCCCTCAAGTCTCCGCCTCGGGACGGTACTCGGCGGCGCCCAGCCCGAACGTCCAGGCGACCGCCTCGCGCGGGGTTTGCATCCTGGGTGGGACGCGCAGGAAGTAGGTCTTCCGGGTGCCGTCCGGCTCGGGTGTCGCGTTCAGGACCTCGACCATCACGATCGGCTCCTCGGGGTTCGGGCGGGCCGGGGCGCTGACGCGATGGCGCCAGAGACGCCCCGTCTCGTCCTCGTCGACGAGCTGAGCCCCGCCCTCGCGGACGAACCGCTCACGGCCGAACCGCTCGACCATCACCCGACGCACCTCCGCATTGATCTCGGCGTCGATGCCTGCGAGGTCGATCCGCCCTGGTTCGCGGACGACCCAGTCGGGAACCGTGACGCCGTGCCAGGCCCAGACCTCGAAGCCGTCCGGGTATGCGATGGCCGGACCGTCCTCGGCGTGAGGGCGACCTGCGTCGTCGAGACGGATCGCGAGCGGACGTTCGCACACGACGACCACGTCCTCGTACGACCACCACGGCCCAGTCGAGCGGGCCAGATCGAGCCAGCGCTCGAGTTCGTCGACCTCTTGGCGTCGCATCCGAATGCCGTGGACGACGCGGGTCGCCGCGATCTGTGCGTGAACCGCGTCGAACTGGCCGGTCCGCGAGGCCCTCTCCCACCCAGCCGCGATCTGCTGCGATCGCCCGACGATCGAGCCTGCGACGAAGTCGCGGAACCGCCGCTCGAAGTCCCTGGCGAGTCGATCGTGGCCGACCCATCGGGCGGTGAAGTCCCACTGTTCGCCGTACAGCTGGCGTCCGAGGGCGTCCATCGCCTTCGCTCGGTCAGGGTCGAACTGGGCGGGCCATCGCACGAGCCAACTGTCGAACCGGTTCCTGGCCGACAGCTCGATCGCCGCGCCGATGACGGACTGGATCCGCCGGGACGGGCCGGTCAGGTCGATCTGGAGTGCGGCTTCGCGCCCCGAGCGACGGAGGTGCTTCGCGCGGCGAGCAAGCCAGTCGGCGTCCATCGCCAGCGGATCCGGCGATCTGTTGCGACGCCATCGTCGTTCGGCGACCAACTCGCCGGCTTCGCCGCCTGCCGCGAGGCGGTCGATGAGGAGGGTCCCGGCCATCGGCGAGCCGACCCACTCGAACCTCGGGACCGGGCGGCGAGCCTGCCGGTACAGCTCGCCGATCAGCGCCTCGGCGCGAGGTCGATCCGCCGGCTCCGTGTTCGTCGCAACCGCGCGCCACTCCGCGGCATAGGCGTCGACCCGGGCCTGTCGCTCGGCCTCATCCGCCGGCGGCCTCGGGAGGGGGGACGGTCGGTGCATCAGTCGACCACCCGACGCCACGTCGGCGCGCCCAACGTGGCCGGCTCGTACTCCCGCTGGATGACCAGCCGATAGGCGCCCGGGCGGAGCTCGATCGGGGCGTGCTCCTCGTGGATCAGCCGGGCCGCCGAGCGGACGAGTACGAAGCGCTCGTTGCCGACCCGGAACTCGCGCGCGTCGCGCTCGGCGATGGCGTGAACGTGGCCGGTCGCCTCGCCCTCGGCGAGGATGAGGCGGCCCTGACGCGGCTGCTCTATGGCCCCGGCCGGCAGGGCCTCCACCGCGACGAGCAGGACGTCGCCCTGGCGGACGTGGAACGGGATGGCGGGCGCGTCAACGCCCGCCTGTCGATCGTGCATGGTCAACCCTCAGTTCCTATCGGACCCGGCCTTGGCACCGCGCTCACCCGAGGAGGTCGAGTCGGTTGCCGCGCCTTCACCGAGCCGGGGCTCTCCGGCGCTCTTGATAGGTGCCGCCCGAGGATCGGGCGACGGCGGCGATCGTTCGGATCCCGCCGCTAGCGACACGAGTCGGCCGCTGGGACCATTATCGCTCATTTCGCGCGCGCGCGCACGCGCGCGCGAGAGCGGGAGGCGACCGGCGGCGCAGACGCATATGCCGGGCGACGAAGTTCAAACCATCGTCGATGGCCTCTGGGTGGCTGACGGACGCGACGGTCCGTAGCCGGATCCGCCTGCCGCGGCGGACCGACGTGGTGAGCTCAGCCCGGCCGGTCGACCGCCCGGGTCTCGACGAGCAGGAGCTCGGCGCCGGCGGCGCCGGCTCGGACGGTCAGCTCGGCCTCGCCGACGATCTTTGCCGCGCCGCCCTCGTCGAGCTCCCCGCCGGTCGTCGCCGTCGCCGAGACCATCGCGCCACCGTGGACGACGAACAGGTAGCCGATGAACCCGGTCCGGAACGGGTGGGTCAGCGGCTGTCCGGCGTCCAGGAGGGTGGCGTAGATCGCCGCATCCTGGTGGACGGTGACCGCCTCTGGGTTCTCCGGGGCGTCGGCGCCGCCGTAGCCCGGGGCGGGGACGAGGACCGGCAGCCAGCCACCGTGACGCACGGCGTCGGGGAACTCGCGCTGCTCGACCGACGGCTCGAGCCCGCGCTCGCGCGGGATGATCCAGAGCTGGATGAAGCGCATCGGGTCGGTCTGGCTGTGGTTGCCCTCCGAGTGCTGCATCCCGGAGCCGAGCGTCGCCCGCTGGACGGAACCCGGCGGGAGGATCCCGCCGTTGCCCCGGCTGTCGGCGTGCTCGAACGAGCCTTCGGCGACGTAGGTGACGCCCTCGATGTCGCGATGTGGGTGCATCGGCCAGACGGCACCGGGGACCAGACGATCGTCGTTGAAGACGCGCAGGTCGCCGAACCAGGTGTTCTCGGGGTCGTTGTACGTGTCGAAGCTGAAGTGCCAGTTCGCGCTGAACCAGCCACCCTCCACGTGATGGAGGGTGGCGCGCGGTCGGAGGGTGATCATCGCGTCAGCGGACGGCGGCGAGCTCGCGCTCGGCGGGCGCAGGAGTGGTCTTCGTCGTCGGTTGGACGAACCGCTGGACGAAGGCGAGCGCCGTGTCGGCGACCTCGCGCCAGCCGCTGTCGATCGTCAGTGCGTGGCCGCGACCGGCGATCTTGACGATCTCGGTCACACCAGCGTTGCGCTTCTGGCGCTTGTACGAAGCGTTGGCGATCGACCACGGCACGGTGTTGTCGAGCTCACCGACCATGATCAGCAGCGGCCCGCGCTCGGGGTTCTTGCTGTTGACCTTCGCCTCGGTCCACGGGTTGAGGTTCGCGGTCGCGGCCTGGAACAGCGGCTCCCCCGAGGCCGGCACGGCGTAGGTCGCGTAGAGCTCCTTCGCCTCGTCCTCGCCGACCGCGTTGGCGAACGCGTAGCGGAACTGGTCGTAGGTCAGCGGGACGGCCCGACCGTGGTTGCGCGGGTTCGACAGCACCGGGGCGGACGCCCGCAGCGCCGAGATCGGCAAGGGCAGGACGCCGCGGAACGGGGCCGGGTCGATCGCGACCGAGGCGGCCGACAGCCCGCGACCGGCGAGGATCTGGGTCAACAGCCCACCGAACGAGTGACCGACGATGGCCGGCTTGATGTCCAGCTTCCGGATCACGTCGTCGAAGTGGTCCGCGACCTCCTTGATCGACTTGCCGGCGAAGACCTCGGGCTTGGCGTTCGCTTCGGCGACGGTCTCGGGATCGTCCGGCCAGCCGGGTGCGACGGTCGAATAACCGGCGGTCTCGAAGACCTCGCGCCAACGATCCCAGCTGCTCGGCAGCAGCCACAGTCCATGGACGAAGACGACCGGGGTCTTGCCCGACGCGTTGGCGTCGTCGATCTGGTCGGTCTCGTGCTGAGTCAGAACGGACATTGGGGGGAGTCCTCTCGGGGCGCCTGCTGGGCCTCGCAGGCTGGGGCGCGCCGACTCATCTTGCGCCCGATCCCCATATCGGGCATTTCGGCCACCTCAGCTCGCCAGGCCGAGCCGCACGGCGACCGCCGCCGCCTCCGTCCGGCGTCGTCACGCCGAGCTTGCCGAGGATGTTCGACACGTGAACGCCCGCAGTGCTCGAGCTGATGAACAACGCGTCGCCGATCTGGCGGTTCGTGCGGCCCTCCGCCAGCAATGCCAGGACCTCGCGCTCCCGCGTGGTGAGCCCGAAGGGGTCGGCGGCCTCGGCGGTCGACGAGCTGATCGGCCGACGAGTGCTCGACGCCCTCGCTCCACGGCACGCCAGATCGATCCGCCCGCGGCGCGCCAGCGCCTCGATCCGTGCCTGGAGCGGTCGCGCGCCGAGCGTCGCCGCGACGCCGTGCGCTGCCCGGAGCTCGGCCTCCGCTTCGGAGCGTCGATGCCCCGCCGCGAGCAGCGCCTCGGCCGCTCGGTAGCGGGCGTAGGCGGCTTCGTACGGTTGGCTGAGCGCTTCCCAGCGCGCGGCGACCGCGGTCCAGGCGGCCGGGTCGGACCGGCCCTCGAGACGGGTCAGCTCCGCCTCGGCCGTGGTCAGGTCGGCCTCGAGCCAGCGGACGGTGGGCGAGGCCGGATCCGGGAACGTCGCGACGAGCGCGCGTGACCGGGCGAGCAGCTCATCCGCGCGCGTCCTCGCCTCGGCGACCTCGGCGTCCCGATGCCGCGCCCGGCCGAGCTCGGCGATGTCCGCCTCCGCCTCGAGCCCGATCCGACCGGCGAACGTCAGCTCCTGGTAGCGCGGGCCGCCGAGCAACCCCTCGGCGACCTCACGTCGAGCCCCGAGCGGGCGGCCCTCGAGGAGCTCCAGCTGGGCGCCGACCACCAGGAGCCAGGCGGCCCAGCGCGGGTCCCGGAGCTCCGCGCCGAGTGCCCGTCCCTCGTCGAGGAGGCGATGGGCGGCATCGAAGTCTCCGCTGAGCGTCTCGAGCCAGCCGGCGGTCGCGCAGTAGAGCAGGCGCATGATGCCCTCGGGTCTGAGCAGCGCGGCTTCGTCGATGTAGTGACGCGCCTCGCTCCAGCGGCCCACGGTCACGAGCATCCAGGCGTGGTCGAGCGCGTACTTGGGACCGAACGAGCCGCCGGCCCCGGATCTGCGGGCACGCTCGAAGCCGGCCCGGGCGACCTCGATCGCTTGCTCGATGTCACCCCGTTCGCGGAACGCGCCGGCCAGGTGGTCGTAGGCGCGGCCGAGCTCCCAGACGTCGTCGAGCCGCTCCGCGATCGCGATCGCCTCGCGGAGGTGGCCGATCGCCGCGTCCGGGTCGCCCATGTCGCGGAGCGCTCCGGCCAGGGTGACGAGGGCGTCGGCCTCGGCGAACGGGACGTCGACCGTCCGGGCCGCGGCGATCGCCCGTTCCGCCGCCGGGACCGCACCGTCGAGGCCGCGGATGTAGATGTTCCGGGCGTAGCAGGTCAGGACGACGACCTGGGCACGTGACGGTGGCGCGGATCCGATCCGATCGAGCGCCGAGGTCAGCAGCTCGGTCGCCAGGGCGACGTCGCCGAACTCCGTCGCCGCCCAGGCCAGCCGCTCGTCGAGCATCGCGGCGCGCTCCGAGTCCGGCGCCCCATCGAACCGCTCGACGGCTCGGCGCGCGAGGGCCAGGGCCAGCGACGGCCGGTCGGCGACCCCCATCGCCCACGATGCGTCGTAGAGGACGGCGGACAGATCCGACCCGACCAGCGCCTCGGCGTCGGGGACGTCGTCCCAGAGCTCGATCGCGTCGCTCGAAGTGGCGCCCGGCGTTGGCGAACGCGTGCTCGTCCGCGGCACCGTGGGCGGCCGCCAGCGACGCCACGAGCGCCCGAGGCCGGTCGCCGGCCGCGCTCCAGTGATACGCCAGCTCGGCCATCCGGCTGGCGCCGCCGCCATCGCTCGTCGGTCCGCGCGCTTCGAGCGCGTTGGCGAGCGCGACGTGGAGCCGCCGGCGCTGACTCGGCAGCAGCTCGGCGTAGACCGCCTCCTGGACGAGGGCATGGCGGAAGGCGTAGCGCTCGCCCGCGGGGTCCGACTCGACGACGAGCAGCCGCGCGGCGATCGCCTCGTGGACGCCGGCCTCGACCTCCGGCTCGCTCATCGACGCGACCTCGGCCAGGAGGTCCGGGTCGACCCGTCGACCGGCGGTCGCCGCGGCGTCGAGGACCGACCGCCCTTCCGGCGAGAGACCGGCCACCCGGACGAGCACGACGTCACGCAGCGTCCTCGGCAGCTGGTCGCCGGCCGCGTCGCCGCCGGCCGCGACGATCTCCTCGGCGAAGAACGGGTTGCCGTCCGACCGGCCGAGCACCGATGTCGACGAGGCCCGGCGTCGGTGGCACGCCAAGGATCGCCTCGAGCTGGGCCACGATCTCGGTCCGGTCGAACCGGACCAGCGCGAGCCGCTCGACCCGCGGCAGCCGTTCCATCTCGGCCAGCCAGGCCAGGAGCGGATGGCCGGGCCGGAGATCGTCGGTCCGGATCGTCGCGACGATCGCCAGTCGCTCGCTCCGGAGGTTGCGCGCCAGGAACGCGAGCAGGTCCCGGGTCGACGGGTCGGCCCAGTGGATGTCCTCGATGACGAGGAGGACCGGGTCGCGCCTCGCCGAGCCGCCCGAGCAGACCGAGGAACCCCTCGAAGATCCGGCCCTGGAGCCAGTTCCCTGTCTGGAACGGCGACGTCTCGGGCTCGGTCCGATCGGACAGCTCGGGGACGAGCCGGGCGAGCTCGGTCGCCGACGGCCCGAGCGCCTCCTGGAGCTCCGCCGCGCGCGATCTGCCCGACCAGCGATCGGAGGACCTCGACGATCGGCCCGAACGGCAGACCGCTCTCGCCGAGCGGGACGCACCCGCCGGCCAGGACGAGCGGAGCGCTCGGCTCGTCCGACCCGCCCGGCTCCGGGCCGTTCAGCGCGGATCCGCGCGACGAGCTCGGCGATGAGCCGGCTCTTGCCGATCCCCGCCTCGCCGTCGACGAGGATCACCGACGGCTGTCCGCCGACGGCCGCTTCGAACGCGGCCTCGAGCTGCGCCAGCTCCGCGCGGCGACCGACGAAGACCGGGCTGGAGACGCGGCCTGACACGGGTCGATGGTAGCGCCCGGACCAGCCCGTCTAAAGAGGTCCGCCGATGCGCGCCCCGGAACTGAACATCTGTCGGGCGCCCGGATACCTCGACCGCCCGATGTGCCGGGTGTGGCCGCCCGCCTACGGTCCTCTCAACCCCGTCGGACCCACCGGCGGGACGGTACGACAGCTGGACACCAGCAAGGAGGCGCCATGACCTCGGCGATCAGCGCGAACCGGCTGACCAAGCACTTCCCGGGCGTCCAGGCCCTCACGGACCTGGATCTCGAAGTGCCGGCCGGTTCCATCTATGGCTTCCTCGGCCCGAACGGCGCCGGGAAGACCACCGCCATCAAGCTCCTGGCCGGACTCGCCCGACCGACCAGCGGCAGCGCGACCGTCGCCGGCGTGCCGCTCGAGGCCGGTGAGGCGTACAAGCGTGCCATCGGCTACCTCGGCCAGGAACCGAAGTTCTACGACTGGATGTCGGGGCGCGAGACGCTCCGCTATGCGGCCTCGTTCTACCCATGGGTCGAAGACCCGATCGAGTCCCGGATCGACGGGCTCCTCGAGCTCGTCGGCCTGACCGACGCGGCCGAACGTCGCACCCGGACCTACTCGGGCGGGATGCGTCAGCGGCTCGGGATCGCCCAGGCCCTCGTCGGCCGGCCGTCGGTGCTCCTGCTCGACGAGCCGGTCAGCGCGCTCGACCCGATCGGCCGGAAGGCCGCGTTCGACCTGCTCGAGAAGCTCAAGAGCGAGACCACGATCTTCTACTCCACCCACATCCTCGAGGACGTCGAGCGGGTCAGCGACTACGTGGCGATCCTCGACCACGGCCGGCTCGTCCGCGCCGCCCCGACCGCGGAGCTCCTCGCCAGCTTCACCCGGGACCAGCTCAAGGTCACGTTCGTCGGCACCGGCTCCGGCGCCGATGTCGCCGCCGGTCTCGGCCAGCTCGCTGGTGTCGTCTCCGTGGAGACCGGCCCAGCGGACGGCACGAGCCAGACCTACGTGCTCACGGTCGCGCCCGACGCGATCGAGACGATCCAGCGATCCGTCCAGGGCTATGCCTCGGCCAACGACCTGCTCGTGACCGAGAACAGCCCGGTCCACCTCGACCTGGAGGATGTCTTCCTCCGCCTGATCGACGCGAAGGAGCACGCAGCATGAACGCCCCCCGATCGCCGTCGAGCGCGCCGCCAGCGTCGCGCCCGACGCCGGGTCCGCGACCCTCCTGGGTCTTGGGCCGCTCGTCCACAAGGACATCCGCGAATGGCTCCGCGGCAAGCGAGCCTGGGTCACGGCGTTCGTCGTCACCCCGATCCTGGCGCTGACCGCCGCCAACGGCGCCATCAACCACTGGGCGGTCGCCAACTTCCCCGCAGAGGACGGGCAGCAGATCAAGGCCATCTCGCTGCTCCCGATCGACAACTTCCTGGCCGCCATCGGAACCCAGTTCATCCTCGTCGCGGCGATCTTCGCGACGATGAGCCTCTTCGCCACGGAGCGGGAGTCGGGCACGCTCGCCTGGACGGCCTCGAAGCCGGTCTCGCGACTCAGCATCTGGCTCTCGAAGTGGATCACCGCCAGTGCGATGCTGACCGTGGTCGCGGTGCTCATCCCGGTCGCGGCGACGACCGCGGTCGTGGTCGCCCTCTACGGCCCGCTCGATCCCTGGATCGTCGTGGTCACGATCGTCGCCCTCGAGGCCGCGGTCCTGTTGTTCACCGCGATCGGTCTCGCGGCCGGTGCGTACGTTCGGAGTCAGGCCGCGGTCGCCGCGATCGGGCTCGCCGTCCTGTTCGTTGCCGTCGATCGTCGGCGGGCTCTGGGCACCGCTCAACGACGTGATGCCGACCTCGATGATGGCGTGGGTCCTCCAGGTCGGGACCGGCCAGGGTGGCTCGTTCATCACCCCGATCGCCTGGCTGGTCTCGATCGGCCTGATCGTGGCGCTGGCCGGCAGGAGGATGCGCCGGATGGAGTTCTAGCCATGGCCACCCCGAGGCCCGCGCGCCTCGTACCTGCGGAGACGGCGCCTCGTTTGAGGCGCCGTCTCTTTGCGTACCCCTCCGTTCTTCGTGCGTTCATCCGGAGCCCGTAGACTGCCCGGATGACCCCGAACCGTCCCCTCCAGGGCAGCGGTCGCGAGCCGGCGACCGTCCGGATCGCGATGTGGAGCGCCCGCCACCGATGGCCGGTGGTGCTGCTCTGGTTCGTCGCGACGATCGGGGTGTTCGTCGTCAGCCTGTCGATCGGCGGGATCAACGCGGCCGACGCGAACGAGAACCCGAACGAGCGGAAGCTCGAGGCGAGCGAGGCCTACGACGTCTTCAACGCCGGCGGCACGAACGACCCCTACGAGCAGTTCCTCCTCGTCATCGAGGGCGGACCGGGCGCGACGACCGATCCCGGCGTTCAAGACCGCAGTCGACGGGATCGTCGGCCAGCTCCGGGCCGCGAGCGCGCCCTACAACGGCGTCACGACCCCGACCTTCGATCCGTTCCCCAGCCCGTTCGAGGCGCCCCCGGCGGCCGGCCTCGTTTCCGCCGACGGCACGACGGTCCGGATCGTCGCCCGGATCTCGGGCGACGACACCCGGGTCACCCCGCTGATCGCGCCGGTCGGGCCGATCCTGGCCGCGGCCCGGGCGGCGAACCCGACGCTCACGATCCACGCGATCAGCAGCACGTTCATCAACGACGACATCAACGCGCTGATCTCGACCGGGCTCGACGACTCGCTGAGGCTCACGATCCCGCTGACGTTCATCATCCTGCTGTTCGCGTTCGGGGCGATCGTGGCGTCGGTCGTGCCGCTCGTCCTGGCGATCACCTCGCTGCTCGCGGCCTTCGGGATGCTCGGCATCTACAGCCAGGTCGTCGGACCGGTCAGCCCGAACGCGACCCAGCTGATCGTGCTCATCGGGCTCGCCGTCGCGGTCGACTACTCGCTGTTCATGATCACCCGCTTCCGGGTCGAACGCCGGGCCGGTCGCGACCGCGCCAAGGCGATCGAGATCTCGAGCAGCACCGCGGGCCGGGCCGTGTTCTTCTCCGGGCTGGCGGTGATGATCTCGCTGGCCGGGCTCATCACCCTGGGCGTGGCGCTGTTCACGTCGATGGCGATCGGGACGATCTCGGTCGTGCTCGTGTCGGTCATCGGCAGCCTGACGTTCCTGCCCGCGACGCTGTCGATCCTGGGCGACCGGGTGAACCTCGGCCGGCCGGCGGCCTGGATCCCGCGCGTGCTCGCCGCGCTCCCGCTCGGCCCGCTCAGCCGCTGGGGTCGGTCGGCGGTGGGCTGGCTCGACCGGCGCGGTGCCCGGCCCGAGGGCAGCGGCTTCTGGGCTGGGCTCGTCACCTGGGTCATGGCCCGGCCGGTCGTGATGACGGTCGCCTCCGTGGCGCTCCTGCTCGCGCTCGCCTTCCCCGTCCTCCATCTCCGAACGGGGATCACCGACATCACCGGCTTCCCCGACTCGATCGACGGCGTCGCCGGGATCAAGCTGCTCAACGAGAAGTGGCCGCAGGGCACCGAGCTCACCCTCGACGTCGTCGTGACGAACGCCGACCGCGCCGGACGTCAAGACGGCGATCGAGACGCTCAAGACCGACGGGCTCAAGCTCGCCGGGCTGAGCGAGCCGGTCACGGTCACGCCGTCGAAGGACGGCAAGGTGGCCCTCGTGTCGTTCACGATGGCCGGCGGGCGGAACGACGAGACGAACCGCCAGCTCGTCCGCGAGGCGCGCTCCGAGCTTGCTCCGGCGGTCTTCGGGTCGGTGCCGGATGTCCGGGTGCTCGTCAGCGGCGATGCCGCGTTCACCGTGGATGTGACGAAGGTCTACTCGGATGGCGCTCCGCTGATCTTCGTGTTCGTGCTCGGCCTGTCATTCCTGCTGATGCTCGTCGCCTTCCACTCGGTCGTGATCCCGATCAAGGCGATCCTGCTCAACCTGCTGTCGACCGCGGCGGCCTACGGCGTCCTCGTGCTCGTCTTCCAGAACGGCTTCTTCGCCGAGCCGCTCGGGATCGTGGCGGGCGGGGTCATCGAGAGCTGGGTGCCGCTGTTCATCTTCACGATCCTGTTCGGGCTGTCGATGGACTACCACCTGTTCATCCTCACCCGGATCAAGGAGGCCCGCGACCGCGGGCTCGACTCGCGCGCGGCGGTCGCCAAGGGCATCTCGGTCACGTCGGGGACGATCACGAGCGCCGCCTCGATCATGGTCGTGGTCTTCGCGGTCTTCGTGACCCTGCCCTTCGTGTTCATCCAGGAACTCGGGCCTCGGGCTCGCGGTGGCCGTGTTCATCGACGCGACGGTCATCCGCTGCGTCCTGCTGCCGGCGTCGATGACGATCCTCGGCGACTGGAACTGGTGGATGCCGCGCTTCCTCGACTGGATCCCGCGGGTGACGATCGAGGGCGACCCCGACGAGCCCGACGAGGCGATCCCCGCCGGAGCCTAGGGCTCGCGGCCGGCGCCGGCCGTACCATGCGGCGATGCGTCCCAGCCTGATCCTGACGGTCGTCCGCGCGGCGTCGGTCGTGGTCGTCATCGCCGCGATCGTGGCCCAGGCGGTCGTGCTGGCGAATGCCGACCGGTTCGACGCGACCCGCTTCTTCGCGTTCTTCACGATCCAGAGCAACCTGATCGGCGTTGCGGCGTTCGGCTGGCTGCTCGCGACCCGAGGACGGCCGCGGAGCCGCGGTCAGGAGCTGCTCCGGGGCGCCGCGGCGGTCTACCTGACCGTGACGTTCTTCGTCGTGATCTTCCTGCTGTCGGGGATCGATGTGCAGCTCCAGCTCGGCTGGGTCGACTTCGTCCTCCACAAGCTGTTCCCGGTCGTCGTCGTCCTCGACTGGATCGTCGACCCGCCGACGACCCGGCTGACCGCGCGCGACGCGCTGATCTGGCTCATCTACCCGCTCGTCTGGACCGTTCTGACGATCCTCCGCGGCGCGGCCGACGGCTGGTATCCGTACCCGTTCCTCGACCCGAAGAACGGCGGCTACGGCCACCGTCGCGCTGACCGTGGTCGCCGTGACGCGTCGGCTTCCTCGCGGTCGCCGCGATCACGATCGCGATCGGCAACGCCCGAGCCACCCACGGAGCCGCCCGGCGGGCGTGAGGCGGGACGGCCCGGGATCAGCTCGCCGGTGGCGTCGGGATCGCGGAGCGGGGCGGGATGCCGGCGTCGATCCGGCGGGCCAGGCTGGCCAGGTTCTTGCGGGTCTCGCCGCGGCCGATCGCCGGCAGGATCGGATGGAGCAGGTTGAGCGGCGAGACGAGACGCCCCTTCGCTCGGTAGGTGGCGATCGAGGAGTCGGCGTCGATCGGCTCGACGGAGTACTGGACGTGCGCCTCGGCGAGCGGGCCGCCTTGGAGCAGCATCGTCGCCGACCGGCCGTCCTCGAACTCCGTGATCGACCCGCGCAGCTGCGTCGCCTTGCCGCCGTAGACGCGGCGTGCGGAGATCTCGGTCCCGACATGCGGCGGACCGGGCGTGAGCTGGCGGACCTCGAGGATGCCGTGCTCCCACAGCGGTACCTGCTCGAACGCGACCAGGTACGCCCAGACCACGCTCGCCGGATGGTCGATCCGCCGACTCTCGCTCAGGGTGAACACGCGGTTCCTCCACGCGGGTCTCCGTCGGTCAGAGCATGGGCCCGGTCGTGCGGTTGTCAACGGTCGAGGCAGCCGCCAGCTGGAGCTGGAGATCCGTCCGGCGGGCCATGCCCGTATCGTTGGCGTGATGACGGATCCCCGACCCGAGCTCGAGCGGGTCGCGCCGCCCGGTGACGGTCGCGGTCCGCGGACGCGCCTGCGGATCGCGATCGCGCTGTCGGCCGTGGCCGCAGTGGTCCTGGTCGCGGCGGTGCTGGGCGTCGGGCCGTTCAAGTCGGCGGCCCCGACGGCATCGCAGACGGCCGTCGACTCCTCGCCGGCGGCCTCGGCGGCGTTCGGTGGCGACGGCTCGAGCGTCCCGGGCGCGTCGTCCCCGGAAGCGTCGGATCGGCCCGCCGCGGCCCCAGGCGGCCGGGCCGGGCTCATCGCCCTCGTCGACGACGATGGCGCGCTCACCACGGTCGATCGCCGCCGGCGGCTCGAAGGCCTCGTATCCGGCTCCGGGCGTCGTATTCGGGTTCCCGGCCTGGTCGCCCGACGGGTCCCGGATCGCGGTCGTGGGCGTCGGCATCTTCGACTCGGCGATCTACGTCTTCACGGTCCCGCCGACCGGCGAGGTGCCACAGCCCCCGACGATCGTCTACCGGAGCGCCGCGAGCCCACCGTTCTACCTGTACTGGACGCCGGACGGGGGTCATCTCAGCTTCCTTACGACCGAGGAGGTCGGGATCGCGCTCCGGTTCGCGCCGGTCGACGGGATCCCGACGGCCGGCGGGGACGCGCCGTCGACCGTCCTCCGCGAGGGTGCTCCGCTCTACTTCGACTGGGTCGACCCGACCCGGGTGCTCGTCCATGTCGGCAGCGGCATCGGAGCCTTCGTCGGCGAGCTTGGTCTCGACGGGAGCGCGGTCGATCCTGCGACGAGCCCCGTGATCCACGGCAATGGATCCTTCCGACCGCCGGTGGTCAGCACGGACGATCGCTACGTCGCCTACGTGACCGAGGCCTCGTCATCGGGCGCGAGCCCGGACGGTCGTGGCGAGGTCGTCGTCGCCGCGCGCGACGGGACGACGGACCGGCGCGTCCCGGTCTTCGGACCGGCCGCCCTGCTGTTCGACCCGACCGGCGACACGCTCGCGACGATCGGAGCGGTCAAGGCGAGCGCCGACATCCCCAGCTTCCCGGTCGGTCCGCTCCGCCTCGTCGACGCCGCCTCGGGATCGGTCCGGACGCTCCTCGACGAGTCGGTCGTCGGGTTCTTCTGGTCGCCGGACGGCCGGACGATCGCGGCCCTGACGGTCGCCACGCCGGGTCAGATCCCGGTGGCGAGAGCTCCGGCGGACGACCGGGATCCGAGCGTGGCGACCGGCACGGCGCCTGGCGGCATCCGCCTGATCGGGACGACGGTGCCGCGGTCCGCGGATCTGGCGCCGGCCTTTTCGGTCGGGGTCGACGCCGGGCTCGTGTTCGTCGACGTCGCGACCGGGGCGATCCGCTCGCAACGCCCGGTGCGGCTGGCCGACCACTTCATCGGCCAGCTCCTGCCGTACTTCGACCAGTACGCGTTGAGCCACCGGGTCTGGTCGCCCGACGGCTCGGCGGTCCTCCTCCCGCTCGTCTCGTCGGGCAAGGACGAGCTCGTCGTGCTCCCCGTCGACGGCTCCGCCCCGCGGCGGATCGGCGACGGCGCGAAAGGCTTCTGGAGCCCCTAGGCTCAGGTGACCTCGCCAGGGACTGCCCGACCGGCCGAGAGGCGGCTCAGCCGTCGCCGGCTGCGAGCGATGTCCGCAGCGCGGCGATCTCGGCTCGTTGGCCGGCGACCTCCGCCCGCAGGGCGGCGAGCTCCTCGGCGATCGTCCCGGTCGGCAGCGGGGTCGAGGCCGGATCCGGGACCGATACCGGATCCGCGACCGCCACGTTCTCCGGGGCGGGCTCGGTCGGTGGCGGCGGCGAGACCAGCACGCTGGCGAGGATGCTCGCCAGGGCACCGATGATCCCGATGCCGGCGAACATGACGAAGACCGCGGTGATCCGCCCGAGCGTCGTCACGGGGTAGTAGTCGCCGTAGCCGACCGTCGTGATCGTGACGATGCCCCACCAGAGCGCGTCGCCGCCCGTCGTGATGTTGGCGTTCGGCGCCCGGCTCTCCTCCTGGAGGATGAGGATGCTCGCGGTCGACAGCACCATCCCGGCCAGCAGGATCGTGATGAACGTCGCGTACTGACCGCGGTTCCTGAGCACGTCCAGGATGAGGTCCTTGCCCGCCTGCCCACCCAGGGCACGGGTGATCCGGGTCAGCCGGCTGAGACGAGCCAGACGAAGCAGGGCGGTCAACGGGATGAAGCCGAGGCTCGGGATCGACCCGAGGAGGTCGAGCCACCCGCGCGCGGTGATGAAGTAGGCCCGTTTGGGTCTGGCACCGGCGAGGTTCATCGCGAAGTCGATGAGGAAGATCACGCAGATGGCGTTGTCGTACAGGTTGATCAGCGCGTGGGTATCCGGGTCGAGCGGCAGGATGAGCAGGACCATGAGCGCCAACGAGTAGATCGTCAGGACCAGGATGAAGATGTTGTAGGAGTTGCCGTGCCGACGCAGCACCGGCGCCTGGGCAGTCATGACCGCTGACCTCCTCGCGTGCTCGCACCCGGGTGGGGGCCGGGCCATGGTAGTGCGGCAGAATGAGCCGATGACGGTTCACCGGCAACCCGCAGGACCGATCGGGTCGATGTCGCCGGACGAGCTCGCGGCCAGGACCGGGGTCCCCGTGAGCCGGATCGACGAGCTCACCACCGAAGGTGTCCTGCGACCGATCGCCCCGGGCCGCCACGCCGCGGGTGACGTCCACCGGGTCCGGGTCATCGGCGCATTCGAGACGGCCGGGATCACGATCGAGGCCCTCGTGGCCGCGTCGCAGCAGGGTCGGGTCAGCTTCGCCTACTACGACGAGCTCCACCGCGTGCCGGGGCCCGTCTCGGATCGGACGTACGCCGAGTTCCGGACGTCGCTCGGGCCGCTCGGCGAGCGCCTGCCGTCGCTGTTCGTCGCGTTCGGCCTGGCGGAGCCCGACCCGACGACGCGGCTCGAGTCGGACGAGGAGGCGTTCCTCGCCGACCTGCTCCAGTTGATGGATGACACCCACACGCCGGACGTCGCGCTCCGGGTGATGCGGCTGTACGGCGATGCCGCCGGACGGGCAGCGAAGGCGGCGCTCGGCCTGTACGAAGACGTCCTGGCCCAGCTCGGTGAGGCCGTGGCGCTCGCGAGCATGCCGCCCGAGGAGGAGTACGTGCGGGTCTTCCGGCCGTGGGCCAGGCTCGCCCGGAAGGTCCCCGACCTCGCCTCGTATCTCGCCGGCCAGCACATCAGCCGCGCGATCGACGCGTTCAGCGCCGAGGCGACGGAGCGGATCCTCGCCGAAGCGGGCTTCGTCGCCGAGCGCCACGAGGTCGAACCCGGGGTGGCGTTCATCGACCTGACCGGGTTCACCCGGCTGTCCGAGGAGCGCGGCGACCGAGCGGCCGCGACGATCGCGATCCAGCTCGGCGAGATCGCCCGCGAGACCGCGGCACGCCACGACGGTCGTGTCGTGAAGCTGCTCGGCGACGGCGTCCTGCTCCGGTTCCCCGACGCGGCCCGGGCGGTCGAGGCGACGCTCGATCTCCTCGCGGCGCTGCCCGCCGCCGGGCTACCGAGTGGTCACGCCGGCGTGCACAGCGGTCCGCTCATCGAGCGCGAGGGCGACGTGTTCGGTCGGTCGGTGAACCTGGCCGCGCGGGTGTCCGACGTCGCGCCGCCCGGCGAGCTCTACGTCACCGACGCGGTGGCGCGAGCGCTCGAGGGGTCCCCCCGGCGGCTCGAGCCTGTCGCTCCGACCGACCTGCAGGGCATCGGCACCGTGGCGCTCTACCGGGTCGTGCCCGGCTGACGCGGGCGGGCGGCGTCAAGCGTGAGCGGCCGCGGCCGGATCAGCCGCCGCCGAGGATCGGCCGGATGATCGTGTCGCGCAGCCACTGCCAGGGATGGGCCTCCTCCCAGTGGAGGAGCCACTCCTGGATCGCCTTCGGGATGTACAGCACGACGAGCACGATCAGCAGCTGTCCGAGGGTCCGCGGGACGAGCCGCGGCGCGAGCCGCCACATGATCAGGATGTAGAGGTAGAAGTTCTCGAACAGGTTCGGGAACACGACGAGGATCGAGTGGATGTCCGTCAGCTCGAACAGGATCGCCCCGATCAGCCGCCAGACGTACAGCACGAGCGCCGTCCGACGGAGCAGCGACTCGTGCCAGCGGCGGGTGACGATGAGCTCAAGGGTCAGGTACCAGGTGTCGAGGACCTTGTCGAGCTGGGCGTAGATCGGCCCGAACTCGGGCGGCTCGCCGAACGCCCGGGCGAGCGCGTCGACGAGGACCACGTCGAGCCCGTCGAGGACCATCGCGACGATCCCGCCGGCGAGCGGCCAGCGCAGGATCGTCAGCGGCACGACCAGGCGCAGGGCGATCACGATGAGCTCGGCCATCGATGGTCATCTCCCCTCTGACGGGGCTCGCGTTCGGCTGACGGTACGTCCTCGCCGTCATCGGCCGTCGCTCAGCGCCTGCCGGTCGCCATGCGACATCCACCTCTCTGGCGGCTGGAGCGAGCCGGGTCAGCAGTCGAACGCGAACCAGCACAGCTCGTTGCGCAGCCGCTGGTCGTCGAGGACCAGCTCTCGGATCTCGTGCGGGAGCTGGGCGCGCTGCCACTGGCACTCCAGACGGCCAGTCTCCACGCCGGCGCCTTGGGGCGCGGCCGCCCGCGCGGCCCGGATCGCGTAGGCCGCGGCGCCGAGCTCGTGAGCCGCCACGTGGCCCACCGCCGCGGCCTGGCCGGCAGCGTACGCGGCGTGCCGCCCTGCCCCACGGAGGTCCCTGGCCGCGGCGTTCGCATGGCCGGCCGCCGTGCGCGCCTCTGCCCACGTGATCTCACCCCGCGCCCAGGCACGCCCGAGCTCGATGGCCCGACGTGGGCGGTCGTCCTTCGGCCGTGCCTGCTCGAAATGGTGCAGCACGTGCTCCGCGCACTCGGCCGCCCAGACCGCCAGAAGATGATGGTCGCCGTCCTGGAGGATCCCGCCGCGACGCACGGTGATGAACCGCGGATCCCGGATCTTGGGGAGGATCACCCGTCTGCCCCGCTCGTGCGTCCGCCAAGGGTAGCGCTCGGTGGCGGGACGCCGACGTGCCCGGCTCCGCGGGGGAGGCCGGGCACGTGCGAACGATGGGGATCTCGCGGTCCCCCGATCACATCTCGGTGAGGCCCAGGACGTGACCCTCCGGGTCGGCCACGAGCGCGAGCTGGGCGTTCCCGTCCGGGCTGAACTTCGGCATGATCGTCCGGCCACCGAGCGCCGTCGCCTTGGCGAGCGTCGCGTTGATGTCGTCCACCGTGACATAGCCGGTCACGTGGCCAGACGACCCGTCCGGGGTCCCGCCGATCCCGACGACGAGGCCGGTGGTGGCCGGGTCGGTCATCCCGTAGCCGCCGGGATTGTCGGTATTGAACGTCCAGCCGAAGACCTGGCCGTAGAAGCCCTGGAGGGCCTTCTGGTCCTTGCCAACGACCTCGAAGTGGATGATGCGTGCGTCCGTCATCGGTCAGATCTCCGCTGCCCGGGCGCGAGACCATCCGTCTCGCTGACCCTCTGACCTCACGACGAACGGACCGTCTGGAATCGACATCCGGTTGCGAGCGCAGCGGTCGACGGGCCGGACGGCCTCGGCCGGACCCGCCGTCCGGCCCTAGACCCGGGACCCGGGAACGGGCGACGATCGTCCCAGACACGGGAGCGGTCGAACCGACCCGCCCTCCGGCGCTCGTCTCCCGTGCGACGACGGGAGGTCGATGCGATGCGTGTCCTGGTGACTGCCGCTTCGAAGCACGGTGCGACGACGGAGATCGCGGCGATGATCGGCAGTGTCCTGTCGACCCACGGTCTGGATGTGACGGTCCAGCCGCCCGAGGCGGTCACCGAGATCGGCGACTACGAGGCCGTGATCCTCGGCAGCGGCGTGTATGCGGGCCGATGGCTCGGCCCGGCCAGGACGTTCGTCGAGCGCCACCGCGATGCGCTCAGCCACCTGCCGGTCTGGCTCTTCTCGAGCGGCCCGATCGGCGATCCGCCGAAGCCCGACGGGGAACCCGCCGATGCGACCGCGCTCATCCTCGCGACGAACGCCCGGGGGCATCGCGTCTTCGCCGGCCGGCTCGACCCGTCCGAACTGAATGTCGCCGAGAAGATGGTCATCAAGGTGGTCCGCGCACCGTCCGGGGACTACCGGGTCGTGCACGAGATCCAGGCCTGGGCCGAGGAGATCGCTCAGGAGCTGAGCCGGCCTGGCCTCGCGGCGGTCCACGCCTGAGGCGTCGACCCACGGGGTCGGCAAAGGCGTCCCGGAGAAGGGAGGCCGTGATGAAGCGGCTGTACGTGATCGCGTTGTCGGTGCTCCTGGCACTGCTGTGGTTGACCCCGGCAGTGCTCGGCGCCGATCCGAGCCCCGCCACGACCGGGCGGGTGATCATCTCGACGAGCGGCGACGTGAGCGTCCCGGCGGGCGAGCAGGCCGACGTGGTCATCGCGACCAAGGGCACGGCCACGATCGGCGGCCAGGTCGACACGCTCGTCATCGTCGACGGTCGCGCGATCCTGACCGGCGCGCAGGTCCACACGATCTTCGCGGCACGGAGCACCGTCGACATGGGTGCCGGGACCGTGGTCACCGGTGACGTGCTGAAGGTCGATACCACGGTCACCCAGACCGCCGACGTGGTCGTCCAGGGATCGGTGCGCGACGTCGCCTTCGACCTGGCGACGATCGGGCTGATCCTCGCCCCGGCGATCATCCTCCTCGTCATCGGCGTCGCACTGGCGACATTCGCCGCCGGGTTGCTCCTCGCCGCGCTCGGGGCGCGTCAGGTGCGAGCCGCCGAAGCGTTGATCACCCAGACGCCGGGTCATGTGCTGGTCTGGGGCATCGGCGGGATCTTCGTCCCGCTGCTGATCGTGATCCTGTTGTTCATCAGCGTCATCGGCGCGCCGATCGGTCTCGCCATCCTGTTCGGGCTGTGGCCGGTGACCGCGTACATCGGCTATCTGGTCGCCGCGATCTGGACCGGCGACTGGATCCTCCATCGGACGTCACCCGAGGTCGTCCGCGAGCGGCCGTACCTCGCGGCGGTGATCGGTCTCGTCGTGCTGCAACTCCTGACGATCATCCCGTTCGTCACGGCGATCGCCAGCCTGTTCGGGTACGGCGCTGTGCTGATGCTCGCCTGGCAGACGTTCCACCAGGGGAGCATGGGCAGTGCGGCCATCTCGCACCCGGCGGCGCCGGCCCCGATGGCCAGCTGATCCGGATCCGGGGGGCCGGCCCGCAGGTCACGGCCGGCCCCTCTCCGAACCGTCGTCCGGCACGGGCCGCGTCGGCGAGGCGCACAAGGAGTTGCGACATGGGCAATGACATCACGACGTATCAGGTGGAGGAGCAGCCGGTGCTGTCGATCCGTCGACGCCTGACGACCGAGGAGATGCCGACGTTCATCGGCCAGTCGTGCGAGAAGCTGTACGCGTATCTCGGCCTTCTGGGTGTCCCACCGAACGGCGCACCGTTCGTCATCTACCACGCCTTCGGGCCGGGCGACATCGACGCCGAGGTGTGCGCACCGACGCCGCACCTGGTCGCCGGATCGGCCGAGCTCGAGGCCTGCGTCCTAGCCGCGACGACCGTGGCGCGGACGGTGCACCTCGGGCCGTACGACCAGCTGGGCACCGCCTACACCGCGCTCACCGAGTGGGTCGGGGACCATGGCTATGAGACCGCGGGGCCTCCCCGCGAGCGATACCTCACCGAGCCAGGTCCTGCCATCTCGTCCGCGGACTACGTGACGGAGATCGATCTCCCGGTCACGCCCGCATCGGTCGCGGTCGGCGTCGGCTGACGGGCTGATCCGAATCGAAACCGCGTTCGGCCCCGGCCGGCCAGCATCCGGCCGGGGCTGGTGCGTCCGGGCAGAGCGTCAGCGCTCGCCCGGTCGTGGGGCCCGGACCGCCCGGCCCTCGACGGTCCGCATCCGCGCGACGTTCGCGCTCTGGAAGTGCATCTGCTTCCGCGACAGCTCGGCCATCGGCGCGGCCATGGACTCCGACTCGCGCTCCAGCTCGGACACCACCTCCCGGAGCTGGGCATCGCGGCCGGCGTAGTCCTTGATCCGACGGGCGACGCCCGAGAGTGCCTCCCTGGCTCCGCGGAAGTCGCCGGCCCGGTTGAGACCGATCGCCTCCTGGCGGGCGCGCGCGGCGAAGATCCGAGCGACCGCCCGATCGACGTCCCGGTCGCGCTCCTGGAGGTCGTTCGTGCGGCTGTCGGCGTATTCCCAGCCGAGCTTGACGGGCTCGCCCTCGAGAACGCCGTCACGGTCGGTGAGGGTCAGGAGCGCACCGGTCTCTCGACCGATCTCGCCGTACGGGAAGTTCAGCCGGAGGACGACCTGGAGCTGCTGCTCGGCGACGAGGTCGCCGAGCACGATGTGCGCTCGGCCACCCCGACCGGTCTTCGTCGGGAACGGGCTGAGGGACTCGAGCTGGACGCCGTCCGGAGCATCCAGCTGAAGGCAGACGTCCCGGGCGACGACCTCGAGGGTCTCGCCCACCTCGCTCGTGACGTGGTCGCGGATCGCGGCCGCGTCGGCGATGTAGTAGAAGTGGCCGCCACCGGCGTCGGCCATCGCCTGGAGCAACGCCTCGTCGAAGTCGAGGCCGACCCCGAACGTGGTCGTGCTCACCCCGCGGGCGCGGAGTTCGGCAGCATGGCGCGCCAGCTCGTCCCGGTCGGTCATCCCGACGTTGGCGAGACCGTCGGTCAGCAGCAGGGTCCGGTTGACCCCATCCGCCGCCAGCGCCAACGCGACCTGCTCGCAGCCACGAAGCCAACCCTCGCCGAGGTTCGTGCTGCCGCGCGGCTGCACCTCGCCGAGTCGGGCGAGCGCCGAGCGCCGCGCCTCGACCGTCGCCGGGCTCGCCGGGAAGACGACGTCGACGACCTCGTCGTAGACGACGATCGCGAACCGGTCGTCGGCGCGGAGCCGGCCGATCGACTCTTCGACCGCGAGTTTGGCCAGTCGGAGCTTGTCGCCGCCCATCGATCCGGAGCGGTCGATGACGAAGGCGAGCTGGACCGGCGGACGGGCGCGTTCATGCCGGGGACGGGGCGCCTCGAGCTCGACGAGGACGAAGCGGTTGCTGCGATAGGTCGACCGGATGAACCGGCGATCCGTACGGGCGGTGAAGGTCACGATGGGTCCTCCTCGAGGAGCTCACGGGCGATGGCGATGAGCCGATCGACCTGCTTGTTCTGGCGGCGGCTCGATGGCCGTCGGACGTGGAGTTCGATGTCAGGGGCCAGGCTGATGCGGTCCCACTGCGACCGGCTCCCGGCCGGCTCGGGCGCCACGGCCCGGGCCGACGGGGCTGGCCCGGTGGCGTACAGCGGTGGGTCGGGCTCGGCGAGTCGTGCGCCGAGCGGCGGTCCGAGGTCGAGCGCGAACATCGCCCGGCTGGCGGCTGCGATGGGCGCTGTCGGATCCAGGGCGGACCGCCGCGCCGTCGTCTCGCCGTCGAGGATCGAGCGGACGTAGTCGAGCGCCGACCCGTCCGGCGGAGCCGTGGGTTCAGCGTCCACGAGCGACGCGATCGCGTCGTCGTCGAGACCCGCCAACCGGGTCCGGATCTCGGCGAGCGGCAGGTGCTCACGCTGGAGTCGCCGGATCAACCGCAGCCGTGCGAGATGGCCGTCCGTGTAGTGCGCGCCGGGGCCGACCTGACCGGGCGGCGGGAGCAGACCCTGGGCGACGTAATAGCGGATCGTCCGTGGCGAGACGTCAGCCAGATCGGCGAGGTCCTGCAGGCTGTAGGCGTTGTCGGTGGGCATGCTCGTATCATGACAGTCCGACGTTCCACTGTCAAGACACGACTGATCCGAACGGCGGCGGATCGCCGCGGTCCGGCTGGCCGCCTGCTAGCATCCGTGGCGCTGTGGCCCCACGCCGATGACGACGAGCCGCGCGCCCGAGCCTGCGCCGCCCCCGGTGGGGCGAGCGAGGAGTGTCGCCGGCGCCATCGGGACGGCGGCGGGCACGATCCGGGCGGCCATCGCGAACCCGGAGATCCGGCGGCTCGAGCTTGCCTGGGCGATCGGTATCGCCGGCGACTGGGTCGTGATGGTGGCCCTGCTCGTCGTGGCCTATGACGTCGGCGGGGCGCTCGCGGTCGGCTTCCTGAGCCTGGTCCGGATGCTGCCGACGACGCTCGTCGGCCCGCTCGCCGGGATCCCGACCGGCCGGTTCGGCAGCACGAGCACGCTGGCCGGCGCGAACGCGGTCCGGGCGATCGCGGCGATCGGCTGCCTCGTCGCGATCGGGCTCGACAGCCCGCTGGTCGTGACCTTCGTGCTGGCCGCCATCGGTGCGTCTGCCGGGGCGCTCGTCCGCCCGGTCCAGAACGCCCTGCTGCCGTCGCTGGCGCGGACCCCGCGCGAGCTCGTGGCCGGGAACAGCGTGTCGAGCCTGGGCGAGGCGGCGGGGACGTTCGTCGGGCCGCTCGTCGGCGGGATCATCGTCGTGGCCGGCGGACCGATCCCGACGCTCGCGGCGGCGGCCGTCCTGTTCGCCGTGGCGGCCCTGGTCGTCAGCCAGGTCGACTGCGCGGAGGAGACCGAGGCACGCGGGATGCTCGAGCGCGACGCTCGACGCCGACCGTCGTTGTCGGCCGGGTTCCGCGCGCTCGCCCGGCGGCCCGGTCCGGCGCTCGTGTTCCTCGGGTTCATGGGTCAGGTCTTCGTGCGCGGGCTGCTCGTGACGCTCGTCGTCGTCGCATCGCTCGAGCTGCTCGGTCTCGGCGACGCCGGGGTCGGCTGGCTCAACGCCGCGGTCGGGGCCGGCGGTCTGCTCGGCGCGCTCGTCGCGGCCGGGCTCAGCGGCCGGGTCCCCCTCTCGCGGGTGTTCGCGTTCTCGCTCGCCTTCTGGGGTCTGCCGATCGCGGTCATCGGCGGCTGGCCCGTGCCGCTCATCGCCCTGCTCGCCCTGTTCGTGACGGGTCTGAGCAACGCGTCGCTCGACGTCGCCGGGTTCACGATCCTCCAGCGCAGCCTGACGCTCTCGGAACGCGTGCCCGTGTTCGGGCTGTTCGAGGGTGGGGTCGGGATCTCCGTCGCGCTCGGCGGGATCGGCGGGCCGATCCTCGTCGCCCTGCTCGGTGCGCGGGGCTCACTGCTCGTCGCCGGCGCGCTCCTGCCGCTCATCGCGATCGTGACCTGGCCGCGGATCCGCCACGTCGAGCGCGAATCGATGGTCCCCGAGGATCGCCTCCACCTCGCGCGCGAGATCCCGCTCTTCGCGCCGCTCAACCTGTCCGAGCTCGAACGGCTGGCGAGCGCGATGACCCTGGTCGAGTTCGCCGCCGGCGACGTGATCATGCGCGAGGGCGAACCGGGCGACCGATACATCGTCATCGACCAGGGTGCGGTCGATGTCTCGCAGGACGGCCGCTACCTGCGAAGCTTCGGCCACGGCAGCGGCATCGGCGAGATCGCCCTGCTGCGCGACGTGCCGCGGACCGCGACGGTCACCGCGACGGAACCGACCACGGCGTTCGCGCTCGACGCCCTCGCCTTCAAGAGCGCGATGGCCGGCCCGCGCGCCTGGGCGGCCGCCGAGGCGGTGATGGCCGAACGGCTCGGTGCGCCGGCGGGTCCCGAGGTCATGGCACCGTCCACGCCCGGCTGATCTCAGGGTGGCCACGCGGGATCGTGCCGGGCCCGGGGGGCGGGTCGTCCCGGATCCGCGGGCGGGGACACGGTTGTCGGCCCCGGTATCGACCCCACCGTTAGCCGGAAGACTTGGCGGGCGCCAGACGCGGGATCCCAGCTGACGTTGCGAGACTGGCCGACACCTCATCGGTCGCGTCGATATCTGCGCTCTCAAGGTGCTCGGACGACGTCGGATCCGGCGCGAACGGGCCGGCGTACTGCTCCCACCGATATCGGGGACTCATGGCCGCGCGCCTGGGCGGCTGCCGAGGCGGTGATGGCCGAACGGCTCGGCGCTCCGACAGGCGCCGAAGTCGCGGCACGTCCACGCCCGGCTGAGTCGGCCCCAGACAGCACGAGACCCCGTCCGAGGACGGGGTCTCGATCGTGTTCCGGCGAACCGGGACGGCGATCCGCTACGCGGCGTGCACGTTCGCGGCGCGCGGCCCCTTGGGGCTCTGCTGGATCTCGAACTCGACGCGCTCGCCGCCGACCAGACGGTCGAAATCGAGCGATGAGTCGAGGCCGCCGCGATGGAAGAAGTATTCCTTCGAATCCTCGGCGGTGATGAAGCCAAAGCCGCGATCGGCGATGACCTTCTTGATGGTTCCGGTGGCCACAGTGACCTCCAACATCTTCCCGAACTCGATAGCAGGCGCACGGTCGTTCGAGAAGGCGGGTGACCACGCGGAGGCTCGTCACGAGAGGTGACGAGCCCCAAGGGTACCACGCCCCCGGTGCCCACCGACACCATCCCCCGCGACCTGCGCAACCCGCGATCCGGCCGAGGCGTCGTAGGCTTGACCCGGCGACAAGCCCTGGGCGACGTGGAGGCGACTCACTGGATCGGCTGGACCTGAGACGCCGTCTCGCGGCGATCACCTCCTCGACGCTCGCTCGAGGAGCGATCGTCCTGTCGGTGCTCACGTTCGGTGGGTACCTGATGGGGCTGGTCCGCGACCGGATCTTCGCCCGCACGTTCGGGGCCGGGGCCGAGCTCGACGCGTACAACGCGGCGTTCGTCCTGCCCGAGCTCGCCCTGGACGTGTTCGTGGCCGCGGGGCTGGTGGCCCCGTTCGTCCCGGTGTTCGTCACCCTGCGTGCGGAGGCGGCCGAACAGGCCCGCGCCTTCGGTCAGACGATCCTGACCCTGGCCGTGGTCGTGATGGCCGTGCTGTGCGTGATCCTGTTCGCGTTCGCCCCGCAGACCGTCGCGCTCATCGCCCCCGGCTTCGATGCCGAGCAGCAGGCGATGTACGTGAACCTCTTCCGGATCATGTGCTTCACGCCGGTGATCTTCGCCGCGTCGATCGTGCTCGGCGAGATCCTCGTGGCCGAGGGCCGGTTCTTCGCCTATGGGCTCGCTCCCCTCCTCTACAACGGCGGGATCGTCGTCGGGACCGTGCTGTTCGCGGGCACGCTCGGGATCTACGCCGCGGCCATCGGCGCGGTCGGCGGGGCGCTCGCCCATCTCGGCGTCCGGCTCGTCGGCATCTTCCGGACCCGGTTCCGGCCGCGGCCCAGCTTCGCCTTGCGGACGAAGGGCGTCGGCGAGTTCATCCGGCTGATGATCCCGAAGATGCTCAGTCACCCGATCGAGCCGTTGACGTTCATGTATTTCACCGCGCTCGCCTCGACGCTCACCCCCGGCTCGGTGAGCTCGGTCAGCTTCGCCCGCAACTTCCAGAGCGTCCCGGTCAGCCTCATCGGCGCGTCCTTCGCGATCGCCGCGTTCCCGGTCATGTCCACCGCGGTGGCGACCGGCGACCGGCGCCGGTTCACGCGGGTGTTCGGGATCAACCTCGCGCTGATCGCCGTGCTCACGACCGGCGCAGCGATCGGGCTGTTCCTCGTCGGTGGGACGGCCATCCGGGTCCTGCTCGGCGGTGGCGCATTCGAGGAGGACGACATCGTCCGGACGACGAGCATCCTGGCGATCTTCGCCCTGTCGGTCCCGTTCGAGAGCCTGAGCCACCTGCTCGCCCGGGCGATCTACGCCACTCACAACACGATCATGCCGACGATCGCCTCGCTGACCGGGTTCGTGGTCATCGTCATCGCCGGCCAGACCCTGTCGCCGTCGATCGGGCTCGCCGCGATCCCGGCCGCGTTCGTGGTCGGCATGGCGGTCAAGCTGGCGATCCTTGGGGTCGCGCTCGTCCCGCGGATGGCCCGGATCGGCGCCCCGGCCCCGAAGCCGACCGAGATCGCGACCGAGACGACCCCGGGAACGGGTCTGTCGAACCTCCCGGTCCGGCGACGGGCCGCCCAGGCGGTGGCGGTCGTGGCGCTCTTCGTGCTCGCTGTCGGGGCCGTGTATGCCGCGGGCCAGTCGCTCGCCGGGGCGTCGCTCGCGGTCGCGCCGGTCGTCACGCCGTGGGCCCGCGAGCGTCCACCGGCGGCCGTGGGCTCGGCGCTGCCCGTCCACTCGCCGCGGCCGGTGGCGTCGGGAGGCGCGTCACCGTCCGGGGCACCGGCAGCGAGCGGCGGCGGAGTCGCCTCACCGACCCCGAAGCCTGGGCCGTTCTCGATGGACCTCTACGAGAAGGGCGACTTCGTCGGGGAGTTCCACGACATCTGGTGCCTGTCGGCGGCGATGCAGACCGCGATGAACATCATGGACGACGGCGCCGACACCTCGCGCGCGACCCAGTCGAAGCTGTTCGACTTCACTCGCTCGATCGATCCCGCGCCCGACGGCGCAGCCGAGCCCGAGGCCTGGGCGAAGGGGCTGACCGAGCTCGGCTACGGCAACTACGACGTCGACATCCAGCCGACGCTGAAGTCGGCGATCAAGGCCGCCGCGACGCAGATCCGGCTGACCGGGCGGCCGGCCGGCCTCATGGTCTGGCGCGGCGCCCACTCGTGGGTGATGTCGGGCTTCAACGCGACGGCGGACCCGGCCCAGACCGACGACTTCACGGTCACCGCCGTCCGGATCGAGGACGTCTGGTACCCGCGGCTGTCGTCGATCTGGGGCTACTCCCGGGCGCCGGACGCGCTCTACAAGGTCGACGACCTGTACGAGGACTTCCTGCCCTGGAAGCGCCCGCTCGGGACCTATCCGCGCAAGACCGGCAACTTCGTCACGGTCATCCCGGTCCAGTAGGTCGCGCACCGATGGGGCGCCGCGGGACACGCGGCGCCGCTAGTATCCCGATGTCCCCGTGGGTCGATGATCGTGCCGTTCACGGAGGGGTCGGCGGTGAGTCCGGCTGAGCGCGTCGCGGGCTTGCGCCTCGAACGACGTCACTGGCTGACCATCGCGATCATCGTCGGCGCGGTGCTCGGCGCGGTGGTCGTCGGCGCGCTGAGCACGAGCGTCGGCTCGCGGACCGCCGGCGCAGTCGCGATCTTCATCCTCGCGATCGCGATCGCGGCCCTGCTGAGTGTGCCAGCCGTCGCGTTCGTCGCCCTCGTCGATCGCCGCGAGCGGGAGTCGCCGTGGCTGTATGCGGTCGCGATCGGCTCGGGCATGCTCGGCGCGACCGGTCTGGCGCTCGCCCTGAACACCGCGGCGATGCGGTCCGTGTTCGACATCGTCGCCGACGCCCAGACCGGGGCGGTCAGCGTGACCGGACGGGCCGAGCTCACCGAGCTGGCCACGGCGATCCTCGTCGGGCCGCCGATCGAGGCGGTGGCGATGGCGATCGTGCTCGTGGCGCTCGCCTTCGTCCTGCGCGGCCAGTTCTTCACGATGCGCGATGGGATCGTGTTCGGGCTCCTGGTCGGGATCGGCTTCAACCTGATCGAGACGCCGTTCGCGATCATGCGCGGCTACGTCGAGACGGGCAGCGCGCCGTGGGAGCCGCAGCTGATCGGCCGGTTCGTGTTCCTCGGGATCGACGGCGCCGCGCTCTACGCGGCACTCCTCGGAGCGGGCATCGGCTACGCCCTCCAGCGCGGCGGCCTCCGCGGGATGCTCGGGCTGATCGGCGGCACGATCACCTCGATCGCAGCCCACATGTCGCACAACGCGCTCACCGGGCTCGTCCTGGCGCTGGTCCTCGTGATCCTCGGTCACGACCCGGGAGCGGCGGCGGATGCCACAGCGTTCCTGGCCTCCGTGCCCGCCCCCGTGTACTGGCTCGGGATCGCGGTCGCGACGGTCGTGTCGGAGTGGTGGGCGTACCTGCTGTTCGGGATCCTCCTCGTGCGGAGCGCCCGCTACGAACGGCGGGTCATCCGCCACGAGCTCGAGGACGAGCTGGGCATCTCGATCACCCAGGAGGACCTCGACGCCGTCCTGGCCGAGCGTCTGTTCGGGTCGCGCCGGATCGCCGGTCTCGACCGCCGGACGAACCGCAGGCTCGTCGACGCCCAGAACCGGCTGGCCTTCAGCCGGACGCGAGCGCGGCGCCACGATCGCGACCCCGACACCGACCCGCAGGTCTTCGCCTGCCGGGCCGAGATCGCCTGGATGCGCTCGGCGACGGCCCCAGCCGCCACCGGCGTCGTCGAGTCCGCCGCCCGGACCGAGCGGCTAGCTCGTCAGCTCGCCGGGATCGGATCGACCGGCAGGTCCGACACGCCGTTCGTGGCGATCGCGATCGGCACCGCCACCGCTTCGCGCTCGGCCCGATCGAGGCCGGCGCTCCGCTCCGCCCGGCGCTTGATCCCGATCATCTGGCGCTGGGTCATGACGAACACGCCGAAGCCGAGCAGCGGCATCGCGGCCTTGCTGCCTGGGCTCCCCGCGCCGAACCAGCCTCGGGTCCGCTCGATGAGCCGGGTCCGACCCGGGCCGGCGGGCTCGAGCACGATCGCCCAGCTGACCTTGAACTCCTGGGGCATCGACGACGACATCATCCCGCCGGACATCGCCAGTCCGGGCGTGTCCGTCTTCGAGATCGACGCAGCCGTGCGCTTCTGCCAGGCCTGGGCGATCTCGGTGTCGACATACAGGACGAGCGCCTCGTTCGGCTCGACGACCTTGGCCTCGAAGCCACCGTCCGGGTGGGTCGGGACGATGTCGCCGACCTCGAGGGTCTGGTGCTCGGGCAGGATCGCCTCGGCGCTCGTGCCCTTCATGTCGAGCCGGTCGTAGCTGTACCAGCCCGCGCGCCCGTAGCCGAGCTGGACGAGCCACGGCCAGACCGCCGCCGGCGGCGCGTCGATCGTGATGCCCCGCGTGAGCAGGTTCCGGCCCTCGGGGATGACCTCGTCGCCGGGGAGCGCCTTCGTCTGCTCCTCCGGGTCGACCCCCCAGGTCGACCACCACTGCCGCACGCTGACGTAGCCGATCCAGCTGGCCGCTGCGATCCCCGCGCCGACCACGATCCGTTTGAACATGGGAACACCTCCGGACCAGAGGGTAGCCCGCATCGCGGATCCGTGGGCAGGGCCGATCCGCCCGTCATCCGGGGCGGGTCGGCAGGCGTGGGGCTCGGTCACCCAGCCCGTTCGGGGCGATACGCTTGATCGATGACGCCACCGGGCCCGACCCTCACGACGGAGCGGCTGACCCTGCGCCGCTGGGTGGCGGCCGACCGAGAGCCGTTCGCCCGGCTCAACGCCGACCCCGAGGTCATGCGCCATTTCGTCCAGCCGCTCGGCCGCGACGAGAGCGATGCCCTCGTCGAGCGGATCGAGGCCGGGTTCGAGGCGCGCGGCTATGGGCTGTGGGCGGTCGAGCGACAGGCCGACGGCGCGTTCCTCGGTTTCACCGGTCTCGCCTGGCACACGTTCGAGGCGCCGTTCACGCCCTGTGCCGAGGTCGGCTGGCGGTTCGAACGCTCCGCGTGGGGTCACGGCTACGCGACCGAGGCGGGGCGCGCGTCGCTCCGGTTCGGGTTCGAGGAGGCCGGGCTCGCCGAGATCTTCTCGTGGACATCGCCGCTCAACCGGCCGTCGGTCGCGGTCATGGAACGGCTCGGGATGGCGCGCGACCCGGCCCTGGACTTCGACCACCCGCGCGTGCCCGAGGGTCATCCGCTGCGGCGCCACGTCCTCTATCGCCTGTCGCGGGAGCGCTACCTGGCCGGCGGCTGAGGCTACTCGACCTTCCCCGCGCGGAAGCGCTTGATCAAGGCGGCGTAGTCGGGCAAGCCGCGGTCGTAGCCCATCGCCCAGAAGCCGACGCCGGCCAGGCCGCGGGCGTCGGCCAGCGCGAGCTTCGGCGAGAGGGTCGACGGCGAGTCGACGTAGATCGCCGTCCAGGCGAGGGGTGAGCCGCTCGGGTCGATGCTGGCGGTCGGGTCGACGCCGGGTGGCGCGATGACGTACTGGTCGACCTGCTCGATGTCGTCGAGGGTCGCGACGTTGGCCGGATCGGTCAGGAAGTCGAGATGATCGCTGGGGATCCAGTTCGTCCCGCGACCGGTCTGCGCGGCGCCGAGCTCGGGCCCGACGACCGGCCAGGCCATCCCGTACAGCGGCAGGCCGAGGATCGTCCGCTGGACGGGGACACCGAGGGCCTCGTACATGTCGAGTGACCAGACGAGATCCTTCTCGTCGCCGTCGCGGCGGTCCATCGGCGCCGAGGCACCCGGGCCGGAGCCCGACCAGTGGTAGTCGTAACCCATGAGGAAGATCCGGTCGGCACCGGCCGTCGAGGCGGCGAGCGCCATCGCCGAGCCGCGCACGTTGGCCGTGGTCGCGACCGAGACCTGACCTTTCGGATGCGCCTTGACCAGCGCCGTCCGGAGATCGCCGACGAACTGACCGTAGGCCGGGATCAGCGCGTCGTCGATGACCTCGACGTCGACGTTGATCCCGTCGACCTTGAGCTGGCCGGCCAGCTCGACCAGGCCGGCGATGACCTTGGCCTGGGTCTTCGGGCTGTTCGTGACGCCGAACAGGCGCTTGTTCCGGGTGGTGCCGAAGCTGCTGAACACGAGCTCGACCCGGACGCCGCGATCGTGCGCTTCGCGGATGAGCTGCTGGCCGAGCGGCCCGACGATCGCCTGGTAGCCCTTCGGCTCGGTGTCGATCGCGCCCCCGGTCTTGTTCGTGACCGAGAACAGGGCGAGTGTCGTGAGGTCCACCCGGGCGAGGTGCTCGGCGATCCCGGCGGTCATCTCCCAGTACGGGAGGTAGCCGTAGACCTCGTGGCCTGGCGTCGGGACCGGGGTCGGCTCGGGCGTCGGTGTCGCGCCGGCCGCATCGGTCGGGCCCGGGTCGCCGGACCCGTTCGCGGCCGATGAGCCTGCCGCCGTCTGCGACCCGCCGGGCTTGATGACGCCGCCGATGAGCAGTCCGGCGACGATCGCGACCGCCACGAGCGCACCGAGCACGGCCAGGGATCGCGTGCGCCGGGTCATGGACACAGGGTGGACGAGCCGGCGGGGACGGTCAAACGCCGGGCTTGGTGGCGTCGGTAGCATCTGCGGTGGAGCCCCGCCGCGATGGAGCCCAGCCTCGCGGCCCGGCAGGTGCGAACGGAGGACTGCGATGGACGCGGACCAGGAGCGTGAGTTGCGCCAGCGCGCCGAGGCGAGGGTCCAGGCGCGTGAGGCGTTCTCGATCCACCTCGTCGTCTACCTGGCCGTGAACCTGCTGTTGTGGGCGATCTGGGCCTACAACGGGGCCGACATCCAGGCGCCGTGGCCGATCTTCGTGACGCTCGGCTGGGGCATCGGACTCGTCGCCCACTGGTGGACCGTCTACGCCCAGAGCGAGGATCGCCACGCCGCCGCCGTCGAGAAGGAGATGCAGAAGCTCCGCGATCGCCAGCCCTGAACCGCCCTTCGCCACAGGGCGGTACTTCCGGGCCACGCAGGAACGACCCGCCCGTACGCTACCGTCGCGGTGGCGACGGGCTGGACCCGGGCCCGCCAGACGCATCGCAGGAGGCCGACCTTGGCGGCGACGGACCAGCGGATCATGGCCCTGCACGCGGCGATCGAGCTCGCGCCCGACGATCCGGCGCTACGCACGCTGCTCGCCGAGACCCTCGAGGGCGCGGGTCGGTGGGACGACGCGGTGATCGAACGACGGACCCTGGTCTCGATCGACCCCGCCGATGCGGACGCCAAGCTGGCGCTGGCTCGGGCGTATGCAGCCGCGGGCCAGCCTGGGCCGGCGGAGGTCATCCTCGACGAGCTCGAGGCGACCGGACGCATGCCGGCCGATGGCTGGCGGTTGCGCGGCCGGATCATGGGCGACGTCGACGCCGGATCGAAGCCCGTCGCCGGCGATCCGACCGGGTCCGACTCAGAAGGCCAGCGAGGATCCCCGGTCGAGGAGGATCCGCCCATCGCCATCGGCGGACCCGGCGGGCCCGCCGGGGCGGTCCGGGCCCGACCAAGCGGCGGCGGCGCGGACGGATCGCCGCGCGCTGCGGACCGCGGGTCGATGGGCGAGCCGTCGTCCGACCTCGTCGAACGCCCGCGGATCACCTTCGCGGACGTCGGCGGGATGGGATCGCTCAAGGAAGCGATCAGGCTCAAGATCGTCTATCCCGCGCAACAGCCCGAGATCTATGCGGCCTACGGCCAGCGCGCCGGAGGCGGCCTTCTCCTCTACGGTCCGCCCGGCTGTGGCAAGACCCATCTGGCGCGTGCCACGGCCGGCGAGATGGGCGCCTCGTTCCTGGCCATCGGCATCGCCGACGTCCTCGAGATGTGGATCGGTCAGTCGGAGCGGAACCTGCGTGACATCTTCGTGACGGCCCGCGAGCACACCCCATGCGTCCTCTTCTTCGATGAGATCGATGCCCTGGCGGCGAACCGGACCGACTTCCGGAGCGGCAGCGGCAGGTCGGTCATCAACCAGTTCCTGTCGGAGCTCGATGGGGTCGATTCGAGCAACGACGGTGTCCTCGTCCTGGGCGCGACCAACGCCCCGTGGCACCTCGATCCGGCCTTCCGACGGCCGGGCCGCTTCGACGACGTGCTCTTCGTCCCGCCCCCCGACAACGATGCGCGCGCCGAGATCGTCCGGATCCTGCTCCGCGACCGGCCGGTCGGCCGGGTCGACGTCGGCCGGATCGTCGGCGCGACAGACGGGTTCTCGGGAGCGGACCTGCGCGGCATCGTCGATCGAGCGGTCCAGGGCAAGCTCGCCGCGTCGCTCCAGGACGGCACGCTGCGCCCGCTCGAGACCGACGACCTCGTGTCTGCCGCGAAGGGCAGCGTCCCAACGACCCGCGAGTGGTTCGCTACGGTCCGCAACTACGTGAAGTACGCGAACCAGTCCGGGCTGTACGACGCGGTCCGCCCGTACCTGAAGTGAGCGAATCGGATCCGGATCTCGTCGCGGGTCGGCGGTTCCACGACGCAGGACGCTGGGATCTCGCCGAACGTCACCTGCAGGCCGGGCTGGCCCGACGACCGTTGAGCGCCGAGGATCACGGCTACCTCGCCCGCGCGCTCATCCACCTCGACCGGCGCTGGGATGCCCGGATCGAGAGCGACGAGGCACTCCGGCTCGACCCGAACTCGCCCCAGGTCCTGTCGTCGCGGATCGACGTCCTCGACGGCGTCGGCGACCACGGTGGGGCGGTCGACGTGGCCAAGGACCTCGCCCGGATGCTGCCGGATTCGGCATCGGCTCAAGCGGCGTTGGCCTTCGCGTTGTTGCGGAACCGGCGACCGCGGGCGGCTCTGGAGACCGCCGACGCGGCCCTCGCGATCGACCCCGACGATCTCGGAGCCCTGAACTCGCGAGCGCTGGCCCTCGGCGCTCTCGGCCGCGCGGACGAGGCCGAGCTCACCTTGCGCGACGCGCTCCGGCGGAACCCGCAATCGTCCGGTCTCCACAACAACATCGGGCTGATGCAGCTCCGTCAGGGCCAGGTCGCCGTGGCTCGGGGCTCGATGCTGGAGTCGCTCAGGATCGACCCGATGTCCGGCCTCGCCGCCTCGAATCTGCGACGCGCCGGGAACCCCTTCGTGCGTGCGGTCATGGTCCTCGCCGGCGGGTTCGGGCGCGGGCTCCGGCGGTGGGGACGATGGCCGGTCGGCGTCCAGGTCGGGCTTATCCTCGGGCTGATCCTTGGCGGTCTGGCCTGGTCGGGCGCCCCCGCCGCCGGAATCCTGGTCTTGCTCTGGTCGAGCGCAGGATGGATCCGGCGCGCCGCGCCCGATCTGTCGATGCGCGTGGGTCGGACGCTGGAGCGGATGCCGTTCGCGACGGCGTCGCTGCCGTTCATCGGTGCGTTCTACCTCTTCAAGCTGATCCAGTTCGGCGGCGCCATCGCGGGGATCGGAGCCGTGCTCGGGTTCATGCTGCCGTTCGTGCTCGGGATGCCGACGCGGAACGCCGGCGACGCCTTCGCACCTGACGATGCGGGCAACGCCTGGGCCGATGACGCGGCGCCCGGGCAGGTCGACGGGCGACGGATCAGTCTGATAGGCGGTGGACTCAGCGCCGTGGGCGGCGGTGTGGCGCTCGTCGGGACGCTGGTTCCCTGGATCCGGTTCGGAGGTCCGAACCTGCCGGTCGACACGTTGTCCGGGCTCGACGGGTCGCGCGGCCAGACCATCGCCGTCCTCGCTGGAGTCGTCATCGTCGTCGGGCTCGTCCGGATCCCGTCGGCCGGACAGGCCGGTTGGCGGCGCGGGCTCGCGATCTGCGCGGGGCTCGTGATCGCGGCCGCCTCGGCACCGATCATCGTGCTCGTCCTCGAGAGCGGCGCGACGGTCGCGCCGCCGTACAGCGCCACCCTCGGCCCGGGTCTGCCCCTTGCGCTCGCGGGCGGCGTGGCAGCCGTGGTCGGTGGTCTCCTCGGAGGCGCCGGTCTCGGGGCCGTGCGACGTCCTGAGGCGTCGGCTGCCAGTGCCTGAGCGAGCTAACCGTCCAGGCTGGCCAGGAGGCGAAGGACCGGGACCGCGTCGGCGTAGGCGTCGGCCAGCAGGTCGGGGAGTGCCCGCGACAGCGCCTCGGCATCGGACAGGCGCCGGCCGAAGATGATGTCCTTGAGCTTGAGCAACTCGGCATCGGGGTGGTCCGCCGGGTAGCCGGTCGGCACCCGCTTCAGACGGTCGCCGTGGACGTCGCCGAACGTCGTGACGAAGGCCTGGTCGTCGATCGCCGCATGGACCGTCGCCGGATCCTCCACGACGCGGGTCCGCCAGGCGTGCAGCCACGGAGCGTCGGGCCGCCACAGGCCGCCGCCGAGATAGACCTCTCCGGGCTGGAGGTGGAAGTAGCCGCTCGGCCCGGTCCCCTGGTGGGCCGGCTCGCTCCCGGACTGCACGTCGGCGGCCGAGGCCGGACCGGCGCTCGTTCCGATCCATGGGAACCGAGCGCTCGCCGACGGCCGATACGGCGACTTGTCCCGGGCGAACCGCGTGTCGCGGTAGATCCGGTGGGGCGACCTCGCCGGATCGCTCCGGAGCGGGATGTCGCGCTCCGCGAACCGATCCGCGAGCGCGCCGCAGAGCGCCTCCATCGGGCGTTTGACGAGACGCTCGTAGTCGGCCTTGCGCGGCTGGAACCACGCCCGGTCGTTGTTTGCGGCGAGCTCGGCCAGGAAGTCGATCGCAGCGCGGGTGAAGCCCGTGAAGGGCTCGGCCTCGGTCGCCGGGCCGCGGCTCGGCCGCGTGGTCGTCGGGTGCGTCATGGTCCGCTCCGTGGTGGGTCGGGTCCGCCTGGTCTCTCGCCTCGCCCACGATACGACCCGCGACTTCACTGTCGATCTCGGGATCTCCGTTCGTCGTCCTCGTACGAGGCCGGTGCCGACTGGACGGCCGCACGATCCGGCCCGAAGGAGGTCCAGCGATGGCGAACTACCTGCTCGTGTTCCATGGCGGGTCGATGCCCGAGTCCGAGGCCGAAGGCAAGGCCGTGATGCAGGCGTGGACCGACTGGTTCGGCAAGCTCGGCGGCGCGGTCATCGATCAGGGCAACCCGGTGTCCCAGGTGCGGACGATCGCGCCGAACGGCTCGGTGAGCGACGGCGGCGCCAACCACGCCTCCGGTTACACGATCCTCAAGGCCGCCGACCTTGATGCGGCGGTCGCGCTGGCCAAGGGCTGCCCGGTCCTGGCCGGCGGTGCCAGCATCGAGGTCGCCGAGACGTTCGAGGTGATGTAGGTCCGGGTCTGGGTCCGGGGCGCCGCGGTCGAGCTCGACCGCGGCGACGTCCGGGCCTGGAGGATCCCGCCCAGCGTGCGGACCGCGACGAGGTGCAGGCCGCGGGTCCTGCCACGCGACGCCGCCCAGCGTGCGGACCGCGACGAGGTGCAGGCCGCGGGTCCTGCCACGCGACGCCGCCCAGCGTGCGGACCGCGACGAGGTGCAGGCCGCGGGTCCTGCCACGCGACGCCGCCGCAGCGTGCGGACCGCGACGTGGTGCAGGCCGCGGGTCCTGCCACGCGACGCCGAGCAGCCGATGGGCTTCGGCGGCCCTGCGGCCCCACGTGCGGCCCAGGGCGTGGGCCAGTTGCACCGCGTGCACACAAGCGCAGATCCGGGTCCTTCTCGGAGCCTGTACGCGCGTCTACTTGCACCTGGCGCAAGGATGTGACGCGTTCGGGCTCTCCATGGGCCAGGATGGCCACCGGATCGGCGACGAGTGGTCCGCGAGGCGGCCCGGTCGGCGCTTGCTTGCACCGGATGCAACGGATCCGGGATCTTTGCACCGGATGCAACGGATCCGGGATCTGTGCGCTGGATGCAAGGGATCGGGTGGCTGGGGCCGGTCGGCCAGCTCTGCCAGTCCGGCCACATCTGCCACTCCGGCCACATCGGCCCGGGTCCGGTCGGGCGTTGCGGCCGCATCGGATCGGACGGTTCGGCCGCACCAGCCTCCGGCACGGGCCCCGAGGTCAGGCGCTCTTGGCGATGTCCCCGGGACGCGACGCGGCGCGTGACGCCGGGTCAGCCGGCTCCGGACCCACGACGGGAGCGGCCGTCTTCGACGCCGGACGATCCAGCCCGGGACCCGCCCCAGGGACGGTCGGCGGCGCATCGGCGCGCTCGCCTGCGCCCGCAGCGATCCAGAGCGGCGCGACGAGCTCGACCCGGTTTCGCCCGTTGGCCTTCGCCCGGTAGAGCGCGGCGTCGACCCGTTCGAACCATTGGTCGTCCGTCTGGGCGAGATCGGCGGCGCCGACGAGGGTCGCCCCGATGCTGATCGACACGACGCCGTGCGGCGGGTTCTCCGGGTGGTCCAGGCCCAGCCCGAGGACCACCAGGCGGAGCCGATCGGTCGCGGCCGCCAGACCGTCCATCGTCGGTACCGACAGGACGACGAGGAACTCCTCACCGCCGAGCCGATAGACCGCGTCGTTCGCCCGGAGCGTGGCCTGGACCGCCTCGACCACCTCGCGAAGGACCTCGTCGCCGGCGGCGTGACCGGCCCGGTCGTTGATCGCCTTGAACCGATCCAGGTCGATCGCCACGAGACCGTAGGTGAACCCCGATCGGTTGATGTGGGCCCGGACCGCGCGGAGGTCCTCGGTCAGACGACGCCGGTTGCCGGCCCCGGTCAACGGGTCGGTCCGCGCGGTGAGCTCGAGCGCATGGTGGACACGCTCGAGCTCGACCATGTCCGACGCCGCCCGACGCTGGAGCGCCCGGATCCGCTCGAGCTGGGCGAAGCTCCGGATCTGCGAACGCTGGAGCAGGATGTGGCCGGCCAGGCTTGCGCCGAGCGCGACGAGGAAGACGACCACGAGGTCGCCCCGCTCCTCGGCTGTGAACGCGCTGTTCAGGTCGAGGGTGAAGAACCCGATCGCGACGACCGTGTACGCCAGCAGCCACCAGACGTGGGTCCGCGTGCGCCACGGCAGGACGAGGGCGACGAGCCCCGGGATCACCAGGAGATAGCCGGCGCTCTGGACGGCCAGCGTCGGAACGGTGAGCCCAGTCGCAGCGGTGGTGACACCCACGGCGAGCGCGACCACCCAGGCGACCGGCTCCGGATAGCGTCGCAAGCTGCGCGGCAGGAGCCACCAGCCGATGAGCGCGACACCGATCGTCAGGCCGCTGAGGGCCAGCGCGACCGTCGTGTGGCCGCCCTGCAGCCCGAGCAGGGCCAGCGCGTCGAACCCGACCGCGACCGCGATGACAAGGAACCCGTACCGGCTGGCGACCCGCGTTCGACGGCGCTGGATCGCGCGGAACCGCCGGCTCGCCCCGATCCGCACGTACTCGGAGGCGCGGATCCGGCGCGGGATCGACCGGACCGAGGAGCGGAGGGTGGCGAGTCGACCCGCGATGGAGTCGGTGGGCCGGCCCTCGATCGCGCTCTGCGGCGAGATCATCGTCGGAGGCTACGCCGTCCGGCAGTCGCGGGGCAGTCACCCGTTGGTCAGGTGCACCATGGTGACGATAGGCGACACTCTGCGGCCCCGATCGCCCGTCCCTGGCCTCGGACCGGCGCCACCTGGCACCGGCCCCGAACGACCGACGGCGCCGCGGCGCACCGGACGGCGGCCGCGGCGCACCGGACGGCGGCCGTGACGCCCGCCCTAGCGGTTGCGATCGGCCCGGACGAAGAGGTACGTGCCGACGATCGTGAACACGAGGAAGAAGCCGGCCGTCACGCCCAGGTCGAGCCACCACGGGTGGAGCACGGCCGCAGCGTACTCGGGCTTGCCCCAGTAGAAGATGTTCCGGGCCAGGTCGATGCTGTAGGTCATCGGGATGATCTTGGCGAGGAAGCCGAGGAGGCCGCTCGACTGGGCGATCGGGATGAGCGCCCCCGACAGGAACGTCTGCGGGAAGATCAGCAGCGGGACGCCGATCGCGACGACCTTCGGATCCTGGGTGATCCCGATGAAGAACACCCCGAGCGCGCCTCCGGCCAGGGCCAGGATCGGAGCCAGGGCGATGACCCGCAGCAGGTCGCCGAAGTTCATCGGGATCTGCATCACGAAGATCATCGCCACGATCCCGACGAGCGACACGAGCGCGGCGACACCCGACCCGATGAGCTTGCCGAGCAGGACGGCGTAGCGCGAGATCGGGGCAACGAACAACTCGGCCGTGAAGTCGTTCTCACGCTCCTCCACGAGGTTCGTCACGCCCGCGATCGTGCCCTGGTACATCGTGTTCGCGACCATCCCGATGAGCATGAACGGGAGGTAGGCGTAGGCCAGCGCGCCGCCCAGGTTCTGGGCGATGCTCCCGCCGAGGACCCCGATGAACAGGATCGGGAAGATGACCGTGAACGCGATCGACAGCGGGCTCTTGACCGCGCGCAGGATCTCGCGCCAGGCGATCGCGAAGACCGCGCTCGCCTCGCGGGCGAGCATCGCCCGGGGATGGGCCGACACGACGTTCGCCCGCGTGGCGACGGTCGTCGCGGGACTCGTGGTCGAGATGTCGCCGCTCATGCCAGGGCCTCCTCGGGCTCGCGCAGGAGCTCGACGTAGGCCTCCTCGAGGCTCGGGTCGTGGACCCGCAGGACCGACAACGGCGTGTCGATCCGGGCGATGAGGTCCTGCGCGGTCGTACCGGTGTAGGCGACCCGGAGGAGCCCGGTCGGCTCGGTCTGCGGGGCCAGACCCATCGCCTCGAGCTCGGCGACGAGCGCCGGCCGGTCGGTGGCGTCGAGGATCACCGATCGATCGAGCAGCTGGGCCTTCATCTCGGCCGGCGTCCCGATGATCGAGATCCGGCCGTGGTCGATGACACAGACCCGGTCGGCCTCCTCGGCCTCCTCGAGGTAATGGGTCGTGAGGAAGATCGTCGTGCCGTCGCTGTTGCGGACCTCGCGCAGGTACTCCCAGAGCCCGCGCCGGCTGACCGGATCGAGCCCCGACGTCGGCTCGTCGAGGAACAGGACCACCGGTCGGTGCATCAGCGAGCGGATGATCTCGAGCTTGCGCTTCATCCCACCCGAGTACGTCTTGATCGGCTTCGCGAGCTCGTCGGCCAGGCCGACGACGCCGGCGAGCTGCTCGACGCGCAGCCGGTACTCGGCCGGCATGAGGCGGTAGAAGGGGCGATAGCCGTACAGCCCGTAGATCGCGACGTGGAGCCGGATGTTCTCCTCGCCGGACAGGTGCTGATCGACGCTCGGGTTCTGGAAGATGATCCCGATGTTCCGGCGGACGGCCTTGGCCTCGCGATCGAGATCGTGGCCCGCGATGGTGACCGTCCCCGCCGTCTTGGCCAGGGTGGTGGTCAGAATGGAGATCGTGGTCGTCTTGCCGGCGCCGTTCGGGCCGAGGAAGGCGAAGAGCTCACCACGACCGACGTCGAAGCTGATGTCGTCGACGGCCGGGATCTGAGCCTTCTTGTAGCGCTTGACCAGGTGTTCGACCTGGATGATCGAGTCCATGCGGGAGTCTCGCAGCGAAGGTCGGCACGGGACGCTGCCGACGGGCGGGCGGGCACGGGCGGGTGCCCGGCACGGGCTGCATCTTCGCCGACGAATGTGAACTCCGCATGGAGACGCGATGGCGAGACGGTCGGACGGCGGCGATCGCCTACGAACCGACGACCTCGGACGACGGCCAGTGGGCGACGACCAGGGTGACGAGGACGAGGACGTCGACGACGATCGCGAAGACCGCGCTGGTCGGGGCGATCCCGTCCCAGAAGACGACGAGGCCGACGAGCGAGACGACCGCCCCGGCCACGGTGATCGGCCGCCACCAGGGCTGACCCGCCAGGAGGCCACCGGCGCCGGCGACGAACAGGACGATGGATGCGGTCCAGATCACGGCGGCGATCGCCCGGCTCGGGCTGTCGCCCATGGTCGCCGTAAGCAACCACGAATGACCGGTCTGACCCGCCCAGTCGGCGACCCGGAGCGCCGGCGCGAGGAACAGCACATGGCCGACGCCGTGGGCGAACAGCACGACGGCGAGGATCAACGTGAGTGGCATCTGCGGACTCCTTCCAGCGCCTATGAGACGCCGCCGACGTCGCAGATCCGAGCGCCACTGGGCCCGTTCCGCGGTGACCTTCGGAACCGGTCCGGCGGGACGCTGGTCCCTTGTCCGGTCGGTCCGGGCGGATCACGCTCCAGGCACGGGATCGGCGGCCGCAGCCCGTCCACGGGCCGGCCGGAACGACGGAGGTTGCGGTCATGCAGGCACACCTGGCACCGGCGACGGGTCGGATCGACCTCCCGGTCTATGTCTGGCTGGCGGTTGGCATCGAGCTCGTGACGGCGGTCATGGCGATCCCCGTCGGCTGGCTGTTCATCACTGACCCGAGCGGCGGCTCGATGGGCGTCCCCCGGGCGTGGATCGCGGACACGATCTTCGGGAGCTATCTCGTGCCAGGTCTGTACCTGTTCGCAGTCAACGGGATCGGGATGCTCGTGGCGGCCGGGCTCAGCCTGCGGCGGCACTGGTCGGCGTCGTGGCTGACCGGCGCGCTCGGTGTCGGGCTCATCGTCTGGATCCTCGTCCAGCTCGCGGTCATGCCCGAGACGATGGTCCTCCAGTGGCTGTTCCTGGCAGCCGGCCTCATCCTCGGCGTCGTGGCCCTGTTCTGGCTGCGCCGGACCGATCAGCTCCGCCTCTGGTAAGCACCGCCGGCCGACGACCGGCCGACCGTGGCCTCCGCTACCGTTGGCCTGTGCGACGGATCGACACGACCGAACGGCGGGCACGGCTCGCCCGGCGCCACCATCTCGCCACCGGTGTGCGGGCGAGCGGCCCCGTCGAGGCCGCCCGGGACCTCGTGGGACTCCACGGCACCGACCCGGCCACGGTCTACCTGTCGATCTTCAGCCGGATGGCGCCGGGCGACCAAGGGGCCGAGCCGGCGGCGATCGGACGCGCCCTGTACGACGACCGGTCGGTCGTCCGGATGCTCGGCATGCGCCGGACGATGTTCGTCGAGCCGCTCGAGCTCGTGTCGGTCGTCCACGCGGCGTGCTCGGAGGCCAACGGTGGCCAGCAGCGCCGAGCGACGATCCAGATGCTCGCGACGGCGGGCGTCGCCGACGATCCGGCGGCCTGGCTCGCCGAGGTCGAGGCCGAGACGCTCCAGGCGCTCGCCCTTCGCGGGGAGGCGACGGCCAACGAGATCGCCGTCGACGTGCCCCGGCTGCGGACACAGATCCCGGTCGGCGAGGGGAAGCGCTGGCAGGGCACGATCGGGATGTCGACGCGGGTCCTGTTCGGGCTCGCCGCCGAGGGCCGGATCATCCGTGGCCGGCCGCGCGGCTCGTGGGTCAGCAGCCTGTATCGCTGGACGACGATCGAGTCGTGGTTGCCCGAGCCGCTCGTGGAGATGCCGACCGAAGGCGCCCGGCGCGAGATCATCCGGCGCTGGTTGCAGGCGTTCGGGCCGGGCACGCCGGCCGACATCCGATGGTGGACGGGCTGGACGCTCGGCGAGGTCCGCCGGGCGCTGGGCGAGCTCGGCGCGGTCGAGGTCGAGCTCGACGGCGGGGTCGGCGTCGCACTGGCCGACGATCTCGAGGCGACCGAAGCGCCGACGCCCTGGGTCGCCCTCCTGCCGGCCCTCGATCCGACCGTGATGGGCTGGGCCGGGCGGGACTGGTATCTCGGACCGCATCGGCCGCTCGTCTTCGATACGAACGGCAATGCCGGACCGACGGTCTGGGTCGACGGTCGGGTCGTGGGCGGCTGGGCCCAGCGCCGCGATGGCACGATCGTCCTCCGTCTGCTCGAGGACGTCGGGGCGGAGGCCGCCGCGGCCATCGACGCCGAGGCCGACCGGCTCGGCCGCTGGCTCGGCGCGGTGCGGATCACGCCCCGCTTCCGGACCCCGATCGAGAAGGAGCTCGGTGTCTGACGCGATGTCAGTCGCGCCGCGACGTCGTCAATGGGCCGCGAAGAACGCGACGATGACCTGCGAGGCGGAGAACGTCCGGCTGGTCGAGCCGACGAGCGCCTTCGGGAGGTACGGGCGACCGCCCGGCCACGTGTGGCCGGCGCCATCGACGCGATAGAACACGACCTCGGCGCCGGTCGCCGAGCGGTAGCGGGTCACGGTCGTGTCCGACCCGAGGGTGATGGTCTCGGCGTCGCCGGCTCGATCCCGCGCGACCCAGGCCGCGACGTGGGCGTCTGCCGAGAGGACGGTCCCGCGCGCCGCGCCGATCCCCAGGACCGGACCGATCGGGCCACCGCCGAACGGCACGAGCGGGTCGGCCGTCCCGCTGATCAGCAGGACCGAGACCGGCCGCGCCGGGTGGCAGCCGGCCGCCGCCGCCACCCCCTGGGTCCCGGCGACCTGGCCGATCGCTGCGAACCGGTCGGCCAGCTCGCAGGCCAGCCGGCCAGACATCAGCGCGCCGTTCGAGATGCCCGTCGCGTAGACGCGGGCCGGATCGACCGCGATGCGGGCGGCGACGTCATCGAGGACCGCGCCGAGGAAGGCGACGTCGTCGATCCCGGCCCGGACCTCCGTGCGACCGTCGTTCCACTGTCGACCGACACCGTTCGGTCTTACGACGAGCCAGCCGCGCGGGTCGGTCTCCGCCTGGAGCCCGGTCAGCCGTTCGGTGTTCTGGGCCGTGCCGCCACCGCCGTGGAGCTCGAGGACGAGCGGCCGGGGTCCTGCCGGGAGGTCCGGCGGGACGTGGAGGATGTAATCGCGTGTCCTGCCGCCGCTCTGGATGGCCAGGTGGTGGTCGCCCGGACCCAGCGCGCCGGTCGCGGCCCGATCGGCGCCGGCGCCCGGGTGCAGGGCGCGGACGCCGGCACAGCCGACGGCCACGAGCGCGGCCGCGAGGACGAGGCCGACGAGGCTCGTGATCGGGCGACGGTCTCCGCGGATCATGGAGCGAGCGTCGTCGCCCGAGCCGGGGCGGTCCACCGTCCGACGCGCGCACCATGTAAGGCGTCTGTGAGGCGGCGCGGTACCATTCCCGCGGCCAGGTGGGGTGGCCATCCCGGGTGGAGGTGAGAGCGAGCGTGAGCGGCGACGGCGAGCGACCTCCGGTCGACCCTGCGGGCACCGCCGCTTCGGACGACAGCGTGAACCCCGGGCCGAGCCCTGAGTTCGCATCCGCGGACGCGGCGGCCGAGCCGGCCACGGAGCCAGCCGGGCTGTCCGAGACGCGCCCACCGAGCCGGCGCGACGCGTTCATCCGGATCGGCCTGGTCGCGGGCGTCCTGTTCATCGTCTTCGGCCTCATCATGCCGAGGTTCATCGACTACCAGGCGGTGCTCGAGACCCTCCAGGGCCTGACCATCCGGGACTTCCTCGTCGTCGGGGTGTTCGGCGTCATCGCCTGGGTCCTGACCGGGGCGATCTTCACGATGCTCATCCCGCATCTGGGGTTCGTGCGCGGGACCGAGGCCTACCTGATCCTGACCGGGATCGGCGCCAGCATCCCGCTCGGGCCCTGGAACATGGCGGTCCTGTGGGTCGTCATCCGCGGCTGGGGCCCGTCCGCTGCGGACACGACGGGTGGGGTCCTCCTGTATGGGATCTTCGACCAGCTCAGCCGGTTCGGGTTGCTCGTGATCGCCGGGCTGGTCCTCGTGATCGCCGAAGGGCTCAACCGCGACATCTCGGTCGCCACCGGGGTCGTCGTTGGCTGCCTCATCGTCGGGATCGTCCTGTTCGTCCTCGTCGGAGGCGGCCTGATCCTGGTCGTCCGGTCGGAGCGATTGGCGCGCAAGCTCGGTCGCTGGGCCGAGCGCGTCGTCGGGGCCGTGATCCATCGGCTCGGGCGGGCCTCGGTCCCCGACGTCGAAGGGGCGCTCGTCCGGTTCCGCCTGAACCTCGGGGACACGATCCGCGCCCGCGGTCTGCCCGCCTTCGTGGTGGCCATGATCTCGAAGCTCGCCTGGGCCCTGTTGATGATCGTCGCGATGCGGGTCGTCGGCGTGTCCGCCAAGACGCTGCCGGACGCGGTCATCCTGGGCACCGTCGCGGTCGTCTTCGTGATCACGGTCCTGCCGATCTCACCGGGTGGGGCCGGGGTCCCCGAGCTGCTCTATCTGTCGATCTTCTCGACCTATACGGGCGGCGCGGACAGCTCGGCGATGACGGCCGGGATCATGCTGTTCCGGGCCTTCCAGTGGTTCCTGCCGATCCCGCTGTCATGGATCCTCCTCGGGCTATCGCGCCGCGGCCGACCGCTGCTGCCGACCCGCGCCGAGTTCCAGGGCAGCGAGGACCCGCCACCGAGCGCGGTCGGCGCGACGTGACGGAACGCTGGATCGACGTCCCGGGCGGGCGGCTCTTCGCGCTGAGCGATGGCGACGGCCCGCCGATCGTGCTCGTCCATTCCGGGATCGCCGACCAGCGGTCGTGGGATGCCATGGTCCCCGGGCTCGTCCGGGCGGGCTATCGGGTCGTCCGGTTCGACTGCCGCTGGGCGGGCCGGTCGACGACCGGCGACGTGGAGTTCAGCAGTCGAGCCGATCTCATCGCGGTCCTCGACGCGTTCGGGATCGGGCGGGCGGTCCTCGTCGGGAACAGCATCGGCGGACAGATCGCCTTCGACACGGCCATCGAACACCCCGACCGGTTCGTCGCGGTCGTCGGCGTGTCGGCCGGGATCAGCGGCTTCGTCGGCGAGGCCACCCCTGGGGAGCAGGCGGCCTTCGACGAGATCGATCGGCTCGACGAGATGGACCCACCCGACGCCGACGCGATCGCCGACCTCGACGTGCGGGTCTGGGTCGACGGGCTCGGTCAGGCGCCAGCTCGCGTCGACCCGGCCATCCGCGAGGCGGTCCGGGCGATGGATCGCGAGCAGTACCTGGAGGGTCGCGAACGCGGTCGCCCGATCCGACTCCAACCGCCCGCCGCAGAGCGGTTGGCCGCGCTGCGGATGCCGGTCCTCGCCGTCGCCGGGGCCCTCGACATGAGCGATGTCGCCCAGACCGCGGAGCACCTCCAGGACCATGCGCCCGATGCCCGGGCGGTGATCTGGCCCGACACGGCCCACATGATCGGGATGGAGGTCCCGGATCGGCTGACCGAGCTCATCGTCGCGTTCGTCCGACCGCTCGGGACCTGGGACTGAGACCGAGGGGACCGGGCGCGTGCCGACGCGCTCAGGCCTCCCCCGCCGAGTGGAGGGACCACGACCAGCGATACGTCCCCGGCCCGAAGAGATACTCGGGCAGTGTGTCCGGGCCACAGCTGGCCGTGCCGAGCCCGCGATGGGCGGCGTCCACGTGGACGACGGTCTCGGCTCGAGGCGTCAGCTCACCGTCGTGGGTCGCGGCGGCCAGGTCGGCCGCCCGGAAGTGCGTCGCCGACACCTGGCGCGGCGCGTCGGGGACGATCCGGACGCCTCGGCCGTCGGCCGCCGTCAGCTCGAGCCAACGGACAGCGGCGTGGCCGCCGCTCTCCTGGGGCCGGATGTACGGGACGTGCTGGTCGGTGACCGTGGATCGCCAGCGTCCGACCAGCCCGCCGCGGCGCCGGTCCGGATAGGTCTCGTGGGGCCCGGTCCCGAACCACTCGATGGTCTCGAGACCCGGCGCGACCTCGAACACCGTCCCGACCCTGGGCAGGTCGGTCAGGTCATCGGGAACGACCGCGGATTCCTCGACCGCGACCCCGCCGTCCGCGAGCGCGAGCAGGCGCTGCTCGTGCAAGACGAGCGCGCCGCCGGGTGCCCGGTACTCGGACCGGACCACGACGCTGCCAGCGTCACGCTCGACCGCAACGAGCCGACGCTCGAACCGGTCGAGCCCCTGGGCCAGCCACGGTCCGGAGATGCCACCGAATCGATCGTTGTCCGTCGGCGCCCGCCAGAGCGCGAGGGTCGGCGGCGCGACGAGGAGCTCGTGGACGAGCAGCCCGTCGGCGTCGACCCGGACCTCCGCGCCCGACGCGACCCCGGCCGGCCGTTCCGCGGCCGCCGGGCTCGGCGCGGCCCCGACCGCGAGCTGGCCCTCGGCGATCTCGAAGCCGGCCGGCGCCCAGGCCTGATCGTCGGTCGCCCGGAACCGGACGGTCAGCCACGCTTCCGCGCCCGGCTGGAGTGACGGATCGGTCCAGCCGGACAGGAGCGCGGGGCCGTGCTCGCCCGGTCCGAGGGCGGGCAGCGACACGCTGCCTGAACCGCTCGTCGTCCCGTCGATGGCCAGCTCCCAATCGGCGCGGAGCCAACCCAGGTCGCGGAACGCCTGTCGGTTCACGATCTCCACGATCCCGGCCCGCCGGTCGTGGAGACCGGTCAACCGGACGAGGGCCGCGATCGCGCGATGCTCCCACATGGCCGGCTTCGGTCGGCGGTCCGGCCAGACGAGGCCGTCCGCACAGAAGTTCCCGTCGTTCGGCTCGTCGCCGAAGTCGCCGCCGTAGGCCCAGCGCTCCGATCCATCGGGCAGGCCCTGGACGAGGCCGTGATCCCAGAACTCCCAGATGAACCCGCCCTGCAGGCCCGGCGTCGACTCGATCGCGTCCCAGTACTCCGCAAGCGTCCCGTTGCTGTTGCCCATCGCGTGCGAGTACTCGCACATGATCAGCGGATGGCGCTGGAGACCCGATGTCGCGTGGCCGACGATCGCCGAGATCGGCGGGTACATCGGGCAGGTCAGGTCGCTGATCCCCTGGTCGCTCGCCCAGTCGTACCGGATCGCGCCCTCGTAGTGGAGCGGGCGAGACGGGTCGTAGCGTCGGAGCCAACCGGCCGCGGCCTCGTGGTTGAGGCCGTGCCCCGACTCGTTGCCGAGCGACCAGACGATGACCGAGGGGTGGTTCTTGTCGCGGATCGCCATCCGCGACACGCGGTCGACCCAGGCGCCCAGGTAGCGCGGGTCATCGCACAGCGTGCTCTGGAACGCGTGCGACTCGATGTCGGCCTCGTCGACGACGTACAGCCCGAGCTCGTCGGTCAGGTCGAGGAACGCCGGGTCGTTCGGGTAGTGCGACGTCCGCACCGCGTTGAACCCGAACCGCTTCATCGTGATGAGGTCGGCTCGCATCCCGTCCACGCTCACGGTCCGGCCGGTGTGCTGGTCGAAGTCGTGGCGATCGACCCCGCGGATGAAGACCCGGGCGCCGTTGACGAGCAGATCGAGGCCGGCCACCTCGACCCGCCGGAAGCCGATCCGAAGCTCCGCGGTCTCGGCGACGGACCCGTCGGCGGCCCGGAGCGTGACGGTCACGGCAGACAGCTCGGGGACCTCGGCCGACCACACCCGGACGTCGGGCAGCTCGATCCGCCAGCGGACGAGCCCGGGCAGGGGCGGCGCCATCCGCGCGTGGATGGCCTCCCAGGCATCCCGTTCCCCCGCCGGCAGCAGCCCGGCGGCCTGGCTGAACATCATCCGCTGGTCGTCGCGTGACCAGCCCTCGAGCGAGCGCGGGTCGACCACGCTGAGCTCCGCCCGGAGCGGCTCGGCGACGCCCTCGACGCGGGCCTCGACCGTCCAGCCCGGCTCGAGCTCCGCCCCCGGGAACCCGACGACGACGCTGAGGTCCAGGGTCCCCGTCGTGAGGTCGTCCGCCAGCCCGGCGTCGGCGCGGATATCGGCGAGGTGGACCGGCCCGGTGGCATACAGGAAGACCGACCGGGTGATCCCGCCGTGCCACCACTGGTCCTGGTCCTCGACGAACGTGGCGTCGGACCACTTGACCACGAGCAGCGTCAGCGTGTTCGCGCCCGACCGGACCTGGTCCGTCACGTCGAACTCAGCGGCCAGGTGGGAATCCTTGCTCAGGCCGACCTCGGTGCCGTTCAGCTCGACGACGAGGACGCTCTCGGCCGCCCCGACGTGCAGGACGACCCGGCGATCCGCCCAGCCATCCGGCAGGTCGAACGTCCGTTGATAGCGCCCGGTCGGGTTCGCGTCGGGGACTTCGGGTGGGCGGCCCGGGAACGGCATCTGGACGTTCGTGTAATGGGGCGCGTCGCCGACGTCCTGCATCGTCCAGGCGCCGGGCACGACGATGTCGCGCCAGACCCCGGTCGGTCCGGCATCGGGTCGGGGCAGAAGCTCGAACCGCCAGGTTCCGTCGAGCGACAGCCGGTCCGGATGCGGGACGCTGTGGATCGGCAGACGGCCCACGTGGACGAGCTCGGGCGCGACCCACGGTTTCGACGGCATCGCTCGGAGTCTACCGAGCGGCAGGTCGGCTAGCATCGACCGGATGCCCGACGACGAAGCGACCACGACCGACGCGGTCGCGCCACCCGAGCCGACGCCGCTCCCGTCCTCGTATCGCGCCCTGCTCGAGGTCCCGACCCTCGGGCGGATCCTCCTCGCCACTGCGATCGCCCGGATCGCCCAGGCGATGGTCGGCGTCACCCTCGTCCTGTTCACCCTCCAGGAGTTCGGCTCGCCCGAGCTGGCGGGTCTGGTCACGTTCGCGGCGCTGTTCCCGGGGCTCGTCGTCAGCCCGATCTGCGGCGCCCTGCTCGACCGCCACGGCCGGACGCGGCTCATCCTGCTCGACTACGTCGTCGAGCTCGTGGCGCTGGCGCTCATCGGCATCCTGGCCCTCACCGACCATCTGCCGGCGCCAGTGCTCGTGTTCATCGCGACGATCACGTCGTTCACCGCGATCCTCAGCCACACCGGACTGCGGAGCCTGTTCCCGATCCTCGTCCCACGCCACCTCTGGGAGCGGGTGAACGCGGTCGACTCGAACGGCTACGTCATCGCCACGATCGTCGGACCGCCGCTAGCGGCGGCGCTCGTCGCGGTCTTCGGCGGGGCCGCCGCGCTCATCGGCGTGGCCTTCGCGTTCGGACTGGCGGCCATCACGATGATCGGGGTGCCCGACCCACCGTCCGAGACGGTCTCGACCGGCCGGCTCCTCGTGGACTCCTGGCAAGGGGTCGTCTACTGGTGGCGGAACCGCACGCTGCGCGGGCTCGGGTTCGGGATCACCGCCCAGAACATCGCGTTCGGGATGAACACGATCCTCATCCCGGTCCTCGTCCTGCGGACCCTGGGTGGCAGCGAGCTCGAGGTCGGGCTCGTGTTCGCCGTGTCGGGCGTCTCGGGGATGATCTCCGCCCTCCTGTTCGGCCGGGTCGACAGCCGCGGCCGCGAGTGGCGGATGCTCGTGATCCCGATGCTGCTTCTCGCCCCGGCGTACGCGCTGATCCTGCCCGTCGCCTCCGGCGCGGCCGTCGCGCCGGGCGGGCTGGTCCTTCTCGCGGTCTCGTCGCTGATCATCGGCTTCCTCGTCGGGCCGATGGACATCGCGCTGTTCACGGTCCGTCAGCGTCGGACGGACCCGGCGTGGATGGGCCGGGCGTTCGCGGTGTCGATGGCGTTCAACTTCATGGGCTATCCGATCGGTGCGGCGATCGGCGGCGCCCTCGTCGCGGTGTCGCTCACCGGGGCGGTCGGGTTCGGGATCGCTGCGCTCATCGCCGGCTGCGTCCTGGCGGCGACGATGGTGCCGCGCCAGGCCCGCGAACCGGACCCGGCGTACGGGATCCGCGGTGCCGCGACGGAGCCACCCGGCGGAGCGTGACGGACCGCGTGACCGGGCCTGGCTCCATCGTCCCGGTCCGGGGCCCGGACCGACGCGGACTTGCCGCGAACGGCCTCGACCGTCACCCTAGGACGATGCATCGACGGTTCGCAGCCGCCGCCCTGGCCCTCGGCGCGCTGCTCCTGCTCGGTCTCGCGCCCGGCCGGTGCCGCGGCCGCCGAGCCGAACTTCCCGGCCAAGGATTCGCGCTACCACAACTACCCCGAGATGGTCGACGAGATCATGGCGGCCGAGGCCGCCTACCCGGATCTCGTGAAGGTGTCCTCGATCGGCAAGAGCTACAAGGGTCGCGACATCTGGGTCGCCAAGGTCTCGGACGACGTCGCCAAGGACGAGGACGAGCCCGAGGTCCTCATCGATGCCCTCCACCACGCCCGTGAGCACCTCACGACCGAGCAGGCGCTGTACCTGCTCAAGACGTTGACGACGACCTACGCCACCGACAGCGTGGTGAAGCGGCTCGTCGACAGCCGCGAGATCTGGATCGTCTTCGCGCTCAACCCGGACGGCATGCAATACGACCTCACCGGGGATCCGTACCGCGAATGGCGCAAGAACCGCCAGCCGAACGCCGGCTCGACACGGATCGGAACCGACCTCAACCGGAACTACGACTACGACTGGGGCTGCTGCCGCGGTTCGTCCGGATCGCCGGCCTCGTTGACCTACCGGGGCAAGAAGGCCTTCTCCGCGCCCGAGACGCAGGCGATGCGGGACTTCGTGAAGAGCCGGGTGGTCGGCGGCCGGCAGCAGATCCGGATGCACATCACGCTCCACACGAACGGCGAGCTCATCCTCTGGCCGTACGGCCATACGACGAAGAACATCCCCGCCGACATGAGCCGCGACGATCACTACGCGTTCGTGGCCCTCGGCAAGCGGATGGCCCAGCGCAACGGCTACACGCCGCAGCAGTCGAGCGACCTGTACATCACCGACGGCGACGAGATCGATTGGATGTACGGGCGGTACCGGATCTTCTCGTTCACCTGGGAGCTCTACCCGACCGAGCACTACACGAACCGCGACTTCTACCCGGCGGACGAGAAGATCGCAGCCCAGGTCCGCCGGAACCGGTCGGCCCTGCTGTACGCGATCGACAAGGCCGACTGCCCGTACTCGCCGATCTACAAGTCGAAGACGCTGTGTGGCCCGCTCATGGATGACTTCGAGATCAACCGCGGTTGGGTCCGCGATCCCGACGGGACCGATACGGCGACGGGCGGTCTGTGGCAGATCGGCGATCCGAAACAGGTCACCAGCGACGGCTCGAAGCAGCTCGGGATCCCGACGTCCGGCCGGTACGCGCTGGTCACGGGTGTGGCGGCCGCAGCGGGCTCGAACGCCGGCGATGTCGACGGCGGGCTGACCACGATCCGCTCCGCACCTGTCTCGCTGACCGACCCGGTCGGCGACCTGACCTTCCGCTACTACTTCGCCCACCGGGCCAACGCGAGCTCGGCGGACTGGTTCCGCGTCTGGGTCGAGGACAAGAACGGCGATCGGACGCTCGTCCGCGAGGAGGTCGGATCGGCCGTCGACGACGACGCGAAGTGGGCCTCGGCCCGGATCTCGATGGCCCCGTGGGCGGGCCAGACCGTCCGGATCGTCGTCGGTGCGGCCGACGGTGGCACGGACAGCCGCATCGAGGCTGCCGTGGACGACCTCCGGATCGAGCGACCCTAGCCGGGTCCTCAGGGCTGCGAGCCGGAGTCGGCTCGCGTCGACCGATCGGGCACTGGTCCCAAACGCGGATCGCCCTCGATCTGGTCCGTTCGTCGGGATCTCCGTTCGGCAGACGGCGGTCTCTGACCGTGACCTTGCGCTCATGGCGCTCGAACGCCGGGCCGCTATCATCCGGGCGGCGACCGAACGTGACCGCACCCGATCGGACCCGACGGGTCGGTGGATCGCAGAAGGCCGATGACGGACGACGACATGAACCAGGACCTGGGGCCGGGTGCAGTCCCCGAGGATCACGACCCCGGTGCCGCTCCGGCGGGCGAGCCTTCCGACGCGCAGGCCGAGGCCTCCTCGACCGACGCGGCCGAGGCCCCCGCCACCGACGACGCCTCGAGCGAGGCCGACGGCTCCGAACCCGAGGCGGAGGTCCCGGTCGAGCCCACGGAGCCGTCGGAACCGGTCGAGCCGTCGGAGCCGGCGGCGCCACGCTCGCGGACGTACGGGCCGGCCTGGCTCACGATCGTCGGCGGGGCGATCGTGCCCGGGCTCGGTCACCTGCTCCTCGGCCGGCCCCGACGTGCGGCGCTCCTGTTCGCGCCGATCCTCGCCCTCGCGATCGCCGCGATCGTCGTCGTCCTCATGTCACCGGACCGGGCCGACCTCGCCGGTGAGCTGCTGTCACCCGACGCCCTCGAGGGTCTCGTCATCGTCGTCGCGATCGTCGGTCTGTACCGGCTCGCCGTGCTCGGCGCGACGGTCCTGCTGGCCGCGCGGATCCGCCCGACGACGCGGGTGGGGCGGGCCGGTCGGGTGCTGCTCGCCGTCGCCCTCGCCATCGTCGTCATCGCGCCACACGTGCTCGTCGGGGCGGTCATCGCCGACACCCGCGAAACGGTCATCGAGGTGTTCGATCCGTCCGATCTCGGGCTCGGTCCCGACGGTCCTGACCCGAGCTTCGACGGCGAGATCATCCCGCCGCTCGAGCCGGACACCGACCTCGACGAGGCGACGCCGACGTCGAGCGCGAGCCTCGGCCCGACCGCGACGGCGACCGCCACGCCGAGCCCTACCCCCGCCCCGACGCCAGGACCCGCCTGGGCCGCCGACGGTCGGCTCGATGTCCTGCTCATCGGCGCCGACGCCGGCCCGGACCGCTGGAGCCTGCGGACCGACACGATGATCCTGCTGTCGGTCGACGTGGCGACCGGCCGGTCGGCGATGTTCGGCTTCCCCCGGAACATGACCGGGGCGCCGCTGCCGAAGGAGAGCGCCGGCGCCGTCCCGGGCGGCCGGTATCCCGGCCTGCTCAACTCGATCTATGTCTACGCCAACGCTCATCCGAGCCAGTTCCCGGGTGGCCGATATCGCGGTTTCCGGGCGATCGGCGGCACGATCCAGAAGCTGGCCGGGGTCCGGCTCGACGGAATCGCCGTGGTCAACCTCAACGGTTTCGTCCGGCTGGTCGACGCCCTGGGCGGCGTGACGATCACGATCCCGCGAGCGCTCCACGACGACCGCTATCCGCTCGAGAACGGGACCGGCGTCGTGTCGATCGACTTCAAGGCCGGCAAGCAGCACCTCAACGGCCATCGGGCGCTGATGTACGCCCGATCCCGCCACCAGGACTCGGACTACGGGCGCATGCGTCGTCAGCAGGCGGTCCTCGCTGGCGCTGCGGAGCCGGATGAAGCCGTGCAAGCTCATCCCGAAGATCCCGACGCTGCTCAAGATCGCCCGGGACGACGCCTGGACGAGCTTCAAGCCGAAGGATCTGCCGAGCCTGCTCAGCCTCGCCGCCCGGACCGATGCCAAGCACGTCAAGACGCTGATGTTCGCGCCGCCGGGCTACCCGGAGGCGATCAGCGACGGCGAGATCAAGCAGATCCGCAAGACCATCCGCGGGATCTTCCCGTCGAACGAGCCCGAGCCCACCGCGACCCTGCCGCCGGTCCTCGCGCCCGATCCCGAGGACCCGACGATCGCCCCGACGGACGAACCGGATCCATGCGACTGATCGCTACCAGAGCCCGATCCGCAGCAGGCGGAGCAGGTCGGGATGGTCGTCGGTCAGCGGCGTGACCCCCTCGCGGACGGTCCGCCAGCCCGCCGCCTCGAAGACGCGGGATGTCGGTCGGCTCGGACGTCGCGACCAGCCAGTCGCTGAGCGTCGCGTTCGCCGCCCGAGCGGCCTCATCCGGTTCGTAGACCCGCTCGAGGACGGTCAGACCCGCAGCCCGGGCGGCGCTGGCGACCGCCGGGGCCAGGTCGTAGTAGCGGTTCGAGACGTGGATCGCGAGCAGACCACCGGGCCGGAGGACGCGTGCGTCGTCGGCGAGCGCCTCGCTCGTCAGGAGGTGGGCCGGGATCGCATCGGACGAGAACGCGTCGAGGACGAGGATGTCGTACGTCCCGTGGGAAACCTCCGCCAATGACAGCCGTGCGTCGCCGAGGACGATCGACGGGACGGACCGCCGCGTCGGACAGCCAGGTGAAGTAGGCCGGGTCCGAGGCGACCCGGATGACGACCGGATCGATCTCGTAGAAGGCGAGCGTGTCACCCGGCCGCGCCCAGGCGGCCACGGTCCCCGACCCGAGCCCGACGACGCCGATCGACCGACCGCTGGATCCGGCCCTGTCGCGGACGAGCCCGAAGACGTCGCCGAGCGGCCCGTGTGGCGCGTAATACGAGCCCGGGACGCGCCGGAGCGCCGGATCGGTGCTCTGGACGCCGTGGACGGTCGTCCCGTTCATGAGGATCGTCGCGGTCCCATCGGCCGGTCGGAGGACCGCGGTCACGCCGAAGAAGCTCCGGTCCTGGAACACGGCAGGCGGGGCGAGGACGAAGACGGCCAGGGCGAGGACGAGCGCGGTCGACACGAACAGGAAGCGCGGCTGACCACCGACGACGAGGATGAGCCCACCGACCAGGAGCCAGCGCACCCCGGCCTCGAACCCGAGAGATCCGCTCGCGAGCAATCCGGCGGCCAGGGCGATCGCGACGACCAGGTACGGCACGAGCCGAGCCGGCGCACCGGCGAAGAACGGCGACAGGTCGAACCCGGTCTTCGTCGGCGCGGTCGGGGCGGCATCGCGGCCGTCCCGTCGCGGACGGCCCGCGACCACGGCCAGCGCCCCGAGGGCCAGCACGAGCAGCAGCGGGTACTCCCAGACGCCCTTGAACAGTGTCGGCGCCACGACTGCGACGAGCGAGCTCGCAAGCACGCCGCCGGCCGACATCACGAGGTAGAACTCCGTCAGGTGCTCGGGCGACGGGCGATCCGCGGCGAGCCGGCCGTGGAGCGTGGTGGCGACGATCCCGAGCCCAAGGAACTCGACGACCAGCAGCGGCCCGATCGGCCAGCCGGCCGCAGACCCGAACGGGACCCACAGGAGCGTCACCGCCGCGGGTGCCAGCCACTCGGCGCCCGGCATGATCCGGCGGCCTCGCTCGGAGAACGCGATGACGAACGTCAGGAGGTAGATCGCCAGCGGGACGACCCACAGCAGCGGGGCCGAGATGAGATCCGTCGTGACGAAGTTCGTGACGGCGGACAGGAGCCCGGACGGGACCGCGGCGAGCAGCAGCCAGCGCCCGCGTCGCGCCCAGTCGATCGTCTCCGTGGCGGTGCCCGCCACGACCGGGGCCGCGACGACGGCGCCGGACGCTGCGTCGGACCGCACGGGTCGGACGCGGACGAGGACGAGCCACGCACAGCCGGCGAGGCACGCCACGAGCAGCGCGACGCCCACGGCCCAGGCCGCTCGCTGGGCCGTCAGCCCGAGCGCCGGCTCGATGAGGAACGGGTAGGCGAGCAGCGCCGCGAACGATCCGGCGTTGCTGAGCGCGTAGAGCCAGTACGGATCGGCCGGTTCGCCGTCTGCCGCCCGGATCGCCGCGAACCACGAGCTCAAGAGCGGCGTCGTCGCCGTGATCAGCAGCGCGGGCGCGCCGATCGTCACGATCAGGATCCAGACCAGGTTGACGACGGCCGGCAGCCCGACATCGCGCAGATCGCCGATCCGGACCGGAGCGGCCACGAGCGCGACCACCGCCAGGAGCGCGAGGACGACGTGGACGACCGCCCCGCGCCGCGGCCCGAGCCGCGTCGCGGACACATGTCCATAGGCGTACCCGACGAGCAGGACCGACTGGAAGAAGAACAGGACGGTCGCCCAGACCGCTGGCGTCCCGCCGAACGTCGGCAGCGTCAGCCGGCCGACCAGCGGCTCGACCGAGAACAGCAGGAACGCCGACAGCGCGATCGTCGTCGCGAAGACCGGCAGGACGACAGCTGCCAGCCCGGCGCGCGAGCGTGTCGCTCCGCGCGCCACGCTCGTCTGGATCCGTTCGGCGTCGGTCGTCATCGTCCCTCCGTGGCCCACCGATGATGGTCGGCCGCGGATGCCCCGGACCATGGTCCGGTCGGCCCATCGGGCCGTCGCCGTTCGTCAGGCGGTGCGGAGCTGCCGTGCGGCGTCGGCGAACAACCCGTTGAAGATCCGCGAGGTCGACGGGAACGCGTGGATCGTCTCGGCGAGGACGTCGATCGGGACCCGGGCCTTGATCGCGAGCACACATTCGTGGATGGCCGCCGATGCGTCCGGGCAGGCCATCGCCGCGCCGATGAGCTCGCGGGTGGCCCGATCGACGACGATCGTGACGTGCCCGAGGTCGGCCTCGACCGAGTAGCCTTTCGCGGTCGTCGCGAACGGCGTCGTCACTTCGAACGCGTCTCGCCCGGCAGCGAGCGCCTCGTCGAGGGTCCACCCGACCGACGACGCCTCGGGATCGGTATACGTCGACCGCGGCAGCGCCCGGTAGTCGGGCACGACCCACTCGCCGAGCGCCATCCGGGCCGCGAGCTCGCCCTGGTAGTGGGCCTGGTGGGTGTGGAGCTCGGGTCCGGCCGGGTCGCCGACGACCCACAACCCGTCGGCGATCTTGAGCCGGCCGTCCCGCGGGAACGACGGCGTCCGGCCCGAGACGTCGAGCCCGTAGTGCTCGAGCCCGAGGTCGTCGAGCGGGAAGGCCCGACCGACGGCCAGGAGGATCGCGGCGCCTTCGGCGGTCGAGCCGTCGTCGAGGTCGATCGCGTGGGCGGCGGCGCTCCCTTCGCCCGCGCGCGCCCGGATCGCCCGCACGCCGGTCCGGACCGTGACTCCATCGCGCTCGAGCGCGCGGAGGACCGTCTCGGAGTTGCGCGGATGGTCGGTCGGCATCAGCCGCGGGCCGGACTGGACGATCGTCGTCGGGACGCCGAACCGGGCGTAGACCTGGGCAAGCTCGCAGCCGGTCGGTCCCCCGCCGAGCACGAGCAGGCTAGCCGGCAGCTCGCGCGCGAGCGTCGCTTCACGGTTCGACCAGGTCGGGACGCGCTCGATCCCCTCGATCGGCGGCTGCTTCGTCGTCGACCCGACCGCCACGACGATGTTCCGCCCGGCGAGCTCGTGGGCGGCATCCTCGTGGCGGACCTCGACCCGGCCGGGACCGACGATCCGACCCGAACCGCGGACGGTCAGCGCGCCGGCGGCCTCGAGCGCGCGGACATGGCTCGTGTCGTCCGGCTCAAGGGCGTCCTCGGCCCGGTTGACCATGTAGTCGCGACGCGCGGATGCCCGCGCCCAGTCGTAGGTCGCCGGGTTCGCGGCGTGCCGTGCGGCGGCGTTGAGCAGCGCCTTCGACGGCACGCAGCCGATGAACGGACAGCTTCCGCCGTACCAGCGGCGATCGATGACGGCGACCGTGGCGCCGAGCTCGCGGGCCTTGAAGGCCGCCGCCTCACCGGCCGGCCCGGCTCCCACGATGACGAAGTCGAACGTGTCCATCGGATCCCCTGGGCGCGGTGTCCTGTCCGTTGACGGTAGCCGGTCGCGACCGCCGGCGCATCCGCCCGGTGACGGCTGCGCGGTCGCTCGATCGGTCCGGGGTCGCGTGCTCGAGCGTCCACCGAGCGGTCCGATCGGGCCGAAGCCTCCGCAGCCGCTCCGTCCCGCCTCCACATCGGCTCCACAAGTCGGACCCAGGATGGACTCATCAACGCGGCCGGGTGGCCGCAGGTTCAAGGAGACTCGACGATGCGACGCATCATCGGACCGGTCCTGGGCGTGCTCGGGATCCTGCTGATCTTCGGCCTGGTGGCCGGGATCGCCTATTCGGCCGGGCTGGCCGCCGCCGGGGTCGTCGTGGCCCCGGGCGCGACCACGACCGTGGTCCCGGTCGTCGGCTACGCCTGGTACGGCGGGCCATGGTTCGGCTTCGGCCAGTTCCTCGTCTTCCTCTTCGTCGATCGTCCTGATCGTCGCGCTGCTCCGGGCCGCGTTCGGCGCCGGCCGTCGGTGGGGCGGTCCCGGCTGGGGCTCCGGACCCGGCTACGGTCGTGGCCGGCACGGCTGGGACCACGGTCACGGCGTCCCCGGTCCCGGCGGCGCCGGGACAGCCTCGGGCGGACCCATGGACCCGCGTGAGGCGTGGATCCGCGCCCGCCTCGACGAGTGGCACCGGACCGCGCATGCCGGCCCGGACGCGACGACCTCGACCGACCCGATGAGCGGCGCACCGGACGAGCCGACCCCACCGGCCGGCAGCTGAGCCGGCCAAGCCCGCGGAGCCGGCCCGGCGGCCGGCTCGGCGGATCCATCCCTCCCCCGGCGCCGGATGCCTTCCACGAGGCTCCGGCGCCTCCGGCGACCTCGGTCGCCGTACGATGCCGACGATGATGCGATGAAGACGATCCTGCTGGTCGACGACGAACCGAAGATCCGCGAACTGGCCCGCGACTATCTCGAGCACGCCGGGTTCGCGGTCGAGACCGCCGGCGACGGACGCGCCGCCCTGGCGGCCGTCCGGACCCGTCCGCCGGACCTGATCGTCCTCGACCTGGGCCTGCCCGAGGTGGACGGGCTCGAGGTCATCCGGACCGTCCGGCGCGACAGTTCGCTGCCGATCGTCGTCCTGACCGCGCGCGACGACGAGATCGACAAGCTGCTCGGGCTCGAGCTCGGCGCCGACGACTACGTGACGAAGCCATTCAGCCCGCGCGAGCTCGTCGCCCGGGTGAAGGCCGTGCTCCGCCGGTCCGAACGGGCCGATGAGCCCGGCGACCTCATCCGGGCCGGGGACGTCGTCCTCGACGTTCCCCGGATGCGGGTCGACGTGGCCGGGCGCGCCGTCGAGCTGACCCCGACGGAGTTCCAGCTGCTCGCGACGCTGGCCCGCCGGCCGGGTCGGATCTTCACCCGGAGCCAGCTCCTCGACGCGCTCCGCGGCGTGACCTTCGAATCGTACGAGCGAGCGATCGACACCCACGTGAAGAACCTCCGTCGCAAGCTCGAGCCGGACCCGCGCCAGCCGCGGTACGTGCTGACCGTCTACGGTGTCGGCTATCGGTTCGCCGACGAACGGGCCACGTCCTCGTGACGGGTCGCGATCCGGGCCAAGCGGGCGGTCCGGGTCCGGCCGGCGATCCGCGCGCTGGCCGTGACGACCACTGGTGGGGACGGCGGGCCGATCGCGGGCGGTGGCCGCCGTGGTACGACCCGTCCGTCGGGCCGGACGATCGGTTCGCCCGCGAGATGCGCCGCCGGGCGCGCCTGATGCACCGGCGGGAGCGCCGCGGGAACCACACCTTCAGCCCCGGCCGCCAGGGGTTCGGCTGCCTCTTCGGGATCATCTTCCTTCTCGTCGTCGCATCGATCGTGGCGGCGCTGGCGTCGCTCATCTCGCAGGTCGGCCCGCTGCCGTTCGTCGTGATCGTGCTCGTCGCGGTCGGCATCCTCGCCGCGCTGCTGCGCGGTCTGTTCGGGGCGGGACGCGAGCTCGACCGGCTCCTGGCGGCGACGCGCCGGGTCGAGGACGGCGACTACAGCGTCCGACTCGGCACGACCCGGTCGGACCTGCGCGGCATCCAGGAGCTCATCCACGGGTTCGACACGATGGTCGCCCGGCTCGAGGCCGACGAGGATCAACGCCGCTCGCTCCTGGCCGATGTCAGCCACGAGCTCCGGACGCCGCTGACCGTGATCACGGGGAACCTCGAAGCGATGCTGGACGGCATCCATCCCACCGACGCCGCCCATCTCACACCGATCCTCGACGAGACCCGGGTGCTCGAACGGCTGATCGACGACCTGCGGACGGTCGCCCTGTCGGAGGCCGGCACGCTCCCGCTCCATCCGGAGCCGACCGACCTCGAGGTCCTCCTCGGCGAGGTCGCGCGCTCGTTCGGGCCTGCGGCCGAGGCCGCCGACGTCCGCCTCACCGCCGATGCGCCCGGCGACCTGCCGATCGTCGAGGTCGACCCGGTGCGCATCCGCGAGGTGCTGACGAACCTCGTCGGGAACGCCCTCCGGCACACGCCGGCGGGAGGCTCGATCGACCTGCGGGCGGCGGGGACCGAGGGCGCGGTCGTCCTGACCGTGGCGGACACGGGCCCGGGGATCGATCCGGCCCTGCTGCCCCACGTCTTCGACCGATTCGCGCGGGGCGAGACCTCGGGTGGGTCGGGGCTCGGGCTGGCGATCGCCCGCGGGCTGGTCGAGGCCCACGGCGGTCGGATCTCGGTCGAGTCATCGGCGACGGCTGGCACGGTCTTCCGGGTGGAGCTGCCCGCGCCCGGTGACGCCGGGCCCTAGCGCCGACCGGCTCCGCGCGTCGCGGACGCACGACGCTGCGCCGGAGCGGCCGCCGAGGCGCTACGCTCCGACCCATGTTCACTCCGCGCGGCTCGATCACCGTCATCACCGGTCCGATGTTCTCGGGCAAGACCGCCGAGCTCATCCGCCAGTGCGAGCGCGCCCGGATCGCCCGACGCAAGGTCGTCCTGATCCGGCCCGCCCTCGACGACCGGACCGAGCCGGAGACCGTGCGCAGCCGGTTCGGCGTCGCCTTCCCGGCGCGGCCGGTGGCCGACTCCGCGGCGATCGAGCCGGTCGTGGCCGAGACGCGGGCGGACGTCGTCGCGATCGAGGAAGGTCAGTTCTTCGACGCCGGCCTCGTCGATGTCTGCGAGCGGCTCGCCGACCGCGATCGGGTCGTGATCGTCGACGGCCTCAACCGGGACTTCCTCGGCCGGCCGTTCGGACCGATGCCCGAGCTCCTGGCCATCGCCGAGGAGGTGGTCATGCTGTCGGCCATCTGCATGGTCTGCGGCGAGGAGGCGACCCGGACCCAGCGGCTCGTCGACGGTCGACCGGCGAGTGCGAGCGACCCGCTCGTCGTCATCGGTGGGATCGGCGACGAGCGCTACGAGGCCCGCTGCCGGACGCATCACGCGATCGGCTGAACTCGCCGTCGCCCGGACAGCGAACGACCCCGGCGCGGGCCGGGGTCGTCGGATGATGGTCGAGTCGACGGTCAGGCGCGCTTGACGACGACCGTGCTCGCGTAGTGATCGTGGAAGCCCTGGCGCTTCGGGTCCGAGTTCGTCGTGTACAGCAGGTAGATCAGGTACCCGAGGCTGATCAGGCCGAACACGCTCCCGAGCGTCGTTCCGACGACCAGCTGGAGGGCCGAGAGCGCGACGAACGGGCCGAACAGGACGAGCCAGCGCCGGATCGCCTGCGGCTGCGGCAGCGTGGCCCCATCCGCGGCATTCACGGTTTCGAGGCCGAGCAGCTTCTGGCCGAGTGACGCCCGAAGCCTCGTCCAGCCGTAGATGAAGTAGATCGCCGAGAAGGCGGCGTTGAAGGCGACCAGGAAGACGAACCCGACAAGGAAGCCGCCGAAGCCGCCGATCCCCGTGAGGACCCCCAGGATGATCGCGCCGACCGTGAAGAACAGGATGCCGACGATGATCACGTCGATGATGTAGGCGCCGATCCTGATGCCAAGGTCGGCGTAGGCCACGCCCGGCGCGGGGCCGGCGTCCTTGGTCGAGCCCGGGGGCGGCGCCGTCCAGGCCGATGCTGGCGGCGGAGCCTCCGGCGTGGGCGTCGGACCGGGTTCTGGACCGGACATCGGTGACCTCCCATGTGATCGGGCCCTGCGCCAGTCGACGCGGTCGGGGTTCCGTACGCCCGCAGGATACGCTCGCGGCCGCGTCGCGGATAGGGGGGTATGCGCAGCCACCGGTGCGTGACGGGAACCGGAGCCGGCCCACCGGAGTCTCAGGGGCCAGCGCCGGCCGGGGGGTCGGCCCCTTCGGAGGTCCGACGATGCGACGACGACGATGGGCGACGCCGGCGATCCTGGCCGGTGCGCTCGCCCTGTTCACGGTGGCGGGGCCCGCGGCCGCGTGTGGCGGGCTGATCGGCCCGAACGGTGCCGTGAACCTGCTGCGCACGACGACGTTCGTGGGCTACCACGCCGGGATCGAGCACTACGTGACCGCATTCGCCTTCGCCGGTGGCGGCGGACGGTTCGGGTCGATCACGCCACTCCCGGGCATCCCGACGAGCGTCGAGCGCGGCGGCGATTGGACCCTCCAGCGGCTCGTTCGGGAGACGCAGCCCGTCGCCGAATCGGCCGACGCCGTCCTCGCCCGGCCGGCCGCATCGGGCGTCGAAGTCCTGCTCGAGACCCGGATCGACGCCCTCGACATCACGGTCCTCAAGGGCGGCGGGGACGACGTGGGTGCATGGGCCAAGGCGCACGGGTTCCGGCTCCCACCCGATGCCCCCGAGGTCCTCGACTTCTACGCCGAGCGCAGCCCGATCTTCCTCGCCGCGAGCTTCGACGCCGACGCGGCCAAGGCCCGCGGCCAGGCCATCGGCGATGGGACCCCGATCCACGTGGCGATCCCGACCCCGGACCCGTGGGTGCCGCTCCGGATCCTCGGACTCGGCAAGGCCGCGTCGGAACGCGTCGAGGCCGACGTGTACCTGCTCACCGATGGACGTCCCGCGCTGCTGCCCGCGCCAGTCGGACGGGGCCTGTCACTGGCCCACGCCGCGCCCGCGACCGATGGCCTGCTCGCCGATCTCCGGGCCGATGCGGGGATGGCCTGGATCCCGCAGGCCGGCTGGCTGACCCAGGTCAGGATCGACGCCGCGGCGGACGAGCTGACGTATGACCTCGCGGTCGACGCGAGCGGCCGTGGGCGACCGTCCGCGATCGCCGCCGGGCTCGTCCGGCCGACGACCTCGAGCGGCGATCCGCTGATCCCGGCCGGCCCGTTCCTCCTGCTCATCGGGACGTATGTCGCGGCCGCGGCGTTCGTCGTGGCCCGGCTCGGCCGGTGAGCGACGGCAGGGTGGCGACACCCGAGGTCCAGCGATCGTCGGGCCGGCGCCGCTCCCTGGGCGGTCCGGTCCGCGCGGTCCTGGCGCTCGGCGCCGGGGTCGCCCTGGCCTCGGCGCTCGTCGCCGGCGCGGCCGGGGCGCTGCCGCCGGGACCGGGCGTCCCGGTCCACGTCCGGATCGACATCGAGCACTCGCGGTTCGTCCCGGCCGCATTCAGCGTCCGCGTCGGCCAGCCGGTGGTCGTCGAGCTCCACAACGGCGATCCGATCGACCACGAATGGATCGTCGGCGACGAGGCGACCCACCTGCGCCACGCCACCGGCACCGAGCCGCATCACGGCGAGCGTCCGACCGAGGTCTCGATCGACGCGCTCGCCACGCTGACCACGACCGTCACGTTCGCGACGCCGGGGCGGTTCCGGTACGTGTGCCATCTCCCCGGCCATGAGGCGTACGGGATGGTCGGGGTCGTGATCGTCGAGCCGTGACGACGAGGACCCCCGCCGGCCGGGCGAGGGTCCTCGGTCGCGTCCCAGACCGCCGTCGCTACACGCCGGGCGCGCCCGGCGGCAGCTCCGTCACGAGGATGGCGTTGAGGATGGCCTTGTCCCCGACGTGGGCCCCGAAGTCGATATCGAGCCGGCCGTCGGTCACCTCGACCGCGAACGACCGATCGAGCGCGACGTACCGGCCCGGTGCCTCGGCCGCGACGTCGAGGTACGGGATCACCGGATCACCCTCGATCGTCACGTTGAAGATGCGTCGGCCGGCGCGCCGTTCGACGAGCTCGGCGAAGGCCAGATCGACCCGATAGGTGCCGTTCGGCAGATCGAACCGATACGACTTCATCCCGAGCCGCTGATCCTGGTAGAGCGGGTCCTCGTCGGTCCCCGCGATGGCGTGATGGGTGGTCTTCTCCGACCCGGAGCCGACATAGCCGAACGGCCCGCTGCCGTACGACTGGTCGGCCGCGTAGGTCGTGCCGTCGGCGTCGGTGTAGGCCTTGCCGCCGACGTTGACGCCTTGCTGGTAGCCGGGCACGACGAGCGTGACCGGGATCTGGGTGCTCTGGTGGTCGGGGTCATTCGTCTGGACGACGACGATCGCCTCGTACGTGCCCGGGGCCAGCCCGGTCGAGTCGACGACGACATGCAGGTCGGTCGAGCCGTCCGGGTCCACGCTGCCCTCGGTCGGCTCGACCGCCAGCCATGCGGCGTCCGAGAAGTTCGGCAGGCCCGAGTCCAGGAGATAGGCGTTCTGGCTGCCCTGACCGACCGTCCACAGGTTCCCGGCATGATCCGTCTCGAGCCCGGCGCCACCGAACCCACCGCCATCCGGGTGGGCGATGGCGTCGAGTGTCTCGCAGGTCAGCGGGTCGACCAGGTAGATCGTATCGGTGTCCGAGTTCGTCGCGACCCATAGCCGCTGGAACGACGGGTTCCAGGCGAGCCCGGAGATGCTCGGGTCCTCGGTCGCGCACTGTCCGAGCGTCGTGCCGGGCGTCGGACTGTCGAGCCCGGAGACGCGATAGACGATGCCTTCGTTCCAGCCGCCGATGTAGAACGTGTCGGTGGCCGGGTCGTAGGCGAGGCCGCGCTGACTGGTGTTCGTCCACGGCGAGCCGGTGATCGTCGCCTTGACGGTGCCGTCCACCGGGTCGAGGCCGTAGATCCCGTTGTCGCCGTCGACGTTGACCTGCCAGAGCAGCTTGTGGTTCTTGTCCCAGGCCATGTCGGCGTTGAACACCGTGGCCCACGGGGCCTCGAAGGACACCCCGGTCGGAGTGCCGGCAGTGTCGAATGCCGCGTCCGTGCAAGGACCCGTATCGCCGCACAGGTTGCCGTCGTTGACGATGTTGCTGATCCAGACGTCGCCATCGAACCCGACACCCCACGGTCCGGCCAGGCCGGTGGGCCAGGACGCGAGCGCGTCGCCGATGGCGCGCGGCTTCGGCAGGCCGGCCGGCGCGGTGAACCCCAGGTTGCGCGTCGTTCGCGCGTTCGGGTCCGCCCCGCGCGGCAGAGTCCGGCGGGCGGTCGCAGCCGCCGCCTGGGCCTTGGCCACCGTCGCCTCCGTCGAGGAGCCGAGGTCGACCTCTTCGACCTTGAACGTCAGCGGCTCGTGGCCGCCGGGGTTGGCGACGGTGATCGTCCCCTCACCGGTCCGACCCGGCGTGAGTTCGAACGTGAACGGTCCGCCGTCGATCGACCCATGCGGCTGGTCGAGGTGGAGCGCGACATCCACGCCGCTCGTCGTCGTGCCACTGACGATCGTCAGGTCGGGGGTCGCCGTGACGTAGCCCGGCGCGCTGACCGTCGCCGGCCAGGTGCCGGCGGGGCCGACGAACCGATAGCCACCACTGTCACCGGTCGTGGCCGTGAGGTCGAGCGGCGCACCCTTCCAGGTCGCGTGGAGGACCACGCTGGCTCCGGCGATCGGGGCATCGGTGTGGGCGTCGGTGACGGTGCCCTCGATCGCCCCGAAATCGTTCGGCAGGTCGACGCTGAGGTTGACCTCGACCGGGACGAGCCGCTGCTTCGGCGCGTTCGTGATGAACACGACGAGGCCGTGATAGACACCGGGCGTGAGGTCGGCCGCGCCGAGCTGGAGGGTGACATCGGTGGAGTCACCGATCGCGATCTCCCCGGACTCTGGCGTCTCGCTGAGCCAGGGCAGGTCGGTGTACGGCTCGATCGTCCCGTGCCCGACGTCGGGGACGTAGTCCATCGGGTCGAACGGATCGCCGAGGACCAGGTCGACATCCATGAACCCGTCATCGTCGCCGAACGCCTCGAGTGGCGCCTCGAACGTGATCGTCTGCCCGTCCACGCTGGCTGGACCGATCCCGGTCACATCGAACGTGTCGAGGTCGTAGACGGTGACGATCGGGTCCGCGTCGTGGACGGAGAAGAGGCTGATCAGGTAGTCCGCCCCGATGTCCTGGGTCGGCAGGCCGGCCAGGCCCGACGGCGGGATGCCGGTCGATGGATCCTGGTCGGCATCGACGTAGATCTCGCCGACGGCGTCGCCGATCGGTGTATCCGCGGTGAAGTCGATCGACATCGCCATCACCGAGGTCCCGTCGGACCCGGCGCGGACCATGGTCGCGTCGACCGGCCCGCGGCTGTCGCCGGCCGGATCCGTGATGATCGTCGAGAGGGAGGTCGGGGGGACGACGTCGACGGGGAAGGCCGCCTTCGGCTTCGCGCCGTGGAAGATCGGTGCGTGCCAGCCCGGTCGATAGGTGACCTGGGTGGGATCCACTGGGGGCAGCTCGGGCAGCTCGACCCCGAGGTCGCGCTCGCGCGCGCCCCACAGGAGCGGCGCGCTGCCCGGGTTGGAGAGATGCACGACGGCGCTCGTGGTCGCCCCGAAATCGACGCTCGCATCGACCGTGACGGGGTCGGCCTGGGCCAGCGATGCGGCAAGGCTGAAGTCCTGGACCGCATCGGCGCCGTCGACCAGCGTCAGATCGGCGGTCCCATCGACGTACGTCCCCGACGTGGCCTTCAAGGTGTAGTGCCCGGGCCGGAGGCGGAGGGAGTAACTGCCGTCCTCGGCCGTCGTGCTGCCGCGCCCACCCGGCGAGGCGGTCACGGCCGCCCCGGCGATCGGCAGGCCGTCGTTCTTGTCGACGACGATGCCGTGGACGAGACCGCTCTCGACGAGCTCGATCCGGACCGCACTCTGCGGGTCGATCACGTCCTCGAAGAGCGAGATCTGGAGCGCGTCCGTGCCGGATTCGTTCTCGATCCCGGTCAGTGCCGACCGTCCATCGCCCGGGTTCGGCGGGTTCGCTCCGTAGAGCATGTCGATCCGGCCGTCCTCGTGGAGCTGGACCTCGAACGACAGACGGGTCGGGCCGGTCGTCCGCATCGCGGAGTACTCGATGACGAACGTCCGGTCGGGCGCCGTACCGACCGTGTCGTACTGGATCCCGGCCTCGCCGTCGAGGATGAGGTTCTGCCAGAGCAGATAGATCGCCGCGTTCGGCGCCGTCCTGGACGGGATGGACGTCGGGAACGGGTCGTTCTGGTCGGCGCCCAGGAAGTTCAGATAGCCGTTGTCCGACAGGTAGATCGTGGAGTAGTCGTGACCGTAGAACGAGAAGTCGAACGGCAGGCTGAGCCGTCCGGCGAACTCGTCGCCGTAGAGTGCCGTCTGGGTCTGCGCGTCGACCCAGGCGAACGGGATCTCACGAGCAGCCGTGGCCGAAGTCGTCGAGCTTGCGGAAGAGCGAGAAGTCCTGGACCACGTCGGGCCCGAGCGACTCGATGTCGGCGAAGGCGGTCTCGGTGCAGCCGCTCGATGACGCTCGAAGGGTGAACGTGCCGATCGGCAGCTCGAGGCTGTAGGCGCCGGCCGCGTCGGTCTTGACCGGCGGGAGCGGGGTGCCGACGGCCAGGACGCTGGCACCGGCCAGCGGGCTGCCGTCCTCGGATGCCGTGACGTGACCGGTCACCGTGAACCGCGGCAAGGCGGCCAGCTGGAAGTCGCGGGTCGTCGTCTGGTCGGTCACGATCGTGACCAGCGAGGCGGTATCCGCCCCGAACCCGAACGCCCGCGCGGTGACGACGTAGTCGCCCGCCGCAAGGAACAGCTCGTAGTGACCGGCCGCGTCGGTGGTCGCCGTGAAGTCACGCGACCCGTCGGTCGCGGTCACCCGGGCATCGGCGATCGGCGCGGTCGTCGCGACATCGGTGACGGCGCCGGACAGCGTCCCGCCGGACTTGACGTCGTCGACCGCCGCCTTGGCGTCGATCCGCCCTTCACCGTAGACGTAGTTCGGGTCGTTGTCGGACGGATCCGGTGTGCCGCACTGGTCGTCGGGCCGGTCGACGGCCGTCTTGTCGAGCGCGTCGAGCACCGCCTGGAAGTTGCCGGCGATCGCCGGCTTGGCCGAGATCATCAGGGCGATCGTGCCGGCGACGTGGGGCGTCGCCATCGACGTCCCGCTGTTCGTCTCGTAGCCGCCGCCCGGGACGCTCGAGATGACGTCCACGCCGGGCGCCGAGACGTTCGGGCTGACCTTGCCGCTCGGCGACGGGCCGCGCGACGAGAAGTCGGCGATCACGTCGTTCTTGTCGGTCGCGCCGACGCTGATGACCGCCTCGGCCTGTCCGGGCGAGCCGGCGCTGCCGCAGCCCGGACCGGCGTTCCCCGACGCGAACACCGGGATGATCCCGGCCGCCCGCCAGGCGTCGACCGTCGCCTGGTAGAACTGGTCGTTCGGGTCGTCGTTGCCCCACGAGTTGCTGACGATGTCCGGCCGCTTCGACACGTCGGGGTTCAGCCCCGCGAGGTCGGTCGGGGCGAGGACGAACTGGCCGGCGGACAGGAGCGAGCCCTCGGAGCAGCCGAAGTCCTCGCAGCCCTTGGCCGCCATCCAGGTCGCGCCGGGCGCGACGCCGATGTCCGGCAGTGGACCGGCGAGGTCGCCGCCGAGGATCGTGCCCATCGTGTGGGTCCCGTGCCCGGCGTTGTCGCACGGCGTGTCGCCGCAGACCCCGGTCGGATCCCACCAGTTGTAGTCGTGGCTGAACGTCCCGTCGTGGTTGTTGCCGCGGTACTGCTCGACGAGGGCCTCGTGGGTGTACTCCACCCCGGTGTCGATGGTCGCGACGACCACGCCCTGACCGGTGATCCCCTCGTCCCAGACCTTGTCCGCGCCGATCTTCGCGACACCCCACTCGGGTGCGGCGGCGTCCGGCTCGACGATCTTCGGCGCGATCGGCTTGACCAGCGGGTAGATCTTCTCGAGCCGGACCTTGCGGACGGTCGGCAGGGCGGCGAGCTTGGTGGCGAGCGCCGCGTCGCCGTGGACGAGCATGACGTTGGACAGCCAGAAGCTCTCGGCGCGCGCGCCCGACGTCCGTCCGACCACGGTCCGGGCGAAGACCTGCGAGGTGGCGGTCGTCTTGCGGAGCGCGTTGAACACGGTCTGGCCGCGCCGGGTGCGGTCCTTGATCCGGGACGCACCGCCCAGGTCCGCCCGGCTGGTGAACTCGACGATGAACCGGTCGCTGGCGCCGGACTCGAGGGCCTTCAGCAGCCCGCGCTGGATCTTGGCGCCGGCTGGGTCCGCGGCGACGACCGTTCCAGCTCCGCCGACGGTGCCGGCCGCCGACACGGGCGCAGCCTGGAGGAGTGCGAAGCATGCGGCCAGGAGCAGTGCGCCGACCCGATCGGTCGACTTGGCGCGACGACCCATCGCCCGAATCCTCCCTGCCGGCCGGCGGGCCGGTCATGTCCTGGTGCCAGAGCGGCACGGATCCGGATCGCCCACGCCCCGCTGCGCAGACAGGGACGGTGAGGTCGGGCTGGGCGGGCGATCCCTGACACGGTTGTAGCGAGGGACCGTCTCTGCGTCGTTCGGCCGTTCCCAGATCCCGGCGCGACGCGGTCGGACGCACCCTCCGCACGCGGAGCGTACTCGTCCGGCCGGACCGGCGCGCGCCCTCCGCGCAGCACTCCCGGGTCAGTCGCGGGCGGTCTCCCAGCCGTCGGGCAGCGGCCGCTGGACGACCGGCTCGAGATCGAGCGTCTCGACGTGTTCGGCGACCTCGGCGCAGGTCGCGACCCAGACACCGTCGAGGTTGCGGGCGTGCTCGATCAGTCCTTCGAGCGCCGCCGCCCGTGAGGCGCGGCCACTCGCGAACGGGTGGTTGGTGAGCATGAACAGGCCGCCATCCGCGACCAACGCGTCGAGTTCGAGCGTCCAGCGTCCGACGACATCGGCCGGGCTCTCGATGACACCCGAACCGGTCAGTCCGGGGAGGTACACGTACGGCTCCCAGTCGTCGAGGCTCCAGTGGGCCGGCAGCTCGATGAGCGTCGTCGCTCCGGGCTCGGGACCGGTGGCGAGGCGATACGGATGATCGGCATCCATCAGGCCCGAGTCGTAGCGGATGCCGTGGCGGGCCAGGATCGCCGGCAGGGCCCAGCTCATCTCCCAGCTCGGGGGGCGATAGCCGATCGGTCGGACCCCGGCGACCGTGTCGAGCGCCTCGAAACCGCGCAACAGGCGCCGTTCCTCGGTCTCGGGATCGGCCGCTCGGGAGCCCTCGTGGAGGTGACCGTGGTGGGCGATCTCATGCCCGGCGTCGCGGATGCTCCGGACGGCGTCGGGCCAGCGCTCGGCGCTGAACCCGGGCACGAAGAACGTGGCCCGGATGGCCTGCCGATCGAGGATCCGCAGGAGCCGCGGCACGGCGGTCCGGGGTCCATACGCCTGGTGGCTCATGACGTCGAGCTGGCGGGCCGTCTCCGGGTGGTCGAACAGGAGCGGGCTCTCGGCGTCCAGGTCGAACGTGAAACAGGCCGCCGCACGGATGCCGGCCGGCCAGCGGAACCCGGCGGGGAGGACGGACCGCCAGGCTTCGGGGCTGGACTGCGTCACGGTCTCGCTCCTCTCGGGCTGTCCACCGGTCGCCGCGATCGTAGCGGTCCCACCACCCGCCCGCTGCCGGACGAGGTCGAGCCCCGGGTGCAGCCCGGGGCTCGAGAGAGGGTCTGTGGGAGGCCGGCGGATCGGCCTCTCGCGCGATGCGTCGCGCCGCCGGTGACTCAGTGGCCGCCCATGCCCGGTGCGTGGGGCCGATGGAGCTGGCTCGGGCCGGCGACGCCGCCCGGGAACGGGACGCCGAGCGAGGTCGTGGTGTGGAGCTGGCTCGGGCCGGCGACGCCGCCCGGGAACGGAACGCCGAGGTACGTCCGGACGTAGTCGTGGTCACGGCTGTTGATCGTCTGTGGCACGAATGCCGGCGTCGCGACCTTGAGCGACGTGTGCGGGAAGTACACCGGCTGGCTCGCGGCGTGGTCGTGGCTGTTGATCGTCTGTGGCACGAACACCGGTGCGGTGGTGCCGGACTTCGCGGTCAGGGCCGCGATGCCGGCCGCGCCGACGGCGAGGGCCATGGCCAGGAGGACGGCCGCCAGGAGCGGCGTCCAGAGATGCGTGGACTGCTGTCGCGCTGGAACCCCGATCTGATTCGCGTACATCGTTCACCCTCCTTCAGGTTGCGTCCAACCTAGGCGCCATCCTCGGCGCGGTCGACGAAGGCGCCGACAGGGCTCTCGTCCGTCATCGGACAGGCCGGCTGGCCACCCGTTTACACTCGGCCGATGCGTGCCGCGGTCCTCGCCCGACCGGGTGTCCCCGTGTCGATCGAACAGCTCGAGCTCGACGCGCCGGGTCGCGGCCAGGTCCGGGTCCGGATGCTGGCGAGCGGCGTGTGCCACTCGGACCTCCACGTCCGCGACGGCGAATGGGACCGACCGGGGCCCATCGTCATGGGCCACGAAGGGGCCGGCGTGATCGAGCTCCTCGGCCCGGATGTGGACCCGCTGACGACCGGTCTGCGACCCGGGACGCTCGTCGCCCTGGCCTGGATGGTCCCGTGCGGGGTCTGCCGCTCGTGCCGAGCCGGCCACTCCTGGACGTGCTCCGACTCCCCATCGTTCGATCACGGCCGGTCCCCGGGCGGTCGCACCCGGCTGCACGCGGCCGACGGCAGCGACGTCCTCGCCTACCTGTCCATCGGGACGATGGCCGAGGCCCAGGTCGTCCCGGCCGCGGCCGCGATCCCGATGCCGGACGGCGTCGCGCCCGAGCTCGCGGCGCTCATCGGCTGTTGCGTCGCGACCGGCGTCGGTGCCGTCGTGAAGACGGCCGCGCTGGCGCCGGGTACCAGCGTCGCCGTCATCGGGCTCGGCGGAGTCGGGCTGTCGGTCGTGATGGGCGCCGTGCTGGCCGGGGCCGGACCGATCGTCGCCGTCGACCGGGTCGCGGCCAAGCTCGACCTGGCGCGCGAGCTGGGCGCGACCGACACGGTCCTGGCCGGGGACGACCGCACGGCCACGCTCGAGGCGATCCGGGCAGCCAGCGATGGTGGTCCCGACTTCGCCTTCGAGGCGATCGGCCGACCGGCGACCGCCGAGCTCGCGGTCGAGGCGCTGGCGCCGGGCGGCAGCGCGGTCCTTGTCGGGATGACCCCGTTCGGCGAGCGGGCGAGCTTCGATGTCTACGGGTTCGTCGACGGCGGGCGGCGGATCATCGGTTCGAACTACGGCTCGGCGGTGGCCGCGGAGGACTTCCCGCGCTACGCCGCGCTCCATCTTGCCGGCCGCCTGCCGATCGATCGGCTCGTCGACCGGCGAATCGGCCTCGACGGGGTCGAGTCCGCCTTCGATCGTCTGCGCGGCGGCGACGGGCTGCGCAGCGTGATCGTGTTCTGACGCAGGTCGGGATCAGCTCCGGCCGGCGCCGAGGAACGTGACGCCGACGATCGTCGCGACCAGGAACACCGCGTAGCGGACGAACCACGCCCGCCAGGTCCCCTCGGCCTCGGCCACCATCCGCGGCGCGAGGATGAACGCGAGATAGAAGAACCCGCTGAACAGCACCTGGAGTCCGAGCAGCCCGAGGTACGCCTGCGGGCCGGCCGTCGGATCGCCGATGAGCCCGCGGAAGTCGAACAGGTCGGCCATGTCGGAGACCATCCCGCCGAACACCGACGCGGCGACGAGGATGAACGGCAGGATCATGAGCCGGCGCACCGCCCGGGGCAGGTTCGGCAGGTGGGCATAGGCCACGTACGAGACCATCGTCACGATGAAGATGATCCCGGTCAGCGCCTCGCCTTCGAAGCCGAGCCGGGTGAGCGCGGTGTGGGCGACGATCGACAGCGACAGCAGGAACGGCAGCGGCGCATAGGATCGCGGCGTCGACACGTCCTCGAAGCCGATCACGGGGTCGCCCGGGCTGCGCGTCGCCACGACCGCGATGGCCAGGACCGTCGCCGCGAGCCAGAGCAGGCCCGAAAGCATGTCGGGCTCGCTGCCGAGGGGATCGCCGGCGTTCGGACCGGCCAGGAACCGCTCGACCGGGATGCCGAGGACCAGCCAGCCGACAAGGGCCGCGTCTTCGAGCCGGAGGACACCCCCACCGAGCCCGCCGAGCGCGGCGTCGATGCCGGCGACGGCGCGCGCGAGCGGGCCGGCGGCGACGTCGTCCGGCGTCCGAGGGGTGGTCATCGCGCGGAGTCTACGAGGTCCGGCCGCGGTCCTCGCTCAGGGTGTCGGGCTGGGCAACGCCTGGCAGAGGGCGGTGTCGCCGATGATGTCGCCGTCGTCGTCGCACATCCCGGCGACGAACGCGATCACGTCGTCGTCGATGAACGGCACCGGACCCTCGTCCGGGTCGAGCGTGATCGGGTGATCCCGGTTGGCCGCGGCGATGTCGATGAGCGAGCATTTCTCGAAGACGGCGCGCTCGACCTTGTCGGGATCGCCACTCGGGAGCGCCGAAGCGGCCGCGTTCGGGTCGTTCGGGTCGACGACGTCGACCGACGCCTGCCACCACTCCATCCAGACCCGGTAGGCCTTGTCGCAGCCGGCACTCGCCTTGACGTCGTCCGGGACCGGCGCGAGCGTCGGCAGGTCCGGGACCGCGGAATCCTCCTCGACCGGCTCGTCGATCGACCCGGATGCCGCGTCGGTCGGTTCGGCGGCGTCGCTCGAGGCGGGTGTCCGGAGGCCCGATGAGGTCGCTGCGCCGCAGCCCACCGCAAGGGTCGTGAGAGCAGCCGCGAGGACGGTCGCGGTCAAGGCCCGGACGAGGCGCGATCGATCGTCGGTCACCTCCGTGCGCCGGCCTACTTGTCGCGCTCGGCGGCGTTCACGAGGGCCGCCTGCGCCGCGGCGAGGCGGGCGACCGGCACCCGGAACGGCGAGCACGACACGTAGTCGAGCCCGATCCGCTCGCACTTGAAGATCGACTCCGGGATCGCCGCCGTGCTCGCCGCAGATCCCCAGCTCGATGTCCGGTCGGGTCGCCCGACCCTTGTCCACGGCGATCTTCATGAGACCGGCGACCGCGTCGTCGAGCGTCTGGAACGGGTTGGCCGGGAGGATGTGCTCCTCGACGTACTTGAGCAGGAAGCCGCCCTCCGCGTCGTCGCGGCTGTAGCCGAACGTCATCTGGGTCAGGTCGTTCGTACCGAAGCTGAAGAACGCGGCGTCCTTGGCGATCTCGTCGGCGGTCAGCGCTCCGCGCGGGACCTCGATCATCGTCCCGAACTTGTAGTCGACCTCGACCCCGGCCGTGCTCTCGACCGCCTTGGCCTCGGCCTCGAGGATCGCCTTCGTCGCCGACAGCTCGTTGGCGTGGCCGACGAGCGGGATCATGATCTTGGCGATCGGATCGCCACCGGTCTTCGTGACCGCGATCTGGGCGTTGAGGATCGCCCGGGTCTGGATCTTCACGAAGTCCGGGATCATCAACCCGAGCCGGCAGCCGCGCAAGCCCAGCATCGGGTTCTGCTCGCGCAGCGACTCGACGACGGCGAGCACCTCGCGCGCCTTGGCATAGGCGGGATCGTCGGCGGGCGTGCCGCGCACTCGGAACTCGGTGACCTCGACGAGCAGCTCGTCGTGGTTCGGCAGGAACTCGTGGAGCGGCGGGTCGATGAGCCGGATGACGACCGGCAGCCCGTCCATCGCCCGGAAGATCCCTTCGAAGTCGCCCTGCTGGAGGATCTCGAGCTTGCCCATCGCCGCGTCGAAGCGCTCGACGGCCGCGGTATCCTCCGCGCCGACCGCCTCGCCGGCGGCGATCCGGGCCTTGGCCCGGGTGGCGACGGTGGCGACCAGGATCGCGTCGCGCACGATGTCGAGCCGCTCACCCTCGCGGAACATGTGCTCCGTCCGGCACAGCCCGATGCCCTGCGCGCCGTAGCTCCGGGCGAGGGCGGCCTCCTCGGGCTTGTCCGCGTTCGTCCAGACGCCCATCCGCCGGACCTCGTCGGCGTAGCCGAGGATCGTCTGGAGCTCGGGCTGATCTTCGAACCGGGCACTGACGGTCGGGAGCGCGCCCGCGTAGACGTCGCCGGTCGAGCCGTCGACGCTGATCCAGTCGCCCTCGGCGAACGCGGCCCCGGTCTCGCTGCTCCGGGCGCTCCTCGCGGCGTAGTCGACGACGAGCTCGGCGCAGCCGGCCACGCACGGCTTGCCGATCTGGCGGGCCACGACCGCCGCGTGCGACGTCGCACCGCCGCGCGCGGTCAGGATCCCCTGGGCGACCGCCATCCCGTGGAAGTCGTCGGGCGAGGTCTCGATCCGGACGAGGACGACCTTCTCGCCCCGGTCGACCCAGGCGACGGCGTCGTCCGCGCTGAACACCGCCCGACCGACCGCCGCACCGGGCGAGGCGTTGAGCCCGCGGGCGATGCGGGTGGCCGCCTTGAGCGCGGCGGGGTCGTACTGGTCGCGGAGGAGCTGATCGACATGAGCCGGCTCGATCCGGGCGAGCGCCTCCTCCTTGGTGATGACGCCCTCGGCGACCATGTCCGTGGCGATCCGCACGGCCGCCGCGGCGGTCCGCTTGGCGCTCCGCGTCTGGAGCATGAACAGCCGTCCGCGCTCGATCGTGAACTCGAGGTCCTGGACGTCGCGGTAGTGGCGCTCGAGCCGCTCGGCGATCCGCTGGAACTCGTCGTATGCGCCGGGCAGATCCTCGGCCAGGTGGCTGATCGGCTGTGGCGTCCGGATGCCGGCGACGACGTCCTCGCCCTGGGCGTTCGTGAGGTACTCGCCGAACAGGACCTTCTCGCCGGTGTTCGGATCCCGGGTGAAGGCGACGCCGGTGCCGGAGTCGTCGCCCATGTTGCCGAAGACCATCGTCACCACGTTGACCGCCGTGCCGAGGTCGTGGGCGATCTTCTGGTTGTCGCGATAGTCGCGGGCGCGCTTGCCGAACCAGCTGGCGAAGACGGCCTTGATCGCCAGGTCGAGCTGGTCGGACGGGTCGCTCGGGAACTCGCGCCCGGTGTCCTGGCGGACGATCGTCCGGAACGTCGCCGCCACCTCGCGGAGGGCCGCCGCGTCGAGGTCCGTGTCCTGCTTCGCAGCCGCGGGCCGCCTTGGCCGCATCGAGGGCGTGATCGAACCGCTCGCCGTCGACGCCCATGACGATCCGGCCGAACATCTGGATGAACCGCCGGTAGGCGTCCCAGCCGAACCGCTCGTTGCCGGTCAGGGCGATCAGCCCGTGCAGCGTCTGCTCGTTGAGCCCGAGGTTGAGGACCGTGTCCATCATCCCGGGCATCGAGAACTTGGCGCCGGATCGGACGCTGACCAGGAGCGGATTGGCGGCGTCGCCGAAGCCCTTGCCGGTCTCGGCCTCGACCGCGCGGACGGCCTCGAGGACGTCGTCCCAGAGCCCGTCGGGCAGCCGCTCGCCGGCGGCGAAGTAGTCGTTGCAGGCCTCGGTGGTGATCGTGAAGCCCGGTGGGACCGGCAGCCCGGCGATCGTCATCTCGGCCAGGCCGGCGCCCTTGCCGCCGAGCAGGTCGCGCATCGTCGCGTCGCCCTCGGCCCGGCCGGCGCCCCAGGCGTAGATGTAGCGCTTGGCGGCGCGGTGGGCGCGCTCGGTCGGACTGGCGGCCGTGTCGGTCATCGGGCTGGGCTCCTCCGGGGATCGTGAGCGGGCGGCGTTCAGGCGCGGGATCCGTGCGGGCTGACCGGGCGATTGTACGGCCGCCTTCCATCGGGGGCGGTCCGGCGAGGTCGAGGCCCCGTCCCGACGCCGTCGGCCGGGCAGACGCATCGGTAGACTGGAGCCGTCAGCGCAGCGCAGAATCGAGGCCCGGATGACCGAGCACGAGCACGACAGGCGCGAGATCGCAGGCTCGGGCCGAGCAGTACAACGCCCGGCTCGTCCGGCGGGTCGACCAGACCGACGACCTGGCCTACTTCTGGGTCCGGTTCGATGGCGAGCCGACCCACTTCGAGCCTGGCCAGTACATGACGATCGGGGTGTTCGCCGACGGCAAGCTGGTCCAGCGGCCGTACTCGGTGGCGTCGCCCCCGATCGAGGCGGCCGGCGGCGGATACGAGTTCTACGTCCGGCTCGTGCCGATCCTCCGGTTCACGACGCTGCTCTGGCGACTGCCACTCGGTCACGAGATGCGGATGATCGGGCCGAAGGGCAAGTTCCTGCTCGAGCCAGACGATCGACCGGACCCATCTGTTCGTGTCGACCGGGACGGGCATCGCCCCGTTCATCTCGATGATCCGGCAATCCCTGGCCGACGCCGCCCCCGCCGTACGGTGGTCCTCCACGGCTGCTCGTACGTCGAGGAGCTCGGCTACCGCGACGTGCTCGAGGCCTGGGAGCGCAACGGGACGTATCCGGTCCATTACCTGCCGACGATCTCCCGTCCGGACGATCCCCGCAACGCGGGCTGGACCGGCCGGACCGGCCGAGTGGAGGCCGTCGTCGGAGCGGCCTGCAAGGAGCTCGGCCTGCGCCCCGATCGGACGGTCGTCTACATCTGCGGCAACCCGGACATGATCCTCAACGTCGAAGCGGACCTGATGGACCGCGGTTTCCCGGAGTTCCACGTCAAGAAGGAGCTCTACTGGCCGAAGGGCAAGGACGCCGCGCTGCTCGGGCGCTGAACGGCAGGCGCTTCCGACCGCGGATGACGGTGACCTTCGGCCCGCCGATTCGTGCGCAACGGCGAATAGGCTCCGCGCCCCATCTGGGCGACGATCGGTCCGGGACTCGCAGGAGGTCCGGATGCATCGCGTCGTCACCAAGACCCAGCTCTCGCCGAACGTCACCCGGCTCGTCATCGACGCGCCGCGGATCGCCCAGATCCGCCGGCCGGGCCAGTTCGTCATCGTCCGCCTCGGTGAGGGCGCCGAGCGCATCCCCCTGACGATCGCCGACGCGGACGAAGCCGCCGGGACGATCAGTCTGATCATCCAGGCGATCGGCAAGAGCACGATGGACCTGGTCGACCTCGAGGTCGGTGGCGCGATCCAGGACGTCGCCGGTCCACTCGGCCGGCCGACCGACCTGATCGAGCGTGGGCGTGCCGTCTGTGTCGGCGGCGGGGTCGGGACGGCGGTCATCCTGCCGATCGCCCAGGAGCTCGACCGACGCGGCGTGGCGGTCACCAGCGTCATCGGCGGCCGATCGCGCGAGTGGGTCATCCTCGAGGACGAGCTGCGAGCGACCGGCGCGGTCGTCAGCTGCACCGACGATGGCAGCTACGGCCGGCCGGGCTTCGTGACCGAGGCGGTCAAGGACCTGTGCGAGGTGGGTGGGATCGATGCCGTCTATGCGGTCGGCCCGGTGCCGATGATGCGGGCGATCTCCGAGCTGACTCGGCCGTATGGGATCGCGACCACGGTCTCGCTCAACGCGATCATGGTCGACGGGACCGGGATGTGCGGTGGCTGCCGGGTCGTCGTCGGCGGTCAGACCCACTACGCCTGCGTCGACGGTCCCGAGTTCGATGGGCATGCCGTCGACTTCGCCGTGCTGGCGGATCGGCTGACGACCTACCGTGGGTCCGAGCAAGAGGCACTCGAGCGCCGGGTCGCCTGCCTGATCCCCGGGTTGGCCCGGGTCGCGTCGGAGGCGGCCGGGGCGGCCGGCGCGAGCGGACCCAATGGCGCCGATCCGATCGCGACGTCGGAGGTCCCGGCATGACCGAGCGCGTCCCGGAAGACCGTCCACCGCTCGAACGCGTCCCGCTCACCCCGCGCGAGCGGATGGCCATCGAGCGCCACCCGATGCCGGAGCGACCGGCGACGATCCGGGCCCACGACTTCGGCGAGGTCAACCTGGGCTACAGCGACCTGCTGGCGATCGCCGAGGCGGAACGCTGCCTCCAGTGCAAGAACCCGAAGTGCATCGAGGGCTGTCCGGTCCGGGTCAACATCCCGCGGTTCATCGACCTGCTCGTCCACGGCGACGTCCACGCCGCCGCCGAGTCGCTCCTCGACGACAACGCCCTGCCCTGCGTCACCGGGCGGGTCTGCCCCCAGGAGACGCAGTGCGAGGGTCTGTGCCTGCGCGGCAGAAAGGGCACCCCTGTGGCCATCGGCTACCTCGAGCGCTACGTGGCCGATTGGGCCCAGGCTCATCCACTCGAGATGGAACGTCACAGCCACCCGGACCTGGCCCGGAGCGTGGCCATCGTCGGCTCCGGACCGGCCGGGCTGACCGCGGCGGGCGAGCTGGCCAAGCTGGGCTACGCCGTGACCGTCTTCGAGGCCTTCCACGCCGCCGGCGGGGTGCTCATCTACGGGATCCCCGAGTTCCGGCTGCCGAAGGACATCGTCGCCCGGGAGGTCGACCGCCTCGTCGCGGAGGGGGTCCGGATCGAGAAGAACGCGATCATCGGCAAGACGTTCACGCTGCCCGAGCTGCGCGCCCAGTACGACGCCGTGTTCCTGGCCGTCGGGGCCGGGCCTGCCCGTGTTCATGGACGTGCCGGGCGAGAACCTCAAGGGCGTCTACTCGGCCAACGAGTACCTGACCCGGGTGAACCTGATGGGCGCCTGGAATCGCGACGCCGACACGCCGGTCCTCCACGGCCAGCGGGTGGCCGTCGTCGGCGGTGGCAACGTCGCGATGGACTCGGTGCGGACGGCGCGCCGGCTCGGGGCCGACGAGGCGGTCATCGTCTACCGGCGCGGACGTGACGAGCTCCCGGCCCGCGCCGAGGAAGCGCACCACGCCGAGGAGGAAGGCGTCCGGTTCGAGCTGCTGGCCGCCCCGGTCGAGGTCCTCGGCGACGAGAGCGGCTGGGTCCGCGCGCTGCGCTGTGTCCGGATGGCGCTCGGCGAGCCGGATGCGTCGGGCCGGGCCCGTCCCGAGCCGATCGCCGGGTCCGAGTTCGAGGTCCCGTGCGAGATGGTGGTGGTCGCGATCGGGACGCGCTCCAACCCGCTGCTGACGTCGACCGCGCCCGACCTGCGGGTCAACGAGTGGGGCTACATCGAGGTCGACGAGACCGGGATGACGAGCATGCCGGGCGTCTTCGCCGGCGGCGACATCGTGCGCGGCGCGGCGACGGTCATCCTGGCCATGGGCGACGGCAAGCGGGCGGCCGCGGCGATCGACGCCTACCTCCGGCCGGTCGGCGCCGCCGTGGGTCCTGCACTGACCGACGGACCAGCCGATGACGCGGCCGATCCTGCCCCGGCCGGGCGACCCGGCGACTGACCGCCGAAGACCGTCAGCTCAGCGGGACGATCGACACCGCCGACCGGTGGACGGTCATCCGCTCGGTCCGTCCACCGATCGACACGACCACCCGGAACCCGTCGGCGAAGCTGTGGGCCGAGACGACCTGGACGGCCACCGACGCATCCGGGACCGGGACGATCAAGGTGAGGTAGTGGACCGCGCGACCGGTCTGTCGGGCGAGGATCGCCGGAGCCCGCATCCGCTTGTTGTAGTGGGTCGTGCGCCAGCCCTGGATCGGTGACAGCGCCCCGCTGACGATCGAGATCGCCGGACGACCGAGGAGCTGGCGGATGACCACGTCGCCGCCGGCGCTGTGGGTCCGGATCGTCCGCCCGGTCCGGGTCGGGTGCGAGCCCGACGTCAGATGCCACAGCTGCGTGTAGGTCCGGACCGACGCCGACCGGAGCCGGTCGTCGACGATCAGGTAGTCGCCCGAGCGTGAGTAGACGATCGTCCGGGTGTCGCTCACGCCGGGGTTGCCGGTCACCTTGAGCGACAGCCCATACGCCTCGGCGGTCTCGATCCGGTAGCGGAGCAGCGTCGCTGCAGAAGCTCGGTAGCGGGAGCCGCGGACGGTCACCACGTTCTGTGCGGATCGCCCGACGAAGTAGCGGCGCATCGGGCTCGAGCTGTAGCTGTACTTGCCGGTCCCGACGATCAGCCGCGAGCCGTTGCCGTAGACCATCAGCGAGCTGCCGTCGACATGACCGTGGAAGCGACGGCCAGGGCCGTAGTGGATCGAGAAGGCGGTCTCGTCGGCGAACGGCCGGTCGTCGCCCCAGCCCGAGCGTCCGAAGGCGTAGCCGGCCCGGTACGTCTTGAACGTGTCGGTCGGGCGCGGCCCGGACAGCCCGCCGGTCGCGGCGAACTCGGCCAGCGTCCCGTCGATCGGCTGGGCGTGCGTCGCGTCGGTATCGCCGATCTGCTCGTAGGCCCGGTCGGGCAGCGTCGCCCAGCCGAGGAACGTGGGCATGAGGTCGATCCGCGAGAACAGCGCCGAGCGCGACCGGCCGCAGGCCTTGAGCCGGAGCGCGGCCACCCGATAGCGGGCGTAGTTGTAGAGCTGGTAGCCGACCGCCTGCTCGTTCGTGACGCCCTGGGCGTCCACGCTCTCGACGACGAGCCGGTTGATCCGATCCGCCGCGAGATCCAGCCAGCCGGCCCGGTGGAGGAAGCAGCCCACCTCGAGGAGGCCGATCGCCTGGTTGAGCGCGTGGTTGCCGTGGTGGACGTAGAACCGCTCGTCGGCCAGGACCTGGCCGTGGAGGACGAGCGCGCGCTGGAGCCACGGCCGCATCGAGACGAGATCGGCGGTGCAGGCGTAGACCATCGCCCGCCAGGCGGTCGCGTGGCGCTCCCAGGCAGCCGACGAGCGCGGATGGGCGCGCGGGTTGTCGGCCAGCCAGTCCTTGAGCAGGAACAGGGCACGAGTCAGGTACGCCTGTCTGCCCGTCTTCGCCCAGGCTGCCTCGAGCTTGAGCACGAACCGGAGCGAGTGGTAGTTGAACAACCAGTTGCTGTCGTGGAACGGGTTCTCGCGCCACGTCGGGTTGTGCGGCAGCCTCGACCGTTGGCCGTGGCCCGAGCTTGTAGCGGTCCTTCATGAGCCGGTCGGCCGCGGCCACCACGTCGCCGCTGACCGCGCAGCCCTCGCGCAGTGTCACCGGCGCAGCGGCCAGTGCCGTCTCCGCGACGACGGCAGGGGCCTGCGCAGGCGCCGGTCTCGCGGGGCCCGGGCTGGGAGCGGTCAGGATCGACAGGAGGTCGACCTGGGCGGCGACCGGGATCGACGGCTGGGGGGTCGCGGGCGTCGACTCGGGACCGAGGCCGCTCGTGCCCACGATGACGGCCAGGATGAGGATCGCCGTCCGACCACGGAGCCAGCTGCGCATCGGTCACGGACCTCCTGCCAGAGTCGCCCCCGGAGGACGCTCGGGCCGGGCCGGACGTTACACGTCCGTCGTCAGCGGACCGTGGTGGTCAGGGGCGGACGGCGGCCAGACGCTCGAGGATGACCGACTTGATCCGATCGACGGAGATCCGCTCCTGGGTCATCGAGTCGCGATCGCGCAGGGTCACCTGGCCGTCGTCGAGCGAGTCGACGTCGACGGTGACGCACCACGGGGTCCCGATCTCGTCCTGGCGTCGATAGAGCTTGCCGATCGCGGCGGTGTCGTCGTAGACGGCCATCAGGTCCCGCTTGAGGTCGTCCTTGATCCGATGACACAGCTCGACGATCTCGGGCCGCTTCTTCAGCAATGGGAGCACGGCGACCTTGTACGGGGCGAGATCCGGATGGAGCGCGAGCGACACGCGGGTCTCGCCGCGGACCTCCTCCTCGCGATAGCTGTCGATGAGGAACGTGAACGCGGCCCGGTCGGCGCCGGCGGCGGTCTCGACGATCCAGGGGGTGAAGCGCTCCTCGGTCGCCGGGTCGAAGTAGTCAAGGCTCTCGCCCGACGCCTCGCTGTGGCGGGACAGGTCGAAGTCGCCCCGGTTGTGAACGCCCTCGAGCTCCTTCCAGCCGAACGGGAAGCGGTACTCGACGTCGATCGCCTTCTTGGCATAGTGGGCCAGCTCGTCCGGGGCATGCTCCCGAAGCCGCAGCCGATCGGGGTTCACGCCATAGGCCTCGTACCAGGCCCGGCGCCGCGGCAGCCACTCCTCGAAAGCGGCCGCGGCGGCGTCACCCGGTCGGACGAAGTACTGCATCTCCATCTGCTCGAACTCGCGGGTCCGGAAGATCGAGTTGCCGGGGCTGATCTCGTTCCGGAAGCTCTTGCCGATCTGGGCGATGCCGAACGGGATCTTCTTCCGGCTCGACTGCTGGACGTTCTTGAAGTTGACATACGAGCCCTGGGCGGTCTCCGGTCGGAGATAGACGATCGAGGACTCGTCCTGGACCGGGCCCATGTGGGTCTCGAACATGAGGTTGAACCGACGCGGCGCGGAGAGCGGTCCACCGTCGTTCGGGCAGACCAGACCCAGGCGTTCGACGATCGTCGCGTCGCGCAGCTCGGTGGCCGTCAGCTCCTCGGCCCCGGGCAGCTCGTCGAGCCGGTAGCGTCGGTGGCACGTGGCGCACTCGACGAGCGGGTCGCTGAACGAGCCGACGTGACCCGACGTCACCCAGACCTGGGGATGCATGAGGATCCCGGCATCGAGCCCGACGACGTCGTCGCGGAGCTGGACCATCGCTCGCCACCACGCCCGCTTGACGTTGGTCTTGAGCTCGACGCCGAGGGGTCCGTAGTCCCAGACGGCGTTGATCCCGCCGTAGATCTCGGACGACGGGAAGATGAAGCCGCGCCGCTTGCCGAGCGACACGATCGTGTCGAGATCGGCGACGGCGGGCGCGACCGACTCGGGATCGGGCGTCGAGGGAGAGGTCACGACGGGTGGACTCCGCTTGGGCGACCGGCCGTGGCAGGGACGGGCGCGGGTGACATTGGTCCGGCGATGCTAGCAGACCGTCGGTGGTCAGCCGGGGAGCGACGCCCGCAGGACGCGCAGCGCGTTGCCGCCCATGATCGCTGCGATGTCGGCGTCGCCGAAGCCGTCGGCGAGGAGCCGGTCGGTGACGTGGACGATGCCGGTCGCGTCGAACGGCACAGGAACGGCGCCGTCGAAGTCCGAGCCGAGACCCACATGGTCCACGCCGACGAGCCCGACCGCCGCCCCGATCGCCCGGCCGATCGACGCCACGTCGTCGCCGCCGGTCGCGGTCGGCCAGAACCCGATCCCGACGAGGCCGCCGGTCGCGGCGATCCCGCGGACCTGGTCGTCGGCAAGGTTGCGGATCGAGTCGTGGCTCGCCCGGACGCCGCTGTGCGACGCGACCACCGGTCGGGTGGCGATCGCGAGCACGTCGTCGATCGTCGCGGCCGAGGCGTGCGCGACGTCGACGATCATCGATCCTTCTTCCATCCGGGCGACCAGCTCGCGGCCGCGTGCGGTGAGGCCACCCTTATCGACGCCGTGCGCCGAGCCACCGAACGCGTTGTCGACGAAGTGGGTCGGCGACATCATCCGGAAGCCCGCAGCGATCAACGGCGCCAGGTTCGCCAGGTCGTCGTCGAGCGCATGAGCGCCCTCGATCGTCAGGAATGCGGCGGTCATCTCGCGGTCCTCCGCCCGCCGGGCGAGATACGCTGCGAGGCCGGCCCGCGACGCGATCAGGCTGAGCCGCCCCTCGGACCGCTCGGCCATCGACCGTGCCCGCTCGGCCTGAAAGAGCGCCCGCTGCAGGCGGCTGCGCCACGTGGCGGGCGGCCAGCGCTGGGCGATCGCCAGCAGCGTGACGTCGTCGGTCCGGTCGTCGTTGCGGTCGAGGTTCGCCCGACGCGGGACCTTCGGGCAGACCGCCAGCGCCTGGAGGGCGATGCCACCTTCGATGAGTCGTGGCACATCCAGGTGGCTGTGTCGGGCGCGGACGAGGAGGTCGCGACCCCACAGCAGGGAGTCGGCGTGGAGGTCGACGACCTCGAGACTCGCGTGGAGCTCGCGAGCACGATCGGAGACCCTCGGAAGCGCCCGTGTCCCGACCGGGTTCTTGGATCGTGCGAGCCGGTCCGGGCCGATCCGGGCGGCCAATCCCGCGGCACCGACGAGTGCAGTGGCGCCGGCGGCGACGGCCAGCGCGCGACGCCTCATCGCCTGGGGCTCAGGATCCGACCGGCCCGGACATGATCGATCGGCCGAAGTCGCCTCCGGCCGATCGGTCCATGCGGCGGTGGGTCAGCGGCCTCGGCGACGACCGAGCGCCTGCCTCGGCTTGTCCATCAGGACCAGGGCCCCGGCGATGACCAGTCCGAGCCCCAGGAAGACCATCGCCAGCGAGGCCGACGGCGGCTCGCCGGTCGACCCGAGGGTCGCGGTCGGTGGCAGGGTCGTCTTCGGGGTGGCGGTCTCGCCCTTGACGTTGCTCGTCGGCGACGGGGTGCCCGGATCGGTGGGCTTGGTGGTCGGCGTCGACGTCGGGCTGATGCTGCCCGTCGGGGTCGGCGTCGCCTGCTTGCAGACGATCTTGAGCGGATCGGCGCGACCGACGTTGTCGACCGGCGTGTAGCCGTCTTCCCGTTCGCTCGGTCGGAGCACGTGAGCCCGGATGGTGTACTCGCCCGGGCTGAGCGGAGCGGAACCCTCGAACCCGTCGGCCAGCGTGCCATCCGGGTTCACCCATTCGAAGTCGGGCGGGGTGCCGTTGTTGCCGCTGTTGCCGCTGACCGCCTTGCCGGATCCATCGATCCGGATGTAGGCGTCCTCGGGCCGGGTCTGCATGAACTGGATGCCGTCGACGCCGAGGACGAGCGCGTAGAGCGTCTCGGTGCTGCAGTCGTAACGCAGGTAGAGATGACCGCGGACGGGCGAATCGGCCCTGCCCGTGTCGGTCAGGTCGGAGAAGAGATCCGAGCTCAGGTCCCAGTCGCCGGTCTTGCCGTCGACGACCGCGGATCCATACGTGGGCTGCGGTGGGCTGGCTGCACCGACGGCCGAAGGGCCGACCAGGGACAACGCCAACAGGGCCGCCGCTGCAGCCCAGCCCACGGGTCGGATGACGCGTCCAGCAGCGCGCCGAACCGACCGGTGACGGACACGAGTCCGCATGGCCTGTTCCTCCTTGGACCGATACCGATCCGATGATGTCCCGGTATCCGGCATCCGCCGGACCATCGATGATGGCGCCATCATGGCTGAATTGGCGACACAAGTCCAGTACGAACGTTCTATCGCTGGCTGATCCGGACCGCACCGGACCGGCCCCGACCGCTCACGATCGCTCACGACGACCGGTGTGACCAGGCACCGAGGGATAGCTGCGAGCGCCGGACCCGCAGCTGCGGGCTCACTGTCAGGCGTCCTGGAGGATCCGTCGGCGGCGGTCCGGCCCCTCGGCGCGCCCTCGATCGGGTGCCGGGCCTGCGACCGGGCCGTCGTGGTCGCCGATCTCGATCGCGAGCCGAAGTGCCGGCCGCTCGGCGCCGAGCCAGGCCTCGCAACTCGCGACCAGCCGGTCTGCGAGCGCCTCGGCGCCGCTGGTCGACGTCCCCGGCAGGAGCGCCGTGAACCGTCCTGCGGCATCTGCGCTGACGACGTCGCCGAGCCGGGTCCGTTCGCGGAGCAGACCGCCGATGACCGGCCCGAGACGGGCGACGGCCGCCGAGGTCTCCGGCACGGCCGGGTCGCCGGCGAGAGTCACGCTGAGCCGGCTCGTCGGGATCGCCCGGACAGCCGGGTCGATCGCGGGCGAAGGAGCGGCGAGGCTCGCCGGCGGGACCGCGGGCGGCGGGGCGACAGCGAAGGCCGAAGGCGGGACCGCAGCGGGAGGAACGGCTGGGCCGGCCGTCGACGGCGACGTCGCCGGCGGCCGCGCGGCCTCGCGGCCGGGTCGCGGACCCGACGGGACATAGCGGACCGGACGCGCGGGAGCCCAGGTGACCTCGGAACCGGCACGCTCGAGGACGGCCGGTGGACCGGGCTCGAAGGGCGGACGCACGCTCCCGGCCGACGCGGGGGCATCCGTCGGCAGCGCGGTCGGTCCCAGGCCCGCGGCGGCTGGATCGCCCGTGGGCCGGGGGCCGCCGGCCCGGAAGATGCCGTCGGCCCGGCCAAGGAACTCCGTGATGGCGTCGGCCAGCGGATCGGCCGCTCCACTCAGCGTGGCGTCGGCGGCTGGTCGCGCGTCGGCAGCCAGCTGCGCCGGCGAGCCACCTGGCGCGGACGTCGCCACCAGCGTGAGCGTCTCGGTCCGCGTCGATCGGGCGATGGGCTCGCGATCGAGCGACGCCTGGTGCCAGCGGACGGTCAGGACGAGCAGGGTCAGGATCGCGAGCGTGTCGACGACGACGACCGCGGCGAGCACGACGAGGACCACCGACGCGTCGACCATGAGGTCAACGAGCGACGGGGGTCCGCGACAGCCAGCGGCGCCAGCCGCTCGTGGCCTCGTCGGTGTGGGCCGAGGCCGGCGTCCCGGTCGTCCCGAGGATCTCGGCAGCGACCGCCCGGAAATCGTTGGCCACCCGGCTGTCGTGGGCGCTGAGCGTGATCGGCAGGCGCAACCCGGCGGCCTCCGCGAGGCGCACGCTGTCACGGATCGTCGCCTCCATGACGAGGTCACCGTACAGCCGGCGGAGCTCCTCGAGCACCTCGCGCGAATGGATCGTCCGGTTGACCCGGCCGGCCAGGATCAGCGGCAGTCCGAGACCCGGGTTGAGGCCCATCCGGATCTGGTCCATCTCACGGACCAGGCTGGCCACCCCGGGCAGAGCGATGGCGTGCGTCTCGACGGGGATGAGCACCTCACGGAAGGCGGTCAGCGCCGCGACGCTCAGGAAGGCGATCGATGGCGGGCAGTCCGCCATGACGATGTCCCAGTTCGACGGGAGCTTGTTGATCGCCCGGACGAACGCTGCCGCGAGATCGCCCATGAGCGTCCGCTCGGCGGTGACCAGCCAGGGCGAGGCCGGCACGATGTCGACGCCCGGGACGATGGTCCGCTGGGCGAGCGACGCGAAATCGGCCGATCCGACGAAGACGTCGAACATCCCGCGGCTGTCGTCATGGGCCCCGACCCAGTCGGACGCGGAGCCCTGCGGATCGAGATCGATGAGGAGGACCCGGGCGCCGGTCTCGCCGATCGCGGCGGCGAGGTTGACCGAAGTCGTGGTCTTCCCGGCACCACCCTTGTGGTTGATGACCGCCAGCGTTCGCACGCCACCTCCGGCTGAATCCGTGCTCGAACGGTGGCTCGTCCCGGCGTGCCGTCGCCCATTCTACCGGACGCGGGGTGGAGAGCGGGGCGGTCAGGAGCGGTCCGCCTGGGTCCGGTGGGGTCCGTCGCGGACGCGTGGAGGGCGAGGCTGCGATCGCCGCGACGGAGGTACGCGACGACCGCCCCGCTACCGCCGCCCGGCTCAGTGGCCGGCGCGAACCTCGTCGAGGAACGGGAGCGAGCGGGCGTCGCGCTCGAGGGCGATCCGGACGAAGTCGCGCATCGCCGCCTCGACCTCGCGTTCGACCGCGGCGGGCACGCGCAGCAGCGCCAGCGCCTCGACGTCCATCCGCTGGTAGGCCTTGAGGAGCTTCAGCGCCTCGAGCGACAGGCCCGCCCGGTCGGCGGGTGGCCCGGCTTCGCGCTGGCACAGGACGCCGCCGAGCGGTGGGACCCAGCGGAAGGTGTCCGACGCCTCGAGCATCCGGTCGCATTCGACGCAGCGGTCGACCTCGGGCCGGACGCCGAGCTCATCGGTCAAGCGCATCTCGTACCAACGGGCGACTCGGCCGGGCGCCATCCCGGCGTCGAGGAGCTCGTAGGCCCGTTTGAGCAGCAGGTAGAGCGGCTCTGCCGGATGGCGTTCCTCGAGCGAACGGTCGGCCAGCTCGGCGAGATACCAGGCCGTCGCCGCCGGTTCGAGCGAGTCGCGCAGCCGGAGCCAGGCGTGACCGACGCTGACCTGGGTCACGACCTCGAACGTCCGGCCGTGAGCCAGCTGGACCCGGAGCTCGGCGAACGGCTCGACGCTGCCGCCGAGCCGCGACGTCGGCCGGCGGACGCCCTTGGCGATCGCCTTGAGCTTGCCGTCGAGCGGGGTGATCAGCGTGAGGACGCGATCCGCCTCGCCGAGGTCGAACCGGCTGAGGACGATCGCGTCGGTGGTGAAGGTCCGCGGACGGGGCACCCGGTCACGGTAGCACCGAGGACGCCGGTCGACCGCCCAAGCGTGGGTCCGCGCGGCGAGATCCGAACCGGCTACTTTGGCCGAACAGGTTGTCGTGACTTACACTCGGCCGACGATGACCGCCACGACCCCGCGTTTCGAGCTCGCCGAGCTCATCGCGGCGACCGAGAACGAGATCCTGTCGCTCGTCCGTGACCGCGATCCGTCCACCCACGGCGTCTACGAGATGGTCCGCTACCACCTCGGGCTGGACGGCTCCGGGTCGCCGACCGGCAAACGGATGCGACCGCTCCTCGGGCTGCTCGCCTACGCCTCGATCACCGGCGAGTACGAGCCGGCGCTGCCGGGTGCCGCGGCGGTGGAGCTCGGGCACAACTTCAGCCTCGTCCACGACGACATCGAGGACGGCGACGTCGAACGACGCCACCGGGCGACCCTCTGGGCGAAGCACGGGATCCCCCAGGCGATCAACACCGGCGACATGCTGTTCAGCCTAAGCCGCGTCGCGCTCCATCGGCTGACCGAGCTCGGGTTCAGCGACGCGAAGGTGCTCCGCCTGATGCGCCTCTACGACACGACCTGTGTCGCCCTGTGCGAGGGCCAGTACATCGACATCTGGACGTCGGAGCACGACACCACGATGTCGGTCGAGCTCTACCTCGACATGATCGGCCGCAAGACGGCGGCGCTCATCAGTGCGTCGATCGAGGCCGGGGCGCTGCTGGCCACCGACGACGAGGCGATCATCGCCCGCTACCGGGCGTTCGGCTGGGCGCTCGGACTGGCGTTCCAGATCAACGACGACCTGCTCGGGATCTGGGGCGTGGAGCGGGCGACCGGCAAGGAGCCGACCGACCTCGCCCGGCACAAGAAGACGCTGCCGGTCATCTACGCGCTCGAGCACGCCGGTCCCGAGGCTCGCGACCGACTCCTGACGATCCAGGCCGCCGGGGCGCCGACGACCGGGGAGCTGACCGAGGCCGTCGCGATCCTCGAGCGGACGGGCGCCCGCGACTACACCCGCGACCAGGCCCATCGCTACCGCGACGAGGCGCTCGCCGAGCTCGATGCCGCCGGCACGCTCGATGCCGGCGCCCGGGCCGGCCTCGAACGGATCATCGTCTCGGTGATCAGCGCCTGAGCCTGAGCGAGGCTCCGCCCATCGCCGGCCTTGCACGTCGTGCAAACGTCGATCCTCGGGCGAGGTCGGACTCGGCCGATCGGTTCCAGATCGTGCACGTCCTGCAAGGATCCAGCTGATCGGCGCCGAGCAAGCCGTGGCGTTGCACGGAGTGCAAGATGCCGACACGTCAGGCAGACGACCGGCCGGACATGTGCACCGGGTGCAAGTGATGCCGCGTCTTTGCAGCACGTGCAAGAACGTTGGAGCCGGTCGATCCGAGGCACGCGCCCCGGCCGGGTCGCGGAGATCGGAGAGGGGTCGCGGGGCTCAGGAAATGGGCTGCGGGGTTAATGCCTGATCTGGCGCTAGCGGTCGGCCTCGTCGTCGAGGTCGCGGTCGAACGAGCGCTCGCGGATCGCGAGCACCTTGCCGACCCGCCGGCCGTCGGTCGACTCGACCGTCAGCCGCAGCCCGTCGATCTCGACCTGGTCGCCCGGCACCGGGATCCGCCCGATCCGGTGGAAGACGAGGCCACCGATCGTGTCGTATTCGTCCTCGTCCTCGAGCTCGATCGGCGTCCCGAACAGCTCGGCGAGCTCGTCGACCGCCACCCGCCCGTCGATCCGGATCTCGTCGTCGGACAACCGGACGACCATCTCCTCCTCGACGTCGTACTCGTCCTGGATCTCGCCGACGATCTCCTCGAGGAGGTCCTCGATCGAGACCAGCCCGGCGGTCCCGCCGTACTCGTCGAGGACGATCGCGATGTGGACCTTCTTGCGTTGGAAGTCGTGGAGCAGGTCGTCGATCGACATCGACTCCGGGGCGAAGACGGGCGTCCGGAGGATCGACACGATCGCCGGTCGCGGTTCCGCACCGGTCTTGAGGTACGGCAGCAGGTCCTTGGCGTAGAGGATCCCGACGATCTCGTCGATCGAGTCCTGGTAGACCGGGACGCGGCTGTGGCCCTCGTCCACGATCGTCTCGATCGCCTGCTCGAAGGTCGCGTCCGCGGCCAGCGCGACGATATCGATGCGCGGGATCATCACCTCGTGGAGACGCCGGTCGCCAAGCTCGATGACCGCGTTGATCATCTGCTCTTCCTCGGCCTCCAGGATGCCCTGCTGGCCACCGCGCTCGACGATGAGGCGGAGCTCCTCGGCGGTGATCTGGCTCTCCCTCGAAACGTCGGCGCCGAACGGCCGGGTCACCGCCCGGGTGATCGCCGTCAGGAAGGCGACGAGCGGCGACAGGATCCGGCCGATGACATCGATCGGACGCGACACCGCTAGCGCGAACCGCTCGGGAAAGGCGAGCGCCAGGGTCTTCGGCACGAGCTCGCCGAACACGATCGTGAACCCGGCGAGGAGGATCGTCACGATGACGAGGGCGATCCCGGCCGCCGAGCCCTTGAACAGGTCGATCTGCTCGAGCAGCCCGGTCAACCGGTCGGTCAGGCTGACCGCCGCGTAGGCCGAGGCGAAGAAGCCGAGGAAGGTCAGCCCGATCTGGGCCACCGCGAGGAATCGGCCGGGATCGTCGAGGAGCTTGCGGACCCGGCGAGCGCCGCGGTTGCCCTCTTCGATGAGCTGCTCGACCCGGCTCCGCCGGATCGACACGAGGGCGATCTCCGAGGCGACGAAGAACCCCTCGAGGATCGTCAGGATCACGATGAAGATGAGCTCGGTTATCGGGAGGTTCACCCCGTCGACCTCGGCGGCGCCGCACGCGCCTCCGGCTCCAGCTGGGACTCGGGCGGCGTCGTGTCCGTCGCGCGCGACGCGCGCGGCTCGCGGATCCGGGCCGGGACGCCGACCGCCAGCTTGCCGGCGGGGACGTCGCGGGTGACGACCGCGCCAGCCCCGGTCCTGGCGCCGGCGCCGATCTCGACCGGCGCGACGAGCATCGTATCGACACCGATGAACGCGCCCTCGCCGATCGTCGTCCGGGTCTTGTGGACCCCGTCGTAGTTCGCCGTGATCGTGCCCGCCCCGATGTTCGTCCGGGCGCCGACGTGGGCATCGCCGAGGTAGCTCATGTGGTGCTGCTGGACGCCGGCCTCGAGGCGGCTGTTCTTGACCTCGGCGTAGTTGCCGAGCCTGGCGCCGCGACCGATCGACGACCCCGGCCGGAGATGCGCGAACGGGCCGATCGAGACCTCGTCCTCGACCTCGGACGACTCGAGCACGCTGGCCCAGATCCGGCAGTCGCGCCCCACGGTCGTGTCGACGAGCTGCGACCCGGCGCCGATCGTCGTCCCCTCCCCGACCGAGGTCGCCCCGCGCAGGACGACGTCCGGCTCGAGCGTCACATCGGTGCCCAGGACGACCGCGTCGTCGATGTAGGCCGTCGACGGGTCGAGCATCGTGACCCCGGCGAGCAGGTGCCGCTCGTTGATCCGTTCGCGCAGCCGGTAGGTCGCGTCGGCGAGCTCGGCCCGGTCGTTGATCCCGAGCAGCGTCCCGTCGTCGCCGACCTCGACCGAGGCGACGGTCCGACCGTCGGCCCGGGCGAGCGCGACGAGGTCGGTGAGGTACAGCTCACCGGTCGTCGCCGACGGTTGCAGGTCGCCGATCCGTCCCCGCAGCCAGGCGACGTCGATCGCATAGATCCCGGCGTTGATCTCGTCGATCTCGAGCTCGTCCTCGGACGCGTCCCGGGCCTCGACGATCCGCTCCACGACGCCGTCCTCGTCGCGGACGATCCGACCGAGCCGCCCCGGGTCGAGCGTGACCACGCTGACGAGCGCGATCGCGGCGGCCGACGCCTGGTGCGCCTCGAGCAGGACGCCGAGCAGGCCGGCCTCGAGGAGCGGCACGTCGCCGTAGACGACGACGATCCGAGCCGCGTCGGCCGGCAGCTCGCGGAGCGCGGCCTGGAGGGCGTCGGCCGTGCCCCGCGGCTCGGCCTGGAGCGCGAACTCGGCGGTGTCGGCGAAGGCGTCGACGATGGCCGCGGTCGGCGGCGAGTAGACGACGAGCGGACGCGTCCCCGTGGCCGTCCGGGTCGCCTCGATCACGTACCCGAGCATCGGCCGGCCGCACAGCTCGTGGAGGACCTTCGGGCGCTGCGACTTCATCCGCGTCCCGAGTCCGGCGGCGAGGATGATCGCGACGGTCCGGGACGGGTCTGGTTCGGGCTTCATCAGGGCTGGGGCATCGTAGGTGCGTCCCGAGCGGGGTGTCAAACGTCGGCGGGCCCCTCGCCGAGCCTCAACGACGCCGGGCGATCGCCTCGATCTCGATGAGCGCGCCACGCGGCAGCGCCCCGACCGCGAACGTCGAGCGCGCCGGTGGTGGATCGGCCTGGCGGCTCCCGTAGATCCCGTTGACCGTGGCGAAGTCGTCGATGTCGGCGAGGAAGATCGTCGTCTTCACGACGTCCGCCCAGCCGAGTCCGGCCGCGCCGAGGACCGCCCCGAGGTTGTCGAGCGCGCGTTCGGCCTGGGCCGCGACCCCCGTCGCAAGCTCACCGGTCGCGGGGTCGAGCCCGATCTGGCCCGAGCAGAAGACGAGATCCTCGGTCGCGATCGCCTGGCTGTACGGGCCGAGGGCGGATGGGGCACCGGATGTCGTCAGCGCGTCGCGGGTCATGACTCGCTCCTGTCCTGGGCCGCACGGGCGGCGATCGTGGTGGCCAGTATGGACGGATCGCCGATGCCGACCGAGGGCAGCTCGCCGGCGGCGACCGCGGCCTGGAGCTCCGTGGCGGCGATCGCGGCCTCGGCACCCGAAGGATAGAGGACCCACAGGGTCGGGCCGGAGCCCGACTGCCCGACGGGTCGACCGAGCCGTCTGGACAGACGGCGGCGGAGCGCCACCAGGCCGGGCTCGACGGCCGCCGCAGCGGTCACAAGGTCGTTGCTGACGGCCAGGATCCCGGCCCGGTCGACCAGGGCCTGCGCCGTCAGCCCCGAGCGGAGCTCGTCGGCGAGGTGGGCCGAGCTCGTCCGGACCGCGCCCCCGCCGCTCCGGGCGCCGGCATCGAAGGCGGCAAACACGTCCGGGGTGCGGAGCGCCACGCGCGGGGTCACGAGGAGCACGCCGGGCGGATCGCCCCGGATCCCGCGCAGCGGTGTCACGGTCTCGCCGCGGCCCTCGACGAGCGCGGCCCCATCGGCCAGGAAGAACGGGACATCGGAGCCGAGGCGGACGGCGACCCGCAGCCGCTCGTGGATCGTCAGCGCCGCTCCCCAGGCCTCGAGGGCACCGTCCAGTGCCGCGGCGGCGTCGCTCGAGCCACCCGCCAACCCCGCCGCGACGGGGATGCGCTTGTCGAGCCGGGCGGCCAGCGGAGGCGGTGGCCCGCCGGATCCGGCCCAGCCCGCTCCGACGGCCTCGCGGGCTCCGGCCAGCGCGCGCAGCACGAGATCGTCCTCTCGCGGACCGGTGTCGAAGCCCGTGACGTGGATGGTGTCGGCCGAGCCGGCCGCCGGCGCCAGGCTGAGCCGGTCGGCGAGGGCCAGCCGGACCATCACCGAGTGGAGCTCGTGGAAGCCGTCCGGGCGCCGCCCGACGACGGCCAGCGACAGGTTGAGCTTGGCCGGGGCCAACCGGACGACCGGCGTCAGCCGACGCGCAGGATCGACCGCCGGACCCGTCATCGGCCGCGCAGGTCCGGCCCGACCGGACCGATGACCTCGAGCAGCCGCAGCCACTCGCCGACCGCAAGCGTCTGGGGTCGCCGGTCCGGGTCGATGTCCGCGGCGGCCAGCGCGGCCGTGACCTGCTCGGACGACAGCGGCAGCTGCCGGGCGAGGACGTTGTGGAGCATCTTGCGGCGTTCGCGGAAACCGGCCTGGACGAGCCGCCAGAGGGCGTCCTCGGTCGCTTCGTCGAGCCGGTCGTCGGGCGGGAACGGCTCGAGCACCAGGACCGCCGAGTCGACCTCGGGTGCCGGCTCGAAGGCCGTCGGCGGGACACGCAGCGCGACCCGCGCGGTCGCGTGGTACTGGACGAAGACCGACAGGTAGCTCATCTTCCCGGGCGCCGCCGCGATCCGCTCGGCCACCTCGCGCTGGACCATCAGCACGAGGCGGTCGGGCCGGGGCGGCTCGCCGAGCAACCGGTGGAGGATCGGGCTCGTGATGTGGTACGGCAGGTTGGCCACGACGTCGTACGGCGCTGGGCAGAGCCGGGTCAGCGACTGGTCCAGGGCATCGCCCTCGATGAGCGTCAGCGATCCGGCCGCCCCCGGCTCGGCGTCCGCCGCGGCGATCGGACGGGCGAACCGGTCCCGCAGCCGCGCCGCGAGCCCCTGATCGAGCTCGACGGCCGTCACGGCCGCCCCGGCCTCGAGCAGCCCGCCGGTGAGGATCCCAAGCCCAGGCCCGATCTCGAGCACCGCACGGCCGGGTTGAGGCCGGGCCTCGGCGAGGATCGCCTCGAGGACATCGATGTCGGCCAGGAAGTTCTGGCTGAGCCCATGGCGCGGTCGGAGCCCCGCCTCGCGCAGCGTCCGACGGACCTCGGCGGCATCGAGCTGCACGGCCATCTCAGCGGGCCGCGAGCGGCAGCGACGGCCGGGCGTCGAGATCGAGTCCGGCCCGCTCCCCGGCGTCGAACCGGCGCGCGCCGGCCGCCCCGATCATCGCCCCGTTGTCGGTGCACAGACCGGGCCGTGGGACGACGACCGGGAGGCCGCTGGACGCCGCGTCGGCCTCGAGTCGGGCGCGCAGCGCGGCATTGGCGGCGACCCCGCCGCCGACCACGATCGCCCGGGCCCGGGCCTCGGTCGCGGCACGCATCGTCTTCGTGACGAGCACGTCGACGACGGCGTCCTGGAACCCCCACGCGAGCTCGGCCACCGTCGCATCGGACAGCCTGGCGTCGGGGTCGTCGGCTGGCAGGCCCTCGTCGGCCCGCGCGGCCGCGACGATCCGGCGCGCGGCCGTCTTGAGGCCGCTGAAGCTGAAGTCGTAGGTGTCGCCGAGCCACGCGCGCGGGAACCGGACGTCGTGGCGGATCGCGCCCTCGGCCGCGCGCTGGATCGCCGGCCCGCCCGGATAGCCGAGGCCGAGCAGCCGCCCGACCTTGTCGAACGCCTCGCCGGCGGCATCGTCGACGGTCTGCCCGAGGAGCCGATAGTCGCCGTGATCGCGCATCTCCACGAGGAACGTGTGACCGCCCGACACGACGAGGGCGACGAGCGGGAATCCCGGCTCGGTCCTCGTTTCGGGATCCTCTCCCGGATCGAGCAGCCAGCCGGCTTCGACATGGCCCTCGAGGTGGTTGACGCCGATGAGCGGCTTGCCCCGGGCGTGGGCGAGCGCCTTGGCGAAGTTCACCCCGACCAGGAGCGAGCCGGCCAGGCCGGGCCCGTAGGTGACCGCGATCCCATCGACGTCGGCCCAGTCCGCTCCGGCGTCGGCCCAGGCGGTCTCGAGGACGGGCACGATCCAGCGCAGGTGGGCGCGGGCGGCGACCTCCGGGACGATCCCGCCGGTCCCGGCGTGGAGGGCGACCTGGCTAGCGACGACGTTGGCGTGGATCCGCCGCCCGCCTTCGACCAGGGCGATGCCGGTCTCGTCGCAGCTCGACTCGATCGCGAGCAGGAGCGGTCCGCTCACGGCCGGCCGTCCGCGCCCGAGGGCGGTGGCTGTGGCCCGCTCGTCGCGTCGGCCGCGCTCAGCTCCGCGGCGGCCGGGTCGGCCGGGATCGGCCCGTCGACCGACTCGGGCGCGGCGGCGATGGTCGCCCGGAGCCGGCTGAGGCGCTCGGCCATCAGTGGGCCGTCGAGGCGGTCCGTCGTCATGATCAGGGCGTCCTCGTTGTTGTCGGTGTAGTAGCGCGGCCGGATCCCGACCGGCCGGAAGCCGAATTTCTCGTACAACCGCCGCGCCGCCAGGTTCGACAAGCGCACCTCGAGGGTCGCCTCGGCGGCGCGGCGATCGATGGCCGCGTCGAGCAGCGCGAGCAGGAGCCGCTCGCCGAGCCGGCGCCGACGCCAGTCGGGATGGATCGCGAACGTGGTGACGTGGGCCTCGTCGACCATGAGCCACAGTCCGGCGTAGCCGACGATCCGGTGACCGACCCGGATCACCATGTAGTGCGCGAGGCGGTTCGTCTGGAGCTCGGTCCGATAGGCGTTCGGCGGCCACGGCGCGCTGAAGCTCGCCTGCTCGATCGCCTCGACGCTGGCCACGTCCGCCAGCTCCATCGGGGCGACGATCACGCTCAGCTCGGGTCGCGCGACCATGCCACCGTTCCGGTCAGCTCGCGCACGCCGCGGGGCAGCGTGACGTAGTCGGGGACGAGGGTCGCGAGGTCCGACGGCTGGCCGTCCTCCAGCCGACCGAGCCCGATCCGGAGCAACGATCGGGCGAGATGGGCCCGGACGCGCTCGCCGCGCTCCAGCGCATCGGCCGCCGCCCGATCGGGCAGGTCGAGCGCGTACAACCGCCAGCCGGCCTCGACGGTCGGCTCGGTCCCCGCCGGGACGAGCGACGCCCGGCCCTCCGGATCGATGAGGATCCGGTCCGACGGACCGGCCGGCAGGAGACCGGCGGCCGGCGGCGTCGCCGGATCGGCCTCGACCGCGGCGGCGGCCAGCGCCAGGCCCGTCGGGATGCCGACGAGCGCGATGCCGAGTCCGTGGGCGAGGCCCTTGGCGGTCGCGAGGCCCACACGGAGCCCCGTGAACGCACCGGGCCCGGTCCCGACCACGATCGCGCCCAGCGCGTCGAGACCGACCCCGGCCTCCGCCAGCACCCCGTCGATCCGGGCCAGGAGCTCCTCGCCGTGGCGATAGCCGGCCCGCCAGGTCGCCTCGGCGAGCAGCCGGCCGTCGCGCGTGCCGAGGCCGACGACCGCGAGCGTGGTCGCCGTGTCGAACACGAGGATCGGGCCACCCGGCTCGGCAGGTGCGTCGCCCGTGACCGTGGTCCGGCGCTCGGCGTCGCTCACGGCGCGACCTCGAGGTAGCGCCGCAGGCGCGGGCTCGACGCCGTGAGACCGATCGCCCGGGGTTCGTCGCCGGTCCCGTCGATCCGAACGTCGAGCCGGTCGGGCGGGAGCGCCGGACCGAGCCGCTCGGCCCATTCCACGAGGGCGACGCCGTCCGCCTGGCGCTCGTCGATGAGCCCACCGGCGATCGCCTCGGCCGCGTCGGCCAGCCGATAGAGGTCGAGATGGAACAGCGGGAGGCGGCCGGGATACTCGGCCATCAGGACGAAGCTCGGCGAGTTCACCGTCGCCGTGACGCCGAGGCCCTCGGCGAAGCCCTTCGCGAACTGGGTCTTGCCGGCACCGAGATCGCCGAACAGGGCGATGACGTCCCCGGCTTCGGCGACGCCCGCCAGGCGCGCCGCGAGTCGACGGGTCGCGTCGGCGGAGTCGGTCACGACCGAGCGCGCGTCGGCCGCGGAGGCGCCGGGGGCGGGCATCGAGGGGAGCATGCGCCGAGGGTAGCCGACCGCAGGCCGCGCTGCCGTCAGACGAAGCGCTCGAGGTCGGCGACCGGCACCTCGACCACGCCGCCGTCGTCGAGCACGACCGCGGCCGACTCGAGGTGGACCCCGGCCGCGTAGCGCCGCAGACCGGCCGAGCGCAGCCAGCGGCCTTCGCGACCAGCGAGCTCGCCGGCCTGGATCCGGACCCAGGTCGCTGCCGGCGGGGTGGGTTCCGGGCTCGGCGGATCGAAGACGAGCATCGGCGGATCGACGATGATCGCGACCTCGCGACCCTCGAGCGCCCCGAACCAGGCGGCCACGGGTCCGGCGATCGGCCGGCGGACCGTCCCATCGAGGATCAACACGGCGAACGGCGCGAGCGGCTGGAGGCTCGCGCGCTGACGCGCCTCGGAGCCATGCAGATCGCGCAGGTCCTTGCCGGCCAACCCGGACGCCACGACGCCGCGGACGCCGGTCGCCCGGGCCCGGATGATCGCCTCCGAGTCGATCCGGCCGTCGACGACGAGGATCGCCCCGGCGCGGCCGACGTCCAGCGCTCCGCGCAGGCCGGACTCGCCCGAGACCCGTTCCAGCCGTCCGCGCGCCGGGATGCCCACCGCCGACGTCCCGAGCAGCGCGGTGCCCGACAACCGGACGGTGATCCCGCGTCCGGGGACCACGTCCACGACGGACCCGGCGGCCGGTGCCTCGAGCCGATCGATGTGGCCCCCGGCGGCGATCCTCCAGCGCCCATCGGCGGGATGCAGGAGCTCGCCGGCCGGGGTCCGCGGCTGGCGGCGGCGGAGCGGACCGCCCGCCTCGTGGCCGTCGCCCGGCCACCAGTCGCCGGCCTGGAGCAGCGCGTGGTCGGTCTCCTCCGGACGGGCGAGCGGTGGTCCGTCGTCGACCCGGGGATCGCGCTGACGCTCGGCGAGCCCGAGTCCCGGGCTGACCGCGTCGCCGGCCGCGACGAGGATCCGATCCCCTGGACTCAGCGCGACCCGGGCCATCGGACCGCGCGCCAGCAGCCGTCGGGCCGGGATCAACCCGATGCCGGCGGCGGGGATGGGCGGCGTCTCGATCGTGACCTCGGTCACCGGTCGTGGCTCGTCCAGAACGCGGCCTGCCACGCCTCGAGCATCGCTCGCCGACGCTCGGTCCGGTCCGGCAGGCGGAGCGGGATGTCGCGCAGGTCCACGAGCAGGCCGCCCAGCCCGCCGCCGACCTCGAACGTCATCCGCCGGCCGCGCGTCCCGAGCGTCACCGGGTCGCGGAAGCGCAGGTCGACCGTCGCGACCTGGCCGGGCGGCAGGTCGACGAGCTGGAGTCCGCCGGGGATCAGGTCGAGGTCCGTCTCCCCCGCCGAACCGCGCAGCGTCAACCGGCCGGCGCTCCGGCCGGCGCGCAGGCCCTGCGGCACGATGACGCTGCCGAGGGGCGCCAGGAGGTCGTCCGCGAGCTCGGCCAGCAGCGTCCGCCGCTCCTCGGGGTCGTCGACCGTCCCGAGCGGACCGAGGAGCCGGGCGTGGTCGAACGCGAGCTGGCTCACGCCCGGGCGTCGGATGACGTCCGCGATCGCGAGGCCGATCGCGGGACCCGGCGCGGCTGCCCAGGCCCCGCCGGCGACGACGATGAGGTCCGGGGCGGACAGGGTCTCGATCCAGGGGGTCGCCCGGACGAGCCGGGCCACGGCGGCCCTGGCCGCGGCGATCCGCAGCCGCGCGCCGTCGCCGTGCGCCTCGACCCAGGGCGACAGGCGGAGCTCGCGCAGTCGGTCGCGCATCCGGTGACGATCGAGCGCGATCGTCGACCAGGCGAGGACCTCGTCGACGGCTTCGTCGTCGAGATCGACCGGCACGAGCCCGGCCGTCGGGACGAACGCCGCCGGGGCCTCGAGACCGCCCGGCCCGGCGACGGCGCGGAGCGCCCCGTCGAAGCCGACCTCGACGAGCTCGATCCGTCGATCGAGGATCACGGCCAGGTCGAGCAACGCCCGGAGCGCGGCTCGGCGCGCGCTCCCATGGCCCGGGTCGAGTCGATCGAGCAGATCGCGCAGCGGCGCACCCGCCGGCTCGCCGACCTCCGGCCCGGGCGCGAACACCGGACCGTCGGCGGCGTCCGGCGCCGGCTCGGGCTCGAGGTCGTCGCGGGCCATCTCGCCGACGAACACGATCGGCGGCGCGATCGAGCGGGCAGCGATCCCGGCGACGACGGCGCCGAGCAGGTCGAGCGTCGCGGTCTCCTCGCGGCTCGTCGCCGCCACGCCGGCCACGGCGATCGACGCCACGTCCGGCTCGAGCGCCAGGCGGGTCATCTCGACAGGCCCGTCCTGGTCGAGGCTGGCGCCACGGGTCCGCCAGCCGGCCGTGGCGGCCGCGTTCTCCACGGCCACGCGCTCCCGGGCGGTCGTCGCGAGCACGACGAGGACGGCCGCGGGCGCCGAGCGCACGCTGAGCCGGGGGATCTCGTCGACGCTCGCCGGACCGAGCCCGAGCCGGGATGCGAGATCGGCGTCGGATGCCGCGACCCGCTCGAGCAGGTGGCCGACGAGAGCGTCGTCGGCGATCCCGGCCGGCAGGGCCACGGATCCCAGGAGACGGCGCCGACCGTCGATCGGGCCGATGAGCGCGGCCGAGGCCGTCGCCGCGCCGAGGTCGACGGCGATGCGGACGGTGGGATCGACGCTCACCGGTCCATGCTAGCCGGACACGGCTGGCCGGGCTCGCGCCTTGGCAGCGTCATCGACAGCCAGTGCGCTCCGGGCGTCGGCGATGGCGTCGACAGCCGACCGAGCTCAGGCGTCGAGGGTGTCGTCCTCGTCGAACTCCTCGAGCCGGTCGATGAGCTGCTCGATGCCGATGTCGTCCGCGAGGATCGCCGAGGCCGATGAGACGTCACCCCCGAACAGGCCGCGCAGGGTCGGGTCGAAGAACAGCATCGCGTTGCTGCCGAGCGGACGGTACGGACGGCTGGCATTCAGGAAGTGGACGGCCGGCGCCGTGAGGCCCCGGAACTGGATCTCGCGGGCGACCTGCTCGACGAGATCGTCACGCTGCTCGTCGGTGCGTTCGCGCGGGAAGCTCACGCGAGGACCTCGCGCTGGTCGGCCTCGAAGACCGGCCGCGGGGGCTGAGCGACCACGTCGATCGCGACGGGCGCGGCGAGGGCTCGCTCGAATGCCGCGTAGGCCGAGGACCCGCGCAGCGCGAACGTCACCGATTCGATGTCCGGCGAGCGGCGCAGCTCATCGCGGACGGTCGCGACCGAGATCGAGGCGGCCTCGTCCATCGGGAAGCCACCGACCCCGGTCCCGAGCGCGGGCATGGCCAGCGAGATGACGCCCTGCTCGCGGGCGCGGGCGAACACGCTCCGGATGGCCGTCTCGATCGCCTGCCCGCTCGTCCGTCGGTCGCGGTCGAGCGAGACGGCGTGGATGAGGACCCGGGCGGCGAGCCGGCCGGCCGGCGTGACGATGGCGTCCCCGAGCGAGACGGGGACCTGGCGGACGGCGGCGAACTCCACCTCGTCGCCGGCGTGGGCCTTGAGCGCCTGCCCGACGCCGGTCGACATCCACAGGCTCGGGTTGGCGGGGTTGACGATCGCGTCGACCTCGAGCTCGCAGATATCCCCGTTCCAGAGCTGGATGCGCGTCACCGGTCCCTCCACGTGGCCACGGTCCGGACCGCCACCGGTACCGCCGCGGCATGGTACACCCGAGGCAGTCGTCGGGACATGGCCGTCACCGTTTCCCAGGTGTTCGTGGTGCGCAGTCGCGCCATCTCTTCGATCGGGATCGACGCGTCGCCCTGCGATCCGAGCAGGACGAACTCATCGTCGAGCGTGACCGGCGGGCCCGGGACGTCGGTGACGTCGACCATGACGGCATCCATCGCCACGTTCCCGACGAGCGGCACGCGGCCGCCCCGGACGAGCGCCTGGGCCCGGTTCGAGAGGACGCGCGGGAGGCCGTCGCCGTAGCCCAGCGGCAGGGTCGCGATCCGGCTGCTCCGAGCCGTGGTGAACGACGGGCCGTAGCTGATCCCGGTGCCGGCCGGCAGGTCGGCGACCCGGACGGGCCGGGCGTGGAGTGACAGGATCGGCCGGAGGTCCGTCGCGGGGGGCCTGCCGGCCGCCTCCGACGGGAGATCATCCGGGACGATCCCGTAGGTCGCCAGGCCGATCCGGACCGCGTCGTAGATCGGCACCGCCCGGCCGAGGAGACCGGCGCTCGCCGCGAGGTGGCGGGGGACCGCCCGCCAGCCCTCGGTCAGCCCGCCGATCGCCGCGTCGAACCGTTCCGCCTGGCGATCGGTCCGGGGTCGGTCGTCGGCCTGCTGGAGATGGGACCAGATGCCGGCCAGCCGGACGCCGGGAGCGGCGCGGAGCCGAGCGACGGTCGCCGCCAGCCGGTCGGCCTCGAGTCCGGCCCGACCGAGGCCCGTCTCGACGTCGAGGTGGACCCGGAGCGCCCGGCGCGGGCGAGGGCCCGGTCGCACGGGTCCAGGCGGCACCGGCCGCGGCGATCATGGCGTCGAGCGCCTCCTCACCGGAGGCGCTGACCGCGATGTCCAGCCGCATCGCCGCCGCGACGACCGCCGGGGGGATCGCATAGAGACAGAGCAGCGGCGCGCGGAGACCGCCGGTCCTGAGCTCGACCGCCTCGTCGAACGCGGCGACCGAGAAGCCGTCCGCGCCGGCCGCCTCGAGGGCGAGTCCGACCGGGACGGCTCCGTGGCCATAGGCATCGGCCTTGAGCACCGGCTCGATCCGGACCCCGGTCGGGACCGCCGCCCGGAAGACCGCGAGATTCGCCCGGAGACGATCGAGATCGATCTCGAGCCAGGCGGTCCGCGGCAGCGGCGGGAGCCCGGCCGTCGCGAGTCGGGCCTCGATCGACGACCGTCCGGTCACGAGCGGCGATCGACCGCGCCGAACCCGAGACTGACCGGCCGGGCCCGGCGCTCGGCGGTCCTGGCGAGGCGCTTGCGGGCAAGCGCGATCTCGAACGGCAGGTCGCCGGCCTGGAGCCCGCTGTCGCCGAGGCGGTCGCGGACGACGTCGCCCGCAGCCCCGTGGAGGTAGACGCCGAGCCGGGCCGCGTCGTAGGGGACCAGCCCCTGGGCGAGGAGCGCTCCGATCACGCCGGCGAGCACGTCGCCCGTGCCGCCGCTGGCGAGCGCCGGGTTCTCGAACGGGGCCCGGGCCGCCCGTCCGTCCGGCGCGGCGACGACGGTGCGGGCGCCCTTGAGCACGACGACCTGGCCCCAGCGCTCCGCGGCGTCCCGAGCCGCTGCCTCACGGGCATCGTCGTCGTCGGCCAGGTCGCCGTCCGCGTCAGGCTCGACCCCGCTGGCGGTCCGCAATCGGATGAACTCGCCGACGTGCGGGGTGAGGACGCACGGACGTCGGATCCGCTCCCACCAGCCGTCGCGGACGGCCAACGAGCGGAGCGCCTCGGCGTCGACGACGGCCGGCGGTGGCGGACCGTCGGGTTCCTCGACGGCGAGCAGCGCCGCGATCAGCTCGGCGGTGGCCAGGCCCGGGCGCAGACCCGGACCGACGACGAGCGCGTCGTGCTCATGGTCCATGACCCGGGCGAGGGCGTCCTCGGGCTCGACCTCCTCGACGTCGTCCTCGGGCAGGGCCAGCGTCGTCGCCTCGACGACCTTGGCGGCGAACAGCGGTTGGAGCGACTCCGGCACGGCCAGGGTCACGAGCCCCGCCCCGGCTCGGCCGGCCGATCGACAGACGAGCAGAGCCGCGCCGGCGTAGTCGAGCGAGCCGGCGATCACGAGCAGCTTGCCGAACGTGCCCTTGTGGCCGCGCACGGGTCGGTCCGGGATGAGCCCGGCGACACCCCGATCGTCCAGCACCTCGAGGGCGGAGCGGGTCGCGCCGGGGACGGTGCCGGCCTCGGCCGAGGCTCCGGTCGCCCTGGCGCCTTCCGTGGCGGGGACGGCCTTGGACCCCGCGCGCGTCGCCTTCGACCCGGCGCCGGCCGACGCCTTAGCCACCGTCGGCCTCGGCGGCCAGGGCCCGGATCCGGTCCATCCGGGCGAGGATCCGGCGCTCATGCTCGTCGAGTCGCGCGTCGATGTCGGGCGGGAAGACGTACCGGCCGCCGGCCGTCCGGATCCCGAACGCGATCGCGACGGCGTAGTCGGACTCGTGGGTGATCGACACGGCGATCCGATCCATCCCGAGCTGGTCGGCGCGCGCCGCCGCACGACCGTGCAGGCGGACAGCCGGCTGCCCGGTCGGCAGCCGCTCGATCTCGATCTCCTTCCAGCCGATCCCGCGGACACCGAGCCCGAGGACCTTGCTCACGGCCTCCTTGGCCGCCCAGCGTCCGGCGAAGGTCTCCGGGCGATCGCGGACGTAGCGCCGCTCGGCGGGCGTGAGCACCCGGCCGGAGAACCGCGGACCGAACCGGGCGAGCGCCGCGCGGATCCGGTCGACCTTGATGATGTCGATCCCGAGCTCGGTCAGACCCGCCGGGGCGGCTGCCGCGAGGGCCCCAAGGCCGTCATCCTCGGGGCGATGGCTCGCAGGAGCGCCGCCTCGACCCTCGGAGGAACCCAGTCCGACTCCTCGAGGAGGTTGCCCGCTCACGATCCGCCTATTCGACCGTGACGGACTTGGCCAGGTTGCGCGGTTGGTCGACGTCCGTGCCGCGGGCGAGCGCGGTGTAGTAGGCGAACAGCTGGAGCGGGATGATCGCGAGGATCGGGCTGAGCGCCTCGTGCGTGTCCGGGACCCACAGGACCTCGTCGGCGAAGCGTTCGATGCCTTCATCGCCCTCGGTCGCGACGGCGATGACGCGGGCGTCGCGGGCGCGGCCCTCCATGACGTTGCTCAGGAGCTTGTCGTAGACCGACGAGCGGGTCGCGACGGCGACGAGTGGGACCTCGGGGTCGAGCAGCGAGATCGGCCCGTGCTTCAGCTCGCCGGCCGCATAGCCCTCGGCGTGGACGTAGCTGACCTCCTTGAGCTTGAGCGCCCCTTCGAGGGCCGCCGGATACGTGTAGCCCCGACCGACGAACATGAACCCTCGCGAGTTGACGTAGCGGCGGGCCAGGTCGGGGACGTCGCCCGAGGCGTCGAGCGCCGCCTGCGCCTGCTTCGGCAGCCGGCGAAGGGCCGCGCCGAGCTCGAGCTCCTGCTCGATCCCCAGCCGTCCACGGATCTTGGCGATCGCCGCGGCCACGATGACGAGGGTCGTGACCTGGGTCACGAACGTCTTGGACGCCGCGACCGCGATCTCCGGCCCCGCCTGCAGGAAGAGCACCGCGGCGGCCTCCCGGGTGATCGCCGAGCCGACGGTGTTCGTGACTGCGATGATCGGGCAGCCGCGCTCGCGAGCCAGCCGGGTCGGGGCGATCGTGTCGGCCGTCTCACCCGACTGGGTGACCGCGATGACCAGGGTCCGTGCGTCGAGCGGCGGCGGGCTGTACCGGAACTCGGAGCCGATGTTGGCCCGGGCGGGGATGCCGACCCAGTCCTGGATCGCGGCGGCGCCGACGAGCGAGGCGTAATAGGCGGTGCCGCAGGCGACGAGCTCGATCCGATCGACGGTCCGGAGGATGTCGGCGAGACCGGCCAGCTCGGCGACCTCGATCCGGTCGTCGGTCGTCACCCGGCCGGTGATCGCCTGGAGCAGCGCCGTCGGCTGCTCGTGCATCTCCTTGAGCATGAAGTGCTCGTAGCCGCCCTTCTCGGCGGCCTCCGGCGTCCAGTCGATCGTCGAGATGGCGCGCTGGATCGGCGCGCCGTCGATGCCGGTGATCGTCACCCCCGACGGACGGAGGTCGGCGACATCGCCCTCCTCGAGGAAGATGACCTGATCGGTGTGGGCCAGGATCGCCGCGACGTCGCTGGCGAGGAACGTCTCGCCGGCGGCGACGCCGACCACGAGCGGGACATCCATCCGGGCGCCGACGAGCCGGTCCGGCTCACCGCGGTGCATGACCGCGAGCGCGTAGGCCCCGTGCACCTGGCGGAGCGCGTGACGGACGGCGTCCGCGAGGTCGCCGGCGTAGGCCTCCTCGATGAGGTGGGCGAACGCCTCCGTGTCCGTCTCCGAGGTCAGCGTGTGGCCACGCGCCTCGAGCCCGTCGCGCAGCTCACGGAAGTTCTCGACGATCCCGTTGTGGATCACCGTGATGTCGCCGGTGCAGTCCTGGTGGGGGTGGGCGTTCAGGTCGTTCGGGCGGCCGTGGGTCGCCCAGCGGGTGTGCGCGAGGCCGATCGCGGCATGCGGCGTCCGGTCGGCGATCGCCGTCTGGAGGTTGGCCAGCTTGCCGGCCCGCTTCTCGACGAACAGGTCACCGGCGTCGTCGACGAGGGCGATCCCGGCTGAGTCGTAGCCGCGGTACTCGAGGCGCTTGAGTCCCTCGATGAGGATGGGCCCCGCCTCGCGCGGTCCCGTGTAGCCGACGATCCCACACATGCGGTCCGAGTCTCCTGAGCGACCCGGCGGCGCGGCCCCGGGCCGGGCTAGTTTAGACGCTCCCCCGCGAGGGTCGCGATCTCGTCGGCCAGCTGCCCGACGAGCTCGGCGTCCGGACCCTCGACCATCACCCGCAGCGCGGGCTCCGTGCCGGACGGCCGGACGAGGATCCGGCCCGTTCCTCCGAGGCGAGCATGCGCCTGCGTGAGCGCCCGCTGGAGGACCGGATCCCCCTCCCAGTGGTCCCTGTGACGCGCCGGCACGGCGCGTTGCTGCTGGGGCAGCAGCGGGATCTCGGCGGCGAGCTCGCTGATCGGGCGCCCGCGCCGGCCGATGACCCGCAGGACTTCGAGCGCCGTGACGACGCCGTCGCCCGACGTGCTGTGCTCGCGGATGATGACGTGGCCGCTCTTCTCGCCGCCGAGGACCGCGCCCGAGACCTGCATCCCCTCGAGGATGTACTTGTCGCCGACGGGGGTCCGGATCAGCTGGCCGCCGGCCGCCTCGATGACGCCCTGGAGTCCGCCGTTCGACAGGACCGAGACCACGAGCCCGCCGCCGTCGAGTGCCCCGCGGGCGAGGCGGTCGAGCGCGAGCAGCCCGATGAGCTGGTCGCCGTCGACGATCCGACCCGACGCGTCGACCGCGACGCAGCGGTCGGCGTCGCCATCGAGGGCGAAGCCGATGTCGGCGCCGCGTTCGACGACCGCGGCCGCGAGCGACGCCGGCGCGGTCGCCCCGCACTCGAGGTTGATGTTGAGCCCGTCCGGCTCGGCGTGGATGACCTCGACCGTCGCGCCCGTCGCAGCGACGATGTCGGCGGCGACGACGCTGCCGGAGCCGTTCGCGCAGTCGAGGACGATGCGGAGGTCGCTCGACACGCTCCGGGCGAGCCGGAGCCGGTGGTCGCGGTAGCGACCGAGCAGGTCGCCGGCATCGATCGACCGGCCGAGCTCGGCGTTGCCGACGCCGCCCAGGTCGCCCGACCGCCAGATCAGCTGCTCGAGCTCGTCCTCGATGTCGTCGTCGAGCTTCAGGCCCGCCGCGTCCAGGACCTTGAGGCCGTTGTCCTCGGCCGGATTGTGCGAGGCGGAGACCATGATCCCGGCGGCGAACTCGCCCGGAGCCCGCGAGGAACGCGAGGGCCGGCGTCGGGACGACCCCGACCCGGTGGACGTCGACGCCGAGGCTCGTCGCCCCGCTGACGATCGCGGCCACGAACATGTCGCCGGAGCGTCGGGTGTCCTGGCCGACGACGATCGCGCCGCCCGGCGCGGCGAGCCGGGTCGCGGTCGCGCGGCCGAGGTCGTGGGCCATCGTCGGCTTGAGGTCGACGTTGGCGACACCGCGGATCCCGTCCGTCCCGAAGAGGCGGGCCACCTATGGGCCGCTCGGCGACGGGCCGGCGCTCGGCGGCGGGCTCGGCGACGCGGCCTCGGCGACGGTCACGGTGATCTCGGCCGGGCTCATCCCGACGAGCTTGACGTCGGCCGGCAGCGAGATCTTGAGCTTGACCTTGTGGACGCCCGGGCCGAGCCCGTCGACGTCCGCGACGACCGCGAGGCTGCGCGGGTCGAGCGCATCGAGCGCCGAAACGGTGCCGCCGACCGTGACGAGGACCGAGTCGGTCGAGAGCTGGTAGGTCCGATCGTCCCGGGCACCGGACAGGACGACGCCGGATGAATAGGTCCGGGTCGCCGTGATCGGCTCGAGCGTGATCGTGACGTCGACCGTCGACCCCGACAGCGAATCGACGCCATCCGGGAGATCGAGCGGGACGCTCCGGGTCAGATCCGTGGACGCACCGCTGATCGAGAGGGGCTCCGTGTCGACCCGGGCCAGGGTGGCCAGGGCGTCGGCGTCACCCTCGACCGAGACGATCGGCGGCGAGACGGTCACCGATGCGACCTGGTAGCCGACCGCGGGCGTGCCGGTGACGATCGGGTTGACCGGCAGGCTCTTCGAGCGGAGCCCCGACCCGACCGCGATGCGGACGTGGACGCTCGACGGCTCGACGTCGACCGGGCCGATGACCTCGCCGCGCACGTCGACCGCCACCAGATCGACCGTCTGGTCGACGTCGATCCCGGACGGCTGGATGACGACCCGGGCCTGGGCGGCGGTCACGAGCTTCACGACCGACTCCGGTCCTGACACGTCGGCCTGCTCGACCGACAGGACCGGGTCGCGGATCTCGAGCCCGGCCGGTACGTCGCCGTGCTCGACCTGGATCGGGACGGTCTTCGTCACGAGCGGGTCGAGCTGGACGGTCACGGTCGGTGGGTCGTAGCCGAGGATCGTGACCCGCGGATCGCCGGTGACGTCGACCTTGACGGTCACGAACGGGTTCTCCGGCGTCGGATGGGCGTTCGACAGGTCGACGGTCGCCCGGAAGCTCGAGCTCGTCAGCCGCTGGGCGACCTCGGCCGGGGCGAGGTAGCGGATGTTCGTCACCTGCGGCAGGTTGCCGATGAGGACGGCCGACGTCGGCAGCTGGAGCGGCACGATCGGGATGCTGCCGGGCCAGACCTGGGCGCTCTGCGAGAGCACCAGACCGGCATACAGGAACGTGGCCAGGACGATCGCTGCGAGCTTGAGCGGCCAGTTGCGGATGACGAGCTGGACGGCTCGTCTCATCGGCGGGCTGCGGGCGCTGCCGGGGCGGACGCCGACGGGCCGCCCGGGGCGGGCGGCACCGGCGACGCGCTCGTCGGATCCGGGTCGCGTCGGGTTGCGCGCGCTGCTGGCGGCGACGTCGGCGAACCGTCGGTCGCGCCGCCCTGGGCGACGGCGGCCGGGTCGGTCGCCGCGGCCGGCGACGCGACCCGCTCGGTGACGGCAGCGTTCGGCTCGCTGCCGGACGATGGTCGATCGGTCGGCGTGGCTGGCTCGACGGCCAGTCACCGGACGCCGACCGACGGACCGAGCGGCGCAGACGGGCGACCTGACGGCCGGTCGGTCGGGCCACCGCGACGGATCGGACGGCGCCGCTGCCGCGCCGGACGAGTGATCGTCCGCTCTCGCCGGGTCGGAGCAGGGCCACGAGCGCCTTGGCGAGCTGGGTCTCGTTGAGGTTGCGACGGATCCGGGAGCGCTCGACCAGGCTGACCTGGCCGCTCTCCTCGCTGACCACGACGACGACCGCGTCGGTCTGCTCGGAGATGCCGAGGGCAGCGCGGTGGCGGGTGCCGAGCCGCTCGACCTGGACGGTGGTCTCGGCGAGCGGCAGGAGCGCGCCGGCGGCGACGATCTGTTCGCCGCGCACGATCACCGCACCGTCGTGGAGCGCCGTCTTCGGCATGAAGATCGTGACGAGCAGGTCGGCCGACAGATCGGCGTGGAGCATGACGCCGGACTCGGCGATCTCCTCGAGACCGGTCTCCCGTTCCACGACGATGAGGGCGCCGTGGACCTGCGCGGCAAGGACGGTCGCCGCGCGGGCGATCTCGGCCGCGACATGCTCGGCCGTGCGCTCATCGGTCGGCGAGAACAACCAGGCGAGCGACCCGACACGGCCGATCCGCTCGAGCGCCCGCCGGAGCTCCGGCTGGAAGACGACGACGAGCGCGAACACGCCGACGATCGCCCCGGTCTCGAGGATCTGGCGCAGCAGCGGCAGGTTGAACAGCCGCGCCGCGGCGTAGACCGCGATGAGGACGCTGACGCCGATCACCAGGCGGACCGCCCGCGTCCCCCGGATCAGCAGGAACAACCAGTAGATGAGGACGGCCGTGATGCCGATGTCGACGATGGTCGAGAGTCGGACCTGATCGATGATCGATTGGATGGCCTGCGACATCGTGGCCAGAGTGTACGTCAGGAGCGCGGCGTGGACAGTCGCGGGTCATCCGGGATGCGGGCATCCACGAGGGCCCGGAGGCGCTCCCGGGCCGGTCCGTTATCGGTCAGCTCGATGTACCGGTCGAGGATCACCAGCTTGTCGGCGGCCGCCGTCGCCCAGCCGTGATCGAGGTCCAGCTCGGCCAGCGCGAGATGGAGATCGGGGTCGGCCGGGGCGACGGTGAGCCCGAGCTGGATGGCGTCGATCGCCGCGTCGAGGAGCCCGCCTCGGCGCATGTCGCCGACCGCGCCGAGGACGACCTCGTGCACGACGGCCGGATCGCCGGTCTCGACGGCCGTCTCGATCGCGATCGACAGCGCGCCGGCGTCCGGCAGCGGGAGCAGCGGTTCGGGCTCCGCGACGCTGGCCGGGCCGTCGGCCGCAGCGCTGGTCTCGGACGGCGCGCGGTCCGCCGCGGCTGCCCCATCGGCTGGGGTGGGCCCGGCCTCGGCGAGCGGGGCCTCGAGCGTCCGGAGGGCACGCGCGAGCTGGTCGCCGCCACCCCCACCGTCGGCGGTCGAGGTGCGGAGCGCCGCGACCAGCGCCTCGAGGGAGCGCCGTCGGGCACGCGACTCGGCGAGCTCGAGCGCTCGTCGAGCGGTGTCGCAGGCGTCGGGCAGCCGGCCGTCCTTCTCCTGGGTATCGGCGAGCAGGTCGAGCACCCCGGCCGCCTCCGCCGGTCGGCCGGCCGCGATCAGCACGTCGGCGCGGCCGGCCAGGCTCGCCTCGTCCCGGGGCGCGAGTCGGAGAGCCTCGCCGAACGCGGCCAGCGCCTGGTCGAGGCGCCCCAGGCGGAGCAGCGATCGACCCATGCTCGCATGCGGGAGCGGGCGGTCGGGCGCGAGCGACGCGGCCTCCGAATAGGCGGCCACGGCCGCCTCGTCGCGGCCCCGGACGGAGGCGACGTGGCCGACCCGCAGTGCACTCTTGTAGCGCTCGTAGAGCGCTTCCTCGCTCATCGACCTCCGAGACTCTCGGCCAGGAACCCCTTCTGCACGTGGAGGCGGTTCTCGGCCTGTTCCAGGACCAGGCTGCGCGGCCCATCGAGGACGTCGGAGGTGATCTCCTCGCCGCGATGGGCAGGCAGGCAGTGCATGACGAGGGTAGTCGGTCCGGCGGCGGAAAGGAGTGCGCTCGTCGACGCGGTAGGCGGCGAATTCGGTGCGCCTGCGCTCCGCCTCCGATTCCTGGCCCATCGACGCCCAGGCATCGGTGTAGACGACGTCGGCGCCACGGACGGCCGTCAGGGGGTCCTCGCCGAGGGTCAGCCGATCGGTCGCGGCGATCGACCGGGCCCGGGCGACGATCGCCGGGTCCGGTCCGTGACCGGGCGGATGCGCCAGCCGGATCTCGACCCCGAGTCGAGCGCCGAGCAGCGCGAGCGAATGGAAGACGTTGTTGCCGTCACCGACGAACGCCACGCTGAGGCCATCGAGGGTCCCGAACCGCTCGCGGAGCGTGAACAGGTCGGCGAGGGCCTGGCACGGATGCTCGAGGTCGGTCAGGGCGTTGATGACCGGGATCGAGGCCGCGGCGGCGATCTCCTCGGCGATCGCGTGGCCGAACGTCCGGACCATGATCCCGTCGACCCAGCGATCGAGGTTCCGGGCGACATCCGAGACGCTCTCGCGGGTCCCGAGCCCGACATCGTGCGTGGCCAGATGGACCGCGTGACCGCCGAGCTGGGTCATCCCGGCCTCGAAGGTCACCCGCGTCCGGAGGCTCGGCTTCTGGAACAGCATCGCCAGCGTCCGGCCGGCCAGTGGTAGCTCGGCATGGCGGCGATCGGCCCGGAACTCGGCCTTGAGCTCCGCCGCCCGGTCGAACACGACCTCGACCTCGGCGGCCGACAGATCGGCCGCGCTGAGCAGGTCCCGCCCACGAAGAGACACGGGGACTCGGTGGGCCTGAGTCATGAGCGCACTGTAGCGGCGCAGATGGCGAGTCGAGGCCCAGGCGCCCGCGAGGACACGAGCGAGCGCACCCTCAGGTGCGTGAGTGAGTGCCCGGAGCGGGCAACAACGGCATCGGCCGCCAGGTGCGCCGCGTCAGCGCTTCGTGTACTGGGGGGCCTTGCGGGCGCGCTTCAGACCGTACTTCTTGCGCTCCTTCATCCGCGGGTCCCGGGTCAGGAGACCGGCCTGGCGGAGCGGCAGCCGGTTGACCTCGGGATCGAGTTGGAGCAGTGCCCGGGCGATGCCGTGGCGGATCGCGCCGGCCTGGCCGGTCACGCCGCCGCCTTCGACCTTGATCATCGCGTTGAACCGGCCCTCGGTCCCGGTCACCCGGAACGGCATCCGCACCTCGGCCTCGTTGACCGCGTTGCCGAAATGCTCGTCGAGCGAGCGCCCGTTGACCACGATCTCGCCCTCACCCGGCAGGAGCCGGACGCGGGCGACCGCGGTCTTGCGTCGACCGGTGCCGTAGTAGAACGCTGGGATCGTCATGGTTCAGGACTCCTCGTCAGGCCAGCGGCTCGGGCCGTTGGGCCTGGTGCGGGTGGTCCGCACCGGGGTAGATCTTCAGCTTGCGGAGCTGCTGGGCTCCCAGGCGGGTGTGGGGCAGCATCCCCTTGACCGCCCGGCGGATGACCTCCTCGGGGCGCCGCTCAAGGAGGTGACCGAGGGTCTCCTCCTTGTAGCCCTGGGGATGGCCGCTGTGGCGGTGGTAGATCTTCGACTCGAGCTTGTCGCGGGTGACCGCGATCCGCGCCGCGTTGAGGACGATGACGTGGTCGCCCGAGTCGAGGTTCGGCGCATAGGTCGGCTTGTGCTTGCCCTCGAGGATCCGGGCGATCCGCGACGCCAACCGACCGAGCGTCTCGTCCGCCGCATCCACGACGTACCAGTTGCGCTCGATCTCACTCTCGCGAGGTGCGTAGGTCTTCGCGGTCATCGCTCTCCGAACTCTCCGTCAGCTCGCGCCGGCCGTCCGAGGACGACTCGACGCAGACACAGGCCGTGCGGCGGGGCACTCGCCCCGTCCAGGGCCGGTCGCCCGGCGTCCAGCGCCGTAGCGACCCCTGTCGCATCCATCCGACCGAGGCCGACCTCGATGAGGACCGCCACGATCCGCCGGACCATCCCACGGAGGAAGGCATCGGCCGTGACGTCGATCGTCACGACTCGTCCTCTCCGCGCGACCCGGACCGCGTGAACGGTCCGGACCGACGTCCGGCTCGTCGTCCCGAAGGCTCGGAAGTCGTGCCGGCCCACCAGGACCGATCCGGCCTCCGCCATCGCGGCGACGTCGAGCGGGGCCCGCACCCCGAGCGCGTGGCGCTCGTGAAGCGGACTGCGCGGCCCGTTCCAGACGGTGTAGCGGTACTCCCGGTACCGCGCCGCATAGCGTGGGTCGAACCCGGCCGGGACCCCGCTGAGGGTCCCGATCGAGACGTCCGCCGGGAGGAGCGCATCGAGCGCCCGACCCAGTACCGCCGCCGCTGCCCGGCCCCGGTAGGTGAAGGCGATCACCTGCCCGGAGGCGTGGACCCCGGCGTCGGTCCGTCCCGCCGCGTCGACCGTGTTCGGCCCTGTCGGGTCGAGTCGTGCCAGCGCGGATTCGAGTTCTCCCTGGACCGTCCGTCTCCCGGGTTGGACCTGGAAGCCGGCGAAGTCCGTTCCGTCGTATTCCACCCGAGCGCGGTAGCGCCTGGGCCTGCCCTCTCGAGCAGTCATCGATCCCGGCGAGGCGGGATGCTCATCTGGTCGACCGTCAGATCAGCTCGATCTGGACGATCTCTGCCGCATCGCCGAGACGCTGGCCGATGCGGACGATCCGGGTATAGCCGGAGGTCCGGTCGGCGTACTTCGGGGCGATCTCGTCGAACAGCTTGTCGACGACGAGCGGCTCGTTCGGGAACTCGGAAACGACCGTCCGACGAGCCGTCAGGTCGTTCCGCTTGGCGATCGTGATGATCCGCTCGACCCGGCCGCGGATCTCCTTGGCCTTCGCCTCGGTCGTCTGGACCTTCTCGTAGCGGAGGACCGACACGGTCAGATTCTTGTAGAGCGCGCTGCGCGGTCCCTTCTTGCGGGACAGCTTGCGACCGTCGATCCGATGCGCCACGACTCAGACCTCCTCGGTCTCGTCGTCGTCCGGGAACGGCTCATCCGACAGCTCCGTGTCCGGGACGACGAAGCCGCGCATCCGGAGCCGCTCCTTCATCTCGTCGAGCGACTTCCGGCCGAAGTTTCGCATCCGGAGCAGGTCGTCGTCGGACAGCTGCAGGAGCTGGCCGACCTTGACGATGTTGTTGCGCTTGAGCGAGTTGTACGCCCGCATCGGCAGATCGAGCTCCTCGATCGGCATGTCGAGCATGTTCGGGGGCAGCTGCGGCGCGCCGCCTGCGGCGACCGCCGCGGTCGCGACCATCCCGATGTTGGCGAACAGCGAGAACTGGCGGACGAGGATGTCGGCGGCCCGGGCGAGCGCCTCCTCCGGACTGACCGTCCCGTCGGTCTCGATCTCCATCGTCAGCTTGTCGTAGTTGGTGATCTGGCCGACCCGGGTGGGCTCGACCCAGTAGTTCACCTTGCGGACCGGGGTGAAGATCGCGTCGACCGCGATGACCCCGATCGGCAGCGCCTCGGACCGCTCGGCCGCGAGATAGCCGACGCCGCGCTCGACGGTCAGATCGACCTCGATCGGCACGTCGTCCGTGTCGAGGGTCATCAGGACCTGGTCCGTGTTGACGATCTCCACGTCCGCCGACTCGGCGATGTCCGCCGCGGTGACCGCACCGGCACCGCTCTTGACGAGCCGGAGCTGGACCGGGTGGGTGGCGAAGCTCTTGAGCCGGAGCTTCTTGACGTTGAGCACGATCTGGGTGACGTCCTCCTTGACCCCGGGGATCGTGGAGAACTCCTGGTAGACGTCGCGGAGCTGGATCGAGGTGACCGCGGCGCCCTCCAGCGACGACAACAGGACGCGCCGGAGCGCGTTGCCGAGGGTGACGCCGTAGCCGGCCGGGAGGGGACCCGCCTCGTACTTGGCGTAGGTCCCGAGCTCCTCGACGGGCTCGATCTGGGGGCTCTCGAGTTCGATCATGATCTGGGGCTTACCTCGAGTAGTACTCGACCACGAGCTGCTCGTTGAGGTCGAGCGGCATCTGGTCGCGGCGGGGCTGGTCGAGGACGCTGCCGGATAGCTTCGCGGCATCGATGCTCAGCCAGTCCGGCGGCTGATGGGAGCGGAGGGTCTCCTTGGCGACCTTGAACGGCTCGCGTTCGCGGTGCGACTCGCGGACCTCGACCCGGTCGCCCGACTTGAGCTGGTAGGACGGCACGTTCGTCGGCCGCCCGTTCACGGCGAAGTGCCCGTGGGTGACGAGCTGGCGGGCCGCCGCCCGGCTCGTCGCGAAGCCCATCCGGTAGACAGCGTTGTCGAGCCGGAGCTCGAGGAACCGCAGGAGGTTCTCACCGGTCACGCCGGGCCGGGCCTCGGCGGCGTCGAAGTAGTTCTTGAACTGCCGCTCGAGGACCGAGTAGGTCCGGCGGACCTTCTGCTTCTCGCGCAGCTGGAGGCCGTAGTCGCCGACCTTGCGGCGGCGGACGCCGTGCTGGCCGGGCGGCGTGGGTCGGCGCTCGAAGGCGCACTTCTTCGAATAGCAGCGGCTGCCCTTGAGGAAGAGCTTGGCGCCCTCGCGGCGGCACAGCCGACAGACGGATCCGGTGTAGCGAGCCATGTCGATCCCCGCCTAGACCCGGCGCCGCTTGGGGGCGCGGCAGCCGTTGTGCGGGATGGGGGTGACGTCGGTGATGGCGGTGACCTCCAGCCCGGCGGACTGGAGCGAGCGGATCGCCTGCTCGCGGCCGGCGCCCGGACCCTTGACATAGACCTCGACCGAGCGCATCCCATGCTCCATCGCCCGGCGGGCGGCGCCTTCGGCCGACATCGCCGCGGCGTACGGGGTGCTCTTGCGCGAGCCCTTGAAGCCGGCGGTGCCGGCCGAGCCCCAGCTGACCACGGCGCCGGCCTGGTCGGTGATCGTGATGATCGTGTTGTTGAACGTCGCCTGGATGTGGACGTGCCCGAGCGGCACGTTCTTCTTCTCCCGGCGGCGCGGCTTAGCGACTCGCTTGCGTTCGGCCATGAGTGTGGTCGGAGCCCCTTACTTCTTGCGCCGCACGCCGACCGTCTTCTTCGGTCCGCGACGCTGGCGCGCATTGGTCTTGGTCCGCTGGCCACGCACCGGCAGGTTGCGCCGGTGGCGCACGCCGCGATACGAGCCGATCTCGATCAGGCGCTTGATGTTGAGGGCCACTTCGCGGCGGAGGTCGCCCTCCACCTTGTAGCGGCGGTCGACGATCTCGCGGAGCCGGTTGACCTGCTCCTCGGTGAGATCGCGGACCCGCGTGTCCGGGTTGATGTTGGCCTGGGCCAGCACCTTCTGGCTGGTCGGCAGGCCGATCCCGAAGATGTACGTGAGGGAGACCTCGACGCGCTTCTCGCGTGGGATGTCGACGCCGGCGATTCGTGCCATCGGTTACCCCTGCCGCTGCTTGTGCTTCGGGTTGGTGCAGATGACCATCACCGTGCCGTGGCGGCGGATGACCTTGCAGTTGTCGCAGCGCGCCTTGACGGAGGCTCGGACTTTCAACGCATCCTCGATCGGTCGTTCATGGGCCGCCGCGGCGGCCGGCTGTCACTTCAGGCGGTAGGTGATCCGACCTCGGGTGAGGTCGTACGGCGAAAGCTCCACGCGGACGCGGTCGCCGGGCAGGATCCGGATGAAGTTCATCCGGAGCTTGCCGCTGATATGGGCCAGGACCCGGTGGCCGTTCTCCAGCTCGACGGCGAACATCGTGTTCGGCAACGGCTCGATGACCGTTCCCTCGACTTCGATCGCGTCTTTCTTGGCCACAGGCTTCCAGGTTCCCTTTCTCGCACGGAGTGTCGGCCCGGCGGGGGCCGACACACGAACGGTCAGGATACCAAACCACACCCATTCCGGCAACAGCGACCGGAATGGCGATCAGACCGTGGTAAGGATCTCCGGACCGTGCTCGGTGATCGCGATGGAGTGTTCGAAATGGGCAGCGAGGGTGCCATCCCGGGTGACGATGGTCCAGTCGTCGTCGAGGATGCGCGTGTCGTGGCCACCCAGCGTGAGCATCGGCTCGATGGCCAGGCACAATCCGGGCTCGAGGCGGCGGCCCTTCCGTCCGAGCCGGTAGTTCGGGACCTGGGGTTCCTCGTGCATCGCCCGACCGATGCCGTGCCCGACGAACTGGCGGATGATGCCGTAGCCGGCGGGCGCGGCGACGTCCTCGACGGCGCCCGAGATGTCCTCGATCGAGCCGCCCGGCTGGGCTGCCGCGATCCCGGCCATCATCGCCAGGCGGGTCGTGTCGATGAGCGCCCGGACGGCCTCGGGCGGGGTGCCGACGTAGAACGTCCGGGCGGCGTCGCCGTGCCAGCCGTCGACGATCGCGCCAGCGTCGATCGACACGACCTGGCCCTCGCGGACGATCCGGTCGCCCGGGATGCCGTGGACGATCTCGTCGTCGATCGAGATGCAGACGCTGGCTGGGAACGGCCGGCGCGGATTGACCCCTGGGTAGCCCTTGAACGACGGGACGGCGCCCGACCGCCGGATGTGCGCCTCGGCGAGCGCGTCGAGGTGGGCCGTCGACACGCCCGGGCGGAGCTCCGACTCGACGAGGGCGAGGATCTCGGCGACGACCCGGCCGGCCCGCCGCATCCGGTCGATCTCGGCCGGCGACTTGAGCGTGACGGCCATCAGGCGCCACCTCCGACACCGGTCCCGACAAGCGCGAGCAGATCCGAGCTGACCTCGTCGATCGAGCGCCGGCCGTCGACGGTCCGCAGGATGCCCTTGTCGCGGTAATGGGCGGTGACCTCGCGCATCGCCCCGAGCTGCTGCTCGAGCCGCGCCCGGATCGTCTCGACCCGGTCGTCCTCGCGCTGGATCAGCCCGGACCCATCGAGATCGCAGACGCCCGACACCAGGGGTGGGTGGGTCTGTTCGTTGTAGACATGGCCGTTCGCCTCGCAGATCCAGCGGCCCGACATCCGCCGGACGAGTTCGTCGGTCGGGACCTCGATCTCGAGCGCCTGGTCGACCCGGGAGCCGTGGGCATCCAGGGCATGGTCGAGCGCCTCGGCCTGGGCCGCCGTTCGCGGGAACCCGTCGAGGATGACCCCGTCGCCGGCGTCGGTCTGGGCGAGCCGGGCGAGGAGCATCCGGACCGTGATGTCGTCCGGGACGAGCTGACCGCGCTCCATGTACCGGCGCGCCTCGAGCCCGATCGCCGAGCCCTCCCGGACGGCCGACCGGAACAGGTCCCCGGTGGCGACGTGAGGGATGGCGAGTCGCTCCGAGAGGATCGCCGCCTGGGTGCCCTTGCCGGCGCCTGGGGCGCCCAGCAGGACCAGGAAGGTCACCGGATGAATCCCTCGTAGTTCCGCATCAGCAGCTGGGCCTCGATCTGTTTCATCGTCTCGACGACCACGCTGACCACGATGAGCAGGCTCGTGCCGCCGAGGGTGAGTCCGCCGAGGCTCGGGAAGACGATCCCGACGAGGATCGGCGAGACGGCCACGATCGCCAGGAAGAACGCGCCGGCGACGGTGATCCGGTAGACGACCTGGGTCAGGTAGTCCTGGGTCGGACGGCCAGGGCGGATGCCCGGGATGAACCCGCCGTTCTTGCGGAGCTGCTCGGCGGTCTCATCGGGTTTGAACGTGAACGCCGTATAGAAGTACGTGAATCCGAACGTGAGCAGGAAGTACATGACCGCGTAGAGGGGCTTCTGCGGACTGAACAGGTCGACGATGAACGTCGCGATCTGGGCGACGATCGCGATCTGGGAGTTCGTGAAGTACTGGGCGATCTGGGACGGGAACAGCAGGATGCTGACCGCGAAGATGATCGGGATGACGCCGGCCTGGTTGACCCGGAGGGGCAGGAACGTCGAGCCGCCCTGGTACATCCGACGGCCGCGGACCCGGCTCGCGTATTGGATCGGGATCCGCCGCTGGCCCTCCTGGATGTAGACGATCACGAAGACCGCGGCGATGGCGACCACGCCGAAGGCCACGAACGCCAGGATGTCCGGCGCCGAGATGAACGCCAGCAGCGCGGTCGGGGCGCGGCCGACGATGCCGGCGAAGATGATGAAGCTGATGCCGTTGCCGATGCCCTTCTCGGTGATGAGCTCACCGAGCCACATGAGCAGGACCGAGCCGGTCGTCAGGGAGACGATCTGGACCAGCGTGTCGAGGTCGGCCAGGCCGAACGACCCGGTGAGGACCGGCGGGTTCGTGTTGTGGAGGAGGGCCAGGAAGCCGTACGACTGGAGCAGCGCCAGCGGCACGGACAGGTAGCGGGTGTACTGGTTGATCTTGTTCCGACCGTACTCGCCCTCCCGGCTCAGCGCCTGGAGCCGGGGGACGACGTTCGTCATCAGCTGCATGATGATCGACGCGTTGATGTACGGGTTCACCCCGAGCCCGACGATCGAGAACCGCGACAACCCGCCGCCCGAGAACAGGTCGAGCAGGCCCAACAGCGAGTTGCTGTTGAAGAACTGCGCGAGTGCGCTCGGGTCCGCCCCCGGGACCGGCACGTGGGCCAGGAACCGGAAAACGACCAGGATCCCGGCGACGAACAGGAGTCGTCGTCGGAGGTCCGGCGCCCGGAAGGCGTTGAGCAGGTTCTCGATCACGGTCAGGCGTCTTCGCCGGCCGGCATTTCGTCCGTGGGCTCGCTCTCAGTGGCCTCGATCGCGGGGCTCCCGGTGTCCGTGGTCGCCACCGTCTCGGCGGTCTCCGGTCCGTCGTCGTCGGACGCCTTCGTGACGGCGGACGCCTTGGCACTGGCCTTCGCCGGCTTGCCCGCCTTGGCCGCCTTGGCCGCCTTCGGCTTCGCGGCCTCGGCCGGTGAGTCGGTCTTGGCCGCCTTCGGCTTCGAGGCACGGGCTGGCTTCGGGGCGACGTCGGCGACGGCCGCCGGCTCGTCCGCGTCCGCGGCGTCCGCCACGGGAGCGATCGATGCCTCGGCGATCTCGCCGGCGATGGGCGCCTCGGCCTCAGCCGTGGCTTCGGTCGCGGGGGCGGCGTCGGTCGTGTCGGACTCGGCCGGGGCCGCCTCGGACGCCCGGCCGCGCTTCGCCTTCGGCTTCGACTCGGCGGTCGCGGTCGGCTGCGCGCCGGCGATCGCTCGGTGGGTCGTGTCGTCGGCCGGCTCGAGACCGATCGCCGGCAGGATCCGGGTCGGGATCTCGAGCACCTGGACCGAGCCACCGGCCGCCTCGATCTTGGCGATGGCGCTCTTGCTGAACGCGTCGGCCACGACGAACAGGCCGACCTCGAGGTCGCCCTGGCCGAGCACCTTCATCGGCTTGTCCAGGGTGCGGACGAGACCGACCGCTCGGAGGAGCTCCTGGTTGACGGTCACCGGGGCCGTCTTGGCCGACTTCTTGGCATCGGGCGCCTCGGCGGCCTCGAACGCGCCGAGCGCGGCGAGCTCGCCGATCCGGCCGACGTTGACGATCTCGTATTCGATCTTCAGCCGGTTCTTGAAGCCGCGCAGCTTCGGGATCCGCATGTGGAGCGGGGTCTGACCGCCCTCGAACCAGGGCGGGATCGAGCCGCCGGCGCGCGCCTTCTGGCCCTTCGTGCCGCGGCCGGCGGTCTTGCCCTTGCCGGCGGCGATGCCGCGCCCGACCCGGGTCCGCGGCGTCCGCGAGCCGGGTGCCGGCTTGAGGTCGTGGAGTTTCATGACTTCTCCTCGGGCGAGGCCGTCCCGGGGATCTCCTCGACGCTGACGAGGAAGCGGACCTGACGGACCATGCCCCGGGTGGCCGGGTTGTCCACGACCTCGACGGTGTCGCCGATCCGGTGGAGACCCAGCGCGCGGACCGTCGCCCGGTTCCGCTCGATGTGGCTGATCGTGCTCTTGATCTGGGTGACGCGGAGCTTACCGGCCATCGCTGCCCTCCATCGACGGCTGGCCGGCGATGAACAGCCGGACGGGGACCCCGCGCCGGGCCGAGATCTCCTCAGCGGAGTGGAGTGAGCTGAGGGCCTCGATCGTGGCCCGGGTGACGTTCACGGGGTTGGTCGAACCGTGGACCTTGGCCAGGATGTCGCGGATGCCGGCCGCCTCGACGACCGCACGCACGGCGCCGCCGGCGATGACGCCGGTGCCCTGGGAGGCCGGCTTGAGCATGACCCGGGCGGCCGCGTACTCGGTCCGGATCTCGTGCGGGATCGTCGTCCCGACCATCGGCACCCGGATGAGGTTCTTCTTCGCGTCCTCGACGCCCTTCCGGATCGACTCGGGGACCTCACCGGCCTTGCCCAGACCCACGCCGACGTGGCCCTGGCCGTCGCCGACGACGACGACCGCGCTGAAGCTGAAGCGACGGCCGCCCTTGACGACCTTCGCGACACGGTTGATCTGGACGACGCGCTCTTCGAGCGTCAGCTTGTTCGGATCGATCCTGGCCAATTCGGAAGCTCCCTTCGGATCAGAAGTCGAGCCCGGCTTCACGGGCGGCGTCGGCGAGCGACTTGATCCGTCCGTGATACCGGAACCCGGCCCGATCGAAGACGACGTGTTCGACGCCGGCTGAGCGGGCGCGTTCGGCGATGAGGCGACCGACGACGGCCGCAGCCTCCGACTTGGTCGACTTGGAGCCCTTGAACTCCTTCTCGGCCGTCGAGGCGGCGGCGAGCGTCTTGCCGGACGCGTCGTCGATGACCTGGGCGTAGATGTGGCTGAGGCTGCGGAAGACGGCCAGACGCGGCCGCTCGGCCGTGCCGGCGAGTCGGAGCCGGAGCCGTTCGTGGCGCTTCTGGCGCGCCCCGGTCCGGGTGGCGACGTGGCTCATGCGCGTGGTTCCTTCGACATCACTTCTTGCCGCCGATCTTGCCGGCCTTGCCGGCCTTGCGCCGGATGACCTCGCCGGAGTAGCGCACGCCCTTGCCCTTGTACGGCTCCGGCTTGCGCGTGGCCCGGACCTTGGCCGCGACCTGGCCGACGAGCTCCTTGTCGATGCCGACGACCGCGAGCCGGGTCGGGTTCTCGACCTCGAAGCTGATCCCGGTCGGTGGGGCGATCTCGATCGGGTGGCTGTAGCCCAGGTTGAGCTGGAGCTTCTCGCCGACCTTCGCGGCGCGGTAGCCGACGCCGGTGATCTCGATGCCCTTGCGGTAGCCGTTCGTGACCCCCTCGACCATGTTGGCGACGAGGGTCCGGGTCAGCCCGTGGAGCTGACGATGCATCTTGGCGTCGGTCGGGCGTTCGACGTGGAGCGTGTCCGCATCGCGCACGACGCGCATGTCAGGGTGAAGCTGACGGGCGAGCGTGCCCTTCGGGCCCTTGACCGTGATGGCCCGACCGTCGAGGGTGACCTCGACGCCGGCCGGGACGGTGATCGGAAGTCGGCCGATCCGCGACATCGTTCCCTCCCCTACCAGACGTAGGCGAGGACTTCGCCGCCAAGCTGGGCCTGTCGAGCCTGCGAGCCGGTCATGATCCCCTGGCTGGTGCTCACGATGACGATGCCGAGACCGCCGAGCACCCGCGGGATGTCGGTCTTGCGGGCATAGACCCGGAGCCCGGGCTTGCTGATCCGCTTGAGACCGGAGACCACCGGCACCTTGCCGTCGACGTACTTGAGCTGGAGGCGGAGGATCGCGACGGTCCCGTCCTTGTCCTCCTGGACGTCGGCGATGAAGCCTTCGGTCTTGAGGATGCGGGCGATCTCGCGCTTCGTCCGCGAGGCCGGCACGACGACCTCGGCGTGGTGGGCCCGGGACGCGTTGCGGATCCGGGTGAGCATGTCGGCGATCGGGTCGGAGATGTTCATCGTCGTCCTACCAGCTCGACTTCGTCACGCCGGGCAGCTCGCCGAGGAGCGCGCGCTCCCGGAAGCAGATCCGGCACAGCGCGAACCGGCGCATGTAGGCCCGGGGTCGGCCGCACACGAAGCAGCGGTGATACCCCTGGACCGGGTGCTTGGGCGTTCGCTTCGCCTTGGCGATCATCGATTTCTTGGCCATGTGACTCCTCCCCGCGCCTAGCCGGCGAAGGGCATGCCGAGGAGCTCGAGCAGACGCTTCGATTCCTCGTCGGTCTTCGCCGTCGTCACGATGCTGATCTCCAGCCCGCGGAGACGGTCCACCTTGTCGTAGTCGATCTCGGGGAACGCGAGCTGCTCGCGCATCCCGAGTGAATAATTGCCGCGTCCGTCGAACGACTTCGAGGGGATCCCCCGGAAGTCGCGGATGCGGGGCAGGGCGATCGAGGTCAACCGGTCGAGGAAGTCCCACATCCGCTCGCCGCGGAGGGTGACCTTGGCCCCGATCGGGTTGCCGGTCCGCAAACGGAACTGAGCGATCGAGCGCTTCGCCCGGGTGACGATCGGCTTCTGACCGGTGATCATCGCCAGGTCGCCGACCGCGGCGTCGATGGCCTTGGCGTTGGTCAGCGCCTCGCCGAGGCCGATGTTGACGACGATCTTGGCGACCTTCGGCACCTCGTTCGGGTTGCCGTACTCGAACTGCTTGACGAGCGCCGGGACGACCTCGGCCGCGTAGCGCTCGCGAAGGCGGTTGGCCATCAGCTCTTCACCTCCAGCCGCTCGCCGCAATGGGCGCAGACGCGGACGCTCTCGCCGTTGTCGAGGCGCGTGTGCTTGATCCGGGTCGGTCGGTCGCAGCTGCCGCACACGACCATGACCTTGCTGATCGGCATCGGCTGGGGGATCTCGAGGATGCCGCCCTGCTGGACCTTCGGCATCCGGTCGGTCGACGAGCCGGACGTCCGTGGCTTCGTATGGCGCTTGGCGATGTTGACGCCCTCGACGACGACCGCCACCTGCGACAGCGGGCTGACATGCCGCCAGGCGCCACCGCCGCGGGCCTTGGTCTTGGCCATGCCCTGCGGGTCGCGGATGATCCGGTCGACGACGCCGCGCTTGCCGGCGTCCTTGCCGGTGAGGACGACGACGGTGTCGCCCTTGCGGATCTCGGGCACCTTGGTCGCTTCCTTGCGGAGGAGCTGGGTCATCTCAGAGCACCTCCGGCGCGAGCGACACGATCTTCATGTAGTTGCGGTCGCGCAGCTCGCGGGCGACCGGCCCGAAGATCCGGGTTCCGCGCGGGTTGCCCTGGTTGTTGATGAGCACGGCGGCGTTCTCGTCGAACCGGATGTAGCTGCCGTCGGGCCGGCCGTACTCCTTGGCCGTGCGGACGATGACGGCGCGGACGACGTCGCCCTTCTTGACCGCCGCGTTCGGGATCGCCTGCTTGACGCTGGCCACGATGACGTCGCCGACACCGGCCGTCCGCTTCTGCGAGCGGCCCATCACCCGGATGCACTCGATCGTCCGGGCGCCCGTGTTGTCGGCCACCTTCAGACGGGTCAATTCCTGGATCACGCCGGGACCTCCGCGGTCTCGGTCTGGGTCTCGGCGTCCGGCGCGGCGTCTGCGTCGGCCTCAGCGGTCTCGTCGGCTCGATGCCGGCCGGGATGGGCGGCGCCGTGGATCGCCTCGGAGGTGGCTTCCTCCTCGGACACGAGCTCGCTGATCGGGGTGTGCTCGCCCGCCCGGGCGAGGACCTCGATGAGCCGCCAGCGCTTCGTCGCCGACAGCGGGCGCGATTCCTCGATGAGGACCGTGTCGCCGACGCGGGCCTCGTTGAGCTCGTCGTGGGCCTTGAACTTCGTGCTCAAGCGGATGACCCGCTTGTACAGCCGGTGGCGCGCCAGGCGCTCGACGGACACGACGATCGTCTTGTCCATCTTGTCGCTGACCACGCGGCCGACCTTGGTCTTCCGCTTGCCGTTCACGTTGGCTCCTGTCATCGCGTGATCTCCGTCAGGCCGTTCGGCCGAGCTTGCGCTCGTGCTGGACGGAGAGGATCCGCGCGATCGTTCGTCGCGTCTGGGGGATCGTGCTGTAGTCCTTGAGCTGGCGGGTCGACAGGGCGAACCGGGCGCCCCACAGCTCCTGCTTGGCCTCCCGAAGGGCCTGCTCGAGCTCGGGGTCGGTCATCGCCCGGACCTTATCGATGTCCATCGCTGACCGCCTCCTTGACCGTCGACTCGCGGACGACGACACGGGTCGCGACCGGCAGCTTGTGGCTGGCCAGCCGCATCGCCTCGACCGCCTCGTCGTGGCCGATGCCCGCCATCTCGAACAGGATCCGGCCCGGCTTGACCACCGCGACCCAGTGGTCGGGGGCGCCCTTGCCCGAGCCCATCCGGGTCTCGGCGGGCTTCTTCGTGGCCGGCTTGTCGGGGAAGATCCGGATCCAGATCTTGCCGCCGCGCTTGACCGAGCGGGTCATCGCCCGGCGGGCCGCCTCGATCTGGCGACTCGTGATCCAGGCCGGCTCCATCGTCGCCAGCCCGTACTCGCCGAACGCGACGGTGTGGCCGCCCTTGGCCTTCCCGGACATCCGTCCGCGCATGACCTTGCGGTGCTTGACCCGACGGGGCATCAGCATGGCTAGACCGCCCCGGCCACGGGCGTGACCACCGGAGCCGCGACGGCGTCCCGGGCGGGGGTCCGCTCGGGGATGATGTCGCCGCGGTAGATCCAGACCTTGACGCCGATCCGACCGTAGGTCGTGTGGGCGTGGACCTGGCCGTAGCTGATGTCGGCGCGGAGCGTCCCGAGCGGGATCCGGCCTTCCTTGTCCCACTCGCGGCGGGCCATCTCGGAGCCGCCGAGGCGACCCGAGACCATGATCTTCACGCCCTTGGCGCCGGCCTTCATCGTCCGCTGGACGCCCTGCTTCATCGCCTTGCGGAAGGCGATCCGGCGCGACAGCTGCTGGGCGATGTTCATCGCCACGAGGTAGGCGTCGAGCTCGGGCTGGCGGATCTCCTTGATCTCCAGCTTCACCTTGCGCTTGGTCAGCGCGCCGATCTGCTGGCGGAGGATCTCCACGTTCTGGCCGCCCTTGCCGATGACGATGCCGGGCTTGGCCGTGTGGACCGTGACGGTCACGTGGTTGATACCCCGCTCGATCTCGACCTGGCTGACGCTGGCGTTGGCCAGGCGGCGCGAGACGAGCTGGCGGATCGAGATGTCCTCCTTGAGGAGGGTGGTGTACTCCTTGTCCGCATACCACTTCGCGGTCCAGGTGCGCGACACACCGAGCCGGAAGCCGTACGGGTGGACCTTGTGTCCCATCTGCTAGGCCTCCCGGTCCTCGACGACGATCGTGATGTGGGTCATCGGCTTGTGGATCGGGAACGCGCGCCCCTGGGCGCGCGGCCGATACCGCTTGATGGTCGGGCCCTCGTCGGCATGCGCCTCGACGATGACCAGATCCTCGGCCGACAGGTTGTGGTTGTTCTCGGCGTTGGCCGTCGCGCTCTTGAGCACGAGGGCGACGTCGCGTGCGGCGTGCTGGGGCATGAACCGGAGCAGGGCGGCCGCATCCTCGACCCGCTTGCCCCGGATGGCCTGGGTCACCAGGTGGGCCTTGCGAGTGGAGCCGCGGAGGTACCGGGCGGTGGCGGAAACGCGCACGTTCGGCTCGCTCCTACTTCAGTGCGGTCGACCGGTCGGTGTGCTTCCCATGCCCGCGATAGTTGCGGGTCGGGGAGAACTCACCGAGGCGGTGGCCGACCATGTTCTCGGTCACGTAGACCGGGATGTGCTTCTTGCCGTTGTAGACGGCGACGGTGTGCCCGATGAACTCGGGGAAGATCACCGACGCTCGGGACCAGGTCTTGACGACCTTCTTCTCGTTGCGCTTGTTCATCTCGGTGACGCGGCCGAGGAGCCGCGCCTCGACGAATGGTCCCTTCTTGACCGATCGCGACATGGTCTTGCCTCCTCCCCGCTACTTGCGGTGCCGCGACCGGACGATGAGCCGGCCGCTGGTCTTGTTGCGTCGGGTCCGATAGCCCATCGCGGGCTTGCCCCAGGGTGTCTTGGGCGGCATCCCGGTCGGGCGACTTGCCCTCGCCGCCGCCGTGGGGATGGTCGCGCGGGTTCATGACGACCCCGCGGACCTCGGGCCGCTGGCCCATGTGCCGGGCGCGCCCGGCCTTGCCGAGGTTCTGGTTCTCGTGGTCGAGATTCGACACCTGGCCGACGGTGGCCATGCATCGGATGCTGACCCGGCGGACCTCGCCGGACGGCAGCCGGACCTGGGCCTGGTCGCCCTCCTTGGCGAGGAGCTGGGCCGACACGCCCGCGGATCGGACGATCTGGCCGCCCTTGCCGGGGACGAGCTCGATGTTGTGGATCGTCGTGCCGAGCGGGATGTTCGCGATCGGCAGCGCGTTGCCGACCCGGGCCTCGGCCTCGGGGCCCGCGACCACGATGTCGCCGACCTTCAGGCCGTGCGGCAGGAGCATGTAGCGCTTCTCACCGTCGCGGTAGTGGAGCAGGCCGATCCGGGCGGACCGGTTCGGGTCGTACTCGATCGTGGCCAGCCGGGCCGGCACGCCGATCTTGTCGCGCTTGAAGTCGATCCGGCGATAGTGCTGCTTCTCGCCGCCACCGCGATGACGGACCGTCAGCCGACCGGCGTTGTTCCGGCCGGAACCGCGCTTCTGGGCCTCGAGCAGCGGCTTGTGCGGCTCGCGGGTCGTGATCTCCTCGAAGGTCGACCGGGTCATCTGGCGAAGGCCGGGTGAGGTCGCCTTGTAGCTTCGCAGCGGCATCCCTACACCCCCTCGAAGAATTCGATCTTGTCGCCCGCCGCGACGGTGACGATGGCCTTCCGCCAGGGCGTGGTGAAGCCGCTGATCCGGCCGCGCTTCGTCCCGCGGCGCTTCTCCTTGGCCTTCGTCGTGAGCACGTTCACGCCGGTCACCCGGACCTTGAACAGCTCCTCGACGGCGGCCTTGATCTGGATCTTGTTGGCCTCGTCGTGCACGGCGAAGGTGTACTTGCCGCGCGACGACTCATCCATCGACTTCTCGCTGATGACCGGGCGGACGATGACCTCGTGAGCGGTCAGGCTCATGCGTACACCTCCTCCATCCGGGCCAACGCCGGCTGTTCGATGAGGACGGTGTCGGCGTTGATCAGGTCGACGACGTTGAGCGAGTCGGCCAGGATGACCTCGACCGTCGGCAGGTTGCGCGACGACAGGTGGAGGGTCTCGTCCCGGGCAGGTGCCACGACGAGGACCCGTCCGGTCGCCCCGATCGCCTTCAGGACCCCGACCAGGTCGCGGGTCTTGATCGCCTCGAGCCCGAAGGCGTCGATGACCTTGATCGCGTCGTCGCCGAACTTGGCGGTCAACGCGCCGCGCAGCGCGAGCTGCTTCATCTTGCGTGGCAGTCGCTGGGCGTACGAGCGCGGGTGTGGCCCGAACACGACCCCGCCGCCGCGGAAGTGCGGTGCGGTCCGGTGGCCCTGGCGGGCGCGGCCGGTCCCCTTCTGACGGTAGGGCTTGCGACCCCCGCCGCGGACCTCGCCACGGGTCTTCGTGTCATGCGTGCCGAGGTGGCGACCGGCCAGCTGGGCGGTGACGACCTGGTGCATGACGGCGGCATTGACCGGGGCGTCGAACAGCTGGTCGCTGAGGTCGACGCTGCCGATCGAGGCGCCGGTCCGGTCGTACAAGGTGGTCTGCGGCATCAGACCTTCTCCACGAGGATGACCGAGTCGCGCGACCCGGGCAGCGAGCCGTTGACCAGGAGCAGGTTCCGCTCCGGGTCGGTCCGGACGACCCGGACCTTCTTGACGGTGACGCGCTCGTCACCCATGTGGCCGGCCATCTTCATCCCTTTGTAGACCCGGCCCGGTGTCGTGCCCGGCCCGATCGAGCCCGGCTCGCGATGGTGGTCGGACCCGTGGGTCTTCGGCCCGCGGTGGAAGTTGTGGCGCTTGATGTGACCGGCGAAGCCCTTGCCCTTCGATACGCCCGATGACGTCGACGAGGTCGCCGGCGTTGAACAGGTCGGTGATGCTGACGGTCTGGCCGACCTCGTAGGCGTCGACGTCGTCGACCCGGAACTCGCGGATCGTCGCGACCTTGGGCAGGTCCGGGCCGAGCTGGCCCGCCTCGGGCTTGGTCAGCTTGGCGACGACGTTCGGTCCCGAGCTGGACGGCCGTGTAGCCATCCCGCTCCAGGGTCCGCAGCCGGGTCACGGTGTTCGGCTGGACGGCGAGGACGCTCACCGCGACCATCGTCCCGTCGTCCTGGAAGACCTGGGTCATGCCGACCTTGCGGCCGATCAAACCGATAGTCATCTGCAACGGTCCCTCAGCGCGCGCTCAGCCGAGTCGAGGGCGAGGCGGGACCCGAGCACCGCAGCGAGCGCACCTGAAGGTGCGTGAGCGAGGCGCGCAGGGCCCAACGAAGCCATCGGCCGGATCAGCGTGCGCGTCATCACATCTTGATCTCGATGTCGACGCCAGCGGCCAGGCTGAGTCGCATCAATGCGTCGACGGTCTTCGCGCTCGGATCCAGGATGTCGACGAGCCGCTTGTGGGTGCGGATCTCGAACTGCTCCCGGGAGTCCTTGTCGATGAACGGCGACCGGATGACGGTGAACTTCTCGATCCGGGTGGGCAGCGGCACCGGGCCGACGACATCCGCGCCGGTCCGCTGGGCCGTCTCGACGATCTGAGCCGCCGACTGATCGAGCAGTCGGTGGTCATAGGCCTTGAGGCGGATCCTGATCCGCTGCTTCGCCATCGTCCTACTCGATGATGCTGACGATGGCGCCGGCGCCGACGGTCCGACCACCCTCGCGGATGGCGAAGCGCTGGCCGATCTCGATGGCGATCGGGGTGATGAGCTCGACGCTCATCTCGACGTTGTCGCCGGGCATGATCATCTCGGCGCCGTCGGGCAGCCCGATGGCCCCGGTCACGTCGGTCGTGCGCAGGTAGAACTGCGGCCGATAGCCGTTGTAGAACGGGGTGTGCCGGCCGCCCTCCTCCTTGGTCAGGACGTAGACCTGGGCGGTGAACTTGGTGTGGGGCTTGACCGAGCCGGCCTTGGCCAGGACCTGGCCGCGCTCGATCTCCTCGCGCTCGATGCCCCGGATCAGACAGCCGACGTTGTCACCGGCCTGGCCCTGGTCGAGCAGCTTCTTGAACATCTCGACGCCGGTCACGACGACCTTGCGGGTCGGCTTCACCCCGACCAGCTCGACCTCGTCGCCGACCTTGACCACGCCGCGCTCGATGCGCCCGGTGGCGACCGTCCCGCGGCCCTTGATCCCGAACACGTCCTCGACCGGCATCAGGAACGGCTTGTCGATCGCCCGCTCGGGGGTCGGGATGTACGAGTCGACCGCATCCATCAGCTCCTGGATCGGGGCGTAGGCCGGATCGGCCGGATCGTCGCCGGCCTCGAGCGCCTTCAGCGCCGAACCGCGGATGACCGGCAGGTCGTCGCCCGGGAAGGCGTACTTGGTCAGAAGCTCGCGGACCTCGAGCTCGACCAGATCGAGCAGCTCGGGATCGTCGACCGCGTCGCACTTGTTGAGGAACACGACGATGTACGGGACCTCGACCTGGCGGGCCAGCAGGATGTGCTCTCGGGTCTGGGGCATCGGCCCGTCGGTCGCGGCCACGACCAGGATCGCGCCGTCCATCTGGGCGGCGCCGGTGATCATGTTCTTGATGTAGTCGGCGTGGCCGGGACAGTCGACGTGGGCGTAGTGGCGGGCGTCGGTCTCGTACTCGACGTGGGCGATCGCGATGGTGATCCCGCGCTCGCGCTCTTCGGGCGCGTTGTCGATCGTGTCGAAGGCGCGGTACTCCGCCTCGCCCTTGAGGGCGAGGTACTTGGTGATCGCCGCGGTCAGCGAGGTCTTGCCGTGGTCGATGTGACCGATCGTGCCGATGTTGACGTGCGGCTTCGTCCGCTCGAACTTCTTCTTCGCCATCGTCGTCTGCTCCTGGCTCCTCTACCGGTCGGTCCGACCGCCCACTAGACCTTCGATTTCTGGACGAGTTCCGCCGCGAGACTCGCGGGGACCTCGGCGTAATGACTGAACTCCATCGAGCTGGTCGCCCGACCCTGGCTCATCGAGCGCAGGTCGGTGACGTAGCCGAACATCGCGGACAGCGGCACGAACGCCCGGACGACCCGGGTGCCGCTCCGCTCCTCGAGCGCCTCGATCTGGCCGCGCCGGCTGTTGAGGTCGCCGATCACGTCGCCCATGAACTCCTCGGGCATGAGGACCTCGACCTTCATGATCGGCTCGAGGATCGCCGGATCGGCCTTGTTGAAGGCATCCTTGATCGCGTACGAACCGGCGATCTTGAACGCCATCTCGGACGAGTCGACCTCGTGGTACGAGCCGTCGAACAGGGTCACCTTGACGTCGACCACCGGGAAGCCGGCGTAGATGCCCGTCTCGAGCGCCTCACGGATGCCCGCGTCGACCGACTTGATGTACTCGCGCGGGATCGTGCCGCCGACGATCTTGTCGACGAACTCGTAGCCGGCGCCCTTCTCCTGCGGTTCGAGCTTGATGACCGCGTGGCCGTACTGGCCCTTGCCGCCGGTCTGGCGGACGAACCGGCCGTTGCCCTCGGCGGCCCGTCGGATCGTCTCGCGGTAGGAGACCTGGGGCTTGCCGATATTCGCCGCGACCTTGAACTCGCGGACCATCCGGTCGACGAGGACATCGAGATGGAGCTCGCCCATCCCGGCGATGAGCGTCTCGGACGTCTCGGGGTCGGTCTTGACCCGGAACGTCGGGTCCTCTTCGGCAAGACGCTGGAGCGCGATCGCGAGCTTGTCCTGGTCGGCCTTCGTCTTCGGCTCGATCTTTACCTCGATGACCGGCTCGGGGAACGTCATCGACTCGAGGACGACCGCATGGTCCGGGTCGGTCAGGGTGTCGCCGGTGAACGTGTCCTTGAGCCCCACCGCGGCGGCGATGTCGCCCGCGTAGACCTCGTCGATCTCCTCGCGGTGGTTGGCGTGCATCTGGAGGATCCGTCCGATCCTCTCCTTCTTGCCCTTCGTCGGGTTGAGCACGTACGAACCGGCCTTGAGCGTGCCCGAATAGACCCGGAAGAAGGCCAGCTTGCCGACGAACGGGTCGGCGGCGATCTTGAACGCGAGCGCGCTGAAGGGCTCGGTGTCGCTCGGGGTGCGGATGATCTCGCCGCCCGTCCGCGGGTCGAGCCCGATCATCGGCGGCACGTCGAGCGGCGACGGCAGGTAGTCGACGACGGCGTCGAGGACCTTCTGGATGCCCTTGTTGCGGAGCGCCGAGCCGGTCAGGACGGGGATGATCCGGGTCGTGAGAGTCCCGAGCCGCAGCCCACGCTTGAGCTCGGGGATCGTGAGCTCCTCGCCCTCGAGGTACTTGTGGGTGAGCTCGTCGTCCATCTCGGCGACGGCCTGGATCATGACGTCGCGGTGCTTGTCGGCCTCGGCCCGGAGGTCGTCCGGGATGTCGACGACGTCGATCTGGTTGCCGAGGTCGTCGCGGTAGTAGATCGCCTTCATCTCGACGAGGTCGACGACCCCCTGGAAGCGATCCTCGCTACCGATCGGGATCTGGATCGGGACGGCGTTCGCGCCGAGCCGCTCCTTGATGCTCTCGACGCCGCGCCAGAAGTCGGCGCCGGTCCGATCGAGCTTGTTGATGAAGCAGAACCGCGGCACCCCATAACGATCGGCCTGGCGCCAGACCGTCTCGGACTGGGGCTCGACGCCCGCGACGCCATCGAACACCACGACCGCGCCGTCGAGGACCCGGAGGCTCCGCTCGACCTCGACGGTAAAGTCCACGTGCCCGGGCGTATCGATGATGTTGATGCGGTGATCGCCCCAGAACGCCGTCGTCGCCGCGGCGGTGATGGTGATCCCCCGCTCCTGCTCCTGGGGCATCCAGTCCATCGTGGCCGCGCCTTCGTGGACCTCACCGATCTTGTAGATCTTCTTCGTGTAGAAGAGGATCCGCTCGGTGACCGTCGTCTTGCCGGCGTCGATATGCGCGATGATCCCGATGTTCCGCGTCTTCGCGAGCGGAACCTGACGTGCCACGATGCTCTTCGCTCCTGGGCTGCTGACTGTTACCACTTGAAGTGGCTGAAGGCCTTGTTGGCCTCGGCCATCTTGTGGGTATCCTCGCGTCGCTTGACCGCGGCGCCGAGGCCGTTGGACGCATCGACGAACTCGGCGGCGAGCTTCTCGCCCATGCTCTTGCCACTTCGCTTGCGGGCCGCCTGGACGAGCCAGCGGACACCGAGCGACAGCCGGCGGTCGCCCCGGATCTCGACCGGGACCTGGTAGGTCGCGCCACCCACGCGTCGCGGCTTGACCTCGATGATCGGCGTCGCGTTGCGCAGGGCGGCCTCGAGGACCTCGATCCCCGGGCGGCGCGCCTGCGCCTCGGCCCGGGCGAGGGCCTGACGCATGATCCGGTCGGCGAGGTTGCGCTTGCCGTCGTGCATCAGCTTCGCGCTGAAGCGCGCGGTCGTGCGGTTGACCGGGACCGACTCGTACTTGGTCTTGCGGGCGACGTTCTGACGACGGGGCATCTAGCGGCTCCCGATCGCCGGCGAGGCCTTCGCCCCGTACTTGCTCCGGCCCTGCTTGCGATCGCGCACGCCGGCCGCGTCGAGCGTGCCCCGGATGATGTGGTACTTGACCGAGGGCAGGTCCTTGACCCGGCCGCCGCGGACGAGGACCGCGGAGTGCTCCTGGAGGTTATGGCCGATGCCCGGGATGTAGGCCGTGACCTCCATCTGGTTCGTGAGCCGGACACGGGCGATCTTCCGAAGCGCCGAGTTCGGCTTCTTCGGGGTCATCGTGCGGACCTGAAGACAGACACCGCGCTTCTGCGGGGCGCCCGGGATCGGCTCCTGGCGCTGCTTCAGGCTGTTCCAGTTCTTGCGCATGGCCGGCGCCTTGACCTTCGCGATCTTGCGCTTGCGGCCGTGTCGCACGAGCTGGCTGATCGTCGGCACGAAGACGCTGCTCCTCTCATCTGGATGGGCGGCGGACCGCCTGCGGTCGACCGGCGCCGCGCGGCGGGACCGGAGGGGTTTGGAAGGGTTTGACAGTGGGGTGGCGGGTCGCGACGCACGGGCAGAGCGCGTCGGACCTCGACGAGGCCACGAAGGCGGAGGATATCAGCGGCCCCGAGCGTGTGTCAAACGTGACGGGGCCGCCGGAGGGGTGGTCGTTGGCGGGTCGCGAGCCTCAGTCCCGCTCGGCCGAGCCGGCCTCGACGGGTTCCTCGTCCTCGGTCGCCAGGAACGGGTTCTTGGTCGGGTCGGCGTGCTCGTCGTCCGGGGCGTCGGCCCCGTCGAGGAGCAGCTCGCTGAGGTCGTCCACGTCGTCCTCGGCCGGGCTGGCCGCGAGCAGCGAGGCGAGCCCGGCCGTCTCGTCGTCGGGCGGCCGGGTGGAGCCGTCCTCGAGGAACGGGTTGAACTCGCCGTCGGCCGTCAGGCCCTCGATGTCCTCGCCGGCGAGCGCCTCGAGCGCCGCTCGGCGACGCCGCTCCTGGGCCGCCGCCAGGTTGGCCGGCGCACCGGTCCCGGCGGGGATCAGCTTGCCGATGATGACGTTCTCCTTGAGCCCGATCAGGTGGTCCTTGGCGCCGTTGATGGCCGCCTCGGTGAGCACGCGGGTCGTCTCCTGGAAGGACGCGGCCGCGAGGAAGCTCGACGTGTTGAGCGAGGCCTTGGTCACGCCCAGCAGGACGGTCTGGGCCGTCGCCGGCTCGCCGCCCTCGGCGAGGACACGATCGTTCGCCTCCTCGAACTCCAGCCGGTCGATGAGCTCGGTCGGCAGGAGGTCGACGTCGCCCGGCTGGTCGATGCGGACCTTGCGGAGCATCTGCCGGACGATGATCTCGATGTGCTTGTCGTTGATCGTGACGCCCTGGCTCCGGTAGACCTTCTGGACTTCCTTGACGAGGTAGCGCTGGACCGCGTCCTTGCCACGGGTGTCGAGGTACTCCTGCGGGTTGATCGGACCGTCCGTGATCGCGTCGCCGGCCCGGATCTCCTGGCCGCTCTCGATCTTCAGCTTGGCGTTGTGGGGGATGACGTACTCGCGCTCGACGACATCCTCGGCCCGGACGACGACCGCGTCGCCCTCCTTGACGAGGAAGCCGTTGACCGGCGCGGGGACCTCGGTCGTGCCGTCCTTGCCCTCGCTCCGGGCGATGACCTGGTTGGCCACGACCGCGTCGCCGGGGGCCACGAGCATCTCGGCGCCCTTCGGGATCGCCAGCGACGTGTCGTACGACTCGCGGCTGACGACCTTGACCCGGGTCTGGGTGTCGCGGAGCACCTCGACGACGCCGTCGATGTGGCTGATCTCGGCCTTGCCCTTCGGGACGCGGGCCTCGAACAGCTCCTCGACCCGGGGCAGACCGGCGGTGATGTCGAGCCCGGCGACGCCGCCGGTGTGGAACGTCCGCATCGTCAGCTGGGTGCCCGGCTCGCCGATGGACTGGGCGGCGATGATGCCGACCGCCTCGCCGATGCCGATGAGCTGGCCGGTGGCCAGGTTCCGGCCGTAGCACGCCCGGCAGACGCCGTGACGGGCCTCGCAGGTGAGCGGTGAGCGGACGACGACCTCGTCGACCCCGGCCGCGTCGACGGCCCGGGCGAGGTCCTCGGTGATGAGCTCGTTGCGCTCGACGATGACCGTCTGCGCCTTGCCCTTGCTCGTCGGATCGACGATCGGCGCGGCGGCCAGCCGACCGACGAGCCGCCGCCCGAAGGCGCCGTCCTCGTTGCCGGCGATCTCGATCGACTCGGTCCGGGTGATCCAGCTGCCTTCCTCGGTGCCGCAGTCGTCCTCGCGGGTGATGACGTCCTGGGCCACGTCGACGAGGCGCCGGGTCAGGTAGCCCGAGTCGGCCGTCCGGAGGGCGGTGTCGGCCAGGCCCTTGCGGGCGCCGTGGGTGGAGATGAAGTACTCGAGGACGGTCATCCCCTCGCGGAAGTTGCTCCGCACCGGGACGTCGATGATCCGGCCGGACGGGTCGGCCATCAGGCCGCGCATCGCGCCGAGCTGGCCGATGTTGCCCTTGTTCCCCCGGGCGCCCGACGAGGTCATCATCGTGACCGCGCCGAACGGGTCGAGGCCGGCCATCATCGCGTCCGACATCTCGGCGGTGGTCCGCTGCCAGACCGAGACGACCTGCTCGTAGCGCTCGTCGTCGGTGATCAGGCCGCGCTGGAACTGGCGGTCGATCTCCTCGACCTCGCCGTCGGCCGCCTTGAGCCGGGCGCCCTTGTCGCTCGGGACCTCGATGTCGAAGACGCCGATGGTCATCCCGCCGCGGGTGGCGAACTCGAAGCCGACGCTCTTGATCCCGTCGACCAGGTGGGCCGTCTCGACCGGCCCGAGCAGGCGGTAGCACTCCTCGACCAGCCGACGCAGCTCGGCCCGCTTCATGATCTTGTTGTTGAACCGGAGCCGGTCGGGCAGGATCTCGTTGAAGATCACCCGGCCGACCGTCGTGACGATCCGCTCGGCGCGGATCTCCTCGGCCGTCTCGTCCCAGGTCAGGACCTCGACCTCGATCGGCTCGTGGAGGGTCAGGCCGGTCTTCTCCCGGAGCTGGTAGGCGAGGATCGCCTCCTTCTCGTCGGTGAACCGCCGCTGGCCGTGGGCGGCTTGGCCTGGCGCCGGTCTCGGCCTCGCCGTCCATCGTCAGGTAGAAGTTGCCGAGGACCATGTCCTGGGTCGGCGCCACGACCGGGCTGCCGTCGGCCGGCGAGAGCAGGTTGGCCGTCGAGAGCATCATCTCGCGGGCCTCTTCCTGGGCGGCCGACGAGAGCGGCACGTGGACCGCCATCTGGTCGCCGTCGAAGTCGGCGTTGAACGCCGTGCAGACGAGCGGATGGATCTGGATGGCCGAGCCCTCGACGAGGACCGGCATGAACGCCTGGATGCCCAGGCGGTGGAGGGTCGGGGCGCGGTTGAGCAGGACCGGGTGATCCTTGATGACCTCTTCGAGGACGTCCCAGACCTCGGGCCGGACGCGCTCGACGATGCGCTTGGCGCTCTTGATGTTGTGGGCGAAGCCCTTCTCGACGAGCTGGCGCATGACGAACGGCTTGAACAGCTCGAGCGCCATCTTCTTCGGCAGCCCGCACTGGTGGAGCTTGAGCTCCGGACCGACGACGATGACCGAGCGGCCCGAGTAGTCGACCCGCTTGCCGAGCAGGTTCTGGCGGAACCGGCCCTGCTTGCCCTTGAGCATGTCGGACAGGCTCTTGAGCCGATGGTTGCCGGTGCCGGCGATCGCCCGGCCGCGCCGGCCGTTGTCGATCAGCGCGTCGCACGCCTCCTGGAGCATCCGCTTCTCGTTGCGGATGATGATCTCGGGCGCGCCGAGCTCGAGGAGGCGCTTGAGCCGGTTGTTCCGGTTGATCACGCGCCGGTAGAGGTCGTTGAGGTCGGACGTCGCGAACCGGCCGCCGTCGAGCTGGACCATCGGTCGCAGGTCGGGCGGGATGACCGGCAGGACCGACAGGATCATCCAGTCGGGCCGGGTCCCGGAGCGGCGGAACGCCTCGATGAGCCGGAGCCGCTTGATCGCCTTCTTGCGGCGCTGGCCGGAGGTCGTCCGGACCTCGACGTGGAGGGATCGCGAGAGCTCCTCGAGGTCCATCCGCTGGATGATGTCGCGGACCGCCTCGGCGCCCATCCCGGCGTGGAAGATCCGGCCGCCGCGGGCCCCGCTGCCGTACTTGGCGTCGAGGTCGCGGAAGTTCCAGCCGTCGAGCGAGGTCTCCGGCAGGGTCATCAGCGGCTGGAGCCGCTCGATCTCGTCGCGGGCGCGCTTGATCTCGTCCTTGAGCCCGTCGGCGTCGCGGCGGAGCTGCTCGCGCTCGGCCTCGAGCTCGGCGTCGATCCGCAGCTCGGCATCGGCGATCCGCTGGGTGGTCGCGGCCTCCTCGTCGGCCTCGCGCCGCTTGAGCTCCTCGCTCACCCGGTCCGTCTCCGCGGCGGCGATCTTGCGCAGCTGGGCGGTGGCGGTCTTGCCCGGCTTGTCGCCGGCCGCGAGGACCACCTCGCCCGTCGGGGCGAACGCGATCGTCTCCTCGGCGGCGGCGGTCCCGAGCGCCTTGAGCTCGGGCCTCGACGCCCTTGGCGGCCTCGGCGATCGCGTCGGTCGCCTCCGTCCGCTGGCGCTCGAGGTCGGCCTTCGTCGCGGCGAGGGCGGTGTTCAGCTCGTCCTTCTCGCGATGGAAGACGGCGCGCAGCTCGTCCTCGCGCTCGGCGAGGGCCTTGCCGCCCTTGCCGCCGCGACCCTCGGCCTCCTCGTCGAGCTGGCGGAGGGCGCGGGCGCGCGCCTCCTCGTCGACGTGGCTGACGATGTACAGCGCGAAGTAGAGGATCCGCTCGAGGTTGCGCGGGCTGATGTCGAGCAGGATGCCGAGCCGCGACGGCGTCCCCTTGAAGTACCAGATGTGGCTGACCGGGCTGGCCAGCTGGATGTGGCCCATCCGCTCGCGCCGGACCTTGCTCCGGGTGACCTCGACGCCGCACTTGTCGCAGATGATGCCCTTGTAGCGGATCCGCTTGTACTTGCCGCAGTAGCACTCCCAGTCCTTGGTCGGACCGAAGATGCGCTCGTCGAACAGACCGTCCTTCTCGGGCTTGAGCGTGCGGTAGTTGATCGTCTCGGGCTTGGTGACCTCGCCCTTCGACCATTCGCGGATCTGGTCCGGACTCGCGAGCGAGATCCGGATCGCGCTGAAGTTATTGACTTCCAGCATGGTTCTCCTCCGCGTCGCCGCCTGGCTCGGTGACGCGATCTGGACCGTGAGCGAGCGAGATCGGGCTGGCCGGGCGCCGACCTCGCGGGTGGTTCGTGGTGATGACTAGTCTTCGAACCCGGCGAGGTTGATCCCGCCGAGATCGGGCAGCGCGTAGACCGTTCCGTCGTCCTCGCCGAGCTCGATCTCCTGGTCGTTCGGGTCGAGGATCTCGGCGTTCAGCCCGAGGCTGCGCAGCTCCTTGATCAGGACCTTGAACGACTCCGGGACCCGCGGCGGCTGGATCTCCTCCCCCTTCACGATGGCCTCGTAGGTCTGGACCCGACCGAGGACATCGTCCGACTTGACCGTGAGCAGCTCCTGGAGGATGTTCGCGGCGCCGTACGCCTCGAGCGCCCAGACCTCCATCTCGCCGAACCGCTGGCCACCGAACTGGGCCTTGCCACCGAGCGGCTGCTGGGTGATCAGGCTGTACGGGCCGGTCGACCGGGCGTGGATCTTGTCCTCGACGAGGTGGTGGAGCTTGAGCATGTAGATCTGGCCGACGGTGATCCGGCGATCGAACGGCTGGCCGGTCCGGCCGTCGCGCAGCTCGATCTTGCCGTCCTCGGGCAGCCCGGCCGAGACGAGCTCGGCCTGGATCTGGACCTCGGTGGCGCCGTCGAAGACAGCCGTGGCGGCCTTCTCGCCCTTCGCCTTGAGCGCCCACCCGAGGTGGGTCTCGAGGATCTGGCCGATGTTCATCCGGCTCGGCACGCCGAGCGGGTTGAGGATGATGTCGACCGGGCTGCCGTCGGGCAGGAACGGCATGTCCTCCTGGGGCAGGATCTTGGCGATCACGCCCTTGTTGCCGTGGCGGCCGGCCATCTTGTCGCCGACCGAGATCTTGCGCTTCTGGGCGACCGACACCCGGACGAGCCGGTTGACGCCCGGCATCAGCGCCGAGTCGTCGTCGTCGCCGCGCTGGATCTCGCGGATCTCGATGACCTTGCCGCGCTCGCCGTGGGGCAGGCGGAGCGACGAGTCCTTCACCTCGCGGGCCTTCTCGCCGAAGATCGCCCGGAGGAGGCGCTCCTCGGCGGTCAGCTCGGTCTCGCCCTTCGGCGTGATCTTGCCGACGAGGATGTCGCCCGGGGCGACCTCGGCACCGACGTAGACGATCCCCTGCTCGTCGAGGTCCTTGAGCGATTCCTCGCCGACGTTCGGGATGTCGCGGGTGATCTCCTCGGGGCCGAGCTTCGTGTCGCGGGCCTCGATCTCGTGCTTCTCGATGTGGATGCTCGTGAACAGGTCGTCGCGGACGAGGCGGTCGCTGATGACGATCGCGTCCTCGTAGTTGCCGCCCTCCCAGCTCATGAACGCGACGAGCACGTTCCGGCCGAGGGCCAGCTCGCCGAGATCGGTCGAGCTCGAGTCGGCGATCGGCTCGCCGGCGGCGACGCGGGCGCCGACGTCGACGATCGGGCGCTGGTTGATGCACGTCCCCTGGTTCGATCGGACGAACTTCTGGAGCGGGTACTCGACGAGCTCGCCGCCGTCGGTCTCGATCTGGACCCGCTCGGCGGTGACGCTGGTCACGACACCGGCGTCGCGGGCGATCAGGACCTGGCCCGAGTCGCGCGCGGCCCGGACCTCCATGCCGGTCCCGACGATCGGGGCCTCCGGCTCGAGGAGCGGGACGGCCTGGCGCTGCATGTTCGAGCCCATGAGGGCCCGGTTGGCGTCGTCGTGCTCGAGGAACGGGATGAGCGCCGTCGCGACCGAGACGACCTGCTTGGGCGAGACGTCCATGTACTCGATCTGGTTGGGCCGCGCCTCGGGGAACTGGTCGCGGTAGCGCGACGGGACCCGCTCGGCGGTGAAGTGGCCGGCCTCGTCGAGCGGCGCGTTGGCCTGGGCGACGACGTGCTGCTCCTCCTCGTCGGCCGGCAGGTACTCGATCTCGTCGGTCACGACCGGCCGGATCGGGAACGCCTGGGCCTTCTGCTTCTTGAGCTCGGCGACCGCGGCGTCGTTGAACGCTGGCCCGGCCTTCAGCGACGACGCCACCGGACTTGGTGGTGAGGTCCGCGCCGGCCTCGAACGTGCGCAGCTTGGGGTCGTCCCAGGCGACCGTTCGCTTGACCTTGCGGTACGGCGTCTCGATGAACCCGTAGCTGTTGATCCGGCCGTACGTCGCGAGCGACCCGATCAGGCCGATGTTCGGCCCTTCCGGCGTCTCGATCGGGCAGATCCGGCCGTAGTGGCTGTGGTGGACGTCGCGGACGTCGAAGCCGGCTCGCTCGCGCGACAGGCCGCCGGGCCCGAGGGCCGACAGGCGACGCTTGCTCGTCAGCTCGGCCAGCGGGTTGGTCTGGTCCATGAACTGCGACAGCTGGCTGCCGCCGAAGAACTCCTTCATCGCGGCCACGACGGGCCGGATGTTGATGAGCGCGTTCGGGGTGGCCTTGTCGATCTCCTGGATCGTCATCCGCTCGCGGACGACCCGCTCCATCCGGAGGAGGCCGATCCGGAAGGCGTTCTGGATGAGCTCGCCGTTGGCCCGGATCCGGCGGTTGCCGAGGTGGTCGATGTCGTCCGACGTCCAGCGCCGCTCGCCGATCGGCTTCTGGCCCTCGATGTTGAGCTCGATCAGGTGGCCGACGATCGCGGCGATGTCCTCGCGGGTGATCGTCCGCTCGTCACGCGGCAGCTCGATGCCCATCCGCGCCGCGACCGCGTCGAGCTTCTTGTCGAACTTGTAGCGGCCGACCCGACCGAGGTCGTAGCGGCGGAAGTTGAAGAACAGGCTCTCGACGAGCTGGCGGGCGTTGTCGCCGGTGGGCGGATCGCCCGGGCGGAGCTTCTTGTAGACCTCGATGAGGGCGTCCTGCTGGGTCTTCGTGAGGTCCTTGTCGAGCGTCGCCGCGATGTACGGATGATCGGGATCCGTGTCGACGTTCACGAACAGGCCGGCGATCTCGTCGTTCGACTCGTAGCCGACGGCCCGGAGCAGGGTCGTCGCCGCGATCTTGCGCTTGCGGTCGACCTTGACCGAGAGCAGGTCCTTGTTGCTCGTCTCGAACTCGAGCCAGGCGCCGCGGTTCGGGATGACCTTGGCGCTGAACAGGGTCCGGCCGCTGGTCGGATCCTCGGTGTCGCTGTAGTACACGCCCGGCGAGCGGACGAGCTGCGAGACGACGACCCGCTCGGCGCCGTTGATGATGAACGTCCCCTGGTCGGTCATCGTCGGGAAGTCGCCCATGTAGACGCGCTGCTTCTGGATCTCGCCGGTCTCCTTGATGAGCAGCTCGACGTTGACGTAGAGCGGGCGGCTGAAGGTCAGGTCCTTCGTCCGGCACTCGAGCTCGGTGTACTTCGGCGGGCCGAACTCGTACTCGAGGAACTGGAGCTCCATCACCTTGCCGGTGAAGTCCTTGATCGGGCTGATCTCGTCGAACAGCTCGCGCAGACCCTTCTCGACGAACCACTTGAACGAATCGAGCTGGAGCTCGATCAGGTTCGGGATCGGGAGGACCTCGGGGATCCGCGCATACGACTTGCGCGCCGAGGCCGGGGTCGCCCGGGACGACGACTCAGCAGACAGCATGAAACCGCTCCTATCCGAGGAGTGTGGGGAAGAGGGAAAGGGCCGCGCTCACAGAAGGAGTAGGATACCGCGATTCCAGCCCATGTCAAATAGGCCGGACGGCCGGGCCCGAAGCCGCCACTGTAGCGGACCGACGCCCGGCGTCAAGTCCCGATCGGTGGATCGGCGACCCGAGCGGCGCGCCCGAGCACCGCCCGGGCGCGCAGGCCGGAGCGAGCGACTCCGCTGGCGAACGGTAGCTCGCCGACCGGACGGTGCCAGGCTAGGCGCGGCTGAGCACGCGAGCGAGCGCACTGAACGTGCGTGAGCGAGCGCAACCTCAGGCCGATGGCGTCGCGGAGCTTCGCCTCGGACTTCGGTGAGCGAGGGGCCACTCATCGCTGAGGGTGGCCACTCGCCCACCGTCGGTGGAGTTACTTGATCTCGACCTTGCCGCCGACCTCTTCGAGGGCGGCCTTGATCTTCTCGGCCTCGTCCTTGGTCACGCCTTCCTTGACCGCCTTCGGCGACGCGTCGACGAGGTCCTTGGCCTCCTTGAGGCCGAGCCCGGTGAGCTCGCGGACGACCTTGATGACCGGGATCTTGTTCGGCCCGATCTCGGTCAAGGTCGCGGTGAACTCGGTCTGCTCCTCGGCGGCGGCGGCCTCGGCCGGTGCGGCGCCCGGGGCGGCCGCGGCGGCGACCGCGACCGGAGCGGCGGCGGTGACGCCGAACCGGTCCTCGAACTTCTTCTTGAACTCCGACAGCTCGAGGACGGTCATCTTCTCGAACGCCTCGATGAGCTGGTCGGCGGTAAGGGTCGCCATGGGGTGGATCCTCCTGGATGTGTCGGGTCGGGTCCGCTGGGACCCGGACGGGTGGTCGGTCGGTGGTGAGCGATCAGGACTCGCTGGCACGGCGATCGGCGAGCGCGCCGATGCCACCCGCGATGTCGCGGAGCGGAGCGTCGAACAGGCCGGCGAGCCCGGCCATCGGAGCGGCGATCGCCCCGGCGATCTGGGCGAGGAGCACGTCCCGCGACGGAAGCGTCGCGAGCCGGGTGACCCCGTCGGCGTCGATCGAGCGGCCGTTGAGGATGGCCCCCTTGACCTTGACGATCTTGAACGGCCGGGTCGCGTCGAGGACCGCCTTGGCGATCGTCGACTCGTCACCGGTGCCGAACGCGATCGCGGTCGGACCCTCGAGCAGCGGCGACAGGGCCTCGTTGCCCGACTCGGCCGCGGCGATCCGCATGAGCCGGTTCTTGACGACCCGGTACGACACGTCCTGCTTGCGGAGCGACCGCCGGATCTCGGCGATCTCGCCCACCTTGAGGCCGCGGTACTCCGAGACGATGAGCGTCGAGCTGGAGGAGAGCTCCTCCTTCAGCGCGGCGACCGTCTCTCGCTTGGCCTCGGTCGGCATGGATGACCTCCCGTGTGCGGGCGCGCAGCCGGCGCGCGACGGTGGCGCCGATCCGGCATCGCGGCCGGGTCGACCCCTGCGACGGTCCACTTGCGTCCGCAGGGTGGCGCCACCCGTCCTTCGGGAGGCTGGTCCTGCCTCGGCGTGCTCGCCGTCGTCCCCGGGGAGGTCCCGGTCCGGTCCGGCGGTTCAAGCCCCGACCGTCCCATCCCGCTTGGGAGAGGCGCGGTCCGCGGGCGCAGGCTGTCTTGGGCGTCCGTCGTGTTCGATTGTCAGGCGACGCGCCGGTGGGTCAGCCCGCCGACCGTCGCCGCGTCTGGTGCCGCCGCCGATCGCCTCGGCCGCGGGGTCTCGGGGTCAGGCCACCGCCGCAGCGAGGACGCGCCGGGATGTCGACCCGGATGCCCGGGCCCATCGTGCTGGCGATCGACAGCGTCTTGAGGTACTGGCCCTTGGCGCCGGCCGGCTTGGCCCGGTTGATCGCGTCGACGAGCGCGGCCAGGTTGGCGACGAGCTCGTCGGCCTCGAAGCTGCCCTTGCCGAAGGCGACGTGGATGATCGCGCCCTTGTCGACCTTGAACTCGACCCGGCCGCCCTTGACCTCCTTGAGCGCCCGCTCGATGTCGAACGTGATCGTGCCCGACTTCGGGTTCGGCATCAGGCCCTTGCGGCCGAGGACCTTGCCGAGCCGGCCGACCATGCCCATCGTGTCGGGCGTCGCGAGGGCGACGTCGAACTCGATCCAGCCGGCCTCGATCTTCTTGACCAGGTCCTCGGCGCCGACCTCGTCGGCGCCGTTGCGGAGCGCCTCCTGGGCCTTCTCGCCCTGGGCGAACACGACGACCCGGACGACCTTGCCGGTACCGTGCGGCAGGACGACCGTGCCGCGGACCATCTGGTCGGCGTGGCGCGGGTCGACGCCGAGGCGGAGATGCGCCTCGACCGTCGGGTCGAAGTTGACCGTGCTCGTCTGGCGGACGAGCTCGGCCGCCTCGGCCGGCGCGTAGACCGCGTCGTGATCGACGAGCTTGGCCGCGTCCTGGTATTTCTTGCCGTGTGCCATGGTCTGGATCCTCGGTGCTGCGGCCGGGCTGCGGCCTCCCCCTGGCGCGGGGTGGACGTCCGGCGGTCGTCTCGCGGCCGGCGCGCGGACGTGGCTCGGCTAGCCGACGACCTCGATGCCCATCGATCGGGCGGTGCCCTCGATCTGGCGGGCGGCGGCCTCGAGGTCGTTGGCGTTGAGGTCGGTCATCTTGATCGTCGCGATCTCGCGGACCTGGTCGCGGGTCACCCGACCGGCGCTGTCACGACCGGTCGTCGCCGCTGCCCTTCTCGATCCCGGCGGCCTTGCGCAGGAGATCGGCGGCGGGCGGCGTCTTGAGGATGAACGTGAACGAGCGGTCCTCGTAGATCGTGATCTGGGCCGGGATGATCTGGCCGGTCTTGTCGGCGGTCTTCTCGTTGTAGGACTTCGTGAACTCGACGATGTTGATGCCGTGCGGACCCAGCGCGGTCCCGACCGGCGGGGCGGGCGTCGCCTTGCCGGCGGGCAGCTGGAGGGTCAGGACGATCCGGATCTTCTTGGCCACCGTGGGTGCCTTTCAGGGGGTCGGGATGGGACGGGCGGTCAGAGCTTCTCGACCTGCAGGAAGTCGAGCTCGACCGGCGTCTCCCGGCCGAAGATGCTGACGAGGACCTTGACCTTGTTGCGCTCGGGGTTGACCTCGTCGACCGTGCCGATGAACTCGGCGAACGGCCCGTCGGTGACCCGGACGCTCTGGCCCTTCATGAATGCGACCCGGTACTTCGGCGTCTCGACGCCCATCGTCCGGAGGATCTGCTTGACCTCGTGGTCGGCGAGCGGGATCGGCTCGTTGCGCTGGCCGGGGATGTTGCCGCCGCCGACGAAGCTCGTCACGCCCGGCGTGTTGCGGACGACGAACCAGCTGTCCGGGTCGAGGATCATCTCGACGAGGACGTAGCCCGGGTAGACCTTCTTCTGGACGGTGTGGCGCTGGCCCTGGCGGATCTCGATCTCGTCCTCCATCGGGACGAGGACCTGGAAGATCTTGTCGTCCATGCCCATCGACTCGATCCGGTGCTCGAGGTTCGTCTTGACCTTGTTCTCGTAGCCCGAGTAGGTGTGGATGACGTACCAGTGCTTCTGGGGCGTCTGGGTCTCGGTCGTCATGTCGGTCATCGTGTCCACCCTAGCCCAGCGTCTGGATGAAGTGGAGGCCCTGGCTGAACACGAAGTCCACGACGGAGATGAAGACGCCCACGACGAAGCTGACCAGGAAGACCAGGAACGTGAGGTTCAGGGTCTGCTGGCGGGTCGGCCAGGTGACCTTCTTCAGCTCCGACCATGACTCGTCGAGGAAGCGACGGATCCGTTGCAACACTGGGGTTCGATGCCTTCAGGTACGGATGGGAGACGGGGTGGCAGGGGCGATAGGACTCGAACCTACAACCGCCGGTTTTGGAGACCGGTGCTCTGCCAATTGAGCTACACCCCTTCGATGCGCCGCTACTTCGCCTCGCGATGAAGCGTGTGGCGGCGCTCGCGCGGACAGTATTTCATGAGCTCGATCCGGTTGGGATCGTTCCGCTTGCTCTTCCGCGTCGCGTAGGTCCGCTCGCGGCACTCGGTGCACGCGAGCAGGATCACCGGACGGTTCTCGGCCTTCGCCATCGTCCTACTCGATGATGCTGACGATGGCGCCGGCGCCGACGGTCCGGCCACCCTCGCGGATGGCGAAGCGCTGGCCGATCTCGATGGCGATCGGGGTGATCAGCTCGACCGATCATCTCGACGTTGTCGCCGGGCATGATCATCTCGGCCCCGTCGGGCAGGCCGATCGCCCCGGTCACGTCGGTCGTGCGCAGGTAGAACTGCGGCCGGTAGCCGTTGTAGAACGGGGTGTGGCGACCGCCCTCCTCCTTGGTCAGGACGTAGACCTGGGCGGTGAACTTGGTGTGCGGCTTGACCGAGCCGGTCTTGGCCAGGACCTGGCCGCGCTCGATCTCCTCGCGCTCGATGCCCCGGATCAGGCAGCCGACGTTGTCGCCGGCCTGGCCCTGGTCGAGCAGCTTCTTGAACATCTCGACGCCGGTGACGACGATCTTGCGGGTCGGCTTGACCCCGACCAGCTCGACCTCGTCGCCGACCTTGACCATGCCGCGCTCGATCCGCCCGGTGGCGACGGTGCCCCGGCCCTTGATCCCGAAGACGTCCTCGACCGGCATCAGGAACGGCTTGTCGATCGCCCGCTCGGGGGTCGGGATGTACGAGTCGACCGCGTCCATCAGCTCCTGGATCGGGGCGTAGGCCGGGTCGGCCGGGTCGTCGCCGGCCTCGAGCGCCTTCAACGCGCGAGCCGCGGATGACCGGGATGTCGTCGCCCGGGAAGTCGTACTTGCGTCAGCAGCTCGCGGACCTCGAGCTCGACCAGGTCGAGCAGCTCGGGATCGTCGACCGCGTCGCACTTGTTGAGGAAGACGACGATGTAGGGGACCTCGACCTGGCGGGCCAGCAGGATGTGCTCGCGGGTCTGGGGCATCGGGCCGTCGGTCGCGGCCACGACCAGGATCGCGCCGTCCATCTGGGCGGCGCCGGTGATCATGTTCTTGATGTAGTCGGCGTGGCCGGGGCAGTCGACGTGGGCGTAGTGGCGCTGCGTCGGTCTCGTACTCGACGTGGGCGATCGCGATCGTGATCCCGCGCTCGCGCTCCTCGGGCGCGTTGTCGATCGTGTCGAAGGCGCGGTACTCCGCCTCGCCCTTGAGGGCGAGGTACTTGGTGATCGCCGCGGTCAGGCTCGTCTTGCCGTGGTCGATGTGACCGATCGTGCCGATGTTGACGTGCGGCTTGGTCCGCTCGAACTTCTTCTTCGCCACGTGAGCGCTTACTCCAGACTGTCGATGCTGCTTCGCGGCGGCCGCGCCGCCGCGGGTGGTCGGCCACGCTGGCCGGCCGGCGGGGTGGTCATCTGGCCGGTCGCGACCGCGATGATGGAGCCCACAATCGGACTTGAACCGATGACCTCTTCCTTACCAAGGAAGTGCTCTGCCAGCTGAGCTATGTGGGCCCGGTCGAACCCTGAGGATGATGGTGGGCAGGGAGGGAATTGAACCCCCACAGTCGAAGACGGCTGATCTACAGTCAGCGGAGCTCACCACCTGCTCAACCTACCCACTGAGCGTGTCCGGTGACGCTGCGGCGTCGTGGTGCACCCGGCACGCGATGATTCGCGCTGGAGCCGACGACGGGACTCGAACCCGGAACCGGCGGTTTACAAAACCGCTGCTCTACCAATTGAGCTACGTCGGCGCGCGCAGGACCATACCGCAGGTGACCCTGTGGCGCCCGGGAATGATAGGGCGGCCGCGCCCGACAGCGTCAACCGCGCTTGGGCTCGCCGGGCAGCAGATCGGCCGAGTCGTCGACCGTCGGCCGGCGGCGGGGCCTCGTCCGGCGCGGTCTGAGCCCTGGCGTCGCGAGCTTGGCCGACCGCGGCCCCGGCGCCTTCGCGCTAGTGCCTGCGCTTGGGCGCCTCGGCCGCGGGTCCTCGGCGGTGCCTGCGGCGCTCGCCGGCGGTCTTCGCCTGGCGGCCGGCCGCGGTTCGGCGGCTCGGCGGCTTGGCGGTCGGCCGCGGTGCGGTCTTGCGGCTGCGCTTGCCGTTCGACCTTGGCCGTTGCGGCCGTCGCCGAGGACTTCGCCACCCCGGCGGCCCGGAGCGCCGGTGCGGTCCTCGGCGCCTTGGCTGCCCTGGGCGCCGCGGAACCGGTGGTCGTCGCCTTCGTGCGTCCACGCTTCGACCCGACCGGCCCGGCGGAGGCCGGCCCCTGAGCGTCGGCCGCACCCGGCTCCGCGACCGCGTCGGCTCCGGCCTCGGCCACCGGGTCGCTCCCGGCGGCGGCCTCATCCGTCGACTCGGCTGCCGGCACGACGGCCGTCGGCTCGGGCGCCGGCCCGCGATGGTCGGCGGTCGGCTCCGGGAACGCCGCTGGGCCGGGCCTCCGGGATCCCACGCTGGGTCGACGCCTCGTAGAGCAGGATCGAGCCGGCGACCGATGCATTCAGCGACCCGACGGCACCGCGCATCGGGATCCGCACGAGCAGGTCGCAGCGCCGGCGGACCGCCGGGCCGAGCCCCTGCCCTTCGCTCCCGACGACGAGCGCGATCGGGCCGCGCAGGTCGGCCTCGCGGACCGTCAGCGGGGCGTCCGCGTCGGCCCCGACGATCCGAAGCCCGCGGACGTGGAGATCCGCCAGCGCCCCCGGCAGGTCGTCGACCGGCGCCAGCAGCAGGTGCTCGACCGCGCCGGCCGAGGCCTTGATCGCCGACGGGGTCAGCGGCGCCTGGCGATGCGTCGGGTAGACGACGCCGTGGGCAGCCGCCGCCTCGGCGCTGCGCAGCAGCGTGCCGACGTTCTGCGGGTCCTCGAGCGAGTCGAGCACGAGCACGAACGCCGGCTCGTCGCGCTCGATCGCCCGGGCGAGGATCTCGTCGACGTCGGCGTACCGACGCGGCGCGACCACGAGCGCGACCCCCTGGTGGCCGTCGAAGCCGGCCAGCGCGGTCAGCGTGCCACCCTCGACCTCGACGATCGGGATCCGCAGGCTCGTGGCGTGGAGCACGAGCTTCTCGAGCGCCTGACGGCGTTGCGGCACGACGAGCAAGCGGCGCGCCTCGCGGCGGGCGACGAACGCCTCCTCGACTGGCCGGCGACCGGCGACGAGCTCGTCGGTCTCGAGGTCGACCAGGTCGACCCTCGGCGCCGATGGACCCGGCCGGTACGCGTTCGGCAGCCCATGGCCCCGCCCCCGGCGCCGACCAGGGGCGCGGCGGCGGACCCGACGGACCATCGGGTCGAACGCCGTACGGGCGGCCCCCGGCCGGCCGGACCCCGGCGGTCGAGTGTCGGGCGGCCGGGCTCCGTACGGTCGCGCCCGTGGGTCGTGCGGACGGGCACCGTATGGACGCGGGCCGCTGTTCGGCGGGCGTGCGCCATACGGGCGAGCCCCGGGTGGCCGTCGGTCGAAGGCGGGCGGCCCGGCCGGACCTCCGCCCGGGTCGAACGGACCCTCCGCCGGATCTTCCATCGGACTCGAGCGCGGTGGTCCACTTGGGCGCGGACCGCCCGGACGCGGACCGCCGGGCCTCGGTCGCCGGGCGCGGACCGCCCGGCCTCGGTCCGCCGGGGTGGGCGCCGCCGGGCCTCGGTCCTGCGGGGTACGGCCCCGACCGCCGCGGACCCCCGGGCCCGGGGCCGGGCCGACCGCCGGGACGGGCGTCGTAGCTGGGTCGTGGGCGATCGGCGCCCGACTGCGGACGGTCGTCGGGTCGTCCCCGCCAATCACCCGGAGGTCGTCCGCTCGATCGTCCGCCGGGCGGTCGTGACCCGGACGATCGACGATCCGGACGCCCGAAGCCGCCGGACGGGCGCTGGCCACCGGCCCACCCGCGCCGGTCGTCGGGCGGACCACCCGGGCCGTCGGGGATGTCGTGGGCGCCGCCGCTGCGCCCGCGGGGCGCATCGCGCGGATCCCGGTCTGGTGGCGACCCATCGGCCCCACGCAGGCCGAAGGCCGGACGGCGGCCGCCCGGTGGCGAGCCGCCGGGCCGTGACGGCCCGCCGGGACGCTGGCTCCCCGGCGGCCGCCCGCCGCTCGGACGCCCGCGACCGGCGCCGGCGTCACGGTCGCCGGATCGATCGGGTTTCGGGCGCTTCGGACTAGCCATCGACCGTTGCGCCGATCCGTCGCCAGCGCTGGCCGTCGCGCGTGTCCTCGACCACGATCCCGGCCTCGGCCAGCTCGTCACGGAGTCGGTCCGACGCGGCCCAGTCGCGCTGCTCGCCTGGCCTCGGCGCGGGCGTCGAGGAGCGCCTGGAGCGATGGATCGAGGCCCTCCGAGGTCGTGTCGGGCCCGATCCCGAGCACATCGTCGAGCTCGGCGAGCACAGCCGCGCCACGGCCCGCATCGGCCGTCGACAGGCTGCGCGCATCGATCCGCCGGTTGAGCTCGCGGACCAGGTCGAACAGCGCGGCGAGCGCCGGCGAGACGTTGAGGTCGTCGTCGAGCGCGGCCCCGAACGCCGTCCGGCCCGCCTCGAGCACGGCCGGCAGGGTCGGGTCGTCCGGGCGCTCCTCGCGATAGGTCGCCAGCGCCGCGACGACCGCGTCGAGCCGCTCGATCGCCGCGGCCGCGGCCGTCAGCGACGCCTCCGACCAGCTGAGACCCGTCCGGTAGTGGGCCGAGATCAGCGCGTAGCGCAGCGCGCGCGCCGAGACGCCTCGCTCGAGGAGGTCGCCGACCCGGGCGATGTTGCCCTCCGACCTGGCCATCTTCGAGCCGCCCATCTGGAGGTGGGCGCAGTGGAGCCAGGTCCGGACGAACGGGCGTCCGGTCGCCGCCTCGCTCTGGGCGATCTCGTCCTCGTGGTGCGGGAAGATGAGGTCGACCCCGCCGGTGTGGATGTCGAAGGTCTCGCCGAGGTGCTTCATGCTCATCGCCGAGCACTCGATGTGCCAGCCCGGCCGGCCGGCGCCGATCGTCGTCTTCCAGCCGGCTCGCCCGGCTTGTGGCCCTTCCAGAGCGCGAAGTCGCGGACGTCGTCCTTGGCGTACTCGTCGGCCTCGACCCGCTCCCCCACCCGGAGCTGGTCGGGATCGAGCCGGGCCAGCCGGCCGTAGGCCGGCCACGAGGCGATCCGGAAGAAGATCGAGCCGTCGTCGGTCCGATAGGCATGGCCCGTGGCGAACAGGGTCTCGACGAGGCCGACGATCTCGTCGATGTGGCCGGTCGCCCGCGGCAGGACGTCGGGCTCGGTCATCCGCAGCGTCCGCGCGTCCTCGAGGAATTGGTCGGTCCAGCGGTCGGTCAGGGCGCCGATCGTCTCGCCGCCCTCGGCGGCCCGCCGGATGATCTTGTCGTCGATGTCGGTGACGTTCATCACCCAGGTCACCCGGAAGCCCCGGTAGCGCAGGTGGCGGACGAGCAGGTCGGCGAACAGGAACGACCGGAAGTTGCCGATGTGGGCCGGGCCGTAGACGGTCGGCCCGCAGCTGTAGATCCGGACGTGGCCGGGCTCGAGCGGCTCGAGGTCACGCTGCTCCCCGGTCAGCGTGTCGTGCAGGCGGACGGTCATCGGATCGGCTCGACGATCGCGACGGCCCGGGCGGCGATGCCGCGACCGGCGCCCTCGAAGCCGGCCAGGTTGCCGGTCGACGCCTTGACGTTGACCCGATCGGTGGCCAGCCCGAGCAGGTCGGCGATCGCCGCCGCATGCCGTCGAGGCGGTCGCCGAGGCGCGGTCGCGCGCCGACGATCGTCAGGTCGACCGGGGCGGGGCGCAGCCCGTTCGCCGCCAGCCGGCGGACGACCTCCTGGACGAGCTCGCCGCTGGCGATCCCGCGCGGGGTCGCCGGTCCCGCCGGGAAGATCCGCCCGAGGTCGCCGAGGCCGGCCGCGCCGAGGAGCGCATCGGCCACGGCGTGGAGCGCGACGTCGCCGTCCGAGTGGCCGTGGAGGCGGGGGGCGCCGTCGATCGCGATCCCGCCGAGGGCGAGCGGCTCGCCCGGCCCGAACGGGTGGCTGTCGTCGCCGAAGCCGAACCGGGTCGGGCGTGCGCCGAGCAGGACGAGCTCGGCCCGGCCGAGGTCGTCGGGCATGGTCACCTTGAGGTTGGTCGGCTCGCCGGGGATCGCATGGACCGGGATTCTACAGGCCTCGAGCAGGGCGGCCTCATCGGTCCAGACCGCGGTCGGCGCCTCCGGAACGCGTCCGAACGCCCGACCAGCAGACCCCGCCGGACGCCCTGCGGCGTCTGGGCCGCGCCGAGCTCGCGGCGGTCGACGGTGGCGCCGACCCACTCGCCGTCGAGCCGCTTGAGCGTCTCGACGATCGGCACGACCGGGATCGCGGCGCCGTGGGCCGCCGCCGCCCGGGCGACCGCGCCGACGAGCTCGGCCGAGACCACCGGTCGCGCGCCGTCGTGGACGAGGACCACGCGATCGTCGCCGGCTCGCCCAACGATCGAGGGCCGCGAAACCGGCCGCCACCGAGTCCTGGCGGCGGTCGCCGCCGGCGACGACCGCGACGACCTTGGCCGGCAGCCACGTCGCGGCGCGCACGTCGCCACGGCGCCGGCGGCCACGACGACGACGATCCGGTCGACCTCCGGGCGCGGCCGCCAGCGCCGCGAGCGTCCAGGCGAGCAGCGGCCGATCGCCGATCGGCGTGGCGAGCTTGTCGATGCCGGCCATCCGACTCGACGAGCCGGCTGCGACGACGATCGCGTCCGCGCCGTGGCCAGCCCGTCGTCGCGAGCGGATGCCGCGAGCCCGTCGCGCGCCGTCGGGCCGCCGGGCGACCCGGTCACTCGAGGCGCGGCTGGGCGAAGATCATCCGCCCGGCCACCGTCTGGAGGACGCGGGTCACGGCGACGTCGAGGTCCTTGTCGATGAACCGGGCGCCGCCCTCGACGACGATCATCGTCCCGTCGTCGAGGAAGCCGACGCCCTGGCCGGGCTCCTTGCCCTCCTGGATGACCCGGACCCGGAGCTCCTCGCCGGGCAGCACGGCCGGCTTCACCGCGTTGGCCAGCGAGTTGACGTTCAGGACCCGGAGGCCCTGGAGCTCGGCGACCCGGTTGAGGTTGAAGTCGTTGGTCAGGATCGCCCCGCTCCGGCGCTTGGCCAGCGCGACGAGCTTGGCGTCGACCTCGGTGATGTCGGGGAAGTCGTCGATCACGATCTCGACCGGGGTCGGCGAGTCCTTCTGCAGCCGGGCCAGGATCTCGAGGCCGCGCCGGCCGCGGTTGCGGCGCAGCGTGTCGGCGCTGTCGGCGATCTGCTGCAGCTCGTCGAGCACGACGCGCGGGCACGACGAGCGTCCCGTAGAGGAAGCCGGACTCGGCGATGTCGGCGATCCGGCCGTCGATGATCGCGCTCGTGTCGACGACGATGTGCGGGTCGCCGCGCCGGAGGCCACCGTCCTCGGGCTCCGGTCGCCGGAAGATGCCGATCGCCTCGGCGGCGATCGACGAGGTCGTGGCGCTTGGCCACGGTCAGGCCGACCATGCCGAGCCCCAGGGTGATCGAGACGCCGAGCGGCAGCCACGTCCCGAGCGGCGGGGGCAGGGCCGACAGCGGGAAGCCGAGGAGGAGGCCCATCAGCAGGCCGATGAGCAGGCCGAGCGACCGCCGTCACGAACTCGGCGGTCGACAGCTCCTGCGCGCTGCGGACCAGCCACGCGGCGGGCACGACCGTCAGGTAGGGCAGGATCGCGAAGCCGACGACGATCCAGGCGACGACCCAGGCGGCGATGAAGAACCCGGAGTAGGGCCGCCCTGGTCGAAGACCCCGCCGAGCGACGACGGCCAGCGACAGGCCGACGAGCCCGCCGAGTGCGGCGCCGAGGATGCGGATGTTGCGGATCACGGTGGTGGGCAGCGCTCCCGACGTCGACGACGGATGAGGCCGCGGCCGCAGTCCGCGGTGCGGGCGTCAGCCTAGCATCGCCGGGCCGGCGACGTCGTCTCGAGCGCCGCGCCGATCGCGTCGCGGAGCGTGCCGACGGCGACGACGTCGAGCCCGTCGACCACCGGCGGCGGCCCGCCGCGCGGCGGACGCGGGACGACCGCCCGGACGAAGCCGAGGCGGGCCGCCTCGCGCAGGCGCCGCTCGAGCCCGGACACGCTGCGCAGCTCGCCGAGCAGCCCGACCTCGCCGATCGCGACGGTCCCGGGCCGGACCGGCCGGTCGCGCAGCGACGAGGCGAGGGCGAGCGCGAGCGGGCAGGTCGAGGCCGGGCTCGTCGAGGCTGAGCCCGCCGGCGAGGTTGGCGTAGACGTCGTGGCTGCCGAGACCGATCCCGGCCCGCCGGCCGAGGACGGCCACGAGCAGGGCGAGCCGGTTCGGGTCGAGCCCGACGCCGTCCGCCGCGGGCGTCCCGTAGCCGACCGGGGCGACGAGCGCCTGGACCTCGACGAGGAGCGGCCGGCTGCCCTCGAGCGTCGGCGCGACGACGCTCCCGGGGCCGCGCCGTCGTGCTCGACGAGGAACGCCCGGGCCGGGTCGGTGACCTCGCGAGGCCGAGCTCGCCCATCTCGAAGACGCCGACCTCCTCGGTCGAGCCGAACCGGTTCTTCGACGCCCGGAGCAGGCGCAGGCCGGCCGACCGCTCGCCCTCGAGTCCGAGGACGGCGTCGACGAGGTGCTCGAGCGTCTTCGGTCCGGCGATGCGTGCCGTCCTTGGTCACGTGCCCGACGAGGACGACCGCGATCCCGTCGCCCTTGGCCAGCTCCATCAGGCGGAGCGCGGCCTCGCGGACCTGGCCGACGCTGCCCGGCCGGACCGTCGAGCTCGTCGACCGTCGCCGTCTGGATCGAGTCGACGATCACGAGGCCGGGTCGGTCGCTCGCGCGCGAGCTCGACGATCGCGCCCGATCTCGTTCTCGGCGAGGACCCGGACGCCGTCGCCGGCCGGCCCGTCGAGCAGCCCGAGGCGGGCGGCCCGCAGGCGGACCTGCCCGGCCGATTCCTCGCCGGTCGCGTACAGGACGTGGCCGCCGGCCGAGGCCAGCCGACCGGCGACCCCGGCCGCGGCCTGGAGCAGGAGCGTCGACTTGCCGATCCCGGGCTCGCCGCCGACGAGGACGAGCGAGCCCGGCACGAGGCCGCCGCCGAGGACCCGGTCGAGCTCGCCGATCCCGACCGGGCAGTCGCGGGACCTCGGGCTCGACGACCTCGGCGAGGGGCTGCGGGCGCGGCCGCCCCGATCGCCGGCCGCGACCGGGCCGGCCGCCCGGGCCGAACGGGCGGACTCGCGGACGACGGTCTCGACGAGGGTGTTCCAGGCGCCGCAGGTCCGGCACTGGCCCTCCCAGCGGAGGAAGGCGTCGCCGCAGGCCTGGCAGACGTAGCGGCTCTGGGGCTGGGCCACGGGCCGGTCGGCCGTCAGTGCGCTTCGACGGGCGTCTTCTCGTCGGCGGCGTGGATCTCGAGGCCGGCCTCCTCGCCCTTGTCGACGACGATCGTCGTGCCCGGCTCGTACTGGCCGAGCAGGAGGTGCTCGGCGAGGACGTCCTCGATCATGTTCTGGATGACCCGGCGCAGCGGCCGGGCGCCGTAGGCCACGTCGTAGCCCGAGCTTGATGATGTGCTCCTTGGCCGCCTGGGTGACCTCGAGCGACATCTGCTGGGCCCGGAGCTGGTCGCGCACCCGGGCCAGCATCAGGTCGACGATCTCGCGGATCTCCTCGACGGTCAGGGTGCGGAAGACGACGGTCGCGTCGATCCGGTTGAGGAACTCCGGCCGGAAGCTCTGCTTGAGCTCCTGCTGGACCTTGTCGCGCATGAGCTCGTAGGAGACCTGGGCGCGGGCCTCGTCGGTGTCGCCCTGGACCCGGAAGCCGAGCGACGAGTTCGTCTGGAGCTGCCTGGCGCCGAGGTTCGAGGTCATGATGATGATCGTGTTGCGGAAGTCGACCCGGCGGCCCTTGGCGTCCGACGAGGTGGCCGTCCTCCAGGATCTGGAGGAGGATGTTGAAGACCTCCGGGTGGGCCTTCTCGACCTCGTCGAGCAGGACGACGCAGTAGCTCTTGCGGCGGACCGCCTCGGTCAGCTGGCCGCCCTCGTCGAACCCGACGTAGCCGGGCGGCGCCCCGACCAGCCGGCTCACGTTGTGGCGCTCCATGAACTCGCTCATGTCGATCTTGATGAGCGCGTCCTCGCTGCCGAACATGAACTCGGCGAGGGCCTTGGCCAGCTCCGTCTTGCCGACGCCGGTGGGGCCGAGGAAGATGAACGAGCCGATCGGCCGCTTGGGATCCTTGAGGCCGGCCCGCGCCCGACGGACCGCCTTCGAGACCGTCTCGATCGCCTCCTGCTGGCCGATCACCCGGTCGTGGAGGGCCTCCTCCATGTGGAGCAGCCGCTCGGACTCCTCCTGGGCGATCCGCGTCACCGGGATCCCGGTCCACATCGCGACGACCTGGGCGATCTCCTCCTCGTCGACCGTCGGCTGGTCGCCCGAGACCTGGGCCTGCCACTCGGCGCGCAGCGCCTCGACCTTCTCCTTGGCGGTCGCCTCGGCCTCGCGCAGGCGGGCCGCCTCCTCGTACTCCTGGGCGTTGATCGCGGCGTCCTTCTCCTTGGTCGAGCCGCTCGAGCTCCTTCTGGGCCTCGCGCAGCGCGGGCGGCGCCGAGGCGTAGCGCAGCCGGACCCGGCTGGCCGGCCTCGTCGATCAGGTCGATCGCCTTGTCCGGCAGGTGGCGGTCGGTGATGTAGCGGATCGACAGGTCGGCCGCGGCCCGGACCGCCTCGTCCGTGATCGTGACCTTGTGGTGCTGCTCGTAGCGCTCGCGGATGCCGATGAGGATCTCGATCGTCTGCTCGAGGGTCGGCTCCTCGACCATGACCGGCTGGAAGCGGCGCTCGAGGGCGGCGTCGCGCTCGATGTACTTGCGGTACTCGTCGAGCGTCGTCGCGCCGATGCACTGGAGCTCGCCGCGCGCGAGCGGCGGCTTGAGGATGTTGGCCGCGTCGATCGCGCCCTCGGCGGCGCCGGCCCCGACGAGCGTGTGGAGCTCGTCGATGAACAGGATCGCGTCGTTCGTGTTGCGCAGCTCCTCGATGATCTTCTTGAGCCGCTCCTCGAACTCGCCGCGGTACTTCGTGCCGGCGACGAGCGACCCGATGTCGAGGGTCAGGACGCGCTTGTTGAGCAGCGTCTCGGGCACGTCGCCGTTGACGATCCGGTGGGCGAGGCCCTCGGCGATGGCCGTCTTGCCGACGCCCGGCTCGCCGATCAGCGCCGGGTTGTTCTTCGTCCGGCGCGACAGGATCTGGATGACCCGCTCGATCTCCTTCTCGCGGCCGATGACCGGATCGAGCTTGCCGGCCCGGGCGGCCTCGGTGAGGTTGATCCCGAGCTGGTCGACCGTCGGGCGTCTTGCTGGCCCGCTTCGTCTCCTGGGCGGCGGCCCGCGCGACGAGCTCTGGGACAGGACCCGGATGACCTCGTGGCGGACCTTGTCGAGGTTGACGCCGAGCGACTCGAGGACGCCGGCGGCGATCCCCTCGCCCTCGCGGACGAGGCCGAGGAGGAGGTGCTCCGTGCCGATGTAGTTGTGGCCGAGCCGGCGGGCCTCGTCGATCGCGAGCTCGATGACCCGCTTCGCCCGCGGCGTCAGGCCGACCTCGCCGACGACCGGCCGGTCGCCGCGACCGATGATGAACTCGACGGCGGTCCGGACCTTGGCCAGCTCGACGTTCATGTTCTCGAGGACGCGCGCGGCGACGCCCTCGCCCTCGCGGACGAGGCCGAGCAGCAGGTGCTCGGTCCCGATGTAGTTGTGGTTGAACCGCTGGGCCTCGTCCTGGGCGAGGGTCAGGACCTTGCGCGCGCGATCCGTGAACTTGTCGAAGCGATCCATCCGGTCGAACGCCTGTTCCTCTCCTGGGCGGCCTCGTGGGCGCCCGGGTCATGCTAGCACGGCGGCCCCGGCTGGCAACCACGGGACGGGACGTGCCCGTCGACGCGGTCACCGATGGATTCGCCGGCCGGCCGCGGCCGGATGCGCGGCCGCGAATCGAACGGCCCGCCGGGGTGGTCCGACGGGCCGTGGGTCTCGGGCGCGACGCCGTCAGCCCTTCGTGTTCTCCGTCCATGGTCTCCTCGGCGATCTCGCTCGATCGCCGCGGCGCCGTCGGCCTCGATCTCGGCCGCGTCGGCGTCGACCGCCTCGCCGATCGCGTCGATCGCGTCGGCGGCCTCGGCCTCCAGGGCTCGGCCTCGTCGGCGGCGACCGACGCGACGATCTCCTCGGCCGCGGCCTCGGCGGCGGCCTCCTCGGCCGCCTCCGTCTCGGCGACCGTCTCGATCACGCCGACGGCGGCCTCGGCGGCCGGCTCGACGCTCGGCATCGTTGGCCTCGGCGGCGTCGTCGAGCCGTGCCGCCTCGTCGGCTGCGGCCGCCTCGAGCGGCGGCCTCGTCGGCGGCGACGGCTCGCGGCGATCTCGGCGACCGCCTCGGCGGCGGCGGCCTCCTCGACGGCCTCGGCCTCGGCGACCGACGCGACGATCTCGGCGACCGACGTCGTCGGCGGCGGCCGCCTCGACGGCCTCGGCCTCGGCGACCGCTCTCGGCGACGTCCTCGACCTCGGCCGCGGCGAGCTGCTGGCGGACCTGGGCGAACGCCGCGGCCAGCGTGTTGTCGATCCCGCCCTCGGGCTCCTGGACGGCGTCGGCCATCGAGTAGCCGCGCTCCGGCCGCGGGCGGCGCTCGCCGCGCGGTGCGCTGGCGCCAGCCGGCCCGGGCTCCGGGCGGCCGGTCGGGCCGGCGGCTCCTCGGCCTGCTTGAGGCTGAGGCCGAGGCGATGGCGCTCGGAGTCGAGCGAGATGATCTTGAGCTTGAGCGTCTGGCCCTCGCGGACGACGTCGCCCGGGTGGGCGACGCGCTGGTGGGACAGCTCGCTGATGTGGATGAGGCCCTCGAGGCCGTCGCGGACGCGCACGAACGCGCCGAAGTTGACGAGCTTGGTGACCGTGCCGTCGATGACGTCGCCGACCTTGAAGTCGGCCACCGTCGAGTGCCACGGATCCGGCTGGAGGCGGCGGATCGACAGGCTGATCCGGCCGCGCTCGTGGTTGATGTCGATGACCTCGGCCTCGACCTCGTCGCCGACCTGGTAGCCGGACTCGGGGTTGTTGACCTTGTTCCAGCTGAGCTCGCTCTTGTGGACGAGGCCGTCGATCCCGCCGAGGTCGACGAAGACGCCGAACGGCGCGATCGAGCGGACCGTGCCGGTGACCTTCTGGCCGACCTGGAGGCTGCTGAACAGCTCGTCGCGCTTCTCGCGGCGCTCCTCGTAGAGGGCGACCTTCTCGGACAGGATGAGCCGGTTCGCCTTGCGGTTGACCTCGAGGATCTTGAGCCGGAGCCGGCGGCCGACGAACGGCTGGAGCTTCTCGGCGATCTCCTGGGCCGCGTCGCGCGGCTGGTCGTTCTGCGGTCGGCGCGGGAAGTCGACGATCTGGCTGATCGGCACGAAGCCGCGGATCCCGCAGTCGACGATGAGGCCGCCCTTGTTGTGGTCGATGACCGGCGCCTCGATGATCACGCCCGCTCTCGAACTGCTCCTGCATCGAGCGCCACTTGCGCTCGAGGCCGGCGCGCCGGAGCGACAGGACGACGTGGCCCTCCTGCGACTCGGGCTGGAGGACGTAGACCAGGACCGTGTCGCCGATGGCGAGCGCGGGCTGCGTCTCGGCGTTCCGGCCGTAGAGCTCGCGGTTGCGAGACGACGCCCTCGCTCTTCGCGCCGATGTCGACGAGGATCTCGTCCTTGTCGATCCGGACGACCGTGCCCTCGACGACGTCGCCGTGCTTGAAGCTCCTGATGTCGGCGTCCTGCTCGGCGAGCAGCTCCGCCATCGTCGATGGCTCGGGGCCGAGGTCGCGCGGCGGCTCGGGCGTCGTCGTCCTCGGCCGGCAGCCGGGGCGTCGGCGATCTCGTCGGCCAGCTCCGCGGCGCGCCTCGTCGGCGGCGGACACTTCGACCACGGCAGCGACGGTCTCGAGCGGTCGACCTCGTCGGCGGCGACCGTCTCGACGATGTCGGCGATCGCGTCGGCGGCCGCGGCTTCCTCGACGGCCTCGACCGCGGCGACCGTCTCGACGCACGTCGGCGGCATCGGCGGCGGCGAGCTCGGCGTTGGCGTCGTTCGCGGCGGCGGCGTCGACCAGTCGGTCGATCTCCGCGCCGGCGGCGGCCTCGAGGGCGGTCTCGTCGGCGGCGACTGTCATCGAGGATCTCGGCGACCGCCTCGGCGGCGATGGCCTCCTCGGCGATCTCCGCCTCGGCGACGGCCTCGGCGATCTCGGCGGGCTCGTCGGCGACGGCGACGGCGACCTGGGGCGCCTCATCGGGGGCGGCGGCGGTCGCCTCCGGCTCGGGCGCGGTCCCGCCCTGCTGCTCGTCGGTCAATTGATGGTCTCTCCTGTTCGGATGGCTCCCCGGAGAATCACGACGGCCCGAGCGCCGACTCAGGCCGTCGAGAGACGATCAGCCGGTCCGTGCTTGCTGGGCCTCGGTCCGCTCCTTCGTGTCGATGGCGCTGGGGTCACGCTCTTCTGCTGTCCTGCCGCGAGGGCCGGGAGAGTCTAGCACAGGGTTCCGGACGGCCTACAATCGGCGCGCCGTGCCCGAACTGCCCGACCTGACCATCGTCGCCGAGGCCTTCCAGGCCGCCCTGGCCGGGCGCCCGATCGTCGCGTGCCGACGCCCTCGCCCGCTCGCCGTCCGGGGCACCCCGGCCGAGCTGGCGGCGCTCGTCGGCCAGCGGCTCGCGGCGCGATCCGGCGGCGGGGCAAGTTCCTGCTCATCGACCTCGACCGCGACCGGATCGTGGTCAACCCGATGCTCACCGGACGGTTCCAGCTGGCCGCCCCGGGCGCGAAGCCCCGACGAAGACCGCGCTCGTCATCGGGCTCGGGCCGCGGACGGGCGGGCCGCCCGAGCGGCGCCGCGACGTGGACCGCCGGCGCGGCCTGGCTGCCGGCCGACGAGCGCCGCGGTCGAGATCCGCTACCGCGACCCGACCCAGATGGGCAAGGTCTACCTGCTGCCCGGCGGGCGTCGACCGGGCGGTCCCGGGTCTCGACGCCGAGCTCGGCCCGGACGCGGACGACCCGGCGCCTCACCCTCGACGACTGGCGGGCGCGGATCCGGCGCCATCCGGGTGAGCTGAAGAACCTGCTCCGGAACCAGGCGTTCGTGGCCGGGATCGGCAACGCCTACAGCGACGAGATCCTCCATGCAGCCCGGCTCCTGCCGTTCCGCAAGCGGTCGATCGCTGGCGCCCGAGGAGGTCGACGACCTGTACGACGCGACGCGGACGACCCTCGCGGCGGCCGTCGAGGTCCTGCGCGAGCGCGTCCCGCCGACCTTCGAGACGCAGGTCCGCGACTTCCTGGCCGTCCACCAGCAAGGGCGGCACGCCCTGCCCGCGCTGCGGTACGCGGATCAGCCGAGGTCAAGCCGGGCGGGTTCGTGACGTCGTACTGCCGGGGCTGCCAGCGCTGACGCGTCGCGGTCGACGGGCATCCTGAGCGGACCTGGCCGGGCTTGATCGAGCGATGGATCCTTGATCCCGTTGAGCGCCTGGAGCGCCTTGACCGTCGTCCCGAACCTGGATCGCGATCGACGGACAGCGTGTCGCCCGGCTTGCACCGTGTAGGTCGTGCTCGCGGTCGGCGCCTGTCGATGGCTTGGGCGTCGCCGTCGGCTTCGGGCTGGCGCTCGGCGGGCGACCGTCGGCGACGCGGCAGTCGCGGACGGCGTCGGCGTCGGGCTGGCCGCCGCGACGGGCCGACGCGCTGGGAGCCTGGCTGAGGTGCGGGCTTGCCGGGCGCTGCCGACCGCCGCCGCCACTCGACGGCGCCGAGCCGGGCCAGGAGCACCGCGCCGACGGCACCGAGCATGACGAGCGCGAGCAAGCGCCTGCCGACCGACGACGGTCGGCGAGCATGCGGGCATGGCGCAGGGCGCCCGGCGCCGCGCCGAGTCGATCACGACCGGGGCCGTCGCGGGCGATCGGCCGCGCAGCGGGACGAGCGGGACCGCCTGGAGCGTGCGCGGCGATCGCGTCCGCGTAGCCGGCCCGCAGGCGGCGATGGTCGCCGAAGCAGGCAGCGCGCGCGCTGGGTCTCGAGCGCCGACCGGGATCGCCTCGCGCGCTGGGCCGTGCAGACGATGCGCGCGCGAGGGCGCGGCGTTCCGCCAGTGGCCGGTCGCCACGAGCGAGATAGGGACAGGTCGTGCCCGGGCCGGCCGCGGACCGCATCCGCGTCGACGGGCGACCGACGGTTCGCGTTCCGGGTTCGTGGTCGATCGCGTCGAAGGATAGCGGGGCGCGTGCCCCTGCGCTCGCCGTGCCCGTTCGACCGTTACCGCGTGCGCGATCAGGGTGCCCGCGAACGCGGCCCTGCGAACGCGGGATCGGCGCATGCCCTGGCCCGGAAACGCAAAAATCCTGGCGACGACCTATTTTCCCGAAAGGCTGCCCTCTCAGTATCTTCGGCGCTGGAGAGCTTAACTTCCGTGTTCGGGATGGGAACGGGTGTGGCCTCTCCGCTAGAGTCACCAGGATTTCCTGCGTCTGGTACGTGGTTCGGCAGCGGCCTCGCAGCCCGGTGGGACGCGGACGGCGATCGAGTCTTCAATCTCGCGAGATGTCGATCTCGAGCGTCCCGCGTGGGACGCCGGTGTATCTCGGATCCCAGCCACTGACCCTTGGTCAGTTGCTGAAGAGGTCAAGCCCTCGACCATTAGTACGGCTCAGCTTCATCCGTCACCGGACTTCCACATGCCGCCTATCAAGCAGGTAGTCTCCCTGCGGTCTTACCCGGTTGACCCGGTGGGGAACCTCATCTTGAGGCGAGCTTCGCACTTAGATGCTTTCAGCGCTTATCCCGACCGAACATAGCTACCCAGCAGTGCCCCTGGCGGGACAACTGGCACACCAGCGGTTCGTCCACTCCGGTCCTCTCGTACTAGGAGCAGCTCCTCTCAAGTTCCCTACGCCCACGATGGATAGAGACCGAACTGTCTCACGACGTTCTGAACCCAGCTCGCGTGCCGCTTTAATTGGCGAACAGCCAAACCCTTGGGACGTACTTCCGCCCCAGGATGCGACGAGCCGACATCGAGGTGCCAAACGGTGCCGTCGATGTGAACTCTTGGGCACCATCAGCCTGTTATCCCCGGGGTAGCTTTTATCCGTTGAGTGATACCCCTTCCACTCGGAGGTACCAGATCACTAAGCCCGACTTTCGTCTCTGCTCGACTTGTAGGTCTCGCAGTCAAGCTCCCTTATGCCTTTGCACTCTTCGGCTGGTTTCCATTCAGCCTGAGGGAACCTTTGGGCGCCTCCGTTACACTTTAGGAGGCGACCGCCCCAGTCAAACTGCCCGCCTGACACTGTCCTGCGCCCGGATTACGGGTCGCGGTTAGAACCGAAATCCAACAAGGGTGGTATTTCAACGTCGGCTCCACCGAGGCTAGCGCCCCAGCTTCTCAGCCTCCCACCTATCCTACACAAGCTGAATCCCAATCCAATATCAGGGTGCAGTAAAGCTCCACGGGGTCTTTTTGTCCTATCGCGGGTAACCTGCATCTTCACAGGTACTTCAATTTCGCCGGATCCCTCGTTGAGACAGCGCCCAGATCGTTACGCCATTCGTGCGGGTCGGAACTTACCCGACAAGGAATTTCGCTACCTTAGGACTGTTATAGTTACAGCCGCCGTTTACCGGGGCTTCGATTCAGAGCTTGCACCCCTCCTCTTAACCTTCCGGCACTGGGCAGGCGTCAGCCCCTATACGTCAGCTTTCGCTTTAGCAGAGACCTGTGTTTTTGCTAAACAGTCGCCTGGGCCTTTTCACTGCGGCTTCGATCGACCACTGCAAGCAGCAGCCGCGAAGCGCCCCTTCTCCCGAAGTTACGGGGCCATGTTGCCGAGTTCCTTAACGAGGGTTCTCCCGATCGCCTTGGTATTCTCTACCCGCCTACCTGTGTCGGATTGCGGTACGGACACCTTTGATCTCGCTAGACACTTTTCTCGCCAGCTTGGCTCACTCGAATTGCGGCATACGCCGCTTTCATTCGCTGCTCGGGGTTGAAATGAGGAGACGGATTTACCTGTCCCCTCCCCCTACCGGCTTGGACGCGTATAGCCAAAACGCGCTCGAACTACCGTGCCGTGTCATGCCCTTGCTCTCACCTGGGATCGGCTCCTGGACTCGACCGACTTTCGCCGGCCAACCTCCGTTCGCCTACCCCCAGGCGGCACCTTGCGGTGCAAACGATCTCTGGTGGTTCCGGAATATCAACCGGATGTCCATCGCCTACGACGTTCGTCCTCGGCTTAGGCCCGACTAACCCTGAGCGGACAAGCCTTCCTCAGGAAACCTTAGGCTTACGGCGTGTGAGATTCTCACTCACATTGCGCTACTCATGCCGACATTCGCACTTCCGTCCGCTCCAGCCGTCCTCACGGTCGACCTTCACTGCAGAACGGAACGCTCCCCTACCATCCGCCGACCGGCGAACCGATCGGCCGATCCGTAGCTTCGGTACCAAGCTTGAGCCCCGCTGAATTTTCGGCGCAGATCCACTTGACCAGTGAGCTGTTACGCACTCTTTCAATGATGGCTGCTTCTGAGCCAACATCCTGGTTGTCTGTGCGATTCCACATCCTTTACCACTTAGCTTGGATTTAGGGACCTTAGCTGACGGTCCGGACTGTTTTCCTTTTGACCACGAAGCTTAGCCCTCGCAGTCTCACTCCCGGGCTCTGAAATCGCGGGATTCGGAGTTTGGTTGGGGTTGGTAAGCGGGAAGCCCCCTAGCCCATCCAGTGCTCTACCCCCGCGATTGAACACCCGAGGCTGCCCCTAAAGGCATTTCGGGGAGAACCAGCTATCTCCGAGTTCGATTGGCATTTCACCTCTATCCACAGCTCATCCCCTAGCTTTTCAACGCTAGTGAGTTCGGTCCTCCACGGGACATTACTCCCGCTTCAGCCTGGCCATGGATAGGTCACTCGGTTTCGGGTCTACTGCACGCGACTCAACGCCCTATTCAGACTCGCTTTCGCTCCGGCTCCGTCCTTCGCGGACTTAACCTCGCCACGTGCACGTAACTCGTCGGCTCATTCTTCAAAAGGCACGCCATCAGGCTACCGGCCCGAAGATCGGCAACACCCTCTGACTGCTTGTAGGCACGAGGTTTCAGGTACTATTTCACTCCCCTTCCGGGGTGCTTTTCACCTTTCCCTCACGGTACTCGTTCACTATCGGTCGCCAAGAGTATTTAGCCTTGGACGGTGGTCCGCCCAGCTTCCCACATGAGAGACCTTCCACGTGGTACTCAGGTGGTCGATCACGGAGGCCATGTCGCTTTCGCCTACGGGGCTGTCACCCTCTCTGGCCTGCCTTTCCTGACAGGTTCGACTAGCGAATGGCTTTGTAACTCCGCCGGGACCCTGCAGGGCTCCCGATGATCGACTCCTACAACCCCCACTCAGAAACGGCTGCAGCCTATCGCGCTGAGTGAGTTTGGGCTCTTCCCGTTTCGCTCGCCACTACTCAGGGAATATTCTCTTTTCCTCCAGCTACTGAGATGTTTCAGTTCGCTGGCTTACCTCCACCTGGCCTATTTGATTCAACCAGGGGTGACTGGGCATTACCCCAGCCGGGTTTCCCCATTCGGACATCTCCGGATCAACGTCTGCTCGCGACTCCCCGAAGCTTTTCGCAGCCTGCCACGTCCTTCATCGGCTCTTGGCGCCAAGGCATCCACCCCGTGCCCTTTGTAGCTTGACCCCCTCCAGCGTCTGACCAAGCGGTCAGTGCGCCGGGGGGTCCGGGATACACCTTGAACAACTCGGCGAAATTGAAGATCTTCAATCTGCCGATCACATATCCAGTTGTTAAGGTGCGACCGCCGTGGCGGGCCTCACCCGGGCTCGAGCCGTGGTCGATCCGGCGTCCAGCGGTCCGCTGGTCGGTGGGCTCCGCGACGGAGCACACGGATCAGGGGATCGAGGGGATGGCCGGACACGGTCGACTCGACGACGGATCGACCGCGTCCCGGGGCTGGACTCGTGCTATTCGGTTGCGCTGCAGGTGCCGGCACCCGTCGCTCGGCGGGAGGTGGTGGAGACGAGGAGACTCGAACTCCTGACCCTCTCCTTGCAAAGGAGATGCTCTGCCAGCTGAGCTACGTCCCCATGCCGAGCGGCGGATGGTGGGCGTTTCTGGACTCGAACCAGAGACCTCTGCCTTATCAGGGCAGTGCTCTAACCAGCTGAGCTAAACGCCCGCCGGGGCCGTGCCGACGGTCCGGCCGACCGAGGTCCCGGCCGGCGGCTGCACCCTTAACCCTTGAAGAGTGGCAGGAACTCCGGTTCGGATGTGCGAGCGGGTTCGGTGTCTCGTCAGGTTCGCGTCGATCTCCGCCGACCCGAGGACCGACCGGCGCGCCCCATCTGACGGAGGTGCGCGAGCCGATCGTGCGATCAACCTAGGAGCCATCAACGCCGAGGCGCACCGATTGCCTCGACTCGGATCTCCCTAGAAAGGAGGTGATCCAGCCGCACCTTCCGGTACGGCTACCTTGTTACGACTTCGTCCCAATCACCAATCCCACCTTCGACGGCTGCCTCCTTGCGGTTGGCCCACCGGCTTCGGGTGTTACCGGCTTTCATGACGTGACGGGCGGTGTGTACAAGGCCCGGGAACATATTCACCGCCGTATGCTGACCGGCGGTTACTAGCAACTCCGGCTTCATGCAGGCGAGTTGCAGCCTACAATCCGAACTGAGACCGGCTTTAAGGGATTTGCTCCACCTCGCGGTTTCGCCGCCCGTTGTACCGGCCATTGTAGCGTGGGTGTAGCCCAGGACGTAAGGGCCATGCTGACTTGACGTCGTCCCCACCTTCCTCCGAGTTTCTCTCGGCAGTCCCGTGTGAGTGATACAACACACAGCAGGGGTTGCGCTCGTTGCGGGACTTAACCCAACATCTCACGACACGAGCTGACGACAGCCATGCAACACCTGTGGCCAGGTCCCTTGCGGGAAGCGACGTTTCCGCCGCTGTCCTGGTCATGTCAAGCCCTGGTAAGGTTCTTCGCGTTGCGTCGAATTAAACCCCACGCTCCGCTGCTTGTGCGGGCCCCCGTCAATTCCTTTGAGTTTTAGCCTTGCGGCCGTACTCCCCAGGCGGGACACTTAATGCGTTAGCTTCGGCACTGGCGGGGTTGATACCACCAACACCTAGTGTCCATCGTTTACGGCTAGGACTACCGGGGTATCTAATCCCGTTTGCTCCCCTAGCTTTCGCGCCTCAGCGTCAAGAACGGGCCAGGAAGCCGCCTTCGCCACTGGTGTTCCTCCCGATATCTACGCATTTCACCACTACACCGGGAATTCCGCTTCCCTCTCCCGCCTTCAAGTCGAGCAGTATCGAATGACCCTCCCCAGTTGAGCCGGGGGCTTTCACACTCGACTTGCACGACCGCCTGCGCGCTCTTTACGCCCAGTAAATCCGGACAACGCTCGCCACCTACGTATTACCGCGGCTGCTGGCACGTAGTTAGCCGTGGCTTATTCCTCAGGTACCGTCATCATCGTCCCTGAGAAAAGAGGTTTACAACCCGAAGGCCTTCATCCCTCACGCGGCGTTGCTGCGTCAGGCTTTCGCCCATTGCGCAAAATTCCCGACTGCTGCCTCCCGTAGGAGTCTGGGCCGTGTCTCAGTCCCAGTCTGGGTGATCGTCCTCTCAGACCACCTACCGATCGTCGCCTTGGTGAGCCGTTACCCCACCAACGAGCTAATCGGACGCAGGCCCCTCCCGAAGCGCCTTGCGGCTTTGCTGGCGCGAATGAACGCACCACCACATGCGGTATTAGCCACCCTTTCGGGCAGTTATTCCCCACTTCGGGGCAGGTCACCCACGCGTTACTCAGCCGTCCGCCACTAACGATCAGAGCAAGCCCGATCGTCCGTTCGACTTGCATGTCTCATGCACGCCGC
>CAWAMH010000006.1:0-116556 GCA_963783135.1 uncultured Chloroflexia bacterium | reverse complement strand
GTCAATGACCTGCGCTCGTTGTGGGAGGTGGAGCTGCCGGAGTCGCCCGAGCATCAGGGCGTCCGCCTCGAATACGAGCGTCGACGGGCGCACGCTACGGCGGCCGGCTTCGAGCGACTCGAGGTCTTGGGACCAGTGATACTGGGGGCGAAGCTATCCGCTGATCCGATGGCCGGCGCTTCGCTGGCGCTCTCGTTGCAGCCCGAGCGGCCGAACTTGTTGGACAGCAGGCAGACGTCGTCCGCACACTCATCGATGGCCGTCACTCGCGTCTGGCTCATACCGACACAGCGGAGGCGCGCAAGAAACGGCGCCAGAGAACAGAGACCGGGACAATAAGGTGCTTTGGTCGGGGCGAGAGGACTTGGCCCGACCAAACCTACCTCATCCCCCGGCCGATCTGTCATTGCGAATGCCGATGAGACGCCAGAACGCCCTCGCGACTCGCTGCATCCCGTGGGCAAAACCACCTACGCTTCACGAGCGCGGCCGGCGCATGCCGGCGGATCCGTGACAACCCTGGAGAGGCACCAATGACCGAGCGCTTCGTGACGCGAGGGTTCGTCGGCCGTAGCGGCCAGCAGGGCTCTGGGCGAGCCGACGCCGCATCGCGGACCCCGCCCGGTCAGTACCTGACGACGGACTTCCCCGTCCTGTCGGCCGGGCCGACCCCGCGGACGCCGCTGGACCGCTGGTCGTTCTCCATCGAGGGACTCGTTCTCGAGCGGGTCAGCTGGACGTGGGACGAGTTCCTCGCGCTCCCGAGCCGCGAGTGGACGGTCGACATCAGCTGCGTGACGAAGTGGACGAAGCTCGACATGCACTGGCGCGGCGTGAGTGTCGACACGTTGTTCGAGCAAGTCGATCTCGACGCCAGCGCCGCGTTCGCGATCGGCTGGTCGGATGGCGGTTACACGACGAACTTCCCCGTCGGGGACATCCTGAATGGGCAAGCCTTCGTCGCGTTCGAGTACGACGGCCGACCGCTCGCGCCCGAGCATGGCGGCCCGGCCCGACTGGTCGTCCCCGGACGATACTTCTGGAAGAGCGCGAAATGGCTGCGCGGCATCCGGCTGCAGGCGCAGGACGAGCCCGGTTTCTGGGAGTCCCTCGGCTACCACAACCGCGGCGACCAGTGGCTCGAAGAGCGATACAGCGGCGACTAGAGGCGTTCGAGCATGGCCGTCCCCATCTCCTGGCAACTCGCGACCGTGACCGCGATCCGCGACGAGACGCCCACGGTCCGCTCGCTCACGCTCGGCGTTCCCGCCTGGGGCGGACATCGTCCTGGCCAGCACCTCGACCTGCGCCTCACCGCCGCGGACGGCTATAGCGTCGAGCGGAGCTACTCGATCGCGTCCGAGCCGGAGCGAGCCGACGAGATCGAGATCACGGTCGAGCGCATCGACGATGGCGAGGTTTCGCCCTTCCTCGATGACGTCGTCGTCGTCGGCGACCGGATCGAAGTGCGCGGTCCGATCGGTGGCTACTTCGTCTGGGAGGCAGCTCTGGGCGGGCCCCTGCTGTTGGTCGCCGGCGGGTCGGGCGTCGTGCCACTGATGGCGATGCTGCGTCATCGATCACGGGTCGCATCGCGGGTCGCGACACGCCTGCTGTTCAGTTCGCGTCACCCCGAGGAGATCATCTACCGCGAGGAACTCGACCGCCTGGCGTCGAACGCGGACGGGCTCGAGGTCTTCCACACGCTGACGCGGTCCCAGCCACCAGGCTGGTCGGGCTTCGCACGCCGCATCGACGAGCGCATGTTGGCAGAGGTGCTCGAGCCACTCGGTATCTCCGCACGCGCCTACTTGTGCGGACCAACATCGCTCGTCGAGACAGCCGCGAACGCGCTCGTCCGTCTCGGCCTGCCGCCTGATCGTGTCCGGACCGAACGATTCGGCCCAAGCGGCACCTAGGCGAAGGAGGACCAGCCGATGAGCGACGATCCAAGCGGGGACCAGGTCCCTGACGATGTCCTCGACGGGAACGCCTCGGCGGGGCGGCTCAGCGCCCTGTTCGGCGCCGACATGACGGTCGTCCCCGGCAAGTGCGTGCTTTGCGGGGCGGTGCACATGATGGCCGAGATGCGAGCCTACGTCCGGGCCCCAGGGACCGTGCTGCGCTGCCCGATCTGCGACGGGGTCATCCTCCGCATCGTCGAGACCGATGAGGCGACCTACGTCGATGCGAGGGGCATGGCATACCTGCGCTTCGAGCGCCGGTGAGTCTGGCCGTCATCGGTCTCGCAGCCGTGAACGTGGGCACGCCGACGTTCCTTGGCGAGATGAAGGGCGAGAGGGTCTGGAGCGGGATCCGCAAGCAGGCGGTCGCCGGGGAAGGACGGCTGTGGCTTTCCTGGCTCAATCTCGCAGGCGACGGCCAGGCCGACCTCGACGTCCATGGTGGGTCCGACAAGGCTGTCTACGCGTACCCCTCCGAGCACCTCGCGGCCTGGGCGGATGAACTCGGCGGACTGCCCGGCGACGCTCCGTTCGGGGAGAACCTGAGCACACTCGGTGTCCTGGAGCGGGATGTCGGCATCGGTGACGTGTGGCAATGGGGCACAGCCAAGCTCCAGGTGACGCAGCCCCGCTGGCCGTGCTTCAAGCTCGACATGTTCAGGGGTCGCGACGACGTCGGTTCCCGGATGCGAGCGGCCGGGCGAACAGGCTGGTACCTCCGGGTTCTCGAACCAGGCGACGTGCCCGTAGGCGGCCCGATCGACGTGGTACGACAGGACCCTGCCGGCGTCACCGTCCTCGACGCCCACCATGCGATGCTCGACCGTCACACGCCGCCGGAACGCCTCCGCGAGGTGGCGGAACATCCGGCCCTGGCCGACCAGTGGCGGGCCCCACTGCTGCGACGTCTCGAGTATCTCGCCCTCGATGATCGGTCGGAGCGATGACGACCTCGCGGCTGGTGGGTACGACGATCGGCGCGAGGCCGACCGTAAGGCCCGATCACGCACGACGGCCCGTCAGGCGCCGAACGCAACTAGCCGTGGGCATGCCGACGCGTTAGGCTTCACGGGTCATGGATGCACGCGAGAAGATGAACGTGGCCCTCGGGCACACGTCGCTGGTGGTGGCGGCCAGCGACGGCCCTGGTGGATAGGTACGACCTCACCGCACTCCCACGTCCTCGAGCGACTGGCACACCGAATGATCTAGCCGGGCCCTCGCGCGCCCGTTGGGCGTCCTGACGTGGACGTCCTGCTGGCGGGCGGCATCTTCGTCGTCGCCTACGCCCTGATCGCCTCCGAGCGCTTCGATCGCACCCTGGTGGCCCTGCTCGGCGGCCTGCTGGTCGTGATCCTCGGGATCGTCGACCAGGAGGAGGCGTTCGCCGGGATCGACTTCAACGTCATCTTCCTGCTGGCCGGGATGATGATCCTGGCGGGCGGACTCAGTAAGACCGGCTTCTTCGACTACGTCGCAGGGCTGGCCATCCACCGTTCGCGCGGCGAGCCGTTCCGGCTGCTCGTGATGCTCGCGGTCGCGACCGCGCTGCTCTCGGCGGTCCTCGACAACGTGACGACGGTCGTCCTGCTTGACCCCGGTCACCCTGTCGATCGCGCGGACGCTGAAGGTCTCGCCATTCCCGTATCTCATCAGCCAGATCTTCGCATCGAACATCGGCGGAACCGCGACCCTCATCGGCGATCCGCCGAACATCCTCATCGGCTCGGCGGCCGGGCTCGACTTCGCCGACTTCCTCGTCAACCTGGCGCCGGTCGTCATCGTGATCATGGCGGTCTTCCTGGCGATCCTCTGGTTGTGGTTCAGACGCTCCATGGCGGACGACGAGGACCGACTCGACGTTATGGTGACCCTCGATCCGGCGGCGGCGATCACCGATCGGCCGCTGATGATCCGGTCCCTGGCCGTGCTGGGTCTGACCCTTGTCGGCTTCCTCTTCCATTCCGTGATCGGCGTTGAGGCGGCGACGATCGCCCTCCTCGGCGCGACCATCCTGATGATCGTCGGCCCGCTGGACCCGCACGAATCCCTGCGCGACATCGAGTGGAGCACGCTGTTCTTCTTCGTCGGCCTGTTCATGCTGGTCGAGGCGGTCGTTCACGTCGGGATCGTTGGCACCGTCGCCACTGCCCTGGCCGACGTGGTCGATGGACGCCTCGGCCTCGCGACGATCGGCATCCTGTGGGTGTCCGCGTTTGGCTCCGCGATCGTGGACAACATCCCGTACACGGCCACCGCGATCCCGATCGTCGAGGAGATGATCGCGACCGGCCTCGACGCCGAACCCCTCTGGTGGGCGCTGGCGTTGGGTGCATGCCTCGGCGGCAATCTCACGATCGTCGGCGCCTCAGCCAACATCGTCGTGGCCAACCTCGCTGCCCGCGACGGGCACCCGATCACGTTCGGGCAGTTCCTGCGATACGGCTCCGTCGTGGTAGTCATGTCGCTCACGATCTCGACGGCCTACCTGTGGCTGCGGTACCTGTGATGCGCGACGAGGGAGAACCGATCAGCCTCGGGCAGCTGGATCGGCGCGCGGCCGACCGACGAGCGCTCGGGAGCGCCCTGTGGTTCGCGGCATTGTTCATGGCGGCCGTGCTCGTCAACGGCATCCTTGCGATCCTCGGGATCGAGGCCGTGCAGGCGCTCGGCGTGTGGCCGACGCCGGAGGCTCCGCCCGATGCTCCGTAGCCAGCCGGTCCGCCGCGGGGCGGGTGATCGCGGAGAGCCTCGCATGACGACGACAGGACGACGTCCGTGAGCGACCTCGCGATCGCCACGACCGGCCTCAGCAAGAAGTACAAGGGCGGCGTGCTGGCGGTCGACCAGGTCGACCTGCGCGTCTCGCGCGGCGAGATCTACGCGTTCCTTGGGCTCAACGGTGCCGGCAAGTCGACGACGATCCGGATGCTGCTCGGGATGATCCGCCCGACGGCGGGGCACGCTGAGCTGTTCGGCGCACGGGTGCAGAGTGGAGCAACGGACCTGTGGCGGCGTGTCGGTTACCTCGTCGAGTCGGCGACGGCCTACCAGGAACTCACCGTTCGAGAGAACCTGGACGTCGCGCGCCGCTTGGCCGGGATGCCAGACGCGTCCGCTGCGGATCGGGTCCTCGAGCGACTGGCACTCCAGCCCTATGCCGAACGACGGGCCGGCACGCTTTCGCTCGGCAATCTGCAACGGCTGGCCCTGGCGCGTGCGCTGCTGCCGTCGCCGGAGCTGCTCGTCCTCGATGAGCCAGCCAATGGGCTGGATCCGGCCGGCGTCATCGAGATCCGCGGACTGCTCAGCAGCCTCGCTGCCGACGAGGGCGTCACGGTCTTCATGTCCAGCCACATCCTCGGTGAAGTCGATCTGCTGGCGACCCGGGTCGGGATCGTCCATCGTGGGCGGCTGGTCGAGGAGCTGGACCACGATGCCCTTGAGGCACATCGTGATCGCCGGCTCGAGATAGAGGGCCGGGACCCCGAGCGTGCCGAGGAGATCCTGCGTGCAGCGGGTTTCTCGCCGCGGTGGCGCCTTGCCACGGACGGTCCCCCGGTCCTCGAGCTACGCGAAGCCCGCGCCTTGGAAGCACCCGATGAGGTTGCGATCCTGCTGGTCGCCGCGGGGACGCCGCCGACGCGCCTCGCGGTCGCTCGCGAGTCACTCGAGGATCACTTCATTCGCTTGACCACTGACGACGGCGGGGAACGGTCGTGAGCGGTTTCGTCGCTGCACTGCGGACCGAGATGCTGAAGGCGCGGCGCTCGCGCGTCCCGTGGGGCGTTGCTATCGGCTTCTCGTTTGCGCCGCTGGTCATGGGCCTGTTCATGTTGATCCTCAAGGACCCCGAACGGGCCCGAACGCTGGGGCTGCTGGGCGCGAAGGCGCAGCTCACCGCGGGGACCGCCGATTGGCCCACGTACCTCAACCTGCTCGGCCAGGCGGTCGCGGTCGGCGGGGCAGTGCTGTTTGCGTTCCTGACCGCCTGGGTCTTCGGACGCGAGTTCGCGGACAAGACCGTTCGTGGGTTGCTCGCGAACCCGACCTCGCGCAGCACGATCGTCGTGGCGAAGTCGGCGGTGGTGGCGAGCTGGGGACTGGTGATCACGGCATGGGTCCTCGCGCTCGGCCTCGTGATCGGCGGCCTTCTTGACCTTCCCGGTTGGTCATCGACCCAGGGACCGGCGACGGTGGCGAGCATCGCGCTGGCAGCAGTCCTGACGGTCGCCCTGCTCGGTTGGGCCGCGTTCTTCGCCAGCGTCGGTCGTGGCTACATCGCTCCCCTGGCCTGGACCGTTGGCATGGTCGCCCTAGCCCAGATCCTCACCGTCCTCGGTTGGGGCGCGTGGTTTCCCTGGGCGATCCCGGCGTTGCTGAGCGGAGCCGGTGGTGCGGCAGTGGAGCCGGTGCCCCCTGCTGGCGTGTTCGTGCTCCTCGTGGCCGCTGCCGCCGGACTCCTCGCGACGATCGCCTGGTGGGACCGCGCCGACCAGACCGGCTAGCACGTGATCCGATCCTTCTCGCCTGACCGTTCGGGGTCCGGCACGGGACGCTCAGGCGGCCCGGACATCTCGCCGAGTGAACCCGGCCACGGCCAGCGCCACGAGCCCAAGGACAGGGACGATCAGCGCGACGTACCGCCATGGCTCGGCTCCGTTCACCAGCGGGTCGCCGCCCATGGCCCATTTCCAGGGCGACAGGTTGCTCACGGGCTTGAGCGGATCGCTCAAGGGAAACAGCGCTGCGATGAGGTAGCCGCCAACGGCGGCCGCGATCCCGATCGCCAGGACAAGCGAGGGGCGCGGTAACCACCCGGCGACGGCCAGGGCCAGCGTTCCGAATAGCAGCGCGAGGAACCCGCAGAGCACCACCGTCGAGACGACCCGCGTCGTGTCGATCTCCAGGCCGACCACGGCGTCGCTGGCCAGTTGGACGAGCACGATGAATCCGGTCAGGACGACAAGCCATGCGACCAGGGCGACGGTGCGGCCGAGGAACACGGACTGGCGCGTGACCGGCTGGCTGAGGTAGGTCTCCATCCTGCCGGCGTCCTCCTCGCCGGCCGTCAGGCCGTTCGCTGCAGCCACCGCCGCGACGGCGAGGAGCAGCGGCACGATGAACTCATAGAGGTTGCCCCGAAGGAACCCGGCTGGGGTGCCGAATCCCGCCAGCCCGAATGCGTCGACGATCCCAGACGGCAGCTGGTCGATGGCCTCGCTGATACCCGAGGATCCGCGGAACGCCGGCCAGAAGGCGACCGTCACCGCCACGAGTGACCCGAGTCCGATCGCCCAGCCGAGCAGGGATCGTCGCATCTGCCGGAGGGGTCCGAGTGCCAGCTCGACGCCCGTCGCGTTCATGATCGGTCTCCGTACAGCTCCAGGAAGGCGTCCTCGAGGTTCGGCTCCTCCACGACGAGACTGGCAACCCGATGTCGGGCCAGGACCGCGAGGACCGGGTCGACCGGGCCCGACAGGGTCGCCGCCAACCGTCTGCCATCGACCAGCTGGTCCTCAAGCCCCGGGATCGCGTGCAGCTCGGAGCCATCGACGTCGTCCGCGAACCAGACCTCGATCCGCTGACGTGCCCGACCGCGCAGCTCGTCGACGGTCCCCTGGGTCACCATCCGCCCGGCCCGGAGGACGGCGACGCGATCGGCAGCTCGCTGGACCTCGCTCAGGACATGAGATGACAGGAAGACCGTCGCGCCAGCTTCGCGGGCTTCCGCGACCATCCCTACGAACTCGCGCTGCATGAGTGGATCGAGTCCGCTTGTCGGCTCATCGAGGATCAAGAGGTCGGGCTTCGGCGCAAAGGCCAGGAGCAGGGCGACCTTGCGCCGATTGCCCGATGAGAGGTCACGTGTCGGACGGTCGAGTTCGATCTGCAGGCGATCGGCGATCGACGCGACCCGCGTCGTGTCCAGGCCGTCGCGGAGCCGGCTGACCGAGTCGACGAGCTGGCGTGAGGTCATCCGCTCGGGAAGCCGCAACTCGCCCGGGACGTAGCCGATCCGGCCTCGCAGGTCCGCGCCGGCGTGCCTTGGATCCTGCCCGAGGACCTCGATCGACCCGCTCGTCGGCCGGATGAGGTCGAGCAGGCACCGGATGGTCGTGCTCTTGCCGGCCCCGTTGGGCCCGACATACCCGAAGACCTCCCCGGTGCGGACCTCGAGGTCGATCCCACGGACGGCCTCGATCGAGCCGAAGTGCTTGACCAGCCCCTGGATCCGGATGGCCGGGCGGGCAGCGGCAGCGGTCCGCGCCTGGCGCTCCGGCCCGTCCACGGTCACGCTTACTCGCGCTGGGAGACCCAGGCGATCGCGGCATCCCGCTCGGCGAGGCCGAACCGCTTGAACTTGCCTGGGACCATCCAGCCGAACGCCGTCGCCAGGTGGGCGACCCACCCGAGGTCGCTGACGACCGCCGTCCGCTTCCATGCACGTGCGTGGGAGACGAGGCCCGCGTCCTCCTTCATCGCGCCTGGCGAGTAACCCTTGAAGCGGTCGCCCAGGACGAGCACCAGGCGCACCTCACCGCGTTCGGCGCCACGCGCCAGCGCCGGCATCAGGACGTCCTCGTAGTCGGTGGCCTCGACCTCGCCCACGGCCTCGAATCCGATGACGCCGTTGGGAAGTCCGCTCATCGGCTCGAACATCGGGTCCTCCTTCGTACGTTGGGTCAATAGTAGCCACCTAGCAACCAACTCGTCTAGACTGGCGTCATGACAAACGACGACCTGGCGCAGGTCCTGGAGCAGATCACGATGGGTGCCGTCGGCGTGACGACTCGGGCGTTGGCCGAGGCGACGCCGGGCTTCGAGTTGACGTTCCCCCAGTGGAGGGCGCTCCTCATCCTCGGCGCCGAGCAGGACGGTGCACGGCTCAGCGAGGTCGCCGAGCGGGTCGGGGTCACGCTGCCCGCCACCGGGCGCCTGCTCCGGCGCCTCGAGCGGCGCGGTCTCCTCGCGTTGGAGACCGATCCGGATGACCGGCGTGCGACGCGCGCACGACTCACCGAGGCTGGCCAGGCGACCCGGGACGCCATCCTTGCCTTTCGCCGTCGGATGCTGACCGACGTCGCCCACGCTGTCACGTCGCCCCGACATAGGGATCTCGCGAGCGGGCTCGCCGCCATCGCAGCCCAGCTGGGGCGATACGCGTGAACCCGGCAGTCTCGCGCCAAACACGATGATGGGGTATTGACATTGGACCGACTCCAAGGTCTAGGGTTCACGCCATGGCAGCGACACCCGAGACCGGCTTCCTTGTCCTCGCCGATCTGACGGGCTATACCGCGTACCTCTCCGGGAGCGAGATCGAGCACGCGCCGGCCATCGCCGGTGACCTCTTGGAGACGATCGTCGGGCGCCTCGAGCCGCCCTTCCGACTGGTCAAGTTCGAGGGTGACGCGGCGTTCCTGTTCGTCGAGGACGGGCGCGCGGACGGCTCATTGCTGCTCGACGCGATCGAGGCGGCCTACCTGGCCTTCCGGCGTCGACTGCGGAGCATCGACCAGGCCACCACGTGCGACTGCAACTCGTGCCGGCTGGCGCCCAAGCTGGACCTGAAGGTGTTCGTCCACCACGGCGCGTTCGTGTGGAGTCGCATCGCCGGACGCGACGAGCTGGCGGGTCCCGATGTCATCGTCGCCCATCGACTGCTCAAGGGCGCTGGCGCCGCCGAGGCGCGTGCCAACGGCTTCGCGCTGTTCACCGGCGCCGCCGTCGACGCACTTGGTCTCGATGCCGACGCCCTGCAGCTCCGGGCGGGCGTGGAAGAGATCGAGCACCTCGGCCGGGTCGACACGTTCACGATGGACTTGGAGACTCGCTGGCAGGAGGAAAGCACCCTCCGCCGGCTCGACATCGCCGACACCGATCTTGCCTTCGACATCGAGGCGTCCTTCGCCGCCGAACCGTCGGTGATCTGGGCGCACCTCACATCGCCCGCCCTCCGAACGCGATGGGAGGGACCGATCGCCATCGAGGAGACGTCGGCCGGCGGGCGCCGCGGCGTCGGGACCACGGCCCAGTGCGTGACCGGACGGCTGGCGACACTCGAGGAGATCGTCGACTGGCAACCGTACGACCGCGTCGCGTGGCGGCTGGCCGTCCCGGGAGTGGGTCCCGTCGCGGCGACCGCGGACCTTGCGCCGACCGACGGCGGGACCCGCCTCCGACTTCGCTGGGGACACGAGGGCGCTACGGCCGTTGATGCCACGGCATTCCAGCGGATGCGGGAGGAGAAGAGAGCCGCCTATGGACGACTTGCAACGGTCGTCTCCGGCGCGCTGCCGGTCGTCGAGCAGAAGGAGGCTCGAGCATGAGTCCGTCGGTCTCGGAGCAGAGGATCGAGCGGTCGGCGCAAGACGTCTGGGTCTATGCCGCGGACATCGTCCGACATCCAGATTGGATGACTGTCACCGACGCCCGGATCGTGCGGGGCGAAGGCACGCAGGTGGGGGCGCGTGGGCGCGAGCGGTTGCGATTCGGCCCGTTCGGGTGGGACGTGGAGTTCGAGGTCGCCGAGGCAGTGCCGGGTCGCCGGATCGCCTGGAAGTCGGTCAGCGGCGCGCCGTTCGATCTCACGGTCTGGCTGGACCTCGAGCCCATTGGTCCAGCGTCGACCAAGGCGAGCTACGGGGCGGACATCCGACTGCACGGCCTGTGGCGCCTGCTATCGCCGATGGTGGCGATGGAGGCCAATGCCGGGCCGGCGCGCGAACTCTCGCGGCTCAAGGCGCAGGTCGAGTCGGCTGCGGCCATGGCTCCGGCGACGTCATGACGAGCCTTGCCGAGTTCCCGATCAGCGCCCGGGCCGCAGCTGGCGATCTCGAGCGGGCGCGTCGTTGGTACGAAGACCGGCTAGGACTGGTTCCTGAGCGGGAGGACCCTGGGGGCGTCTGGTATCGCTTCGCCGGCGAGACCTGGCTGTACCTGTACGCCACGCCCTCAGCGGGGACCGCCGAGAACACGATCGCGGGCTGGGAGGTCAAGGGCATCGAAACCGTGATGGCCGAACTGCGCGAACGTGGCGTGATCTTCGACGAGTTCGACCTCGGGGATGTCCAGATGGTCGATGGGTTGGCCGACTTCGGCGTCGCCAAGGCGGCGTGGTTCAAGGACAGTGAAGGCAACACGTACGAGTTGGCTGAGGTCCGCCAGCACCCTTGACATGGGCTGGCGAAAGAGTCGAGGAAGTGGGCACCGTCGGCGAGGTCGCTGATCTTGGCGAACCATCGGGCAAGAAGCCGGCAAGCCTGAGCAACTTCAGCGAGGTCTGCGGCCAACGCGGGGGTCGAAAGATCCCGGCGCGGATGGTCTGCCGCCTGCCCTTCGGAGCCGCAGCTCGACGATGAGGTAGGTTTGGTCGGGACGAGAGGCATAGCCCCGCGACCATCGATCTTCCGATCCCCATGCGGCTCGCCGAGCCGCCGGAGCCGTTCGATTGGTACCGGAGCGCATGACGCGACGGCCGTCCCGCCGTACTGAGCGCGCGACTGACCGTAAGGTCGGGGTGGTCGTGGCGGTCCTGGCTGTCAGGTCCGAGAAGGCAGTGGCCCGCCGCCTCGGCCCCGATCCTCAGGCCTGGCTCTCGAGTACCCGCTTGAGCGCGGTGAAGTTCGTCTCGTATTGCTTGCGACCCGCCCGCGTGATGACCGGCCACAGGAGCCGCGTGAAGCCTGCGGGCTCCGCCGACATCGTGACGCGGGTCCCCTCGGGGACCGTCTCGAAGCGGTACTCCGCCAGGAACGGGACCGGCTTCGTGACCCTGAACGCGAAGCGGCGATCCGTCTCGAGGGCGGTGCACGTCCAGCTGGTCACCATGCGCCGGCCCATCGACATCCGCACGTCCTCGCCGGTGGCGCCCACTCCCATCGGGCCCGGCGAGGTCTGTCGGGATTCCACGAGGTCCTGCTGCCACTGCGTCTCGTTCTCGGGGCGAGCGAGGAACGCGAACACATCCGTGGCGGGACGCGCGATGACCACGCTGGTCTCGAACGCCATGCCCAGCATCCTCCCTGTGCGATGGCTTGGACGGGCGCGCGCCGCCCGACCCGTGACCTGTCCGCGGGTCCACGTCCTCGAAGCCCCTCACGCCTCAGCCGGGGGATGCTCTCAGACGGCGCATCCTGTGGTCAAGCCGAGTCCGGCACGCCACCCCTTTTCGCAGCGCATGACGCGCCGGCCCCGTAGCCCCGCCGAGTGACCCACGGAGCGTGAGGTCGGGGTGGTCGCTGCGGTGCTGGTCGCCGGGTCGGCGAAAGCGCCGCTCACCGGCTCGGCTTGGCGCACTCGACCGTGAAGCACCACCTGGCCAACGCCCGGTCCAAGGTGGTGGGGGCGACGACAACCGCGCAGCTCGTGTGGATCCAGGCGCCGCGGTTGCCCGAGCCAGAAGGCGGCACACGTGTCCCTACCGCGGGACGGCGATCGCGTACGAGAGGAGCAGCACTCCGAGCACCAGCAGCACGATCCCGGCGATGAGCCCGGTCCGCCGCGACATGCCGAGGTTCGGTCCTCTCATGAGCGTGATGATGATGGCCAGGATCCCAGTGACCGTGAGGATGATGCCAGGGAGGCGCAGGTCCACTTCCGATCCCTCCTCGATGGCCAAGGGTGTCTTCCCGGGCGGGTCGACCCACGAGCCGATCGTACGCAACCCTAGCTCTAGTTCCCGATCATTTGGCTGACTGGCTGAGGCCCCATCGTTCGGCCGCTGGTGCCGCAGCCGAAGTCGAAGAAGGGACCCTCATGGCCCATCGTTGTGCGTGTCTGAACCCACTGTCCTGGAGGCGACCGACTACACGTTGACCCTGACCGCTCACGCGAAGGCGCGGGGTTGGGACGCGGCCTTCGGAGGCGGCGTCGTCGCCGTCAAAGAAGGTCGTTCTGGTCGGGGCGAGAGGATTCGGCCCCGCGGAACCTACCTCATCGACCCGCTGCGTCAGTCCGCGGCCGCGGGCTCGAGCCGCAGCATCGACCACGAGACCGGGGGCAGCGTCACCGGGTGCAGGCCGTCGATCGTGGCGGCCGGCGACAAGCGCCGAGGCTCGACGCGGGTGGGGGCGTCGGTCGTGTTCCGCGCGTACGGGTCGTTATCGGCCAGGACGACGTGCTCGACGATCTGCATGGGGCCAAGGCCATCCAGGGCGAGGTCGAGCGTGACCGGGGCCGCGGCATCGCGGTTCACGAGGAACACCGACACGGCATCCGAGGCCGCGTCGTACGTCGCTATCCCGTCCACGGCGGGCACGGGTCCGTGCTCGGCGGTGTCGACCAACGGCACCTCGAGCGCCAACGGCACCACGGTCCCGCTGGCGTGGCGGGCGGTCAGCGAGAAGGGAAAGAACGTGGTCTGACGCCACGCGGGCCCGCCCGCCTCGGCGCGGATCGGCGAGATCACGTTGACGAGCTGGGCGAGGCAGGCGCACCTCACGCGGTCGGCGTGACGGAGCAGCGAGATCAGCAGGGCGCCGACGACGACGGCGTCGGCGACCGAGTAGTCGTCCTCGGCCAGGCTCGGCGCCGCCGGCCAGTCGCTCCGAGGCGGTTGGCCCTGGAAGCGGCGCAGGTACCAGACGTTCCATTCGTCGACCGACACCTGGATCCGCTTGGCGCTGCCCAGCGCGTCACCGACGCCATCGGCCGCCTCGACCACCGCGTCGATGAACCGGTCCAGCACGACGCCGGAGGCCAGGAAGCTGGCGAGATCACCGGCCTCGCCCTCCTCGAAGTAGGCGTGCAGGGACACGTAGTCGACGAGGTCGTAGGCGTGCTCGAGGACCGTCCGCTCCCACTCGATGAAGGTGGGCATCCAGCCCCCCGAGCTGCCGCACGCGACCAGCTCGAGGCCTGGGTCGAGCATGCGCATCGCGCGTGCGGTCTCGGCGGCGACCCGTCCGTACTCGTCCGCGGTCTTGTGCCCGAGCTGCCACGGCCCATCCATCTCGTTGCCCAGGCACCACATCCGGATGTCGTACGGCGCCGCGCTCCCGTTGGCGAGGCGCTCGTCCGACCGGGTCGTGCCGCCGGGCACGTTCGCGTACTCGAGGAGCGCGACCGCCTCGTCCACGCCGCGCGTCCCGAGGTTGACCGCCAGCATCGGCTCCACACCTGCCCGCGCGGCCCAACGCATGAACTCGTGCAGACCGAACTCGTTGGTCTCCGTCGAGTGCCAGGCGAGGTTCAGCCTGCGGGGTCGTGATTCGCGAGGCCCGACCCCGTCCTCCCAGCGGTAGCCCGAGACGAAGTTGCCACCGGGATAGCGCACGATCGTTACGCCCAGCTCGCGGACGAGGTCAAGGACGTCCTCACGGAACCCGTCGGCGTCGGCGTGTGGGTGGCCGGGCTCATAGATGCCGGTGTAGACGGACCGGCCCATGTGCTCGACGAAGGAGCCGAAGAGGCGGCGATGGACCTTGCCGATGGGTTCGCCGATCCGGATCTTCGCTCCGGCCTTCACCATCGATCCCGCAGTTGGCGAACGGCATGGTGACCGGGTTGCGGAACGCGATCAAAGGCCACAGCAGGTCCGTCCAGTACCAATGCGAAGAGCAGGAACATTATCGCGTGGGCGGGCCGGACGTTGGGCAGCGCGATCGACTTAGATGACCGCCCATCTGCAGGCCAGCACTCGGTCGAGGGAAAGGCGATCAACCCCGAGCGAATCGCCGGGGCGTGGCGGGATGGTCGCGTCCCCCTGGCCGGGCCGTCGGATCGCCCATCGGAGCGGTGGCTCGACGATGTGGGAGGTCTGGTCGGGGCGAGAGGATTTGAACCTCCGACCTCATCGTCCCGAACGATGCGCGCTACCAAGCTGCGCCACGCCCCGACCGTGATGCCCGTTTGACAGGGCTTGCGGATGATAGCGCACGACCGGTCCGGTCGCCATCGACCCGGGCCAGAAGGAGGACGTTCCATGGCAAGGCTGCTGGTCCACATCGTGACCGGTCCTGAGAACCCGACCCGAGCGGCGCTCGGGCTGCTCGTCGCGCGGACGGCGATGGAAGCCGGTCATTCGGTCGACGTGTTCATCGCTGGTGACGGCGTGGCGATCGTCCGTCCGGCGACCCTCGACGCCGGTCAGGGGATCGGCACGGGGAGCCTGCGCGAGCACGTCGACGCGCTCGCGGCCGGCGGCGCGACGTTCTACCTGTCGGGGATGTCGAGCAAGGCCCGCGGCATCGACGCGGCTGCACTCGGTGGCCTCACGGCGTCGCTCGTGCCGCCGACCCGCCTGGTCGAACTGATCCTCGAGGCCGATCGCGTCGTCACGTACTGAGGGCGGCCGCGCCGCGGCATCGACGAGCGACGCCGTCACCGACGTGGCGGGTCGCACTATGGCCCGACGAGCGTCGCCTCGTGGTCGGCGTTCTCGCGCGCCCGCTGGTCGGCGTGGATCGGGACCGTCGCAAGCGCGGCGAGCAGGAACGTGACCGCCATCAGCCCGAAGGCGATCGGCAGACCCGCCGCCTCGCCGACGCTGCCGATGATGAACCCGTAGACCGCGACCCACAGCGAGCCGACCCCGAACGCGAGCGTGAAGTACACGGCGAACGACGCGTCCCGGATCGACGGCGGTGCGATGTCGGCGAGGAGCGCCTGGAGCTGGGGGCTCTCGGCGAAGCTGAAGATGCCCATGAGCAGGATGCCGATCCACAGCCCGACCAGGCTCGAACCGGCGAGCAGGAACAGGACGAAGCTGATCGCGCCACCGATGTACACGGCGATGATCAGCGGCTTGCGTCCGACCCGGTCGGACAGCCAGCCCGCGACGAGCGGCGTCGGCACCGAGAAGACGATGAGCGCTCCGTACATCAGACCGACGAGGCCCTGGTCGAGCCCGATGACGTTCGTCAGGTAGATGAGCACGAACAGGTTGACGACGCCGAGGCCCCGGCCTCCGCCACCGAGCACCGACGTGAGATAGACCCAGAGCATGTCGCGGTCGTGCACGATCCGTCCGAACGCCTGGCGGACCGTGCCGCTCGCGACGCGCGGCCGCCCGGTCGGTGCCGGTCTCGCGGATGAGCAGGAGGATCGCGATCGCGATGATGATCGCCGGGATGCCGAAGACGATCGACGCGCCGCGCCAGCCGACGGCCGCGATGATCGGCGCACCGATGAGCGCGACGATGACCGTCCCGACGTTGCCGCCGGCGATGTGAGCGCTGATCGCGAACCCGCGCCGCTCCGGCGGGAACTGCTCGGAGAGCAGGCCGTTGCCGACCGGATGCTGGGGCGACCCGCCGATCCGCGACAGGACGTTCGCGACGGCGAACCCACCGAAGGTCTGCGCGAACGCCTGGGCGACGAACCCGCCACCGAACAGCAGGCCGCCCGCCCCGAGCAGCTTGCGCCGCTGGAACCGCCGGGTGAGGGAGGCGTAGCTGAGCTGGATAGCACCCGACGCGAAGCTGCCGAACGCGGCAAGGAACGCGATCGTCTCGACCCCGACGTTGTAGTCCTGGGTGATCTGCAGGTAGATGAGCGGCAGCACGACCGCCTGTGCGTGGTTGACTGCGTGCGCGATCGACAGCAGCCAGAGCGAGCGCATCGGCCGGATCACGAGCCGGTCGGCGGCCTCGGCGAGCGCGGCGGGTGGGACGGAGGCGGGCAGGCCCATCGTCCGGGATGATGCCGCATGTTGGACCAGTCGGTTGGGCCATCGCGGCGTGATCAGCGGCGCGTTCGGCCGTGCCAGCTCCTCAGTCCTCCCGACGGAGGCGACTTGCCACGAGACGAAGGTGCCGGTCGGCCCAGAGGAGACCGTGCTCGGCCGGCATCGGCGCGTCCCGCGCCTGCAGCGCCCGGATCCAACCGGCCGACGAGCCGCCGAACCGAGCGGCGAAGAGCGGGCGCAACTCGGAGACGAGGCGGCGGTTGCGACGGGTGTCTCGGACCACGAACAGGCCCGCGACGTGCCATCCCCGGATCCGGACATCCGTGGCCGGCGCACCGACGACCGGTCGAGCCCGCGTCGGCTCGGCGCCAGGCGATCCGTCGGCCGCTGACACGAACGTACCGGCACCCACGACGCCTGGCCGGCCGCCCATCGCCAGGCCTGCACCGATCCGTCGTCCGAGCGCCGCAACCTTCCCGTCGAGTCCGCGCAGGCTGGCACCGACATCGTCGAACCAGTCCCAGACCTCGACGGCGACCGCCTCGCCGGACGCTGGTCGGACGAGCGCGACGTCGATGCTCCGAGATCGAACGGCGCCATCGTCGATCGCGAGCTCGGGCAAGGCCGTCCAGCCCCCGCGCCCCGCAAGCTCGATCAGCGCACTCTGCCGCCGGAGATGCTCGATGTCCCGCGGCAGGTCGGCGCCAGGAGCTCGTTCCAGGAACGCCACGAACTGCTCGCCGACCGCTGCCGCGAGGCATGCCCACGTCTCGACCGAGGCGCTCGCCCCGCGTCCACGCTCGAGCTCGCTCACGAGCGACTGCGAGACGCCGGCGGCGTCGCCGACTTCGGCCTGAGTCCGGCCGGCGCTTCGACGGGCGTCCCGCAAGGCAACGCCCAGACGAACCGCGACGGCGCCTGCCCGCATGCGGCCGACCCTCGCCTGCGGGCGTGCCCGCCTTCGCTGCTGGCTGCGGCTCCCCATATCACCACCATTGTTACGAGGAGCGCTTATCAGCCGCTTTCGCGGACGTCGCGGCAGTCAGGCTGCCGGCGTACGAATGGTGTTGATGATCCGCGCCTCAGACGGGCGGTCGCGCGCGATCAGAGCGGCCAGCACCACCCGCAGTCGACGTGCTAGCAATGGTGCTGATATCCGGAGGCCCATGGAGCACGGGCCGGGCGCGAAGCCGTCGGCGCCGGCCGGCTGGACGCCGGGCGTCGGAGCAGCGGGACGAATCGGCCGCGCGACGCGGACCCCGACCCGCCCGGTCCGGTGGCTAGAACTGGTCCAGGTAGCGCTCGACCTCCCAGTCGGAGACCTGGGTCCGGTACTCGTCCCACTCGGCCCGCTTGGCCTCGATGAAGTGGTTGAGGACGTGGTCGCCGAGGGCCTCGCGGATGACCGGATCGGCCTCGAGCTCCGCGATCGCCTCACCGAGCGTGCCCGGCAGCTCACGGATGCCCTTGGCCGCGATCGTCGCGGCGTCCATCTCGAACAGGCTCTCCTCGACCGGCTCGCTCAGCTGGAGGCCCTTCTCGACGCCGTCGAGTCCGGCCGCGATCATCACCGCGAAGGCGAGATAGGTGTTCGAGGACGGGTCGGGGCAGCGGACCTCGGCCCGGGTGCCCTCGATCGACTTGCCCGGCGAGACCATCGGGACCCGGATGAGCGCGGAGCGGTTGGTCCGGCCCCAGGTCAGGTAGGTCGGCGCCTCGTAGCCCGGGACGAGCCGCTTGTACGAGTTGACGAGCGGCGCGAGGACCGCGCTCATCCCCCGGGCGTGGGCCAGGATCCCGGCCATGTACGACCGCGCCACGTCGGACAGCCCGTACGGGTTCGACGCGTCGGCGAAGGCGTTCCGGCTGTCGGCGATCGAGTACAGGCTCTGGTGGGTGTGCATCCCCGAGCCGTTGATCCCGAAGATCGGCTTCGGCATGAAGGTCGCGTACAGCCCGTGAAGCTGGGCGATCGCCTTGAGCGTGAACTTGAAGGTGATCGCGTTGTCGGCGGTCGAGAGCGCGTCGCTGTACTCGAAGTCGATCTCGTGCTGACCGGCCGCGACCTCGTGATGGGCGGCCTCGACCCGGATGCCGAACGCCTCGAGGGCGTCGACCATATCCTGACGGACCTCCTGGGCGAGATCGGTCGAGAAGTCGAAGTAGCCGGCCTGATCGTGCGGGCAGCGGGGCGATCGCCCCATCCTCGTCCCGGCGGAGCAGGAAGAACTCGAGCTCCGGTCCGGTGTTCACCACGTAGCCGAGCTTCTTGGCCCGTTCGACCTGGCGACGGAGGACGAACCGCGGGTCGCCGACGAAGGGCTCACCGCGCGGCGTGAAGACGTCGCAGATCACCCGGGCGGTGCCGCGCGGCCCGTCGCCCTTCTGCCAGGGGATCTCGGCGAACGTGTTCATGTCCGGCATGAGGTACTGGTCCGACTCGGCGATCCGGGTGAAGCCCTCGATCGACGAGCCGTCGAACCACGTCCCGTGCTTGACCGAACCCTCGAGCTGATGGATCGGGATCGTCACGGCCTTGACGTGGCCGATGATGTCGGTGAACTGGAGCTGGATGAACCGGATCCCGCTGGCCTTCGCTGCCTCGATCTGGTCGGTCCCCGCGGACATGGTCGCCACCACCGATCGTGCCTCCTTCGACGTTTCGCGCGGCCACCACGGCCGAGAGCGGTCCAGTGGGCCCGGACTCCTGAATCCTTGTGCTCAGAGCACAGAACTCGCGGGCTGGACGGTCAGACTCAAAGGATAGCAGCGAGGTCGGTTGCGATTCAGTCGTGGTCGTCGGCCGAATCTTGTTCTCTTTGCACAATCCTGGCCGCGATCGTGAGCGCCAGCGCCAAGTCCGGATCGCGGAGGTCCCAGCCACCGAGCCGTTCGAGCCGATCGGCCCGGTAGGCGACGGTGTTGCGATGGACCCCGAGGCGGGCCGCAGCCTCATTGAGCCCGGGCGACTCGAGCACCGCACGCAGGGTCGCGACCCGCTGACGCTGGGTCTCCGGCCGGCCGACGAGGATCGGCCCGAGCAACGTCCGAGCCTGGCGCAGCCCATCGGGCAGGTTGCGCAGACCGCCGAGCATGAGATAGGCGGGCAGTCGCGCGGCAAGAGCCACCCGCGGCGAGTCGTCGAGGAGCTCGGATGCTTCGAGGGTGGCTCGGGCGCTGGCTTCGGCAGCCGGACGACCGCCCGGCTCCGAGAACGAGCGCGAGATGGCCACGGTCCGGCGCAGGAACGCCGAGATGCGATCGGCGATCAGCCGGCCATCCGGGTCGTCGGCACCGGTCGCGGCGACCATCCGGAGCTCGAGGCTCTCGCTCGTCCCGCGCAGCACCAGACGGCGTGGTGACGCCAGGAGGCGCAGCTCGGCCCGGGTCGCCTCGCGGTCGTCGATGTCGTCGACACCATCGGCCCTCGCCTGTCGGGCGAGCAGGACGATCCAGGGCGGACCCTCGCGCGGCAACGGGTCGCTCCGGCGAGCGTCGTCGCGGGCGTGCCGGACGGCGACGTCACGCGCGAGCTCCAGGGCCAGCAGGGCCACGATCCGATCTGCGGCGATCCGCTCGGACTCGGTCGCCGGCTCCTCCCCGAGGAGCACGAGCCGGCCGCTCACGCCACTCTCACCGGGCGGCGCCGGGATCGGGACCCGCAATGCGGCGGCGCTCGGTCGGGCGAGGTACCGGCTGACGGATGCCGCCGCCTCGGGCAGCTCGGTCGGCACGTGGATGGCGAGTGCGTCTCCGCGCCGGCCCTCGACGACGACCGCCCGTCCGAAGAAGGCGCCGATCGCCGCGGCAAGGGCATCGAGTCCACGTCCGAGCAGAGCGAGTCGCGCGAGCTGGCCCTCCAGCTCGGCCGCCCGATGGTCGAGCTCCGCCCGCCGGTTGACGAGGTAGCCGATCACACCGCGCTCCAGCTGGATCGGATCCGTCCGGGCGATCCGGAACGTCAGGATCCCCGCCGGCGCCGACGCCGTCTCGAGTGCCTCGAACGCCTCGTCATCGGTCTCGGCCTCGACGAGCAGCAGCGCCGGCACACGCGCCCGGGCGAACGCCTCGACGAGCCCGTCGGCGCCCTCCGCCCCGGGGGCGACGACCGCCAGCGACGAGCTCGGCACGATCGCGAGATCGCCCGGCTCGAGGGCGTCGAAGGCGGGCACCCTCGCCTTCATGACTCGGACCCACGAGATCTCGCGCGCGCCGCCGTCTGCGTCGAGCGGTGCGCTCGGCCGGGCGGTCGGGAAGATCGCGTCGCGGACGTCGCGCAGGCTGGCCATCAGCCAGTCGGCTGGCCGGATACACCCGCCGACTGGCCGACCGGAGTCGCGGCGCGCCGGGCGGCCACGAGGTCGTCGAGCAGCCGTCCGAACTCGCGATCGAAGTCGACGTAGCGCTCCGAGCGGCCGACGATCGCCAGCCGGCCATCCGGCGATAGCCGAGCCCACACCCGCCGGCGCGGCAGGTAGAACGTGATGAGCAACCCGGCGATCAGCGACCCGAACGCCAGCCAGACCAGACCCTGGCCAGGATCTTGCTTCGCGATGAGCACGGTCGCCCCCTCGACACCGCTCACCTGCACGAAGAAGTCGGTGTCGGGCGACCCGCCGATCCCGCCCAGCGCCACGAAGAACGGCGTCAATGACTCGAGGTCGGCGGAGCCGTCTGCCAGCGTGCCCTTCGACCGATACGGCAGGAAGGCCACGCCGGTCGTCCCGTCGGCCGCCTTCGTCAGCAGCATCTCGAGCCCGACGTCCGTGCCCGGGACGCTGAACAGCCCGTGCGGCTGGCCCTGGACCGCGTCCGTCAGGGCGACCGGGCCGTCCCACAGGACCCGGCCCTTGGCGTCACGGACCGTCAGGACCGGCGCCGGCCGAAAGCCGTTCTGGTGGAACGTGTAGCCGGCCACGGACAGCGGATCGTTGACCCGGACGACCTTGCGCGCGAGCTCGACGCCGTCGCGATAGATGGCGAGGTCGGTCGTGAAGTCGGCGAAGCTGCCGTCCGCGCGGCGCGGCGACTCGAAGCCGAAGCTCTTCACGACGATGAGACCGGGCGTGCCGATCGAGCGGACGGGCTGGCTCTCGCCGCTCGTGAGCAGGATCCCCGACTCGAAGCCGAGCCGGCTCGTCACGGCCGCCGCGACAAGGAAGAGGACGAGACCGGTGTGGGTCAGGAGCGTCGCCATCTTCACCCAGCGATGGCGGTCGCCGTACAGGTGAACGGTGCCGTCGACCTCGGTCTCCGACCGGAGCCGGAACCGGCTCGCCCGGAGCGCGGCCCGGACGCCGTCTTCCGTCAACCCGTCCATCCGGGCTCGATCCGGCAGTGCCGGGTCGTAGTACGGCTCGGGCTGGACGACCCGGATGTCGCGCGACTGACGCCAGAGCCGCGGGGTCCGGTCGAGCGTGCAACACACGATCGAGATCGTCAGGACCACGAGCGCGGCACTGAACCACCACGAGCTGAAGACCTGGAAGATCTGGGCGCGCTCGAGCAGCCCGACGGTGCCCGCCCCGATGACCGGGTCGTAGCGCGCGTGGATGTCGGCCATCGCCAGCGAGTAGTCGGCGGGCGTCCGGAACGCGAACGACGGCAGCTGCCGGATCGTCATCCCGATGACGCCCATCACGACGAGGACGATGATCTGGGCGACCGCGAAGTTGACCGACGTCAGCAGCCGCCAGATCCCCCGGCCGAGCCGGCTCACCGGATCCGGGCGGCCCCGGGCGACGGCCCGATCGGCCGCGATCGTGGCGATGGCGTCCCCTAGCCGGCGCCGACGGCGACGGAGTCGGGGCTCGACGCCGGGTCCGACGCGCCGGCCGGATCACCGGCCGCGGACCCGCCGGCCAGGTCGGTCGCCTCGGCGACCGCCCGCGCGACCGCGAGCGCCTGGTCGAAGTCGGCGACGAGATCGTCGAGGTCCTCGAGCCCGACCGAGCAGCGCAACAGCCCGGCCCGGATGCCGGCCTCCTCGAGCTGGACCGCGTCGAACTGGCGATGGGTGGTCGTCGGCGGATGGGCGACGATCGTGTGGATGCTCCCGAGCGAGGCCGTCCGCTCGGGGATCGTGAGCGCGTCGATGAACGCCCCACCCGCGGCACGGGCACCGGCCGGACCGCCGGCCAGCTCGAACGCGAGCATCCCGCTGGCATGCGGGAACTGCCGTGCGGCGACGGCATGCTGCGGGTGGCTCGGCAGGTCGGGCTGGTAGACCCCGGCGATGCCCGGCTGTCCCTCGAGCCAGGTCGCCAGGGCCAGGGCGGTCTGCGCGTGCCGGGTCATCCGGACCGCGAGCGTGGCGATCCCGCGCAGGACGAGGAACGAGGCGAACGGCGCGAGCGTGCCGCCGGTGTCGACTTCGACCGCCTTCACGGCGGCGATCCGATCCGCGCCGCCCGCGACCGAGCCGCCGAGGGTGTCCGAGTGCCCGCCGATGTACTTCGTCAGCGATTCGATGACCAGGTCGGCGCCGAGCTCCGCGGGCCGGCACAGGACCGGCGACGCGAACGTGTTGTCGACGAGGAGCAGCGCCCCGTGACGATGGGCGATCTCGGCCAGGGCGGCGACGTCGACGACGACGATCGTCGGGTTCGAGATCGTCTCGACGTAGAGCACCCGAGTCGGCGCTGCCGCCAGCGCCGCGTCGACCGCCGCCAGGTCGGTGGCGTCGACGAACGCGATGTCGACGCCGAGCCGCCCGAACCGTTGGGTGAGGAGCGTCCGCGTCGAGCCGTAGATCGCCCGCGTCGCAACGACCCGGTCGCCGGCCTGGAGCACGGACAGGAGCGCTCCGTGGATCGCGGCCATGCCCGACGCGAACACCGTGGCCGCCTCCGCGCCCTCGAGCTCGGCCATCGCCCGAGCGAGCGCCTCGCCGGTCGGGTTGCCGAGCCGCGCGTAGGAGTAGCCCGGCGCCTGGCCGGTCGAGATCGCCCCGAGCTCCTCGGCGTCGTCGGTGGAGAACGTGACCGCCTGGTAGATCGGCACCGAGTTCGGGTGTTGATCGACGCGCGGTGCGCGGGTCGATGCCTGGATCGCCCGGGTGGAGAAGCCGCGCGGCGCGGCCGGTCGGTCGGCGTCGGTCATGGCCGGATGCTACACCGACCGCGCCGACGACCTAGCGGCTGGAACCGACCCGTTCCGGTCGTGCGCCGCGCCGGGTCGCGCCACCGGGCGTGCCCGTCTCGGTCCGGCGAGCTCGGGCCGCCGCACCACGACGATAGGCGACGATCCGGTTCTTGCCGCGCCGCTTCGATGCGTACATCGCCAGGTCCGCGGCGATCATCAGCTCGTCCGCGGTCCGGCCGTCGTCCGGGAAGGTGACGACCCCGATCGACAGCGACGTTCGGATCCGGATCGTCTCGGTCGCGATCGACAGCTCCGTCGCACCGGACCGGATCTTCTCGGCCAACACGTAGGCGCCGGCGGGCTCGGTCTCCGGCAGGAGCACGACGAACTCGTCCCCGCCGTAGCGTGCAGCGGTATCGATCCGCCGGACGCGGTTGCGGATGACCTCGCCGACGCCACGCAGGACCCGGTCGCCCTCGAAGTGGCCGAACTGATCGTTGATCGGCTTGAGCCCGTCGAGATCGAGCATCAGCAGGCAGAAGCCGCGTCGCGAGCGCGCGCTCCGCTCGATCTCGCGGTCGAGCGCGGCGAAGAAGTAGGCCCGGTTGAAGAGGCCCGTCAGCGAGTCGACCGACGACAGCTTGATCGCGGCATCGCGGGCACGGCGCTGCTCACGAGCGACGACCATGGCCATGTACGCCAGGAGGACGAGGGCGGCGATGTTGACCCCGACCCCGACCACCTCCGCCTCGCTGAGTGGCAGCCGGGCCGGGTCGGCGAGCACCCCGACGAGATAGCCGCCGACGGCGAACGCCGTGACGAGGATCGTCATCCGCGGGGGGAGGACGAGCGCGGCGCCGAGGACGATCAGCGCGAAGGCGACGAAGAAGGGGCTCGTCGGCCCGCCGGTCAGGACCACGAGGAGCGTCGCCAGGGTGATCCCGACCGAGCCTTCGACGATCGGCCGCGCGGCCCCCAGGACGGCCTGTGGGATGACCTCGTGGACGATGAGCAGGAACAGCCCGGCGAGGGCCAGCAGGACGAAGATCGCCGTCTGCGTCTCGGGCCACAGCCCGGACGCCGCGACGATCGCGCTGACGGCGAGGATGAACGCCCAGCTGACGACCCGGACGACGCGGTCGTAGGTCGGGCTGAGCCGGCCGTCGGGCCCGAGCAGCAGCCAACCGTCACCCTCGGCCGCGGACGGCACACGACCGCCCGGCGCGGCGCGCTCGGGCGTCCGGTGACGGCCTCGGAAGGCCGTCAGGCCGACGGCGACGAGAAGGATGGTATTGATGACGACCGCGACGGACAGGAGGGCCAGAAAGGATTCGGCCGGCACGATGCCCCCGGGATGATGGCGACGGGGCACCTTCGCACCCCGCGGCCATCTTAGCCGCTGGTCCCTCCGACTCCAGTGCCTGGGACCTTCGTACCGGGCTCGTGGCGCGGATTCAGGTGCGTCATCGCACCGAAGCTCAGCGGGTCCCCCACTGGTAGGTCTGCTTGACCATCCGGAGGTAGACGAACGTCTCCGTGTCGCGCACGCCCTCGATCGCCCGCAGGCGCTCGGCGAGGAAGTCGAGCAACGCCGCGTTGTCCTCGCAGACGACTTCGATGAGGATGTCGTACGTCCCGGCCGTGATCACGACGTAGTCGACCTCGGGGAAGGCCGCGACCGCCTCGGCCACGCCGACGAGCCGGTCGCGCTCGCAGCGGATGCCGACCATCGCCATCTGCTGGAAGCCGAGCTTGAGCGGGTCGGTGACGCCGACGACCTGGAGGATCCCCCGCTCCACGAGCCGGTTCGTCCGGGCGCGCACGGCGGCCTCGCTGACGCCGAGCTCGGCGGCGATCTGGGTGAACGGCCGGCGGCCGTCCTTCTGGAGGTGCTCGATGATCCGTTTGTCGAGCTCGGAGACCTCGTCCGGACCCCGCCCGTTGCGGCTCCGGGCCCGTGTCACCACCATCCGATCGTCCTCCGCGGCCTGAGGACGCGAGCCTAGCAGACGACCGTCAGGGCTTCGGCTTCTTCGTCGGCTTCGGCTTCTTCGTCGGCTTGGGCTTCTTCGTCGGCGAAGGCGACGGGGACGGAGACGGCGAGGCGCTCGCCTCGGGCAGCGGGATCGGCGTCACCGAGCTTTGCTGGAACGGCCCGATGAGCGGATCGAGGACCTTCACGAGGCGGAGCGCCGCCTGGGCGAACCGTGCATCCGGAGCGCCCGGCGCCGTGCTCTGGACCTGCGGTCCATAGGTGATGAAGATGTTCATCGCGGAGAACGCGTAGGGCGGGTCGCCGAACTGCGGCTTCTTCTTCGGATCGAACCCGGTCGCCGTGAGCAGGGCCTTGTCGGAGCTGAACTCCTCGAGGGTCAGCGGCCATGCCTCGTAGGTGAGGTTCAAGGTCTTGCGCGGCTCCTCACCGGATTCGGCGGTGTTGGCCGTGATCTGGAGCCCGGCCTTGCGCAGCTCGCTGTAGACCCGGTCGATCGACGCGGGCGCGCTCAAGTGCGGATCCGGGGTCGGGGTCGGGGCCGCCGTCGGAGGTGGCGGGGGTGGCGTGGTCGCGGCCGAACCGCAGGCGACCGCGATGGCGCCCACGATGAACACGGCGGCGACGGATCGGGTGCGCAGCAAGCAGGGTCCCCAGCGGCGAGCGCCGCCCGGCTACACCCCGGGCAGGCGCCCCGAGGCTAGCATCGGGGTCGGCTCGAGCGGCACCCGGTCGATAGTCCCACCCCGGACGGCATTGGTCCGTACCCGTCCCCACCGGAGTGCACTGCCGGCTACGGCGGCGCCGTGGCTGCGGCCGACGGCCGATGCCGACCTCGCGCCGGGATCTGCGGGCTCTCCTCGAGGAGGCATTCGGTCGGTTCGGCACTTGCCGGCGCACGCCACGCTCCCGAACGATGCCCTCGAGGAGGTCTTGTCATGCGCAGGATCATCGTGATCGTCGCGACGGCGACTGCCCTTGGGGCGACCGTGGGCGCAGCCGTCGCGTTCTGGCGCCGAGATCCGAGGGTCGGCAGTGCCTTCGTGAACTCGGTCGTGAATCCCCGCCTGCTCGGCCGCGGGTTGGCCGGCGGCGCGAAGTCCGGGATCGGGACCCTCGAACACGTGGGGCGCACGAGCGGAATGCGTCGCCTGACTCCCGTCCATCCGGAACCGACGCCCGGGGGCGTTCGGATCCTGGTCCCGCTCGGGCCGCACTCCCAATGGGCACGCAACGTCTTGGCCGCCGGCCACTGTCGTCTCCAGTTGCACGACGTCGTCTATGACCTCGACGAGCCGGTGATGATCCCGGCGAGCGAGGTCCATGGCCTGCCATCGGGCGTCCGTCGCGGCATGGTCGCCCTTGGCTTCGAGTACCTCACGCTTCGAACGTTCAGCTCGGCCCCCGGCACGCTCCAGCTGGCGGAAGCGGGCGCTGCCGAGCTTGACGGGCCGAGCCCTGATGAGGGGCCCGCCGAGGACGTCGCCCGCGAGCTGGTGTCATCGACGCATTGAGCTGCGCGCCGGATCCCGACGGGAGGTCGGGGACGGTCGGCGTTCGCCTGCCTAGCCCGGAGCAGCGAACCGCCGGTCACCGATACGGTCGGTCGACACCGAAGGTGGTCGGGGCGGCGGGATTCGAACCCACGATCTCGTGCTCCCAAAGCACGCGCGATGCCAAGCTTCGCTACGCCCCGATGGATCCGTGCTCACGGATCTCGCATGACCCGAGCGCACTGCGGTGGTGAACTAAGCCTACACGGCTCGAGCCCACGGTCCCGTGGCTACTCCTGCCAGATGTCATAGCGCTCGCCCAGCTCGCGGAGGACGTCGGCATCATCGAGCTGCACCGGGGTGAGGGTTGCGAGCTCGGCCAGGTAGCGGTCGAACCCCCCGGGCGCGAAGATCGTCACGAGGCGGCCACCACCTGCGGAGGTCACCTCGTGCCTGAGGTTCGGCGGCACGGTCACGGTGGTCCCGGGCGTCGCGATCACCGTCTCGTCTTCGAACGCGAACGTGACCTCGCCGTCGAGGATGTAGAAGATCTCCACCATGGAGCGATGCCGGTGCGCCGGGAGGTGGAAGCCTGGCTTCAGGGTGTCCTCGACGACCGAGACCCGGCCGTCCGTCAACTCCATCGGCGTCTTCACCGAGATGTGGTCCTGGGACCACTCGTAGTCGGGCCCGTGGCCGGCGGCCACGACATGCTGTTTCATCGCGACTCCATCGATCGGGTCAGCTCATTCGCTCGACCCACGCGGTCGCCAACGATAGACTGGCCACTACTCGCTGGGTGACAGCAGCGGCCCATGGAGAAGAGGATGACTGAGCCCAGCGGTCGATCCGTCGTCGAGCGCTTCGCGCGCGCCCTGCAGGACAAGGACTTCGACGCGCTGGAGGCGCTCCTGACCGACGACTTCATCGACGAGATGCCCCAGTCGGGGGAACGCGTTCGGGGCAAGGCGAACCAGCTCGCCATCGTGCGCAACTACCCGGGTGGGGTCGGAACCATCGATCCAAGCAGCGCACGGCTCGTCGGGTCGGAAGACCGGTGGGTGATGACGCCGACGTTCGCAGCCCTGCGCATCGAGGGGTCGGGCGACGTCTACACCTACGTAGGTCGTGTCCGGTACCCGAACGGCGAGACCTGGCAGATGATCGCCATCATCGAACTCCGCCAGGGAAGAGTCGCCAAGTCGACGACGTGGTACGCCGCGCCGTTCGAAGCCCCGGAATGGCGGGCGCCGTACGTGGAACGCTTGTCACCATCGGGGGCGTAGCGGAACGTACGGTTGGCACGCCGCGCGGCGGAGGAGAGATCGAAGAAGGGGCAGCCGTTCGCACGGCTGCCCCTTCGGGAAGAGGGTGAGGCGGAACGCGTCCTACGAGTTCGAAGGGCGCGTCCCGAGGGTGACCGAGGCCTCTACGGTCTGCCCGTTGCGAAGGATCTTGAGGGTCACCGTCTTGCCCGGGGCGAGCTGGCTCATGACCAGGTCGAGCGGGTGACTGGCGTCGAGCGTGGTGCCATCGACGGCGGTGATGATGTCGCCGTCCTGTACGCCGGCCTTGGCCGCCGGGCCATCGGCGACGACTCCGGAACCGGACTGGCCCGTCGCATCGGCGCCGCCGATCAACGCACCGTTGTCGACCGTCAGGCTGTTCGCCTTCTTGAGGGCCGGGTCGATCGTCTCGAACTGGACGCCGAGCCACGGTCGCGCCAGCGGCTGGCCGGCGGACGCCTGGGCCATGAGCGGCCGGGCGATGTCGATCGGGATGGCGAAACCGATGTTCTGGGCCTGGCCCGCGACAGCGGTGTTGATGCCGATGACCTTGCCGCTCGGATCGAGCAGCGGACCGCCGCTGTTGCCGGGGTTGATGGCCGTGTCGGTCTGGATGAGGTTCGTGAGCGTTCCCGTGTCGACCGGGATGCTGCGGCCGACCGCGGAGATGATCCCGCTGGTGACCGAGTCCGTGAAGGTGCCGAGCGGGCTGCCGATGGCGATCGCCTGCTGGCCGACCTGGACCGTGGACGAGTCGCCGATCGGGGCGGTCGGCAGGCCCGTGGCCTCGACCTTGACGATGGCGAGGTCGGTGAGCGTGTCGATGCCGTAGATCGTGGCGGGGAACTCACGCCCATCGTTGAGATGGACGGTCAGGCTCGTGGGGTCGTCCGCCACGACGTGGTGGTTGGTGAGGATGAGGCCGTTCGCGTCGAAGATGACACCGGACCCGGTCCCGGTCCCCTGGGGGAGCTCGGCGACGATCGTGACGACCGCCGGGCTGACCGCCTTCGCGATGTCGACGATCGAGCCCTGGCCGGTGGCCGGGGCGGGGTTGGCGACCGCGGGATTGACGACCGGGGCCGGGAGCGCCGACTGGTGGCTGCCCGTCGCGTTGACCGCGAGGTACGTCCCACCGGACGACAGCGCGGCGGCGCCGATGACCGCGGCCAGGACGAAGGCCGGGCCGACTGTCCGCTTCGCGCTCGTGCCGGCGGATACGGGGGCCGGAGGCTGGCCGAACGACCCGGTGCTGGCCGGCGGGGTCGTGAGCGGGGCCGGCGGCGGGGTCGCGGCCCCGGCGGACCAGGTCGGAGCGGCGGCCGTCCAGGTCGGGTTCGACCAGGTGGGAGGGTTCGGCGGAGGCGTCGTCGGCTGGGTCGAGCCGGTGGGTGCGGCCCAGTCGCTCCGCGGTGTCTCGTCAGTCATGATCTCGGTTCCCTTCCGCCCCGGAAGACGTCGCCGGGCGACGTTCGCTGGTCGGGGCTATCGCACCCGAATGTGGCGGCGCCCCATGAACGACCGACGCGGGAATCGGTGAAGGTTCCTCCACCCTTGCGATTCCTTAACCGAGGCGTCCGCCGGGCCGAGGCCGGCCGTGCGCAACAGGTCGCGCCGATCACGCGTCGGAGAGTGGACGCCGGGCGGTGACTGGCAGGCAACAGGGGGCCGCCCGGCGTCTCCATGCCCGGACGGGCTAGACTGCTCTCCCGAAGGCCCGCGAGCCGACCAGCGTCGCACCGGGAGACGGGAACCCTGCGCCAGGCCACGAAGATCCGGCCCGACACGGGACCGACGGACCGCCGCCGCATCCTCGCGGCCGTGCTGTCGGCGCTGGTCCCGGGTCTCGGTCAGGCCTACAACCGGCGCACCCGGCTCGCCCTCGGACTGTTCATCCCGTTCGCGATCGTGGGTGGCGTGGCGCTCCTGGCGATCTGGGCCGTCCCCGCGCCGCGCCTCCTGGCCAGCGCGATCGTGCCGCGCAACCTCGACCTGCTGCTCGGTCTCAATCTCGTCATCCTCGCCTGGCGGCTGATCGCCCTGGCCCAGGCGTTCTTCGACACCCGCTTCGAGCTTCGTCCGGGCGGTCTCGGTCTGGTCGGACTGACCGTCGTGATCCTCGTCACGATCGCCCCGCACGTCGGTGCTCAGTACGTCGGCGGGCTCGCCCGATCGACCTTCGCCGAGGTGTTCGACGGCGACGTCCTCGCCGCCCACTCGGACGCCCGGCCAGACCGGGTCCCGGGCCAGAACGAGCGGCTCAACGTCCTGCTCGTCGGCATCGACGCCGCCGCGGATCGCGATCACGCGCTGACCGACTCGCTGATCGTCGTCTCGCTCGACCCCGTCGGGAAGTCGGTGAGCCTGGCCTCGCTGCCGCGCGATCTGGTCAACGTCCCGCTCGGCGACGGCCGGACGTTCGCGCCGAAGCTCAACAGCCTGCTCAGCTATGCGACCGCCCACCCGGCGGACTTCCCAGCGGGCGGGATGCGGACGCTCGAGAACGCCGCCGGTGCGCTCCTCGGCATCCCGATCCATTACTACGCGACGGTCGATCTCGCCGGGTTCTCGAAGATGGTCGACGCCGTCGGCGGCGTCGACGTCGACGTCAAGACCCGGCTCGACGACCCGAAGTACCGCGGCTTCGGGATCACCGGCCGGAAGGGCGTCACGTTCGAGGTCGGCCCGCAGCACCTCGACGGCACCCACGCCCTCGCCTACGCCCGGATCCGCCGCTCCGAGGGCCAGACCGACTTCACCCGCCAGGCTCGCCAGCAGGAGATCCTCATGGCCCTCCGGGCGAAGATCGTCAAGGGCGATGCCCTGTTCAGCCTGCCGAGCCTGCTCGAGGCGGTCGGCAAGACCGTCGCGACCGACCTGCCACCGGAGCGCCTGCCCGACCTGGCCGTGCTGGCCGACGAGATCCCGACGAAGCGCATCGTCCGCGTCGTCGTCCAGTACCCGCTGATCCACCCGGCGAAGCCGGGTCAGAACAAGTACGGCGCCGTCCAGCTGCCCGACCTCGACCGGATCCTGGCGATGGCGACCGGCCTGTTCTCGGCCCCGGGCACGCCGCCGAAGCGCTGGACCGTGAAGGACGCGCTCGCCCCCACGCCGCGCCCGGCCGTCAGCCCCGGCCCGGACGCGAGCCCGGACCCCGCCGCCAGCCCGACCCCGGCCGGCTGACCTAGATCCCCAGCGCGCCGATCCGGGCGGCCATCCGCCGGGCAGCCCTCGCCCGATGCGAGATGCGGTGCTTCTCCGCCGCCGTCCACAGCCCGAGCGTCCGCCCGCCGGGCGGCTCGCTCGCCGGTTCGAAGATCGGGTCGTAGCCGAAGCCACCGCCGCCGCGTGGTCCGAACGCGATCCGGCCCCGGCAGGTCCCACGCGTCTCGGCGATGATCGGGCTGGCGCCGCGGTGGCCGCGGGCGGACAGCCGGCCGTCGACGAGGACGAGGACGCAGACGTAGCGCGCCCCGCGTCGATCGGGCGGCAGACCGGCCAGCGCCGCAAGGAGCTTCGCGTTGTTGTCCGCGTCGGTCGCGTCGGGGCCGGCATAGCGCCGGGTGTAGACGCCCGGGCCGCCGTCGAGGGCGTCGACCTCGATCCCGGAGTCGTCGGCGAGGGTCAGCTCGCCAGCCAGTCGCGCGTAGAACCGGGCCTTGAGCCGGGCGTTCGCCTCGAACGTCGTGCCGTCCTCGACCGGTTCGAGCCCGGCCGGGACGCCGACGTCGTCGAGACCGACGAGCCGGTCGTTGAGCGGTCCGAGCAGCTCGCCGAGCTCGCGCAGCTTGTGGACCGACCGGGTCGCCACGACGATCTGCGATCCCGTCGAGGTGCCGCTCACGCTCCGCCGCCCCGGTCGGCTCAGCGCTTGACGGTGGCGATCGCCGCGGCCTGCTGCTCGAACAGGCGGTCCAGCCCGACCTGGGCGAGGTCGAGCAGACCGGTCATCGCGCCCCGGTCGAACGCCTCGCCTTCGGCCGTGCCCTGGACCTCGATGTAGGCGCCGGCGTCCGTGCCGACGACGTTGAAGTCGACGTCGGCGCGCGAATCCTCGGAGTAGTCGAGGTCGAGCAGCGGGACGCGGTCGACGATGCCGACGCTGACCGCGGCGATCTTGCCGATGAGCAGCCGCTCCATGCCGAACGTCACGAGCGCAGATGCAAGGGCTACGTAGCCGCCGGTGATCGATGCGGTCCGCGTCCCACCGTCGGCCTGGATGACGTCGCAGTCGACGGTGATCGTCCGCTCGCCGAGCTTGCCGAGGTCCACGACCCCGCGGAGCGAGCGCCCGATCAGGCGCTGGATCTCGTGGGTCCGCCCGCCGATCCGACCCTTGGCCGACTCGCGCTGTGAGCGCTCGGCGGTCGCGCGCGGCAGCATCGCGTACTCGGCGGTGACCCAGCCGGTGCCCTTGCCGCGGAGATGGGGCGGGACGCGATCCTCGATCGTGGCCGCGCACAGCACGTCGGTGTCGCCGACCCGGATCCGGCACGAGCCCTCGGCCCACTTCAGCACGCCGAGGGTGAGCGTCACCGGTCGGAGCTCGTCCGGACGGCGACCGTCGGCGCGGATCGTCGACGGGCGGTTGCCGATCGTCATCGGGGCGGCTCCTTCGTGGCGACCTGGGCCGACGCGCCGGCCTGGCTGGCCCGCTCCTCGTCCTTGGCAGCATCCCATAGCGCGTCGAGCGCGTCGAAGTCGAGCTCGCGCAGGGCCACGCCCCGCTCCGCGGCCATCCGCTCGACCGAGCCGAACCGACGCCGGAACTTGTCGTTCGCAGCGCGCAAGGCGGCTTCGGCCTCGACGCCGTTCCGGCGGGCGAGGTTGACGAGGACGAGCAGGAGATCGCCGACCTCCTCCATCCGCTCGGCCGCGTCGCCCGCCGCGGCGAGCTCGGCGAGCTCTTCGTGGACCTTGGCCACGATCCCGTCGACGGTCGGCCAGTCGTAGCCCAGGGCGGCGGCCCGCTCCTGCATCTCCTGGCTCGCGGCCAGCGCCGGCATCGACCGGCTGATCCCGTCGAGCGCGCTGCGCGGGGTGACCGGAGCCGGGTCGGCGCCATCGGCTGGGGCAGCCCCATCGGCCGATGGATGGCCGGTCGCGCGGGCCGCGGTGTCGGCTGCGTCGGCCCGCTCCACGGCCTTGATCGCCTCCCATTGGCGGGTGACGTCGGCCGCTGTCCGGGCGTCGGCCTCACCGAACACATGGGGATGGCGCCGGACGATCTTCGCACCCAGGACACGCTGGACATCGGTCAGGTCGAAGACGCCCTCCTCGGCGCGCGAGCTGGGCGTGGAGGACGACCTGGAGGAGGAGGTCGCCGAGCTCCTCGGCCAGATCGGCCGAAGCGCCCCGACCGAGCGCGTCGTAGACCTCGTAGCTCTCCTCGAGGAGGTGCTTCCGGAGCGTCTCGTGGGTCTGCTCGCGGTCCCACGGACAGCCGTCCGGTTGCCGCAGCCGGGCGGAGATCCAGGGCATCGCCCATGGCCCGGCGACCCCGACCTCGGGGCTGACCGGGCGGAGGTAGAGCGGCGCGGTCAGGTCGTCCGGTCCGAGCGCACCGACCGTCGTCTCCGCCGCGACCCGGAACCGACCGACCGGATGGTCCGCCGGGTAGAGCCGGCCGAGGAGCGCGATCGGCTCGCCCCCGCCCGGGCCCGCGCGGCCCGGCAACGGGGCGGCGACCGGACGCGCGCCGTCGGTGTCCGGCCTCGTCGGCGGGTCCGCCGGCCCGACCGAGCAGGATCGCCAGCGGGACGACGAGGACCGGCCGCGAGGGCTCGATCGGCGTCCCGATCAGGTGCTCGGCGGCCACGACCTGGACCCCGCCGGCAGGGTCCAGGCCCCAGCGCAGGCGCGCCTCGGCGAGGAGCGCGTCGAGCACGATCCGGCCGCTAGGAGCTGCCGGCCGAGAGGTCGGGCGTGATGTCCGCCTTCGCCCGTCTCGGTCGCGAACCAGTTCGTGAACGCGCTGTCCTTCAGCGTCGCGAGCTGGTCGCCGTCCGGCAGCCGGCTCTGCTCGGTCGCGGACGAGGAACACGTAGTAGCCGCTGTCGGTCTTGAGCGTGTCGCTGACCTTGCCGATCGGCGCAGCGAAGATCGCCTGCTCGCGCTCCGCGTCGAGCTGGAGCGGCGCGACCCAGCCGAGGTCGCCGCCCTGGGTCTTCTCGGCGCCGTCCGAGTTCGGCCTTGGCCAGCGCCGCGAAGTCGGCACCGGGCGCGTTCGCCTGGACCTGGAGCCCCTCGATCCGGCCCTCGGGCGGCGGCCGACGCTCCTCGAACAGGATGACGTGGTAGCCGTACTGGCTCTGGACCGGGCCGAGGAGGTCGTCCTTCTTGAGTCCGTCCTTGAAGATCGCGTCGCCGAAGCCCGAGTCGAGCTGCGCTCCGGGTGAACCACTGGAGCTCGCCGCCGTTGGCCGCCGACCCGCTGTCGAGGCTGTCGGTCTTGGCGATCGCCGCGAACTGGGTCTCGAGCTCGTCCGGCTTGCCGGTCAGCGCCGTTGAGCTTGTCGTACGTGGCCTGCGCCTTGGCCTTGGCCGTGGCCCAGCCCGGATCGTCCGATGCGACCGGGTTCTGCGGCGTCGGGCGCCTTGTCGCCCGGCGTGTACAGGATGTGCTTGACCAGGACCTCGTCGCCGGGCCCTGGTAGTCGGCGCTCGAGACGAAGATCTCGCTGACCTGGCGCTGGGTGGTCGGCTGTTCGGTGGCCTCGGCGACGACCTGCTTGGTCAGCGCGTCGCGGACGAGATCGGCCCGGACGGCGTCGCGATAGGCGCCCAGCGGGACGCCCGGCGTCCTTGATCTTCTCGGTCCAGTCGGACCGTCGACCGTGGCCGGCGAGATCTGACGGACCTGGCCGATGAGGTAGGCGTCGCCGGCGCCGGTCGACGACCTCGGTCAGACCCGGCTCGGTCAGGGCGAACGCGGCCGTGAGGACGCGGGATCGACCGACGGATCGTCGGCGATCGAGCCAGCCGACGTCGCCGCCGGAGGCCGCGTAGGCGTCCTTCGAGACCGCCTTGGCGACCTCCTCGAACGTCTTGCCGCCCTTGATGTCGGCGAGCGCCTTGTCGGCGGCGGCCTTCGCGGTGGCCTTCTGGGCGTCGGTCGGACCGGTCGCGCCGGTCGTCACCTCGGGCTCGATCGTGATCTGCCCGATCTGACGCTGCTCCTTCTGGGTCGCCTCGTCGACGAGCCGCTGGTCGATCTGGGCGTCGGTGATCGTGATCCCCTTCTGGGTCGCGAGCTGGCCCTGGAGCGTCGAGTCGACGAGCCGGTCGAGCGTGTTGCCCGACAGGGTGGTGCGCTGCTGCTCGAGGACCGCGAGCCGCTGCTCGAGCTCGGAGTCGGTCAGCCGCCCGAGCTGGTTCTGGTCGCGCAGCTGGGACTCTGCGGCGTTGATCCGGAAGGTGTCGACCTTGGCCTTGCTCGGCGACCGCCTCCTCGGTGATGGTCTGGCCGTTGACCTTGGCGGCCTCGGCGAAGTGGCTGCCCATGTAGGTCGCGATGGCGGCCCCGACGAGCGTGATCACCCCGATGGCGATGACGAGGCCGAAGGCCAGGTTGAGATAGAGACCGCGCCGGTCCCGGTCATCGTGGCCGAACCGGCCCGACCGCTTGGCGGTCGGCTTGGTACGTGAGGTCATTCGGACGTGGCTTCCTGCAAGTGGATCCCGACAGTCGCGGGAGGGATGGGGCGCGTATCGTACACCGACGTCGCCCAGGGCCCGGCTCAGCCGGGCGGCACCAGTTCGGCGCGGTCGTCCGTGGGGTCGTCGATGCCGCCCGCGTCCGCGGCCTCGAGCCGGGCCACGATGAGGAACTGGAACGTGAGCAGGTCGCGCAGACCGGGCAGCGCGAAGAGCCGCGCATGCCGGTTGCGTGGATGGGGCCGCTCGACGAGGCGGTAGGTCCGGTCGAGACGCTCGATCCGGAAGCCTGCCTGGCTGAACAGCGGCTCGACGTTGTGGCGGGCGAAGAACCGCAGATGGGTCGCGTCGTGGATCCCGCGTGGCCGGTACGGCCAGCGCCGGCGGACCATCGCGTTCCACCACGTGTCCCAGAAGCCGACGTTCGGCAGGCTCGCGACGATGACCGCGCCGGGGGCCAGGACCGCCCGGAGATCGCGCAGGGTCCGCCACGGGTCGACGAGATGTTCGAGGATGTCCCCGGCGATCACCCCATCGAACGGCGGACCGGCCAGTTCCCGGGCGATGGCATCGCCGTCCTCGAGGTTCGCCGCGACGACGTGGTCGAGCCGTTCGGCGGCGAGCGCGGCCATCGCCGGGTCGAGCTCGACGCCGGTCACGCTCGCGGCGGGGATCCGGCGCTTCACGGCGGCCCCGACCTCGCCGGTCGCGCAGCCAAGGTCGAGGACGTTCCGACACGTGGCCGGCAGACGCTCCACGAGCTCGGGGCGGGCGCCGACGTAGGCCCGGTTGAAGCCCGTCGCGTCGGTGGCCTCGCCGTCGCTCGGTGCCGTGATCGGCGGCGGGTCGCTCTCCGGGAACGGCCGTCCGAGCAGCCGGAAGATCGGCCGCCGGATCGATCGCGGCAGGCGGCGGGCAGCCGATCGGGCGCGGCCCGTCGGGCCGCTCACGACCCGCTCGGCCCGGTCACGGACCGTCCTCGACGATCCGCGACGGACGTTCCGCGAGGAGCGGCCGGAGCGTCGCGACGATGACATCGACACGCTGGCGGAACGTGTGCCGCTCGAGGACGATCCGTCGGCCGCGCTCGGCCAGCCGTCGGCGCTCCGGTGGATCGGCGAGGTACCGGTCGATGAGCGCCTCGAGGCCGGCCCGGTCGGCGAACGTCGGGACAGCGCCGTCGAACTCCGGAGCGATCTCGTCGAGATGGTCGGAGATCACGAAGGCCTCGGCGGCGAGCGCGTCGTAGATCCGGTTGGAGATGAACCCTTCGGTCCGCATGTCCTGCCAGTGGTCGTTGAGCACGATGTCGGCCGACGAATAGTAGCGAGCCAGCTCGTCGGCCGGGACCCCGTCACCGCGGACGAAGCGTGGATCCACCAGCTCCGGAGTCCACTTCTGGCCGTAGATCGCGAGGTCGTGGCTCGTGTCGGCGAGGTCGTCGACGATCGTGCGGCGGATGTTGCGCGAGTTGGCGACGAACAGGAGCTCATGGTGCGGCCCGCTGGGATCCGGTCGCATCAGGTCCGGATCGGTCGCCTGATGGAGCGCGCGGACGGCCGTCGTCGTCCGGGCGGCCATCGACGCCGCGAACCGGTCCGAGGCGACGAACGCGGCGTCGTAGTGATCGTAGAGGTCCGGATCCGCCAGGTCGGGATGGCTGATCTGCCAGAGCAGGTTGACCTGCGACGGTCGGGTCGGGGCAGCCCGAAGGCCGAAGACGTGGAGCGTCGCGTCCTCGCGCGCCGCGACGGGCGCCGCCCACGACGGGAGGATGTGGATCCGGGTCGGATAGCCGCTGCGCTCGAGCTCACGCTGGACGGCGCGCGCGAAGTGCGTGTCGCCCCAGCGCTCGGTGGCCTCCGGTCGTGTGACCCCGATCCGGATCCCGACCCGACGGGTCCGCAGCCAGCCGACGAGCGCCCGCTCGACCTGCTCAGCCGCGGCCGGCCCGCGCAGGTCGGCGACGGTCACGCCGGTGCCGACCGTGGCCTGGACGCGAGCCGCCGTGTCGGCGTCGCCGGCCAGGACGATGTCGAACGCCTGGAGGCGCCGATCGTCGGCCGGGGACCCGGGAGGGTCCAGCCAGGCGATCCGGATCGGCCCGGGCGGCGCGCCGGCGAGCTCCGGGCCGGGGTCGACGACGATCGCGACGTCGGTGGCCGACCAGGCGGGATCGTCCGGCTCCGGCAGCCCGGCCGACCAGCGCGCGAGCTGCCAATCGAGCCCGGGCGGTGGGCCGTCGGGCAGGATCGGCCGGACCCCAGCCGGCCCCACGATCGCCACGGCGAGCGGCCTGGACGACCAGAGGTGTCGATCGTCGACGACGTCGAGCATCGCCTCCCGCCAGAGCCGCGGACCCCACGCGTCGAGGAAGACGTCGCGCTCCGGGTCCGGGATCGGGTCCGAGCGTCGCGCCGGTCGGACCGGCAGCGGCGGCAGCGGCCCGCGCTCCACGTGGTAGCGGATCGCCGTCCGCCCGTCGACCAGCATCGACCCGCCGACCGAGCGGAGTCGGATCGACAGGTCCATGTCGAGGTAGGGCGTGGCGGCCGGACCGCTCGCGATACCGTCGTACTCGTAGCCGGACGGGATGCCCGCCGCGACGAGGTCCGCTCGACGCACGACCAGGCAGGCCGTCGCGAGGCCGGGCACCGCCACGACACGTCCGGCGGACGTCAGCGGGTCCGCGCCGATCCCGATGTGGCGCGGGAGGGCGTCGGCACCCTCCCGGGCGAGGTCGATCCCGGACGACAGGAGCGTCAGGTCGGGTTCCGTCTGGCTGGCCGGGACGGGTCGGCGACCCGCGGCCCGGACGATGAGGGGACCCACGCCGACGGCGCCACCGAGCAGCGACTCGACGAGGTGCCCGAGCCAATCGGCGCGGGCCGGTTCAGCGGCGGGATCGAGCAGGCAGACGATCTCGCCACGCGCGCCGGCCACCGCCGACCCGATCGCGCTGGCCCGGGTCTCGGGGGTCGCGTCGGACAGCAGGATCTCGATCGGCCGGTAGGTCGTGTGCTCGATCGCCCGGCGCAGGGCCGCGGGGATCGGGCCGCGGTCGCGACCGACCACGACGACCGACACGAGCGGACCGTCGACCACCGTCGACACCGGCATCCGCGCGCCGAGGCGTCGGATCATCGCCCGCTCCTGCCCGGGCAGCGCACGCAACCGCTGACGCGCCGCGGCGATCCGTGCGAGACGGAGCGCTGTGCGTGCCTTGCGCCGGGGCACGCCGAGCATCGTCAGGACGCCGGACGATCGCCGGCGAGCGCGTCGACGACGGCGGAGTAGCGGTCCGCCTCGGCGGCCCAACCGAGCGCGCGGACGCGGGCCGCCGTCCGGGCGACGCGTGCCTCGCGCTCGAGCGGTTCGTCGGCCAGACGGACGATCGCCGCGGCCAGCGCGTCCGCGTCGCCCGAGGGATAGGTCAGGATCGTGTCCGGGGCGAACGTCCGCTCGACGAGCGGCAGGCGCGATGCCACCACGGGCTTGCCCATCGCCGCGTACTCGAAGACCTTGGTCGACATCGTGACCGCCGTGAACTCATCGAGCCGCGTCGGGGCGATCCCGACATCCGCGGCGGCCACCGCCGCAGGCACGGACTCGATCGGGATCCGGCCGTGGAACGTGACCCGGTCGGCGATCGCCCGATCGTCGATCCGGTGGCGGAGGGCGTCTTCGCTGTCGCCTCGGCCGTAGAGCTCGAGCCGGATGTCGAGGTCGGGTCGGTCGGTCGCCAGCCGGCCGATCGCGTCGAGCGCGACGTCGAGCTCGTAGGTCGGCGTCAGGGCCCCGGTGTAGACCACCCGCAACGACCCGTCGGCACGGAACGTCCGCCGCGGATACGCGGCCGCGTCGAACAGCTCGAGGTTCGGCGCGTTCGGCACGATCGTCAGCTTGTCCGGATCCACCCCGAGCCCAAGGAGCCGGTCGGCCATCAGCTCGTTGACCGAGAAGACCCGGTCGGCGAACGCGATCGACAGCCGCTCCTGGAACAGGAGCGCACGGTGGACGAGGGGGTTGCGGACGGTCGGGAACCGGGTCCGGAAGAATTCCGGCATCGCCTCGTGGAGATCGAGGATCACCTTCGCCCCGGCCAGCTTGACCGGCAGGGCGGCGAACACGAGGAAATCCGGCAGGCTGTGGACCTGGATGACCCGGTAGCGCCGGCTCCGGTAGGCGGTCGTCGCCGCCCAGCCGGCCCGGACCAGGAAGCTCAGATATTCGCGCAGGTAGACCCACAGCCCGGCCCCCTGGTGGCGCTGGACGCCGAGCCGTCGGATCCGGACCCCGTTCAGGATGCCGTTCGCCGGGTCGCCGGGGAGGCGGAGGGCGATGACGTCCACCGGCCGGCCGCGGGCAACGAGCCCCTCGGCCTCGCGCCGGACCCGGGGATCCTCCTCGTAGTACGAGTGGACGATCATGCAGACCGGGCGAAGCCGGGCCGGACGATCTTCCCGGGACGTCACCGGGTTCAGCGACCCGCCAGCGTCTTGAGCCGAGCGAGGAGCGCGTCCTCCGAGCCGTCGGCCGGCCGGACGACCCGATCGAGCAGGTTGCCGGCCGCGGTCGCGCCGTTCGTCGGGTCGGCCTCGAGGCTGGTCACGAGGCGGTCGAGCGCGTCGGCCGCCACGTAGATCTTGTCGGTCGGGATGGCCAGCTTGTCGAGGTCCACCTTGTAGGTGTGGACGTCGATCGTGTCGCTCGGGCCTTCGTACGTCCGGGTGTCGACCTCGGTGAAGCCGTTCTCCGGGGTGAGGACGTTGAGGACCTCCTTCGACGATCGCGCCCGGGTGACCGGATAGACGTAGTACAGCGCGTTCCCGTCCTTCATCAGTCGCGTGATGAGGCTGGACGCGTACACGTTGAACTGGTTCGCCTTGATCGGGGCGGTATCGACGGCGACGTAGTCCGTGGCGGTACCGGTCGCGCTGCGCAGTCCGAGCGGCGCCTTCGGGTCCTCGATCGCGAGGTAGTGCCGGACCTGGATCGCCTTGTAGCCGGCCGGGATGTCGATCGAGGTCTCCATGCTGAGGTACGGCCCGAATGCGACGGTGGCGCCCTTGGGCACGTTCGCCTTCAGCCAGGCGATCGTATCGGCGGTCGCCTTGATCTCGTTGGCGCTGGTGGTGCCCGGCAGGCGGATCGCGCGAACGCCGACAGTCCCGATCGCGAGCACGAAGATGGCCCCGAGCGCGACCACGCCGATCGCGGACAGCCGGCCGCGCCGCCGGAGCACGGTCACGACGACGACCGCGGCCACCGCCAGGACGACGAGGCCGACGATGCCCGCGACGATCACCTTCGGGGTGATCCGCTGGAGCGTCGACAGGGCGAGGATGACGGCGGCCAGGACGACGAGCCCCGTGAACAGCGCGGCCATGAACCGATCGCGCTCTCGGAGCCGGATCAGGCCGTGATACCAGCCGATCGTGCCGGTCAGGATGATCAGCGCGAGCTCGGCGATGTAGTGCCGCGGCGTCTCGCCCACCCCGACGACGAGCAGCACGAGCGGGATCCCGCAGAGCATCGGCACGAGTGCATCGATGCTGGCCTGGGCGACCCGCCGCCGATCGCGGATGAGCTCGGCCACGAGCAGGAACGTCCCGAGTCCGTAGGCGAACGCCAGGCGGACCGAGCCGAGCGAGTTCACAACCATGTAGTAGAGCTGGCGCGGGTCGAACAGCGAGGCGCCGAGCAGCTTCGGCGTCCGGCCGAAGAAGATCGTCAGGAGGACGAACCAGACGAGGACGGCCGTCCAGCCGAGGAACGTCCGGCTCCGGAGCCGACCGGGGAGTCGGGCGGCCACCCGAGCGTCCCAGCCACGACGGTCGATCGCTCGGGCGATCGGCCCCGCAGCCAGCCCGAGGATGAGGAAGACGACGACCGCGAACGCGCTCGGGATCAGCGTCCACTCCGGGAAGTCGGCCCGGTAGACCTCCTGCGTGTAGCCCGCGTACATCACGAACCACCACGACATCCCGACGGCCGCGGTCGCGAGGGTCACCGCCGCGGTCCTGGCCAGGTTCGTCCAGGACACGCCCCACATCATCCCGAGGATGAACGGAACGACCGCGAACGGCAGGATCGTCTCCTTGATCAGGAATGCGGCCGCGAAGATCCCCCCGAGGACGATCGCCCGCCAGATCGATCCGGTCCGGACGACGCTGAAGCCGACGATGATGTAGAGCAGGGTCAGGGCGATCGATGGCAGGTCGATGCCGGCGGTCCGGGCGATGTCGAAGACGTACGGCAGCGCGGCGAAGAGGACCGCCGCCACGGCGCCGATCGCCGGCCGGACCCGCCAGCCGAGGAAGCCGACGAGGACGATCGTCAGGGCGCCGCTGACCGCGTTGATGAAGTGGCCGGTCGCGACCGGGTGGATCCCGAACAGCTTCTCGGGGATCACGATGATCATCGGCCACAGCGGCGAGTGCTTGAGGAAGACGACCCCGAAGACGGTCGTCGGGCCGTTCCCGTCGAGGAAGTTGCGGCCGACGCCGATGTACTTGGCGTCGTCGAACGTCGGGTTGACCGGCGGTGTCAGCGCCAGGAAGACCAGGAACAGGATCGGCGTGATCGCCAGGATGAACAGGCTCAGCTTCCGCTCGAGCGACAGGTCGGCGGAGGTCATCGTCAGCTCGTCGGCCCGGGCGTCGCCCGGCTGGGTTCCCGTCCCGCTCACGCCCGGACCGTCCAGCCGGCGCCGAGCCGGAGCACCTGGCGGTCGGTGGCCGTCCGGCCGCGCGAGCTGTCGACCGTATCCACGACGAGTCCGGCGGACCCGTAGACGCGGTCCCAGTCGATCTCACGGTGGGCCGTCACGACGACCACCACGTCGCTGTCGGCGAGGACCGCATCGAGCCCGACCGAATCGCGCGCGACGCCGTCGGTGTCGCGGAACCGTGGGACGTGCGGGTCGTGGTAATCGACGACCGCACCTCGGGTCGCCAGGCCGGCCAGGATCGCGGCGGCCGGCGAGTTCCGCGCGTCGCGGACACCCGGCTTGAACGCGACCCCGAGAACACCGACCCGGGCGCCCTTGAGCGCCTTGCCCCGATCGTTGAGCGCCTCGGCGACGAGGTCCACGACGTGGCGCGGCATCGCGTAGTTGATGTCGCCGGCGAGCTCGACGAAGCGGTCGACGAAGTCGAACTCGCGTGCCCGCCAGGCGAGGTAGTACGGGTCGACCGGGATGCAGTGCCCGCCGACGCCCGGACCCGGCGTGAAGCGCATGAACCCGAACGGCTTGGTCGCGGCGGCCGAGATCACCTCCCAGACGTCGATGCCCATCCGCTCGCAGAGCAGCGCGAGCTGGTTGACGAGCGCGATGTTCACGTTCCGGAAGACGTTCTCGAGGATCTTCGCCAGCTCGGCGGCATCGGGTGACGACAGCTTGACGACGTGGTTGTTGATCCGGCCGAGAAGCGCGGCCGCCCGGTCGGTCGCCTCGGGCGTCGTCGCGCCGACGAGACGCGGGACGTCCTTGGCGGCGCTGGCCGGATCGCCCGGGTTCACCCGCTCGGGCGCGAAGGCGAGATCGAAGTCCCGTCCGGCGATGAGGCCGCTCTGCTCGAGGACCTTGCGGAAGGGACCGGTCGTCGTCCCGGGGAACGTCGTCGACTGGAGGATGATGAGCTGGCCCTTCCGGAGATGGCGCCGGATGAGCTCGGCCGCCGACAGGACCGGGCCGAGATCGGGGTCCTTGGCCTGATCGATCGGGGTCGGGACGCAGACGAAGATCACATCCGCCTCGGTCAGGCGGGCCGCATCCGTCCCGACCAGCCGGAGGCCCGCGGCGAGCGCCCCGGTCAGACGGTCGTCGGGGATGTCGTCGATCGGCGATCGGCCGGCGCTCAGCTCGGCGATCCGGCCCGGGTGGGCGTCGACGCCCTCGACCTCCAGCCCCGCCTCGACGAACGAGATGGCAAGCGGGAGCCCGACGTAGCCCAGGCCGATCACGGCCAGGCGACGGTCTTCGTTCATGGATCCTCCAGTCCGGTCACCGGCGTAGCCGGGGTCGCGCACCCGGCGCCGCGGACGAGGCAGGCGGGGCGCAGCGCACCGCGAGAGGATACCCGGTCTCGGCCGTCGCGACCGCCGGTCAGGGTCGGCCGACCGCGGCCGGGGCCGCCAGCCAGCGTTCGACGATCGACGCGATCCGCTCACCGGCGGCGCCGTCCCAGAGCGGTGGCGGGGATGGCGGATCGCCCGACGGTCCGTCGAGGACGACGCGCGCCACCGCGGCCACGTCCTCGGGTTCGACGAGTCGGTTCGTCCCGTGGCTGATCGTGATCGGACGCTCCGTGTTGGGCCGGACGGTCAGGCACGGGACCCCGAGGATCGTCGTCTCCTCCTGGATCCCGCCCGAGTCGGTCACGACGATCGCCGCGCCACGGACGAGCGACATGAAGTCGATATAGCCGAGCGGGTCGATGACCGTTACCCGCGGATCGCCCGCCAGGCCGGCGGCCTCGAGCGTCGCCCGCCCGCGCGGGTGGAGCGGGATGACGAGCGGCACGAGCTCCGCGACGCCGCGCAGCGCGGCGACGATCCGCCCGGCTGTGACCGGGTCGTCGACGTTGGCCGGGCGGTGGAGGGTCGCGACACCGTACCGGCCGGCGAGCGTGAGCCGGGCGCGGGCCGCGGCGACGTCGAACCGGTCGAGGTTGGCGAGGAGCGTGTCGATCATCGGATTGCCCACGAAGTGGACGCGGCCCAGGTCGATCCCCTCGCGCGCGAGGTTGGTCTCGGCCTCGGGGCTCGTCGTGAACAGGAGGTCGGACAGGACGTCGGTGACGACCCGGTTGACCTCCTCGGGCATCGATCGGTCGAAGCTCCGCAGGCCGGCCTCGACATGGGCGATGGGCCGGCCGAGCTTCGCTGCGACCACGGCGGCAGCGAGGGTCGAGTTCACGTCGCCGTAGACCACGATGAGCGCCGGATCGAGGTCCGCGAAGGCGCCCTCGAGGGCGACCATGATCCTGGCCGTCTGCTCCGCGTGACTGCCCGACCCGACCCCGAGGTTGAGGTCGGGACGGGGCAGATCGAGCTCGCGGAAGAACACCTCGGACATCCGGTCGTCGTAGTGCTGGCCGGTGTGGACGATGACCTGCGGGACGCCCTTCGCGGTGAGCGCACGGATGACCGGAGCGGCCTTCATGAAGTTGGGCCGCGCGCCGACGACGTGTGCTACGGTCTCCGCCATGGTCCCCTTCCCGTTCGGCCCGACGGTCGACGCCTGCGCCGCGGCCTTCGGCGCAGTATCCCCGAAACCGGGCGGGCTCGACGCCGTCCGTTGAGCCGACCGACGGGCCCGGGTGCGGCCCTCCGCCACGCGATCGCCGACCCTGGCTCGGCACTCGAGGTCCTTCGCTCGCACAAGATGCGGTTGATCGTCCGGCTGACCGACGGCCTCGCGCCGCCGCGCCGACGACTCGTCGGCCGGACCTTCCTCGCCCTGTCACACCGAGCGTTCATCCTGGGTGGCCCGAAGAGCCCGAGCGGCCCGACCTTCCGGACGCTGGGCCTGCGCTGGACCGCATCGACGGCGGACGCGGCGGCCTATGCCGAGCGCGCCGGGCGCGAGCCCCGGATCCGCCGGTCGGGAACGATCCGGCTCGCCCGGGCGTGCCTCGAGATCGGGGCACGTGGGACCGCGGCGGGACTGCTCGACGCCCTCCCACCCGAGGACGACCCGGCCGAGCTCGTCCTCCGGGCGGAGGTCGACCTCCAGCTCGGCCGCTACACGTCCGCCGCCGAGCGGGCGACCCGCGCGGCCGAGCTACGCCCGCGCGACCTGACCGCGGCGACGATCCGCGATCGGGCCCGGGCCGAGCTCACGGTGCTCACCCCTGGCTGGCGACCGACGCTCGATGTCGTCTCCGAACGACCCACGCCGATCCCCGGGCGGGTCCTCCACCTCCTCACGAACTCGCTGCCGTACCGCGAGGCCGGCTACACCGTCCGCGCCCAGCAGGTGGCCCGCTGCCAGATCGACGCCGGGCTCGACCCGCGGATGGCCACCCGAGCCGCGTTCCCGCGCAACGAGGGGATCCGCGGGGCGCCGCCGACATCGGTCGTGGACGGGGTCACGTACCACCGGATCCTGCCCGATCTCGACCCCGCCACGCCGATCGACGACCTGGTCCGTGCGGAGGCCGAGGCCGCCACGGCGCTCGTCGAGCAGCTCCGGCCCGCCGTCCTCCAGCCGGCCTCGAACCACGTCAACGCCCAGGTGGCGCTCGCGCTGCGCGACCGGTACGGGATCCCGGTCGTCTACGAGGTCCGCGGCTTCCTCGAGGAGACGTGGCGATCGCGGGCCGACACCGATGTCGCCGAGAGCGACCGCTACCGCGCGTCCCGTGACGTCGAGACCGCCTGCATGCGCGACGCCGACGCCGTCGTGACCCTGTCCGAGACGATGCGCGCGGACATCCTCGACCGCGGCGGGACCGACCCCGATCGCGTGGTCGTGGTCCCGAACGGGGTCGACGTCGACCGGTTCGTCCCTGGGCCGCGCGACCCCGCGCTGGCCACCCGGGTCGGGGTCGGGACGGACCCGGTCATCGGCTACATCTCGAGCTTCACCGGCTACGAGGGGATCCGCTACCTCATCGAGGCGACGGCCGAGCTGCGCCGACGCGGTCGCCGCGTCCGCTGCCTCCTTGTCGGCGACGGCGAGGAGCGCGCGGCGCTCGAGGCGACGGCCACCGCGGCCGGGGTCGACGACGGGACCGTGATCTTCACCGGACGGGTCCCCCACGACCAGGTCCTCGACTACTACCGGCTCATCGACGTGTTCGTCGTCCCGCGCACGAACGACCGCGTGTCGCAGCTCGTCACGCCGTTGAAGCCCTACGAGGCGATGGCGATGGAGCGCGCGCTCGTCGTGAGCGAGGTCGGGGCGCTGCTCGAGATCGTCCACGACGGCGAGACGGGTCGCTCGTTCCGGCCCGAGGATCCGATCGCGCTCGCCGATGTGCTCGAACCGCTGCTCGACGATCCGGCCGAGCGCGAGCGCCTCGGTCGATCGGCCCGGATGTGGGTCGCCGAGAATCGGACGTGGCGCCAGAACGGGGCGCGCTATCGGGCGCTGTACGAACGCCTGGGTGTCGTGTGAGCGAGGAGGCGCCGGGGTCGCGGCGGCGGATCGCCTACCTCACCTACTCCACCGGCCAGTTCGATTCGCGGACGGAGCGCATGGCCGAGTCGGCCGTCGAGCGCGGCTATGACGTCGTGGTCTACGCCCGCTGGGAGCCGGGGGTCGCGCTGGAGTCCGAGGGCCGCGGCTATCGGATCGTGCGCGTCCCGGCGCTGGCCGAGCTGGCGATCCCGGGCCTGCGCGGGAGGGGTCGTCGGCGTCTTCGCGCGATCCTGTCCGCCGGGCGGTCGGCGGACGCTGCATCGGGAGCCGCACCGGGTCGTGATGCGGCGCGACAGGATCGCGATGCGGCGCCAGTGTCCGCTGCCAGCGGACCGGGATCGGCTCCGGCGCCGGACTCCGAGCCGGCAGGATCGACCGCACCCGCGCAGGGACGCTGGGTGGACCACCTGCCGCGGTCGATGCGTGGGACCGTGTTCGGCTGGCCGCTGCGGCGGGCCCGGATCGTCTCGAACGACCTCGGCGTCTGGCGCCGCCGGCTCGTCCTGTTCCCGCTCCGGCCGATGGGCTGGGCGGTCGCCCTGGCCGACACCGCGGACCCGGCGGACCTGTGGCACGGGATGTGGGCCGCCTCACTGCCGGCACTCGATCGGCTCCGCCGGCGTCACGGCGGTCGGACGATCTACGACAGTCGCGACATCTACGTCCACGCCCGTGGGGTCGAGACGATGGGCCGCGGTTGGAAGTCGCTGCTCGGGCGGCTCGAGCGGCGCTGGGCCCGCCGTGCCGATGCGATCCTCACGGTCAACGACGCGTATGCCCGGATCCTCGCCGGTCAGCTCCGGGTGCCGATCCCGCCGGTCGTGCGCAATACGCCCCGTCGCTACGTGCGGCCCAGCCCCGCGCCCGACTTGCTCCGCCGGCGGTTGGACCTGCCGGCCTCGACCCGGATCGTCCTCTACCAGGGCGGGCTGATGAGCGACCGGGGCATCGAGCAGGGGATGGAGGCGATCCTGGCGGTCCCGGACGCAGTGCTCGTGCTGATGGGCTTCGGCTCGCACGAGACTGACATCCGCCGGCTCGCCGCCACGCCCCGCTATGCCGATCGGGTTCGGGTCATCGGACCGGCCCTGCCGGCCGAGCTCCTCGACTGGACGGCCTCCGCCGACGTCATGCTGATGGCCATCCAGCCGACCTCGCTCAACCATCGCTTCACGACGCCGAACAAGCTCTGGGAGGCGATCGCGGCCGGGGTCCCGGTCGTCGCGTCGGACCTGCCCGGGATGTCCCAGGTGGTCCGCGAGACGCGCTGCGGCGAGCTCGTGGATCCGACCGATCCGGCCGATATCGGCCGTGGCATCCGGGCGATCCTCGACGCGTCGGAGCCCGATCGGGCGGCCCTGCTGGCGCGCTGTGCGGCCGCCGGAGCCGTCTACGACTGGGAGCACCAGGTGGACGTGCTGTTCGAGCTCTACACGCGGCTGCTCGATGGCTCCTGACCGACAAGTGCTACCGTACGCACGCTCATGAGCGCTCCCACCACCGAGGCGATCGCCTCCCCGCGACCCTCCGTCCGTCGGCGCGGCGCCATCGCCCTGGTCCGGGCCGGCATCGGCGAGATCCTCGGCCGACGCCGGCTGACGCGCTACCTCGTCGGGGCGGAGCTCAAGCGGACGCACGCCGACACGGCCTTCGGCCAGCTCTGGTGGATCATCGATCCGCTCCTCCAGATGGCCGTCTACTACGTCCTGGTCACGATCATCTTCCAGAAGACGATCCCGGACTACCCGCTGTTCCTGTTCGCGGCGATCCTGCCGTGGAAGTGGTTCAGCACGACCCTCAACGAGGCGACGCTGTCGGTCACCGGCCGCCAGAGCCTCATCCGCCAGGTCCAGTTCCCGAAGATCGTGCTACCCACGTCGGCCGTGGTCGCGGGCACGGTCAGCTTCGTGTTCGGACTCATCGCACTGGCGATCGTCTACGCTCTTCTACCCGCAGCGGATCAGCGCTCTGGATCCTGACCCTGCCGCTGATCGCGGGTGTCCAGTTCGTGTTCACGATGGCGATGGGCGTCCTGTTCGTCATCGCTGAACGCGTTCTTCCGCGACATCCAGAACGTCCTGCGCCACGTGCTCCGGTTGTGGTTCTACCTGTCGCCGGCGCTCTACTCGCTCGACGTGATCGCGAAGTCGCACCCGCAGCTGTACACGATCCTGTCGCTCAACCCGTTCGCCGTCCTGTTCGACTCGTACCGAGCCGTGACCTGGGGCACCAGCCCGCCGGACTGGTTCGGGCTGGCCCTTCTCCTCGTGTTCTCGCTCGGGCTGCTGCTCGTCGCGATCTACATCTTCAAGCGCGCCGAGCCGGCGTTCGCGAGGATCCTGTGATGGACCCGATGATCCAGCAGGAGGTCGGCCGCGAGGCCGAGCCGGCGGTCGACATCCGCGACCTCGGCATCCGCTACGACCTGCGCCTCACGAAGCGGACGACGCTCAAGGGATCCCTGGCCGGGATGCTCCGCCGCGACGCCGGCCGGGAGAACCACTTCTGGGCGCTGCGTCACCTGTCGTTCAAGCTCGCCCAGGGCGAATCGCTCGCGGTGATCGGGCCGAACGGCGCCGGCAAGAGCACGCTCCTGCTCGCGCTCGCCGGGATCCTCGAGCCGACCGAAGGCGAGATCCTGACCCACGGTCGGGTGTCGACGCTGCTGACGCTCGGGGCCGGCTTCGAGCACGAGCTGACCGGCCGCGACAACATCGACCTGGCCGGGGCGTTCCTCGGGATCGACCAGGACCAGATGGACGAGCTCGCGCCGTCGATCATCGAGTTCGCCGACATCGGCCAGTTCATCGATGCGCCGGTCAAGACGTACTCGACGGGGATGCGCGCCCGACTCGGGTTCTCGATCGCGACCGCGATCACACCCGACATCCTGCTGCTCGACGAGGTCCTCGGGACCGGCGACCAGACGTTCCGGGCACGCAGCCAGGCCCGGGTCCGCGAGCTCGTCAACCGGGCGAAAGCGATCGTCCTGGTGACCCACGACCTCACCTTCGTGGCCGAGTTCTGCAACCGGGCGATCCTGCTCGAGAAGGGCACGATCATCCAGGAGGGCGATCCGGGAGCGATCGTCGATCTGTACCGCGAGCGGGTCGCCCAGCGGAAGCTGCTGGCCGAGGAGGACGCACAGCGGTTCGCCGCGGTCCCCGGCGCCGCCGGTTCGGCGGGGCGGCGCTAGACAGGGATCGGCGCCAGCCCCGAGTCCGCGCCCGGACTCGGGGCTAGTCGCGGCGCGGCGACGGAGTCGCAGTCCCCAGCCGACGGTAGACGCCGAGCAGCGCCTCGACCTGGCGCTCCCAGGCGTAGACCCCGTGGCCCGCGGCGAGCGACGCCCGACGATAGGCCGCCCGGCGCTCGGGGGACGCCTCGAGGATCTCCCGGATCGCCGCAGCGATCGCGTTCGGATCCGCCGGATCGCACACCACGCCGGCTCCGGTCGCCCGGACGATCGCGGCCATCCCGGGCAGATCGGACGCGACGATCGGGACGCCGGCACCGAGCGCGTCGAACAACCGCGTGGGCGTCGTCAGGCGGTGGTTGAGGGTCGTCGGCTGGATCGGCATCGCGGCCACGTCGGCAGCGGCCGTCCAGGCCGGGATCTCCTCGGGCGCGACACCCGGCAGGAACCGGATCCGATCGGCGTGCGGCAGCGTCGCGGCCTCCGCCCGGACCTGCTCACGGAACGGGCCACCGGGACCGACCACGAGGAGCACCGCCACGGGGACCTCGGCCATGGCTCGGCACAGCTGCTCGACGCCCCGACCGGGCGCGACATTGCCCAGGCAGAGCACGATCGGGATCGACGCCGGGATGGCCAGTCGCTCCCGGATCGCCGCTCCAGCCGAGGTCGACGAGGCGCCGGCCGCGTCCGTCTCCGGGTCGGTCCCGACCGGGCCGTTGAACACGACCGTCGCATCGATCCCCTGTTTCCGCCGAAGGACGTCGGCGTACGGCTCGTTGGCCGTGATCGTCGCATCCGCCGAGCGCGCCCAGCTGCGCTCGCGACGGGCAAGGAGCCGGCGCCACGGACCGGGCAGCCGCGCGAACCGGGTACTGTCGACCTGGAGGTCGCGCGCGTCGTAGACGACCCGCCCACCACGCCGGCGGCGCAGGGCGAGGGCGACCGGCAGCGTGATCATCCCCTCGGCCTGCCAGATGTCCACGGCCGGGACGTCCGCGCCGATGCGTTCGGCCCACAGGCGGGTGAGGCGCAGGTAGCGCACCGCCTGGACGGGCCGCCCGACGAGCTCGATCGCGACCGACCGCGCACGGCCGAGGAGCGACCTCCGCCGAGCTGGGAACGGGCCGCTCGGCGCCGACGCCGACGCCGGACGTCGAGGATCGCCCGTCGCGGCCTCCGGCAGATGCGGTGACGGCAGCCAGCGGAGCGGCCGTGGCTGGGCGATCCGGACCACCCGGAACCCGTCACGGTCCTCCCGCGCCGGGAGCCCCTCGCCCGTCCGCGCCACCACGGTGACGGTCCAGCCCGCGGTCGGCCAGGCTGCGGGCGAGCTTCCAGGAGCGCGAGTCTGCGACGAACCCGTTGTTGAGGAGCAATGCGATCCGCGTCGTGCGTCGCCCGCCGGACGCGGGGCGGACCCGGAGACGGCGCTCATGGCTGCGCCTCGAGCGTCGGCAGCGGAGCCCCAGCCGCTCGCGTCGCCAGTGTCCGCCAGGCGGCGATAGAGCTCGACGAGCCCACCCCGGGTCGTCTCCCAGCTGTACTTCTCGAGCGCGATCGTCCGGCACCGGGCCCGCAGCGCCTCGCGTTCGGCCGGATCCATCGCGAGCAGGTCGGCGACGGCGGCCGCGATCGATGCCGGCGCGTCCACGTCACAGCAGCGGCCCGACGACCTCCGCCTCCGTGAGCCGGCAGTGCTCGGTCCCGGTCCCGACGACGATCGGGACTCCGGCCATCAACGACTGGAAGAGCTTGTTCGGCAAGGTCAGTCGCTGGTTGAGGGTCCGGGGCGGGGCCCCGACGAAGGCGACGTCGGCGCCGGCGGTCCAGTCCAGGAGCTCGGCCTCGGGGACCGCCGGCAGGACCGCCAGCCGGTCGGGCCGACGGGCCGCCTCGGCCCGCAGCCACCCCTCGAGGTGGCCGAAGCCCAGGAACGCGACGAGCGCGCCGCTCGCGACCAGCGCGGGATCGTCCGTGGCGGCCACGAGTTCCTCGATGCCCTGATCGACCCGGAAGGCGCCCTGGTACAGGACGATCGGCCGCCGGTCGGGTCCGGATCCGAGCCCGAGCGCGTCCGCCAGCCGATCCGATCGGATCGCGCCGGCGATCTCCGGCCGCCAGGCCGGCGGGCAGTTCAGCAGCACGACCGGTTCGACGACCCGGAAGCGGCGGGCGACCTCGGCGGCCATCGCCGGCGTCGCGGCGAGGACGCCGGCCGCCTCGCGCACGAGCCGGCCCTCGCGGCGCCGGACGAGCTCGCGCAGCGCACCCGGCAGCCGCACGAGTCGGGCCGATTCGGTGTGGAGGTCGGCGACGTCGTAGACGAACCGTCCGTCCCGACCGGCAGTGATCCTCACCGCCGAGCGGGCGACCGGCAGCGCGATCAGCGCCTTGGCATGGACGACCTGGGCACCCGGGGCCGCGTCGGCCACGGCGCGGGCCCACGATCCCCCACGCCGGATCGTGGCGAGGATCTCGAGGCCCCGGCGGAGCGGTGCGCGGAACCGATCGATGCCGCGGGCCTCCGTGCGTCGGCAACGCCGTGGCGTCGGCCGCCAGGCCCGTCGCGCGGAGGACGGCCGCCCGGACGCCGCTCGGCAGCGGGCGGAGCCCCTCGGCGATCCGCCGGTCGAGCTCGACACGCCGAAGCTCGATCCGGGGCCCGATCGAGGCCGACGCCGGCAGACCCGGGCCGGCGAACGCCACCACGGTCACCTCGTGGCCGTCGCCGGCGAGGGTCTGAGCGGTCTTGAGCAGGCGCGACTCGTACTCGAACGTGTTCGCCGCGACGATCGCGACCCGGAGCCGGCCCGGCACCGGCCCCGCCGACGTCACGGTCGGGCGGGCGTGGCCCGGGCCCGCGCCCGGCTGGGAACGCGGACCGGCTCGCTCACGTGACGACCGACGGCCTCGCGGACCGCGTCGACGACGCGTCGCTCGTCGTCACTGGTCAACCCGGCGTAGATCGGCAGGCCGAGCGAGCCTTCGGCGGCCGCGTCGGTGACCGGCAGGTCCGCGTCGATGCCCCGTTCGAGCACGTACGGCTGGCGGTGGATCGGGACGGGGTACTCGATCGCCACCTCGACACCGTGCTCGGCCAGCTCGGCGGCGACCGCATCCCGGGCCGATCCGAGACCGATCGTGTAGCGATGGAAGACGTGCTTGCGACCGACGGGCACGAGCGGCCGGCGGATCGGCAGGTCGGCGAACGCCGCGTCGTAGCGGGCCGCGATGGTCCGCCGGGCGGCGATCCCGGACCCGAGCCGGTCGAGTCCGACGAGCCCGATCGCCGCCGCCACCTCGGAGAGGCGGAAGTCGAACCCGAGGATCTCGGCCTGGCGGCCGCGTCGGCCGTGGTCGCGGTAGCGGCGGATCCAATCGGCGAGGCGGTCGTCGTCGGTCGTGATCAGGCCGCCCTCGCCGGCACCGTACAGCCCGAATGCGCCATGGCCCCACGATCCCGCCCGACGGCCGCGGAACGTCGCCCCGTGCGAGCCACCGCCGTCCTCGACGACCGCCAGTCCGTGCCGATCGGCGATCGCGCTGATCATGTCCATGTCGGCCACGAGCCCGTGGAGATGGACGGGATAGATCGCCCGCGTCCGGGCGGTGAGCGCGGCCTCGATCCGGGCGGCGTCGATGAGGTACGTGTCGGGCTCGATGTCGACGAAGACCGGACTGGCCCCGGTGAACAGGATCGAGCTGACCGTGGCATTGACGGTGTGACTGACGGTCACGACCTCGTCGCCCGGTCCGATCCCGATGCCGGCCAGGATGCACATCCGGGCCACGGTCCCGTTGACCACCGCGACCGCGTGACGGACCCCGACGTAGTCGGCCCAGCGCGCCTCGATCTCGTCGACCCGCCGACCCGGCTGGGTCGCGCCCGACAGGAGCACGTCGGCGACCGCAGCCGACTCCTCCGGCCCCACGTCGGGCCGCACCGCCGGGATCACGTGCGCGCTCGCGCTGCGCGCGGACGGATCGATCACGGTGCCTCCGGGCTCCACTCCAGATCGGGTGACGACGAACATGTTCCCGGTGACGACCGACCGAACCCTGAGTATAGCCTCGGACAGGTCAGCGAAGCCGGCGGACGACGAGCCAGACGAGGGCGACGATGGTCCCGGCGACGGCTCCCCCGCGCCAATCGAGCAGCGGCCGGCCTTCGCCGTCGGCGTGCGCGGCGATGACGATCCCGGCCGCGGATCCGCGCCCCAGGGTCACCCGCTGGGCAAGGACCGAGCGGACGAGCGCCTGCTCGAAGCGGGCGTCCTGGGCGAGGACGAGGCCGACGCTGGCCGTCGACGCACGGATCTCCTGGGCCGCGGCCGCGCCGATCGCGCCGAGCTCGACGGAGACCCGCTCCGCCCGGGCCGCTCCGATCGCCCCGACCGAGACGACGACCTCGCCCGCCTGGAGCGCCCCGACGGCACCACGTTGGACCTGGACATCGGGGATCGACGTGTCCACCCCGGTCGGGGTCGGGACGATCTCGACGGCTGGGTGGCGCGCTCTCGGGCGACTCGGGCTTCGATGGGTCGGACATGGGTCGGCTCCTCGGATCTGGACGGATGCCCAGCCTACCGCGGCCGGGCCGAAGGGGCGCGAGACGTGGTCTTGACCGACTCGGGGTATCCTGCCCGGCGTCGGGCCCGGAGGCGGCCCGGATCGTGAGGATCCCTGATGCCGTTCCGAGTCGTGGTCCCGCTGCGCTGGTCGGCCCTCGCCCTGGTCGTCGGCGTGCTCGCCGGCGCCTGTGGCAGCTCGACCCCCAGTCAGCCGGCCATCGCGAGCCTCCCGGCCTCACCGAGCGCGGCGCCACCACCCTCGATGACGAGCAGCCCGTCATCCACGCCGAGCCCGACGGCGACGCCGCTGCCGACGCCGACGCCGGAACCCACGCCCGATCCTCGTGCCTGCGCCGCTGACCGGCCTGCCGGTCACTGCCGGCCGCCGCCCGACGCCATCCGATCGCGGTGATGATCGACGACCTCTCGCCCGCCCGCCCGCAATCCGGGTTCAGCTCGGCGTCGATCGTCTGGCAGGCACCGGCCGAAGGCGGCATCCCGCGCTACATGATGGTCTTCGGTGAGAACCGGCCGACCGACGTGGGCCCGGTCCGGAGCTCGCGCTACTACTACATCGCCTGGGCGGCCGAGTGGCGGGCGGTCTACGCCCATGCCGGTGGATCACCCCAGGCGATGAAGACCCTGGCGGCCAAGGGCAACGGCCAGCTCGTCTACAACGCCGACGAGTTCCGCTGGGCCGGGACGTTCCGGCGGGTCTGCAATCGGTTCGCGCCGCACAACCTGTACACGACCGGCAAGCAGCTCGACGCGCTCGCCAGGCGGCTCGGGGCGAAGGCGCGGGACTACCAGCCGATCTGGCAGTTCGCGCCGGATGCGCCGCTCGAGGCGCGCCCCGTCGGCGGCAGGATCAGCTTCGCCTACCCGACCAGCTCGATCCGCTACGAGTACAACCGGGAGACGAACACGTACCTGCGCTCGGTCAGCGTCGAGGGCAAGCAGAAGGATGCGGCGACGAAGAAGCGGGTCGCACCGAAGAACGTGATCGTCATGCTGATGCGCTTCGGGCCGCTCAACGACGGCAGCCCGAAGCATCGTCTCGAGGCGAAGGTCATCGGCAGCGGCATCGCCTGGATCTCGACGAACGGCCGGACGATCAAGGGCACCTGGCGGAAGAAGTCACTCACCGGCCCGACGAAGTTCTACGACGCGGCCGGCCAGGAGGTGACCCTCACGGCCGGTCAGACGTTCATCAACGTCATGCCGACCGGGACGAAGGTCACGATCACCAAGGGTGCGCCTCCGCCCGCGGCATCCCCCGGCGTCTCGCCGAGCCCGTCGCCGAGCGGGGCGTCGGCGCCGAGTCGGTTCGCCGTCTGACGGCGACGCTCAGGCCCGATCCTTCGGGCGGGGACCTCGACCGCGCAGCTCGTCCCAGCGCAGCGTGAGGACGACGATCAGCGCCTCCACGATGATCCGGCGCGACATCTTCGACTGGCCCGCGCGCCGATCCTGGAAGACGATCGGCACCTCGGTCACGCGCGCCCCCAGACGGCTTGCCCGGTAGGTCATCTCGATCTGGAACACGTACCCGCCGGCATGCACGCCGTCGAACGGGATCCCAGCCAGGGTCGACGAGCGCCAGGCCTTGAACCCGCCGGTGAGATCGTGCGGCTTGAGCCCGAGGACCACCCGTGCGAAGAGGCTGCCACCGCGCGAGATGACGCGGCGGACGATGCCCCAGTCGCGGACGCCGCCACCCGCGACGTAGCGTGAGCCGATGACCAGGTCGGCCTCGTCGGCGCCGATCGGCGCGATCAGGCTCGGCAGGATCGACGGGTCGTGGCTGAAGTCGGCGTCCATCTGGACGACGATGCCCGCGCCACCGGCGATCGCGACCCCGAAACCGTCGAGATATGCCCGGCCCAGCCCCTGCTTCGAACTGCGATGCCGGACCCGGACCCGAGGGTCGTCGTCGGCGAGGTCGTCGGCGAGCTTTCCGGTGCCATCGGGCGAGCCGTCGTCGACGACGAGGAGGGTCGCCCCCGGGAGCTGCTCGAGGATCGCCGTCGCGATCGGACCGAGGTTCTCCGCCTCGTTGAAGGTCGGCAGCACGACCCATGCGCCCGTCCCGACCGGCAAGCTGGGATCGGGCACCGGAAGGGGTGAGATCGTCACGATCACCTCGTCGGCATGCGCGACTGGACCAGAGGACTCGACCGTCACGCGAGCAGTGTACGGGAGAGCCGAGGCGCGCCGCGCCGCCTAGCGGACCGCCAGCCTCGAGGTCGACGCGTTCCGGTGACCGGCTCCGTCGGTGGCTCTGACCGTGATCGTCGCCGGCCCGCGCCCGGCCGCGACGACGAACCGGACCGTGAACCGATCGGGACCGACCGGGGTGGCGATCTTCCGGACCGGCGGGCGACCGGTCTGGTCCAGGGTGACGATCGGCCGGCTCGACAGCGGCTCGGTCGATCGGAACGAGACGACGAGCGGCCGGCCGGCCTTCGGCTTCGTCGAGGACAGCGAGATCGCGAAGGCGTCCACGACGATCGCCCGGCGCAGGACCGTCGTGCCGTAGCCGCTTCGTGCGCTCAGGACCAGCGCATAGGTGCCCGGGGCGACCATCGCGCCACCTGCCGCACGACCGTCCCACCGCCAGCGGACGGTCCCGGCGGCCCGTTTCCGGTCGGTCCAGGCCGTGCGGACGACATGGCCGCCGGTGTCGACGATCGTGAGCGACGTCCGTGCGGCCCGGGCGAGCTTGAACGTCGCGCGACTCGTCCGGGCGAGCCGGTCACCGTCCTGTGGGTAGAAAGCCGTCGGTGCCCAGCGCAGCCAACCGGCGGTCCGGTCGAGCCGGATCGTAACGCTGGTGGCGCGTCGGTTGCCGGCCGGATCCTGGGCGGTGAGGACGGCCCGGTAGGTGCCGTCGGCGAGGCGCGTCTTCGCCCGCGTCCGGCCGTCCCAACGGGTCGCGCCCGCCTTGGACGTGCCGCCGCCCGCGTAGGTCCGCACAAGCCGCGTGCCGCGGTAGATCCGAGTCGTCACCTTCGCCGGCTCGGCGGCTGCCCAGCGGATCACGGCGCTATCGGCCGCGCCGTCGCCGTCGGGCGAGATCGATGCCGGTTCGGTCGAGACACTCGTCGTCGGCGCGGTCCCATCCACGACGACCGTCCAGGACCGGGTCGCGAAGTTGCCGGCAGCGTCGAGGACGGCCAGGCTGACGCGGTAGCGCCCGTCGCGAGCCGGGCTGGCAGCGTCCGTCCGGCCGTCCCACGAGGTCCTGGGTCGACCGCCGCGCCCAGCGATCGTCCGGATGACGGCGCCAGGGCTCGGTCCGCTCGATGCAGCGACGGTGAGTCGCCAGCGGGTCGCCCCGCTGGACGCCCCGCTGACGGCGACGGCATCGTGTCGTCCGTCGCGCAGCGGCGAGACCAGGTGGCCACCGATCGCGGCGCTCGTGAGCCTCGGGCGCACCGTGTCGATCGTGACCGCGTACGCGGCGACCTGGGCGGCGAGCAGCGGCCGGAACGGTGCGGTGTAGGTGTGCCCATCGGCGCGGCCGACGAGCTGGACGAGGTAGCGTCCATCGGCGAGTCGGTGGCCGCCGATGGAGCCGTCCCAGGCCCACGCCTGCGCGCCCGCACCGGTCGCCGTCACCGCTCGCGTGCCGAGCAGCGTGCCGGTCGGCCGGAAGACCCGGAGCGTCAGGCTGTCGAAGGCGAGGGCGTTCGTCCAGCGCAGGGTCAGGCGATCCTCGGAGGTGTCGCCGTTCGGCGAGAACGCGCGCGCGGCCTTCGCCGCCTCGGACGAGCCGACGGACCCCGATCCACCGGCTCCGAAGGTCAGCCCGGCGATCCCGGCGGCGACGATCGTCGTGTTCGGTGGCGTCCGCGGCGTGAGATACGTGGTCGACCCGTTGCGCCCGGCGACCCACACGCCGGTCCGGACCGGTTCGGTCGGCCCCCAGGACCGGAGCGGCCCGCTGATCTTGAACCAGGTGTAGCCGTCGGCGGCGACCGGGCCGCCGGTGATCGCCACGACGTCGCCGCGCTCGAGCTGGCTGACGGCGCCGCTCGAGGTGTCGGGTCGGCTGCGCACGGTCAGGGAGCCCGTCCGAACGGTCGCGAACCCGCCCTTGTGGAGCGTGGGTCGGGGGCTCGGCAGGCTGGCGATGTCCCACGTGCCGCGATTGCCCTTCGCATCGGTCGCTCGCGCCCGGAACGCATAGGCGTGGGCGCTCCGCCCGAGCCAGACGGCCTGGGTCGCCTTCGTCCTGGTCAGCCAGGCTCGCCAGGGCCCGCCGTCGATCGACACCTGGACGTCGTAGCCGCGGATCGGGTTCATGTCGAGCGCCGACCAGCCCACGACGAATCCCTCGTCACCCTGATGCGCGGGCAGGACATCGATCCCGGTCTCGGGCGGTGTCGTGTCGTGGAGGAACTTGGCGACGATCACCTTGGCCAGCTCCGGTCGCGCATCCTCGTAGCCGAGCGCCCAGATCCCGGCCCCGCGCAGCCCGTAGCGATTGATCGTGTCGTACTTCGCCCGGAGGCTCTGGACGTCGTCGTAGTAGACCTCGCGCCAGGTCGTCACGCAGCCGTACGTCGCCGTGCAGTTCCGACGCTTGTAGGCGAACCAGGCGGAGGCGTCGCGCCGGTCGTAGCGTCGGTGGTGCTTCTTGGCCAGCGCGACGGCGTTGGCGTAGGTGACCGACGACGACCAACCGTACTTCGCGCCGGTCCGCGTGGCGGCCCGCGGCTTGTTCGACGTGGTCGACCAGGCCCGACCGTAATACGGGAGGCCGAGGATGAGCTTGCTCGGCGAGACCCGGTCGGTGAACGCGAGGATCGTATCGACGAGGTCGTACCCGGGACCGCCGAGCGGGGCGATCGACCCGGCGGAGCTCGCGGATGCGGTCCGGTAGTCGTAGCCCATGACGAAGATCGCGTCGGCGCCGCCGGGCGCGGTGGCGGCCTCGATCGGGTAGTTGCCGATGGAGCCGGTCGTGTCGAACGTCACCTGATAGCCCTTGTGGACCTTGTCGAGGGCGGCGCGGACGGACCGGACGAGCGCGACGAACTCATCGGCCCGGCCGGAGACGAGCGGCTCGAAGTCGAGGTTCACCCCGTCGGCGCCCCGGTCACGGACCGCCGCCGCGATCTGGCGGGCGAGCCGCTGGCGGGCGGCCGCGCTCCCGAGCAGCGCGGACTGGGTGTCGGCCTGGCTCGAGGTCCACGCGAACGACTGGACCGTCAGGACGACCCGTGTCCGACGCTTGTGCGCGGCCCGGATGACCGAGGTCATCCGCGAGCTCGTCCAGCCCGCCCAGCCGACCGAGATCGACCCGTCTCGGTCCCGCTTGCGCAGATCGCCGTCGGCTTCCGCGCCGACCCCGAAGTAGGCCACGGTCGAGAGCAGCTGGTAGTCCAGTCGGGTCGATGAGTCCGACAGCTCCCAATAGGGCAGGAACCCGAAGACCTGGCGACGGAGGTCGGTGGCGGCCGGCGGGTCCGCGACATCGGGCGCGGGCACGACCACCGAGACCGGATCGGCCGCCGGCGCGGCGGTGCCGGCCGGCCCGTCGATCGGATGCTCCCCGACGGGGTCGGCGGTCGGGTCCGTGGTCGCGTCCCGTGCCTCCGCCGCCATGGATCCATGGGCCCAGACCGAGCCCTGGGCGGCCAGCGCCATCGCCCGGCCGGATGCCGCACCGGCCGGCAGCCGCTGGGGTGCGGCTCCGCCGACCGACCACCCGTCATCGAGCCGCGGAACGAACGGGACGGTCACCCGGGCGCCCGGCGGGAAGGCGATCCGGTCGTGCGCGTGCGCCTCGGCATCGAGGGCGATGATCGACGGCTCCTGGGTCGCGGGTCCGTCGGGGACCGGGGTCCGAGCCGCGCGCCGCTGCGCCGCCTCGACGCGGGTCGACTCGGCTCCCGCCGGCCCGTCGTCCCGGGCCTGGACGGCCGGCGACGTCGATCGTCCGCTCGCCGCGCCGGCGGTGCGCGGGCCGGCGGTGGCGATCGAGGGGTTCACGGCCTGTGCCGCCGACGACCCGAGCTCGGCCAGGAGCGCCACGGCGAGCAGCCCGGCGCCGACGCGTTGTGCGGCGCGACGGAGCGGCTGCACGGCCCGACGATCGGTCGGTGCTGCCGTGCACGGTCGGACGCGGTCGTCGGTCACGGGACCTCCTCGGCTGCGGTCAGGCGCTGACCGTACGTGCGGGCGGGCGGGCGGGACCATCGCCCGAAGGTCCCGGTCCGGACGGGTACGGTGGCGTCAGGTGCGCTCGAGTGGGGTCACACAGGGCCGGCGCTTTGCCCCGGGGCGTGCGCGCCGAGCCGCTCTCTTGCGGCGTGCCCGTCTCGCGGATCCGAGTCCTCATGTGCACCCTGCGCTCGAGTGCGGGGCCGAGCAGCGCCGGACGGCCTCCGAAGGCCGTTATGGGGCCCGTGATCCTCCCGCACCACGCTCAGCTCGGCATGGACCGCGGCCGACGTGCGGTCCGACGCCCCGCTCGTCCCCCCGTTCGAGCGTGCCACGCACAGCCAAGAGCTTCCCGCAGGGCTCGATCGCCGTTCGAGCGTGCCACGCACAGCCCGGGCCCTCCGCAGGCTCGATCCCCGTTCGAGCGGCGCGCGGCGTGCCATGCCCCAGGGCGCGGGCGCGCGGTCGTCCGGGCGTTCCCCGCGCGTGCGAGCCGGTCGCTCAGCGCCGGGCGAAGGCCCTCGACTCGCGGTCGACGTCGCCGGCGGCTTCCGTGCCGCTGACCGAGGAGCGCACGGTCCCGGCCGTGCCGGTCGCCTTGGACTCGATCGTGCCGAGGTAGGTCGCCCCGATGATGTCGTCGGTCTTCGTATCCAGCCAGCCCGTCAGCGCGCGCCAGTAGCCACCCGGCGTGCCGTCGGGGTCCATCTCGGCCGTGGCTCCCTTCGTGCGCGTCGAGGCGAAGGTGAAGGCGTTGTCGTTGAAGGTCGGCGAGTCGTGGAAGATCCGGTCGACGGTCTCTTGGGTCGTGAACAGCTGGTGCACGTACCAGGCCGGCCCGAAGTGGCCCTCGGCCACGACCGCCCGGGCGCCCGCCTTCAGCCAGCCGGCCGCCATGTTGTCGACGCGCTGCTTGGCCTGGGTCAGGGTCGGCTTCGGCTGGCCGGACTCGCTGTTGCCCGACGCGTAGCAGAGATGGCTGAGGAGGACGATCGCGTTCGGCGCGAGGTCCACCTCCTTGGCCAGGTAGTACTCGCCGTAATACTCGGTCGTGCTGTTGTTCCCACCGGCCTTCGGGTTCAGCCCGAGGCCGTTCTGCGAGTACGGCCACGGGCTCGTCCGGTACGGGCTCGGGAAGCCGTTGCCGTGGCCCATGTAGATGACGATCGACGCGCCCTGCATCGCCTTCTTGGCGGCCGCCCAGGTCGCGTTCGGGGTGTAGACCTTGACGACGTTCGTCGTGTACTTGAGCGCCTCGGCGTAGGCGGCATCCCCATCGGCCTTGTACGACGCCGTCGACGAATCGACGGGTCCGACGATGATGACGACCTTCGGTTGCGGGCTGGCCGCAGCGACACCAGGCACGGCGAAGCCGGCCACGATGAGCAGGCTGATGACGGCCGCAGCCGCGATCGGACGCACTCGAAGGGTCTCCAGATGATGGTGCCCGCCGTCCGAGTGCCCCTGACGAACGCAGGTGACCCTCGACCGGCGGGCGGGATGAGTACGAGCGCAGCGTCCCGACGCGACTCCGGGGCGTCGATGGAGACTTGGTCCGGGTGCCCATGGTCCGTCTGCCGCTCGCCCGGTACGGCTGCGATCGGAGCGGTGCGGTCGGGAGCGCCGGTGGGCGGTGCACGGACGCGCCACCAACTCCAGGCCGGGGCCGCCCCGCGGTCACCCTCGGAGGCTGGCCACCAGATCCGTCAGTGGCGGGTTCGTCCGATCGCGCTCCGAGACGATCGGACGGCCATCACCGGTCGCCCGGATCGGCAGTGGCCAGGCGACCCCGACCGCCGGGTCGTCCCAGGCGAAGCCGAGCTCGTCGCTGGCATCGAACTCGGAGGTGACGAGATAGACGAGCTCGAGCGGTTCGACCGCGAGGAACCCATGGGCCACCCCGGCCGGGATCTCGACCCAGTCGTCGGCCGCGAGGATCCGCGTCTCGACCACGGCTCGACCTGTGCCGGCGGTGACCGGCCGGACATCGACCAGGGCGACGAACGCCTGCCCGCTCGCGACGATCCAGCGGTCGAGCTGCCGGCGGTGGTAGTGCAACCCGCGCAGGACCCCGGCAGCCGATGTCGACAGGTTCGCCTGGACGAACCGCGAACCGTCGGAGCCGGCCAGATCGGCCGGGATCCCATCGGCCGGGTAGGCGCTCGCGCGCCACAGCTCGCGGAACGAGCCGCGCGCATCGACGTGGCGGACGACCGCGCCGTATCGGACGCCCGGCAGCCCCGACGCGGCCCGCTCCGGCGTCGTCACGACCGACCACCGGCCGGCGCGCCGCCCGCCAGCGACGACGTCAGCCGGCGCAGGAACGGGGCGTGATCCGCGAGCGCCTCGGTCCAGGTCCGCATCGGCTCCCCCGAGGCGAGCGGGCTCGACTGGAGGACCGCCCAGCGTGGTGGGGTCGATGCTCGGACCCAGCTCGTGGCGGGGACCTCCTCGAGCTCGACGTCGACCCCGGCCAGGCGCAGGACCTCGCGGGCCCAGGCGGCTCGGGAGACCGCGCCGAGATCGACGTAGTGGAAGGTGCCGTCGATCGAGCCGGAGCCGATGAGCTCGACGATCGCTTCGGCGACGTCCGCCGCGGAGGTCGGCGAGCCGTACTCGTCGTCCACGACCCGAAGGGCATCGCCCTCGGCCTTGGCTCGCAGCGCCGCGACGACGATCTTGGCCGGGAAGTCGTTCCCGGGCGGACCGTACAGCCAGGCGGTCCGGACGATCGCCAGATGCGACCCACCCGCGACGTCGGGGTCGGCGTAAGCCGACCTGGCGGCAAGCTCGCCGGCGAGCTTGCTCGCCCCGTACGCGTTGGCGGGCACGGTCGGGTCGTCGGGTCGGTAGCCCCGGCCATCGGTCCGTGCTCCGTCGAACACCTCGTTCGTCGAGACGACGACCAGATCGTGCCCGGCCGCGGCACAGACCCCGGCCAGTTCGGCCGTCGCCGCGGCATTCCGGCGGAGGGCCAGATCCGGGTCGCCTGCGCAGCCGTCGACATCCGTCCAGGCCGCGGCGTGGACGACGACCTCCGGTCGATCGCGCGCGACGAGACGTGCCGCGGCGCCGGGATCGTCGAGGTCGTAGTCGGGCCGGCTCCAGGCGATCGGGCCGGCGAGCCCGGTGAACGGCGCGTCGGCGAGGGCGGCGATCGAGGGCCCGACCGAGCCGCCCGCCCGACCCAGTGACCGCGACGCGCACCTCAGTCCGCCTCGGCGCGCGTCCCGGCGACGCCAGCCGGCCCGACGGATCCGGCGCCCGCGTGGCCGTCCGCGGGATCGACCGCCGCGGCCGTCGACCCGGCGAGCCTGGCCCCGTACTGGCGCTCGTAGTAGGCATCCCACTCGTCGGCCTTGATCGCCCGCCACCACGCTTCGTTCGCGACGAACCAGTCGATGGTCGCCGTCAATCCGACGTCGAAGCCGACGCGCGGCCGCCAGCCGAGCTCGGCGATCTTCGACCCGTCCATCGCGTAGCGACGGTCGTGGCCGGGACGGTCGGCGACCTGGCGTACGAGCGACCATGGCTTGCCCAGCCGCTCGAGGATCCGCCGGACGACGTCGCGGTTCGGGAGCTCGAGCCCACCGGGCAGGTTGTAGGTCTCGCCGGCGCGCCCGTGGCGGAGGACGTGCTCGATCCCCGCCGCGTGGTCGGCGACGTACAGCCAGTCGCGGATCTGCAGCCCGTCGCCGTACAGCGGCAGGGCCTGATCGTCGAGCGCGTTCGTGATGAACAGCGGGATGAGCTTCTCCGGGTGGTGGTACGGCCCGTACGTGTTCGATCCGCGGGTCACGACCGCATCGACCCCGTGGGTCACGACGTACGACCGAACGAGCAGCTCGCCGGCGGCCTTGGCCGCGGCATACGGCGAGCGCGGCGCAAGCCGATCGGTCTCGACCGAGCGTCCGGTCTCGACCGAGCCGTAGACCTCGTCCGTCGACACCTGGAGGAAGCGCACGGGCCGACCGCCGCGCGCAGCCGCCAGGCACGCCTCGAGGAGCACATGGACGCCGATGACCCCAGTCCGCAGGAACGCCTCGGGATCGAGGATCGACCGATCGACGTGCGATTCGGCCGCGAAGTTGACGACGGCGTCGGCGTCGGCGACGAGCGGTGCGACGACGACCGGGTCGGCGATGTCGCCCCGGACGAACGTCAACCGGGCGGCCTGCTCGGGATCGTCGAAGACCGTCCGGAGGTTCGCCTCATTGCCCGCGTAGGTCAGCGTGTCGAGGACGGCGATCCGGGTCCCGTCATGCCGCCCGAGGACCTCCCGGACGAAGCACGACCCGATGAACCCGGCTCCGCCGGTCACGAGCAGCCGCACGCCGGGCGCGCTCCACGGCTGCGCGGAGGCGGCGTCCGTCACGATCCCTCGATCGGCCGCTGGGGCGGATCCGCCAGGAGCCCGTTGGCGTGATCCTCGGCGGCGAGCTCCGCCGCGCGCAGCAGGCTAGGGACCGTCCCGGCATCGGTCCAGTGACCCTCGAAGACCCGGCTGTACAGCCCGCCGCCGGGGATGTAGTGATTCAGCACGTCAGTGATCTCGAACTCACCCCGCCCGGACGGCGCGAGCCGCTCGATGACCGCGAAGGCATCGGGACGCAGGAAGTAGACGCCGATCGGGATGAGGTCGCTCTTCGGGGCCTCGGGCTTCTCCTCGAACCCGACGACGTTGCCGGCGGCGTCCAGCTCGGCGACCCCGAACCGCTCGGGATCCGGGACCCGGTAGAGGAGCGTCCCCGCGCCCCACGGGCCCGCGGTGAACTCGCGAGCGATCGGCTCCAGCGCCGGGCCACGCAGGATGTTGTCGCCGAGCACGCAGCAGAACGGCTCGTCGCCGACGAACCCGCGGGCCAGCCCGATCGCGTGGGCGATCCCCAGCGCGCCCGGTTGGTAGCGGTAGGTCAGGTCGAGCCCGAACGTCGAGCCGTCGCCGAGCAGCTCGACGACATCGCCGACGCTCTTGCCGCCGACGATGACCATCACCTCGCGGATCCCCATCCCGGCCAGCGTCTCGATCGGGTAGTAGATCATCGGCCGGTCGTAGATCGGCAGGAGGTGCTTGTTGGTGACGATCGTCAGCGGATAGAGCCGGGTCGCGGTCCCACCGGCCAGGACGATGCCCTTCATCGGGCGGTAGCGTAGCAGCGCGGACCGGGTCCGCTCCCGGTCACGGCTTCGGCGTGACGGTGACGCAGGGCTGCTCGCCCTCGGGCAGCGTCCCGCCGGACGCACATGGGATCGGCTGCTGGTCGACCGGTGGAAGACCGCCCTGGTAGTCGGTGATGATCAGCACGTACTCGAGTCGCTCGAGGTCGGTCGCCGGCTGGATGAACGCCGTCTGGGTCACCGCGTTCGCATCGCGCAGCACGTCGACGACGCTGCCGACGAGGATCCCCTTCGGGAACGGCGAGCGGACACCGCCACCGAGATCGATGCCGGCGGTCGTGACCGTGTCGCCGATCTGGAGCCGCTCGGCCGAGTCGATGTTCTCCATGATCAGGACGCCGCCGAGCTGGCCGATGATCGAGCCGGTCGCCTGGTTGGCGCCGAGCTGGCCGATGACGGTCGAGCTCGTGTCGTTGATCAGCAGGATCGTCGCCGAGTTGCCGGTCACACCGGTGACCCGACCGACGAGCGCTCCACCGGCTCCGACGACGACGTCGCCTTCCTTGACCCCGTGGTCCGCCCCGACGTCGACCGTGATCACCCGCCGGAACTGGGCGCTCTCGCGGCCGACGACCGAGCCCGTCACGGTGTCGAACCCGAGCGAGCCCTTGACCTCGAGGAGGGCGGTCAGCAGCTCGTTCTGACGCTCGAGCTCCTTCGTCCGGGCGTTCTCCGCGGCGAGCCTGGCGTTCTCCTGGGCGAGCTGCTCGTTCGTGCGGTGGAGGGTGTCGATCTCGGTCACCGTCTCGACCATCCCCGACACGCCGCGGGCGATCGAATCGAGTCCGCTCTGGATCGGCCGGAATGCGAACTCGACGCCCCGCTGGAGCTCGACCGCCGGGGCCGTCGACGAGACGACCATGAGCAGGACGCTGATCCCGAGGAGGCCGCCGAACAGGATCGTCCTGCGCCGCGCGAGCCGGTCGCTGGACAGGCTGGTCATCGACGATCCCGGATCAGCGCGGCGCCCGCGCGTACGTGTCGGCGACCAGGACGCGCTGCATCGCGGGGTTCGTCAGCTGCTCGAGGACGATGCCGGTCCCGCGTGCGACGCAGGTGAGCGGGTCGTCCGCGATGTGGACCGGCATCTGGGTCGCTTCCGCGATGCGCTGGTCGAGCCCGGCGAGCAATGCGCCGCCACCGGCCAGGACGATGCCCTGGTCCATGATGTCGGCCACGAGCTCCGGCGGGGTCTCCTCGATCGTGTCCTTGATCGTGTCGACGATCTGCTGGACCGACGGCTCGATCGCCTCGCGGATCTGGTCGGCGCCGACCTCGACACTGCGGGGCAGGCCCGTCAGCAGGTCGCGGCCGCGGAGCATGACCCGTTGGGCATCCCATTCGCCGGGGTAGGCCGAGGCGATCGCGATCTTGATGTCCTCGGCGGTCCGTTCGCCGAGGAACAGGTTGTACTCGCGCCGCGCGAACAGGACGATGTCCTGGTCCATCTCGTCACCGCCGATCCGGATGCTCCGGGCGACGACGATCCCACCGAGGCTGATGACGGCGACCTCGGTGGTGCCACCGCCGATGTCGACGATGAGACTGCCCGATGGTTCGCTGACCGGCAGGCCGGCGCCGATCGCCGCGGCCATCGGCTCCTCGATGAGCCGCGCCCAGCGCGCGCCGGCGTTGAGCGCGGCATCGCGGACCGCCCGCTTCTCGACCTCGGTCACGCCGGATGGGATGCCGAGCAGCATCCGCGGTCGCGGGATGAGCCCGACCCGGTCGTGGACCCGGTTCACGAAGTACTTGATCATCTGCTCGGTCACGTCGAAGTCGCTGATGACCCCGTCGCGGAGCGGGCGCACCGCGATGATGTTGGCCGGCGTCCGGCCGACCATGCGCTTCGCCTCTGCCCCGATCGCCAGGACCTTCTTCGTCTTGGCCTCGATCGCGACCACGCTCGGCTCGCTCATGACGATCCCGCGGTTCCGGACATGGACCAGCGTGTTGGCGGTCCCGAGGTCGATCCCGATGTCGCGGGAGAAGTAGCCGAGGATCCGATCGAGCATGGTGCGGGGCAGGTCCTTCGCATGAGGCTGGCGTCGCGCGGCCGTCCGCCGAGGAGGCGGGACGCGCGGCCGAGCCGGCGGGAGAGCCCGAGCAGTATACCCGGCGGGCTCCGGGCTCCCGACCGGCGCCTATTCGAGGAACGGGAGGCTGATGTCCTTGGGGATGATCGGGCCGAGGATCGTCAGCATCACCGGGACCGTCGTCGACCGGAGCACGTCGGCGACCCACGAGTCCTTCAGCCCGTCATGGACGTACTCGAGGATGAAGATCCCCGCGGCGGTCCGCCCGAGCTGGCTCGGCTGGCCGTAGAACGTGTCGAGGATGGCGATGGCACCCGAGGCGAGCAGCGCCGCGACGAACCCACCGATGACCGCCCCCAGGGCCTGGTCGGCCATCTGCGACACGCCCGCGAGTCGGACCTGCCCGTAGAGTCGCCCGACGACGATGTTGCCGACGATGAACACGACAAGGAACGCGATGCCGTAGCCGACCATCTCGGCGTACGCCGGCGGCAGCGTCGTCCAGACCGCGGCCACGACCTTGCCGATCGGCTCCCGCAGATAGGCGCCGGCCACGAACGCGACGAGGAACATCAACAGGCCGATGAGCTGGGCCACGAGCCCGCTCCGCCAGCCGACGAAGACACCGCCGACGATGAACGTCCCGAGGATGAGGTCCATCGACGTGACCACAGGCCGCCCTCCGATCGATCGCGCTGCCCGCTCGCCGGGGCACGCCGCCACGCTAGGCTAGCGCGACGATCAGGCGCGGGGCGGACCGCTGGCGCGCACCGATCGAGCCGGGGACCAGCTGTCACGAGAGGGGACCGATGGCCATCGCTCGCACGTGGCGACTCCGCGTCGGGGTCGTCACGGTCTCGCTGGTCGTCGCCGGTTGTGCGAGTGGCGGGATCGCCAGCTCACCCCCGGCGAGTCGCGGACCGGCGACGATCGCATCCAGCCTCCCGACCGACGCGCCGTCGCCGACCGTCGCGCTCGTCCCGGTGACCGACATCGCGGCCGCCGGAGCGACCCGGATCGGCGATCTCGGGCAGCCCGACTGGCTGATCCTGGCCGGCGGATCGGCCTGGGCCGCCGGGGTCGGCACCGGCGTCGGCCGGCTCGACGGCGAGACGGGCAAGCTCCTCGGGTCGGTCGCCGTGCCCGGGGCGATCTGCCTGGCGATGGACATCGGCTTCGATGCGCTGTGGGTCGGCTCGTGTGGGGATGCGCCGTCGATCGTCCGGATCGACCCGGTGACGGCCAAGGTGGTCGCGACGATCCCGATCGCCGCCGGCGGCGACCTGCGCGAGGAGTCGTCGGTGGCCGCGGGCGAAGGCGGCGTCTGGGTCCTGACCGACGGGGCCGACCCGAAGATCGTGAAGATCGACCCGGCCACCGACACGGTCGCCGCGACCTTCGATCAACCCCGTGGGGCGGCCGCGATCCGGGCGGCGTACGGCGGCCTGTGGCTGACCGACGCCCCGGCGGGCAAGCTCCTTCGGCTCGATCCGGCGGACGCTTCGGTCGTCGCCGAGATCGCCGTCGGCCAGGTCCCGCGCTTCCTGGCGGTCGGCGAGGACGGCATCTGGGTCATGAACCAGCTCGACGGATCCGTATCGCACGTGGATCCGAAGACGAACCGGGTCGTGGCCACGATCCCGGTCGGGCAACGGCCCGATCGACGGCGGTGACATCGCGGTCGGCGGCGGGTCGGTCTGGGTCCGCGTCAGCGACTCGCTCGTCGCCCGGATCGACCCGGCGACCGATACGGTCGTCGAGCGCTACGGCCCGCCGGCCGGGAGTGGCAGCGTGGCCGCCGACGCGACGGCCGCCTGGATCAGCGCCCACGATGTCAGCTCGGTCTGGCGACTGCCGCTCCACTGAGCCGAGCACCGCCCGTCACGGCCCACGAGCGCGGCCCGGCCGGTCGAACACGACGCCGCGATCGCGCAGCGAGACATACGCGTCGTGGCCGATCACGAGATGGTCGAGCAGGTCGATGTCGAGCAGCCGGCCCGCAGCGAGCGCCTCGGCCGTCAGGTGGAGATCGTCGGGGCTCGGGGTCGGGTCGCCGCTCGGATGGTTGTGGACGAGGATGATCCCGCTGGCGTTCAGCCGGACCGCGTCGCGGAAGAGCTCGCCGATCCGGACGAGGCTCGACGACACGTTGCCCTGGTAGACGGTCGCGACCCGCAGCACGACGTTCTTCGTGTTGAGCAGGACGGCCCGCAGCTCCTCGCGCTCCAGACGGCCCATCTGGAGGATCAGCCGATCGGCGACGTCGACCGGTGAGCGGATCGTCCAGCGCCCGGACGGCCAGTCGGCTAGCAGACGTCGGCCGAGCTCGAACGCCGCAGCGAGCTGGGCGGCCTTCGCCGAGCCGACACCCGGGATCGACTCGAGCTCGAGATCGGTCGCCCGGGCCAGACCGGTCAGACCCTCGTGCCGGGTCAGGGCCTCCTCGGCCAGGTCGACGGCGCTGACGCCGCGCGATCCGGAGCCCCAGATGAGCGCGATGAGCTCGGCGGCGGTCAGACCCCCCGGGCCACGCAGCGCGAGTCGCTCGCGCGGACGCTCGGTCGGCGCGGCATCTCGCGGATCGCCCGCGGTCGCCCGATCGACGACGGCGTCGGGCGCGAGGTGGTCGCTGCGCTGGCCGGCCATCGTCGACCTCCGAGCGGGTGGAGCGTGGGCGTCCCCGGACCCGGACGACGGGAGCCCGCCGATCTCCCCCGCCATCCGGACCCGGGAACACGGTCACCCTACCGAGGGGCGCTTCGCGGAGGCTCATCGGCGGCTGCACGGCGCGTTTGTGGACGGATCCAGGTGGCGGCGGCCGCCAGGCCCCACCGGGGCGAGCGCGAGGCAGGCGCTTAGAGGGACCCGATCGTCGCGGCCGTGATGAGCACGGCGATCCCGTTGTAGGCAGCGTGGAGACCGATCGACGCCGCGAGCGACCGGCGCCGGACGAAGATCCAGCCGAGCGCGAGGGCGATCGGGATGCGCACGACGAACCCGACCATCGCCGCCCGGACGGCCGGCTCGAACGCGGACCCGCCGATCGTCAGGACGTGGACGGCGGCGAAGAACAGGCCGCCGCGGACGATCGCCGACGTCGGTCCGAGCGCACGCAGCCAGGCGGTGGTCGCGAAGCCCCGGTAGAAGATCTCCTCGCTGATCGGGGCGACGACGGCTGCCGCGATGAGCGCGATGGCGAGGCCCGATCCACCCGACGGCACCGCGATCGGCGGATCCGGGCGACACGCCGACGAGCGACACGACGATCACGGCGAGTACGCTCGTCGCCAGCAGCACCGGGAACGCCGCGGCCGCGCCGATCACCAGGTCGCCGGCGACCCGAGCGACCGGCGCGTCGGCCAACCCGACCAGGATGTCCCGCCAGCGGAGCGCACCGACGCCGACGACGGTCAGCCCGACGAGGCCGATCCAGATCGCAGCCGTGATCGAGACGGAGATGAGTGCAGCCGTCGGCGAGTCCGGTTCGAGACCGATGATCGCGAACGGCAACCCGGCGACGACCACGAGCGGGACGCTGGCCGCGAACACGAGGAACGGCGACGGGCCGCGGTAGGCGAGATCGTCACGCGCCCGCCGGTCGATGCCCTGGGCACCGCTCGCGGCGACGAGCCCGATCGCCAGCAGGCTGACGCCGCCGACCCCGAGGACCAGCCCGCCGGCCCCACCGGGCTGAGCGAGCGCGGCGACGAGGAGCAGGGCACCGCCGAGGATCGTCCCGAGCCAGCCGACGAAGTACAGCCCGGGGGCCGCCCGGCCCTCGAGCGAGAACGTCCGGAGACCCGGCCGTCGGACCGCCGGGGTCCGACGGAGTCGGTCGGCGTTCCGCCAGCTCGGCGGATGGTTCCGCCTCGCGGGTCGGCGCCCGGAGGTCCGGTGACCCGTCCGGTCGAGGCAGGTCGGGAGGTTCGGTCAACGCTCCGGGATCGGATCCGCTGCGCTACGGCTGGCGCGTCGCCCGGATGCCCGTCTTGCGCTGCGGTGCCCGACCGTTCGTGGCCGAGGCCGCCGCGGCGCGCGGCTGGGCGGTCGGCAGCTGGGTCGGCGGTGCGAGAGCAGGCGTCTCGGTCCGCTGGACGACGACGGCAGGTCGCGGCGCCGAGAAGGCCGCGGCGACCTCACGACGCTCGAAGTCCTTGCCGCACCACGCGCACAGCGACCAGTCGAGGCCGACGAGCCGGCTGCAGTTCGGGCAGACCCGATTGAGCCGCGTCCGGCAGGCCGGGCAGATGAGCCACTCGGCATTGATCCGGCGATGACAGCCGGGGCAGTGCGGGACCGATTCCACCTCGTTGAGCAGGGCCTCCTCGGCCAATGCCCGCTCGTTGACATCGCCGATCCGCTCGTGCGGCCGGACGATCCGATAGATGATCACCGCGAGCACGAAGAAGACCGGGGTGAACAGGATGACGAGGGTCGCCGCGAGGTACGGGGCGACCGGATTATCGGTCCGACCCTGGAGGTCGCGGAACGCCCAATAGGCTGACGCCAGCCAGAGGCCGACGACGTAGACAGCGGCCGCCTGGAGCGCGAACTGCACGGCCGGGTTCCCGAAGAACCCGCCGATCGTCGAGCCGACCTGCTGGAAGATCTGATCCATCCGCCTGGTGCTTGCCTCCCGCGGCGTGGTCCATCAGCGGCGACCCGGCGGGCACGGCCGGTGCGTCCGGCGCAGTGTAGCAGGGGCGGGCGCGAGGTCTAGACGCTCGGCGCGCGCGATCCGTTGCGCTGCGGACGGCTGGCGAGGACCCCACCGGCGATCAGGAGCAGGGCGCCGGCGAGCAGGACGGCGACGCCGGCGCCTCCGCCGGCCGGCCGGGCGTAGTAGGCGAACGCAAGGCCGGTGAGGATCCCGCCGACGAGCAGCGGCAGCGCCGCCGAACGGATCCAGACCGGGACCGGGTTGGCGACCGCCTGGAGCAGGAGGACCGCGACGGCGGCCGCGATCAGGATGAGATGGCCCGGGTTGGCCAGGCCCCAATCCGCGGTGAAGCCGGTCCCGCGCGAACCGATGACCCCGTCGGTCGCCCACGGCAGCAGGAAGCTGATGATGACGAGCACAGAGCCACCGAGCGTGACCCAATCGGCCAGCCCGCGCGACGGGGCGGCCTCCGCCGGGGCGGCGGCGACGGCCGGCGCGGCGGCCGCGGCGGCTGGAGCGTACGTCCCGTTGCCGTTCGGAGCGACCGGAGCCGGACGCTGGCTCGGCCAGGCGGTCGCCGCCGGGGCGACGGGCAGCAGCGGTGCGCCGCGCGAGATCGGTGCGGCATACGTCGCCGACGGGGCCAGGTACGAACCCGGGACCGACGTGGCGCCCGCCGGGCGCGGCTCGGGCGGGGCTGCCAGCGGCCGTTGCTGCCGGACCGCGGGGCGGGCGGCCGTCGCGGTCGCACTCGGCGTCAGGATCGCTGCCGCCGCGACTGCGGCGGCGGTGGCATCGGCGTCATGGAGGTCGGGGGATTCGTCGGACCAGTCATGGAGGATCGGCGGGGCGACGCTCGGGACCGGACCGAACAGCGTGGTCGGGTCGAGCGGCGGTGGTCCGTCGTCGGGCGGGCTCTTCACGTAGCGCGCCTTGGCCGGTGCCGTGCTCGGCGCGGCTTTGGGCCGGCTCAGGCGGCGCGGTCCACGTTTCGGGGCCGGTGCCGGTTGGGCGATCTCGGTGGCGACGGGGGCGGCAGGCGGAGCCGGTTCGAGCAGGAGCGACGAGGCGAGCGGGCCGTCCTCGTCGATCTCGGGCAGTGCCGACGAGGTCGCCGACCATGTCCGTCGCCGGTCCGAGCCGACCACGGAGGCGAGGAGCGTCCCGCACGACTGACACGACAGTCGGCCGGGCGCGACCGGGCTGCCACATTCCGGGCAGACGACCGAGGTCGCCGTCATCGATGTCCTCCAGCGCAGACCTGCGCCGGACCCTGCCGGCGCCGAACGGCCTACAGGGTGCCACCGCCGGGTGCGACCGGACCACCCCCCCGATGGTCCTCCACCACGGCCAGACTCCAGGCGGCGCTCCGCCACGTCGCGACCACGGCTGCCACGAGGAGCCCGACGAGCCAGGCGACCACGAACAGGACGATTGCGATGAACCCGACCGACGGCCGGACGCCGCCGAGCAGCAGGTCGCGGACGGCCGACCAGGCCGCGAGCGAGACGCCGATCAGCGGGCCGATGACGATCACGCTCACAAGGACGGTCGCCGCGAGCGTCCCGAGCGAACGGATGGGATGGCGGACGGTCCAGCCCAGGGCGCCGGTCAGCGATCGCATGGCGGACCGGTCGTCGCGCATCGCCAGGCGGACGCCGATCGCCCCGATAAGCTCGCTCGCGAGCCAGGTCACGACGAGCAGGGCCACGACCTCGGGCGCACCGGCGAGGATGCGGACCACGAGCGGTGCGGACGAGTCCGTCGGCAGGACGAGTTCGTCGTAGGCGACCTGGCCGAGCCGCGCCCCGCCGACCGCGACGCCGAGCGCGAACGGGACGAGGCTCACGAGCCGGATGACGAACAGTGTCGCGAGGTCGCGATCGGGGGCGCGCAATGCGAGGTCGCTCCGCGGGCGCCCAACGACGACCGCCCGGATGAGCAGGCGGTCCGCCGCCGCGCCGATGAGCGTCGCGATGATGATCCAGACCATGAGGATGGCGGTCGACGCGCCGATCAGCGCCACGAGGCGCGGCGCCAGGCCCGCTGCCGTGATCGCGTTCGGGCCGATGAACGTCGTGAGACCGACCACGCTCGGCAGGGCGACGATCGGCAGCGCGAACAGGAGGATCCCCCCACGGGCCAGGAACCCGGCGAGCCCGACCGGCCACAGGCCCGGCGTCTCGAGCGCTGCCCGCGCTCCTCGGCCGAGCGGGCCCGGGGTCACCGTCCGGCGGTCACGGCGCCGGGCTGGTCTTGACCAGCGCGTCGAGCTGTCGGAGCGCGTCCTGGACCAGCGCCATCTCGGTCCCATAGGTCGCGAAGTCGCCGTTGCGCAGCGCCGTCTGGGCCTTGTCGAAGTGCTCGTTCGCGTAGGCGATGAGCGCGGCGACGTCGCCGCCGGGCGGACTCGCGATCGGGCCGCCGGATGGGCTCGGGGTCGGGCTCGTCACCGGGCCGGGCGTGGGGCTGACGCCGGGCCCGGGTGTCGGGCTCGGGGATGGCCCAGCACCCGGCGTGCCCTCGCTCGCGAACAGGAGCTGGAGCGCCTCGGTGAGCGTCGTGCCCCACACGATGCGACGCGGCGTGGCAACGATGATCCGCTGGAACTCGGGGAATGCGCTGTTCGCCGACTGGAGGTAGACCGGCTGGAGATAGATGAGCGAATCCTGGACCGGGACCACGATGAGGTTGCCCCGGATCACCGTGCTCCCGGATTGGTCCCACAGCGTGGTCTGGGCCGCGATGACCGGATCGGCGTCGATCTTCGCCTCGATCTGGGTCGGACCGAGGACCGAGGTGGACTGCGGGAAGCGGTAGACCCGGACGGTCCCATAGACGTTCGGGTCCATCCGGGCGGCGATCCAGGCGATCATGTTCGGGCGGGTGCTCGGGACCATCGGCTGGAGGAGCAGGAACTCCGGATCCGGCTCGCCCGGCATACGCATCTCGACGTAGTAGGCCTCGTTCGGCAGGCTCTGGGTCCCACCCGGATCGGGCGGCACGGTCCACAGGTCCTCGTTGTTGTAGAAGGCCGCCGGATCGGTGATGTGGTAGCGGGCGTACGTTCGGGTCTGGGCGTTGAACAGCTCCTCCGGCACGCGCAGGTGCGCCTTCAGGTCGGCCGGCATCTGATCGAGCGGCTTGAACAGGTCGGGGAAGATCCGCTGGTAGGTCCGGACGATCGGGTCTGCCGGATCGGATACGTAGAACGACATGTCACCGGTGTACGCGTCCATGACGATCTTGACGCTGTTCCGGAGGTAGTTGAACGCGTCGCCCCCGAAGCCGGAGGCTCCGGGCAGCGAACGCGGGTCGAGCCACTGGGCATCGGGGAATCGGTCGCTGACCGTGTACGCGTCCTGGATGTAGACGAGCCCACCGTCGGCGGTCACGACCATGTACGGATCCTTGTCGTAGCGCAGGAACGGCGCGATCCGCGGCAGCCGGTCCCCGATCGAACGGTGGAACAGGAGCTGGCTGTCGGCGGTCACCTGGTCGCTGATCAGCAGGTTCAGGTCGCGGAAGCGGAGTGCGAACAGCAGGCGCGACAGGGTCGTGTCGAGCTTGACGCCGGTCTTGCCGCTCCAGCGGGTCACCTGACCGGGCTCGAGCTGGCCGTCCGTCGTCGTCTGGCCGACCGGGTAGTCGAACTCGGCCTGACGGGCGCCGGTGATGATCCAGTCGCTCGGCCGCTCACCGAAGTAGATCCGGGGCTGGGCGATCGTCGGCGCACCGGCCAGCGAGGTCGAGGGCAGGTCCCGGATGATCAGTCGCGGCTGGCCGGTCTCGGTCGCCTCGTTGACCGGGACCATCGCGACGCCGATGCCGTGGGTGAACGTGATCCGCTGGTTCACCCAGGTCCCGCCCTGCGGGTTGCGCTCAGGTGCGAGCTCGCGAGCGGACAGCATCACCTGGCGCCGGGTGTCGTTGATGTCATAGCGGTCCGTGTCGACGTCCGTGAAGATGTAGTACTGGCGGACCGTCTGGAGCTGGTCGAGCGAATCCTTCAGCGGCCGGTAGTCCCACAGGCGCGCGTTCTGGAACGTCGTCGCCTCCTGGGTCACCGCTTCGGGCGTCAGCGGCGCCTCACCACCGTAGTCGCGCCGCTCCCAGTCCCCCACGTCGAACGCGATGCGGGTCATGTTGATGTTGTTGCCGATGTACGGCGTCTCGCGGTTGAGCTGGTCGGGGTCGACGCTGAAGCGCTGGACGAGACCCGGATACACCGTCCCGAGGACGACCGAGGCGCTGAACCAGATGATGATCACGGCGGCGAGCGGCCACATCGCCCGGGTGAACGCCCCGATGACGAGGAACGCGGCCGCGAACGCCGAGACCGCCGTCAGCACGTCGAACGCGAGGAACCGGGCGTTCTGGTCCGTGTAGGCGACCCCCACGAAGTTCCCGCCCTGCGTGCCGAGCAGGTTGACGCTGTACACGAGCTCGAGCTTGTCGAGCTGGTAGCCCCAGGCGACAGACAGCAGGTACAGCCCGCCGAGGACGGCGAGGTGGAGGCGCATCTGGGTCGTGAACACGAGCCCGCCGCGCACACCGGCGATGAGGTAGCGGCCGAAGCTCAGGACGAGCGCGGCGATGAGCAGCCCGTTGAGGCCGCCCTGGATCTCACGGAGGAACGGCAGCTCGAACAGGTAGTAGCCGATGTCGCGGCCGAAGTTCGGATCGACCACGGCCGGCGTGCCGGGCGGCGCGAACGGGACCTGGTTGTTCCAGAGCTGGACCGTCTCCCACTGGCCCGCCGCGGCCGCGGCGGTCGCGAGCGCGATGAACACGGTCAGGGCGATCAGCCCCCAGCGGGCGATCGGGACGAGGTCGGGCATGTCGTCCGCCTCGAACGTGATCGTCCGGGCCCCACCCGGCCCGAACCCAGCCCCCGCGAAGTTCGTCCGACCGCCGCCGCGGATGCCGCTGTCGTCGACCCCGAACGCCTCGCCGAGCCGGGCGGCGAGCTCGCCGACGCGGCCTGCCCGCTCGGGGTCGGGCGGAGGGGCCAGTCGGCCGGCCAGCCAGACGTTGAAGCCGAGGAACGTCAGGACCGCGATGAAGACGCCGACGAACAGGGCCGCCTGGGTGGCGATCCGGATGAAGAAGACGCCGTCGTAGCCCACGCTCTTGAACCAGATCGCGTCGGTGACGAGGTCGAGGATGAACCCGGCCAGCGTGAAGAAGACGACGATCGCCAGGATCACCAGGGCGACGACGATCCCGCGCGCCCGATCCCGGGTCCGTGGCGCGCCGTCGTCCGGGCCGCCGACCTTGGCCGGCCGCCGGCCCGGTGGCCGTCGCTGCCCGCCGGAGCCCGGTCGGAGCGGCACCGGCTGCGGTTCCCGGTCGTCGTCGGTCTCGTCGGCGTCGGCGTCGACAGCGTCGTCGTCGTCGTCCGTGTCGGCCCGCGGCTCGTCGTCCTCGTCGGTCGCGTGCTCGGCCGCGTCGTCGACGGCCCGGCGAGCATCGGGATCCGGTACGTCGGGGTCGCGGCCGGCGGCCAGCGCCTCCTGGCGCCGGCGCAGCTCTTCCATGAAGTCGTCGAACATGTTCTTCACGTGGCCCGGAGTCTACCCCGCGCGCCCGGCAAAGGCCGCCGGGGCCGCCCAGTGCCGACGCCACCGGTCGCCCGCGCCGACGGTCAGGGTCGAGCGAGGCTCTCGATCGATCTCCGGAACGCCGCCAGGACGGTCTCCGCCAGCTCGGCCGGCGACATCGCCGCGGCGCGCATCGGCTCCCAGCGGAAGGCCGCGCGGATCGCCACCGGCGACAGCCACGGACGGAGCGGGTCGTCCGGCTGGGCGACCTGGGCGAGTCGGATCGACAACCGACCATCCTCTTCGAGGATGAACCCGGACAACGCCCCGGACAAGGACGGGCCCAGCCGGCCGAGGGGTGGATCCGGTGGCGGACCGGCCGGCGGCGCGACGTCGCGGAAGCTGACGACGCCGGTGTCGTCGGCGACCCACAGGATGGCGAGCCACCACCCGTCGTCGAGCGTCGTCGGCCGGCTCATCCCCGCACGCAGCCGGCGGTCGCCGATCCGGACCTCGTGTTCGCGCAGATACGACGGGCCAGGCGGGCTCAGCTGCTGGGGCATGCGCCCGAGGATAGCCGCAAGACGGTAGCCGGCGGACCAGCGGCCGGTGGCCGGGGATCCGCTGCGCGATCAGCGCGAGCGGCGGAACCGACGCGACCGGGGAGCGGGAGCGGCGGGCTCAGGCGACGGGACCGCATCGGGATCTCCGTCCGTCGCGACCACAGCCGCGTCGGCGGTCGTCGCGGGAGATGCCCCGTCGGCCGCCGCGACATCGGTCTCAGCCGGAGCAGCGACGTCGACGTCGGTGAGACCGGTCGCCGTGAGCACGTGGTCATGGGCGGACGGGTCGTCGACGGCAAGGACCGCGGTCAGCGTCTCGGGACCAGCCGGCGGGGCGTCCGGATCGACGACCGAGACCTCCTCGGCGAAGCCCGCCGCGGCATGGACCGCCTCGGCCCGGCGCACGGCATCGATCTCGGCCTGGAGCGCGGCTGCGGCAGCCACGGGATCGGTCCCGTTCGCGTCGGCTTCGTCGGAGGCGAGTGCCCCGGCCTCGGCGGTCAGATCGGCGATGAGGGCGTCCATCTCGAGCCGGAGCATCTCGCGCCGGACCTCGAACGGGGGCAGGTCGAGCGAACCGGGCGGCGGGAGCGGATCCGTGGCGTCCTCGTAGTCGCTGTCGCCGCTGATCCAGGACAGGATCCGGCTCTTCTTCGGCGTCGTCGAGCGCCGGAACGCGAGACGCTCGAGGTCGAGCGCGGTCAGGCCCGGGACGGGGGCCTCCGCCTCACCGGCAAGATTCGCATGGCAGGACGGGCAGGTCCGCGCGTCGCCCACGGGCAGCTCGGTGGAGCACCATGGGCAACGGGGCACGGATGTCGTCGCGTCTTCGGTGTTCGGATCGACCATCGCCGAAACTCTACCGCCTCCCGGCGACGATTGGACCCCCCGAAGGTCCTACGGGCCGACGAGCCGACCCGGGCGCGCTTCGGTCACTCCCACTCGATCGTGGCCGGTGGCTTCGAGCTGATGTCGTAGACGACTCGATTGACGCCCGGGACCTCGTTGACGATCCGACTCGAGATCCGGCCGAGGACGTCGTATGGGAGCTTCGCCCAATCCGCCGTCATCCCGTCATCGCTCGTGACGGCCCGGATCGCGACGACGTTGGCGTACGTCCGGCCGTCGCCCATCACCCCGACCGACCGCACCGGGGTCAGGATCGCGAACGACTGCCAGACGCTGCGGTACAGCCCCGCCGCCTTGATCTCGTCGATGACGATCCAGTCGGCCTCGCGCAGCGTGTCGAGCCGCTCGGCGGTGACCTCGCCGATGATCCGGATCGCCAGGCCGGGTCCGGGGAACGGCTGGCGCTGGACCATGGCCTCGGGCAGTCCCAGCTCGGCACCGACCGCCCGGACCTCGTCCTTGAACAGATAGCGGAGCGGTTCGATGAGCTTGAACCGCAGATCGGCCGGCAGCCCGCCCACGTTGTGGTGGGTCTTGATCTTCTGCGCCGCCTTCGTCTCGGAGGTGGCGCTCTCGATGACGTCGGGGTAGAGCGTGCCCTGGGTCAGGAAGTCGATCCGTCCGAGCTTGACCGACTCCTCCTCGAAGACGCGGATGAACTCGTCGCCGATGATCTTCCGCTTCTGCTCGGGGTCGACGACGCCGGCGAGCCGGGCGAGGAACCGCTCGCGGGCGTCGACCATCACGAGGCGCATCCCGAGGTTCTGCTCGAACGTGGCGCGGAGGAGCTCCGACTCCTTCTTGCGCATGAGCCCGTGGTCGACGTAGATACAGGTGAGCCGGTCGCCGACGGCCCGGTGGACGAGCGCCGCGGCGACCGCCGAGTCGACCCCGCCGCTCAGGGCGCAGATCACCAGACCATCCGACGACACATCGCTGGCGTGGCGGTCGACCCGGGCCCGGATCTCGGCCACGGTCGACTCGATGAAGTTGGCTGGCGTCCAGGTCGGGCGTGCGCCAGCGATGCCGAGCACGAAGTTGCGGAGGACGTCCTTCCCGCGCGGGGTGTGGGCGACCTCTGGGTGGAACTGGATGCCGTACAACTTGCGGCTCGGGTCGACGAGACCGGCGAACGGGGTCGAGTCGGTCTGGGCGGTCGGCCGGAATCCGTCCGGCAGTCGGGAGATCGAGTCACCGTGGCTCATCCAGACCGGCTGATCGCGATCGAGTCCGTTGAACAACCCGTCGTCCGACGTGAATGTCACCGTGGCAGGCCCGTACTCGCGCTTCGCGGCCGGGAGCACGTCGCCGCCGAGCTCGTGGGCCATGAGCTGGGCCCCGTAGCAGATCCCGAGGACCGGGACCCGGCCACTCCAGACCTTCGCATCGGGCCGCGGGGCGTCGGCGTCGTAGACCGAGTTCGGGCCGCCCGACAGGATGATCGCCTTCGGCCGGCGCCGTTCGATCTCGGGCCACGGCGTATCGTGCGGCAGGAGCTCGGAGTAGACGTTCAGCTCGCGGACGCGGCGGGCGATGAGCTGGGCGAACTGGCTGCCGAAGTCGAGGACGATGACCGTGTCGGGCTCGGTCGTGGTCTCGATCCCGGGCCGGTCCCCGCGGGAGCGGTCCGGGGCCGGGGCATGGAGTGCCGTCTCGAGGTAGGCCTCGACCTCGGCGTCGTCGGGCGCCAGGACCCGATGGCCGGCGTTGGCGGGCTCGCCGTGGACGGTCTTGCCGCGGCGGGGTTTCGGCGGTGCTTCGTGGAGGTCGGGCGGCGCGGGCGCTCGGCTCGAGGCCGGCTGCTGGGCTGCCGTCGGATCGGCCGGCGTCGTCGCCGAGCCGGCCCGGTCGATGGTCTCCGCGTCGCTCAATCGCCCCTCCCGCTGTCCGCCCAGTCTACCCGGGCCGGCGAGCGGACGGCGGACGGTTACGGCTTGGCCTTGCCCGCCGCGACGAAGCTGGCGTCCAGGCTGCCGTCGGTTCCGAGCGTGCCGTACGCCAGCACCCGCATCCCGACGGCGATATCGGCCAGGGCGGGCGTCGTGTCGCCACGGAGCGCGAACTTCGTGTCGGAACCGACCTTGACCGTCACGCTCTTGCCATCGCGCTGCTTGACCGTGATCGAGTCCTTGGTCTTGGCCGTGACCTCGCCACCGACCCGGGAGAGCCGGACCTGGATGCGGACGGTCTTCGCGCTGAAGTCGCCGTTCGCCGCCTTCGTGCCGGACGCGACCACGACCGACCCGACCTTGACGTCGGTCTTCTTGCCGTCGGCGCGGCCGAGCTTGAAGGTGGTGGTCCCGGTCAGGCCGATCGTCGCGGGCGAGCCGTCGCGCGTCTTGACCGTGATGCTGTCGCCGTCGACCGCGGTGACGGTCCCGGCAACGACCGGGACGGGCACGACGATCGCGACGATGGCGTAGGTCCCGTCGTCGTTCCGCTTCTGGCGCAGCGAGATCTTGTCGCCGGCCTTCAGGTCGCCGACCTTGGCGGTCTCGCCGTCCTTGCTGATCTTGGTGTCGGGGGTGACCGTGATCGTCCGGGTCCAGCCGTCGTCGGTCTTGAGCTCGAGCGTCGAGCCGTCGACCTTCGTGATCGTGATCCCGCGGTAGCCGATCCCGGCCGCGCCACCGAAGCCGCCAAGGGCCCGCTCACCGTTCTTGAAGAGACCGATGAAGCCACGGAGGCCGCTCGGCAGCTTGGAGCCCTGACGGTCCGTCGTGCCCGGCTTGGCCTCGATCTTGGCGCTCGCTGCGGGCTGGTCGGTCGCGGGGACCGGCGACGCGCCGAGCGCGACGACGGCGCTGAGGATCAGGGCCAGACCGGCGACGACGACCGCCGCGACACGGATGAGGTCGCGGGTCCGGCGATGCGGGGTTCGATCGAGTTCGTCAGCGGGCACGGGGATCTCCGAGGCGGATGTCCGCCCACTCTAGACCCAGCGTGCCGCTTCGGCGAGAGACCTACCGGTGGCCCGGCCCGAAACCGGTGCCCCGACGCACCCGACGCACGCGATGCGCGGGAGGTCAGCGCTTGAGGTCGACCTGCTTGCCGCGGTACGTCCCCTTGACCGACTTGACCCCGTCGGCGTTGTCGAAGTACCGCAGACGACTCCCAGGCCCGAGCCGGACATCGAGGCGGAAGGTGCCGGCGTCGTCGTTGATGTTGCCGGTGCCGGTCATCGGCGCGCCACGGGTGAACGCGCAATCGTTCAGGGTCAGCTTCGTGCCGCCGTCGACCGGCTCGTACTTGAGCGATCCGCCGAGGTAGCAGCCCATCGTGATCGGGTCCTCGTCGAGGCGGTAGTTGTAGTCGTCGGTGTTGCTGATCTGGGCTTCCATGTCGGCCATCAGGGCGAGGGCGTCACGGTAGTCGCCGGCGCGGGGTCGCGCGTTCGCGACGTACTCGTCGACGTAGTCGTTCGGGCAGGTCGTCACCCGGGTCGACGGGAGCGTCCCGGACACGAGGTAGGCGGTGATCATCTTGTCCGGACAGTCATCGCCACGACCGAAGATCACGTGGTCGCCGCCGAGCGCCTCGATGAAGTAGGCGTCGTTCAGACGGCCATAGAGCCGCATCGCGTTGGCGATCGGGGTCGCCGGGTCGCTCGTCGCCGTCATGATGAACGTCGGGTACGGTGTGTCCAGGATCGCGGTCGGGCGGGGATCCGTCTTCGGTTGAGCCGGCCAGTAGACGCACGGCATGTCGCCGTAGTACGTCCCGCCGAGACGCAGGTCGTTGATCCCCGTCTTCGCGCCCTCCGCCAGCCAGGCGTTCGCCCGGGCGTCCCCGTCGCCCTGGCCGAGGAAGAAGGCGTAGTCCTGGCACTCGGTCGCGTAGTACATCGCGTCGCTGTAGGTCGGGTCGGGGATCGTCTTGAGCGTCTCGGGGTCGACCACGATCGAGTCGTAGTAGGCCCGCAGCATCGGCACGTAGTCGCCATTCGACGCCGCCGTCAGCGCACGCAGGAACTGGGACCGTCCGAACGGGCCGTAGCCGTAGCTGACGGCCGTCGTCTCGACGTCGGTCTTGGCCAGCGGTCGGTCGGTGAACGTCCCATCGGCGAGCGGGAAGCGGACCATGATCGGGCCGGCCTTGAGCTTCTTGATGAGGTTGTCGTAGGCCGCCATCGGGTCGCGTTCGCAGCGTTCCGATAGCGCCGAAGGCAGAACGCAGGCCGTGTCGGCCTTGCAGGCCGCGTCGGCCAGGCATGCCGCCGTGGTCGACACCAGGACGTCATCCCAGGCGCGCGCGGCCTCGGTGTAGTAGTCGATCCCGTCCGGGACGAGATCGACCGGCCCGTCGATGAACAGCGAGTCGATGTGCTCGGGATACTTCGCGGCGTACGTCTGGACGAACTGGGTGCCGTAGCTCTCGCCGTACAGCTGGAGCTTGTCCGCGTCGAGGTATTCACGGAACGCCTCGAGATCGTCGATGGCCTGCGAGGTGGCGTAGTACGGCAGGTCGGCCGGGTCGGCCTTCGCCTCGGCGATGCAGTCGGTGACGTACGTCGACGCTGCCGCCCGGACCGCAGCGGCGTCGGCGGAGACCTTGGGATCCGCGTCGGTGCCGTAGTAGGTCGAGGTCGCGGCCGGACAGGTGATCGTGTGCGACATCCCGGTCCCGCGCTGGTCGGCGAACACGATGTCGTAGTGCTCGGCGATGCCCGGGTCCCAGTAGTCGGCGTAGTCGTCGGCCGCCGAGACCCCCGCGTAGCCCGGGCCGCCGGTGATCGTCACGAACGTCCCGCGCTTCACCCCGGACGCCCGCTGGATCGCGAACGACGACGTCCCACATCGGTCCGGTCGGGTTCGCGTGGTCGCGTGGGACCGACAATGTCACGCAGGTGAACCGGCTCTTCGGGCACGGCTCGGACTTCACGAACTTCCAGGTCTGTCCGGTCGCGCCGGGCGACGATGACGGGGCGGGCGAACCCGACGGGGCCGGCGCTCCCGAGGCGCCGGGCGAACCGGCGGCCGACGGGCTGGGCTCGGCGGAGGCGGCCGGTGCCGACGCGGCCGGTGCTGAGGCCGACGCGGCCGGTGCCGAAGGGGATGCCCCGGGAGCCGTCGAGCCGGGGGCGCCCGACGCGGACGGCGCGGGCAGCTGGCCGGGGAGGAGCGTGAAGCCCGGGCTCGTGCCGCAGCCTGCGAGCAGGGCGACGACCAACGTCAGACCGATCAGGCCTCGAGCAGGACGCAGACCGAGCGGCGACGTCGGACGCACCGGCGCAGCGTACCAGTCCACCGTCCACGGGTGGTGCTCCGGCCCGCATCGTCGCGTGGGATGCGCTTCGGGCAGGCTCCGCGACTCAGCGGTTGCGCATCGCCTCGGCGGCCATCTCGAAGTAGTCGTGGAGCCGGGTGGCGGCCGCTGCCGGCGGCCGGGTGTCGGCGATCGCCTCGGACATGTGGCGCAGCCAGGCGTCGCGCTCGGCGGGGCCGATCGCGAACGGCGCGTGACGCATCCGGAGCCGAGGATGACCGCGCTCCTGGTCGTAGGTCGTCGGACCGCCCCAGTACTGAGCCAGGAAGAGCGTCAGTCGATGACGCGCGTCCGGAAGCGAGTTGTCGGTCTCGGGGTACAGCGGCCGGAGCGCCGGATCGGCCGCGACCCCGTCGTAGAACCGTCCGACCAGCCGCTCGAAGAAGGGCATCCCGCCGACAAGGGCGTACAGGCTGTCCTCCGCGATCTGGGCCGCGCTGTTCGACGCCGCCTCGGCAGCATCGCCCGGATCGCTCAGCGAGATCGCTGCCAGGACTTGCCCTCGGTCTGGACCGACGGCGCGAAGACCATCTCGACCGCCTGCATGTCGCGGATGGTCCGGGCGCCGAGCGCGGCCATCGACTGGCGGAGGGCGCCGGTCAGGTTCTCGGACCCGTCGGTCACGTGGGCGGGACCGAACAGGATCCGCTCGAGCGGCCCGACCGTCCCGACCTTGATCCGCGTCCCGCGCGGGAGTGTCGGTGACGGCGCGGCCATCCCCCAGTTCATGCCTCGCCCGGGCGCCTCGGCGGCGCGGGCGAGCGGCGAACCGAGCATGAGCACGTCGGCGCCGGCGGCGATCGCCTTGGCCAGCTCGCCCCCGCGACGCATCCCGCCATCGGCGACGACCGGGACGTAGCGGCCGGTCTCGGCGACGTAGGCCTCGCGCGCGGCCGCGACGTCGCTGATCGCGCTGACCTGCGGGACGCCGATCCCGAGGACCTCCCGCGTCGTGCAGGCCGCGCCCGGGCCGACGCCGACGAACACGGCAGCAGCGCCCTGCTCCATCAGCGCGAACGCCGCCTCGGCGTTCGTCGTGTTGCCGACCGCGACCGGGATCGGCATGAACCGGGTGAACTCCTCGAGCGACAGCGGGTCGTACTGCGTCGCCAGGTGACGAGCGCTCGAGACCTGGCTCTGGACGAGGAACAGGTCGGCCCCGTGCTCAGCGCAGAACGGGCCGAACCGGCGAGCCGCCGCCGGCGTGGCGGCCACGGCGACCTTCGACCCGGCTGCATGGATCTCGGCGATCCGCCGGGCGATCAGCTCCTCGCGGATCGGCTGGGCGTACGCCTCGGCGAGCAGGTCCTGGACGTCGGCATCGGCCGCCGAGGCGATCCGCTCGAGGACGACGTCCGGGTCGTCGTAGCGAGCCTGGACACCTTCGAGGTTGAGCACCGCCAGCCCGCCGAGCCGAGCCAGCTCTCCGGCCAGCCGGACATCGACGACCGCGTCCATCGCCGAGGCGAGGATCGGGACCGCGAGCTCGATCCCGCAGAACGTCTGAGCCAGCTCCACGTCGTCGGGCTCGATCGTGCTCGTCCCCGGCGCCAGGCTGACGTCCTCGAACCCGTAGGTCGGCCGGATCGTGTCGACCTTCGACCGGAAGACCCGCCGCTGGGCGGCCTCGGGAAGGGACGCGAGCGGGGTCGTCGGGGAGTCGGGTCGATCGAGCAATCTGGCCTCCGAGGGTGCGCGGCCGCCGTCCGCGAATGGGGGCAGGTTGCGGGTCAGTCTACCATCCGGCTGCCGTCGGGCCGGAGGCGGAACCAGGGCTCGCGGGCCGGATCGACGAGGTCGCGCGCGACGATCTCGATCGCCGTCCGGTAGGCCGGCCAGACGAGGAGGTCGAGCGCCGCCGCCGGTCGGACCCAGCGGAACGCGTCGTGCTCCTCCGACAGCACCGGATCGGCGGCCGGCCCGACCCGGGCGCCGAAGACCGCCGCGCTGACGATCGCGTCGACCGCCGGCCAGTGGAACTGGTTGACCAGGTCGAGATCGTAGAAGGCCTCGAGCGCCGCATCTGCGAAGCCGGTCTCCTCGGCCAGCTCGCGGCGGGCCGCGGCGGCGATCCGCTCGTCGGGCTCGATCGAGCCGGAGACGCCCTGCCACAGCCCGGGCAGGACCCGGCCCGCCGCTCGGCGCATGACGCAGGATCTCCTGACCGTGCTCCGCGATCCGGAAGATCCAGACGTCGACGAGATCAGGACGGTACATCCCGATTCAGTACGCCGCGCCGTGGTCGCGGACGATCCCTTCGAGCTGGTCGAGGTGCATGAGGTCGTGGACGCCGGCGAACAGGAGCCACTCGCCGCAGCGCAGCCGGCCGACGAGCGGGTGGTCCAGGGGACAGTCATCGGTCTCGTGGCCGACCACCGCCCGGGCCGCGCGCTGGGCGATCCGCTGGCTCCGCTCGATCCTGGCGATCAGTACCGGAACGTCGGCGTCCGCGGGTCCCGGAACGCCCGGTACCACGGCCGCCGTGGCGGTAGGCCAGCGACCCTGCGCAGCGAGGCTCGCTGCCAGGGCCAGCCCGGACCGGGCGGCCGCCACGTGGCCGATCGTCTCGGCCACGTTCCACTCGGCCTCGCCCCCGGGCCACTCGAGGGCCACGGCTGGAAGCCCACCGACCACGCCCACCAGGGCGCGGGCCGTCGCTGCCAGCTGGAGGATCAGCGCTTCGGCGGTGCCCGGGCCGGCCCGCCGACGGATCTCGCGCCGGACGGTCTCCGAGCGACCTTCGTCGATGCCGCGGTAGGCCGCGACGACGTCCGGTGCGTCGATCGCGAGCCGGTCGAGCCGGTCGGCTGCGGCAGCCGTCACGGGAGGGCCGTCAGAGCCGCTCGAAGCGCTCGACCGGGAGGACGAACACGGTCGCCCCGCCGACCTCGACCTCGAGCGGGTAGGGCATGAAGAACTCGCCGGGCTCCATGATCGGCGGCATCGGGTTGACGATCTGGGTGCGGGCCGTGCAGTTCTCGCGGACGATCCCGAGGATCTCCTCGACCCGGTCGTCGTCGATGCCGACGAGGATCGTCGCGTTCGACTGCTTGAGGAACCCGCCCGAGGAGTGCAGTCGGGTCGCCCGATGCTCACGCTCGAGCAGGGCGTCGACCAACGTGCCGGCGTCCTCGTTGTGGACGATGGCGACGACGAGCTTCATCGGCCGGAGTATAGGTGCGCTCAGGCTCGCACGGAGACCCCGGCGGGGCGTACGATGCAGGCTCTCGCGCCACCGCCGGAGGACCGCTCGCGCATGGATCCCGTCGCCGACCTTCTCGCCCGAGCCGCGGCCACGCTCGCCGCCAGCGACGACCTCGACGCCAGCGTCGGGGCCCTCCTCGAGGTCGCGACGTCGCAGCCTGGGCGTCGTCGTTCGCGGCCGTCACCCTCCAGGATCCCGATCGAGCCGAGCTCCAGGTCGCGCGTGGTGAGCGGCGCCGACGACGAGACGCGCGGCGGAGTTCGAGACGACCTACGTCGGGCCGGACGGTCCGGTCGCCCAGACGGCCGCCGACCGGGTCGCCCGGATGGGCGAGGATCTCATCCACCTGCCGCTCGTGGTCAGCCGGGGCGGGATCGAGCAGCTCGTCGGCGTGCTGACCCTCGGTCGGGCGGGCGACTCGGAGCCCGACGATGACGAGCGGACGACGCTCGGCGCCCTCGCCGCGCTCACCGCCGTCGCCGTCGATCGAGCCCGTCTCGGCTCGATGATCGCCGAGCGATCGGAGTGGTTCGAGCGGATGGCCCACACGGACCCACTGACCGGGCTGGCGAACGAGCGGACGTTCGGCCGGATCCTCGAGCTCGAGCTCGCGCGAGCCGGCCGACAGGGCGGCGAAGTCTCGCTGGCGGTCTTCGACGTCGACGACCTGACCGCGGTCAACGAGGCCGCCGGCCACGGGGCCGGCGACGACGTCCTCCGCGCCGTCGCGGCGGTCCTCGCCGAGTCCGTCCGGCTCGTGGACACGGTCGCTCGGATCGGCGGCGACGAGTTCGTCCTCGTCGCGCCGGGCTCGGCAGGAGTGACCGTCGCCCAGCGGGTCCTCGACGGGATCGCCGCGTTGCCGGCGTCCGACGGCCGGTCGATCACGGTCTCGGCCGGAGTGGCCCGGTTCCCGGTCGATGGCGGCACCGCCGATGATCTCCGGGCCGCCGCCGACGCCGCGCTGGCCGCCGCCCGGGAAGCCGGCGGCGGGATGCTCGCCGCACCACCGACGGCCGCCGCCGAAGGCTGACCGAGTCGGGGGCAGGCCCGCGCGCGCTGCCGTGCTCGGGCGCCCGGCGGGTCAGCTCGAGCCGGAGGCGACCCCGCTGGCGAGCACCGGTGGCGTCGGCGTCGTCCGCCCCGCGTTCGGCTCCAGGGTGAGCGCGATCGTCACGCCGGTCGCGCCCGACGCCCCGCTGGTCGTCAACGTGCCGAAGCCCTGGCCGTCGGGCGTGAACGAGCCGATCGCGATCGGGTCCGGCCCGCCGGCGCCGATCACCCACGCTTCGTAGACCTGGCTCCCCGACGTCGGCGCCAACCCGCGCATCGCGAGCTGGATCCGGCCATCGGAGCCGATCGCGGCGATGCCACTCGGACCGCCGGCAGCGCCGGGCGTGAGGATGGCCGCCTGGCCACCGGGCGTGGCGGCCAGGGCCAGGACCTCGTCGACGGCAGCCGCGTACGCAGCAGCATCGTCGAGCTGTGTCCGGAGCGAGACGTTCCAGGCGCCGAGCGCGACGATGAGGAGGACGGCCGCAGCCGCGGCGAGCCAGACGAGCGGCGACCGCCGTCGGGTCCGCTCGGACGCGAGGTCGATGACCTCGCTCGACGATGGCGTGGGCCGATCCGGCCCAGCCGCCTGGGATGGTGACGGAACTGCGACGTCGGACGGTGACGGAGCTGCGGCTGTCGAGCCAGCCTGGGCCGCGTCGGCCGCAACGGCGGCCATGACCCGGGCCCCGAGTGTCGCGGGCGGCTCGACGGGCTCGAGCGCGTCGGCCAGATACGGCACGACGCCGCCCAGCTCGTCGAACTCCGGATGGGGCTCGAGGCACGTCGCGAGGTGATCCCGGACCGCGGCCATCTCGGCCGGATCGAGCGCCCCGAGGACGAACCCCGCCGCCAGGTCGCGGGCCTCGTCGCAGGTCAGCGGATCGGTCGGTCGATGCGCGGTCATGTCACGCCCGCCTGGTCGGCGCCGAGCGGCGGTCCGTCGCCCGCGGGTCGGTCGTCGGTGAGCTCGCGCCGCAGCGCCAGCAGGCCCAGCCGCATCCGGCTCTTGACCGTCCCGAGCGGGGCGCCCGTCCGGGCGGCGACCTCCTGTTGCGTGAGTCCGCCGAAGTAGCCGAGCTCGATCGCCTCGCGCTGGACGTCACTCAGGGTCGCGAGTGCAGCGAGGACCGCGTCGCGGTCGAGGCGGCCGGCGACCTCGGGCCAGACGTCGGGGATGGTGAGCGCGCTCGGCGTCGGACCCTCGGTCTCCGGGAGCTCGGTCGTCGGTCGTCGCCGACGCGTGGCGTCGATCGCCCGATGGTGGACGATCGACAGCAGCCACGTCTTCACGCTGCCACGACCCTGCTCGTAGCGCGCGGCGTTCCGCCACGCACCGACGAAGGCGTCCTGGACGACGTCCTCGGCGCTGGCGCTGTCGCCGGTGATCCGAAGGGCAAGTGCGTAGGCCATGGTCTTGTAGCGCTCGTACAGGATCTCGATCGCCTCGTGGTCACCGCCGGCCAGCCGGTCGAGCGCGGCTCGGTCGGCATCGTCGGCGGCGGTCGCCAGCCGCCCCGGGACGGTCCCCGAGGATCGGTTCATCGATGCATGCGCACCGAGGCCGATGCCGGTTCAGTCGCGGTGCCGATGCGCGCCAGGATCGCCCGTTCGCCGAGGTCGACGACCGCGTCGACGGGCGCCGTGGCGTCGATGACGACGAACCGCTCCGGCTCGGCGGCGGCGAGAGCGAGGTAGCCCTCGCGAACGCGCCGATGGAACGCCAGGTCGAAGGCCGCCTCGTAGCGTGTCTGCTCGTCGTCCTGCTTCCGGGCCAAGCCGATCTCGACCGGGACGTCAAGGAGCAGGGTCAGGTCGGGCCGCCGGCCGCCGGTCGCGAACGACTGGAGTTCCCGGAGGGTCGCCACCGGCAGGCCACCGCCGTAGCCCTGGTAGGCGAGCGTCGAGTCGGCGTGCCGGGTGTCGAGCACGATCGCGCCGGCCGCGAGCGCCGGCTCGATGACCTGGGCGACGAGCTGCGCCCGGGCGGCGCTGAACAGGAGCGCATCGGCTCGCGGATCGTGGGCGACGTCGTCCGGGGCATGATCCAGGACGATGTGGCGGACCTGCTCGCCGACGGCGGTCCCGCCTGGCTCGCGGGTCACGAGGACGTGCATCCCGCGTGTCTCGAAGGCCTCGCGCAGGCGCTCGGTCACGAGCGTCTTGCCGGCCCCGTCCGGCCCTTCGATGGTGATGAACCAGCCGCGTGCTGTCGGCGTCGCCCGGTCGTCCACGGCCGCGAGTGTACTCGACCCCCCTGTCCAGCCGGCCTGCGTGAGACCGGTCGGCCGGCTCAGGGCGTGGACAGTCCAGCGAGGGTCGATCGGGCGCGGGCGGCCTGCAACGGATCGAACCCGGGGTTGGTGTGGAGCGCAGCGGTCAGGTACGTCCGGGCTCGTGCGTCGTCACCGAGGGCGTGGGCGATCATCCCCGCGTGGTAGGCCAGCAACGGATCGTGAGTCCCGAGCGCGAGCGCGTTGCGCATCGCGACGTCGGCATCGGCCGCGCGGCCGTTGGCGAGAAGGGCCCACGCGTCGGCATCCCAGCCGTAGACGTCCTTGCGGACGGCGAGCTCCTGTTCGGCCATCGCGAGCGCCGCAGCGACGTCCTCGCCGTGGTTGACCCGGAACAGCACGAGCTGGCGGTTGAAGAGCTGCGCCTGGAGCGCCTGGAGCCGGGCGATCGCACGAACGGTCGCGTACTGCTTGGCGGCGTCAGCCGCGTCTCCCTGGAGCGCGTAGAGGTCGCCGAGCCCGGACAGGAACTCGGGCTGCGGGCACGATGGCGATGGCCCGACGATACAGGTCGATCGCGTCGGGTACCCGGTCCTGTGCGGCTCGCACCTTCGCGAGGCCCTCCAGGGCAAGGTACGACCCGGGCCAATCCTCGAGGGCCGCCTCATAGCCCGCGGCGGCGGGGTCCAGCCGACCGGCCTGGAAGGCGAGATACCCGATCAGGTAGTCGTAGAAGGCCAGTGACGTCCCGTCGCTCCCTTCGGCGACGGCCTCCTGTCGGGCGCGTCGAGCGAGCGTCATCGCGTCGGCGTCGGCGCCGCGAAGGGACGCCAGGCGAGCGAGACGGGCGGTCACGGCGGCCCCCGGCTGCGCCTTGGCGAGCGTCGTGAACGTGGCGGCCGCAGCATCGTAGCGACCGAGCTCGAGCAGACTGTCGCCGACCGTCGCGAGCGCCTGGAGCTGACCCGGATCGGCATCGACGATCGCCTGGGCGGCGCGGATGGAGCCGTCGAAGTCATGCAGGGTGTACAGGAGCAGCGCCTTGAGCGTCTGGGCCGCTCGGTCGTCGGGATAGACGACGAGTCCGGCGTCGACGGCCTCCTGGGCACGCCCATAGTCGTCGGCGCTGCCCGTCAGGCGACCGCGGGTGTAGTAGGCGACGGCGAGGTTCTGGGCACTGATGAAGTCCGCCGGGTCGCGCTGGAGGTTGGCGGTCCAGACACCGATCGCTCGGTCGAGGTCCTGGGTCGTCGCAGCCTGGCCGGCTCCGGACGGGCCGTCCGGCGCGACGGGGGCGTCCACGGTCCCGCCGCTGGCGACCGATCCGCTGGTCGTGGTGGTCGGGGGCCGGACGACCGAGCTCGACGTCATGGCGTCGGACGTCCGCGCCGACCGGAACAGACCGAGATGGTCGGCGCCGTAGCTGCCTGCCGCGACCGCGAACGCCGCAACGATGAACAGCAGAGGTCGGCGGGATCGGTGCGAGGATCGCGAGCGGGTCGTGGTCGTGGCCATGTCGGGCGCCGTCCTTTCGTGGAGTCGGCTCGCTGGGAACGGCGTCGCGGCCGCTCCCAGCGATGCTTGGTCCTAGTGGGGCATCCCGAGGTACGGGAAGCTGGCCAGGTAATCCGCGTGGGGGCCGACACCGTCGGTCGGGATGGCGCCGGTCGCGTCGCGGCCGGCGAACGGGAACCCGCCCGTCACGATGTTGAGCTCGGCGTCGATGACGTCGTCGGCGAGGCCGCGACCGTTGAGCGGTCCGGCCGCCATCGAGCCGACGTCGTAGCGCAGCTCGTCGGGCAGGAGGATCCCGGCCAGCGTGGCCGCGTCGCCCGGGGCGTAGGCACCCTCGGCATCAAGCGCCGAGAATGCTTCGAGCGTCCCGATCACGTTCGACCGGAACTTGCCGCCCATGGCCGTCGGCTGCTTGTAGGGCGCGGTCTTGTTGAAGGCGATCTTGTCGGCGGCGGGGTTGAATACGGTGTTGATCGCCGGTCGACCCATCTGGTCGATGCGCCGGTCGTGCTTGTCCCGGGTGGTGGCCCAGACGCCGATGTTCCGTCCATTGCCGCCCAGCTGGGCGTTCGGCACTTCGATGACGATCGCCAGCGTGTTCAGCCCGACGAAGAAGTCCGACTCCTTCGTGTCATCGAGCCGGCGGGTGCCCTCGCCCTTGACCGAGCCGAGGAACCCGAGCAGATCGAAGAAGAACGGGTCCGAGCGCACGCCGGCGAACGAGCCGACATGACCGGTCCAGGTGGACTTGCCGGTCCAGCCGCGGGCGATCGTCCGCGTGTGGTCACCCTTCTCATAGGTGACCTTGTAGGACTGCGAGCCGTTCGCCTTCGGCTTCCCGAAGACGATCTCGAACTGGCGATCGGCTCGTGAGTTCTTGTTGGTATCGACGTTGAACGCGTACGCGGCGCCAGCCTGGAATGTGCTTGGCCCGATGCCCAGGTTGACCGCCGGGTTCACGGTCATCGCCAGGACGGTATGGTTGGCCGACCCTCCCTTGAAGACGTACACGTCGTTGATGTCGAGTGGGCCATTGAGCTTGGTGACCGATAGGTTGTCGCTGGGATCCACATGGATGGATCCCAGGTTCGGTGCGTCGAGATGGTCGGCGGCGAGCGCCAGCAGTGGCGCGCCCCCGATCGTCAGCACCACCATCGCCGCGCCCAGCGCGGGGACGGAGAAGGCTCTCCGCATGGTCCGGTCCTTTCCTGATGTCACGACGCACCCGCTGGTCCGCCGCCTGGGGATGGGCCGACGTGGCGGCGTCGCGACCCGCCGAACGTCTCGGAAAGGCATGCGCCGAGGAGACGGCTCCGGATGAATTGGTGCGGTCCTGGGTCGGCCGGCGACGACTGGGAGAGCCGGGCCGTGGACGGCGCGGCGCGAGCGGTCGGCAGCGTTCATCCGACCACCGGGCGGGTGCGTACGACGGGTATGGCGTCGAACTCCGTCCCCCGCGCCGATCGGCCTGCCCGGCCCCATCCGCGCCGCCCCGTCGTCGCGGTGATCGGCGCGGTGGCGGCCGTGGTCCTATCGTTGGGGCTCCCGTCGCTGGCCCTCGCCCACCCGCTCGGCAACTTCACGATCAACCACTACGCCGGCATCCGGGTCGAACCCGATCGCGTCGTCCTCGACGTCGTCATCGACCAGGCCGAGATCCCGACCTTCCAGGAGAAGCTCCGGATCGACACCGACGGCGACGGCTCCGTATCGGACGCCGAGACCGAGGCCGAGCGGATCGCCGCCTGCCCGGTCCTCGCCCGCTCGCTCGCCCTCACCACCGATGGCCAGCCGCTCGTCCTGACCACGGCCGCCGCCGGCCTGTCGTTCCCGCCCGGGGCTGCCGGGCTCGAGACGATGCGGCTCGTCTGCACGTACGTCGCGGCTCGGCCGGGAGGGGCTGGCGCGACCGCCGAGATCGGGTTCAGCGACCGGACGCACGCCGAGCGGCTCGGCTGGCGCGAGATCGTCGTCACGGGCAGCGGCGTGACGCTGTCGCCCGGTGGTCTTCCGACGACCTCCGCGTCGGACCGGCTGACCATCTACCCGAAGGACCTGCTCAGCCAGCCGCTCGACATCCGGTCGGCCGCCTTTTCCGTGACGCCCGGCGGACCGACCACCGTGGCACCGGCCATCCCCGATGCGTTCCCCCTGTCCGGGGCCGGCAACGACCCCGCGACCGCCCTTGATGCCCCGCCGGCTCAGGCTCAACCCAGCGGACCCGTCGCCGCGGCCGCGACGTCGGCGCCGGCCGCGGCGACGGCGACGACGGCGTCGGTCCCGGGCGGGGTCGGCAGCGAGATCTCCGGACTGCTGGAGTCGCGCGACCTGACCCCGCTCGTCCTGCTCGGTTCGTTCGCCGCCGCGCTCGCCCTCGGAGCCGGCCACGCCCTCACGCCCGGGCACGGCAAGACGCTGATGGGGGCGTATCTCGTCGGGACGCGCGGCACGCCGGTCCACGCGGTCGCGCTCGGGCTGAGCGTCACCGTGTCGCACACGCTCGGCATCCTCGTCCTCGCGGCGATCGTCATCGCGTTCCGCGGGGTCCTGCCACCTGAGACGTTCAACCGGTTTGCGCCGATCGCCTCGGGCATCCTCGTCATCGGCATCGGCACCTGGTTGCTCGTCGGGCAGCTGCGGGCGCGACGAGCGCGCAGCCGGTCGGCCGCGCACGACCACAGCGACGGAACCGAGCACGAGCACGACCACGACCACGACCAGGTCCAGCACGCCGACGTCGCGTCGGACCAGCCCTCCGGATCCGAGCATCCCCACGGTGCTGGGCACGAGCATTCGCACGGCGGCCTATCCCACAGCCACCTGCCGCCGGCGACCTCGAGCGTGACCTGGCGGAGCCTGTTTCTGCTCGGCCTCGCCGGCGGGATCATCCCGTCGACGAACGCGCTCATCATCCTGCTCGCCACGATCGCGACCGGCCGGGCCGTCTACGGGCTCATCCTCGTCATCGCGTTCGGGCTCGGGATGGCGGCCGTGCTCGGCGGTGTCGGACTCGGTCTCGTGTTCGCGCGGGACCGGGTCGACCGGCTGCCGTCGCGGTCGAGTCTCGGCCGGGCTGCGTCGTTCGCGCCGATGATGGCGGGCGTGCTCGTGTTCGGACTCGGGGTCTACCTCACGACCCAGGCGATCGGGCTCGCCCCGACGCTCTGAGCGCCGCGCTCGCCGACCGGCCGGCGTCACGCACTGGGCTGGGTGGCTCTCGCGACCAAGCGCTGCCGCCGAGGGGCAGGTCCTATGGCGTCCGGTCGACGACCTTGAACAGTCCGCCCTTGCCCGTCGTCCCGCCCGCGAGGTCGGTCAGGTAGAGCGCGCCATCCTCGCCCTGACCGAAGGAGCTGATCATCTTCTTCGTGTCGAGGAGCAGACGCGGTGACTGCGAAGCCGCACCCTCGGCGGCCAGCGACCAGATCCTGCCCGAGCAGAAGTCGCCGAAGATGTACCCCCCGACGAGGTCCGGATACTCGGTCCCGCGGTAGACGTAGCCGCCCGTGACCGAGCAGCCCTTGGCGTGGCTGTAGACCGCGATCGGCAGCTTCTTGCCGGACTTGGCGCACCCGGACGAGGGCCGGAAGCAGACCTTGCCCTCCATCACGTGCCAGCCGTAGTTCTTCGCCCGGCCGCCACCGCCGGCCGCCTGCGAGCGGTCGATCTCCTCCCAGCGATCCTGGCCGACGTCGCCGATCCACAGGTCGCCGGTCGCCGAGTCGAACGAGAACCGCCACGGGTTGCGCAACCCCCGCGCCCAGATCTGATCGAGGCCGACCTTGCCGACGTAGGGGTTCGAGCTCGGGATCAGGTACGGGCGCGCGGCCGACCGGCCGTTCACGTCGATCCGGAGCAGCTTGCCGAGGAGCGACTTGAGGTTCTGAGCGCGGTTCCCGGGATCGCCGCCGGAGCCGCCGTCGCCTGTGCCGAGGTAGAGATAGCCGTCGGGACCGAACGCCAGCATCCCGCCGTTGTGGTTCGCGAACGGCTTGCTGATCCGGAGCAGGACCGACCCGGTCGGATCCGCCTTGTCCGGGTCGCCCGACGAGCGGTGGTATTCGGCGACCGCGATCCGGCCCTTGAGGTCCGTGTAGTAGACGTAGAACTTGCCGTTCGTCGCGTAGTCCGGATGGAACGCCAGGCCCAGGAGGCCACGCTCCCCGCTGCGCGAGATCTTCGCCCGGATGTCGAGGAACGTGCCGGTGACGACGCCCCCGGACACGATCCGGATCTTGCCGTTCTGCTGGACCACGAACAGCCTGCCTGACCCGTCGCCGGCGTTGGTCACGAACAGCGGCGACGTCAGTCCGCCGACGACCGACGTGAGGCCGAGGTCGATCGCCGCCGGGGCATAGGTCGCCGGGAGCGCAGCCGCTCGGACCGCAGCATCGCTCGAGGCGACGGCGTCCGAGACCTGGCCCGGGACGGCCGCGGGCTGCGCCCCACCGAGCCCATCGGCCGATACCGACTGGCCCGCGAGCGCCAGCGTGAGGAGCAGGCCCGAGAACAGAGCGGGGCTGATCCTGGGGATGCGTCTTGGCACGTGACGTCCTCCGTGAGAGAGGGCTGCGGCCCGGGAAGCGGCCGGTCATCGACCCGACGTTCGCGACCTACGGTGCCCCATCCTCGCCGGGCGCGCAAGCGCTGCGCCCTGGATCGCGCCCTTGAAACGCGCGCTCGCCTGGCGCACCCTACGGTCCCGGTCCGACGGGCGACCGTCGGGTCCCGGTCGTCGGCTCCTTGCCCCAGGAGGTCCGATCGACAGTGCGTTCGAGCTCGATGCGGCGCGCGGCCGCTCTCGCGCTGGCCGGCCTGGTCGCCGTCCAGTTCTTCACGGTCGGTGACGCGGCCGAGGCAGCGGCGCCACCCACCGACCGGCTGCCCGACCTCGCGATGGGCCGGCCGACGGAGCTGCGCCTCGTCAAGAGCAACGGCAAGCGCCGGCTGCGCTTCACCGGGGTGATCGTCAACGTCGGCGCCGGACCGTTCGAGACGCGCGCCTATCGCAAGTCGCTCAAGACGAAGACGATGGTCGTACGCCAGCGGATCTACGACTCGGCGGGCGGCCACCGGACCGTCGTCACCCCGGCCATCGTCAAGTACGCCGGGGATGGCCACGACCATTGGCACGTGCAGCGGGTCGCCGGCTACGAGCTGTTCGCGGACACCGGCGACGGGCCGGCCCTCCGGCGCGGAGCCAAGGTCGGGTTCTGCTTCTTCGACACGCGGCTCCGTCGCGCGACGCTACCGCGAGCGCCGAAGACGCGACGCTACCTCGAGAAGGGTTGCGGCACGCGGAACTCGCACTCGATCAAGATCGGGCTCAGCGTCGGCTGGTCCGACATCTACCCCTGGAACTTCGCCTGGCAGTGGGTCGACGTGACCGGGTTGCCGGCCGGCCGGTACCTGCTCAAGCTGACCGCCGATCCCGAGGGCAGCTTCGTCGAACGGCGCACGACCAACAACTGCAACTGGACCCGGATCCAGATCCCGCGGACCGGCTCGAAGGTGAAGGTGCTCGAGCGCGGCACGGGCTGCATCCTGCCGGGCGAGGTCCCACCGCCGCCGCCGACGCCGACGCCCTCGCCGAGCCCGACCGCGAGTCCGACCGCCTCCCCGACCGGGACGCCGACCGCCGCCGCCCGTCCGACGATCCAGGGCGGGTCGATCGTCGCCGTCCTGACCTCGAGCGTGGTCGTGGCCGGGCCGGCGGGCGACGACGGGTTCTCCTGCTCCATCCCCGGCATGAGCCACGGCGCGGCACCGAGCGGAGCCGGCCCCCCGTCCGACTGACCGGGTCCGGCGCCCCACGGCGGGTCGACGTACCATCCGGACCATGCCCGCGACGTCCATCCGCCACCGACTGGCGATGCCGTTCGACGTCCCGACGCTCCGCCGGATCAAGCGTCTGTGGGTGCGTCACTCGATCGCTGAGGACCGGCGCGACATCGACGGGCTGGTCGCGACACTGGCGCCGGACTGCGTCTACGAGATCGTCCCGACCGGGCAGCGCTGGGACGGTCACGACGGTGCTCGACGGTTCTACGGCGACCTGTTCGGCGCGTTCCCCGACAACGCCTTCGCCCTGACCGACATCGTCATCGGACCGCAGGGCGTGTTCGAGGTCGCGACCCTCACCGGCACCAACCTCGGCCCATGGGCCGGCGCGCCACCCAGCGGTCTGCCGGTGCGTCTCGGCATCATCATCGCCTTTCCGTGGGACGAAAGTACTGGTCTTTTCGGCGGCGAACGGATTTACTTCGATCGAGCGGAGATCGGACTCGACTGAGGGGGTCGACGACGATGCAGCTGGAAGAATATGGCGCCTATCTGGGGCGGCTCGACCTGTGGCTGGCGATCGGCCTGGCCGTCCTCGCCTCGGTCGTGGCGTTCGGCGTCTACATCTTCGCCCAGGATGCGATCGACGGGCTCCTGTCGGCGATCCCCCAGATCGGGGACCGGCTCGGTCGCGCCAACCGGAACCGGCACCGGGCCGAGGGCCCCGAGTGGGTGTGCCGCACCTGTCGTTCGATCAACGAGCCGAACTCGCTGTGGTGCTATCGCGGCTGCGGCTCGCGCTACCGCCAGGAGGACGCACGGATCGACCTCGAGACGGCGTTCTCGGAGGATCAGATCTCGCGTTTCGACGCCTGACCCGCGGCTCGGCCCCGACCTGCTGACCGGGTCACTGCTGGGTGACGCAGAACTCGTTGCCGGCCGGGTCGGCGAGCACGGTCCAGCGCATCCCCGGTCCCTCGTCCACCTCGCGGACGATCGTCCCGCCCAGCCCGACCAGCCGCTCGACCTCGGCCGCGCGGTCCGCGGCCTCGTAGTCGACGTGGGCGCGGTTCTTGACGACCTTCGCCTCAGGCACGCGCTGGAAGATCAGGGCCAGCCCGCGGCGCGGGTCGTCCGGCGGCGGCTTGATGCCGGCGAACTGGCCGAAGGGCGCGAACCACTCGACGTAACCGAGCGCCGCCGACCAGAACGCGACGAGCGGCTCGGTCTCGGCACAGTCGAGCACGACGGCGTGCATCGAGAGCTGGGGCAGGACATCGGCCATCGTCTCGAGGATACCGGCCGGATGGGCCGGAGGTTCGACCGGACCCGGGTCAGCGCCAGGTCGAGCGAGCCGGGTCCGGGTACAGCCTGACGCGCCGATACGGTTCCCGACCGCGCGAGCGAGACACGAGGTTGGCCCGTTCGGCCATCTGGTGCTGGAGCCGCCGGATGTAGGCGTTCTGCGGGCTGAGCTCGACCGCCTCGGACTGGCGCTGGACGAGCCCGATCGCCTCCTCGGTCTCGCGCAGGGCGGCCTCGCGGGGGTCGACCTCGAGCGAGAAGATCGAGGTCAGGCTCGCCTGCATCTGGAGGATCGTGTTGCTCTTGAGGACATAGATCGGCATCGCCCGTTCCTCGGCCTCGCGCAGCATCGGTGTCTTCTGGCGGTACTCGCTGCGGAGTGTCATGACGACGTCCGCCTCGTCGACGTCGCGGGCGATGATCACCGGGAGCTGGAGCTCGCGGATCGCCTGTTCGAGTCGTTTGCGGCTGACCCCATGGGGCAGGACGCGCAGCGTCGGCAGGCTGCCGGCGCCCTCGACCCGCAGGACGCCGCCAGCCTCGTCCTCGGCGGCCGCCCGCTCGAGGACAGCGTCGGCGACGGCTTCGTCATCGGCGTCCGGGCCGTCCGAGTCCAATTCGTCGGCATTGACCGGCGCGGTGCCCTCGTCGACCTTGAGCTGGTCGATCGCCCGGGCGGCCTGATCGCGCCACGCCTGCTGGCGCTGCCACTCACGAGCGTCCCGGGCCCTCGGCTCCGGGGCGGGCGTCGCGTCGCGCTCGAGGGGTCCACGATCGGCGATATCGCCGGCGACGAACGGGGGGTCGGCCACGAGCGGGGCCGTCCGTCCGCGCCCACGGGTTCCCGTAGGCGGGACGGCGAAGCGCTCACCCGGCATCGACCCGGGAGGCCCGCCGGGCGGCCCGGGCTCGGCTATCCGGCCGCGCGGGCCGGTCTCCCGCGCGGTGCCTCCCCGCGTCTGGCGCCAGCCCCCGCTCGCACCCGGCCGATAGCCCGCCCGATAGCCGGGTCCGGCGCCGGCGCCGCCGGGACCGGCGTCCCGGTAGCCGCCACCGCGGTACGACCCGTCGCCGCGCCAGCCGGGCTCCATCCGCCACGCGGATCCGCCACCGACGAGGCCGGCGAATCGTTCGGCTCCGAGCTGCTCGCGGGGCGACGGCCGTGGCCTCGCCTGGGATCGATGGACACCCTCCTCGTCCCGCCAGCGGAGCTCGGGCGCGACCGGGTCCCCGCGGAGCATCGCGTCGACGGTGTCGGCGACGTCGCTGTGGACCATGACCCGCTCGCGATCCTGGATCTCGATGATCACGTCGAACGTCGGCGGAGCCTTCCGCTCGAGGACGCTCTTCTGGGTCCGCCGGCGGCGGGCCTCCTCGTCGCCGAGGGTCACGCTCTGGATCCCGCCGATGAGGTCGGACAGGGTCGGGTTGAGCATGAGGTTGTCGAGGTTGTTGCCGTGGGCCGTACCGATGAGCTGGACGCCCCGCTCGGCGATCGTCCGGGCGGCCTGGGCCTCGAGCTCGGTCCCGATCTCGTCGATGACGATGACCTGGGGCATGTGGTTCTCGACCGCTTCGATCATGACCTCGTGCTGCATCGACGGCGTCCGGACCTGCATCCGGCGCGCCTTGCCGATCGCCGGATGCGGGATGTCGCCGTCGCCAGCGATCTCGTTGCTCGTGTCGACGACCACGACCCGCTTGCCCATGTCGTCGGCCAGGACGCGGGCGGCCTCACGCAGCATCGTCGTCTTGCCGATGCCCGGCCGGCCCATGATCAGGATCGACTTCCCGCTCTCGACGAAGTCGTCGATGATCTCGATCGTGCCGTACACGGCCCGGCCGATGCGGCAGGTCAGCCCCACGATCTTGCTGTTCCGATTGCGGATGGCGCTGATGCGATGGAGTGTCCGCTCGATGCCGGCCCGGTTGTCGTCGCCGAACGAGCCGATGTGCTCAACGACGTAGGCGATGTCCGCCTCGTCGACCTCGCGCTCCAGGAGCGTCACCTCGCTGTCCGGGAAGCGCGCCTCCGGCCGGCGGCCGAGGTCGAGCACGACCTCGATGAGGTCGTCCTTCGCGGGCAGCGCGTGGACCGCCTCGACCACCTCGGGTGGCAGAGCGGCGAGCAGCAGGTCGAGGTCGTCCATCGCCTCGCGATCGTTCCGTTCCGGGGTCAACGGTCCCTCCCTGTGGACGGATCCATCAGCGGATCGCCGGGACCAGCGCCGGCTCGGCCACCCGGATCACCGTTTCCTTCATGAGCAGCGTGAGCGTCGATTCGACGCCGAACCCGGCCTCCTCGAGGCGGCGATCGATCGGGGCCTCGTAGGTCCGGACCGGGGCGATGACGCCATGGTCGTTGCGGCCGCCGTTGCGGGTCCGGGCCGAGATCACGCCGAGACCGTACTCCACCAGCGGCGCGGTGTCCGCGTCGGGCCTGGCCATGACCTTGAGGTAGTGGGGCTGATCCTCCTTGGCGACCCCGATCTGAAGGAAGCCGTCGATCTGGGTGCCGTCCGGTCCGCCCTCGGGGGCATCCTGGACGAACGCCTCGACGTCGGCGAAGCGGAGGATCGGCGCGAGGCTCGAACGGGGCACCCGCCAGCTCGTCCCCTGGCGCTCCCAGTCGCCGATCCGATACGCCTCCAGGCGCTGGACGGGCTGTGGGGTCACGCTCGCGTAAAGGCGGGCGAGGGCGACGGAGTCGGTCGGCCCCGCAGGTCGGATCCCGTGCTCGATCGCCCGTTCGTCGGACCAGGCCTCCGGGAGGTCCGCGCCCGGCGGCCGGAACAGCAGGACCTCCTGGCCGTAGCGGGCGAAGCCGGCCTGCATGAACAGCTCGACGTTGCCGGCCGCATCGGCGCAGGCGACGTGGAACTTGAACGCGCCGCGTTTCGCGCCGTCCCGGAGGATGTGCTGGACGAGCCGGAAGCGGATGTCGCCGGCCTCCGCGAGACCGATCGCATCGAGCTCGACGATCGTCCATTCATCGCGCATCGACTCGCGCTCGACCCGGATCAGGCCGGACAGCCCGTCCTCTTCCTCGTACACGTACAGGAGGTCGTGCGGCCGGAACGCTCCGAGCGGCAGCCGGAAGAGGCTGAAGACGCCGATGCGCGGACCGCTCACCGGGAGACCCAGCGAGCGCGTCTCGGCCGCTTCCTGCTGGCACAGCCGCGACAGCTCGCCGAGCGCGGCGAGGTCGGTCAGCCGTGCGACCCGGACCCGGCCGGCCCGGCCGGTCATCGCTCCGACCTGGCCGACCGACGCGTCGGGTGCGGGCGGCGGCCGGAGCCCTCGCCCGGGTCGTCGTGTTCGGCCGCCATCGTCGCGACGAGTCGATGGAAGCGGGTCTCACCCGCGAGCTCGGGGTGGAATGCCGTGGCGACGACGTTCCGTTCGCGGACGGCGACGATCCGGCCGTCGTCGAGACGGGCCAGGACGTCGACATCGGGCCCGACCCGCTCGACGATCGGCGCCCGGATGAACACCCCGTGGACCGGGCCGTCGCCGAGGATCGGGACGGCGACCTCCCCCTCGAACGAGTCGAGCTGGCGTCCGAACGCGTTGCGTTCGACCCTGACGTCGAGGAGGGGGAAGACCGGCTCCTCGCCGCCGGCGATCTCGCGGGCGAGCAGGATCATCCCGGCGCAGGTCCCGAACAGCGGGGCTCCGGACGCGGCCAGGTCCATGATCGGATCGCGCAGCTCCCAGCGATCGACGAGCTTGCGGATCGCCGTGCTCTCACCACCCGGCAGGATCAACCCACTGAGTCCGTCCACGTCGTCCGGCAGACGGACCTCGACCGGCTCGACGCCGATCGCCCGAAGGACCCGGACATGCTCGATGAACGCCCCCTGGACCGCCAGGACACCGATCTTCACCGTCGTCGTCGAGTTCGGGCCATTGGTCCGATGGTGGCACCCTCAATGTCCAACTGCCACTCGCTCTCCGAAGTCCAAGGCCGAGCCCCGCGAGGCCATTGGCCTGAGGATCTACCAGCCGCGGACGGCGAGCCGCTCACCCTCCGGGATCGCCTCCAGCGCGATCCCCCGCATCGGCGCGCCGAGGCCCTTGCTGACCTCGGCGATCACCTTCGGGTTGTCGAAATGCGTCGTGGCCTGGACGATCGCGTTGGCCATCCGCGCCGGGTCCTCGCTCTTGAAGATGCCCGAGCCGACGAACACGCCCTCGGCGCCGAGCTGCATCGCCAGCGCCGCATCGGCCGGCGTGGCGATCCCGCCCGCGACGAAGTTGACGACCGGGAGCGAGCCCTGCGCCGCGACACCCTGGACGAGGTCGAGCGGTGCCTGGAGCTCCTTGGCCGCGGCGAACAGCTCATCCTCGCGCATCCCCTGGAGGCGGCGGATCTCGGCGTTCACCGTCCGGATGTGGCGGACCGCCTCGACGATGTTGCCGGTCCCGGCCTCGCCCTTCGTCCGCATCATCGCGGCACCTTCGGAGATCCGGCGGAGCGCCTCGCCGAGGTTGCGCGAGCCGCACACGAACGGGACCTTGAACGCGTGCTTGTCGATGTGGTTCGCCTCATCGGCCGGTGTCAGCACCTCGGACTCGTCGATGTAGTCCACGCCGAGCGCTTCGAGGACCTGGGCCTCGACGAAATGGCCGATCCGGGCCTTGGCCATCACCGGGATCGAGACCGCCTCCATGATCCCGACGATCATCGTCGGATCGGACATGCGGGCGACACCGCCGGCGGCGCGGATATCGGATGGGACGCGCTCGAGGGCCATCACCGCGACGGCCCCGGCGTCCTCGGCGATCTTGGCCTGGTCGGGCGTGACGACATCCATGATGACGCCGCCCTTGAGCATCTGGGCGAGGCCCTTCTTGGTGACCCAGGTTGAGGTCTCGACGGTCATGGTGTTCTCGGTCCTCGGTGTCGCCGCTGAGGTCAGCCGGCCGGCCGGCCGCGGGGTCGTCGCCCGTTCGAGCCGCTCGGTTCGCCTCGCGCGCCGGATTATCGCACGACACTGTCGGAAACCCGAGGGTCGGGACCGTACTGGTTCGCCGCGTGGTGACGAAGCGTCCGGGGTCTCATCAGGCGGCCGCGACCGCTCGCCCGCGTGAGCCCCGGCGGATCGCTAGCGCCCGACGGTCCGAACGACCCCTGACATGAGCTTCGTCGCCCGGCGCGCCCCGGCCGGCGAGAGCCGGCTGAGCCCATTGACGAGCGACAGGACGTCCTCGTCGGGGAGCTCGCCGAGGAGCCGAACGAGGCGCAGCAGGGTCTCGTCCGGGACCTTGGCCAGCAGGCCGAGGATCCGCTCGAGCTCGGTCGGCTCGACGAGCGGGACCAGCGCGATGGCGCGGTCGAACAACCGGACGAAGCCGAGGAACGTCCCGAGCCATTCGCGCAGGCCGCGGAGCTCCGCGTCCTCCGGAAAGGCCCGGGCCGCCGCGTCGGCGTCGCGAAGCGTGTTCTCAAGGACCGCGATGATCGGGTCGCCCTCGAGCGATTTGCGGTGGGCGATCACCCGCGAGAACCAGCGGAAGTGGTCGCCGACCGCCACGTAGGCCGTGCCCGCTGGGCCGCGCCGGCCGACGCGCCGTGGTTCGGGGACCTTCTCGACCACGCCCCAGCCGACGGCCGCATCCAGCGCCAGGCTCGCCGCGCGGTGGGACAGCCCCAGCGCCTCGCGGACCTCGCGCTCGGTGAGCGGTGCACCCCGCGCCATCAGATAGGCGTGCACGCGGGCGATAGCTGGTGCCACGCCCCACGAGGCACCCATCGCCCCCCAGGCATCGGCCAGCTCGAGCCGGATCGTCTCGGCCCGAGCCGCCGCGGCTGCGCTGCCGTGACCCGGTCCGGTTCGCCCTTCGACATTCATAACGTGCACCTTGACGGTAGCCTGTTCTTGATGTATTACTTGCTACAGAAGAGTAGCACGGAGGGTTCGGTGACATCGAGGACGCGGTTCGACCCGATGGATGTCGGCTGGATCGCCGCCGGTCTCGGGCTCGCCTCCGCGCTCGCCTTCGGGTTCATCCGAGGAGCCAACGCCGAGGGCGTCGGTCCTCGTCCGAGTGGCGCCTCGATCATCGCGTTCTCCGCCCTCCTTGGCGGGCCAGCGATCGTCGGGGCGATCGGGGCCGCGAACCGGCGGCGTGATGTCGTCGTCGGGGCTGGGCTCGCCTACGTGCCGTTGGCGATGCTGTCGTTCAGTGGCGTGACGCTGTTCTTCCTGATCCCAGCCCTGCTGTTCCTCTACTCCGGGTTGCGCGTCCCTGACGGCGTCGGCCACCCGGCACGACGAACAGACCGCCCAGCCATCGCCCTGGCCATCGTCGGCCTCTTGACGGCAGGAGTCGTCGGCCTGTTCGCCACCGTGGGGGCGGTCTGCTGGGAGCAGACCGCCGACGGCACGATCCGCCAGCGCGAGGTCCCCGCCGGGGAGATCAGCGGTGCCTACGGCGAGGTCACGGTCGGCACGGGCGAGGTTGTCGCCTCGGGCTGCTCGGGCGGCGTCATCTCGACGACCGGGGCCGTCATCGTGCTGGTCTGCGCCGCCACGGCTGTCGGTCTGGCTGCCGGCGTTGGACGGACCCGAGACTGACCAAGCCAGCTGGCAGTCAAGTCCGCCGATCCGACTCCTCCCGGAGCGCACCCAGGATCTCGAGCTCGATCAGGTCCTTCGGGCGACCGGCGGCCCGCTTCATGGCGATGACGTCGTCAAGACTCGCGACCCGGACCTCGACACCGAGGATCTCGACGCCGATCGACCGGCCGACAAGCTGGTCGAAATCCAGCCGTGGCGCCGGATGGGCGAGGAGGTCGAGATCCCCGTACCGGGTCGTAAGCGTGAAGACGTCTCCGGCCCGCAGGGCTCGATGGTCGATGGGTGCGTGATCCCCGTCGACGAGACCGCGCCGCACGGCCGCAAGGGACGCGAGTGCCTCGCTCAATCGGTGGAGGTTTTCGCCATCGAGCGCGAAGCAGATGTCGACATCGCCGGTGAGCGACGGCGAACCATGGACCTGCGACGCCAGCCCGCCGATGAGCACGAAGCGGACCCGGGCGTCGAGAAGCGACTTGAGGAGCTGGTCGGCTCTGAGGAGCGGATGCTCGGTCATTCGGCTACCCGTCGAAGAGACCGACGAAGCTCGACATAGTGTTGGTCGTTGGCGACTGCGACAGCCAACCGCTCGGATGGCGTCAGCCGAAGCAGTTCGCGGATCTGGGTCCGGTCTACACCGATCCCGAGACGGGGGAGGTGCTCGAGGCCGAACTCGCAGCCCTCGAGCAGGCGATCGAGGGTGCCCACCCTGGGATCGACCCGGCCAGTCTCGATCCGGGCGATGGTCTCCTGCGGGATCCCGACCTTCGCCGCGAGCTGGCGCTGGGTCAGGCCGGCCCGACGACGGGCGTCGCGGACCATCCGACCGGCGATCGACATGACGCAACACCTCGAGGCCGAGGTTTGATGACGTTCTTATCATCATCGCGCGGCCACCGGGCGTCAAGCGTGGGCCGTCTATCATCCGGCCATGCCCGTCCTCCGGAGTCGGCTCGACCCAGCCAGCGACGAGGCGCGCGCGAACGTCGAGGCGATGACCGCGCTCGTGGCCGACCTCCGGGCCCGTCAGGCCAGCGTGGCGGCTCGCGGCGCCGGCGGTGACGACGCAGCGATCGCCCGGCACCGTGAGCGCGGGAAACTCCCCGTCCGCGAGCGGATCGATCGATTGCTGGATCCCGGGACCGCATTCCTCGAGCTGAGCCCGCTCGCCGCCGGCGGGATGTACGACGACGAGGCGCCGAGTGCCGGGATCGTCACCGGGATCGGACTGGTCGAAGGAACGACCTGCGTCATCGTCGCCAACGACGCGACGGTGAAGGGCGGGACGTACTACCCGATCACCGTGAAGAAGCATCTCCGAGCGCAGGAGATCGCGCTCGAGAACCAGCTGCCGTGCGTGTACCTGGTGGACAGTGGCGGAGCCTTCTTGCCGCTCCAGGCGGACGTCTTTCCCGACCGGGATCACTTCGGACGGATCTTCTACAACCAGGCGCGCCTGTCCGCGGCAGGCATCCCCCAGGTCGCGTTGGTCATGGGCTCATCGACTGCAGGCGGCGCGTATGTCCCGGCGATGAGCGACGAGACGGTCATCGTGCGCGGGACCGGCACGATCTTCCTCGGTGGTCCGCCGTTGGTGAAGGCGGCGACGGGCGAGGATGTCAGCGCCGAGGATCTCGGCGGGTCGAGCGTCCACACGCGGATCAGCGGCGTGGCCGACCACGAGGCGCTCGACGACGAGCACGCCCTGGCGCTCGGCCGGTCGATCGTCTCGAACCTCCACCGCCGGCCGCCCGAGCCACCCTGGGACCGACGCGAGCCCGAACCTCCGACGGTCCCTGCGAGCGGTGACCCGAGCACCGGTCGGAGCCACCTGTACGCTGCGATCCCGACCGACCTCCGGCGGCCGCTCGAGATCCGGGAAGTGATCGCCCGCTTCGTCGACGGCAGCCGGTTCGACGAGTTCAAGCCGCTCTACGGCGAGACGCTCGTGGCCGGGTTCGCCCACCTCGAGGGCTATCCGATCGGGATCGTCGCCAACGACGGGATCCTGTTCTCGGCGTCGGCGCTCAAGGGCGCCCATTTCGTGGAGCTGTGCGCGCAGCGCCGGATCCCGCTCGTGTTCCTCCAGAACATCACGGGCTTCATGGTCGGCCGGGAGTACGAGGCGGGCGGGATCGCCAAGGACGGCGCGAAGATGGTGATGGCCGTCGCCTGCGCCGATGTCCCCAAGTTCACCGTGATCGTCGGCGGCTCGTTCGGCGCCGGGAACTACGCGATGGCCGGCCGGGCCTACGGCCCGCGGTTCCTGTGGACCTGGCCGAACGCCCGGATCAGCGTGATGGGCGGCCCGCAGGCCGCGCGCGTCCTGTCGACGGTCCACGGTGACTTCGCCGACGACGCCGAGCGGGACGCGTTCGAAGCGCCGATCCTCGCCCGGTACGAGGCCGAGGGCAGCCCGTACTTCGCCACGGCCAGGCTGTGGGACGACGGCGTCATCGATCCCCTCGACACGCGCCGCGTCCTAGCGCTCGGCATCGGGGCCGCGCTCCACGCCCCGATCCCGGAGACTCGCTTCGGCGTGTTCCGGATGTGACCGGCCACACGGCTGACCACGAGCGGACCATCCGCCGGCTCAGCGGGTACGGGCCGCTGGACTGGTCGCCCCTCCGGCGCGAGGAAGTATTCATCGACTTCGACCTTGGGGCCGACGACGACTACTTTCGGAGCGTCGCCTACCTGATCCGGGACCGGCCCGACATCAAGGCTGCGTGCGGTGACCGTTCCGGCCGATTCGGCCCGCGCGACCTCGAGTGCCTACGCTTCTTCCCCGACCTTCGCCGGATCGACATCCACGAGGGTGCCCTGACATCCCTCGAGGGCCTCGGCTATCTGTCCGACGACGCGACCGAGATCGCGATCGGGTCGACCAGGAAGCCACTGTCACTCCTGCCTCTTGGCCGATTCCGCGGGTTGCGCACGCTCTATCTCGAGCGGCAGCACCGAGGGATCGAGATCGTCGGTGAGCTTCGGTCGCTCGAGGATCTGACACTCCGATCGGTGACCCTGCCGAACCTGTCCGTGCTGCTGCCGCTCGAGCAGCTGCGCTCGTTCGACATCAAGCTCGGCGGAACCACGGATCTTCGGCTCCTACCGCGGATCGGCCGACTGACGTACCTCGAGCTGTGGCTGATCCGCGGCCTCGAGGACGTTGATGCGATCGGCGACATCGTCACGCTCGAAGAGCTCTACCTTCAGGGTCTGAAGCGGGTGACCCACCTCCCGTCCTTCCGACGGCTGGGTCGGCTCCGCAAGGTCCACCTCGAGACCATGCGTGGTCTTGCTGACCTGAGCGGAGTCGCCGAGGCGCCGGCGCTCGAGATCCTGTGGCTGACGGACTTCCGTCATGCGCAACCGGACATCGCGCGGCCGTTCATCGGGCATCCGACCCTGCGCGAGACCGGTTGGGGATTGGGCAGCTTACGGAAGAACTTTGCCGCCCAGGATCTGGTCCCGTTGGACCCCGAGCTCAAGGACCGCGAGTCGGTCGAGGCCTGGATCCGCGACATCCGAGCCCGCATCCGGCGTGAGGCTGCGGCCCGCGATCGACCGGTCAAGTAGCATCCCGCCATGCCGCACGTGGGCCGTCTGTCGATCGCCCCGGTCCGCAGCCTCGGACTCGAGCATCCGGACGACGTCGTCGTCACCGAGACGGGCGTCGCCGAGGACCGTCGGTTCTTCCTGGCCGACGATGCGAACCGGCTCGTCGACCGGTTGATCGTCGGCGGGCTGGTCCAGATCTCGACGCACACCGACCCCGAAGCGACCAGGCTGTCGATGACCTTTCCCGACGGGCGGGTCATCGACGAAGACGTACATCTCGGTGCGCCGATCGAGACGCCGATCCATGGCCGGACCGGCGTCGGCCATGTCGTGATCGGGCCGTGGGCCGAGGCGCTCTCGGCGTTCTGCGGCCGTCCGATCACGCTCGTCCGGTGCGACCAGCCGGGCGGGACCCGCCGGGGCAACCCGACGAGCCTCGTCTCCGACGGATCGCTGGCCGAGCTGGCACGTCGGGCCGGGCTGGATGCCGTCGACGCACGTCGGTTCCGGATGCTCATCGAGATCGCCGGTGCCGATCCGCACGAGGAGGACACCTGGGTCGGGCGGTCGGGTCGCCGTCGGCGATGCCGTCCTCGCGATCACCACCCGGGACCCGCGCTGCGCGATCACGACCCAGGACCCCGACACGGGTGTCCGCGACCTCGACACGCTCCGGACGATCATCGCCTACCGCGGCCTGCGCGACGACAAGCACGCCGACTTCGGGGTGCTCGGTGATGTCGTCCGGCCGGGCACGATCCGGCTCGGCGATCCGGTGGCCGTCCTGCCCGACTGATCGACCGGGAGGCCCGAGCCACGGGGCGCCCGGCGCGGGTGGTCAGCCCCTGGCCGGCCGGTCCTCGAGGACCCATCGGACACCGGCGATGTCCCCCGCCAGCGTCCGGCCGCCCTCGATCGCAAGGTGGATCGTCGCGCGCGGGATCGATGCGTCCCGGCGGGGCCGAAGCCGGAGCCGGTGCGGTCCGATGTCGCTGTCGCGCGCCCCCCGACCGGCGAGCGACGGGCGGAACGAGAGCCCCGTCGCGCGCAGGTAGCCGAGGCTGGCCCCAGCCACATCGTCGACGGCGATCTCGAGCATCGTCAGGCGGGCAGGACCGGCCGCCCGCTCGGCGCGCTCGTCGGGCGTCCACTCGGCCGCCGACGGGTCGTGCTCGATGAGGAAGGGCGGGAGCTCGGGATCCAGCCGCGGCGGGGCGGCCAGCCGCCAGCGGACCCGGCGGCCGTCCGACCGGGTGCGCTCGCCGGTGATCGGCTCGGCGATGCCCGACCCGCGAGCCCGGAGCGACGCGACGTCCCGGTCGATGGCATCGGTCGCGATCGCCCAGGTCGCCAGACCGCCGCCCGCGTCGAGCGCTCGGAGCGTCGGTCCGCCGAGCCACGACGTCGCAGCGAGGGCCCGGTCGTCGATCCCGATCAGCTCGAGGTACGCGTCCCCGAGCCAGATCAGCCGGTTGAAGGTCCCGTGCCGGTCGTGGCGGCCGCCACCACCCGGTTCGAGGCCGAGTCCACGCGCGAGCTCGTCGACCGCCGCGTCCGGGTCCGCGACGGCGATGACCAGGTGGTCGATGCCGATGAGCATCAGCGGAGCCTACTCGGGGGCGAGCAGGCACCCGCCCCGACGGCCGGCACGTCGCCCGGATCCGGTGTTCCGCGGTGTTGACGTGCCCGTATACTGCCGCCGTCCACTTCGCGAGGGACGGGATGACGGAGCACGACGCCGAGCTCGGCGGCCTCGGTCCGCCGTCGACGCCTGACCCCCGACGCGACACAGCCCCTGACAACCAGCCGACACGTCCGGCTTCCGTCGGTGCGTACACTCGGGCCCGACTCGAGTCCGAGGGAGTGAGACGTTGAGCGACCCGCGCGACGGCTTCGTGCGCCCGGAGGGCGATGCGCTGCCCGCCGGCGACGAACCGACGCTTCCGGCCGCGGACCCAGGCTCGCCGGCCGCGGACGGGCTGGACCCGCCGGACGGGCCGGTCCCGCCGCCGACGGCCGAGGCCGAGCTGCGGACGTTCCTCATCGCCGACATCCGCGGGTACACGACGTACACGACCGAGCACGGCGCCGACGCCGCGGCGCAGCTCGCGCGGCGAGTTCGCCGCGATCGTCCGCGAGGTCGTCACCAGCCACGACGGATTCCTCCTCGAGCTCCGCGGCGACGAGGCGTTGGCCGTCTTCGTGCTCGCTCGGCGGGCCCTTCGCGCAGCCCTCGAGCTGCAGACCCGGTTCAGGGCGGAGCTCCCGCGCGGCGTCGGCATCGGGCTCGACGCGGGCGAGGCGATCCCGGTCGAGGGCGGCTACCGTGGCTCGGCCCTCAACCTGGCGGCCCGGCTGTGCGGCCAGGCCGGGTCCCGGCGAGACGCTCGCCTCGGAAGCCGTGATCCATCTCGCCGCCAAGGTCGACGGGATCGGCTACGCGACCCGCGACGCTCCGGCTGAAGGGCACGAGGAGCCGATCCGGGCCGTCCGGTGGTCCCCGCCGATCGGCACGAAGGGCCACCGTCTCGTCGCGAGCCGGACCAACCCGGTGCGCGACCGCCGGGTCTACGCGGGGGTCGGCGTGGCGATCGTCGTCGTGGCGCTCCTGGCGGGCGTCCTGGGAGGCGGGCTGCTCGGACGCACGGCTCGAGTCCAGCGGCACCCGCGAATCGCGGCGGGCGACGCGCTGTCGACCGGGGGTCCGGGTTCGTCGAGCGGACCCGCCCCGACGATCGACCCGCTCGGCGGTGCGGAGCTCCCGGTCCTGGCGTTCGTCGACGCGGAGTCGGGCCATCTCAACTCGACCACCCCGATCAAGTCGCCGACGAACATCTCGTTCTACAGCAACGGCTCGTTCTGGAGCCTCGGCGCGAGTCCACCGGCGATGAACCGGATGGATCCCGACACCCACGCGATCGTCCAATCGATCCCGATCCCGTGCGCCGAGGCGCGCGCGTACACGATCGACGCGAACTCGTCTGGCTGACCGATGGGGGCGTCGCCAGGTCATCCGGATCGACCAGCGGAGCGGGGTCTCGACGACGTTCCCGCTGGGCGCCGATGCGACCGACACCGAGCCAGGTCAGGACATCGCGACCGGCGCCGGATCGATGTGGGTCTCGCGGCTCGGCCGAGCATCCCGAGATCGTCCGCCTCGACCCGGCGACCGGCAAGGTCCAGGCCCGGATCCCGGATGTCACAGCCGGCATCCTCAACTTCGGCGGGGACGGCGCTCTGGTATGCGCTCGACGGGTCGGTCGCCGGATCGACCCGGCGACGAACGCCCCGAGCTTCGTCCTGGTCGACGGCGCTCAGGAGCCAACCTTGGCCGACGATCGCGTTCGGCGGGAGGTGATGCCTGGGTGGCCGACTCCGGGAGCGGGCGCGGTCTGGAGGATCGACCGGAGTGGACGGTCGTCGAGCGTGACCCTTCCGCCGGGCGTCGGTGACGCTGGCCTCGACGGGCGACACGATGTGGGCGGCGAACTCACGGTCCGGTCAGCTGTCGGGATCGACTCGTGACGGGCGCCACGGATCACACGATCGATACCGGCCACGCGATCGCGTCGGTGACCGCCGGTGGCGGCGAGATCATGGTCGCGGTGGTCCCGACGATCGAGGAGTCCGTCGCACAGCTCCAGGGCGACGGTCCTGACGATCGCGACGTCGGTGTGCCCCATGGACCGACCCTACCCGGACCCGGCCATGAACTGGACGTTCGAGGTCCGCACAGGCGCGCTACCTCACCTGCGCCGGCCTGTGAGCTACCCCGACAAGCCCGCCCCGGACGGCTGGACGCTCCAGCCCGAGGTCGCCAGCCGCGATGCCGACGATCAGCCCGGACGGGCGGACCTACACCTTCACGGTCAAGCGACGGGTTCGTCTTCTCGCCGCCTTCGAACGAGCCGGTCACGGCCGAGACGTTCCGGGCGACGTTCGAGCGCGCCGCTCTCGCCGCATCCTCGACGACTCCGCCGCCGGGCCGTCGGGCTTCCTCGGCGACATCGTCGGCGTCGACGACTACCGAGCCGGCAAGACGGACCACGTGGCCGGGCTGGCAGTCGCCGGGCGATCCGCTGACGATCACGCTCGTGACGCCGGCACCCGATCTGCTCGATCGGCTCGCCGCTGCCGTTCTTCTGCCCGGTGCCCGATCGAACGCCCGGTCCCCGGAGTGGCGTACGACCCGACCCGCCGGTGACGGCGCGGGACCGTACTACCTGGCCGCCGCACGTCGCCGGTCGAGCTCCGCCGCGGCTCATCGTGCTCAAGAAGAACCCGAACTACCACGGGACCCGCCCGCAGCCGTTCGACAACATCGCGATCCAGACCAGAGCGCCACCGCGGTCTCGATCGGTCGCGTTCGGACCGGCGACCTTGACGCGACGATGCTGGCGGGCGGCGAGCCGATCTCGAGCGGGACGGGGCCGATCGCGGCAGAGTGGGGGCCTGGAAGTCGACACGCCGCGGGCGGCGACCAGCGCTGGTTCGGGGCGCCGCTCGGCGGCACCCATTTCCTCATGCTGAACACGGCTCGCCCGACGTTCCGCGACCTGGATGTCCGTCGTGCGGTCGCGCTCGCCCTCGATCGTGCCGCGGTGGGCGCGATCCAGGTCGTCACCCCGAGTGGAGCGCTGCTCACCCCGGCGGTGCCTGGCGGGCCGGACGCGACGGCAGCCGCGCCGACGCCGGACCTGGAGGCCGCCCGGGCCTTGATGGATGGCCGAACGCCACGATCACGATGATGGGTGCGCCGCTCGGCTCCGAGTGCGGCCAGTGCCAGGACTTCGAGGTCGCCATCACCGGGCAGCTCAAGGCGATCGGGATCACCGTCGTGGTCCGTCACGCGGATGACTACCCCGGAGGCATCGCCCTGCGACCCGAACAGCGAAGTCAACCTCCTCGATTGGACTTGTGGACGACTACCACGATCCTGTCGCCCTGCTCGGTGGCCTCCGGGACGATCCCTGGATCGGGAAGGCGAACCTCCGGGAGCTCGAGCGGTTGCAGACCTTGACGGGCAGGCCCGGATCGATGCCGCGGCGGCTTTCGCCCACGGATCGTCGACGACGAGGCCCTCGTCGTGCCGTTCGGCTACCCGGTCTACCCGTTCTTCCTCAGCGGAAGTCGGATGCGGCTATGTCCAGCCGGCGATCGGCGCGGTCGACCTGCTGAGTCTGTGCCGCGAAGACGGGCGCCTCGGCCGGCCAGCGCCTCCGCGGGTCCATCGCCGTCGGCGGCACCCTGACCGCCGGCGCTAGCATGGCGCCGTGACCGACTCCCTGCGGATCGAGCGGACCGGGCCCGGCGGCGTCGTCGCCCGGGTGACGTTGGCGAAGCCCGAACGTCACAACGCGTTCGATGCCTCGCTCATCGCCGAGCTGCGAACCGCCTTCAGCTCGCTCGGTCGCGACGACTCGACCGCCCTGCGGGCGATCGTCCTGGCCGGCGATGGCCCACGTTCTGCGCGGGCGCCGACATCGCCTGGATGCGTGCCGCGCTGACCCTCGACACGGAGGCGAACGAGCAGGACGCAATGGCGATGGCCGACATGTACGAGGCGATCGACACCTGCCCCGTGCCCATCGTCGCGCGGGTCCACGGCGCGGCGCTCGGCGGTGGGATGGGTCTGTGCGCGGTCAGCGACATCGTGATCGCCGAGAGCGGGGCCCGGTTCGGCTTCACCGAGACGCGTCTCGGGATCCTGCCCGCCGTCATCGCGCCGTTCGTGATCGCCAAGATCGGCGAGACCCACGCTCGGGCGCTGCTTCCCCGGCGGACGGCGCTTCGATGCCATCCGCGCCCAGCGGATCGGGCTCGTCCACGAGATCGTCGAGGGTCCCGCGGCGCTCGACGCCGCCGTGGACGCCGCGGTCGGCGACATCCTCACGGCCGGGCCGACCGCCGCCCGCGCCGCGAAGGCGATCGTCCGCGAGGTCCGCGGGCTGCCGCACGGGTCCT
>CAWAMH010000005.1:0-1393882 GCA_963783135.1 uncultured Chloroflexia bacterium | reverse complement strand
CATCAGGCGCACCAGGTCCCGGAACGTGGTCCGGGCCTCCCAGCCGAGCCGGTCGCGGGCCTTCGAGGCATCGCCGCAGAGCTCGTCGACCTCGGTCGGCCGGAGGTACTTCTCGTCGACGCGGACGTAGCGCTCCCAGTCGAGCCCGACGAGCGCGAACGCGACCTCGCACAGCTCGCGCACGGAGTGCATCTCGCCGGTCGCGATGACGTAGTCGTCGGGCTCGGACTGCTGGAGCATCCGCCACATCGCCTCGACGTACTCCGGCGCGTAGCCCCAGTCGCGCCTGGCGTCGAGGTTGCCGAGGAACAGGTGCTCCTGCCTTGCCCGCGAGGATCGCCGCGACGCCGCGCGTCACCTTGCGGGTGACGAACGTGCCGCCGCGCCGGGGCGACTCGTGGTTGAACAGGATGCCGTTGCTCGCGTGGAGCCCGTAGGCCTCGCGGTAGTCGACGGTCATGAAGTGGGCGAAGAGCTTGGCGATGGCGTACGGGCTGCGCGGGTTGAACGGCGTCGGCTCCGTCTGCGGACTCTCCAGGACCTTGCCGTACATCTCGGAGCTGCCGGCCTGGTAGAAGCGGATCGGCCAGTCCGCCGTGCGGACGGCCTCGAGCATCCGGAGCGTGCCCATCCCGGCGGTCTCGGCGGTGAACTCCGGCATCTCGAAGCTCACCTTGACGTGGCTCTGGGCGCCGAGGTTGTAGACCTCGTCCGGCTTGATCCGGTGGAGATGGCCGATGAGGCTGGAGCTGTCGGTCAGGTCGGCGTAGTGGAGGAAGAGCCGCGTCTCCGCCTCGTGCGGGTCGACGTAGAGGTGGTCGATCCGCCCGGTGTTGAACGAGCTGGAGCGGCGGATCAGGCCGTGGACCTCGTAGCCCTTCTCCAGGAGGAGCTCCGCGAGGTAGGAGCCGTCCTGGCCGGTGATCCCGGTGATCAGCGCCTTCGTCATGCGGCGGCCGCTCCCATCGCCCATCGCGCGCGGGCGCGCGACCGACGATCGCGTCGACGAGGCGGCCCCGCGCGCGAGGCGACGCGGCGGAGGTGTGCGCGCTCCGCGTAGGCCGGTCCGGCCGCGCCGAGCTCTCGGGCCAAGCGCCGGATCGGCGCGGAGGCGTGCGAGGGCGGCGAGGATCGCCTTCGATGTCGCCGGCCGGACCTGCAGACCCGGCCCCGGACCGCTCGACCTCGGCCGCCGAGGCTCCCGCCGTCCGGGACCGCGGCGACGATCGGCCGGCCGGCGGCGAAGTAGGAGGTGAGCTTGCTCGGAAGGCTCATGTCGATCTGCGCTGGCACGCTCCGAGAGCAGGAGGACGTCGGCCGCGGCGAGCAGGCTCGCGTGGATCCCGTCAGGCTGAACGCCGAGGAAGCTCACGTTCGGCAGGCCTTCGGCCGCAGCCCGGATCGCCGCGCCTGGTTCCCGCCGCCGGAGAAGACGAATCGGACGGGGTCGCCGCGCTCGGCGGACAGTCGAGCCGCGTCCACGACCTGCTCGAGACCCTGCTTGAGGCCGATGTTCCCGGCGTGGAGGACGACCTGGTCGTCCATCGGCCCAGCCGAACTGTGCCCGCGTCTCCTCGACCGTCATCGCCGGTTCGGCGAGCAGCGTCCAGTTCGGCACGTGGTGGATCCGGTCTGGACGGAACGCCGATGCGAGCGGAGGTACGGGACGAACGACGTCGTGACGACGCCGACGGCGCGCGCATCGGCGACCGCCCAGCGCTCGGCCGCGTGCCGTCGCGCTCGCGACCGCGCCGCCGCCGGCCATGCCGGACTGGCTGCGCCGCCGGTCCCATCAGGTCCTGGAACAGGAGTCCGTACGGCGCGCGGTGACGCCTCGCCAGGATCCGGGCGAGCAGTCCGCCGGACAGGCTCGGGACGACCCCGAGGATGGCGTCCGGACGCTCGACGCCCACGCCGGCCAGGAGCCCGGTCAGACCGAACGTCCCCTCGTAGACGGCCCGCCGGATGGCGTCCTGGCTGGTCGGCACGTAGTGGGCGGCGCGCACGACCGTGACGCCGTCGATCGACTCGTCGCCGGACGAGCGTCCGCTGGCGTGCCCGTGGCGATCCGCCAGTCCGGGTAGTGCGGCAGGCCCGTGATCACGGTGACCGTGTCGCCTCGCGCGGCCAGGTGCTCGGCGAGGCCGGCGGTGTACGGCCCGATCGCGGTGAGCTCCGGTCGGTAGTTGATCCCGACGATCGAGGACCCGCACTCCGATGGTCGCCCCTCGTGGACGCTCATCCCTGCTTTCCGGCCGCCTGGGTCTTCGCCGTGGCGTCCGCCGGTTGGCCGCCTCCGCTCGCTCCGTCCGGCGCCGTAGTAGTCGTAGTAGTAGTAGTTGCCGCTGGACCGCTCGGGGCAGCCGATTGAGGACCACGCCCAGGACGCGGGCGCCGGCCTTGGCCAGCGCCTCGCGGCCGCTCCGAACGGCGCCGCGGCGGGTCCGGCCGGCGTCCACGATGAAGACCGTCCCGTCGGCGATCGAGGCGAGGATCGCGGCGTCCGTCACGGCCTGGAGCGGCGGGCTGTCGATGACGACGAGGTCCGCGCCGGCGGCGAGTCGCTCCAGGATCGTCCGCATCCGCTGCGAGCCGAGCAGCTCGGCCGGGTTGGGCGGCAGCGGCCCGGTCGTGATCACCCGCAGGTTGTCCTGCTCGGTCGTCCTGGGCGACGTCGTCGATCGCGGTCTCGTCGGCGCGCAGGAGGCTCGACAGGCCGATGGGCGTTCGGCAGGTCGAAGATCTTGTGGATGCCGGGCTTGCGGAAGTCCGCGTCGAGCAGGATCGTCCGGCGGCCGGCCTGGGCGATGACGACCGCGAGGTTGGCGGCCGTCGTCGTCTTGCCCTCGCCCGGGATCGAGCTCGTCACGAGGAGCGTCTTCACGCGGCGCGTCGACGGCGGCGAACTCGATGTTGGTGCGCAGCGTCCGGTACGCCTCGGCGACCGGGCGATCGCGGATAGAGGAGCGTGGCCAGCCGGTAGATCTCGCTTGCGGTCCTTGCCGCCCTTCATCTTCGGTGATCGTGCCCAGCGTCGGCAGCGCCGGCCACGTCCTCGACGTCGTCGCTCGGTCTTGACGGTGTCGTCGAGGTACTCGAGCAGGAAGGCCAAGCCCGACGGCGAGCAGCAGGCCCGACGAGCGCCGCGATGAGCGTGTTGAGGAGGACCCGCGGCGAGGCCGGCTGCGCCGGCGGCGACGCCGGGTCCACGACGGTCAGGAGGTTCGCCCCGCTGTTCGACGAGAAGCCGAGCAGCGTCGCGTAGGTCTGGCGGAGCGCGACGATCCGGCCCTGGAGCGCCTGGAGCTGCTGCTCGTCGGCGATCGATCGCGACGTGAGGTCCGATGAGTCGCTGGATCTCCGCCTGCGTGTCCTGGATCTGGAGCTGGGTCGCCGGCAGGTCGTCGTCGATGAACTGCTGGACCTCGGCCGCCCGCCCGGACGAGCGCCGGCGACGCCGCGATCATCTCCGCCGCGAGCGCGTTCGCGAGGACGGCCGCCCGCGCTGGGATCGCCGTCCTGGACGGTGAGGTGGACGAGGGTCGAGTCGCGCGGCGCGTCGGCGACGATCCGCTTCCGGAAGTCGTCCGGGCGTGACGTCGAGGCCGTTCTTCGCGATGACCTGGGCGAGGATCGGCGTCGTCGTCGCGAGGTCGGCGTACGTCTGGCTCAGCCGCTGGCTGGCGAGGAGCTGGTTGTAGTCCGGGTTCGTGCCTGGAGTGCTCTGGCCGACGATCAGGGTGGCCTTGCCCTCGTAGACCTTGGGCAGCGCAGCTGGACACGAGGTAGGCGGCCCCGCCGGCGAGGAGGACGCTCGCGAGGATCAGCCAGAGCCAGGAGCGAACGACGCCGAGCTGCTTGCGGAGTTCCATCGGCTTGGAACGTCCCCTTCGGGTACGCTTCGAGTTCGGTCGGCCAGTATAGGCCGGTCGGATGCGACGGCTAGGGGGTGGTCGACGGGCGCTCGGGCGTAGTCGAGGCTGAGCTCGACGTCCCGGTCGAACGTCGTGGTGAGCGTGGCGGTCTCGCCGTTGACCGTGAGGTTGTCGCTGGCGGCGGTGATCCGGAAGCCGTCCGGGACGTGGATCGTGAGGGTCAGCGGTCCCGGCAGCAGGCCGGGCTGCTTCTGGATCGTCAGGCGGTAGTCGCCGCCGGTGCCGTCCGCGTCGGCCGCATACGGGCTGGTCCACGCGTAGCGCAGGCTGGTCGAGCCGGGCGGCACCAGCAGGTAGGTGCCGATCGCCGTCCGGCCGGCCTCCTCGGCCACCAGCGGCCGGGCGCCGTGAGCTCGACCAGGTTCCCGCCCGACACCGACTCGACCCGGCTCCGGTCCGGGACCAGGACCCGGAAGTACATCCCCAGGATGCGCAGCGTCCTCGAGCGTCGGCAGCTCGCGGTATGGCTTGCCGACGGGCGTCTCGATCGGGTTGTCCCAGGTCACGTCGAGCGTGTCGAGGGCGTTGCCGAACGTGTCGATCGCGACGTCGAGGTGCAGGCTCCGGGTCGTGATCGCGTTGAGCTTCGAGGCCGGCGCGACGTTGGAGTCGACCGGGTAGACGTAGTCGCCGGGGTCCTGCCGGACCGCGCCGTCGAAGCCCTCCGTGGACGGCGACGGCCTCGTCCGTCGGGTCCGTGAACCAGGCGAGCAGGAGCCGCTGGCTGCGGAAGGTGTCGGCCTGGCCGAGCACGTCGGTCCACTCGCCGGGCGGCAGGCCGAGCAGCCCGGCGAAGAGCTGGTCGGCGAAGGCCGACAGGAACGCCTTGCGGTTCTCGCCGGGCTTGGCGACCCGCGTCTGCTGGAGCGTCTTGAGGGTCGTCTCGCCCGAGGCGATCGTCGTGCCGTACTCGGGGACCGTGATCGGCCCGGTGAGCTTGAGCAGCTCGTCGATCGTGTAGGTCGTGATCCCGAACACGCCGTCGATCTGGCGTGTCGCCGGACTCGTTCGCGTACAGCCGGATGGCGTCCTGGGCGCTGGTCGGGAAGTCGGGCGACCAGTTCGCGTCGGCCAGCTGCCAGCGGCTGCTTCGGGCCGAGCAGGTAGTCGGTCAGCTCGGTGCGGCGGCTTGATGAACGGGTAGTCCCAGGGCAGGTCGAGCAGGAAGATGTCCTGGAACGTCCGCTCGGTGACCCGGCCCTCGGTCGAACGCGATGATCCCGTAGCTCCCGGTGTAGCCGCCGGTCGGCCGGAGCTCGGCCGGGTTCTGGGTCAGGACCAGGTAGCGGCGCGGGCCGTCCCAGCCGAGGATCGCCGGGCAGTCGCTCGCTGAGGGTGAGGTAGGTGTCGAGCAGCGGCCCGTACTTGTCGATCCGCTCGACCATCGCGTCCCGGGCGCTCTCGAGCTGCGGCGGCAAGTCCGTCCGGGAACCGTCGCCAGGGTCGCCGCGGGCACGGGCCAGCGACGCCTGGATCGCCAGGGCCTCGTCCCGCGAGGTCGCCATCAGCTCGACGAGCTGGGCGAGCGCCGACGCGGAGCCGGGATCCGTCGCCTGGGCCTCCTTGATCTCGACGAACCGCTCGCCGATCGACGAGGCCCTGGTCGGCGGCGTCGAACAGGTCGTGGGCGGCCGCCACGACGGTGTCGGCGCCGTGGATGTCCGCCTGCGTCTGCGGCAGCGATCGCGCGAAGCCGACGAGTGGGTCGTTCGCGAGCAGGTCGGACAGGTGGTCGAGACGCCCGCGGGCGACGGCCAGGTCGGTCTTGAGTCCATCGATGGTCGGCCGGTCGATCTCGAGACCGGCGGCCTGGACACGGCCGTGCATCGCCTCGAGGTCGGTCCGGAGCGTGCGCGCCTCGTCGAGGGCGGGCAGGTAGCGGCCGAAGGCGAGGCCGGCCGTCGCGGCGGCCAGAACGAGCAGACAGGAGACCACCAAGCAGCAGGAGGTTCCGAAGGCGATGCGACTTCCGCCGGCGACGTCGCCGGCGCGGGTAGACCATCTCGGGCGGTCGCCGCGGCGCGGTCGGTTCGGGCGGCAACGTGGATCCGGGCGAGGCGGCGGAGTCGCCCGGAGGACCGGTCACGGTGCCGGGTGCGCCACGACGACGAAGCGTGGCGCGCTCTCAGCTGGCGCGGTCGAGGTCTGGAGGGTCAGCTGCTCGGCGATGCGTCGGCTGGAGGTACTCGATCGCGTCCCAGGGGACGGCCGGCAGGACCTGGTCGACGACGTACGAGCGCGTCGAGCCATCGACCAGGGTCAGGTCGATCCGATCGCCGACGACAGCGCCCCACAGCGACAGGAACAATCCCGGGCCGGGCATGGGCGTAGATGTAGATGTTGGTCCCGCCGCTCGGGCCAGCCCGTGCCGGGGTAGTGGGCGGCCTTGTCGACCGGGGCGTCGATGCCATCCCCGTCGACGATCGGAAGGTCGATCGCCAGGCGTGCGATCTGGATCCGGTCCGCACGGATGCCCGGCTCCGGGAGCGCCGAGGGACTCGCGCCGGGTGAGCCGCTCGGTCCCGGGGGCTGCTCGGGGCCGGACTGCCGCTGGCCCGCGGGGAGCTGCTCGGAACCGCGGACGTGCCGGGCTCATCGGTCGGGCTGGCGGTCGCGAGGGCCATGCTGGCCACGGGCTGCGGCGACACCGGATGACCGGACCCCGGCAATCCCCCACCGAGGACGACCGACACGCCGGCCGCGACGATGACGATGATCGCCAGCGCGCCGAGGGCGACGACCGGACGCGGCAGGCCCCACAGCGGCCGACCCGACGGCTCGGTCATCCGTGCAGACCAGGTCGAACCCGCCGAGGGGAACGGTCGAAGTGGCCGCAGCGGCTCGTAGCGGACAGGATCGCGCCGGGGCTCGCCCGATCAGCGACGACTGAGGGCGAACCGCCGGAGGATGATCGCAGCGGCCGCCAGGAGGGCGATGACCGCGGGGATGATCGGAGCGGTCGTGCTGTCGGTCGTGCTCGACGTCAGGGCGACGCCCGGCAACGTCGAGGTGCTCGGCAGCGACACGGCGTCGATGAACGCGGCGGCGGAGAGCTTCTTGTCCCAGTCGTGGTCGTCCTTGTCTCTTGTCGTGATGGTGGTGGTGCGGGCGGAGCTTGACGTACACCACCGCCGACGCGCTCATCCCACCGGCCGTCGCGGTGATGACGCGGTTTCCGACCGTGCAGGCGTACTTGATGAAGACCTTCGCCTTGCCGTGCTTGTTGGTGTCGTCGCTGGTCGGCTTGAGCTTGTCGTGGGTCGATGGCGACGAGGTGATCGCGAAGTCGACCGTCAGGTGCTTGATCGGCTTGCCGTTCTGGTCGAGGACGGTCGCCACCACGCTGTAGTAGTGGCCACAGGGCACGGTCCCCCGGAACGGGGTGAGGGTGATGCTACCGACGCCGGGTACCGACGTCGCGAGTACCGACGAGGTCAGTGCGAGGGCGAGCCCGATCCCCGCCAGCAACGCCAGCCATGGGCTTCGGCGTTTCATCCTCGGTGCCCCCTGGGGAGCGACGGTGCATCCGCCGGGCGACGCGCAGTCCAAGCCGGTCTGCACGTGACTGCCACTATCTCTCGCTTACCATACCACGAAAGCGACCCGAAATCAGCGCCGGATCTCGATCTGTTCAGCGTGCCGCCGGGATGATCAGCTTCTGGCCGATCCGGAGCAGGTTGGCGTCCTTGAGCGAGTTGGCGCGCTTGATCGCCTGGGGCGTCACCCCGTACTGAGCCGCGATCGACGTGAGGCTCTCACCCGACTTCACGACGTGGACGACGAGCGGCGCGACCGCTCCGGACGATGAGGGCGCCGGGCTCGCCGCGAGGCCGGGCGACGGCGTGGACGGCGTCGTGGCCGGGATGGCAGTGGCAGCCGGCGTTGCCGCGGGGGTCGGCGCCGTGGCCGTCGGCGCCGTCGTGGCCGAGACGGCCGCCGCGACCAGCGGAGGTCCTGGATCGGCGAGTCGGGTGTCGGTCGGGGTCTCGGACGAACGCGCGACCACTCCGGCGGGGAGACCCGCAGGCCGGAGGCGATCGACGGCACCGGTCGCGAAGGCGGCCACGACGGCCGCCCCGGCGAGGAGCACCAGCAGGGCCAGGAGGATCAGGGCCCGTCTCCGGAGGTCGCGTCTGGTTCCGGTCGGCTGCGCGTCACGTGGGTCGACGCCTGATCCCGGTCGCGGTCGTGGTCTGGGCCTCGGTCGGGGCATCGGCCGCGCTCGTCGCGGGAACCTCGGTCGCGGGAACCGCGCTCGTCGCGGGACCTCGGTCGTGGTCTCGGCCTCGGTCGCGGTCTCGGCCTCGGTCGTGGTCTCGACCGCGCTTGTCGCTGGAACCTCGGTCGATGGCCCGGCGGTCGTGAGCCCGGCGGTCGAGAGCCCGGCGACGTTGGCCCAGTGGTCGTGACCCGGGCGGGCTTGGCCGGGGCGGGACCTGATCGCTCCGGGGGCTCCTCGGTCGTCGGGTACGGGACCACCGCGACCGTCGCCCCGGTCACCTCGGCCAACCAGGTCGGCAGCGGCCGCGCGACCGATCCGGTCGTCTCGGCGTCGCGATCGGGCGTCCCGCTCTCGGAGGGTGGCGCCGGAGACGCCGGCGGCGGGATGATGCCTGCGACGACCGACGTTGTCGTGGCGGTCTTCCAGGCCGTCGGCGGTGGGCTCGCCGGGTGGATGCTCGCGATCCCGAGACTGGCCTCGGGAACCCACCAGTCGGGCGGCAGTCCGGCGCCGGCCGGGGGATCAGGCGTGGTCGGCGGCTGCGGCTCGGAGGTCGACGCCGGCTCGGGCTCGGGCTCGGAGGTCGACGCCGGCTCGAGCTCGGGCTCGGGCTCGGGCTCGGAGGTCGACGCCGGCTCGGGGACCGGTGTGGTCTCGGGTTCAGACATCGCTTCAGGCTCTTGTGCGACTTCGGGCTCAGGCGCGGACTCTGACACGAGCAGGGGCTCGGCCGCCAGCTCGGCGGGCTCGACCGCAGGCCACGGCCGAGGATCGGCCGCCTCTGAGGATGGCCCCGTCCCGGCATCCTCGGGTTCGCGCGCGACGGCCGCCGCGACAGTGAGCCCGTGAGCGCCGGCTCCGGCCAGGCCCGCCGTCGGCGGGCGGTAGCGGTCGCAGGCCGGGAAGTCGCTCGAGAGACAGTAGGCGCCCTGCCAGGCCAGGTCGATCTTCGCCGGCTTCGATCGCACATGGCAGCGATGGCCCTGGACCGGGAAGCTGAACCGCGTGCGGGGGTCGTCGGCCAGACCGACGTACGGGCAGGCTTCGGGCTCCGCGCCGGTCGGATCGTTCCGGCTCATGTCCTGATACTAACGCTCAAACGCGCGAGATCCGACTCCCGCGAGGCGATTTCTCGACGACGATCCGGGCGGGCAGCCGCTCGGCGAGCTCGGCGACGTGGGTGACGACCCCGACCATCCGATCGTCGCCGCCGATGACCTCGACGGCCCCGATGACCACCTGGAGGGTCTCCTCGTCGAGCGTGCCGAAGCCCTCGTCGAGGAACAGGCTCGTGACCCGGGAGCGCGCGTTCGTCGCGAGCGACGGGACCTGCTCGCTGAGCGCGAGCGCGAGCCCGAGCGAGGCGAGGAACGACTCGCCGCCGGACAGGGTCTTCACGCTCCGGCGGTCCTCGCCGTTCCAGGTGTCGACGACGAAGAACTCGTCGTCGGCCACCTCGAGCCGGTAGCGGCCGCTCGACAGCTCCTCGAGATGGACGCTGCCGGCCGCGGCCAGCGTCGCGAGCGCCTCCTCCTGGAGGAAGGCGACGATCCGGTCCTGACGGAGCTCGAGCGCGAGCTGCTTGAACCGACCGCCGCGCTCGCGCAGGACCTCGATCTCGGCCTCCAGCTCGGCTCGGCGTTGGATCTTCGCCTCGAGATCCTCGGCCCGCCGCGTCGCGACGGCCGACTCGCCGATCGCCGCTCCGAGCGCCGCGTCGACGGCACGGCCGATCGCCCCAAGGTCGTCGACCCGGTCGGCCACCTCGCCGGCCGCGGCGCGCGCCTCGATGACGAGCCCGAGCCCCGTCTCGCGCCGGGTCGCCGCGGCTGTCTCGGCGCCGGCGGCGACCTCTTCGAGCCGTGCGGCGAGCCCGCTCGCCGCGGCCGCGACCTCCGTCGGCGCGGTCACCGACGGCTCCACGACCTGGACGGCGCTCGCGGCGGCCGGGGCCACGCGTGCAGCGCGGCGAGCCTGGCCAGCCGAGCTCCCGCGTCCCCCTCGAGCGGCAGCCGGTTCGAGCGGGACGCCGGCCGCGATGGCGCGCGCCTCGAGGTCCGCGGCCGGGATCGCGTCGAGGCGGGCCTGCTCGGTCGCGAGACGGGCCCGCGCCTCCGCGAGGAGGGCGTCCACGGTCCGGACCGCGGTGTCGGCGTCGGCTGAGGCGGATCTCCGGGTCTCGAGCTCCGCCGTCGTCTCGCGGAGCCGCTCGGTGCGGGTCTCGAGCTCGGCGACGAGGTCGGCTGGCGGCTCCCCACCGAGCTCCGCGACGAGCGCCAGCTCAGCGACGCTCGGCTTCCCGCTCGAGATCGCCCAGCATCGCCTCGGCGCGAGTGACCCGGTCGCGCTCGCGGTCGAGCACGCTCTGCGCCTCACCCGCGGTCCGCTCGGCTGCCCGACAGCTCGCCGACGCTTCCGCCGCGGCGGCGCGTGCCCGTTCGAGCGTCGTTGTCGCCGCCTCCAGCTGGGGCGCGCCGTGCCGGTCGGGCAGCGCCTCGAGCGGCCGGCCACAGACGGGACACGGGTCACCGACCTTCAGACCTGCGCTGACCGCGGCGACCCGATCCGCGGCGCGGGCGGCCTCGAGTCCATCCACTGCGGCCCGTTCGGCATCGAGCGCGGCCTGCTCGCGGGCAGCGGCCTCGACCTGGGCCTCGGAAGCGGCGGCCGTCGCGAGCTCAGCGGGGGCGATCGCCGCGAGCGAGCTCGATCAGCTCGGCCCGCCGCTCGGTCTGGGCGCCGCGGCCGACGGCGAGGGCTCGGGCGCGTTCGAGCCGCCCGGCCAGGGCCACCGCGTCGCCCCAGGTGGCCTCGAGGTCGGCGAGTGCGGCGGCGGCCGTCGCGAAGGCCTCGGCGCACTCGCCGGCGGTCGCGATCGCCGCGGCCCGGCCGACCTCGGCCTGGTCGATGGCGCCGACCAGCGTTACGACCTCGGCACCGATCGTCCGTGCCTGCTCGGCGGCGCGCGCCGCCTCGGCGGCGACCCGGCCGATCTCTTCGACCTCGCGGTCGAGGGTCGTGGCCCGGACGACGAGCGCCGCGACCGTATCGCGAGCGATCGTCAGCCGGGCGGCCGCGGCCTCCGCCGCAGCGAGATCGCGTCGGGCCGCCTCGAGGCCCGCATCGTTCGCGTCCGCGAACTCCGAGCCGAGGATCTCCGTCTTGCTCGTCATCTGCGCGCCGATGGTCCGGGCCAGCTCGCCGGCCCTGGCCGCGATCCGCTCGAACAGGCCGAGGTCGAGCAGGTCCGCGAGGATCTTCCGCCGGGTCTTCGCGTCGCCGGCGAGGAACTCGGCGAAGCGGCCCTGCGGGAGGAGGACCGCGCGGGTGAACCCGGCGTAGTCGAGCCCGACGAGCCGCTCGATCGTTGCGTCAGCCTTCGCGGACCCGGTCGGCGCCGTCGCCGGCCTGCCGCCAGCCGGTCTCGGTGGCCGGATCGGATCGTTCGACGAGGATCTTCGTCTTGGCGTCCGCGGTGACGCTCCGGGCGACGCGGTAGCGCTCCCCCGCCGACTCGAACTCGAGGACCACGGCCGCCCGGGGCTGGCCCTGGCTGACGAGCTGACGGACGCTGTCGCCGACGCGCTCGGCGCGGCCGTACAGCACGAACGTCAGGGCATCGAGGATCGAGCTCTTGCCGGAGCCGGTCGGCCCGGTGATCGCGAAGAGATCGAGCCCGTCGAAGTCGACCACCTGCGGTTCTCGGAATGCGGTGAAGCCGCGGATCTCGAGGCGGAGTGGACGCATCGCTCAGTCCTCGCCGTCACGGACGAGGGTGAGGACCTCGTCGAACGCGGACAGCAGGGCCGGATCCGCGTCGACGCCATGGACCGATCGCTCGTAGGCGGCGAACTGCTCGCGCGGCCCGAGCGCACCGACACCGGCGGTCCGCGACGCGGTCTCGTCGTCCGCGGTCCGGTCGTAGACGAGCCGGACGTCGAGCGCGTTCGGGAGTGCCTCGCGGACCCGATCGGCGATCCCCGGGACCGGCCCGTCGGTCTCGACCAGGACGCGCAGCCAGGCGTCGCCGATCGTCTCGGACGCGGCCGTCACCTGGTCCAGGGACCCGCGCAGGTCGACGAGCCGGCGCCCCTCGGTCAACGGGACCTCGCGGACGACCGCCGGGGTGCCCGGCGCGGCCTCGACGATGGCGACGGACTTCTGCTGCTCGGTCTCGCCGAAGTCGAGCTGGAGGAGCGACCCGGAGTAGCGGCCGGGCGCGGCGCTGCCCGCGACCCGCTGCGGGCGATGGATATGGCCGAGCGCGAGATAGCTCGCGGTCGCCGGGAGCCGGGCCGGTGAGACGGCGTACTCGAGCCCGACGGTCACTTCGCGCTCGCCACCGCCGAGCAGCGAGCCGTCGGCATAGAGGTGGGCCAGCAGGACATTCACCCGATCCGGTCGGAACGACTCAGCGAACGCACCGAGGAGGTTGCCCATCCCGTCCGCGTACGTGGCGTACCAGCTCTCCGGGGCGTCGAACAGCGCCGCGGTCGTCGCGAACTTGCGCTCCGGCACGAACGGCACGCAGGCGATCAGCGCGGTCGTCCCGCCACCGCGCGCCGCGAGCTCGACGACCCCGCCGGCGTCCGGCCTCCGGACGTTGCCGACGATCGTCGCCCCGACCGCCGCGTATAGCGGAGCGAACGCCTCGAGCCGTTGGGCCGAGTCGTGGTTGCCGCCGATCGCGACGAGCGGGATCCCGGCCTCGTGGAGGTGGACGAGCGTCTCGACGAGGATCGCGTCGGCCTCTGGCGCGGGGGCGCGCGAGTCGAACAGGTCGCCGGCGACGAGCACGCCATCGACACCTTCGTCGCGGGCGATGCCGACGACCTCGGCGAGGACCGCCGCGAACTCCTCGGTCCGCGACCGGTTCCGGATCGTCCGGCCGAGATGCCAGTCGGAGGTGTGCAGGAGCCGGATCGTCACCCGCTAGTCGGCCTCGAATGCCGCGAACGGATCGCCGCCGCCCGGCGCGGCCTCCTCGGCGCGCGTCGCCCAGCAGGGGAACGGGAAGCGGACCTGGAGCGGGGTCGGGATGGACGGCTGCTGGACGATGACCGAGCCGGGTTTGAGGATGCCGGCCCGCGCCCGGGTGACCGCCGGGAGGAAGCCGTACTCGGACCGTTGCGCCTCCGCCATGTCGAGCCGGCCGACGACCCGGAACGCCGAGTTGGCGATGACCCGGCGTTCGACCTCCGAGGCGGTCTGCTCGGCCCCGACGAGGATGATGCCGAGGCTGCGGCCGCGCTCGGCGACATCGAGGAGGACCTCCTTGATCGGGCTCCAGCCCTCGCGCGGGGCGTACCGGTTGAGCTCGTCGAGGACGAGGAAGTGGAGCGGCTCGCGCCGGCCCATCCGCTCCTTGTGCTCGAACAGCCGCTTGATCATCACGCCAGTCACGAACCGCTTCGCGCGGTCGTGCAGGTTGTGGATGTCGATGACCGTGACCTGGTTCGCCTCCCAGTCGATCCGGTGGCGGGCGGGGTCCTCGGCCGCCGTCCCCCAGATGAGGTGGCCGACCCGATGGCGGGCGGCCTCGAGCCGGCGCTGGAACGCGGCGACCGTGCCCTCGGACAGGCGGCCGCGCCAGCCCGCGTCGTCGTCGTCGAGCTTGAGCGCGATCGCGTCGCACAGGTCCTCGAACGACTCGATCCGCTGGCCATCGAGACGGACCGTCGCCGGCGCCTCCGGGTCGTCCTGGCACCACCGATCGAGGAGCGACTCGACCCGGGCGACGAGGTCCGCGATCTGCGATCGCTCGTCGTCGCCCTCGGCGAACAGGAACCGCAGGTAGCGCTCGCGGACGAACTCGCGGATCGTCCAGTAGTAGGCGGTGACGCCCTCGGTCCGGCCCTCGACGTGCGGGATCGCGGCGCCGCCCGGCGCGCCGGCCCCGCCCGAACCCGCCGCACCCGGCCGCGGCGGCGCCCACAACCCGACCGAGGCGAACGGCCCGACCGGCAGCCCGAGGCGCTCGTACTCGGCCCGGGCCTTCTCGTCGAGGAGCGCGTTCGGCCGATCGAGCCAGAGCAGGTCCTCACCCTTCACGTTGAACACGAGCGCCTTCGTGTTCGTCGCGTACGCCCCGAGCGCCTCCGAGTGGAACAGCGCGTAGAGCAGGAACAGGGCGTACGTGGTCTTCGTCGCGACGCCGCTGATCCCCGAGATGTTGACGTGGGCCCCGCGGGTCCCGTCGAGGAAGTCGACGTCGAGCCAGACCGGCTCACCGTCACGCGACAGTCCGGCCGGCAGGCGGCGGGTCATCCGATCGAAGTAGAGCGCCTCGTCACGGTCGCGACCACGAGCGCGCTTGGCCGGCCGGCCCGGCAGCGGCGGGACGAAGATCTCCGGCTCGAACCGGGTCGCGACCACGAGCGCGGCCTGGCTCAGCTGGGCGGGGAGCACGCCGCGCTCGACGAGGAACGCATCCGAGTCGAACGCCAGACCCTCGTGCCGCGCCCGGACCTCCTGGACGATGCCGCTGATCCGGACCGTGCCCACGCCCGGCACGTCGGTATCGAGGATGACCGCGTCGTCGAGCTGGAGATACGACCCCTCCCCCACGCCGACCCAGAACTGGAGCGGCGTCGAATCCTCCGTCCCGAGGACGAGCCCGACCGGCTCCGACACGGTCCGCGCTTCGTCCATGACCGCCGCGACCGGGGCCTCCCCGGTCGCGTCGACCGGCGGATCCAGGGGTCGCTCGCCGATCATGCGACGGCCGCCCGGAACAGCTCCGACTGGAGCGCCCGCCGGAGGAGGTCCGGATCGCCGAGCCGGCGCCGCAGCTCCTGCTCGAGCGCGCCGACCGGCGTGAGGTTCTGCGGCGCACGCGGGTCGATCCCGGGCCGCCCGGCGAACCGCGGCAGCTCGACCGCGACTCGGTCCGCCAGGTCCCGGGCCCGGCCGATCCCGAGCGACATCCGGACCTCGCAGCGGACCAGGCCCGACAGCTCGTGCCACGGCTCGCGCAGCTCGATCAGCCGCTGGTACCAGGCGAACCGGTCGAGGATCTGGCGGCCGAGCGCGAACAGCGGCGTCCGCTCGCCCGGGGCGAGCCGCGGGAGGAGTGCGGCGGGCTCACCCTCGAGGTAGGTCGTGACCATCCGCTTGGCGATCCCGACGACCGCCGCATCCGGTCCGTACGGATAGTGGAGCGGACCATCGGCCAGGACGAGTCCGCTGGGCGCGAGCTCGGCGGCCAGCCGGCCTTCGGCCTCGCGCATCTCGTTCTGGAGGACCTGGAGCGGGGCCTCCGGATCGTCCCCCGGGACCGCGATCGCCCGGTAGACGATCGGCTCGGTCGGCCCGACGCGGACGACCAGATCCGGCGCCGCGATCGCCGCGCCGAGCGCGAGGATCCGGCCGACCACCGCCCGTTCGAATGTCGCCCGGCCGTCGCTCCGGACGGCCCCGACCGCATACGACCCGGCGAGACCCCAGGCCCGTCGTCCGCCGTCCTCGGCGAGGACGCGCAGCTCGACGCGCCGGACGCCATCGACGAAGAGCAGCGGGCCACCCGGGCCGGCGACGGGCTCGATCGGACGCGCCCAATCGGCCGTCTCGACCGTGGGATCGACCTGGATCTCGGTCCCCTCGCGGGCCGCCAGGGTCGCCTCGACATCACCGCCGTAGTCGGGGCTCCACGGGTCCGCGCGCAGGGTCACCATCGACGTCAAGCCTACCCGAACCCCGTGCCAGCTAGGCCGTCACCGTGCAGCCGGCGACCGCCCGGGGCGGCCCGGACGACCAGTACCCGGACCGCCGAACGGGTCATGGCCGAGGGGTGCATCCGACGCAGACACTGACGCTGCGATGTCGACCTTGGTCGCGAGGACCCAGCACGCCCGGGTCCCGCGTTTTGCCCGGATCCTGCGACGGGCCGCCCAGCGGGCGATCGACGACCCCCACGTCCTGCTCGCGATCGGGCTGGCGGTGCCGACGATCCTGGTCCATGTCGTCGAGCCCGGGGATGCCTCGGCCGGCGTCATCGCACTCAGCCTGTTGTACGTCCTGGTCCAGACGATCCTGTCCACGGCGTCGACCCTCGGCGCCCGGATCGGCCGCCTGGCCCGGCCGGTGCCGCGACTCGTCCTCGCCGCGCTGTTCGTGACGGTCGTCGCCAACCAGACCGGCGACCCGGGCTTCCGGCCGCTCGTCGCGCTGTACATCCCGGTCGTGACGATGGCCGCAGCCTACGGCGGGCGCGAGGCCTGGATCATGGTCTCGATCGCGGCGGTCGGCTACCTCGGCCCGGCGCTGCTCTCAGGCGAGCACCTCGACAACGCCATCCAGCGCGGCATGGTGCTGTCGTCGGTCTGCATCCTCCTCGCCCTCGGGACGCGCCAGACGGTGTCGAAGCTCGAGCAGGCGCTCCACCGGCTCCGGCTCACGATGGGCGACGCCCGCCGGCGGAGCCGCCAGGTGGAGGCCGTCGAGGCCGTCGGCCGCGCGCTGGCGGCCCGGGGGCCCGAGCCCGAGACCCTCGAGCAGGTCATGGACCTGCTCCATCAGAACCTCGGGTTCAGCCACGTCTCGATCTACCTCCTCGACGACGCCACGTTCCGGCTCGGGGCCCAGCGCGGCTACGACCACCCGATCGAGCGGTTCGACGGGACCAGCGGGGTCATCGGCCGGGTCATCCGGAACCGTCGCCCGGAGCTCGTGACCGACCTCGCCCACGACCCGGACTTCGTCGATGTCGCCGGCGATGTCACGAGCGAGATCTGCGCCCCGCTGCTGTCCGACGACGAGCTCCTCGGCGTGGTCAACATCGAGACGAACCGTGGGACGCTCGACGAGACCGACCTCGGCTCCGTCCTGCTGGTCGCCGACCGGCTCGCCTCGGCCCTGGCGCTGGCCCGCGAGCGCCGATCGCTGGCCGACCGGGTCGAACTCTTCCAGCGCCTCACCGAGTTCGGTGCGTCGGTGACCGGCAGCCTCGAGGCGAGCACCCTCTACCCGGCCATCGTCGACGGCGTCCGTCGGGTCCTCGTTTCGGACATCGCCGTGCTGACCGTCCTCGAACGGTCGACCGGCCGGTACTTCATCCGGGCGATGAGCGGGGCGGCCGACATGAGCTTCGTGGGGAGCGAGATCCGCCCCGGCGAGGGCGTCGCCGGCCGCGCGATCCGGGACCGGACCGAGGTCGTCGACGACCACTACACGCACGAGCGGTTCCCGGCGGGGGTCCGGGCGGCCCGGGTGGCCGGTCCGATGATCGCGATCGGCCTGCCGCTCGTCCGGGACGGGGTCGTGGTGGGTGCCCTGAGCGTGACCCGGTTCGACCTCGGCAAGCCATTCGGGCGGGTGGAGCGCGAGGCAGGCGAGGTCCTCGGCCACCAGATCGCGCTGGCCGTCACGAACACGTTCCTGCACAGCGACGTGACCGAGGCCTCGGTCCGCGATCCCTTGACCGGCCTGTTCAATCGCCGCCATCTGGACGCCTCGATCGACCGTTTCCTGGCCGCGCGGCGGCGCTCGAAGCCGGACCGGCGCGAGCCGGCGACGGTCATCCTGTTCGACCTCGACCACTTCGGGACGTTCAACAAGCGCCACGGCCATCGGGTCGGCGACATGGTCCTGCGCGGGTTCGGCGAGCTCCTGCTCGAGCGCTTCCGGGCGAGCGATCTCGTCGCGCGCTACGGTGGCGAGGAGTTCGTCGCGGTCCTCGACGGCGCAACGCTCGACGACGGCGTCCGGATCGCCAACGAGGTCCGGCAGGCGTGGTCCGCGCGGACGTTCACCGGGATCGACGGCGAGCCGCTGCGCGCCACGGTCTCGGCCGGCTGCGCCCGGGTCGAGGACGCCGCGACGAGCGCGGAAGACCTGTTCACCGCCGCCGACGTCGGGCTGGCGATGGCCAAGGCGGCCGGCCGGGACCTCGTCGTCGCCGCCTGAGGCGAGCCGGGCTCGCCCGGCGATCAGGCCGGCGCGGAGCCGGTCGGCAGGCGGACGATGAAGCGCGAACCGCCGCCCGGGCGCTCCGTGGCCGCGATCGTGCCGCCGTGCTGGTCGACGATCCATGCCCCGATCGCGAGCCCGAGCCCGGTCCCGCCGGGACGCGCGTTCGGGGCGCGCCAGAACCGGTCGAAGACATGCTGCCGGTCCGCCGCTGGGATGCCCGGTCCATCGTCGTCGACGGTCAGCAGCGCCTCGCGGCCGTCGCCCCGGACCGTGACCGCGACCGAGCCGCCGACCGGCCCGTGCCGGATCGCGTTGTCGACGAGGATCGTCACGAGCTGGCGCAGCCGGGCCGGGTCCCCGGTCACCCGGACGGGGCTCGGATCGAGCCCGATCCGGACCTGCGACTCCGCGGCCAGTCCGGTCAGGCTGGCGGTCGCGTCGGCGGCCACGTCGGCCAGGTCGACCGGGTCGCGGGCCAGATCGACCGCGCCCGAGTCGCTCCGGGCGAGCAGGAGGAGGTCCTCGACGAGCGCGGTGAGGTGATCCGTCTCGGCCGTGATGTCGTCGACGGCCGTGCCGACCTGGCTCACCGGCTTGTCGGGGTTGCGCCGGAGATGCTCGGCGCTGGCCCGCACGACCGCCAGCGGCGTCCGCAGCTCGTGGCTGGCGTCCGCCGCGAACTCGCGCTGATGGCGCAGCGCGTCGCGGATCGGGACGAGGGCGCGCCGGGCGATGACCGCTCCGGCCGAGAGGGCCGCGAGCATCGCGACGAGCCCGCCGATGGCGAGCACGGAGAGCAGCGTCTGGAGCGTGTGCTGCTCGGCCGTGATGTCCTGACCCACCTGGAGGACGTAGACGGTCCCGGCGCGCTCGATCGGCACGCTCATGATCCGGACCGGCGTGCCCTGGACCTCGATCGTCCGGATGTCGGTGCTGCCGTGGTCGCGGGCGGCCTCGACCCCGACGTCGTCCGGGAGACCGGCCGGGAAGTCGAACCCGGACGGACCGATGACCTCACCGGTCGGGGCGCTGACGAACGCGAACGTGCCCGACGACGGTCCACCGAAGGCGAGCCCGACCGGCGGACGGCCCGGGCCGGACCGACCCGGGTCGCCGGCGATGAACCGGGTCAGGCCTTGAGCGCGCTCCTGGAGCTGGGCGACGCCGGTCGCCTCGAGCGACCGCGCGACGGCGAGGTAGAGCGCCAGGCCGAGCACGACGAGGACGATGAGCACGATCCCGCCGCTCCAGGCGACGAGCTGCCAGCGGACGCGCCGGAGGAGCCGGGCGTCGCCGGTCTGGGCGCTGGTCACGCCGTGTCCTCGAGCCGGTAGCCGACGCCGCGCAGCGTCCGGATCCGATCGCCGGCCGACCCGAGCTTGGCCCGGAGATAGTGGACGTAGGCATCCACGGCGTTCGGGGTGACCGCGACGCCCGACGGCCAGACATGATCGAGCAGCCGGTCGCGGGTCAGCGCCTCGCCCGGGTGGCGCAGGAAGTACTCGAGCAGCGAGAACTCACGCGGACTCAGCTCGACCCGCACGCCGTCGGCGGTCACCTCCCGGCGCGCCTCGTCGAGGGCGATCCCACCGACCTCGAGACGCAGTCCGGCCCGGAGCGCCTCGGGGCCGCCGGCTCGCCGGGCGAGGGCGCGCAGGCGAGCCGCGAGCTCCTCGAACGCGAACGGCTTGACGAGATAGTCGTCGGCACCGGCGTCGAGCCCGGTCACCCGGTCCACCACGGTGTCCCGCGCGGTCAGGATCAGGATCGGGACGGTCGACCCGCTCGAGCGGAGGCTTCGGGCGACGTCGAGCCCCGAGCCGTCGGGCAGGCCGATGTCGAGGACGATCGCCTCGATCCCGCCGATCTCGGTCGCCACCTCGAGCGCGGAGCGCACGTCCGTGGCGAGCTCCACGACGTGGCGCTCCTCCTCGAGCAGGCGGCGCAGGAGGCGGCCGAGCCGCGGGTCGTCCTCGACGACGAGCAGATGCATGCTCCGAACGCTACCCGTCCCGACGTGGACGCGCTCGGCCGGCAGCGGCCGACCGAGCGCCACGAAGGGTCAGGGTCACTTGGGGACGACCGTCACGTTCGACGCGGCGCCGAGCGTGAACCCGCCACCCTGGCCGTTGCCGGCCTGGCCCTGGCCGCCGCCGTTCTGACCGCCGCCGCGGGCGACCTGGACCTGGACGGTGCTCCCGGTCGTCACGTCCGCGGCCGTCGCCGGCGCCTGGCTGTGATAGGCCGTCGAGCCGTTCAAGCCGATCTGGATCGTCTGGCCGGACGGGAGCTTGAGCGTCAGCTGATCGGCCGTGATCGCGCTGACCTCACCGCTGATGGTGATCCCGCCGCCGGCCCCGAAGAAGCCGCCGGGGCCACCCTGACCCTGGCCGCCGGTGCCGCCCTGGCCGCCGTTCGGGACCTGGCCGCCGTTGCCGAACTGGCCGCCGTTCGGGACCTGGCCCTGGAACCGTCCGCCGCCGGCGAGGCCCACGCTCGCCGGCGGGGCCGTGGCCCGACCCAGCGCGAACCCGACCCCGCCGACCGCGAAGATCGCGGCCACGACGAGGACGACATCCACGACGCCGCGCTTCCGGCTCGACGTCCTGGCCGGGGCGACCGTGGCCACCGGACTGACCGGCGCCTGATACGTGGGTGGGAAGGGCTCAGGGGCACCCGCGGCCGCCGGTTGCGGCTGCGGTTGCGGAGCTGGTGGCGGTGCCGCCTGGCTCGGCGCCGACCAGGTCGGCGTGGGCTCGGTCGGATCGTTGGGGGTGGTCATCCGTCGGATCTCCTACTCGTAGCGAAGGGCGGCGATGGGGTCGAGACGGGCGGCCTGCCGCGCGGGCCACACGCCGAAGACGACGCCGACGGCGAGGCTGAACAGCAGCGCCACGACGAGGGTCACCGGGCTGAAGACGAAGCCCCATCCGGCGAGCTGCCCGATCAGGGCAGTCGCGCCGAGGCCGACGAGGATCCCGATGAAGCCGCCGAGGAGCGACAGCACGAGCGCCTCGATGAGGAACTGGAAGAGGATGTCGCTGCTCTTGGCACCGATCGCCTTGCGGATGCCGATCTCGCGCGTCCGCTCGCGGACCGAGACCAGCATGATGTTCATGATCCCGATCCCACCGACGATGAGCGAGATCGAGGCGATGCCGGCGAGCAGCACGGTGAGCAGGCCGGTGATCGAGCCGACCGTGGTCAGCAGCTGGGCCTGGTCGAACACGTTGAAGTCGGCGGTGTCGGCCGCGCCGAGGCCGTGACGGGCCTTGAGGGTGGTGGTGATCTCGGCCTTGACCGTGTCCATCTGGTCGGCCTGGGCGACGCTCACCCCGATCGACCGGACCGAGTCCCCGGACACGAAGTGGTCCCGGACCGTGTTCAACGGGACGAGGATCATGTCGTCCTGGTTGAGTGGGCCGGCCCCGCCCTTCGACTGGAGGATGCCGATCACCTGGAACGGGATGCCGCCGATCGAGATGTCGGTCCCGACCGCGTCGGCGCCGAGTCCGAGGTCCGACGCGGTCGTGGCGCCGAGGACGGCCACCCGCATGCCGAGATCGTTCGACGGTCCGGTCAGGAACGAGCCCTGCCAGATCGTGTTGTTGTGGACCATCGCGTACTGCGGCAGCGTCCCGACGATCGACGTGGTCGTGTTCTCGGCGCCGGCCACGACCAGCTTCTGGGTCGTGAGCTCGGGTGCCACGGCGGCGATTCCGGGGATCTGCGCGACGGCATCGGCGTCGTCGATCGTGAGGTTCGTGGCCGAACCCGCGGCGCCACGCGTCCCGAACGTGGTGAAGCTGCCCGGGTTGATCGTCAGCAGGTTCGTCCCGAGGCTCTCGAGCTGGTTCGTGATGCCCCGGGTGGCGCCCTGGCCCACGGCGACGAGGGCGACGACCGAGGCCACGCCGATGATGACCCCGAGCATCGTGAGGGCCGCCCGCAGCCGGCTCGACCGGAGCCGGGCGAGCGCCAGCCGGACGAGATCGAGCGGGCTCATGCGACGAGCCGCCCGTCGCGGACGTGGACCTGCCGGTCGGCGCCCGAGGCGACGTCGCCGTCGTGGGTGATGAGGACGATGGTCCGCCCGGTCGAGTGGAGCTGGCGGAGGATGCCCATGACCTCGGCGCCGCTGGCGGTGTCGAGGTTGCCGGTCGGTTCGTCGGCGAGGAGCAGGGCGGGCTCGGTCACGAGCGCTCGGGCGATGGCCACCCGCTGCTGCTGGCCGCCGGACAGCTCGGTCGGCTCGTGGTCGAGTCGATCGCCGAGGCCGAGCCGCTCCAGCGCCGCGGTCGCCCGCTTCGTGCGCTCGCGCCGCCCGACCCCCTGGTAGGCGAGCGCGGTGGCGACGTTGTCGAGCGCGCTCGTCCGGGACAACAGGTTGTACGACTGGAAGACGAAGCCGATCGATCGGCTGCGGACGGACGCGAGGCCGTCGTCGTCGAGGTCTTCGACCGCCGTTCCGTTCAGGACGTAGCGGCCCGTCGTCGGCCGATCGAGGCAGCCGACGATGTTCATGAGGGTCGTCTTGCCCGAGCCCGATGGCCCGACCACGGCGAGGAACTCCCCGTGCTCGACGACCAGGTCGACGCCGTCGAGGGCGCGGACGTCGATCCGCCCGGTCTGGTAGACCCGGCTGATCCCCTCGAGCGAGATCAGCGGCTGGGTCATGGTGTGGTCACGGTGGTGCCGCCACCGCCGTTCCCGCCGCCGTTGTTGCCGCCGCCGTTCCCGCCACCGCCGCCGCGCTGGAAGTTGCCACCACCGCCGCCGGGGAACAAGCCACCGCCGCCGCCCGTCGTCGTGGTCTGGGTGGCGGTCGTCCCGGTGACCACGGCCTCACCTTCCTGGAGGCCGCTCTTGATCTCGGCCTGGGTCGAGGTGACGAGCCCGACGACCACGTCGCGCGCCTGGGTCGACCCGTCCGCACCGAGGACCAGCACCGAGTAGCCCGCGAGCGCCGACCCGTTCAGGGCCACGGCGGGGACCGCGAGCACGCCCTTCGCGTCGGCGATCGTGACCGCCGCCTTGGCGCTCATCCCGGGACGGGCCGCGGCGGGCGGGTCCTTCAGCTCGATCGTGACGCGCGTAGGTGACGACGTTGCCGGACGTGCCGGCCGCCGACGGCGCGATCGCGACGACGGTGCCGTCGACGGTGGCGTCGACCGCGTCGACGGTGACCGAGGCCGCCTGGCCGGTCTTGAGCGACGGGAGGTCGCTCTCGGTGAAGTCGGCGGTGGCCTGGAGGGGACCGCTCGACAGGGTGATCGCCGGGCCGGTCGCGAGATCGGCGCCGGCGACCGCGGTCACGGCGTCGACCGTCCCGTCGGCCGGGGCGACGATCGTCGCGTGGGCGATCTGCTTCTCGAGGTCGGCGACCTGGCCCTGCGCCTGGGTGTGCTGGGAGACCGCGTTCTCGTAGCCGATCCGGGCCTGGCGCCGGGCGTCGGTCCCGGTCGCGTCGTCGAGCTGGCCCTTGGCGATGGTGCGCTGGCTCTTGGCCGCCGCGAGGCTCGCCTTCGCCGCGCTGAGGTCGCGTCTGAGCGATGCCGTATCGGCGACGGCGAGGACGTCGCCCTTCTTGACGGTGTCGCCTTCCTTGACCTTGACCTCGGTGACCGACCAGGTGCCGTTGCCGCTGCCCGTGCCGGTCGAGTCGGAGACCGTCGGAGCGACGCCGAAGTTCAGCCCGAAGGTGGTCGCCCGGGCGAGCGTCCCGTTGGCGACGACCGTGTCGGCGACATCGGCGGTGGCCGCCGTCGCCGTGAGGTAGCGCGGCCCCGATGCGCGGCTGCCGCCCGGTCCACCGGTGACCGCCAGGGCGACCGCACCCGCACCGACCGCCAGCAGCACGATGGCTGCCGGTCCCTTCCATCTCATGTCGTGTCTGCCTCACTGAACGGGGATCGACCGCTCTGCGGCCCGATCGGGGTGCGGAGCACGACCAGTACACGCCCGCCGAGTGAGACCGTCCTGAGAGCCGGCTTCGACGCGGATGAAGAAACCTTCACCGTTCCTTGCCCTCGGTTCGGACGGATTCTCAGAGTGGCTTAAGGCGCTAGCGCCATCCTCGGGGCATGACTCAGGAGCTGCCAGCCGCCGCGCGTGCCCCGATCCGTCGGGTCGCGCACCCGCGGACGTGGTCGATCACCGCCCTCGACATGGGCGCGTTCGTCGTCGGGAACGCGCTGCTGATCGGCGCGATGTGGGTCCGCCACGGTGGCCTCGCCGAGCTCGGGTCGCCGGGCGGGCTCGTCACGGCCGCGGGCCAGCTGACCGCGCTGTTCGGGACCTACCTGGTGCTCATCCAGCTGGTCCTGATGTCGCGCAGCCCGTGGCTCGACCAGGCCTTCGGGATGGACCGGCTGGCGGCCGCCCATCGCTGGGTCGGCTTCGGCTGCGTCTGGCTCCTCGTCGCCCACGGGATCCTGACCCCGATCGGCTATGCGCTCGGTGACGGCAGCGGCGTCCTGGATGAGGGCTGGACGCTCGTCACGACCTACCCGTTCGTGCTGTGGGCCGTCGTCGGCCTCGGCCTGTTCATCGCGGTCGCCGTCAGCTCGATGCGCGCCGCCCGTCGCCGGCTGTCGTACGAGACCTGGCACGGGATCCATCTCTACGCCTATCTCGCGGTCGCCCTGACCTTCGCCCACCAGCTCGTGGTCGGGGCCGACTTCGCCGACGACCCGATCGCCCGGCTGTACTGGATCGGGCTGTACGTGGCCACCGCGGCCACGATCCTCGTCTTCCGGTTCGGCCAGCCGATCCGGGTCTCGCTCCGGCACCGGCTCCGCGTCGCGAACGTCGTCCGCGAGGCGCCCGGGGTCGTGTCGATCTACCTGACCGGCCGAGAGCTCGACCGGCTCGCGATCCGGTCCGGGCAGTATCTCGTCTGCCGATTCCTGACCCGGGACGGCTGGTGGCGCGGCCATCCCTTCTCGATCTCGGCCGCGCCGAACGGCGAGTGGCTGCGGGTCACGGTCAAGGACCTCGGGGACGACTCGAACCGGCTCCAACGACTCAAGGTCGGCACGCCGGTCTTCGTGGAAGGCCCGTACGGGGCACTCACGGGTGCCCGTCGGACCCGCTCGCGGGTCTTGCTCGTCGCCGGTGGCATCGGCATCACGCCGCTCCGCGCCCTGCTCGAAGAGCTGCCGGTCCGGCCGGGCGAGATGACCCTCATCTACCGGGCCAGGCGCCAGAAGGACCTCGTCTTCCGCTCCGAGCTGGATGCGATCGCCGCTGCGAACGGGGCGGTCGTCCACTATCTCGTGGGCCGCCGGGGCAGCTGGGAGATGCCGGTCGAGCCCCTCGGACCGGCGTCGCTCGGCGCCCTGGTCCCGGATGTCACATCGCGCGACGTCTACGTCTGCGGGCCGACCCCGATGATGCACGCCGTGCAGCGCTCGCTCCGCGTCCTCGGAGTGCCGGCGAGCCAGATCCACTCCGAACGATTCGCGTACTGACCGAGGACCCGACCATGCCGAAACGCGCCGTCGTCGCCATCTCCGCCACCGCCCTCGCGCTCGTCCTGCTGTTCAGCTTCAAGACCCCGGACGACCCCGGTCTCGACGCGACCGACGGATCGACCGGGCAGGCGGTCGTCGCCCCGACGAGCCGAGCTGCCGCTCCGACAACCCGGGCTGCACCGACTCAGGCGCCCGCGGCCGGCGATGGGGCGACGCCGGCCCCCCAGGCGACGAAGGCGCCGACGAACGGGACGCTCGCCGACGGGACGGTGACCGGACCCGTCGTGAACACCCGGTTCGGACCCGTCCAGGTCCAGGTCACGATCGCGAACGGCAAGGTCACCGCGGTCGATGCCCTCGAACTGCCGTCGGACCATGCCCGCTCGGCCGCGATCAGCGACTACGCAGCGCCGATCCTCCAGAGCGAGGCGCTCCAGGCCCAGAGCGCCCAGATCGACGGCGTGTCGGGCGCCACGTACACGAGCATCGCGTACGAGCGCTCGCTGCAGGCCGCGCTCGACCAGGCCCGTGGCTGAGGTGTCGACCGCCGCCGGGGTCACGGCCGTCGGTCGGGCGGCCGTCGTCGGGCCGCCCGGTTCGGGGATCGGGCCAGGGGTCCCGGGCGTCCGGGTCGAGCGGATCATGGGCACGGCGATCGGCATCGACGTCCGGGATCCCGGCTCCGACCCGTCCGCGGTCGATGCGGCCGTCGACGCGGCCTTCGCACTCCTGCGGGACATCGATGCCGGGTTCAGTCCGTTCCTCGCCGACAGCGAGGTCAGCCGGCTGATCCGGGGTGAGCTCGACGAGATGGACTGCAGCCCCGACCTCCGGGCGATCCTCGGTCTGTGCGAGGACCTGCGCCGGACGAGCGACGGTGCGTTCGACATCCGGCGTCACCGACCGGACGGACGGCCCGATCCGACCGGCCTCGTCAAGGGCTGGGCGCTCGAGGAGGCGTCGCTCATCCTCGACGAGGCCGGCGCGACCGCGTTCTCGATCAACGGCGGCGGCGACATCGTGACTCGCGGCGAGGCGGGCCCGGGTCAGCCGTGGCGGATCGGCATCCGTCACCCGCACGAGCCCGACAAGGTGGCGGCGGTCCTGCTGCTGTCCGATCTCGCCATCGCGACGTCGGGCGGCTACGAGCGCGGCGACCACATCGTCGATCCGCGGACCGGCGAGGTGCCCGGGGCGCTGCACAGCATGACCGTCGTCGGCCCGAGCCTGACCTGCGGCCGACGCGTACGCCACGGCCGCGTTCGTGCTGGGGCTCGATGGCCTGGCCTGGGTCCACGGGCACGCTGGGTACGGCGCCTACGCGATCACCGCCGACGACCGGGCCGTCTGGACGCCGCGGGTCGGCGATCTGCTCGACCGACCGGCCGCCTAGACCTCGGGCAGCACCTTGCCGGGGTTGAGGATGCCGAGCGGATCGAGCGCGGCCTTGATCGCCCGCATCATCGCGACGGCCCCGTCGCCGCGCTGCAGGCTGAGGTAGTCGCGCCGCGCCACGCCGATCCCGTGCTCGGCGGTGACCGTCCCGCCGAGCTCGATCGCCGCCCGGTAGAGCGCATCGGTGGCGCGCTGGAGCCTGGCCTCGCCGTCGGGATCGTCGCGGTCCAGGATGATGTTCGGGTGGAGGTTGCCGTCGCCGACGTGACCGAACGTCGCGATGAGGAGGCCCTGCTCGGACGCCACCCGCTCGATCGCCGCGAGCAGCTCCGGGACCCGGCCCGCGCGGCACCCCGACGTCCTCCATCCGGGCCACGCCGAGTCGCTCCATCGAATGGAACGCCATGCGCCGGGCCTGGCGCAGCCAGTCGGCCTCCTGCGCGTCGGCCGCGATGATCGTCGCGGTCGCGCCCGCCGAGTCGCACGCCCGCGCCGCGGTCTCGAGAGCCTCGGTCGCCGCCGCGCCGGGCAGGTCGGACTCGATGAGCAGCATCGCGGCCGCGTCGCGGTCCAGCCCGAGCGCGTGCGCGTCATCGACCGCCCGGATCGTGGTCCGATCCATGAGTTCGAGGGTGCACGGCTCGACGCCCGCCTCGGACAGCGCCGAGACCGCCCGACCCGAGGCGTCGAGACTCGGGAAGAACGCGATCAGGGTCCGCTTCGGCGGCGGCGTCGGGACGGAGCCGGAGGGTCGCCTCGGTGACGATCGCCAGCGTCCCCTGGCTCCCGACGATGAGCGGGATCAGCCCGTAGCCGGCCACGTCCTTGACCGTGCGGCCACCGAGCCGGACGACCGACCCGTCGGCCCGGACGATCTCCAGCCCGACGACCGAGTCGCGGGTCACGCCGTACTTGATGCAACACAGCCCGCCGGCGTTCGTGCCGAGGTTGCCGCCGATCGTGCAGGTCTCGTAGCTCGCGGGGTCGGGCGCATAGAACAGGCCCTCCGCCGCGACCGCCTTCTTCAGCTCCGCGTTGACGATCCCGGGCTGGGTGACGACGACGAGGTTGTCGCGGTCGATCTCGAGGATCCGATCCATCCGGGTGAAGGCGATCGTGATCCCGCCCTCGACTCCGACCGCGCCGCCGCTCAGCCCGGTCCCGGCGCCGCGCGGGACCACCGGCACACGATGCGCGGCGGCGAGCCGGACGAGCTCGGCCACCTCGGCGGTCGTCGTCGGCAGCGCGACGGCGATCGGCAGTGGCGGTTCGAGGTAGGCGGTCTCGTCGCGCCGATACGACTCGCGGTCGATCTCGTCGGTCAGGAGGCGCAGCTCCGGCAGCGCGCTGCGGACGTCCGCGAGGTAGGCGCTCCGGGTCGCGACGGCGGGGGCAGACACGTCGGTCAGGATACTGGCAGCATGGTGCCGACCGCGACCCACCCGATCCGGATCCGAGGGGCCGGCCCCGCGCCCGAGGAGACATCGATGAGCGACCGAACGCAGCGACAGCTCAAGACGCTGTCGAATGGGCTCGTGGTCTATGGCGTGATCGGCATCGTCCTGACGATCGTCCTGCTCGGCGCCACCGCCACGATCGGGTCACGACTGGAGTCGCTGTCGACCCGCCTCACGGATCGACTCGAGACGATCTCGGCCACGATCGACAAGACGGCGACGACCCTCGAGACGGCCGGCTCGACCTCGGGCAGCTTCTCGTCCACGATCCAGCAGGGCGCGACGACGATCGGCCAGGTCAACGCGACCCTCGGCGAGGTGGTCACCGCCGTGCACGAGATCCAGGCCGCCGCGTCGACGCTGTCGATCCTCGGTCAGAACCCACTGGCCTCGCTGTCGGCCCGATTCGGGACGGTCGCGACCCAGCTCGAGACGCTCCAGAGCAAGGTCGGCGAGCTCGGCGGCAATCTCGGCGACAACCAGTCGAAGCTGTCCGAGCTCGGGTCGCGGACGACCGAGCTGGCGACCCAGCTCCGGCTCGTGAGCCAGGTCCTGTCATCGGGCGAGATCGAGGACTCGCTGAACGAGATCGTCAGCGTGGTCCGACTGGCGCTCGGGCTCCTCGCGGTGTGGTTCGCGGTCCCCGCGATCGCGGCGCTTGCCTTCGGGATCTGGATCCGCCGGCAGCTCCGGGCCGAGGGGTCGACGACCGCGACCGCCTGACGAGCGGACCGAGACCGGACGATCCCCTAGGCCGACGCCCCGAGCACGACCACTTCGGTCGTCTCGGTCTTGCCCTTGAGCGCGAGCTCACGGTGCTCGAGGTCGGCGACATCGATCTGCGCCGCAGCCGCGGCGGCGGTCGTCACGAGGACCTCACCGGCGCCCGCCGCCGAGGCCAGTCGAGCCGCAACGTTGACCGGGTCGCCCATCGCGGTGAACTCGAGTCCTTCGCCGTCACCGACGGTCCCGACGAAGGCCACCGCCGTGTGGACGCCGGCGCCGACAGGGATCCAGCTCGCGGTCTCGGCAAGCAGCTCCTGGGCGGCGGCGACCGCCCGGGCCGCGTGGCGCTCGCCGGTGAGCGCCGGGATGAAGATCCCGATGATCTCGTCGCCGACGAACTTGTCGACCACGGCGTCGTGCTCGACGAGCACGTGGAACGAGGTCTCGAAGAAGCGACGCATCACGTCGCGCCAGTCCGCCGGTCGCATCCCCTCGGCGAGCGTGGTCGAGCCCCGGACGTCGGCGAACAGGAGGCTGCACTCGATCTCGGCCCCGGAGCCGTGCTCGCTCATCTCCTTGAAGCAGGCCGTGCAGTACTTCGGGTTCTTCGGCCACGGTGCCTTGCCGATCCGGCTCATGACCCAGCCGCCGGGGCCGTTGAATGGGCTGGCGCAGAACTTGCAGCGCGGGTCGGTCGGTAGGTGCCGGAAGGCCCGCCGGCCGAAGCGAAGCCCGCGGGCATTCCCGGTGAGGACGGCCCACGAGACGGCCTCGTCCGCCGACTCATGGTCCGCGTTGTGGGATCCCCGATAGGCCATGATCCGCCTCGAGGTGTGCCGTCAGGCCCCCGGCATCGGCTGGCTGGCGAGCCAGCGACCGCCGTCGCCTGGCTCGAGGACGCGCTGACGCCCGGTGGCGAGGTCCCACTCGCGGCGCCGGAGCCTCGTCTGGTCGTCGCCCGTCATGATCAGGACGTAGGCCGGGGCGCCGTGGCCGGCCAGGTGGCCGTGGTCGTGGATGTCGTCGGGCGGCAGGAGCGTCGCGACGTCCGCCGGTTCGAGCCCGAGCGTCTCCACGATCTCCGGGCGAGCCGCCGACCCCTCGCCGCTCAACCGGTAGTGGCGGTGCGTCTCGAGACCGACGATCGGGCTGATCGCCACCCACGTCGCGTGGTCGTGGATCGCGCCCATCTGGCCTTCGCTCCGGTGGACGAGCATCAGCCGCGGTCCCCGCTCGGGGACGTGGATCGGCAGGACTCCGCTCTCGTCGCCGAGCCGCGCGACCCAGGGTCCGAGATAGTCCACGTCACCAGCCAGCTCGACGAGCGCGGCACCGATCGCCGCGAGGTCGGGTGTCGCGGCGGCGGCCGGACCCGCGATCCGCTCGAACAGCGTGCGAACCGGCGCGTCCAGTCTGGTCAGAAGGTCGGTCACAGCCGAAGGATACGGGACCGGCCGTCGGGAGCGGGCGCGGTGGGTCGGTGCATCGCGCCGTCTACGGAGCGTCGGGCTTCGTCGCCTTGAGCGAGAAGAACAGTGGCAGGCTCCCCTTCGACCCGTCCGGCAGGCGCCAGTCCCCGTCGGCACCCTCCACGAGGAACTCCAACGGCCATCGGACGAAGTCGAACTCGTGGAGGAACTCGAGCCGGAGCCCGGCATCGGCCAGCGAAGTCACGATCTCGCCGAGCGAGTGATCCCAGCCGAATTCGACGAGCCCGTCCGTCGGAGCGTCGGGGTCGGCGTACGAGCCCTGCACCTCGAAGCGGAGCGGCTCGGGGTGCGACCAGTAGGGATACGCCAGCTGAAGCTCGCCGGGCTCGACGCCCTCGTCCTGGAAGACCTGCGCGACCGGGTGGACCTCGGTCACGTACAGGAAGCCGCCGGGCCGGACGAAGTGCGCCGCGATGCGGCCCCAGCTCGCGATGTCGGGGAGCCAGCCGAGGACACCGCACGACGTGTAGACGATGTCGAACCGCTCGTCGAGGACCTCGGGAAGGTGGTCGAGGTCCGACCGGATGAAGGTCGCCGACAGCCCGACGTCGTCCGCGAGCGCCCGGGCCGCAGCGATCGCCTCGTCGCTGAAATCGACGCCCGTGACCGTGGCGCCGAGGCGCGCCCACGACAGGGTGTCGAGCCCGAAGTGGCACTGGAGGTGGAGCAGCCGCTGGCCTTCGACGCTGCCGACCTCGGTGCGCTCGTAGTCGGCGACCCGGATCGGCTTCGTGCCATCGCGGAACGACGCGACGTCATAGAAGGCGGACCCGACGTGGATCCTCGTCCAGGCGTCCCAGAGCTCACGATTGCTGCGCAGCGCCTCGTCCACGGTCCGCGGAGTCTACGCTGCGAGGCTCGTCCGACGAGCCGGCTCAGACCGTCGGGGCGGTCTCCTCGAGCCGGCCGTCCTGCCAGGCGAAATCCCACACGTCGATCTCCGGCGGTTCGATGCCGAGCGACGTCAACGCCGTGCAGATCTGGCTGCGATGATCGGTGCCGTGGTGGATCGCCTGGGCCAGGCGGATGCCCAGCGGGGCCCGGCTCTCGGAGCCGTCGTCGCGGAGACGGGTGACGATCGTGTCGGGGTCGAGGTCCTGGGCAAGCAGGGCCGTCCAGGCGATCCCGTTGGCCTCCATCGCCGCGCGGAGGCCGGCAAGGTCAAGGCTGTCCTCCTCGATCTCGGCAGCCCGTCCGTCCGTGACGACGAACAGGTACGACGCGTCGGCGCCGACGAGGTGGCGCATCGTTCCCAGGATCGAGCCGTACGTGCCCGGGACCGTCGTCTCCAGCTGCTCCCGGCCGAGGGGCAGGCAGACGTCGAGGAGCCGGAGCGTGGCCCAGACGTGGTGGCCGAAGGCGTCGGCGAGCAACGATCGAGTCATGGGCTCACCCTAGCATCCTGGGCGCATGCTTGGCCGAGCCGATCGCCGGCACCCGCGATGGAGGGCCGCTCGCTCGATGGACCGTGACGATCCCGCCTATCGCGGCCAGAGCGAGTACACCCGGACGCTCCTCAAGGCGTACGACCCGATCGTCCTGGGCTTCGTCGCCTGGTTCGTCTGGCACTGCCCGACCGCGCGACTGGTCGAAGGCTATCGGCAGCACATCCGCGATCGGCACTTGGACGTGGGTCCGGGCACCGGCTACTTCATCGACGAGTCCGGCCTGCCCGATGGCAGCAGGGTGACGATCCTCGATCCCAACACGAACGTCCTCGAACATGCCTCCCACCGCCTGGGCCGGCTGGAGGTCACCGCCGTCGAGGCCGATGTCCTCAAGCCGCTGCCCGTCGATGGTCCGTTCGACTCGGCCGCGCTCCACCTCGTCATCCACTGCCTGCCCGGACCGATCTCCCGCAAGGCCGCGGCCGTCGCCAACGTCGCCGCGGTCCTGTCCCCGACCGGTGTCCTGTTCGGCGCGTCGGTCCTCGGGACATCCGGACCCCAGACGTGGTTGTCGCGCCGCGTCCTGGCGGTCTTCAATCGCAACGGTGGCTTCGACAACCTCGGCGATACGGAGGATGGGCTTCGGACGATCCTGGCCGCGTCGTTCGACCACGTCGAGCTCGAGACCGTCGGCTCGGTCGCGATCTTCGCCGCGACGGGACGACACGACCCGTCGCGCTGAGTCCCGCGGCGCTACGTCGCCGGCCAGCGCTGGATGACGATCTCCGCGTCGGCTGGGTCCATCCGATAGCCGCGCACATCGGGATCCCAGATGATCAGGTCTCGGCGGGCGACCCGCCGCATCACCTTGTTCGGTCCCGCGACGGCACCCGCGAAGGCCGTATTCGAGCGCTTCCCGTAGCGCGCCGCCAGCTCGGCGTCCAGCACGAGCGCTGCATCGCGGGCCGACAGCTCGGCGACTTCGCGCAGCAGGCGCCGGCTGTCAGCCCCACGGATGGCGTTGAGCACCTCTCCCAGCTGCCTGCGCCGCAGATCTGCCTGATCCGCCTGGTCCGGGACCGGGCCGCCGGGCTCACGCTGCGGGCCCATCACCCAGCGCCAGACGAGCGCTAGCAGCTGCTCCTCGGTGTCGGCCTCGAATTCGACCCTGGGCACTTGAAACCTCCTGTACAGACTTGTAACGAATTCGCGGCGAATATATCACGAGACATTACGTGTTACACTTCTCGTCCAACGGCTGCAAGGCAGCGAACCGCCTGATCCCCTGGCCCCTCGAACGACGGAGAGCCATCCGCGCATCCGATTCGTGTCGACTCAGCCACACTCCAGCGCAGAGGAGAAGAGCATGCGTTACACGCGAATCTCGACCTACGACCTGGTCAAGGGCAGCTTCGACGAGCTGACCCGCACCGCCGAGAAGGGCATCCTCCCGATGTTCGTCAAGGAGCCCGGCTTCGTGAACTACGGGCTGGTCGAGGCCGGCAACCACAAGGTCATCTCGATCAGCATCTGGGAGACTCGCGAAGAGGCCCAGAAGTCGGCGACCGTGGCCGCGACGTGGGTCAAGGAGAATCTCTCGGAGCAGATCCGCCTGGTGACCACGGACATCGGGGCCCTGGCCCTCTTCCGCGGCGCTCCCGTCACCGCCTGACCGCGCGCTAGCAGACCGCGCGACGCGATCCGTCGGGACCGCCCCGAGCGATCGCGCCCGTGGTCAGATCGACCGCCCCGGCTCGCTGCCGGGGCGGTTTCTCGTGTGCGTCGCATGATCTGGATGGCGTCGGCTACCCCGAGTGGCCCGCCGATCCGATCGCGTCCACGACTGCCGGGTTCTCGAGCGCGGAGGTGTCCCCCGGGTCGAGGCCGAGCCAGGCCGCGCGGGCGACGCGGCGCATGATCTTGCCGCTCCGGGTCCGTGGCAGGTCCGGAACGGCCACGACGGCCTTCGGGCGGACCGGCTTGCCCAGATCGTGGACGACGAGACCGGCGACCTCCGCGGCGACGCCGTCGTCCCAGGGGACACCCGGGCGGGGCACGCACAGGACCACGATCGCCTCGCCCTTCAGCTCGTCGGGGACGCCGATCGCCGCTGCGGCGAGAACGGCCGGATGGGCCACCGCGCAGGCCTCGACCTCGGCCGGACCGACCCGCTTGCCGGCGACCTTGAGGGTGTCGTCGGATCGGCCGTGGATGTACCAGAAGCCGTCGGCGTCGGTGGCCGCCCAGTCGCCGTGGATCCACAGGCCGGGGATCCGGCTCCAGTACGTCTCGAGGTACCGGGCGTCGTCGGGCTCGGCCCAGAACCCCCGGGTCATCCCCGGCCAGGGCGTCCGGATCGCCAGCTCGCCGACCTCGCCTCGGACGGATGTCCCCGATGGGTCGACGATATCGGCCGCCATCCCGATCGTCGGCCCGTTGAAGCTCGTCGGCCGGATCGGCCGGAGCAGCGAGCAGCCGACGATCCCGCCGCCGATCTCGGTCCCGCCGGAGTAGTTGACGATCGGCAGCCGGCCGTTCCCCACGACGTCGAACGCCCACCGCCACGGGTCGGGGTTCCAGGGCTCACCGGTCGAGCCGATCACCCGGAGCGACGACAGGTCGTGGTCGCGCACCGGCGCCTCGCCGTGGACCCGCAGCGACCGGATGAGCGTCGGGCTGATCCCGAAATGGGTGATCCGATGCCGGGCGGCGAGCGCCCACAGGCGCCCGGGATCGGGCCAGTCGGGCGCGCCCTCATAGAGCACGACCCGCGCTCCGAGGAGCAGCGCCCCGCTGATCGCCCACGGGCCCATCATCCAGCCGAGGTCGGTGAACCAGCACAGGGCGTCGCCGGCGCGTAGATCGAACGTGTGGGCGAGGTCCTGGGCGGCCTTGATCGGGAACCCGCCGTGGACGTGGACGGTCCCTTTCGGCTGACCCGTCGTGCCCGATGTGTAGATCACCATGTAGGGCGTCTCGGGGTCGGTCGGAGGGACGTCGTCGACCACCGACGCCGGCGCGGCAGAGACATCCATCGGCGCGTCGCCGACCCACTCGACGTCCCGGCCTGGCGCCATCGTCACGTCGAGCACCTCCCGACCGAGACGGCGGACGACCACGACGGTCCGGACCGACGGCGCGGCCGCGACCGCTTCGTCGGCGACGGCCTTGAGCGCGACGACACCGCCCCGGCGGAGGAAGCCGTCGACGGTGATGAGATGGGTCGCCTCGAACGCGTCGAGCCGGGCCGCCACGGCCGGTGCCGCATAGCCGCTGAAGATCGGCGTGAACACGGCACGGAGTCGACCGAGGGCCAGCACCGCGACCGCGGTCTCGGCCAGCATCGGCAGGAGGATGCCGACGCGCGTCCCCTCCCCCACGCCGACCGCCGCGAGCCGACGCGCCGCAGAGCGGACGTCCGTGTCGAGCTCCGCCCAGGTGAAGCGGCGGATGGCGCCGTCCTCGCCTTCCCAGGCGAGCGCCGCGCCGTCGGGCCGGGCGGCCGCCCACGGCTCGGTGGCCGCGACCGCATGGTTGAACGCTCCGCCGATCCACCATCGTGCCCGGGGAGCGCCGTCGGCCAGGTCCAGCGTCGTGGTCGGGCGACGTTGCCAGGAGATCCCGAGATCGTCGACGGCGAGGCCCCAGAACCAGCCGGGGTCCTCGACGGCTCGTGACTGCAGGCTCTCGAGCCCGGTCGACCCGTCGACTCCGAACCCGCCCGCACGGACGAGCCCGGCGGCCCGGGAGTCGGTCAGGTCGGCGGGCGAAGGCCGCCAGGAGGCGTCGCTGACCGCTCGTGCGAAAGCCGGGATCGACGCTCTCACGACTCGAAGCCTACTGGACGCCACCGAAGCTGATCCGCACGTGCGCCGCTCACGCCCCGACTCATGCGACACCGTCGGGTCACGTCGTTGAGCCGGAGAACAAAGGAGAACCCCGGCGGTGTCACCGCCGGGGTTCCAGTACGGACGATCGTGGTAGGTGAACGACCTAGTTCGGCACGCAGAGCGCGAAGGCGCTGCGAGCTTGGGAGCTTCCGCTCGTGACGTTCCAGTGCACTGCCCAGTACCTGGGATTGGTCGAATTGTCGGCGGCAGCGGCGCCGGCGGCATTCGTCGCCGGGTAGCTCCACCCAAGGTAGTCGCTGCTGGAGGCCGAGACGCCACCGCCGCTGACGGCATGGTTCCCGGCGGTGCAATCGGCCACCAACGTGTACGGGTTGCCGTTCTGGTCGGTCGTGGTGGAGTTCGTTTGGACCGTCACCGTGGCCGTGCCTGCAGCACCTGGAGGTCCGGTCGGGCCGGGAGCGCCCGTCGCACCGGGAGCGCCGGTCGCACCGGGAGCGCCGGTCGGGCCGGGAGCGCCGGTCGCACCAGGAGGCCCGGTGGCGCCGGGGGGTCCGGTCGGGCCGGGTGACCCGGTCGGGCCGGGAGACCCGTCGGTGCCGGGGGCGCCGGTCGCACCAGGAGGCCCGGTCGGGCCGGGAGACCCGTCCGCACCAGGAGGCCCGGTCGGGCCGGGAGACCCGTCCGCGCCGGGAGACCCGTCCGCGCCGGGAGCGCCGGTCGCACCAGGAGGCCCGGTCGGGCCGGGAGGACCCGTCGGACCGGGAAGACCGCCGCCGCCATCACCCGGCACGAAGTAGCCCGTCACGTCGAGGACGACGTCAGCGGTCGGTGTCGAACCCGCCGCGACATAGGTGACCGACAGCGCGCCGCCCGTGCCGAGCGGCCCGGTGACCGCGTTGGCCCAGATGTTGTCAGCCGGGAAGTTGAGCGTCGACGTCGTCGGGTTGTTGTTCGGGTCAGGCGTCAGGGAGAAGTAACCAGCGGTCGTCTGGTTGTCGACGGTGAGATTGCCGGTGACCCCGACGGCCTCGGCCGGCACGTTGATCGTGTCGTCCGAGGGGTGCAGCCCGGTGACCTGGAAGGTCCGAGCCACCTTGCTGTGCAGTTTGCCGCTAAGCCCGAGGTTGATCCTCGTGTCCAGTACCCGGTTCGGCGTGATCGGGACCCAGACGGCACCGGTCGTAGCCAGGGCGCCGAATGTGATCGGGTTGCCCGGGGTTCCGGGCGCCGACTGCCCGGACGCCACCCCGACCAGCGCCCCGGCCAGCATCAGCGCCACACCCGCCGCGAGTACGGCTCGTATCGTGGCCGGCCGAACGGCCGACCCCGCTTCGTGCTCGGACATCCTGTCCCTCCGCTACGGGTTGGATCCACTGCGACCCGGTGCCTCGGGCACGGGCGTCAGGGTCGACCCCCAACCGGCCGACGATGCAAGTCTAGGCCGAACGGTCCTTGATGATCGGGCCGCGAGTGGAGTCCCGCCGACGATCCGGCGATCGCCTGACCGGTCAGCCCAGGCCGATCGACGCCACAGCCGACCGTGCGGACCTAGCTCCGATCCCGGTTCGGGCCCGAGCCGCGCTGGCATGGAGCAGATCCTGGGCTCGGAACCTCACGCCTCCGTCGACTCCGCCGCAGCCCGACGCCCAGCCAGCCGAGCAGGGTGCTCGCCACGACCCCCGCCAGTCCGATCCCGGCCAGCTCCGGCGGACCGGCGGCCGCACTCGGGTCCGGTGACGGCCCATGCCCGTCGATCGAGCGCAGGTAGTTGACCAGGTCCCAGCGATCGGCCTCGGAGAGCTGACCCGACCAGGCGGGCATCCCGCCGGGCAGGCCGGTCGAGATCCAGATGAAGATGTCCGAATCGGTGTGTTGGTTCAGATGCCCGCTCCGAAGGTTCGTCGGAGGGATCTCGGTCGTGTCGGAGTCGATGCCCCCGCCGAGACCGTCGACCCCGTGGCAGCGGGCGCAGTTCGCCTGGTAGAGGACGGCGCCCCGATCGACCGAGGTCACCGTGAGCGGCACAGGGTTCGTGGCGGGGGTACCGGTCGTCCCGCCCGGATCGAGGACGGCGGCCAGGAGCAGGACGACGCCTGCAAGGCCGGCCAGGATCGACCCGACCCGCGCGAGGCTCGCCCAGCCCGGTCGGCGACCACGGACGTACCAGGCGAACCCGCCGAGCACGAGCGCGACGATCACGAGTTGGATCCCGACGACGAACCCGACGGTGATGCCGCCCCCGCCACCGACCGTCGGCGACACCGAGAGCAGGATCCCGCGCGGCATCATCGAGGCCCGCCGATGAGGATCGCCCCGATGCCGAGAGCGAGGCCGACCACGCTCGCGCCGATCAGCGCCGGGCGCGAGGCGTCCCGGATCGTGCGCGGCAGCGTCCCGCCGGCGAGCGCATAGCCCAGGCCGACGATGCCCAGGATGACGAGCAGCAGTGCCACGAGGAGCCCAGGGTCGAGTGGCGGCGTCGCCCGGCCTTCGGTGATCCCCTCGGCATCGAGCGCGTAGACGAACCGCTGGCGAACGGTCTCCGTCCCGTCCGCTGCGGTCGCGATCACCGTCGCGTCCCAGCGGCTCGCGACCGGGAGCGTCGCATCGGTCACGAACGTCGGGGTGGCGCTCGTGAAGTCGGGGCGCATCGTGGTCCGCGACAGACCCAGGTCCTGGTCCAGGCGCTGGAGGGCGAGCTCCACGACCGTCCCCTCGGTGGGTGGGGTCGGGAGGCCGGCGACGAACCGGTTCGGTCCAGACCGACCCGGGAGCAGTGCCAGCGTGGCGGGCTCGGCCGAGACGACCGAGCTGGCGGCCGGCGCGATCGCGACCGGACGGTCGGCGCCTGTCGGGGACCCGCTGGTGAGGTTCGCCGTGATGGCCAGGACCGCGACCCCGAGGATGAGCTCGACAAGCAGACGGCGCGACAGACTGAACCGCTTGCCGAGCTCGCGGCCACCGTCGATGTAGTTCATGCCTCCGACCAGGAGGGCCAGCACGAACACGAGGATCTTGACCAGCAGATTGACCGAGTACGGTGAATCGAAGTCCAGCAGGTCCCGGGTCTGGACCCAGTCGGCGTAGATCCCGGTCAGCGCGATGAGCGTGACCGACACGAGGGCGAGCGCCGAGAACCGCGGGATGACCCGCTGGAGCGCGCCGGGTTCGAGTCGGCTGCCGCCACCGAAGTCGGTCAGCGCACCGAGCATGACCAGGCCGGCCAGCCAGATGCTCGCGGCCGCCATATGGACGACATCCATGAGGACGGGGACCGGTGACGCGAAGGCCGACGCGTGCCCGCCTTCGGCGGTCAGAACGAGCCCGGCCAGCCCGAGCGCGCCGGCCAGGGCCACCGCCCCACCCGTCCCGCGCGACCCACCGAACCGAGCCACGAGCAGGACCGCGGCCCCGCCGATCAGCCCGATGATCGTCCGCGCCACGAGGAGCTGGCCGACCCGGCTGTCGGTCGCGAACCGCAGGTAATCGCTGCCACCGCCGGACTGGGGGACCGAGTCAGCCCCGACGACGAGCAGAAGGACGCAGCCGGCCGCGCCGACGGCGAGGGCGATCCCGGCCCCGTAGGCGGCACCGCGGGGGATCCGGCCGAGCGCCGGGCGGAGGACGAGCCAGGCCAGGATCGCAAGCCCGAAGGCGAGCATCGAACCGCCATACGCCATGACCTTGCCCTGGATCTCGGCTGCGACCGCACCGCCGGTGTGACCAGCATGGAGGGAGCCGGAGGTCGTGCCGGTCCCGGCATCGTGGCCGGCCGGGTGAGCCTGGACGTTGCCGATCCCGAACGACAGGAACCCGTCCGTGGTGTGGCCGTCGGCCGCAGACAGGGCCCGCCAGTTGATCGTGTACAAGCTGTCCGTGGCGAGCGGCGATCCGGGCGGCATCGCCGCGACGAGCGTCCGAGGATCGGACGGATCGACCGTTCCCGCCCGGAAGAGGATGGCCTTGCCCGTCGCGTCGAGGAGGTCGAGCGACGTGTAGGCCGGGTCGATCGGCTCGCTGAACACGAGCCGGATCTCGGTCGGTGGGGTCGCGAGGACCTCGCCGGCGCCCGGCGAGCTCGAGACGAGATTCGAGTGGCCGACGGCGACGTACCCGGATCGGTCGTCGAGCGCCGGCCCGGCGAGGACCGGGCCGGCGAGCAGGACGACCGCGGCCGCACCGAGCGCGAGAAGCGTCCGGTGAGCGGCCGCGAGGGTTCGCATCAGCGAGCGGTCGCTATGCCGCCGGTCGCCGTCGACCGGCAAGGGCGACACCGAGCGCGAGGAGACCGACCACGAGCCCGGCACCACCGAGGGCGAGGGCGATCGTCACCTGGCTCGCGGCGTCGGCGCCCTTCTTCGCCTCCGCTGAGAGCTCGGCCGCGGTCGGCAGCGTCACCGGGAACTGGCCCGATGCCGCCTCCTGGACCTCGTTGAACCCGTCCGGGCTCGAGGTGAACGACTCGTCGATGGCTGTGCCCTCGACCGTCCCGGTGAGATGGAACGTGTACTTGCCGGCTGCCGTCGGGATGAACACCGACTGATACCAACCCGGATCTTCTTCCCGTTCCGTCAGTGGGAGGTCGCGCCTGTCCTGGCCGAAGATGACCTCGGCCTTCATGGTCTCGTCAAGGCCCGACACCGGCTGGTCACCCTTGGTCACGTGGAACTCGAGACCGCTGCTCTGACCGACATAGACCGGCTCGTCGATGAGACCGACCTCGAACGAGTAGTCGCCGACATCGCGTTCCTCGTGGGCCAGGGCGGTCCCCGCCAGGCCGGCGAGGAGCAGGCCGGCCAGGCCGGCGCTTCCGAGTCGCCGGAGCGCGGTCCGGCCAGGTCGTGTGCGGTGGTGCATCGGATGGTCACTCCTGATGGGGCGGGCGCGCTGTCGACGCGCGCTGCCTTGCGCGGCTCGGATCGAGCGCGGGCTCGAGGGCCGCGATGGCTGGGGTCAGACGACCAGCGGTGGAGCGCGACCGGCGTCGAGGCGGACGAGCCAGAGGGCATGGAGTCGTTCCCCGGCCACGAGCGCCCAGCCCGGCGCCGGGCGGCGGGCGGCGAGACCGCGATCCCGCGGCATCCGGAGCCGACGGCCGCGTCGCGCCTCGAGGACGGCGATCCGCCAGCGGACGAGGCTGCCGATCGCGGCCGCGATGAGCGTGACGAGCGCGATGACGGGGATCGCCAGCGGGTACTCCGGCCCGACGAGGGCGCCCGCTCCGATCAGGTGGCCGTGACCGGCGAGATGCTCGACATTCTCCTGGACCGCGAAGGCGACCGCGACGAGCCCCGCCAGCGGCAGCCACAGCCGCCCGAGCTGCCGAGCGTAGGTCGGGGCCGCGCCGGTCCGACCGGCCGTGACCCGGCCCCGCCGGCCTGGAGCGCCGGCTCCTGCGACGCCGCCGAGCCGGCCCAGCCGGACGACCGCGCGGAGGCCGAGGACCGTTGCGGTGACGATCGCGACGATCGAGAACGCGGGCCAGTAGGCGTCGTGACCACCGTCGCGCATCGCCGTCGCCAGCCCCGCCCCGATCCCGTGCTCGACGACGAAGACCGCATCGTGGGCGAGCCACACGGCGACCAGCGCCAGGAGCCCGAACCGGGTCCGCCCGAGGAGCCGGGCCGAACGAGGCGACGTCGCGACGATCATCGCGTGGATGATACGGCCGGTCGCCCAGCCGCACCGGTCAGGGTCCGGTCGATGGACCCGGTCCCCACAGACCGAGGCCGGCCGCGCGCGCCGCCCGTTGGGCCGCCACGAACCGGTCGGCGTAGCGGACGTCGGGCGGGTCGGTCTCGACCTGGGCGAAGCCCTGCTCGACGAGCGCCAGGTCGACCATCGTCCAGCGGTCGCCATCGACGAGCCAGACATAGCGCAGGAGCCGGCCGAACCGGTCCGTCTCGGAGACATCCTTCTCCAGGACGACGTCGCGGCCTTCGACAAGCCGGGCGTTCGCCCGACTGGCCTCCGGACCCATCCACTCGACCGGAGAGTCGGGCTTGACGGTCTCGGGCGTGTCCATCCCGATGTAGCGCAGGCGCTGGTCCCTGCCGCCGACCCGGACGACGATCGTGTCGCCGTCCACCACCCGGACGACGCGCGCCGTTTCGGTCGGACCCGCTGGTCGGAGCGTCGAGTCGACGATCGACGACGATGCCCCGGCCGGTCGGTCGGTGACGGGCGTCGAGTCCGAGCCCGTCTCGCAGCCCGCGACGACCCCGGCAAGAAGGACCGCGGCGACCAGCCACCGGATCGTGCTGCGCCGCCGGCCGCGGGTCAGGACGCGATCCGTCGGATGCCCTCGATCCGGTCGAAGTCGCGATCGAACGACGCGACGATCGGCGGTCCGACGATCGTGGCCGAAGCCGCCAGGTAGGCGTCGGCAAAGTCGAGTCGATCTCGGCGTCCATAGAGATCGAGGGCGTGGAGCAGGACCTCTCGCTCCGCCACCAGCAACCCGTCCGCGATCAGGATCGCCGAGAGTTCTCGCCCGATCTCAGATCGGGTGCGGCCGAATCGTCTGCTGAGGATCTGGACGATCTCATCGACGATCAACGGCGTCACGATCAACGTCAGCCGACCCGTGGCGACCTCGCGAAAGAGCCCGAGAGCCCGTTCGTAGGTGGAGTCATCGGGGCCGACGATGAGCGCGATGAAGGGATTCGCGTCCGCCCAGGCGAGGTCGACACGCGGCGGAGTCACGATCTCGCGTCCGGGGACCGAGGCCGGGCCTGGCGTTGGATCCGCTCGTAGCGCTCGACGGCAGCCTCCGCCGATGCATCGCGGATCCAGCGTTTCCAGCCGGCGGTGGTCTTTGGCACGACGATCCCCGGGGCAGGCGGAAGGACTCCGGCGAAGTCGAGGATGCTTCGACGGATCCGAGGGACGAGGACGATGTCTGAGCCATGCCGTTCGAACTCGACGTCGTCTCCCGGTTTGAGCCCGAGCTCGTCGCGGATGACTTTCGGCACGGTGATCTGGCCCTGACTGGTGATGCGGGCCCGTGGACGATTAGTTCGTGGAGTTGTAATGCCCATAAGCCCTACGTTACTCAGGTGGTCCTCTACTCGTCAAGCTGTCGCCTATGATGTCGGTCCCGTGCCCACCGTCCTGCTCATCCGCCACGGCCTGACCGCGCTGACCGCGACGACCCTCGTCGGCTGGTCGCCCGGTGTCGGCCTCGATGAGACCGGCCGGGCGCAGGCAGCGGCCGTCGCGGAGCGGATCCGCCCGGTCGAGCTCAGCTCGATCGTCAGCTCGCCGCTCGAGCGCTGCCGGGAGACCGCCCAGGTCGTGTTCGCCGGCCGCGACCCGGCGCCGGCCTTCGAGCTCGACGAACGGCTCGGCGATGTCCGTTACGGGGACTGGACCGGGCGGACCTTCAAGGAGCTCGGCCGGGAACCGCGCTGGAAGACGATCCACACGGACCCGGCGGCGTTCCGGTTCCCGAACGGCGAGGCCCTCCACGAGATGGGTGCCAGGGCGGTGGCCGCCGTCCGCGACTGGAACGAGCGACTCGGGCCCGAGGCGGTCTACGCCCTCGTCAGCCATGCCGATCCGATCCGGGCGATCCTGGCCGACGCGCTTGGTCTCGGCTTCGAGGGCTTCCAGCGGCTGACCGTCGGGCCGGCCTCGCTCAGCGTGGTCCGCTATGGCCCCGGTGGGGCGACCGTCCTCCGGGTGAACGACACCGGCAGCGATCCGACCGACCTGCTCGCGACGAAGAAGAAGGTGCGGATCGGCCGCGGCCGGGCCGGCCCCGACGAGCCACCCGGCTCATCGTCCCGGATGTCGTAGAGTCAGGTCATGTCCCGTCGCGTCTACACCTTCGACAGCCCCGACCGGTTCGTCGCCGGCACCGTCGGCGAGCCCGGCGGCCGCACGTTCTTCCTGCAGGCCAAGAAGGGCGGCGAGGTCGTCAGCGTCGTCCTCGAGAAGACCCAGGTCGCGGTCCTCGCCCAGCAGCTCGACGCGCTCCTCGACATCCTCGCCGATCGCGGGGTCGAGAGCGTCCCCGCCGAGGCCGATCCGACGACCACGGACGATGCGCCCCTGGGCGAGCCGCTCGTCGAGGCCTTCCGGGTCGGAGCGATGGCGCTCGCCTGGGACGGCGACACGGACCGGGTCGTGATCGAGGCCGCCGCGCTGCCCGAGGACGGCGAGTCGTCGCCCGACGACACGGATACCGATGACCCCGATGGACCCGACCTCGTCCGGATCCGGATCGACGGCCCGACGGCCCGATCGTTCGTCGACCGGGCGACCCGGATCGTCGCGGCCGGCCGGCCGCTCTGCCCGCGCTGCGGCGAGCCGCTCGACCCGCAGGGCCACATCTGCACCCGACCGAACGCCTACCTCAACTAGGGCCGGGACGCGCCGCCGTCGAGGAGTATCGCGTCTGCGATCCGACCACGAGACGGGCCCAGGATGGTCAGCGCTGATCGGTCGCCCATGAATGGAGCGTCGCCATGTAGTTGGCGCGCTCGAAGGCCGAGGGGTCGGCCACCGTCGCCGCGCTGGCGCTTCCTCGCATCTCCGACACGGAGGCGTACTCGTGATCCGCCATCCAGCTCGTGAGCTCGGCGCTGACCGACGAGAGGTGCTCAGGTCCATGCCGCAGCAATGCCGAGGTCATCATCACGACGTCGGCGCCCACGAGCAGTCCCTTGGCCACGTCGGCTCCCGAGTGGGCGCCCGACGTCGCCGCGAGGGAGACGTCCGGATCGAGTTGCGGTCGCAGGATCGCGATCCAACGGACAGGGAGCCGCATCTCCCACGGGTTGCTCAGTTCGAGTCGCGGCACCACCTCGATCGTTTCCAGGTCGAGGTCCGGCTGGTAGAACCGATTGAACAGGACGAGCCCGTCAGCACCGGCGTTGGTCGCCGCGGCTGCGAAATGGGCGAACGCCGAGTAGAACGGGCTGAGCTTGACCGCCAGCGGCATCGTGATCGAGGCGCGGACGGCTGCGATGAGATCCAGGTCCCTCGCCTCCATGTCAGCGGCCGACGGCCGCGGATCCGCCGCAACGTGATAGACGTTGAGTTCGAGCGCGTCCGCACCCGCATCCTCGATGCGTCGGGCATGGGTCACCCAGTCGCCCGCGCTGCTGGCATTCAGGCTGGCGATGATCGGTACCTCGACCGACGCCTTCACCCGCGACAGCGCGGCCAGATATCGGTCGGCGGTGCCGATGAACGAGTCGACGGCGGGGAAATAGTCGAGCGCCTCGGCGAAGATCTCCGTGCCTTGCTCGAGCGAGCGCGCGAGCTCGATCTCCTCAGCGAGGATCTCCTCCTCGAACAGCGACGGCAGGACGATCGCGCCGACGCCCGCGCGCTCGAGGCGCCTGGCCATGGCCGGGTCGGCGTTGGGCGGCGCTGCCGAGGCGACGATCGGGGAACGGAGATCCAGCCCGAGGTACCGGGTCTGGAGGTCGACCGTCACGACTCTTCCCCCTCTCCTTCGTACCGGTAGCCGGCGCCGCTCTCGACCTCCTCGACGATGTCGGGGTCCAGTCGATGGAGATGTGGCACGGTGCGTTCGATGCCGGCCAGCTGTTCGTAGTAGCGCCAGCGCTCGTCGGCGTCGGCCTGCGCCAGCGTGGCGAGCTCCTCGGCTCGTTCCGGGTGCGTCCGCTTGAGTACCGCGAAGCGCGTCTCCGTCGCGACGAAGTCGGCGATCGGGATCGACGGCGGCGAGGAATTGAGCTTGAACGGCGTGCCGCCGTCGACCTCCGAAGGGTGGAATTGATAGAGCGGCCAGTAGCCGCTCTTGACCGCGTCCTTCTGGTGGGTCATCGACTTGCTCATGTCGATCCCATGCGCGATGCAGGTGCTGTAGGCGATGACGAGCGACGGACCCGGCCAGGCATCGGCCTCGAGCAACGCCTTGGTGGTCTGCTGATCGTTGGCGCCCATCGAGACCTGGGCCACGTACACATCGCCGTATGACCGGGCGATCGCGCCGAGGTCCTTCTTCGCCGTGCTCTTGCCGGCCGCCGCGAACTTGGCGACCGCGCCACGCGGCGTGGCTTTCGAGGACTGACCTCCTGTGTTCGAGTAGACCTCGGTGTCGAGGACCAGGATGTTGACGTTGCGTCCCGACGAGAGGACCTGGTCGACGCCGCCGAAGCCGATGTCGTAGGCCCAGCCGTCGCCACCGATGATCCAGATCCCCTGGCGGACGAGGTCGCCGGCGAGCGCCAGAAGGTGTCGGGCATCGGCGGACGCCGGGCCCTCGATCCGCCCGAGGGCGACGCGCAGGCGGGCGACACGCTCCCGCTGCCGGACGATCTCGGATTCCGTGTCCTGGGCGCCATCGAGCAGTTCGCGCGCGAGCCCTTCGCCGATCTCGGGAGCGAGGCGTTCGATGAGCCGCCTCGCCTGGTCGGTCTGCGCATCGAGCGCGAGTCGCATCCCGAGCCCGAACTCGGCATTGTCCTCGAAGAGCGAATTGCTCCACGCCGGACCGCGTCCAGCGGCGTTCACGGTCCACGGTGTCGTCGGCAGATTGGCCCCGTAGATCGACGAACAGCCCGTCGCGTTGGCCACGATCATGCGGTCGCCGAAGAGCTGGCTGACGAGGCGGATGTACGGCGTCTCGCCGCAGCCGCCGCAGGCGCCGGAGAACTCGAACAGCGGCTCGAGGACCTGCGTTCCCTTGACGGTGTCGTGTGGCAACGCGTCGCGATCGAGCCGGGCGATGGACTGGAAGAAGTCCCATCGTTCGCGCTCGACATCGCGATGGTCGGCGACCGGTTCCATGTTGATGGCCTTGTGGCTCGAATTGGTCTTGCTCTTGGCTGGGCAGACGTCGACGCAGACGCCACAGCCCGTGCAATCGTCAGGAGCCACCTGGATCGTGAGGCGGTGGCCAGGGAGCTCGCGGGACCGGAATTCCTTGTGGAGGAAGCCGACCGGCGCCGCCTCGACGGATGCCGGCGGAAACACCTTCATCCGGATCGTCGCGTGCGGGCAGACCATCGCGCACTTGCCACAGTCGATGCAGATGGCCGGATCCCAGATCGGGATCGTCTGGGCGATCGCCCGCTTCTCGTACTTCGTCGTACCGGTCGGGAATGTGCCGTCGACCGGAAGCGCACTCACCGGCAGCTGGTCGCCGTCACCGGCCATCAGGCGCGACGTGATCCGGGCCACGAAGTCGGGGACGTCGTCGGTCACGGGCGTGGTCGTGGGCTGCTCCTGGGCCTGACCCCCGAGGGTCACGTGACCGAGGCGCTCCAGCGACCGGTCGATGGCCGCGAAGTTGCGAGCGACGACCGCCTCGCCGCGCTTCGCGTAGGTCTTCTGGACGAATGCCTTGATCTGCCCGATGGCCTCCTCGGGTGGCAGGATCCTGGCGAGCTTGAAGAAGCACGATTGCATGACGGTGTTGATCCGGCCGCCCATGCCGGCCTCGGCGGCCACGGCGAGGGCATCGATCACCCAGAAGTCGATCTCCTTGTCGATCAGGAGGCGCTGCACGCCGCCGGGCAAGTGGTCCCAGACCTCGCCGGGCCCGTATGGAGCGTTGAGCAAGAACGTCGCTCCGTGCTTTGCGGACTCGAGGACCCTGGTCCGGCCGAGCAACCCGAACTGGTGACATGCGACGAAGTCAGCTCCATCGACGAGGTAGGTCGACCGGATGGGCTGTGGTCCGAACCGCAGATGCGACACCGTGATGGACCCAGACTTCTTGGAGTCGTAGACGAAGTAGCCCTGGGCGAACAGGTCGGTGCTCTCGCCGATGATCTTGACCGAGGCCTTGTTCGCGCCGACCGTCCCGTCCGAGCCGAGCCCGAAGAAGACGGCCTGGACCTCGCCCGCCGGGCGCTCGATCCGGAAGTCGCGATCGATCGGCAGGCTGAGATGGGTCACATCGTCATAGATGCCGACGGTGAAGTGCCGCTTGGGTCGCCCTGCGGCGAGCTCGTCGAAGATCGGCTTGATCATGGACGGCGTCATCTCTTTGGACGACAGCCCGTACCGTCCGCCGAGGACCCTGGGCGCGTCGGCATACGGCGGGTCGTCGCCGTCCATCGCCTCGGCCAGGGTCGCCACGACCTCGAGGTAGAGCGGCTCGCCGACCGCGCCCGGTTCCTTGGTCCGATCGAGGACCGCGATGGCTCGGACCGTGGGCGGCAGCGCAGCGATGATCTGTTCGGATGGAAAGGGCTGGAAGAGGCGGATGCGCAGCATCCCGACCTTCTCGTCAGCGGCCACGAGCGTGTCGACCGTCTCCTCGACGGCACCACTGGCCGAACCCATGACCACGACGACGCGGTCCGCGTCCGGCGCGCCGTGGTAGTCGACCAGCCCGTAGCGGCGACCGGTCCGTGTCGCGAGCTCGTCCATGACGTCCTGGACGATCCCGGGGACGGCGAGATGGAACGGGTTGGAGGCCTCTCGTGCCTGGAAGAAGATATCGGGGTTCTGGGCCGTGCCGCGGACGACCGGCGCATCCGAGGTCAGGCCGCGGGTCCGGAACGCGAGAACGTCGTCGTCTCGGATGAGTGCCCGAACGTCGTCCTCGGCGAGCACGGCGATCTTGTTGATCTCGTGCGAGGTGCGAAAGCCATCGAAGAAATGGAGGAATGGGATCCGCGCTCGCAGGGTGGCGGCGTGCGCGACCAAGGCGAGATCGTGTGCTTCTTGGACGGAGCCCGCCGCGAGCATCGCCCAGCCCGTCGTCCGCGCGTGCATGACATCGCTGTGGTCGCCGAAGATCGAGAGCGCATGCGTCGCGATCGTCCGCGCAGCGACATGGATGACCGCGGGGGTCAGCTCTCCGGCGATCTTGAACATGTTGGGGATCATCAGGAGCAGGCCCTGCGACGCCGTGAACGTCGTGGCCAGTGCGCCCTTCTGCAGTGCTCCGTGGAGCGCTCCGGCCGCTCCAGCCTCGGATTGCATCTCGACGACGTCAGGGACCTTGCCCCACAGGTTGGGCAGCCCGGCTGCGGACCAATCGTCGCAATGCTCGGCCATCGGCGAGGCCGGGGTGATCGGGTAGATCGAGATCACTTCGCTGACGGCATACGCGATGCGAGCCGCCGCCTCGTTCCCGTCGAGGCACTCAACGTGCTGGTCCACGTGCAGACCCTCCCTCTTGCGGGGACCGGCTGGGGACGCTCGCCATCCGGGTACGGCCCGAGGTCGCGCTCACCCTCCGCGACCGCGATTATCCGACTGAACGTCCTGCCCCGCGCTTCGAGTGGGAGCGCGGGGCACCGGGTCGCCAGAGCGACTACGGTCGGATGGCCACCTTGAGCACGCCATCACGGCGATGGCTGAACAGGTCGTACGCCTCGACGATGTCGTCAAGGGCGAAGCGATGGGTGATAAGCGGCAGCGGATCGAACCGACCCGACGCGACGGTGGCGATGAGCCGCCGCATCCGCTCCTTGCCGCCGGGGCAAAGGGTGGTCACGATCCGGTGCCCACCGAGCCCTGCCGCGAACGCGTCGTACGGCATCTCGAGCTTTCCTGAGTAGACCCCGAGGCTGGACAGCGTGCCACCCGGCCGCAGGCAACGCAGACCGTTCTCGAAGGTGCCCTGGGTGCCGAGGGCTTCGACGGTCACGTCGGCGCCGCCTCCGGTGAGCCGCTTCACCTCGGCGACGACGTCGAGCTGGGTGAAGTCGAGCACGACGTCGGCTCCCATCCGCTTGGCCATCGCGAGCCGCACGGGATCACTGTCCACGCCGATGACGAGCGACGCGCCCATCAGCTTGGCGCCAGCCGTGGCGCACAGACCGATCGGGCCCTGGGCGAAGACGACGACCGCGTCGCCGATCTTGACACCGCCCGATTCGGGCCCGCTGAAGCCGGTCGAGGCGATGTCGGCGAGGAGAACGACCTGCTCGTCGGTCACGCCATCAGGGATGAGCGTGAGGTTCGCCTGGGCCGACGGGACACGGAGGTACTCCGCCTGGGCACCGTCGATGGTGTTGCCGAAGCGCCAGCCACCGAGCGCCTCAACGCCGTCGCCGTGGCCGCACTGGCTCAAGTCGCCCGACAGGCACGCTCGGCACTGGCCGCACGGCGTGATCGCTCCGACCAGGACGCGCTGGCCGATCTCGTAGCCGGTGACACCGGCGCCAAGCTCGTCGATGATGCCGACCGGCTCATGGCCGATGACCAGCCCGGGTCGGACCGCATACTCGCCCTTGAGGATGTGGATGTCGGTGCCGCAGATCGTCGTCGTCGTCAAGCGGATCACGGCTTCGCCGACACCGGCGCGGGGCTTCGGGACGGCCTCGACGCGGATGTCGTTCGGGCCGTGAAACACGGTCGCGCGCATCGTCTCGGTGTCCAGGACGGCGGATCGTCGGGTTTCAGTGAGGGTCACGGTGGTTCTCCGTTTCGGTCAGTCGAAGGGGGCGGGACGGGGACGCTCATCGGGGTAGCCAGCCGGCCGCCTCCCGTCGTCATCCTGGGGGCGGAGGATGCGTCGACCAAGTGCCATAGGTCACTCGGAGGACGACCAGCCAGTCGCGTCCTGCTCCTGGTCGTCAGTGCGCCACCACGGGCCGAACCTGGTCGACGATGAGCTGGCGGGCTCGTCGACGGACTCGAACTCGGCGATCGCCCTCGGCGGGTAGACTCCCGCATGACTCGCCCGTATTCGAGTCCTCGCGTTGCGGACCGGTGCTGACTCCACGGGTCGCCGCGACCACGGCCACGGCGTAGCACGGTGATGCAGTGACTGATCCACGGACGGCCGTTCACGCACGCATCGTCACGACCTGAACGCGGCGTGGACCCGCTCCGGCTCCTCGCCGAGGGGGAGCTCGAGGTGCGCGGACGGCTCACGGTCTCGTCGAACGCGGCCCTGGTCGGCGTCGTCCGGCTGGCGCTGGCCGCCGACGAGACCGCCGAGCGTCTCGGGGCGCCCGGCGGGCTCCTCGATCAGCTACTCGGCGACGATGCGCCGGACGACAGCGCGATCCTGGCGGCGGTCGTCTACAAGCCGATCGCGTTCGAGCAACCGCTGTGGGACTTTCCGGACGGAACGCTGGCGCACCGCGAGGTGGCCGCCTTCGCGGTCTCGGAGGCGAGCGCCTGGGCGATCGTCCCGCCGACGATCCTGCGCGACGGCCCTGCGGGGCCCGGGATGGTCCAGCTCTGGATCGACGAAGACGAGGCGACCGACGCCTGGGCGCTCGTCGAGGCCGCCGACGACCGGCTGCGGCCGATGGCCCTGTTCGATGCCGTCGTCAACAACACGGATCGGAAGGGCGGCCACATCCTGCCCACCCGTGACGTGGCCGGAGCGGTCCGCCTCCACGGCGTGGACCATGGCGTCTGTTTCTCGGCCGACCCGAAGCTCCGGACGGTGCTCTGGGCCTGGCGCGGGACGCCGATCGCCGAGGACGAGCTGGCCGTCCTTGGCCGCCTCCGCGCCGACCTCGACGCCGGACTCGGGGCGACGCTCGGCGCCCTGCTCGACCCCATCGAGGTGGACGTCACCCGGGCGCGTCTCGACAGCCTGCTCGAGAGCGGCCGGTTCCCCCAGCCGTCGGCGGATTGGCCGGCCGTGCCCTGGCCGCCGTACTGACGGGTACCAACGGCTCGCCGTGCGTGGTACGGCGGGGGTCTGGTCGACCTCCGTCATCCGTGGGAGCGTGTCTGTCACGCCCGGGAGTCTGAAGTGCCGATCCGGTTCGAGGCCTATACGACCGATGGTGTCCGCCGAGGCATCGCCACCGGCGACGCCCGGCTCGGCGACATCATCGAGCTCACGCGCGAGATCGAGGTGACCGAGGGTCATCTCGCGCCGCTCGACGGCTCGGTCCCCGTGGCCGACCCGCCCCGCGGGGTCACCCTGTCGACCGACGATCTCTACGTGGTCGTGGCGCCGCCCGACACCCCGACACTGACCCACCCCGCCTGGCACGACGTCGTCCTCGTCTGCGGGCCGTACCTGCTCACCGGCCGGATGCCGACGATGCCCGGCTTCGACCCGGCCCGGGCGCTCGCTCGGCCGACCGGTTCGTTCGTGCTGCTCGACCACGTGAAGCTGTCGCTCGTGGCTGAGCCGGACGGCGGATCGATCGAGCACGAGCTCGCCTGGGTCAACCGCTACGTCGTCGAGCGAGTCGAAAGCGACCTCGAGCTCGGCTTCTTCTTCCCCGGTGCCGAGTCGATCATCGTCCAGGACACGTATACCCCCGGTGCCGGCCTCGACCCGGCCGCGACCAAGCCCGCCGAGACGGCCGCTTCGGCGACACCGGCAGCGGCCTCGACGACGACGACGGCCGCAGCGCCAACGCCGGCCGCCGAGCCCGCCACGAGCGACCCGGCAGCCTGACCCGGAGCCCGCCGGCTCAGACCGCTGGCGGGTAGCCGGTGATCCGACGGATCGCGCCGTACAGCGGCCGAAGCGCGGGGTACATCCGCTTGTAGACGTCGCGGTAGATCTCGTCGTAGAGCGCGTGCGTCCCTGGATCCGGGTCGCGGACCTCGACGAGCCGGGTCATCGCCCCGACGGCGGCCTCGAACGACGGATGGATCCCGAGCCCGACGGCGGCATCGACCGCCGCGCCGAGACCGGACGTCTCGAAGGTGTGCGGCCGGCCGGTCGGCAGGCCGAAGACGTCGGCCGTGAGCTGGACGACGTCCGGGCTCTGCGAGCCGCCACCCGACACCCGCAGCTCGGTGACCTTGACCTTCGACCGGCGTTCGGTCCGCTCCGCGCCTTCACGGAGCGCATAGGCCAGGCCCTCGAGGATCGCCCGGTAGAGGTGCGCCCGGGTGTGGACTTCGCCCCAGCCGATGATCGCGCCCTTCGCCTCGGGTCCCGGGATGCGCACCCCCGGCGACCAGTACGGCTGGAGCGTCAGCCCCATCGAGCCGGGCGGGACGGCGCGGACCAGTTCGTCGAACAGGACCTCGGGTTCGACCCCGGCGTCGACGGCCCGGGCGACCTCGCGGTCGCCGAACTCCCGCTTGAACCATTCGACCATCCAGAAGCCGCGCATCACCTGGATCTCCAGGCTGTACGCCCCGGGGACCGCCGCCGGGTACGGCGGGATGAGCGGGATCGCCTCGACGTACCGCCGCTGGGTCGTGTTGAACGTCGCCGTCGTCCCGTAGGAGATCGCCCCGATGGTCGGTGCGAGCGCACCCGCCCCGAGGACCTCGCAGGCCTTGTCGGCGGCCGCGGCGATGAGCGGCAGGCCGACCGGCAGACCGGTCGCCTCGGCGGCGGTCGGCGTGATCTCGCCGAGCCTTCCGCCCGGCGGGACGAGCTCCGGGAGCATCGCCGGGTCGACCGGGGCGACCGTCCACTTCCAATCGCCAGTCGGGCTCCAGCGCAGCCGCTTGTAGTCGAACGGGACGTAGCCGACCTGGCTCGCGACCGAGTCCACCTGGCGACCGACCAGCCGGCGCGTCAGGAACCCGGAGACGAACAGGAACCCGGCGGTCCGGGCCCACACGTCGGGTTCGTGGCGTCGGATCCAGTTGACCTCGGCGTCCGCCTGGAACGCGGCCACGGTGTCGCGGACGCCGAGGACCCGGAACGCGAGCCCGGTCGGGCCCCCGATCGGTGGCAGGCCCTCCGTCCGACGCTGGTCGAGCCAGACGATCGCCGGCCGGAGCGGATCCCCCGCGGCGTCGACGGCTACGACCGAGGCACGCTGCGTCGTGAGCGCCACCCCGGCGAGGGCATCGCGCCGGACCGTCGGCTCGGCCAGGACCCGGCGGACCGCCTCGCCGAGCGCCCGCCACCAGATCTCGGGGTCCTGCTCCGCCCAGCCCGGCCGCGCCGAGACATACGGTTCGTACGGGACCCGGGCCCGGGCGACGATCCCGCCCGTCGGGTCGATCACGAGCGCGCGCAGGCTCTGCGTCCCGCAGTCGATCGCGAGGATGTGATCCGCCGCCGTCATCCGGCGTCGGATCCGGGCTCGGGTCCGAGCTCGACGGCCTGGGCGGCAGCCGCGACCGGCCCACCGAGCAGGATCTCGGGGTCCATGAGCCCGTCCGGATCGAACCGCTCGACGATCGCCCGCAGGCCGGCCATCCCGAGCTCCCCCTTTTCGACCCCGACGTAGGGCACGTGGTCGCGCCCGACCCCGTGTTGGTGGCTGATCGTCCCGCCGTGCTCGACGATGACCCGGCTCGCGGCGGTCTTGAGCGTGAGCCAACGACGGTGGGTGCCCTCGGGGCGGGGCGACTGGCGGAACACGTAGGTCACGTAGATCGCGCTGCCGGACCCGTAGACGTGGGACAGATGGGCGAAGGCGTGGACGCGCTCGTTCTCGCCCTCGAGCCCCGTGTGGAGCGCCTGGACGAGCGCTGCGGCCAGCTCGGGCGCCCGGCTCCAGTCGGCCGCGGTCTCGAGCGTGTCGACCGCGTAGCCGGCGTCCCACAGCGCGTTGCGCAGATACGGCGACCGGAAGCGGGACGCCTCCCAGGATCGGCCGAACGCGTCCGGCGCCGCCACGGCCCCGTGCTTCCGGGCGAGCTTCGACGCCTCGCCGCTCGCGGCCTCGGCGACGCGGGTCCGACCCGCCAGTCCCAGGAGCAGCAGGCACGGATCGTCACCCGCGCCGCGCCGCCGCGCCCAGCGCATCGCCAGGCCGATCCTGCGCCGTCGACCCGCGAGGGCGAGCGTCGTCCGGGTCTCGGCCGGCGTCGACAGCCGGATCATCGCCAGCGGCAGCCGTGCCTCGGCCAGGAGGTGGACGATCGTCATCCCGCGCTCCCAGTCCGGGATGAACCAGGCCACCGTCCGTTCGTAGTCCGGGATCGGCACGGTCCGGACGGTCGCCTCGGCGAGGATCCCCAGTCGACCCTCCGAGCCGAGCACGAGCTGGCGCAGATCGGGCCCGGCCGCCGAGGCCGGGTGGGTCGGCAGGTCGAGCGTTCCCGCCGGGGCCTCGAGCCGGCCGCCGGCGAACAGGGCCTCGATCCGGCCGAACCCCAGCGAGCGCTGGCCCGACGACCGGGTCACGACCCAGCCACCGAGCGTCGAGTACTCCCACGACTGCGGCTCGTGGCCGAGCAGCCGGCCCCGCGACCGGAGCTCGGCCTCGAGGGCCGGACCGGTGATCCCCGCGCCGAACGTCGCCAGACCGCTCGAGTCGTCGAAGGCCCGCAGCCCGGCGAGCCGCTCCAGATCGACGACGACGATCGGCGGGTCGGCCCCGGCCGGCGGGCCGAGATCGGCCGGCGACAGGCCGCCGACGACGTTCGTGCCGCCGCCGTACGGGACGAGCCGGGCGCCCGTCGTGCGGGCCAGGTCGAACAGCGCGCGGAGCTCGGCGGACGAGCTCGGCCGCGCGACGGCGTCCGGCACCCGGCCGAGCTGGCCGCTGCGCAGGGCGATCCAGTCGCCGAGGCTCTGCCCGCGCGCGTGCCGGACGCGATCCTCGGCCGCGGTCGACAGCGACGGATGGGCGGCGGTCCGGCTGGCGGGCATGACGGCGACGCACGTCCGCCAGCGCGGCGTCCGGTGTCGGTCGTCCGGGGCCGACGAGACCCTCGAGGTGGGCCATCGCCTGGCCCGGGATCGCTGTCACGACCCCTTCGTCGCCCCAGCCGTTCCAGCGTCGGGTCATGGCGCCATGGTGCCCCATCGAGCCCGGGCGAGGGCGTCCGCGACGCGGCGTAGACTGGCAGTCGTGCCTGGCTGCGACTGCACCGACTGCGGCAACGTGTTCTCCGACAAGATCGCCGAGCGCGACCTCCGGGACTACCTCCGGAACGGCCCCGACCGCGCCACCCGCGCAGCTCATCGACGCCATCCGGGCCGAGGGCGTCGAGGCGGCGACGCTGCTCGACATCGGCGGTGGGATCGGCGCCGTGCAGCTCGAGCTCCTTGAGCGCGGGTGTGTCGCGAGCGGAGTCGGTCGACGTGTCGCCGGCGTACGTGTCGGTCGCCCGTCGCGAGTCCGAGCGGCGCGGGCTCGGCGATCGGATCGTCCATCGCCAGGGTGACTTCGTCGCGCTGGCGGACGCGATCCCGGCGGCCGACATCGTGACGCTCGTCCGGGTCGTCTGCTGCTATCCGGCGATGAGACCGCTGCTCGGCCGGTCGGCCGACCACGCACGACGGATCCTCGGGCTCGTCTACCCGCGCGACACCTGGTGGACGCGCTGGGGAGCGGCGGCGATCAACCTGACGTATCGGTTGCGTCGTGACCCGTTCCGGATCCACGTCCACGCCGAAGGCGACATGGACCGGCTCATCCGCGAGGCCGGTTTCGAGCGGCCCGTCCTCCGACGCGGCACGTTCTGGCAGGTCGCCCTCTACGTCCGGCCCGGCGAGGGGACGACCGGCTCCTAGGGGCGTCGACGCACCGCCCGGGACGAACGGACGCCTCGACGTGCGCCGAACGGGGGATGCCGAGTCGCCGGGTCGACCGATACGGTCGCGGCGATGCCGCCGCACTCCCCTGTCGACACCGCCCCGCCCATCCCGCCGCGACGGTCGATGCTGAGCTTCCGTCGCTCGCCGGAGCCGGCGCCGCCCGCGCGATCGTGTCGCCAGTGCGGCCGCGCGCCGAGCCGGCCCGAAGCCGCGATCTGCGCCCGCTGCGGGATCCCGTACGGCGACGCACCGCGAGCGGACGCCGAGCTCCCGACGTGCCCGGTCTGCTACACGACGGTCCCCGATGACGGACTGCTCCCGGACGCTGGCCGGGAACGGCCGTCGGGTCCCGATCGCCGAGCACATCGCCGAGCACGACCGACATCCCGTCGGCGACGACGCGTGGCTCGAATCGCTCCGCCAGGGCGACCGGATCCGGGTCGGTCGGTGGTACGCCCCGTTCGACCTCGTCCGGCGCTACCTCGTCACCGGCGTCGTCGATGGCGGGCGGCGACGGACGTTCCAGCACGACGCGGTCGTCAACGCGATGACCCAGCTGGCTCGCTGGGGCCAGGGAGCGGCTGCCTCGATCATCGGCGACCAGGCCGAATGGGTCGAAGCGCGCGAAGCGGTCACCGACCTCCTCGAGCGCTACCACCACCGCCGCTGATCAGCGCCCGGCGCGGTCGTCCCGTTGCGGGCTGCGATCGTCGCGCGTGACCCGTCGGGTCCGGGCGATGCGCTCACCTGGCAGCGCGGTCAGCGGTCGACTCGCCCGGCCGACCGGATCCGCCCTGGCGGTACGGCGCCTGCCGCGGGCCGTTCGGGCGAGGGCCGTTTGGCGGCGCGTCGCCGTACGGTCGGCCGTCCTGGCGCGGGCCGGTCGGGCGCGGGCCGTTCGGGCGGGGCCGACCCGGACCGGCGTGGACGCCCGGTCGCGATGCCGGCGCGAACCCGCGGTTGGGCGGTCCCGATCGATGGACCGGCCCGGACCCGCGCTGGATCGGGCGGCCGGACCGAACGGCGGCGCCGCCCGCGGACGTGAGGCGGATGGGCTGGGGTCGGATCGACCGATCGGGCTCGAAGCCCGGCGATCGGCTCGACGGCGATCTTCGTCCGGAGCATCGACTCGATCTGCCAGAGCAGCTTCGACTCGTCGACGCACACGAGCGATACGGCGTCGCCGTCCATCCCGGCCCGGGCCGTCCGGCCGATACGGTGCACGTAATCCTCGGGCGCCATCGGCAGCTCGAAGTTCACGACGTGCGGCAGCGCGTCGATGTCGATCCCGCGCGCGGCCAGGTCGGTCGCCACGAGGATCGCGACCCGGCCGGCCTTGAAGTCGGCCAGGGCGCGGTTGCGCTGCGGCTGGCTCTTGTTGCCGTGGATCGCGGCCGCGGCGATGCCGTCCCGGCCGAGCTGCTCGGCCAGCCGGTTGGCGCCGTGCTTCGTCCGGGTGAAGACGAGCGCCTGGTCGATCCGGCCGGACCGGATGAGATGGCTGAGGAGCTCGCGCTTGCGCTCACGGTCGACCGGGTGGACGACCTGACGGACGAGCTCGACGGTCGTGTTCCGCGGGCGTGACCTGGACCTGCGCCGGACGGTCGAGGATGCCGTCCGCGAGACGTCGGATGTCGTTCGAGAACGTCGCGCTGAACAGCAGGTTCTGGCGACGCGCCGGAAGGAGGTCGATGATCTTGCGGATGTCCCGGATGAAGCCCATGTCGAGCATCCGGTCGGCCTCGTCGAGAACGAGGATCTCGACCTGCGAGAGGTCGACGGTGCGCTGTCCGACGTGGTCGAGGAGGCGGCCCGGCGTCGCGACGACGATCTCCGGACCGGCCCGCAGCGCGCGGACCTGCGCGTCGTAGCCGACGCCGCCGTAGATGACCGTCGAGCGGACCGGGCGCTGGGCGCCGTACGTCCGGACGCTGGTCTCGACCTGGATCGCGAGCTCCCGGGTCGGGGTCAGGATCAGGCAGCGGACCGGCGGCCGGGTCGCGGCGCGTCGGTCGGCAGCACCGGCCTGAAGGGCGCCGGTCGGGCGGGTCCCGTTGAGGTGCTGGAGGATCGGCAGCACGAAGGCGGCCGTCTTGCCGGTCCCCGTCTGGGCGCCGGCGAGCACGTCGCGGCCTTCGAGGACGAGCGGGATCGCCTCGGCCTGGACCGGGGTCGGCACGGTGTAGCCCTCAGCGGCGACCGCGCGGAGAAGCTCGGGCGTCAGCCCGAGCGGTGCGAATGACATGAAGAGATGCTCCTGAGCGGGCCCTCCCGCAGGTCGCGGGGCCCGGTCGGGGCATGGGTGGTTCGGGATCGGACGGTGGGAAGACTGAAGGCGCAGACCGGTGGCGCCCGTCGAGCACGAGGCCGTGAGCATAGCCGAGGTCGCCGGATCGCGCTCGGGGCCCCGACCATAAGCCGTCGATGAGCCTGCGCGTCTACGATGACCCGGTGCTCGACCTCGCCCCGGACCTTCTCGCGGATCTCGATCCTGCCCAGCGCGAGGCGGTCCTCGCCACGACCGGCCCGGTCTGCATCCTCGCCGGCGCCGGGACCGGCAAGACCCGGGCGATCTCGCGCCGGGTGGCCTATGCGGTCGAGACGGGGGCGGTCGCGCCGACGCACGCCCTCGTCGTCACGTTCACCGACAAGGCCGCCGGCGAGATGCGCGAGCGGCTCACCGCCCTCGGCCGACCCGGGATCGCGGCGTCGACCTTCCACGCGGCCGCGCTCCGCCAGCTCCGTCACTTCTGGCCGCGGGTCAGCGGGCAGGAGCTGCCGGCGATCATGGCCTCGAAAGTCGCCGTCGTCATCGACCTGGCCCGGACCCTGCCGGGTGGCTATCGCTATGTCGCGGTGCGCGACCTCGCCGCCGAGATCGAGTGGGCGAAGGCCCGCCGGATCGTCCCGACGGCGTACGAATCGGAGGTCGAGTCGGCCGGCCACGACGGGCCCCTGCCGGCCCGCCTCTTCGCGCCGCTCTATCGGCGCTACGAGGCGGCCAAGGAACGCGCCGGCCGGATCGACTTCGAGGACATGCTCGAACTGACGGTCCGACTCATCGAGGACGACGACGCGGTCGCCCGTCAGATCCGCGACCGCTACCGCTGGTTCAGCGTCGACGAGTACCAGGACACGAACACGCTCCAGCAGGCGCTCCTCGACGCCTGGCTCGGGGGCCGGGACGACCTGGCCGTGGTCGGCGACGCGGACCAGACGATCTACACGTTCACCGGGGCGTCGAGCGAGTGGCTGCTCGGGTTCACGGGTCGCTACCCGGAGGCGCGGGTCGTCCGGCTCGAGACCAACTATCGCTCGACACCCCAGGTGCTCGAGCTCGCCAACCGCCTGCTCGCCCGTGGACCCGAGCGGTCCGCCGAAGGGCCGAAGCGGCTCATCGCGACCCGTCCGGCCGGACCCGAGCCGGCGATCCGGCAGTTCGCGACCGGCGAGGACGAGGAGCGGGCGATCGCCGTCGAGGCCCGGGGCCTGATCGACGCTGGTCTCCCGGCCGAGGCCATCGCCGTCCTCGTCCGGACCAACGGCCAGCTCGTCGGGTTCGAGGCGGCGTTCCGCGCCGCAGGAGTCCCGTTCCAGCTCCGCGGTGAGCGGTTCTTCGCTCGCCCCGAGATCCGCCGCGCGCTCGCCGCCGTGCGCGCCTCGCGACGGACCGAGCCAGCCGAGACCTCCGATCCCCCGAGCCTCGGCGCCGGTCTGGCGCAGGTCCTGGCGCGGACCCTCGACTTCCGACCGGACGATGTCCCGGCCGGCGAGGAGGCTCGCCAACGCCATGCGGCCCTCCTCGCCCTGCTCGAGATCGGACGCGAGCTCGAGGTCGCCGACCCGGCGGCCGACGTCCGCGGGTTCCTCGCCGAGATCGATCGCCGGTCGGCCGCCGAGACCGAGGGCACGACCGGCACCGGCGTCGAGCTGCTTACCTACCACCGGGCGAAGGGGCTCGAGTGGGATGCCGTCTTCCTGCCGGCGCTCGAGGAGGGCATCCTGCCGATCCGCCAGGCCAACGAGCCGGCCGAGATCGAGGAGGAGCGCCGGCTCCTGTACGTCGGGATCACCCGGGCGAAGGTCCACCTCTGGCTGTCGTCGGCACGTCGGCGCGACGGCAAGTCGACCGATCGACGTCGGTCGCGGTTCCTCCTCGAGATCATGCCGGCGGTGAGTGCCGGCGGGAGGCTCGGCGTCGGTCCCGGTCGGTCGACCGGCTCGGCGCCCATCGGTCGGTGGGATCGTCGGATCAGGAGCCGGGGACACCGCTCCGGGCTCGCTGTTCGAGGCGCTCCGGGCCTGGCGCCTCGACCGCGCCCGGGCGGACGCGGTGCCGCCCTATGTGATCTTCCACGACTCGACGCTGTCGGCGATCGCGGAGCGGCGGCCGGGCGACCTCGCGGCGCTGGCGGCGATCCCCGGGATCGGTCCGACGAAGCTCGACCGCTACGGCACCGAGCTCGTGTCGATCGTCGCCGCCGATCGCGCCTGACCGCCGCCGGGGGCGAGCATCCGGACCGCGACGACGGTCGTGATCGGGACGGTCAGGACGATCCCGATGCTGCCGATCAGCGTCCGGACGACCTCGACGGCGATGACCTCCTCGTTGAGCGGGAAGCCGAGTCCGCGGACCTGGATCGAGAACAGGACGAGCAGCGGCAGCGCGGATCCGAGGTAGGCGAAGACGAGCGTGTTGACGGTCGCCCCGAGGTGGGCGACGCCGACGTTCATCGTCCGGCCGTACAGCGCCCTGCCGGTCGAGGGTCGGGTCGACCGCCCGCAGCTCCTCGGCCGTCGCCGCCTGCCCGATCGCGACATCGATGAGCACCCCGAGGCCGCCGAAGACCACCCCAGCGAGCAGGAGCCCGGACAGGTCGATCGTGTCGCCGGCGAGCTGGCCGATCGCCAGCACCTCCTGCGAGCCCTGGGCCGGCGTGAACCTGGCCAGGCCCGTCACCACGCCGGCCAACAGACCCGTGATGGCGAGCCCCGCGAGGGTCCCGATGATCGCCGCCCAGGTCGTGCGCGTCAGGCCCTGGGTCAGCACGAAGGAGACGATGGTGACGGTCGCCCCGAGCGCGAGCGCGAGCACGAGCGGGTTCCAGCCCGCGAGCAGGAGTGGGATCAGGACCCGGATCGCGAGCACGAGCGCGAGCGCCAGGGCGACCAGCGACCGGACACCACGCCAGCCGGCCACCCCGATCGTGACGAACGCGAGGAGGGCCGCGAGACCGCCGATCAGTGGCAGCCGCCAGCGATCGATCACCGAGAAGGTCGTCGTCCCGTCCGGTTGCTCGTCGATCGCGACCACGACCTCGTCGCCCACCCGATAGTCGGGCAGCTGGAGCTGGCCCGACGGACCCTCGAGGTTGGCCATCTCGCGCTCACCGCGACGGGGACCCTCGACGAACTCGACGGTCGCGGTCGGCGCGGCCTGGTCGGTCGGCGGCTGGAGCTCGACGATCCGCGCATGGATCCGCTCGGTGACGAGGCCCTGAGCGCCGGGCGGGCTGAGGTCCGGTAGGAGCACCAGGATCGCGGCGACCGCCAGCAGTCCGAGCGCGAACAGGACGATCTCGCGGTCGGTCCGCCGCCGCCCCGACCGGCGGCCCGTCGGTCCGCCGCTCGGCGGGGCGTTCGGGCCGCCTGGCGGCTCGAACGTGAGCTGGCCTGGCGTCGGGGTCGGCGTCGGTCGGTCGAACGCGGGCGCGTCGGCCTCGGGCTCGTCGGTCATCGGCGGGAGACTACCATCGGCCGCCCGCGCCGGACCTTCGGGCGTTTGACAGAACAGCTGTTCTGGCCCATGATTCCCAGGTCAACGCCAGCGCGGCGTCGCAGGTCAGAGCATCTCAACCTCCGCTCCCGCGACGCGCCAGGCGACCTACATCCGCACCGTCTCGGTTCCGCGCAACCTGCGCGCCGAGCGGTCCACCGGGCTGGCGCCGGACCAGGAGGTCCGCGCGACACCCGAGAAACCAGGAACCATGCTTTCACGATCCATGACCCAGTCGACCTCGGCGCGTGCCGGGGCGATCCGCCGGATGCGCCGGCGCACCTCGGCCGCCACGTCGGCCAACAGCGGCCGCATCTTCTGCTCGACGAACGGCTGCCCCAGCTTCCTCGAGCTCGATCCGAGCACGAACACCGCCACCTGCCCGATCTGCGGCTTCACCCGCCGGACGAACTGATCGTCGGAGCGAGCTCGGCCCCATCGGCCGGAGAGGGCCCCTCGGCTCCGGACCTCAGCGGTCCCGGAGGAACTCCAACACCCGCTCCTTGAGCAGCGCCGCCGCGCCCGCGTCGTACGACGGCAGGGTCGCGTCGGCGAAGTAGTGCTGGTTGCCCGGGTAGAGGAACAGCTCGGCCCGGTCGGTCGAGGCGACGAGCTCGCGAGCCGCGTCGACATCGCCCTCGTCCATGAAGATCGGGTCGGCATCCATGCCGTGGATCTGGACCGCCAGCCCGGCCGGCCAGGAACCGAACTCGGATGCGGGCACGCACGAATAGAAGAGCAGCGCACCGCGTGCGCCGGGCCGTGTCTGGGCGAGCTTCTGGGCGGGGAGCACGCCGAGCGAGAAGCCGCCGTAGACGAGCTCCGGTGGCAGGGCATCCGCGGACCGGACGCCGCGCTCGATGACGTTGCCGAAGCCGATCTCGTCGGCGAAGCCCACGCCGGCCTCGATCGTGTCGAACGTCCGTCCGTCGAAGAGATCGGGCGTGTGGACGGTGTGCCCGGCCGCCCGCAGATCGTCGGCGAAGGCATGGATGCCCTGGGTGAGACCCAGGGCGTGGTGGAAGAGCAGAACCTCGGCCATGACCTCCCCCGACTCGGGCACGCCGTTGGGCAGTCGCCGCAACGTGGCACGCTCCCGACGATTCTGCCACCGCTCGATCCGGCGCGGTGCCTCCACGGCGCCGGGCGGGCACATTCGCGCGGTTCGAACCTCGGCCGTGGTCCCATCCCGTGGCCCGGGGCTCCCGATCGGCGGCTCCTGGGGCAAGATGACGGCCGCGGGCCATCCGCCCGCAGGACCGTACGGAGATCCGGAGTGCCAGCCACCGTCACCCTCGACCGGGCCCGGCTCGGACGGCTCATGGATCGCGAGCTGGCGACGTTCGCCACCGCCAACCCGCGCTCGCTCGCCCTCCACGAGCGGGCGAAGCGTTCGCTCCTCGACGGCGTCCCGATGAACTGGATGGTCAAGTGGGCCGGCGGCTTCCCGCTGTTCGTGGCCTCGGCTGGTGGCGCCCACTTCGAGGACGTCGACGGCCACGACTACATCGACTTCTGCCTCGGCGACACGGGCGCGATGGCCGGCCACTCGCCGGCGGCGACCGTGACCGCCGTGGAGCGCCAGCTGCGCAAGGGCATCACGCTGATGTTGCCGATCGAGGACGCGATCGCCGCGGGCGACGAGCTCGGCCGCCGGTTCGGCCTCCGCTACTGGCAGTTCACGATCACGGCGACCGACGCGAACCGCTTCGCGCTTCGGCTCGCGCGCCACATCTCAGGCCGGTCGAAGGTCGTCGTCCACGACCACAACTACCACGGGTCGGTCGACGAGACCTTCGCGTCTCTCGACCCTGACGGCAGGGTCGGGCCGAGCCGCGGCAATATCGGTCCGGCGGTCGATCCGGCCCTGACCACCCGGGTCGTCCCGTTCAACGACATCGACGCGCTCGAGAAGGCGCTGGCCGACCGCGACGTGGCCGCCGTCCTCGTCGAGCCTGCGCTCACCAACGTCGGGATCGTCCTGCCCCAGCCCGGCTATCACGACGCGCTCCGGCGCCTGACCCGCGAGACCGGCACGATCCTCATCATCGACGAGACCCACACGATCTGCGCCGGTCCGGGCGGCGCGACCGGCGCGTGGGGGCTCGATCCGGACATGCTCGTCATCGGCAAGACGATCGGCGGCGGTATCCCGGTCGGGACGTACGGATTCACCGAGGAGATCGGCCGCCGGATCTCGGCCACGATCGCCATCGAGGAATCCGATGTCGGCGGCGTCGGCGGGACGCTGGCCGGCTACGCGCTGTCCATGAGCGCGGTCCGGGCCACCCTGACCGAGGTCATGACCGACGCCGCGTTCGACTGGATGATCGCCCTCGGCGAGCGCTGGGCCGCCGGGGTCGAGGAGGTCATCGCCTCGCGTGGGATCCCATGGCAGGTGACCCGGCTCGGCTGCCGCGCCGAGTACCACTTCATGCCGACCGTGCCGCGCGACGGGGCCGAGCAGTTCGCGGCCGGCGACTTCGAGCTCGAACGCTTCCTCCACCTCTACGCCATGAACCGGCGCATCCTCATGACGCCGTTCCACAACATGGCGCTGATGTGCCCGGCCACGACCGAGGCCGACGTCGACCATCACACCGAGGTCTTCGCCGCGGCCGTCGACGAGCTGTTCGGGTAGCCTCGGACGCGCGAAGGGGCGTCCGGCCCACGACACCGACGAAGGAGCGATCAGCCATGCCGAAGCACGTCCCGAACCTGCCGGGGATCCAGCCATCGAAGTCGGCCTACAGCCAGGTCGTCGACGCGAACGGGTTCGTCTTCGTCGCCGGTCAGGTCGGCGACGATCACGCGACCGGCGAGGTCGTCGTGGGCGGCATCGGGGCGGAGACCCGGGCGATGTTCGGGAACGTCGAACGCTGTCTGGCGGCGGTCGGACTCGGTCTCGAGGACATCGTCAAGACCACGGTGTACCTCGTCGACATGGCCGACTGGGCCGCCTACAACGAGGTCTTCCGCGAACTGTTCCCGACCGACCCACCGACGCGCGCGACCGTCGGGGTCAACGGCCTGGTCCCGCCGTTCCGGATCGAGGTCGAGGTGGTCGCCGCGCGCTGATCCCGTCCGAACCCAGCTTGGTCGAAGCCCCAGCGACGCCACCGGATCGCGGCGTGTCGGGCTGTCCCTAGGGAGCCGGCGCGCCGGGCGGCTGCGGCGGCGGCTCGCCGATCTCAGTGGGGACCTCTCCCGGCGCGGGCGGCGGCGTCCCTCCGGGTGGCGCCTGAGGCGCGGCGACCGGAGGTCCTGTGCCGTCCGCCGGAGGTGGGCCGCCCGGTCCACCGGCGCGCTGGCTCAGGGCGTAGGCGATCAGTCCGATCCCGATGGCCGCCCCGACGAGGAGCAGAAGCACCAGCGGCAACGAGCCGCCCTCGCCCGTCTCGCCGGGAGCCGGCGCGGCCGTCGCGGTGGGTGTCGGACCGGCCGAGGTGCTCGGCGACGGGGCCGTGGTCGAAGTCGGAGTCGGACTCGGGGAAGGAGTCGGACTCGGCGTCTCGGTCGGCGTCTCGGTCGGCGTCTCGGTCGGAGCGGGCGTCGGCGTCTCGGTCGGCGTGGCCGTCGGAGCCGGCGTCGGGGCCTTCGTCGGCGTGGCCGTCGGAGCCGGCGTCGGGGCCTTGGTCGGCGTGGCCGTCGGTTCGGGCGTGGGTGCCTCTGTCGGAGTCTCCGTCGCGGCTTCCGTCGGAGCCTCCGTGGGCGCCTCCGTCGGAGCCTCGGTGGGCGCCTCCGTGGGCGACGGTCGCGGCGTTGCGGTCGGGCGGGGCGGGACGCTGGGCAGACCGGTCGGGACCGGCGGCAGGCTCGGCAGACCCGTCGGGACCGGCGGCAAGCTCGGCAGGCCGCCTTCGCACGCGGCGACCGTGAGGGCGAGCATGGCGCCGATCAGCAGGGCTGCGATCGACCGCAGACGAGGTCGGTCCATCGCCCGATGCTACCCCAGGCGGCGGGATCCGGCCTCCGGGCGTCGATGACACCCGACCTGACACGGTCGTCGGCTAGGCTGCGTGCATCCGCTCGGACCCAGCTTGGAGGTGGATTGCAGCGACACAGCGACGGCACGATCGTCGTCAGCGCCACGGACCTGGTCGGCTACCTGGCCTGCGATCACCTCGCCACGCTCGAGCTCGAACGGATCGCCGGGCTGCGCGAGAAGCCCGAGCGCTACGACCCCGAGCTCGAGCTCCTCCGGGAGCGGGGCGACCGTCACGAACGGGCGCACCTCGAGCGCCTCCGGAGCGAGGTGCGATCGGTCGTCGAGATCCCCGAGGCGCTCCGATCGGCGCGCACGCCCGACGAGCTGCGCGCCGCCGCCGATGCGACCGAAGCCGCGATGGCCGGTGGTGCGGACGTCGTCTTCCAGGCGACGTTCTTCGACGGCCGCTGGCGCGGCCATGCCGACTTCCTCATCCGCACCGATCGGTCGAGCCGACTCGGCACGTGGAGCTACGACGTCGCGGATACGAAGCTCGCCCGCCATGTCAAGGCGAGTGCGCTCATCCAGATGTGCGTCTACGCGGATCTGCTCGAACGCGTCCAGGGGGTCCCGCCCGAGCTCCTCACGGTCGTCACGGGGGACGGCCAGAGCCACGACCATCGGTATGCCGACTTCGCGGCGTTCCACCGGCTCGTCAAGGCCCGCTTCGAGGACCGCGTCTTCGGGGCGACCGAGCCGGCCCCGACCTATCCCGATCCCGTCGACCACTGCCGCGTCTGCGGCTGGTGGCTGACCTGCGTCGCCCGACGCGAGGCGGACGATCACCTGTCGCTCGTGGCCGGCATGACCCGGACCGCGACCTCGCGACTCATGGGCGCCGGGATCGGCACCGTGGCGCGGCTCGGCGACACGGCCCCCTGGCTCGCGATCCCGGAGCTCAGCCCGGCGACCTTCGAGCGGCTGCGCGGCCAGGCGGCCATCCAGCTCGACGGGCGCCGGGCCGGCGAGCTGCTCTACGAGCTCCTGCCGCCGGTCGAGGACCAGCCGTTCCACGGCCTGGCGGCCCTGCCGGTCCCGTCCGCGCTCGACGTCTTCTTCGACATCGAGGCGGATCCATGGATCGGCGAGGCCGGGCTCGAATACCTCCTCGGCTGGTCCGATGTCGTCGACGGGGCGGATCGGTATCACCCGATCTGGGCCCACGACCGCGACCAGGAGAAGGCCGCGTTCGAGACGTTCGTCGACGAGGTCATCGGCCGGCTCGAGCGCGATCCGACGATGCACGTCTACCACTACGCCGCCTACGAGAAGACCGCCCTCCGGCGACTCATGACCCGCTACGCGACGCGCGAGGACGAGATCGACCGGATCCTCCGCGCCGGCGTCCTCGTGGACCTCTACCAGGTCGTCCGCCAGGGGCTGCGCGCGTCGGTCGACTCGTACTCGATCAAACGGATCGAGCGGTTCTACCTGGCACAACGGGAGGGGCCGATCACGCGGGCCGGGTTCAGCGTCGTGGAGTACGAGCGCTGGCTCGGCGATCACGACCCCGACCACCTGCGCGACCTCGCGGATTACAACCGGGACGACTGCGTCTCGACCCGCGGGCTGCGCGACTGGCTCGAGGCGCGCCGCTCGGAGGCCGAGCTGCGGTTCCACACCACCTTCGAGCGGCCCACGATCGGGACCGGCCTGCCGAGCGAGGCCCAGGTCGCGATCTCCGAAGAGACGCTCCGTCGGGTCGCCGCACTGACCTCAGGCGCGACGGTCGATCCGGCCGGCCGCAACGACGAGGAGGCCGCCCGATGGCTGCTGGCCGCGCTCCTCGACTGGCACCGCCGCGACGCGCGCCAAGCCTGGTGGGATTACTTCCGGCTGCGCGAGCTGCCCCTGGACGATCTCGTCGGCGAGTCGGAGCCGCTCGCTGGGCTCGTCGACCACGGAGTCGTGGGCGAGGAGCGTCAGTCGTTCATCCACCGGCTGACCTTCCCGCCACAGGACCACAAGGTCACCCCGGGAGCCACGGGCTGGGAGGACGAGTCCGGCCGGGGGGTCACGATCAAAGCCGTCGACGACGAGCACGGCGAGCTCCTGATCACGCGCGGCAAGAAGAGCGACGCGCCGGCGCCGCGGGCGCTGTTGAAGACCAAGCCGCTGGACGGCAAGGCGATGCGCGAAGCGCTCGGACGGCTCGCCGACGCGGTGATCCGCCATGGCGTCGACGGCGACGGTCCGTATCGGGCCGTCCGCGACCTCCTGCTCCGGCGACCGCCGAGGATCCCCGGACAGGCCACGGGAACCGACATCCGCGAGCCGGGTGAGATGGCGGTCGACGCCGGGCGGCGGATCGCCATCGAGCTGCCCGCGGCCGAGACGGTGCTCGCCATCCAGGGTCCGCCGGGCACCGGCAAGACGTACACCGGCGCCAGGATGATCGTCGAGCTCATCCGGGCCGGGCGCCGGGTCGGCATCTCGGCCCAGGCCCACAAGGCCATCACGAACCTCCTCGTCGAGACGATCGAGGCCGCGCGCGAGGCCGGCGTGCCGATCCGGGCCTTCCAACGGATCGACGGCGGCGAAGCGGCCGACGCCCTCGACGAGGTCACCGAGGCGTCGAACGACGAGATCGCCCGAGCGCTCGCCGAGGGGACGGTCGACCTCGTCGCCGGGACGAGCTGGCTCTTCGCCCGGGCCGACCTCGACCGCTCGATCGATGTCCTGTTCATCGATGAAGCCGGTCAGCAGTCGCTCGCCAACGCCATCGCTTCGGCGACCGCGGCCCGATCGATCGTCCTTCTCGGCGATCCCAACCAGCTGCCCCAGGTCAGCCAGGGCGTCCATCCCGACGGGGCCGGCGCGTCGGCGCTCGAGCACATCCTCGGCGCGGAGCGGACGCTGCCACCGGATCGCGGCCTGTTCCTGCCGGTCACCTACCGGATGCACCCGCGGGTGAACGCATTCGTGAGCGAGCTGTTCTACGACGGCCGCCTGGAGACGGATCCGAAGAACGCCCGACAGTCGGTCGGTGGGTCGGGGACCGGCATCCGCTACCGGCCGGTGATCCACCCGGGGACGCCTCCCGTTCGACCCTCGAGGCGACCGTGGTGGCCGAGCTCGTCGTCGCCCTCGTCGGACAGCGGTGGACCGACCGCGAGGGCCGGAGCCGACCGCTGACGGCCGCTGACATCCTCGTCGTGGCGCCGTACAACGCCCATGTCGCCGAGATCCACGCGGCGATCGAGCACCGGCTCGGCGCCCGCGTCCGCGTCGGCACGGTCGATAAGTTCCAGGGTCAGGAGGCCCCGGTGTCGATCTTCTCGACGGCCACGTCGAGCCCCGACGAGCTGCCCCGCGACATGGAGTTCCTCTACTCGGGCAATCGCCTCAACGTCGCGGTCTCTCGGGCGCGCGGTCTGGCCATCGTCGTGTCGAGCCCGGACCTGCTGACGGTCGCCTGCCGGACCGCCGAGCAGATGCGGCTGGTCAACGCGTTCTGCCGGCTCGTCGAGGTCGCCGCGGACCAGGCCACTGGCGCCATGGACCTTCCCGACCAGGTCTGACCGAGCCCGGAGCGACATCCGACCCGGCGGGAGCCGCGTGGCCGCCTGGCGTACAGTCCGGCGATGCCCACCTCCCCGCGCGCGTTCGTCCTTCGCCACACCCGACTTCGACCGGTCATCGGCCTCGATGGGATCCGCCTCCACCTGGCCGACGAGGTGCTGCCGCTCTGGCGTGCCGTCCAGGTCGAGACCGGCGACGAGGACGCCCCACTGCCCTACTGGGCGTTCGCCTGGGCCGGCGGTCTCGCCATCGGGCGCTACCTCCGGGACCGACCCGACAGCGTGGCCGGGCGGCGCGTGTTCGACCTGGCCTCGGGCTCCGGGTTGTGTGCGTTCGTCGCGCTCGACGCCGGCGCGTCCGAGGCCACCTGCGCGGACATCGACCCCTTTGCGGTGGCCGCGATCGAGCGCAACGCGCGCGCCAACGGTCGGCGGGTCGCGACCGTGCGTCGCGACGTGCTCGACGACGAGCCCCCGGAGGTCGATGTCATCCTCGCCGGCGACTGCTGGTACGAGGGCCGGCTCGCCGAGCGGGTGCTGCCCTGGCTTCTCCAGGCCCGAGCCCGCGGCGTCGACGTCCTCGTCGGCGATCCGGGTCGGCGCTACCTGCCGACGGACGCCCTGGTCGAGCTCGCTACCTACGACGTCCACACGACGACGGAGCTCGAGGACCTTGACCTCAAGCGCGGCCGCGTCTACGGCCTGCGGCCGACCGTCCTCGGCCCGGACTGAGCCGGCGCGAGTCCGACGGATCGCCCTCAGCCGAGCTCATCGACGGCCCACGCCGCGAGGACCCGGGCGCACGCCTCGACCTCGGCCAGCGGCACCCGCTCGTCGGCACTGTGGGCCACGCGGACGTCACCCGGCCCGAAGATCACCGTCGGCGTCGCGCCCTGGTCGACGAGGAGCCGCATGTCGGCGCCGTACGGCTCGCCCAGGAGGTCGGGGCGCCGGCCGGTGACGGCCTCGGCGGTACGGGCCAGCCCGACCGGGAGCGGATGGTCCGACGCCACCCGGGCCGAGCCGAAGCGGCCACCGACGATCTCGACGGTCGCCGGCTGGTCGCGCAGGAACGGGTCGTCGGCGCAGGCGGCCGCGATGCACGCGCGAAGCTCCTGCTCGGCGTCCGCCGGCGACTGGCCGAGACGGACGCCGTACCGGCCGTCTGCGACGACGCGGTCGATCACCGTCGACGCCCACTCGCCACCGCGGACGATCCCGAGGATCGTCGGGTACGGCAGGCCGAGCGCGGTCATCAGGGGGTCGGTCTCGAGCGCGTTGCGGCGGGCCTCGTCGGCCTCGAGGGCGCGAGCCAGGAACCACAGGTTGTCGAGCGCCGAGATGCCTTCCCGTCGTTGGGAGGCGTGCGCGGCCCGACCGTTGACCGTCAGCCGGAACGTGAGGGCGCCAGCGTGGGCCACGACGACATCGAGGTTGGACGGCTCGGTGATGATCGCCATCGAGCCTGTCACGCCGGAGCGGATCGCCTGGAGCATGCCCTGCCCACCGTCCTCCTCCGAGGGCACGAAGGCGACGAGGAGCTCGCCCGACATCCGGTCGGCTGGCGCGGTCTCGGCGACGGCGCGGAGCGCGCCGAGGATGGCGGCCAGCCCGCCCTTCATGTCGCAGGCGCCGCGTCCGTACAGCTGGCCGTCGCGGATCTCGCCGGCCCACGGGTCGACGGTCCACGTGGCGGGATGCCCGGGTGGCACGACGTCGGTGTGGCCGACGAGCAGGATCCGCCGGCCGCCTGGCCGACCGAACCGGCCGACGACGACCGGCAGGGTCGCCCTCGGCATCTCCTCGCCGGGCCACTCCGGGTCCGCCCGGATGACGGCCGGGTCGTGGGTGAACGCCCCCGCGGCGACGCCCGGGATGAGGCTGAGCAGCTCGAGCAACCGGTCCGAGACCGCCTCCTCCGAGCCGGTGATGCTCGGGATGCGGACGAGCGCGCGCAGATCGTCGACGAGCATCGACGGCACGACAGCCTCGGCCGCCCGGCTCGCCGCCGTCGAGACGGTCATCGCGCTCAGGCCGAGGGTTCGCGCCGGATCGGCCGGGTCAGGCAGGTCGGTCCGCCCGAACCGTTGACGCCGATCTCGGCCGCGGCGTAGGTATGGACCTCGCAGCCCGCCCCGGCCAGCTTCGACGCCGTCCGCGGGTTGCCCTCGGCCATGATCACCACGCCGGGTTCGACCGCCAGGACGTTGCAGCCGAGCGTCTCGAACTCCTCGTCGGGGACGGCGATGAGCTCGATCCCGAGGTCGCCGAGGAGCTCCCAGAGCCCGACCGGGAGGAGTGGCAGGTAGACGACGGCGAGCTCGTCGGCCACGGGCGAGATGACCGACAGCAGGTGGATGAGCTCCGCCGAGCCCTTCCAGTACGGGACATCGAAGACGCGGACGTCGCCCTGGACGATCGCGTCGAGCTGGCGCGCCCCTTCGCGGTTGGTTCGGAGCGTCCGCCCGATGCACAGGAGGTCCGGGCGCAGCCAGAACGTGTCGCCGCCCTCGATCGTGCCCGGCGGCTCGATCCGGGCGACGGTCGGCACACCCCGCGCGTTCAGCCAGGCCTCGGAGAGCAGCTCCTCGCCGCGCCGGTTCGCCTTGCCCGGTCGGAGCGGGATCGCGCCCCGGTCGCTCACGAGCAGCGGATCGAACTGGTAGACGAGGTCCGGCGAGTCGCTCTCCGCGCCGAGCTCGTGGACCGTGGGTCCCAGGCTCGCGAGCAGCTCGGTGAACGCATCGTGCTCACGCTGGGCGACCTCGAGATCGACCGCGTGGAGGAACCCGTGCGCGGGATCGTCGAACGCCCGCCCGAACGCCGCGCCGGGCCGCTTCACGAGCACATCGATGAGCGGGTCGGTCATGCTCTGCGCGCCGTAGGCCAGCAGCGTCGTCTCCATGGCGCTCAGGATAGCGGGCTCCGAGGGCTGGCCGACCGGCACATCGGTGGCGTACGCTGCAACGATGCCGGGCTACGTCGCCATCGCCTTCGTCGAGTCGAGCACGCGGCGCATCGAGCGGCCGGCCTCGGCGGAGCTGCGCTCGTCGACCGGCGGTCCGGCCGACACGGCCGGCCTCGAGGATGTCCGCGTGGTCCGATCGATCTCGTCCGACCAGGTGCGCGAGCGGACCGCGGCGCTGCGCCGCATCTGGGCCCAGACGACGTTCTACCTGTTCGACGCCGACAGCTGGCGCTGATCCGATCAGCGGTCGGTCCGGCCGCGTGCCGGATCCCGGATCAGTCGACGGGTCCGAACCTGCCCGCGGCGAGCTCCGCCGGGATCGACATCGCCGACCCGAGGATCGCCTCGACCCCCAGCCGGGCGGATCCCGGACCGGTCGAGATGCCCCATGGGCCGTGACCGGCCACGACGTACAGACCGGTACGACCCGGGATCGGGCCGATGAGCGGTCGCCCGTCGACCGACACGGGACGGGCGCAGACGCGGACCGCGCCGATCGAGGCATCTGCGATCGCCGGGACGAACCGTCGCCCGTGAGCCACCAGGCGAGGGATCCAGTCCGACGGGTCGGGCGCACGCTCGAGGAATGTCGATCCGAGGCTGGATCGGCCGGCCGCGGTGACGAGGCTGAACTCCGGCCGGTCGCCGGATGCGTCCGCGCCGTCGTCCTCCGCGGGCTCGGCGACGGGCTCGTGGGCGGCCGCCGACGTCGCCCAGGGCGTCGTCCATCTCCGCCTCCTCGAGGACGTGCCTCGGCGGATCGGCCAGACCGATGTCGACGACCACGCCCCAGACCGATCGGATCGGCCGCCATCGGCCCGTCGGATCGATGAGCTCGGGTGACGCCGGTCCTGCGGCGATGAGCACGGCCCCGGCCGGGATCGACGACCCGTCGCCGAGCCGGACCCCGGTCACCCGGTCGCCCGACCGGCTCAGCTCGACGACCCGCAGGCCGATGGCTGCCCGCACCCCACGCCGGTCGGCGAGGGCGGCGAACGCGCGCGTGGCGGCTGCCGGCGGGACCGGATAGCCGATCCGGACGCGACAGGCCGAGAGACCCGGCGCCAGGCCGGGCTCGGCCGCATGGAGGCTGGCCGGGTCCAGGTACTCCGGTTCGAACTCGGGCCAGGCCGCCGCCAGCTCCGCGGCGATCCGGCGCGCGCCGTCGGCGCCGAGTGACACGAGCAGCAATCCCGCGGGGGCGGGCCCGATCCTGAACCCGAGACCCGGATCGAGCGTCAGCTCGCGATAGGCCTCGACCGTGGCGAGGTGGAGCCCCGTGAGGACGCCATCGAACGGGTGCTGCACGACGCCCGAGTTGCGACCCGACGCGCCGGCCCCGATCGCCTCCGACTCGACCAGCGTGACGGCCGCTCCGGCCGCGGCCAGGTACGCCGCGGCCGACGCCCCGACGATCCCGCCGCCGACGACGACCACGTCGGGGGCGGGGGCACGCGAGGACGGCGCTCCGGTCACGTGGCTCAGGACTTGCAGTCGGCCTCGGTCGAGAGCAGCTTGCCCGACTGCTCGACGATGACGACCTTCGCGCCATCGAGTCCGGCCTCCTTGAGCCGCGGCCGGACGTTGGCGCACATGAAGAGCTTGGCCATCCCGCTCCCGGCCCCGTCGACGAGGGTGATCTTGAGCGTGCCGTTGTCGTCGGCCGCCGAGACCATCGCCGTGCCGAAGTCCTTCGCGATCAGCGGGATGACGGCCTCGAACGATCCACCACCGGCGGCGCCACCGCCACCGGCACCGCCGTCGGCCGACGAGCCGCCGCAGGCGGCGAGCAGCGTTCCGGCGATCGACACGATGACTGCGAGTCGAGCCGCGCGCAGGCGGCGAGCGCGCAGGGCCGCTCCGGTGCTGGCCATCGACGACTCCTGGATGCGAGACCCCGGCAGATCCGCGCCGACCATCGGCGAGCGTTCCGCGGATGATAGGCGCGCACCCGACCGGCGGGAAGGGCCAACCGCACATCCCGCCGGCAGCGCGCAGCAGGAGGGCACGTGGACTACCGGCGGATGCCGATCGAGGCGGAGTCGCCCGAGCAATCCGGCTATCGCCGGATCCGGTCGAACCTGGCCGAGAGCTCGGTCGCGGATACGCCGCTGCGCGACCTCGCGGTCGAGCTCGACGACCTCGTCCTGATGTACGGCGACCACCTCGGCCGGCCCGGGCTACGGACGGCGATCGCAGCGCCGGCGCCGCGACTCGGTGCCGACGACGTGCTCGTCACGCCCGGGGCAGCCGCCGCCCTGTTCATCGTCCACACGACGCTGCTCGGGCCGGGTGACGAGTCGATCGTGGTCCGCCCGAACTACGCCTCGAACCTCGAGACGCCGCGGGCGATCGGGGCGATCGTCCATCACCTGGACCTGCGCCATGAGGACGGCTGGGTCGTCGACCCCGATCGGATCGCGGCGCTGATGACCCCGCGCACGAGGCTCGTGTCGCTGACGACACCGCACAACCCGACCGGCCAGGTGATGTCCGAGGCGGCCGTCCGGGCGGTCGTCGGGATCGTCGAGGCGCACCCGCGAGCGCGCCTGCTCGTCGACGAGACCTACCGGGAGATGACCTACGCTGCGCCGCTGCCGCTGGCGGCGTCGCTCTCCGAGCGGGTGATCGGCGTCTCGTCGCTGTCGAAGTCCGATGGCCTGCCGGGCATCCGGATCGGCTGGCTGATCTCCACCGACGCCGACCTCCAGGGCCGGTTCCTGGCGGCGAAGGAGCAGATCCTCATCACGAACTCGGTCGTCGACGAGGCGATCGCCGAGGTCGCGCTCGCCCGCCGGCCGGATCGCCTCCCGGGGATCCGCGACGGGATCGCCGCCGCGCTCACGACGGTCCGCGACTGGCTGGCCGGCCAGGACATCTTCGAGTGGGTCGAGCCCCGTGGCGGCGTGGTCGGGTTCCCGCGCTTCCGGGCCGGGATCCAGGTGGACGTCGACGCGTTCTACCGCATCCTGCTCGAGCGCCATGGGACCGTGGTCGGTCCCGGCCACTGGTTCGATCAGCCGCGCCGGTCGTTCCGGCTGGGCTTCGGTTGGCCTCGCCCGGTCGAGCTCGAACAGGGCCTGGCGGCGTTGATGGCGTCGGCGATCGAGGCCTGGGACGGACCTCGGGTCCGGTCCGATCGCCGGATGGGCGCGGCGATCGGCAACGCGCTCCTCGAGATGGATCGCCAGATCTTCCGCGACGTGCCGCGGGTCGAGGAGATGGTCAAGGCCGGCGGCGAGACCGTCGGCCTGTCGGGTGACGGTGGTCTCGTCGTCCGCCTGCCGGCGACGGACCCGGCTGGGACGGACGATCCCGCGCCGACCATCGATCCGGCGCAGGCCCCAGCTCCGACGCAGGCCGCCGGCCCGGCGGTCGCGGACGGCGAGGATGGGTCGCCCGGAGGCTCGGCTGCGCCCCCGACGGACTGACCCGAGGTCAGGCGACGGCGCGCTCGGGCGCCTCGGCAGCCGCTTCCGCAGCCACGCCGACCGCGATCTCATCGAGGGCGATGTCGATGTCGAGCGTGACGTCCTTGCCGACGAGCCAGCTGCCGGCCTCGAGGGCGACGTTCCAGGCCAGACCCCAGGCCTCGCGGTCGACCTTGGCCGACAGGTGGAACCCGGCGTGCCGGCCACCGCGCATCCCGGGGACGATCCCGTTGAATTCGGCGTCGAACGTGACCGGCTGCGTGATGTCACGGATCGTGACGTCGGCGGTGACCCGATAGGCGTCGCCGTGGCGGTCGACGCGGGAGACCCGGGCGACGATCCATGGATACCGGTCGGCGTCGAAGAAGTCGGCCGAGCGGAGGTGCTGGTCGCGGGCGTCGAAGCCGGTCGACAGGCTCGCCGCCGCGATGCGGATCTCGCCGACGGTCGCGTTCGGATCGGTCTCGTCGAGGGCCAGCTCGCCCTCGACCTGGTCGAACTTGCCGCGGACCGTGGTCACCATCATGTGCTTCGCCGAAAAGGCGATATCGGTGTGGGCCGGATCGATCTTCCAGGCAGTCGTGTCGTTCATCGTGTTCATCGTCCCTATCGCGCAAGTCTGCCCGAGCCACCCCGGCCGGATGTGGTTGCATGCGCAACGATATACCCAGATAGTTGCATTGTCAACAAGTTAGGGGTCGGGTATGATGCGGCCATGAGCGAGTCCACCGAGCAGGCGGTCGCTCTCGGTCAAGCGCGCCGCCTGAGCCCCCGCGATCCCCGTCTCGCATCGTGGCGGGCGTTCCTCATTGCGCACGCACTCGTCAGTCGTCGCCTCGACGACGACCTCCGCGCCGAGCAAGCGATGACGCTGGCCGAATACGTCGCGCTGCTCCAGCTGGCCGAGGCACCCGACCGCCGGCTGCGGATGAACCAGCTGGCCGACAGCATCGTCCTCAGCCGGAGCGGGGTCACCCGCCTCATCGACCGGCTGGAGGCGGACGGGCTCGTCGCGCGCAGCCACTGCGCATCCGACGGTCGCGGCGCCGAGGCCGTCCTCACGGACGAGGGCTACGCCCGGCTCCGGACGGCGAGCCGGACCCACCTGCGTGGCATCGAGGCGTACTTCCTCGACAGCGTGCAGCCGGTCGATCTCGAAGCGCTCGAGCGATCCTGCTCCGCGATCGGCGACCGGGTCCGCGCCGAGGGGCGACCGGCCGTCTGCGATCCGGCGGTCACCGACCCCGACCGCCTGCCCGACTGACCTAGCCGGCGAACGTCTCCACCCGGACGCCCGGCTCGACCCGGGCCACCTCGGCCGGTTCGAATCGGGCCGCACCGCGGACCTTGGCGTTGGCGATCGCCGCCGCGGCACCGAGCCGGAGTGCGTCGACGAACCCCCGGCCGTCGAGCGTGGCGACCGCGACGCCCGCCAGGAACGCGTCGCCGCTGCCGACCGGATAGCGGCCCTCGACGTGCGGCGGCGCGACCCGAAGCACGGTCCCATCCGGGTCGAGCGCGATCGCGCCGGCTCGACCGCGGGTCACGATGACGGCACCGCCGGTCCACGTCCCGAGCTCACGCGCCATCTCGACGACCGCCGCTTCGCCGGACGGACCGGGCGGCCCGGCTGGCTTGCCGAGCGTGGCGGCCGCCTCCGCCTCGTTGAGCTTGACGAGCCACGGCCGTGCCGTCGCCGCGAGCCGCACGGGCTCGCCGCCGCCGTCGAGCGCGACCGGCACGCCGAGCGAGGCCGCCACCGACACGAGCTCACGCGAGCCATCGATCGGCGCACCCGGTGGCAGGCTGCCCGAGATCGTCACGAGTCCCACGCCGCCCTGGACGAGCTCGGTCGAGAGCGCCGTGACCAGCTCCGCCCAGGTCGTCGGGTCGACCGTCGGGCCGTGCCTCATTGAGCTCGGTCAGCGTCCCGTCCTGCGCGTCGTGGATCGCGAAGCAGCTCCGGGTCTCGCCGGCGGTCCACGTCCAGCGCCCGACGATGCCTTCGGCGGCGAGGGCGTCGGCCAGCCATCGACCAGCGTGCCCCGCCAGCAGCCCGACGGCGCGGGCTTCGGCCCCGAGGGCGGTCGCCGCCCGGGCCACGTTCAGGCCCTTGCCCCCGGCCACGAGCGTCTCGGTCGTCGGACGATTGACCTCGCCCCGCACGAGCCGATCCAGCTCGTACAACCGGTCGATGGACGGGTTCGGGGTGACCGTCACGAGGCGCATCGGTGGTCGCGCTCAGTGTCCTGCGCCGGCGAGCGCGGCCCGAGCCTGCTCGAGCGTCGGCTGCGCCGCCGTGCCGCCGATGCCCGTGCACGACAGCGAGCCGCAGGCCACGCCGAGGTCGAGCGCGTCGCGCAGGGGCCAGCCGGCGACCACGCCATAGAGAAAACCGGCATCGAACGAATCGCCGGCGCCGGTCGTGTCGACGAGGTCCACCGGCACGACCGACGCCTCAGCGACCTCGAACTCCCACGTCCCGCGCATCGCCATCGCGCCCGCCGCGCCCTGCTTGACGGCGAGTGTGAACGACCGGCCCGGTTCGCGGCCCTCGGTCGCCCGTCGGATCAGCTCGCTCGCGGCCGCCGGTGCGGCCATCTTGCCGGTGATCCGGCGTGCCTCCTCGAGGTTCGGCAGGAACACGTCGGCCGCCCGCAGGAGCAGGTCGATCCCGTCATCCCAGGTCTCGGTCGCGTCCCAATTGCAGTCGAACGACGTCGTCAGCCCGAGCGAGCGAGCTTCGTCGAACAGGGCCGGCAGACCGGCCGCGAGGGCGGGCTGGAGATAGGTGCTGCCGACGTGGAGATGGCGCGCCGCGCCGAGGAGCTCGCGCGGGACGTCGCCCGCCCGGAGCGACGCGATCGCACCGATCGCCGTCATGTTCGCCCGGTCCGCGCCGCGGGTCAGCACGACGGTCGCGCCCGTCGGCACGCTCGGATCGACGCGACAGCCGGACACGTCGATCCCGGCATCCTCGAGGGCGCGGAGCATGAAGAAGCCGAACGCATCCTCGCCGACGACGCCGACGAACGCCGTCCGCAGGCCGAGTCGCGCGGCGCCGCAGGCGGCGATCGCCGATGACGACCCGATCTCCAGCTTGATCGCGTCGACGATCGTCTCGACCTGACCGAACGCCGGTGTGGCGGTCGGGTCGACGATGAGGATGTCGGGGTTGAGCTCGCCCGCGACGAGCAGGTCGAACCGACGCTCCTCGGTCACCCGGGATACCCGCGATACCAGCCCTCGCCGACCTCGGGCGTCGGGACGAGCGGGCCCGGCCGTGCGTCCCAGCGGACCGCCTCGGCGTCGACCAGGTCGACGATCCGCTTCATCCGTTGCCGCCCGATCGTCGCGAGGAACGTGTCCCGGTCGGGCGCGGTCAGCGCGGCGGCCTCGGCCCACACGGAGCGGCCGACGAGCGCACCGCTCGCGCCGCTCGCACAGGCGACCCGGACCTGCGCCTCGAACGTCCCGTCGTCGACGCCGCCCGACAGCAGCACCCATGGCGCCCGCGACGCCTCGTCCAGCTCGGCGCAGGCGTCGCGCCAGGCGCCGGCGTCGGTGGTTCCCGGGTCGTACGGGAACTCGGCCTTGAGCACGTCGCCGCCGAGTGCCGTCAGCCGTCGCGCGGTCTCGACGACGACCCGCCGGCGCGCCGCGCCGATCAGCTTCGGCTCGGCGGCATCGATCGAGAACGACAGGGGCTCGATGAACAGCGGCAGGTCGGACGCGACGCAGTCCGCCGCGACCTCCCCGACGAGCCGCTCCTGGTCGGCCGCGTTCGCCGCGTCCGGGTGGTAGTAGATCAGCAGCTTGGCCGCCGACGCACCGAGCCGCTTGGCTTTCGCCACGCTCCAGCCGTCGAGGACGCGACTGGTCCGCGCGGTCGCAGGACCGTCGTAGCCGGTCGCCTCGATCGCCACCAGCAGCCCGCAACCGGCCGGCAGCGAGCCGTCGACGACCGCCTGAGCGGCGCCGATCTCCGGGTCCAGCAGGACGCCGGTCGCGGTCCCGCCGATGTGGCGGACGACCGCTCGCTTGAACGCGACCATCTCCTCGAAGGTGACCGCGGCCGGATCGTCCGGCCGCAGCTCGCGACGCAGGTTCTGGCGGTGGTCGAGCGCCAGGACCGCGAACATCCCGCGGGCCGAGGCGCAGGCACGCAAGCCACGGATCCGGCCGAGCGGCAGCCCGCCCGCGTCGTCCATCACTGCCGTCTCCCCGATCGACGCGGGGGCTTCCATCCGGCCCGCGGAGCGTCTAGGATAGGACGTACGGACGTCCGGATGTCGCCGCCGGACCAGCGCCTCTTGCGCGGAGTGGACATGCCCCGGATCGTCCTCGTCGGCGCCGGCAGCGTCGAGTTCACGAAGAACCTCCTCGGCGACATCCTGTCGAGCCCGGCGCTCCGGTCCGCGGACATCGCGCTCCACGACATCGACCCCGAGCGGCTGGCCACCGCCGAGCGGATGGCCCGCTGGACGGCCGGAGCGCTTGACGCCGAGCCGACCATCTCGGCCCATCTTGACCGGCGCGAAGCGCTCCGTGGCGCCGACTTCGTCGTCGACACGATCCAGGTCGGCGGGGCCCGGGCGACGCGGGTCGACTTCGCGGTCGCCGCCAGGTTCGGCCTGCGCTACACGATCGCCGACACGGTCGGGGTCGGCGGCGTCTTCCGGGCGCTCCGGACCGTGCCGGTCGTCGTCGGCATCGCTCGGGACATGGCCGAGATCTGCCCGGATGCCTGGCTGCTCAACTACACGAACCCCTTGGCGGTCCTCGTCCGGGCCGTGGCCGAGGCGACCTCGATCAAGGTGATCGGGCTGTGCCACTCGGTGTTCTGGACCGTCGACCGATTGGCGGGCTATCTCGACCTGCCGCGCGACGAGATCGTCGTCGACACGTCGGGGGTCAACCACCATGGCTTCCTGCTCCGCCTGGAGCACGACGGCCGGGATCTCTATCCGGACCTGCGCCGGTTCGTCGCGGCCGGCCGGACGCCACCCGACGACCTGGTCCGGGCGGACCTGTTCGCTCGCCTCGGCTACTACCTGACGGAGTCGTCCGAGCACCATGCCGAGTACAACCCGTGGTTCATCGGCAAGCGTGACGCGGCCGGCGATGCCATCGACCGCTTCAACATCCCGATCGGCGAGTACCTCGATCGGGTGGCCGGCAATCTCGACGAGTACGCCGAGACGAAGCGGCGGCTCGATGCCGGCGAGCCGTTCGACATCGAACGCAGCGGCGAGTACGCCGCGACGATCGCCGAGGCGATGACCACCGGCGCTCCGGCCCGGATCGTCGGCAACGTGATGAACCGTGGCTCGCTCATCCCGAACCTCGAGGCGGACGCCTGCGTCGAAGTCCCGTGCGTCGTCGACGCCGATGGGGTCCACCCGACCGCGATGGGCGACCTGCCGCTCCACCTCGCCGCCTACGTGCGCACCGCCGTGGACATGCAGGGCCTGACGGTCCGGGCCGCCCTTCACGAGGACCGCGCCGCGATCTACCACGCCGTCATGACCGATCCGATCGTCCAGAGCCACCTGACGCTCGACGATGCCTGGCGCCTGATCGACGCGATGATCGAGGCCGAAGCCGAGTGGCTCCCGGCCTGGCTCGGTGGCACCGCCACCGCCTGACGAGGAGGAGACCGACGATGACCACGATGATCGTGCTGTTCATCGTCGCCCAGCGCCAGTTCGTCCGGGGCATCGCGATGACCGGGATCAAGGGCTGACCGTGGCACGGGTCGAGGGCCGGCCGCTCTATCGTCGGATCGAGGCCGACCTGCGCGACCGGATCCGGACGGGCGACCTGCCGCCGGGCGCCCGGGTCGAGACCGAGCTCGAGCTCATGGATCGCTACGGCGTCAGCCGGGCGACGGTCCGCCAGGCGCTCGGCGGGCTCATCGCCGTCGGTGCGCTCGAGGTCCGGCGTGGTCTCGGGACGTACGTCGCGACGGCCCGCTTCGAGCACACCATCGGCGGGTTCTACTCGTTCAGCCGGGAGATCGAGCGCGGTGGTCGCGTGCCGGGGACGCGAGTCCTCGGGCTGACCGTCGAACCGGCCGAGGTCGCCGTGGCCGAGGCGCTCGGCATCGCGCCCGGCACGGCCGTCGTGGCGCTCCGCCGGATCCGGCTGGCGGACGATGAGCCGATCGTCGTCGAGACGAGCCGGTTGCCCGCGGCCCGGTTCCCGGGGCTCGAGTCGGTCGACTTCTCGAGCGTCCGGCTGTATGACACGCTCACCGGCGTGTACGGTTGCCGTCCGACGCGCGCCCGGGAGACGTTCGAGCCGATCCTCCTCAGCGCCTCCGAGGCGGCGCTCCTCGACCAGCCGCGTGGCGCGCCGGCGCTGCGCGTCGAGCGCACCGCGTTCGACCAGGACGACCGGCCCATCGAACATTGCCGAAGCACGGTCCGCGGAGACCGTTACCGTTACGCCGTGGAGCTGCACGACCGATGACCGACCGATGACCGACCGATGACCGACCACTCGACCGCCGGGTCCTCGCCGATGCCGGACCTCGACACGCTCCGGTCGTGGCGCGAGGCGTCCACCTCCGGGACCGCGATCGACGCCGCGCTCGGGTCGGCCCGGGCAGCCGAACGCGACGTCGCGTCGTTGTTCGCGAACGCCGACCGGATCGTCCTGAGCGGAGCCGGCTCGTCGTATTACCTGGCCCAGGTCACCGCCGCCGTGGCGCGCGAGATGACCGGCCGGATCGTCGTCGCGGCGCCACTCTCGGAGCTCATCCTCCGCCCGACGGGGGTGCTCGGGACCGGCCTGGCCGGTCGCCAGCCGGTCATCCTCATCTCGCGGTCCGGCTCGACCTCCGAGGCGGTCCAGGTCGCGGAGCGCGTCCGCGGGGCGGGCCACCTCACGGTCGCGGTGACGTGCCGGGCCAACAGCCCGCTGGCGGTCCGGGCGCATCGGGTCCTGTTGTCGCCGGCCGGCGACGAGCAGGCGATCGTGATGACCCGGTCGTTCACCAGCATGCTCGCGCTGCTGCTCCGGATCATCGCCGGGGTCGCCCCCGACCAGAGCCTGGCCAGCGACCTCGACACGCTTCCCGAGCATTGGCCGGAGGCGGTCGCCGCGGCCGACGTCGGGCATCGCCTCGGCTCGGTCGACCACGAGCGGATCGTCGTGCTCGGCGGCGGGCCCGCCCGAGGGATCGCCTCGGAGTGGTGCCTGAAGCTGACCGAGACGAGCCAGATCCCGACCGACGCCTACGAACCGCTCGAGTTCCGCCACGGCCCGATCTCGGTCTGCGAGCCGGGCGTCCTCGTCGTCGGGCTCATCGGCGGGCCGGGCGCGACCGAGGAGGCCCGTGTCCTGCGCGAGGCGAGCGGGCTCGGGGCCGAGACCTGGCTGATCGACAGCGAGCTGGCCGACCGCGGTGTGGCCGGCTGGAGCTCGCTCGTCGGGCACGGCCTGCACCCGTGGGCCCGGCTGCCACTGCTGCTCTACCCCGGCCAGGCGCTGGCCTTCAGCCAGGCGCTCGTCCGGGGCCGCGACCCCGATGCCCCGCGCCATCTCGGCCAGGTGGTCCTCCTCGACCCGGCATGATCCGCCTGGCCGACTACCGGCCGCGCTCCTCGCTGCGTGTCCCGGTCCACGAGGTCCTGCGCCCCCGGTTCCCGGTCGTGGACGCCCACAACCATCTCGGCCCGGGGTTCGGCGGCGACTGGTCGTCGCGGGACGCCGCCGGGCTCCTCGCCACGCTCGACGAGGCTGGGGTCGAGACCCTGGTCGATCTCGACGGCGGATCCGGTGACGAGCTGTCGCGCGAGATCGACCGGTGGCAGCGGGCGGCCCCGGACCGGCTCGCGGTCTTCGCCGGTCTGGACTACGACGCCTGGGCACAGGACCCAGCGTTCGGGGCGACCGAGGCCGCCCGACTGCGCGACTCGGTGCGTCGCGGGGCGCGTGGGCTCAAGGTCTGGAAGCTGCTCGGACTTCGGGCCCGGGACGACGACGGTCGGCTCGTGGCGATCGACGACGAGCGGCTGGACCCGCTCTGGCAGACGGCCGCCGAGCTCGACCTGCCCGTCGTCATCCACATCGCCGACCCGATCGCGTTCTTCCAGCCGCTCGACGCGACGAACGAGCGCTACGAGGAGCTGACCGACCACCCCGACTGGCACTTCTGGCCGACGCGGCCGCCCGGGGTCCCGGACGCGCCCGGGTTCCCGACCTTCGACGAGCTCCTCGCCGGCCTCGACCGGCTCATCGGGCGACAGTCGTCCACGACGTTCGTCGGCGCTCACGTCGGCTGCGCAGCCGAGGACCTCGGGCTGGTCTCGCGCCTGCTCGACGCGCATCCGAACCTGGCGGTCGACATCGCCGCCCGGCTCGGCGAGCTCGGCCGCCAGCCGTACTCGGCCCGGGCGTTCTTCCTGCGCCACGTCGACCGGATCCTGTTCGGCACGGACGCGCCGCCGGACCCGGCGGTCTATCGACTCCACTACCGCTTCCTCGAGACGTGGGACGAGTCATTCGACTACGGCACCGAGGACGTCCCAAGCCAGGGCCGCTGGCAGATCCACGGGCTCGGCCTCCCGGAGGACGTCCTCCGGCGGATCTACCGAGACAACGCGCGGCGGATCCTCCGGCTGGACCGCCCGGCGTGACCGGGACCTTCCGCATCGGCACGAGCGGATTCGCCTACGCCGGTTGGGCGCCGACGTTCTACCCGCCCGGACTGCGCAGCGAGGACCTCCTGCGCGCCTATGCCGAGCGACTCAGCGCGTGCGAGCTCAACAACACGTTCTATCGCCAACCCTCCGAGCGGGCGATCGCCGCCTGGCTCGCCCGGACGCCGGAGTCATTCCGGTTCGCCGTCAAGGCCCAGCGCGGCGGGGCGATGCGAGCCCTGCTCGGCGACGACCAGGCCGAGAGCGTGGGCTGGTTGACGCGACCCCTCGACGCCTTCGGAGAGCGGCTCGGGTGCGTGCTCTACCGGGTCCCTGGCGAGGTCGCCCGGACCGATGAGCGACACGAGCGGCTGGCTCGCCTCCTCGAGCTGTGGCCGAAGCGGTTCCCGCTGACGCTCGAGTTCCAGCACGGGACGTGGCACGTCGACGAGACCTTCGCGCTGCTCAAGACCCACGGCGCGGTGCTGTGCGCCACGGATCTCGACGACATGGACGATCCACCGTTCGTGCGGGTCACCGGCCCGTTCCTGTACCTCCGCCTCCGCCGGACCGAGTACGGCGATGCGGCCCTCGAGGCGTGGGCCGCCCGGATCGCCCCGTTCCTCGACGCCGACATGGACGCCTACGCGTTCTTCCGTCACGACGAGACCGGGATCTCACCCGGCCGTGCGATCGCCCTCGCGGACCGGATCGCGACTGGGAGCCGACCGGCTGCGGACGGACCGGCCTAGTCGTCCGCCAGCGAGTACTCGGCCGGCGCGAACACCACGAGGATCTCGAGCCGCTCGGCGATGTCGTGGAAGTGGTGTGGGACGGTCGCCGCGACATAGACCGTCGAGCCCGGGGCGACGTCGCGGACCTCGTCACCGACGGTGATCCGGGCGCGGCCGGCCATGACCACGTAGACCTCGTCCTCGGTGTGCGGCGATTGGCCGTCGACCGCACCGGCCTCGAGCGTGTAGAGCCCGACGCTCAACGCCGGGACCCGCAGGAACTCGAGGTATGGCCGGCCCGCGGCCGCGCGCTGCGCCTCGACGCCGGTCAGCTCGAACGCATGCATCCACGCTCCTCCGCTGGAACAGGGCTCGATCCGCCCAACGATAGCCGCTGGGCTACCCTTCGCGGCATGTCCGGTCGCCAGCGCAGGCCCCGCCCGCGCCTCGGTCGCCTCGGCCCCGCCGTCGCGACGCTCGCGCTGGTCGCCAGTGCCTGCGGGACGGCGGCCACACCGAGTCCCACCGGCACCTCGCTGGCCACACCCGTTCCGTCGATCGGACCGACGACCGCCCCGTCGATCATCGCCCCGCCGACCGGTCCGTTCGACCTCGGCGCGCTCAAGATCGGCCTCGCGCCGGTCGCGGGCGATCTCATCAGTCCGGTCGATGTCGTCAACGCCGGCGACGGGAGCGGCCGCCTGTTCGTGGTCGAGCAGCCCGGTCGGATCAAGATCGTCCGCGACGGCCGAGTGGCCGACACGCCGTTCCTCGACATCCGGCAGCGGATCCTCGCGGGGGGCGAGCGCGGCCTGCTCGGTCTCGCGTTCGCCCCGGAGTTCCCGACCGATCCGCGCCTCTTCGTCGACTACACGGATCTCAACGGCGACACGATCGTCTCGTCGTTCACGGTCCCTGCCGCCAGCCCGGACCAGGCCGACCCTGCGAGCGAACGGATCCTGCTCCACATCGACCAGCCGTTCCCGAACCACAACGGCGGCGACGTCGCGTTCGGGCCTGACGGCGACCTCTACGTGGCGATGGGCGACGGCGGCTCCGGCGGGGATCCCATGGGCAACGGCCAGTCGCTCACGAGCCTGCTCGGCAAGCTCCTGCGCATCCATCCGGGTGCCGCTGACGGGTCCGACCCGCCGTACACGATCCCGGCCGATGCGGCGTTCGCGACCGATCCGAACGCCAGGCCCGAGATCCGCGCCTCCGGCCTGCGCAATCCCTGGCGCTTCTCGTTCGACCGGGTGACCGGCGACCTGTGGATCGGCGACGTCGGCCAGGGCCTGTGGGAGGAGGTCGACGTCATCCGGGCGACCGAGTCGCCGAACGTCGCTCCGAACTTCGGCTGGAACATCATGGAAGGCGCTCACTGCTACGAGTCCGAGACCTGCGACACGACCGGTCTCGTCCTGCCGGTCGCCGAGTACGGCCACAGCCTCGGCTGTGCGATCGTCGGCGGCTTCGTGGCCCGCGACGCGACGCAGGCGCCGCTCTACGGCGGCTACCTCTACGGCGACTCGTGCAGTGGCAACATCTGGGCGCTCGACGCCGCGAAGGACGGTCCGCAGACCGCCCGACTGGTGCTCGACTCGGGCCGGACGATCTCGTCGTTCGGCGAGGACGAGGCCGGCGGCCTGTACCTCACGGATCTCTCGTCCGGCGACCTGTTCCGGATCGTCGCCGCGCCGTAGCGGCACGTGTCGCCCGAGCCGGGACGACGGAGGCGGGAGCCGGCTCCTCCGTCCGACTCCCGCCTGGCCCCCGTGGGGATGACGCTTCTGTCCCCCGGACTACTGGATCAGGTAGCTCACCGCGACGCTGACCGTGACCTCGTTCGAGCCGGTCTCGACCGGGGTCGGGGTCGACTTGTCCGGTGCAGCGACACCAGCCGCATCGCGGGCGTAGTAGATCGGGTACGGGACCGGCGATGCGGTCTCGCTGATCGAGGCCACCCCACCGAGCGAGACTCCGGCGCCCTTCGCCAGGGTCTCGGCCTTCGACTTCGCCTGGGCCATCGCGGCCTCGCGCGCCTGCTGCTCGGCCTTGGCCGGATCCTCGACCCGGAACGTGACCCCGTCGAACGTCGTGGCGCCGGCAGCCAGCGAACCATCGACGGCATCGCCGACCTTGTCAAGGTCGCGGACGGTGACCGCGACGGCGTTGTTGAGCTGGTAGCCGGTGAGCCGCGGCGGGTTCGTGTTCGTCGAATAGTCGTAGACCGGCTGGAGCGAGATCGTCGTCGTCTGGATGTCCTTGTCGGCGATCCCGAGCTTCTTGAGCGCGTCGACGACCTTCGTCATCGACGCGGCGGCGGCCTCGCGAGCCGCCTTGACGGTCTGGCGGTTGACCAGGACCCCGACCCGCAGGTCGGCGATGTCCGGGCTGATCACGACCCGGCCGGTACCGCTGACGCTGATCGTGTGCTCCGGGGCCGTCCCGTCGGTCCCGACGCCGTAAGTCGGTCGCGGGGCGAAGGCCGGGCTGGCGATCGCCGCGACGAGCGCGCCGCCGGCCAGGCCAAGGGCGAGCCAGCGGATCCGGGATCCGGGGATCGGCAGGGTGATCGTGGTCGATGCCATCTTGGCGAGCTCCGTCTGTGCGGCGGCCGGAGGATGGCCGCGTGGCCACGAGACGTGCCGACGTCGAAGACGGTTCCCGGGTCGGTATCGCCCCGCGGTGCGCACCGGCACCAGGCGCGCTAGGCGATCGCGAAGACCACCGACAGGCCGACCACGACCTCGCCTTCGCCGGCTTCGATCGGGGTCGGCGCGGCCTCTGCCGCCATGAGCCGGGAGGCCTTGCCCAGGCTGTACGGGCGTGGGGCACCGGTCGGATCGGTCTCGGCGATCACGATGACGTCGCCGAGCACGACGCCGGCTTCCGCGGCGAGCGCCTCGGCCCGGGATCGGGCGTCGCGGAACGCCGCCACCCGGGCGGCCGCGAAGGCCGGTGCCGGGTCGGCCGTCCGGAACGCGACGCCGTCGAGGGTCGTGGCCCCCGCCGCGAGGGCATCGTCGACCACCCGGCCGAGCCGTTCGAGGTCGCGGACCACGACCACGTACTGCTGGGTCACGGACTGGCCGCGGAGCTGTTGGACCCCGTCCTTGTAGTCGTACTCGGGCTGGACGATCAGGGCGGCCGTCCGGATGTCCGGGCGCGCGACGCCCAGTCCGGTCAGCGCCGCGAGGACCCGCGCCCCGAGCTCCGCGGCGGTGGTCCGCGCCTCGCCGACGGTCTTGCGCGTGACGCCGATGCCAAGCTGGACGTCGGCGATATCGGGGCTGGTCGGGGCACGGCCGGATCCACTCACCGAGATCGTCCGCTTCATCGGCACCTCCCCCGGGTCAGAGCGCGAGCGGGTCCGGCTTGTCCGGATCGATCCCGAGCTCGGCGATCCCCTTGGCGGCCTTCTTCGCGGCCATCCCGCCGGATCGAGCCAGGCCGCTCAGCGCGGCGGCGGCGATGCTCGGTGCGTCGATCTCGAACAGGGCCCGCAGGTTCTCGCGCGTGTCGCTCCGCCCGAACCCGTCGGTCCCGAGGACGATCGTGTGGTCCGGCAGCCACGGCCGGACGAGGTCGGGGACGGCCTTCAGCCAATCCGTAGCGATGACGACCGGCCCACCGTCCGGTCCGAGGACGGTCCGGACATACGGCTCGCGCGGGTCGGCCTCGGGGTGGAGGCGGTTCCAGCGATCGACGTCGAGCGCGTCCCGCCGGAGCTGCTGGAACGACGGAGCGCTGTAGACCTCGGCCGCGATGTCGAACCGCTCGCCGAGGACCCGCTGCGCCTCGACGACCTGCTGGAGGATCGAGCCGCTGCCGACGAGCCGGACCCGGCCGCCCTTCCCGGCGACGCCGTCGGGCGGCGCGGCGAACCGGTACAGCCCGCGCACGATCCCGTCGGCGACCCCGGCCGGCATCGGCGGCATCGCGTAGTTCTCGTTGTAGATCGTCACGTAGAACGTGACGTCCTCACCCCGGACGTACATCCGCTCGATCCCATCGCGGACCACTGCGGCGAGCTCGTAGGCATACGCCGGGTCGTAGGCGCGCACGCTCGGGATCGTCGAGGCCAGGAGCAGGCTGTGCCCGTCGTCGTGCTGGAGCCCCTCGCCGTGGAGGGTCGTCCGACCGGCCGTCGCGCCCATCATGAAGCCGCGGCCGCGGGCGTCGCCGAGCGCCCAGGCCTGGTCGCCGGTCCGCTGGAAGCCGAACATCGAGTAGAAGATGTAGAACGGGATCATCGCCACGCCCTGGGTCGCGTAGGCCGTGGCCGCCGCCGTGAAGCTCGCCATCGAGCCGGCCTCGGTGATGCCCTCCTCGAGGACCTGCCCGTCGCGCGCCTCGCGGTAGCTCAGAACGAGGTCCGAGTCGACCGGCTCGTAGCGCTGGCCGAGGGCGGCGTAGATCCCGACCTCCTTGAACAGCGGGTCGAGGCCGAACGTGCGGGCCTCGTCGGGCACGATCGGGACGATCCGCTGGCCGAGCTCCGGGTCGCGGATGAGGTTGCGGAGCAGCCGGGCGAAGACCATCGTCGTGCTCACGGCCGTCGCGCTGCCCGCCGCGAACTCCGTGTCGATCGTGGGTGCGACGGCCCCGAACAGCTTCGCCCGGACGACCCGCTTCGGGAGCGACCCGCCGAGGCTCGCCCGGCGCTCACGCAGGTAGCGGACCTCCTCCGACTCCGGGCCAGGGTGGTAGTACGGCGCGTCCTTGAGCTCGGCGTCGGGGATCGGCAGCTGGAGCCGGTCGCGGAAGATCTTGAGCTCGGTCTCGGACAGCTTCTTGGCCTGGTGGGTGATGTTGCGTGCCTCGACGCCCGGACCCAGGGTCCAGCCCTTGATCGTGTGGGCGAGGATGACCGTCGGCGCGCCGACGTACTCGGTCGCAGCCTTGTAGGCGGCGTACACCTTGCGGCCGTCGTGGCCGCCGCGGCGGAGCTTCACGAGGTCGTCGTCGGTGAGGTGCTCGGCGAGCCGGCGGAGGCGCGGATCCGGTCCGAAGAAGTGCTCGCGGATGTAGGCGCCGCCGGAGACGGCGTACTTCTGGAACTCGCCGTCGAGCGTGTCGTTCATCTTCTCGACGAGGACGCCGTCGACGTCGCGGGCCAGGAGGTCGTCCCACTCGCGACCCCAGACGACCTTGATGACGTTCCAGCCGGCGCCCCGGAACAGGCCCTCGAGCTCCTGGATGATCTTGCCGTTGCCGCGGACGGGTCCGTCGAGCCGCTGGAGGTTGCAGTTGACGACGAACGTCAGGTTGTCGAGCCCCTCGCGAGCGGCGAGCGACAGCCCGGCGATCGACTCCGGCTCGTCCATCTCGCCGTCGCCGAGGAACGCCCAGACGCGCGAGCCGGACGTGTCCTTCAGGCCACGGTTCTGGAGATAGCGGTTGAACCGGGCCTGGTAGATCGCGCTGATCGGGCCGATCCCCATCGACACCGTCGGGAATTCCCAGAACTCGGGCATCAGCCGGGGATGGGGATATGAGCTGAGGCCCTGGCCGCTGACGGTCTCGCGCCGGAAGTGGTCGAGCTGATCCTGGCTCAGCCGGCCCTCGAGGAACGCCCGGGCATAGATCCCCGGAGCGGCATGACCCTGGTAGTAGACCTGGTCACCCGCCGCGGCGTCGCCGTCCTTGCCCCGGAAGAAGTGGTTGAAGCCGACCTCGTAGAGGGTCGCGGCCGAGGCGTACGTCGCCAGGTGGCCGCCGATCCCGGTGAACCGACTGTTCGCCCGCAGCACCATCGCCACGGCGTTCCAACGGACCAGGCGTCGGATCCGCAGCTCGAGCTCTTCGTCGCCCGGGAAGAACGGCTCCTGCTCCGGGCTGATCGTGTTGATATAGCGGGTCTGGGTCAGCGGCGGCAGGCCGACGTGGAGCTGGCGCGCTCGCTTGAGCAGCTTGAACATGAGGAACCGGGCGCGGTTCTCGCCCTCGTCGGCGACCACCTGGTCGAGCGACTCGAGCCATTCCGAGGTCTCCGACTCGTCGATGTCGGGCAGCTGGTGCTTGAACTCGTCGAAGTACATCGGTGCTGGGCGGTTCCTCGCTGGCATCGACCCTCGCGGGCGGCGCGGCCGGCCGCAGCGCACTCTAATCGGTTTGGGACGGACCGTCCCGCAACCTTCGTCCCGTTCGCGCGCCCGGTGCGTCGGGTCACCGACCGACGGCCCCCGGCGTGGATACCCTGTATCCTCCCGCTCGACCCGACCGGCCGTGCCCGCCGGAGGGTGGCCGCGCGCCGCGCCGGGCGGCCGATCGGGCGCTCCACAGGGAGTCAGACCGGATCGTGGGACCAGTGACCCCCGGCCAACCACCCGAGTCCGCCGAGTCGATCGCGACCGACCTGGCGATGATGGCCGACGACCCGGACGCCGCCGCGGCGACCGGGGCCGAGGCGACCACCGAGGACGCCGCGAGCTCGGCCGAGGGGACCGCCAAGGCGCGCAAGGAGACGACCGGCCAGATCCGCGGATCGAGCCTGATGCTCGTCGGCCGGACGATGTCGATGGGCGTCAACTTCGTCGTCCAGGTCCTCATCGTCCGCTACCTCAGCACGGAGGCGTACGGCGCGTTCGCGTACGCCCTCTCGATCGTGGCGCTCGGCCAGACGCTGATCACGTTCGGTCTCGACCGGGGGGTCGCCCGGTTCCTGTCGGTCTACGACGAGCACGAGGACTACGACCGGCTGCTCGGCACGATCGTCATGGTCGCCGGCACGATCCTCGCCCTCGGCGCCGTGCTCGTGGTCGCGGTCTACCTGCTCCAGGGCTGGATCGTCGGGGCGAACGTCAACCAGGCCCAGGCGGTCTCGCTGCTGCTGATCCTCATCCTGCTCGCGCCGATCCAGGCGCTCGACGACGTCCTGACCTCGCTCATGTCGGTGTTCGCGAGCCCCCAGTCGATCTTCTTCCGGAAGTACGTCCTCGGGCCCGGGCTGCGGCTCGCGGTCGTCATCCTGCTGATCGTCGGCGGGAGCGGGGTCGGCTTCCTCGCGGTCGGCTATGTCGCGGCCGGGGCGCTCGGGATCGCGCTCTACGTGGCGATCCTGTGGCAGGTCCTCGGCCGGCGCGGGATGATCGCCCGCTTCCGCTCGTCGTCGATGAAGATCCCGGCCCGCGAGATCCTCCTGTTCACGATCCCGCTGCTGACGACCGATCTTGTGTACATCTTCCTCAACACGTCGGACGTGATCATCCTGCAGCACTTCAAGGGCCTCGACTCGGTCGCTGCCTGGCGGGTCGTCCAGCCGGCCGCCGGCCTGAACACGCTGGTGATCTCGAGCTTCACGCTGCTGTTCATGCCGGCCGCGGCGCGACTCTACGCACGACAGGATCGCGACGGCGTCCGCGACCTCTACTGGCGGACCGCGATCTGGATGGCCGTCGCGTCGTTCCCGCTGTTCGCCCTGACGTTCACCATGGCCCAGGCGCTGACGCTGCTGCTCTACGGCCAGCGCTACGCGGACTCGGCGGTGTACATGGCACTGCTGTCGTTCGGCTACTACTTCAACACGGCACTCGGCTTCAACGGACTCACCCTGCGGATCTTCGGGATCATCCGCTACGCGGTGGTCATCAACATCGTGGCCGCGATCACGAACGTGGCGCTCAACCTGGTCCTGATCCCGCTCTACGGTGCGCTCGGTGCCGCGATCGGGACCACCGCGACGCTGGTCATCCACAACCTCCTCAAGCAGGCCGGGCTCCGGCTCGGGACCGGGATCAGCATCTTCGACTGGCAGCACCTGCGGGTCTATCTGATCATCGTCGCGGCGACGGCCATCCTGCTCGGGGTGAACACGCTCGTCCGGCCACCGACGCTCATCCAGTTCGTCCTGGCCGGGGCGGTCAGCTTCGTCGTCCTGGCGCTCAACCGGCACTCGCTCCAGATGGCGGAGACGTTCCCGGAGCTGCGCCGGCTGCCGTTCAGCCGGTTCTTCATCGGCGACGGCCCGGGCGGCGGCTGAGGCCGAGGTGCGGTAGCCTCGGACGATGGACCCCGACGAGCGCTACGACCCGACGAGCGCGATCCTGGTCGTCGACGTCCAGAACGATTTCGCGGACCCGGCGGGTGGCCTGAGCGTCGCCGGCGGCGCGGATGTCGTGCCGGTCATCAACCGCGAGGTCGCCCGAGCCCGGGCGCACGGCGCACTCGTCGTTTACACCCAGGACTGGCACCCGCCGACGACGCCGCACTTCGCCAAGGACGGCGGGATCTGGCCGGTCCACTGCGTCGCCGGGTCATGGGGCGCGGAGCTCCATCCGGGGCTGATCGTCGATGGCCCCATCGTCCGCAAGGGCACCTCCGGTGAGGACGGCTACTCCGGGTTCACGACCCGCGACCCGGCGACCGGGGCGGAGCGCCCGACCGAGCTCGAGGGACTGCTCGCCGCTCACGGCGTCCGGCGGGTGGTCGTCAGCGGGCTGGCCACCGACTACTGTGTGAAGGCGACGGCGCTCGATGCCCTCCGCCTCGGCCATCCGACGAGCCTGCTCGTCGAGGCCATCCGGGCGGTCGACCTGGCGGCCGGCGACGGCGACCGGGCACTGGCCGAGATGGCCGCGGCCGGGGTCGACATCCTCGAGGAGGGACGAAGATGATCCGACGGACGCTCGCGACCGCCCTGGGCGGGCTGGCAGCCGCCGTCCTGGCCGATCGGTGGCTCGGCGGCCTGTCCGTGGACGACGACGGCGAACCGATCCGCGTGCCGATCCGGACCCGGATCGAGATCGATGCGCCGATCGGCGTGGTCTGGGAGCGGCTCGCCGACCTCGAGCACCAGCCGGACTGGATGACCGACCTCAAGGCCGTCCGGGTCACCACGGCCGGGCCACCCGCGGTCGGGACGCGCGCCGAGGGCGACATCCGGATCCTGGGCATCTCCGTGAGCGACCCGATCGAGGTCGTCGAGTTCGCGCCGCCGCACCGCTACGCGGTCCGCCACCTCGGTCGATTCACGGGCGACGGCATCATCACGCTGGACACGCTGGATGGCGGTCGTCGCACGCGGGTCGAGTGGGCTGAGACGCTCATCCCGCCGATCCTGCCGAACCTCGGCTCGATGATCCAGGGCCCGATCCTCGGCCGGGTCTTCCAGGCCGATCTCGAACGGCTGAAGTCGCTCATCGAGGCCGATCGGGCCGGCGCCGCGCTCGGGCCGACCTCGACCGGTCCGACCGCGCCGATCGCACCGGTCGTGGCCGCGACGAGCGGGAACGGCCATGCCGGCTCGCCGACCCAAGGGCCGGCGACGACCGACTGACCGGCCGCCCTCGCCGCCGAACCAGCCGAGCCCACGACCGCCCCGTGCGCCTCCACCTCGTCGACGCGACCTACGAGCTGTTCCGCGCGTTCTACGCGCCGCGGCCGCCCGTCCTGGCCGACGACGGGCGTGACCTGACCGCGACCTGGGGGCTCGTCGAGAACCTGCTCGCGATCCTGCGCGACGAGGGCGCCACCCACCTCGGCGCGGCGACCGACCGGGTCATCGAGTCCTTCCGGAACGACCTCTATGCCGGCTACAAGACCGGCGTCGGTGTCGATCCGCGGCTGCTGGCCCAGTTCCCGATCGCCGAGGCAGCGATCGAAGCGCTCGGCATCCGCCTCTGGCCGATGGTCGCGTTCGAGGCGGACGATGCGATCGCGGCCGCCGTCGCACGCTGGGCCGACGATCCCGGCGTGGACCAGGTCGTCATCTGCTCGCCGGACAAGGACATGGCCCAGTGCGTCCGCGACGAGCGAGTCGTCATGTTCGATCGGCGCCGGAGACTCGTCTACGACGAGGCCGGCGTCATCGCGAAGTGGGGTGTCAGGCCGGGCTCGATCCCGGACCTCCTCGCGCTCGTCGGTGACGCCGCCGATGGCTACCCCGGGCTGCCCGGCTGGGGCGCGAAGTCGGCCGCCGCGGTCCTCCTGCGCTATGGCTCACTCGAGACGATCCCCGCCCAGGCGTCGGATTGGGACATCGCGGTCCGCGGCGCCGTCTCGCTGGCGGCGACGCTCCGCGAGCGACGCGAAGAGGTCTACCTGTACCGCACGCTCGCCCGGCTGCGCACCGACGCGCCGCTGCCGGAAACGACGGTCGACGAGCTGCGCTGGCGTGGGACGCCGCGTGCCCGCTGGCAGGCATTCTGCGACGAGATCGGTCTGGCTCGGTCGCGCTCGCGGCCACACCGCTGGCTCGAGGACCGCTGACCGGCGGACGACGCGCGGACCGCATCGGGCGCGCGCAGCGGGTCAGGACGGCGCGCGGACGAGCTCAAGCAGTCGCGGATGGTGGTCCGGCGGCGCGGCGACGACGCCGATCGTGCGCGTCCCGCGGTCGAGATCCAGCCACGGCCCGCCCGAGGTGTCGGTGATCGTCGCTCCCGCCCGCTGGGCGATGAGCCCCGCGGCCGCCACGTCCCAGACCGACAGACCGTGGGTCTGGGCGAACGCGTCGAACCGACCGGCCGCGGCGTAGGCCAGGGCGAGGGCCGCGGTGCCGAGCCGGCGGGACACCCGGATCTCGTCCCGGATCGCATCGAGACGCTCGGCCCGCTCCGGGCCGTCGATCGCGAGCGAGATCACGAAGTCCGACAGCAGCGGCTTGGAACTCACCTGGATCGGCCGTCCGTCGAGCGTGGCTGGTCCGTCGAGGGTCGCTCCGAACGTCTCGCCGCGGACCGGATCTCGGACGATGCCCACGGTCGGGACGCCGTCGATGACCAGCGCGATCGAGACGCAGAAGAGCGGGATCCCGTTGGCGTAGTTGATCGTCCCGTCGAGCGGATCGACGACCCACGTCCGTCCGTGGGTCGACCCGGCCAGGCCGGACTCCTCGGCGAGGATCGCATCGCCCGGGAACGTCGCCTGGATGGCGTCGATGATGAGCGCCTCGGACAGGTGGTCGACCTCGGTCACCACGTCCTTCGGGCTCTTGTGGCGGATCGACTCGACCCGCCCAAGCCGGTCGACGAGAAGCTCGCCCGCGCGGACCGCGAGATCGGCCGCGAACGCGAGCTCGAGCGTGCCGGCCGAAGCGTCGGCCGTCACGGGCCGGTGCACTCGACGGCGAGCGGCCGGACCGTGCTGCCCAGGATCGTGACCTCCTTCGAGAACGACACGGTCGCGCCCGGGTCGATCCGCGGGCTGACGATGAACGCGGCATCGGGGCCGATCCCGGTCGAGGCCGCGTCGAAGATCCGGCACGTGGTCGACCCGGCGGACGTTCCCCGGTTCGTCACGGTCAGGGTGACCGCCAGACCCGGCGGTACCGACACGATGTTGCCGACGTGGCCATCGAACGGGCCGATCCCGCTCAGGGCCAGCCGCCCGAGGATCGCCAGGCCGATCACCGCCCCGACGATCGCCACGAAGACCGTGCCGTGGGCCTGGCTCGGCGCCGGCTGCTTGAGCCCGAGCGGATTGCAGTCCTCGCACATCGACGTCCCGAGCGGGACGGTCGCGCCGCAGCGGACGCAGCTCTGGGTGAGCTCGGTCGTCGGGGGCGCTGCAGTCGGGGTCACCGGGTCATGGTGCCACGGACCGGTCCCGACCCCCGCCGGAGCCACCTACCAGCGGTCGGTCGCGGCGACGAGGGCGTCGACATCGGCGGTGGTCCGGACGGTGACGATGGCGTCGTCGGCGCCGGCCGCCTTCCAGCGTTCCCACGTCTCGCGCGGCGCCTCGACCCACGGGGTCCCCGCCAGCTGCTCGTCACCGAGCCAGTCGAGGCCCTGGAACCCGACGATGACCCGTTGGTCCGCGCGCCGTCGCCCGGAGGCCTCGAGCGCCTCGAGATAGGCCGGCAGGTTCGCCTCGAAGTTGTCGTCGAACGTCGACCAGCCGTCGCCGATCCGGCCGGCCAGGCGCGCCCCGGCCCGGGTCTCCCCACCGATGATGATCGGCGGTGGCGGGACCGGCAGCGGGCTGACGACGGCGTCCTCGAGCGGGTAGAACGGCGACGGTCGGGTCACCGGCCCGGGAGCCCACAGCGCCCGCAGCACCGCGACCGCTTCCTCGAGCCGGGCGACCCGCTCCGGGATCGGCGGGAACGGGATCCCGAGGGCTTCGTGCTCCGGTCGGTTGCCGCCGATGCCCATGCCCAGCACGAGCCGGCCGCCGCTGACGACCTGGAGCGTCGTCGCCATCCGCGCCAGCACGGCAGGGTGGCGGTTCATCACGTTGATCACGAACGGTCCGACCGTCACCTGGCTGGTCGTCGCGGCCGCCGCGGACAGGACCGTCCAGGCCTCGACCACCGGCACCGTTCGGTCGCCCATCCCGACGAAGTGATCCCAGGCCCAGACCCCGGCATAGCCGGCGGCATCGAGCCGCCGGGCCGACTCGAGCCACCAGTCGGCCGTCGCCCGGATCGTCCGGATGCAGACCCCGACCGGCAGGCGCTCGCTCATCGTCTGACGACCGATGCCCGCCGGGCGGTGGCCGCGGCGGAGCCGTCCGGGACCGTCACAGACCGGTCTCGAACAGCCGGATGTCCTCCGGGCTGATCGTGTGGCCATCGCCCCGGGTGAACTTCAGCATGTCGGCCGCGCCGAGCCCATCGAGGTCGGCCGGGAACCGGCGGATCATCTCGAGCACGACCTTCTGGATGCGCGCCGCGTTGAGCTCGAAGACCTCGAGCACGCTCATCGCGTTCACCGCCTCGGTCCCTTCGTGGACGCCGGCATCGTAGTCGGTGATCAGGCTGATGTTGACGACGGCCATCCCGAGCTCGCGGCACAGGTACGCCTCGGGATACTGGGTCATGTTGATGACCTCCCAGCCGGCGTCGCCGAACCACTTCGACTCGCTCTTCGTCGAGAACCGCGGGCCCTGGATGACCACGACCGTGCCGCCATCGTGGACCGGGATGTCGTGCGCGCGGATGACCTCGACCGCGATCCGTCGCAGCTCCGGATCGTAGATGTCGGCCGAGCTGACATGGCTGACGATCGGTCCGTCGAAGAACGTGTCGGCGCGGCCGTTCGTCCGGTCGACGAACTGGTCGCAGACCACGAAGTCACCGGGCTTGACGTGGACCTGGAGGCTGCCGGCGGCGCATGGGCTGATGACGGCCTTGACCCCCAGCGAGCGCATCGCCCAGACGTTGGCCCGGAAGTCGATCCGGTGCGGTGGGATCGTGTGGCGCCGGCCATGGCGAGGCAGGAACGCGACCTGGCGACCGCCCACCTCGGCGAGGAACAGGCTGTCCGAGGGCGGGCCGTAGGGGGTGTCCACCTTGATCTCGCGGACGTCGTCGAGGAGCGAGTAGAACCCCGAGCCGCCGAACACGCCGATCTCCGCCTGCCCCGTCACGCCATCCTCCTGCCTGCCCGCCAGCGCGGGCCTGGGTCGCCTGAAGCGCCCATCGTAGACGGCTCGCGGGCGGGCAGCGGATACTCGGTGCGTGACCATCGCGATCGAGTCCGAACCGACGTCCGGCGCGCAGCCGCCGGACGGCCTGCGCATCCTCTACCTGGCGAACGGCTTCCCGTGGCCGCTGACGAGTGGCTATCTGCGCCACTACTTCCTCATCCGTGAGCTCGCCCGTCGCGGGCACCGGATCAGCCTCCTGACGATCGTGCCGAGCGGGTTCGAGCCGGCGGACCGGGCGGAGCTCGAACCGTTCACCGAGCGGATCGTGACGGTCGACTCGCACCGTCGGACCCGGTCGTTCCGGCGCCGCGCCCAGCGACGGATCGAATCGGCGTCGATCGGCGAGACTGCCGCCCGGCGACTGCGCGACGAGGTCGAGACGATCGTCGCGACGGTCCCCCACGACGTCGCCCTGTTCAGCGGTCGGCGGACCTACCCCGCCCTCGGCGCGGTGACCGGGATGCCGATCGTGGCCGACGTGTGCGACGCGACATCGAGCCGGGTTCGCGGCAACCTGCGCTATGCCTCGATCGCACGCTTGCCGCTGTTGCTCGCCGAGTACATCGAGGTCAGCAGGGTCGAGCGGGCGCTCGTGCGCGACTCGGTCCGGTCGCTGTTCGCGAGCGTCCGGGACCGGGACGCGCTCCTCCCGCCGGAGGACCGCGATCGCGCCACGATCCTGCCCAACGGCGTCGACCTCGACGTCTGGCGACGCCCGGCCGGCGCGCCACTCGGTCGTGGCGAGATCGTCTTCACCGGCGCCATGGACTACCCGCCGAACACGGACGCCGCCCTGTACCTCATCGGCGAGGTCCTCCCACGCGTGCGCGCCGATCTCCCGACCGCCCACCTGTCGATCGTCGGCCGCGACCCGACCGACCGCCTCATCGCGGCCGGCCGGGCATCCGGCGTGACGGTCACCGGGCTCGTCGACGACGTCCGGCCCTATCTCGTCGCGGCCAGTGTCTTCGCCGCACCCCTGCGGTTCGGGGCCGGCATCCAGAACAAGGTCCTCGAGGCGCTGGCGATGGGCGTCCCGACCGTGGCGAGCGCGAACGGCTCGGCCGGCCTGATCACGGACGAAGGGATCCGGCCGCCGCTCACGGTCGCGTCGCCGAAGGATCCCGCGGCGTTCGCCGCCGCGATCGTCGACCAGCTGCGAGCGGTCGAGTCCGATCCGACCCCGCATGTCGACGGACGGACGTTCGTCGAGCGTCACTTCACGTGGACGCGGAGCGGCGAGCTGCTCGAGGCGGCCCTGCGCGAGGCGGTGGCTGCGGGGGCCCGTTCGAGGGCCGGCTGACGGTGGCCGCCGACTCCGGGTCCGAGCTCGAGCTCGCCGACTGGCGACGGCAGGTCGCCGAGCTCTACGCGGACGTGCGGGCGTTCGCCGAGGAGCGGCCCGAGCTCGCCTGGCAGCACTGGGTGGACACCCGGGAGCGGCTGTTCAAGACCCATCCGCAGTCCCCGGTCCCGGCCGCCGACCGGCCGACCTTCCGGGCGCGGCACTGGCCCTACGCTCCGGCCCTCCGCTTCGAGGTCGTCCTCGAGCCCGAGCCCGGCGTCTGACCCGGGCGCGCTCGGCGGCCTGTCACTCGCCCTGCCTAACAGCGGAGCTGACGTCCTCGCCTTCCATCGGATCGGCGCGGTCGCGATCCCGTTCGGGACCGGCGAACGGCGCCTGAGCGTGTTCTGGATGGAGGGCTACGCCGGCGGCCTCTTCATCGCGTTCCGGGACGCCACAAACGGGACCGAGACGTACGGCGCCGGCCGTTACCTCGTGGATGCGGCGAAGAGCGCCGACCTCGGCGGCGACCCCGAGCGCGGGACGCTCATCCTCGACTTCAACTTCGCCTACCAGCCGTCGTGCGCGTTCGACCCGACGTGGGCCTGCCCGCTGGCGCCCCCGGAGAATCGACTCGACCTGCCGATCCGCGCGGGCGAACGGATCGCCTAGTCCGTCAGCAGCTCGCCGATCGACGCGAGCACGAGGTCGGCGAGCGGCTCGAGCTCCTCGCGTACCCCGACGCCCGACAGGACACCGATGACCCGGCCGGCGCCGGCGGTGCGGGCCATCTGGAGGTCCATCGGCGAATCCCCGACCATCGCGGTCCGCGCTGGCGAGACGCCCAACAGGCCGCACAGGTGGAGCAGGGCATCCGGTGCCGGCTTGATCGGAAGGCCGTCGTCGGCACAGACGACCGCGTCGACGAGCGCGGCGAGGCCGAGTCCGGCGAGCGTCGACTCGGTCGGTGCGCGGTCGTCCGACGTCGCCACGGCGACCCGGATCCCCCGAGCGTGGAGGGTCTCGAACAGCGACCCGAGGTCGGTCAGCGGATGGGCGAGCGCGACGGGGTCCGGAGGGTCCCACGCTTCGTTGACGGCCGTCTCGACGACGGTCTCCGACAGGCCGTGGCGACGGAGCGTGGCCGCGGTCAGGTCGCGCAGGTGACCCATCGGCGTCCCCGACAGCGGGCTCCCCGGGATGATCCGACTGGTCGTGGGATCGAGCCCGAGCGCGTCGGCCAGCGGTCCGGCCAGGTCCGGGTCGGTCGCGGCCGTGACGTCGCGGACCAGCCCGACGGACCAGTCGCTCCACATCGTGTCGAAGTCGATGAGCGTGCCGTCCTTGTCGAAGACGACGAGCTCGATCCCGTCGAACGGATCGACCGATGCGGCGCCGTCGCCCGTCGTCACGAGCGTGCCGCCGAGGCGTCGAGGATGGCTGCGATCGTCCCCGAGCGCGACCCGGCAGACCCGCGTAAGGTCATTGCGCACGCAGCGATCCCTGCGCGTATGATCGCTGCCGGATGGTGCAGTGACAGCACGACCAACGTGTCGCTCCCCGGGGCTAGCCAGGTGGCTCAGACCATCTGATCACGAAGAGGCGTCGATCGTCGACTCGACCTCGAACAACACGTTAACCCCGGGCGCGATGATGAAGGTGCCCGGCTGACGGTCGGTCGCTCGACGTGACCGAGGTCAACCGCTCGGAGGAGGAATCCATGCGATCGCGACTCATCGTCTCACTGGCGGCCATGCTGCTGGTGGTCGCCGCCTGTAGCAGCACGGGCTCGAGCCCGTCGAACGCGGCCAAGACCGCGACTTCTGCCGCCGACATGGGCGGCGTCGACAAGGTCTGCGCTGCCGGCAAGACCGAGGGGCAGGTCAATCTCATCGCCACCCCAGCCGACTGGGCGAACTACGGCCAGATGATCAGCGACTTCACGGCCAAGTACGGGATCAAGGTCCAATCTGACCAGCCCGACGTCGACAGCGCGGCCGAGATCAAGGCGGCGACGGACCTGGCCGGCACCGGCCGCCAGCCCGACGTCTTCGACCTCACGACGGCAGTCGCCCTGGCCAGCACCGACAAGCTCGCGCCGTACAAGGTGGCCACCTCGGCCGATATCCCCGACGGCAACAAGGAGCCGACCGGGATCTGGACCAACAACTACACCGGCTTCCAGAGCATCGGCTACGACTCGAGCCTCGGCGACATCACCAAGGTCGCCGACCTGGCCGATCCCAAGTACAAGGGCAAGGTCGCCCTCAACGGCGATCCGCTCAAGGCCGGGGCGGCCTTCAACGGCGTGGTCCTGGCCGCATTGGCCAACGGGGGATCCGCCGACAACATCGCCCCAGGTGTTGACTTCTTCAAGAAGCTGACCGACTCCGGGAACCTGATCCCGGTCGACCCGGCCCCGGCGACGATCGCGGCCGGAACGACCCCGATCGTCATGGACTGGACCTACAACCAGGTCCCGCAGATCGCCGTCGTCAAGCCCAAGGGGATCGACTGGAAGGTGGTCATCCCGTCGGACGCGCCGCCCGTCGGGGCCTACTACAACTCTGCGATCAACAAGGACGCCGCGCATCCCGCGGCCGCCCGCTGCTGGCTGGAGTACATCTTCTCCGACGCCGGCCAGAACACCTGGCTGAAGGGCGGAGCGATGCCGGTCCGGCTGCTGGCGATGCAGAAGGCCGGGACCCTGGACAAGGCCGCTCTGGCGGCCATCAATCCGCCGGCCACGCCCCCTGTCCTCTTGACGGCTGCCCAGGTCGCCGCAGCGACCAAGTACCTCACGGACAACTGGAAGTTCATCTCGATCAAGTAGCCGGGCCTTTGACCGAGTGGCTCATGTGACCGAGACGCCGGCGGCCACGCCGGCGTCTCCCACCTCGACCGCGGCCGGCCCCGCCGACGACGGGGCCGGCCCACGTCGCCTGCGTGGGGCCGGGAACTACGTCGCTTTCGTCCCGTTCCTCGCCTACGTCGGACTCTTCCTCATCGTCCCGACCCTGATCGTGGCGACCGGCGCGGTCACCTCGAAAGAGGGCGGATTCACGCTCGACTACGTGTCCCGGTTGTTCACCGACGAGACGTTCGTCAGCGCATTCATCAAGTCCATCCAGCTGGCCGTCGGCACGGCGATCCTGGGCGCGGTCTTCGGCGGGCTCCTTGCCTGGGCGGTCGCCCGGGGTGACCCGAACGCCCAGCTTCGTCAGGTGGTCGTGGCCGCATCGGGCGTGCTCGCGCAGTTCGGCGGGGTGATGCTCGCCTTCGCCTTCCTGGCGACCTTCGCGGGCACCGGCCTGGTGACCCTGTTCTTCAAGAACATCCTCCAGGTCCCGGTCCCCTACGACTCGACCTGGTTGTTCGGACTGACCGGCCTCGTCGTCGTCTACGCCTACTTCCAGATCCCGCTGATGCTGATCGTCTTCCTGCCCTCGCTCGATGGTCTCCGCCAGGAGTGGTACGACGCGTCGGCCAGTCTGGGCGGGGGCAGCCGGGCCTTCTGGCGGCACGTCGGCGGGCCGATCCTAGCGCCGAGCTTCCTGGGGGCCCTGCTGCTGCTGTTCACCAACGCCTTCTCGGCCTATGCGACGGCCGCCGCGCTGATCAGCCAGGGCAGCCCGATCGTCACGCTTCAGATCTCGAACCAGATGCAGAGCGAGGTCGTCCTCGGCCAGGAGAACGTGGGCAAGGCCCTCGCGCTCGGGATGATCGTCGTCGTCTCGCTGGTGATGGCCGCTTACGCGCTCATCCAGCGGCGTGCGTCGCGGTGGGTCCGATGACCGCGCCAGCCGGAACCTCCATCGGCGCTGCCGGCCCGGAAGGCGGTGCCCTCATCGCCCGGCCCAAGGGTGCGGGTCGAGGCCGCCGTGGGTCCAAGCTGCAGCTCGGCGCGCGGATCGCCATCCTCGTCCTGGTCCTCGGCTACCTTCTCCTGCCGCTGGTCGCGATGCTCGAGTTCTCGACAAGGGGCGACTACGGCAGCCGGAGTCTCGGGTCGTTCGCGGCGATCCTGTCGGACCCGAACCTCGTCGACGGCATCCTCACCTCGCTCGAGATCGCCGTCCTGACGGTCCTCGGGATGCTCCTCTTGCTGGTGCCGACGATGGTGTGGACGATCGTCCGCGTTCCGCGCATGCGCCAGGTCATCGAGTTCCTGTGCCTTCTGCCGCTGGCCATCCCGGCCATCGTCATCGTCGTGGGCATCGTCCCGATCTACCACTGGATGGGCACGAACCTCGGCGGACTGGGCGGGTCGCCGCTGACCCTCGCCCTCATCGACATCATCCTCGTGCTGCCGTACGCCTATCGGGCGATCGACTCGGGCCTCCGGACGGTCGACGTCGCGACGCTCGCCGACGCGGCCCGCAGCCTTGGCGCCGGTTGGCCGCGGACGATCCTCCAGGTGGTCGTCCCCAACATCCGGGGCGGGATCCTGTCGGCGTCGGTCCTCGCCGTGGCGCTCGTCCTCGGCGAGTACACCATCTCGTCGCTGCTGTCGTTCAACACGCTCCAGGTCGTGATCTTCCTGCTCGGCAAACGCGACCCCTTCGTGGCGGTCGCGGTCTCGCTGTCCGCCCTGGTCTTCGCCTTCGTCCTGCTCTATATCATCGCCCGCTTCGCGCCGGGTGCAGGTCGGCGTGCCCAACGCGCTCCCGAGGAGGAGCTTGCGACATGACTGCCCAGACTCCCGCAGCGGCGGACTCCGGCCGCGGCGTCGCCGTCCAGTTCCAGGACATGCACCGCTGGTACGGCTCGGTCCACGCGCTCGACGGCTTGTCGATCGACATCGCGCCGGGCGAGCTGGTGGCGCTCCTCGGCCCGTCGGGCTGCGGGAAGACGACCGCGCTTCGAGCGCTCGGTGGGCTCGATGAGATCGATGCCGGCCGGATCCTCGTCGACGGCAAGGACATGACCCGCGTCCCTGCGAACAAGCGCGGCATGGGCATCGTCTTCCAGGCCTACAGCCTGTTCCCGAACATGACCTCGCTGGATAACGTCGCCTACGGGCTCCGGCTGCGTGGCGTCGGCAAGGACGAGCGCCGCAAGCGCGCGGGCGCGATGCTCGAGCTCGTCGGCCTCGACAAGCAGGCCGATCGGTACCCCTACCAGATGTCGGGCGGTCAGCAGCAGCGCGTCGCGCTGGCGCGCGCACTCGCCATCGAACCGAAGGTGCTGCTGCTCGACGAGCCGTTGTCCGCGCTCGACGCCAAGGTCCGCCGGCAGCTCCGGGAGGAGATCCGGCGGATCCAGATCGCCGTCGGGACGACCACCCTGTTCGTCACCCACGACCAGGAAGAGGCGCTCGCGCTCGGGGATCGCGTCGGCGTGATGTCGGCCGGCCGGCTCGAGCAGATCGCCGCGCCCGCCGAGCTCTACGATCGCCCCGCGACGGCCTTCGTCGCGGAGTTCGTCGGCCTCACGAACCGGCTGCACGGCGTCGCGGGCGATCGCGTCGTCGAGATCCTCGGGACGCGAGTGCCGCTGCTCGCAGGATCCGTCGAGACCGGCCCGGTGACCGCGCTCGTGCGCCCCGAGGCCGTGACCCTGGCAGCCGAGGACGGGGCGGCTGCCCGCGTGCTCGCGGTGAGCTTCCTGGGCTCGCTCGGCCGGGTCCAGGTCCAGCTGCCCGACGGGGACCTCGTCGTCGCCCAGGTCGCGGCCGCCGATGTCGCCGGCCTGACGCCCGGCACGGCCGTCCGGGTGACCGTCGCGCCCTCGCCGGTCTTCACGGTCGCGAACTGAGCCAGGGCCTGCGCAGCCACTGATCCGGCGGCCCGGCTACCATCGGACGCGATGAGCTCACCCGACACGATCGACCCGGCCCCGACGCTGTCGCCCGAGGCGCGTGCCTTCCTCGACGCGACGCGCTTCGCCGTGATCGCCACGGTGGATCCCGACGGAGCGCCGCACCAGGCGGTGGTCTGGTACCGGCTCGACGGCGACGAGATCGTGCTCAACTCGGCAGACGGCCGGCGCTGGCCGGCGAACCTCCGCCGCGACCCGCGCATCCACATGAGCGTCGAGGACGGCTATCGCTACGTCCAGGCGCGCGGGACGGTGACGGTCGACGACGACCAGGCGGTCGCCCAGGCCGACATCGCCGAGATGGCCAGGCGCTACCACGCCGACGAACCCGAAGAGGCCGAGGATCTCATCCGCGACCGCTTCCGCCGACAGCAGCGCGTGAGCTTCCGTTTCCGGCCGGACCGGATCTCGGTGGACCTGTGACCACCGCCTTCGGCGCGCAGCTCTGGTCGCAGGGCACGGACTGGCCGAGGTTCCGCGAGGCGGCGCTCGAGGCGGAGACCGCCGGCTGGGACTCGATCTGGACCTGGGACCACCTGATGGCCATCCAGGGACCGTGGCGTCAGCCGATCCACGAAGGCTGGCTCGCGCTGGCGGCCTGGGCGGCGCTGACCTCGCGGGCGCGGCTCGGGCTGATGGTCGGCGCCAATACGTTCCGCAACCCCGGTCACACCGCCAAGCTCGCGACGACCCTCGATCACATCAGCGGCGGCCGGGCGGTCCTCGGCATCGGCGGCGCCTGGTTCGAGCGCGAGCACGCCGCGCTCGGGATCGACTTCGGGGCGGGCTTCGGCGAGCGGCTCGACCGGCTCGACGAATCGGTCGGGATCATCCGGCGTCTGCTCGACGGCGAGACGGTCGACCACGATGGACCGGCCTATCGCCTGCGCGAGGCGGCAATGCTGCCGCGACCGATCCAGGCCCACCTGCCGATCCTCATCGGGGGATCCGGACCGAAGAAGACGCTCCGTACGGTCGCTCGCTATGGCGACGGCTGGAACACGGCGGGGACGCTCGACGAGGTCTCGGCGCGGGACGCGATCCTGCGGGCCCACTGCGCGGACGTCGGGCGCGACCCGGCGACGATCGAGCGGACGGTCAGCTTCCCGATCCTCATCCGCGATCGAAGGGCCGACGCCGAGACCGCGTTCGACGGACTCCTGACCCACAACCGGATCGAAGGCGGCGCGGCCGGCATGAACGTGCCGGTCCTGCTCGGTGCCCCGGCCGAGATCGCGGCCGCCATCGCACCGTATCGCGACCTCGGCTTCGGGACCGTCATCGTCCGGCTGCCGGCCCCGTTCGACGCCGAGACGATCGCCCGGATCGACGAGGTCCGCGACGCGCTGGACGCGATCCCCCGACCGGACGGCAGCGCCGCCCTCGACGCGTCACGCATCGGCGAGCGGAGCGCGGCAGCCGGGTGACCGTCGTCGTCCTCGCGGGCGGCGTCGGGGGCGCCAAGCTCGCGCACGGCGTCCAGGCCGTCGTCGGCGCCGAGCTCGCCGTCGTCGTCAACACCGGTGACGACCTCGAGCGCCACGGCCTGGAGGTCTGGCCCGATCACGACACGGTCATGTATACGCTCGCCGGCCTCGACGACCGGGTCCAGGGCTGGGGCGTCCGTGGAGAGACCTACGCGGTCGCCGACCAGCTCGCGGTGTACGGCGAGGAGACCTGGTTCCGGCTCGGCGACCGCGACCTCGCCGCGCACATCGTCCGGAGCGCCCGGCTGCGGCTCGGGTCGCGGCCGACGGAGGTCGCGCTCGGCCTCCAGCGCTCGCTCGGGATCGCCGCCCGGATCCTGCCGATGACCGACGCGCCCGTCCGGACGGAGGTCCGGACCGATGACGGTTGGCTCGAGTTCCAGGAGTACTTCGTCCACCGCCACCAGGAACCGACGGTCCACGAGGTCCGCTACGCGGGCATCGCCACGGCCCGCCCGACGGCCGAGGTTCTCGATGCGCTGGCGACCGCCCGGACGATCCTCATCGCGCCGTCGAACCCGATCGTCTCGCTCGGTCCGATCCTCGCGCTGCCCGGGCTGCGCGAGGCGATCGGTGCGGCCCGCCAGGGCGGGACCCCGGTCGTCGCGCTGTCGGGGATCGTCGGCGGGCACGCGCTCAAGGGTCCGGCCGATCGGATGCTCGCATCGCTCGGCCACGAGTCGAGCGCGCTCGGGGTGGCCCGCATCCTGGCCGACGAGGTGGATGGCTTCGTGCTCGACACGATCGATGCGGAGCTCGCTCCGGCGATCGCGGGCCTCGGGCTGCGGACCGACGTCAGGGACACGGTCATGACCGACGACGCGGCGCGGGCTCGGCTGGCCGGCGAGATGCTCGCGTTCGCCGAGACGGTCGCCAGGCGGTAGGTCCGCGGAGCACCCGAGGCCAGCCGCTAGGATGTCCACGTGAGCCCGACCCGACCCGGCGCCGACCTGTCGCGCCTCATCGCGATCGTGCCGGTCCACGCCCTCGAGGGCGCCAAGTCGCGGCTCGGAGCGACGCTCGATGCGGAGGAGCGCCAGGCGCTCGTCCTCGGCTTGCTCGACCGGACCGTCCGGGCGGCGGACGCGGTCGACGGGATCGACTCCGTCGTCGTCGTGAGCCCCGACCCGACGATCCTGCGAGCGGCGAGCGCCGCCGGAGCGACGCCGGTCCGCCAGACGGATCTCGGTCTGAACGAGGGTCTGCGGACCGCCGCCCGCTGGGCCGAGGCCGATGGCGCCACGGCGGTCGCGATCCTGGCCGCAGACCTCCCCGCGATCACGCCCGCGACGATCGGATCGGTCGTCGCTTCCGCCGCGAGCGCCGCGCGCTCGACCCCGGATCGCCCGCTCGTGGCGCTTGTCGCCGACCGCCATGGCCGCGGGACGAACGCGCTCCTCGTCAGCCCGCCCGATGCGATCGCGTTCGCGTTCGGTGCCGGCAGCCGGGCCGCCCACCTGGCCGCAGCCGCCGCGGCCGGGGCGACGGTCGTCGAGCTCGACGGACCGCTCTCGCTCGACCTCGACCTCCCGGACGACCTCATCCTGGCCGAGGAGCTCGGCCTGCTCGACCCGGCTCGTGTCGGCTGACCCAGGCGGACGGCTCGAGGTCCTCGCCCTCGACGGGATCCCGGAGATCGTCCCGGGCGACGACCTTCCGGCGATCCTGGCCGACGGGCTCGCGCGCCTCGTAAACGCGCATACGCCGCCGCTCCGGCCGGATGACGTCCTCGTCGTGACCCAGAAGATCGTGTCGAAAGCGGAGGGTGCGATCGTCGACCTGACCACGGTCGAGCCGCGGCCGGAGGCGATCGCGTTCGCGGAGCGCTGGGATCGCGATCCCCGCCAGGTCGAGGTCGTCCTGCGCGAGGCCCGGCGGGTCGTCCGCATGGCGAACGGGGTCATCATCACCGAGACCGCCCACGGGTTCGTATGCGCCAATGGCGGGATCGACGCCAGCAACGTCGGTCCGGCGAGCGGTTCGATCGTCACACTCTTGCCCGTCGACCCGGACGCCTCGGCCGCTCGGATCCGCGGCGCGATCCGCGACGGCCTCGGTGTGGACCTGCCCGTGGTCATCTCGGACTCGTTCGGACGACCCTGGCGCTGGGGCATCGTCGATGTCGCGATCGGCGTCTCGGGGATCGGGCCGCTCGACGACCTGCGTGGTCTGCCGGACGCCGACGGCCGGACGATGCGCTCGACGGTCCGGGCCGTGGCCGACGAGATCGCCTCGGCCGCCGAGCTCGCGCTCGGCAAGACCGATCGGCGGCCGGCCGCACTCGTCCGCGGCGCCCGGCCCCCGAGAGCGGAGTCGTCGATCCGCGAGGCCCTCATCCCCGGCGAGACCGACCTGTTCCGCTGAGCGCTCCGTCCCGGACGTGCCGGGTCGAGCCACATGAACGCGGCGTCCACGGAGGCCGTCCAGATGCAGATCGATGTGAATGGAACGCGGTTGTGGTTCGACGTGGACGGGCCGGCGCTCGTACCGGATGGCCCACGGATGCGCGAGCGGCCGACGCTGATCCTCGTTCACGGCGGTCCGGGCGGGTACGACCACACCTACTTCAAGCCGTACTTCGGCACGTTCGCGGACCTCGTCCAGGTGGTCTATCTCGATCTGCGCGACCACGGACGGTCGGGACGCACGGACCCCGCGCGATGGAGCTTCGAGATCTGCGCCGACGATCTTCGGGCGTTCTGCGACGCCCTCCACATCGTCCGGCCGATCGTCCTCGGCCATTCGATGGGCGGCTTCATCGCGATGCGCTACGGGGCGCGCCATCCGGGCCACGCCCGAGCCCTGATCCTGCAGTCGACGATGGCGCGGTTCGACCTCGTCCGGCTCGTCGAGAGCGTGCGACGGGTGGCGGGCGATGAGGTGGCCGAGCTCGCCGCCCGTGACTATTCCGGCGATCCGGTGAGCGACGCCGAGTGGGCCAGGGTGTTCGCCGCGTTCGGCCCCCGCGTGTTGACTGCGGACGAGCTCGCGCGTCGGGTCCGCAACCCCGACCTGACCGAGCCCGGCATGGACCGGATGCGGCGGCTGGACATGCTCGACCAGCTCGGCTCGATCGCCGTCCCGACCCTGGTCTGCGTCGGCGGACTGGATGCCATCACCCCAGTCACCGCCGCGCGCGAGGTCGTCGCCGGGATCCCGCCAGGGCTGGCACGACTCCAGATCGTGGACGGCGCCGGGCACTTCCCGTGGCTTGACACGCCAGCTGCGTACCGGTCGGTGGTCGCTGCGTTCGTGGCATCGGTGGCCGAGGCCGATCTGTTCCGCTGAGTTCTCGTTTACCCTGCAACCACCGGTCGCGACGGACCCGTCGGCGGCCGGCCTGGGAGCCAGCCCGTGAAGCTCGGTCTGCAGATCAGCTCGTTCTCGTGGTCCGGCGGACCGGCCGCCATCGGCCCGACGCTCGCCCGGATCGTCCGGACGGCCGATGACGTCGGCTTCGACTCGATCTGGGTCATGGATCACTTCTTCCAGATCCGGAGCATCGGGCCGGAGGAGGAGCCGATGCTCGAGGGCATGACCGCCCTCGGGTTCATGGCCGCCCATTCGGATCGCGCCCGGCTCGGCCTGCTCGTCGGCGGGGTCCACTATCGGCAACCCGGACTGTGGGTCAAGGCGACCACGACCCTCGATGTCCTCTCCGGTGGCCGCGCCTGGCTCGGCATCGGCGCAGCCTGGAACGAGAGCGAGAGTCGTGCCCTCGGCTTCCCGTTCCCGCCCCTCGGCGAGCGCTTCGAGTTGCTCGAGGACACCCTCCGGATCGCCCACGGGATGTGGCAGGGCGAGCGGGGCAGCGAGGAACGGTTCGACGGCCGCCACGTACAGGCCGCCCGCCTGTTGAACTCACCCCAGTCCCTGTCGCGGCCGCGGGTCCCGATCATGATCGGCGGCGGCGGCGAGCAGAAGACGCTCCGCCTCGTCGCCCAGTACGCCGATGCGACGAACGTGTTCGGCGACCCACCCCGGATCGCCCACAAGTACGCGGTCCTGCGCGGGCATTGCGAGCGGCTCGGCCGCGACTTCGACGAGATCGAGCGCAGCACGCTCCAGTACGTCAGCGTGAGCACGGACGGCACGCGCGGGACGGAGTCGCCGGAACGGATCGTCGAGCGGTTCGGCGAGCTCGCGGATGCCGGCGCGCAGCACGTGATCGTCGGCGTCCGGGGGGTCGAGGACACGTCCCGGATCGAGCTCCTCGGGCGCAGCGTGATCCCCCAGCTGCGCGGCCTGTGACCCGGGAGGGTCCTGGTACGTTGGTCCCATAGCCCGGCGGTGCCGGCCTTCGGACACTTCGAGCTGACGCATCGCAGCCCCCGGAGGGCGACAGACGACGCGCAGCGTGGCTCCCGCAGGGGTGGTGAGGGACGGTCTGATGGGGACATGGCACGGACGGGCCGATGGCCCGGTCGCCGGACGTTCCCGGACGCGCCGCGGATGAAGGCGTGGGGCGACCCGCCGCTCTCGCGACGGAAGGACACCCCGGTCCGGCGGGTGATCCACCACACGCGCTGGGTGGGCGTCGACAGTCCGATCGATCCGGGTCCCTACCCGCTCGCGCCGGTCGAGATCGCCGAGCGTCCGCCGGAGGCGGCCCGCCGGGGACGCCGCCGGGTCTCGCGCGGCGATCCAGGCCGGGAGGCGATCGACGCTGCGACCGCGGCGCTGCTCGGGCTCGGCGAGAGCATCACCAAGCATGAGCTGACCGACCCGGTCATCGCCTCGGCCTACCGGTTCGCCCGGAAGCGGGTCGAGTGGGTGAACGTCCCGCAGCTCCTCGCCGCGTATGCGCGGGCCGCGGACCGGGCCGGGCGCGACGGTGACTTCCCGTGGTCGTTCGATCCCGGCGGCGGACCCGGATCGCTGCTCTACGCCGCACCGCATGGCGCCCCCGTCCACTGGCGACCGCGCGATCGCCAGCGGCTCGTCAAGGATCCGGTCGCGTACGCCCGCTGGTTCGTCGAGCCGATCGCCCAGGTCGAGGTGCTCGAGCTCCTCGCCGAGCTCGCCGAGCGGAACGACACCCAGGGCGAGGCCGCAGTGCCGATCCGGGCCGGCCTGCTGCCCCTGATCGAGGCCGGGTTCGCGCTCCACGTGGCCGCGGACGACCCGTGGCGCGATCTGTTCGCCCTGTGGCTGCTCAGTCGCGCACCGACCACGCTCGGCGACCTGTGGTACCTCGCCGTCGCGATCGCCTACCGCTACGGCTCGGTCTCTCGACGGTTCGCCGGACCGGTCATCGGCACCGGCCCGTTCGATGGCGAGCAGCTCGTCTCGGCGAGCGCCGCCCTCGGCGCGGTGCTCTGGCAGCTCCGGATCTATCCGTCGCTCGTGCCCGAGTTGCTGGCGTTCGTGACCGACAGCGCGGCCGCCGACGGCGGCTGGGCCGACCCGGGCCAGCCGTCGGACGTGATGACGACGCTGATGGCCGCGGATCTCCTGCTGTCGCTCGATCCGACCTTCGACCCGCAACCCACGATCGCCTGGTTCGCCCGGACGCAGGAGGACGACGGCTGGTGGCGGGCGCTCGGTCCCGAGGTTCCGTGGCTGACAGCCGCGGTCGTCGACTGGCTCACGCGAGCGACCGGACCGGCGGTCGACCGCTTCCGCTGGCCGGGCGCTCTCAAGATCGATCTCGATCGGCGGACCCGACTGCCGACCTTCGCCTGGTTCGCCGATCTCGTCCGGAGCATCGCCGAGATGCCCGGTCTGGCCGGCGCCGAATGGGACGTGGCCTTCATCGATCTCGCCGGGTTCGGCCTGTTCAACACGACCCACGGCCAGGCGCGCGGCGACGACGTCATCGGCGCCTTCGGCCGGGCGCTCGCCCGCATCCCGGGCAGCCGGGCGATCCGCGATGGCGGCGACGAATTCATCGTCATCGGGACGCCGGGCGACAGCGGGCTGTACGACCGCCTGGAGGTCTTCCGGGCGGCCTGGCTGCGCGAGTTCCAGGCGACCTTCGGCCCGGGCATCCGGCCGGTCCGGCCGCGGATCAGCGTGTCGCGGACGACCGGGGTCGAGCTGGCGAGCACGCGCGAGCGGCTCGGCCGGCGGATCGGCGAGCTCAAGAAGGAGACGCTCGACCCGCCCGACGACGGGGTCATCGAGCGCACCTGAGCGCGCGGCAGCCGATACCCCCCAGGAGTATCACTCGGTGGTACGATCGTGAGGACCGGCCGCCCGCTACGGGCGCCGCGCATAGGGATCGACCTTCCGCGATGACCGACGACACCACCAAGACCCCCGCTTCGACCGACCGGAACGGGTCCGACCCCGGACCGTTCGGCGGTCTGTCGATCGACTTCAGCGGGGACACCGGTGCCGTGCCACTCGCCGCGGCCGTCGCGCCGATCGCATTCGCGACGGAGGCGATCGCCCCCGCGCCGGGCTTCGATGGCGGGTCGTCGGTGGCGAGCGGCGAGGGCCGGACCGACTCGAACGTGATCATCGTCGGCTCGGGGCCGGCCGGACTGACCGCGGCGATCTACGCGGCCCGGGCCAACCTCGCCCCGATCGTCCTGGCCGGATCCGCACCCGGCGGTCAGCTGATGATCACCAGCGACGTCGAGAACTACCCGGGCTTCCCGGAGGGGATCCAGGGTCCGGATCTCATGGCCCGCTTCCGCGAGCAGGCCGAGCGGTTCGGGACGCACATCGTCGACGTCGACATCGAGCGGGTCGACCTTTCGAAGCGTCCGTTCCGGCTGTGGGCCCGGGGCGTCGAGTACCGCGCCCAGTCGGTCATCGTGGCCACCGGCGCCAGCGCCATCTGGCTCGGGCTCGAGAGCGAGACGCGCCTGCGTGGTCGTGGCGTCAGCGCCTGCGCGACCTGCGACGGCTTCTTCTTCCGCGACAAGGAGGTCGTGGTCGTCGGGGGCGGCGACACGGCCCTCGAAGAGGCGACCTTCCTGACCCGCTTCGCGACCCGGGTCCATCTCCTCCACCGGCGCGACGAGTTCCGCGGCAGCCGGATCATGGTCGACCGGGCCCGGCGGAACCCGAAGATCGAGATCCACACGAACACCGCGGTGGACGAGGTCATCGGCGACACCCATGTCGAGGCGCTTCGCCTGCGCGACACGGTCACCGGCTCCGAGACGACGATGCCGGCCGACGGCCTGTTCGTGGCGATCGGCCACAAGCCCGACAGCGAGGTCTTCCGCGACTGGCTCGAGGTGGACGAGAAGGGCTATCTCAAGGTCCACGACCACACGGCGACGAAGATCGATGGGGTGTTCGTCGCCGGAGACGTCCATGACCACCGCTACCGCCAGGCCGTGACCGCGGCCGGCGACGGCTGCCGCGCGGCGATCGACGCCGAGCGCTGGCTCGAGCACAAGGGCATCACCGAGGCGAGTACGGCCACCGCCTGGTGAGCCGCCAGCACTCGTTCTGATGGGGTTCTCAGCACGCGGCAGCGCCGGTCGAGGTCGCTCAACACGCTTCTCGGCCGACGACATCACGCCGATCCCGAAGGAGCGCCGGGCGCGGACGATCCGCCGGATCGCGGCGTTCTTCAAGCCGTACCGACCGCAGGTCGCGATCGTCGTGGTCGCGATCCTCGCGACGAGCCTCCTCGGGCTGATCAATCCGCTGCTGCTCGGCGTCCTCGTCGATCAGGTGATCGTCGGCCAGGACTACACCAACCTCAACCTCTACGTCGGGCTGATGATCGTGATCCCGATCATCACCGGGCTCATCGGCGTCGGCCAGGCCTACCTCAACAACGTCGTCGGCCAGAACGTCATGCAGGACCTGCGCAACGCGCTGTATGCCCATCTCCAGCGGATGCCGCTGCGGTTCTTCACCGAGACCCGCACCGGGGAGATCCAGAGTCGCCTCGCGAACGACGTCGGCGGGATCCAGTCGGTCGTGACCGACACGGCCGCCAACCTGACGAGCAACGTGGCGGTCGCGATCAGCACGATCGTCGCGATGTTCCTCATCAGCTGGCAGCTGACCCTCCTGTCACTCGCCGTGACCCCGTTCTTCCTGTACCTGACGTTCCGCGTCGGCAAGGTCCGGCGGACGGTCAGCACCGAGACCCAGAAATCCCTCGCCGAGATGTCCGCGGCCACCGAGGAGACGCTCAGCGTCAGCGGGATCCTGCTCAGCAAGACGTTCGGCCAGCAGGCCGCGTCGATCAACCGCTTCCGCGACCTCAATCGGCGACTCGCCGCGCTCCAGATCCGCCAGGCGATGGTCGGGCGCTGGTTCTTCATGATCATCGGGACGATCTTCAGCATCACCCCGGCGTTCGTGTACTGGCTCGCCGCGACGCTCGCCATGAACGGCGATCCGACGGCCCCGACAGCCGGCCAGATCGTCGCGTTCACCACGCTCCAGAGCCGGCTCTTCTTCCCGCTCGGCGCGCTGCTCAATGTCCAGGTCGAGATCCAGGGCTCGCTGGCGCTGTTCGACCGGATCTTCGAGTACCTCGACCTCGAGCCGGGGATCGTCGACGCGCCCGACCCGGTCGTGCTCGACCCCGCCACGGTCAGGGGCCGCGTCACGCTGCGGGACGTCTCGTTCCACTATCCGGCCGCACCGCCGCGACCGGTCGAGGACGACGCCGCGTCCGTCGATGGCGACGAGGATGACGAGGCGGCCGTGGCCGCCGATCGGTCCGCGGGCGCCGACCGGACCGAGCCCACCGACGACGTCGAGGAAGCCGGCATCGCCGTCCTCGAAGCGGGTGCGACGGGCGACGCCGCCGGCTTCGCCGTCGATGCGGCCGACGAGTGGGCCGCCAGACGCGAGGCGCTCGAGGCCGTCGGCGGCGGTCCGGCCGTCGACCAGCCGGTCGGGCCGGCAACGCGCGGGTTCGCGCTCGAGGCCATCGACTTCGAGGCCGCCCCGGGCGAGTTGGTCGCGCTCGTCGGGCCGTCGGGCTCGGGCAAGACGACGACCACGTACCTCATCCCGCGGCTGTACGACGTCGACGCCGGCGCGGTCGAGATCGATGGGCACGACATCCGGGCGGTCAGCCTCGAGTCGCTCGGCAAGGTCATCGGCTTCGTGACCCAGGAGACATACCTGTTCCATTCGTCGATCCGGGACAACCTGCGCTACGCCAAGCCGGACGCGACCGACGCCGAGCTCGAGACGGCCGCGACGGCGGCGGCGATGCACGATCGCATCAGCGAGCTGCCCGACGGCTACGACACGATGGTCGGCGAGCGCGGCTACAAGCTGTCCGGTGGCGAGAAGCAGCGGATCGCGATCGCCCGGGTCCTGCTCAAGGACCCGCGTATCCTCATCCTCGACGAGGCGACCTCCGCGCTCGACACGGTCAGCGAGCGGCTCATCCAGGCCGCGCTCGAACGACTCATGGAGGGCCGGACCACGATCGCGATCGCCCACCGCCTGTCGACGATCCTGCGCGCCGACCGGATCCTCGTCTACGAGCGTGGCCGGATCGTCGAGCAGGGCACCCACGGGGAGCTGCTGGCGAACGGCGGGCTGTATGCGCGGCTCTACCGCGAGCAGTTCGAGACCGCCGAGCCGGAGCTCGTCGCCCGATGACGAAGATCCGCTCGGCGACGCTCCGGCACGAGGGCGGCGACCGGTTCGTCGCGATCACCGGGACCGGCCGGCGGCCGGTGTTCGGGGATGCGCCCGAGGCGGACGAGCTGAGTCCGATGGAGACGGTCGTCGCGGCACTCGCCGCCTGCAGCGCGATGGATGTCGCGTCGGTGGCACTCAAGAAGCGCCAGTCGTTCACGCGCTACGAGGTCCGCGTCGAAGCCGTCCAGCGCGACGCCTACCCGCAGGTGCTGACCCGGGTCGACGTCCTGCACGAGGTCGAAGGTCCCGCGGTCAGCGTCCCTGCGATCCGGCGCTGCATCGAGCTGTCGGCGCTCAAGTACTGCCCGGTCAACGCGATGCTGTCCGCCGGCGCGACGGAGGTCCATCATCGCTACCGCGTCATCGGCACCGGCCCGGAGCCGTTCGACGAGACCGGTGAGGTCGTCGTGACCGGTCCGTTCCGGCGACCGGACGTCGTGGCCGAGTAGCCGCGACCTGCGGAGGGCGGCCCGACCGACGGGTCCGCCGCGGTGGCGCACTGGTGGCGATTCGGTTGCATGACTATGCGTCATCGTGTATAGTCATGCGTCCATGACGGCGACCCACCCCGACCTCCGACCGAGACCGCCAGCCGCGAATGGCAGCGTGCGCCCGTGAGCGCGGGTCTCGAGGCGGCGGCCGAGGCGGATCGCCGGCCTGGCGAAGCGGCCCCGATCCGGGTCGCCGTCGTCGGTGCGACGGGCTACGTCGGCGCGGAGCTCATCCGTCTGCTCGATCGCCATCCCGCCGTCACGGTCGTCGGCCTGGTCGGCCGTGGCCGCGATGACGAGCCGATCGGCGGCATCCATCCGCATCTCGCGACGACTCCGCATCTCGTCGATGCGGACCTGCCCGCGGCCGACGCGGTCTTCCTGGCCCTGCCCCACGGTTCAGCGGCCGAGCTCGTCCCGGCGATCGTCGCCGACGGCGCCACCGCGATCGATCTCGGGCCCGACTTCCGCCTGCGCGATCCCGCGGACTATCCGCGCTGGTACGGCTTCGAGCATCCCCACCCGGAGCTGCTCGAGGCGGCGGTCTACGGGCTGCCGGAGCTCCACCGAGCCGGACTCGAGGCACTCCGCGACGGGCCGATCCGGATCGTCGGCGCGCCGGGCTGCTACCCGACGGCGACACTCCTTGCGCTGGCCCCGCTGGCGGCAGCCGGGCTCATCGGCGACCTGGTCGTGGACGCGAAGAGCGGTGTGTCGGGGGCCGGTCGCGAGCCGAAGGCGGAGCTCCACTTCGGCGAGGTGAACGAGAGCGTCCGGGCGTACGGTGTGGGCGGCCACCGGCACGTCGCCGAGATCGAACAGGAGCTGGCGGCGGTCGCGACGGGCGCCGGCCATGGTGGCGACGCGAACCCGGGCGCCGCGCGCGTCGATTTCGTCCCCCACCTCATCCCGATGAACCGCGGGATCCTCGCGACGTGCCACATCCGACCGACGCGGAGCGTGAGCCAGGCTGAGCTCGACCGACTGTACGCCGAGGCATATGCCGACGAGCCGTTCGTCGAGGTCGTCGCCTCGGCTCCGGCCACGCGTCACGTCCATGCCAGCAACTACGCCCGGGTCCACGTCCGGTCCGACGAGCGGACCGGACGGATCCTCGCGTTCGGCGCGATCGACAATCTCGTCAAGGGCGCCGCCGGTCAGGGCATCCAGGCATTCAACATCGTCCATGGCCTGCCCGAGACACTCGGGCTCGAGCAGCTGCCGGTCGCTCCATGACCGCAGGCGTGCGCCCGGAGACGTCACCGGCCGGCAGCCCGGCCGGCGTGACCGACGCGCGCTCTGCGCTGCCGTCGGCGCTGCCTGCCGTCGAGCGGCGTGCCGCCATGCCCGCCGGGTTCGCCGCGGGCGCGACCGCGGCCGGCATCAAGGCCTCGGGGCGACCGGACCTCGCGATCGTGTTCGCGCCCGGCGGCCCGGCGGCAGCCGCCGCGGTCTTCACCCCGAACGCATTCGCCGCGGCCCCGGTCCGGCTGTCCCAGGAGCACCTCGCGGGGACCGAGCCGGCCGGTGGCGGTCGCTACGGCTGGGCGCGCGCGATCGTGTCGACGAGCGGCTGCGCGAATGCCGCGACCGGCCTCGCGGGCGACACCGATCAGGCCGAGGTGGCCGCCGTCCTCGCCGAGGCGGTCCAGGTCCCGGCCGACCTCACCCTGTTGCTCTCGACCGGGGTCATCGGCACGCTGCTCCCACTCGCCAAGGTCGCGGCGGGCGTCCGGACCGTGATCGGGGACGGACTCCGATCGACGGACGACGCCCTCGAGGCGGTCGCGGTCGCGCTGCGGACGACCGACTCGCGCACGAAGCTCGCGACGGTGAGCCTGGAGCTGCCCGGTCCCGATGGGACTCCGGTCTCGGTCACCGTCAGCGGCGTCGCCAAGGGCGTCGGGATGATCCATCCCCGGATGGCGACGATGCTGGCCATCGTGCTCACCGACGCGACGGTCGACCCGGCGGTCCTCCATGGGCTGCTCCGGCCGGCCGCCGCAAGGACCTGGGACCAGCTCAGCGTCGACGGCGACACGAGCACGAACGACACCGTCTTCGTCCTCGCCTCGGGCGCGGCCGGGACAGCGCCTTTGACCGCCGACGGCGACCCGGCGACCCGGCTCGGCGCCGCGATCGAAGCCGTCGCGCGCGATCTCGCCCGGCAGCAGGCCGCCGATGGCGAGGGGGCCACGACCCTGCTCACCTGCCAGGTGTCCGGCGCCGTCGACGATGCCGATGCCCGGGCGGTCGCCCGTTCGGTCGTGTCGAGCAGTCTGGTCAAGGCCGCCGCCCACGGGCGAGACCCGAACTGGGGCCGGATCGTCGGTGCGGCCGGGAACGCCCGCCTGGCCGACGCCGCGATCCTCGAGGCCGCCGGCGTGCCGGCCGCCGAGGCGGAGCGACGCGCGGGTCGGGCAGCGGACGTCCAGCCCGACCGACTGCGGGTCGCGATCGCCGGCCACGCCGTGTTCGACGGCCCGGCAGACGGACCGGTCGCGTTCGATCGCGCCGCGGCCCGGGCAGCCATGGACGCGCCCGAGGTCCTCATCCGACTCGATCTCGGCCTCGGCGAGGGGACCGGCGAGGCCTTCGGCTGCGACCTCACCGAGGCCTATGTGGTCGAGAACGCGGAGTACACGACATGAATCGCCAAGTCGGCGCGGCGCCGAGTGCAGGCCAAGGCGGCGGCGAGCACGCGAGCGAGCGCACTCCGGAGGTGCGTGAGCGAACGCGCGGAGCCGCCAACGCTGGCATGTGCCGTCGAGGCGCCGACCGATGAGCGAGATCCTGATCGTCAAGCTGGGCGGGACGACGATCGCCGACCAACGCCAGGTGCTCGAGGAAGTGGCCACGGTCGCCCGGAAGCGGCCGGTCGTCCTCGTCCACGGCGGCGGCAAGCGGATCACCGAGTGGCTCGACCGCCTCGGCGTCCCGTCGACGTTCGAGGGCGGGCTGCGGGTGACCGACGCCGCGTCGCTCGAGGTCGCGGCCGCCGTCCTGCGCGGGGTCGTCAACAGCGAGCTCGTCGCCGGGCTGCGCGATCTCGGTGTCGACGCGGTCGGCCTGTCGGGCGTCGACGGCGGGATGCTCATCGCCGAGCGGGTCCCCGGGATGGGGCTCGTGGCCCATGTCGTCGGGCTGCGCCGCGATCTGCTCGACTCGCTGCTCGTCGGCGGGCAGGTACCGGTCGTCGCCCCCCTCGCCCGCGACGAAGACGGGATCGTCTGCAACGTCAACGCCGACGATGTCGCGGCCGGGATCGCGGCAGGGCTCGGCGCGCGCCAGCTCGTGCTGCTCACCGATGTGGACGGTGTCCGCGACGCGGACGGCCGGCGACTCGACAGCCTGACCGCGGGCGAGGCGGAAGCGCTGATCGACGCCGGGACGATCGCCGGCGGGATGGTCCCGAAGATCCGGGCCGCGCTCGCCGCCCTCGACTGGGACGGGGCCGAGGCGATCATCGCCGACGCGTCGGCGCCCGACGCCCTCGTCCGAGCCCTCGACGACCCGACGTTCGGGACCCGCTTGACTGCCAGCCGCTCGCCCCGGGTCGGGGCGGCCTGAGGAGACCGACGATGCGCAACGGGACGACAGCCGGGACGCGGGTCGACCGCCAGCGGGCCATCCGCGAGCTGATCACCCGGATGCCGATCGGTAGCCAGGGCGAGCTCGCGACACAGCTCGGCCGGCGCGGCTACGCGGTGACCCAGGCGACCGTGTCGCGCGACGTCGCCGAGCTCGGGCTGGTGAAGATCCCGCGCGGGTCGCGCCACGTCTACGTCGCGCCGGAGGACCTCGCGGTGCGGCCGCCACGGTCGGACGACCGCCTCCGCCGGATCCTCGCCGAGATCCCGGTCGCGATCGGCCGGAGCGGTCTGACGCTGCTCGTCATCGGTACGCCGGGCACCGCCTCGACGATCGCCCAGGCGATCGACGACTCGACACTGACCGAGCAGGAGGGAACGCTGGCCGGGGACAATACGCTCCTCGTCCTGTTCGCCGACGAGCCGCGTCTCGAGCGCTGGCTCGAGCGGTTCCGGGCGATCGAGGCCCAGGTCGGCGCACCCTCGGAGGCCACGTCATGAACAAGGTCGTCCTCGCCTACTCGGGCGGGCTCGACACCTCGGTCGCCGTCGCCTGGCTCCGCGAGCAGTTCGGCGTCGAGGTCGTTACGCTCACCGTCGACGTCGGCGGCGGCTCGCTCCGTGAGGGCGTCGAGCGCCGGGCGATGAGCGCCGGCGCGGCGAAGGCGTACGTCGTCGATGCGCGCGAGCGGTTCGTGACGGACTTCGTCTGGCCGCACCTCCAGGCGAACGCGCTCTACCAGGGCGCCTACCCGCTGGCCACGGCGCTTGCCCGGCCATTGATCGCCCAGCTCCTCGTCGAGGTCGCGGCCCGCGAGGGTGCCGATGCCGTCGCCCACGGCTGTACCGGCAAGGGCAACGACCAGGTCCGCTTCGACGTCGCCGTCCACGCCCTGAACCCGGGCCTCGAGGTCGTCGCCCCGATGCGGGTCGGCATGGGCCTGTCGCGTGACCAGGAGATCGACTACGCGAACGCGCGCGGGATCGAGATCCCGATCACGAAGGCGTCGCCGTACTCGATCGACGTCAACCTGTGGGGTCGCTCGTGCGAGACCGGTGTCCTCGAGGACCCGTGGGTCGCGCCGCCGCCGGACGCCTACGAGTGGACCGTCGACCCGGGCGCCGCGCCGGCGCCGGTCGAGGTCGTCATCGCGTTCGAGGGTGGCGTGCCGGTCGCGCTCGACGGCGATCGGCTTCCGCCGGTCGAGCTCATCGACCGGCTCCACGCCCTCGGTGGCACCCATGGGGTCGGTCGGATCGATCACGTCGAGGACCGCCTCGTCGGGATCAAGAGCCGCGAGATCTACGAGACGCCGGCGGCGACGATCCTCCACGCCGCCCACCGCGCGCTCGAGGGCCTGACGCTCTCGAAGGACACGCTTCGATTCGACCGTCTCGTCGCCGACGAGCTCGCCCGGCTGACGTACGACGGCCTCTGGTTCAGCGCACTGCACCGCGACCTGCGCGGGTATGTCGCGTCCTCGCAGCGGGTCGTGAGCGGTGATGCGCGGATCCGGCTCGACCACGGCTCGGCGATCGTGGTCGGCCGGCGGTCGCCGCTGTCGCTCTATGACAAGAGCCTCGCGACCTACGACGAGGGCGACGCGTTCGACCACGCCGCCGCGGTCGGGTTCATCGAGATCTTCGGACTGCCGCTCCGCGTCGAGGCCGCTCGTCACGGTGCCGTCGGCCGGCATCACGGCGCCGCCTGGTCATGGACCGACCCGCTGCTCGACTCGCTCCCGACGACCGTCGAGTCGGCCGAGGCGGCGCCCGCCTGATGCTCGGGCCGCCGACTAGCCGGCCGCCTCGCGCCGGAGGCGGGCGTAGCCGGGCTTGATCACCTCGTCGATGAGCCGGAGGCGCTCGTCGAACGGGAGGAAGGCCGACTTCATCGCGTTGAGCGTCAGCCACTCCATCTCGCCGAGCCCGATCCCGAATGCCGCGTCGAGCGCGGCGAACTCGCTCGAGAGCGTCACGTCGCTCATCAGCCGGTTGTCGGTGTTGACCGTGATCCGGAACCGGAGGCGCCGGAGCAGATCGATCGGATGGTCGGCGATCGAAGCCGCGAGGCCGGTGTGGACGTTCGACGTCGGACACAGCTCGAGCGGGATCCGCCGGTCGCGAACGTAGGCTGCGAGACGCCCGAGCCGTGCCTTGCCGCCGGGTTCGACCTCGATGTCGTCGACGATCCGGACGCCGTGACCGAGGCGCTCCGCGCCGAGATCGAGCGCCTCGCGGATCGACGGCAGCCCGTACCCCTCGCCCGCGTGGAGCGTGAGATGGAAGCTCGCGTGGACCAGCCGTTGGAAGGCGTCGGCGAACCGACCGGGCGGATAGCCGGCCTCCGGTCCGGCGATGTCGAACCCGACGACGCCGTCGTCGCGGTGGCGGAGCGCGAGCTCGGCGATCTCGAGCGCCCGGTCCTCCTGGCGCATCGCGGTCGCCAGCGAGCGGACGGTGATCGGTCGCCCGGCCTCGACGGCGCGCGCCATCCCGGTCCTGAACCCGGCGGTCACGGCGTCGACCACCGCGTCGAGATCGAGCCCGCCGGCCGTCGACAGCTCGGGCGCATAGCGGACCTCGGCGTAGACGACCCCGTCGGCGGCGAGATCCTCGGCGCACTCGGCGGCGACCCGGGCGATCGCGGCCGGCGTCTGCATGACCCCGACGGTATGGGCGAACGTCTCGAGGTAGAGCTCGAGCGACTTCCGATCGGCACCGCGCCGGATCCAGGCCGCCAGCTCGTCCGCGTCCGTCGTGGGCAGACCAGCGTAGCCCGTCTCGGCGGCGAGCTCGACGATCGTCCGTGGCCGGAGCCCACCGTCGAGGTGGTCGTGGAGCAGGACCTTGGGCGCTCGGCGGATCGTCTCGAGCGGGATCGTCATGGCGAGGACTCTAGCGCGCCGGGCGGACGATGGAGAGCGGGTGGCGTGGCGCGGCGAGCACCAGCGGACCTTGACGGACAGCCAACGAGCGGGTGATACGGTCGCCGCGTCGTTGGGGTTGCGGACATGCCGCGTCGGACGACCGGACTAGGGGATCAGCATGGGTCCAGGTCGTTCGGTGCTCCGCAGCGGAGCGTCCGTCATCGCCTCTTTGGTCATCGCCGCGAGCTTCAGCGGTGGGGCCTTCGCAGCCCCCTCCCGGGGCCAGGATGCCGGCGTCAGCTCGCGGCCGGCGCTACCGATGGCCGGGTCCAGGCACCGTCCCCGACTCACCGAAGGATCGAGGACGTCGCAGGTACGCGGGTCGGTCAACGTCCGGCGGTTGGCGGCGAAGAAGCCCACGAAGCGGCCGGTGGCCACGCTGCCGCAGCTCGGCACGTCCGGCGCATCGGGCGGACCGACGAACGGTGGGACGGCGAACGGCAGCGGCCCGAAGGTCGCCGCGGTGGCTCCCCTGCCAGCCGACGCCACGACGAACGCGGACGGCCCGGCCGCGCAGACCGGGTTCCCGGGGCTCGCCCAGACGCCGAGCTCGCCGACCTCCGGCGAGCCGCCCGATCCGGGGGTCGCGGTGGGCCCTGAGCACGTCGTCCAGGCCGTAAGCCTGGAGCTCCGGATGACCGACCGGACGGGCACCGACAAGCTCACGGTCAGCCTCCCGGACTTCTTCAACCTTCCGACGGACCCGGTGAGCTTCGACGCGCAACCCCGCGTCATCTACGACAGCCTCCACGGTCGCTGGCTGGCGACCGAGCTCAGCTGGGACTGCGATGAGACCGACCCGAACACGACATTCGGTCACGGCTACATCGACGTCGCAGTCTCGCGGACGACCGACCCGACCGGAGTGTGGGACCTGGGGTTCATCCAGTTCGACGATCAGTTGCCCTACAACGTGGCACCAGGTACCTCGACCGACAAGGTCGCGTACGGAAGCAACGTGTACAACATGACCGCGTCGGGGATCCCGAACTGCGGCACGGTCGGTCTGACGTTCACAGCCGGCGACATCCTCGTCGAGGATTGGGCCGACCTCCTGAACGGTGGGGGCGACGCTCTTGACGAGTTCTTCGGTGCGTCGCTCATCAGCCCCCGGGTGGCGGTCCAGGCGCCGGCCACCAGCGCCGCACTCCAGATCGTCGAGGCGTTCGACAACGGTGACCCCGGGGCCCTGGACGTCGCGTACTTCATCCTCACCGGATCCGTCGCCAAGAACACCACCTTGATCGCAGGCTGGGACCTGACCGCGGACGGGATCGTGAGCGCGTTCGCCGACCCACCGCAACCGATCCAACCCAGCGGCACGATCACCTCGCCGCTCGATCTCCGGCCGACCGACGCGGTCTGGCAGGGCAACCGTCTCGTGTTCGTCTCGACCTACCCCTGCTCCGGGCGGGACTGCGTCCGCGTGACCGAGCTCGATACGACGGGCGCGAGCGCGACCGTCGAGCCCACGATGACTCAGGACTTCCTCGTCCACGAGACCGGCAAGGACATCTTCATGGGCGGCGTCGGGCTGACCGGCAACGGCACCCTCCACGTCGCCTGGACCCGGTCGTCCGCGAGCCCCGGGGACTTCCTCTCGTCCTATGCCGCCCATCAGGTCTTCGGTGACACGCCGAACTCGATCAGCGCACCGGAGCTCCTCGGCCAGGGCACGGGAGATTACCCGGGCACTCGCTGGGGTGACTACGTCGGAGTGGCCCAGGACCCGCAGGTCCCGAACCAGGCCTGGAATGGCAATGAATACTCGGCCGGCGCCGCCGGCTGGAAGACCACCATCACGCCGCTTCAGACGTCGGGCACGACGTACAACCCGATCGCCGCGGTCCGGGTCCTCGACACGCGGGTCGGGACCGGTCTGTCGGGGGCGTTCAACGCGAACACCGCCCGCAGCTGGCAGGTCACCAACGGGACGACGATCCCGACCGCGGCGGTGGCGGTCACCGGCAACATCACCGTGACCGGCCAGACCGCGGCCGGCTACGTCTCGGTCACGGTCAGCCCGACGAGCTCGCCGCCGTCCTCGACGATCAACTTCCCGGCCGGTGAGACCCGGGCCAACAACGTCACGATCCCGCTCTCCTCGGCGGGCAAGCTGTCGGCCGTCTACAAGGCCGGCGCCGGGGCCAAGACCCAGCTCGCGTTCGATGTCACCGGCTACTTCCTGGCCGACGACTCGGGCGCGACGTTCACGCCCGCTGGCCGACCCGGTCCGGGTCCTGAGCAGCGCCACCGGCGTCGGGCTGGCCGGCAAGTTCGTGGCCAACATGCCGCGGACCCTGATCATCGGCGACGGCGGCGCCTCGGGCGTGCCGACGACCGCCACCGCGGTGACCGGCAACCTCACCCTGGTCAACCCGTCCAAGGCCGGCTACGCGTCGGTGACCAAGGATCCGACCCCGACCCCGGCGACCTCGACGATCAACTTCCCGACCGGCTCGGTCCGGGCCAACGGCGTGTTCGCGCCGCTCGACACGAACCATGCCCTGTCGATCGTGTACAAGGCCGGCGGCGCGGCCGTGACCGACGTCATCCTCGACATCACCGGCTACTTCGAGCCCGGCACGGGCGGTCTGCGGTTCGTCCCGCTGACGCCGTCGCGGATCCTCGACAGCCGGACCTCGGCGGTCCTCTCGGGGATCACCGGTGCGTTCACCTCGAGCGTGCCCAAGACCCTCCCGGTCCAGGGCCACTGGGGCGTGCCACCGAGCGCCCAGGCGGTCACCGGCAACCTGACCGTGACCGGTCAGACGGCCGGCGGCTACGTCTCGGCGACCCCCGACCCGACCGCCACGCCGGCGACCTCCACGCTCAACTTCCCCAAGGGCGACACGATGGCCAACGGGATCGTCGCGCCGCTCAATGGGAGCGGTGAGAGCTCGTTCGTCTACAAGGCCTCGGCGGGCAAGACCACCCAGCTCATCCTGGATCTGTCGGGCTACTTCGAGTAACTCCGACACCCGGCGCGATCGTCTCTGCGCTCGCCTCACGCGGCGGGCGCGGAGATCGGCGCGGCGCCGGAGACCTCGGGACGCGACCCGGGTCCAGGCGGGGCTGGCTAGGCCGGGGGAGATAGGACTCCCGGCGCGCCGAATGGACCCCCCGACCTTACAGTTTCGTCTCTGGACACGGAGCATGGACGTGGTACGGTCCGCGCGTCTCGGAGACCGCCCATCCAAGGGGTCTCGGCCGCTCCCACACACCTGGAGGGTCAGGGATGTCTGTCCGTCACCCCGCGCTGCGGACCGGTGCGTCGCTCGTGGCCGGCCTCCTCATCGCGGCCACGCTGTCGGGTGCCGTCGTCGCGGTCACGCCGCCGTCGGCTCGGGCGGGCGCGAGTCCAGCCTCCGCTGCGGCGCCTGCTGCCGCCAAGAAGAAGCTGAAGTTCGACCCGCAGCTCAAGTACCGGGCGGCCGAGCGACGGGTCCCGGTGAACGTCAAGAGCCTGGCTCGGAAGGAGCCGAAGAAGCGGCCGACGATGACCCTGCCGCACCTCGGTCGCCCGACCGGCGTGCCCGGCGCGAGCGGGACCAAGCCATCCGGGACGACGCCCAAGGTGGTGGTCGCGGCCGCGCCGTTGCCGGCGGACGCGACGACGAACCTCGACGACCCGGCGACCCAGACCGGGTTCGCGGGGATGACCGAATCGGGCGGCCCGGATACGAGCGGCGAGCCGCCCGATCCGTGGGTCGCGGTCGGCCCAGAGCACATCGTCCAGGCCGTCAACCTGTCGCTGAAGTTCACGGATCGCCAGGGTGGCGATGCGACGTCGGTGGCGCTGGCCGACTTCTTCCAGCTGCCGACCGATCCGGTGACGTTCAACTCGGATCCGCACGTCATCTACGACAGCCTCCACGGCCGCTGGGTCGCGACCGAGGTCAGCTGGGACTGCGACAACAGTTTCGGGAACCTGTACGGGACCGGCTACGTCGATTTCGCGATCTCGCGGACGTCCGACCCGACCGGCACCTGGGACCGGGGCTTCCTATTCTGGGCCGACCAGCTGCCCGACTTCCCGGCACCCGGCACCTCGACCGACAAGATCGGCATCGCCAACAACCTGTTCGACATGACCCAGCCCGAGACGGCACCCGGGGACGGCGGCTGCGTCAGCGGGCTCACGCTCAACGGCGGCGACGTGGTCTACATGGACTGGGCCGACCTCATCAACGGCGGTGGGTTCGACGCCGGCGAGCTCCCGCTCGGAACCGGCACCTTCACCCCGCGCGTGGCCGTCCAGGCTCCGGCGACCAGTGCGGCGATGCAGCAGGTCGTCGGCTACGACAACGGCCTTGGCGGGCTGGGCGTCATCTACTTCACGGTCACCGGATCGATCGTCGCGGGCACCGGGGATGTCGGTGCGAGCTACGACCTTTCGGACGACAGTGTCATGTCTGCATGGCTGGATCCGCCCCAGCCGCAACAGGCCGGGCCGGACACGATCGATTCGGCCGTGGACGGCCGACCGACCGACGCGATCTGGCAGAACAACCGGTTCGTCACGGTGTCGACGTATCCGTGCGGCACCGGGCCCCGGGACTGTGTCCGCGTCACCGAGCTCGACACCACGAACGTGGCCACCGTCGAGCCCAGCATGACCCAGGACTTCCTCGTCCACGAGTCCGGCAAGGACATCTTCATGGGCGGCGTCGGGCTGACCGGCAACGGCACCCTCCACGTCGCCTGGACCCGGTCGTCCACGAGCGACGCGCCGTCGTCGTACACCGCCCACCACTCGGTCGGCGCGACCGCGAACTCGATCAGCGCAGCGGCCCTGGTGCAGGCCGGGACCGGCCCGTACGCCGGCGAGCGCTGGGGCGACTACGTCGGGGTGGCCCAGGATCCGCAGGTCCCGAACCAGGCCTGGGACGGCAACCAGTACTCCGGGACGACTCGAGTGGCGGACGCGGATCACCCGCCTTCAGACGTCGGGCACGACGTACAACCCGATCGCCGCGGTCCGGGTCCTCGACACGCGGGTCGGGACCGGCCTGTCGGGAGCGTTCAACGCGAACACCGCCCGCAGCTGGCAGGTCACCAACGGGACGACGATCCCGACCGCGGCGGTGGCGGTCACCGGCAACATCACCGTGACCGGCCAGACCGCGGCCGGCTACGTCTCGGTCACGGTCAGCCCGACGAGCTCGCCGCCGTCCTCGACGATCAACTTCCCGGCCGGTGAGACCCGGGCCAACAACGTCACGATCCCGCTCTCCTCGGCGGGCAAGCTGTCGGCCGTCTACAAGGCCGGCGCCGGGGCCAAGACCCAGCTCGCGTTCGATGTCACCGGCTACTTCCTGGCCGACGACTCGGGCGCGACGTTCACCCCGCTGGCCGACCCGGTCCGGGTCCTGAGCAGCGCCACCGGCGTCGGGCTGGCCGGCAAGTTCGTGGCCAACATGCCGCGGACCCTGATCATCGGCGACGGCGGCGCCTCGGGCGTGCCGACGACCGCCACCGCGGTGACCGGCAACCTCACCCTGGTCAACCCGTCCAAGGCCGGCTACGCGTCGGTGACCAAGGATCCGACCCCGACCCCGGCGACCTCGACGATCAACTTCCCGACCGGCTCGGTCCGGGCCAACGGCGTGTTCGCGCCGCTCGACACGAACCATGCCCTGTCGATCGTGTACAAGGCCGGCGGCGCGGCCGTGACCGACGTCATCCTCGACATCACCGGCTACTTCGAGCCCGGCACGGGCGGTCTGCGGTTCGTCCCGCTGACGCCGTCGCGGATCCTCGACAGCCGGACCTCGGCGGTCCTCTCGGGGATCACCGGTGCGTTCACCTCGAGCGTGCCCAAGACCCTCCCGGTCCAGGGCCACTGGGGCGTGCCGCCGAGCGCCCAGGCGGTCACCGGCAACCTGACCGTGACCGGTCAGACCGCCGGCGGCTACGTCTCGGCGACCCCGGACCCGACCGCCACGCCGGCGACCTCCACGCTCAACTTCCCCAAGGGCGACACGATGGCCAACGGGATCGTCGCGCCGCTCAATGGGAGCGGTGAGAGCTCGTTCGTCTACAAGGCCTCGGCGGGCAAGACCACCCAGCTCATCCTGGATCTGTCGGGCTACTTCGAGTAACTCCGACACCCGGCGCGATCGTCTCTGCGCTCGCCTCACGCGGCGGGCGCGGAGATCGGCGCGGCGCCGGAGACCTCGGGACGCGACCCGGGTCCAGGCGGGGCTGGCTAGGCCGGGGAGTCGTCTAGGCCGGGGACAGACCGTGCTCGGCGGGGTCGAGCGTGCCGGCGGCGTGCAGCCGCCCGAACACCCGCGCGGTCTCGGCGACCGCTCGGTCCAGCGGCGTGACCGGCAGGGGTCCGAGCGCATCGATCCCGGTCGCCTCGATGGTCTCGGGAAACGGTAGCGGTGGCCCGCTCACGGTGATCCGCCCGGCTGAGGACGGGACGGTCGCCTCGATCGCCGCCACGAGCTCGTCGATCGTCGCCGACGAGCCGCCGAGGTTGAACACGTGCGCCCCGTCCAGCTCGCTCCGTGCCGCAGCCACGAACGTGCGACCGATGTCGGCGGTGTACTGGAACACGGTCCGGCCGCTGAACCCGATCTCGAACGAGCGACCCAGGACCGCTGCCGCGACCGCCCTGGTCGGAGCACTCGTCAGGCCCTGGTCACGACCGGGCCCGAAGACGATGAACGGCCGCAGGCCGACGCTCCGCAGCCCGGCCTCGCGCCAGTAGACGCCGGCGCTCGCCTCGTTCGCCTGCTTGTAGACGCCGTAGTGGCTCGTGGGATGAGCCGGATCGTCGTCACCGACGCCGTGGCTGATGTCGTCCGCGTCGGCCGCGTCGAAGACGGCGATCGAGCTCGCGTAGGCCAGGCCCCGGATCGTCTCGAGCCGGCGGCGGGCCGCTTCGAAGACGTTGATCGTGCCGATGACGTTCACCCGCGCCCCGAGCGGCGGGTCCGCCCGACAGAACGGCAGCTGGAGCGCCGCGAGGTGGACGACGTGGCTGATCCGGTGGTCGTCGAGCACGCGCTGGACCGTCGCCAGGTCGGTGATGTCGCCGGTCTCGAAGGCGACTGCGGCGAGCTCGTCGGGACGCATGATCAGCCGGAGGCGTCGGGCGTCCGTCCCGAGGTCGAAGGCGACGACCTGCGTCCCCTCGCGGACGAGCTCGCGGACCGTCCACGCCCCGATGCAGCCGAGCGCGCCGGTGACGAGGAACCGGTCGTCGGAGGTCATGGCGCGGACCTCACGACAGCCGATAGACGCGCGTCGCGGTCCCGCCAAGCACCGCCGCGCGCTCCGTCACGCCGAGCCGGTCGATCGACGCCTGCACCACATCCAGCACCCGATCGTACGAGGCTGCCAGGAGGCAGACCGGCCAGTCCGACCCGAACAGCAGGCGGTCGGGCCCGAACGCCTCGAGCGCGACCTCGACGTACGGTTCGAGGTCGACCGGCCGCCAGTCCACCCAGTCCGCTTCGGTGACCAGCCCCGACAGCTTCACGACCACATTGTCGCTCGCGGCGAACGACCGCAGGAGCGCCGCCCACGGATCGAGATCACCGGCGCCGACCGCGGGCTTGGCGAGATGGTCGATGACGAACGTGAGCGACGGATGCGCCCGGACCACCCGCAGCGCCGCCGGCAGCTCGCGGACTCGCACGAGCAGATCGAACGCGAGAGCGGCCTCGGCGACGGCGGCGAGACCGCGCCCGACGTCAGCTCGGGCGAGCCAGTCGGGATCCGGCTCGTCGTGGGCCGGGTGACGGATGCCGACGAGGCGATCACCGTCCGGCCGCTCGAGGAGCGCCGCCAGGACGTCGGCGATCGCCGGATCCGTGAGGTCGACCCAGCCCACCACCCCCGCCACCCAGGGTTCGGCGGCGGCGATCCGCAGCAGGGCGTCGGTCTCGGCCGGCTCGGAGCGCGCCTGGACCGCGATCGTCCGCTCGATCCCATTGGCGTCGAGGATCGGCCGCAGATCCTCGGGCCCGAATCGTCGGCGCAGCGGTCCGTAGTCGCCGGCGATCCACGGATAGCGACCGTGGTCGGGCTCGATGAAGTGCTGGTGGGCGTCGATCACCGTTCAGGCTCGGTCAGGGCCGCGAGCAGCCGCGTGGTGACCTTGGTCTTCATCTCGACGAGCGACTCCTCGCTGAAGAAGGCGGCGTGCGGCGTGAGCCCTCGCCGTCGAGCCGCTGGCGCGCTGCGATGAGCGCGGCGCTCACCCGGACCGGCGCCGTCCCACCGACCACGTCGCAGCTGTCGAGCGCGGCCTGGAGGCCGGCGGCCGCCCGGATCCCGCCACCGATCCCCGGCTCGGCGGCCAGCCGGTCCGCATCGGGATCGCCGGCCTGACGGAGCGCCGCGACGATCGTGTCGTCGTCGAGTCCGTCGAGCCCGACGCCGTGCGCCTCGGCCGTTGCGACGAGGGCGCCGACGACGTGATGGGCGACCCGGAACGCGACCCCGCGCCGGACGAGCGCGTCGGCGACGGCCGTCGCGGTGATGAACCCCTCATCGGCCGCGGCACGCATCCGGTCCCGGTCGACGATCAGGGAATCGACGAGCCCGCTCATCACCCCGAGCGAGCCTTCGAGCGTCGCCGCGGCCTCGAACAGCGGCGGCTTGTCCTCCTGCAGGTCGCGCTGGTAGGCGAGCGGCAGGCCCTTGAGCAGGGCCAGCAGCCCGGTCAGCGCCCCGATCGTCCGGGCGGCCTTGCCCCGGATGAGCTCGGCCGGATCGGGGTTCTTCTTGTTGGGCATCATCGAACTGCCGGTCGAGAACCCATCGGACAGACGGACGAACCCGAAGCGCGGGTTCGACCACCAGGTCAGCTCCTCGGCGAACCGGCTGAGGTGGACCATCGCGAGCGCGGCGGCCGCGACGAACTCGACGACGAAGTCGCGATCGGCGACCGCGTCGAGCGAGTTGGCGGTGACCCCGTCGAAGCCCAGCTCCCGGGCCGTCGCCTCGCGGTCGAGTGGGTAGCCCGCGCCGGCGAGGGCACCTGCGCCGAGCGGTGACAGGTTCGCCCGCCGGCGGCAATCGGCGAACCGGCCCCGGTCGCGCTCGAGCATCTCGACATATGCGAGCAGGTGATGGGCGAGCAGGACCGGCTGGGCCGGCTGGATGTGCGTGGTCCCGGGCAGGATGGCGTCGCCTTCGCGCTCCGCCAGTCCGACGAGCGCACGTTCCAGCCCGACGAGCCCGTCGTCGATCCGGTCGATCGTGGCGCGCACCCACAGCCGGAGGTCCGTCGCGACCTGGTCGTTCCGGGATCGGCCCGTGTGGAGCTTGCCGGCCACCGGTCCGATCCGGGCCGTCAGCGCCGCCTCGAGGTTGAGGTGGACGTCCTCGAGATCCGGGTCCCAGACCAGGATGCCGTCCTCGACCTCGGCGCGCAGTCCGGCCAGCCCGTCGACGATCGCGGTCGCCTCGTCCGACGCCAGGAGGCCCGCCCGCTCGAGCCCGTGGACGTGAGCGATCGATCCGGCGATGTCGTCGAGGGCGAGCGCGGCATCGACATCGATCGATACGCTGAAGTCCGCCAGTCTGGCGTCGCTCGCCTCGCGGAACCGACCGCCCCAGAGCTGCATCCGACCCTCCGTCGCGTGAGTGGCCATCGTACCCGGGGCGGTGCCCCGCCCGGGCGATCGCGCTCGGCCGTTCCAACGGGCGGCGTACGACGGGTCAGGGCCCGGAGCCGTCCTCGTGGAGCAGGTAATGGCTGCCGTCGACGGCCCGCAGCCGCTCGGCGGCCTCCTCCGGGGTCTGGTCGCGCTGGGTCTCGGCGAGCAGCTCGTAGCCGACCATGAACTTGCGGACGCTCGCCGACCGGAGGAGCGGCGGATAGAAGTGGGCGTGGAGCTGCCAGTGGTCGGTCGCGGCGTCGTCGAACGGGGCCTGGTGCCAGCCCATCGAGTACGGGAACGGGTGGAGGAACAGGTTGTCGTAGCGGGTGAGGAGCGCGATGAGCGTCCGTGCCAGCGCCGCCCGCGCATCGCTGTCGAGATCGGCCAGCCGGGCCGTGGGACGCTTCGCGATCACGAGCGTCTCGAACGGCCAGGCCGCCCAGAACGGGACGACGACGAGCCAGTCGTCGTCCTCGACGACGACCCGCGGTCCCGCCCGCTCCTGGTCCACGTAGTCGAGCAGGAGCCGCCGGCCGGTGGCCGCGAAGTGGCGGCGCTGCGCGGCGTCCTCGCGCGCGGCCTGCACCGGGAGCGCGCTGCCGGCCCAGATCTGGCCGTGCGGGTGCGGGTTCGAGGCGCCCATCGTCTCGCCGCGGTTCTCGAAGACCTGGACCCAGCGGAACGACTCGCCGAGCTCGGTCGTCTGGTCGGCCCACAGGTCGACGATCGAGCGGACCTCGTCGGCCGACATCCGGGCCATCGTCACGTCGTGACGGGGCGAGAAGCAGATCACCCGGCACGTGCCGCGCTCGCCTTCGGCCCGGAGCAGGCCGACCTCGAGGCGGGCGTCCGATGAATCGGGCCGGAGTGCCGCGTAGTCGTTCGTGAAGACGAACGTCCCGCCGTAGCTCGGGTTCCGCTCGCCGTTCGCGCGGACATTGCCCGGGCACAGGTAGCAGCCCGGGTCGTAGGCCACTCGACGCGTCGGGCGACGGGTGTCCCGACGTCCCTGCCAGGGCCGCTGGGTGCGTTCGGTCGAGACCAGGACCCACTCATCGGTGAGCGGGTCGTAGCGCCGGTGCGGCTCGTGGAGGAGCTCGATCGGCCCCGCCTCCCGCTCCCCCGTGGACGGGAGCGTCGGGGCCGGGTCAGGCATGGAGACCCGTCGGGTCGGTGGGCTCGACCAAGGGCTGACCGCCCGGTCGATCACGAGACCCGCCCCATCGGTCGCCCGGACGGCCCAGACGCGGGGCGAGCGACCGGTCAGCGCCGGGTAGTCGCGCTCGATCCGCGAGCGGAGCGGACCGACCGCCTCCGGTCGGACCAGCGACACGGTGCATCCACCGAAGCCGGCCCCGGTCATCCGCGACGCCACCACACCCGGCACGCCGACGGCGATGTCGACCAGCGCATCGAGCTCGGGCGAGCTGACCTCGAAGAGGTCTCGCAGCGATGCGTGACTGGCGGCGAACAGACCGCTCAGCGCGGACGTGTCGCCCGACCGCAGGGCGGCCTCCGTGGCGACGACCCGGGCGTTCTCCTCGACCACGTGCTCGGCCCGGCGACGGGCGATCGGGTCGAGCAGCGCGGCATGTCGCTCGAGCATCGCCCGGTCCACGTCCCGGAGCGACGCGACCGACGGCTCGGCGGCGGCCAGCTCGGCGACCGCCCGCTCACAGTCGGCCCGGCGGGCGTTGTACTCCGACGTCCCGAGCGTCCGCGGCATGCCCGTGTGAGCCACGACCAGCACGAGATCGGCCGGCAGCGGCACGGCTCGATGCTCGAGCGACCGACAGTCCAGGAGGACGGCCGCGCCGGCGACGCCGCCCGACGAGGCGAATTGATCCATCAGGCCGCACATGACCCCGACATAGCGATTCTCTGCCCGTTGGGCGATCCGGGCCAGGTCGATCGAGTCGACGCCCGGACCGTCCGGCCCGGACAGGGCCCAGGCCGAGGCCAGCTCGAGCGCGGCCGACGACGACAGGCCCGACGCGACCGGGATCGTGCTCGACAGCAGGCCGTCGAACCCGCCCGTCGCGAGACCGGCGGCCGCCATCTCGAGCGCCGTCCCGGCCACGTAGTCGATCCACGTCCCGGTGGCGGCGCCGATGTCGTCGAGGTCGAGCTCGGCCTGCTCGCCGGTCGCGGCCAGGGCGAGCCGGACCCGTCGGTCCGGTCGCGGTCGGCGGGCGATCCGGATCTCGAGGTCGATCGCAACCGGGAGCACGAGCCCGAGGTTGTAGTCGGTGTGCTCGCCGATGAGATTGACCCGCCCCGGTGCCCGGACGACCTCGATCGGAGGCGCGTCCGGTGGCGCGTCCGGGAACGCCGCCACGAGAGCGGCCGCGAGTGTCGCGGGATCGCCTTCGCTCGCGACCGGAGCGGCGGGGTCGTGCGGGCGGGACGTCGTCAGGACCGGCTCCTTGGGTCGAGGGCGGCGGCGTTGTCCCGCCATGGTAGCGGCGAGCCGGTGCGGGCGCGATATTGGCCTAGCGCTCTAGGCCAACACTCGATATGATATCGGCCATGGCTGCCCGACCGACCGCCCGCGACTGGATGCTCTTCGGGCTGATCTCGTTCTTCTGGGGCAGCAGCTACCTCTTCATCAAGATCGGCGTCGAGACGATGCCGCCGCTGACGCTGATCGCGGGCCGCCTGTTCTTCGGCACGCTCGTCCTGGGCGCCGCCCTGCTGATCGTCCGGTCGCCCCTGCCCCGCCAGCGCTCGGTCTACGCGAAGCTCGTGTTCATGGCCTGCGTCAACATCGTCATCCCGTTCAGCCTCATCACCTGGGGCGAGCAGTACATCGACTCGTCGCTGGCCGCGATCCTCCAGGCCACGACGCCACTGTTCACGATCGTCATCGCATCGCTCGCCCTGGCCGAGGAGGCGATCACGCTGAACCGGCTCGTCGGGCTGATCCTCGGCTTCGGCGGCGTCGTCGTCCTGTTCAGCCACGGGTTGAGCGCGGGCAGCGGATCGAGCTCGCTCCAGGGCGAGATCGCCCTCGTCCTGTCCTCCCTGTCCTATGCGATCGGCGGGGTCTTCGTCCGGGTCAACATGCGCGGGCTCCATCCGACCGTGCCGGCCTTCTTCCAGGTCTCGATCGCCCTGCTCATCACCGCCGGTCTCGCGCTCCTCATCGAGTCGCCGGTCCAGCTGCCGGATACGCCGACGGAGCTGTTCGCGGTGCTGTGGCTCGGCGTCTTCGGCTCGTCGCTCGCGTATCTCATCTACTTCCGACTCGTGCACGTCATGGGCCCGACCCGGATCTCGCTCATCACCTATGTGATGCCGATCGTCGGGATCGTCCTCGGACTCGTGGTGCTGGACGAGACGATCGATCTGAACACGATCGTCGGCACGGCGATCATCCTGGCCGGCGTCGGCCTGGTGAACAGCCGGCGGGGAGCTCGGCGCCTGTTCGGCCGGACACCCGCCGAACCTGCGGTCGAGGCGACGCCCCAGACCTGATCGGACCGAACGGCCGGGGCGCCGACCGGCTCAGCCCTCGAGCGCGAGCAGGAACGCGCCGATGACGATCACGATCGCCGCCCCCAGCCGGGTCAGCCCGACCCGCCGCGAGGCCGCCTCGCCGAGCCGGAACGAGCCCCAGCCCGACACGAGGACGATGGCCGACTCGCGCATCGGGGCGACCACCGACAGCGGGGCGAAGACGTAGGCGATCAGGACGAGCATGTAGGCGGTGACCGTCACCAGCCCGCCGATCGCTGCGCGACCCCAGCCGAGCGTCGTCGGAGCGCCGGTGCTCGGTGGCGTCGGCGGAGTCGCACCCGGATCGCCGACCGGCAGCGTCGCGGCGGCATCGGCGGCTTCGATCCCCGTGACCACGGCGGCCGACTCGAGCGCGCGCTGGACACCCCGCCGCGCGGTCCGATCGACGACGGCGATCCCGCCGATGAGGAAGGTCGCCGTGAACGTCCAGATGAGCGTCGCGTAGAGCCACGCCGGGACGCTCCGGACGCCGACCCGGTCGACTGCCGAGTAGCAGGCGATCGAGATGCCGGTCGCGACCGCCAGCCAGGCGGCCTCGCGCGCCTGGCGCGGCAGCGCGGACGACCGGCCGAGGACCGCCCATGGACGCTGGAGCGACAGGATCCCGATGAGCAGCAGCCCGACGCCGACGGCGCCGACCGGCCCGAGTCGCTCGCCGAGGAAGACGATCCCGACGATCACCGACAGGACGGGGGCGGTCCCGCGCGCGATCGGGTAGACGAGCGACAGGTCGCCGCGGGCGTAGGCGCCCGACAGCAACCCGAAGTAGATCGCCTCGAGGACGCCCGACGCGATCGCCAGCAGCCAGGTCTCCGACGGGATCGGCGGCCGACCGACGATCAGCCAGCCGACGATCCCGGCCGGTACGAGGACGCCCGCTCCGACCAGCATCCCCCGCCCGGCGGTCCGGAGCGGATCCTGGGCGGTCTTGAGCAGGATGTTCCAGCCCGCGTGGAGGATGGCCGCGCCGACGAGGAGGGCCAGCACGGCCGGGGGCATCAGCGGCCCCCGCCCTCGGCCATCTCCTTGAGGATGCGGAGGTGCGTCTCGACCATCGTCGCGCTCGACCCGCGGCCGACCCGGACCAACCAGGTCTCCGTCCGACCGGCCAGCACGAGATCCGCCTGGGCGACGACGCGGGTGCCGCCGCCGGCACCGGGCTCAAGGGTCCAGCCCCGTTCGAGGCGGATCCCGTCGCCGACGACGACCGTCCGGAAGCGCGTCTCGGGCCGGGCCTCGAGACTCTCGATCCGGACGCTCGTCCGGAGCATCCCGAGCCGGAGTCGGGCCGACCGGGTCGCACCCGCGGCCGGCCAGCTCGAGGCCGCCGGACCCAGCCGGAGCTCCGGATAGAGGGCATCCTGGGCGGCCGGGTCGTGGAGGGTCGCCCAGACCACCCGCGGGTCGGCCTGGATGTACGTGCGCCGTTCGACGTTGGTCGGAGCGATCACCTGCCGGCGGGTCGGGTCAGGCGCCGATCGGGTGCCAGACCGTCTTCATCTCGAGGAAGGCGGCGATCCATTCGGGACGCTGCGATGCCCGGTCATCGGCCCAGTCGAACCGCTCGTCGGCGATGCCCCGCGGGCGTCGGGCGACCCGCTTGACGCTGTCGGCGGCGGAGGACTCGACGTCGGCCTGGTCGGCCGGGGCGACGCCCCACGTGTCGATCGCATCGACGTCGACATGGGCCGCCAGGACCGGGACGAGCTCCGACCGGAGCCCGGTCAGGAGGTTGACGACCCCGCCCGGTACGTCGGAGGTGGCGAGGACCTCGGTCAGGGTCACGGCCGCCAGCGGCCGGCTCTCGGACGCGAGGACCAGCGCGACATTGCCGCTGACGAGGACCGGGGCGAGACGGCTGACCAGCCCGAGCAGCGACGAGCGCTCCGGTGCGACGATCCCGACGACCCCGGTCGGTTCGGGGATCGTGAAATTGAAGTAGGAACCCGACACGGGGTTGGAGTTGCCGAGGACCTGCCCGAGCTTGTCGGCCCAGCCGGCGTACCAGACCCAGCGGTCGATCGAGCGATCCACCGCCTCGCGGGCCCGGCTCGCGTTGAGACCCTCAGCCATGGCGACCTCGGCCGTGAACTGGTCACGGCGCCCCTCCATCAACTCGGCGACGCGATAGAGGATCTGGCCCCGGTTCATCGCCGTTCGGGCGGCCCACGGCTCGAACGACTTGCGGGCGGCTCGGACGGCATCGCGGAGATCCTTGCGCGACGCGCGACAGGCGTTGGCGAGGGGATCGCCCGACGGGGTCTCGACCTGGTATGTCCGCCCGGATTCGCTCCGCGGGAACGCGCCGCCGATGTACAGCTTGTACGTCTTGCGGACATCGATCCGGGCGGCTGGGCCGGACCCGAGGCGGACAGATGGCACGCTCAGCGATCCTCGAGCCGGACATAGGCCAGGAGGCCGTGGAGTCCACCCTCGCGGCCGTAACCGGACTCCTTGTAGCCACCGAACGGGCTCGCCGGGTCGAACCGGTTGAAGGTGTTGGCCCACACCACGCCGGCCCGCATCCGCTGGGCCATCATGAGGATCCGGCTGCCTTTGTCGGTCCAGATCCCGGCGGACAGCCCATAGGGCGTGTTGTTGGCCTTCTCGATGGCCTCCTCGGGAGTCCGGAACGTCAGCGTCGAGAGGACCGGCCCGAAGATCTCCTCCTTCGCGATGCGATGGCTCTGGGCGACGTTGGTGAACAGCGTCGGACGGAAGAAGAAGCCGCGCTCGGGCAGGTCGCAGGCGGGCTGGTACAGTTCGGCGCCCTCCGCGACCCCGGCGGCGACGAGCTCGGTGATCTTGTCGAGCTGGGCCTTCGAATTGATCGCCCCGACGTCGGTGTTCTTGTCCAGCGGGTCGCCGACGCGGATCGTCGCCAGCCGGTCCTTGAGCTTCTCGATGAGCGGCCCCGCGATCGATTCCTGGACGAGCAGCCGCGAACCCGCGCAGCACACCTCGCCCTGGTTGAAGTAGATCCCGTTGACGATCCCTTCGATCGCCTGGTCGAGCGGCGCATCCTCGAACACGATGTTGGCGGCCTTCCCGCCGAGCTCCAGGGTGAGCGCCTTGCCCTGCCCGGCGATGCCCTTGGCGATGAGCTTGCCGACCGCCGTCGACCCGGTGAACGCCACCTTGTCGACGCCCGGGTGGGTGACGAGCGCCATCCCGATGTCGCCGGGTCCCGTGATGATGTTGACGACCCCGGCGGGCAGGTCGGCCTCGCGGCAGACGTCGGCGAAGAGCAGCGCGCTGAGCGGCGTCGTGCTGGCCGGCTTGAGCACGACGGTGTTGCCGGCCGCCAGCGCCGGCGCGATCTTCCAGGCGAGCATCAGCAGGGGGAAGTTCCAGGGGATGACCTGGGCGGCCACGCCGAGGGGTCGGGCGACCCGGCCCGGGAACGCGTAGTCGAGCTTGTCGGCCCAGCCCGCGTAATACCAGAAGTGTGCCGCGGCGAGCGGCACGTCGACATCGCGGCTCTCCTTGATCGGCTTGCCCGAGTCCATGCTCTCGAGGATCGCGAACTCACGGCTCCGCTCCTGGAGGATCCGGGCGATCCGGAACAGGTACTTGGCGCGCTCGCGACCGGGCAGCTGGCCCCAGCTCCTGCCGGTCGCCCGGCGAGCCGATCGGATCGCCTTATCCACGTCGGCCTCGGTGGCCCGGGCGACCTCGGCGAGCGGCTCCTCGGTCGACGGGTCGATCGTGCTGAACGTCGCTCCGTCCGACGCCGGCACGTCCTTCCCGCCGATGAACAGTCCGTAGCGCGCCTTGAGCTTGACGAGGTCGCGCGACTCGGGCGCCGGTGCGTACTCCCAGGGGATCGCCTGGCCGTCGCCGAGGCCCCAGCTGTTCGGGGCCTTCGACCCGGACCGGACGACCGGACCGCCCGGTGCAGGGGTCGTCGGCTCGGCCGCGGTCGGCTCGGTCTCGGTGGTCATCGTCGGTCATTATGGCACCGGGCACCCGCCGGCCCGATCGTGGATCGCCATGACGATCGGGGTCGGCGTTGTAGCCTTGGGCTGCCCGCACGGACTGGATCGCCCGATGGAGCGTCTCGCCGGCACTGCCGAGCTCATGGATGGCCCGCTCGACGACGACGTCGCGCTGACGTCCAACCTGCGCGACCTGCGCCGGGTCAACCGGCTGCTCGGCGGCACCGACCTGAGCCGGCGGGCGCTCGCGGCGCTCGTGGACGGCAGCCCCGCTCCCCTGAACGTGCTCGACGTCGGGACCGGTGCCGCCGACATCCCGGCCGCCCTGCTCGCCGACGCGCGGCGGACCGGGACCAGCGTCCGGATCACGGCGATCGACAGCCGGCACGAGATGCTCGCCGCAGCCGTGGCGACGGACCCCAGCCTCGCGACGCTGCCCGGGTTGCACCTCCGGGTGGGCGATGGCCTCGCGCTGACGGACGCGGACGGGAGCTTCGACATCGTCCACGCCTCGATGGTCCTCCACCACCTGGAGCCGCCGGAGGCGGTCGTCCTCCTGCGTGAGATGGCGCGCGTGGCGCGGATGGGGATCGTCGTCAACGATCTCGTCAGGAGCCGGCTGGCGTGGGTCGGGGCGTGGCTGATGAGTCACCTCCTGACCCGGAGCCGGTTCACCCGGCGCGACGCTCCCCTGTCGGTCCGCCGGGCCTACACCGGACCGGAGGTCCAGGCGCTGCTGGCCGAGGCCGGGCTCCGTCCGGTCGCGGCCTTCCACGGGGCGTTCGGCCATCGGCTCGCGATCGCCGCGGTCGCCGGTGAGTCGGGATGACGGTGCGGGAGTCGCACGAGGTCGTCGTCGTCGGGGGTGGGCTGGCCGGCTCGGCGGTCGCGCTGCTGCTGGCCCGGGCCGGCCGAGCGGTCACGCTGTTCGAGCGCGCGCCGGCCTACCGCTGGCACGCCGGTGGCGTCTTCACGTCGCCGGCGGCGGTCGTGGCCCTGCGCCGCCTCGGCCTGCCCGACGCCGTCCTCGACGCGGTCACCCGGCCGACGCCGGCGATGCGGGTCGAGACGAGAGCTGGCGTCCGATTCCGGCTCACCTATGGTGACGATGGGAGTCTCGCTCGGTCGGCGGTCGGGCTCGATCGAGCCGTCCTCGATCCCGCGCTCGTCGCCGCCAGCGTCGATGCCGGCGTCGACGTCCGGAGCGGGATCACGGTGACCGGCATCGCGCCGCCGACCGGGAGCCGCGACCGGGTCCGGGTCGAGACCTTGACCGGGAGCGAGTCGGACGGCGCGGAGCGGTCGAGCCTCGATGCGCGCGTCGTCGTGGGCGCGGACGGCATCCGGTCGATCGTGGCGCGCTCGCTCGGGGTGACCCGTGCGGCGCCGTTCGCCGGCCGCGTCGGCCTGACGTTCCACCTGCCGGACGCTGCCGGTGCAGGTCCGCGCGACGCGCGGATGGTCCTCGTGCGGGACGGGTACATCGGGATCGCCCCGGTGCCGCGGGACCGGGTGAACGTGGGGATCGTCCTCGGGGCCAGCTGGCGGCGCCGGCTGCGGGAGCACGGCGCCGAACGGACCTGTTCGGAGGTCATGGATCGCGTCCCGGCGGCCCACGACGACCCAGCGGACTGGCGGACCGCCGTTCGGTCGGACGCGATCGCCGGCGCGGCGCCCATCGCCCATCGGGTCGCCCGACGATCTGGCCCGGGCTGGTTCCTGGTCGGCGACGCGGCCGGGTTCCTCGACCCATTCACCGGCGAGGGGATCCACCGGGCGCTGATCTCGGCCGAGCTCGCGGCCGATGCGATCCAGGCGTCGCTGGCCCGTGGAGCGTCCGGGACCGCCGAGCGCTACGACCGGGCGATGCGCCAGCAGTTCCGCGCGAAGGACCGGGTCAGCGGGCTCGTCCAGGCGTTCCTCGGCCGGCCGGCATTGTTCGAGTACGCCGCTCGTCGGATCGCGTCTCGCGACCCGGTCCGCGAGACGGTCGGCCTGGTCATGGGCGATCTGGAGCCGGCCGAGCGGGCGCTCGATCCACGCTTCCTCGCCAGCCTGCTCGCGCCATGAGCCAGGCCCGTCGACCGGTCCCGGCCGCGTGGGCCCACTGACGTGCGTTCGACGATCGCGATCGACGTCGCCGCTCCGGCGGACCTGGTCTTCCGGCTGGCCCGCGACATCACGCGCTGGCCCGACCTCCTGCCGCACTACGTCAGCGTCTCGGTGGTCGACCGGGACGGCGACCGGACGATCGCGCAGATGATCGCGCGACGCCCGCTCCTGCCGTTGCTCGGGTGGGCGATCCCCGTCGTCTGGCGAGCGCGGACGTGGGCCGAACCTGGGGACCGCCGGTTGCGCTTCCAGCACGTCGCCGGGGCGACCGCGGGGATGGACGTGACCTGGCGGATCGAGCCGACGGCCCACGGCTGCCATGTGTCGATCGAGCACGACTTCCGGCGCCGGGTCCGGATGCCGATCGTCGGGCCGCTGCTCGGCGACGAGGGATTCCCGCGGCTCGTCGACCGGTGGTTCACGCGACCGATCGCCGGCCGGACGTTGGCGACATTCCGAACGCTGGCCGAGGCCGTCGCCCGCCTCGATGTCGCCGGCGACGAGTCCGACCGGGCGCCGGCGACGAACCTTCAGCCATGACCGACCGGGCCGATCGACGCGAACGCCGGGTGTGGGTCACCGGGATCGGCCTGATCACGGCGATCGGCGCCGGGGTCGACGCCTTCCGGGCCGGCCTCCGGGCGGGAAGCTCGCCGGTCAAACGGATCGATCGCTTCGATCCGTCGCCGTTCCGGTCGCAGGTGGCGGCACAGGTCGACGACTTCGATCCGCTCGACCACATGGACCCCAAGACCGCGCGTCAGCTGGATCGGTTCAGCCAGTTCGGGCTCGTCAGCGGCCGGATGGCGCTCGCGGATGCCGGCCTGGCCGACGGCTGGTCGGGAGCGGCCGACCCGGATCGGGTCGGGGTCTACATCGGCAGCGCCCTCGGCGGGATCGTCTACGCGGAAGAGCAGCACGAGCGCTACCTCGACCGCGGCATCCGCTCGGTGAGTCCGACGCTCGCGCTGGCGGTCTTCGGCGGCGCCGCGCCGGCGAACCTCGGGATCGCGCTCGGCGTGCACGGACCGATCCTGTCGACCGCGAACTCGTGCGCATCGGGCGCGGTGGCGATCGGCGAGGCGACCCACGCGATCCGCTCCGGGCAGATCGATGCGGCCGTCGCCGGCGGCGTCGAGATCCCGCTCAGTCCGCTCGCCTTCGGGGCGTTCGACATCATCCGGGCGTTGTCGGCCGGCTCGAATGACCGGCCCGCACAGGCGGCACGTCCGTTCGATGCCGGTCGCGATGGCTTCGTCATGGGCGAGGGGGCGGCGCTCCTCGTGCTCGAGGACGCCACGATCGCCCGGCGGCGCGGCGCGCTGCCATACGCCGAGGTGCTCGGGTACGGGGCCAGCTCGGACGCCCATCACATGGTCCAGCCGCGTCCCGATGGGCTGGACGCCGCCCGGGCGGCGTCCATCGCACTGTCCGATGGCGGTGTGGCGGCCGACGCGATCGATTACGTCAACGCCCATGCCTCATCGACGCCGATCGGCGATGTCGCCGAGGCCCGGGCGATCGCGCTCGCGCTCGGCGACCGGGCGGCGACGGTCCCGGTCAGCGGCACGAAGGCGCTCTACGGCCATCCGCTCGGTGCGTCCGGGGCCATCGAGGCCGCGATCTGCGCGCTGACGATCCGCGACGGATGGGCGCCGCCGTCGGTGAACCTCGAGATCGTCGACCCCGAGGCCGAGGCGCTGCTGCCGGGCCTCCTCCGGGCCGGACGAGCGGGGACCTACCGACGGATCCTGTCCACCTCGTTCGGCTTCGGCGGCCTGAACGCAGCGCTCGTCTTCGGCGCGGTCCCCGACGGCCCGGAGTAGACTGCGGGCACAACCGAAGACGCCTCCGGGGAGCGCGAACGCGCTGAGAGTGTGGCGAGAGCCACAGACCCGCCGAACCTGATCCGGTTCGTACCGGTGTAGGAAGCAGGCCATCCGTCGACTCGACGCCGTTCCCGGACCCCGGGGGCGGCGTTCTTCGTCCGAGTCGGAGGTCAGGCCAGCGTGAAGCGTCCATCCCTCACCGTCGTGCTCGCGGTCGGCGCCGTGCTGGTCGGGGCGTGCACCGCGACGGGTGCCGGATCCTCCCCGGCGTCGAGTGGTGCGCCGAGTCCCGGCCCGGCGACGTCCCTGGGTGTCGACGCATCCGGCGGATCCCCGCCGAGCCCCTCCGCGAGCGCCCGGCCCGCGAGCGCGACGGTCCGGCTCGCCCTCGACTGGACGCCGAACACGAACCACATCGGGTTCTACGTCGCCCACCAGGACGGCGCCTACAGCGACCAGGCGATCGACCTGCGGATCGTCCCGTATGCCAGCACGAGCCCCGAGATCCTCGTCTCGTCAGGGGCCGCGGACTGCGGGATCAGCACCCAGGAGGGAGCGACCTTCGCGATCGCCGCCGGAGCCAAGGAGCGCTCGGTGATGGCCCTCCTCGCCCACACGGCGACGGAGATCGCGGTCCGGGACGACGGCACGATCACCCGCCCGAAGGAGCTCGACGGCAAGCTGTACGCGGGGTTCGGCCTGCCCCAGGAAGTGCCCGAGCTCCAGGCGGTCATCAAGGCCGACGGCGGCCGGGGTGCGTTCAAGGTCGCGACGCTCGATACCGCGGCATACGAGGCGCTCTACAACGGCAAGGCCGACTTCACGATCACGTTCAGCGCCTGGGAGGGCCTCGAAGCGAAGGAGCGGGGCGTCAAGCTCAAGACATTCGCCTTCACCGACTACGGGCTACCCGATTCGTACGCGGTCGTGCTGGTCTGCAACGACGCCTGGCTGGCGAGTCACGCCGAGGTCGCGCAGCGCTTCCTGGCCGCGACCGTGGCCGGCTATGAGTCGGCGGCCTCGGACCCGGACGGCGCCGCCGCGAAGCTCATCGCCGCCAACCCAGGCGTCTTCGACGCGAACCCCGGACTGCCGCTCGACTCGGCCCGCTATCTCGCCGAGCACGGTCTCTACGGGACACCCGGCAGCATCGGACGCCAGACGGCGGCACGCTGGGCAGCCTTTTCGGGCTTCCTGTTCGAGACGGGTCTGCTCGCCGGTCCGGACGGCAAGCCGCTCACCGACCGACCCGACTTCGGGACGTACTACACGAACGACGACCTGCCGTGAGCGGGGCCGGGCGAGCGCTGCCCGCGGTCGTGCTCGTCGCCGCGATCCTGATCGTGTGGGAGGTCGGCTGCCGGGTCCTCGCGGTGGACCCGCTGACGCTGCCCGCGCCGTCGCGGATCGGCTCGGCGCTGTGGGACGCGCGGGCCGCCGCGACCGGGCACACCCTCGCGACCCTCGGCGAGACGGTCATCGGGTTCGGCCTGTCGGTCGTGTTCGCCGTCGGCGTCGCGCTGGTCATGGATCAGATCGGCTGGGTCCGGCGCGCGGTCTACCCGCTGCTCGTCGCGTCGCAGACCGTGCCGATCGTCGCCGTCGCGCCGCTGTTCGTGCTGTGGTTCGGGATCGGGCTGCTCCCGAAGGTCCTCGTGGTCATCCTCGTCACGTTCTTCCCGATCGCGGTCGCGCTGCTCGACGGGCTGGCCTCGACCCCGGCCGACGCGACCGCCCTCCTGGAGTCGTTCGGAGCGAGCCGGCGCCAGCAGCTCCTGGCGCTCCGCCTCCCGGGCGCGCTCCCCGCCCTGTTCACCGGCCTCCGGATCGCGGTCACCTACGCGGTGGTCGGGGCGATCTTCAGCGAGGCGGTCGGAGCGGTCGACGGGCTCGGGATCTGGATCGTGCTCTCGAAGAACCTGTTCCGGACGGACCTGGTGTTCGCGGCGATCGTCGTCACGGCGACGCTGACCCTCTGCCTGTGGCTGCTGGTGGGCCTGGCCGAGCGGCTCACGATCCCCTGGTACCGAGCCGCGCGCGAGGCGGCCGGCTGAGGCGCCTTCCCAGGGGACCCTAATCGAGCGTGAAGTGGTCCGGGCCCTGGTAGCGGCCGGTCCGCTCCTTCTCGATCTGCATGAGGACGTCATTGAGCAGCGACGAGGCGCCGAACCGGAACCGCTCCGGGGTCATCCAGCGCGGCCCGAGCGTTTCGTACAGGACGACGAGGTACTGGATCGACTCCTTGGCGGTCCGGATCCCGCCGGCCGGCTTCATCCCGACGGCCCGTCCGGTGCCCCGTTCGAAGTCGCGGATCGCCTCGAGCATGACGAGCGTGACCGGGAGCGTGGCCGCGGGCGTCACCTTGCCGGTCGAGGTCTTGATGAAGTCCGCGCCGGCGGCCATCGCCAGGATCGAGGCGCGTCGGACGTTGTCGTAGGTCTCGAGCTCGCCGGTCTCGAGGATCACCTTGAGGTGGGTGTCGCCGCAGGCCTCCTTGACCGCCACGATCTCCTCGAACACCGTGAGGTAGTCGCCGGCCAGGAAGGCGCCACGATCGATGACCATGTCGATCTCATCCGCGCCGGCGTCGATCGCCTGGCGAGTCTCGGCGAGCTTGAGGTCGAGGAACGTCTGGCCGCTCGGGAAGCCGGTCGCGACGCTCGCCACCAGGACGCCGGAGCTCCCGAGCGCCTCGCGCGCCTCGGCGACGAGCGCCGGATAGACGCAGATGGCCGCGACGTGCGGGATCGTGGGATCGCCCGGTTGCGGGTGCATCGCCTTGGCGCACAGCGCGCGGACCTTGCCGGCGGTGTCCTTCCCCTCGAGCGTGGTCAGATCCACCATCCGGATCGCCAGGTCGAGCGCCCACAGCTTCGACGCCTTCTTGATCGAGCGCTTCTTCAGCGACTCGACGCGCTCATCGACCCCCACCTGGTCGACCGGGCTGACGCGGCCGAGGAGACCGCCGAGCGAACCGGCGCGTCCGTCGAACGCCCGGATGAGTTCGTGGGCGCGCTCACGGACGAGGCTGTCGGGTCGCTGGATCGTCGTCATGGGGCGGTCAGGATACACCGGCCTCGGGCCGGCTCAGGCTGGGATCACCAGGTCCTGGTACTCCGCATGGCGCTCGATGTAGCCCCGGATGAACGGGCAGTCCGGCCGGACCCGGAGACCGCGCGCGCGGACGTCATCGAGCGCGAAACGGGCGAGCTTCGAACCGATCCGACCACCCTGGAAGGCCGGGTCGACCTCGGTGTGGGTGAACGTGATGGTGTCATCGAGCAGGCGGTAGAACGCCACCCCGGCCAGCCGGCCGTCGACCGTCGCCTCGTAGCGTCCGAGCTCGGCCCGATCGCGCAGCTCGACGGACCGGGACCCGTGCGATTCGTCCACGGTTCGCATCCTAGCGACCGCCGGGACCTCCGATCGCGCGGATCGGCGCGTCCTGCGCTTCTCAGCCGTCGGCGACCCGGTCGAGAGCCCGGAAGTCGGCGATCGTCTGGTCGTTGTACGACGCGTCGACGCCTCGGCTGGTCATCGGCGGGCCTCTAGCGTCCGGCGCGGACCCTGGGCGGCGCCGGGAGACCGCGCCGTCCGGCGACCAGGAAGTGCTGGAACCAGGCCCCGACCTGGACGAGGTTCTCGACCCGGCGATACGGGGTGCCCGAGCGGGTCAGTTCGTGGGTCTCGCCGGGGACCCGCATCATCCGGACCGGCCGCCGGAGCGAGCGGAGGACCGTGAACAGCTGCTCACCCTGGCCGATCGGGGTCCGGAGGTCGTTCTCGGAGTGCTGGATGAGCAGCGGCGTGCGGATGTCGGCGGCGTAGGTGATCGGCGACTGCTCGCGGTACAGGTCCGGGTCCTCCCACGGCGCGGCGCCGAACTCGAGACGGCCGAACGTCGGGCCGGCGATGTCGCCCGTCTCCATCTGGCTCGTCAGGTCGTTGACCGATCGGCAGGTGATGGCCGCCTTGAAGCGCTGATCGTGGCCCACGATCCAGCTCGTCAGATAGCCACCGTAGGAACCGCCGGTCACGCCGAGCCGGTCCGGATCGGCGAGGCGGTCGGCGACCAGCGCATCCACCCCGGACAGGACGTCCCGGGTCGGTCCGGAGCCCCAGTCCTTGAAGTTCCCGGCGTTGAACGCCTGGCCGTACCCCTCGGATCCACGCGGGTTGGCGTACCACACGCCGATGCCGGCGCCGGCCAGGCACTGGAACTCCCACGATGGCGACCAGCCGTAGAGCGTATGCGGTCCCCCGTGGATCTCGAGGACGAGCGGGCTCGGGCCGCGACGCCGGCGACCGGGTCGGTCCGGGTCGGCGGCGGGCACGTGCCAGCCCTGGACCCGCAGGCCATCGACGGTCGTCCAGCGGGTGTCGGGGCCGACCAGCGCGATCCCGTCGAGCGCGTCGCGGTTCAGCTCGGTCAGGCGCTCCAGCGCGAGCGGCCGCGCGACCGCCCGACGAGGGACGTCGACGAGGTGGACATCGGGCAGCTCGGTCGGCGAGGACCGCAGGATCGCGATCCGCGTCGAGCCCGCGCCACGACCCGGGACCGCGCTCCAGCCGGACAGGTAGTGGCGGCCCTCGGTCAGCCGCTCGAGGCCACCGTCCGGCACGGAGACCCGCCAGAGCTCGTACGCTCCCTCGATCGGCGCCGTGAACAGGATCGACCCGCCGTCAGGCGCCACCACGAGACGCGGCTCCTCGCCGACGGTCAGGTCGCTGTTCATCCCGGAGCCGGGCATGACGTCGTGGCGGGCGGTCAGATCGCGGCCCGCCCGCGGCCCGTTCTCGGAGCCATCCGCCTTGAACAGCCAGATGTCAGACCGGCTCCCCGCACCGACCGGGAACCGGTGACCGAGGACCGCCAGCGTCCGGCCGTCGGGCAACCACGCCGGCGCGCCGAAGTAGCCGCGCCCGCCGGTGATCCGCGTCCGGGCTCCGGTCCGGACATCGACGACGTGGACATCGCTCTGCCAGCCGAGATCCCGGTCCGCTGCCAGGTTCGTGGCGAAGGCGATCCGCTTGCCGTCGGGCGACCAGACCGGGTCCTCCACCCGGGCCGGAAGGGCGGTGACCCGCCGAGCCGCGCCGGTCTCCACGTCGACGATCCACAGCTGGGCGACGGCGTCGTACACGAACCCGGCCCCGTTGGCCATCGATTGGAGCCGGTCGATGTAGTGGTAGTCGGACGGCGGAGGGGCTCCGGGGGCCGGCTTGGCGGCCGCCTTACCGCGCAGGCGGGCGTCCTCCTTCGCATCGACCGAGCGCGAGGCGCTCAGGACGGCGAGCCGCGTGCCATCCGGCGACCAGGCGAGCCCGTCCACGCCACGCGGCAGATCCGTGAGGCGGATCGCTTCGCCCGGCCGGTCGAGCGGGAGCAGGTGGACCTGGACGGCGTCCTCGCGCGGATCGGGCGCCCCGGGCAGCTCCTCGACGGCCAGCCGACGATCCGACAGGAAGGCCAGGGTCCGGCCGTCGGGCGAGAACCGCGGACGTCGATCGTGCTTGGCGCCGACGGTCAATCGTCGAGCGGGCGCCGAGCCGTCCGTCGGGACCGTCCACAGCGAGCGACGGTAGGCGTCCTTCGACGGCGCCACGGTCTGGAGCGTGAAGACGACCCGGTCGCCCGCCGGTGACACCTGCGGCTCGGTCGGGATCCGAAAGGCGTACATGTCGTCCGGGCGTGGAGCCCGCGGGTCGCGTTTGGCCATGGCCGGGAGTCTAGCGGCTACCATCGCCGAGCGATGACCGCCCGACGACCGACCCTGGTGACCCCGCCGACGGACGACGCGTCGGTCGCGCTCGAGCCGAGCGTGAACGATCAGCTGAGCCTCAGCCTGGCTGCGGATCGGCCGGGACCGCCGCGAGCGCTCCGGGCGATGCTCCCCCGCTTGGTCGCGCAACCCTTCGACGAGGTGGACCACCTGTTCGAGCCGTGGTGGGGCGGCGAGCGCGCCTTCGCCTTCGTGGACGTCGACCCGGCCACCGGGGCCGGTTCGGTCCGGATCGTCGACCGACGCGGCCGGGACCGGGCCGCGGTCGTCCCGGAGCTCACCGCGACCGGCGGCCTGGTGGGCCGGCTCGGCGGCCACGCGGCGGTCCTCGACGGGTCGCTTGTCGTCGTCGACCCGGGCGGTCGCCCGGATCCGGACGGACTGGCGGAACGGCTGGCCGGTCGCCCGGGGCGAACGGTCGTCTACCTGGCGTTCGACATCGTGGCGCTCGATGGGCGACCGCTCCTCGCCCAGCCGCTCGAGCGCCGGCGCGACATCCTCAGCGACACGCTCGAGCCCGGTGGGTCCGTTCTCGTCGTGCCGGCGATCCCGGGCGAGGGCCGGGCGCTCCACGCCGCCGCGACGGCTGGCGGCATCCCGGGGGTCATCGGGCGCCACCGACGTAGCCCGTACCTGTCGGGCGTCCGGAGCCGGCTGTGGCGTCTCGCCGCGACCGGACCGTCGGGCGTGGATCCAGACTCGCGATCGACGGGCTCGGCCGGCGGGACGGTCGCGTCGGATGCGCTCACCGAGGGGGAGCCTGGCGCCCTCGCGGATGCCTCGCCGACCAGCCCGATCCTCGCCTTGATCCAGCGTCTGCCGCTCGACCAGGGCGACTGAGGAGTGGCGATCTAGTCCGACGCCGAGCGAGCTAGTCCGACGCCGATCGAGCCGCCCGAAGGAAGTCGCGGAAGCCGGGCCGCTGCCCGTAGAGGATCACCCCGGTCGCATAGATCCTGGAAGCCAGCCGGAGGATGAGCACGCTGGAGGCGACGAGGATCGCCACTGACAGCGCCACCTCCCACGGCGCGACCCGTCCGACCATGATCCGCGACAGCATCACGAACGGGCTCGAGAACGGCACGAACGACAGCACGAACATCGCCGACGAGCCGATCGAGGCGATGCCCGCGACCGCGACGATGTAGCTGGCCATCGAGACCAGGCTCAGCGGCAGCGCCAGCTGCTGGACGTCCTCCTGCCGACTGACGAGCGAGCCGGCGGCGGCGTACAGCAGCGCGTAGAGGATGAAGCCGAGGATGAAATAGACCAGGAACGCACCGAGGATCGGCAGCGTCAGGCCATCGAGCGGCGCCTCGCCGCCGAGCGGCGCCGGCCCGAGGATCAGCGTCGCGATCCGATCCTGGAACAGGACGACCAGCGCGGCCGGGACGATGATCGCGGCGTACTGGGTGAGGCCGGCACCGCCGACCCCGACGACCTTGCCGACCAGCAGCTCGCGCGGCGTCGCGGCGCTGATCAACAGCTCCATGACCCGGGTGCTCTTCTCGGCGGCCACGCTCGTCGCGACCCACATCCCGTAGACGGTCAGGGTGACGAAGATGAGCACGATGAGCACGGTCGCCAGGACGGATCGGCTGGCCGTTCGTTGCGGGTCGTCCGATCCACCGCCGTCGGCCTGACCGGTCGTCGAGACCACCACGAACGTCGGCGGATGGAACTCACCGACGGCCGGGTCGGTCGGGAGACGCGACTGCCAGTCGAGGATCCCGACACCCACCGACCCGAAACCGATCCGCTGGCTGAGCGGACTTGACGCCGCTTCCGGGGTATGGAGCTGGAAGGCGAGCGCGCCGTCGGCCGCCCGGCTGGCCACGAGCAGCGCGGTCAGGTCGCCATCGCCGAGCGCCTGGAGGCCCGCGCCGGCGGTCCCGATCGGGAGGAGTCGGAACGGCTTCTCCCACTTCGTGGCGTCGACGCCGTCCGGCGGCGTATTGAGGTACGTGTCGAGCAGCGACAGCGCGGACTCCTGGGTCCGGGCGTCGGGCGTCACCACCCCGACGCGGATGACCGACCCGCGGTCGAGATAACGCAAACCGATCGGCGCTAGCGCCAGACCGATCGCGACGACTGCCAGGACCGCCGTGGCCGCGACGAACGTCCGGGTCCGGACGCGGTCGCGGTACTCGCGCACGGCGATCAGCGTCGCGTTGCGACGGAGACCCGGGCCCGGCCGGGCCGATCGCCCGCCGGCGGTCACAGGGAGGCCGCCGGTGCGGGGGCCGCGGGCGCAACGGCCGGCGCAAGGTCGTCGTCGTCACCGGGCCGGATGCCGACCCGCTCGATGAAGACCTCCTCGAGCGATGGGTCGGCGATCTCGAACCTCGCCACCCGGTCGCCCCGCTCGAGCACGCCGCGGAGGATCGTCTGTGGGTCGACCTCACGCGGCACGGTGAGCTCGACGTACTCGGCCCCGGGTCGAGTCACGCGCACGCCGGGGAACGCGTCCAGCCAGCCGAGTCGATCGGGGCCGTCGGCACGGCCCTCGCCCTCGAGCGCGATCCGGACGACCTGCCGACCGGAGGCCCGCTTCACGTCGCGGACGGCGCCCCCGACGACGACCCGGCCGCGATCGACGATGACGAGCGACTCGCATAGTGCCTCGACGGTCTCCATCTGGTGGGTCGAGAAGATCAGCGTCTTGCCTCGCGCGCGCATCTCGAGGAACGCGGCGCGCAGGATCGCGGTGTTCACGGGGTCGAGCCCGCTGAACGGCTCGTCCATGATCAGGACCGTCGGATCGTGGACGATCGAGGCGATGAACTGGACCTTCTGCTGGTTGCCCTTGCTGAGCTCGTCGGTGCGTCGCTCGGCCGCGTCGGCGATCCGTAGCCGCTCGAGCCACTCACGGACCGTCCGGACGGCCTCGCGTCGGTCGATCCCGTAGAGCCCGGCGAAGAACACGAGCTGATCGAGGACCGCCATCCGCGGATAGAGACCGCGCTCCTCGGGCAGGTAGCCCCACGTCCGGCGCGGCAGATCCGCCGTCGGCGTCCCGAGCCAGCTCGTCGAGCCGGCGTCCGCCCGGAGCAGGTCGAGGACGATCCGGATCGTGGTCGTCTTGCCCGCCCCGTTCGCGCCGAGGAACCCGAAGATCGCACCGGGCTCCACTCGGAAGTCCAGCGCATCGAGGGCGAGCACGGGACCGAACCGCTTGACGAGGCGGTCGACGACGAGGGCCATCGCCGGAGGATAGCCCGCCCTCGCCGGGACGTCTCCCGGACGTTCGGTCCGGACGGGCTGGGACCGGCGGTCGCGGCCGGCGAGCGCGGACCGGCCAAGCCCGTGCGCGTCGGTCTCAGGCCACCCAGCGGATGCCCGGCCGCAAGGTCCGGACGACCTCGGCCAGGATCGCCGGCACGAGCGCGACGAGCGCGACCAGCGCCCAGTCGGCGACGTCGAGCGGCGTCGCCCGGAACGCGGTCGCGAGCGCCGGGACGTAGGGGATCGCGGCCTGCACGAGGACGACCGCCGTGCAGGCGGCGACGAGGAACCCGTTCGGCCGCAGCCGATGGACCGGCCCGCGGATCGACCGGTTCGCGTACGCACGCACGGCCTGGCTCACGACCAGTGCCGTGTACGCCAGCCAGCGTGCGTGCTCGGCTCCCCCACCGTGGTTCGCCATGAGGATCACGGCGGCGATCGCGCTGTAACCGCCGGCCAGGCCCAGGGCGCCGAGGAGCCGGTCGTCGAGCAGCGGCCGGCGCACCGAACGCGGTCCCCGGGTCATGAGGTCGGGCTCGGCCGGTTCGCGCTCGAAGGCGATCGACGTCGAGAGGTCGATGAACAGCTCGAGCCACAGGATCTGAAGCGGCAGGAGCGGCTGGTCGAACCCGACCGTCGTCGCCAGGAGCAGGAAGCCGAGGAGGGCGACGTGGGTCGAGATCAGGAAGACGAGCCCCTTCTGGACGTTGTCGACGATCTTCCGACCTTCGCCGATGCCGTAGACGAGCGTGGCAAAGGCGTCGTCGCCGAGCACGAGATCCGACGCCTCGCGGGCGACCGCCGTCCCGCTGCCCATCGCCACGGCGACGTCGGCACCGTGGAGCGCCGGCGCATCGTTCACGCCGTCGCCGGTCACCGCCACGACGCGTCCGTCGGTCCGCGCGGCGCGGACGATGCGCTCCTTCTGGGCCGGCGCCGAGCGTGCCACGATGTGGAGCCCGCGGAGTTCTTCGGCGAGGCGGTCGTCGCTCCAGCCCGCGAGCTCGTCGCCGGTCACGACCCGGTCGAAGTCGAGCCCGCCAGCGCGGGCGATCGAGGCCGCGGTCGCCGGATGGTCGCCGGTCACGATGAGCGTCTGGATGCCGGCCTCGCGGGCGGCTCCGAGGGCCTCGGCGACGCCCGGTCGGAGTGGATCCGCGAACCCGATCAGGGCCTGGACCCACCACGGACCGTCGTCGACCCGTCCGGCGAGGAGCACCAGGCGTTCGCCTGAGCCGGCACCGGCCTCCACGGCGTCGAGCCACGCTGCGCGCTCCGGTCGGGCGCCGGCGTCGGTCACCAGGTCGAGGACCGCTTCGGGCGCACCGAGCGCGAGCTCCTCGACGTGGCCGGCGCGACGCGCCCGGGTCCGTGCGACGGGGCTCCCGTCGCCGGCCACGGCAGAGTCGACGAGGTCCGTCGCTGACAGCCGTTCCTCTCCGTCGAGCGGTGCGAGCGCCCGGTCGATCGCCGCGCTGAACGAGCCGAGCAGTGCGCCGTCGTCGCGATGCCAGGCGTCGTCCTCGGCCCGGAGCGCATCGACCAGGATCGCCGCCCGTCGCTCGGCATCATCGATCGGCCCGGCCAGGTCCCGGATCGAGGCGATCTCGAGTCGGTTCCGGGTGAGCGTGCCGGTCTTGTCGGTGACGATGAGGTCGACCGCCCCGAGCGTCTCCTCGGCGTTCAGCCGCCGGACGAGGACATCGCGTTTGAGCAGGCGATACGCACCGAGGCCCAGGATGACGGCGAGGAGGATCGGCGGCTCCTCGGGGATCGCCGCGATCGCCGCCGAGATCCCCGCCAGGAGGTTCTCGCCGAGCGTGCGACCGCGAAGCGCGCCGACGAGCGTGACGTAGACGATGAGCGCGATCGCGACGACGAACAGGATCCTGACGAGTCGGTCGAGCTCGCGCTGGAGCGGCGATCGCCGCCGTTCCTGGACGCCCAGGCTGCCGGCGATCCGGCCGACCTCGGTGAGCGCCCCGGTCGCGACGACGATGCCCTCGCCGCGCCCACCGACGACGCTCGTGCCGGAGTAGGCAAGCGAGCCGCGCTCGGACATCGACGCCGCGGCGGGATCCGGCACGACCCGGCCCGCCTCAGGCACCGACTCGCCCGTGAGGATGCTCCGATCCAGCAGCAGGCCGTCGCTCCGCCACAGCCGGAGGTCGGCCGGGACGACATCGCCGTTCCGGAGGAGCACGACATCGCCCGGCACGAGCGCCGACGACGCCAGGTCGAGGACGGTGCCGCCGCGCCGGACCCGGCTCGTCGGGGCGCTGGCGGCACGGAGCGCCTCGAGGGCTCGTTCGGCGCGGTGCTCGGTGAAGACGTCAGCGCCGACGATCGGGAGCAACGCGATGAGCACGAGCACGCCGTCGCGGACCTCGCCGAGCGCGATCGCGAGGACACCGGCGACGAGGAGCAGGATCACGAACGGCTCGCTCGCCGCGCGCAGGACCAGCCGCCAGACCGGAGCCGGCCGTTCGGCCTCCAGGACGTTCGGGCCGCTCAGGACCGCGCGACGCTCCGCCTCCTCCGGTCCGAGACCCGAGGCTGGGTCGACATCGAGGCCGCGCGCGACCTCGCCGAACGACAGGCTGTGCGGGTCGGCGACACGGACAGACTCGGTCATCGCCGTCGATTGTGGCCCGGGCCGGTCAGTCGGACACGAGCCGGAGGACCCGATCCAGCCGGACCGGTCCCCGGCGCGCCACGACCGACGGACCCCCATCCGGGTCGAGCCTTACAATCGAGCACGTGAACATGGAGTCGCTGGCCGGCGCCACGACCGCCGCGGCCGTGAACCCGGCCTCCATCCACGCGGACCGCGCGGCGGGCACGCTCGACATCGACTGGCGCGACGGGCACGCGACGCGCTATGACGCGGTCACCCTGCGCTGGCTCTGCCCTTGTGCGTTCTGCCGGGGCGAGGCTGGACTCCCCGGCTGGCTCGATTCGGCACCCCAGCTCACCGCCGAGCAGACCAGGCTCGTCGATCTCCAGCTTGTCGGCCAGTACGCGATCGCACCGACCTGGGGCGATGGCCACCACACGGGCTACTACACGTACGCGAACCTGCGCGCCATGTGCCCGTGCGACGAGTGCACCGAGCGCCGGGCCCTCGAGGGACGCCCGACGATCGGCCGTCCCGACCACGCCGCCCACAGCCCTGGAGAGCCGCGATGATCATCGCCACGACGCCGTACATCGCCGAGTACCGGGTGATCGAGACGAAAGGTCAGGTGTTCGGCCTCGTCGTCCGCAGCCGGGGCCTCGCCGGCAACGTCGCGGCCGGGCTGCGCAGCCTCGTCGGCGGCGAGATCCACGAGTACACCCAGCTGCTCGAGGACACCCGTCGGCAGGCGATCGACCGGATGGTCCAGAACGCGACCCTCGTCGGGGCGAACGCGGTCATCTCGATGCGCTTCGACTCGTCCGAGCTCGGCGGGACGATGTCCGAGATCGTCGCCTACGGGACCGCCGTCGTCGTCGTCGCCGACAGCAGCCAGGCCGGCGCCGCGACCGACGCCGCCGCCACCGGCGCCGTGGCGGACTAGCGATCCGCCCGATGACCGCGCTGTACGGCTGCAGCCGCTCGGTCCTGTTCGGGCTGGCGGCGCTGGCGTTCGTCGGTGGTCTGAGCCTGCTCGGGACGAACGGCCCAGGCAATGGTGCCCTGGTCCTGACCCTGAGCGGCGGGGCGATCATCATCGTCCTGTTGCTGGAGCGGACCCGCTACCGATCGGAGGCGGCCGAGCGCCGGGGCGACCCGATCGGACCTGGTGGCGGCGAGCCGCCGGGGACGCTCGAGTCCCGCTTCGCGCCGAGCACGGAGCAGTTCGTCGACCCATCCACCGGCCGGCACATGCGGGTCTACATCGACCCGGCGAGTGGGGAGCGCCGGTACGTGGCCGAGGAGTGACGCCAGGACCCTCCCAGGACATCCGACCCAACCGGACCCCCTCGAGGGCCGTGCTACCCTAATCGGCCACCGACACGCATGGTCGAACGTCGCAGACCGACCCGATCATCGACGCGTCCAACCGGGGAACCACGCTCGAATGTCCGCCGCTCGCTCCGCCCAAGCCGTCGCGCGACCCACGCGGCTGCGACGCGTCCCGACAAAGGCGAGCCTGCGCTATATCAACCGCGAGCTGTCCTGGCTCGACTGGAACGCGCGCGTCCTCTACCAGGCCAAGGACACCCGCAGCCCGCTGCTCGAGCGGGTCAAGTTCCTGGCGATCTTCGCCAGCAACCTCGACGAGTTCTTCCAGGTCCGCGTGGCCGGTCTCCGCCAGCAGGCCGCAGCGCGGTCGGCCCGGCTGTCGCCGGATGGCCTGTCGGCCGCCGAGCAGCTCGAGCGGATCCGGCCGGTCGTCCGCCATCTGATCGCCGAGCACTCGTCGACGTTCGCCGAGATCCGCAAAGCGCTCGTGGACGAGGGCGTCTCGATCGTCAAGTACAACAAGATCCCCGAGCACCACGCCCGCCTCCGCGAGCGGTTCATCGACGAGATCTTCCCGGTGCTGACACCGCTGGCCGTCGATCCAGGCCACCCGTTCCCGTACATCAGCACGCTCAGCCTGTCGATCGCGGTCGGGCTGCGCGATCCGGACACCGGCGAGCGCCGGTTCGCTCGGGTGAAGGTCCCACCGGTCCTGCCCCGGCTCATCGAGGTCGAGCCGAACACCTGGGTGCTGCTCGATCAGGTGATCGCCAACAACCTCGATCTGCTGTTCACCGGGATGGAGATCACCGACGCCCATCTCTTCCGGGTCACCCGCAACGCGGACCTGGCGATCGAGGAGGACGAAGCCGGCGACCTCCTCCTGGCGATCGAGGAGGAGCTCCGGCGACGGCGCTTCGGCGAGGCGGTCCGGCTCGAGGTCGAGCGGAGCATGCCGGCCGCGACGCGGAAGATCCTGCTCGATGGCATCCGGCTCGCCGAGGAGGCCTGCTACGAGGTGAGCGGGATGCTCGACCTCACCGGCCTGTGGACGATCGCGAACCTCGACCGGCCCGACCTCCAGCTCCCCACCTGGACCCCGGTCGTCCCGCCGCGACTCCTGCCGCCGGACGAGGACGAGCCGACTGACGTCTTCGCGGCGATCCGGGCCGGCGACATCCTGGTCCATCACCCATACGACTCGTTCGCCGCGTCGGTCGAGCGGTTCATCGCCCAGGCTGCCGAGGACCCCGAGGTCCTGACGATCAAGCAGACGCTCTATCGGACATCGGGCGACTCGCCGATCGTCCAGAACCTGATCCGCGCCGCCGAACGGGGCAAGCAGGTCGTGGTCCTGGTCGAGATCAAGGCCCGCTTCGATGAGGAGGCGAACATCGTCTGGGCGCGCAAGCTCGAGCAGGCCGGCGCCCACGTCGTCTACGGCCTCGTCGGTCTGAAGACCCACTCGAAGCTCGCGCTCGTCGTCCGGCGCGAGGGGTCGATCCTCCGCCGCTACGTCCATATCGGCACGGGCAACTACAACCCGAAGACCGCCCGGCTGTACGTCGACCTTGGGCTCCTGTCGTGTCGACCGGAACTCGGCGCGGATGCGACCGACCTGTTCAACGTGCTCACCGGGTTGTCCCGCCAGCGCGAGTTCCGCCGGCTGCTCGTCGCGCCGCACAGCCTCCGGACGCGGATCCTCGGCCTGATCGAACGCGAGATCGAGTTCGCCAAGGCCGGGCGCGACGCGCGGATCGTGCTCAAGCTCAACGCGATCGTCGACCCGGAGTCGGTCGAGACGATCTATCGCGCGAGCCAGGCCGGGGTCGAGGTCGACCTCATCGTCCGCGGGATCTGCTCGGTCCGGCCCGGCGTGCCGGGTCTCTCGGAGCGCGTCCGAGTCCGGTCGGTCGTCGGGGAGTTCCTCGAGCACTCGCGGATCCTCGGCTTCGCCAATGGCGGGCAGCAGGAGTGGTATATCGGCTCGGCCGACCTCATGGAGCGCAACCTCGATCGACGCGTCGAGGCGGTCGTCCCGGTCGAGGACAGCGACGCCTCGGCCCGGATCGCCCAGATCATCGACGTCATGCTCGCCGACGACCGCCGATCGTGGCAGCTCGGCACGGATGCGGTCTGGCGGCGGACCGAGGAGCTGACCGGCAGCGAAGGACCGATCGACACGTTCGCGGAGATGAAGCGGATCGCCCTCGAGACCGCGCGCGAGCAAGGTCCGCCGCACCGACCGGGGGCCGTGCTCGGCTCGCTGGATCCGCGCGCATGACCGTCGAGCGGCCGGTCGAGATCGAGCTCAAGTACGCCGTCGCCGACCGGACGATCGGCGAACGGCTGCTCAACGCCGAGACCCTCGCCGGGTTCCGGGCGATCGACGCTCCGCGTCCGACCCAGCACGAGGACCGCTACATCGACGCGGCGGACGGTGCGCTCGCCCGGGCCGGCTTCGCCGCCCGACTCCGGTCGTCATCGAGCGGGACGCTGATCTCCGTCAAGGCGCTCAGCGGCGGCGAGGGCTCGCTCCACCGCCGGGAGGAGCTCGAGGGTCCGGCCGATCGCACATCGGATGTCAACAGCTGGCCGCCGTCCGCGGCGCGGTCCCTGATCCTCGAGCTGTGCGGGGACGCACCCCTCGTCGAGCTCGTCACCGTCCGCCAGTTCCGACGTCGGCGCGACCTCGAGCTGCCGACGGGCGACACGGCCGTCGAGCTCAGCCTCGACGAGGTCGACGTCGTCGCGCGCGGCCGGGTCGTCGAACGGTTCCTCGAGCTCGAGCTCGAGCTGAAGCGCGGCTCGGTCGCCGATCTCGCCCCGCTCCAGGCGCTGCTCGACGGCCATCACGGCCTGACGCCGGCGCCCGGCTCGAAGCTCGAACGGGCGCTCCAGGCCGCGCGCCGGAGTGGCACGCGCCGACCGACGGCGACGACGCGGACACCACGACCGACCCCGACGAGCGCCGACACCGCCCCCGCGCCGGCGGCTCCAGCACCGAGGGCTGGCGTGGCCGTGCCGACGCCCGAGGTCGTGCCGACGCCCGAGGTCGTGCCGACGCCCGAGGTCGTGCCGCCGAAGGTCGCAGCGTCGACGGCCGCGGACGCTGCGCCGGCCACGATCGACCAGGAGACAGCCCCCGCGCCGATCGCATCGGCCGATCGCGCCGATGACGTCGATCTCGCCGAAGAGGCCGACGACGACACCGGGTCCGAGGCGACCGATCCCGTCGCAGACCGCGCGACCGTGCCGGTCGACGGCGCACGGCCATCGGAGGACGGCCCGGTCGAGGGCCCCGTCCTCGAGATCGAGGGCATCGAGGACGCCCCCGAGCTGATCGAGGAAGCGGCCGCGGTCGAGTCGATCGTCATCGGCGCCCCGCTCGTCCCCGATGAGGCCGGGCCGATCTCGGTCGGAAAGACCCCGGGCGTCACCGCCGAGGATCTCCACGCCGAGGCGGGTCGCAAGGTGTTCCGGTTCCACCTGGCCCGGATGATCGCCCGCGAGGAGGGGACGCGGAAGGGCGAGGACCCCGAGGAGCTCCACGCGATGCGCGTGTCGACCCGCCGGATGCGGGCCGCCTGGCGCGTCTTCGGCGATGGCTTCCGGCCCGAGCGGACTGCCAAGTTCCGGAGGCGTCTGCGGACCGTGGCCGCGCGGCTCGGCGCCGTCCGTGACCTTGACGTCCTCATCGAGGCGACCGAGGCGTTCGCGGCCGCCCTCCCGCCCGGCGAGCGCGACGGGCTGGAACCGCTCATCGCGACCTGGCGCGACCAGCGCGACGCCGGTCGCCGGTCGCTGATCGAGCTGCTCGACTCGAACGGCTACCGTCGCTTCGTCGAGGACTACCGCGACTTCGTCCTGACCCCCGGGGCGGCGATCCGACCGGTCGAGCCGACGAGCCCGCACCGCGTCCGGGACACCGCCGGATCGCGGATCTGGGCCGCCTACGAGCAGGTCCGCGCCTACGAGTCGGTACTCAAGTGGGCGGACGTCCCGACGCTGCATCAGCTTCGGATCGAGGCGAAGCGCCTCCGCTATACGCTCGAATTCGTGCGCGAGGCGATCGGGCCGGAGGCGCCCGCGCTCATCTCACGGGTCGTCGCCCTCCAGGACCACCTCGGCGCGATGAACGACGCCGAGGTCGCCGCGCACATGGCCCGGGCCTATCTCGTCGAGCATGCCGGGGAGCTGACCGACGGTCAGGCCTCGGCGATCAGCCGGTATCTCGTCTTCCGCGAGCGCGAGGTCGCCCGATTGAAGCGGACGGTCGGCGTCCCGTGGCGGAGCGTTGCCGGGCTGACCTTCCGACGCGCCCTCGGCCGGACGATCGCGACGCTCTAGCCGACCCTCAGGTGACCGGCCGGCCGAGCCGGTCGCGCCAGCCGATCGGGTCGTCGACGATGACCCGGACCAGACCTTCGCGGATGCCCTGCTCGGACGCCGTCACCCGATCGATCCTGTAGCGCTCGACGATCGCCGCGAAGATCGCGGCGCCGGCCGGCAGGATCTTCGCCCGGCGCGGGTTCAGCCCGAACAGTTCCGCCACGTGGGCGGACCGCTCGCGGCTGGTGAGCGAGACCGCCAGGACGATCCCCTCGGGGTCGAGCTGGCGCTCGCCGAAGCCCGGTCCGGTCGCGACCCGGGCGACCCCGTAGGTCGTCCCACCCACCGCGATGACCTCGCCAAGGACGAGTGCCGGGGCCGTCGCCACCACGCGCCTCGCCTCCGCGTGGAGGGCGGCGACCTGGTCCGGCGTCGGCGGGTCGTCGACCCCCACGGCTGTGGACAGTCGCGACGCTCCGATCGGCAGGCCGACGATCCGACGGCTCCCATCCGCCCGTGCGACGACGATCTCGGTGCTGCCGCCACCGATGTCGATGACCGCTACATCCCCATGGACGCGCCCGTGGGTCGCCCCGAGCAGGGTCAGCGACCCTTCCTCGTCCTGGTCGAGGACGTGGATCGGGACACCCGTTGCCCGCTCCACTTCGACGCAGGCCCGGGCGGCATCGGCGGCGTGACGAAGCGGATCGGTGCCGACGAACGCGATCGTCGCCGCCTCCAGCCGGCGCGCCTCGGCGGCATACGTCCCGAGCGTCGAGACGAGCGACTCGCGACCGGCCGCCCCGAGGGTCTTCGTCCGCTCCACCGTCTCGCCGAGCCCGAGGAGCTCGGACAGATCGAGAACGGCCGTCAGCCCGTCGTCGGCCAGGTCGGCGACGAGCAGATGGACCGACGTGGAGCCGACATCGACGGCCGCGGCTCGACGCGGTCCGGTCATCCCTCCGGGTGGTCTGGTGCGGCCGGATCGGGCGATGCTGGATCCGACGGCGACTCCGAAGGTGACGTCGAGGGCTCGGCCGGCTGATCTGCGAGCGGCTCCTTCGGAGGCGGCCAGGCGATCGCGCCGGCGGTGCCGATCCCCATCGAGGCACGGTCGTACGGCGGCTCGGCTTCGCCAGGTGAAGGCTCAGCTTCGGCGGATGAGGGGCCATCGGCCACCTGGGCCTCGATGACGGTCTCGGACTCGGACTCTGTCGTCGCCGACTCGACGGTCGCCGCCTCGGGCTCTGGCTGTGGCGCAGGCTCCGGCTCCGGCTCCGGCTCTGGCTCGGGCACCGGCTCGGGCTCGGGTGCAGGCTCGGGCTCGGGCGCAGGCGTTGGCTCGGGCGCCGGCTCGGGCTCAGACGTTGGCTCGGGCGCCGGCTCGGGCTCGGGTGCAGGCTCGGGCTCGGGCGCAGGCGTTGGCTCGGGCGCCGGCTCGGGCTCAGACGTTGGCTCGGGCGCCGGCTCGGGCGCCGGCTCGGGCTCGGGCGCCGGCTCGGGCGTCGGTCCTGCATCACTAGAAGCCGATGTCTCGGCCGATGCCGATCCCGAGACGGGCTCCGGGGCACCTGCGGCGTCGTCGGTCGCCGGTCGACGACGCGGACGATGGTGGCGGTTGCGCCGGGCCGGGGCTTCGGTCGCCGCCCCCGCCGCGACCGACAGGTCCCCCGATGCGTCGTCCGAAGCCGTCGGTCCCTCCGTCGCCTCGCCCTCGTCGGTGATCGCCGCTGCAGCGGCCGTCGGCTCGTCAGTCGACTCCGGCGGCTCGTCAGTCGACTCCGGCGGCTCGTCAGTCGACTCCGGCGGCTCGTCAGTCGACTCCGGCGGCTCGTCAGTCGACTCCGGCGGCTCGTCGTTCGACTCCGTCGACTCGGTCGACTCGGTCGACTCTGCGTCGGCGGGCTTGCGGCGCGGTCGATGGTGACGGTTGCGCCGGCGGGCTGGCAGCGTGGGGGCCTCGGCGGCCTCGTCCTTGATCTCCGCGGCGACGGCGATCGCCACGTCCTGCACGGTCTGGCCAGTGGTGGCGCGGGCATGCCGGGCGATGAGATCGGTCAGCTCGGTGAGCAGGCTCTCGATGGCGATGACCTCGGCCCGGGCCACCTGGAGCTGGGCCGCGCGGTGCTGGGCGTCCGGTCCCGTCCCGTCACCGAGCTGGCGGATGCGCTTGCGCTCGTCCTCGCGGGCCTCTTCCAGCCGGCGCTCGATGCGTTCGAGCAGCTTCCAGGCCTTGCGGAAGGCGCGATCGGCCTGGTCGTACTCGCGCTGAGCGGCTGACTTCGCCATGGTCGGTGGCACTCCCTGCGGCTGACCTCCCCATCGTGCCACCTTCTCGCCCGGGATGGGCGCTCCGGGGCGGATGTCAGCGGCTCGGAGGGGTCAGGTGTGGTGCGTCGGGGCACCGTTGACGCTCGGCAGGGGCCGCGTTGTTAACAAACGGCGAACGGCGCGCTGACCACCTGTTCACGGCTCACGACCAACCTCGAGACGTTACCGACCACGCACGGCGGGCCGCGGGTGCTCGCCATGAGGAGGATCAGATCGACGTGACGATCACCACCCCGAGGCGCCTCGGCGTACTCGCCTTCGCCGCCGCGATCGCAATCGGCGCTTGCTCGAGCAGCGGCTCGTCGAGCGCGCCGAGCTCAGCGCCGACGGCGGCGCCCGCGTCCTCCGCCCCGCAGTCGGCGGGGTCGGCGTCCGCCGCAGCTCTGTCTGGCTCGGTCAACATCGATGGATCGAGCACGGTCTATCCGATCACGGAGGCCGTCGCCGAGGAGTTCCAGAAGGCCAATCCCGGGGTCAAAGTCACCGCCGCGTTCGCTGGCACAGGCGGCGGGTTCAAGAAGTTCTGCAACGGCGAAACCGACATGAATGACGCATCGCGGCCGATCACGCCAGCGTCCAAGGACACCCCGGATGCGCCATCCGAGGAGACCCTCTGCAAGAAGTCTGGAATCGACTACCTCGAGCTCGGGATCGCCACCGACGGCCTGTCGGTGCTGGTCAATCCGCAGAACACGTGGGTGGACTGCCTGACGACCGCAGAGCTCAAGAAGATCTGGGACACGGGCAGCACGGTGAAGACCTGGGCGGATGTCCGAGCTGGCTTCCCGGCGGACCCGATCAAGTTGTTCGGTCCGGGCGCGGACTCCGGGACGTTCGACTATTTCACTGAGGCGATCAACGGGAAGCAGAAGCAGAGTCGGTCCGACTACACGCAGTCGGAGGATGACAACGCCCTGGTCACCGGCGTGGCTGGGGACAAGGACGCCCTTGGCTACTTCGGCTTCGCCTACTACGAAGAGAACAAGGACAAGATCAAGATCGTGCCGGTCGACAGTGGTGGTGGCTGCATCACCCCGTCCAAGGAAACGATCCTCGACGGGACGTACAAGCCGCTCAGCCGACCGCTGTTCGTCTACCCGTCGGTCAAGGCGCTTCAGCGGCCCGAGTTCGCCGCGTTCGTCAAGTACTACCTCGACAACGTCAATAGCTTCGTCGACGAGGTCGGGTACATCGAGGCGTCGGCGGACGTGCTCAAGAAATCCCAGGACGCCCTTGCAGCCGCGACGAAGTAGCCGTCGACAGCACGGCGGGGAACGCCGATCCGCCGGTCCGGCGGGTCGGCGTTTCGGTCGTCCGAATGTGAGCCTCGGACGATGACGAGTCTCGCTCCTGCACGCTCGCTCGTCCGGCCGCCCCACCGACGCGAGCGGTTGATCGAGGCGCTCCTGTTCATGGCCGCGGGCCTCGGCGTCGTGACGACGATCGGGATCGTCCTGGTGCTGATCTTCCAGACGATCGAGTTCTTCCAGCTCGTGAGCATCGTCGATTTCGTCACCGGGACCAAGTGGTCCGCCTCGATCGCCCCGTTCCAGTGGGGGATCCTGCCGCTGATCACGGGGACGCTGCTCGTCGCGGTGATCGCGCTCATCGTCGCGATCCCACTTGGCCTCCTTGCAGCCGTGTACCTGGCCGAGTATTCGTCGTTGCGGACACGCAACCTCGTCAAGCCGATCCTCGAGACGATCGCGGGGATCCCGACGATCGTCCTCGGGTTCTTCGCCATCAACTTCCTGACTCCCGTGATCCTCCGGCCACTCTTCGGGGTCGGCACGTTCAATGCCCTCTCGGCGGGGCTCATGGTCGGGCTGCTCGTGACGCCGGTCATCGCGTCGCTGTCCGAGGACGCGATGCGCGCCGTTCCGCGTGGACTGCGTGAGGGCGCCTACGCCATGGGGGCGACCAAGTTCGAGGTCGTCCGGAAGGTCGTCTTCCCAGCCGCGCTTTCCGGCGTGATGGCGTCGATCATCCTGGCCATGTCTCGCGCCATCGGCGAGACGATGATCGTCGTGATCGCGGGCGGCACGAACCCACAGCTCTCGATCGATCCCCGCGAGAGCGTCCAGACGATGACGGCATTCATCGTTCAGATCAGCCTTGGTGACACCCCGCAGAGCTCGATCCAGTTCAAGTCCTTGTTCGCGGTCGCCGCGGTCCTGTTCCTGATGACCTTCGTCCTCAACGTCATCAGCAACAGAGTCATCGCCAAGTTCCGGAACGCCTACGAATGAGCACGGCATCGACGGTCGCCGCGGACAGCCCGCGGTTCGAGCCGGGCCTCGCGCGCCGCAAGCTCGGCGGGACGATCTTCCTCGGGTTCTGCCTGCTGGCGATCTTCATCCTGCTGCTGGCGCTTCTGCTCTTGCTCTACGACGTCCTTCGCGAAGGTCTGCCATGGCTCGACATGGACTTCCTGACCGGTGTGCCATCACGGCGGCCGAAGGAGGCGGGGATCCTGCCCGCGCTCGTCGGCTCGATCCAGATCACGATCATGGTCGGCTTGATCGCATTCCCGGTGGGGGTCGCAGCCGCCGTGTACCTGCAGGAATACGCTCGTGACAGCTTCGTCAACCGCCTTCTCCGAACGAATATCTCCAATCTCGCGGGTGTCCCATCGATCATCTATGGCATCTTCGGGCTGGCGCTCTTTGCGCGCGCCTTGGGTTTTGGCTACACCCTGTTCACCGGCGCGCTGACGCTCGTCCTCCTGATCCTTCCCGTGATCATCCTCGCCACGGTCGAAGCGCTCCGAGCAGTGCCGGACTCCCAGCGCGAAGGGGCCTTTGCCCTCGGTGCCTCACGGTGGCAGACGGTCCGCGGGACCGTGATCCCAGGGGCCGCTCCGGGGATCATGACCGGCATCATCCTGGCGATGGCCCGGGCGATCGGCGAGACGGCGCCCTTGATCCTCGTCGGAGCGGTCTCGTTCGTGACTTTCCTGCCGCAGCCGTTCCAGGGCGGCTACACCGTTCTACCGATCCAGGTCTTCCAGTGGGCGTCGCGGCCCCAGTCCGAGTTCCAGGGGATCGCGGCGGCGACGATCATCGTGATCCTCGTGCTCATGCTCATCCTCAACGCGCTCGCCTTGATCGTGCGCGCACGACTCTCGCGTAACATCCAGTGGTAGAGGAGACTCCGTTGCCAGGCCCCACCAGCGAGGCCCTCGCGCCGAACGCTCCGGCGACCAACCAGCCACCCATCCAGCCATCGTCCGACGGTCACGATCCTTCGCCGGTCCGACTCGCCGTGGTCCGCAGCGAAGGTGAACGGGCGGAGGCCGCCAGGGCCCTCGCGGCGCGCTCGAGCGACGATCTGGCGCTCGAGCTCAAAGGCGTGGCCTGCTACTACGGCTCGTTCCGGGCCGTCCGCGACGTCGACCTTCGTGTGGCAAAGCGCGAGGTCACCGCGCTCATCGGCCCGTCCGGCTGTGGGAAGTCGACGCTCCTCCGCACGCTGAACCGGATGAACGACTTGGTTCCTAGTTTCAAGATGGAAGGTCAGATCCTGTTCGATGGCCAGGATCTGTACGCCTCGCAGGTCGATCCGGTCGAGGTCCGCCGGCGCGTCGGGATGGTGTTCCAGAAGCCGAACCCGTTCCCGAAGTCGATCTACGACAATGTCGCGTTCGGAGCCCGGATCAACGGCTACCGCGGGAACATGGACGAGCTCGTCGAGAAGAGCCTTCGCCGCGCCGCCCTCTGGAACGAGGTCAAGGACAAGCTCAAGCAGTCGGGGCTGTCGTTGTCGGGCGGCCAGCAGCAGCGGCTGTGCATCGCGCGAGCGATCGCGACCGATCCGGAGATCGTGCTCATGGACGAGCCGTGTTCGGCGCTCGACCCGCGCGCGACGCTCCAGATCGAGGAGCTCATGAACGAGCTCAAGAACGACGTGACCATCGTCATCGTCACCCACAACATGCAGCAGGCCGCCCGCGCTTCGGACATCACTGTGTTCCTCACCATGGGCGAGGACCGCGCAGGCTACGTGGTCGAGACCGGGGTCACGAACGACATCTTCACGAACCCGCAGAACCAGCTGACCGAAGACTACGTCTCCGGTCGGTTCGGCTGAGAGGAGCACGATGACCGACGAGCGGCAGTCCACCAGCCTGGTACGCGATCAGGTCACGACGATCGCCGGCGAGTCCGAGCCCTCCGTCCGACCTCAGCTGGATCGCGGCGAACGGTCCGTCAAGGACGCAGTCCTGCGGATGGGGATCCTCGTCGAAGACCAGATCCTCGCTGCGCTGGATGCACTCATCCACCACGATGCCAGTCGAGCGCTGCGGGTCATCCAGGACGATCGTCAGATCAACCAGGCCCAGTTCGACCTGTCGTCGCAGATCGCGACGCTGATCGCTACCCAGCAACCCGTCGCCCGTGACTTGCGCTTCCTGCTGTCGCTCGACCACGTGAGCTACGAGCTCGAGCGCATGGGCGATCATGCCGCGTCGGTCGCCAAACAGGCCCGCAAGCTGGCGCCATACCCGCCGATCGGCGCCTACGCCGAGCTGCCGGAGATGGCTCGCCTCACTGCCTCGCTCGTCAGAGGCATCCTCGGTGCCCTCGTGGATGTCGACGAGGTGGCCGCCCGGACCGTGGCGGCTCGAGACGACGAGGTCGACGAGCTCTACCACCGGATCTTCGATGACACACTCGGGCTGATGCGAGCCGACCCGGCGAACGTGGACCCGGGCACCCGGATCCTGTTCTCGGCCCACTACCTCGAGCGGATCGGGGACCGGGTCACGAACATCGCCGAGGATATCGTGTTCCTCGCGACCGGCGACATCGTCGACCTCAACCCCTAGCGGCCGGCCGGTACGGACGCGGCGGGTCGGGGAGCCACCGTCGCGTCGGGCGGACGACGAGACCGCCGTTTGCGCCGTGACGACGCGGGCGCCAGACTGGCCCCGTGACCATCGAGCTCCACCTCCTCCGCCATGCCCACGCCGGCGATCCGATGAAGTGGGACGGTGATGACGCGGAGCGTCCGCTCTCGGGCAAGGGCCGCGACCAGGCCGACCGGCTGGCCCGCCATCTCGAGGCCGTCGGGTTCCGGACCGACGCTCTGCTGTCCTCGCCGAAGCTCCGGGCCAAGCAGACCGCGGAACCGGTCGCCGTCCGACTCGGAGCGACACTGGTCGTCGACGACCGCCTCGCCGGGCCGGTCACCCTCGCCGCGCTCGAGCGGATCTTGGCCGATGCCGGCGGTCCGAGCCGCCCGGTCATCGTCGGGCACGATCCGGACTTCAGTGACCTGCTCGCGCTGCTCGTCGGTGCGTCCGAGCTGCCGATGCGCAAAGGCGCGATCGCCCGGGTCGACCTGGACCGCGGGATCGCGCCGGGGCTCGGCCTCCTGCGCTGGCTCATCCCGCCGGACCTGATCCCGGACCGCGGGTAACGCGTCCGGCTCGGGGCTTCGGCGGTTCGAGCCCCGCGACGAGTCGAGGCCGCAGGTCAGTCCTCTGCGGCCGACACCGGGAACGGCAGGGCGATCGGGTCCGTCGCCAGACGGCTGCGGCCGGCCGCGTCGAACCGGTCCAGCCCGAGGTCGGTGGTGTCCACGACCGTCGACCGTCCGTGCAGGATGAGGTCCGCCGCGACCCGCGACACGCCAGGTCCCCACATCATCCCGTGGCCGCCCGCCGAGGCGACCCACAGGCCGTCGATCCGGGCGCCGTCGGGGGTGATCGCCGGTCCGAGGATCGGCAGATGGTCCGGTGTGAAGTCGATCGTCGCCGCCCAGGCGCGGCGCAGGCCGAGACCACGCGCCGCGGGGACGAGCGCATCGAGCCGCCGGCGCATCCGGCGCAGGTACGGCCAATCGATCTCCCGGGCGGGTCCGGGTGGCTCCACGGGGTTGCTCATCCCGAACAGGAGCCCATCCTCCTCGAGCCGCCAGTAGAGCCCACGGGCCAGGTCGAACACCATCGGCAGCCGCTCGACCGTGAACGCCGGATGGGGCGCTGTCACGGCGACCTGGTGGCGGACGGCGCCAGCCGGGATCCGGAGACCGGCCAGACGGCCGACCTCGCGGAGCGACGGGCCGCCGGTGAGCAGGACCTGGCCGGTGTCGATCGGGCCTGCCGTCGTGTCGACCCCGACGACGCGACCGCCCTCGATCCGGACGCCGGTGAGCGCCGTCCGCTCGCGCAGCTCGACGCCGGCTCGCTGCAGCGCGAGCGCGTAGGCCCGAACGTTGCGCGGCGGATCGATCGCGCCGTCCGTCTCGATGTAGCTCCCGCCCCGATGCCCGTCGGGGCTGAGCGTCGGGTTCGCCGCACAGGCCTCGGCTGCGCTGAGCCAGCGGACCCCGAGCCCTTCGGCTCGTTGCATCGCGACCCGGGCCCGGCCCTCGCGTTCGTCCCGGGCGGTGATCGCGATGATCAGGTAGCCGAGCTCGCGGAACCCGGAGTCGGTCCCGTAACGGGCCTGCTGGCCGTTGTAGAAGTCGATCGCCCAGCGGCCGAGCGCGACCGTCGCCGGCGTGCCGCCCTGCGCCCGGACGATGCCCGCCGCCCGGCTGCTCGCGCCCTGGCCCGCCAGACCGCGCTCGACGACGACGACCCGTCCGGCACCGTCCTCGGCCAGGAAGGCGGCCGCCCAACCGCCGATCGTTCCGGCCCCGACGACCACGACATCGGCTCGTTCGCGTGCTGCCATGGCGCCTCCGTTCCGCTCGCCGATCGGCCCGAGGATAGGAGCCGGCTCGAACCGCTCGCCGCCGCGTCCCGGCCCGCGGACCGGGCGCAAGCCGTCGGCGGCACGGTCGGCCGAGGACCAGCGACCCGCCGCTGCACGGGTCAGGCCGTGAGCGCCTCGCCTTCGACGCAGATGGCGACGGCTCCAAGCTCCACCAGACGCCGGTAGGTCGTCCGCCGGGTGACGGTCCAGGCCGCGACCTCGAGGCCGGCCGCCGCGACCGCCTGGAACGCGCGGGTCGTGACGACCCCGGCCTCCGCCGAGATCCCGACGCAGCCGAGCGCGACGGCCTGCTCGATCGTCGCGGCGCCGAGCTGTCGCGTGTTCAGCCAGCACGGCCAGCCCGGTACGAGGTCGCGGATCCGGCCGATCGCGACGGGATCGAACGACGACACGACCGCGTTCTGGAGGTCCGGTCCGCGGCCGGCCGCCAGCACCTCGATCAGCCCGCGGCCGAAGACCTCCTTGATCTCGATGTCGAGGAACGCCTGGCGCGGCAACGCCATGATCGCCTCATCGAGACGCGCGACACCGAGCGCGCTGAGCTCCGCCGCGGTCAGCTCGCCGACCGCTTCGGGCCGGCCCTGGACCCGGGCGAGGGTCTCGTCGTGGACGAGCACGGCGATGTCGTCGGCCGAGGCGCGGACGTCGAACTCGACACCGTCGCAGCCCGGGACGTCCATCGCGCCGAGGAGGGCGGCGATCGAGTTCTCCTGGGCCTGACGGTGGTCGCCGCGATGGGCGAGCCGGAGTGTCCGGACCGCGGCCACTCAGCCGATCCGGAGGTGGGCGGCGAGCCCGAAGTGGTCGGACGGATAGAGCGTCGGATCGTCGACCGCCGGTCGGTCGAAGACGAGCCGGCAGTCGTCGACCTCGACCGTGCCGCGGATCCAGATGTAGTCGAGACATTCTGGATCTCCATCGGTGTCCATCGCCGGGGCCTGGAGCCCGGACGGCCAGGTCACCGCCGGCTCGGCGCCGTTTGCGACGAGGTGGGCCGAGCGGAACCCCGCCGCGGTCATCCGCTCGCAGGCCGGCTCGCGCGGGTCCGCGTTGAAGTCGCCGACGACGACCTGCGCGTCGGCCCGCGGCGCGGTGTCGAGCCAGGCGATCAGCGCGGCGGCCTGCTCGGCCCGCTCCGCCGCGCCCGCGACCGCGTGGTGCAGGTGGGTAACGGCGAAGGCGATCGCGGTCCCCGTGGACAACCCGAGCCGGACCCGGTGCGCGGCGCGCTGGAGCCCGAGATCGAGCCGGTCCTGGTCGTCGGGCTCGAGACCGGCCCGGACCAGCATCGAGTTGCCGTACTCCGGCCGGCCGGCCCAGCCACGGACCGCGCGATACTCACCAGCTCCGCCAGCCCCGATGAGCCGGTCCTGCTGCATCGGGTAGACGACCTCCTGGAGACCGATCACGTCGGGCTGGAGCGCGCTGAAGTCGGCCAGGAGGAGCGGCAGGCGCTCCTCCCAGCGGTCAGCCAGGTTGAGGATGTTGAGCGTCGCGACGTGGAGGCGATCCATCGCTCAGGCTGGTTCCGGGACGAGGACCGGCAACGCGAACGAGAAGGTCGAGCCGCGACCCTCGACGGACTCGACCTTGATCCGGCCGCCGTGGGCTTCGACCACGTGGCGGGCGATGGCCAGCCCGAGGCCGGTGCCGCCACCGCGCCGACGGGCCTTGTCGGCCTTGTAGAAGCGCTCGAAGATGCGCGCCTGGTCGGCCTTCGGGATGCCGATCCCGTGATCTTCGACCGCCACCGTGACCTCCTGGTCCGACGCCCGGACCCGGACGACGACCGCGCCACCGTCGGGGCTGAACTTCACGGCATTGTGGAGGAGATTGACGACCACCTGCCCGAGCCGATCCTCCGCCCCGCGGACCGGCGGAACGGTCTCCGGGACATCGGTCCGGAGCGCGACACCCTGGCGCTCGGCGAACAGGCGGAGGCGCTCGACCGAGGCGGTCGCGAGCCGGCCGAGGTCGATCTCGTCGAGCATGAGGAGCGGCCCGCCCGACTCGATGCGCGACAGGTCGAGCAGCTCCTCGACCATCTGGACGAGGTGATCCGTCTCGACCTCGATCTTGCCGATCCGGTCGCGCATCCGGGCCGGGATCCCCTCGCCGGCCTCGTCCGCCTCGCGGACGAGCGTCTCGGCCAGCAGGCTGACGGTCGTCAGCGGCGTCCGAAGCTCATGCGACAGGTTGTCGATGAACTCGGCTCGGATGCGCTGGAGCCGGCGGAGCTCGGAGACGTCCTCCATGATCAGCCAGATCCCGGTCACCGGTGAGCGCCGGGCCCGGATCGTGATCGTCGGGCCGTCGTCGCGACGGAGGGTCAGTTCACCGGTCGCGGCGCCACTCTCCCGGGCGATCTCAGCCACGTTCTCGATCGTCGGATCGATGAACGCCTCGATCGCGGTCCGGCCGACCAACGAACCCGGCGCGCGTCCGAGGTACTGATGGGCCGCGGCGTTCGCGAGGTCGACCTTGAGATCGTCATCGAGCCGGACGATCCCGACCCCGATGATGTCGAGCAGCGCGGCCCGATCGCGCTCGACCTGGGCGGTCTCCCATTCGGCGGCCCGGGTGCGCTCGAGCAGTCCGAGCACGGCCTGCTCCACGTCGACCCCGTCGATGTCGACCGGTTCGGCCCCGGTCACGTCGGTCGGTGCCAGGAGCTCGCGGACCCGGCCGAGCGCCCGACCGCGGACGATCGCGAGGGCGATCGCGACCGCGAGCACGATCGCCTGGACGATGATGAAGGCGATCACCAACGTATCCACGAGGCCAGCATCGCATAGGCCGGGCCGGTGGGCTGGCTCGACGGGATGCGCTACAGTTGCCTGCCGTTCGTCGAGCGCACCAGGAGTCGTCGCCTTGAGAGTCCGGTTCATCCCGCGCGAAGAGCGCTTCTTCGACCTCTTCGTCGAGGATGCCGGAAACGTCCTCGGCGCCGCACGGCTGCTCGAGGAGATGCTCCGCAGCTACGACGACATCGCCCGGCGCACCGCTGAGCTGCGTGACATCGAGCACCGCGGTGACGAGCTGAGCCACGACATCGGCCGGCGGCTCGAGAGCACGTTCGTCACGCCGTTCGACCGAGAGGACATCCACAGCCTGATCAGCGGCCTTGACGACGTCCTCGACCTCATCGAGGAGGTCGGCGACACCTTCGGCCTGTACCGGATCGAGGCCCCGACCGCGGTCGCCGTCCAGCAGGCGACGATCATCGTGAAGCAGTGCGAGCTGCTCCACGAGGCACTCCTCCACCTGCGCGGGTTCAAGGACCTGGAAAAGTACTGGATCGAGATCCACCGCCTCGAGAACGAGGGTGACACGCTCGTCCGGGGCGCGATCGCCGGGCTGTTCGACGGCAGTCCGGACCCGCTCGAGGTCATCAAGTGGAAGAAGATCTACAACCTCCTCGAGGCCACCGTCGACGCCTGTGAGGATGTCGCCAACATCATCGAGCGCATCGTCGTCAAGCACGCCTGACGGTCCGGTGCGCGCGCGCCGGCGGCGCATCGCGTCGGCCGCCCGCCGGGTCTTGCATCCGCGCTCGCCGCTATCGATACTCCAGCCCTGCGTCCGAGCGCCTCGTGCCCGAGGCCGGGCGCGACGCGTGGAGACGACGGAGCGGTCGCCGAGAGCGGGTCCGCCGTCCACGCGTCCGACCGACCGGTCCCCGCCTAGGTCCGACCCGCCAGCCAGGCCTCGACATCGTCGAGCGGCCGGATCGCCCGCTCGCCGGTCGCCCGCTCGGTCACCTCGGCGCCGCCGGCCGCGAGCGAGCGCGGGCTGATCGTCACGATCCAGGGCATCCCGAGCAGCTCCGCGTCGGTGAACTTGACGCCCGGCGACTCGTCCCGGTCGTCCCAGAGCAGCTCGCGTCCGGCCGCCGCGGCCGCATCGTGAAGGCCGCGGGCGACCTCGTCGATGCGCGGCTCCTTGTTCGCACCGATCGACACGAGGTGGGCCGGGTAGGGCGCGACCGACTCCGGCCAGACGATACCCTTGTCGTCGTGGTGGGCCTCGACGATGCACGCCACGTTCCGGCCCAGGCCGATCCCGTACGAGCCCATGACGATGGGATGCTCCTTGCCGTCCTCGCCGAGGAAGTAGGCGCCGATGGACTCGGCGAAGTCCGTGCCGAGCTTGAAGATGTTGCCGACCTCGATGCCGTTGCGCAGCTTGAGCGGCGAGCCACAGCGGGGGCACGGGTCGCCCTCTCGGGCGCTCGCGATCTCGGCCACGATGTCCGGCGCGTAGTCCCGAGGGACGTTGACGTTGCGGATGTGCCAGTCCTTCCGGTTCGCGCCGGCGACGAGATTCGGCGAGCGTTCGACGAGCTCGTCGACCACGATGAGCGCGTCGCGGGCGCCGATCGGCGAGCCGTAGCCGGCCTCCATCCCGCGCGCCGTGATCTCCTCGAGGTGGGCGGGTCGCAGGCCACCGATCGCCTTGACCGCGTTGGCGAGCTTCGTCTCCTCGACGTCGTAGTCGCCGCGGACGATCGCGACCACGAACCGGTCGTCGCCGGTGACGAAGAACGCGGCCTTGGCGGTCCGGCTCGCCGGGATGTCGAGGGCGCGCGCCAAGGCCTCGATCGTCGTGGCCCCGGGCGTCTCGACGTCCTCCATCGGCAGGAGGTCCTCGGCCGGGGGTGACGGCTTGCCGACCGTCGCGATCTGCTGGTTGGCGGCGTAGTCGCAGGTGTCGCACAGGACGAGCGTGTCCTCGCCGAACGCGTTGAGGACCATGAACTCGTCGGCGCCCGTCCCGCCCATGATCCCGACGTCGGCGCCGACCGCGATCGCGTCGAGCCCGAGCCGCTCGAAGATCCGCTGGTACGCGGCGAAGTGGAGCCGGTAGCTCCGATCCAGCCCGTCCCAGTCGCGATCACAGCTGTACGAGTCCTTCATCACGAACTCGCGGACCCGGATCAGCCCGCCGCGTGAGCGGGGCTCGTCACGGAACTTGGTCTGGAAGTGGTAGACGATCATCGGCAGCTGGCGGTAGCTCTTGACGAGGTCGCGGAGGAGCAGTGCGACGACCTCCTCGTGGGTCATCGCCAGGACCATCTCGCGGTCGGTCCGATCCTTGAACCGGACGAGCTCGGGGCCGATCTTGAAGTAGCGCCCGCTCTGCTTCCAGATCTCCGCCGGATGGACGACGGGCATCTCCATCTCCTGGCCGCCGATCGCGTCGATCTCCTCGCGGATGATCTGCTCGACCCGGTCGCTGACCCGCTTGCCGAGGGGGAGCAGCGAATAGATCCCCGAGCCGAGCTGGCGGAGATAGCCGGCCCGCAGCAGCAGCCGATGCGACGGCATCTCGGCGTCGGCCGGGTCGTCGCGGAGCGTCGTGAAGAAGAGCGAGCTCAGGCGCATGGCCGGTAAGGATAGAGCGGGACGCTCGCGCGCGCCGGACCTGTTAGCCTCTCCGCGGTCCCCCGGCCGCCCCCGTTTCGCCCAGTCAGCCCGGTGGACGGAGAACCGCGCACGTGCCCGAAGGCGTCACGATCGGCCTGATCGCCATCCTGGTCCTGGCGGTCGTATTCGACTACATCAACGGATTCCACGACACCGCGAACGCGATCGCGACCTCGGTCTCGACCCGGGCCCTCAAGCCGGAATACGCGATCATCCTGTCCTCGACGGCCAACTTCGTCGGCGCGTTGAGCGGGACCGCCGTCGCCGTGACGATCGCCTCGGGTCTGGTCAACCCGCTGCCGTACTCGGGCACGGGTGTCGACCCGAACGAGATCGTCGTCATGGCCGCACTCGTCGGTGGCATCGTCTGGAACCTCATCACCTGGCGACTCGGCATCCCGAGCTCGTCAAGCCACGCGCTCATCGGCGGGCTGCTTGGCGCGTCGATCGCCGGAGGCGGGCTCGCGGCGGTCCAGTGGAACGGCGTCACGACCAAGGTCCTGATCCCACTCGTGAGCTCGCCGATCATCGGCTTTGTCGGCGCGTTCGCGTTCATGGTCGTGGTCTACTGGATCTTCCGGCGCGGTCACCCGCAACGGCTGAACGGACGGTTCCGTCGTCTCCAGGTCGGATCGGCGACGTACATGGCATTCGCCCACGGCTCGAACGACGCCCAGAAGACGATGGGGATCATGACCCTCGCCCTCTACTCGGCCGGGCTCATCGAGACGAAGACCGTGCCGCTGCCGGTCATCCTCATCGCCGCGACCGCGATCAGCCTCGGGACCGCCGCGGGTGGCTGGCGGATCATCAAGACGATGGGCAGCAAGGTGGTCAAGCTCGACCCGGTCCATGGGTTCGCGGCGGAGACCACGGCTGCGTCGGTCATCCTCGGCGCGTCCCACTTCGGGATCCCGGTCTCGACGACGCAGGTCATCGCCAGTGCGATCACCGGCGGCGGCTCGGTCGACCGACCCAAGGCGGTCCGCTGGGGAGTCGTCGGCGACATCCTGTGGGCCTGGGTGCTCACGATCCCGATGGCCGGGTTCATCGGCGCCGTGACCTTCTCGGTCATCTGGCGGCTGGTCCAGTAGGCGGACCTAGGACGGGCGGCGGAAGACGTACCCGACGCCACGGACCGTGTGGAGGAACGCCGGGCTCGATGGGTCCTCCTCGATCCGGCTGCGCAGCCAGTGGACGTGGACGTCCACCGTCCGCGACTCCCCGGCGTAGTCGTAGCCCCAGACGTGTTCGAGCAGCTGGTCGCGGGTGAAGACCTGGCCCGGATGACGGATGAGGAACGCGAGCAGCTCGAACGCCTTCGGCTTGACCGGGACCGTCCGCCCATCGCGCAGGATCCGATGCCCGGCGAGGTCGACCTGGACCTCGCCGAGGTCGACCGCGGCGGGTGGCTCGCTCTCGGCGACGCTCCGCTCCGTGCGGCGGAGGAGCGCCCGGATCCGGGCGATGAGCTCGCGCAGGCTGAACGGCTTCGTGACGTAGTCGTCCGCGCCGAGCTCGAGCCCGACGACCTTGTCGACCTCCGAGTCCTTGGCCGTCAACATGAGGATCGGGACCGGCGACTCGGCCCGGACGATCCGACAGACCTCGACCCCGGACAGCTCGGGGAGCATCAGATCGAGGACGATGAGGTCGGGTCGGTCGGTCCGGAACCGGACGAGCGCTTCGCGGCCGTCGGCCGCAGTGACGACCGTGAACCCCTCCGCTTCGAGGCCGTCGGCGAGCGTCTCACGGAGGGTCGGCTCGTCGTCGACGACGAGGATCGTACGTGCCATCGGGTCGATGGTAGCGGGCCGCGGTTAACACGCGGTCAACGGCCGGTGCGCCGGTGCGCCGGCGGCGACGGGCCGGTGCGCCGGCGGCGACGGGCCGGTGCGCCGGCGGCGACGGGCCGGTGCGCCGACGGCGACGGGCCGGATCCGCCGCTGACCAGGCGAGGAGTCGGCCCCGGCCGGCCGACGGTCGGGTATCGTTGTCCGCCGCGGGCTCCCAGCCCGGCTCGCCCGACCACCGGCTCGCCGCAGCTCACGAGGTCCCGATGGCCAGCCCATTGCGCCGCCTGTTCGGCACCGCCGCACCCCTGACGATCGGTCCGTTCAAGGCGCCGAGCCAGCTCCGTCCACTCACGTCCGACGAGCAGGCCGCCACCGATACGTTCCATCGTGCCTACTACGGCGCCTGGCAGTCGAAGCGGATGACGATCGACCTGTCCTGGTTCGGCCACCGGACGCTCAAATGCCCGATGGACCTGTGGACCTACCAGGAGATCCTCGTCGACACGAGACCCGACCTGGTGGTCGAGTGCGGGACGCGCTTCGGCGGCAGCGCCTACTACCTCGCTTCGATCATGGACCTGCTCGGGCACGGCCGGGTGCTCAGCGTCGATATCGACACGAAGCCGACCCGACCGACGCACTCACGGATCGAGTACGTCGCCGGCTCGACGATCGAACCCGCTGTCGTGGACCGGGTCACGGCGGCCGCCCGCGGCCAGCGCACGATGGTGATCCTCGATTCCGACCACACCGAGGCGCACGTCTCGGCCGAGCTGGCGGCCTACCGCGACATCGTCTCGGTCGGCTGCTACCTCATCGTCGAGGACACGAACGTCAACGGGCATCCGGCGTACCCGGAGTTCGGGCCCGGGCCGATGGAGGCGCTCGACGGCTTCCTCGCGACGACCGAGGACTACGTCATCGACGCCGACCGGGAGCGGTTCATGATGACCCTCAACCCTCGGGGGTTCCTGCGCCGGGTCCGCTGAGGGCGCTCAGGCCCCCGCTGCGTCGAGGGCGGCGATCGCGCCATCGAGCCGCGCCAGGGTCCGCTCCCGACCGAGCGCGACCAGGGTGTCGAACAGCGGTGGCGTGGCCGTCCGGCCGGTGACCGCCACCCGGATCGCCATGAACAGGTCACCGGCCTTCCAGCCACGGTCCTCGGCGAGAGCGCGAAGCGGTGGCTCCAGCTCATCGGCCTCGAACGCCACCGGGGCTGCGTCCGCGATCGACCCACGGGCAGCCTCGAGGCCGGCCCGGGTGGTCGCCGCGTCCCAGCGCTTCGGCACGAGCAAGGCGGCGTCGACGTCGAGTCGATCCACGAACAGGAAACCGACCAGATCGCCGATCGCCCCGAGGGTCGGCAAGCGTTCCTGGATGAGCGGCACGAGCGCCCGGATCTCCTCGTCGGTGGGCAGGCGGTCGATCCGACCCGCGCCGACGTCGGCCGCCAGGAACGGCCGCAGCCGCTCGACGAGCTCGTCGGGCGACAGCCGGCGGATCCACTGACCGTTCAGCCACTCGAGCCGCTCGCGGTCGAAGACTGCGCCGCCCTTGTGGACCGCCTCGAGCTCGAACCGGGCGCACAGCTCGTCGAGCCCGAGGACCTCTTCCTCGGTCCCGGTCGACCAGCCGAGCAGCGCCAGGTAGTTGACGAGCCCCTCGCGGATGAAGCCCTCGGCGATGTAGTCGCCGAGGGCGGTCTGGCTCTTGCGCTTGCTCATCTTCGTCCGGTCTGGGTTGAGGATCAGCGGCAGGTGAGCGAACAGCGGCACGCTCTCGCCGAGGGCCCGGAAGAGCAGGATGTGCTTCGGCGTGTTGCTCAGATGGTCCTCGCCGCGGATCACGTGACTGATCCGCATCGCCGCGTCGTCGACGACCACCGTGAAGTGGTAGAGCGGTGTCCGGTCGGCCCGGACGATGACGAAGTCGCCGCCGAGGTTCGCGACGTCGATCTCGACCCGGCCCCGGACGATGTCGTCGAACCCGACGACCCCCTCCCCCACGCGGAAGCGGAGCGCCGGCGCACGACCGTCCGCCTCGAACGCCGCGCGCTCGGCCGGCGTCAGCCGGGCGCACCGGCCGTTGTAGCGCGGTGGCAGCTTTGCCGCCTCGAGCCGCTTGCGCTCGGCATCGAGCTCCTCGGCGGTGCAGTAGCAGGGATACGCCGCGTCGGCGGCGAGGAGGCGGTCGGCCGCCACCTCGTAGAGGGGCAGCCGCTTCATCTGGCGGTACGGACCATACGGACCGCGAGCGTCGTCGCCGGCGACCCCCGGGCCCTCGTCCCAGGCCAGCCCGAGCCAGTGGAGCCCGTCGAGGATGTCCTTCTCGAAGGCGATCGACGAGCGGGCGACGTCGGTGTCCTCGACCCGGAGGATGAACGTCCCGCCGACGTGCCGGGCGAACAGGAAGTTGAACAGCGCCGTGCGCGCCGTCCCGATGTGGAGCGGTCCGGTCGGACTCGGGGCGATCCGGACGCGGATGTCGCTGGCGGTCGGGACGGGATCGGTCATCCGTTGATGGTAGCCGCGCGCAGCCGACCTCAGGCGAGCGGCCGCTCCGGCACCCGATGGAACAGGGCGGGATCGGCCTCGCCCGCGAGGACCCGGATGAGCGCCGCCGGTCGGAGCCCCAGCGTGGCCCGGCCGCGCGGACCCTCGAGCGTCAGCGAGTCGAGCGACTCGGACCGGGCCAGGATCGTCACGTGGGCACCGGGGGTCAGCGCCCGTGCCTCGAGGTAGGACAGGAGACCCGCATCCTCCTCCGCCTCCTCGGTGATCCGGTAGATCGTCGCGCGGTCGCCGGCCTCCGTCGCGCTCAGCGGCGTGCCCGCCGGACGCCGCCGCGCGGTCGCCGCATCGATCGGGTTCCCGTGCGGACAGGTCTCGGGATGACCGAGCATCTCGTCGAGCCGGGCCTCGACCCGGGGCGAGATCGCGCCCTGGAGACGGGCCGCCTCCTCGTCCGACTCGGCCCAACCGAGCCCGACGACCGCCGTGAGCAGCCACTCGAGGAGCGCATGGCGTCGGAAGATCGCATCGGCGGCGGCCCGCCCCGGATCGGTCAGGACGAGATCGCGTCCGGCCGTCCCGCCGATCTGGGTGACCAGCCCGTCGTTCGTCAGCCGCCGGAACATCTCGCTCGCCGCCTGGGTGCTGACCCCGAGGTGGCGGCCGACCTGGGACGCGGTGACCCGGTTGCCGTCGACGGCCATGACCCGGAGCGCGAGGAGGTACTCCTGGGCGGCGCCCGAGATCTCGTTCGCGGCGTCGGTCCGGCGGGTCACCGGCGCATCGTACGCGAGGGCCGCCACGGCGGGAGCTCGACGCGGCCACTGAGCGCAAGCCCGATCCCGCCAAGCCAGGCCGCGACGAGGATGACCCGCAGGACGGCCGCGGTCCCCTCGGTCGTCTGGGCGCCGCCGATGGCGATGAGCACCGGCGTCGCCATGAGCCCGATGAACAGGAACGCCGCCGTGCCGTAGGCGGCGATGAGCCCGAGCCGGGGCACGGCGACGAGCAGGCCGATGATCAGCAGGTGGAGCGGCCAGATGCCCGCCTTGAGCGGATCGGCGCACACGAGGCTCGTGGTCGTGCAGGCCGGCATGACCTGGGTGGCCACGGACAGCCCGATCCCGAGCGGGATCCAACCCACGATCGCGACGATGATCCGTCCGGGCAGAGTCGTCGCCGCTCGCGCCACGCCTGCCGCCGATGGCGGATCGAACGCCGGCGACGGACCGAAGGCCGGCGGCGATCCGGCGCCGACCGGCCGGACCACCGTCGCACCGGCGGCCCCGGCTGCGGTCCCGGCCGTCGCGGGCCTCGGCGGCACCGCGGACCCAGCCCGGCCCGCATCGGCGCGGCGCGCGTCACCGGCGGCGTCCGCGCCCGAGCGCGACCCCGGCAACTCATCCGATGCCGCGGCCGACGGTGTGTCGCCGGCCAGGGCGGAGGGACCCGACGTCGGACGGGCTCGGGTCGTCGGGGTCGGACCCGCTGACTGACGTCCGGTCGCGCCGCCGGTCGGGGTCGGCTCGCCCGCGGGACGCTGCGCCGGGTCGAAGCCGGTCCCGGCACGCTCCGAGCGGCGCGCACCGGACGTGCCCGTGTCAGGCGAGCCGCCGTCCGGCCGGTCATCGTCGGCCGCGCCAGCGGGCGTCGGGTCCGCGGCGGTCGCGCCCGCCGCCGTGGCGCCCAGCGTCTGGCGTCTCGATCGGGCGAGGTACTCGGGGCCGTGCTTGCGCGGGTCGGCGTATTCCTTCGGGTTGAGCGTCCAGTACGTGCCGCTCCCGGCGCCGTACCACGTAGCGCCCTCCCAGGCCGGATCGAACGGCTCCTTGTCGGCGCCGTCGTAACTCGTCGATCCGATCGTCGCCTTCGGCCCCCGGCTGCGCCGGCGGCGGCCACCCGTCGGACCCGCGCCGGTACCGGATCCGGCTGCGGCGCCGCCCGTCGATCCGGACCGCGAGCTCGGGCCGCCGCCGGGTCGCGAGGGACGTGGACCGCCGGGCGCGCCGGGGCCGCCCGCCGATGGGTCGCCGCTCGACGCGCCGGGACCGCCCGCCGGCGGCGCGCCCGGTGTCGTCCCGGCCCGTCGCGTCCGCGCCCGGAACGCTTCGCGCGTCGCGCGAGCCCGCGAGGCGTCGGCCTGCCACGGCGCAGACGGTGGCGGTTGGGACGTGCGCGTGGTCGAGGCTGGACCGCCGATAGCCGCGACCGCGGCCCTGATCGTCGATCAGCGCCTCGTAGGCGGCCTGGATCGCCAGGAAGCGGCCGAGCGCACGGTCCCCCGCCGAGTCGGGGTGGTAGAGCTTCGCCAGGTGGCGGTAGGCGCGTTTGATCTCGGCTTGGCTCGCGCCAGGCGTCAGGCCCAGCGTCCGATACGGGTCGATCGCGGTCATCGGCTCACCCGCCGATCCGGCCCGGGAGGTCGCGGCGGATGGCCGGTCGGCCGGTCATGCCGGGCCGCTCAGCCGATGAGCTCGCCGACGGGCGCGAGCTCGAACTCCGGGATCGCCTCGGCCCCGATCCGGCCGTGCGGATCAAGGATCAGCGGGCGGTGATAGCGGGCGAGCTCGCGGAGCGGGCTCCCGTCGAGGACGCCCGCTTGGCGGAGCGCCTCGATCGTCGCCGCCCACGTCCCGCGCTCGTAGCCGTCGCCGTCCTCGATCTTGATCGCCATCCCCGTCGCCCCGGTCGGCGATCCGCCGTTCCCCGGCCGCTCACCGGACAGGATGCCGAGCCCGCGCAGGGCCTCCATCCCGGCCTTGCTGACGATCCGCCCGGGGATCGCCTTCATCAGCGACGTATCGAGCCGGTCGCGCGCGCCACCGACCATCTCGGGGTGCGCGAGCATCGAGTCACGCACGATCGTGAGGTTCTCGGCGAGCGCGCTGCGTGGATCCGAACGTGGGACCGCGGTGGGATCCGCGAGCGTCGCGTAGGCCTGGGCGACATCGCGCAGTGGGAACGCATAGGTCGCGACCCCGCAGCCATCGATCGCCGTCACCAGGCGGTCCGGAACGGTCCCGAACGCTGCGGCGACCGCGGCCTGGTAGGCGACCTGGGCGGGGTGGTCGTCGCGCCAGTAGCCGTCGAGTGGCCAGCCGCGGAGACGCGCCAGGAGGATCATCGACGAGTGCTGGCCCGAGCACATGTGCCGGACCGGTCCAGCCTTCTCGCCGTCGCGGGCGAGCCGGGCCGCGGTGAGGGCGTCGAGCGGCATCCCTTCGGCACCGCAGGCCAGGACCGTCTGGCTGACGTTGGCCCGGCGGTACATCCCCTGGAGCGTCCGGACATGGACATCCTCGCCCGAGTGCGAGCTGGCCATGATGGCGATCTCCGGCGGGGTCAGCCCGAACGCCGCGACCCCACCGGCCTCCAGCAGGGCGAGCAACCCGAACGGCTTGACGCATGACCGAAGGGTGACGACGCGGTCCGGATCGCCGAGGAGTCGGACGATGCTGCCTGCGGCGTCGACCTCGACGACATCGCCGCGGTGGACGCTCTCGACGATCCCGTTGCGCATCTGGCGGACCAGCACCGGCGCGGCGCCGCGCCGGGTGGGGACGGACGGGCGGGCGGGCGTCGTCCGGGAACGCGGGGCAGCGGGTCGCGTCGCGGTCACGACTGGTTCGGTCCTCCGGGATGAGTGGTCGCGGAACAGCGAGGATACCGCGCCGAGCGGCCGGACACGGTCGCGCCTCGGTCCGCCCCCGGAGCCCGGTGCTACGATGCCGACGACCCGCCGAACCCGATCCCGGAGGAGCCCGGTGACGCAGCCGACGACCGTCACGTCCTGGCCGAGCCTGCACGTCTCGACCCACCCGGCCGTCCTCCACAAACTGGCGATCCTGCGCAGCGTCACGACTGAGCCGAAGAAGTTCCGCGAGGTCGTCCGCGAACTGTCGTGGCTGCTCGGCCACGAGGCGCTCGCCGACGTCCGGGTCCGGCCCATCACGATCGAAACGCCGCTCGAGACGATGGAGGCGCACGAGCTGGCCGACCGGATCGGGCTCGTTCCGATCCTCCGCGCTGGCTTGGGCATGGTCGACGCGATGCTCGAGCTCATGCCGACCGCCGAGGTCTGGCACCTCGGGCTGTTCCGCGACGAGCGGACCCTCAGACCCGTCGAGTACTACAACAAGCTGCCCGACTCGGCGACCGTCGACCTGTGCCTGATCCTCGACCCGATGCTGGCGACCGGCGGGTCGGCGACCGCCGCGATCGAAGTCCTGAAGCGCTGGGGAGCGAGCCGGATCAAGCTCATCAACCTCATCGCGGCCCCAGAAGGCGTCGAGGCGGTCACGACCGCCCATCCCGACGTCCAGATCCACTGTGCGGCGCTCGACCGCCAGCTCAACGAGAAGGGCTACATCCTGCCCGGCCTGGGCGACGCCGGCGATCGCCAGTTCGGGACGGGGCACTAAGCCCGTCGCAGGCTCCGGTAATCAAGGCAGAACTGTTCACGGCCCGGCTGAATCGAGTCTTCGCCTGGTTTGGTGGGGCATGGCGGCCTTCCCTTCCGGCATCGGTCGTTCAGGCGCTCAGCGCGTGGGCGACGTCGGCGTTCTTCGTGGCCTCGTGCAGCTTGGCTTCCTCGTGCTCGAGGTGCGGCTTGATGTCGAACACGACCTTGTGGATCGTCCCGGTGAACGGGAACGGCGCCTTCGCGGCGTAGCTCCGGTCGACCACGCCACCGTTGTCGCGGCCGATGTCCATGCCGGCGTAACCCGAGAACCGCATCGGGACCGTGTGATCCATGCGGCCGCCCCCGACCGCCTTGTCGTTCACGTACAGCGTGACCTGGCCGCCGGTGGCCGGCTTCGGCTCATCGGCGGCGAACTCCATCCGCACGGTGACCTCGCCGGTCGGAAGCGGCTCCGTCGCCTCCTGGCGGAAGATGAAGACGCCCATCATCGAATAGGTGTGCGTCAGCTTCCCGTCTTCGACGAACAGCGAGAAGCCCCCGAGGTGGTCGGCCTCAGCAACGATGACGCCCTCGACGCCGCCGTCGGGGACGACGAGGTCGGCGCTGATCGAATAGGAGTGGTTGTAGATACGCGGGACCATGCCCGCGAGGACGTTCTGGACGTCACCCCTGAACTCGAGCTTGGCGACCTCGGGCAGAGGCGGCACCTGACCGAAGAACGATGACAGCGTGGCCAGCAGCGGCAGGACCTGGTAGCGCTCCGCCTCCTGCCAGAACAGCTCCCTGAGTTCTGTGACCTTGTCGGGCTGCTCGGCCGCCAGGTCGTGCGCCTGGCTGAAGTCGTCGGGCAGGTAGTACAGCTCGGTCGGATCGGCGTCGGGATCCCAGACGCCCGGGGCGTAGGGCATGATCGCCTGCGGGGTCAGCACCCACGGGATGCGTGCCGTGCGCATCGCCAGCCACCAGCCGTCCTTGTACATGGCCCGGTTCCCGATGGACTCGAAGTACTGCTGGGTGCGCCGCTCCGGCGCGTCCGCTGTCGTCAGGGTGTCCGTGAACGCGACGCCGTGCAGCGGTTGCTGGTCGATCCCGTCAACGGTCGTCGGCGCCGGGATGCCGGCGATGTCGAGGATGGTCGGCGCTACGTCGATGACGTGGGTGAACTGCGAGCGGAGCCCGCTGCCGGACGTCACCCGATCAGGCCAGTGGATGACCAAGGGATCGCGCGTGCCACCCAGGTGCGAGCCGACCTGCTTGCCCCATTGGAAGGGGGTGTTGCCGGCCCACGCCCACGCGGCTCCATAGTGGGGTGCCATGATCTCGGCTCCCCATGCGTCCATGCCGCCGTAGCGCTCGGCCAGCTGGTGCTGCATCTCGTCGGTGAGGGGGATGCCGTTGAGCGTCGTCATCTCGTTGAAGGAGCCGGTGATGGTCCCCTCCATGCTGGCGCCGTTATCGCCCCAGATCCAGATGATCAGCGTGTTGTCGAGCTCGCCCAGCTCCTCGATGGCGTCGATGACGCGGCCGACGTTGTGGTCGGCGTTCTCGGAGTAGCCGGCGTAGACCTCCATCTGTCGGGCGTAGAACGGCTTGAGCTGGTCCGGGACGTCATCCCAGGCAGGGAATGCCTCGTTGCGTGGCGTCAGCTCCGCGTCGGGCGGTACGACGCCTAGCGCCTTCTGGCGAGCGAAGGTCTCCTCGCGCAGGATGTCCCAGCCCTGGTCGAACTTGCCCTTGTACTTGGCCGCCCATGACTGCGGCACGTGGTGCGGGGCGTGGCTGCAGCCGGTCGAGAAGTAGGCGAAGAACGGCTTCTTGGCGTCCTGTGCCCGGATCCCATGGAGCCACTCGATCGTCTTGTCCGCCATCGCGTCCGGAAGGTAGTAGGGGTCGCTCGGGTCACCGTATCGGGGGTCGACGCCGATGATCTTCTGGTTCTCGGCAATGACCGTGTCCCATTGCCCGGCTTCGCCACCCAGGAAGCCGTAGAAGTACTCGAAGCCCCAGCCGGTGGGCCAGCGATCGAACGGTCCACCCGGACCCTGCTGGCCGTCGGGCGTCAGGTGCCACTTGCCGAAAGCCGCCGTGTTGTACCCGTTGTCACGCAGGATCCGCGGCAGGGGCGCACAATCGCGCGGCAGGGTGGCGGAATAGCCCGGATAACCGCCCGCGAACTCGCCGACAGAGCCGAAGCCGACGGCGTGGTTGTTGCGGCCGGTCAGGAGCGCCGCTCGCGTCGGCGAGCAGATGGCTGTGACGTGGAACCGGTTGTACCGGAGGCCACCCTCGGCCATCCGCGTGTAGTTGGGCGTCTGGATCGGGCCGCCGAACGTGCTCGGGTTTCCGAAGCCGGCATCGTCGATCAGCACGAGCAGGACATTTGGCGCGCCATCGGGCGGCGTCGGGTGCCCGATCAGGTTCCAGTCCGGCTGCGATCCGGCGAGCGTCCGATTGACGACCCCCGCGAACGACGGACGGCGAATGGGAAGATGGCTTCGATCCACGTTCGGCATCGCTGAGTCCTCCTCGTGACGAACCACCATGATGCATCTCCCGTTAGGGCCTCGTGCATCATCCGACTCGGGTGATCGGCCCACAGCCCCAGGCATCGTTGAGATCGATCGCGATCTCGACGTCGACGGCCCCACGGAGCCTTGGCTTCCGATGGCCGATTTCGCCGTAACCGACCGCGCGCCGATCCGCGATGCGATCGTGCTCAGCCGGGAGCGGTGCGAAAGGATGGAACGAGCCGATCCAAGATCGGATCCGTTCATCCCAATGTCCGCCGAGCGTGGCCGCAGCGAAAGGACCGGCCTTCATCACCAGGCTCACCCTCGCGATCCGAACGGTGGGAGCGGCACGAGTCTGAGCGTCGATCGGGCGGCCTCCGGGGACACGACGGTGCCGACCGTCCTCGGTCCGTAGCGGTCGTACTTCGCGTGGTAGGCCGTGTGAAGGTCGGCGGCCAGGCCGGGGTCGGGGACCTCGAACGCCACGTCGCGCTGCACGCCGCTCACGCGGATCCGGCCTTCGCCCGACACGAGTGCGCGCTGGAACCACGCGTTGGAATAGCCGTGGGCCGATCGGACATAGAGGTCGTCAGCGAGGCGGACGAACCAGATCGTGATGAACGGCCGGAGGCTGCGGTCCGGTCGTCGCGACGAGATCCCGAGCTCGTCGGCTCCGTCCATCGTGGCCAGCTCGTCGGCCGACCAGCCGGTCATGAGGCCGATCGGGTCGACGGCGCCAGGTACTCGGCGTCCGTGACCTGCGCCCCCCACTCGCTCTCGGCGCCTTCGGCAGGCGCCTCCCAGATCGCGAGATGGGTCATGAAGTGGTCCGGTGCCGCCCCGTGCCAGTGCCACTCACCCGGCGGGGTCTGGATGGTGTCGCCGGCCCGGATCTCCAGGAGCCCATCGCCGCGGGCCTGGATCCGACCGACCCCCTCAGTGACGTGGAGCGTCTGACCGACGGCGTGTGCGTGCCACGCGTTCCGAGCGCCCGGCGCGAACCGGACGACGCTCACGCGGACCCGCGACGGCTCCTCGCCGCGTGCGATGGCATCGAGCCACACGTCGCCCGTGAAGGTCTCGGCCGGTGCCTTCGCGGTCGGCTGCTTCGGTTGGATCCTCATCGTCGAGCTCCCTTCGGTGATCGGCCCATTGTCCGCCGGTCGCCGGGCAGCGGCAGACCGTAACGTCAGGGCACGCTCGAAGAAGGGCTTGACAACCCGCCCGGGTCGTGTATATTCCCTTCAGGTTATATAACCATTCGGTGATGTCCATGCAGCCGTCGGACCCCCTCAGCACCACGTTCGCCGCCCTGGCCGATCCGACCCGACGGGCGATCCTCGCCCGGCTCGCCGAAGGCGAGGCCTCGGTCAAGGACCTGTCCGCCCCGTTCGACATGAGCCAGCCCGCCATCTCCAAGCATCTCCGGGTGCTCGAGCGGGCCGGGCTCATCGAGCAGGGTCGCCAGGCGCAGTGGCGACCGCGCCGGCTTCGCGCCGGGCCGCTCAGGGACGTCGCCGATTGGGTGGACCACTACCGCAGCCATTGGGAAGAGAGCTTCGAGCGCCTGGACGAGTACCTCCGGGAGCTCAACAGCGGCCCCGAAGTCCAGGAAGGAGACGACGATGACACTCACGCGGATCGACCGAGGTAGCACCTCGACGACGACGGTCTACTCCGAGGGTGGCGATCTCGTGTTCGAGCGCACCTTCGACGCATCTCGCGAGCAGGTCTGGGCGGCCTTCACCGACCCCGAGGTCGTCCCGCGCTGGTGGGGACCTCGCGGCACGACGACGACGGTCGTCGAGATGGACGTCCGCCCCGGCGGCAGATGGCGCTACGTGAGCCATGCTCCGGATCGTGAGGATGTCGCGTTCTTCGGGGAGTACCTCGAGGTGACGCCGCCAGAGCGCATCCGCTGGACGTTCATGTTCGACGTCGAGGGCCTCGGGCCCCAGGGCGGGCCGGAGACCTTCACGTTCGACGACGTCGGCGGGAAGACCCGGGTCCGTTCGGTCGGCCACCTGGGGTCGCCCGAGATCGTCGAGGGCGCGCTGGCCACCGGCATGGTCCGTGGCGCGCTCGAGACCTGGGATCGGCTCGATGCGGTCCTGACCGAAGGCTGACGAGCAGGGGGAAGCCGGGCGGCCTCAGTGGGTCGTCCGGCTTCCGCGCGGGCGGCGCTCGACGCCGGGTCGCGCGTGCAGCTCGGCTGGGGTCCGCTGGTCCAAGATGCGGCCCTGGTCTATCCTCCGAAGCGCGACCGCACGGAGGGATGGCGCCCACATGACCGCAGCACGAGGTTCCAGGCGACGGGCCGCGCCCGCGTCGAGCGCCGATGGGACCGCCGTGGCCGCCCGACGAGCCACGGCCTCGCTCGACGCCGATCCCGGCGCGTTCCCCGACCGCGCCACGCGGCGCTCGATCGATGGCGGCGCGTGGGCCCGGCGCTGGCAGGCCCTGCTCGACGAGGGCGGGTCGATCCTGGCCGATGGTGCGATGGGCACGATGCTCTTCTCGGCCGGGCTCCAGTTCGGCGATCCACCCGAGGTCTGGAACCTGACCCAGCCCGATGTCGTCCGGCGGATCCACCGCGGTTACCTCGACGCCGGCTCGCGGATCCTCCTGACGAACACGTTCGGGGGCAACCGGCTGCGCCTCGCGCTGCACGGCAACGACACGCGCGTCGACGAGCTCAACCGGACGGCCGCGATCCTCCTTCGGGCGGAGGTCGATGCCGCGGGGGGCAAGGCGCTCGTCGCCGGCGACATCGGCCCGACCGGCGAGATCGTGGCCCCGCTCGGCACCCTCGACTACGGGCAGGCGGTCGAGGTCTTCGCCGAGCAGGCGGCCGCGCTCGTTGCGGGTGGCGTCGACCTCATCTGGATCGAGACGATGTCCGACCTCCAGGAGATCCGAGCGGCGATCGAGGGCGTCCGCCGGGTGGCACCGGCGATCCCGCTGATCGCCACGATGACGTTCGATACCCGCGGCTACACGATGATGGGTGTGTCGCCCGAACAGGCCGCCGCGGCGCTGACCGCCTGGGGCGCCGACGCGATCGGCGGCAACTGCGGCAACGGTCCGGACGAGATGCTCGCGGTCGTCGAGCGGATGCATGGGGCGGCCCCGGACGCGCTGATCGTGGCGAAGTCGAACGCCGGGATGCCCGAGCTCGTCGACATGCGCGCCGTCTACCAGGCCGATCCGGTCACGATGGCCGGCCAGGTCCTCGAGATGCGCGACGCCGGAGCCAGGATCGTCGGCGGCTGCTGTGGCAGCACCCCGGCGCACATCGCCGCGATCGCCGAGCTCGTGACGGCCCGCGGGGCCTGAGCTCCCAGCTGGAACGATCACCGGGCGGATCAACGCGCGGGCGAGAGCACCCAGCGGTCGGCCTGGATGATCGGGACGATCGTGCCGTCGGCCAGGATCCCGTCGACGTCGACCTCAGGCCCGCCGATCGTGACATCGGTGTGGACGGTCGCGACGTTGACGCCGGCGGCGATCCGTGCGGCGGGTTCGAGCTCCTCGGTGCCCGGGACGGCATCGGTGTAGGCGGCGCCCCACGCGATGTGACAGCCGACGTTCTCGTCGTAGAGCGCATCGTGGAAGACGATGCCGGCCTGCCGGACCCGGGACGCCCCGTCGACCAGCGCCACCTCGCCAAGGAAGGGTGCCCGCTCGTCGCGATCGAGCTGAGCACGGACGAGATCCGCGCCCTGGTCCGCGTCGACCTCGACGATCCGACCAGCCTCGAACCGGAGTCGCAGCCCCTCGACGGTGCTGCCGCCGAGGACCAGCGGCTCGGTGATCCGGACGATGCCCTCGGTCCGCCGCCAGTCGGGCGTCGTGAACACCTCCTCGGTCGGGATGTTCGGCAGGAACTCGACACCGGACTTCGCGGTGATCGACCCGCCGAGCCAGATCGATCCGCTCAGCAGGCCGATCCTCAGATCGGTGCCCGGGCCGTGGAAATGGACCGTATCGAGCGGGACCTGGTCGATCGCCGCGACCCGTGCCTTCAGGACCGCCAGGTGCTCGCGCCAGGCGGCCACCGGGTCAGGTTCGTCGAGGCGCGTCGCGATCGCCACTGCGGCCCACAGGCGTTCGACGTCAGGCTCCCCGAAGACGCGCTCCGCCCAGCCTTCGTTCGGCGCCGCGACCACGGTCCACTGGATCCGGGGCACGACCTCGCCGAACGCCGCGGCGAGGGTCTTCGAGCGGATCGCTGCGATCCGGTCCGGATCGAGTCCATCGAAGACGTGCGCGTCCGGGTCGCCAGTCAGGAAGATATGAGCGACATCGTTGTCGGCCCGCCAGCGGATCCGATCGAGCTCGTACGGATAGTGCGTGCCGAGTGCCTCGTCGGGCGCGAGCGAGATCGCCGAGCGCTGGACGTGCAGATCGCCATAGTCGACCACGACCCGTCGCGCTCCTGCCCGGTAGGCCTGCTCGGCGACGGCTCGGACGATCGGCGCGTGCTCGACGAGCGCCCCGATCGCGACGTCCTGACCCGGCTGGACATTGGCCCCGACCCGGACCACGAACTCCGCATAGCGGTCGATCACACCCATCGGCGCATGGTACCGGCCCGCGGTCACCGGACGCAGAACGACCGACCCGCGTCGGGCCGGCCGTTCTGATCCTGGTCGTGCTGGGCGATCAGTCGCTTGTGGTTACTTGCCGCCCTCGGTCAGGACGACGTCGAGCTTCTTGAAGCCGGCCCCCTTGGTATCGACGCTCGCACCGAGCTCGTCCAGGGCTTTCTGGGCCAGATCGTTGCGATACGGCTTGCCCGTCGGCGGTGCCTTGAGGATCTTGCCGGCGACCGCGATATCGACGGTCCGCTGGAACGCCGCCGGGTCGGTGATCCCGATCCCGTTCGGTGCCGGCCAGATGATGTTGTTGATCTCGTTGAGCTGCCAGGTCTGATGACCCTTGGGCAGCTTGGCGTCGTACTTGAGGACGATCTGGACGCACTCATCGACATGGTCGCGACAGTAGGCCCAGCCTTCGAATGACGCCTTGAGGAACTTGACGGAGAGATCCTCGTGGCCCGGCTCGGCCAACCAGCTCTCGTCGGTGAAGATGGCGTCCTGGAGCATCGCGGTGCCGTACTGCTCCCACGACACGACGTTGAGCTCGTCGGGCTTGTACAGCTGACCCGTCGCCGGATTCTTCGTCTCGAGGACCTGGGCGTACTCGTTGTAGACCATCGCCTGGGCGGCGTCGATCTCGCCCTTCAGGAAGGCGTTCATGTCGAACTGCTGGGGGACGATCGTCACGTCCGACGGGTTGTCCGGGTTGATCCCGGCCTTGCGCATCCCGGCGTACAGCTCGGACTCGTTGCCGAACCCCCAGCTGCCGATCCGCTTGCCCTTGAACTGGTCCGGGCTCGTGATGTTCGCTGACTTGAACGAGACCTGGAGCGTGGGCGAGCGCTGGAAGATCTGGCCGATCAGGACCACATCGGCTCCGGCCTCGCGGGGGGCCAGCATCCGCGGCACCCACGAGATCCCGAACTGGGCCTGACCGCTGGCGACGACCGTCGCGGGCACGATCTCGACCGCGCCCGGCTTGATCGTGAGATCGATCCCCTCCTTGGCGTAGAACCCCTTCTCGAGGCCCGCGTAGTACCCGGCGAACTGGGCTTGCGGGAACCACTGCAACTGCAGGGTGACCTTCGTCGCGGCTGCCTGGCTGGCGCCGCTGCTGCTGGTGCCGCCGCTCGAACAGCCGGCGACCAGGACGACGGCCGCGAGGACGACTCCGATCCGTCGCATCGTCAGCTTCATGACCACTCGCTGACCTCCTCCTCCTCCTCAGCGGCTCGGTCTCGGGGTCTCCACCCGACGTGCCGCTGATGGGGCAGTCTAACCAGCCCGGCCCGTCACGTGCGCTCCATCCGCTGGCCGTGCCACGGCATGAGGAGGCGCTCGGCCAGGGCGACGAGCAGGTACAGCCCGATCCCGATCGCGGTGGCGAAGACGATGGCGGACCAGGAGCGCTCGAACTGGAGGAAGCTCGAGTGGGTGGCGATGTACTGACCGAGGCTCGACCGCGGCGCCGCGAAGTACTCGGCGATGATCGCGCCGATCGTCGCCAGCGTCGTCGCCAGGCGGAGCGCCGTGAAGATGAACGGCATCGCTGTCGGGATGCGGACCTTCCGGAAGACCTCACGGTCCGGAGCCGCGTACGAGCGCATCAGCTCGAGCACCGCAGGCGAGACCGAGGTCAGGCCCCGGACGGTGTTGATCATCACCGGGAAGAAGCACAGGGCGGCGGCCACCATGGCCTTCGACACCTGGTTGTCGACCCCGAACCAGTTGTTGAAGATCGGGGCGAAGGCCAGGATCGGGATCGAGTTGGCAGCGATCGCGAACGGCATGAGCGACTCGCGGACGGTGGCGTAGCGGGCCGTCGCACCACCCGCGATCAGTCCCGCGACGCAGCCGACGATCAGCCCGAGGATGATCTCCACGAAGGTGTGCTGGGCGGCCGGGACCAGCTCGGGGAGGTACTCCTGCCAGGCGATCGCGATGGCGACCGGACTCGGCAGGATGAACTGCTTGATCTGGAACGCCCGGACGATGACCTCCCAGACGACCAGGAACCCGACGAAGACGGCGAGCGCGGGCAGCCAACCCTCGACCGCGCCACGCAATCGACGACCGCTCGACAGGCGTCCGACACCTGCCCCGGCGGTCACGGCGCCAGGCCTTCCACCCGGATCCGGCTCGGGTCGGTCCGACCCTCCCCCACCTCGCCGGCGCGAAGCGCCTCGCGGACCTGGGTGACAAGCTCGAAGTAGCGCGGCATCTCACGGGTGTCATCCGTGCGGAGTCGGGGCAGGTCGACCTCGACGACATCGGTGATCCGGCCGGGTCTGGCGGACATCACCACGACCCGGGTCGACAGGTAGACGGCCTCGGGGATCGAGTGCGTCACGAAGATGACGGTCGTGCCGGTCCGGACCCAGATCTTGAGCAGCTCGAAGTTCATCCGCTCCCGGGTCATCTCATCCAGAGCTCCGAACGGCTCATCCATCAGCAGGATCGCCGGGTCAAGGGCGAGCGCGCGCGCGATCGCGACCCGCTGCTGCATCCCGCCGGAGAGCTGCCACGGGTGGTGGTCGGCGAAGTCCTCGAGCTCGACGAGCCGGAGCATCTCGGACGCCTTGGCGCGGCGCGCCTCGGGTGGGCGACCGAGGATCTCGAGGGGCAGCTCCACGTTCTTCTGGACGGTCCGCCAGTCGAAGAGCACGGGCGCCTGGAAGACCATCCCGTAATCGCGATCGAGCCGGGCCCGCTCGGCCGGCTTGCCATTCACCGTCACGCGACCCGACGTGGGCGCGATGAGATCGCCGACGATCCGGAGGAGGGTCGACTTGCCGCAGCCGGACGGTCCGATCAGCGAGACGAACTCGCCCCGCTCGATGCGCAGGTCGATCGACCGGAGCGCCTCGACGCGACCCGCCGAGCCATCGAACGTGCGGGACACGTCGGCCAGCTCGACGACCGGGCCCGACGGCGCGATCGTCGTCCGGGGATCGGTCACGCCACTGCGCCCAGCTCGGGTCCGCGATCGCGCATCACCCGCCGCTCGACCAGGCTGACGAGGATGAACGCGCCGATCCCGAGGATCGAACAGACGACGATGGACGCCCACAGATACGTCGGCTCGAGCGTGTAGTACTGCATCCCGGTCAGGATCCGACGTGCCATGCCGTCGGACATCCCCGAAGGGAGCTCACCGACGATGGCCCCGACGATCGACGCGGTGGCGGCGATCTTGAAGGCCGTGAAGAGGTACGCGGTCGACGACGGCAGCCGAAGCTTCCACAGGATCGACCGCCGGCCGGCCGCGTAGGACAGCAGGAGCTCGTAGGCCCGCGGGTCGTAGGAGCGCAAGCCCCGGATCGCGGCGATCGTCACCGGGAAGAACGTCAGGTAGCTGGTCACGACCGCGACGCCCAACCAGTCGGCCCGGAGGCCGATCACGATCAGGGGGGCGATCGCGATGATCGGGATCGTCTGGCTTGCCACCACGAGCGGCACCACGGATCGCTCGAGCGCTCGGACATGGACGATCATGATCGCCAATCCGAGGCCGATCAGAGCTCCGATCGTGAACCCGACGAGGGCGTTGCGTAGCGTGAAGAGCGCCGCGACCAGAAGACCCTGTGCGGTCGTCGCGCCGCTCGCGTCCACTGCCCCGAACTCGAAGGCGATGTCCCACAAGTGGGGCAGGTCGAGGTCGCCGACCGCGCTCACCTGGAACGGCGGCTTGTAGGCGAAGGCGATCCCGGTCCCGAGCAGCGAGTCCGTCTTCCACGGATCGCCTGCAACAAGCTTCGCGCCCTCCCAGAGCAGGCCGATCACGACGACGACGACGATCGCCGAGACGATCCGCCGCAGACGACGTCCTTCACGGCGTTGCTCGGGCGAGGGCGGCGGCGGAGCGAGCGCCTCGAGCTCGGCGATCGCCTCCTGGGTCCCACCATCGACCGGATCGACGGGCTCCTGGCCGGGCATGCCGTCGCCGGTCACCTAGCCGCGGACCGCCTCGTCGGCGATGTCGAGTGCCCGGTCGACGATCGCGAACGCCTCGTCGAGCTGGGCCTCGGTGATGCACAGCGGCGGGTTCGTGTGGATCGAATTGTTGGCGATCATCGTGTAGAGGTCGTTGTCCCGGAGGAACTTGCCGATCGCCTTCATCTCGTCCGAGGTGCCGTTGAACCCGGTCAGCGGCTCGTACGGGTCCCGGCTCCGGACGAGATCGATGATCCCGAACAGGCCGAGGTTGCGATGGGTGCCGACGCTCGGGTGCTTGGCGTAGAGCGCCTCGTGGTGACGGCGCATGACCGCGCCCATCCGGGTCGCGTTGTCGAGCAGACCGTCCGCCTCGTAGACCCCGATCGTCGCGACAGCCGCCGCGCAGCTGACGGCATGGCTGCTGTAGGTCAGCCCGCCGAAGAACATCTTCGACTCGAAGGCATCGGCGATGTGGCGGCGCATCGCCACGGCCCCGAGCGGCAGGTAGCTCGAGGTCAGACCCTTGGCCATCGTCATGAGGTCGGGCACGGTGTCCCAGTGATCGATGGCGAACCATTTCCCCGTCCGGCCGAACCCGGCCATGACCTCGTCGGCGACCATGAGGATGCCGTGCCGGTCGCAGATCTCGCGGACCCCCTGGATGTAGCCGTCGGGCGGGATGAGGATCCCGTTCGTGCCGACGATCGTCTCGAGGAAGACGGCGGCGATCGTGTGCGCCCCTTCGTAGACGATCACGTCCTCGAGCCCCTGGAGGGCCTCGCCGACCGGACGCGGCTCCTTCTCGCCCCAGCGATGGGTGTCCGGGTAGCGCACGACCCCGACGATGCCCGGCTCGTTCGCCCAGCGCCGCGGATCGCCGGTCAGGGTCATCGCTCCGAGCGTGGCCCCGTGGTAGCTCCGGTAGCGGGCCAGGATCTTCGTCCGGCCGGTGTAATGGCGGGCGAGCTTGATGGCGTTCTCGATCGCCTCCGCCCCGCCGAGCGTCAGGAACACCTTGTCGAGGTCGCCCGGGAGGATCTCGGCCAGCTTCGCCCCGAGGCGTGCCCGCGGCTCGGTCGCGAAGGCCGGCTGGACGTACTGGAGCTTCGTCGCCTGGGCGGTGATCGCGTCGATCACCCGCCGGTCGCCGTGGCCGATGTTGACGCTCATCAGCTGGCTGTTGAAGTCGATGATCCGGCGACCCTCTGGGGTGTACAGGTAGATGCCCTCGGCGTGGTCGATCGCGATCGGGTCGAGCGTGCCCTGGACCGACCACGAGAAGAAGGTGTGCTCGCGCGAGAGCCGGACGATCTCCTCGGAGGTCATCGCGCCGGCGGGGGCGGTGGTCGACATCGGAGGCTCCTCGGATGGCGTCGGGGTCGGGCCCGCATTACATCACATCGTCCACCCGTCGGACCGTCCGCGGCCGGCCGTACACTGCCCGGGCGCCTGGACGTGGAACGGCCCCGATCCGAGCGGACCGGGGCCGTCCTGTGCTGCTGGCGAGCGGGCGACGCCGCCCGCCGGATCAGGGTTCGAGCCGGCGCACGACGCGCTCGCACGAGCGGTCGACGATGTCGCCCCGCCCGACGTACGCGACATCCCAACCGGGACCACAGTGGACGGCGTCGCGGGCCTTGTCACCACCGGTGTGGATGATGTCGTTGCCCCGACCACCGTAGACGAGATCGCGCCCGGCGCCCGCCCAGATGACATCGCCCTTGGCGCCGCCGTGGAGCACGTCCGGCCCGGCGCCGCCGTGGAGCACGTCGTGCCCGTCGCCGCCGAAGAGCCAGTCGCCGCCGGTCCCGCCATAGAGCGTGTCCGGTCCGATCCCGCCCCACAGCCGGTCACGTCCGTCGCCGCCATAGAGCACGTCGCTGCCGGCGTCGCCCTGGAGGCGGTCGTCGTCGGCATCGCCGTAGATGACGTCGCTCCCGGCCAGGCCCTTGAGGATGTCGTTGCCGGCGAGACCGTGCATGACGTCGGCGGCGTCGGTCCCGACGAGATCGTCGGGTCCCGGCGTGCCCGGGATATCCGCGGCGAACGCGCTGGCCGGGAGGGCCAGGGTGGCCAGCAGCGCGAGACCCGCTGCGGTGCGCTTGATGACCGAGCTGGGGTGTCGATGGAGCATCTCGTCTACCTCCGGAGTGCGATCGAGCCCGATCACGCGTCGGGTCGCGTCGACCGTATGGGCACCTCCGGACCATGGTCGCGCGCGACGAGGGCCGTGTGTGTAAGGCGACCGTAAGGAGGCGCCGATCCGGCCCCGATCGCCCGACTTGGTGGTGCGTCGGCGCACCACTCGAGGGTCAGCGCCGGGTCACGTCGAGATGGCTCGCGCCACCGCCGAAGGCGATCTCGTAGCGGTCGCTCGCTCGCGCGAAGTCGTCCGACCGCAGCTCCGTATCGCCCGAGACCGCCCGGACCCGTTGGTCGTCGAAGCGCAGGTGTGAGACCCCGCCCCGGACCCGGAGGGCGACCGGGGTACCCCGTGGCCGCTCGAACCGGACGTTGCTGGCTCCGCCGGCCACCTCGATCCGGACCGTCCCGTCGGGGGCCGGGAGGTGGAGCCGGAGACGGTTGGCGCCGCCCCGGACCGTCAAGCCGGCCAGGCGCACGGTCCGCAGATCGGCGTCGAGGTCGGTCAGCCCGCCGTCGACCTCGATCGTCCACGGAAGGTCGCCGCTCAGGGCCACGGTCGCGCCGCGGCTCTTCGTGTCGAGCAGCCCGCGCCGGTAGCGAATCGTCACGCTCCCGGCCGCGACCCGGATCTCCGGCGCCGGTCCTTCGAATCGGGCCCGGATGAGCTCGGCTTCGCCGGCCACGTCTGCGAACGCCAGCCGTGACGCACGCGCCTCCACGACGACGCGAGCCTGCTGGCCGAGGGCGGCCGCGTTCATCGAGAAGCGCGGCGCGCCTGAGGCGAACACGAATCTTCCCGCGGTCGCTTCGGCCAGCGGCGCGACATACGTGTCGCCGATGAACCCGCCGCGGACGGTCGCCCGGGACCGGACGATCTCGCGCTCGAGGGCCCCGGTCACCGCATCGAGATAGCGCCGCAGGGCGGCCCGGTCGACCGCCGACCACTCGGCGAGCGCCGCCCCGCTCGCGGCCACGAACGGCCCGTAGAGCGCGGCGATCCGCGCGGCGCTGGCCGGATCGACCCGGACGACGATGCGCCGGCGGTCGGTCGGGTCGGCTTCGCGCCGGACGATCCCCCGTCGCTCGAGCCGATCGAGCACGCCGGTGATCGCGCCGCTCGTCAAGCCCGTGAGCTCGGCCAGCCTGGTCGGGCTGATGTCGTCCTCGCCCATGGCCAGCTCGAGGCACTTGAGGTCGGTGGCGTTGATCCCGAGCCGCTCGGCGACCGCCTCGTGGAAGACGAGCGCCCGGGCGACCAGGGGTCGCCAGGCTTCGCCCGGGTCGCGATCCGCTGTTGACATCGTCATCTCCGTTGGTTCATGATGAATGTATCTTAGATACTAAGCGACTTAGGAGAAGAGGATGATACAGCGACAGTCTAGCGCGGCGCCGGCGATCGCCGCCGAGGCCCTCGTCAAGCGCTATCCAGGCGACGTGGTGGCCCTCGCTGGGGTGTCATTCACAGTCGAGCCCGGGAGCGTCTTCGGTCTGCTCGGGCCGAACGGCGCGGGCAAGTCGACGACCGTCAAGATCCTCACGACGCTCGTCCATCCGGACGGCGGCGGAGCCAGCGTCGCCGGCATCGATGTGGTCCGGGATCCGGTCGCGGTCCGCCGGACGATCGGGTCGGTCGGCCAGCGGGCGGCGGTCGACCCCGAGGCGACCGGCCGCGAGAACCTGGTCCTCGAGGCACGCATCCACGGCCTCGGTGGATCGGTCATGCAGCAGCGGGTCGATGAGCTGCTTGCCCGGTTCGGCCTGACCGACGCGGCCGGCCGGATGACGAAGACGTATTCGGGCGGGATGCTCCGCAAGCTCGACGTCGCGATGGGCCTGGTCCATCGGCCGAGCGTCCTGTTCCTCGACGAGCCGACGACCGGGCTCGACCCCGAGGCCCGCGCCGAGCTCTGGTCCGAGATCGGCCGGCTCACCCGTGACGACGGGCTGACGATCCTGCTCACGACCCATTACCTCGAGGAGGCCGATCGGCTCGCCGGTCAGCTGGCGATCGTCGACCGGGGCCGGATCGTGGCCCGCGGGACGCCCGATCAGCTCAAGGCCGAGCTCCACGGCGATGCCATCCTCGTCGAGCTCCACGAGGCCGCCGCGGGCGCCCGAGCCGCCGTCTCGCTGACGGGGATCGCCGGGCTGCACGAGCCGGTCCTCGACGGACGGACGCTGCGCGCCCGGGCGACCGAGGGTGCGGCCCTGGTGCCGGCGGTCGTCTCGGCGCTCGACACGGCCGGGATCGCCGTCGCGTCGATCACCGTCGCCAGACCGTCCCTCGACGATGTCTATCTCCGCCACACCGGGCGGGCCTACCGCCAGCAAGCCGAGGAGTCGTTCGCATGACCGCCGTCGCCCAATCCATGTTCATGACCCAGCGCCACGCCAGGGTCCTCGTCCGCCAGCCGTGGTTCCTGGCGATCACCCTCACCCAGCCGGTCATCTGGCTGCTGCTGTTCGGGGCGCTGTTCCAGAGCGTGACCGACATCCCGGGCTTCGGGGCGGGCGGCTCGTACCTCGACTACCTCGTCCCCGGCGTCGTCGTGATGACCGCCCTGTTCTCGAGCGGCTGGAGCGGGATGGGCATCATCGAGGACATGGACCGCGGCCTCATGGACCGGTTCCTCGTGGCGCCGATGCATCGCAGCTCGCTCATCGTCGGTCGCGTCGCCTACGAGGCGATCAGCCTCGTCCTCCAGGCGCTGATCATCGGTGCGCTCGCCATCGTGCTCGGCGCCCGGTTCGCCGGCGGCCCGCTCGGCTTCGGGGTCCTCGTCCTGTGCGCGGTCCTGCTCGCGGCGTCGTTCGCTTCGTTCTCGAACGCGTCGGCGTTGCTCCTCCGCCAGCGCGAATCGGTCATCGGGCTCAACACGCTGCTGGTCCTGCCGCTGACGTTCGTCTCGGCGGCGTTCCTGCCGCTCGCCCTCGCCCCCGACTGGATCGCGACGCTGGCCCGGGTCAACCCCGTCAACTGGGCCGTCGAGGCCGGCCGGGAGGCGCTCCTGGCGACACCGGACTGGGCGTTCATCCTGCCCCGGATGGGCGGACTGCTGGTCGTGGCGATCCTCTCGCTGGCGCTCGCGACCCGCGCGTTCCGGAGCTACCAGCGCTCGGCCTGATCACGGCCCCACCATCACCTCGCCCGGCCCCGCGCATGCGGCCGGACCCACGGCCCGGTGCCCACGCCTCGCGCGCGGCGCCGGGCCGTCGGTGTACCCTCGCCTCTCTCTGGCCCGCAACCCTCGCGAGGTGCCGACGATGCCCCGTACCGTCCGTGGAGCGCTGCTCCAGGCCACCTGGACCGGCGACAAGGAATCGATGATCCAGAAGCACGAGGGTTATGCGCACGAGGCGGCGAAGCAGGGCGCCCAGGTGATGCTCTTCCAGGAGCTGTTCTACGGGCCGTACTTCTGCCAGGTCCAGGACGCGCAGTACTACAGCTACACCGAGCTGATCCCGGACGGTCCGACCACGAAGCGGATGCAGGATCTGGCGAAGCAGACCGGGATGGTCCTCATCGTGCCGATGTACGAGGAGGACGAGACGGCCTCGGGCATCTACTACAACACCGCGGCCGTCATCGACGCCGACGGGTCGTATCTCGGCAAGTACCGCAAGACCCACATCCCGCACGTGAAGGGCTTCTGGGAGAAGTTCTACTTCCGGCCGGGCAACCTCGGCTATCCGGTGTTCGAGACCGCCGTCGGCAAGGTCGGCGTGTACATCTGCTACGACCGGCACTTTCCGGAGGGCGCCCGGGCGCTCGGCCTCAACGGCGCCGAGATGGTGTTCATCCCGAGCGCGACGAGCCGCGGCCTGTCCGAATACCTGTGGCGGATCGAGCAGGTCAGCCACGCGGTCGCGAACGGCTACTTCGTGGGCACGATCAACCGGGTCGGCATCGAGGCGGACCTCGGCGACGACGACTTCTATGGGCAGAGCTACGTGTGCGATCCCCGCGGCCAGTTCATCGGTGCGCTCGGCAGCGCCAACGACGAGGAGCTGCTCGTCCGCGACATGGACCTCGACCTGATCACCGAGGTCCGGCAGACCTGGCAGTTCTATCGTGACCGTCGACCCGACGCCTACGACGACCTGGTCCGGCCGTAACCGATGCGCGCTCCCCAGCCGCCGATCGACGAGCCATTCGACTACCGGACCATCACGCCGGATGGGATCCGGGCGGCCGCCGACGCCGGGATCGCCGCGGCGGAGGCGCTGATCGCCGAGGCATCCGCCGCAGCCGCAGCCGATGATGTCCGGTTCGCCGATGTCGTCGGCCGGATCGACCGGGCCGAGGGCGACCTGTGGACGGTCGACGGTCGGACCGGGTTCATGGTCCGGGTCCACCCCGACGCCGAGGTCCGGGCCGCCGCCCAGGCGATCGAGGAGCGCCTGAACGCCTGGCGCCAGGACCTGGTCCTGCGCGATGACATCGCGACCGCCATCCGGACGTACGCCGACTCGACCGGCGCCGCGGGCCTGGCGGGCGAGGAGCGGCGGCTACTCGACCTCTGGCTGCGCGACCTGCGCCGCGCCGGTCATGGGCTGCCCGACGCGGAGCGTGCCGAGATCAAGGCGATCACCGAGCGGATCGTCGTTCTCGAGTCGTCATTCCAGCGCAACCTCGACGAGTGGTCCGACGGGATCGACCTCGAGCGCGGCGACCTCGTCGGGCTGCCGGATGCCTACATCGATCGGCTCGGCCCGGGGACGGCGCCTGGGACCCTCCGGGTCAGCCTCGACTACCCGGACTACTACCCGTTCATGGAGAGCTCGCCGCGGCGCGACCTGCGCCGGATCCTCGCGACGAAGATGGCCAGCCGGGTGGTCGCGGCGAATCGGCCGATCCTCGAGGAGACGCTGGCCCTGCGCCGGCGCAAGGGGCAGCTCCTCGGCTATCCATCCTGGGCACACTTCCGGATCGAACCGAAGATGGCGGCGACGCCGGAGCGCGTGGCGGCCTTCCACGACGCGATCCTCCCCGCGCTCCGGACCCTCGCGGAGGAGGAATACGCGACGATGCGCGCTCGCCTCGAGCGCGACACGGGCGAGACCGATCTCGCGCCGTGGGACATCCCGTACTACGACCAGCGGATCCGGACCGAGGAGTACGGGGTCGATCCGGACGAGGTCTCAGCCTATCTGCCCCTGGGAGCCACGATCGACGGGCTCCTCGAGCTGACCGGCGACGTCTTCGGTCTGGACTACGTCCGGGTCGCGGCGTCGATGGCGTGGGATCCCGAGGTGCCTCTATACGACGTCCGCGACCGGGCGACCGCCGAGCGGCTTGGCTGGTTCTACCTCGACCTCCACCCCCGGCCGGGCAAATTCGGCCATGCGATGGCGTGGCCGGTCCGCCTCGCCCACGACGATGTGGACGGACACCGGCTCGGCGGGATCTCGGCGATCGTGGCGAACGTTCCACGGGCATCGGCCGACGATCCGGGGCTGCTCCGCCACGACGACATGGTGATGCTCTATCACGAGTTCGGCCACGTCCTCCACGAGGTCCTCGGGACGAACCGCACCTCTCGCCTGTCGATGTGGGGCGTCGAGCTCGACTTCCCCGAGGCCATCTCGCAGATCATGGAGAACTGGGCGTGGTCGCCGGACATCCTCGGCCGCGTCACCCGCCACCCGGAGACGGGCGAGCCGATGCCGGCCGAGCTGGCCGAGCGGCTGGCCGCGTCCCGCAACGTCGACATCGGTTCGGAGTACCTGCGCTCGTTCGGGTTCTATGGCGACTTCGACATGCGGGTCCACGGACCCGATCCGGTCGATCTCGACGAGGCCAAGGCGGCCGCCGACGCGGTCCGGATGCTGCCGAGCATCCCCGACTCGTTCTGGCCGGCGGCGTTCGCCCACATCGTCGCGGACTACGACGCCGGCTACTACGGCTATCTCTGGTCGCTGGTCTACGGCGACGACCTGTGGAGCCGGTTCGAGTCCGAGGGGGTCGCCTCGCCGGTCGTCGGCGCCGCCTATCGGCGTGAGCTGCTCGAACCGGGCGCGACGCGTGACGCGGAGGACATGGTCGCCCGGTTCCTCGGCCGGCCGTCCTCGAACGCGGCCTTCATGCGCCGGACGGGGATCGGCGCACTCACCAGACCGGCCAGCTGAGCGGGGCGGACCGGATGGACTTCGGGTTCACGCTCAAACCAGAGCACGACGTGACCCGGACGCTGGCGCTCACGCGCCAGGCCGAGGCGGCCGGGTTCGGCTATGGCTGGCTGTTCGACTCGCACGTCCTGTGGCGGGATCCGTACCCGCTCCTCACGCTGATGGTCGGGGCGACCGAGCGGCTGCGGCTTGGGACGTGCGTCACGAACCCCGCGACCCGCGAGCCGTCGGTGACCGCCTCGACGCTGGCCGTCCTCGACGAGCTCAGCGGCGGCCGGATGGACCTCGGGATCGGTCGCGGCGACTCGGCTCGACGCGTCCTCGGCAAGCCGCCGACGACGATGGCCAGCCTCGAGGAGGCGATCGGCGTGATCCGCGACCTCGTCGAGGGCCGCACGGTCACCTACGAAGGCACCGACCTCCATTTCAACTGGACCGGCCGCTGGAGGCTCCCGGTGTGGGTCGCGGGCTACGGCCCGATGGCCCTGTCGATGACCGGGCGCGTCGCCGATGGGGTCATCCTCCAGCTCGCCGACCCGGATCTCATCCGCTGGTTCGTCGGGCAGGTCCGCGAGGCCGAGCTGGCGGCCGGCCGGCCGGCCGGCTCGGTCCGGGTCCAGGCCGCCGCGCCGGCGCATGTCGGCGACCTGGAGCTGTGCCGCGACCGGACCCGCTGGTTCCCGGCGCTCGTCTCGAACCACGTCGTCGATCTGGTCAACAAGTACCCACGCGATCAGCTCCCTGAGTCGCTCACCGGGTACATCCGCGACCGGACGGGCTACGACTACCAGCATCACGCGGAGGTCGGCTCGGCCAATGCCGGGTTCGTCGGCGACGAGGTGATCGACCGGTTCTGCGTGATCGGCGCGGTCGACGACCACATCGCCAAGCTCCACGAGCTCGCGGCCGCCGGCGTCGACCAGTTCAACATCTACCTGATGAACGGCGACGAGGAGGCGATCCTCGACGCCTACGCCCGGGAGATCGTGCCGATCCTCCGCGACGTGCCGGCGGCCGCCGGCTGACCCGCTCGATCCGAACCGAGGAGGACGCGATGCGCACGTTGATCACGAACGGGACGATCGTCACGGCCGACGGCTCGACGCCGGCCGACGTCCTCGTGGACGGCGAGACGATCGCGCTGATCGGCAGCGACCTGGCGGGCGCGGGGATCGCGGCCGACGAGACGATCGACGCGGCCGGTCGGTACGTCATCCCGGGCGCGATCGACGTCCACACCCACATGGAGCTGCCCTTCGGCGGCACCTTCGCCAAGGACACATTCGAGACCGGGACGCGCGCGGCCGCGTTCGGCGGCACGACCTGCATCGTCGACTTCGCAGTCCAGTCGCGCGGCGCGTCGCTGCGCGAGGGGCTCGACGCCTGGCACGCCAAGGCCGAGGGCAACGCGGTCGCCGACTACGGCTTCCACATGATCATGAGCGACGTCAACGACGACACCCTCGCCGAGATGGACCGACTCGTCGCCGAGGGCGTCCCGGATTTCAAGCTGTTCACCGCCTATCCGGGGGTGTTCTACAGCGACGACGGGGCGATCCTCCGGGCGATGCAGCGGACCGCCCGGAACGGCGGGCTGATCATGATGCACGCCGAGAACGGGATGGCCATCGACGTCGTCGCGGCCGACGAAGTGGCCGCCGGCCACACCGACCCCTACTACCACGGCGTCGCCCGCTACCCGATCTTCGAGGGCGAGGCGACGAACCGGGTCATCCGCCTGGCGGAGGCCGCGGGGGTGCCCGTCTACATCGTCCACCTCTCGGCGCGCGACGCCCTGAACGAGGTCCGCCACGCCCGCGATCGCGGCGCCATGGCGTTCGCCGAGACGTGCCCGCAGTACCTGTTCCTGTCGCTCGACGACATGGGCGGCGGGTTCGAGGGCGCGAAGTTCGTGTGCTCGCCACCGCTCCGCCCGGCCGACCACCAGGAGGAGCTCTGGACGGGTCTCGTCAAGGACGATCTCCAGGTCGTCTCGACCGACCATTGTCCGTTCGACTTCCACGGCCAGAAGGATCTCGGCCGGGGCGACTTCCGGAAGATCCCCAACGGGCTGCCCGGCGTCGAGGACCGGGTGGACCTGCTCCACGATGGCGGGGTCGTCGCCGGGCGGATCTCGCGCGAGCGCTGGGTCGAGGTCATCTCGACGGCACCCGCCCGGATGTTCGGGATGTACCCGCGCAAGGGATCGGTCTCGGTCGGCGCCGACGCCGACCTCGTGATCTACGACCCGAACGCCCGACGGACGATCAGCGCGAAGACCCACCACATGGACGTCGACTACTCGTGCTACGAAGGACGGAGCGTCCAGGGCCGGTCCGACGTGGTGTTCTCGCGGGGTACGGTCATCGTCCGCGACGGGGCGTTCACCGGGCGGAAGGGCCACGGCCGGTTCGTGAAGCGCTCGACGGCCGACTTCGTCCGGACGGCCTGAGGCGGTCATGGCCGGGATCGATGGTGCGCGCTTCGGTCACGTCAACGTGACCGGCCGGGACTGGCGCCGCCTGGCCGCGTTCTATCGCGACGTCTTCGGCTGCACGGACGTCCCGCCGGAGCGGGACTTCCGCGGACCGGACCTCGATGCGGGTACGCGGCTCCACGACGCCCATCTCACGGGGATCCACCTTCGATTGCCGGGCTACGGCGACGGTGGTCCGACCCTGGAGGTCTACCAGTACGACGAGCTCCAGGCGCATGCCGGGTCCGCGGTCGATCGACCCGGCTGGGGTCACGTGGCGTTCCAGGTCCTCGACGTGGCCGCGGCCGTCGAGGCCGTCGTCGCGGCCGGCGGTGGCCGTCTCGGCGAGATCGTCACGCTCCAGACCGCCGACGGACGCCGAGTGACCTGGTGCTACACCACCGACCCGGACGGCAACATCGTCGAGCTCCAGGCCTGGTCGTCCTAACTCACGGCTCCGCCGGTCGCCTCCCAGGCCCGAGCGACCGTCGCTTCGAGCTCTAGCAACACCAGCCTCGGGGCGCGCAGCAGGATGATCTCGCGGTCCTCTTGCACGGCGCGCAGGACCCCGGGCTCCAGCGCGAGCAGATCCACCAAAGCCTCCACGCGATGCTCCTGCTCGTGGGCGATGACATCGTCGAATGTGATCACATGCGTGAACCCAGCGTCCGGCCCGCTCTCGACGGCTCCGACCGAATACTGTGCAGGCATCGGCGTGTCGACAGTCGCTTCGTCGCCGACCCACCAGTCGTACAGCCGCTCGAGACGGCCTGGATCGGCCGGGCCGACATCGCCCCGCAGCCCCCGTGATCCGAGCGTGATCAAGTTCTGATCGAGCGTCGACTCGCCGCGGCCGGGGACCCGGAGGAGCGGCATGTTGTAGTTCGCCATCCGCTTGTCGCGACCGAGGACCCAGATCGCATCCGGATGGGCTCGGATGATGGCATCAGCAAGATACGCCGCTAGATTCGTGACGAGTCCGGCCAGCTCCGGTCCGAGCCGTTGGCCGAGAGGAGCATGGAAGTCGTACCACCACGGTGGTTGGGCGCTCCTCATGGCATCGTCTGAGACAGGAACCTCCGGGAGGTGATGCGAGGCTAGGAACCAGGCCCAGATAGGCCGCATGCTGGCACGACTGAAGTCGAGACGGTCCGCCGGTCCGCCAGCACGTTCGACCTCGTCAAGGAAGGCGGCGATTCGAAGCGGCACTCCGGCGACATAGTCCTCGAGCAGCGCCTTCGCATCTTCGCGGCTGAGATCATCGAAGAGGCGGTACCCGGAAGACGTCATCCGTGGCTGGCACCTTCCCTCAGCGCGTGCGCGGGAAGCCCAGGTCCACCTTCGAGGTGCCCGGGTCGGGCCAGCGCTCGGTGACCACCTTCGTCCGCGTGTAGAACTGGATCCCGTCGGGGCCGTACATGTGGAGGTCGCCGAACAGCGAGGCCTTCCAACCGCCGAACGAGTAGTACGCCACCGGCACGGGGATCGGCACGTTGACCCCGACCATCCCGGCGTTCACGTCGAACTGGAACTGGCGCGCAGCGCCGCCATCGCGGGTGAAGATCGCCGTCCCGTTGCCATACGGGTTGTCGTTGATGAGCTTGAGCGCCTCGTCGTAGGTCGCGACCCGGACCACGGTCAGGACGGGCCCGAAGATCTCGTCGCGGTAGCAGTCCATCTCGGGCGTGACCTGGTCGATCAGCGACACGCCGAGGAAGAATCCATCGGCCCCGTAGAGCGGGTCCTCGCGGCCGTCGACGACGACCTCGGCGCCCTGTGCCTTGCCGCTGTCGAGGTAGGTCGCGACCTTGTCCCGATGCTGGCGGGTGACGAGCGGTCCCATCTCCGAGGTCGGATCCGCCCCGGGCCCGACCTTGATCTTCGGCAGCCGCTCGCGGATCGCCTCGACGAGCGGATCGGCGACCGAGCCGACGGCCACCAGCGCCGAGATCGCCATGCATCGCTCGCCGGCCGAGCCATAGGCGGCCGAGACCGCCGCGTCGGCGGCCATGTCGATGTCCGCGTCGGGCAGGACGATCATGTGGTTCTTCGCCCCACCGAGGGCCTGGACACGCTTGCCGTTCTTCGTGCCGGTCTCGTAGATATATCGGGCGATCGGCGTCGACCCGACGAACGAGACCGCCTGGATCGTCGGATGCTCGAGGATCCGGTCCACCGCGACCTTGTCGCCGTGGATCACGTTGAACACGCCGTCCGGCAGGCCAGCCTCGTGCAGGAGCTCGGCGATGAGCATCGAGGCACCCGGATCCTTCTCGGACGGCTTGAGCACGAACGTGTTGCCGCAGGCGATCGCGTTCGCGAACATCCACATCGGGACCATCGCCGGGAAGTTGAACGGGGTGATCCCGGCGACGACGCCGAGCGGCTGCTTGATCGAGAAGACGTCGACGCCCGTCGAGACCTGCTCGCTGAACCCACCCTTGAGCAGGGTCGGCACGCCGCAGGCGAACTCGATGTTCTCGATCCCGCGGGCCACCTCGCCCAGCGCGTCGGACGGGACCTTGCCGTGCTGCGCGGTCAGCAGTGCGGCCAGGTCGCGCCGGTGCTCGTCGAGCAGCTGTCGGATCCGGAACAGGATCTCCGATCGGCGTGCCAGCGACGTCGCCCGCCAGGCCGGGAACGCCGCCTCAGCCGCGGCGACCGCGGCATCGACCTCGGCGACGTTCGCGAAGTCGACCGCGTGGCTCTGGACGCCGGTCGCCGGGTCGTACACCGGACCTTCGCGGCCCGACGTCCCGGCGACGACCCGGCCGTCGATCCAGTGGCTGATCCGGCCCGGTCCGCCCGTGCTCGCGGCTGACGCCCCCTGGGCCCGGGGCTCGGCGATCTGGGTCATCGGTGACCTCGTCCAAACGGCAGGTTGTCGGGTCCCGAGGATACCGCGTCCGTCTCAGAATCGACGACGGGTCTCCGGGTCCGGCCAGTTCAGGTCCGTGACCGGAGCCTGACCAGGGTCTGGCGACGTCGGGACCCGATCGACCGAGGCGACCGCCGGGACCGCCATGACCGCCGTGGTGGCCGGTCGTCGTCGAGCGCGGAGCACGATCGCGATGAAGATCGCGACGGCGAGGATGAGGATCCCGATGTCGAGGAGCTGTTCGGCGTTCAGCGATCCGACGACGGTCGCGTCGCGCCAGGTGCCGGCGACGACGAAGCGGACGATCGCCCAGCACCCGAGCGCAAGGGCGAACAGCCGGCCGTCGACCGCCGAGAGGCGGCCGGCCAGCCGGGCAGCCACCAGGATGACGAGCACGATCCCGACGCCGATCGCCTCATAGAGCTGGGCCGGCAGCGACGGGATGTCGGCGCCGAGGCTGCCCCACGGACCCGGGCCGAGGTAGCGCGTCGCGGTGTCGCTGACCGACGGCACGCCCTGGCCGGTCCCACCGAGCACGTTGGCCGCCTTGCCGAGCCCGAGCGCGAGCAGCATCGGGACCACGGCCAGGGTGTACCAGCGAGCCACGGGCGCCTCGAACAACCGGGCGACGATCCCGCCGGTCAGCGCACCGAGCACGACCGCGCCCGACAACGCGAGGCCGCCGGCCACCGGGTCGACGATCGCGCTCGGGATCGCGGAGTAGTAGTCGAGATGCAGCAGGACGTACGCGATCCGACCGCCGATCACCGCGCCCGGGACCACGCCGAGGGCGATGAACAGGACGTCCTCCCGCCGCAGGTGGTCGTGCTCGTCGTGCGCGTTCGTCGCCGCATCGGCGGTCGTCGAGGGTCCGGTCTCGGGCGCCACCGAGCCTGCGCCGGTCGGCGACCGCCCCCGCCCGGCCAGCCAGCCGGCGACGATCAGCGCCACGAGGATCGCCGCCCCGATCCCGAGCGTCTCCCAGCGCACCGTCCAGTCGCCGAGGTGCAGGAGCGGATCGAACTCGAACGTGATCACGGCGAGCGGCACGGCCGCAGTGTAACGAACGCCGCGCCAGGGGCGTCGTCAGGGGCAGTGGATGGTGTCGGCCAGCCGACACGTTCGCTGTCCGCGCGTCGCTGCCGCCCCCATCGGACCCGCCCGATAGTCGAGGCTGCGACGCCGGATCGACAGCAACGTCGCCGGGACCAGGGGGACCGGGCTCGGTGTCGCAGAACCGATCGCGTGGGGACGCTCGATCCTGGGGGATGCGAGCGTGGCGATCGCCGATATCGCCGCTGGCCGATGCACGGCCCCACAGGGGGGAGGTCGGGTATCGGTCGGACGGCGAGCCTCGAGAGGCGGAGACGGCGATGGAACAGACGATCCCCATCCCCGCGGCGCGGTCCGACGGCGAGCGCAAGGGGCGCAAGTCGGCGACCCGAGTGGACCGACGGCTCGACATCCGGCTGCTCGGCCGCGTCGAGTTGTCGGTCGACGGGACCGAGATCCGGCTCGCTGCCCGGGGCGCCCAGGCGTTGGTCGCGGTGCTCGCCCTCAAGCCCCGGATCCGGACGCGCGAGGCCGTCGCGGCCGAGATCTGGCCCGACGGCGAAGGCTCCGGCACGTCGGCGTCGCTGCGCCAGGCGCTCTGGCTCGTCAGGTCGTCGTTCGCGGCGGCGAATGTGCCGCTCGACCCGTACCTCACGATCGACTCCGAGGTGATCGGCTTCCAGCCGTGCGCACCGGTCGAACTCGACGTCGCCCGCTTCGAGCGGGTCGTGCGCGACCCGACGGGCTCGCCGGAAGAAGCGATCTCGACCTACCGCGGCGACCTCGTCGAATGCCTTGGCCTCGAATGCTTCGCGGTCGACCGAGAACGCCTCTCGGACGCGTACGAGGACGCCCTGGCGACCGTCGCCGACCGACGGCTCCTCGCCGGCGACATCACCGGAGCGCGTGATGCCGCCGAGCGACTCCTGGCGCGGGATCCGCTGCGCGAGGAGGCCCACACGACCCTCCTACGGGTGTACGGCCGGATCGGATCGCGATCCCAGGTGCTCCGCCAGTACCGGCGCCTCTCGAACCTGCTCGAGGCCGAGCTCGGGGTCGAGCCGTTGCCCGAGACCGACGCCGCCTTCCGCGCGGCCCTCGCCGAGACGGTCGAGCGGTCGACGGTCCGGGCGGCCGGCATCGCCTTCGTCGACGAGGCGGTCGGCGCCGTCCACGCGACCAGGACCGGCGGTCTCATCCCGTCGAGCGCTCACCGCTGAGGCGTCCGCGGGTCTGACAGCACTGGCGTGCCATCCGGCGGGGCCGGCCCGAGGCTCGCCGCTCCGGGAACCCAGTCTCACGCGCTCGCGTCTCGTTCGTGGCAGACTGCTTCAACGCGCCCCGAGGTCCCTGTGCACCGATCCGTCGTCCCCCTCGCCGTCCTCGTCATCCTCATCGCGGCGTGCAGCGCCGCGTCGCCTGGAGCGAGCGCTCCCGCACCGACGCCATCGACCGCCGACAGCGCACCGAGCGCGCGTCCGTCCTACCTGCTGAGCCTGCCGCCGTTCGCCACGGCACCGGCCACGAACGCGCCGGTCACGGGCGAGGTGCCCGCCACCCTGATGGACCAGGCCCGGAGCGACCTCGCCACGCGGACCGGCCTTGACCCCGCGACGTTCAGCACGGTCCGCGCCGAGCAGGTCGTCTGGGCCGACGGCTCCCTCGGCTGTCCGGCCCCCGGGACGATGTACACCCAGATGCTGACGCCCGGCTACTGGATCCAGCTCGATGCGGGCGGCAAGACGTACGACTACCGCTCGACGGACGCGGGCCCCGTCCACCTGTGCGAGCAGCCGAACCCGAAGCCGCCGACCGGCTGACGCGGCGATCGGCCGAGCGGAACGACGAAGAGGGCCCCGTCCGAGGCCCTCTTCGCATCTGCGGTCGTGCGGACGGTCCGGGCTACGGCCCCGCCGTCACATCGATCCGGGTGGCGTCCCAGCCCTTCGGTGAGCCGCCCCGGGTCGCCCCGCGGCTGGCGTTGTCGATGAGCAGGACCCCGGTCTCGCTGGCATTCGTGCCCGTCGTCCCGAAGTCCGCGACCTCGATGTCTGTCGTGGCGTGCGGAGCCAGGTCGGTCGACACCAGATCGGCGCCGCCGAACTGGGCGAGGAACCGCTCGGTGCCGAAGCCGACACCGATGTCCTCGATGAGGTCGGTGAGCGCTCCGGTGTAGTAGGCGTCGAATGCGGCGACGCTCATCGTGATCGACGACCCGAGCGCGGTCGCATCCAGCCCGATCTGGTCGGCACAGAACGGCAGGACCATGTTCGTGTCGTTCGTCGCCTGGTCGGCGAAGAAGTACGCGGTCGCGTCGCCGGTGCCGAGGTCCTCGACCCAGCTCAGCGTCCGGACGTCACCGCTCGTAGCTGGCCCCGACAACGGCGCGTTGAATACGACGTAGTCCGGATCCGAATCGCCCTTCGTGTCGAGGAACACCGCGATCTGACCCGGGTAGGAGCCGATCGTCTCGCGCTCCCAGTCGTTGACGGCCACGACGTAGACGAACGAGGCGACCGCATCGCACGCGGTGTTCGCCGGGACCGGGAAGGTCTGGACCCCGACGCTCCGGATGTCGATGACCGGCTGGTTGGAACCGCGGACCGCGGGCGGCAGGACCGGGCTCGTGCCGACCAGCGAATACTGGTCGATCGTCGCGGTCCCGACGCCACTGTTCGTCAGGGTGGTCTTCGCGCCGGGCAGCCCGTCGAGCGGGCCGCCGGAGATCGTGCCGTCCGCGACGAGCGAGGTCGACGCGGCGGTGACCTTGCCGGACTGCCGCGGCAGCACCTGCCAGGCGAGGTGGAGCTGCTTCTTGTCGTCCTTGTGCGTGGCGAGGTTGTTGAACGTGATGTACCCGTCGTACTCGAGCCGGTCGAGCGCGCGCGCGTCGAGCGCGGCCGCGCCGGAGTCGAGGGCCCACGCCCGGAGCTTGGCGCCGTTGACGCGAAGCGTGACCTTGAACGTCCGCTGGGTGTGCGGCGCGAGGCTGATCCGACTCGGGGTGGTCAGCTTGATCGCCCCGTTCGTCCGGTCGTTGGCGTATCGGAAGCGGGGGGTGATCGAGTAGCGCAGTGTCCGGTTCGTGTAGTTCTTGATCCGGACCCACTTCGTGATCGTGGTCACGGGCTTCGTGATGTCGACGAACCCGAACGAGAGATCGCCGCTGTGGGCGGTCCGATCCCAGGCGGCGGCCGGCGACTTGAGCGCCCGATCGACCCGGACCTCGCCGCCGCCGATGCGGGTGATCGGCGCGAGATAGCCCGGCGTGTTCGCCAGGTTGTTGTAGATCTTCGTCTCGGCGGTGTTCATGAGCAGCGACTTGATCTCGCCCACCGTGCGATGCGGGAAGGCATCGAGCAGCAGCGCGGCCGAGCCGCTGACCATCGGCGCGGCACCCGACGTCCCACCGAACGCCTCGCTTCCGTCGCCGCTGCCGACGACGGCCGAGACCGACGCGCCCGGCGCGCCGATCTCCGGCTTGATCGTGTTCAGGTCGATCGACGGCCCGCGCGACGACGAGCCGACGACGCCGCCCTTGAGCGGGATGCTCACCGAGTTCGAGACCGAGACGTGGACCGGCAGGTTGTCCTGGATCGCCAGGCTCAGGTCCTGGGTGATGACGAGCGACGGGACGAACGTGTCGCCCCCGCCGAGCGAGAACGACGCCGCGTCGCCGGGGGCGATGAGCCCGATCAGGACGGCGTTGGCACCGGCCTTCGCCGCCCGGTCGACCTTGAGGCTGACGTTGCAGTCGCCCCGGTCGATGAGCGCGACCTTGCCGGCCGGATCGTCGAGATAGGTGTCCTCACCGGGTTGCCCGTCGACGCTGCCGGCGGGGCAACCCCGGCCGACATATGCGACATCGCCCGAGAAGCCGCTCCCGAGCGGCGCGAAGTCGAGGGTCGCCGTGTTCGTGTACGGGCCGGCGATCGCCGATGGCGAATCGACGACGAGCGGGAACGCGAGCGCACTCGGCACCTGGGTCTGGGCCACGGACAGCGCGGTCCTGGCCGCCGCCGGCGTGCCCGAGATGTACGGCTTGTCGCCGCCGTTCCCGGCCGACGCGACGGTCAGGACGCCGACCCGGCTGGCCTGGTCGACGGCCAGTGACAGGTCGTCGATGAAGGCGGAGCTGTAGTCCGAGCCGAGCGACATGTTGAGGATGTCGAGGTGGTCCTTCGTGCTGCCGTTGCGGTTCGGGTCGACCGCCCAGTCGACAGCCTCCAGGAGCCCCACCCCGGAGCAACCCGGCGCGACGGCCGAGCAGACCTTCAGGGCGTACAGGCGGACCTTCGGCGCGACGCCCTTGATGCCGCCGATGATGTCGGCGACGTGCGTCCCGTGGCCATCGAAGTCGATCGGGTCGGGGTCGGGGTTCTCGGCCTCGGGGTTGTCCGGGTCGGTCCCCGGCCAGGTCTCGCCGACGAAATCGTAGCCACCGACGACGCGCGCCGTCGGGAACAGGCCGTCGGTGGTCGTGTTCTTCGGATCGGTCGTGGTCGTGCCGTAGGCGGCCTGATACGCCCCGACGGTGCCGGGACCGCCGAATTCCTTGTGGGTGTAGTCGATGCCGCTGTCCACCACGCCGACCTTGATCCCGGCGCCCTTGAAGCCGGCCCGTTGGACGGTCGTCCCACCGATGTATGGCACGGTCTCCGACAGGGCCTTCTCGTAGTCGACGACGGGGCTGATCGCGACGACGCGCGGGTCCTTGGCGAGCGCGGCGATCTTCGAGGCGGCGATCCGCATCGCGACGACATTCGAGGCGCGGTCGGTCCGACCGAGGATCGTCACGCCCGAGTCGAGCCGCCGGGCGGCGGCGATGAGGCCGGCCTGCTGGCTCTTGTTGACCCGGACCTGGGACATCACGGCGGCGGCGCCCCGGTCACCGAAGGCGGCGGCGGGCGTGCTCGACAGCCGGACGAAGACGCGGACATCGCCCTTCGCGGCCTTGAGCGACAGGGCGACCTTGTTGCGCTCGGCGACGCGCGTGTCGCGGAGGGGCTTCGGGAGTCGATCCTGCTTCAGTGAGCTCGGCAGGCTCAGCTGCGGTCGCGCCGGATCCTGGGCGTTGACCGCCGCCGGTGCAAGGGTCGCGATGAACAGAGCGGACGCGCCGAGCGCGACCACGGATCGTCGGATCATGAGCCTCCCTTTCAGGCGCTTGGTGCCTGGTCCTCGATGGGGCGGCGATCCGGGCAGCCCACGACCCGCACGACGCGGTGCGGCGTCGCGTGCCTTCCGGGGTCGGCGGATCGGGTCCCCGCAGGATCCGCCGCGGCAACCCTAGCGGTGCGTCGAAATGAGGTCAATGACGGCCGCGGCAAGGTCGGTCTGTGGTCGAGCGTGCCGGGCGGCGGGCCCGTCGCTTTCCGGTGCGGCGCGGCACCGTTCAGCCGACCGCCACGATCCGGCGGCCGGCCTGGTCCGGCCCCGCGGGCGTGCCCTGGTGACGGGGCGGGCGCGACGGCCCGCCCCGTCACCGAGGCCTCAGTTCCGGTGGATCCTGATCGGGACGGCCAGCGCGGTCGGTGCGGTCGACGGTCCGAGCTGGAGCTGACCGAAGTAGTCCTGGCCCGAGACCATCGCCTTCGAGTACGTGACGTGGAGGGTGACGGCGGTCCCGGCCGGCACCGCACCCGCGGGCAGCCCGGTGACCGTCATGTCGGTGCCCTGGAGGGCATCGATGGCCAGGTGGAAGGTCGGCGAGCCGGCCACCGCGAAACCGTGGACCCAAGCCTGATAGTCGCCGTCGGGCGGATCGATCAGGGTCACGCTTTCGAGGCCCGTGCCGCCGGCCGACGCCGCGACGATCTCCGACAGGTCGAAGGTCCCGTCATTGTTGGCGTCGTAGACGACGAACAGGTCGATGTCATTCGCCGCGAGGTCGGTCGAGATCGTCACCTTCCCCGCGTGGGTGAGGGTGAACGGCTTTTTGATGGTCGCCGTGGACGGATCGTTCGGATCGTCCTGCTTGGCGGTCTCGGTCGTGACCGAGGGCTGGCTGAGGCCGAAGGCCGAAGCCGCGACGCCGGGCAGGTCGACGCTCGAGGTGAACGTCACGTCGAACGAGCCGGTGTCCGCTGCTGTCGCGACCGACACGTCGGCCGGGCTCACGGTCGCGGTGCCGACCGAGCTCGTGAATGGCACATTGAACTTGCTGCCGTTCCAGCCGGTCCCGTGCTGCACGACGGCGTGGAGGCCCTCCGAGGCCGGCCCGACGACGACCTCTTCGGCGCCGCCGGTCGCGGTCTGGAACGTCCAGATGCCGCCGCCCACGTTCGTGTTGACGCTCTTGCCGATCGTCCCCATGACGTACGGCGAGCCGTCGGCGGTGACCGGGGCCGGGAACAGCTGGTAGGCGTTCTCGGACGGTCCGAAGATCAACGTGTCGAGGTCGGTGTAGGGAGCCTTGTCGTTCCAGGTCGTGTCGGCGAGGAACAGGGTCCCAGCCGGGGTGGCCTTCGGCACGTCGAAGTAGAAGAAGCGCCAGTCGCCCGACTCGGCCCGCCAGCTCCAGTCATTGGCGCCGAAGACAGAGCCGTTGTTGTAGGTCAGGTTCTTCTGCGCAGCGGCGACGCTGTTGCCGCCGAACTTGAGCGCCCCGGGGATCGACCCGTCGGCCGACTGCTTGACCGCCGCCGGAACCGTCACGGCGATCGGCACGACGCTGTCCTGGCCCCGTCGGCTGACGACGATGGCGCCCTGGTACATGCCTGCGGGCGTGCCCTTCGGCACGCTGATCCGGGCGTTGAACGAGCCCCGGGCCGTCCGCGGTGCCTTGACCCAGCTCCAGTCGACGTTCTTGTAGAAGTCGACCCGGAACGTGAAGTTGGTGACCGGGATGGCCGCACTCCGCTCCGGATGGGTCAGGCCCAGGAAGATGCCGTCGCTCATCCGCTTGGCCGGGTCTCGGACGGACACCTGGAGCGCCGGGTTGACCGTCCGGAGGTAGCTGAACCGGACGTACTCGCCCTTCTGGATCTCCGACTTCTTGTAGTCGATGATCGGGTCGCCGTCGATGTTCGTCTCGGCCGAGTCGGTGTGGTTGACGACGCCGTTGTGATTCTTGTCGCGCCACAGCCGGCCGTCGTGGTTGATGTCGGTCCAGTCATAGGCATACAGCGTCCAGCGCTGGTCGTTGGCGTAATCCGCGTCGGGATCGAACTCATCGTGCGGGTAGATCGCCGAGATGATCATCAGGTCGGCGTCGCGATGCGCCTTCACCTGCCGGGTGAGGTCGAGCAGGTAATCGGGCGAGTTGAATGAGTTGGCGCTCTCCTTGGCGACGTTCTTCGAGTTCCAGGAGAACGTCTTCGAGTCGACCCGGGTCAGGATCCGATCGGAGATCGCATAGCTGCCGGGTCCATCGAGCGTGAAGGTCTGACTGTCGCTGGCGCCCGGCGCCAGCAGATGGGTGAACACGTCGTAGTCCGTGCCACGGTAGTCGCCGGGCCGCCACTCATCGGGGCTGACCACGACGCGCTTGCCGAGGGTGGCCTTCACGGCCTCCCCTGCCTGGACCGAGCCCGCACCCTGGGTGAACGCGTCGTAGCCCAGGTCGAGCGCGGACGACTTCAGGATCGACCGGGCCTCCATAGCGAACCCATCGGGGATCGGCCCGAGGGTCTTCTGGGCCTGGTAGACGAGGGCAGCGGTGGCGGCGACGACCGGTGACGACCGGCTGGTGCCGCCCCAGGTCTGCCAGGCGACCGGGCCATCGAGCACCGTGTTCAGGGTCGTGTCGCCGGCCGAGAATGCGCCGTCGCCGAGGACGTCCACGCCGGTCGAACCGGTCGCCCCAGGCCCGCGATCGGACCACGGGATGACGTCGTTGTCGGGGATCTGGGAGGCGTATTTGATCGAATCCCAGCCGGTTCCGCCGAACTGGGTCGACGCGCCGGCGGCGATGCCGGTGAACGGCTGCGGGCCGTTGATCGTGCCGTAGCCGGGGGCCCCGTTGCCGGTCGAGTGGACCGACGCGGTGCGGCTGCCGAACGCCTGGCTCCAGAGTGCCGCTTCCTGGCTCGGCGCGTCGTAGCCGTCGTTGTCGGCGTCGCTATTGCCGTACGAGTTCGAGATGACGTCGATCCCGGCCTGGTTGGTCAGGAAGTAGGCGAACTGGGACGAGAAATCGAACCCGAAGTAGATGTCGCCCATCGGCGCGGCCTTCGCCTTCGGGGCTCCGCCGATGACGGCGCCGGGATAGGTATGCGTCGGGGTGTGGACGTCGGCGAACGTCGGCGCGTCGCCGGCGATGACGCCCTGGCCGACCACGTTCGACGCGGTGAGCGTGCCGTGGCCCTCGATGCCCGGGTCGTAGTCGCCGGTCCAGGCGACCATCGCGCCGGCCGGGTACTTGAGATCGAGACCGAACTCGCCCGGTCCGCCGGGCAGCGGGGTGCCGGTGGCGCCGGTCCCATCCGAGATGTAGTAGACAAGGCCGCCCGACAGGTCGGTGTAGCCGTCACCGTTGAGATCGCGATAGGACACCGGCGACGCCTTCGTCACGGGCTTCTCATCGCCGAAGTCGCCGTTGCCGTTGAGATCGACGTAGATCGTGTCGTAGACACCGGCGACATTCGGGTCGGTCACGAGGAACGCGGGCCGCTCGCCGTAGAGCAGCAGGAGGTAGTCGTCCGGATGGCTGCCGAGCCGGACCTTGCCGGACTTCGACCAGGCCGTTGGGTAGGTGTAGTCGTGGCTGACGGTGCCGTCCGGCGCCGCGAAGTTCCGGGACGGGCCGGTCCGCGTCGCGAACGTGACCTTGGAGACGCCGGCACCGGCAGGGGTCCCGGTCTTCTGCTGGGTCGGCGTGTACCAGGTCAGGCCGACATCGACCTGGCCCGGATCGACGAGCAGGACGAGCGTCCCGAACGGGTCGTAGGCCTGCGGCCAGCCGTCGGGCCCGGTCAGCCAGGTCCCGATGAGGTCGGGGTGGCCCCAGTCGGACCCGCCGTCGAGGATCGACACGGACACGCCGGTCCCGTCGTAGCCCATCTTCCAGGCGTCGGAGAAGTCGTGCGTCTTCGCGTCGAGCAGGTTCAGCTTCTTGAGCGCGTCGAAGTTCGAGCCCTTGATCGGCGGGGCGTCCGCGTACGGGATGTCGGTGGCCGTGAGCTTCGCCAGGGCCGCCCGGAGGGCCTTCGTGCTGGGCTTCGCCTTGCCGATGTCCGGATCCGGGTTCCCCAGCGGCGTGCCGGTCTGCTTGAGCTGGACGAGGTTGACGCTGAGGACGTTCTTCTGACCGGCCAGCTTGGGCAGCTGCTGGACCTTGATCCGGCCGACGATCAGCGATGCCTTGCCGCCCGGGGAGCGGGCGACATGCGCGCCGTCGAGGGTCGCCAGCGCGGCGGTCGGGTTGCCGACGACCGTCGTGAACACCGGGACCGTGCCGTTGGCGCCGTCGGCGAGCGCCTTGCGGAGCTTCGCGTCGAGCTTCTTCTTGGCGGCGTCGTCGAGCGAACGGACGGTGGTGGGCGGCGATTTGCGTTGGGCGGTAGGCGCCATCCGGATCGGTGATCCGGCCTGGACCGGTGGGCCGGCCTGGACCGGCGCGACGAACGCGCCGAACACCAGGGACAACGTGGCGAGCAGCACGACCAGCCGCTTCATCCGGACTCCCTCCTCGACCCAGACCCAGAGCAGGACGGCGGCAGAGCCGCCATGGGGCCTGACTGGACCATCCGTACGAGCATCGACCCGGCCGGCCGGGTCGATCGACGGACGTGCTACGGACCGTACCGCGCGGAGTTGCGCCCGGTCAACGGGGACATTCGGGGGATGACCGAAGTGGTGCGCTGACGCACCACTATCGATCCGCGGCGTCAGGCCGGGAGCTTCGTCACGAGTTCGCGGACGGCGTCGGCCGACCGGTCGAACGCGGTCCGTTCCGCGTCGGTCAGCTCGATCTCGAACACGCGCTCGAGCCCGTGCTCGCCGAGGACGGCCGGGACCCCGACGAACAGGCCGTCGACCCCGAACTCACCCTGGAGCAGGACCGCGCAGGGCAGGACCCGGTGCCGGTCGAGCAGGATCGACTCGACCATCTCGAAGGTGCTCGCCGCTGGGGCGTAGAACGCCGATCCGGTCTTGAGCAGGCCCACGACCTCGGCCCCGCCGTTGGCCGTCCGCTCGCACAGGGCCTGGACGCGTTCCGGGCTGAGGAGCTCGGTGATCGGCACCCCGGCGACGGTCGAGTAGCGCGGCAGCGGGACCATCGTGTCGCCGTGGCCGCCCAGGACGAAGGCGTGCGTGTCCTCGACGCTGACGCCGAGCTCCTCGGCGATGAACGTCCGGAACCGGGCCGAGTCGAGGACTCCGGCCATGCCCAGAACGCGTTCGCGCGGGAAGCCCGATGCCTGGAGCGCGACGTGACACATCGCGTCGAGCGGGTTCGTGACGACGATGAGCACCGCATCCGGCGAGTGGCGGACCGCCTGCTCGACGACCGATCGGACGATCCCGGCGTTCTTCAGCAGGAGATCGTCACGGCTCATCCCGGGCTGACGGGCCAGGCCGCTCGTGACCACGACGATGTCGCTGCCGACGGTCGCGGCGTAGTCGTTCGTGCCGACGATCCGCGCATCGTGGCCGACCACGGGCGCCGCCTCCGCCAGGTCGAGCCCCTTGCCCTGCGGCAGACCCTCGACGATGTCGATAAGGACGACGTCGGCGAGACCCGCCTCCGCGATCCGCTGGGCGGTGGTGGCGCCGACGTTGCCGGCGCCGACGACGGTGACCTTGTTGCGCGGCATGGGTCGGGAGGCTCCTTCGGGACGCTCGGTGCTGGGGGGCTCATTCTAGTGCCGTCGACCGGCTCGCCGGCCGTGCTCGCCAGGTCGCGGGCCGACATCCGCTGCGAGATCGACGCTGTCTCGTCGATCGAGCTCGAGTCAGCGCGGATCAGGAGCGTCAGTCGACGCGGGGTCCGGCCTCCCGGACGCCCGGGCGGACGCCATCGTGGTAATTCGCGAAGTTCTCGACGAACATCGTCGCCAGCTTGTGCGCCGCCCGGTCGTAGGCATCCGTGTCCAGCCACGTGCTGCGCGGCTCGAGGAACTCGGCCGGGACCTCGGGGCACGCGGTCGGCACGGCGATCCGGAAGATCGGGTCCTCGACCATCGGCACGCCGTCGAGCCGGCCGTCGAGCGCGGCCCGGACCATCGCCCGGGTGTGGTTGATGTTCATCCGCTCGCCGGTCCCGTATGGGCCACCGGTCCAGCCGGTGTTGACGAGCCAGACCGGGACGTCCCAGCGGGCGAGCCGCTCGACGAGCATGGCCGCGTACTCGCCCGGGTGACGCGGCATGAACGGGGCGCCGAAGCAGGCACTGAACGTCGCCCGCGGCTCCTTGACCCCGATCTCGGTCCCCGCCAGCTTCGCGGTGTAGCCGCTGATGAAGTGGTACGCCGCCTGGTCGTGGGTCAGCCGGGCGATCGGTGGCAGCACCCCGAACGCATCGGCCGTCAGGAGCACGACGTGCTTGGGCTGGCCGGCCTGGCCCGTCGGGTCGGCGTTGCCGATGAACTCGAGCGGGTAGGCACCCCGGGTGTTCTCGGTGAATCGGTCCGAGTCGAGGTCGAGCGTCCGGGTCCGCGGGTCGAGATCGACGTTCTCGAGGATCGTCCCGAAGCGGCGCGTCGTCTGGAAGATGTCCGGCTCGTACATCGGGCTCAGCCGGATCGTCTTGGCATAGCAGCCGCCCTCGAAGTTGAAGAGGCCGGCGTCCCCCCAGCCGTGCTCGTCGTCGCCGACGAGGCTTCGGAGCGGATCTGCCGACAGCGTCGTCTTGCCGGTCCCGCTCAATCCGAAGAAGACGACCGGATCCCCCGCCTGGCCGACGTTGACCGCCGAGTGCATCGGCAGCACGCCCTCGTCGGGCATCAGGTAGTTCATGACGGTGAACGCCGACTTCTTGATCTCGCCGGCGTACTCCGTGCCGACGATGATGATCTCCATCCGCTCGAGGTGGAGCAGGATCGCCGTCTCGGTCCGGGTCCCCTCGGTGGCGGGATCGGCCTTGAACGACGGCACGTCGATGATCGTGAAGTTCGGCGCGAACGTCGCGAGGTCGAGCGGGCCCGGCCGGCGGAACAGGTTGCGGGCGAAGATGCTCGCCCAGGCCGTCTCGGTGTAGACGCGCAGGCTCCGACGGTGCTTCGGATCGGCGCCGATGAAGCAGTCCTGAGCGTAGACGACCTTGTCGGCGAGGTGGTCCATGAGACGGGCCCGAAGCCGATCGTAGTGGGCCTCATCGATCGGCCGATTGACCGGCCCCCACCAGATCTTGGCCCGACTCGACGGCTCGTCGACGATGAACTTGTCCTCGGGGCTCCGACCGGTGTGCTTGCCGGTCCGGACGACGAGCGGTCCCTCCGCCGCGACGATCCCCTCACCGGCCCGGATGGCGTCCTCGTACAGCTCGGCCGTCGACAGGTTAGCGCGGATCGAACGGCCGAGCGCCGGGGCGCTCGTTCGGGTGGAGGTTCGACTAACGGTCAAGATCGGTCGCTCCCTTGTGAGCGCCGGGGCGGGTCGACCCGCGCCCGGTCATGGGCCATCGGTTCGACCGGCCGCGCGTGCCTCATGTCGAGCGCTGGGCCCGGCGGAGGGAGTCGGCTTCCGCAGTCCGGTGCGATGATACCCCGGTCGTACGACATTGCGGCAAGGTTGCAGGCGCGTTGCGCCCAGGGGGCTGCGTGACCGTCAGCCTGACCCGGACGGGCGGGTCGGAGCGCGCTCCGTAGCGCCGTCGAGCGCCGGCCAGGCGAGTCTCCGAGACGATGCTCACGCCGATGGCGACCCAACAGCCGATCGTGGCGCCGTAGGCGATCTCCACCGTATGATCGTCGCGGCGATCGTGCCGACCACGACGCCGACCAGGGAGGACCACCACCGAACGTGCCAGGCCCCAAACGCAAGACCGTCTATCGGAAACCGCCCCCACCCAAGCCGCCGATCCCCGGCGTGACCGCTCCGGAGCCCTATCTTCGGCCCACGGTCGCGGAGATCAACACGGCGGCCCGCCACGGCCGGACCGATCTGGCGGTCGGCGACAAGGTCCGCATCGCCGGCAGTGGCCTCTACAGCGGCGAGACCGCGATCATCGAGAAGTTCGCCGGTGCCGCGATCCCCACGGCCCTCGTGCGGACCGAGGCCGGTCGGACCCGTCAGGTCCGAACGATCGATCTGGAGCCGGTCGAGTAGGCGGTCACGCCGCGTCGAGCGCCTGACGCAGATCCGCGATCAGGTCGTCCGCGCCTTCGATCCCGACCGAAAGGCGGATGAGCGCGTCGTCGACCTCGAGGACGGACCCGGCCACCGACGTGTGGGTCATCAACGCCGGGATCTCGATGAGCGACTCGACCCCGCCGAGTGACTCGGCCAGGGTGAACAGCTTGGTGCCCTCACAGACGGCGATCGCGCGAGCACGGGCGTCGCGCCCATGGCGACCGCCGGCGCGCGGCGCGAAGCTCACCATCCCGCCGCCGGACCCCATCTGGCGCGCCGCGACCTCCGCCTGGGGATGTGCCCAGCGGCCCGAGGTCAACCCCGGGTAGCGGACCCGATCGACGTCATCGCGCTCGGCGAGGAACTGCGCCACCCGGGTCGCGTTCGCCGCATGCCGCTCGACCCGCAGGGCGAGCGTCCGAAGTCCGCGCAGGACGAGGAAGCAGTCGAACGGTCCGGGGACCGCACCCATCGCGTTCTGGAGGAACCGCAGCCGCTCGGCGAGGTCGTCGCGGTCGGTGACGGCGATCCCGCTCACGGTGTCGGAGTGCCCGGCGAGGTACTTCGTGGCCGAGTGGAACGCGATGTCGGCACCGAGACGCAGCGGTCGCTGGATCGCCGGCGAAGCGAACGTGTTGTCGACCACGAGTAGCGGTCGCCCGCCACCCGCGCCGTGGTGGGCGTCGAGCCGCTCGGCGACCGCCTCGATGTCGATGACCTTGAGATGCGGGTTCGACGGGGTCTCGAGCCAGACCATCCGGGTCGTCGCGTCAAGTCCGTCGCGGAGCGCACCCGACGGGTCGGTGGCCAGGTCCCGCCAGCGGGTCACGACGCCGCGCGGTCCGGCGACCCGTTCGAGATACCGCCACGTGCCGCCGTAGACGTCGTCGCCAGCGAGGATGGTCTCGCCCGGGGCGACGAGCTCGGCGATGGCCGCCGTGGCGGCCGAACCGCTGGCGAAGGCGATCCCGTGACGGCCGCCCTCGAGCGCGGCGACGGCCCGCTCGAGCCGCTCGCGAGTGGGGTTCTGGGTCCGCGCGTACTCGTAGCCTCCGGTCGGCCGGCCGACGCCGGCCTGGGCGTAGGTGCTCGTCTGGTAGATCGGCGCCGCGACCGCGCCGGTCCGCTCGTCGGGCTCCTGGCCCGCGTGGACCGCCAGCGTCTCGAAGCTCGGGTCGTCCATGGCGGCCATCATCGCCCATCCGCGGGACGTCGGTCGGTCCTCGACTCGTCGAGGCGACCGGGCCCCGGCGGTGGCGCGCAGTGGGTGGCGCGACCTCGCACGCCACCGGAACATCGTGCTACTCTTGGCGCGCACGTTTCAGCTCACGAGGCATCCGATGTCCACGATCGTCCCCGACGCGGGCCCGGCCGCCGGCGAACCCGCGGCCCGTCCCGGCACCGTCGTCCCGCCGCTGTCGCTGCGCGACCGCCTCGCGGGCTGGCGCGAGATCCTCGAGACGGCCAACCCGCCGGCGAGCGGCCGGATGGACGCCGTCGGGAAGTGGCTCGTGATCACCCGGGCGGCCGTCTTCCCGATGACGATCTGGTCCGGGCTGATCGGCGGCCTCCTCGCGGTCGCCGCGGCGAGGGCCGGCGGACCGGCGGTCGACTATCCCCTGCTGGCGCTCGCGGTCGTCGGGCTGGTCCTCGCCCATGCCGCGAACAACATGATCAACGACTACTTCGACCTGACCGGCGGGATCGACACCGACGACTACGTCCGGGCGCTCTACGCCCCGCATCCGATCCTGTCCGGCTGGGTCACCCGAGCCCAGCTCCGGAACGCGATCCTGCTCGTCAACCTCGTCTGCGCGGCGATCATGGTCGGGCTGGCGATCGTGCGCGGACCACTGATCATCGTGTTCGCCCTCGGCGGCCTGTTCGTCTCGGTCTTCTACGTCGCCCCGCCGATCCGGCTGAAGTACCACGGGCTCGGCGAGCCCGGGGTGTTCCTCGTCTGGGGCCCGCTGATGGTCGGTGGGACGTTCCTGGCCGCCTCGGGGACGGTGGATCGGTGGGTGCTGCTCGTCTCGGTCCCGTACGCCCTGATCGTGACCGCGGTCCTGTTCGGCAAGCACATCGACAAGATCGACGCCGACGCGAAGCTCGGCGTTCGGACCCTGCCGGTGATCCTCGGCGAGGCACGTGCGCGAAGGGTGGGCAGCGGCCTGATGATCGCCTTCTACCCGCTGGCGCTCGCGGCCGTCGTCGTGGGCCTCGTCGGCCCGTGGGTCGCGCTGGTCGTCCTCGGGATCCCGCGGCTCGTCCAGGTGCTCAGGGTGTTCGCCCAGCCGAAGCCTGCCGGGCCGCCGCCCGGCTACCCGGCGCGCGGCTGGCCGTTGTGGTTCGTCGGGTACGCGTTCGTCCACACCCGCCGCGCGGGCGGTCTGTTCACCCTGGGCCTGCTCCTCAACGTGCTCGTGCCCGTCACCCTGCCCTGGCTCTGACCGGTACGGTCGGACGGGGTCGGGCCGACCCGCTGAGACCGGCGGTCAGCCGGCGTCAGCCGCCCGACGACGGTCGATGGGCGAGGAACTCGAGCAGGTCGAGCTTCGTGACGATGCCGACCGGCCGGCCGTCGCGGACCGCCAGCAGGGCCGGCGCACCCCCGGTGAGCTGTCCGAACGCTTCGACGAGCAGCGCGTCGGCATCGACCACCGGGAGCGGGCGGTCCATCACCTCGCCGACGGTGCGCTCGACCGCCTCGGGGTCGCGGAACGCCCGATCGAGCAGGCCCTTCTCGGAGATCGCGCCGACGATCGCCGCGAGATCGTCGCCGTCGGGCGCCTCCGACACCGGCATCTGGCTGATCCCGTAGTCCTGGAGCGTGGCGATCGCCTCGCCGACCCGCTGGGTCGTCCGCGCGACCACGAGATCGGGCAGCGTCGGCCCGTGATGGCGCACCGCAAGGAGCTCGCTCACCCGGCTGACTGCACCGGGTCGGTCCAGCAGCCCGTTCGCCCGCATCCACTCATCGTTGTAGAGCTTCGAGAGGTAGGACCGGCCACCGTCGGGCAGGATGACGACGACGACCCGATCGGGCGCGCCGGCCGGGTCCTCGGTCATGATCCGGCGCGCCTCGTCGAGGACCGCGACGAGCGCCGTGCCGCTCGATTCGCCGGCCAGGATGCCTTCCTCACGAGTGAGCCGGCGGGCGGCCGCGAACGCGTCCCGGTCCGAGACACGGACCCAGCGGTCGACGGTCGTCGGGTCGTACGTCCCCGGGAAGAAGTCCTCGCCGATGCCCTCGGTCAGGTACGGCCGGGCGGTGTCGCCGGACAGGACGCTGCCCTCGGGGTCCGCGCCGACCACGACGATCGTCGGGTTCTGGCGCTTGAGGTAGCGGGCGACGCCGCTGATCGTCCCGCCGGTCCCGACGCTGGCCACGAGATGACCGATCCGACCGTCGGTCTGACGCCACAGCTCGGGGCCGGTGGTCGCTTCGTGGGCCTTGGGGTTCTCCTGGTTCCAGTACTGGTCCGGCTTGAACGCTCCGGGGATGTCGCGCGCCAGCCGGGCCGCAACGCTGTAGTAGCTCTCGGGACTCTCCGGGGCGACGTTCGTCGGGCAGAGCACGACCTCGGCTCCGTAGGCTCGCAGGAGCTGCTGCTTCTCGGTGGACTGCTTGTCGGCCATGACGAAGATGCAGCGATAGCCCTTGAGCGCGGCGGCGATCGCCAGCCCGTGACCGGTGTTGCCGCTGGTCGGCTCGATGATCGTCCCACCGGGCTTGAGCAGACCCGCCCGCTCGGCCGCCTCGATCATCGGTAGCCCGATCCGGTCCTTCACCGACCCGCCCGGGTTCATCGTCTCGAGCTTGGCCAGGATGAGCGGTTGACGGTCGATCGGCCCGAGCTCCCGGGTGACCCGGGTGAGCCGCACGAGCGGCGTCTCGCCGACCAGGTCGAGGATCGATCCGGCGTAGTCCATCTCGTCCGAGTATGGCGGAACGGTCAGGCGGTCGGGCCGCTGGCCGTCGGGCCCGAACCCGATGGATCCGACGGATGGGACGGGGCAGGACCGTCGACTGGAACTCCATCGGCGGGAGCGGCCGCGGCGGGATCCGTGCGGTCGAGACGGCCCTTCCGGATGAGCAGCCAGGTGAGGCGGTCGTGGAGCCGGCGCGGATGGTCCGTCGGGTCGATCGTCCATGGGTAGAGCGCCTCGACGACCGGGCCGAGCCGGGCGGCGAACCGATCGGTCAGGCGGTGCGCGAGCTCGAACTCCTCGCGGGTCCCTTCGACGGGCAGCTTGCCGTCCCAGTCTGGCCCGAGGAGCTCGGCGACCGTCGTCGCGGGCAGGACCCGGGCGGCCAGCCGGCGACCGAGGTACAGATCCTCCGTGCCGGCGATGCCCAGGCAGACGATCGGCGCCCCGGTGCGCAGCGCGATGAGCGCCGAGCCGATCCGGAACGGCCCGATCCGACCGGGCGGACCGCTGATCGTGCCCTCCGGCATCTGGGCGAACACGCCACCGTTCGCGATGACCGCCCGCGCGGCGGCGACGTGCTGCTCGACGCCGAGGCCGCCGCGCCAGACCGGCAGCAGCCCGCCGAGTCGGTGGATCAACGCCTCGCGCCAGCGCGGCCCGAACGCCGACGGACCGGAGCCGAGGAACCAGACCCGCGGCTCGAGCGGCAGGGCACGGAGGACGACGAACGGATCCATCCAGCCGCGATGCGCGGCGGCGACCACGATGTAGCCACCGGTCCGCGGGATGGCCTCGCGACCGTCGACGTCGACGTGGAACCGGAACAGACCGAAGAGGACGATCCGGGCGACGATCGCCATGAGACGAACGAGCAGGGACGCTTTCGATTCCGGCGGCCGGCCGAGCCAAGCGAGTCCTTCCGTGGCGTTGCCCCGGGCCGCGGCCATCGCCTCGGGTGAGATCCGACCGGGCGGTGGCCGCCGTCGACGTCGGGGCGACGCCGTCGACGGTCCCTGGTCGGTCGGCTCGGTCACGCCGGCGGGACCTCCGGTCTGTCCTCCGGCGGGGCGTCGGTGTCGTCCACCGGCGGATCGCCCGTATCGTCCACCGCTGGGACCTCCGTGTCGTCCGCTCGGACCTCCGTGTCGCCCACCGGCAGGTGGTCGCTCTCGGCTGGCTCATCCGCCGACGCGAGGTCCGGCAGCGGCTCGTCGGCCGGCGGCCGCTCGCTCTTCGGCCTCGATCTCGCCCACGCTCGGACCGCCCTGCAGATGACGCGCGATCAGCACGATCAGCCCGAAGGCGATGGCGATCGTCGAGGCGATCTGGGCGGTCGGGATCCCGCCGACGGTCCAGTTGTAGCCGGAGCGCATGAATTCCAGCAGGAACCGCGTCGTCCCGTACCAGATGAAGAAGATCAGGAGGAGGTCACCCGGTCGCAAGCGGTTCGAGAAGCGCCGTCCGAGCCAGAGCAGGAAGAGCAGCCCGATGGCCGCCGACAGGGATTCGTACAGGAAGAGCGGCTGGAAGTGCTGGCCGAGCGTGGCGTTCGGATCGGAGCCTGGCGGGCAGGCGTACTGGGCCACCCGGTTCTTGCACTGGATGGCGATCCCCCATGGGAGGTTCGTCGGCGGCCCGTACAGCTCCTGGTTGAAGAAGTTCCCGAGCCGGCCGATCGCCTGCATCGCGAACAACGCCGGCGCGACGACATCCGCCCAGCGCCAGAACGACTGGTGCTTCCAGCGCAGATAGAGCCAGGCCGCGATCGTCCCGGTGAGGATCCCGCCGTAGACGCCCAGACCGCTGAACCCGGCGAACATGTAGCCGCCGGTCGGCGCTCGCCGGATCGGCAGGAGGATCGTGACCGGGTCGTCCTTGTACAGGGACCACTGGTCGATCACGTGGTAGAGCCGCCCGCCGATGAGCGCCGCGATGGCGACGATGATCAGGCCGTTGATGACCAGCTCGGCGTCGAGCCCCCGGCGGCGAGCCTCGCGGACCATGATCACGTAGGCAGCCGTCAGGCCGAGGGCATAGCACAGCCCGTACCAATAGACGGGCAGGCCCCCCAGCTGGACGAGGATCGGGTCCGGGGTGAAGTCGATCATGGTCGCGCGCAGTGTAGTCGGACGGGCGGCCTCGGGCGGTCCGTCCCTATACTGGCGCCCGTGCCAACCACCCCGTCCGACGAGAGCCGCCCGGCGTGAACGCCGAGTTCCAGTGGTGGTTGCTCATCCTCGGCATCGTCGTGGGCGGAGCGCTGGTCTACCTCGTCCTCGCGGAGGTCCAGGGTGACGCCGAGTCGGCGGACGAGCCGCTCGGACCGCGACCGGACGCCGACCCCACGGCCGAACCGGTCGACGAGTGGGGTGACGAGCCGGAAGAGACCGTCCCGGTCGGGGCCGCCGGTTCCGTGGATGCGGTCGGACCCGGGTGGGCCGCGGAGGACGAGCCGACCGGAGGATCGGTGGACGACGAGGGCCGATCCTAAGGGCCTGACTCGCATCGATCTGGAGGCGGGGCCATCATGAGCGCGACAAGCCGTTGCGGAGACACGCACCATGCCGAACGACGAACGCTCGAGAGACGCCTGTCCACGCTGCGGCGAGCATCGCCTCGCGCTCGTCGAGCCGCCAGACGTCGAGATGACCAACGTCCAGGTCGCGAACGATACCCTCGGGATCCCGACCGACGTCCGACTCCAGGGTGAGCCGGCGATCGAGTGCCTGGCCTGCGGCGGGGAGTGGGCGGACCTTGCAGCATTCCGTTCGGAACAGGCCGGCGGTCAGCCCCTGATAGACGGCGCCGGCTGAGCCCGGCGTTCGAACGCCCGCGGCCGGGATCAGCCGCGATCGACCATCCCGACCAGCGTGTCGCCGTCCACGGGCCGGCCGTCGGCGCCGACGAGCGTCACGCCGAACTTCGTGCCGGGTCCGGCGTCGTGGAGCTTGTCGTCCCAGCCGGTCCAGTAGGCCAATCCGCCGCCGAACTCCATGTCACCCATCCGGGCGCGGCTGCCGTCGGGACGGGTGATCCAGCACGCGTATCGCTGGCCGGCCGATGGCTGGGTCAGGCTCGGGGCGCTGATGACGAGCTCCGCGGTCGCCGGCGAGAAGAGCAGGGTCCCCTGTGACGACTCCTGGGCTCCCTTGGCGTCCACGAGGTCCACCCGCGTGGCATCCGGCAGCGCCGACACCCGAAGGGTCGCGGTGTTGAGCTCGGCGAGCGCGGCCGACTCGGCCTGGAGCCGCTGAGCGGCACCGAGGGCGAACACGCCGCCACCGACGAGGAGCGCGAACGCCACCACCGCGGCGATGGCCGCCGGCCATCGGACGGTCCGGCGGCGGGCGGCGCGGCTGGCGGGCGCCGCGGTCCACGAGTCGGTCGCGCTCTCGGGCGCCGCCACCCCGACGGTCGCGACCGAAGCAGCCGCCGCGGACGCGCCGGCGCGAGGTCGACCGACCTCCCGCACGAGCGACAGCGTCCGCTCGCGAAGGTCATCCGGCGGGAAGGTCAGCGCGGCGTCCCGGACGAGGGGACTCAGGCGCGCCAGGCGACGCGCCTCGTCCGAGCAGCTCGGACAGCCGGCGAGGTGACCTGCGATCAGCGCCGCATCGGGCGTGTCCCCGGCGGCGAGCCGATCGAGGCCGCCCGGCTCGACGGCGGCGAGCTCGAGGCGTTCGCGGACCTCGGCGTGGTCGGTCACGTCTGCACCCTCACCCGGCGCTCGCTCGAATCGGACAGCTGGCCGGTCGGATCCTCGTCGCCCGGGACTGCGGTCGGGGCGTAGGCCGGGCCGAGCGCCGCGCGCAACTTGAGGAGCGCTCGACGTGTCCGCGTCTTGACGGTCCCGAGCGGAAGCCCGAGCCGTTCCGCGATCTCGCTCTGGGTGAGCTCGTCGCGGTAGGCGAGGAGCAACACGTCACGCTCGGTCGGTGCCATCGCCCCGAGCGCATCGCGCAGGGTCTCGCGGAGCTCGGCGCCCGCCAGCTCGGCCTCGGGACCACGCCCCAGGGACGCGCCCCCGACGACCTCGCCGGAACGGGCGACGCGCTCAAGCGTCGCGGCATCGGTCTCTTCACCGATCCGGGTCGCCCCGAGCGGGACGATCGTCGGCCGCCGACCCGCGGCCCGCAGCCGGTCGACCGTCCGGTTCCGGGCGATCGTCAGCAGCCAGGCCGAGAGCGAGCCCAGCGTCGGTTGGAACTGTTCCGCTCGATCCCACAAGGCGAGGAAGGTCTCCTGGACGATATCTTCGGCGAGCCCGCGATCCGAGCTCAACCGAGCCGCCGCCGCGTAGACAGCGCCGGCATGGAGGTCGTAGAGCGCGGCGAACGCGTCCTCTGAACCACCCACGACCTCAGCCACGAGACGGGCATCCTCGATCGGATCGGTGCGCGAGCCCGCCATGGATTACGCTCCAGGCTCCGATCCGGTTTCGCGTTCGAGCGGCAACGGTCGTCGTTCGAACCCGGTCGAGAAGACGATCTCGGTCTCGCTCGTGTAGACATGCGGGATCGCCTGGACCGAGCGCATGACCCGCTCGAGGTCACGCGTGTCCGCGGCCCGGATCTTCAGCAGGTAGTCCGCCTCGCCGGCGACGTGATGACATTCCTCGACCTCGGGGATCGTGGCGAAGTCCGAGGTCAGGTCGATCGTGGCCATCCCCGGCGCCTGGCGGATCCAGCTGAACGCCAGGATGCCGAAGCCGACGGCGGCCGCGTCGATCTCCGCCGCGAACCCACGGATGATCCCGCGCGACTCGAGGCGTTTGACCCGCTCGTGCGCGGACGGCGCGCTCATCCCGGCCGCCGCAGCGATGTCCGCGTACGACGCCCGCCCATCCCGCTGCAGGAGCCAGAGGATCCGCAGGTCGTTTGCGCTGATCTGGTCCTTCTTGGTCAATTACCGACATCCGTTAGTTTGGTTGGTTTGACGACAACGATTTGTTAGGCTATCATCGTCGTCATCATTCGATATCGCAGAAAGGAGGTACCGTTCATGCTTCTCGTGATCGGCCTCACCATCGTCATCGCCTTCGCGATCGTCGCGATCCTCGTCGATCAGCCTGAGGATCGCTCCTCGGCATCCTACGACCCGCGCAGCGATCTCCCCTTCTGGGCATTCATGGGCAAGCGCTAGTCCGCCAGCCTACCAGTCCCCGGCAGAGCGACATCTCGGCCCAGGTGGAAGCGTCCCTGCCGGCCGATGGGCCTCCAGGCAGGTGACCCCACCCGGGCCGACGTCTGCCCCGTGGTCCGTCCCGGCCGGGAGCTCCAGTCGATCGCCGGGACCGAGCCGGATCCGCTCGCCACGCTCGGGGAGTCCGAACTCGATCGAGCCGGCCGCCACGACGATGACCTTGTCGTAGCCGTGGGCATGGACGGCGTAGCGATCGCCCGGCCCGTTCGACCAGGCTTGCGCGTCGAGGCCCTCGTCCGCCAGCCGCGCCTCCAACCCACCCGTCGTCACCGGTCCGACCCACCGACCTGGTCCTCGATCGCGGCCGCTTCCGGGTCACCGGCGTCGGGGTCGCCGACGAGATCTCCGGCCTGCGCCCGCCAGGCGGCATCGGCAGCGGACGGATCGTCCCCGAGCGCCGTCGCGACGATGAGGAACGCCACGCCGAAGATCGCCCCGGCGCCGACCGCCAGGAACCCTGGCCAGCTGATCCAGAGCAGGAAGATCAGCGCCACCGCGATGGCCGCGGCGGCGCTTGCGGCGATCCGCCCGAGCGAGGGCATCGGTCGCCTCCGGTCCTGCCGCTAGCCGAGCGTCACGCCGATCAGCCGGCCGACGAGGAACGTCACCCCGGCTGCGGCGGCCCCGATGGCGACCTGCCGGAACCCGGAGAACAGCGCACCACGTCCGGTGAGCAGACTGACCCCGACCCCGACCGCGAACATCGCCGCGAGACTCAGCCCGATGCTGAGGGCGACGGCGGTCGGTCCCGTCGTGATGAGGAACGGGATGACCGGGATCGCCGCGCCCACGGCGAACGCCGCGAACGACCCACCGGCCGCGCCCCACGGCGAGCCGAGCTGGTCCGGATCGAGCCCGAGCTCCTCGCGGATCAGGGTGTCGAGGGCGTGCTCCGGGTCGGTGAAGAGCCGGGCCGCGATCGCGTCGGCCTCGGTCGGGCTGAACCCCTTGGAGCGATAGATCGCCGCGAGCTCGGCCTGCTCCTCGTCGGGCATCGCCTGGAGCTCGGCCCGCTCGAGGGCGATCTGCCGCTCGTAGAGCTCGCGCTGGGACTGCATCGAGATGTACTCACCGGCGGCCATGCTGAAGGCGCCGGCGAGAAGCCCGGCGATCCCGGCGAGGAGGATGAACCGCGAATCGCCGCTCGCCGCTCCGGCCACACCCATCACCAGACTGGTGTTGCTGACGAGGCCGTCGCTGACCCCGAAGATGACCGCCCGGAGCGTGCCCGACTGGCCCGTCCGATGCCAGCGCTCGTCCCGCCCGATCGAGCTCGGACTCCCCGCGCGACCGGCGTGAGCCGCGGCGACCGCCTCGGGCGACGGCCCCGGGATCGGCGAGCCGTCGGACAACCGCTTCCAGATCTCGGCGTGCTCACGCTCGTCGGCGGCGATCGCCAGGACCTCGGGCGAGGCCTGCGCTTCGTAGACGCTCTCCTCGTCGCCTTCGAGCGCCTGGACGAGCTCGCTGACGGCGCGCGTGCCGAACACCCGAGCGAGGACGATGATCGCCCGGACCCGCGCCCTGGGCCGGCCCGGCGGTGGGACATCGACGCCGAGATCGCGCAGCTTCGACGCCCAGATCTCGGCATGGCGCCGTTCGTTGCCGGCGATCCGCTCGAAGGCGGCGGCCCGGCGTGGATCGCGGTCGATCGCCGAGAGCGCGTCGTACAGGACGATCGCGTCGCGCTCGAGCTTCAGGTTGTCGAGGCTCTGCGCGGTGTCGATCGATGCCATCTTCGTGATGGTAGCGACGATCCGAGTGCCGACGCGGACTCGTAGACTGGGCCTCGTGACGAGCCCACGTCTCCGGTACCTGTCCGCGTCCGACGTCGAGGCCGCCCTGCCGCCCGTCGAGGAGCGTCTCCGTCTCGCCGAGCGCACGCTCGTCGCGCTCGCGGATGGCTCGGCCGAGCTGCCGCCGAAGATCGGCGTCCACCCGCGCTCACCGTCGTCGTTCGGTCACGCGATGCCAGCCCACCTCCGCGGTCCCGATCCCGACGGGGACGACGACCTGCTCGGCCTCAAGTGGGTCGTCGGCTACCCGGCGAACGGGGATGTCGGGTTGCCGACGATCACCGCCCTCGTCGTCCTGAACGACCCCGCGACGGGCCTGCCGACGGCGATCCTCGACGGCGGACCGATCACCGCCGCTCGGACCGCGGCGATCAGCGGAGTCGCCATCCGGCGCTTCGGTCCGCCGCACGCTGCCGCCGGGCGGGCGGCGCGGGTCGCGATCCTCGGCGCCGGGGTCCAGGGTCACGGTCACCTCTCGGTCCTCGGCCATCTCCTGCCAGGCGCGGAGATCCGAGTCTTCGACCGCCATCCCGAGCGCTCGCAGGCGCTCGTGGCGGCCGCCGGTGGGACCCCAGGCATCGGCTCCGCCCAGGCGGCCGCCGGATCGCGCGAGGCCGTGGCCGACGCCGACATCGTGATCAGCGCCGTCTCGTTCGGACCCGTGCGCCAGGTCATGACCACGGACTGGCTGGCGGCCGACACCTTGGTGATCCCGATCGACTACGCGACGACCTGCTCGGCCGAGGTCGCCGCCGATGCAGCGCTATTCGTCGTGGACGAGATCGGCCAGTTCCTGGCGAACCGGGCCGCCGGCCAGTTCGACGGCTATCCGGATCCGGCGACGACGCTCGGCGCGGTCATCCTCGACGGGGTCGTCCGGCCGGCCACCGGGCGGGTCGTGGTCACGCATCTCGGGACCGGCCTCGCCGATCTCGTCCTGGGCCGAGCGGTGGTCCGCAACGCGCTCGGCGCCGGCCTCGGCACGATCCTGGCTCCGTAGGCTCGGTCCGATCGCGGTGTCTCATCCGAACGGCGCGATGTCGGCGTCCGACGCTTCGCCTATCGTGGCCCCGTCCACCCTCGATCGGAGGAGATCCTCGGATGCGCAGGCTCCTGTCCATCGCCACCGTGGCCGTCATCGCCGTGGTCGTCGGCTGCTCATCGTCGGCCGGCAGCCTCACGGGCAAGACCTGGCAGCTCACGGCGACGACGACGAAGGTCCCGGCCTCCCAGGGCGTCGTGCCCGACCCGCAGAACTACACGATCGAGTTCAAGACGGACGGGACGTTCGCGGCGAAGGCGGACTGCAACAACGTGGCGGGCAGCTACACGACGAGTGGCTCGAGCCTCACGATCAGCCCCGGGCCGTCTACGCTCGTCGCCTGCCCCGAGGGGTCCCTCGGCGATGTGTACGTGGCCGGGCTCGCGAACGCGGCAAGCTACGCGATCGCGAACAGCCAGCTCACGATCACGACCAAGGACGACGCCACGATGACGTTCAAGTAGGTCGTCCGGCCATCTCCGATCAGGACGCGATCGCGATGCCGCAGCAGCGGACGCCGCAACGGCTCGGACCGATGTCATGAGCCGCTCGCCCGACGTCCTCGTCATCGGGGCCGGGGTCATGGGCGCCTGGACGGCGTTCTGGGCCCGACAGAGCGGTCTCGCCACGACGCTGCTCGATGCGTGGGGGATCGGCGATCCCCGGGCGACCTCGGCCGACGAGTCGCGGATCATCCGCAGCGCCCATGGCTCGGACGACTTCTACCCGGGCTGGGCGCGCCGGTCGATGACCCATTGGCGGCGGTTCGCCGCGGAGTGGGACGACCCATTCGTGGTCGAGACCGGGGTCGCCTGGTTCGCCCACCGGGAGGATGGCTTCGAGGCTCGCTCGATCGAGACCCTCACCCGGCTCGGCATCCCGGTCGAGCGGCTGTCGGTCGCCGAGATCGGTGCCCGGTGGCCCGGGATCGGGACCGGGGACCTGGCGTTCGCGGCGTTCGAGCCGGAAGCCGGGGCGCTGCTCGCCCGGCGCGCGGTCGCCGCGGTCGGCCGGGAGTTCGAACGCGACGGCGGGCGGATCGCGATCGCCGACGTTCGACCGGGTCGGGTCCAGGCCGGCCGGCTCGTCGACGTGGTCGTCGCGGATGGGTCCCGGATCGCCGCGGACACGTTCGTGTTCGCCGCCGGACCGTGGCTGCCGGCCCTCTTCCCCGACGTCGTCGGCGACCGGGTCCGGGTGACCCGCCAGGACGTGCTCTACGTCGGCGCTCCGGCCGGTGACGATCGGTTCCAAGCGGCACGCCTGCCGACCTGGATCGACTATGACCGCGCGTTCTTCGGGATCCCGTCGATCGACGGCCGCGCCCCGAAAGTGGCCTCGGACAGCTACGGGCCGCCGTTCGACCCGACGACCGGCGAGCGGACCGTCGATCCGGCGGCGATCGCCCTGGCGCGGACGTTCCTCCGCGACCGGCTGCCCGACCTGGCCGATGGGCCGATCGTGGAGACCCGGGTGTGCCAGTACGAGACCACGCCGGACACGAACTTCATCATCGACCGGCACCCGGGGCTCGACAACGTCTGGATCGTCGGCGGGGGCTCGGGGCATGGGTTCAAGCATGGGCCGCGGATCGGCGAGTACGTCGTCGAGCGGCTGCTCGGTGCACCGGTCGGGCCGGGTGAGGAGCGCTTCTCGCTCACGCGGCCGCGCGGCGCGCCGACCGGTCTGCGGAGCGGTTCGAGCGAGGGCTGAACGGTCAGCCGTTGACCGGCAGGGGGCCCTCCGGGATCTCGATGACCACCCGGCCCCCGTCGACGACCACCGGGTAGCGCACGATCGGCAGCTCGGCGGGTGGGTCGAGCGCGTCGCCCGTGTCGAGGTCGAACCGGGACAGGTGGAGCGCACAGGTGAGCGAGTCGCGGGTCAGGAAGCCCTTGTCGAGCTCGAAGTACTCGTGGCTGCAGATCCCCTGGAACACCCGGATGTCGCCGTCGACGTTGATGACGACGACCGCGTCGGTCCCGTCGACCCAGGCCATCGCCAGGCTGCCGGGCGGGACCTCGTCCGCACCGAGGAGGTCGACCCGGCGGGTCACGCGCGGATCAACGACGGAAGTCCGTCGACCGGGCCGGTCGGGAGCTCAGGCCGCATCCGGGGCCTGCGCCCCGGGCGATCCGGCCGCCCACTTCGCCTCGAGCAGCGCCCGGAGCCCGTCCTGCGCCTCGGCCAGCGGGACGCGGGCCACGACCGGCTCGAGGAAGCCGAGCACGATGAACTTGCGCGCCTCGTCGGGATCGATGCCGCGGCTCTCGAGGTAGAACAGCTGGGTCTCGTCGATCGGCCCGACCGACGACGAGTGGGCGGCCCGGCGGCAGTCGGGCTGGTCGATCTCGAGGCTCGGGATCGCGACCGCGCGCGCCTGCTTCGAGAGGTTCATCCCGAACTCGCCGAGGAAGCTGTCGGTCCCGACCGCCGACCGGTCGATGACGATGAGGCCCTTCATGTAGCTCCGGGCCGCGTCCTGGAGGGCGCCCTTGCTGAGCAGATTGCCGGTCGTGTCGCGCCCGAGATGACGGGTGTACGAGGTCAGGTCGAAGAGCTGGTCGCCCGACCCGAAGACGATCTCGACCTGCTCGACCGACGAGCGGTCGCCCTCGAGGCGGTTGTCGACGCGCGAACGGACGAGTCGACCGCCGAGCTGCGCGAGCGCCCAATGGAGGGTCCCGGCCTCACCGATCGTGGCATGCCGATGCTGGAACGCGATGACGCCGCTCGGCAGATCCTGGATCGAGGCGACCGCCAGGCTGGCACCGCGGTCCAGGACGACCTCGAGTGTCCCCCCGAAGAACGACTGCCGGACGGGCTCGCCGTCGGCGCCGGCGTCCGCCGCGTCCGAGCCGACGAGCTCTTCCACGATCGACGCGGTCGCCTCCGCTCCGAGGCGGACCACGGTCCGGGTGATGAGCGCGCGACCGGGACTGCCGACGGCCCACCGGACGAGGAATGGCCGCTCGACCCGGACCCCGGCCGGCACGACGAGTCGGACGCCCTGGCTCCAGAACCCCCGCGCGAGCTGCGCCAGCTTGTCGTCGTCGGGGAGCGTCGTCCCGCCCTCGAGCTCGGCCCGCAGGCCCGTCCGGATCACGTTCGAGTGCCGCGGCGAACGTCTCGAGGACCACCCCGGATGCGATCGCCTCGGGCGCGAGCGCCAGCGCCGCGACCCCATCCTCGCGCAGCTCGATCACGCCCGACGTCCCGTCCGGGACCGCCCCGGCGGCGCTCGGCGCGGGACCGGTCGTCGGCGTCCCGGGCCCCGCGGCGGTTCGCACGTACGGCCGGACCTCCATCAGCTCGGCCGGCCGGAGATCGACATACGGGGTGTACAGCCGGTTCGTCTCGACCGGCAGGGCGTCATATGCGCTGAAGGCGGCGAGCCGGTCCGCCCGGAGCCAATCCGGCTCGGACCGTTCGGCGGACAGCGCCTGGGCAAGCCCACGATCGGGGAACCGGAACGGGATGTCGGCGGTGCCCCGCCGGGACGGTCGATTCGGAGCGGTCGGTGCGTCTCCGGCGGCGTCGGCCGTCGGCGCCGTCATCCGAGCGACCCCTCCATCTCGAGCTTCACCAGCCGGTTGAACTCGATCGCGTATTCCATCGGGAGCTCCTTGGTGAAGACCTCGAGGAAGCCCTGGACGACGAGGTTCTGGGCTTCGTTCTCGGTCAGCCCCCGGCTCATCAGATAGAAGATCTGATCGGCGCTGATCTTCCCGACGACGGCCTCATGGGTCATCGTCGTGTCGTCTTCCTGGATATCGATGTAGGGGTACGTGTCGCTCCGGCTGATGTCGTCGAGCATGAGCGCGTCGCAGCGGACGCTGGCGACGACGTTCGTGGCGCCCGGGGCGACCTTGAGCTGCCCCCGGTAGGTCGCCCGACCGCCGTCCTTCGAGACCGACTTGCTCACGATCCGGCTCTTCGTGTTCGGCGCCAGGTGGACCGCCTTCGCGCCGGTGTCCTGATGCTGGCCCGCCCCGGCGACCGCCACCGAGATGATGTCCGCGGTGGCGTTCTCGCCGCGCAGGTAGATCGCCGGGTACTTCATCGTCAGCCGTGAGCCCGTGTTCGCGTCGATCCACTCGACCGTGGAGTTCGCGTGAGCGTGGGCTCGCTTCGTGACGAGGTTGTAGACGTCGTTCGACCAGTTCTGGATCGTGGTGTAGCGGACCTTGGATCCGGGCAGCGCGATGACCTCGACGACCGCCGCATGGAGCGAGTCGGTCGCGTAGATCGGCGCTGTGCAGCCTTCGATGTAGTGGACCTTGGCGCCTTCGTCGACGACGATCAAGGTCCGCTCGAACTGGCCGGTGTTCTCGCCGTTGATCCGGAAGTACGCCTGGAGCGGGAGCGGGACCTCGACGCCCTTCGGGACATAGACGAACGAGCCACCCGACCAGACGGCGCTGTTGAGCGCCGCGAACTTGTTGTCCTCCGGCGGGACGACCGTGCCGAAGTACCGGCGGAAGAGCTCGGGGTATTCGATGAGCGCCTGGTCCGTGCCCATGAACACGACGCCGATCTTCGTCAGCTCCTCGCGGACCGAGTGGTAGACGACCTCACTGTCGTACTGGGCGCCGACGCCGGCGAGGAACTTGCGCTCGGCCTCGGGGATCCCGAGCTTCTCGAACGTCGCCTTGATCTTCTCGGGGACGTCGTCCCACGACTTCTCTTCGCGCTCCGACGGCTTGCGGTAGTAGACGATCCGGTCGAAGTCGATGTGGGTCAGATCGCCGCCCCAGGTCGGCATCGGGCGGGTGAGGAAGTGGTCGTAGGCCCGCAGGCGGAACTTCAGCATCCACTCGGGCTCGCCCTTGATCGCGCTGATCTCCTCGACCGTATCGCGGGTCAACCCGCGCTTCGTCTGCTGGAGATAGACGATGTCGTCCTTGAAGTCGAACTGGGATCGATCGTTGTCGACGACGGGCTTGCTGACGGCCATGCGGTGCAGGCCTCCGAGGGCTGGGGAGGGATCCGAGTCGGGTCCTGGGTAATTCCGACTCGTATTATCGGAATTAACCGTCGTTCCGTCAACGCGACGGACGGGACGGCGCGTGGCCACGAGGCGCGCCACCGAGCCGTGCGTCGGGCTGACCGGCCCGACGGCTACGTCGGGCGGCGGCGGTCGACGACGAGCGTCGCCGCCCCGACCGACAGGACGACGACGCCGGCGAGGATCGCCCACTCGAGCCCGGCGACCTCCGGATAGTGCCGTCCGGCGGTGACCAGGACGACCGACTCGAAGTGGCTGGCGATCCAGTCCTCGTCTGGACCGACGTCCGCGATGACCGGCGCCCGCGCGTAGGCCGACCCGTAGTCGAGCACCTCGAGCGTCGCGCGGTCCCGGTACGCGTAGTCGAAGACCATGTCGGCGTTGCCGCCCGTCTGGTCGGCCGGCTGCCACTCGGCGAGCGAACGCGCATACGTCTGGCTGAGCAGCGGCACGGCCCCGACGACCACGACCGCCAGCAGTCCGCCGACGATGATCGCCGGCAGCTGCCGGCCGAGCACCGCCCCGACGAGGATGCCCAGACTCACCGCCATCAGCCCGCGGACCAGGATGACCGGGCCGCGCAGGCTGGCATCGCTGAACGACGCCCACGGGTCGACGCCCGGCAGGCGCGCGCGCTCGAGCAGGTCGGTCGTGACCGTCGGGATGAGCAGGATCGCACCGACGATGAGCACGAGCGGGACCGCCCGGGCCAGGAACCAGCGGCGGCGCGACCGGCTCAGGGTCCAGGCCAGCGATGCCGTGCCGCTCTCCAGCTCGCGGGCGACGAGCGGGACCCCCAGGGCGAGACCGCCGAGGATCGGCACGAAGACCGCGAACGCCATCACGAGGCTGGCCTTGCCGTCGAGGTCGTAGAAGGCCTGCTGGGCCGCGGCACAGGTCGGCGCCGACGGGCCATCCGTCCCGTCGACCAGCGGACCGAAGCCGTACAGGCAGGCCGGTGGGATGTGGATCGCATCGAGTCGCCAGGCGACGACCAGCGCGGCCAGCCCGAGCGCCACCAGGAGCAGCGTCAGCGCCACGAACTCGAAGCGCAGCGTCGTGAGCATGAGCCGGACGGTCGTCCGCATCAGGTCGCGCGCTCCGTCGCTGCCGTCCGGCGCGGCGGCCGTCCGGACGCGAGCCGCCCGAGGACGAGCTCCTCGAGCGTCGCCGCTCGGAACGTACCGGACGGCGTGGCCGGGGCTGCGACTGGATCCTCGCGGCCGCGGATCCGCGGCGGTAGCCCGGGTCGACCCGCCAGAGCGTCATCGTCTGGCCGAGCGGACCAGGGAAGGCGGCGACCCGGAGCGCGCCCGGCGGGCGCCGGCGGATCGCCCTCGGCCACCCGATGCGCGGCGAGCGCGGCGGCGATCGACTCGTCGAGGATCTTCCGGCCACCGCCGAGCACGACGATCCGGTCGCAGGCCTGCTCGACGTCGGTGATCACGTGCGACGAGAGGACCGCCGTCGCGCCCTCGGCGCGGACCTCGTCGACCAGGACGTGGAGGAACTCGCGTCGCGCGAGCGGGTCGAGGCTCGCCAGCGGCTCGTCGAGGACGAGGACCGGGGCGTGGGTCCCGAGCGCCAGCGCCAGCATCACCTGCGCCTGCTGCCCGCCGGACAGCGTCCGGGTGTCCTGGTCGAGCGGGATGTCGAGCTCATCGAGCCGACGCTCGGCGAGCGCTCGATCGAAGCCGCGGCGCAGCACCCCGGCGAGCTGGACGTGGTCCTCGACCGTGAGCCCGCGGTACAGCGCCGGCCGCTGCGAGACGTAGCCGAGTCGATCGAGCGCCGCCGCCCGATCCCGGAACGGATCGACGCCGAGGACGGCCACGCTGCCGGCGCTCGGACGCTCGAACCCGATCCAGGCCTTCATCAGCGTGGACTTGCCGGCGCCGTTCGGACCGACGAGCGCGGTGATGCTGCCGACCGGGATGTCGAGGTCGACGCCGTCGAGCGCCCGGACCCCGCCGCGATAGCGTTTGGCGACCGCGCGAGCCGCGAGAGCCGACCCGGACGCCGGCGGCTGGGCCGCGCCGGGCGAGGCGGTCACGCCGTGACGATCGCCTCGCTGGGCGCCGGCGCCGGCTGGGCCGATGTCCCCGGCTGGTCCTTGCCGAGCTCGATGCCGATCGAGCTCAGCCAGCGCCGGATGTTGCGGTACACGCTCGGCGCTCCCAGCGGGACGTCCTCGTCGAGCTCCCACTCGACCGGATGGAGGATGAACGGCTCGGTCTGCGGGCCGCCCAGCCCGCCATGCGAGCCGATGAGTTCCTCGAACGCGGCCACCTCGCCGAGCTCGGGGTCGTACTGGCTGATCAGGAGCAGGTCCGGGGCGTGCTCCATCGCGTCCTCGCGCTTGAGGCTCATCACCGTGTGCGGTCCGAACAGCGTCGTCGGATCCTCCCCGTCGACCTTGTCCTGGTCGAGGTAGCGGACACCCTTCGGGCCGAGCACGACCGCCCCCTGGTCGCGCGTGCGGACCATCAGCATCGCGACGCCGGGATGGGACGCGACGGTCGCGACGAGGTTCGGATGGAGCTCCTCGAGCTCCTCGGCGGTCAGCCGATGATCGTGCCCGGTGAAGTACACGAGCCCGAGGTTGCCCGAGCCGACGACCTGGATCGTCGACGCATCGGCCGGCGCCTGGAGGTCCTCCTGGTCGAGGTCGACGACGCCATCGGTGGTCCGGCTCGCCAGCGCCGCGCGGGCCACGGTCGGACCGACACCCTTGGCCCGGGTGATCTCCGACAGGAACGAGTTCACGAAGGTCGACCCCTCGGCCTGGGTCTTCGACTGGACGAGCGTGGCCCGGCCGCTCATGAGCTCGAGGACGACCTCACCGAGGCTCTGGCCGTAGCGCTGCTTGAACGTCTCACCCAGGCTCTGGCCGTGGTCCGAGAGCACGACGAACTTGTACGGGCGCGGGGAGTCCTCGGCTGCCTTGATGAGCGTCCCGATCGCGGCATCGACGCCGTCGAGCGCCTCGAACGACTCGACCCGCTCGGGGCCGCAGTGGTGGGCGAGCTCGTCGTAGTCGGTGAAGTCGGCGTAGATGACGTTCGCGCCGCGGTACATCTCCTCGATGATCAGCGACGTGTTCACGTCCCGGAGCAGGACGTTGCTGGCGGCCCGCATCCCGGCGTACTTCAGGCCGCGGTGCATCTGCGGCTTGACTCCCGAGCGCCGGGTCTTGCGCGCCTGGTACTGCTCCTTGAACACCTCGGCCAGGAACAACGTGAACGACCGGAGGTAGCCGCTCGGGCTGAAGAAGAACCCGAGGAATGCCTTGCTGTCGCCGATCCCCTGGCTGTCGTCCTTGATCGCCGAGGTCGTGAGATAGGCGCGGGTCGCATCACCCGACATCAGGTTGCAGATGCTCGCCCCGTTGTTCGAGAGGAGTCCCTGCCCGTTCGACAGACGCTGGACGATCTCGCGGGCGTCGTTCGGGTTGCTCGAGACCATCAGGTGCTTGCGATCGCGCTCGTACCAGCGGAACGCCGGGATGCCGTCGTTCGTGCCGTGGAGGATCCCGGCCTGGCTGGCCGACGTCATCGACGGCAGGATCGCCTCCCAGCGCGACAGCTTGTGACTCTTGTCGCGGATCATGCCGGTCATCGTGTTGACCGATCCGGCCCGGACGCGGCCGGCCAGGATGGGATAGGCGAGCCCGTCGATCTGGACGATCACGAGGCCGGGCTTGTCGGTCTTCGGACCGCCGCGCTTGACGAGCAGCGTCTGGATCAGCAGGCCGTAGTACGAGCCACCGCTGTCGACCCCGAGGACCGCGGTGAGGGCCGTGTTGACGAACGCGAACACGAACGAGCCGATGAGCGCGGTGACGAAGCCGTCGACGTGGACGCCCGGCGCCCACTGGGCGACGACCAGGAACGCGACGACCTGGAGGACGAGGACGAGGACCCCGGTCAGGATCAGCGATCGCGCGGCCACGAACGCGAGAAGCACGGTCCGGACGATCGCATTGAACAGTGCCATCAGGACGACCGCGCCGACCGCCGCCAGAACGCTGTCGACCGTGATCCGTGGCAGAAGCCAGGCCGTGACCAGGAAGGAGACGGTCGACACGACCAGGGTCAGGACGAGACGCTTGAACAGCGCCCAGGGCCCGCCGCGCCATTCCCAGAGGACCCGTAGCTGGGTCGAGTACAGCTCGCGCAGACTCATCGTGTCCCTCAACCTCGCACCGGACGCCCCGGCGCGCTGAGCGGACAGCATAGTCGGCCGCGGAACCCCGGGAGCGTCAGAGGCGCGCTCAGTCGAACAGGGTCTGGCCCCAGCGGTCCGACGGGCCGAGCCCGGGCGGACAGGCGAACAGCCCGCTGCCCGTATGGCGGATGTACTCGTTGAGCGAGTCGAGGCTCGCGAGGCGGCGCTGGATCGGGACGAAGCCGGTCCGCGGGTCCTTCTGGTAGGCGATGAAGAACAGACCCGCGTCGAGCAGGCCGGTCTGGGCGTGGATCCCGTCGGTGTAGGAATACCCGCGTCGGAGGATCCGCTCGCCGGCCTCGGCGGACGGGGTCGCCAGCCGGACATGGGCGTCGGCGGCGATGACGGGGGCGCCCTCGGCGTCGACCGCCGCTAGGTCGACCGGATCGTGCTCGGCCGCGCCGGTCAGCGGGGCACCGCTCGCCTTGGACCGGCCGATGACCCGCTCCTGCTCGCCGAGCGACGTCCGGTCCCAGGCCTCGATAAGCATCCGGATCCGGCGGACCACGACGTAGCTCCCGTCGCGCATCCACGGCTGATCCGTCTCGTCGCCCACCCAGACGTGATCGCGCATGAGTCCGAGGTCCTCGGCCACGATGTTGTTCGTGCCGTCCTTGAAGCCCTGGAGGTTGCGCGGCGTGGCCTGCGCGTTGCTCGTCGAGGCCGTCCGCCCGAAGCCGAGCTGGAACCAGCGCATGACCACGGTCCCCCGTCCGAGCCGGGCGAGGTTGCGCACGGCATGGAAGGCGACCTGCGGATCGTCCGCGCAGGCCTGGATCGCGATGTCGCCGCCGCTCCGATCGGGCTCGAGAAAGTCGCCCGGGAAGCGCGGGATGTCGGCGAGGGCCGCGGGCTGCCGGTCCGCCAGCCCGAACCGGTCGTCGAACAGGCTCGGTCCGAACCCGATCGTGAGCGTGAGCCGACCCGGCCGGAGCCCGACCGCCTCGCCGGTGTCGTCGGGCGGGGCCAACGGTCCCGGCTCCGCGGCTCCGACCCATTCGCCCCGGGTCATGCGTTCGGCCGCCGCGGTCCAGTCATCCAGGAGGGTGACCAGCGCGGCGCGGTCGCTCGCGGTCACATCGAATGCCGCGAACGCCATGCGGTCCTGGGCCGGCGTGGCGATGCCGGCCTGGTGGACGTCGCGGAACGGGACCGTCGCGGCAGACGCGCCGATCCCTGATCCGGCCACGGCGCCGCTCGAGCCAGGTGACGCTGACGGCTCGGCAGCGGCTCCGCCCGCCGGGCCCGCACCGGCCCGCGTGGCCGTCGCGAGCTCATAGCCGACGAGCCCGCCGACCCCACCCACGACGGCGACCCCGGTGGCGGCGGCGGCCGTCCGGAGGAACCGCCGTCGACTCGGCGACGAGGGACCGTCGGGGGCGGCAGGGCCGAGCGGGACGTCGGTGGCGTCGGTCATGTCAGGTCCCGTGGACCACCGTCGCGGCGACCTGGGACAGTGGCTCCGCGAGCGCGGCGACCGCCGCGGAGAGTGCCTTGATGTCATCCTGGGTCAGCTGGTCGTAGAGGACGTAGCCGCTGCCCGAGCGATGCGCGCTGAGGGCCGTGGCGACATCGGCGAAACGCCTGGTGATCGTCGTCGACAACGCCGGGTCGACGATGTCGAGGGCGGGCTTCAGCAGCTCGAACGCCGCCTTGGCACCGTCGATGTTCGCCGCGAAGTCCACGAGGTCGATCCGCGAGTAGGCCTCCTCCTCGCCGGTCACCTTCGACATGGCGACCTCGTCGAGCAGCTCGCTCGCTCCGTTCGCCAGCTGGGCGGGCTGGTAGGCCGCGTTGTCGACGAGGGTCTTGAGCCGGCCGACATCCGCCACGAGCTGGCGGGCGATCGGCGTCATCCCGGCCAGGTCCCTGTCGATCCAGACCGCCTTCTCCAACCGGTGGAACCCGGTCCACGTCGTCGGGTCCTCGACATCGGCGATCCGGATGTCGATCGCGGGATCGAGGTCGCCGAAGCTCTCGGCGACCGGCTCGATCCGCTCGTACGGGATCCGGGCTGCAGGGTAGAGCGCCTTGGCCGCCTCGAGATCGCCGGCTTCGATCGCCGCGGCGAACTCGCCGGTCGCCTCGACGAGCGTCGCCGCCTCCTGGCGGACGTAGGTCGCGTAGCCGATCGTGGCGGCCTGGAGCGCGGCGGCCAGCGCGGCGTCGGCCGCCGGACTGGCGGCGGCGCCGCTCGGAGCGGCGGCGGGCGTCACGGTCAACGGCGAGCGCTCGGTCGTCGCGCCCGGACAGTAGATCTCGTAGGCCCCGGCCGCGACCTCGAGCGAGAACGATGCCGACAGCCCCGGCGTCAGGTTCTCCTTCTCGCCGAGGATCCGGTCGCCCTGGACCAGCTCGACCTCGCTCGCGCTGGTCGCGTCCTGGTTGACGATCTTGAACGTCAGCGGACCGGCGGTGACCGACGCCGGGGTCGGGGCACAAGCGGCCTGGGTCATCGTGACGAGGACCGTCCGGTCGGAGCCGGTAGAGCCGCTCGGGATCGGCCCGATTGACCCCGCGGGCGGGCTCGAAGCCGTGGTCCCGGCGCAGCCGGCCAGGCTCAGGACCGCGATCAGCGCGGCGCTGAGGCGGACGGCAGGGACGTGCGCGGTGAGCGGCATGGGACTCCTTCGGTGATCGTGTCGGTCGTGAGGTGCGCGCCGTCGGACCCGTCAGAAGCCTGTCGTCGGCCGACCCGCCTTGGCGGTCAGTTGGCGACCGAGGCCGGGGCTCCGTCCGGCTCGACGGTCGGCGCCGGTCCGGTCCGGCTGGGAGCGCTCGGCGAGCGGCGTTGGGGCCAGAGGACGTAGAGGCTCATCGGGATGAGATAGGCGAAGAAGCCGACGAGCTCGAGGACGGTCGGCTTGGCCTGGAGGCCGAGGATCCCGGTCACGAGCGCCGCGATCGGGGTGCCGGGCTGGATGAGCCAGGTCAGATCGGCGGCCGTCGACTGGCCGACCTCGATCCAGCCGGCGGCGTGGGCCGTGTGGAGGGCCGACGCGACCAGCCCGGACGCGACGAGGACGAGGACGAGGGCGGTCAGCCGGAAGAACCGGGCGAGGTTGATGCGGACGCCGCCGCGATAGATGCCATAGCCGATGGCGATCGCGACCGCGAGACCAAGGACGACCCCGAGCCCGGCCGCGAGTGGCGCGGTGGCGGCCTGGAACGCCGCCAGCAGGAAGACGGCGGTCTCGATGCCTTCCCGCAGGACCGCCAGGAACGCCATCCCGATGAGGGCCCACGCGGTGCCCATCGCGAGTGCGTTCCCGGCCGCGCCCTCGAGGTGGCCCTTGATGTCGCGCGCGTGGCGGCGCATCCAGACGATCATGTACGTGACCATCCCGACCGCGATGAGCGCGATGATCGTCTCGAGCTGCTCCTGCTGGACCTGCGGCAGGCTGGCCGAGAAGATCTGGAGCCCGATGGCGAGGACCGTGCAGATCGCGACCGCGAGGGCGACCCCGAACCACATCAGGCGGATCGTGTCCGGCCGGCCCTGGCGCGCCAGGAAGGCGGCGACGATGCCGACGATGAGCGCAGCCTCGAGCCCTTCGCGCAGGCCGATGACGAACGTCGCGAGCACCTGGGGCGATCTCCGCTGCGGCCTGAGGGTGGCTGGGCGGCGCGATCGTAGTCGACCCGGCGAGCGAGTGTCAAGCGCCCTTGAGTCGCAGTCTCAGGGTCTCTTGTGTCTCGCCGGGCCGGTGAGGCGTGTCATCATGGCGGGGTCGCGGCGGGCGCCGCGAGGACGATGGCCAGCCATCTGGCCGGGCTTCGCCTGATGGGAGGCGCAGGGGTGACGGAGGGCAGCGGGCCCGACCAACGGCGCGTCCCGTTCGGGGTGTGGGCCGTGGCGATCCTGTCGATCGTGCTGTGGTGCCTCGTCCTGCTCGACGCCACCGGCATCCGGCCGTCGAACAGCGAGACCGTCCTCGCCGAGGCCCTCGGCACGAACCGCGCCCTCGATTGGTTCTTCGGCGGGGTGGCGGTCCTCGGGATCGCCGGCGCGATCGCGCTCGTCCGGCTCATGCCGATCGGGTTCGTGATCACGGTCATCCTGGCCGGCTTCGGGCTCCTGAACGCGCTTGCCTCGCAATTCGTCGGCCACGGCGACGACCTCCGACTCGGGGTCGTCGTCGTCGCGGTCCTGTACCTCAACCAGCCTTCCGTCCGGGCCGTGTTCGGGCGCGGCGACGACCCGGACCGGACCGTTCCCAGGGGGGCCGAAGGCGAATGACCGACGACCTCGAGCTCCTGCGCGCCTACGAGCCGGTCATCCGCTACACGAACGGCGAGCTGTTCTTCCCGTCGGCGGTCGAGCCGTATCTCGCGGACTGCGACCTCCTGGTCGGCTCGCAGGTCGGACACGCGCGGCTGCTCATCGGACGGGGCGGGCTCGACGCCACGATCCTGTCCCAGCAGACCGCGCCGGCGGGCGAGACCCTGTTCCTCCGGCTCGTCCAGCAGCCACTCGGCGGGCTGGCCCTCGCCCAGTGGTCGCGCCGGCCCGGCCGGCCGGTCTTCCGGGCGCCCGGCCGGCTCGCCCGGGTCGGCCTGTTCGCCAGGCTCGTCGACGCCGGGTTCAACGCGTCGCTCCTCCTCCGCGGCAAGGTCCCGGGCGGGACGGCCGCCGCCGCGTCGGTCAAGTACGAGGCCGCCCGGGCGATCGATCCGCGCTACGTCTATCACGGTCGCGTGGTCCGGCGTGGCGGCTGGATCGTCCTCCACTTCCTGTACTTCTACTTCATGAACGACTGGCGCTCGACGTTCGCCGGCGCCAACGACCACGAGGCCGACCTCGAGCAGGCGTTCGTCGTCCTCGAGGACGCCCCCGACGGACCGCGACCGGTCTGGTTCGGCTGTGCGGCCCACGACTACAGCGGCGACGAGCTACGCCGGCGTTGGGACGATCCGTACATCAGCCTGGTCGGCGACCACCCGGTGATCCATGCCGGGGCGGGCTCGCACGCGGCCTACTTCGAGCCAGGCGAGTACATCACCACGGTCCCGCTACCGGCGTTCCGCGGCATCACGAGCTTCTTCGACGTCGTCCGCCATGTCTGGCGCGACACGCTCCGCCAGGGCGATCCGGGCGACCTCGGCGCGCGGGTGTCCGCGGCGTTGAGCATCCCGTTCATCGACTACGCGCGCGGCGATGGCTTGGCGATCGGACCGGACCAGGGCGCCGAGTGGTCGGTGGTCCAGGTCGACGACGACGTCCCATGGGTCGACGGCTATCGCGGTCTGTGGGGCCTCGACACGCGCGACCGGTTCGCCGGCGAGCGCGCCCCGGCCGGTCTCAAGTACACCCGGACCGGCTCCGTCCGACCGTCCTGGAACGACCCGATCGGGTTCCTCGGGCTCGACAAGGTGGCGCCGCCGCATCGGGCGGTCGAGGCGATCGACGCGCGTCTGGCCGAGCTCGCGGTCGACGGCGCGAAGCTCGATTCGGACATCGCGACCGCCGCCGAGGGTCTGACCGGCCGCGAACAGGAGGTCGGTGCGCTGGCCCTCGACGGCTCGCTCGAGAAGACCCACCGCGCCCGGGAAGCCGAGCTTGTCGGGCGCGAAGCGGAGCTGGCCCGGCTGCGCGCCCGGCGGGCGGAGCTCGACGACGAGGTCCGGGCCCTGACCCGGCGCCGGACCGACGTCGAGGCCGGCGTCCCGACCGACCCGCGGGCGCACCTCCATCACGACCATCACCCCCAGACGACCGGCGACCAGCATTACGGACGGCTCGTCGAATTCTGGTCGGCGATCTCCGTCGGGGTCGGCCTGATCGCGCTCGTCGCGCTGATCGGGTTCACGTCCGTCCCGGCCTGGCTGAGCATCACGATCGCGCTCGTCGGCTACCTCTTCCTCGAGGCGGTGTTCCGCCGTCGCGTGATCGACCTCCTGCTGCGGCTGACCCTGGTCATGGCCCTCGTCGGGGCCGTCATCCTGATCGTGAGCCACGCGTTCGAACTGGTCTTCCTCGCGGTGATCGCAGTCGCGGTCCTGACCCTGATCGACAATGTCCGGGAGATCCGGGCGAGCTGACCCGAACGGAGCGATGACGATGACCGAGTCCACACCTCCAGGCCCGCCGGCCGCCGAGAGCCCGGCGCCGGCCCGGCCCCGACGCCGGCTCCGGCCGGCGCTGGCGATCCTCCTCGGCATCCTCGCCTGTCTGGCCATCGTCGCCACGACGACGGCGGTCTGGGTCCACCAGGTCGCGCTCAACACGGACCGCTTCGTCGCCCTGACCGCGGCCGTAGCGAGCGACCCGGCCGTCGACCAGGCGCTGAGCGAGCGGATCTCGCGTCAGGTCGTCGTCGCGCTCGACGTCCAGGGCCGCCTCGTGTCGGTCCTGCCGGACCGCGCCCAGATCCTCGCCGGGCCGATCACCACGACGGTCCAGCAGCGCCTTCAGGCTCGGATCGCCGAGCTTTTGGCGAGCGAACGATTCCGCACGGCCTGGATGGCGGCGACCCGCTTCGCCCACACGCAGCTCCTCGCGATCCTGCGCAACGACTCGACGGCGCTGACGCTCGAGAACGGGGTCCTCACGCTCAACGTGATGCCGCTCGTCGGCGCCGCGCTCGCGAGCCTCCAGGCTGACGGGATCATCCCTGCCTCGGTCAGCCTGCCCGACCTGACCTCGTCGACCACGGTCGAGACGGCCCGCTCCGCGCTGCAGACCTCGCTCGGGGTCAGCCTGCCGGCGGACTTCGGGACGATCCCGCTCGTCCGGGCCGACCGGCTCGAGGCGGCCCGGACCGCGGTCCGGATCTTCGATCTGCTCGTGATCGTCGCGATCGTCGTGACGATCCTCCTCGTCGTCGGCGCGGTCCTCCTCGCCCGCCGCCGTCGCCGGGCCGTCGTCCTCATGGGCGCGGGGGCGGTGGTCGCCCTGCTGGTGGCCCGTGCGGCGATCCGTGGCATCGAGGGGGCGATCGTCTCGTCGATCTCGGACGGCGGCGTGGCGCCGGCGGTCCGCGGGGTGTTCGACGCGGTCCTCGACGATCTGTTCGGGCTCATGGTGATCGTCACGATCGTCGGTGCGGTCATCGCGCTCGTCGCCTGGCTCCTCGGCCGGCGCGAGCAGATCGCGCAGGCGGCGTCGTCGGCCGGCGGCGCGGCTCGTCGGGCGACGGCCTCGGGGGTCGAGGCCGGGCGAGCCAAGGCGGCCGGCGCGGCCGTCGAGACACCGTCGGTGCGCGACTGGGTGGTCGCCCACCTCGCCTGGCTCCGGATCGCCGGCGTGGTCGTCGCGGTCGCCTGGCTCGCGATCATCGCCGAGGGCTGGGAGCCGGTCGCGGTGGTCGGTGCTCTGCTCGTGATCTACCTGGTCGGACTCGGCACGCTCTCAGACCGCGGCGGCGACGGCCAGGCCGACGCGACCGAGGCCGTCTGACCGCAGGCTGACCCGGCCCACTGACCGCGGGCCGACGCGGCCGGGCTCGGTCATCGAGCCGGCCTCGCGTCGGTCTGCCGGCCGACGGCGCCTGGATCCGTGCTGGGCAGGACCCGGAGCCAGGCGCGACCCGTCGGTCCGCGCTCTACCCGAGCCTAGGCCCCTCGGGGTCGAGGACGTAGGTCGGGAACGACCGAAGCTGGGCGGCGATCCCGGCCACGGCGATGGCGACGAACGCGATGACCCAGATCGGGCTCTGCTGGATGACGACGTCGACCGGTCCCTCCTGGAGGGCGCCGAGCTTGATCGTCCCGAACAGCAGGAGGACGCCCGCGACGACCGTGGCGGCCCCGAGGATCGCGGTCACGGCGACGACGAGGTACTTCGGCGCGGCCAGCACGACCGCGGCGATGGCCAGGACGATCGCACCGCCGGCGGCGAGCACGAACTCGAGCAGGTTGCCGAGGTTGAGCCAGTCCGCCACGGCCGCGCCCACGGAGGCACCGAGCGCGCCGGCCAGGATGATGACGCCGACGATGAAGAAGAAGTACGACAGCAGCGCGAACGCCACGCCGCCGATGAGCCCGACGATCCAGCCGGTGACCTCGCTCAGGAACCCGTTCCCGAAGATCGCGGTCACGGCGGCCGAGCCGACGTAGAAGCCCGCCACGAAGCCGAAGATCGGCAGCAGGACCAGAAAGAACCGGTAGCCGGCCACCACGAGACCGGCCCCGACCAGGATCGCCACGATCGCGACGACCAGCGTGTCCAGGGACATGACGAGCAACCCTCCCTCGGTATGCGAGGAAGGGATGCTAGCGCCGGGGTGGTCGTGGGACAACCCGGAAGATGATCAGGCGGGGTCGGGCTCCGGGCCGGTCGCGACCGGCTCGGCGACCGGCGCTGGCCGGCGTCGCTTCGCGCCGTCGACGAGCGAGTAGATGACGGGGATGACGAGCAGCGTGAGGAATGTCGAGCTGAACAGGCCGCCGATGACGACCGTGCCGAGCTCGGCAGCGATGATCGAGCCCTGGTTGAACCCGGCCGCCAGCGGGATGAGCGCGAGCATCGTCGCGATCGCCGTCATGAGGATCGGCCGGACGCGGGTCCGGCCCCCCTCGATGAGTGCGTCGTGGGTGGATCGGCCCTGCGACCGTAGCCGCTCGACGAGGTCGAGCAGCACGATCGCATTGGTCACGACGATCCCGATCAGCATCAGGAAGCCGATGAGCGCACTGATCCCGATCGGACGACCCGTCAGGTAGAGCGCCGCGAACGCGCCGATGAGCGCGAGCGGCAGGCTGAACAGGATGACGAACGGCGTGACGAGCGAGTTGAAGGTCAGGACGAGCATCACGTAGACGAGCAGGATCGCGACACCCATCGAGGCGAACAGCCCGCCGAACGCCTCGTTCTGTTGCTGGGTGACCCCGGCCAGGGTCACCTCGACGTTGGCCGGGATCGTCCCGTCCGCCTTGAGCGCGTCGACCGCATCCTTGACGGCGAGCGAGACCGCACCGGTATCGGCGCTGGTGATCTCGGCCGAGATCGACGACGCCGGCTGCTCGTTGATCCGGGTGATGCTGCCCTGCTCGGCGACCTTCTCGACCGTCGCGATCTGGCCGAGCGGGACGGTCCGGCCCGTGCCGACCGGGAGGGTCCGCAAGGCCTCGACCGAGTCGACGCTCGCCGGGTCGACCTGGACGTACAGGTCGATGGCGGGCTGATCCGCGATCTGGACCCGGGTCGCCCGGCCAGGCACGAGCACATCGCGCAGCGCGCTGGCGACCTGGGCGGTCGTCAAGCCGGCCCCGAGCGCCTTGTTCGGATCGACCGCGACCTGCACGGTCGGCGCCGCGGCGGCGAGGTCGCTCTTCACGTTGATGAGGTCCGGGTTCGTCTCCAGCGCGGCGACGATGGCCGCGCTGGCCGCGGCGACGGCCGCTCGATCGGACGAGCTGACGATGACGTTGATGCCGCCGCCGGAGAAGCCGCTCGCCTCGGACACCGCGATGTCCCAGCCGTCGGCCTCGAGCGGAGCCAGGTCGGTGGCGATCCGCTGGCTCGTGGCCTTGAGATCGACCTTCGGATCGAGCCGGACGAGGACCGACGAGCTGTTGGCGGCCCGGCCCGAGAACGCTGCCGAGAGCGACTGGGTGCTCGTGTCGCCCTCGCCCGGGACGGTCGACTGGATGAGCTCGATCTGCTGATCGCGGTCGAGGATCTGCTCGGCCTGGATCGTCCGATCAAGGACGCCGGTCGAGCTGGTCCCGGCCGGCGGCTGGATGGAGACCGCGAGGATCTTCTCGCCCCCGGAGTTGATGAACTGGGTCGGGATCGATGGCAGGAGCGTCAGCGCCGCCACGAACAGGGCCGTGGCGCCACCCAGGACGGCCCACCGGCTGACCCGGCTGTGGAGGGCCCAGGTGATGAGCGGCGTGTAGAGCCGGATCCAGATCGACCGGCGCGGCTCGCCGTCCTCGTCCACGTCGACCTTGACCCGGTCGACGAGGAAATAGGCCAGGACCGGCACGACCGTCAGCGCGCACAGGAGCGACGCGAGGAGCGCGAAGGTCACGGTCAGCGCGAACGGCAGGAAGAACTGGCTGACCAGACCGCCGACGAAGCCGAGCGGCAGGAAGACCATGACGGTCGTCGCGGTGCTCGCCGTGATCGCTCCGGACACCTCGCGGGCGCCGGTCAGGACCGCCGGTAGACGGTCCTCCCCACGGGCACGATGGCGATAGATGTTCTCGAGCACGACGATCGCGTCATCGACCACCCGGCCGACGGCGACCGCCAACCCACCGAGGGTCATGATGTTCATCGAGATGCCGGTGAGCTGCATGAGCGTCAGCGCGGCGAAGATCGACAGCGGGATGCTGACCGCGGCCACGAGCGTCGAACGCAGGCTGAACAAGAACAGGAAGATCGTCAGGATCGCGAAGATCGCCCCGAGGCCGCCCTCGCGGACGAGTCCGTCGCGCGACTCCTTGATGAAGCCCGACAGGTCCGTGACGGTCAGGATCCGGATGTCCGGGTTCCGCGCCTGGGCCGCGGTCAGCTCGGCCTGGACCGCGTCCGCGACCGTGACCGTATTCGCGCCCGAGGTCTTCGAGACGCTGATCGTGACCGCCGGCTGACCGTCGGTCCGGGCGTAGCCGGTCGTGGCCACCCCGACCTGCTCGACCGTGCCGAGCTCGCCGATCGTGATCGGCGACGGGGCGGCCGGGACCGCCGGGCTGGCCGGCGGCGGCGCGCTCGAGCCGGGAGCCGGGCTCACCGCCGGCGCTCCGAAGGCCGGCGTCGTGGGCAGCCTGACCCCGACGACGAGATCGCGGATCTGGTCGACCGAGGTGAACTGGTTCGTCGTCGACACCGGGATGTTCGTGCCGTCCTGGCCGATCTGGCCGGCGGGCAGGGTCAGGTTGTTGGCGGCGAGGACACCGCTGATCTGCTGGATGGAGATCCCGGCGTCGGCCAGCTTCTTCGGATCGAGCGTGATGAGCAGCCGCTGATCGAGGCCGCCGGTGACGTCGACCGCGCCGACGCCGTCGAGACCCTGGAGCGCCGGGACGATGTCCGTCCGGGCGAGGCGCGCAGCCTCGTCGAGACCGGCGTCACCGGTCCCCGAGATCGACGCGATGATGACCGGCGTCTGGTTGATGTTCAGCGCGTTGACCTGGGGCGTGACGCCCTGGGGCAGCCCGATGGCCGACAGATTCTGCTCGATCGCGGCCCGCGTTTCCTTGACATCGGATCCGTACGAGAACTGGGCGACCGTGAGCGAGATCGAGTTGGCCGACGTCGACTGGAGGTTGACGAGGCGCTGGACCCGCGAGATCGCCCGCTCGATCGGTCTCGTCACCTGTTCGGTGACATCCGCGGCGCCCGATCCGGGGTACGGGGCGATGACCGTGATGATCGGGAACTCGATGTCCGGCAGCAGCTCCTGCTGGAGGTTGCCCCAGGCATAGGCCCCGCTGATGAACACGGCAGCGGCGAGGAGCAGCGTGACGCTCCGACGGCGGACGGCGAACTCGGTGATCCGGCTCACGAACGGTCCCTTTCGGTCTGGCCGTGGCCACCGGCGGTGGCGCTGGCATGGCGGGCGGTGGTGACGGTCGTACCGGAGCGATCCCCCGGCGCGCTGGCGACCGTGGCGGTCGGGTTCGCGGCGCGCCGCTCGGCGGCCCGGGTGAGTGCGCCGACGGCTCGTTCGACGGCATCGAGGTCGTCGTCGGCGAGCAGCTCGAGGAGGCTCTGCATCTGGCGGCGGTTGAGGTCGCGGAAGTGCTCGATGAGGGCATCGCCCTCGGGCGTGAGGGTGACGACGACCTGGCGGCGATCGGTCGGGTCGTCGTGGCGAGCCACACAGCGGGCCTCGACGAGGCGGTCGATCAAGCCGCTCACGGTCGACAACGTGACCCCGAGCCGGGCCGCGAGGACCGACATCCGCATCCGCCCCTCGGCGGCCACGAGGTGAAGGACCTTGGCCTGGGGCATCGTCACGCCGATCTCGAGGAACTCGGCCGTATGGCTGTCGGACACGTTCCGAAACATCTCATCGGTCGCGTCCAGGACGCGGTCGATGGCGCGGGCTCGGTCCCCCGGGCGATAGGGTCGCTTGGTCTCAGACAAATCGTTAGCTTCCACCGGATGATTTGGTCGCAGCGGAGGATAAGCCATCACCGTACGGTTCGCAACCGGTGGCCGGATCGGATGTCGGGCGGTGTCGTCGCACCGAGCCGGGCATCGACGGCGGTGACCGAAGTTGACGTCTCCTGGCGTGCCCGGCGGATACCATGCGTCCGGTGACCCCCATCGCGATCAGCCGGGCGACCGCGCGCCGGTTCCTGGTCATCCGCCATCTCCTCGCCCCGCCCCGTTCCCTGCCGCCGCACCCGGCGAGCGTGATGACCGTCGTCGATCGGTTGGGGTCGCTCCAGTTCGACCCGCTCGAGGTCGCCGGCCGGAACCACGACCTCGTCCTGCTCGCCCGGATCGCCGACTACCGGCGCGACTGGACCGATCGCGCGCTCTACGAGGAGCGTCAGCTCTACGAGACGTACAACAAGGGCCTGAGCATCGTCCCGACCGCCGAGATGCCGTGGTATCGCGTCACCTGGGACTCGAACCGGATCGACCACGAGGGCAGCACGTTCGACGAGCACGGTCCGCTCGTCGAGGAGCTCCTCGACCGGATCCGGCGCGACGGGCCGCTCAGCGCGACCGACGTCGAGCCGCGCGCCTCGATCGACTGGTACTGGCGACCCACGAACCAGGTCCGGGCGATCCTCGAGGCGCTCGGTGAGGCGGGCGTCCTCGCCCTGAGCCGGCGCGACGGCAACCGCCGGGTCTACGACCTCGCCGAGCGACTGTTCCCCGAGGACCTCCTCGCCCGGCGCGAACCGGAGCGCGACCAGCGCCGCCACAAGCTCCTGTCGCGCTATCGCGCCCACGGCCTCCTGGGTCGGAGCGGCTCGGGCGAGCTGTGGTATGGCACCGCGCCCGTGCTCAAACCCGCCGGCGGGAAGGCCGATGGCCCGACCCGCCCGCAGCTCCTGGCCGAGCTGCTCGAAGCCGGCGAGCTGACCCAGGTGACCGTCGACGGGATCCGCGGCGAGCGGTTCGTCCTCAGCGGCGAGCTGCCGATCCTCGCCGCCGCGGAGGCCGAGCTGCTCCGCGAGCGAGGGGCAGGATCCGGACCCGAGCCCGGCCAGCGACGGCCATCGGCGTCGCCGCCGGCCAAAGCGCTGGACGCGGACTGGCGGATCGGCCGGCCGGGCGGCGTCGATCCCGGCGTCGCCTTCCTCGCCCCGCTCGATCCGTACGTCTGGGACCGCGACTTCCTCCGGTCACTGCACGGCTTCGACTACGTCTGGGAGGTCTATGTGCCCGAGAAGAAGCGACGCTGGGGGTACTACGTCCTGCCGGTCTTGTTCGGCGACCGACTCGTCGGCCGGATCGAGCCTCGCATCGAGCGCAAGACCGGGACCCTGCGCATCCTGGGTCTATGGTGGGAGACTGGGTTCGACCCGGTCGGGGTCCCGGGCTTCGTCGACGAGTTCGTCGCCGCCCTCGACGCCCACCGCAGGTTCGGCGGCGTGACCCGGGTCGCGTTGCCGCGGACCCACGTCCATCGCCCGCTCGCCGCCGCCGTTCGCGACCGACTCGCCCAGGAGGTACGACCATGACCGCCGTCCGCCACGCCGAGGCCACCTGGCAGGGCGACCTGCCGTCCGGCTCCGGCACCGTCAGCGCCGTCTCCAGCGGCGCGTTCCACGACCTGCCCGTCAGCTGGGGCGCCCGGACCGAATCGCCCGAGGGCAAGACGAGCCCGGAGGAGCTCATCGCGGCCGCTCACGCCTCGTGTTTCGAGATGGCCCTCTCGGGTGCGCTCGGGCGCGGCGGGACGCCGCCCGACCGGCTCCAGGTCAGCGCGGCCGTCACGTTCGACAAGACCGAGGCCGGCTGGCGGGTCGTCTCGAGCGCCCTGACGGTGATCGGCCGCGTCCCCGGTCTCGATGCCGCCGGCTTCCAGGCGGCCGCCGAAGGTGCCCGCGACGGTTGTCCGGTGTCGGTCGCGCTGAAGGGCAACGTGGCGCTGTCGGTCGAGGCGACGCTCGAGGCTTGACCCGAACGATCGGGAGGAGCCGCGGCGGTCCGGGCGCGGCGCTCCGGCCCAACCGCTGATCCGGTCAGCCGGGCGCGGCGACCGTCAGGAGCCGGGCCGGGTTGCCGACGGTCATCTGGCGGATCGTCGGCTCGGTGATACCGGCCTCGCGGAGCCGGGGCAGGAACCGCTCGAGCAGGTAGACGTAGCCGTTGCCGCCGTACGCCTTGAGCTGGGAGTTGTGGCACACGTCCTGGCTCAGCAGGATCCGGTCGGCGTGGCCGCGTCCGACGAGCTCACCGAGCAGCTCGACGATCCGACCCTCGCCGTGGATCTCCGTCGGCGTGAAGCTCATCCCCAGGAAATCGAACTCGAGGTTCGCGCCCCGGCTGACGATCTCCAGGTAGTGGTCGAGGACCGGATACGAATCTGCATGCCCGATGACCACCCGGCCCGGGTCGGCGCCCTCCTCCTCGAACACGCGGAGCTGGTCGAGCCCGACCGGCGACAGGACCGCGTGGGTGGTGATCGCCAGCCCGGTCCGCCGGGCGGCTCGGGCGGCGGCCCGGTGGACGCGCTCCTCCTGCGCCGACAGCCACGGCTTGTCGGTCCCGATCTCGCCGATGATCCCCGGCCGGATGCCGGTCCCGTCCACGCCGTCCTCGATCTCGCGGACGAGTTCGTCGGCCAGGTCGTCGACGGTCCGTCGATCGATCCTTGCCTCGCTCGGGTAATAGGCGGTCCGATACCAGCCGCAGCCCATGACGATGTTCAGCCCGCTCGCCTCGGCGTAGCGGCGCAGCCGGGCCGGGTCGCGACCGACGCCGGGCAGGGTCAGGTCGACGAGCGTCCCGCCGCCGGCCGCACGCAGGGCGGTCAGCTCGGGCACGACCACGGCATCGTCGACGGTGAGCTCCCAGTAATCCCACCGATCGGGGACGTGCCACAGGGCGATGCCGGTGTGCTCGTGGGGCAGGACGAAGCCGAGGACGTCGGGTGCGACCAGGCCGGCGACCGTCTGAGCGTGAGCCATCGTCCGGCCATCGTACGTCGGCGGACCCCGCCTTCGCGTCAGGACGCGAGCTTGCCGTCCGCGCTCGTGCCGGGGACGAAGCTGAACGGCTGTGGGCGCGGTCGCTTGAGCGCCGGTCGGTCGGCGGCCGCCGCCGACCCGACGAGCAGTTCGAGCACCGCGTACGCGCGCCGCTCGGCGTCGTCGCGCCGCCAGGATTCGCCGTCCTCGATCCGCTGGAGGACGAGCCCATCGAGCAGCGCGCTGTAGCCGAGCGCCAGTGCCTCGACGTCGAGCCAGGCGGGCAGCTCACCGCGGGCGATCCCTTCCCGGATCAGGATCTGCCCGATCGCGCCGATCTTCTCCCGCCGCCGGATCAACGTCTCACGGACCGTCGAGGCCTGGCCGGCCTCGGCCCAGGCCTGGACGAGGTAGGTCGCCTCACCGGGCAGCTCCGGGTCGCCCGGGTCGAGCGAGTCGATGAAGAACCCGACGGCGATGGCCAGCTTTTCCGCGCTGGTCCCGCCTCGCGCGAGGCGGTCGCCGAGCTCGCTGAAGCCGCGCTCCATCGAGGACGTGCAGGAGGCGAGGAAGAGCTCGTCCTTGCCGGCGTAGTAGGTGTAGATCGCACCGACCGACAGCCCGCTCATCCGGACGACGTCCTGCATCGTCGCGCGGCGATAGCCCTTCTCGTTGAAGACCCCGATGGCGGCGGCGACGATCCGATCGCGGATCTGCTGCTCGTGGGCCGGCGTGACACGCGGCACGGTACGACTCCTACAGAACGAACGTTCCCTCGGAGTCTACGCACGACTTCCCGTGCAGTCAAGACAGATTGGGGCTTGACAAGGAGAATGACGGTTCTCTATCGTTCGCCCATCATCGGTGACCTCGACGAGACTCGATGCCGGCCGATCGAGACGCGACCTCCCGGCGCCCGCCAGCGGCGCCGCGTCCCGGACCAGGAAGGACCGCACCATGTTCAGCCGCTGGGGAGCCTTCGTCTATCGGTTCCGTCGCCCGGTCGCCGTGCTGGCGGTCGTGGTCGCCGTCGTCCTCGGGGTCCTCGGCTCGCAAGCCTCGAGTCAGCTGAGCTCCGGCGGCTGGCTCGACAGCTCGTCCGAGTCCGCCTCCGTCGATGAGACCCTCGCCAACCAGTTCGGGGTGGGTCGCAGCAGCCTGATCGTGCTGTTCCGCTCGACGGCCGCGTCCGATGCGACATCGCCGGCCTACCAGGCGGCCATCGCCCAGACGCTCGCGCCGCTGACGAGCGACCCGCACGTCGCCGGGGTCGTCGGCTTCGCCCAGACCGGCGATCGCCGGTTCATCAGCACCGACGGGACCGCCGCCTATGTCGTCGTCCGACTCGATGCGACCGACGAGCAGTCGGTCGACCTCGTCGATGGGCTCCGGGCGAAGGTCGTCCCGCCGGCCGGCTACTCGACCCAGATCACCGGCTACGCGCCGCTCACGAAGGACTCGGCCACCCAGTCCGAGAAGGACCTCCAGCGAGCCGAGACGGTGTCGTTGCCGTTCGCCGCGCTCATCCTCGTCTTCGTCTTCGCGTCGGTCATCGCCGCCGGGATGCCGTTGCTCGTCGCCGGCCTCGCCATCCCCTCGACGCTCGGCCTGATCTTCTTCGCGAGCCAATGGTTCGAGATGAGCATCTATGTCCTGAACATCGCGACGATGCTCGGGCTCGCCCTCGCCATCGACTACTCGCTGTTCATCGTGAGCCGATTCCGCGAAGAGCTGGCGCGCGGCCGGACCGTCGGCGAGGCCGTCGAGAAGGCCATCGCGACGAGCGGCAAGGCCGTCGCGTTCTCCGGAGTCGCGGTCGCCATCGGCCTGTCGGGCCTCTTCCTGTTCAAGGCACCGGCGATCGCCTCGATCGGGATCGCCGGCGGCCTCGTCGTCGTGAGCACCCTCTTCTTCGCGCTGACCTTCCTGCCGGCGATCCTCGGGATGCTCGGGCCGCGGGTCAACGCGCTCAGCCTGCGCGGACTCTTCAGCCGCTACCGGATCGGACCGTCGGCTCGGGCGCGTGACGGCTGGTGGGAGCGCGTGGCTCGCCAGGTGATGCGCCACCCATGGCGCGTCCTGGTCCCGACGCTGGCATTCCTGCTGCTGCTCGGGCTGCCGTTCTTCCGGCTCGTCCAGGGTGTCCCCGACGCGTCCGCCTACCCGGCCGGGCTCGAGAGCCGCGACGCCTACGTCGCGATCCAGTCCGAGTTCCCGAAGGGCGAGACGAGCCCGATCGTGGCCCTGGTCACCGTCAACGGCGACCCGACGTCGGCCGACAACGCCCTGGTCCTCGCCCGCTATGCCCGCTCCCTGGGAGCGGTGAACGGGATCGACCACGTCGAAGGCGCCTACAGCCTGACCGATCCGGCGACCGGCGCCGCCATGACCCCCGAGCAGGTCGCCGCGGTCTATGCCCTGCCCGCCGCCCAGCGACCGCCCGAGATCGCCGCGGCGCTCACGGCGCTCCAGACGGCCTACGTGAACGGCTCGACGGTCCGGTTCGACGCCATCAGCCCGCTCGACGCCGCGACACCGGCCGCCACGAGCATGACCGCGGCGATCCGGGCGGTCGCACCCGGCACCGGTGCGACGGTGGCCATCGGCGGCGCGGCGGCGGCCGGCTACGACTTCCTCCAGTCGCAGGCGCAGCGGATGCCCTACGCGATCGGCCTGACCCTGATCGCCAGCGCGGTCGTCCTGTTCCTCCTGTTCGGCTCGATCGCGATCCCGATCAAGGCGGTGATCATGACCCTGCTGTCGATCAGTGCCAGCTTCGGCGCGCTCGTCTGGATCTTCCAGGAAGGCAACTTCAGCGGGCTCCTGAACTTCACGCCGCTCGGCTACACCGTGGCGGGCAACCCGATCATCATGTTCAGCGTGATCTTCGGGCTGTCCATGGACTACGAGGTCCTGCTCCTGTCGCGGATCCAGGAGGCCTACCGGCGGACCGGCGACAACACGGCGTCCGTGGCCGAAGGTCTCGCGAAGACCGCCGGCGTCATCACCGGCGCGGCGCTGATCATGGTCTCCGTGTTCGCCGCGTTCGCGTTGGCCGACATCATCACGATCAAGAGCATCGGAGTCGGGATGGCGATCGCGGTCCTGCTCGACGCGACGATCATCCGAGTGCTTCTCGTTCCGGCCACGATGCGCCTGCTCGGTGACTGGAACTGGTGGGCACCGGGGCCGCTCAAGCGGTTCGCGGATCGGCTCGGCTTCGACCACGTCGAGGACGAGGACGACCTGCCGCCGGCCGGCGATCCCCGGCCCGGCCTCGAGGGGGCCGCCGGATGACCGACGACGAGCGCCCGCCGGTGCTCCACGGTGAGATCGAGGAACCCGGCGCGGGTTCCGGCTACGACCGAAGCAGCTTCCGCTTCGAGACGCGGTCGTGGACCTGGGACGACGAGGACATCCGCCGCGGGCTGCCGTGGATGGGCGTGTTCCTCGTGGTGTTCGGCGGGATCCTCCTGCTCGGGATCGCGTTCCCGAGCGCGCATCTCCTCGGATCGGCGCTCACCACGGCGATCGGCGTGGCCCTGCTCGTGTCGTGGGCGACCGGGCGCGGCTGGGGCCTCTACCCCGGCTTGCTCATCACGGCCTACAGCCTGCCGGGTCTGCTGATCGACCTCGGCCTCATCCCGGCCGGCGGCGGGTACGGCACGTTCCTGTTCGGGGTGGGCCTGCTCGGGGTGGCCGCGATGCGCTGGAATGCGCGTCGTACGTGGGGCTGGCAGCTGGTCGTGGGTGGGATCCTCGCGCTCGCCGGCGGCTCCGAGGTGGCCTCACGCCTGTGGCCGGGCTTCCCCGGCTTCGGCGACCTGCTCGGCCCGCTCGTACTGATCCTGATCGGCCTGGTCATCCTGAGCCGCGCCGTCCGGCGCTGATCGGCCCGGGGGTCTCGACTCGGCGAGCACCTCCGTGGCGACCCGGCGGGCGATCGCCTCGAACCGGCGGTCGAGCTCGTCCACGGTCATCGAGCCGATGTCGGCTCCCGGTCCGGGAACTCGCTCCGGGCCCGCATCCACGGCCGTCGCCGGCGCGTCATCCGGGATCCGGAAGCGATGCTCGGCGATGTCCTCGAGCCGCTTCTTGATCGGCGTGAAGGTCGTGGCGAGGATGAGCGTCGTGAGCACGAGCGCGAGTTCGTTCGACTGGTGGGTGACATCGACGAAGACGGCGTTGAACAGTCGGATCAGCGCCGAGTACAGCCCGGCCAGGATCGCCGTCAACAGCCCGAACACGAACGTGCGGCTGATGAGCCGGTCGATGTCGTAGAGGCGTTCGCGCAGGATCGCGATGACCGCCGCGATCGGGAGGGTGATCGCGGCGCAGGCGAAGATGACCCAGCTCAGATCCGTGAGCCTCGACTCGGCCGCGACGGCCAGCGCCGTGATCACCAGGACGACCCCGCCGGCGAGGGTGAGCACTGCTCCCCAGGCGAACCAGCGGAGCTGGCGGCGCTCGGTCGACCCTGCCCGCCGATAGCGGAGGACGAGGCTCCAGACTGACAGCGCGCCGATCGCGATGAGCCCGACGAGCCCGATCGCGACCATCGCCTCGGCGACCGCACCGAGCGGTTCCGGAGCCGGGCGCGGGTTCGGGATCGTCTCGAACAGACGGAGCGTGCCGGGCTCGAGCGCCAACCCGACGGTGAGCACGATCGTCACCCCGATCGCCGCGACCACGACGATCCGCCACGGCGGACCGAGCGGGCGTCCGTCCGGGAACAGCAGGACGAGCAGGAACGATAGCGCCGCCCACGTCGAATAGGTCAGCGCGTTGTTCAGCCAGGCGATCTCGACGACGGAGAACGGACCCGGCGCCGTGCCCTGGGTCAGACCCAGTCCGACGTAGCCCCAGGCGTAGTTCGACAGACCGGCCACGACACCGATCCCGACGAACAGCCAACCGATCACGAGCCCGGGTCGACGCAGGACGAGCAGCAGCCCGACCGATCCATAGCCGACGGCGATGGCCGTGCCCGCGATGCCCGAGACCGGGGTCTGCTCGAGGAACGGATGGCCGGTCGCCTGGTCGGTCGCGACGAGGACGGCGCCGAGCGTCCCGGACACGACCGCGATGAACCAGGCGATCCACGCGACCGCCGCCTGGATCCGATGGGAGGCGGTCGGTCCTGAGGCGGTCACCCGCGGGTCGGCCGACGGCACGCCCGCGATCGTCTCGCCACTCAAGCGAGAACCTCCGCCCGAGCCACCTCGAGCGCAGCGGCCAGCGCATCGGCGATCCGCTCGAGCTCGGCGTCGGTGACGACGAACGGCGGCCCGAGCAGGATCGAGTCCCCGTCCACGCCGTTGGCCAGACCCGTGCCGCTGTACAGGAGGACGCCGCCGGCACGGGCGGCCCGGACGATGGCCTCGGTCAGGCGGGCCGCGCGGGGGAACGGCTCGCGCGTGGCGCGATCGGCCACGAGCTCGACGCCGACCATGAGTCCGCGGCCGCGGATCTCCCCGACGTTCGGATGGTCGGCGAGCCGGTCGACCAGCAGCGTCGTCAGTCGGTCTCCTTTCGTCGCGCTCGCTTCGACGAGGGTCTCGGCCTCGAGGATCCGCAGGACCTCGCGCGCGACCGCGGCCCCGACGACGTGGTGGCTGTAGGTGAATCCGTGGACGAACCCGGCACCGGGCGCCGTGACCGTCTCGAACACAACCGCGGATGCCGCGACGAAGCCGAACGGCCAATAACCTGACGTCGCTCCCTTGGCCGCGGCGAGGAGGTCCGGCCGGACCCCCCAGTGGTCGAGCCCGAACCACCGACCGGTCCGCCCGAACCCGGTCATGACCTCGTCGGCGATGAGCAGGACGCCGTGGCGGCGACAGACCTCGGCGACCGCCCGCCAGTAGCCCTCCGGAGGTACGGCCGCCGCGAGCGTGGCACCGACGATCGGCTCGGCCACGAACGCCGCCACCGTCCCGGGTCCCGATGCCTCGATCGCTCGCTCGAGCTCCGCGGCGAGCTCGTCCGCCGTCTCGAGTGCGTTCGCGCCCGGGTCGCCGGCTCGGTACGGGTACGCCGCGCTCAGGTGCCGGAACCGGCCGAGCCAGCCCTCGTACGGGCGGCGGAGCGGTTTGCGGCCAGACAGATCGAGGGCCCCGATCGTGTTGCCGTGGTAGCTCCCCCAGCGGCTGAACACGACGAGCCGGTCCGCTTCGCCGCGGGCCAGGTGGTACGACCGGGCGAGCTTGAGCGCGGTCTCGATCGCCTCCGACCCGCCGGACACCGGATAGATCGCGGGATCGTCGATCGGCAGGTGTGGTCCGAGCTCAGCGGCGTAGGCCTCGAGCGCTTCGCTCGTGAACGCCGATCCGTGGGCGTAGGCGATCCGGCCGGCCTGCTCGGCCATCGCCTCGGCGACGGACCTGCGGCCGTGGCCGACGTTGACGACGATCGCCCCACCGGCGGCGTCGAGGTAGGCGCGGCCGTCGGCATCCCAGATCGTGGAGCCCTCGGCGCGAGCAGCGATCGGTGGCTCGGGGTCGAGCGAGCGACGGAAGACGCGACCGGTCACGCGCCGAGTCTAGCGGTCGCGTCAGGCTCCCGAGACGAGCCCGGCGGGCCGCGTGGCAGGTCTCCGTCGGGTCGCGCGTCCGCGTCGGTGCGGTCGGGTCAGACGCGACCCTTCGGCACCGTGTGCCAGTAGGTCTTGTTGAACACGATCTTGCCGAGGTGCCAGAACCGGTTCGGCTTCGGCGGCTTCGGCGGGTGGTCGTAGTCGAACTGGAGGAGCGTGCCCTTTCCATCGCCGATCTCGAAGAAGCACATGACCCTGCCCTGGTAGTCGGCATGCTTGCCACTCGGCTCACGACCCTCGATCGCAGCAACGATCCGCTCGACGACCACCGGCGCCTCGAAGTGGGCCGTCGAGCCCGCCTTCGAAAGAGGCAGGTCCGTCGCGTCGCCCAGGGCGAAGGTGTCCGGGCGCCCACCGACCTCGAGCGTGTTGCGGTCGGTCGGCAGCCAGCCGCCAGGAGCGGGCGCTAGACCCGAGTCGATCAGGAACTGCTGGCCCTTGTGGGGCGGCACGAGGATGAGCAGGTCGTACGGGAGCTCTTCACCCTCGAGGCTGAGGATGGTCTTCCGGTCGGGGTCGATCGTCTCGACATTGAAGAACGTGTGCAGCTCGATGCCCTTCTCTTCGAGGATCGGGGTCGCCATGTCGCTGACCGATTCGATCGTGAACGCCCGGCCGATCGGCGAGCAGAAGTGGAGCTCGCTCGCCGCGCGCAGACCCCGCTCGCGGAGCTCGGCCTCGATGAGGAACGCGACCTCCAATGGCGCCGGTGGGCACTTGTAGGGCATCCCGGCGATGCCGATGACGATGCGACCGCCCGTGAACGAATCGAGCACGGCACGGAGCCCGGCGGCGGCCTCGGCCGTGTAGAAGTGCTCGGCTTCCTCATCGAAGTGCTCGATCGACTCGGGCACGATCCGCGAGCCGGTCGCCAGGACGAGCTGGTCGTACATGAGCTCGAGCCCGTCGGTGAGGGTGACCGTCCGCCATTCGGTGTCGACCTTGGCGACCTCGCCCACCACCAGCTGGACTCGCCGGTCGAGCAGCGATCGCTCGGGACGCTTGAGGTTTGCCGCACGCTCGCCGCCCATCGCGATATACATGAACCCAGGCTGGTAGACGTGGCTGCCGGTCTGGTCCACGACCGTGACCTCGACCTCGCCGTGATCGATCCGGTCGCGAAGTCGTTTGACGAGCAGATTCGCGGTCAGGGTCCCGCCCACGCCCCCGCCGAGGATGAGGATCCGGTCCATCGTCCTACCGAACCTTCTCGACGACGATCGCGTCGTACGACCCGCGTCGCTCGATGGCGACGAGCCGGTGGCCCGCCTTCTCGATCCACTTCGGGATGTCGATCCGGCTGCCCGTGTCCGAGGAGTCGACCTCGAGGATGTCGCCGACCTGGGCTTCGCGGATGCCCCGGATGAGCTCCATCAGCGGCCCCGGGCAGAAGCTGCCGCGGGCATCGATCGTACGGGTGACCTCCGGTGGCGCGACGGTCTCGGTCATGGTGATTGCCTGCCTTTCAGCCGGAAGTCAGCCCGGCAACGCGTCAGATGAACAGGGGTGCCGAGCCCTCGGTCATGAGCCCGATGACGGTCGCAGCGCCGACCGGTTCGGCCATGCCCTCGATCATGTCCTCTCGCTTCAGCCCGAACATGTCCATGGTCATCTGGCACGGGATGAACTCGACGCCCATCAGCTGGGCGGCTTCGAGCAGCTCCTTCGGGCTGGCGACGTTGTACTGCTTGGCCAGGCGGCCCATCATCCAGGGCCCCATCCCGAGGAAGTTCATCTTCGACAGCTTCCGATGGCTGATCCCCGGTCGCTGCATCACGGACATCATCCGCTGCATCCAGTTGGTCCCGGTCACCCGACGCTCGTCCTTGACGAACGCCTGGAGTCCCCAGAAGGTCACGAACACGCGGGTCTTGACGCCCATCGCCGCGGCCGTCGAGGCCAGGATCATCGTCGCCCAGACCTTCTCGAGGTCGCCGCTGTAGTCGATGATCAGGACGTCGCGGAGCTTGGGCTCGGCATCCGCGGCGGGCTCGGGTGAGGCCGCAGGCGCCAATCCCGGCGGCACCTCACGGACGGGCGCCTCGGCGATCGCGGTCAACGTGGTCATGGCGGGTACCTCCGCTCAGTGGATGCGGATGACGAAGCGGTAGACCGCGCCGTCGGAGCTGGACTCGATGAGCTCGTGGCCGGTCGTCTTCGACCAGGCCGCGAAGTCCTTGACCGAGCCCGGGTCGGTCGCCAGGACCTCGAGGGCCTGACCCGACGACATCGTCCTGATCGCCATGGCGGTCCGGACGATCGGCAGCGGGCAGGACAGCCCGCGAGCATCGACCATCTGGTCGATCTGGATGAGCTCGGTCATGGTGACCACCCCTTTCGCGTCATGGCGATCAGATGAAGACGACCTGACCCTGGCCGGCATTGAGATAGAAGGACGTCACGCCCTCGACACCGTCGACGAGCGGATCAAGGTCGCTCTCCTGGATCCCGAGCAGGTCCATCGACAGGGAGCAGGCCTCGATGTCGACCGTGCCGAGGTCCTTGGCCATCCGCAGGGTGTCGGCCCAGCTCGCCTGGCCAGCCAAGCGGAGCGCGTTCACGTGGGCGCGGCCCTCATCGCCGGCCTCGGGAGCGAGACCGTGGTCGCGGTCGATCCGCGCCGCCCGGAAGGCGTCGAGCGCCCAGTACTGGAGGAACACGTTGACCGGCCGGCCGAGTGCCGCGGCGCCCGCCGCGAGGACGGAGGCGGCCTGGAGCTTGTCGTCGGTCCCGGAGAAGAGGACCAGGTTCAGCGGCTCATCCATGGTCGGCGACCCTCAGCTTTCGGTCGGGATCCGGCCCGACACGAGCGGTCGGGCAGCGGCATACGGTGGGTGGGCGCGATCGACGGGGCCCTTCGGCAGGCCGGCCAACCGCTCGATCCGTCGCTGGAGGACGCCGCGCATGATCGCGCAGGCGACCATCACGTCGGGATCGGCCAGCCGGTAGCGGACCTCCCGTCCGTCGCGGACGGCCTCGACGACCCCGGACGACCGGAGCAGCGCGAGGTGCTGTGACGCGTTGGGCTGGCTCATCCCGAGCTCGTCGGCGAGACGGCCGACCTCGCACGGGCCTTCCGCCAGGCGATGGACGATCTCCAGCCGTCGCGGGCTGGCGAGCGTCTTGAGGACGTCGGCCTGGAGGGAGTAGATCTCGTCCATGGCCCGACTATCGGCTTATGCGCACTTCCTGATGAGTGCCGCGCGACCCGACGGCCCGAGCCGGGAGTCACCCAGATGGCAGGCCATTCCGGCCTCCCTGAAGGCGGCGCCGTCAGTCGCGAACCGTTGTCGGGGATCGTGGGCGGCAGCGCTCGTGTGGCCGCCGCCCACGAGACGTCAGCGGGCCGAGGCCGTCGCCCGGACCCAGCCGGTCTTGCCGGTGAACGTCAGGGCCTTGAGCCAGAGACGGCCGCGGCCGTCATGGCGCCGGGCAAGGACGACGAACCGCGTCCCCGACCGGAGCATGCCGCTCGTCGGACTCGTCCCCGTGGCGCCCTCGTGGAGGAAGACAGCGCGCGTCGCGTGCCGCAGCGAACGGATGTGCTTGGCGAGCTGGAGCTCCCAGGCTGGCTTCTCGATCCCGGACAGGTGGGTATGGAGATAGGCCGTGAACGGGGTGAACATCGCGCGGACGCGGTGGACGCGCACGCCGGACACCAGCGCGCTGATCGCCAGCCCCTTGCCGATGTAGACCCCGACGTGGCTGCCGTGACCCCAGACGATGAGGTCGCCGATCTGAGGGTTCTTGCGTGACGTCAGGCCGCGGGCGCGGTACGACAGATAGATCCCGCGCGCGCTCGTAGTGCTGACCTTGCCGCTGAGGCCGGCCTCCCTGAACACGCGCCACATCAGGCCGCTGCAGTCGAAGCTGGATGGGCCGGTGGCGTCGTGCCGGTAGCGGGCGCGAAGGTGGCTTCGCGCGAACGCGACCACGACGGCCGCCGCAGAGACGACGGGCGGGGCGGGCGCCGCGGCCGGAGGCGTGCCCGGCGGGACCGGGTCGCCGTCAGAGACGGAACTCGAACGAGCTGTCGCGGATCCGGTCGTGCCGGCACCGCTGGCGGTTCCCGTCGCGCCGCCGGTGGGTGGCTTCGGGCTGACACTCGGCAGTGCGATCGGGGTACCGACGGGGGCCGCCGGGGCGGCGACCGAGGGAGAGGTCACGCTCGCGGCGGGGACGGTCTGGGCCGCGAGGGTGTCAGGCGTGGTCGAGGTCGTCAGCAGGACGACCGCGACGAAGGTCGTGGCGGCGAGCGCCCTGAGGCGCATGGGGATCCGGCTCAATGTGCTCCTTTCCACCAGGACATCGCGTTGCGCGCGATGGCGATGGGGTTGGCCGCACGACGGCACGGATACATCCGCAGGAAGAAGGCCACGCGGAGCGTGGCAGGGATGAGGACGGGTCAGCGATAGCTGACAGCGAGACGACGACACGAGGTCGGCCGTTCGGCGGCGATCTTCGGTTGTCGTGTCCCGTTCGGTGGGTCCGCGTTCCGGCGCAGGATACACGGAAGATCCCGGATCTGCGCCCGGTCGCCTGGTTTCTCGTTGTCCGCCGGCACCGAATTGGACCGGTCGGAACCCTCGCGGATGGCCGGGGGTATCGCCGCGGACTCGTTGAAGCTCCGGTTATCACCACCATTGCTGGCGAACGGGCCATCGGCATGCCGCGACCGGTTCGGGTCCCGCCCATCGACCCTTGACGCACCCGATATCACCACCATTCGTGTCGATGACGGCAAGGCTCCCGAGTCTGCCCTCGTGCGCCGTCGAACACGGTCGGATAGCAATGGTGGTGATATCGACGACGCCGCGGACGCGGGACGACCCGATCCGGGGTGCCGGGCCACGCGGCGGCCGCACTGCCGCACTGCCGCAGGCCGGACGGTGCCGTGCGGCGGCCCCAGCGTCACCCGGCCCGGGAACCGCGGCGCACTCGCTGGTGTAAGAAGGTCGCAGGCGAACCGTGGGAGGGCCGTCCGACGGAGGAGTCCGAGCTCATCGAACGCGCGCAGCGAGGCGACGCGATGGCCTACGAAGAACTGGTCCGGCGCCATCAGGACGCGGCGCTGCGAGTGGCTGGCCTCGTGCTGGCCGGCGGCGCCGATGTCGAGGACGCCGTGCAGGACGCGTTCGTGAAGGCGTATGCGTCGCTCGGACGCTTCCGGACGGGGTCGCCGTTCCGGCCGTGGATCCTGCGCATCGTCGCGAACGAGGCACGGAATCGACGTCGCTCGGCCGGCCGGCGGGCGGGACTCGCCCTGCGACTCGCAGAGGATCGCCCCTCGGACGCCGCGGCTCCGTCGCCCGAGGCGGCGATCCTCGCCACCGAGCGTCGGTCGGCACTCCTCGACGCGCTCGCTGGATTGAGCGAGGACGACCGGCTGGTGATCGGCTACCGCTACTTCCTCGATCTCGGCGAGGCCGAGATGGCCGATGCGCTCGGCATCCCGCGCGGGACCGTCAAGTCGCGTCTGTCCCGAGCGCTCGGCCGGCTCAGGACGACGATCGACCCCGCGTCGCCGATCGCCACCCCTCCGGGCGCGAGGCCGGACCGATGAACGACCGTCCGACGAACGACCGTCCGATCTCGACCGACACCGACGCCGCCCTCGAGGCCGCCCTGCGCGACCTCGGCGGAGCGCTCGCCCCGATGGCCGCGCCCGGTCTGGCCGTGGCGGTCCGGATGCGCGTCGAAGTCCTTGGACCGCCGTCGGTCGGCCGACCTCGCTGGCTCGACCGCCTGGCGCCGCCCGCTCGGCCGTTGCGCCGCGGTCTCGTGCTGGCCCTCGCGGCCGTGCTCGTGCTGGCCGGGATCGCGGCGGCGATCGGGTTCGGGCTGCCGGGCCTCCGGATCGTCATCCTGGGTCCCGGCCAGACGACGAGCCCGTCGCCAGCGCACGGCGCGTCCCCGTCGGCAGCCATCGTCAGCCCAGGGCCGTCCGACCGCGCGGGCGCGCCGTCGCCCGCGCCGAGCTCGTGGCCGCTCGAGTCGCTCGGACTCGGGGACCCGGTCGACCCGGCCGACCTCGACCGAGCCGCCGGTTACCCGGTCCTCCTGCCGACGCTGCCTGAGCTCGGCGAGCCGCTCCGAGCCTTCGTCCGCGGTCAGCCACCACGCGCCCAGGTGACCGCGGCCTACGGCGCGACGCCGTCGATGCCGGCCACCGCCGGCGCCCCGACCGCGGATGGCACGCCCGTCGCGATCATCGTCATGGAGTACCCCGGCTCGGTCGATGGCGGATACCTCAAGAAGATCCTTCAGGCCGGATCGGCGATCGAGGGCGTGACGGTGGCGGGGCACCCGGGCTTCTGGATCACGGGGCAGCCCCACGAACTGCTCTATGTCGACCCCGATGGCCAGGTCGAGAGCGATCAGGTCCGGCTCGTCGGCAACGTCCTCGCCTGGAACGACGGGGCGCTGACGTTCCGGATCGAGGGCGCGCCGGACCTCGAGACCGCGCTGCGCATCGCCGAGTCGATGCGCTGACGCGATCAGGTCGATGCGCTGACCGCGCCGGAACCGGGCGACGCGCCGCGGTGTAGATGGGACGACGACCGGCCACGCCGCCGGCGCCGAGACCCGACCTCCCACGGAGACCACGACGATGCGCTCCACCCGTTCGCCGATGACCGGACTCGCCGGTCTGGCCTGCCTCGCACTCTTCACCAGCGCCTGCATGGCCGGAGCCCCGGCCAAGAGCTCGGCCGGAGCCGACGGCCCAGCGACGAGCTTCAGCGCTCCTGGGACGACGGCTCCGAGCAGCGACTCGATCATGCCTCCGGCGTCGACCCCGGCGGCCGTGCCCGCCTCGTCGGACGCGTGGCTCGCGGTCGGGCGCCGGGGTCAGCCCGGGCTCGAGGTCATCCTGGCCAGCACGCGCGAGCGGATGCTCGAGCTGCCGACCGGCGTCCCGACGACCGACGAATGGGGTTCGCTGATCACGACCGAGCTGAAGCCCGGCTCGACGATCGTCCGCGACGTCCGGGTCCAGCCCGGCCTTCCGAGCGACGGCGCTGCCGTCGACGGGTCCTGGCGTCTGCCGACGATCGGACCCGACCCCGTCCCGGTCGGGCTGGCGCTCGGTGGCTCGACGATCGTCCTCGTCGAGGCCGTCGAGCCCGGGACGACCGGCCGGACTCGCTTCGCGATCCTCGAACGCGGGTTCACGTCGAAGCCGCGCATCATCGAGCTCACGGGCCGGTTCGACTACGACGCGCTGTCGCCGGACGGCTCGGTCCTCTACGTCATCGAGCACCTCGACACCGACGCCGGCGGGCGCTACCAGGTCCGTGCCGTGGAGCTGCCGAAGGGGACGTTGCGCGACGGTGCGATCGTCGACAAGCGGAACATCGACGAGGTCATGGCCGGGTACCCGCTGGCCCAGGTGCGCCGCGCTGACGGCGGCGTGCTCACCCTGTATCGCGGCACCGAGCACCCGTTCATCCATGCCCTGAACAGCATCGATGGCTGGGCGCTGTGCATCGATCTCCCCGCGAACGACGCCGCGAACGCCGCAGCGGCCGCGGACTGGGGTCTCGCGCAGACCGACGACGGCCGGACGGTCTATGCGGTCAACGCGACGCTCGGTCTCGTTGAGGAAGTCGACCCGACGGACTTCGCGATCCGGCGCGAGAGCCGGGTCAGGCCGGTGGCAGGCCGCGGGATCGTGCTCGCCAAGTTCGGTCACCAGGCGAGCGGACCCACCGGTCGGCGGGTCGTGGTGGCGCCCGATGGACGGACCGTCTACGCGGCAGGCGCCGGCGGCATCCTCGCGATCTCGACCGGCGATCTGTCGGTCACCGGTCGGTTCGAGCCCGGCGTCGCCGTCGAGTCGCTCGCCCTCACGCCCGACGGCGGCACGCTGTACGTCCTGCGCCGCGACGGTCACATCGACCGGCTCGACGCGGCCACGGGTCGGATCGAGGGCAGCGTACCCGGCGATGACTACGATCGCCTCGTAGCGGTGGTCCCGTGGTGACCGGCCTCGGTCGCCCGCGCTGACGACCGCCGGACCGCCGGAGCGTCCGCGGTCAGGCGATCGGCGGCGTCCCGCGTCCAGCCGGAGGCGCCGTGCTCTCGCGGACGATCAGCTCGGTCGCCAGCTCGACGCGGGTCTGGGTCGGTCGATCGCCTGCGGCGAGGGCCAGGACGAGACGCGCCGCGCTGACGGCCATCTCGGCGAGTGGCTGGCGGACCGTCGTCAGCGGCGGCCCGACCCACTCTGCGACGGGCAGGTCGTCGAATCCGACCACACTCAGATCCTCCGGGATGTGCAGTCGCGCCTCGCGCGCGGCCTGATACACGCCGAGGGCCATCAGGTCATTGCCGGCGAAGATCGCCGTCGGCGGGTCGGCGAGCGACAGCATCGCCCGGCTGTGCTGGACGCCGGACTCGACATGGAAATCCCCGTACCGGATGAGCTCCGGATCGACCGCCACTCCCGCGGCGTCCATCGCGGCCCGGTAGCCGTCGAGACGCGCGCGGCTGCACAGGATCTCCCGCGGGCCGGTGATCACCCCGACCCGACGATGGCCTTGCGCCAGGAGGTGGCGGGTGGCGGCCAGGCCGCCGTTCCAGTTCGTCGCGCCGACCGACGGCGTGTCGTGCATCGGCTCGCCGGTCGGATCGACCACGACGAAGGGGATGTCACGCGTCCTCAGTTGCGCGCGCATCGTCTCGGTGAGATCCGAGAACACCGCGATGACCCCGGTCGGGCGGCGGTCGAGCACGCCTTCGAGCCAGCCCCGTCCGGGAGTCCGTCGGCCGTGCATCTCGGTGATGACCACCGCCAGGTGGTTCTCCCGGGCGACCTGCTCGACCCCCATCACCAGCTCGAGCGCCCACTCGCTCTCGAGCTCGTGGAAGATCAGCTCGATGAGCTGCGCCCGACGGATGGATCGGTCTGGCCGCTTGTAGCCACGCTCGCGGATGATCGCCTCGACCCGACGCCGCGTCTCGGGCGCGACATCGGACCGTCCGTTGATCACCTTGGAGACGGTCGGCACGGACACCCCGGCCTGCTTCGCCACCTGGGCGATCGTCGGTCGGCTCGATCGGCTCTGCTTGATCGACGGAATCAGCTCCATGTAAAGGAGTGTACCGAAACTTTCGACGTCGGTGTCGTGCAAAGTGTCAATCGGACCTTGACGCTGCCGGCCCGGAGTCATACAGTGCGCTTTCGAAAGTGACCGACGTCTGATTCGAAACTTTCGCAGCGCGAGGACGCCATGCGGACCGCTGGCCGCCTGCCGATCTCCGGGCCAGGACCTGGCCCGGACACATGCTCGGCCACGATCTCCTCGTCGATCGCGTCCCTACGGGCCGATCCTGCGACGAGTCCTCGCATCGGACGATCTCGTCCCGCCGGGCGCCTCCTCCCCTGGGCGGGGCGAGATCGTCCGCCGCTTCGGAGGCGCTTGACCCGGCTATCCCTTGCCCCGCTGTCGTAACGACAGGCGGGCATCACAAGGAGCGGCTGCCCCGGAACCGCTAGAAGGAGACACGTGACTGGATCGCGCCGAACTACGTGGAGGAGTTGAGGATGAGAGGAGGTCGGACCGTGTCGACACGTTTGCGATTGGTCGGGGTCCTCGGGGGCATAGCCGTGCTCATCGGTGCCTGTTCAAGCGGCACCGCCAGCACAGCCCCGAGTACAGCGCCGACGACTGCGCCGGCCAGTCAGGCGGCCGCCCCGTCGGTGGCCCCGGTCACCATCGAATGGTGGAACAACGGAGACAAGGACCCGCGAAAGGCGCTCTGGGCCAAGGTCACGGCCGACTACATGGCCGCGCACCCAGGCGTGATCATCAAGAACGTCCCGATGCAGAACGAGGATTTCAAGACGAAGATCCCGGTGGCACTGAATGGCAGCACGCCCCCCGACCTCTACCAGTCATGGGGCGGTGGCGGGCTCGCGGAGCAGGTCCAAGCGGGCAAGGTCGAGGACATCACTGCGGCCGCGGCGCCGTGGATCAGCACGATCAACCCCGGTGCAGCCAGTCTGTACCAGGTCGATGGTAAGCAATACGGCATCCCCTACGACCTCGGCGTTGTGGGGTTCTGGTACAACAAGGATCTGTTCCGGCAAGCCGGGATCACCGCCCCTCCGGCCACCCTGGACGAGCTCCTGGCCGCTGTCACGAAACTGAAGGCCGCAGGCATCACGCCGATCGCCCTCGGCGAGAAGGACTCGTGGACCGGAGCGTTCTACTGGGAGTACCTGGCCCTTCGCATCTGCGGTCGGGACAAGATGCTCGCCGCCGTCAAGGGCAACACGTTCGCTGACCCGTGCTTCGTCGAGGCCGGCAATCAGATGAAGAAGCTCGTCGAAGCGGAGCCGTTCCAGACGGGCTTCCTCGGCGCGCCGGCCCAGACCGGAGCGAGCAGCGCGTCTTCCCTGCTCGCCAACGGGAAGGCCGCGATGGAGTTGATGGGCCAGTGGGAGCCCGGCGTCATGCAACCGCTCACCCCCGACGGGAAGGGGCTGCCGACCGACAAGCTCGGCTGGTTCTCGTTCCCAGCGGTGACCGGCGGAGCCGGCGACGTGACCGATGCCATCGGTGGCGGCGACGGGTATGCGGTCTCGAAGGACGCACCACCCGAGACCGTCGACTTCCTGAAATACCTCGTCAGTCAGGAAGTGGCCACGGCCTACGCGAAGGACGCGAGTGGCCTGCCTGTCACGGTCGGTACCGAGAGCGCCGTGACCGATCCCAACATGAAGGAGCTGATCGAGAATCGAGCCAAGGCGAAGTTCGTCCAGCTCTATCTCGACCAGGCATTCCCAGCGGCGGTCGGCGGTGCCGTGAACGAGGCCGTCCAGGGATTGTTCGCCGGCAAGTTGACCCCCGACGCCGTCGTCAAGGCGATCAACGCCGTTGCGGGCGGCAGCTGAGCGCATGACCTGGCACGCCGCGGGCTGGCAACGTCGCCAAGCCCGCGGCGCAGGATTCGATCGCGAAGACCATGAATAACGCAGCCATCGCTCGTGGAGCACCGCGGGCGATGGCGCGTCGGCGCCTCGTCATGAGATGGGCGGAGATCGCCGCCTTCCTGCTGCCGGCGCTGGCGGTCTATGTCGTGTTCGTCCTGCTTCCGATCGCCCAGTCCGTCTACTTCAGCTTGTTCAAATGGAACGGGATCGAGCCGCTGACCAGATTCGTCGGGTTGGCGAACTACCAGCGCGCTCTGGGCGACCCGGTCTTCATCGGCGCGGTCGGCCATTGCCTGCTACTGGCCGCCCTGTCCGTCTTCCTGCAGCTGCCATTCGCCTTGGCGCTCGCCCTTGGCTTGAACGCACGGATCAGGGGTCGCGCCGTCCTGCGGACGATCTTCTTCGCCCCATTTGTCATCTCGGAGGTCATAACCGGAGTCATCTGGCAGCTCCTCCTTCAGCCTGATGGGATGGTCGATCAAACGCTCCGCGCCGGCGGGCTCGGCGCCCTTGTCCAGCTATGGGTCGCCGACCTGAACATCGTCCTGTTCACGATGTTCGTCGTGATCTCCTGGAAGTACTTCGGGTTTCACACGGTGCTCTACCTCGCCGGACTTCAGGGGATCCCGAGGGAGCTCGAGGAGGCTGCCGCGATCGACGGCGCCAGTCGTCCTCAAACGATCCGCTACATCACCCTGCCGCTGCTAGGTCCGACGATCCGGATCTCGGTCTTCCTGGCGATCATCGGTTCGCTCCAGCTGTTCGACCTGATCTGGGTCACGACCGGTGGCGGGCCGTTCAATGCGTCGAACACCATGGCGACCTACATGATCGATTGGGGCTTCAGGAGGTATCAGCTCGGCTACGGAAGCGCGGTCGCCGTCATCCTGTTCGTGCTGGCCTTCGCGGTCTCCCTTGCGTACCAGCGATTCGTTCTCCGCCGGGATATCGACGGCGCAGTCACGGGGTTCGCGAGGTGATGTCATGACCGCCGTCGTCCGCGGTCGCTCGAGCACCCGCGCGCGGTTCCGGGCGGCGGCGTCGCGACTGTTCCTGTATCTCTTGCTCCTGTCGGTCGCGGCAGTGATCCTGGTGCCACTCATCTATGCGGTCCTCGGAGGATTCCGGTCGACCGGGCAGATCGCCGCGAATCCGATCGCGTTACCCGATCCGTGGGTACCAGAGAACTACACGACGCTTCTGGCGTCAGGCTCGTTCTGGCGAGACGTGGCGAACAGCGCCGTCATCGCCGCGATCACAACGGTCGTCGTGGTGGCGGTCTCGGCCCTCGCCGCGTTCGTCTTCGCCCGGTTCGCCTTCCGCGGGCGGGAGGCGCTGTTTACCTTCTTCACTCTCGGCCTGCTCTTCCCGGTCGCGGTCGCCATCTTGCCGTTGTACCTGCTCCTGCGCCAGCTCGGGTTGCTCGAGAACCCGCTCGGGGTCGCCCTGCCGCAGGCGGCGTTCGGGCTACCGGTGACGATCCTGATCCTGCGGCCGTTCTTCCGGAGCATCCCGCGGGAGCTCGAGGATGCCGCGGCCATCGACGGCTGCTCGCGCTTCGGCTTCTTCCGGCGGATCCTGCTGCCGCTGTCGCGTCCGGCGCTCACGACCGTCGCGGTCCTGGCGATCGTTGGCAGCTGGAACGCCTTCCTGCTGCCACTCCTCGTGCTTAGCTCTCCCGATGCCCAGACCGTGCCGCTCGGCGTGTCGAATTACTCGACCCAGTACTCCCAGGACACAGCCGGAGTCCTGGCGTTCACGACTCTGGCGATGATCCCTGCACTCGTGTTCTATCTGATCGCCGAGCGTCAGATCGTCGGCGGTCTGGCATCTGGCGCGGTGAAGGGCTGATGGCGACCGCCGAGGCTCGCTACCGCGACCCGACGTTGCCGATCGATGGGCGCGTCGCGGATCTGCTCGCCCGGATGACGACGGAGGAGAAGATCGCACAGCTCGGCTCGGTCTGGTCGTTCGAGCTCGTCGGGGCCGGGACGCTCGACCTCGCCCGTGCGCACAAGCTCATCGCCCCGGGGATCGGCCAGATCAGCCGGCTGGCCGGGGCGACGAACTTCGACGCCTTCGAGGTCGCCGCGGTCGGCAATGAGATCCAGCGCTTCCTCGTCGAGGAGACCCGGCTGGGGATCCCGGCGATCATCCACGAAGAGACCCTCCATGGCCTGCTGGCCCGCGATGCGCCGTCGTTCCAGCAATCGATCGGCGCCGCCGCGGCCTGGGACACCGACCTCGTCGAGCGGATGGCCACCACCATCCGCCGCCGGATGCTTGCGACCGGCGCGCGCCAGGCGCTGTCGCCCGTCCTCGACGTGACGCGGGATCCGCGCTGGGGCCGGGTCGAGGAGACCTTCGGCGAGGACCCGTACCTCGCGGCCGAGCTCGGCTGCGCGTATGTCCGCGGCCTCCAGGGTCCGAGCCTGGACGAGGGCGTCATCGCGACGGCCAAGCACATGGTCGGCCACGGGCAGGCCGAGGGTGGCCTGAACCAGGCCCCGGTCCACCTCGGGACGCGCGAGATGCTCGATGAGCAGCTGTTCCCGTTCGAGGCTGCGGTCCGCGATGCAGGGGCAGCGAGCATCATGCCAGCCTACTGCGATGTCGACGGCGTCCCCTGCCACGCCCATGAGGAGCTGCTGAGTACGATCCTGCGCGGCCGATGGGGCTTCGACGGGATCGTCGCCTCCGACTACACGGCGATCGGGATGCTATCGACCCACCACCGGCTGACCGGGAGCCTCGGGACGGCGGCTGCCCTGGCCCTGCGCGCAGGCGTCGACGCCGACCTGCCGAACTCGGCCGCATATGGCCAGCCACTGCTGGAGGCGCTCGCCGACGGCCGGATCGGGATGGACGTGCTGGACGCCGCCGTCGGGCGGACCCTTCGGGTGAAGTTCCGGCTCGGGCTGTTCGAGCGCCCTATGGTCGATCCGCCGACCAGCGCGGCGATCGCCGATCTGAGCGCGACCGAGGCCGTCGTCGCGCGGGAGCTCGCCCGGCGGTCGATGGTGCTCGTCGAGAACGACGGGATCCTGCCCCTCGCCCCCGATCTGCACCGTGTCGCGGTCATCGGGCCTCATGCGGCGAGCGCGCGCGATCTGCTCGGCGACTACCACCATCTCCTCCACATCGAGACCCTCGTCGAGATGCGCAGCAAGGCCAATGCCTTCGGGTTCCCGCTTGAGCATGCGATCTCACCGGTCGACGAGCTGGCCGGCCGAACGACCATCCTCGACGCGATCGTTGACGGGTTCGGGGGCCGCGAGGTCCGACATGCGCGCGGCACCGGGCTGCGCGACGGGACCGACGCCGAGATCGAGGAGGCCGTCGCCGTCGCTCGGGCCGCCGACGTGGCGATCGTCGTCCTCGGCGAACGATCCGGTTTGACCGAGGACGCAACGACGGGCGAATTCCGCGATCGGCGCGAGCTCGGCTTCCTCGGCCGCCAACAGGAGCTGCTCGAAGCCGTGGTGGCGACCAGCACGCCGGTCGTGCTCGTCGTCGTCAGCGGTCGTCCGCTCTCGATCGAGTGGGCAGCGAGCCATTGCGCCGCGGTCCTTCTCGCCTGGGTGCCAGGCCCCGCCGGACCCGAAGCGATCGTCGACGTGCTTACCGGAGCCTCGAACCCGGGCGGGAAGCTTCCGATCTCGTTCCCGCGGCACGTCGGTCAGGTGCCGGTCTCGTACCGCCACCACCCGACCGGTGGCCGGTCGAACTGGAAGGGCCCCTATGTCGACGGTGCCGCGACCCCGCTCTGGCCGTTCGGATTCGGTCGCTCGTACACGAGCTTCGAGCTGTCGAGACTGCACCTCGATCGGAACGAGCTGTCGACCGACGGGGGCGAGGTCGAGGTCACGGTGGAGGTGAGGAACATCGGGGATCGCGTCGGTGACGAGGTCGTGCAGCTGTACGTCCGGGACGAGGAGGCGACGGTCGCCAGGCCCGTCCTCGAGCTGCGCGGGTACCGGCGCGTGACCCTGGCGCCCGGCGATCGTCGGACCGTGTCGTTCCGTTTGTCCGCCGAGCAGTTCGCGTACGTTGGCGCCGACCTCCGCCGGGTCATCGAGGCGGGACGCATCCTGTTGTTCGTCGGGACGTCCTCGGCCCACGTGCCGTTGTCCGCCCATGTCGATCTCGTTGGGCCGACCATCGAGCTGGTCCACCGCAGGCGATATCTCACCCCGACGGAGGTCGAATGACCCGACAGAACCGCTCCGGATCGCTGCGCGGTCGGTGTTCGGACCGCACGACCTCGCTACGCGAGTCGGCGTAGCGCTCGGACACCCGACAGCGCGACGGCCGTCAACGCGAGCAGGCTGCCGCTGATCGCCAGCGCGAGCGGCGCTCCGATCGCGACCGCCGCCGCTCCGAGGGCGAGGTGGCCGAAGGGCCCGAAGCCGAGGGCGAAGAACCAGACCCCCATCGCCGAGCCGCGCTCGTCATCGTCGACGGCGCGCTGGATGAGCGACTGCCCGAGGGTATCGAGCCCGGCCGCGAACCCGCCGACGGCCACCATCAGCACGGCCGACAGCGCGAACGACGAGCTCAACGCGAAGATGAGCAGAGCCAGCCCGAGGGACATCGCTGCGAGCAGCAGGCGACGGCCACCCCGGCCGCCGAGGCCGAGCCGAGCCAGGACGAGGAGCCCGACGACCGCCCCGACGTTGCGCGCCGCGGCCAGCACGCCGAGCCCGGTCGCGTCGGAATGGAGGATGTCGCGGACGAACGTCGGGTAGAGGGTCTGGCTGGAGAACCCGAAGACCTCACCGACGATGACCACGAGGGCGATGAGCGCCACCAACCGATTGCGGACGATCAGCGTCATCGACCGACGCAGGCTCGGCGTCGTCCGGGTCGGCCGGCCGATCGGAACGCTCGCATCCGCGCTGCGACCCGCCTTCCTGCCGAGGCCGAGCAGCACGAGCCCGGCGACCGCAGTCGCGGCGGCGGCCAGCACGAAGGCGCTTCCGACCCCGACCTGCTCGATCGCGACACCACCGGCGATCGCGCCGATCGTGCCGAGCAGATAACCACCGAGATTGCCGAGGGCGATGGCGTTCGTCGCGCCGTCGGCGCCGGCCAGGTCGAACGCATAGGCCTGCGTCGCGCTGCCGCGGAGCATGTCGATGACGCCCAGGGTGAGGCTCAGCACGAGGAGCGCCGCCAGTCCGAGTCCGCCCAGGTCGGCGAGCAGCGCTGCCGCCACGAGCGGCACGACATAGAGGAGATCGACGAGGATCATCGTCCGCCGTCGGTCGAACCGGTCGACGAGGCCGCCGAGCGGGATCGCCAGGACGAGCGCCGGCAGGAACCTGACCGCGTACGTGGCGCCGACTGCCAGCGCCGAGTCCGTCACGACCAGCGCGACCCAGCCGATCGCGACCATCGTGACCGCCAGCCCGGCCGCCGCGGTCGCGCTGCTGAGCCACAGCGCGCGATAGCCCGGCACCCGGAACGCGGCGAGCGTCGCACCGGTCGTGAGGGCCGCGCGGGAGCGGGCACGCAGCCCGTCTGACGACGTCGTCACGCCCGGCTCAGTCGGCGTCGCCGACCTCGTACGACCGCAGCCGCTGGATGGCGATGATCACCGCCACCGCGCCGACGATCACCGCCGAGATGAGCGCGGTCGTCCCGGGCAGGCTCGTCCCGACGGATGCGCGACCGCCGCCGGCGATCGCGTCGGCGATGCCCAGGGCGTACTGGCGGATGCTCAAGACCCGCGTCCCCGCGAAGAGGCCCGCAAGGACCCCCTCCCAGACGAGGATGTAGACGAGGCCGATCGCCAGGGCTCGGCCGGTCACCAGGCTAAGGGCCAGGAAGATGACCACGTAGAGCGTGGCCGCCACCGCCGCACCGACCGCGAAGCCGAACGCCGCGGTCAACCCACCCGACCCACCGAGGATGAGCGCGGCGATGAATGCCGCCGGGGCGGTCACGAGGACCGCCAGACCGGCGGCCACGAGGACCTTCGCCACGACGATGCGCCAGCGCGCGATCGGTTTGGCGAGGAGATAGACGGCGGTCCCGTCGTCGAGCTCGGAACCGAGCGCCGATGTCCCGAACACGAGCGCGATGAGTGGCACGAGCGTCGACACCACGAGCCGGTCCATCACCGTCGCGGTGACCGTGTCCAGACCCGTCGAGCGACCGCTGAGCCGGACCATCACCGCGAGCAGGATCGGCAGCGCCCCGAGCAGGCTCACGGCGACGACCCGTCGGCGCCCGGCCAGCGAGCGAAGGGTCAGGCCGGCGATGACGCCGATCATCGCCGCACCAGGTAGCCGAAGACGCTCTCGAGGTCCTCGTCGGTCGGACGGACCTCGAGGAGCGACAGACCGGCGCTCCGGGCGATCCCGGCGATCGCCCGGGTGAACCCGTCGAAGTCGGACGTCCGGACGGCGAGTCGCCCGTCGGTCAGCTCGACCCCGTAGACCGACCCGTGGCCGACCAGCCCGGCCGCCAGAAGGCGGTCGTCCGAGGAGCGGATCGTGAACGTGTGGGGCCGGTCCGTCATCAGCCGCCGGATCTCGCGGAAGTCGCCCGACGCGGCCAGCCGACCGGCGACGATCACGAGCACGTTCTGGGCGAGCCGCTCGACCTCTTCGAGGATGTGCGAGCTGAACAGGATCGTCCGGCCCTCGCCGGCCATCCGCCGGAGGAGCTCCATCATGTGCAGCCGCTGGCGCGGGTCCATCCCGTTGAACGGCTCGTCGAGCAGGAGGATCGGCGGATCGTGGACGAGCGCCCCGGCGATCTTCGCCCGCTGGCGCATCCCCTTCGAGTACGTGCCGATCGGCCGATCGGCGGACTCCGTCAGCTCGACGGTCGCGATCGCCCGGGCGGCGGCATCGGCGGCGTCGGGGCGTCCCTGGAGCTGGGCATTGAGCAGCGCGAACTCCCGGCCGGTCAGGAACGGATAGACGGCCTCGCGTTCCGGCACCAGCCCGATGAGCCGATACAGCATCGGGTTCCGCCAGACCGCCTGGCCGGTGACCGTGACCCGGCCCGCGGACGGCTGGAGCAGCCCGGAGATCATGTGGAGCAGGGTCGACTTGCCGGCGCCGTTCGGTCCGAGCAGGCCGGTGATCCCGGGCCGGAGCGCGAACGAGATGTCGTTGACCGCGACGACGTTGCCGTACCAGCGAGAGACCGCCTGGAGCTCCACGAGCGCCGTCGGATCGAGGGGCGCCGCGCTCGGTGCGACGTACCCGGGCGTGCCCCAGCCGGCGAGGCGTTCGTCGCTCATGCCTGGATCCGGAGGTAGCGCCAGACCAGGACGATCGTCGCGCCGACGCCGACGAGCATCGCGGTCGCGCCGACCACGTCCATGGATAGGTCCGAGCCGACGAGCGCCGGCGCCGACGGGGCGACACCGAAGAACCAGGCGTTCAGACCGTCGAGCAGCGACCCGATATCGAGCAGGACGACCCAGTGGGCGGCCTCACCGAGGTCGAGCCCGATGACGATCGCGGACAGGATGCCCGGGATGATCCAGGCGCCGAAGATCGCCGCGGTGGCATAGGCCCGGCGGGGCGTGAGCGAGGCGATCACCAACGCGAACGCGGACGCCACGAAAGCGATCGAGATCGACGAGCCGACGATCGCGGGCATCGCGGCCGCCTCGGTCCGCAGCGCGGCGCCGACGTCGGCGTTCATCAGCACCATCCCGCCCGAGAGCAACAGCTGGGGCAGCAGCAGGATGACGCTGACACCGATCGTCAGGGCGATGAGCTTGGCGATCGCATAGTCCGGCCGGCGGAGGGCACGCGAGAAGTACAGCGTCAGCACCCGGTAGCGCAGGTCGCGCCCGAGCAGCTCGGGGGCCTGGGCGGCCACGAACAGGAGCGGGAACACCCAGTTGAGCGGGTAGAGGGCGTCGTGGCCAGGGATGACCGGGATGTCCCCCACCCCGCTCCGGGCGGCGATCGCCCGGATCCCGACGAGGATGAGCGCGACGAGCGCAGGAAGGCCGATGCAGATGCCCGGGATGATCTTCGCCCGCATCGTCCGGCCGATCCCGAAGACGCTCCGGGTGGAATGCCTCGCGAGCGTCGCGGCAGCGTGGCGCCGGCCGAGACGCGGGCCGTCGTAGCCGCGATAGCCGAGGTCGTAGATGTTCCCGGTCACGCGTCGACCGCCGCATCGGGCTCGCGGAACAGGTCCTCGAGCGTGTGCCGGCCGCGTTCGATCCGGACGAGCGGCAGCCCGAGATCGGCGACCTCGTCGCGGATGATGTCGTACGGCGGCGGGCCCTCGAGCGCGACCCGGATCGTCCGGCCCTGCCCCTCGCCGACCCCGGTCAGCACGCGCAGCCCGCGTTGGCCGAGCCGCTCGACCAGGGCGTCGCGGCCATCCTCGACCTCGACGGTCAGGAGCCCGGTCTCGCCGGTGAAGTCGGTCAGCGGCGCCGCGCGGAGGAGATGGCCGGCATCGATCGCGACGAGGAAGTCGCAGACCTGCTCGATCTCGCCGAGGAGGTGGCTGGCCAGGATGACGGCGATGCCGAACTCGCTCCCGGTCCGCTTGATCAGGTCGAGCATCTCGTCGCGGCCGGCCGGATCGAGCCCGTTCGTCGGCTCGTCGAGGAGGAGCAGCCGAGGGCCGTGGACGAGCGCCTGGGCGAGCTGGACCCGCTGACGCATCCCGGTCGAGTAGCCGCCGATCGGCCGGTAGCGCTCCTCGTACAGCCCGACGTGACGGAGGACCTCGGATGTCCGTTCGCGGGCCGCCGCGCGCGGCAGCCCGGACAGCTGGGCGAGGTGGGTCACGAGCTCGGTCGCACTGACATCCGGTGGCAGCGCATTGTGCTCGGGCATGTACCCGAGCCACTGGCGGAGGACGGTCCCGTGGGCGGTCGGATCGATCCCGAGGACGGCGACGCGACCCTTCGTCGGCGCCAGGAGGCCGAGCAGGATCTTGATCAGGGTCGACTTCCCGGCGCCGTTCGCGCCGACGAGCCCGATGATCCCCGACCTGAGTTCCAGGCTGAGGTCGTCGAGCGCGGTGACCGTCCCGAACCGCCGGGTCAGCGACTCGACGTGGACGATGGGCGCGCCGTCGTCGGGGGCGATCCGCTGGGCCGTCACGAAGTCATGGTAGCGGGCTCGGGGTGGGCGCCGGGCGTCCCCTCCGGCGCCCACCACACGCTGATGATGGGTCGCCGGACGATCTGCGCCGAGGGCCGAACGGCCCTCTGCGCAGGGACCATCCGACCGCGCTCAGCCCTCGCCGGAGATCCGATGCTTGGCCACGAACGCGGCGGCCTGGGCCCGGCGCTCGAGGTTGAGCTTCGACAGGATCGAGCTGACGTAGTTCTTGACGGTCTTGTCCGACAGGAACACGTCGGCAGCGATCTCCTTGTTCGTCTTGCCCTCGGCGACGAGCATCAGGATCTTGCGTTCCTGCGGGGTGAGCGCGGCGAGCTCGTCGGTGTACGTCCCGCTGGCGATCCGGCGGACCCGTTCGAGGACCTTCTCGGTCACCGCCGGGTCCAGCAGCGATTCGCCGCGGCCGACCGCCTCGAGCGCCGCGACGAGATCGCGCGCCCGGATCTGCTTCAGCAGGTAGCCGCTCGCTCCGGCGATGATCGCCGAGAAGACCGCCTCCTCGTCCGGGTAGCTCGTCAGGATCACGACCCGTGTCGCGGGCAGCTCGGCCCGGATCTCCCGGCAGGCCTCGATCCCCGAGCCGTCCGGCAGGCGCACGTCCATGATCACGATGTCCGGCTCGAATCGGCGGGCCATCTCGAGCGCCTCGGCCACGCTGCCGGCCTCGGCCACGACCTGGAACGCCTCGCGCCGGTCGAGGACCGACGCCAGGCCCTGGCGGACCACCTCGTGGTCGTCGACGACGAGGAGGCGGAGCGGTCGGACGACAGACCCCTCGCGTTCGGTGGCTTCGGGCACGGTGGACGCTCCCCTGTCCGGACTCGCCGGGCTCATGCTTCCCGACGGCGCGGGACCCGGACGATGATACGCGTGCCAGCACCCGGCTCGGCGACGACCTCGAGACGACCGCCGATCGCGGCCGCCCGGGCCTGGACGTTGGCGAGACCGCGGTGGTCCTGGGAGCGCGGCTCGGCCGGATCGAAACCGACCCCGTTGTCGGCGATCTCCAGGACGATCGCGCCGCCGGTGGCCGCATCGGCCTCGGCGTGGAGCGACACGACGGCCTGGCTGGCGGCGGCGTGCCGGGCGACGTTGCTGAGCGCCTCCTGGGCGATGTGGAGGAGCTGGGTCGTGACCTCGGGCGGGAGCTCCTCGTTGAGCGTCTCGTCGGCGTCGAGCTCGACATCGACGACGGTGTTCAAGCGGAACTCCTCGGCGACCGCGGCCAGCCCGCCGACCAGACCGACGTCGCTCAGCCGCTCGGGGCGCAGCCCGAAGATGAAGTTCCGGATGTCCCGGATCGCCAGGTGGATGCCTTCGATCGCGCGCTCGACGCGAGCCTGGGCCTCGGCTGGGTCGTCGATCATCAGCTCGGGCACGTCCTCGAGCGAGAGGCCGACGCCGTACAGGCCCTGGATGATCCCGTCGTGGAGGTCCTGGCCGATCCGCTCGCGCTCCTCGACGACGGCCAGCCGCTGGACCTCCTCGTGGAGGCGGGCGTTCTCGATCGCGATGCCGGCATGGAGCGCGAACATCTCGACGATCGCCTGATCGGCCGGGTCGAACTCGGGCGCACCTCGCTTGTCGGTCAGGTAGAAGTCGCCGACGACGCGTCCCCGGACCGTGATCGGGACGCCGAGGAACGAGTGCATCGGCGGGTGGTGGGGCGGAAAGCCGTGGCTCTGCGGGTGGCCCGCGATGTCGCGGATCCGGACGGGGACCGCGTCGTGGATGAGCAGACCGAGGAGGCCGTGTCCCTGCGGCAGCGGACCGATCCGCTCGCGCTCCTCGCGGGTCAGGCCACTCGTCACGAACCGTTCCAGCCGGCCGTGGCTGTCGGCGATCCCGAGCGCGGCGTAGTCCGCCTGCACGAGCTCCCGGGCACGGTCGACGATGAGCTGGAGGACGCGCTCGAACGACACGACGCCGGCGATGCCTGCGTGTCGCGCTGTCGAGGGCGTCGACCAGATCGAGGACCGCGTCGGCCGTGAGACCGGTCGATCGGAGCGGACTCGGATCATGGGCCGGAGCGGGATCAGGCACGTCCCAGAGCCTAGCAGCCGGTGACGGTCCATTCTGCCGTCCGGCCCGCGCGTCCGGGCCGGAGGTCACTTCTGAGGCTGCCCGACCCTCGCGGATACTGACCGACCATGGATACCACCTTCGTCCCCACGTCCACGTCCCCCACCGAACCCGATCCGGGCGGACGCCGAGCGCCCGAGTGCGCTGTCCCGGCGCGGCTTCCTCCGCGGCGCTGCGGTCGCCGGCGGCGGCCTGGTCGCCGCGACGATCGCCTCGTGCACGCCAGGGGGCGCGCCATCCTGGACGTACATGCCGGGCGCGAGCCAGGCGCCGCTCGCCGGTGCATCGCCATCGCCGTCCGCCGTGGCCGCGGCGAGCGCGGCAGCCAGCCACGACGCCGGCCATTCGGCGGCGCCGAGTTCGGCGCCGGCCGGATCGGCCACGCCCTCGACCGCCCCGACCGAGCCGCTGCCGACGGGCTGGACCCAGCATGACCTCGACGCCCGGACGGTCGTCCGTCGCTACATCGGCGACCTCGCGCCGGCGCTCAAGGGCATCTACGGCGACGAAGCGTTCGCCAAGCTCGTCGACATCCTGGGCGCGCAGGGGGGCTATCCGGAGCTCAGCCAGAAACCGGCATTCATGTCGGTCGGCTCACAGATCGTCCTGGACGAGGCGCTCTCACCGCTGAAGCCCAAGCTGGACGGCGACGTCAAGGTCTTCGAGCTGACGATCGATGAGATCGACCAGAAGATCGACGAGCTCAAGCCGACGGTCAAGGCCCTCGGCTACTCGAAGCAGTGGCCGGGCCCGACGATCCGGGTCGACCAGGGCGACAAGATCCGGGCGGTCTTCACGAACAACCTCAAGGAGACGACCGGGGTCCACTTCCACGGGGTCGAGCAGACCGATTTCTTCCAGGACGGCGTGCCGTTCGTGACCCAGCAGCCGATCATCCCGGGCCAGACCTACACGTACGAGTTCACGGCCAGCAACCCGGGCTCGCACATGTACCACTCGCACCACAACGCGACGGACCAGGTCGGCCGCGGGCTCCTCGGGGCGTTCATCGTCGAGCCCAAGGCCCCGCCGGTGAAATACGACCGCGAGTACATCTGGATCTCGAACGACTCGCTCGGCGGGTTCACGATCAACGGTCACGGCTTCCCGGCGACGGTGCCGGTCCTGGCGGCGGTCGGCGAGACCGTCCTCGTCCGGTTCATGAACGAGGGGATCATGATGCATCCCTGGCACAGCCACGGGTATGCGATGCGGGTCGTCGCCCGCGACGGCATCCCGCTCGGCGGTGCGGCGTTCTCGTGCGACACGCTCGGGGTGAACCCGGGCGAACGCTGGGACGCGACGCTCACGGCGGATCGCCCGGGGATCTGGGCGTTCCACTGCCACATCCTGCCCCACGTCGAAGGGATGGCCGGGATGTTCGGGATGGTCAACACGTTCATCGTGGTGCCGAAGAAGTCAGACGTCGACGCGATCGTCAACGCGCTCGTGAGCTAGGCGGCAGAGACCGTGGACCCCGGTTTCGAGTCGGCGCTCGACGCGACCGAGGGTGAGCGCGTCGCCCGGATCGACACGATCCTCCTGGCGACCGATCTGACCTCGGCCTCGAGCGCGGCCACGGCCGCGGCCACCGACCTGGCGATCCGGCTCGGCGCGGACCTGCTCGTCATGACCGTCCTCGAGACGAGCAAGGCCGGCGTGACGCGGCTGGCGGCCCGGCCGGAGGCGCGCGAGACCCGTGCCCTCCGGGCGCAGACGATCGTCGGCGAGGCGCGCGCCGCCGGGGCGCGGGCCAACTACCTCGTGTGGGAGGGTGACGCAGGCGACGCGATCGTGACCGCTGCCCAGGCCGAGGGCGCGGACCTGATCGTCGTCGGGACCCACGGCCGGTCGACCGTCGGGCGGTTCCTCCTGGGCAGCGTCTCGGACCACGTCGTCCACCACGCTGGCTGCCCGGTGCTGGTCGTCCGTCCGTCGGGTGGCGAGCCCGCGACCCTTCCGGCGTGATGTAGGCTCGGGGCGGAGCGGACCGGACACCGCCCGACTGGAGGATGGGTCATGACGGAGCAGGATCCGACGGCAGGCAGCGGAGCGGCCGGGCCGCAGCCACAGCCGGACATGTCGCCGACGGAGCCGGTGCCGACCCCGCCGCCACCGGCCGCACCGCCGCCCGCCGCAGCTCCGCCTCCCGCCGCGGCCGAGCCGAGCGGGTGGGCCCAGACCCCGCCCCCGGCGGCGGCGCTACCCCCTCCGGCCGCTCCGAGCCAATGGGCCGAGCCGGCGCCCGCACAGGAGGAGGGCCCGGCCCCGGGCTACGCCTACGCCGGGTTCTGGCGCCGATTCGTCGCGTACCTCATCGACGGGTTCCTGTTCGCGATCGTCTTCAGCATCGTCTTCGGCGTCGTCTTCGGAGCCTTCGACGACACGAACTGGAGGGAGCTCACGCAGCTCGATCCGGTCACCGGGCGGCTGGTGGCGTCCGACTCCGAGATCGTCGCCGCGGTCGGCCGGTGGCTCGGCATCGCCTTCGGGGCGCTCGCCCTGAACTGGCTGATCCACGCGCTCTACCACATCATCCTGTGGTCGTGGCTCGGCGGCACGCTCGGCCAGCTGGCGCTCGGGATGCAGGTCCGGCGCGAGTCCGACGGGACGAAGATCGGGCTCGGGACCTCGTTCCTGCGCTACATCGGCTACCTGATCTCGATCTGGGTCTTCTACCTCGGCCTGATCTGGGTCGCCTTCGACCGGCGCAAGCAGGGCTGGCACGACAAGATCGCGAGCACGCTCGTCGTTCGCCGCGCCGGCTGAGAGGAGCGCCGGGCGGCGGCGTCCGATCCTGCCGGCTGAGGGTCAGGCCCGGAGCCGGATGAGCGTCTGGACCACCTCGGCGGCCAGGTGCGCTACTTCGTGTAGGTGCCCCCTGGGTCGAGCTCGACGCGGATGAGCCGCAGCTCGTCCGGTGTCGGCTCCGGGGTCGTGCCGAGATCGGGGGCCACGTGGGGGTCCCAACCGATCGTGGCGCGCACCGCCTCCAGCGTCGCCCCCGGATGGAGCGAATCGAGCCGCATCTCACCGGTCTCGTCGAAGTGGTAGATGCCAAGGTCGGTCACGACGACCGACGGACCGCTGCCGAGCCAGCCCTGCTCGCGCCGGATCCGAGCGGCGTTGGCCGCCCCGCCGAGGTTGCCCGGGCTCGTCCGGAAGTCGATCCGCTCCACGAACGAGCGCTTCGACTGGCGCATGATCACGAAGACCTGGCGCGCGTTGATCGCGATCTCGCAGGCGCCGCCCGAGCCCGGCAGACGCGTCGCCGGGTGGTCGTAGTCGTCGCCGATGATGGTCGTGTTGATGTTGCCGAACCGGTCGATCTGGGCGGCGCCGAGGAAGCCGACGTCGATGAGCCCGCCCTGCAGGTAGAAGCTGAACAGCTCGAACATGCTCGTGACCGCCGTGGCCCCGGTGACGATCGTGGGATCGCCGATCGACAGCGGCAGGCGAGCCGGCTCGGCGCCGAACACGCCGGCCTCGTAGACGAGCTCGAGCTCGGGCGCCACCGTCCGCTTGGCGAGGTTGACCGCGATGTTCGGCAGGCCGACCCCGACGAAGCAGACCCGCTGACCAGCGAGCTCGCGCGCGGCGGCCACGATCATCATCTCGGACTTGGAGAATGCCTGTGCGGCTGCAGTCTCCGCGGTCATGACGCGCTCGAGGCGAACGTGGGGCCGGTGACCGAGCGACCCATAAAGGGGTTGTCCGCGATGCCGATCAGTGCATCACCGACGGCCCTCCGATCCCGCTCGGCGATGCACCGACTGGCATCACCGACGGCCCACCGATCCCGCACGGCGATGCGCGCGCGACGGCTCATCGGTACTGCCCGTAGTCGACCGAGCCGGACGGGGCCGAGCCGGATGGGCGGAGCGACGCGACCCGCTCGGCGCCGAGCTTCTCGATGTAGGCCGCGCGACCGTCGAGGCCGTAGACCCAGTCGGCCAGCCAGGCCTGGACCGCGGCCTCGTCCCGGCTGATCGGATCCCAGTCGAGATAGAACCGGTTGTCGCGGTCGTAGGCGCCCTGGACGTACGACGGGTGCGCCCCCCACGGCTCGACGACGACCGCGTCGACGACCAGGCCCGGGATGATCGTCCGGTTCGGGTCGGACCGGACGACAGCCTCGTCCACGAGCTCCTCGACGACGACGATCACGCGGTCGGCCGCGAACGCAGCCTCCTTCTGGCAGCCGAGCAGGCCCCAGACCTGGGTGTTGCCGCTCGCATCGGCGCGCTGGGCATGGACGACCGTGACGTCGGGCCGGAGCGGCGGCACCGCATAGACCACGCCGTCGCCGTAGGGCGATTCGATCTCGCGGATCAGCGGGTTCGCCTTGGGCAGGTCGGTCTCGAAGTACGACCGGAGCGGGTAGAACGGCAGGTTGGCCGCTCCGGCGGTGTACCGCCCGACCATCCCGAAGTGGCTGTACTCCTCGATCTCGAGCGGCTCCGGGTCGGCGTCCTCGATCCGACGCCGGATCGCGTTGAGGCCGCCGACGCCCGGGTTCCCGAGCCAGCTGAAGATGAGCTTGCGGGCGACGCCACCCGCGATCATCTGGTCGTAGATCAGGTCCGGGGTGAGCCTGGCCAGGGTCAGATCGCGTTTCCGCTGGCGGACGATCTCGTGGCCGGCGGCGAACGAGATGAGGTGGGTGAAGCCCTCGATCGCCACGGTGTCGCCGTCGCGGACGAGATCGGCGACGGCGTCGCGCATCGTCGCGACCTTCGAGCTGCTCACCGCCCGATTATCGCGGCCGAGCGGGACGGGTGTCGGACAGGCGCCCGTTGCGTACGATGCGCGGTAGGGAGTGCGCGGTCGAGGAGGGACCGCACGAACGGGATGGAGGGACGCAGATGATGGCAGCACGGCCGGCCTGGGCGCCGGTGGTCCGCGGACTCTTCCTGGTGGCGATGGCGCTGTTCGTGGTCACCGTCGTGATCGGCATCGTGAACGGACTCGACCTGTATGAGTTCGATCGCAACCAGATCCTCACCCATGTCCACTCGGGGACCCTCGGCTGGGTGACCCTGGGCCTCGTGGCCGGTGGGTTCTGGCTCGCCCGGGCCGCCGACCGCCGGCTGGCCATCGCCCTCGCGGTCCTCATCCCGGTCTACGTGGCCGCCTTCTACTCGGGCAGCCTGCCCGCCCGGGCGGTGACCGGGACGCTGCTTCTGATCGCGATCCTGTGGCTCGTCGGGTGGGCCTGGTGGACGCTCGCCCGCGAACCGACGATCGCCTTCCTGGCGGTCACGCTCGGGCTCACGAGCTTCGCCTACGGCGCGATCATCGGCGTGCTCATCCAGATCCAGCTCGCAAGCGGCACGGTCCTGTTCCCGGGTGGCGCGGATGCCATCGGCGCCCATGCCGGGACGATGGTCTTCAGCTATCTGATCCTCGTCGCGATGGGTCTGCTCGAGTGGCGACTCGTCGGGCTCCGGCGTCGCTCGCGGGCGGGCCTCGTCCAGATCGTGGCGCTGTTCGGTGGCGGCCTCCTGCTCGCGTTGACGCTGCTGTTCCTCGATGAGAGCGCCACGCAGATCGTCGGCGGGATCTACCTGCTCGTCGAGCTCATCGCGGTCGGCATCTTCACCTGGCGCGTCGTCCGGACCGCCGTCCGCAGTCGATTGGCGGACGGCGACGCCCGAGCGACACGTCGCGGCCTCGGCCGTCTTCGTCGTCATCGCGACGGCGATCTTCCTGTACGTCGTGTCCCTGTTCATCTCGACCGGCGACCCGTCGAAGATCCCGCAGGGCGTGCTCGTCGCGAGCGACCACACGGCGTTCATCGGCGTCATCACGAACCTGATCTTCGGGCTGGCGCTCGGTCTGGCCGCCGACCGTCGGAGCCGTTGGGCATGGGCCGACCAGGTCGTGTTCTGGGCGATGAACGGCGGTCTGATCGTCTTCCTCGTCGGGCTTGATCGCGGCATCCGCCGAGCTCAAGCGGATCGGCGCGCCGATCATGGGCGTGGCGATCCTGCTCGGCCTGGCCGTCATTGCCGGCCGGCTGTGGGGCTCGGACCTGAGCGCGGCCGAGCCGGAGGACGCGATCATCGTCTGACGGCGATGGCCGGCGCAGATCGGCGGCGTCACCGCGCACCGGCCGTCAGCCGGCGGCCTCGACCTCGTTGAGCGCGCCGGCCGCCTCGGCCGCGGCGCGGATCTCGCCGTGCTCGTGCGCGACCGCCGCGACCGCCTCGCCGAAGATCCGGAGGGCGGTCGCCATCTCGTCCTCGCTCACGGTCAGCGCCGGCGACATCCGGACGCTCGACTTGCCGCACTCGAGGACGAGGAGCCCCCGCTCGAAGCACGACCACTGGACCTCCTCGGCGTGGTCGGGCGTGTCGAACTCGATGCCGATCATCAGGCCCTTGCCGCGGACGTCGGTGATGAGCTTGGGTCGACGGACCTGCAGGCGACGCAGCCCGACGAACGCCTGCTCGCCCCGGATCCGGGCGTTCTCGACGAGACCGCCCTCGAGCAGGTCGATCGTGGCCAGGGCGGCGGCACACGCCACCGGGTTGCCACCGTAGGTGGAGCCGTGGGCGCCGGGCCCCCATGCCTCGAGGATCGATGCCTTCGCGACGAGCGCGCTGAGGGTCATGCCGCTCGCGATCCCCTTGGCCGTCAGCAGGATGTCGGGCTTGACGCCCCAGTGATCGACCGCCCACATCTTGCCCGTCCGCCCCGCGCCCGACTGGATCTCGTCGGCGACGAGCAGGATCCCGTGCCGATCGCAGATCTCGCGGAGGCCCTGGAGGAAGCCGTCCTCGGGGACGATGTAGCCGCCTTCACCCTGGATCGGCTCGACGATGATCGCAGCGACCTCGTTGGCCGGGGCGAGCTTGTCGAACAGGACCTCGTCGAACCAGCGCAGGTCCTCGACGTGGCCATACGGGGCGTGGAACACCCCCGGCAGGAGCGGTCCGAACCCGGCGTGGTACTTGGCCTTCGAGGCCGTCAGGCTGACCGAGCCGTAGGACCGGCCGTGGAAGGCGCCGAGGAACGCCACGACGTACGGCCGATGGGTCGCGTACCGGGCGAGTTTGATGGCCGTCTCGACGACTTCCGTCCCGGAGTTGCCGAGGTAGACCCTGGCGGGGCCGTCGATCGGCGCGATCCGCGCGATCCGCTCACACACCTCCGGGTAGATCGGCAGATAGAAGTCCGAGGCGCTGAAGTGGATGAGCTCGGCGGCCTGCTCCTTGATCGCCGCGACGACCTGCGGGTGGCTGTGACCGGTCGAGTTGACGGCGATCCCGGCGGCGAAGTCGAGGAACAGGTTGCCGTCGATGTCCTCCACGGTCAGTCCGTCGCCGCGCACCGGGACGATCGGATAGGCCCGGGGCAGGCTCGGCGACGTCCACGTCTCGTCGTAGGCGACGTGGGCGCGAGCCTTCGGGCCGGGGACCTCGGTGACGAGGTCGGGGACCGGGCGCGAACCCGCGAGTCGAGACGACACCTGAGCCACGAGCGGACCTCCGAGCGCATAGAAAGTATGCAGACTGGATACTATCGAGAGTCTATCAGACGGGCCCGTGCGCCCACCTAGCCGGCGGCGTCCAGATCCTCGATCGTCGCTTCCGATGGCGCCGTCGTCGCCTGGAGCGCCTGCGCGACCGCCTCGGCCCCGCGCATCACGCGCAGGATGTTGCCGCCGGCGATGGCCCGGACCTCGTCATCCTGGTAGCCGCGGCGAAGGAGTTCGGCGATGAGGGACGGGAAGCCCGAGACGTCCTCGAGTCCGTCCGGGAGCAGCTCTCCCCCATCGAAGTCGCTGCCGATCCCGACGTGGTCGACGCCCATGACCGAGCGGAGGTGGTCGATGTGGTCGGCGACCTGGCCGATGGTCGTCCGCGGCGCGGGATGCTCGGCCAGCCACTCGAGCTGACGTGTCTCGAGTTCGGCTGCGCTGGCCTCCGGATGCGCCGCCGTGTAGGCGTCCTCGGCGGCCATGTACGGCTCCAGGTGGCGCGCCACGTCCGTCGAGATGAAGCCGGACAGGAACACGGCCATGACGATCCCGCCGTTGGCCGGCACGCGGCGCAGGATCTCGTCCGGGACGTTGCGGGGATGGTCGGTCACCGCGCGAGCGCCCGAGTGGGAGAAGATCACCGGCGCCGCACTGGCGTCGAGCGCGGCGGTCATGGTCGCCGGCGAGACGTGGCTCAGGTCGACGAGCATCCCCAGCCGGTTCATCTCGCGGACGACCGCGACCCCGAACGGGGTCAGCCCATCGTGGCGGGGCGCGTCCGTTGCCGCGTCGGCCCAGCGCGTCGTTCGCCAATGGGTCAGCGTCATGTATCGGACGCCCCGGGCGTGGAGCTGGCGGAGCGCGGCCATCGAGCTCGCGATCATGGAGCCACCCTCGACGCCGATGAGCGAGGCGATCCGGCCCGACCCAAAGGCGCCTTCGACCTCGTCGGCGGTCCTGGCGAGCGCGAACGTCTCCGGGTAGCGCTCGATGAACCGATGGACGATGTCGAGCTGCTCGAGGGCCATCCGGAGTGCCTCGAGCTCCGGCAGGGCGGCCGGCACCCAGACCGACCAGAACTGGCCGCCGACGCCGCCGGACCGGAGCCGGACGATGTCCGTGTCGAGCCCCGCGACGTCCGCCCGAAGGTCGATGGTCGACGTGCGGATGCCGACTCGCTCACGGAGGGCGTAGGCGAGGTCATTGTGACCGTCGATCAGCGGAGCGTCACGGAGGATCGCGCGGGCGCGGGCGAGGTGCGGCTCGATGGGCTCGCTCATCTGCTGAGGCTAGCGCTCCGGGCCACCGACCGGGCGGCCATCCTCGGTTCGATCGGTGGTTGTGTCCGGTGTCACGTTCTTGAGCGGCGGCTTGCGTGGATCGGCCCATCCGGGGTCACCGTCGGAGGTCGCGTGATAGCGTCGCGCGACCCGGCGCGCACCCCACAACGCGGCGTTCCCGAGGACCGCGTAGTGGATCGGCACGAACACCATGCCGACCCGCGCGGCCTCGCGGACGGCAGGATCCCGGATCGCCCGCCCGAGCAGGACCTGGGCCGCTCCCGGGTCGGCGAGATGGCGAGCCAGCCCGCGAGGATCGTGCACGGCCTGTCGAGCGAGCTCTCGGGCTGTCGCCGACCGGGCCGCGTTCGAGAGGAGCCCCCGCGCCGCAGGCGATGCCGCCAGGCGCGCGATCGTGGTCAGCCGAAGCATGTCATCTGTGTATCGACGCTCGCCTCTGCCCGGCCCATCCGCACGCGACCGGTCCGTTGCAGGATCGTATCGCTCCCTCCACGCGGGACCCGGAACCCCCACCACGACCGATCCGAACGTCTCCGAGCTGCGTAGCCAGGGTGTGACGGTCCGACCTGCATCCGAGGGATCAGGCGCCTGGCGCGTCGGCTTTCGGGCGCTCTATCGGATGCTCGGCTGGCTCGACCGGCCGTTGTGGCTGCTGTGGCTCGGGTTCGGGCTGGGCAACGTGGTCCAGGTGACGATCGCCGGCCGGCGCACCGGGCTGCCGCGCAGGATCCTTCTCGGTCTGCTCGTGGCGGACGAAGGCTGGTACCTGGGGCACCCGAACGGGCCTGCCCAGTGGACCCGGAACCTCGACGCCGCCGATGGTCGGCTCCTTCTGAGCTGGCCCGGTCAGACATCCGTCTCCTTCGCAGCATCGTTGCTCCCCTCCGGCCCCGAACGCGATCGAGCGATCGATGCCACCCGACAGCATCCGTTCCCCGGCAACCTGATCTATCGACTCGCCCGCCGCCACATTCTGGCGGTCGGACGGTACTACCGCCTCGAGCTCGATCCTGGCTGACCGCCGGCGCCCCAGCCCCGCGGCCGTCAGTGGCAGCGGCTCGGTGCTCGAGTGTCCGACCGGGCGCGACGCTCATGGGATGTGATCGCCTCCGTCGGAGAGGGTCCACGTCCCTTCGCCAACGAAGTCTCCGGACGCGACGAGGTGGAAGCCTCGCGGCGGATCCGACTCCGTGACGGTGAACCGCCAGCGCAATGTGTACGGCAACCAGCCCTTCGTCCACAGGTCGACGACCTTGCCCACGCCGGCGGGATCGCCGGCGGCGAGGACATGGACCTCGAGGTAGACCGACGGCCACCAGCGAGCGAGGCCCTCCGCGTCGCCGAGGACCGCGCTGATCTCGTCTGCGGTCGCTGGCACCCGCCAGGTGGTGATGAATTGGTAGTCGTTCGCGGCCACGGTCCGCCTCCTGCCTCCGACGATAGCCGAACCGGCCTCGCGGCAGGCATGGCCGGCGGCGCGTACGATCGGTCGTCGACCGCGCCACCGGCGCGGGTCGCCCCCGGAAGAGGGAGGTGGCGGTGCGACGTTCCGAGATCGATCGGGCGATCGACGACGCGCTTGCGTTCCTGGATCGAGTCGGCTTTGCCCTGCCACCCTTCGCACGCTGGACGGCCGAGGACTGGGCGCTGACCGGGCCCGAGGTCGACGAGATCCGCGCAACGATGCTCGGTTGGGACGTGTCCGACTTCGGGACGGGCGACTTCGCCCGCGTCGGCGTCGTCATCTTCACCATGCGGAACGGTCGGGTCGACGATCCTCGCTACCCGAAGCCGTACGCGGAGAAAGTGCTCATGCAGACCGAGGGCCGGGTCCTGCCGTTCCATCTCCACTTCCGCAAGATGGAGGACATCGCGGTCCGCGCGGGAGGCGTCCTCGTCGTCGAGCTGGCCAACGCCGGACCCGACCTCGCCCGCCTCGACACCCCGGTCGACGTGAGCGTGGATGGACATCGAACGGTCGTCCCGCGTGGATCCACGCTCGGACTTCGGCCGGGACAGAGCCTGACGATCCCACCGCGGCTCTACCACAGCTTCTGGGCCGAGCCCGGCTCGGGGACGGTGTTGGCCGGCGAGATCTCCTCGGTCAACGACGACCGGGTGGACAATCACTTTCCGGACTACGGCGATCGACTGCCGGAGATCGACGAGGACCAGCCAGCGCGCCACCGCCTCTTCTCCGACACCGCCACCTGACCACGACGGAGGGATACGCCATGCTCGAGCACAGCCGGGCCTTCTCGGGGTTCTCGGTCGACGACCTGGCCAAGGCCAGGGCGTTCTACGCCGAAACGCTCGGGCTCGATGTCGAGGACGGCCCGATGGGCAATCTCGACCTGCAACTCGCCGGTGGGACGCGCGTGTTCGTCTACCCGAAGCCGGACCACGTGCCCGCGACATTCACGATCCTGAACTTCGTCGTCGACGACGTCGAGCGGACGGTCGATGCGCTGACCGCCGCCGGCGTGGCGTTCGAGCACTACGACCTGCCGGTGGGCACGATGGATGCGAAGGGGATCGTCCGCGGCGACGGGCCGACGATCGCCTGGTTCAAGGATCCCGCCGGGAACGTCCTGTCGGTGCTCGACCGCTAGGAACGCGGATCAGCCCAGGAGTTCGCGCCGGAACGCCCACGTCGGGTCGCGCCGGATCTCGACCCGCGGTCCGAATCGGCCGAACCGCGCCGCCCAATGACGCGCCGCCTCGGCAGCCGGATCCGGATCCTCACAGACGAAGTGGATCAGGCGACGGCGGCGCTCCGTGACCCGTCCGGCGTAGCTGACGCCCTGCGCCTCGAGCGATGCGACGAGCTCGTCCTCGGCGGCGTTCAGCTCCTGGAGCTCGGCGGATCCGGCGAGCTGGTCGAGGCCGCGGTCGACGGTGATCAGGAGATGCTCGGTGGCCAACGGGTGATCGATCGGCTTCAAGGCCCCGTTCGCCGACACGAGGGCGCGATCGCCTCGGCCATCGCTGCGCTCGGCGAGGACCCAGGCCTCGCCGGTCGCCGTCGCAGCACGACGGGCGACCTCGTCGCGCAGCTCCTCGGGAGTCCGTCCACCGGGGTCGGCGTCGAGGATCTCGATCGAGCCGATCCACCGTTCGACGCCATCCTCGCCGAGCAGGTTGTCAAGGAACAGGAAGGCCACCTGCTGGCGGACCTGGAGGGGCACGCCGGGGAACGCCGGATGCCAGAGATGGACATTCACGACTTCGCGAGACTCGTTCCAGGCCGCGATCACGCGGACGTCCGCGAGGTCGATCATCGCCCCGCCGATCCCCAACGAGCCCAGATGGCCCGGCTGGCGGGAGGCGTGGTACTCCCAGGTCGCGTCCGCCGGCGGGGCCGCCGCGAGCCAGGCCATCGCGCTCGGGCGGACCTCGGCATTCCCCTCCGGCGTGACGACGAGCGCGTGCTCCGCACCCGAGCCCGGTGCGAGCTCCCAGGCCAGGCGCGGATCGACGCGCCTGACGCGATCGGAGATCTCGTCGACGAGGCCACCGACCGATCCGTCGCCGATCCCCTCGGCGACCCGACCTCGTGCCACTGACCACCAGGCCCAGAACCCATCGATGTCGGCCGGGCCGGCAGCCTTGGCGTCGCGTTGGAAGAACCGCATCTGATCCCCCTGTGACGGGTCCCGGCGACCGTGATCGCCGCGGTACTGTCGCAGTCGAGGAAGCCGGGGCGCAATCGCCCGTTCGTCCCAGCCGAGCGTGCTCGCCGGCCAGGACGTCGCGCTGGCTAGACTCACGGTCATGAGCCGCGGCGTGGACGACGAGCCCGGACGACGGCACCTGCGTCGCGTGCCGACCGCCGGCCTGAGTGGGTCCGAGCTCCGGGCCATCCGGGCACTGCTCGACGAGGCGTTCGGGCCGGGCGACGAGGAGGCGTTCACCGACGCTGACTGGGACCACGGACTCGGCGGCGTCCACTTCGTGCTCGACGTGGACGGCGGGATCGTCGCCCACGCGTCGGTCGTCGAGCGCGAGCTCCATGTCGGCGACGTGCCGCTCCGGACCGGGTACGTCGAGGCGGTCGCGACGTCACCGGCGCACCAGAACGCCGGCTACGGGTCGCTCGTGATGGCCGATGCGACGACGTACATCCGCACGATGTTCGAGCTCGGCGCGCTGGGCACCGGTCGTCACGCGTTCTACGAACGCCTCGGCTGGCTGACCTGGCACGGCCGGGCGTATGTGCGGACGACGGACGGCCTCCGCCGGACCCCGGATGAAGAGGGCTTCATCCTCGTGCTGGAGACTCCGACGTCACCCCCGCTCGACCCGACCCTCGCGATCAGCTGCGACTGGCGGCCCGGCGACGTCTGGTAAGCCGATCGGCCGGCTGCGGTCGCCAGGACCAGGTCCGGTACTCATGGCCCATGCGTCGTAGCCGCTACAGGTCAGGACTTTGGCCCCTACGACCTATCGCCACCGCGGGTCCGGGCGTCTAGGCTCGTCCCGTGACCACCGCATCGACCGAGAGGCGTCGACCCGGCGAACGGATCACGTTCTACACCATCCTCGGTCTCACCTCGGACGCGGATCCGGACGCCATCCGGGACGCCTATCGTCGGCTGGCGCGGGTCTTCCACCCCGACACGGGCGGCGACGTCCACTCGATGTCGCTGATCAACAAGGCCTGGGCGGAGCTCGGCGATCCCGAGCGACGAGCGGCCTACGATCGCCGGCTGGGGCTCGCCCACGAGGTCCGTGATCACGGCCGAGCCGCCGCTCGAGCCACCTCCTGAACCGATCGCCGACTCGCCGTTGACGACGCGGATCATGACCGGCACGGGCACCGTCCTGGAGTTCGGTCGCTACGAGGGCTGGACGATCGATCAGCTCGCGAAGCACGATCCGGAGTACCTGCTCTGGCTCGAGCGCACCCCGATCGGGCGTCCCGTACCAGGCCGAGATCAACGACGCCCTGGCCGATCGCCACTGAGCGCGACGGTCGCCACGCCGGATCGGCCCCCGGCCGGCCGCCCCGTCGGCGGGTCAGTCGACGATCGTCTGGCTCTGCTCGCGCATGAACTGCTGGACGTAGTAGAAGCCGCCGCCGGCCTTGCCCGTCGCCGTGCTCCCCTTCCAGCCGCCGAACGGCTGGATCCCCGGCCAGGCGCCGGTGGTGGCGCCGGCCCGCCGGTTCACGTAGACCACGCCCGCCTCGATCTCGTCGAGGAAGCGGTCGATCTCGTCCTTGTCGTCGGAGTACAAGCCAGCGGTCAGACCGAGGTTCGTGTCGTTCGACAGACGCAGCGCCTCCTCGATCGAGTCGACCGCAGCGACCGCGGTGAACGGCACGAACAGTTCGTCGCGGAACAGCCGGTGGTCCAGGGGCAGGTCCAGGGCGACCGTCGGGGCGACGAAGAAGCCACTGTCCAGGCCGTGCTCGGTCACCCGCTCGCCGCCGATGGCCAGGCGACCGGCCGAGCAGACGTCGGCGACGGCCGCCTCGTAGCGGGCGACGGCCTTCGCGTTGATGACCGGCCCGAGCCAGTTGCGGCGGTCGGTCGGGTCGCCGATCGTGATCGCCTCGGTCTTCTCCACGAGTCGACGCACGAGCTCGTCGTGGACCGGGCGCTCGACGTAGACCCGGCTGTTCGCCGAGCACTTCTGACCGGAGAAGCCGAAGGCCGAGCGCATGATCCCCTCGGCGGCCTCGTCGAGGTCCGCGTGCCGGGAGACGATCGCCGGGTTCTTGCCGCCCATCTCGACGATGACCGGCTTCGGATAGCTCTTGGCGAAGTTCTTGTACAGCCCGAACCCGACCTCGAATGACCCGGTGAAGATGACGCCATCGACGCCGGGGTTCGTCTGGAGCTCGTCCCCGACCGTCTCGCCCGGGCCCATGACCATGTTGAACACGCCGTCGGGGACGCCGGCATCGCGCGTCGCCTGGAGCAGGCAGGCCCCGGACAGGGGCGCGTCCGAGGACGGCTTGTACACGACGGTGTTGCCAGCGACGAGCGCGCCGCCGGCTGGCCCGCCGCTCAGCGCGAACGGGAAGTTGAACGGGCTGATGACGCCCCACACGCCGTACGGCTTGAGGACCGACCGGGTATGGACCGTCTCGTCACCGAGGTTGCCCATGACGTCGTCGAAGCCGTGGTTGCGCTCCATCATGTCGCACGACCAGCGGATGAGATCGGCGGTCTCCTCGACGTCGCCGAGCGCCTCGAGCCGGTTCTTGCCGACCTCCATCGAGAGCAGCGCGCTGAACTCCATCTGGCGCTCGCTGATCACATCTGCGACGCGCCGGAGGATCGCGACCCGCTCCTGCCAGGGCCGACGGCCCCAGGCCGGGAAGGCCTCACGGGCGGCGGCGATCGCGTCCCGGACGTCCGCGCGGGTGCCCTTCGCGAACGTGCCCATCACGGAGCCGTCGATCGGGGTCCGTTTCTCGAACGTGCCCTCGCCGTCGCGTTCGACGCCTCCGACGAAGTTCCGGTACGAGGTTCCCAGCATCGCGTGAGCCTTGGCCAGGCCGGCCTCGTACTGAGCGTGGAGCTCCTCGTTGTCGTTGCGGAGGGTGGCGTAGGTGATCTTCAGGCGCGGGCTCGCCTCGGTCGACATCGTGGTCTCCGTCATCCGTCGGGCATCGATGGGGCCGCGTCCCTTCAGGCGGTCGCGGCTGGCTGGCCGCCAGTGTAGCGCCGCCGGCCGGTCGGGCCGCCGACCCGTTACGCTGCGACCGCCGAGCGGCCGGCCGAGACATGCCCGAGCGGAGAGACGAGCCTGAGCGTCCTGACGCCTCTGACCGGCCGACTCCAGACAGCGAGCGTCGCGATCCGACGGGCCCTCGCGAACCGGGACCTGCGCCGGCTCGAGTTCGCCTATCTCGGGTTCATCGTCATCGAGCTCGGGACGTGGATCGCGGTGCTCGTCTACGCGAACGACGCCACCGGGCCCGCGTCGGTCGGGGTCGTGGCGGTCGCTCAGCTGGTCCCGGCGGCGATCTTCGCGCCGTTGGGCGCGGGTCTGGCCGACCGCTACCGGCGCGAGCGGGTCCAGGCGGCGTCATACGGGGTCATCGGCCTCGCGGTCCTCGCCACGGGCGGCGCGATCCTCATCGGCGCGCCGCCTCTTGTCGTCTACGCCGGAGCGATCGCGGCCGCGACCCTCGTGACGCTTCCTCGGCCGATCCAGTCCTCGCTCATGCCCGAGTTCGCCGAGACCCCCGAGGAGCTGACCTCGGCGAACGCCGTCAACACGATCTTCGAGGCCTGGGGCGGCCTGCTCGGCCCTCTGGCAGCCGGCTTGATCATGGCGGTGGCCTCGCCCGGGGCGGTGTTCGTGGCCGCGGCGGTCGTAGCGCTCGTCGCCATGATCCTCGTGCTCGGGATCCGACCTCGGGTCGCCGATCCGGCCCCGGATGCGGGCACCCCCGGCGCCGACGACGCCGGAGGACCGGCGCGACTCCTCGACGGGATGCGGGCGGTGCTCCACGACCGCGACTCGCTGTTCATCGTCCTCCTGCTCGCCTGCCACTTCCTCGTCCTCGGCGCCCTCGACGTGTTCATCGTCGTGCTCGCCACGGACTCGCTCGATGCGGGCGGCTCGGGCGCTGGGTACCTCAACGCGGCGCTCGGGCTCGGCGCGGTGCTGGGCGGCGCGATGTCCCTCGCGCTGGCCGGCAGCGGACGGCTCAGCGGCTGGCTCCTCGCCGGGGCGCTGGCCTTCGGTCTGGCCGTGGCCCTCGTCGCGCTCGGTCCGGGGTTCGCCGCGGCGCTCGGGCTGCTCGCCGTGGCCGGCCTCGGCGTGGCGCTGTTCGACGTCGCCGGTCGGACGCTCCTCCAACGGGTCGCCCCGCGCGAGGTCCTGTCCGGCGTCTTCGGTCTCGTCGAAGGCTTCTCGATGGCCGGCATGGCGATCGGGTCGCTCGTGGCCGGGATCGCCTACCAGCTCGTGGGGCTCGTCGGGGGTCTCGTCATGACCGCGGCGCTGATGCCGCTCGTCGTCCTCGCGTTGTGGCTGCGACTGAGCCGCATCGAGGCGCGGATCGACGTGCCCGCGCGTCAGGTCGAGCTGCTGCAGGGTCTCGACCTGTTCGCGCCGGTCGCGCCGCCGGTCCTGGCCGCCGCGGCCCGGAACCTGGCCCGGACGATCGTGCCGGCCGGCACGACGGTCGTCCGCGAAGGCGACCACGGCGATCGGTTCTACATCGTGGCTGACGGCAGCGTCGAGGTCTTCCAGGCCGGTCGATCGATCCGGACCCTCGGCGCCGGGGGGGCGTTCGGGCAGATCGCCCTGCTCCGCGACGTCCCGCGGACCGCGACCGTCGTGACGCTCACGGACGTCGAGCTGTGGTCGCTCGACCGCGAGGCGTTCCTGTTCGCGGTGACCGGCTCGAGCCGGGCGGCCGAGGTCGCCCATGGGACGACCCAGGAGCTCCTCGACGAGGATCGTCGCCGAGGTGCCGGCTGACCGGCTCGACCCGCGGGTGAAACCGTCGGTGGCCGACCCGACCCGTCAACTCAGCGCGCCAACGACCTCCCGGAGGGTCGGCGCGATGCCATCCGGCCGCCGCCCGCCGCGACCCGCCGAGATCGTCTCGACGTCATCGAGCCCGTGCTTGCCGGACATGACGAACACGCCGTGCAGCCCGACCCGCTGGGCGGCGAGCACGTCGGTCCGGATATCGTCGCCGACCATCGCGATCTCGCGTCGCAGAAGCCGCGGGCCACCCCGCGCGCGGATCTCGGCGCCGAGCGCATCGCCGCCTCGCGGAAGAAGTCGGCCGAGGGCTTGCCGAGGATCCGGGCCGATCGCTCGGTGGCGAACTCGAGACCGGTGACCATCGCCCCCGAGTCGAGTGTCGGGCCGTCCGGCGTGAGCCACCACGGATTGCGATGCATCCCGATGAGCTCGGCGCCAGCCCGGACGAGGCGGAACGCCCGGTTGAGGTTGTCGTATGTGATGGCCTCCGGCGCATCGCCGACGACGACGGCGGCCGCGCGAGCATCGGGGGCGTCAGCCTCATCCGCGGACAGCAAACGTTGGCCCTCGAACTCGGTGAGGGCGTCGGTCGAGGCGATGACGAACAGTGGCTGACCGGGATACCGATGACGGGTGAACGCGGCGCTCGCTGACAGCGCGCTCATGATCCGGTCGGCCGGGATCGGGGCCCCAAGGCGGTCGCCCCACCGCGACAGGCTGGCGCGGCTGACGAGCGACGTGTTCGTCACGATCCGATACGGGATCGCCCGGGCCTCCAGCTCGGCGAGCGCTTCGCCCGCGCCGGGCAGGAGCTCACCCTTGAGGACGATGACGCCGTCGAGGTCGAGCAGGAGTGCCCGGATGCCGGACAGGACGGCCCGCAGGTCGGCCGGCATCGTCGGGAACGATGGCGTTGGCGTGGGCACCTGGCTTGGATCCTCCGAGGGTCGTCGTCGGATGGTACCCGTCTGCTACGCTCGCCCGATGGGACTGCTCGAGGGCAAGAACGCGCTGATCTTCGGCGTCGCCAACGATCATTCGATCGCCTGGGGCATCGCGCGGGCCTTCCATGAGGCGGGGGCGACGGTCGGCTTCAGCTCCGTCGAGAGCCTCATCGAGAAACGGGTCCGACCACTCGCGGCCTCCATCGGATCGACCTTCGTCGAGCCGTGCGACGTCCAGGACGACGACCAGATCCGGGCCGTCTTCGCCAAGTGGGGGTCCACCTACGGCCGCGTCGACATCCTCGTCCACGCGCTGGCGTTCGCACGCCGCGAGGACCTCGATGGCGGGTTCGTCGACACGTCGCGCGAGGGCTTCGCGCTGGCGCTCGACGTGAGCGCGTACTCGCTCGTCGCGCTCGCGCGCGAGGCGCGACCGTTCCTCGACCGCGGGTCGAGCGTCATGACCCTGACCTACTACGGCGCGGAGAAGGTCGTCGGCAACTACAACGTGATGGGCGTCGCGAAGGCGGCCCTCGAGGCGTCGGTCCGCTACCTTGCGGCGGACCTTGGACCCGATGGGATCCGCGTGAACGCGATCAGCGCCGGCCCGGTCCGGACGTTGGCGGCCGCGGGCATCGCCGGGTTCAAGAAGATGTACGGCGCGTTCGCAGACGTCGCCCCGCTGCGGGCGAGCATCACCCCGGAAGACGTCGGCCGGACGGCCGTCTACCTCGGATCCGATCTGTCGAGCGCGGTCACCGGTGAGGTGATCTACGTCGACGGGGGCTTCAACATCCTGGGCGTGCCGACCGCCGACTGACGGGTCGTCGAGTGGCCGACGGCTACCAGCCGGATGTGCCGGGCTCGCCCTTGAACGGCCCGACGATCCGGGACGTGATCCACCCACCGTAGAAGCGGCCTGGCTGCGGCGTCGCGCGCTCGTCCCCGACCCACGCCTCGTCGACCCGACCGGCGTAGAACGCAAGATGACCGGCGATCGCTTCGTAGCCCGGCAGCGGCGACTCATAGGACCATGCGACGTTCTCGATCCGACGACCCGCCTCGTCGTCGAACGTCCAGTAGCTCGCCGGACCCTTCCACTCGCACACGCTCGAGTGCGCGCTCGGCGCCAGACCGTCCACGCGGACATCGTCACGGGGGATGTAGTACACGGGCGGACCGGCTGTCTCGAGGACCCGGAGACCGCGCGTCGTCTCGGCCAGGACCTCGCCGCCCACGACGACCCGGAGGGTCTCCGGAACGGGCTCGACCCGCGGTGGGCGCGGGTAGTCCCAGACGGACTCCTGACCGGGCCCAGGCACGGTCCGATCCGTCGGCGCCGCGGTCGTCCCGGCACGGAGATCGGCGATCCGTTCCATCAGTGCTCGGTGGCGCCGTCGCGGCAGGTCGCGCACGTCCCGACGATCGTCAGGTGGCTGAGGTCGACGGCGAACCCGCGCTGCGTCTCGAGCGACCGGACGAACCGACCGGCCTCGCCCGCCTCGATCTCCCACGTCCCACCGCAGGACGCGCAATGCAGGTGACCGTGCTCGACCTCGGGCAGGACGTGGAACTCCTCCCGCCCGTCGGCGCCGTGGCCGTGGCGGACGAGCCCGAGCTCCTCGAGGACGTCGAGGGTCCGGTAGACGGTCGATGGCGTCGTCTCGGAGTCGATCTCACGACAGCGTTCGACGAGCTCGCTGCCGGTGACATGTCCATCCGTCCTCGACAGGACCTCGACGAGGGTCCGGCGCTGTGGCGTCCAGCGCAGCCCGCGCTCGTGAAGTCGATCGCGGACGTGAGCCCAGTCGGACTCGGCGGCGGGCGAAGACGCCGTCGAGGCGGCGCTGCCAGGCGACCGGGTGATGACCATCGGGCCGAGTATAGGCGGCCGACGACGCCCCCTTGCTGCGACGGCCGCCCGCTCCTAGACTAGCCCAGACGCAACGCGTTGCAGCAAGGTCTCGTTGCATCCATCTGGACGCGCGATGCGTATGGACGTTCGAACGACCCACGGACGGGACTGGAGAGAGGACGATGCACATCCCGGACGGCTATCTCAGCCCGATCATCTCGGTCGGTGCCGGTGTCCTGACCCTGCCCGTGTGGGCGGTCGCGACGCAGCGGGTGAAGGCGGTCCTCGACAACCGGACGATCCCACTCCTGGCGATCTTCTCCGCCCTGACGTTCACGATCATGATGTTCAACGTCCCGGTCCCGGGCGGGACGACCGCGCACGGCGTCGGAGGGACGATCACCGCGATCGTGCTCGGGCCGTGGGCGGCGGTCATCTCGGTCAGCGTCGCACTCATCATCCAGGCGCTGTTCTTCGGCGATGGTGGCGTACTGGCGATCCTCATCAACTGCTTCAACATGGCGATCGTCCTTCCGTTCGTCGCCTACGGGACCTACCGGCTCATCGCCGCCAGAGCCCCGATCCTCGGGACCCGGCGCGTGGTGGCTGCCGGTATCGCGGGCTGGGTCGGGATGACCGCCGCGGCCCTGATGGTCGGCATCGAGCTCGGGATCCAGCCGCTCCTCTTCACGGACGCCAACGGGATCGCGTTGTACAGCCCGTACGGCCTGGCTGAAGCCGTCCCGGCGATGCTCATCGCGCACGTCTTCGGCGCCTCGATCGTCGAAGGCCTGATCGGCGCGCTCGGTGTCGCCTACTTCCAGAAGCGGCACCCGGAGTACCTCACCTCCCTGCGGACGGTCTTCGCGACCGAAGACGCCCCGGAGGGCCGGGCGAGTCGGCGTCCCCTGTGGCAGCTGGTCGGCGGGATCGTCCTGGTCGGTGTCGCAGCGGTCGCGCTGTTCGGGCTGATCGTCGGCGGAGGCGATCCAGCCCACTGGTTCGGTGCCGACTGGAGCCAGGTCGACTGGGCGGCGGTCGCCTCGATGTTGCTCGTGGTCGCGATCATGTTCGTGATCTTGGTCCCGCTCGCCTATCTGGTCCTGCCGCGTGCCTGGAAGAAGGTCGGTACGGCGTTCGTCGCGCTGGCCGTCGTCGCACCGCTCGGCCTGATCGCGCCCGGGTTCGCCTACGGCGAGGGGAGTACCGAGGACGTCCAGGCGGCGTTCGGATACATCCCCAAGGGCCTCCAGGACCTGTCGACGATCTTCAGCGCGCCCCTGGGCGGCTACAACATCCCGCTGCCGTTCTTCAGCGACGCCAACGCCGACCTGTGGCATGCCGCGGTCGGCTACGAGATCACCGGGATCATCGGGATGCTCCTGTGCGGGGGCGGCGTCCTGCTGATCGCGCGCCTGCTCGGCGGCGGTCGCGCCACCCCGGTCGGCGACGCGCCTGCGGCATCATGACGACGTGACCACGGCCCACCCGGCATCCGATCCGAAGCCGATCCCGGCCGCGGCACGCCCGACGGACGCGAGCGGGTCCGAGAAGCCGGGCTGGCTCGAACACACGGTGGCCGGAATCGCCGGCAACATCGAGCGGGCGATCTTCACCGAGCAGCATGCTCGGCTCGATGCATTCCTCCAGGGGCTCGATCCGAGAGCCAAACTCGGGATGTTCCTGGCGTTCATCCTGGGCGCCAGCCTCACGAGCTCATACGTCGTGCTCCTCGCGCTGTACGCGATCGTCCTCGCGGCGGCGATCGCCAGCCGGATCCCGACCGATTTCTTCGTCAAGCGCGTCTGGCTCGGGATCCCGCTGTTCGCCGGGATCGTCGTGATCCCGTCGATCTTCTTCATCCCAGGACCGAAACTGTTCGTCCTCGAACTCGGGCCACTCGTGATCGCGCCGTCGATCAACGGCATCCTTGGGGCGATCCTGCTGGTCATGCGCGTCGGGGTGAGCGTCTCGCTCGCCGTGCTCCTCGTCACGACGACGCCGTGGGCCGAGATCCTCAAGAGCCTGAGGTCCCTGCGAGTGCCCCAGGTCTTCGTGCTGATCCTGTCGATGACCTACCGCTACATCTTCCTGTTTCTCCACACCGTCAACGGATTGTTCCTGGCACGGAAGAGCCGGATGGTGGCCAGGACGCGCGGGTCTGAACACCGGCGCTGGATCGGCGGCACGCTGGGTTCGCTCATGAGTCGCTCGTTCAAGATGAGCAACGACGTCTATGCGGCGATGCTGGCCCGAGGCTTCACCGGAGAGATGCGGAGCTACACGACCTACCGGATGGCCGGCCGCGACTGGCTCTGCCTGGGGGCGAGTCTGGTCATCGTCATCGCCCTGCTCGGCGCGGATCAGCTGTGGCTGCGATGACGGCGCCCGGGGCCGAGCCGGCCGGGCCACCGAGCGACACGATCGACGGCGCGTCTTCGGAACCGCTCTTCCGGTTGCGCGGCGTGCGCTACGCCTATCCGGGCAAGCATGTCGCGCTCGACGGGATCGACCTCGACATCGCCGAGGGCGAACGTGTCTGTGTCCTCGGCGCGAATGGCAGCGGAAAGTCGACGCTGCTCAAGCTGCTCGACGGGATCGTCGGTCCCAGCGACGGACAGATGCGGGCGCTGGGCCTCGATGTGGCAGCGGTCGTCGCCGGTCAGGACGCGTTCCGGTTCCATCGCGAGGTCGGGCTGGTCTTCCAGGACCCGGACATCCAGCTATTCAGCGCGACGGTCCTCGACGACGTCGCGTTCGGCCCGCTCCAGCTGGGGCTGACCTCGGACGAGGTCCGCGAGCGGTGCGACGAGGCGCTGGCCGAGATGGGCATCGCCCACCTCGCAGACCGGGCGCCGTTCGAGCTGTCGGGTGGCGAGAAGAAGCGGGCGGCGATCGCCTCGGTCCTCTCGCTCCGGCCGTCGGTGATCCTGCTCGACGAGCCGACGGCCGCGCTCGACCCGCGCACGCGATCCGTCCTCGTCGACCTCATCGGCCGGCTCGGTCGTGCCGGCCGGACGATCGTCACGGCGACCCACGAGCTCGACATCGTGCCCGCGATCGCCGGCCGGGTCGTGGTCCTCGGCGAGGACCGGCGGGTCATGGCGGACGGCGCCCCCCGGGCGATCCTCGCCGATCGCGCGATGCTCCTCCGGGCGAACCTCATCCACGAGCACCTCCACGGGCACCTCGACGGCGAGGCCGTCGTCGAGCATTCGCACGCGCACGTCGCCGGCGACGATCACCATCACGCCGTGGGTGACGAGGCGCATGACCACCCCGTCACGATCGAGGCCTGACCGACCAGGATGCCTGATCGACCGGTCTCTGGGCGGCGGATCGTGCTCAGTCCCGACGAGCGGTTGCGGACGCCGACCCGGGCCGTCCACCTGCCCGATCGCGGTCTTCGCCGGCTCGTCGAGGAGATGGTCGTGACGATGCGCAGGGCGAACGGGGTCGGCCTGGCCGCGCCGCAGGTCGGCGAGTCGCTCCGGCTCGCCGTCGTCGAGGTCGATCAGCGCCTCTATGTCCTCGGCAACCCGGCCGTCGTCACGACCGGGTTCCCGGCCGTCGACTGGGAGGGTTGCCTGTCGATCCCGGACCGGGTCGCCCAGGTCCAGCGGCCGGCCGAGGTGCTGATCGCGGCGGAGGACATCGAGGGTCGTCGGGTCCGCCACCGCGGTCGAGGGCTGCTGGCCCGCGCCTTCCTCCACGAGATCGATCACTTGGCCGGGCGCCTGTACATCGACCTGATCGATCCGTCCGAGCTGGTCGACACGCGCGAGCATCCGGTGCCGGCGCGATGACCCTGCGGGTCGTCCTCGGCCACGGGGCGTCGGGCGACGCGACGAGCATGGCCCCGTTCGTCGCCGGGTTGCGGGCTCGCGGCATCGACGCCGTCGCGGTCGACCTGCCGAAGCGCAAGGCGGAGGATGTCGTGCCGCGCTGGCTCGAGCTGGCCCCGCCCGGGCCCGATGTCGTCGTCGGTGGCCACTCCTTCGGCGGACGGGTCGCGAGCCTGGCCGCCGCCGCGGCAGCGAGCGGACCGGACGGCGCGGGCGCCGGCTACCGCGGCCTGGTCTGCTTCTCGTACCCGCTCCATCGGCCGGGCGGGCCGGAGCTCGGGCCGCGCATCGCGCACTGGCCGGCGATCGCCTGCCCCGTGCTGCTGCTCTCGGGCGAGTCGGACCCATTCGCCCGGATCGACTTGCTCCGGGCCGCCGTTCCGCAGCTCCCGCACGGCGAGCTCGTGACGTACCCGCGCCTCGGACACGGCCTCAAGCCGGTGCTCGACGACGTCCTCGACCGGACCGCGACGTTCATCCACAGCCTGCCCGACCCTGGCGCGAGCCGAGCGGGGTGACCCCTGCCGAGGTCCGGTTCCTGGCCGCGGCCCGATCGGCGGTCCTCGCGACGATCGATCCATCTGGCCGACCGCGCCTGGTGCCGGTCTGCTTCGTGGTCCACGGACCGGCGACGACCCCGGCGATCTGGAGCCCGATCGACGACAAGCCGAAGCGCGAGACGGACCCGCACCGGCTGGCCCGCGTCCGCGACATCGTCGAGCGCCAGGTCGTCAGCCTCCTCGTCGACCGTTGGGACGAGGACTGGGCGCGGCTCGCCTGGCTGCGCGTCCACGGCACGGCGGAGGTCGTGGATCCGGACCCGGACCGAGCAGCGATCCTGGCCGCCCTCCGCACGAAGTACCCCCAGTACGCGGACCACGATCTCGAGGACCGGCCGATGATCCGGATCGTCCCCACGGCGGCCACCTCGTGGGGCGAACTCGAAGGGCCCGAGGCGTCGAGCCCGCCCCGCTGATCCACGGCGGATCTCAGCGATCTGGCCGACGGGTCAGGTCGGCCGCAGCACCATCAACGCCGCGATCACGGCGACCGCCAGGTTCTCTGCCCGGGACAGGGCGACGTAGCGGGGTTCGCGGAGCAGGGCTCGGACGACGTCGGGGTGACCGTCGCCGAGCGCGGCCTCGACGAGCCCACCGCGCCTGCCCCAGATGACGATCCCGACCGCCATGACGACGAGGTAGAGCACGATCGACACGGCCACCCACGGCGTGGTCCAGGCGTAGCCGTTGACCGCGGTGAGCACGAGACCCGCGATCGCCGCCACCGAGCCGAACGGGATCAGCAGCCGCCGGTCGAAGATCCCCGAGAACCCGATGGCCGCGCGGAGCGTGGCCTCGTCCTCACTTCGTCGGGCGACCTCGGTCAGGACATTCGTGCCGACGTAGCCGGCCACGAACAGGAGCGCCGCTCCGACATGGATGAGCGCGACAAGCCCGACGAGCGACATCCGCGCCTACCCGGCCAGCCGCTCGGCGAGGTAGCGGATCGCGATCGGGTAGCGATACTCGATGCCCCCGTGCCGGGCCGGGAACAGCTCGAAGTACGGCTCCGGGCCGCCGGCCTCCCGACACACTTGCCGGAACGCCTCCGCGCCAAGGTCGAGGTAGTACTCGTCGTGGTCGCCCGCGTCGATGTAGATCGCCCGGAGTGACCGGAGGGCGGCCGCTCCATCCGGCGTCCGCCCGAGCCGGACGGGATCCCAGCGCAGCCAGCGCTCCCAGACGTCGGGGATGAGCGCGCCCGTCGAATGGTCGAACGGGTGGCGGATCGTACCGTCCGGGTCGGCCGAGTAGCACGCGGCATAGCCGTGCGACTCGAGCAGCGGCTGGTCACCCGGTCGCGAGAACGCGGGCCGGCTCCGGAAGTCGGCCAGCCAGCGCTCGAACGACCCGTCGTAGTGGTCGCGCAGGACCCGTGCCGCCTCGGGGAACATCGGCCCGTAACACGCCTCGAACAGCGCATCGCCGGCATGGGTCGCGAGGCCGCCGAACAGGTCCGGCCGGAGCATCGGCGTCACCATCGCCCCGTACCCGCCGCTCGACTTGCCGGCGATGGCCCGGTGGTCGCGCTCGGCGAGCGTCCGATAGCGGCCGTCGACGAACGGCACGACATCGTCGCACAGGTACGTGTGGTAGCGACCGGTGGCGGGTGAGTCCAGATACTGGCTCCCGCCGTAGGACGTCCAGCAATCGACGAACACGACGATGGCCGGTGGCGGCGCACCCTGACCAGGCCCCTCGCCTGCGAACAGCGCATCGATGTTCTCGGGCGTCGTCGGTCGGAAGGCCGACCGGTTCCGCCACATGTCGATCTGGCCCGTCATCCCCTGGATGAGGTAGATCGTCGGATAGCGTCGGGTCGGGGCGCCGTCGTAGCCGGGCGGGACGTAGACCCAGATCGGCCGCTGCGGTGGGTCGCCGAGCGGGTTCCCGGCGAGCGCCGCGCTATCGATCGCGAGCTCGTCGAGTCGACCACGGAACGATCGGGACCAGGGACGCACGGTCTGCCCTCATCAGCTACGGCGCCGAGCCTCACTGTAGCGCGCTGGACGAACGCAACGAAGGCTATTGACAAAAGCCTATAAGGCTATGTATCGTAGCCTTCACGGGTCGGCACTCCGTCCCACCCACAAATCGGAGGCATACCATGACGACCTCGATGACGGCCCCGGCATCCGCGGCGATGACACCTTCAGCCGCCGGTGCCGTATCTCATCCGACGGCGGCTCGGGCCGCTCGGGCGGCCGAGACCGCCGCGCCGCCAGTCACCCTCGACCGCCAGGCGCGCGGTTGGCTCCGCCTCGAGGCCTTCGTCGTCGGTCTGGTCGGGGCGGTCCTCTACGCCCGGCTCGGCGGCGATTGGATCTGGTTCGTGCCGGCGTTCCTGCTCGTCGACGTGTCGGCCGTGGGCTATCTCCGCGGACCGCGCCTCGGCGCCCTGACCTACGACGCCGCTCACAACTGGGCCGTCGGGTTCGCGATCCTCGGGGTCGGCCTCGCGGCGGACCTCCCGCTCGTCGCCCTGGCCGGATCCGTGCTCATCGCGCATGTCGGGCTCGATCGGACGCTGGGCTACGGGCTCAAGCTCGGGAGCGGGTTCAAGGACACCCACCTCGGCCGGATCGGTCGATGAGCCCGGCCCCGGCGCGGACCTCGCAGGCGGCGATCGTCGTCGCCGCGCGAGACCTGCTGGAGGAGGGCGGCCTTGACGCGATCACGATGCAAGCCGTGGCCGATCGGGTCGGGATCAAGGCGCCCTCGCTCTACAAGCGCTTCCCCGGCCGGTCGGCGCTGATCGGCGCGGTCGCGGAGGATGTCGCCGCGGAGCTGGATGCGGTCGTCGCTCCAGCGGTCCGGATCGCCGACCCGGGTGAGGCCGTCCGACTCGTCGCCGATCGCTACCGGGCGTTCGCCCATCGCTCTCCGGCCGCCTACCAGTTGCTCTTCAGCCGGCTCCTCCCCGAGGCCGCCCCAACGGCCGATGCGATCGCCACGAGCGCCGCCGGCCTCCTGACGATCGCCGAGCGGTTGGCCGGCCGCGATCGCGCGCTCGAGGCCGCCCGGCTGCTGACCGCGTTCGCCCACGGCTTCGCGAGCATGGAGCTGGCCGGCGCGTTCCGCCTGGGTGGCGACGTCGATGCCGCCTACCGCTACGCGATCGACGCGATCGTCAGCGGGATCCGTCGCCTCGAACCGTCCGCCTGAGCGTCAGGGGCTCGGGGTCCCGAGGGTCTGCCCGCCGTCGACGATGAGGAGGTGGCCGGTGATCCAGGCGGCGTCGGGCGAGACGAGGAACGCGACGGCGCCAGCCACGTCCTCCGGCGTCCCGAACCGACCCGCAGGAATCTGCCCGAGATAGACACGGGCGCGCTCGGGGTCCTCAGCCATCTCGCGGGTGAGATCGGTGACGATCAGGCCCGGGCCGACCGCGTTGACGGTGATCCCGAAGGGCGCGAGCTCCATCGCCGCGGTCCGGATCAACCCGACGACGCCGGCCTTCGACGCGTCGTACGCGGCGAGGTTCGTCTCCATCCAGAACGCATTCGTCGAGGCCGTCGCCACGATCCGGCCGCCGCCCTGCGAGCGCATCGCCAGGCCGGCCGCCCGGACGGCGAGGAAGACGCCGCGCAGGTTGATCGCCATCGTGCGGTCCCAATCGTCGTCGCTCGTTTCGAGCATGGGCTCCACGATCCCGATCCCGGCGTTGGCCACGAAGATGTCGAGCCGCCCGAACCGGTCGACGCAGGTGGCCACGACGCGCTCGACGTCCTCGCGAACGGAGCAGTCGGCGCCAACGCCGACCGCGGCCTGCGGGCGGCCGATCTCGCGCGATAGCCGGTCGGCGGCTGTCCGTGCGGCGCCCTCCTCGAGGTCGGCGATGACGACGGTCGCCCCGTCGGCGGCGAGCCGGGTCGCGATCGCCAGGCCGATCCCGCGTCCCGCGCCGGTCACGATCGCCGACTGCCCTTCGAGCGACTGCGCCCCGCCGGTCATCGGGATCGCCCGCGAGCATCGACGGGCCAGACGTCCACGATCCGACCGTCCCGGATGACGACGGTCTCGGCATGATGGTCGACGACCGGGCAGACGTGGTTCGGCGCGATCGGCAGGACCTGGCCGACATGACCCCGGGCGGCGCCGGTCGGATCGACGAACCCGTGGTAATCGTTCACGGCGCGCAGGACACCCGGCAGCGTGGGCAGCAGTCCGAGGCCGGGCGCGATCCGGTGGACGTCTCGCGCGAACGCCTTCGCGCCGGCATCCACGACGGCCTGATGGGGGACCGCCAGACTCGTCACGGTCGTCGCGATCCAGAAGGCGATGTCGTCGGGAGCGCAGGATCCGAGCCAGACCTGGCCGCGATCCTCGTACACGTACGTCCCCGGCCGGATCTCGGTCACGGGCGCGACCGGCGGGAGCGACGCGGTCGGCGTCGACCCGACGCTCAGGACCGAGATCTCGAATCCCGCCGTGCGGAGCGCGTCCGCACCGCGACTCACCGCACTGACCTCGTCGGCTGCCGCCGCGGCGACCGCGTCGGGACCGGCATAGGAGTGCCCGCCATGGGTGAAGACGCCGATCGTCCGCAACCCGGCCCGTTCGGCCGCCCGAGCGATCTCGACGCACTCGGAAGGTCGCACGCCGGCCCGGCGTCCTCCGCTGTCGAGCTCGATGAGCACCTCGAGCGGGTGCGTCGAACCGGCGACGGCCTGGGCGAGCGCCTCGGCTCCCTCGATGGAGTCGATCGCGACCCGGAGGCGAAGGCGTTCGTGCAGATCGCGGACCCGCCCGGCCTTCGCGGAGGATGCCCAGACCGTGTACGCCAGGAACAGGTCATCGAACCCGGCGTCGGCGAAGACCTCCGCCTCACCGAGCGTCCCGACCGTCAGCCCGCGGGCTCCGGCCGCCTGTTGAAGTCGCGCGACCCGGGCGCTCTTGTGGGTCTTCGCATGCGGTCGCAGGGCGACGCCGCCAGCGTCGGCCCGCCGCTGCATCGTCTCGATGTTGCGCTCGAGACGCGCGAGGTCGACGACCGCGCACGGGGTATCGAGGTCGTCGTCGGGCAGCACGGGTGCGTGGATCAGGGTGTCCGGCGCGATCAGGTCGACGGTCGACGTCATCCCGGCCACGATAGCGCGCCGGCCCGGCGCCCGAGGCGATGTCCGGACCTCATCGTCCGCGGTCGTCGGCCCTGGACGCCGCCGTCGCGTCGGCCACGGCGCCGAGCTCGCGATCGCGCTCCTCGAGCACGGACTCGCTGGCACGTTCGAGATGGATGTACTCGTTCTTGGCGCCCTCCAGCGAGCGGATGATCTCGTCGAGCTTGAGGTGGAGCGCCTTGGCGTTGCGGTTCTGGCTGTTCTGGATGACGAAGACCATCCAGAACGTCACGACGGTCGTGCCGGTGTTGATCACCAGCTGCCACGTGTCAGAGAAGTGGAACAAGGGGCCGGTCAGCGCCCAGACCGCCACGACCAGGACCGAGGCGATCAGCGCCCAGACGCTGCCGAGCGCCTCGTTGATCGAGTCGGCGGCTCGGTTGAATCGTTCTCGCACGCTGAGATCTCCATCGGTAGGTTGGATACGGACCACGGGCCGCCGCCTGACCCTACCCCGGACCGGCCGTCAGTGCAGACCTGCACGCGATCCACGCCGGAGACCGCGCATCGAGAGTAGGCTTGCTCCGTGGTCGTCGGTTCGCGCCCCGTCGGGCGCCCTCCACGGTCCCGCTGTTCGAGGACCGAGACATCCGATGACATCCAAGCAGATGGCCACCGGCCAGGCCGGTGGCGAAGCCATGGCCACCGCCCGCCAATCGCTCACCGCGGCCGACTATGACGAGTCGGCGCTCCTGCTCGAGCTCGAGCCGGAAGCCGCGCGCCTGCTCGACCGCCACGAGAAGGTCGCCCAGGAGTGGTTCCCACACGACTACATCCCGTATCGACTCGGACGTGACTTCGACAAGGAGCCATGGACGCCCGATCAGCCGCGCCTGACCGGGGTGGCCCAGACGTCGTTCGAGATCGGGCTCCTCACGGAGGACAACCTGCCCAGCTACCACCGGCTCATCCACGGGATGTTCGGCGACGGCGAGGGCGCGTGGATCAGCTGGGTCGGCCGCTGGACGGCGGAGGAAGGTCGCCACGCGATCGTCCTGCGCGACTACCTCACGGTCACCCGGAACATCGACCCGATCGCGCTCGAACGCGGTCGGATGATGCAGCTCCAGCAGGGCTACGACCATCAAGCGCCGGACACGCTCCATGGCCTGGCCTACGTGACGTTCCAGGAGCTCGCGACCCGGATCGCCCATCGCAATACCGGCCGCTATTCGGACGATCCCGTCGCCGACAAGATCATGATCCGGATCGCCGCCGATGAGAACCTCCACATGGTCTTCTATCGGGACATCCTGTCGGCCGCGCTCGTGCTCGAGCCATCCGCGACGGTCCGCGCGATCGTCGATGAGGTCCTCGCGTTCCAGATGCCCGGCGCGGGCATCCCGGGCTTCCTCCGAAAGGCCGCGCAGATCGCGAAGGCCGGCATCTACGACCTGCGGGTCCACCGCGACGAGGTCCTCATGCCCGTGATCAACCACTGGCGACTGTTCGAGATCACGGGGCTGGACGCCGCCGCCGAGGACGCTCGCCGCAAGCTCGCCGCGCACCTTGAGCAGCTCGACCAGGCCGCCCGCCGCTTCGAGGAGCGGTTGGCGGGCTCGACCGTCCCGCGGATGGCGCCGCTCAAGTAGTCCGGAGCGGGCCTCGGGCGACCACCGAGAACGACAGCGGGATCCGGCCCCGCTCCTCGGGCCGGACGTCGCCGTGGCCGCCCCACCAGTCGGTGGGGTGCTCGGTCAACCGCTCGATCCGGAGGCCTGCGCCGAGCAGCGCGGTCACGATCTCGCCGAGCGTCCACGACCGGGCGAACTTCCAGGCCTGATCCGGCTCGGCGATCGACAGGCGGTCGATGTAGCCAGGCTCCCAGCCCTTCGACACCTCGGTCCCGCCGAAGTAGTCGTAGTCGGTGGGGATCCAGCGTCCGTCCTCGTCGACGTCGAACAGCCACTCGACTGGATGCCCCTCGAACACGATGAGCCGGCCCTCGGGCGCAAGCAGTCGAGCGAGGACGCTCGCCCAGGCGTCGAGGTTGGCCAGCCAGATGACCGCACCTCGGCCGGTATAGACGAGGTCGGCCGTGCCGTCGAGCTCGGCAGGCGCGTCGAGCACGTCGGCCTGGATCCAGCGCGCCGGCGCTCCCGTCGCCTCGGTCAGTCGTTGGGCGAGATCAAGCATCCGCGGGCTGAAGTCGACCCCGACGACCTCGTCGGCGCCGAGGTTCCAGAGCGACAAGGTGTCGCGCCCGCCGGCGCACTGGAGATGGATCGCCCGTCGACACCGGCCGTGGAGGTCACCGATCAGCTCGAGCTCGGGCGGCAGGAGGTTCGTGCCACCCGATCGGATCAGCTCGATCGCCTCGGCCAGCCAGCCCTCGTAGCGCTCGGCGGCCTCGTCCCAGGCGCGTCGATTCGCGGCGTGTTGACCGCGTAGATCGGCCGCTTCCTCGGCGGTCGGCGAGCGGACGAGCGGCGGATCGACCTCAGACGAGGGCATCCGGCGAGTCTAGCGAACGCACGACGGTGTCCCGGCCGGAGGGCCGAGCCCCTGCCACGCGCGTTCGGCCGGGCTCGGTGACGGCCAGCCAGGCTCGTGAGGCCGATGAGGCGCTACGGGGTCAGGCTCGGCCGGTCAGCGACGCTCCCCAGGTCGCAGCCCGATCCTCCTCGCCCGGAAGGAGCGGTCCGTGGCTGTGCTCGACGAAGAAGCTCTCGCCCGGGACCACCGGTCGAGCGCCGTGCTTCTTCAGGTTCTGGGCGATCACCCCGGATGCCGCCCCGGTCAGCCAGCGCGGCTTGTCGTAGCGGGTGTCGAACGTGGCGACGGCGGTTCCGGGCAGGTCGGGCATGCGCCCGAGGAACGCCTTCATCTCGGGGCTCGCGCCGTGCCCGTGGGTCGGGCCGCCCACGACCATGAGGTCGACTGACCGGTCGATCTCGTCGGCCGACGCGGCCGGCTCGACCTGGACGCTGTGACTCGGTCCGAAGCCGCGGGCGATCGACTTGGCGATCTTCTCCGTGTTGCCGAACGGGCTGTCGTAGACGACGAGGATCTTCATGGCTACCTCCACCGCGATCGTGGGCTCCGACGCGGTCCGGGCGCCACGGCCGGACGGCCCGATGTCGACCGTCCGGTCGGCCCGGCGAGGCGGCAGGCCGCGGTCGGCCCCGCTCGAATGGTCCGTGATGGGACAAGCCGATCCGGTCGGTCCGGTCAGCTGCCTCGACCGAGACCCACGGCGTCGTCTGCGGCCCGGGTCAGATCCCCGAGCCACGCCCTCACCTCGGCCACGATCTCGGCGCTCGACCGGTCCGCGGCGTCATCGATCAGGCGATCGATGCGCGAGAACGCCGCGCCGGTCCCCCGACCCAGCGATGAGGCAAGGCTGCCGCGGCGGATGATCCCGGCGGCCATCAGCAGTTCGATCGCGAGGATATCCTCGAGGGCGTCGAGCGCCTCGTCCGTGCGGGCCGCCGTCTCCGGGGCATTCGTGGCGTGGTCCTCGACACTTTGATCGAGCGGGCCGATGTCGAGGCTCGCCGGCCCCGCCAGACCCCGGAGCGTGGCCGCGCGCGTCGCAGCCGCGTAGCGGACGACCGCCCCAAGCGCGTCGCGGCCGATGCGCTCCAGCTCCTCGGCATCGACCGTCTCGAGCGACGCCCAGACCGCGGTCCAGAGGTGCCCGAGCCGCCGATCCGCGAGCTGCCCGACATGGGCGAGGGCGGGCCGCAGTGCATCCATCGACAGGGCCAGGACGATCGGCTCGAAGTTGCCGTTGCTGATCATCCGACCCTCGTCGATCGCCACGAGTGGGTTGTCGTCCATGGCGGCGAGCTCGGTCGCAACGGCGTCTGCGGCGAGATCGACGAATGCCCGCAGCGCTCCGTGGACCTGCGGCATGACCCGGAACGACAGCGGGTCCTGGACCGACCGGGGCGCATCCGCCCGACAGCGCTCGCTGCCGGAGAGCAGGGCCCGGATGTGGGCCGCAGCGTCGGCCTGGCCGGCAACGGGTTTGGCGACGGCGACCGCCGGTTCGAGGATCGACGGGTTCGCGCCGATCGCCTCCAGGGACACGGCGCCGACCAGGTCGGCCGCGGCTGCCGCCGCCGTCGCACGCCGGACGACGAGCGCAGCTCGACCGACCGCGACCCCATTGGCAGAGACGAGGGCCAGCCCATCCTTGGGTTCGAGGACGACCGGAGCCAGCCCAGCCCGCCGAAGCGCCTCGCCACCGGGGACGATCTCGCCCCGGAATTCGGCCCGACCCTGACCGATGAGGACGAGCCCGATGTCGGCCATGTGCATGAGGTCCGACGCGCCGACCGAGCCGGTCGTGGCCACGATCGGATGGACCCCGCCATTCAGGGCGGCGGCGAGGGCCTCGGCGACCGCGACGCTCGCTCCGGACCCGCCGCGCACGATCCCGACCAGGCGCACCGCCATCGCCGCGCGCACGATCCCGGTCGGGAGCGGCGGTCCGATCCCGCCCGCATGGCCGACGACGATCGCGACCTGGTACGCGCGGAGGGCGTCGACATCGACCCGCACGTTCCGCAGATGCCCCAGGCCGGTGTTGAGCCCGTAGACGAGGTCCGGGCCGGTGACCGCGGCATCGACGATCGCTCGTCCGGCCCGGATCCGATCGACGGCTGCCGGTTCGAGGACGACCCCGGCACCGTCGGCGATCCGGACGATCTCGTCGAGACTCACCGGATCCGCGCCGATGCGGACCGGCGCCGGTCCGGGCGCGCTCATCACGTCCTGGGATCGGCGGATCCGTCCTCGAGCGGTTCGGTCCAGGCCGCGCGCCACGCCGGCGCCTCATACGGGATCGCCCAGTACACGATCTCGCGATAGACCTTGCCGGAGCGCAGCTCGAGCAGCGACACGCACGAGTAGTCGATCCCGTCCGGGTAGCGCATGACGTACTCGAACCACCAGTGATCGCCGGATCCCGCGACCCGGATCACCGTGTTCGACGGCGTCATCACCCAGCGGTCCTCAAGGCCGATCAGCCGCTGCACCCGCGCCGTCGGCCGACCTCCGGGGTAGCGCTCCTGGATCGCCCGGAAGTTGGCGCTGCCGACCACGCGCTCACGCGAGAGCGGCCACTCGGCCGTCCAATCGGGGCGGCGGAGCTGCTCGGCGGCGTCCGCGTCGTTCTCGACGATCGCTTTGACGTACGCCTCGACGACCTGCTGGTTCGTGGGGTCGCTGGTCACGTGGTCCCTTCCTCCGGTGAACGGATTGTCGGCCGCCACGAGTCGACGTCAAGTGCCCGGCGCCGCGTCACGCGCCCCGACCCCACCGTGCCGGTCGCTCGCTACGGCTGCCAGCTCACGGTCGCTGCTCCTGCGGTGTCGGGGACCTGCGTCGGTCGACGTCCGTCGGCTCCGATGACGACGATCCCGGCGAGACCACCGGCATCGCTCGTCCTGAGGTAGGCCAGCCATCGACCGTCGGGCGACCACGTCGGCGGGCCGCCGTAGGTCTGGACATCGGTGACGCCAAGATCCGATGGGCGTGCACCGTCGACCGGACAGAGGCTCAGGGCACCGCCGACGACCGTGCCGCCGTCGACGATCTCGTGCGCTGTGGCGACCCTGGAGCTGTCCGGCGCCCAGGTCGGATCGCCGTCGTTGCGACCGGGGGCGCCGAGGTCGACGAGGCCGTGACCGTCGATCCCGACGACGGCCGCGTGCCAGGCGTCGTCGCGATAGAACGTGAACGCGAGGTCGGCGCCATCGGGCGACCATCGCGGGGAGTTGAGTGACTGGCCAGTCGGCGCTCCGACACGTCGGACGCGACCGTCGCGGACGCGGACGATGACGAGCTCCTGCAGGTTCTGATCGAGCGAGCCCGTCGGTCGAGCGAACGCGATCCGCGTCCCGTCGGGCGACCAGCTGCCCGGCCGCTCGTATCGGATCCGCGCCTTGAGGATCCGCTGCCCGGACCCGTCGGCGTTCATGACCATGAGGTCCTGGAGCATCGCTTTCGCGCCATAGGTGCCGCCCTGGGACCCGCACATCTTCGGCGGCGCCCCGTAGTGGAACCTGAAGAAGACGACTCGTCGGCCGTCGGGCGACCAGGAGAAGCCGCCGTCCTCCGAGCGCAGCCCGCGATCGACGATCGACAGGACGCTCCGGGTTGGGGTCATCGTCACCAGGTGTGGCTTGCAGGCCCGATCCTGGCGGACCAGGTGGATGACCGTGCCGTCGGCGGACCACGACAGCTCGAGCGCGGAGCCCAGGCGACGTGGCTTGCCCCGGCTGGCGGGAACGAGCCACGCCGATCCGTTCCTCGAGCCCTCGATCCCGTTCCGGAGGAACAGGAGACCACCAGCCGGGCCGGCCTGGCCGATCGCCGGCGAGGCCGGGTCGGCCGGAGCCGGCGAGGCGGGGTCAGCCGCAGCCGGCGACGGCTCCACCCCGGACGACGCGCGAGGGGTCGGCTGAGGGATGGCTGCCGTCGACGACAGGATCGCCGAGGCGCTCATCGAGCCGCCAAGGCCACGGTCCGATCTCGGCAGCTCATTCGCGCACCCGCTGACCACGACCGCGGCAGCGAGGAGCGCGGTCCTGATCATGTTCACGTCCAGACGACGGTTGGACGCCCGCGATGTTTCAGACGACCGGGCCGCGTCCGTCGGCCCCCAGCGCATCGTTCGCTCCAGTGTGCCGATAATGCTCGGCCGACCGGTCGGTCCCGTGCTGGAGTGCCAACGACCTTCGATGCCACGATCACCCATCGCTCCGTTGCCGCAAGGCGTGTCACCGCTGGCCGACCGTCGCGCCAGCGGACGGGCGATCCGGCTGGTCGTCCCTCGCTCGAGCCACGCGGCGTGGAAGCCCGCACCCGATCGACCCGACCCGATCGATCTCCTCGAGCGTCAGGCAGCCGACCGGACGCCCGACCTCATCCCGATCCGCTACGGTCGCATGCTGACGTCGCCGTTCGCGTTCTTCCGCGGCGGGGCCGCGATCATGGCCAGCGACCTCGCGCCGACGCCGCGGACCGGCTTCGATGTCCAGCTGTGCGGCGACGCCCACCTGTCGAACTTCGGAGCGTTCACGACCCCCGATCGGGCCCACATCTTCGACATCAACGACTTCGACGAGACGCTCCCGGGACCCTGGGAGTGGGACATCAAGCGGCTCGCGGCGAGCTTCGAGGTGGCCGGCCGCGACCGCGGCTTCAGCGCCGCCGAGCGAGCCGCTGCCGTTCTGGAGAGCGTCCGGTCGTATCGCGTCGAGATGGCCGCCTTCGGTGGGATGCGCCACCTCGACGTCTGGTATGCGCGAGAGGACACGGACCGGGTCCTGGCGCTGGCGGCCTCGTGGTCGAAACGGTCGCGCGTCCGGATCTTCGAACGCAGCGTGGCGAAGGCGCGGACGAAGGACAGCTTCCTGGCCTTCTCGAAGCTCACGAAGTCGGTCGGCGGCGAGCCCCGGTTCCGGGCGGACCCGCCGTTGCTCGTGCCGGTCGAGGATCTCCTTACGGCCGACCAGGCCGTGAAGTTCCAGGACACGATCCGTCGGTTCCTGGCCCGTTACCGAGCCAGCCTCCCCGATGACCGCCGGCGGATCTTCGACGGCTATCACTTCGCCCACATGGCCCGCAAGGTCGTCGGCGTCGGCAGTGTCGGGACGCGGGCGTGGATCGTCCTGCTCCTCGGACGCAGCCATCGCGACCCGCTGATCATCCAGCTCAAGGAAGCGCAGGAGTCGGTCCTGGAGCCGTATCTAGGGGTGAGCGCCTACAAGAACCACGGCCGGCGGGTGGTCGAGGGCCAGCGCCTCATGCAGTCGTCGAGCGACATCTTCCTCGGCTGGTACCGGGTCGTGGCATTCGACGGGAAGCTCCGCGACTTCTATGTGCGCCAGCTCTGGGACGGCAAGTACTCGCCCGACATCGACGCGATGGATCCGGCGTTGTTCGTGGGCTACGCCCGGCTGTGCGGTCGGACGCTGGCCCGGGCCCATGCCCGGTCGGGTGACCGGATCGCGATCGCCGGCTACCTCGGGCAGAAGGATGTCTTCGACCGCGCGATGGTCGACTTCGCAGCGAGCTACGCCGACCAGAACGAGCGCGACTTCGACGCGCTCAAGGCCGCCGAGGCTGCAGGCCGGATCGTCGCGCAGCACGGGGTCTGACCGACGCCCCGCTGAGGACCGCGGCGTCCTTCGCCACGCCGGTCCAGAACTCGATCGCCGCCCGCTCGTAGAGCTTGCCCATCCGGAGGGTGACGCCGCGCCATTGCTCGATGGTTCGTGTGCCGGCGCTGGATGCGGGGACGCGGCCCCTCGACGGCTGCCCGTCGTAGGCGGCGAGTTGCGCAGTGTGCAGCGCGACCTGCTCGTCGGCGATCGCGAGCCGCACGGTCGACGACTCGAGATCGGCGAAGAAAAGCTGGAGCAGCCCGAGATCGCGCAGCTCCGTCGGGTGCCGAGCGGGCCGGCCGAGCCAGCTCTGAAGCGCCCGACGACCCGGTTCCGTGATCGAGAACAACCGACGACGCCGGCCGCCCAGCTCGCGCTCCTCGGTCAGGAGACCGAGCTCCACGAGGCGGGCCGGCTCCTTGTAGAGGAGCGCGTGCGGGAACGACCAGAAGTGGCCGATCGTCGCCGCCACATGCCGCTTCAGGTCGTACGGCGTCGACGGTCCCTCGCGGGCGAGCAGTCCCAGGACCAGGTACGAGGTCGGGGTCAGCTGGCTGGGGATCTGGGTCGTGTCCTCGGTTGACATCATCCATAATGTACCATACACTCACAACGGTATCGCAGGGATGATTGTCAAGATCGACGGCGTGGTCTGCGAAGCCCCGGAAGGACTGCCCGCATGGGCTCTACGCAGACGAAGGCGCTTGCCGCACTACGGATCGTGCTGGGGTTCGGCTTCCTGTATGCCGGACTCGAGAAGATCTTCGACTTCGGGGGGTCGGGCAAGGCGTTCACCGCCGCTGGCTTCCTCCAGAACGGGACCGCCGGGTCATGGCCCGGGGCGATCCCGAAGTCGATCGTGAACCCGACCCACGACCTGTGGGTCAGCCTCGGCACCAATGGCCAGCTCATGCCGATCCTGAACTGGCTCGTGGTCGCGGGCGAGACCGCGGTCGGCATCGCGCTCGTCCTCGGTCTGGCCACCCGGTTCGCTGGGGTCATGGGCGCGATCCTGATCACGTTCATCACGATCGCAGCCTGGAACTTCGGCAACGGACTGATCAACGAGACCGTCCTCTACGCAGTCGTGGCCCTCTACCTCGCCGCCGCGAACGCAGGTCATGCCTACGGTCTCGATGGCTACCTCGACAAGACCGAGTTCGTCACGCGAACCCGCGGCGTCCACTACCTCACGAGCTGAACGCTCGATCCCGACCGGCCCGGCGGCACCTCGGTGACGCCGGGCGCGGATCTCTCTACCCACGATGAGGCAACCGATGACGACTGACAGCACCACCCTGACCCTGGAGCGCGACAGCTCCACCACGAACCACGATGGCCCCGTCGAGGACGCCGGATCGCTCCTTGATGGAGCCGGCGCCCGGGTGTCCGACGCGATGGACGCGGCGCGCTCGAGCGCCAGCCAGCTCGGCGAGCGGCTCCCCGATGTGATCGACACGGTCCGCGAGGGCACCATCGCCGGCGCGAAGACCATCAATGCCCTGCCCGACCCGAGTCAGCGCCTGCTGGGCGCCTTCTCGCTCGGCCTCAGCTTGGGCCTCGCGATCGCCGGTGCGCCGCGCCTGATCGTGGCTGCCGCCCTCGCCCCGGCGATGTTCGTCGGCGCCACGATCGCGCTCCGCGAGGACGGCGCGAGCTGAACCGGGTCCCTCGACCGTGGGCAGCCACGGGGTCGCGGCCGGCTCGGCGACCAGGGATCCCGAACCAACCATCGGACAGGACCGACCTTCGTGGGGGGACGGTCCTGTCCGTTTGCGGCTCAGGTGCCCTCGGCCGTGCCCTCGTGGAGGCGATCCGGGGAGTTGGAGCGGGAGACGGGTCTCGAACCCGCGACATTCAGCTTGGAAGGCTGACGCTCTACCGACTGAGCTACTCCCGCTCGAGCACCTGGAACGGTACCCCATCCATGCGGCCGCGCGGGTCACCCGGGTCCTCGCGGATGTATGGTGGACGCCTGTGACCGCGCCACTCGGCCCCGGCCAGGATCCGTTCGACGTGAGGGAACCATGAAACGGCCATTCGGGATCACCGTGCTGGCGATCATCTTCGCGGCCGCCGGTATCAGTTACATGATGCTCGGCTTCCAGCTGACGACCGCCGTGACCTTCGGACCGCTGCCGGCTGGCCAGGGCACCTGGTTCTGGGGCTGGATCCTGGTCTTGACGGGCATCGCGTTCTGGGCAGGTGGTCTCGCGGCCTGGCGTCTCGAGCCGTGGGGCTGGCTGCTCGGTCACCTCATCGCGATCATCGGGATCATCGAGGCGATCTTCACCCTGCTCGGGACAGGCAACCTGGGCTACGCCCTCGCCTCGACGGCGTTCCCGTTCATCCTGCTGTGGTACCTGAACCGGGACTCGGTCAAGAGGGCTTTCGGCCTCGCCGACGAGTAGCGATCGGACCGACGGCCACACGGGGCCACCTGTCGCGCCGGTTCCCACCACACGTCTTCGACCTCAGACGCCGATGAGATGCGTCAACCGACTGGAGAAGTCATGACAGATAGATCGCTCGACGAGCTCGGGCCCGTCGATTACCTCATCGTCGAGTTCCCGGCCGGAGCCCAGAACTTCACGGGCGAAGGAGCGACCGAGCTGCTCCGCCTCCACGACGCCGGGATCATCCGGATCATGGACATCCTGATCCTCCAGAAGGGGGCTGACGGGACGGTCATGGCCCAGGAGCTCGGCGACCTCGCCGAGCTCGGTGAGCTGGCCCGGCTCGAGACCGAGCTCGTCCAGACGCTGGCCGAGGACGACGTCGACCACCTCGCCGCGGCGATGGATCCTGGCAGCATCGCCGGCGTCCTCGTCTACGAGAACCTGTGGGCTGCACCCTTCGCGTCGGCGATGCGCCGAGCGGGCGGCCAGCTGATCGCCAACGGCCGGATCCCCATCCAGGCCCTCATCGCCGCCATCGAAGCCGACGAGGCCGACGCGGGCCTCGAACCAGCAGGAGTCTGACATGCCACTCGGACCAGGTCGTCGAGGGGTCGGCGTCATCGGCGCTCCCGTCGCCAAAGCCGCCGTCGTCGGTGCCGCGGTGTCACCCGGCCCATCGCCGGTCGCCAAGGCCGCCGTCGTCGGTGCCGCGGTGTCACCCGGCCCGTCGCCGGTCGCCAAGGCCGCCGTCGTCGGTGCCGTCGTCACGCCCGGACGCCGTCGGTTCTAGTCCTCGGTCATCGGCGCTCGGTGCCGAGTCCGCGGGGGGCTCGGCACCGCGACCATCGATCCGATCACCGGGGCACGAACTTCTGGATGCTCCGACTGCCGCGATCGAGCCCCGACCACGACTCGGACGCCTCGGCGACGTAGAAGCTGCCGGTCGAGTCGACCGCGATGCCGTGCGGCATGCAGAACAGGCCCGCTCCTGGGTCATGGCGGACCCGACCCCGGATCGCCGACCTTCGGGCTGGAGCGTCTGGCAAGGCCGCCTCGGAGCCGCCGTCGGAGTCGTCGACCTCCACGCCATCGCCCCAGCGTGCGAGCACGGTGCCCGAGCGGTCGAGGACCGTCACCCGGTGGGGTAGCTCCGCGACGTAGAACGCCCCGTCGGGGCCCTTCCTGACGCTCTGCGGCATGCGCAGGTCCGCCCACTCGCCGAGATAGGTGCCGTCCGGCCGGAACGACTGGACCCGGTCGTTGAAGCGATCGGCAACGTACAGGGTGTCGCCGTCGTCGTGGTCGATGAACACGCTGTGGACGGTGTCGAATTCGCCAGGCCCGTGTCCGCGCGAGCCCCACGAGAACTTCAGCGTCCCGTCCGGGCCGAAGCAGTGGATCCGGGCGTTGCCGTGGCCGTCGCTGACGTAGATGTCGCCGTTCGAGGCCACGGTGGCATGGGACGGCCGGTTGAACGGCTGGCCGGTCGAGACCGGAGCGTTCAGATACTGGCTGCCCAGGGTCAGGACGAGCTTGCCGTCCTTCGTCCACTTCCGCACCGTGTGGTCCCGGCTGTCTGCGGTGTACACGAAGCCATCGATCCCGACGCTCAACCCGTGTGGGAACGTGAAGTACGCGCCGCTGAACTCGCCCCAGGCATCGAGGAACCGGCCGTCCTTGTCGAAGACCATCACCGGGTGGGTCCCGCGACAGAACACGAAGACGTTGTCGTCGCCGTCGACCGCGACGTCGGCGACCTCGACGAACGTCCAGCCCTTCGGACGTCGGAAGAAGCCCTCGACCACTTCGTACCGATCCCGTCCGATCTCGACGTCCATGGGGTCCTCCGCTCCTGGTGTGCATCGCGGAGGGTAGCGCCGTCGGGGCCGGCCGGACAGGGGACCGGGGGGCTCGAACGGGGCGTTTTCGGGGCGTTCCGCTGGACTCGTTGCGGGGGTGCAACGGGACTATCGGCCGTTAACCCCCGGACCATTGACAGCGGCATCGCGCGTAGCGCTGTATAGCCCTACGGCCGTCATCCGCCGATCTCATCGATCTGTACCCATCCCGCTGCACTCATCCGAGGGGACCGACATCAGTACCGCCTTTCGCCCCACGTCCGATGCTGCCCCAGCGACTGCCCCTGCGGCGGCGCCGTCCACCCGCAACACGGCCACCGCCGTCGCGCTCGAGCTCCAGGCCCTCGGGATCGAGCACTTCTTCCTGATGACCGGCCGCGACAACTCGCTGTGGATCGCGCTGCAATCCGTCGGGATCCGTCACGTCCTCGCCCGGAGCGAGGCGGCGGCGGTCTACATGGCCGACGGCTACGCCCGGCTGCGAGGCCGGCCGGCGTTCGTCTACGGTGCCTACGGCCCCGGCGCCGCCAACCTGTCCGGGAGCCTGGCCGAGCCGTTCTGGTCGGGCAGCCCGGTCGTCGCGCTCACGTCGGCGATGCGCCGGGCCGATCGGTTCCGCAGGGAGTACCAGGAGCTCGACCAGGTGCCGCTGTTCGCCTCGGTCACGAAGTGGGGCGCCGAGGCGTCGGCTCCGACGCAGGTCCCGCGCCTCGTGCGCGAGGCCGCCCGGCACGCGCTGATGGGCACTCCCGGGCCCGTGTACCTTGGCATCCCCAGCGACCTGTTCGAGACGCCGATGCCCGACTACGACCCGCCCACGGGCCCGGCCGCGTCGCTCGAGCTGCCGCTCTCCCGCCCGGCCCCGACGGCCGGCGACGCCGAGGCCGTCGTCCGGGCCATCGTGTCAGCCCGCCGGCCGATCATCCTGGCCGGCAACGGCATCCACCAGTCCGGGGCATACGACGCCCTTCGGCGCTTCGCCGAGCGGTTGGGGATCCCGGTCGCCACGAGCAGCGCCGGCAAGGGCAGCATCGCCGAGACGCACGAACTCGCCCTGGGCAGCGTCGGACGCTACTCGCGCAAGTACGCCAACACTGCGCTGCGCGACGCGGACGTCGTCCTCGCGATCGGGACCAGTCTCGGGGGCCTCGTCACCGACTCGTACCGGCTCATCGGACCCGAGGCCCAGCTCTTCCACGTGAACGTGGACCCCGAGGTCCTCGGGCTGAACTTCCCGACCGAGCTCGCCGTCGTCGCGGACGCGCGGACGTTCCTCGAGGCCGTCCTTGACGCAGCCGACCGGCTGGAGGCGCTGCCATCGGCCGCCTCGGTGGAGCATGTCGCGCACCTGGCCGAAGAGCGCGCCATGTGGCGCGAGCACCGGGCTGAGCTCGCGGCCAAGGACGGCAGCGATGGACGACCGATGCGACCGGAGGCCGTGATGGCCGCGATCGAGGCCCAGATGGCCGACGACGCGGTGCTCGTCGCCGATACCGGTTACGCGGCGGCTTGGGCCGGTGCCCTGGCCGAGACCCGGCAGGCCGGTCGCCAGTTCCTCCGCGCCGACGGCTCGCTCGGCTGGGCGTTCCCGGCGTCGCTCGGAGCGCAGTTGGCAGCGCCGGACAAGCAGGTCATCTGTGTGACCGGGGACGGCGGGTTCGGCTACCACATCGGCGACATCGAGACCGCACTCCGGCTCGACCTGCCCGTCATCGTGGTCATCCTCAACAACCAGACGCTGGCCTTCGAGGAGCACGTCCAGACGCTGCTCTACGACCACGTGGTCCCCGAGGTGAACGAGTTCCTCGACGTGGACTACGGCCAGATCGCCCGGGCGTTCGGCGCCCGGGGACATCGGGTCACGACGGCTGCCCAGTTCCGGGAGGCGTTCGCGGAAGCCCTCGATCGACGCGCTCCGACGGTCATCGACGCGGTCATCGACCGCGAGGCGATGGCCCCCGTGACCCGCTACGACCGCGTCCGCGTCCGCGAGCTATGACCCTCACCGCCGCGTCGGTCGAGATCCCCGAGGTCCCCAGCGTCGAGACCGTCCGCCAGCTCTGCGAGCGCTACTCGAACTGGGGCCGGTGGGGACCCGAGGACCAGCTCGGGACGCTCAACCACATCCGCCCCAGCGACATCGTGGCCGCGTCCGGTCTGGTTCGGACGGGCCGGGCCTTCTCGCTGGCCATCCCGCTCGACGAGAACGGCCCGCAGACCGGCGGGTTCGGGCGGTTCAACCCGATCCACCTGATGATCCGTGACGGGAACGCGGCCGCCACCGGGACGACCGTGCGGGACTTCTACGGCGGACGCGACCGCTGGATCCGGGGCACGGATGACCTGTTGATCCTGCCCCTCCAGTCCGGCACCCAGTGGGACTCGCTTGCCCACATCGTGTTCGAGGACCGGATCTACAACGGCTACCTCGCGACGGATGTCGGGAGCAAGGGCGCGATCCGCAACGACATCGCCAACGCCCGTGACCGGGTCGTCGGGCGTGGCGTGCTCCTCGACATCCCGCGGCTGCACGGCCGCCCCTGGCTCGAGCCCGGCGAGCGGATCGGCGCCGAGGACCTCGAGGCGTGCGCGAAGGCCCAGGGAGTCTCGGTCGGCCGGGGCGACATCGTGCTCATCCGGACCGGCCAGATCGCCCAGTGTCGAGACGCGGGGACGTGGGGCTCATACGCCGGCGGTTCGGCCCCGGGACTGGCGCTCGACGCAGCCGGCTGGATCTACGACCACGACCTGGCGGCCGTGGCCTGTGACACGTGGGGCCTCGAGGTCCAGCCGAATCAGACCGAGGACGTCTTCCAGCCCCTCCACATCGTGCTCATCGTCCACATGGGACTGCTCGTCGGCGAGATCTTCGACCTCGAGGCGCTGGCCGACGATTGCGCCCAGGACGGGCGCTACGAGTTCCTGATCACGGCGGTCCCACTGCCGATCACCGGCGGCGTCGGCTCGCCGGTGAACCCGATCGCGATCAAGTAGCCCGCTTCGTCCCGCGTCCCGACGCGCGCCGGTACCGGCCGACCGTCCGACCCATCCGCCGACCGAGGCTCTGCGACATGTCCGCGATGCCGGGCAGTGGGTCGTTCCAGCGGAACAGCACGTGGTCCCCCTTGAGCCAGGGCCGCAGGACCGATCCCTCCGGGCGGCGGCGAGAGCGCCACGCCCGGAAGACCGCGGCCGCATCGAGTCGCTCGTAGAGGCCGTATCGCCCGAGCTGATACGGGGCAGGCTCGGGGAGCGGGAGCTCCTGCGCGTCGAGGTAGCTCAGCCACGGGAGGTCCAGGCCGGCCCGCGCGATATGGCCCACGAACCAGGTCGGACGGGGGTTGACCTCGATGATCTTGAAGAGCCCGTCGCGCTCGTCGAACTTGAACTCCACGTTGAAGATGCCGCGGTAGTCCACGTCGCCGAGAAGCCGGCGCGCTGACGCGACGGCCTCGCGCACCTGGTCGAGTGGGATCGTCACGTCCGACGAGGTGTTGGCGAGCTTCGGTGGGTCCATCCGGACGCGACGCCGAGCCATCACGGTCGTGACCGTCCCGTCGCGATCGATGAAGCCGTCGATGAGGACCGTCTTCGACATGTCGCCTGGGATCCACTCCTGGAGCATGAACGTGATCCCGGCGGCACTCGCCTGCTCGACCAGACGGACGGCCTGGGCCCGCGACTCGATGAAGAACCCTTTCGTCCCGAAGTGGCGGTTGTGCCGGAACGACTCGGTCGGCTTCAGGAACCCGTTCGCCAGGTCCTCGTCCGTCGCGCGGTCCAGATCGGCCGGGTCGTGGATCAGCGCCGTCCGCGGGCGCGGGATGTCGAGTCGGTCGACGAGCGCCCGGAAGCGGTCCTTGTCGACGAACTGCTCGACGGCCGCACGCGGTGGCACGCTCGCCGGGTAGCGCTGACGCAGCTCGGTCGGCAGGCCGGCCACCGCCAGGGTCCACTGGTCGCTGCACGGGATCAGGACGGCCCGCGGGAGATCGAGCGACTCGAGGAAACGGGCGAGCGTGGCGCTGTCCGACGTCTCCAGGAGCGTCGGCTGGGTCGGCCGGTACCAGCGCGACCGGACGATGATGTTCGATGTCGAATCGACGACGTAGCTCGGGACGCGCCGCTCCGCGAGCCGGCGCAGGACGCCGAGCGCGGTGATGTGCGGGCCGAAGATCAGGACGGGGACGGGGGGAGTCGGCCGTTGGGTCGCCACGTCGCCATTATGTCCGGCCGGGCGGGGCCGGACCCGGTCATCCAACCGAAAGGTAGCCCGGCCGACACTCCGACCATGACACCGCGAGCCGGCCGCACGGCCTCCTCCCAGCCGCGATCGTCCGGGCCCTTCGGTCCGGCGGTCCGTTCGTCCCGTGCGTACTCCTCCATGCACTCGAGCGGCGGCGGTTCGCGGTGTCGACCACTCGTTACGATGGACCCGCCCATGATCTGCCCAGATCGCCCCGGGATCAGCGCGCCGGTCTGACGAGATGCGCGTGCTCGTCGCCGAGGACGACCCCGGCCTGCGCGATGTCCTCGTCCTCGGCCTCGAGGACCAGGGCTACAACGTCGACGCCGTCGAGCGCGGCGATGACGCCATCGACCAGCTCAAGTGGTACGACTACGACGTCGCGATCGTCGACTGGCGGATGCCCGGCGCGCCCGGGATCGATGTCGTCAGCTGGGCTCGCAAGAACGGCAAGCCGACCGCGATCATCATGCTCACCGCCCGCGACACCCCGCCGGATCGGATCCAGGGTCTCGATGCCGGGGCCGACGACTATCTCGTCAAGCCGTTCGACTTCGGCGAGCTCCTGGCCCGCGTCCGCGCCCTCCAGCGTCGGCCCCGCGGGGTCGACGCCCCGGTGATCAACCGCGGCCGGATCGAGCTCGACCCGGTCCGCCGGGAGGTCACCGCTGTCGGCCGACCCCTCAACCTGACCCCGACCGAGTACCAGATCCTCGAGCTGCTCATGCGCCGCTCGCCCGCGGTCGTCGACCGCAAGTCGATCGCTGAGCACGCCTGGCAGGACGAGACCGACCCGCTCGGGTCGAACGCCATCGACGTCCAGCTGAGCCGTCTGCGAGCGAAGCTGCCGAACGCCGGCATCCGGATCGTGACGGTCCGGGGCGCCGGCTACCGGCTGGAGGAGGCATGACCGAGCCGACCCCGGCCAGTGGTCCGTCGGCGGTCCGGACGAGCTCGATCCGGGTCGCGCTGGTCACGACCGGGATCGTCGGCGCGGCCTATCTCGTCGTCTGCATCGCGGTCCTCGCGATCGTGACGAGCGGGCTGACCCGCGAGATCGACCGTCGGCTGGCCGACAACCTCGACCACATCGGTCACGAGCCGCCACCGCCGGGTCACGGCTACGATGCGCCACCCGGCGGCCCGAGGTTCGGTTCGCCGCTCCTCGTCTGGACCGTCGCGGCCGACGGGTCGGTCAGCTCGAACACGACCGATGCGGAACTGCCCGAGGAGCTACCTCGCCACGACCGGGCCGACGACCGTCATGATCGGCGATGAGTCGATCCGGATCCAGGGTGGCCCGACGCCGTCGGGCTTCGTCGTCGTCGGCCAGACGACGGCGGCCGTCGATCAGGCCCGGACGACGCTGCTGCTGGCCGAGCTGATCATCGCCCCGATCCTGCTCATCGTCGTGTTCCTCGGGGCGGTCGCCATCGGTCGCCGCGTCGCGGCTCCGATCGAGCAGGCGCGCGTCCGCCAGCTCGAGTTCACCGCCGACGCCTCACACGAGCTGCGGACGCCGCTGTCGGTGATCGAGGCGCACACGAGCCTGGCCCTCGCCCAGCCTCGCGAGGCTGCCTGGTACCGCACGGCGTTCGGCAAGATCGACGTCGAGAGCAAGCGGATGCGCCGGCTCGTCGAGGACCTCCTCTGGCTCGCCCGGTTCGATGCGACCCGCGAGCCGCCCGACGCACAACCGGTCGACGTCGGCGTCCTGGCGGCCGAGACCGTGGACCGGTTCCGGATCGTCGCCGAGGCCCGCCAGCTCGAGCTCGGGCTCCGGACGGACACGGGCACCCACATCGTGAACGTGCCACCCGAGTGGCTCGACCGGCTGCTCGGCGTCCTTCTCGACAACGCCTGCAAGTACGCCCCGGCCGGGAGCCGGGTCGACGTGGCGGTCGACGCTCGACGGCGGGCGGGTCCGGCTGACCGTCGACGACGCCGGGCCGGGCATCCCGGAGGACCAGCGCGCCCGGATCTTCGACCGGTTCCATCGGGCGACCGATTCGACGGGTGGCGCGGGCCTCGGCCTGGCCATCGCCGACGCGATCGTCCGGACCACCGGCGGCCGCTGGCGGGTCGCGGGATCGCCGGCCGGCGGGGCGAGCCTGTCCGTCACCTGGCGGCGCGAGGTCGCGTGACCGAACCCGACCGACGCGGTCGGTACAGCCGGAGAGAGGGTGCCGACTCGACTCGGCACCCTCTCTTCACCTCCGCGGAACGCCCGGATCAGCCCGGGGCGGTCGACGCGCCCGGCGACGCGTTCGGCTTGGGTCCGCCGGGTGCGAACGGTCCGCCCGGGCCGGGACCGTGGCCGTCCTTGAACATCCGCGGCCCGAAGCCCGAGGCGACGGTCGTCGCGTCGAGCGAGCCGTCGGATCGCTGCGTCCCCTGGGCGATGACGAACGAGCCGACATCCACGTCGGCCAGCGTCGCGTTGTCGACGCCCGCGACCCGATAGGTCGTTCCGGATCCGACGTGGATCGTGGAGGTCGTCCCGTCCGGTCGCTTGATCGTGATCGTGTCGGCGGTCGTGGCGGTCACTTCGCCGAAGGCCGTCGGCAGCACGATGTCGATCGACGTGACGGTGAAGGACCCGTCGGTCTCCTTCGTCTGGCGGAGGCGGACTTCGTCACCGACCTTGAGATCGCTCGCGGTGGCGTCGGCGCCACCCTTCGTCACCTTGACCGAACCGTCGACGACGATCGTCCGGGTCCAACCATCGGCGGTCTTGAGTGAGACGCTCGTCCCGTCGATCGCGGTGATCGTGATGGGGCCGAACACCGAACCGGACCCACGACCGCCGAAGCCGGGTCCGCCGAACCCGAACCGGCCGAAGCCCCACCCGGCATGTCCGGGTCCGTTCTTGTCATCGGGAGCGCCCGATGCGTCGGGCGCGGTCGTCGCGCCGGGCGCGGCGGTCGCCGCCGGAGCGGTCGTCGCGGTGGGTGCGGTCGTGTCTGTCGGGGCCGTCGAGACGCTCGGTGACGCCGACGCGAGCGAGCCGTCCGACGCCCCCGGGGACGGCGACGCGGCCACGGCCACGGCGACGCCGAACGCGATGACGGCGAGGATCCCGAACGCCGCACCGATCCGGAACCGATCGCCCCGGTTGATGCGCTCGTAGAACTTCGTCTCCTGATCCGATCGATCCATCGAAACCTCCGCGGTTGGTGGTGGGCAGGCGTGAGGGTCCCCCGTCGCAGCCAGCGTGGCGCATGAACCTTCGAGCGTCCTGAGAACCATCGGTGCGCGCCGGACCCAGCTGAGCGTCGTCACCGTTCCGAAAGGCTCAACTCCGGACACTGGACCTGACGGAGAGGGAGATCCGACGTCGGCCCGACGAGGTGACGCGATGACCTCTTCCGACTCGCTCGAGCTGCGCCTCGAGGACCTCATCCGGTCGGTCCCGGCGGGCCGGGCGATCCTCACCGAGACGTCGGCGGGCGGACCGTCCATGCGTGACCCGCTGGACGACGTCGCCGACCGGCTCGCGGCCACGTCGGGCGCGACGATCGTGCATTTCGACCGGTCAGGCGCCCGCGAGCTCGCCTCGGTCGTCCGCCTGACCCGCGCGGTCCTCGTGCTCGCCCGGCCCGAACGCACGTCGCTGACCCGACGCGTCGTCCGGCGGACGCTCGCCTATTACGCATCGCGGATCGACGTCCCGCTCGCGACCGTGGACCGGACGGGCCGGATCGAGGTGGTCGAACCCTTGGTCGTCCCGGATCCCGCGCGCCGGCCCGGGCTGGCGAGACCGGCGACCCACGGACTCACCGAGGCGACCTGGCCGTAACGCGCCCGACAGGCTGCTCGGCGCAGGCTCGAGTGGAGCGACCGACGGACCGCGAGCCCGACTCGATCCGGCGGCCGACGAAACGCGAACCCCTGGAGAGATCTCACGATGGATACGACCCCCACCCCGATCCGCGCCCGAACGCTGGCCTTTGCGGCCATCGTCTCGGCGCTCGTCGCATCGGCCATGACGCTCGCGCTCGTCTGGGTCATCCCAGGTCCCGGCCCGACCCCGGTGGCCACGGCACCCTCAGCGTCGGCCGACGCCGCATTGACGACATTGACGCTCACTGCCGGCGACGATCCGGCGATCGCCGCCGCGGCCGAGGCGTCGGTCGTGACGATCTCGACGTCGGCCGGCCGCGACAGCGGCGTCGGATCCGGCATCGTGGTCTCGCCAACGGGCTCGATCCTCACGAACGACCACGTGATCGCCGGCGGACGGCAGCTGTCGGTCGAGCTGGCGGACGGACGGACGTTCGATGCCACCGTCGTGGCCGAGGACGCGGCCGCCGATCTCGCGATCATCCGGATCCAGGCGACCGGCCTGACCGCCGCGACGCTCGGCGACTCGGCCGGCATCGAGGTCGGCCAGGGCGTCCTGGCGATCGGCAGCCCGCTCGGCACATTCACCGAGACCGTCACGAAGGGGATCGTCTCCGGGCTCGACCGGCAGATCACCGTCCGCAGCGAGCTGACGGGACGTCCGACGACGCTCAGCCACCTCATCCAGACGGACGCGGCGATCAACCCCGGCAACAGCGGCGGCCCGCTCCTCGACGAGTCGGGCAAGGTCATCGGCATCGCGACGGCCGCCTCGACCGATGCGCAAGGTCTCGGGTTCGCGATCCCGATCGATACCGCCAAGGCGCTCATCGCCGCAAAGCGCGTCGTGATCCGCTGGGGCGGCGCACGTCGGGAAGGGCCGGCCCGCAGCACGATTCGAAAGGGTGATTACCATCAGGGCATGAGGTTCTTCAGCAAGGCTCCGGCGCATGCCCGAGCCGGTCGAGGCGCTGCCCGGCCGGCCCGACGCGATCGATATCCCCGACACCCACTATGTGAACGGAGCGCGCCTCGCCCCGCCGTGGCCGGATGGCACCCGGACGGCCGTGTTCGGACTCGGCTGCTTCTGGGGCGCCGAGAAGGCGTTCTGGCAGATCCCCGGCGTCATCTCGACCGCCGTCGGCTATGCCGGCGGCATGACCCCGAACCCGACCTACCGCGAGGTCTGCTCGGGGAGGACCGGACATGCCGAGGTCGTGCTCGTCGCGTACGACCCGACGAAGGTCAGCTACGAGCAGCTCCTCCGGGTGTTCTGGGAGGACCACGACCCGACCCAGGGGATGCGCCAGGGCAACGACGTGGGGACCAGCTACCGGTCGATCATCATCGTCGCGACCGATGACGAGCGCCGGATCGCCGAGGCCTCACGGGCGGCCTACGCCGAGCGCCTGATGGCCGCCGGCTACGGCGACGTCACGACCGAGATCGTCGACGCGGCGGCCAACCCGTTCTACTACGCCGAGGACTACCACCAGCAGTACCTGGCGAAGAACCCCGGTGGCTACTGCCCGAACCACGCGACCGGCGTGAAGCTGCCGGACGACTTCGTGGTCACGCCGCTCCAGTACGTGGACTGAGCCCGAGGCTAAGGCGTTCCCGCGGTAGGATTTCAGCGTGCGTGGCGTGGTTGCGGATGCTCATGAGAAACGCCTCCGCGGACGCGCCCCAGCCGCTGTCCTGGTCTTCGCGGCTGGGCTGGTTCTCGCCGGATGCTCCAGTTCTCAATCCGACCTGACCATCTACAACCGGACGACCGTCCCGATCGCGGTCGTGACCTACGACTACACGAACTACGTGGATGCATGTGCGTCCGCGCGATTTAGATGGACGCCCCGGCTGACCCCGGTCAGCCCTGCGACCGTCCCATCGCCTCCGCCTTCCAACTCGGTGCAGATTTAACTTCCGGCGCACTACTTCCCGCCGCCGGATGGGCAGGGCTCCGCCGTTCGCTCGCTGGTCGTCACGAGCAGCGGCGTTATCAGCGACTCGCCTCCATTCGTTGAGCACCCTGACCCATCGTTGCCGCCGTGCGAGGGCGTCCCCCCGGGATAGCGCAGGGCTAGCAGCACATGTACCTGTCAAGAACCCTGGCGGTTACTGCCCGAACCACTCCACCGGCGTGAAGCTGCCGGATGACTTCGTGGTGACGCCGCTTCAGTACGTGGACTGATCGCCAACCCACGATCTTCGGCCTGAGCTTACGGCACTAGCACGGCCCGCCCGCGCAGCGTCCGCGCGTGGAGCCTCTCGTACGCCCTCGGACCGTCTTCGAGGCTGAATTGCTCCGTCTCGACCGTGATGGCGCCGGATCGCGCAAGGTCGAGCACCTCGTACAACTCGGGGCGGGTCCCCCAGACGGGCGCGCGGACGCTGGTCCCGTTCGGGAGCGTGTCGACGCTGACGGGGATGGCGCCCGGGCCGAGGCCGACCATGGCGATATCCGACCATCGGCCGACGAGCTTCGCCGCCTGGTCGGCAGCCGCTTGCGTCCAACGAAGTTGAACACCGCTTCGACGCCCCGTCCACCGGTGAGGTCGCGCACGGCCTGGATCGACGAAGGGTCGGACAGGAACGCGGCGTGAGCGCCGACGTCACGAGCGAAGGCGAGCTTGTCCTCGCTGATGTCGAGCGCGACGATCTGCGCTGGCGAGAGGGCCCTGAGGATCTGGATCGCGAGGTGGCCGAGGCCGCCCACGCCGATCACGACCGCCGTCGAGCCCGGGACGAGCTTGGGTAGCGACGGCTTGATCGCGTGATACGGCGTGAGCCCGGCGTCCGTGAGCGGGACTGACCGGACCGGGTCGAGGTCTCCGAGCGGGATGAGATGCCGCGGGCTTGGCACGAGCAGGTAGTCGGCCATGAACCCGGGTGCATCGATGCCCGGCCAGGGGACGTTAGCGCCACTGCAGTAGTTCTCGGCACCTGCCGCGCATGCCCTGCATGACCCACAGCCCCAGGCGCCGTACACCGCGACTGGGTCGCCTTCCTTGATGCCGGTGACCTCGCTGCCAAGTCGCGCGACGATGCCGGCGCCTTCGTGTCCGAGCGTGAGCGGCAACGGGGTCTCGAACTCCTCAGCCGGCAGGCTCATGAAGTACTCGTCCGAGTGGCAGACGCCCGCTGCGGTGGTCTTGACCAGGACCTCCCCGGGTCCCGGCTCCGGGATCGGTACTTCCCGGATCTCCGGAGGCCGCCCGAACGCCGTGTACTGCAGCGCCCGCATCGGCCTTCTCCTCTCTTTCGACTAATCGGACGAGTACGCGCCTCGATCGCTCAAGACTCGTCACTCGATCATCCATGAGTTGGTGCGACTCGGGACGAGTACGAAGTCCCATGAGCTGTCTTGGGCCGCTGCCTTGCTTGGCTCGAGAGCCGGAAGCGACGAAGTCGTGAGCGACAGGGATACGAGAGTACCTGTCCTGTCGCAGAACCGAGGCCCGGGTGCGTATTGCCCCGACCATCGGACTGGCGTCAAGCTCCCGGATGACTTTGATGACCGACCCGATCGCGGACATCGTCGGCGACTACCGAGCGTTCGCGGCCCAGCAACGCGACCGGTTGCTGGCGCGTAGCATCGACATCGCCCCGTGCGCGCTCAGCCACCTCGCATACCGGGTGCCGGAGTGGGACCACTCATCGAGCTCATCCCGCCCGTCCACCAGCGCGTCTACAAGATGGGCTGGAGCACCTCGGCGTCGTGGTCGGCGACACGTTCGACTCGTTCGTCGGAGCTCACAAGCCGGCCTGACGGGACACCAGTTCCAGGGCCCGAACAGCACACCCGACCCGTCTACATCCTGTTCGAGCGACTTCACCCACGTGAAGTCTACGCCTCTGACGCGGGCCTCCGTCGAGCTCGAGGGTGCCGATTGACGTCGTGGTCCAGCACGTCGACGACTGGGTGCCGCCGCGGCTCGTCACGGCGACCGGCCCCAACCCGCTACCGCGCTGACGTCGTGTCACTCGTCACGCCCGGGCCGCGTCGCGCTCCCACGCCCGCCCGAGCACCCAGAGCGCAATGTTCAGCGCGAGCACCCAGACGAACAGCACGCTAAGGGCGATCGCGGCAAGCAGCAGGATCGAGCGGATGCTGTCGACCGTGCTGACGGCCTTGGCCTGCAGACCGGCGAGGTCGGCCGACGGCCGTGGACGGCCGTTGCACCGCTCGCGATCGCGTCCTTCCCGGGTCGCGCGGCTCAGCGAGGGCGGCCACCCGGCTGCGCCCGGATCGGCGCCCGAGACCGTCCTCGTCGAACGAACGCGTCGTTGATGCCTTGATCTCGCGTCAACGGCGGCCAGCGTGTCTCCCACGCCTTCAGGGACTCTGACTCCGGGAATGATCCGAGCGATCCGCTGGAGCGACGACACGACGCCGACCACGTTCTCGCGCGCCTCGGCGTAGCGGACGCGCGCCTCGAGATATCGATCCGAGATCTGCCCCAGCCGGCCCTGGAGGTTCGACAGTCGTGCCAGGTCCGGGGTGCTGCTGGCAGCCAGCTCGGCGGCGTCGGCCCGCAGCGTGTCGATCGCGGCGACGGTCTCGTCGAGGCGGGTCGCGACCGCATCGGTCGCCGTGATGGCCCGGTCGAACCCGCTATTGACGTCGGTACCGAGGTCGTCCACGGCCCGGGAGACGGTCCTTGCCCGAACCACTGACCGACCACGACGGTGACGCGCCGTGATGCCGCGACCTTGCGCGACGGCCTTCCGCGGCGCGCGTTGGGTGGAGACAGGCCTGAACATCGGAGAGGTCTCGGACATTGGACGATCTCGGATGCAAGTTGATCCGCGCCAACGAGGAGCCGAACGGCCGGCGATAGGCTGAACCGTTCGAGAACCCCGGGCGGCTACTGCCCGAACCACGCGACCGGCGTGAAGCTGCCGGATGACTTCGTGGTCACGCCGCTGCAGTACGTCGCTGATCGCTCGCCGACGCTATAGGACGAGACCGGCCTGACGTTCGGGACCTGGCGATGGCCTTGTAGGCAGGGCGGTCCGGTCCGCGAATTGCTGGTGATCGCCGAGCAGGGTCCTGTGAACAGGTGGCGGTCGCGGTCGCCGCAGGCGCGGTCTCGTTGGCGCAGGAGACCTTCCGCCGGGGAGGCCCTTGCCGATGAAGGGATAATCAGCCGTCATGGTTTCGTGAGCCGATCCAGGGCCTCGGGCCCGACGTGATGACGACGACTCGGGGCGATCAGCGCTGATCGGGAGGGCTCGAGAGTGAAAGCGTGGATACGTCGCTACCCCCTCGGCGCCTACTACGTACTCGCGTTCGCGATGCCCCTGTTTCGCCATCGCATCTGTCGCCCCGGATCGAATGGGTCGATGACCGACGGGAATCCCACACGGGCCACGGATGTGGCGTGCCTCGGCGTCGTCGTCGGGGAGGACGCCGGCGACGCCGAGGATGCCGTCCGACTTCAGACGCAGACATCACGGGACGGATCGCTCGGTGGAGTGGCGATCGGACCCACCGGCTTCTGACACTCGATCCGTTTGACGGGCCGACCCCGCGGCGCCTACGCTCAGGTCAAGGGCGCTGCGCCGCATGCGCGAGGCTGCCCGAGGGATGGAGGGCTCGCAATGATTTGGCGGATCACCGGGATCATCCTTGGAGTGGTGGCCTTCTTGATCGTGTACTGGCTCTCTGGCGGGATGGCGACACCGTCCACGCCCAACTGGGCACTATCGATCCTCGTCGGTCTGGTGGTGGCGCTCATCTGGCCGTGGATCATGGGCCTGATCGTCGTCAGACGCACTCGGCAGCACCGCCAGAACGAGATCGACGAGGAGGTCCAGAAGCAGCTCGCGCAGCAGCAGAACAACCCACCACCCTCCTGATCCCCGAGCCAAGCGCGCTGCACGCCTGACGGCCGTGATCGCGCGAGTCGCTCTTCATCCCGAGCGTGGCGCGTATTTCGATCAGTCGACCGGTATCCGCTGCCCGATCGGGTCGGGGTTGCGCAGGCCTCGGAGGCCATCCCGAGCAGCTAGCCTGAACGCAGCCGAACGGTAAGAGACCGGCCCACGACGGGCGGGTCTCTTTCGCCTGGTGGAGAGTGGTCGGTTCCCATTGGTGACCTTCCGGGGAGGGCTGAGATGACCGACCCGATCGCGGACATCATCGGCGACTACCGAGCGTTCGCGGCCCAGCAACGCGAGCGGTTGCGGTCGCGTGGCATCGACATCGCCCCGTACGCGCTCAGCCACCTCGCATATCGGGTGCCGGAGTGGGACCAGTACATCCACGTGCGGACGATGTTGGAACGCCACGCGGTCGCGAATCGCGAGAACGTGTGGAACGGTCGCCCGATCTCCCTGATCGTTCCAGCCGAGCCGCTCGAAGTCCTCGACGGCAAGGCGGTCCCACTCATCGAGCTCATCCCGCCCGTCCACCAACGCGTCTACAAGATGGGGCTAGAGCACCTCGGTGTCGTGGTCGGCGACACGTTCGATAGGTTCGTCGGAGCTCACAAGCCCGTTCTGACGGGACAGCAGTTCCAGGGCCCGAACAGCACACCCGACCCCGTCTACATCCTGTTCGAGGACTTCACCCACGTGAAGTTCTATCGACTGTCACTGCAGGCATCGGTCGAGCTCGATGGTGGCCGGTTCGAGGACGGATTCCACCACGTCGACGACTGGGTGCCGCAGCGGCTGGTCACGGCGACCGGCCCCAACCCGCTGCCGCGCTGACGTCGACCGAGGGGCAGTCGCCTGACGGGTTTCGTCGTCGGCCGATGACCAGGTCGTCGCTCGCCGTTCCTCGAACCTAACCGTCGAGCTCGACGATGCGACCCTCGATCTGCCCGGCGTCCGGGTATTCCTCGCCGTGCGCCAGCCCGATCCCGTGCAATCCGAGCCCTGTCGCGGCAGCGTCGGTCATGAACAGGTAGGGGCGGGTGCCGATCCTGTCGCGCACGGTGTTCTTGAGCAGCCGATGGGCGACGGTCACGGCAGGCCCGAGCAGGTCGCTGTCCGATCCGACCGACTGGCGGACGGCCTGTCCGCGATGGAGGACCACCTTCAGGTCGAGGTGCGCGACGTTGGGACACGCGATGCAGATGTGGTCGCTCGAGGGGATCGCCCGTGTCCGGGCGCCGATGAACGCCCGGTACGTCCCGTGGATCGTCTCAAGGACGCGATCGCCCTGGCCATCGAGACCGGCCGCCGGTGCTGCCGCGAAGACGGCATCGCCTTCGAGCTTGACCAGCGCGAGATCCGGCTTGACGCCTTCGACGACGGCGTCCAGGAGGTCGCCCAGGATCGAATATGCGGCGGGGATGCCGTTGCTGAAGTCGATCCCGTGCTCGTCCTCGACGCCCGACATGAAGGCGGTATAGCCGGAGATGTCGGCCAGGAAGAGGTATCGCTCGCCTGCGGCGGCCTCCGCCCCGCTCGGATCCGATCGGACTGCCTGTTCCACGTGGCGATGATAACGGCGGTCAGCCCCGGGCGAGGAGGTCGGACAGCTGCCTACCCCGGTTCTGGTGTGACCCGATCGCAACGGGCAGGCGCACAGCGCGGAACGAGTGCCCGGACACGCGGCGGTCGAGGCCCAGGTGCGTCACGCTCTCGCCCGCCTCATTCGGCGCCGGCCGCCAGCGAATAGAAGCTGATCGCTGCAACGGACAGCTGGAGGCACAGGGCGAGGGCGTACACGGTGAGGGACGCGAACACGACAGCGTTCAGTCCGAACAGGGCCGTCGCCGTGAACCCCGACGCGGCGACGAACCGGGTCCAGCGCACCCAGGGCACCCCCGCCTGGACCAGCTGACGAGTCCGGACACTGATGACGAAGAGCGCATAGACGAAGACCAAGGCGCTCGAGATGACGAGCGTCGCCCGGGCGTCTTCGAGCGCGGGGTAGATCACCGCCGGCAACAGGCTCTCGAACGTCACGTTGAAGCTCGTGGACACGATCCCACGGAGTCGGAAGCGCTGACCGACCGTCCAGCCGGCCCGGTCCGTCGCGAGTCCGGGCGCGATCGCCGCGAAACCGGCCACGACCACAGCGATCGTTGCGATCCCGATCAGGAGCGCCTCACCGGGCATGCGTCGCCTCGATCTGCCTGATCTCCTGCGTGCGCATCACGGCGAAACCGCCCTCGACTCGGGAAGAGGTCCCCTCACCCGATGAACGAAGGAGACACCGCAGCGAACGATACAGGGCATCAGTCCCGGCGCGTCCATCCCAGCGACGGGCTGACTCATCGATGATCCAGGTCGTCTTGAGCGGCTGGACGCTCACCGGCCATTCGAGCGCGAGCACGGGCTGGGCGATGTCGCCGAGGTCGTCACCCTTGACGCTCGCCCTGCTCGCTGATCAGTCGATCCGCTGGGCCAGGGCCACGATGATCCCCTCGGGTCCGCGCACATACGCCATGCGCCAGATGTGCTCGTGCTGACCCACGCCGCCGACCAGCCGGTAGCCGTCCGCGGCCAGCCGCTCGAGGATCGCCTCGAGGTCGTCCACCTCGAACATGACGTTGCGCAACCCCAGTTCGGTGGACATGGCGTCGGGCGCTCCCGGTTCGTGGTCGGGCCGGATGAAGCTCGATAGCTCTAGCCCGGTGCCTCCGTCGGGCGGCCGGAGCATCACGATCTCGCTTCGGGAATCGGGAATGCCGATGACGGTGTCGACGAATTCACCCTCCATGACCATCCCGCCCTCGATCTCGAAGCCGAGCCCGACGAAGAACGCCGTCGCCGTGTCGAGATGTGCGACCGTGATGCCCACGTGATCGAAGCGTCTGATCCGTGACATGGGATGCATCCTCCTGTGGCGACTGATCAGACGAACCACCCCACGGGCCGGCTGACCCGACCGGCTCCTGCCGCCCGGCATGATGGGCCCATGGCCCGCCGCGCGACCGGGTCAGCCAGAACGGCGCGCGAGGGCCCGGATGAGCGCCCCGGCGGCGACGTCCACGGTCGGGGCCGCGAGCTCGATGCGCTCGGTGGCGGACTCGGTCAGCATGACGTTGTAGGGCGCTCCGCCCGTCCGGCCGCCCCACTCGCGGAAGTCCGTCCGGAGCAGGATGATCGGCGTCCTCTTCGCATACGCGTAGCCGATCTCCCAGGCGGTGCCGCTGTCGGGGTCCGGCCCGTCCATGATCCCGACGACCACGTTCGACCAGTCCACGTGGTCCACGTCGTTGCGGAAGGTCCTCGCCGGATCCAAGGCGTCGTGCTCCTGGTCCTGCGGGAGGAAGACCTCGTGTCCCGCCGCGCGGAGTCGCGAGCCGACGGCGGCATTGAAGTCGCGCTCGCCTGTGGTGAACAGCGGCGCGGCGAGGTAGATGCGCATGCGTCGGGGCCTCAGCTGCGTGTGGGGCGTCGGTCGCGGCGCGCCGACCGGCCCATCGGGCAGCGTACTGCCGCGAACGAGGGCCCCTCATGCGGCACGGCGCTGATGCGCACGGGCGTCCTGAACCGCGCCCTCAACCCGCCGGGTGTGCGTAGAACGTCTTGTGGACGATGCGCCAGCCGTCGTCGATCCAGACCAGAGACAGGTCGTCGCTGTACCACACGCCTGCGAACTGGCCGCCGAGCCTGACGAGGGCCGTGTCGCCCTCGAACGAGAGGCCTTCGATCCGCCATTCGTAGGGGCCGGCCTGCGAGACTGCCCCCTCGCACTCGGCCGTGAACTCGTCGAGGGTCGCCCAGGTGAACTCGCCGCCCTCGTTGCCGACGATGGACGCCCGTGGATGGAACGCGCGGCCGAGCTTCGCTGCGTCGGCTTCCATCATCCCGTCGTAGTAGGTGCGCACCACCTCCGTCACCGCGGCGATGTCTGCCTCGTTGGTCCGCTGGCTCATCGACGTCTCCTTCCGGCTGTGACGAAGGCGAGCCTACAGCCAGCGGCGAACGGGACAAGCTGGTCCACCCGCCGGTCGACCTTCGTGAGCGACAGCGACGGGACGCAGCCACCCGCCTGCTATCGTTCGGTCGAGGAGGCGGCGATGGTGCGATTCAGTTATGCGCACATTCCCGCGTACCCCCTCGTCGAGTCGATCAAGCTGATCAAGGTCGCCGACGAGCTTGGGTTCTACGCCGCGTATGCCTGCGACGAGACCTGGTGGAAGGACATGTGGCTCCTGTTCGCCGCGGCCGCGCGAGAAACCAAGCAGATCCGGCTTGGGCCGAATGTCACGCATGTGATCCTCCGTGACCCCGCTCACATCGTGCAGATGCTCGGGACCCTCGACGAGCTGAGCGGGGGACGCGCCGAGTGCGTGGTCAGTTCGGGGAATCAGTCGCTGCTTCCGCAGCACGGCGTCGACGTGACGGGCCTGAAGCCGCTGTCGCGGGTCATCGAGGCGCACGAGGTCATGCGCTCGCTCCTCGATACGGGAGCTGTTGCCCATGCCGGACCGTTCTTCACCTACCCCGGGCTGTGGACGCTTTCGCGTCCGGTCCAGAAGCGCTTGCCGATCAAGCTCGGCGCGATGGGCGGCCCGCGTTCATTCCGGCTCGCAGGCGAGAAGTTCGACGGGCTGCATCACGCCCTTGGGTACACGCGCGAGAACTTCGACTACGTCATGGACAACCTGAGGTCGGGGGCCGACAGCGCCGGCCGCGACTGGCGTGAGCTCGACCTGGCGGCCTGGGTGGTCTGGGCATGCGCCGACGACTCGGCGGCAGCGAAGGAGATGGCGCGGATCATGGTCGCCTTCTACCTCGCCGCCATGCCCGAGAGCCAGCTCCAACGGCACGGGATCAGCGGTCGCGACCTCCAGCCGATCCTTGACGCGTTCGACGCCGGCGATACACAGAAGGCGGTCGATCTCACCTCACCCGAGCTGGGCGAGATCCTCTCGATCTCGGGTACGCCCGAGGAGTGCCTCGCCAAGCTGCAACGTGACATCCTCCCCACGGGGATCAACCACATCGTCGCCGGAGTCGTCGATCCACTTCTCGTCAAGGTGCTGGCCGATCGAACCGTTCCCAATGGTGTCGATGCGGCCACCCAGCTTCGACTGATCCACGACCGCGTGATGCCCGGCCTCGCGGCGATCGGGGCAGGACTTCCGGCGTAGGGTCGGGCCCGGTGGGGTCGTCGTCGACCTCGTGTCAACCGCCCGCCGCCCGTGCCGCCCACCGATCATTGGATCGCCTCGGGGTGGTCGTCGGCGGCGATCGCGACGGCATCGCGGACCGGCGGCAGAGGGTCGCCGCCCAGTCGCCCGCCTGGTTCCGAACCGACCTAACCGCCGAGCGTCAGTGCGATCTTCCCGGCCACATCCCGGCGCCGCAGCCGATCCATCGCCTCGGTGATCTCCTCCCACGGCAGCGTTCCGCCGAGCTGAGGATCGAGCTTGCGGTCGGCGACGAGCGAGGTGAGATACCCGAGGTCGCGACCGAACGGTTCGCCGCCGAAGAACAACTCGAACCCCTGAAGACGGACGAGGGCATCGTTGTAGACGTCGCGGACGTTGAAGGTGGTCGGTTCGTCGGAGCTGTTGCCGAACATGACCAGCGTCCCCTGCGGGTCGACTCTGGTCACGAGTCGGCCAAGTGTCGAGCCACCCACCGACTCGAGGATGAGGTCGAAACGACCCCGGAGCTCATCGATGTCCGCGACGACGTCATCGGCACCAAGCTGGCGCAGCCCCTCCGCCCGCGCCGATCGGCTGCTGATCAACGCCGTGACCTCTGCCCCACCGAGGTGCGCCAGCTGGACGGCGAATTGGCCCACGCCACCCGAGGCACCCGTCACCAGGATCCGGCGACCCAGGATCGCTGGTCCCATCCGGAGCATGCGCAGGGCTGCCAGGCCAGCCGTCGGCAGGGCCGCCGCCTCAGCGTAGGAGAGACCGTCGGGCAGCTCGGCGATCCACGCCGCAGGGACGGCCACGTACTCCGCCCAGGTCTCGCCCCGCCGGATGCCGACGACCCGAGCGCCGGCCCTCGGGCCGTTGTCCACGTCGGACCGTAGGATGCCGGCGAAGTCCCAACCGGGCCGCCAGCCGTCAGCGGCCGTCCCGAGCATCCGCATCTCGCCGCGATTGATCGAGAATGCACGGACCTCCGCGAGCACCTCACCGTGCCCTGGCACTGGCTTGGGAACGTCGCGAACGGCGATCCTGCCGGGAGCGGAGCTATCGGCTACCAGTGCACGCATCCGCCAACCCCTCCTGGATCATTGGACTCCGACCGCCAGAGTCCTGGCAGGTCCCACTGCTCCCAACGATGGCATGTCTGGAGTGTGCGCCGTAACCGTGGGGTGACTGTCCAGGCGCGAGCATCGCCCATCGACGGGGACTCGACGCACCAGTCGTCAAGAGACCCTCCCGACGCCGGGAGGGTCCCTGTGATGTCTCGTGAGGCGACCTCGGAAGGGCCGCCGCGTCCGACGCTACTTGCGGTTGTTGTAGGTTGCGAGGCCCTGCCAATCACCCCGCGCCGCATACGACGCCTGGGTCGGCCAGCTCTCGAGACTCGACGGCGGCAGCGCCCCGCCCTGGGCGATGATCTTTCGCAGATCCGAGGCGTCGGTGTGCTCGAGCTCGGCGTAGGTCGTCACGCCGCCATCGGCCAGGATGGTCGAGATGCGTGGCCCGATCCCGTTGAGCTGCGTCAGATCGTCGGCCGCCGCGGCCTTGGCCGCCTTGGGCTTGGACCCGCCGCTGTGGCTCGGCTCGGAGCCTCGCTTGTTGTACTTCATCAGGCCCTGCCAGTCGCCCTTCGCGGCGTAACTGGCCTGCATCGGCCACGAGGCGACGTTGGCGGGCGGCACCATGTCCGCCTCGTGCAGTGCGTGCCGAAGGGTTGGCTCGTTGGCCTCGGCCAGGCCCGCGTAGGTCGTGATCCCCGCGGTCGCCAGCGCGACGCTGGCCTTGGGCCCGATCCCGGAGAGCTGTGTCAGGTCGTCGGCGGTCGCGACCGGCGCAGCGGCCTCGGCCGCGACCGCCGCAGCGGCAGCCGGCGCGGCAGCCTCGGCCGGGGCCTCCTCGGGGACCTCGACTTCGTAGTCCGACACGACCTCGGCGCCGCCGAGCGCCTCGACCGCCGGATCGACGAGCGCCTTGAGCGCAGTCGCCGTCTTGGCGGGCAGCGTGCTCGAGATCAGGAGGGCCTTGTCGGCCGTGATGGCCTGCTCGATCATCCCGATCGATGCGGACCAGTTCCCTTCATAGAGGATGAAGACGGCGCTCTTCCCCTTGTCGAGCTCCTTCGTGACCTGGCGCATGAACTTGTCATCGATCCCGATGTCGTGGAGGCGGTTCCGCAGCCCGTTCAGGACGCCGCCGGCTGCGCCGCCGACGACCGCACCGGCCGGCCCGAGGACGATCGCGCCGACGATGACCCCGAGCCCGGCCCCGCGGGCCGCGCCCTTCGCGCCGCCGAGATCCGTGGTCTGATGGACCTTGACCCGGAACCTCGTCCGGTCGGCGATCGCGGCATCGACGATCTTCACGTTCGGGTCGACGTCGTCGATCTCCTGGATCCGCTTGAGGAATCGCCGCGACTGCTTGCCCTTGTCCAGCACGAATGCGGCGAGGGTCTGACCGTACTCTTCAGCCATGTATCCAGTCTCCTATCGGCAGGCACCGTGACGCATCACGGGTGTGGCCATGGGTCGTTCGTCTGAACTCGGTTCATCCATCGAGCTCCACCTGCGGACCTCGCCATGGGGTCCGGGTCGACGACGAGGGTGGAGGTCGGCCGCGTCGGGATCAGAGATCGTGTGGCGCTGACGCGCCCATCGACGAACGGGACCGATCCTTCAGACACCTCCTCCCGGATGTCTGCCGGTCGGCCCACTCTACGGTGCGTGAGGGGCTTCGAATGGTGTCCCGGCAGGTGCCCGACGATGCTAGGCCTCAGCGGCCCTTCACGCAAGAACTTTCGAGCGCTCGGATCGGGTGGCTTCCGCCGGCGTCTCGTCGCGGACTGCCGTACCCTGCCTCAGGCGTGATCGCCGCGGCGGTCGGCGAGACGATGCGCACGGAGGCGGTCATGGGCGTCCTGAACGACAACCCGGTGTTCCCAATCCTCCTGTCGAAGGACCTCGATGCCAGCCGGACGTTCTATCGCGACCTGCTGGGGCTCGAGATCCTCCGAGAGGACGCCGACGATCGGATCGTCTTCCGGTGCGGTGCCGGGACCCAGTTGGCCGTCACCGCCAGCACGGTCGGAACGGCCGACACGCAGACCCAGATGGCGTGGCGCGTGCCCGACATCCATGCCGCTGTCGCCGAGCTGAGAGCGCGTGGCGTGCGGATCGAGGACTACGCGCTGCCCGATCCGGTGACCGTCGACGGGATCGCCGACATGGGCCACTCGTGGGCGGCCTGGTTCATCGACCCGAGCAGGAACGTCCTCGCGGTGGTCCAACCCAAGAGCTGATCCGGGTGGTCGATGAGGGCGGCCTCACCGGCGTCCGGTGACGGCCACGCGCCGACACGCGTCGAGCCGCTACGTGGCGATCTCCCAGATGTGCCCGCCGGGATCGACGAAGCTGGCGGTCCGCACGCCCCACGGACGATCGAGCGGACCGTTGAGGAGGGTCACGCCGCGCCGCGCCAGCTCAGCGCACGTCGCGTCGACGTCGTCGACCTCGATCGTCAGCTGGAGCCGCGATCCGGCATCCCGAGGCGCGACGACCGCCGGCTCGATGAGCTCCCGCGCCGCGCTGGTCGTCAGCAGGTTGACCAGCGTGGCACCGAACCGGAACACGGCCGAGTCGTCGTCCTCGAAGACGACGGGCAGACCGAAGACCTCGCGGTAGAACTGTTTCGCGCCGGCGACGTCCTCGACGAACAACGTGATCGCACCGATCCCCGTGGGCCACGCGGCGCCTTCCGTTCCAGCCATACGCCCTCCGATCGATGACGGCGTACTCCTGCCGCCCGCCGCGGCGCTCCTGGCGCCAGCCACCGAACACTACCGCCGCGCCGGGCCGGGCGGTTCGGACGACGCCATCCGCATCGGTCCGCGTCAGAGCCGCCGGAGACGCGCTACCGTAGGGGTCATCGGCAGGCTGGGTTGACGGGGAGAGACGGATGTCCCGTGTTCGACGAACACTCCTGGTCCCGACCGCGGCCATCCTGCTCGCGATCGGAGCCGGACCCGCGCTGGCGGCACCCTCGAGCGCCGCGACCTGGCACATGGACGAGACATCCGGCAGCTCGATGGCCGACGCCTCGGGTCACGGCAACGCCGGCACGCTGAAGCACATCACGCTCGGCGTTCCTGGCTTCAGCGGCTCCCGCGGATATCGGCTTCGACGGGAAGTCGTCGGTGATCCTCGTCCCGAACAGCACGAGCCTGAACGCCGGCACGGCCGACCTGGTCGTCACCGTCCATGTGGCCTTCACCAAGGTCCCCGAAGACGACTACGACCTCATCCGGAAGGGCCTGAGCTCGACGAAGGGCGGCGACTGGAAGATCGAGATCGTGAACGTCGGCGGCAAAGGCATCGCGCGGTGCTATCTCAAGGGCTCGGCCGGCCACTGGCAGAAGACGACCGGTCCGGACCTTGCCGATGGCAAGTGGCACACGATCACCTGCGAGAAGCACGCGACGACCGTCGTCCTGACCGTCGACGGGAAGGTCTGGAAGACGACGCGGTCGCTGGGCACGATGGGCAACTCCGCCGTGTTGTCGATCGGGGCGAAGGCCGAGGGCGGCGACTGGTACGCCGGCTCGATGGACGAGGTCTCGATCGTCACCGGCTCCTAACCGGCGGCAGGCTGGCCGTGCGTCGAGGCCCGCGCCTCGAGGTACGCCGCGAACTCAGCCGGGGTCCGGATGCCGCGGTCCAGGACCGCCTCGTAGACGTCAAAGCTCCGGACGCCCGACGGTTCGGCGTGTCGTCGCCAGGCGTCCTTGATCCGCAGGATCGCCAGGCGCGTCTCCGGCGTCAGCCGCGGCGGAAGCGCTTCGACGTGCTCGAGATCGAACTGGATCGTGCCCTCGAGGATGAACCACAGGTCGAGCTTCCACTCGTCGCCCGTCGCGGTCCGATAGTCGACGCCCAGGTAGAGCCCGTCGGGATAGGCCGGGTCGACGTTCCACACCCCGGTGTCATTCCGGAACCGGACCTGCCGGACGCGCCCGTGCGAGGCGAGCGTCCGCAACGCGTCCAGGACGGTCGCGATCTCCAGCTCCGGACAACGGGTGGTGACGTCGATATCGCGCCAGACCATCAGGCCGAGGGCGACGCTCCCGGTCACGACCGGTCGACCCGTCCGTCCCAGCACAGCGAACAGGTCGAGGTCCGCCAGGACGGCCGCCGCCTCGGTCTGGAGCACCGCCTGTCGGGCGACGAGCTGCCCGTCGGACGGTCGCGCGGTCGCGTCTCCAGCCGGCATCGTCATCCGCATCCATCCCCGCGATCGATCATCGACCTGACCCTATCATCGCGGTCCTCGGACGGCGCTCATGTGGCCGGCTCAGACGATCGGCCAGTACTGCTCGCAGACCATCGCCTCAGGTCCGAACCCGCGGCCGCCGAGGATGCGCTCGGCCACCGCGATCATCTCCGGGTTCCCGCATAGATAGGCCACGGTGTCGGCCGGATCGACAGCGTGGCTGTCGCACACGACGTCGAGCTGGGTCTCCAGGCGACCGGTGAGCCCCGCCCAACCGGCGTTGGCCGGATGGGTCGGTCTTGACACGATCGGGACGTAACTGACTTCCGGCCGACGCGGCGACGAGTCGTTCGAATCGGTCGCGGAAGGCAAGCTCGGCCACGTGGGATACACCATGGACGACGATCGGCCGCGCGCGAGCCGGCTCTAGAGCGCTCGGCCCAGCTGGCTGGTCGACGAGGAGGGCGTCGATCATCGACACGAACGGCGCCAGTCCGGTCCCGGTCGCCACGAAGAGGTGACGTCGCGCGTCGCCCGGCGTGAGCTTGAACAGGCCTTTCGGGCGCCCGATCCGGAGCCGGTCGCCGCTCCGCAGTGCCCAGAGCCTGGGGGTGAATGCGCCGTCCGGGACGAGGCGGACGAGGAACTCCAGGCCGCGGGAGCTTCCCGGCGCGGAGGAGGTCGAATACGGTCGCTGGAGGAGCGTGCCGTCGACGATCAGCCCGAGGGCGAAGTACTGGCCCGGCTCGAACGGCGGAGCCCCGTCATCGGGCCGGATGGTGAAGCGGGCGATCGACGGTGTCAGATCGTCCCGGTCGACGACCGACGCATTCGGCTCGACGCCCGGCCGAGCCGCAAGCGTCGGGCCCGACGCGATGGGTGCGCTGGCGGTCACGGCCATGGTCAGGCGGCCGACGCGGCGCCGTCGACCGCTGCGCGCGCCGATCCAGGATCCCGATACCACGTCGCGTCGATCCAGGCGAAGTCGATCCACGATCCCGGCAGCTCGTCCGCGCGGAAGATCGCCTGGTTCGGACACGCGGTCTCGCACGATCCACAGTCGATGCAGCCGTCGGGGTCGATGTAGAACTTGCGGTCGATCGACGGGTCGGCGGTGATGCAGTCGACCGGGCAGACTGCGACGCACGACTGATCCGTGACGTCGATGCATGGCTCGGCGATGACGTAGGCCATGGTCAGGTCCTCCGGAAACATGGGTCGATGCTTCATCCGGGAGCATCGGAGCGGTCGAGGTTTCAGTCGACGGCCCGTACGTTCGGGTCGTCACGACAGTGACGATGTGGCCGGCCGCGGCTGGCGACGTTCGCCATCACGCGGCCTGGACGGAACCATGGCGCGCGCGGATGGGACCGTCGTGTGGACCGGATGTGAGTTCGCAAACCCCGCCCTCCGGGGCGGGAGGCCAGGGTCAGCGCTCGGGCCGCGGCGTCCCGATGGCCGGCAGCGTCACCACGAATCTCGCCCCGCCTCCCGGGGTGTCGTCCACGCCGATCGTCCCGTCGTGGGCGGTGACGATCCGTCGAGCGATCGCCAGCCCGAGCCCGGTGCCGCCGGCGCGATCTCGGGCCACCCCAGGCAGCCGGGCGAACGGCTCGAAGATCCGCAGGCGATCCGCGCTGGGGATGCCCGGCCCTTCGTCGGCCACGGTCATGACGACCGTCCGGCCGGACGGCCGTACACCCACCGTAACGGTCGCCCGCTCGGGTGAATGGGCGAACGCGTTGTCGAGCAGGATGAGCAGCAGCTGGGTCAGGCGATCGCGATCGCCCGACACCAGCGTCACATCGCCGGCCTCGGGCGATAGCGTCCGCAGGGCCACCCCGCGTTCCGCCGCGAGCGCCTCGGACTGGCGCGCCGTATCGGTCGCGATGGCTGCCAGATCGACCGGCTGGCGGTCCAGGACCAGCCCGGTCGAGTCGGACGCGGCGAGCTGGAGAAGATCGCCGATGAGGCGTGACAGGCGGTCGGACTCGTCCACGATGTCGGTCACGAGGGGACGACCGTCGTCAGCGACGAGACCCTCGCGTCCGAGCACCTCGGCATTGGCCCGGATGAGCGCGGTCGGCGTCCGGAGCTCGTGCGAGGCATCGGCCACGAACCGGCGCTGCGCGTCGAGCGATTGCCGGATGGGGGTCAGCGCATCGCCGGTGACGATCAGCGTCACAACGGCCGCCCCGAGCAGGCCGATGACCGCGACGAGCGTGATCGCGGCGACAAGGCTGTTCGACTCGGCGTCGTGAAGGGTGAGGACGAAGCCGCCCTGGACGAAGCCGGCCGGCGGACCACCCGACGACGACACCACCGGGACGGTCAGGAGGCGGACCTCGACCCCGCCCGCGTCGACCGTCCGAAGGTCGCGCCCGGACGATGCGGCCGCGGCGGCGGCGGTCGCATCCGGGAGGCCCGTGAGCGCCACGCGTGAGGGGTCCGCGATCAATGTGCCGTTCGCGTCAAGGTAGAGCAGGAACGTGTCGGCGGAGGCCGGGACCGACTCGTCCGACTCGGTCTCTTCCTGGGCCTGCGGAAGCTCACCGTCAAGCGCGGCGACCGCGGCGTCGACACTGGCGGCCAGCGCACGATCGACGTCGGCGTCGAGGGCGCGAAGGCCGACGAACGCTGTCGCCGCCCCGATCCCGATCACGAGAAGCGCGATCAGGCCCAAGGTGACCGCGATCAGCCGGCGGCGGGTGGTTCGAAGCAGCCGGGCGGTCGGGTCGGTCATCCGGACCGGTCAGGCCTCGGCTCGGAGCATGTAGCCGACGCCGCGAACCGTCCGCAGCCGGTCGGCCCGTCCGAGCTCGCCGAGCTTGCGCCGCAGATAGTGGACGTACAGGTCGACGACGTTCGAGTAGACGTCGGGCTCCGCACCCCAGACCGCGTCCAGGATCTGCTGCCGGGTCAGGACCTGGCCGGCGTGCCGGATCAGGTAGCCGAGCAGGGCGAACTCGCGGGCCGACAGATCGACGGTCCGATCTCCCACCTGGGCGACGTGACGGAGCTCATCGATCGACAGGTCGCCGGCCTGCAGCGGGCGCACCGGCGCGACCGCCGAGCGACGGCCAAGGGCGCGGATCCGGGCGATCAGCTCGGAGAAGGCGAACGGCTTCGCGAGGTAGTCGTCCGCCCCGGCATCAAGTCCGCCGACCCGGTCGTCGACCGCGCCGAGGGCCGTCAGCATCAGGACCGGTGTCAGCAGACCCTTGGTCCTGAGGATCCGAAGGAGCGTGACCCCGTCGACGTCCGGGAGCATCCGGTCGAGGACGACCACATCGTAGGCCCCGCGCTGGGCGAGGGCGGCGCCCGTCAGCCCGTCGGGCGCCACGTCGACGACGTGACGTTCGGCGGTCAGGACGCGCTTGATCAGCGCAGCCATCTTGGGCTCGTCCTCGATCACCAGGATCTGCATCGCTGGGCACCTTACGGGTCGAGCGGCCCCGCGTCGAGAGACGAACGGCCTCTCTTTGAAGGTTCTCATCGAGAGCACAGCGCCGTCCCATCGCCGAGCCGGATGCTCTGTCCATCACCGCTTCCATCGGAGGTCCCAGACACCATGCTCCAGAAGATCGCGCTGTTCGTCGCCTCTCTGGCGGCCGCACTGACCCTCGCAGTGGCCCTCGCGGCTGCCGGCTTCGCGCCGGGAGCGACGACCCCACCCGTCGCCTCCACAACGCCGGCTTCGACCGTCGGCGCCGATGTCGCAGAAGTCGCGGCACCGCCGCCGGTCCAGGTCGACAAGGTCTACATCGCGCCGCCGAAACCACAGAAGACGATCACGGTCCACAAGGTCGTCAAGGCCGGCGGTGGCGAGGAGTCCGAGGGTTCCGAGGGCGACGACTGATGTCGGACATCCGATCCGACCGGTCAGCGCGGTCGACAGCGGGGGCCCGGACGCCGGCGGGCGCCTCGCCGGTAGTCGAGTCACGGCGGGCGCGAGAGGCCCGACCGACGCCGGTTGCCCGATCGACGCCGGTGGCCCGATCGACACCGGTGGCCCGACCTCGACCCGACGCTCGTCCGCTGCGGATCGCCATCGGCATGGGCGCCGTCGCCGCGGCGAGCGCGCTTGTGACCGCGCTCGTCTCGCCACCCCCGGCCGGGCCGACACCGGTCCAGGCCCAGACGACGATCACGCTGCCGGCTGAGGCGCCCCCGCCGGTCCGCCATGTGACCGAGTACGTGCGGCTCAAACCCGGCCAGACGGCACCGCCGCACTCGACCGTCAAGCAGGCGCCCGCGCCGAAGCCACGGGTCGTGGTCGTGACAACGACCCGCCAGTCCGGTACCAAGCCATGAACGTCGCGGTCGTCACCGCCATCCCCAGGCCGTCGGCGGCGGCTTCGTGGAGTGATCCAGACCTCGGATCAGGACGCGTCGACGACGAGGCGGCGATCGTGTCGGTGTTGACGGCCCTGATGGGCGGGACGGTCGGGATCCACCTCCGACCGATCGATGGAACCACGGTCGCGTCGACTCAGGCACGACGAGCTGCTCGCTCGACGCTGCGCCGGCTAGCCGCCTGGGCCGATCGCCTGACCCGGTTTTCGACGTCGTCGGATCTGGCTCGACTCAATGCCTCCCGCGCGGTGCGGGTCCCGGTCGGCCCGACCCTTGCAGCGACACTCGACTGGGCCAGGATGGCCGAGGGTCTGAGCGACGGGATCGTCGATGTCGCGATGCTGGAGGCCCGTCTCGCCGCCGAGAGCCCGGAGTGCGCCGGGGGCTCGGAAGATGGGCCGACCGGCGGAGGGCCCACCGACCGGACCTGGTCGCTGGGTCGGGGCGGACGCGCGACGTACGTCCGGCGACCTGTCGGCCTCCGGTTCGATCTCGATGGCGTGGCCAAGGGCTGGCTCGCGGATCGGGCGCTCGATCGACTCGTCAGGTTCCCGGCCGCCGCCGTCGATGCGGACGGCGACATCGCGATCAAGCTCGCCCGCGGAGAACGCTGGCGGCTGGGGGTCGCCGATCCCCGTTCGACGGGCGAGGACCTGCTCGCGCTCGACCTCGCCGGGCCCGATCGCCGTGGCGACCGTTGCTTCGGCCTGGCCACGTCCGGGATCAGCGTCCACCGCTGGGTCCACGGCGACCGCGTGGCCCACCACCTGATCGATCCCCGAACGGGTCGGCCCGCCCGGACCGACATCATCCAGGCGACCGTCCTGGCCCGGACCGCGCGCGAAGCCGAGGCGCTCGCCAAGACCGCGGTCATCCTCGGCTCCGACGCGGCGCTCGACGTGGTCGGTCGTCCGGGCGTGGAGGGCGCCGTCCTCCTGACCGACCGCGACGAACTCCTCCTCACGCCCGCGACCATGCGCTGGCTGGCATGAAGTTCCAGGGTCTGGATCCGCGGACTCGGATCGTCCGTTGGGGCCTGTTCGCGATCGCAGTCGGCATCGTGATCGGAGCGACCGGCCCGAGCGCTGCCCGGTCGTTGGAGACCGCCTGGGAGGCGAACCGCTCCAGCCTTCCGTGGCTCGTCGAGCGACTGGCCGGGTTCCTTGCCTACTTCGCGGTCGCCGGCTCGGTGATCTATGGGCTGCTGCTGTCGACCAAGATCCTCGACGCGATCGCCCACCGCCCGATCACGTTCAACCTTCACCAGGACCTCGCCTCGATCGGCCTCGGGCTGGCGGGTGTCCATGGCGCCTTGCTCGGGCTCGACAAGACCGTCCCGTTCAGCCTCCAGCAGATCGCCGTGCCGGGCCTGTCACCACATTCGCCGGTCGCGGTCGCCGCCGGCCAGCTCGCGTTCTACCTGATGGCGATCGTCATCGCCAGCTTCTATGTCCGACGGACCGTCGGCCAGCGCATCTGGCGACTGCTCCACTACCTGACCTTCCTGGCTTTCGTGGGCGCGACCGCTCACGGGCTCGGGGCAGGCACCGACAGCGGGGTGGCCTGGGCGTGGTGGATCTACGTCCTGGCGACGGTCGCCGTGGTCTTCCTGTTCAGCTACCGCATCATGATGTCGGTCAGCGCCCGGGGGAGTCAGCGCGCGGTCGCACGCTCGGGCGACCGCGCGATCCAGCGCACGGCAGGAGCGTCGACGACGACCTGAGATTCGCCGGGCTGGGTCGCTAGGGCTTGCGCTCCAGGATCGGGCGGGCCACGTCCGGCTTGTCCACGACGAACGTGAACATCGCCCGGTCCCCCCACCGGCCGAGGAACAGATGGCCCTGGATGTTCACCCCGGCGTCGGCGAGTTCGCGGGCGACCGCCGCCATCCCGCCCGGTCGATCGCCGACCTCGGACAGGATCGCCTCGCCCTCGACGTAGGTGTAGCCGCCCTCGTCGAGGATGGCCTTCGTGGTGTCGTCATCCGCCGTCGTCATGATCACGTGGCCCGAGTCGCCGATGCTGCCGCCACCGATCGCCCGAAGGTCGACGCCACGGGCCGCGAGCGCCTCGGCGAGGATCGCCAGCGCACCGGGCTGGTTCTTGAGCTGGACGACGAACTGCCTGGCCATGGGATCCTCCGGACCGACTGGGATCGTTCGATTCTACCCGCGCGGACCCGCTCCTACGGCCGCCCGGCGGAGCTCCGCCGCGCGCTGATAGGCGAGCGCATAACGTGGCGCCGATCCCGTCTCCCAGCTGAAGTCGAGGGCCATCCCGCGGGCGACGAGCTCAGCCCAGCGGGTCGTCGACGCCACCGGGCCGCGGACCGCGAACGCCCGCCGGCAGGCCGCGACGAGCGCGGCGGGCGTGGCGGCGTCGAACACGAACCCGGTCCCGTCGCCCGGTCGCTCCGTCTCGTCGACGACCGTGTCGCCGAGGCCGCCCGTTCGCCGGACGATCGGCGGCGTCCCGTAGCGCATGGCGATCATCTGACCCTGGCCGCACGGCTCGAACCGTGACGGCATGAGGAACAGATCCGAGCCGGCATAGATCCGGCGGGCGTTCTCACGGTCGAACCGTTCCACGAGGGCGACCTGCGCCGGGCGATCCGCGGCGAGGGCCCGGAACGGGTCGGCGAGCCGGGCGTCGCCGCTGCCCTGGACGATGATCCGGGCGCCCAGCTCGACGAGCTCGGGCGTGGCCTCGGCCAGGATGTCGAACCCCTTCTGCGGGTCGAGCCGGCCGATCATCCCGAGGACCGGCGCCGGATCGGCCGGATCCATCCCGTGGCGCGTGAGCAGGTCGGCGCGACAGACGGCCTTGCCCGCGAGGTCGCACGCTCGAATAGCGCGCCTCGAGGTCCATGTCGGTCGCCGGATCCCACAGCTCGGTGTCGATCCCGTTGAGGATCCCGAAGAAGCGCGGCGTCCCGTCGGCGGTGACCTGCGTCAGCCTTCAGTCGGAGCGTCGCGTCGAGACCCATCCCGTACTCCGGGCTGAGCGCCTCCTCGGCGTAGCCTGGGCTGACGGTGTTGGCAAGCTCCGAGCCCTCGATCCCGGCCGACAGGAGATCGAGTCCCGGCGGCGTCGGCGGCCACGGTGCCGTCGCCCGGCGCCAGCCCGAGCTCGGCGATCCGCTCCCGCGGCACCCAGCCGTGATAGGCCAGGTTGTGGATCGTCATGAGCGCGGCTGCGGACCCGACGATCGGGTCGTCGGCGTAGAAGCGGTCACGCAGGACGACCGCCGGTCCGGTGTGCCAGTCGTGGAGGTGGAGGACGTCGATCGGCCGCCCGTCGGCACGGAGCGTCTCGAGCGCGGCCCGGCAGAAGAGCCCGAATCGCCAGGCGTTGTCGGGGTAGTCGCCGCCGACCGGATCGCCGTAGTAGCCGGCCCGGTCGAAGGCCGGCGGATGGTCGATCAGCCGGAGCCGATAGCCGTGGCTGACGATGTCGACCACGGTCACCTCGGTCGTGCCGATCGGCGACAGCGGGTCGGGGACGCGGATCCGGCGGCGCGGGTGTTCACCGTCGGGCAAGGTCATCGCCCGGTAGCGCGGGAGGAAGACGTCGACCGGCGGCGACGGGCCGTCGGACAGGTGGCCGAGCGCCCGGGCGAGCGCATCGACGACGTCGCCGAGACCCCCGGTCTTGGCCCAGGGCTCGCATTCGGCCGCGATGAACGCCACGCGCATCGCCTGATGGTAGCGGCCGGCGAGGTCCCCTCGGCGGCTATCATGCAGTCGCGATGGACTCCCTCGTTCGCGTGCCGACGCTGCCCGGCGTCCCCTTCCGGGTCCCTCCCCAGCTCGAAGGCCTCCGCCGACTCGCCTACAACCTGTGGTGGACCTGGCACCCCCAGGCCCGGGCGCTGTTCAGCCGGTTCGACGGCCCGGCGTGGGCCCGCTATCGCAACCCCGTGCCGCTGCTCGAGGGGCCTATCCGCTGGGCCGAGATGCTCGAGAACCCCGACCTGCTGGCCGAGTACCAGTCGATCATGGCCGAGTTCGACACCTATCTGGCGAACGGCTCGGATCACTGGTTCCACCGTCAGTACGCGACCGCGCTCGACGGCCCGATCGCCTACTTCTGCGCCGAGTACGGCTTCCACGAGTCGCTCGGGATCTACTCGGGCGGGCTCGGCGTCCTCGCCGGCGACCACATGAAGTCGGCGAGCGACATGGCGCTTCCGTTCGTCGGCGTCGGGCTCCTCTATCGGAAGGGCTACTTCCGCCAGACGATCGACGCGGACGGCCACCAGGAGCACGCCTACCCCGACTACGACCTCAATCGCCTGCCGCTCCTCCGCGCAGCCGACGAGCATGGCGACCCGCTCCATGTGACCGTCCCACTGCCCGGCCGTGACCTGGCGGTCGCGGTCTGGGTGCGCCCAGGTCGGACGGGTCCCGGTCCTGCTCCTCGACACCGACCTGCCGGAGAACGCCGAGGCCGATCGCCCGATCACGAACATCCTCTACGTCCGCGGCCGCGAGATGCGCCTCCACCAGGAGCTCGTCCTCGGCGTCGGCGGCGTCCGGGCGATCCGCGCGCTCGGCCTCGCCCCGGCGGTCTGGCATCTGAACGAGGGTCACTCCGCCTTCCTGCTGGCCGAACGGGCGCGCGAGCTCGTGGCCCGCGGGTCGAGCCTCGACGACGCGCTCGGCCGAGGTCCGCCGGACGAGCGTGTTCACGATCCACACCCCGGTCTCGGCGGGCAACGAGCGGTTCGACGCCGAGCTCGTCCGACGGCTCGCCGGCCCGCTCCTCGACGGCGACGACCGGCCGATGACGGGTGGCGTGCCGACCGCCCGGATCCTCGAGCTCGGGCGCGGCGTCGATGGCGACCCGAACGTCTTCGACATGACCGCCTTCTCGCTGCGCCAGACGAACGGCGCGAACGCAGTCAGCCAGCTCCACGCCGAGACGGCCAACGCGACCTGGAACGGCGTCCTCGACCGGCCGATCCTGGGCATCACCAACGGCGTCCACGCGCCGACCTGGGTCGGCACCCACATGGCCGCGCTCTATCGCCGTTACCTCGAGGCCGACCTCGACGACCTCGACCCGCAGACCGAGCGGCGGCGGTTCTGGGAACGGCTGTCCCGGGTCCCGGATGCGGAGCTGTGGCGCGCCCACCAGCGCCAGAAGCTCGAGCTGGCGATCTTCGCCCGGGGTCGACTGCGGAACCAGTTCGCTCGGCACGGCGAGGCGCCGGCGGTCCTCGAGGAGCTCGAGTCCGCGCTCGACCCGGCGATCCTCACGATCGGCTTCGCCCGGCGCTTCGCGACCTACAAACGGGCAGCCCTGCTCTTCAGCGACATGGATCGGCTGGCCCGGCTGCTGTGGGACACGGACCGACCGGTCCAGGTCGTCTTCGCGGGCAAGGCTCACCCGGCCGACCGGCCCGGCCAGCGGGTCATCCAGGAGATCTTCACCCGGTCGCGCTCGCCGGAGCTCCGCGGTCGGGTGTTCATCGTCGAGGACTACGACATGCGGGTCGCCCGCTTCCTGGTCCATGGCGTCGACGTGTGGCTCAACAACCCGCGCCGGCCGCTCGAGGCCAGCGGTACGTCCGGCATGAAGGCCGCCCAGAACGGTGTCGTCAATGCATCGGTCCTCGACGGCTGGTGGGACGAGGGCTGGACCGGCGACAACGGCTGGGCGATCGGCGGCCGGGACCAGAGCGCCGACGAGGGCGCCCAGGACTGGGCCGACGCCCAGGACCTCTACCGCATCCTCGAGGACGAGGTGCTCCCGCGCTACTACCAGCGCGACAAGACCGGCGTGCCGCGCGGCTGGACCGAGCTGATGCGGAATGCGATCGCCAGCACGATCTGGCGGTTCTCGACGACCCGGATGCTCCACGAGTACACCGAGCAGCTGTACCTGCCGGCAGCCGGCAGTGCGATCGCGACCCAGCCCGGCCGGCGCCGCAGTGAGCCGATCGTCACCGAGGCCGGCTGAGCGCGATCAGGCCTCGACCGCGACCAGGGCGCTCTCGGGCGGGAGATCGACGACGCCGTCTGACCAGCTCGCGGCTGCCAGTCCGGGCAGCTCGAGCGGGACGAACGTCTCCAGGGCCTCGCGCGGGACCGCGAGCCGGGCCCGATCCCGGCCGGCGTTGACCGCGACGACCGCGCTCCGGCCGTCCGCCTCGCGCAGGATGGCGATGGCACCGCCAACCGCCGACAGGACGCGGACCTCGCCGCGCCGGAGCGCGACATGCTCATGCCGGGCCGCGAGGACGGTGCGCACGAACGACCGGAGCTCGCGATCCCCGGCCCCCGGATCGGCGGGATACGCCCGCCGGTTGTCCGGGTCGTGGTCGCCGTCGATCCCGATCTCGTCGCCGTAGTAGATGCACGGAGCCCCGGGCAGCGTCCCCTGGAGGAGCATCGCGAGCCGCATCGCGGTCCGGTCGCCGCCGAGGACGGTCAGAGCCCGCGGCGCGTCGTGGCTGCCGATGAGGTTGAGCTGGACCGCGACGACCGCCGGGTCGACGTTCGACATGAGCGCCTCGAGTCGCCGTCCGAAGGCAGGCCCGTCGAGCGGATGGAGCATCCGCCGATACGAGTCGTGGCGCTGGATGACGCCCTGGTCGAGATGGTCGCCACCGGCGAACCCGAGGATGGCGGTCGCGAGCGGATAGTTCATCTGGGCGTCGAACCGATCGCCCTCGAGCCAGTCCGGCGCCTCGTCCCAGAGCTCCCCGACGAGATAGGCGTCGCGATCGATCGCCCGGCAGCGACGGCGGAATTCCTGCCAGAACGCGCGGTCGTCGATCTCGCCCGGGACGTCGAGCCGCCAGCCGTCGATACCGAACCGGAGCCAGTGCTCAGCCACCTCAAGCAGGAACTCGCGGGTCTCGGGATGACTCAGGTTGAACTTGGGGAGTGCCGGCAGCCCCCACCACGCCCGGTAGCCGAGCGGCGCGTCGGTCCCGCCGCCGCGGTCGGGATAGGCGTTCAGCCCGACGGCCCCGGACAGCACCGCCGGGTCCAGGTGGAACCAGTCGCGGTACGGCGAAGCAGCCCCGTTCTCGAGGAGGTGGTGGAACTGCCACAGGCCGCGACCGCAGTGGTTGAGCACCCCGTCGAGGATCACCTTCATCCCCCGACCGTGCGCGGCGTCGAGCAGCTCGCGGAGCGCCGCGTCCCCGCCGAGCAGCGGGTCGACCTCGAGGTAGTCGTAGGCGTGGTAGCGGTGGTTCGACGCTGACGAGAAGACCGGGGTGAGGTAGAGCGCGGTGATCCCAAGCTCGACGAGCTCAGCCAGCCGTTCGGCGACCCCATAGAGATCGCCACCCTTGAACCCGTGGATGGTCGGCGGGGCGTCCCACGCCTCGAACGGACCCGCCGGGGCGAGGCGGGCGCTCCGGGCGAACCGGTCCGGGAAGATCTGATAGAAGACGGCGTCGCGGACCCAGGCGGGCGTGTCGATCGGCATGGCCACCGACGATACCCGCTGCGGCCACCTTCCGACCTGGTCACCGCGTACGCTTCGCGGGTGACCGACCGGATCTCCCTCGCGCTCGTCCTCCACAACCACCAGCCCGTCGGCAACTTCGGCTGGGTCATCGCCGATGTCTACGAGCGCGCCTACCTGCCGATGCTCGAGGCACTGGAGCGTCACCCAGGGATCCGGATCGGGCTTCATTACACCGGCCCGCTGCTCGATTGGATCCGGGCTGAGCGGCCGGAGTTCCTTGAGCGGCTGACGGCGCTCGTGGCGCGCGACCAGGTCGAGCTGCTCGGCGGCGGCTACTACGAGCCGGTTCTGGCGTCGCTGCCCGAGCACGACCGGATCGCCCAGCTCCGCCGGATGAGCGACGAGGTCGAGCGGATCGGCGGCCGACGGCCGTCCGGGGCGTGGCTCGCCGAGCGCGTCTGGGAGCCCGACCTGCCCACGTCGATCGTCGACGCCGGGTACCGCTGGACGATCGTCGACGACGCGCATTTCCGGGCGGCATCGCTCGACGACGCGGATCTCTGGGGACCGTACACGACCGAAGATCAGGGCCGCCTGCTCACCGTGTTCGGGTCGGACCGCCAGCTCCGCTACGGGATCCCATTCGGCCGGGTGGAGGACGTGATCGGCCACCTCGTCGCGAACGCGACACCGGACGGTCGGCGGCTCGGGTTCATGGGTGACGACGGCGAGAAGTTCGGCGCCTGGCCGGACACCCACGACCATTGCTGGCGTCAGGACGGCTGGGTGGAGCGGTTCTTCCGCGCGGTGGAGGCGGAGCCCCGGATCGTGACCATCACGCCGACCGACTGGCTCGCCGGCCATCGGCCCGTCGGCCGGATCTACCTTCCGACGTCGTCGTACTTCGAGATGGGCGAGTGGGCGTTGCCGCCGAACGAAGCCGTCGCGTTCGAGGCGACCGCGCGCGCGGCAGAGACGAACCACGAACCCTGGGCGCGCTGGCTGCGCGGCGGCTTCTGGCGCAACTTCCAGGTCCGCTACCGCGAGATCAACGACCTCCACAAGCAGATGCTCAACGCCTCGGCCGCGGTGGCCGCGCTCCCGCCCGGCCGCGTCGCGGACCTCGCCCGGGAGCACCTCCACCAGGGCCAGTCGAACGATTGCTACTGGCACGGGGTCTTCGGCGGGATCTACATCTCGCACATGCGGCTGGCGACCCACGAGCACCTCATCGCGGCCGAGGACCTGGCCGACGGACTGGCGCGCGCCGCCGGCGGCGCCGACCCGAGCACCAGCGCGCGGACCGCGGTCCTCGCGGACACCGATCTCGACGGCATCGACGAGCTCCGCTACGCCGATGCCGGCCAGGTCGCGATCGTCGACCTGGCCGAGGGCGGTGGGCTCGGGACCTGGGATATCCGCTCCGTCCGTCATGCACTGACTGCGGTCATGCGCCGGAGGCCGGAGGCGTATCACGCCCGGCTCCGATCATCAGAGGCGAGCGTCGACCCGGCGGCGAGGGTGTCGGAGACCGGCCCGGCCGACGTTCCCGCGGGCACCGAGCCCGCGGTCGATGCCGAGCAGGCGATCGCGACGATCCACGACGTGGTCCGCAGTCGCGAGCCGGGGCTGGCCGCCCGACTCCGGTACGACGCGTACGAGCGTCGGTCGGGACTCGTCCATCTGCTCGTTCCGGGTACGACAGCCCGGGCGTTCATGGACGCGGAGGCGCACGAGCTCGGCGACGCCGTCGACGGTGCGTACGAGGTCGAGACGCTCGAGCCGGCCGCGGTCTCACTCGTCCGGGACGTGGCGTTCGGCGAGACGTCCGGCGACGTCCGGGTCGGGAAGCGGTTCATCTTTGGCGGCGATCGTCGTCGCCCGACGCTCGAGCTCGACGTCGCGGTCGAGAACCGGTCGGCGGCACCGATCCGCTTCGACCTGGCGGTCGAGTGGGCGCTGACGATGCTCGGGGGTGGCGGAAACCCGGCGGCGTTCTATCGGATCGGCGATGAGCGGCTGACCCACGACTCGAGCGGCAGCCGCGATGGACTGGCGACCGTCGTCAGCGGCAACGAGCATGTCGGTCTCGAGCTGACGACGACGGTCGATCCGCCGGCCACCACCTGGTGGTCGCCGATCGAGACGATCTCGAACTCCGAGTCGGGCTTCGAGCGGGTCTACCAGGGCAGCGCGCTCGTGTTCGTCTGGCCGACCGAGCTCGCGCCCGGCGAGTCCACGCGCGTGGCGATCCGGCACACGATCGAGACGGCTGCGGACCGCTCGGCGGACGAGCTGGCGACCCTCGCCTGACGGCGCCCGGGCCTGAGGCGACACCGCCCGAGGCGGATACGGAGAAGGGCAGAGGCACTGCCTGCGCGCAGCGCGTCTGCCCTTGGAGAGAGTCGGTGTGGTCGCGGCGATCGTCGAGGACGACGCCGCGCTGGAGACGGGAGCTAGGCGACGATGCTCTGCTCTGGTCGGCGTGGGTCGGTCGAATCCGTCGCGCGAGTCGACGCCCCAGGCCTGCGCGGCCACCCCGAGAAGTGCGAGGATGATGATCGGAAGGATGAAGATCAGGATCGCCATCTGGGACGCCTCCTTCCATTTGCTATAGTTGACTAGGCCAAGTTGGATACTAGTTGGACTATCGGACTATGTCAAGTGACCAGGAGGTCCCTGCCCAGCCGGAGCTGACCGCCGCGGCGGGCTCGGCCGCGGCGACGGCCGGAGACCTCGACGTCGAGCGTGACTCGGACGTCCCGATCTCGACCCAGATCTACTGGCAGATCGCCTACCAGATCGATTCCGGACGGCTGCTCCCGGGCGCCCGGCTCGCCCCGGTCCGCGAGCTCGGGGCGGCGTTGCGGGTCAACCCGAACACGATCCGGGCCGTCTACAAGCGCCTCGCGGATGCCGGGTATGTCACGAGCCGCCACGGCGCCGGTACCCACGTCGCGGATCGACCGCCCCAGCGCCGCGGCGCCGAGGCCCTGGCCGGGATCGTCAACGAGATGCTCCGCCGGGCCGCGGCGGCCGGGTTCACCGCGGACGAGGTCGCCGCGGCCACGTTCGCGGCGGCCACCGAGCGGAAGCGCCCCGGGCCGCTCGTCCAGGTCCTCTTCGCCGAATGCACGAAGGCTGACGCACGCTACGACGCCGAGCGGATCGCCGAGGCGTTCCCCGGGGTCATCGAGGCGGAAGGCACGCTGCTCGAGGAGGTCTCCGAGCGCCTCGAACGTTTCCATTACGACCTCATCGCCACGACGACCTTCCACGCTGACGAAGCCCAGGCGCAGGCCTCCGGCCGCGTCCCGGTCGTCGCGATGCTGGTCGGGCCGGGCTACATGGACCTCATCCACGAGATCGCCGCGCTGCCGCCCGGCGCCCGGGTCGGTCTCGTGTGCGCCTCGTCGGTCGGCACGGACAACATCGCCACCACGCTGAGCCTGTCGGGCACGACCGGGGTGGAGATCGTCTCGGCCACGACGGATGACGACGAGGCGATCGCCCGGGTCGACGACGCCGCGGACCTCATCCTCCTCTCCCGCCAGGCTCTCGCGCTCCATCTGGACGAGCGGTTCGACCGCCCCGAGCGGCTGCGCGAATGGATCTACGAGTTCGACCCGTCCGGGCTCGAGCTGCTCCGCCGCGCGATCGAACGCGCCCAGGCCGATCGGACGCCGGTCGGCGCCGGATCGGGCAGCAGCCCCGGCTGATCGTGGCGCGGGGTCGATCGACCGCCGACGACTTCCGGCTCGCCCGGCTCGCCCGGACGCGGTACAGCCTGGCCGACCTGACGCTCGCGGCGGACCTGGCGACGGCTCGCACGATCGCAGCCCGGGTCAACGCCGGCCGGACCGGCGGGCCGGGCCCGACGATCCCGGACCCGGACGCGGCCGTCGAGCCGGTGACGGCGGGTCAGCTCCATGCCGCCGGCCTGCTCGTGGCGATCCTCGGCCGGATCGTCGACCGCTATCGCGCCGAGGCGGATCCCGCGGCGATCGTGGCGGCGGACACCTGGCTCCGCGACCGACTCGGGAACGCGCCGATGAACCAGGCGGTCGCGTCGTTCGCCTCGGAGTTCCCCGCTCGGCTCGCGATCCCCGAGCAGCCCGACCCGCCGGTCGCGATCTCCCAGCTCCTGCTCCTGGCGAGCCTCGACGAGAACGCCGCGGTCGACCCGTTCCGCGAGCTGGTCGACCTGCGTTCGGTGCGCGAGGGCCGGACGCTGGCCGCGGTGGCCGACGCGCTCGAGCCGTTCTTCGCCGACCGGCCCGGGTTCGGCCCGGAGGGCCGCTCGCTCGTGGAGCTACTCCGCCAGCCGGCGGCCGCGGCCCCGGGCTCGCTGGCCGACCAGCTCCGTTGGATCCGGAGCAACTGGGCCGGGCTGTTCGACGGCGCACTCGACGACCTCCTCGACCGACTCCTCGTCGCACTCGACGTCCTGGCCGAGGAACGGATGGCCGCCGACCGGGCCTGGTTCGCGGCGCACGACACCGGCGCCGGAGGGCCGGCCGAGGTCTACGAGTACGACCTCGGCGACGAGGAGCGGTTCAGCGAAGACCGCGAGTGGATGCCGCGCCTCGTCCTCCTCGCGAAGAGCACGTACGTCTGGCTCGACCAGCTGTCGCGTCGCTACCGGCGCGACATCCGGACCCTCGACGCCATCCCCGACGAGGAGCTCGATCGGATCGCCCATTGGGGCGTCACGGGACTGTGGCTGATCGGTCTCTGGGAACGGTCCCAGGCGTCGGAGAAGATCAAGCGCCTGCGGGGCGATCCGGACGCAGTCGCCTCGGCCTATTCGCTCGACGACTACACGATCGCGACGGATCTCGGTGGGTCGGAGGCACTGGCCGACCTCCGCGATCGAGCGGCGGCCCGCGGCATCCGGCTGGCGAGCGACATGGTCCCGAACCACATGGGGATCGACTCGCGCTGGGTCATCGACCATCCGGACCGGTTCCTGTCGCTGGCCGACAGCCCGTTCCCCGCCTACACGTTCGACGGTCCAGATCTGTCGAGCGACGAGCGGGTTGGGATCTTCCTCGAGGACCACTACTACGACGCGACCGACGCAGCCGTCGTGTTCAAGCGGGTCGACCGGTGGAGCGGCCAGACCCGCTACGTGTACCACGGCAACGACGGGACGAGCTTTCCGTGGAACGACACGGCCCAGCTCGACTACTCCAGGGCCGACGTCCGCGAGGCGGTGATCCGGACGATCCTCGATGTCGCTCGTCAGTTCCCGGTCATCCGCTTCGACGCGGCGATGGTGCTGGCCAAGAAGCACGTCGAGCGGCTGTGGTTTCCCGAGCCCGGCCACGGCGGCGCGATCCCGAGCCGGGCCGGCCACGGGCTGACCCGGGCCGAGTTCGACCGGGCGATGCCGCGCGAGTTCTGGCGCGAGGTCGTCGACCGGGTCGCGGCGGAGGTCCCGGGGACGCTCCTCCTGGCCGAGGCGTTCTGGCTCCTCGAGGGCTACTTCGTGCGGACGCTCGGGATGCACCGCGTCTACAACAGCGCCTTCATGAACATGCTCCGCGACGAGCGCAACGCCGAGTATCGGCTCGTCATCCGGAACACGCTCGAGTTCGATCCCGCGATCCTCGGCCGGTTCGTGAACTTCATGAGCAACCCGGACGAACGGACGGCGGTCGACCAGTTCGGGACCGGTGACAAGTATTTCGGGGTCGCGGCCGTGATGGTCACGCTGCCCGGTCTGCCGATGTTCGGACACGGTCAGATCGAGGGCTTCACCGAGAAGTACGGGATGGAGTTCCGGCGGGCCAAGCTCGACGAGGGGATCGACGAAGGGCTGCTCGCCCATCACGAGCGGACGATCTTCCCGCTCCTCCACCGCCGGTCGAGCTTCGCGGGGGCCGACGGGTTCCGGTCGTACGACGTCGTCGACGAGCACGGCTCGGTCAACGAGGACGTCTACGCCTACTCGAACATCGGACCGGCCGGCGAGCGGTCGCTCGTCGTCTTCCACAATCGCTACGCGGACACGTCGGGCACGATCCGCCAGTCGGTCGGGTTCAACGGCCGGGACGCCGACGGTGAGCGCCGGATGCGATCCGAGTCGCTGGCCCATGCGCTCGGGGTCAGCGGACGGGACGACCGCTGGCTCCGGATGACCGATGCGATGACCGGCCTCGAGACGCTCCGCTGGTCGGCCGCGATCGCTCGCGACGGGCTGTGGTTCGAGCTGTCGGCCTATCGCTGCCATGTCCTCGTCGACCTGGCCGAGATCGGCGACGAACCCGATCGCCCGGTCGCGACGCTGGCGGTAGAGCTCGGCAACGGCTGGATCCCCTCGATCGACGAAGCCGTGCGAGGGATCGCGCTGCGACCGGTCCATGCGGCGATCCGGGAGCGGCTGACGGCGGCGTTGGCGAGTGAGCCGATCAAGCCGGCCGGCCGGTCCAAGACCGGATCGCGTAGCCGCCCGACCCCCGCCGACCCGGGGCTGACCGGGGCGCTCCTCGCAGCCGCCGTCGAGGCGCTCGCGGGCGAGCCGTTCGACGAGCGACGGCTCTGGCCGATCGTCGTCGACGCGCTGATGGCCGCCGGACTCGACGGCGCGGCGGCGGATCGCGGGGCGGGCGTCGTCCGCGGGCTCGTTCTCGCCGACCCCGCCGCGTGGTCGCTCGCGGACTCCGTCGTCGCGACCTGGTTCGACGATCCGATCCTCGGGCAGGCGCTCAGGGTCCACGAGGCGGACGGTGCCCGCTGGTTCGACCGCGACGCCTTCCTCGATCTGATCGCGACCGTGGATCGACTCCAGGCTGCGTCCGCTGCGCTTACGACCGCCGCCGCGACCACGACTCCGCCGCCGGCGCCAGGCCCGACCGTCGAGCTGGCCACTCTGGCCGAGTCCACCGGATACCGCGTCGACGACCTCGTCGCGAGTCTCGGGACCGGCGACCCGGACCGCTCGGCCGAGCCACCTCGGGGGTCCTGATGTTCCCGCGCCGGATACGCTGGCTCGCGGTCGTGGTCCCGGCGGCGGTGGTCGGCGGCATCGAGCTTCTGAGCGACACCCTGCTCGACCCGTACCTCCCCTTCCCCTGGGACACGATCCTGGTCACGCTCGTCGTCGCCGGACTGGCGGCAGTCTTCGCGCGGATCACCTTCGGACGGATGGACCGCCTGACGGCCTCGCTCGAGGCCCGCAACGCGGAGGTCGAAGCCCGGGCGGCGACGGCCAGCGCGTTGCATGCCGTGTCCCTGGCGATCGCCTCGCTGGCGGATCTCGACGCTGTCCTCCGGGCGACGGTCGACAGCGCCCGAACGCTCCTCAACGCGGATCTGGCGCTGCTTGTCCTGGCCGGGCCCGACGGCGAACCTATCCTGCGCTCGACGAGTGGTCCCGAGGCAGCGTTCGACCGGTCCGGCGGACGCCCGGGCGACGATGTCGGTCGCTTCCTCGAGGGCGACCGTCCAGCGGCGATCCTGGCCGCGCCGCTGCGCCGAGGCGGATCCACGATCGGCACGCTGGCGGTCGGCGGGCGGGGATCGCCCAGCCACGAAGTCGGCGATCTCGAGACGCTTTCGTCGCTCGCCAACCAGGCAGCGATCGCCATCGAGAACGACCGGCTCGCGGCGGAGCTCCGGGCACTCGCGGTCCGCCACGAGCGCGAACGGATCGCCCGGGAGATCCACGACGGCCTGGCCCAGGTCCTCGGCTACGTCAACACGAAGTCGCAGGCCGTCGAACGCCTTCTCGAGGCCGGCCGGGTCGACGAGGCGCGGGTCCAGATGGCCGAACTCAGCTCGGCGGCTCGCTCGATCTACGTCGATGTGCGCGAGGCGATCCACGGATTGGCCGAGCCGCCTGGCGATGGGTCCGACCTTGCCTCCGAGATCCGGGCCTATGCCGGTCGCTTCGCTGAGGCGTCGAAGCTCGCCGTCAGCGTGCGGATCGAGCCGGACGTCGGCGCGACCGCGATTCCACCGGCCGTCCGCGACGAGGTCTTCGGGATCGTCCGGGAGGCCCTGACGAATGTCCGTAAGCACGCGATGGCGGGTCGGGTGACCGTGACACTGGCAGTGACGCACGATCAGTTGGTGGTGACGATCGCCGACGATGGGCGCGGGTTCGATCTAGACCCAGCCGCCGAACGACCGGGCGACTGGCCCCACTACGGGCTCACAACGATGCGTCGCCGAGCCGCCGCGATCGAGGCGCGGATCGACTGGACGAGCGCGCCGGGCTCCGGGACGCTCGTCCAGCTGGTCGTCCCGCTCCAGGCGATGGCCGCAGCCAAGCCGACCGAGGCCACGCTGGCCGAGTCGTTCCCGTGAGGATCCTCATCGCCGACGATCACGCCCTGTTCCGGGACGGCGTCGCCTCGCTGATCGGCGCCTGGGGCCACGAGGTCGTCGGGCTTGCCGGGAGCGAGGATGAAGCCGTGGCGCTGGCCGCCAGGGTCCAGCCCGACCTGGTCCTGATGGATGTCCGGATGCCCGGCGGGTCGGGTCTGGCCGCGACCGCCCGGATCAAGGCGGCTCGGCCAGCCACGGCGATCGTGATCCTGACAGTGTCGGAGGACGAGGACGACCTGTTCGAGGCGATCAAGTCCGGAGCGCAGGGCTATCTCCTGAAGAACCTCGAAGGCCCGCAGCTCCGGTCGATGCTCGACGTGGTCGGACGGGGCGAGGCGGCGATCACCCCGGCGACGGCGGCGCGGATCATCGGCGAGTTCATGCGCCGCGAGCAGCTCGCCGCCGATGAGGAAGCCGTCCGCCACGCGGCCGACCCCGACCGGCTGACGGAGCGCGAGCTCGACGTGCTTGGGTTGGTGACCCGTGGCTCGCGCAACAAGGAGATCGCGAGCGCCCTCGGAATCAGCGAGAACACGGTGAAGTTCCACCTCCGGAACATCCTCGAGAAGCTCCACGCCGGAAGCCGGGCCGAGCTGGCTGCGCGAGCCGTCCAGGAGGGCCTGGTCCCGCCACTCGAGGACGCGACGAGGGACTGAGGCCAGCCGGCCCGGTCCGAACGGCACGGGGTCCCCTACCCGCTCCGGTGGGCTGCCGTCCTACCCGCCCGCATGTGTCCAGCCTCGGGTCCAGACCGCACGCTGACGAGGCCACGCTCCGAGCGGAGGTCGTCATGGGCTACCGGATCGACATCGACCACGAGAACTGCATCAACTGCGGGGTCTGCATGGACGTCTGTCCGGTGCAGGCCCTCGACATGTCGCGCCCGGACCATCCGGGGATCGAGGCGGGACCTGGCGGCGCGCCGTTGCCCTGGACGATGGAGCATCCCGTCCAGGTCGGCGAATGCATCGGTTGTTCGATCTGTATCCAGGAGTGCCCGGTCGTCGTGATGACGCTGGTCAGCGGCGACGCCCCCACACCGCTCGCGGCCCGACAGGGCCCGATCTCCCGGCCCGAACCGGGCCGTGGCTGGATCCCATGGTCGACGGTGACCCGCGAGGCGCTCAAGCCGACCAGGGTCTCGCCGTTCGATGACCTCGATGCGTGGCGGACGCACAGCCGGCCCGAACCGTGGCAGGTGTGGTCGACGATGGTCGGTGGCGACGTGCCCGAGCCGAAGGCGCCGTGCCAGACCGCGTGTCCGGCCGGGACGGATGCTGGACGGTACGTCGGGCTGATCGCCCAGGGTCGCTACGTCGATGCCTTTGCGGTCGCGGCCGAGGTGAATCCGTTCCCATCGGTCTGCGGCTGGATCTGCACCGCGCCCTGTGAGGCGGCCTGCCGCCGAGGGACGCTCGACGAGCCGATCGCGATCCGGACCCTCAAGCGGTTCGCCGTGGAGCACGGGACGCTGCCCCCGGTCGAACCTCCGACGACCCGCCGCACCGAGCGTGTCGCGATCGTCGGCGGCGGGCCGGCAGGGATGTCCGCGGCGTACTACCTGATCCGCCTTGGCTACCAGGTGACCGTCCTCGAGGCGATGCCCATCCCTGGCGGCATGATGGCCATCGGGATCCCGGAGTACCGACTCCCGCGCGAGGTCCTCCGAGCCGAGATCGATCGGATCGTCGGGCTCGGGGTCGACCTGCGCCTCGACGCGGTGATGGGTCGCGACTATTCCCTGAGCGACCTCGAGCGGGAAGGCTTCAGGGCGATCTTCCTGGCGACCGGTGCCCCGAAGAGCCGGCGACTGGGCGTCCCGGGCGACCAGCTCCCGGGGGTGATCCCGGCGACGGTCTTCCTCAAGCAGGTCAATCTCGGCGAGCAGCCGCACCTGTCCGGGCCCGTCGTGGTGGTCGGTGGCGGCAGCACCGCGATGGACGCTGCCCGCTCCGCCCTACGCAGTGGAGCCGAGTCCGTGACCGTCTTGTATCGGCGCGGCTTCGCCGAGATGCCGGCACAGGCCGAGGAGATCGAGGCGGCCCGTTCCGAGGGGATCCGCTTCCGGATCGGGACGGTCGTCAGCGAGGTGGTCGGGGCCGACCGCGTCACCCATGCGATCCGCATCGTCGAACAGGCGCCGACCGGGGCCGTCGAGGCCGGTCGGGCGGTCTGGAAGCCCGTCCCCGGGAGCGAGGCGATCATCGCCGCGTCGACGATCCTCGTGGCGGTCGGTGAGGAGCCCGACCCATCGATCCTGCCTGAAGGCGCCGGGATCGAGGTCAGCGCCTTCGCCGGGATCGTCGCCGATCCCCGGACCCTGTCGACCGGGCACGCCGGCGTCTTCGCGGGAGGCGACGTCGTCTCAGGGCCCAGGACGATCATCGACGCGGTCGCTGCCGGTCGTCGCGCCGCTGGAGCGATCCACGAATACCTCGCCGGCGTGCGCGATGGCGAGGCGGCGATCATGGCCGCGGTCCGCTATGCGACGCCGCCCGAGGCGACCCTTCGACTCGACCTCGAACCGAGGGCCCGGGCGCGCCCGCCGCTCCCGATCTACCAGCCCGGATCGTTCCGGGCCGACCAGGTCGGGTTCGACGAGACCGTCGCTGAGGCGGAGGCTGCGCGCTGCTTCCGATGCGATGCGGTCCACAGCTGCTCCACGGTGACCGTGGTCGCCGGACGTGGGCCGGGCGATGGCCCCGGCCGGAGGGCACCGGCCCCGGGAGCACCGGTGCCGACCTCCCCATTCGTGCAGATGGCCCATGAGGCGACGCCACCACCAGGAGGAGATCGATGACGCCAGACCAGGTAAACGGGTTCTTCGACTTCGGCGAGGGCTTCATCGAGGGGACGATCGGAGCGGCTCTTGTGGCGCTCTGGCTGCTCGCCCTGGCCCTCTACATGGCTCGACCGTACATGGTCGGCAACGTCCACAAGTTCACGCTCCGGCTCGGCGCCGACCTGTGGTGGATCATCTATGTCGCCCTCCGCGACATCTTCCTGATCCAGGTCTTCCTGGGCAGTTTCATCTTCTTCTATCCCGATGTCGTGAGCGGCAAGGAGCTGCCGATCACCGGCGGCCTGGCCGCGGTCTGTGCGTTCGCCGTTCTCGTGATCAAGCTCACGAAGGGCGATCGTGACGTCCGCTGGTTCCGGGCCCAGATCGTGCTCCTCGGGGTGGGGGCGACGCTCTACATCGTCCCGTACGTCCTGGGCGTCCAGGTGACGACGTTCGCAGCCGACAACGAGACTGCGAACGCGCTGGCGTCGACGCTCGTCAGCTCCGAGAACGTCGATGTGGCCCTGTGGTTGTGCTATCTGTCCGCGGCCCTCGTCGGGATCCTCGCCGCGGTCGCCGTGATCTACAACCTGCGCCAGACCTCCGGGCGGGCGCACCTCGACCAGGAGAAGGAGGCCAGTCGATGACCGGCGACGAACTCGCGAGTGCCCTGACCTCCGGCGGATCTGCCTGGCTCGTCCTGTCGATCGCGGCGATCCTGCCCATCGTGTGGTCGTTCGCCATGATCATGCACTTCGCCAGGCCCTACGTGATCCGGTTCCTCCAGTCGCTCACACTCCGGTTCGGCGGGGATGTGTGGTGGCTGTCCTACGTGCTCCTCCGCGACGCGCTCCTGACGATCGTCCTGGCGATGAGCGTGATCATGCTCATGCCCAATCTGTACATCGGACTCGGACTCCCGCTGACCGGGCCACTGGCCGTGGTCGTGCTGTTGTGGGCGCTCGTGGTCAAGCTACTCCGGGACGCCGACGACGATCCGGCGGCGTTCCGGCTCGTAAGCGGCCTCCTGGTGATCGCCTCGGTGCTGTACATCGTCCCGCAGATCTACGGCCTCGAGGCAGCCGACCAGGTCGAATGGCTCGACCAGTACGGACTCGGCTGGATCCCGGGTGCCCTCACGGCCGCGAGCGGCGACCCGGCCGAGGTCAACTCCCTCGCCTGGCCCATCCTGACCATCAGCCTGGTCCTGTTCGGGCTCACCGGGGCGGTCCTGTTCATCCGGTTCCTGCTCGGGCTCGGGCGCGCGGAGGCCCCGGCTCCTGAGCCCGGATCCTGATCCCGGCAGCGAACTCGCGCGGGGCGTCAGGCCCCGTCGAGGACCAGGCGGCGGAGCAAGGGAAGCGGCGTGGAGCCGTGGCTGATGACCGCTTCGAGGTGGCGCCGATACACGAATGCGGGCGTCTCGCCAAGACCGCCCGGCAGGACCCGCTCGACGACCGCCGCGCGGCCGCCCGGATCCGACGCGGCCTCGGCCAGACGGCGCCGGACCTCGATCTCGAGGTCCCACATCGCGACCGATCCGACGAAGTAGGTCACGAGCTGGGTCGAGCTCAGCCGCGCCCGATCGAACTTCGCCCGCGCCTCGGCCTCCTCCTGGAAGCCGCCCCGGACCATGAGCTCGACGGCCTCCTCCCCGGTCATCGGCCCGCCGAACGCCTCGCCGGCATGGATCCGGACGTCGATGATCGCGTTCGTGACGGCCCGCAGGTAGAACTTCCAGTGGGTGAGCATCAAGGCCGGGTCGGCGCGGTCGTAGCCGACGTCCATCATCACCTGCGTGACGTAGACGGCCCAGCCCTCGGCGAAGATCCCGCTCGGGAACACCGACCGGACGATCGAGGGATGCCGGTTGGCGTAGGCCCCCTGCAGGTAGTGGCCGGGGACCGCCTCATGGATCACCAGCAGCCGGAGCATCCGCTCGTTGTCCTCGCGCAGGTAGCTCTCGGCCTGCTCGGGCGTCCAGTCCGCCGGGATCGGGGTGATCGCGAAGAACGACTTCTGGCCCCGATCGAGCGCCCCGGGCGCATCGAGCATCGCCCCGCCGAACGACCGCATGAAGACCGGTGTCCAGCGGATCTCGAGCGGGTCCTCGGCCAGCCCGACGAGGTCGCGGTCACGGCAGAACGCCTCGATGCGGGCGAGCTCAGCACGACACCACTCGAGGATGTCGTCCGCGGCCGGGTGCTCCGCCGCGACCGCATCGAGCACGCCCCTGACCATCGCCTCGTCATCCGCCGGCCGGTCCTGCCCGGCGCACCACGTCGGCCAGAGCTCGCGGGCGAGCCGGACCATCTCGGCGCGGACCTCCGCGTACTCCCGCTCCGCGCGTTCGAGGATCCAGGCCGGGGTCAGCTCGGGATCGCTGAGCGTGTGGCGCAGCTTCGCGGTGAACAAGGCGGTGCCGAGGCGGCCCTCCCCTTCGGTCCGCGGCAGGACGACGTCGCGAAGATGCTCCTCCAGCTCGGTCAGCGCCGCCTTCGCTGTCACGACTGCGCTCTCGAGCCGGGCCAGGACCCGGGCGACCGCGGCATCCGATGACGCGGCGGCCCGCGCTTCGGCGAGCGCATCGTCCGCGAGCTCCGCGACCCCGGCGATCTGACGGATCGCCGTCTCCGTGTGGAACCTCGCGACGGGACGGTCGGGCGATCCGACCAGGCTCGCCTGCGCCGCGTCCACGACCCGGGGGATGCCCTCCAGCCGACCGGCGACGGACGTGAGCCGGTCGGCGAGCGGTGCGAACTCGCGGGCAAGGAGCGGAAAGACGCCACCGCCGAGGAGGTAGACCCACTCGAGGGGGTCCCAGGTCTCCTGGCGGAGCTCGATCTCGGCGAACCGGATCCCATCGAGCTCGAGCAGGATGAGGTCACGGTCGATCCGCTCGTCCCGGGTGAGGTCGTCAGGGACGAACGCGCCGAGCTCCGCCGTCCAGCGCTCGACGAAGGCGAGCCGCTCGCTCCGACCCGACTCGGTGAGATCGGGCCAATCCGCGTCGTGGGCGTGGAAGCCGACCGATGTCGCCGACAGCGGATGCAGCCGGAAGAACTCGGTCAGGAATGCATCGATCCGGGCTGCGAAGCCGGCGGTCGGGGACGACATGGCCCGAAGTCTAGGACGCGTCGGCTCGGTCGGTCGTCGCTCGGACCGGCGGGTAGTCGTCGGCGAAGTCCCAGGCCCGGAGCTCGCCCGGTGCGACGCGGATGACGACGCCGCTCGCGTCGTCGTCCGCCCATTGCTCGTCGGCTGTCGCTCCGACATAGCGCCGGCCGATGCGCCGGATCGTCCGGCCGTACGGCTCGTCGACGATGACCGCCGTCGTCCGGATCTCGATGCCGCGATACGGCAGCTCGTTCTCGGCCACGACGATCGTGACCCGCGGGTCACGCAGCACGTGGCTGTGCTTGATATCGCCGCCCTCGACCGCGACGAGGAACGCGCCATCGCGCCACTCGTGCCAGACCGGGGAGAGCAGGATCGAGTCGTCGATCCGGCGGGTCGCGAGCGTCGCCAGGATCGGCCGCTCGAGCAGGTCGCCCAGGTCCGCGGGTCCGAGGTTCCGGCGCATCGCCGGAGTCTACGGCGCGCGACCCCATCGCCACCGCCTAGACTCGGCGCGTGACCGATCCCAGCGGCGACTGGTTCGCGCCGATCGCCCTCCGGGGCGAGACCGTCCGACTCGAGCTGCTTGCGCCGCACCACCTCGACGGGCTGATCGCGGCCGGCCGGGACGAGCGGATCTGGACCTGGATGCCGTCCGATGGGTCGACCTCGGAGGGGATGCACGGGATCGTGGATGCCGCGCTCGAGGGCTACCGCTCGCGGTCGATGGTCCCCTTCGTGACGATCGAGCAGGCCACGGACCGGGTCGTCGGTGGCTCGCGCTATCTCAACCTGGCCCCGGCCGACCTGCGGCTCGAGATCGGCTGGACGTGGATCGACCCGGCGCGCCAGCGGACGTCGGTCAACAGCGAGGCGAAGCTGCTCATGCTCGGGCACGCGTTCGACGACCTCGGCTGCCGCCGGGTGGAGCTCAAGACCGATGCGCTCAACGACCAGTCCCGCACCGCGATCCTGGGCATCGGGGCGTCGTTCGAGGGGATCTTCCGCAAGCACATGGTGATGGCCGGCGGGCGGGCACGCGACACGGCCTACTACAGCATCCTCGACGACGAATGGCCGGCGGTCCGCGATCGGCTCCGGGCCAGGCTCGATCGCCATCGTGTCGCCGGCTGACATGGCCGACCACGAGATCCCGCTCCACGTCTCGACGGTCGACTACCACACCGGCGGCGAGCCGTTCCGGATCGTGACCGGCGGCGTCCGGCCGCTCGAGGGCCGGACCGTCCTGGAGCGACGCCGGTTCGCCCGTGAGGTCCTCGACCGGATCCGCCACCTCGTCATCGACGAGCCGCGCGGACACGCCGACATGTACGGCGGGTTCGTCACCGAGCCCGACGACGCCGGGGCGGACCTCGGGGTCGTGTTCTTCCACAACGAGGGCTACTCGACCGCGTGCGGCCACGGCACGATCGCGCTCGTCACGTGGGCGCTCGAGTCGGGCCGCCTGACCCCGACCGGCGCCGAGACCTCGGTCGTCGTCGACGTGCCGTCCGGTCGCCTCCTGTGCGTGGCTACCCTGGACGTGGACGGCCGGCACGTGGCCTCGGTCCGGTTCCGGAACGTACCCGCGTTCATCGTGGCGCGTGACGTCCGGATCCCGACCGATCGCGGCGACGTCCGCTGCGATGTCAGCTTCGGCGGCGCGTTCTACGCCTCGGTCGACGCCCGCGCCCTCGACCTTGACGTGTCCGCTGCCAGCCTGCCGGCGCTCATCGCCCTGCAGCGCCAGCTCCGACCGGCGCTCGACGCCGCGCTCGATGTCGTCCATCCCGACGAGCCCGAACTGCACGGCATCTACGGCGTCATCTACTGGCAGGACGAGCCCACCACCAGGCCCGACGCTGCCGGCGGAGTCGTCCTGACCCAGCGCAACGTGACCGTGTTCGCCGACGGCGAGGTCGACCGGTCGCCGTGCGGCAGCGGCACCTCCGCGCGGCTGGCCGTGCTCGCGGCCGACGGACAGCTGGGCGCCGACGGACGCGCTCCATCGCGCCACCTGAGCGTCGTCGGTTCCGCGTTCCTCGGCCGGGTCGTGGCCGACGCGGAGGTGGCCGGCCGGCCGGCGGTCGTCACCGAGGTCGAGGGCTCGGCGTTCCTCACCGGTCGACACGAATTCGAGCTCGATCCGCGCGACCCGCTCGGGACCGGGTTCCTCCTCCGCTGAGACCGGCGCTCGACGCGTCTGCCATCATCGACCCGGACGCGATGGGGATGCCGGGGTCGCCCGTCGGCCATCGTCTGGAGGTTCTTCATGATCGGCATCGTCGCGACGATCCTCGGGACCGGCCTCGCCCTGTGGGTGACCTCGATCGTCTATCCCGACATCTCGTTCGGGAAGGAGACGTCGCCCGTCACCGTCCTCGCCGTCGCGGCGATCTTCGGGGTCGTGAACGCCGTCATCAAGCCGATCCTCAAGATGCTGTCGTTACCCCTCACCCTCATGACGTTCGGCCTCGTCGGCCTCGTGATCAACGGCGCGCTGCTGCTGCTCGTCGCGTTCGTGTCGCAGAGCATCGCCAAGCTGACGTTCACGGTCGGCGGCTTCCCGCCGGACTTCAGCGTCCAGACGATCGTCGCGGCGATCGTGGGCGGGCTCGTCCTGAGCGTGGTCTCGACGCTCATCGGGTTCATCCCGTTCCTGAACCCGAGCAAGTAGTCGAGCCGGCCGTGGCGAGTCGCCGCGCGCCAACGACCTCGCCACCGGATCAGGACCGCCTGCCGGAGATCGCCACCGGCCTCCGCTCCGCCGCACGGCGGTTCGGGACGCCGCTCTACGTCACCGACGCGAGCGCGCTGTCGGCGGCGGCCGACGAGCTCCGTGCCGCCTTCCCTGCGCCGTGGATCCGGCAGTACTCGGTCAAGGCGAACGACGTCACCGGGATCGTGGCCCGACTTGCGGCGGCGGGGCTCGGGGCGAACGTCGTGTCAAGCGGTGAGTGGGCGATCGCCCGGCGCGCGGGGATCGCCAACGACCGGATCACGCTCGAGGGCATCGGCAAGACCGATGCGGATCTGCGCGCGACGGTCCGCGCCGCCGTCGACGGCGTCCCGCTTCGCTGGTTCGCGATCGAGTCGGCCGACGAGGCCGCCGCGCTCGCGGCTCGCGCCCGGCGGGCCGGCGCCCCGCGGATCGACGTCCTGCTCCGGTTCAACCCGGCGGTCGAGCCGGAGACCCAGCACGGCCTCGCGGTCGGCGCCGGCTCGTCCAAGTTCGGCCTGGCCGACGATGAGCTCGCCGGCGCGATCGAAGCGGGTGGCGGCGCCGACGGTCCGCTCCGCTGGCGCGGGATCCACCTCCACGTCGGGTCGCAACTCGGAGCAGTCGATGCCTGGCGCGATGCCGTCCGGCGGGCGCTCGCCCTCGTCGCGCTGAACCGCGGTGGGCTCCCGGACTTCGACACGCTCGACCTCGGCGGGGGGTTCCCGGTCCCCGCGTTCGGCGACCGGGCCCCGAGACCCGAGCGGTTCGCCCGGGAGGTGCCCGCGCTGCTCGAGGCGGTGCCGGCCGACCGTCGTCCGACCCGGCTGGCGATCGAGCCTGGGCGGTTCCTCGTGGCGCGGGCCGGCTGGCTGGTCGCCCGTGTGCTCCACGTCCGCGACCGGGGTGGCCGGATGGTCATCCTCGACGCCGGGATGACCGAGCTCATCCGGCCGGCCCTCTACGGTGCCCGACATCCGATCGTGGCCCTGACGAGCGAGGGCCGCTCGACGGCGCCTGGCTCGGGCGCGGCGGTCGTCAGGCCCACGGGAGGGCTCCGCGGCGGCGCGGCGGGCGCCGCCGAGATCGCCGAGGTCCATGGCCCGATCTGCGAGTCGACCGACGAGCTCGGCGCGCACGCCCTGCCGCCACTCCGGCGGGGCGATCTCGTCGCGATCCGCGACGCCGGCGCCTATGCAGCGGCGCTGTCGTCGACGTACAACGGGCGGCCCCGTCCGGCGCAGGTCGTCCTCGAGCCCGACGGCGGCCTGACGCTCGCGCGACGCCGTGGCGCGAGCGCCGCGCTGGGCTAGGCTGGTGACGTGAACGAACGCGAGCGCTTCCGCGAGCGACTGGCGCGCGGCCCGCTGTTGGCGGACGGCGGGACCGGCACGCTTCTCTTCTCGCGCGGCGTGCCCCAGCGAGCCTGTCTCGACGAGCTCGTCGAGACACGCCCGGATCTCATCGGGGCGATCCACCGCGAGTACCTCGAGGCGGGTGCCGACATCCTCGAGACCGCCACGTTCGGGGCGAACCGCGCCCGGCTGGCCGGCTATGGCCTCGCCGACCGGGCGGGGCGGTTCAACCGCCGCGGCGCACAACTCGCCCGCGAAGCCCGCGACGTCGCCGGGCGCGACGTCCTGGTGGCAGGTTCGATCGGACCGCTCGGCGGACCGACCCGCGACCTGGCCAGCCACGACGAGTCGGCGGTCCGGGCCGCGTTCCGCGAGCAGATCGAGGGGCTGCTCGAGGGCGGGGTCGACCTGTTCGTCCTCGAGACGTTCTCCGACCTCGGTCATCTCCGGCTGGCGATCGCCGAGGCGCGCACGGCGGCCGACCTGCCGATCGTCGCCGAGATGACCTTCGGCGAAGAGCTCATCGCGGCCGACGGCACCACGCCCGAAGCCGCGCTTGCGGCGCTCGTCGAGGCCGGCGCCGACGCCGTCGGGGTGAACTGCGGCGCCGGGCCGTTCGGCTGCCTCGAGGCACTCGACCGGATGAGCCGCGCCGCGCCGCCCGACGGCGCGGCCCTGTCGATCATGCCGAACGCCGGCCTGCCGCAGCGGATCGAGGGCCGCTTCGTCTACGCCGCGGAGCCGGACTACTTCGGCGGGATCGTCGCCCGGATGCTCGCGGGCGGCGCGACGATCCTCGGCGGCTGCTGCGGCACGACGCCCGACCACATCGCTGCGATGCGCGCAGCGATCGATGCGATCGCGGCGAACGACGCGGGCCGGGCCCGGGCGCGAGCCGATGGCAGCGCTCGGACGACCGGTCCGACCATCGCGCAGCCTGGCGCGGCGAGCGGGACGGCGCTCGCGCCCGCGAGCGCAGCGACGCCGGCCACCGCCACCCCAGCGAGCGCCGATCGGACCGTGGGCGAGGCGCCCCCACCGACCCGTCTGGCGACCGCCCTGGCCGAGGGTCGGTTCGTCGTCTCGGTCGAGATCGACCCGCCACGGTCCATCCGGATCGACCGGACGATCGAGGCGGCCCGGCTGCTGCGCGACGCCGGCGTCGACCTCCTCAACATCAGCGACTCGGCGATGGCCCGGGTCCGGATGGGCTGCATGTCGGTCGCCTTCGGCATCCAGCACGATCTCGACATCGAGTGCCTCGTCCACTTCACGACCCGCGACCGGAACCTGATGGCACTCGAGTCCGAGCTCCTCGGCGCGCATGCGCTCGGAGTGCGCAACGTCCTCGCGCTCACCGGCGACCCACCGCGCATCGGCGACTACCCGACCGGGACCGGGGTCTGGGACGTCGACTCGATCGGCCTCGTCGAGATCCTCGCCCGGCTCAACCGGGGCGAGGATGGGGCCGGCTCGCCGATCGGCCAGCGGGCCGGGTTCACGATCGCCTGCGCCCTCGACCCGACCGCCGCCGACCGCGCCACCGAGTGGGACCGCCTCGAGCGCAAGCTGGAGGCGGGCGCCCATCTGATCATGACCCAGCCGCTCTATTCGACCGACCAGGTCGAGGCGATGGACCTCGAGGCGCGGCGCCGTTTCGGGCCGGCGGGCTTCCCGGTGCCCGTGCTGCTCGGGCTGCTCCCGCTCCAGAGCGCCAGGCACGCCGAGTTCCTCCATCACGAGGTCCCGGGCATCACGATCCCCGCCGAGGCCCGGGCGGCGATGGCCGCCGCCGGCGATCGTGGCGCGGAGGTCGGGCTCGGGCTATCGCTCGAGCTCCTCGGCCGGGTGCGGGAGCTCGTCGCGGGGACGTATCTCATGCCGAGTTTCGGTCGCTACGAGCAGGCCGCCGAGCTCGTCCGACGGATCCGGGCGGCCCAACCGGTCGCGGTCGGCCGATGACGACGGCGACCGGCGTTCGGGCGTCCGTGCTGCGGTCCGTTGCCGCCGCGCTCGTGCTGGTCGGCCTCCTCGTGCCCGTGGCGCTCGCGGCCGGTCCTCCGTTCCCGCCACCGGTCGAGGGTCAACGCGTCTACGACACCGACGGTCTGTGGTCGCCGACGACGATCGCGCAGGCCGATCAGATCATCCGTCGGATCGAGGATCGGACGGGCGCCCAGATCGCGGTCTATTCGCAGGAGGTCGGCTACGGGGTCACCGGTCAGGACGCCCGGGACCATGCGAAGGCCCTCGGAACGCAGTGGCAGGTCGGCCGCAACGGCTTCAATGACGGACTCGTCGTGCTCTTCGACATCGATCCGAGCCGGGCTCATGGCCAGGTCGCGATCGTCGCCGGCGACGGATTCCGCGCGGCCTACGTCGACGACGCCGAGAGCCAGCGGATCATCGACCAGGAGATGATCCCGGAGCTCGTCGGCGGCCAGCCGGATTACGACGCCGCGCTGTTGAACGCACTCCGCCGGATCGAGACCGAGGCGACGCCCGAGCGCGCGGCGGACCTCAGCCGCGCTCGCGTCGCGAACGCCATCCTCGGGCTCATCGTGGCCCCGATCGTCGGTCTCCTCTTGATCGGCTGGGTCGCCTTCAGCTGGCTGCGGTTCGGCCGCGATCCCGTCTACCTCGACGATCCGTCGATCCTCATGCCCGCTCCACCGGACCAGCTGACGGCGGCGTCCGGGGCGCTCGTCTACGACGGGTCGACGTCGCGTCGCGCCCTCACCACGGCGCTCCTCGACCTCGCCAGCCGCGGCGAGCTGGCGTTCGAGCAACGGGATGGCGTGCTCCACAAGAAGGTCGCGATCCACACGTCCGGCTCGCCCCCGGTCGACGACATCGATGCTCTCCGGCGGCGACTGAACGCCCGGCGGCCGCTCGGCGATGCCGAGCGGTTCGCCCTGCACGGACTCCGCACGACGCCGCACTCCGGTGACGTCCTCGAGGACGACGAGCTCCTCGAGTTCGGCAAGAAGGTCAGCGACTTCGACGACAAGCTCGAGCAGGACGCGGTCCGCAACGGCTGGTTCGTCGAGGCGCCGGGGAAGGTCCGGAACCGCTGGGCCGGGCTGGGGATCGTCGAGATCGTCATCGGCGTCATCCTCGGGTTCGTCGGCGTCCAGGTCCCGATCTCCGGGCTGGTCGTCGTCGGCGTCGCGATCGGCGTGGCGGGCGTCGTGACGCTGATCGTGGCGGCGTGGATGCCGGCCCGGACCATGGCCGGCGCGACGATCCGGGCGATGCTCGCAGCCTACCGACGGACCCTCGAGAAGACGATGGCCCAGGCGCGATCGATGCAGCAGGTCGTCGACGAGGCCAAGCTCGATTGGCTCCAGACGCCGGACCAGGCCCTGGTCTGGGGCGTGGCCCTCGGGTTGCAGTCGGAGGTCGCCGATGTCCTCCAACGCAGCGCATCCGATCTCCAGGACGGGCGGGCGGTCCCAGGCAATGTCTGGTTCCCGCTCTGGTACGGGTCGAGCTCGTCGTTCCAGGGCGGGGTGTCGCCGACGGGTGGCGCATCGCTGTTCTCGGGCTCGGCGGTCCCCGACTTCGGGGGCATGTTCGGCGCCCTCGGCACGGTCGGCAACAGCCCATCCTCGAGCGGGAGCGGCGGTGGTGGTGGGAGCTTCGGCGGCGGCGGCGGGTTCGGCGGCGGCGCGAGCGGCGGCTTCTAGGCGCGTTCGCGTACACTCCCGGCGATGGGTGCCGTCGAGACCATGGACGACTTCTTCGAGAAGCTCAACGCCGGCGACCGCGAGGGTGCCGTCGCGTTGATGGACGAACGGACCGAGATGCGCGTCCACGTCGGCGACTCGGTCCAGACCCTGCGCGGCGTCGAGCGCGTCGGCGGCTGGTTCCTGCGCAGCGATCGCGGCCTGAAGATGATCCCCGGCGATGCCCGGGACATGGGCAACACCTACGAGGCCGACATCCTCGTCGTCCGCCCCGGGGCGCCATCGCAGCACCTCGACGCGACCTTCCGGGTCGAGGCCGGCAAGATCACCTCGATCAACCTCGCGCCCCGCTAGCGGCCGACCGTCCGACCCGGCGGCGTCCGCTCCGCCGCCGGCGGCGGACGCGCCGGCGCCCTTGCGGTCAGACGCCAGTCACGGCGCCGCGGACGCCGGCTCGTCCGACCCGGGTGCGGCCGATGGCGCATCCACGACATCACTCGCGGCCGGGACCGGGATGACGATCTCGTCACCGACGGCGATCTTGTTCGGGTTCTTGATCTTCTTGTTCGCCGCGAGGAGCTGGTCCACGGTCAGCTTGTACTTCTTGGCGATCTTAAGCAGCGTATCGCCCGGCTTCACCACGTAGACCTGCGCGGTTGCCGCGGGCGCCTCTGTGGGGCTCGTCGAGCGGCTGGGCTGGGCGGCGCTCCCGGTCGGGCTGGCCACGACGCCGCCGCCCTGGTCGTCAGCGCCGAGGCGAAACACGAACGGCAGCGAGAACAGGACGACCGCGGCCACGATCACGGCGAGCGCGGCCAGCCCGACGCGCGGGATCGACGGCAACCCGATCCGTGTCTTGAGCGTGGGATAGGCCTCGAACCGACGTGGCCGCTCCCAGCTTGGCCCGACCACGTCGCGGCCGGGCGGCGTCCGGCGCGCCTGGGACACCTTCGGCTGCGGCGTCGACGGGACCGCCCGCTTGGCCGCCCGGCTGCTCGATGCGGTCGCTGCCGTCACGCCGGCCAGCGCGGCCGCCCGTTCCCGGTTCGCCCGGTCCTCGGCGAGGGCTCGCTCGAGCTCGTCGTCCGGGTCCTTGTCCGGCGCACCCGCCCCATCCGGCGTCCGCGGCGGCGGGACATCCTGCAGCCAGCGCGAGGCCGACAGCCCGGCGGCGGCGACCACCTCGTCACCCTTGGCAGGGTCCGGGCGGGTCGCCAGGAACGGGGGCGGGTCGGATGGCGGCCCGCCCGACGACAGCTCAGGATCGGTCCAAGGCGGCGGATCCGCCCAGTCGCGGTGTGGGTTCCGTTCGGCTCGGTCGTCGAACGGCGGCTCCGACTCGTCGGTCCCGTCACCGGCGTCGTCCAGGGCGGCCGCGGATCCGGCGGCGACGACGGCGCCGGGGCCGTCGATGGCCGCCCTGGGATCGAGGTCGATGATCTCGCTGGTGTCCCCCGCCGCCCCGCCGGCCGAGCCGATCCGCGATCGCGCCGCCTCGCGCCGCGCCCAATCCTGGAACGTCGGGCAGGCGGAGAACGCCGACGAGAGACAGTAGGTCTGCTGATGGGCGATGGCCCGCTGCGCCGGACGGATCTCGGCGTAGCACCGATGACGATGGTCTGGGACGTCGGCCCGTTCGTCTCGATCGTCGACGAACGCGACGAACGGACAGGCGGTCACGCCGGCGTCGTGGGCGGTGCGTTCCGTCATCATCATCGATGATACCCGTCCGTCGCCGATGGTCGGGACAGCCGCCGGACCGATGACAGGCTGCTACAGTCTCGGATCATGACCGACGATCCTCACTCAGAACCTGCCCCGCCGCCGCCGCCGCGGCGGCCGGCCCGGCCACATCGCCCGGCAGCGCCGGACTCGACGGAGCCGCCGGACCGACCGGCCGAGCCGACGCGGACCGAGACGCCACGCTCCGAGGTCGAGGCGGCCCGCGCCGCGTGGAAGCCCGTCGGCGAAGGTGCCCGGGGCTGGGTGCCACGTCCGTGGGTCCCCGCCGAGGAGCGCGCCCGCGTCGGCCGCGAGGCGCGGCAACGCGTCCCGAGGACTTCCCACGCGACGCTCGAGCTGCCCACCGATCGCGACCCGATCGCGATCCTCACGGAGCAGGAACGCGATCGGCTCGCCGACCTCATCCCGATCCGCCATTTCCGGATGGCCGAGTCCGCGTTCGCCTACTACCGCGGCGCGCCGGCGGTCATGGCCGCTGATCTGGCGCCCGGCGCCAGGACTGGGTTCATCGTCCAGGCGAGTGGCGACGCTCACATCTCGAACTTCGGACTCTTCGGGTCACCCGAGCGAACCCTCGTGTTCGACGCCAACGACTTCGACGAGACGCTGGCCGCCCCATGGGAGTGGGACGTAAAGCGCCTCGCCGCGAGCGTCGTGATCGCCGGCCGGGCGAATGCGTTCACGCCGGCCCAGGCCCGGGCGGCGACGCTGGACGGCGTGGCCGCCTATCGGAAGGCCATGGCCGACTACGCGACGATGCGGCTCATCGACGTGTGGTACGACAAGATCACGGCCGAGGACATCGAGGTCTCCTTTCGCGAACGCGTGACCGCGCTCGAAGGACCGGCTGGGTTCAAGGCTCGAGCCAAGACCCTCGATGCGCTGTTCGCCAAGGCTCGCCGCAAGGATCGCCTCCGCGCGACCGACGAGCTCACGACCAAGGAGGGCGGTGACTGGCGGATCATCGACGATCCACCGGTGGTCACCCACGTCGAGATCCCGGGCGGTGGGGCGGCCCTGGCCAAGACCTTCATCGACTATCGGGCGTCGATGGCCGAGAACCGGCGCGAGCTCGTCGAGCGCTATCGTTTCGTCGACTTCGCGCTCAAGGTCGTCGGCGTCGGCAGCGTCGGGACGCGCTGCTTCATCGTGCTTCTCGAGGGTCGCGACGAGCAGGACCCGCTGATCCTCCAGGCCAAGGAGGCGACCGAGTCGGTCCTCGAGGCGCACGCCGGATCGAGCGGTCACGCGAACCACGGCGAGCGCGTGGTCGTCGGCCAACGGCTGATGCAGGCGACGCCGGACATCTTCCTTGGCTGGACCCGTGGTCCAGGAGGCCGGGACTTCTACTTCCGTCAGCTCTGGGACATGAAAGGCTCGATCGATATCTCGATTCTCCAGCCGTTGGGTCTTGGCTACTACGCGGGCCTGTGTGCCCGGTCGCTCGCTCGGGCCCATGCCCGGAGCGGCGACGCCGTCGCGATCTCCTCGTACCTCGGGACGAGTGACACGTTCGACGGGGCCGTCGCCGATTGGTCCGAGGCGTATGCCGACCAGAACGAGCGGGACTACGACGCGTTCAAGGCGGCCATCGCCGACGGCAGGCTCGAGTCGAAGCCCGGCTGATCGCCCGATGACCCGGGCGGATCGACGGCGCCACGGAAGGACATGCTCGTGACCTTCGAGGAGTTCGCCGACCTCATCGTGACCGGGTTCGAGGCGCTCGGCGTGGGCGTCCTCGTCGCTGGCTCCGTCGCGAGCGCCTGGACGTACGCGCGGGATGTCCGGACCCTGGACCGGACCCGGGCGTTCAAGCTCCTGCGCGCCAACGTCGGTCGGACGATCCTGCTCGGGCTCGAGATCCTCATCGTCGCCGACATCGTCCTGACCGTGGCGATCGACCGGACCTGGGAGAGTGCGGTCACCCTCGGGCTGATCGTCCTCGTCCGGACATTCCTGAGCTTCTCGCTCGAGATCGAGCTCGATGGCGTCGCCCCCTGGCGGCGGCGCGAGATGGATGCCGCCTCGACGGCACCGGTCGACGAGCTGATCTGACACTGCGCGGGGACCGACCGCGTCGCTCACGATTCCGCAGCGGGCCGACCCTCGGCTCGACTGACGGGTCAGCCCGAGGCGTCCGGTCGACCCGCCGCCAGGAGCTCGCGCAGCGACTCGAGTTCGGCTCGGACCTTGGCCAGCTCCTCCTCGACCTGCGGCGTGACCGCGGTCGTCGCGTCCGCGTCCGGTTCCTTGGGCTGTGGCACGAGGACGCTGGCCAGGATGCTCGCGAGGGCACCGATGATCCCGACGCCGGCGAACATGACCGCAACGCCGGTCACACGTCCGAGCAGGGTGACCGGATACTCGTCGCCGTAGCCCACCGTCGTGATCGTGACGACGGCCCACCACAGGGCGTCCCCGCCGTCCGTGATGTTGGCGTCCGGCGACTGGCCCTCGAACTGCAGCACGAGGACACTCGAGATGGTGAGCACGAGCAGCGCCGAGAACGACGTGATGAAGATCGCGTACTGGCCGCGGTTCTGGACGACGTCGTCGACGAGCTGTTTCTTGTTGTTGCCGCGCAGGAGTCGCATCACGCGGAAGAGGCGACTGATCCGGAAGAGCCGGAATAGTGCCGTGATCCTCAGGAACCCGAGCGCCGGGATCGATCCGAGCAGGTCCAACCAGCCCCGCCGGCCGATGAAGTAGTCGCGCGACGGACGGGTACCGACCATGTTCAGCGCGAAGTCGATCAGAAAGACGACGCAGATCAGGTTGTCGTAGACGAGCAGAACCGACAAAACGTCAGGATCGAGCGGCAGGAGCAGCAGGACCATGATCGAGAGCGACAGGATCGTCAGGACCAGGATGAAGATGTTGTAGGCGTTGCCGTGCTCGGGCGTCGTGGCCTGTGGCCTGGTCGTGCTCGCCGACTCACTCATGGTCGACCTCCAGTGAACAGGGCTCGGCGTCCGGGACCGAGGCCCGGGGCAGGTCGTCTGGCCGTCGCGGACCTGTGCGGCGATGCTACCCAACGCAGGGGTCTCGCGACACGCGGTCTCGCGTCGATCGATCGAGTCTCGCCGCAGCCCCGCCAGAACGAGGTCGAAGCGGTCGTATTAGGATCGGGACGTGCCGAGACGATGCCGATGACGACGATCGCCGCCAAGCTGCTGATCAAGCCCGGGTCGACCGTCTGGTTGTCGGATCCTGCGCGGCTCGATCTGATCGGTGAGCTGCCGGCCGGCGTCACCATCGTGGACCGCTTCGACGACGGCGCGGTCGGGGTGATCGTCGCGGACGACGCCGCGTCGCTGAAGGCGGTCCTGGCCACGCACGGGGCGGCGCTCGGAGCACCGACGGCCCTGTGGGTCGTCTACCCGAAGGGGAACCGAGCCGACATCAATCGCGACACGCTCTGGCCCATGGTCGCGGTGTATGGCCTCCGCCCGATCACCCAGGTCGCGATCGACGACGTCTGGTCGGGCCTCCGCTTTCGTCCGCTGCGCGACGACGAGCCGCCGTTCGCCGGTGGCGGATAGCGGACGCGCCGACCATCACTTCGCCGCCTTGATCGAGGTGATCACGAAGGTCTCGCGGCAGATCATCACCACCTCGGCCGGCGGCGGCGGGTCCGTGTCCTGGCGCGTCGCCCGGCACGTCCGTGCGGCCGGATGGTCGAACCGACCCGTGACCTTGACCTTGAGCCAGGTCTTCGGCTCGATCCCGTAGACGAGGCCCTTGGTCGAGACGTTCGGGCCGAGGACCGCGTCCATCTGATCCTCCAGCTGATCACCGCTCAGATCGGTCAGGACATCGTGCCGGACGCACTGGTCGAGCCAGGCGGGCTTGATCGTCCAGCCCGCCGAGACCCCGCAGGTCGCCTCGGGCTCGAGGATCCGAGCCGTGAATGTCAGCGGACGATCGCCGAAGCAGGCGAGCCCGACGAGCCGCTCGAATGAGGCCAGCCGGGCGATGTCCGCGAACGCGATCGGAAGCGAGGGACAGCCGACCGTCCCGCGCTCGAGCCAGCGCTCGCCGTCGCGACTCGCCGCGGCGACCCAGCCGGACGGGACGTCGTGGTCGAAGGGCTCGACGCGGTACCACTGGTAGCCGTCCGCCTCGACCGGTCCATCGACGACATAGAGGAGTGTCCCCTTCGGAAGCAGGGGCTGAAGCTTCTTCGAGTCGGCTCCCGTACCGGCGGCCGATCGCACGAGCAGATCGTCGGTGATGTCCTTGGCCACCGAGTCCTTCGCGAGGACCGCCGGACCGGCCGGCGGGAAGGCTGGGGTCGACGGGTTCTCCGTCGGGGAAGCGATCGCGGGAGAAGCGGTCGCGGGGACGCTCGCGGACGGCGCACCGGTCGACGGCTCGGGCGTCGGGCCGGGAGATCCGGTCGGGCTTGCGACGCTGGCGGCGCTGCACCCGGCGACGAGGATCGCCAAGGCCAGCGCAACTGAGCGACGAGCGTGCATCATCGCCTCCAAGGACGCGCTCGGATGCGTCGATGCTACGCCTGACGGACGATCCCTGAGACATGAGCCGCGTCACCCGCAGGCGGCTACCGAGTCGAGTGCGGCGCCTGCTCGGATGTCGCCCGCGGCGCCCGCCCGGAAGCAGGTTTGACGGGTGACCGCGGGCGGCAGGTCGTTCGTGAGCAGGTCGCGGCTCGTCTGCGAGACGAGGACCTGCCCGCCATGCCCCGCCGCGCAGATCCGGGCCAGTCGCCGGCCGCGATCCGGCGTTGCGCCTCAATCGCGCCGAGGAGTCCGGCTCGGGCACTGGGGAACGTGTAGAAGAGGCCATCGCCGGCCGAGTCGACCTCCAAGCCGCCCTCATCGGCGAAGGCGCCACGGAGCAGACGATTGTGCTCGGCGAGCAGGACGCCATAGCGGTCGCCGAGCACCTGGAGCAGCCCGGTGGAGCCTTCGATGTCGGCGAACAGGAGGGTGACGGTCCCTCCCGGGAGCTGGGTCATCGGCGGCGACTCGTCCCCTGCGCGCGAGCGCCCGGCAACCAGGCGGCCGGGGGCGCCTATTGTGGACCAACGCCGAACGGCCGGCCCTGTTCGCAGGACCGGCCGTTCAGAAGCCGCGCGTGTGCCGAGAACCCTCAGGGAGCGGTGCGCTGCCAGTCGAGGTCGCCATCGGATCCCCAGGGAACGGTCGTCCACGGGCCACCAGCTGGGTCGAGCAGGTAGGCCTTCGCGTTCGAAGCGTCATTCGGGTACATCAGGATCTTCGACGAGTCCGGCGCCCAGATCCAATGGACCGTGCCCGTCGGCTTGGGTCCCGTCTGGATCACCGGTCCGCTGCCATCGGCTCGGACGACCGAGACGTAACCATTCCAGAACGCGACCCATTTCCCGTCGGGCGATACGACAGGCCCGCCGTCCCAGGCGGTGCCGGGGTTGGGGATGAACTCGTGCTGGTCGCTGCCGTCGGCGTTCATCACCCAGAGCGAGCAGCACGTCCCGGTCGGTGTTTCCTGCTGAAAGGGGCGCGTGTAGAAGATCCGGCTGCCGTCGGCGGAGTAGTTCGCGCCGCCCCAGTAATCGTCGCTCTCCAGGTCCGTCGAGAGCAGCACCGGGTGGACGTTCGTCCCATCCGCGTTCATCGCGTACAGGCCGTAGCTTCCGTTGATGTGCCCGCTGGCCAGGACCTCGCGGCCATCGGGTGGCCGGAACTGGAGCGAGTTGAGGCCAGCGACCGCTGCGATGTGATTGACCGGGCCGTCACCGGACGCGTCAAACAGGTCGAGCTGGTTGATGACGTCGGGGTGAATGACCGCTACGTGCCTTCCATCGGGCATCCAACCGACCCATTGCCAATGGGCGATCGGCTGGGAGGTGATCCGCTTGAGGTCGGACCCGTCATCCTTCACGACGTAGAGGTCGACCGGAGGATCATCCGATCCCGACCTGACGGTGCGAATGAAGGCCACCCGCGTGCCATCCGGCGAGAACTGCGGCAGCGCGTCCTCCTCCGGGCCGCCCACAAGGAGGCGGCTCGTGCCGGTCGCGAGGTCGCCGACGTACAGGTCGCCGTTGGCGGTGTACGGGATGACTCCGTTGCCGGCTGGCCCGAACGGCTGGGGCAGGCGGCGCTGGCTCCCGGCGAGGGCGAGCGCCCCGACCACCAGGCCGATGATCAGCAGCGCGGTGAGACCGACCAGCCGCCACGAGGGCCGCGGTGCAGTCGCCATGCGCGTCGTGAGTGCAGACATGGGAAGCCACCTTTCGGGGAAGGTCCAGGCCGGCCGCTGGCGCATGCGCTCGGACCGCTGGACGATGTCGTCGTAGTAGTCGGGCGTCCGCGCCGCCGCCAGCTCGTCGAAGAGCCCCGGCAGCTCCCGCTCGAAGCGATCGGGCGTGATCACGCGAACTGCCCTCCCGGAAGCGGCGTCGTCACGGAGTCATCGCCGCCAGTGATCGAGGTGCGCATGACCCCGAGCGAGCGGTGGAGCCGCGACTTGGCCGTTCCCAGCGGGATGCGCAGCGCGACGGCGACGTCGGGCAGCGGCATCCCGAGGTAGTAGTGCAGGACGACGACAGCGCGCCATTCCGGCTCGAGCCGGCGCAGCGCGCTGTCGAGAAGGTCTCGGTTGGCCACGACGGCGGCCACGTCGTCGGTCGGGACGGCGATCGGGGTCAGCTCGACCTCGATCGGGCGCCGCCGCCGCCGACGCGCCGCGTCGAGGCAGGAATTGACGGTCAGTCGGTGGAGCCAGGCTTCCCAGCGATCCGGATCGCGCAACCCGGGCAGGTCTCGCCAGGCTCGCAGCAGCGCATCCTGGACAGCGTCTCGCGCGAGCTCGTTGTCCCGGAGGATGAGGCGGGCCGCAGCATCCAGCCGCGCGATGGCCACGCCGGCCAGCATCGAGAAGGCGTCATGATCGCCCGCTCGTGCCTGTTCGACGAGGCTGCGCTGGTCCACGGTCTTCCTCGCTGCCGACGCGACCAGGGTGGCCGCGTTCGATGGTATGGCGTCGCCGTTGGACGAATTGTTCCGCTGGTACCCCGGTTCCTGGTGAACCGGGACCATCGCGCGGGCTGACCGGGAGGGATCGGGCGACCACGGTGCGGTCCTGTCGGATCGCCCCGCCCCGACACCCCAGCCCGTCGGGACGACCCGGACGCCCGCCCGGGCCAGGTTTGACACCCTGATCGCGGGCTCGGACACTTCAGGCACCGGATGGAAGCCGATCGCCCGAGGTGCCCCATGTCCCGACTCAGCCGCCTGCTCGCCCCGAAGACCGTGGTCCACGCCCACTGCGACGTCCCATGTGGGATCTACGACCCGGCCGGCGCCCAACAAGCCGCCCGGACCGTCGCCCGGATGGTCGAGCTGATCGGTCAGATCGACGCGTCCTCGATGGCCGTCGCCGATCGGAACAAGTTCATCCGCTGCGTGACCGTGAAGGAGCAGCACGCGGAGCTCGTGAAGCACGAGGTCCAGGTCATCTGGTCCGACTACTTCAAGCCGGAGCACCTCGAAGCGAATCCGGAGCTCCACACGAAGGTCTGGAATGTCCTCAAGCTCGCCAGCAAGAACAAGCAGTCGATCGACGCCGAGGCGGCGGCCCAGCTCGAGGCTGCCGTCAAGGACTTCGCCGACATCTTCTGGTCGACGAAGAAGTAGCCGCGCCGGCGCCCGGAGCCCTCGGCGTGGGGACCGGGACCGACCGCGACGGCCGGCCGAGCGCCCTCGCCCGACTCGTGGCCGGGGCGACGGCCGTCGGCGACCTGGTCCGGGCCGGGCGCGACGGGCCGTGGCGGGTGGTCGTCGTCGAGGATTCGATGCGACCGACGCTCGAGCCGGGTGACTGGCTGCTCGTCGATCCGACGATCCGGGTGTGGCCCAGGCGCGGGACGATCGTGGTCATCCGCGACCCGGCGGCGGACATGCTCTCGATCAAACGCGTCGCCGCGCGACCGGGCGACGTCATCCGCACCTCCGACGGTCCGATCCGGCTGACGCCGACCCAGGCGTGGCTGCTCGGTGACGACCTGGCCCGGTCCGTGGACTCGCGCCGCTACGGCCCGGTCGAGCTCGATCGACTCGTCGCCCGAGCGTGGTTGCGCTACGGCCCGGGCGGCCGGGCGCAGAAGCTCTAGCCGATCACGGCGGGAAGCCCGGTCCGGGGCGTTCAGCGCCCGGCGCGCCGACCGGTTCGTCCATCTCGAGCCGCGCCGACCGACAATCCTCGGCGAACCGCGCCTGGGCGTCGAGCTCCGGCGACCAGCGGCCGGGGAAGCACACGACCCGGCTCAGCCCGAGGTCCTGGAGCTCGCCGAGCAGGTCGACGGTCGGCTGGCCGGGCTGCCGGATGTGGTCGTCGCTCGTGTAGAGCGAGATCTTCAGGCTCGCTGGATCGCGGTCGACCTCATCGCACCGCTGGCGGGCCACGGCGATCAGCTCGGCGACCCGCGCCGGGCCCACATACACCAGGTTGAGCTCATCGGCGAACTTCACGGCGATCCGGAACGTCACATCCTGCCCGTTGCCGCCGACGATGATCGGGATCCGCGGCGACTGGAGACCCTTCGGCTGATTGATCGCCCCGTCGACGCTGGCGTAGACCCCGTGGTACGTCGCCCGACCGGGTTCGAGCATCCGGACGATGACCTCGAGGTGGTCGCGCAGGGCGCCCAGTCGTTCACCGATCGTCGGGAACCCGTAGCCATAGGCGAGCCACTCGTCGCGCTTCCAGCCGGCGCCGATGCCGAGCTCGAACCGCCCGCCGGAGATCACGTCGATCGTCGACGACAGCTTGGCCGTCAGGGCCGGGTTGCGGAAGCCCGTGCAGACCACCATGTGCCCGAGCCGGACCCGCTGAGTGACCATCGCCAGCGCGGTGAGGACGCTGAACGACTCGAAGGTCAGCTCGTCGGTCGGATCCGGCACCGTATGGAAATGGTCGAATGCCCAGAGCGACTCGAAGCCGAGCGCCTCGGCCTGGACGGCGAGCTCGACCGAGCGGGCCCAGGCCATCGCGGGCTGCCAGCCGTCGTACTCGCCCTTCCAGCCCTGCGGGACCAGGAGCCCGACCTTCATCGTCGCCTCCGTCGCGTGTGTGGATCGTCCGCGCGATCCTTCAACCGGCACGTCGCGCTGGACGGTCCGCGAGTGGGCGGGCGGGATGGCCAGCCTATCATCGCCGGCATGAGCGACGCGACGTCCACCCCGACCTTCGATCCGGATCGACCTCTCCCGGGCCCGCCCGATCCGTGGCACTGGGCCGAGCAACCGGTCGATCGCGGCGGCCCACCGTGGTTCATGACCGAGATGATCGCCGCGGAACCGGCGTTCGCTGAGCGCTGCCTCGCGCGGCTCGCGGCCGAGGGCTCAAGCGGCCCGGTCGCACGGCTCGTCGGAGCGCTCCGGCAGGCCGCCGAGTCGGGCGCGGCCGTCACCGTCGTCGGCTGCGGGACGAGCGAGCATGGCGCCCTCGGGTTCGCCGAGATCCTCCGCGATGCGTGGCAGCGGGCCGGCCTCGACGGTCACGGACCCGTGGCCAGCCAGGCATTCGAGGCGTCGCTCGAGCCACGCGCCGGCCTGTGCATCGCGATCAGCCATGACGGTGGGACGTGGGCGACGACCCAGGCCCTCGCCGCCGCCCGAGCGGCCGGAGCGACGACCGCGATGGTGACCGTCAGCGCCCAGGCGCCGGGCGCCGCGGACGTCGACATCGTCGTCGAGACGGTCGAGCGCGACCAGAGCTACTGCCACACGATCGGCTACACGTCACCGCTGATCGCCGCGACGGCGATCGGTGCGGCGCTCACGGGCACGGCCGTCGATCCCGCGGCCGCCCGCTCGCTCATGGCCGCCGGCATCGACGAGCGGGCGAGCACCGCCGCCACGTCGGTCGCGGCCGGTCTGGCCGCCTGCCGGCCCATCCTCGTCGTCGCGACGGGCGCCGACCGGACGGCCGCGCGCGAGCTCGTCCTCAAGCTCGAGGAAGGGACCTGGATCCCATCGGCCTCGCGCAACCTCGAGACCTTCCTCCACGGGCACCTGCCGTCGACGGACGCCGGGACGGGGCTCGTCCTGATCCTGACCGAGCGTCGTGCCCGGACCGAACGGGTCGCCCGAGCGCGCCAGGCCCTCGAGGCTGCGGCGGTCATCGGGCTCCGGACCACCGCCATCCTGTCGGCCGACATCGCCGCCGAACTCGAGCCCGCCCTGATGCCGCTCGGCCGGATCGTGGTCCCGGAGGCGCCCGGCCTGCTTCCGCCGGTGGCCTCGCTGCTGGCCACGGCCACGCCGCTCCAGCTCCTGGTCGAACGGATCGCCCGGGTCGTCGGGACGAACCCGGATCCGATCCGCCGGGATGACCCGATCTACGCCGCGGCGGCGGCGAAGGCGGAGGGCTGACCGCCGACGCCGGCGCTCCCGTGCCCACTAGTGCGATACGATCGCTGACGACCACGCACGCCCACTCGGAGGTTGGTCCGCATGGTGACCTGGGAAGCGTTCGAGGCCGCCGCCCCGGAGCTCGCGGCCGTGGGCAGGTCCCTCCTCTACCGCGGTGGGGAGCAGGGTTCGGGCCTGCTGGCGACCGTCCGCCACGACGGACTCCCGAGGATCCACCCGATCACCGTCGCGATCGTCGATGGTCGGCTCTTCGCGGTCATCCTGCCCTCGGCGAAGGGCCGCGATCTCGCGCTCGACGGCCGCTACGCGCTCCATGCCCACGTCGACCTGCGTGCCCCAGCCGAGTTCGAGCTGCGTGGCCGGGCCGAGCTCGTCGGCGCAGGTCCGATCCGGACGACCGTCGCGGCTGGCTGGCCGTTCGAGGTCGGTCCGGACGACCTGCTGTTCGAGTTCTCGATCGACTCTGCGCTCGTCGGGGCGCGTAGCGGCCCGGACGAGTGGCCACCGATCTACACGTCCTGGCGGCCGGGCGCAGCGGTCAGCGCCTGACGACCTCCGCGCCGAGCTGGTCGATCATGTCGAGGTCGAGCGGGAGGAAGTCCTGGAGCACGAGGCGCTGGACCCCGGACGCCTCGAAGACGGCCACCTTGGCCCTGGCCTCGTCCGGCGTCCCGAGGATCCAGCGCGCCTCGCGCACGCCGAACCACGCCTCCGCCTCAGCGTCCTCCCCGAAGTCGGCCAGCAGTGTTCGCTTCCGTGCCGCGACTTCGGCAGCGTCCCGTCCGATCAGGGTCCCCGCCATCGCCGAGTGCGTGATCGTGCCGGGATCCCGGCCGATCGCCCGGCACGCCTCATCCAGCAGCGCGAACCGTTCGGCCGCTCGGATCGGGTCCGACGAGGTCAGGTTGAACTCGTCGGCGTAGCGCGCCGCGATCCGCAGCGACCGCGGCGACCCCTCGCCACCGACGATGATCGGCGGGTGCGGCCTCTGGAGCGGCTTCGGCTGGAAGACGGTGTCCTCGACCTGGTAGTGCCGGCCCGCGAACGACCAGCCGTCCGGCTCGTCCCAGAGTCCGTGGACGATCGCAAGCTGTTCCTCGAGCATGTCGGCCCGCTCCCCGATCGGCGGGAACGGGACACCGTGGCGGCGGTGCTCATCCTCGTTCCAGCCGGCGCCGAGACCGAGCTCGATCCGACCGCCGCTCATATGGTCGAGCGTCGCGGCGATCTTGGCGATCGTGCCGGGAGGCCGGAACGTGACGGGCGAGACGAGCACCCCCAGGCGGATCCGCTCGGTCTCACGGGCCAGACCGGCAAGGACCGTCCAGGCGTCCGTGGTCGGCCGGCCGGCCGGCCCCGGGAAGCTCTCGTAATGGTCGGAGCGGAAGAGCGCCTCGAACCCCGCCGCGTCGGCCCGTCGGGCGATCGCCAGCTGATCGTCGTACGTCAGGCCCTGCTGGGCCTCGAGCATCAAGACGTAGCGCACGTTGTCCGCACCCTCCTCACCGGCACACCTTCGGCCGGACATCCGTCGGTCCGCCACGACGTCTTCACGATCTCTCCACGACCACGCGCGAACATCGGGTCTGGATATTCGCATCGGGCTGAATGGTCGTGGTTGACAGGATTATCCGGATGGATATGATAATTCACATGACCCGAACTACTTCACCCGGATCGACGGCTGCCCGCCGGGTCGCCGTCGCCGGCGTCGTCAGCGAACTGAACGGTGCGATCCGCCTCCTCCGCTGTGCAGCGACCGGGCGGATGGTGAAGCAGGGGGTCAGCATGACGCATCTCCACGTCATGTGGCGCCTCGAGGAGTCGGGCGAGCTGGCGATGAGCCGGCTGGCCGAATTCCTCGACGTGTCGCTGTCGAATGCGACCGGTCTCATCGATCGGATGGAGGAGCGTGGCCTCGTCGAGCGCAGCCGAGAGTCGGACGACCGCCGGGTCGTCCTGGTCCGCCTCACAGCGGCCGGTGAAGGCTTCCTCCACGAGATCCAGATCATCAAGGACGACCTGCTCAGCGCCGTCCTTGCCAGGCTCGACGGCGGCCAGCTCGACCGTCTCGAGATCGCCCTGCACGACTTCCGAAACGCGATCCGTGAGGAGGAGAGCGCCCACCCGGAGCGATTCATGGCGGACCATACCCACCCCAACGAGCAGCGACCCGAGCCGGAGCCCAGACCGGAGCCCCAGGCCCTTCGAAGGGAGTACGCACCACGATGATGGAAGGCGGAATTCAGCGAGCGGGACTACGTCCCGACATTGGACGAGGACCCGGCTCTCGGGCTGTCCCACCGGGCGAAGATGGAGATCCTCTTCGCCGTCATGCTCGGGCTGTTCCTCGGCGCGCTCGACCAGACGATCGTCGGTCCGGCGCTCCCGACCATCGTGACCCAGCTGTCGGGCAACGACTACTACGTCTGGGCGATCACGATCTACCTGCTGACGAGCACGATCAGCGTCCCGTTCTGGGGCAAGCTCTCGGACATCTACGGGCGCAAGCCGATCTTCATGATCGGCATCGTCATCTTCCTGTTCGGCTCGGCGCTCAGCGGCCTGAGCCAGAACATGGGCATGCTGATCCTGTTCCGAGGCATCCAGGGCATCGGCGCCGGTTCGTTGTTCCCGGTCGCACTGGCGGTCATCGGTGACCTGTTCACGCCCCAGGAACGGGGCAAGTACCAGGGCCTGTTCGGTGCGGTCTTCGGGATCGCGTTCGTGGCCGGCCCGCTCATCGGCGGCTGGCTGACCGAGAACCTGAGCTGGCACTGGATCTTCTACGTCAACATCCCGATCGGGATCGTCGCGCTGATCGTCATCCAGCGACTGCTGCCGACGGTCAAGACCCCGGCGGCGACCCGTAACTTCGACCTGATCGGCGGCGCGATCTTCACCGTCGCGATGGTCTTCCTGCTGGTCGGCCTGACCAACAAAGGCCTGCCGAACCCGACCACTCGTGGGCTCAATGACTGGTCCGAGGCGACGGTCGGCGGGTTCATCCTGATCGGCATCATCGGGACGCTGCTGTTCATCGTGGCCGAGTCGCGCGCGAAGGAGCCGATCGTCCCGCTCGACCTGTGGACGGGCCGGACGTACTCGGCGACCATGGTCTCGGTCTTCTTCGCCGCATTCGCCTTCTTCGGCGCGATCGTCTTCCTGCCGCGCTGGTTCCAGGTCGTCGAGGGCTTCTCGCCGACCAACTCAGGTCTGGCGGCCCTGCCCCTCATGGTCGGTCTCATCGCGAGCTCGATCCTCTCGGGCCTGATCGTCTCGAGGACCGGCCGCTACAAGTGGCTGATCGTCGGCTCGGTCGCCCTCATGGGCTTCGCGGTCCTGCTCATGACCCAGCTCACGAAGGACACACCCGTGCCGATCGTCTGGCTGTGGATGTTCGTCGCGGGCCTGGGCGTCGGTCCGACCTTCTCGGTGCCCACGATCGTGATCCAGAACGCGGTGCCGTTCCGACAGCTCGGCGTGGCGACCTCGAACCTGACGTTCTTCCGCCAGATCGGCGGCACGATCTCGCTCGCGTTCGTCGGAACGGTTTTCGCGTCGAGCTTCCAGGAGCACCTCGTGCCGCAGTTCCTGTCCGCCGGAGTGCCGCCTGATGTGCTGCAGGACTTCGGCGCGGCAGCGGCCGCCGGCAAGATCGATGCCAATGTCCTGACAGGTGTCGGCGATGTCGGCGCGAAGATCGCGGCGATCGTGCCCTCGGCGGGTCCAGTGATGGGTCAGGTCCTGGAGGCCATCCACGGTGCGTTCAGTCTCGCCACGGCCCAGACGTTCTGGCTGGGCGTGATCGGCGCGATCGTCGCCCTCATCGCCGCGACTGCGATCAAGGAGATCCCGCTTCGAACGTCCAACGAGGCGCCGATCCCGACCCAGGCGATCGCCGACGCGGCGGCTTCGTCCGGCAAGGCCGATCCGGTCTCGGCCAGCACGGCGATCGGCGACTGACGCCTCGCATCGCGACATCCTCCTCCCGGGATCGGCCCCGACCACCGCGGTCGGGGCCGATCCGTGTCCGCCGCCGCTCGGCGTGATGGTCGGGTAGGCTGGCGACCATGGACGATCGACCGGCGAACCACCCTCCCCTGCTCCGGGCTCCGGGCTCGGTCGGTGCGGCGTTCCATCGGCTGGTCCATCTCGACGAGCTGCCACCCGGGTCGCTCCGGCGGGCCAGCCACGGCGACCTCGACATCCTCATCGCCCGCACCCCAGAAGGGATCATCGCGGTCGACGACCGCTGCCCCCACATGGCCGCTCCGCTCTCGATCGGCGAGCTGGACGGCTGCGTCGTGGCCTGCCCGCTCCACAACGGGCGGTTCGACCTGTGCACCGGCGAGGTCGTCCAGATGCCGACGACCGGCGGCCTCGACCCCGATGGGCGCTATCACCCGACCTGGTCGCCGGTGGGCGGCACGCCGAAGGAGGACCCACCGGGCAAGAAGGCCGAAGCGCGTCGGCTCACCCGGGTCCGACGCTTCCGGTACTACCCCATCCGCGTCGTCGACGGCTGGATCGAGGTGGGGATCCCCGACTGACCCGGGGCCGGCGGTCGACCGCCTGCGGTCGCGGCGGACCGGGTCTGGCCGACGGCGGACCTGACCTACCCCGGGCTGGTCGGCCGGCCGAGGTGCTCCGACTTCGCGAACGCCCGGACGACCCGACAGACCTCCTCGGGATCGTCCGTCACCGTCAGCAGCGCCAGATCGGCCTCGCTCACGGTCCCGTCGGTCATCAGCGTCTCGCGCGCCCAGGCGAGCAGGCCGGCCCAGTACTCGGTCCCGACCAGCACGACCGGGAAGTGGCGGATCTTGCCCGTCTGGATCAGCGTCAGCGCCTCGAACAGCTCGTCGAGCGTGCCGAAACCGCCCGGCAGGATCACGAACGCGTCTGCGTACTTCACGAACATCGTCTTGCGCGCGAAGAAGTAGCGGAACTCGACCGCGAGATCGACGTACTGGTTGACGGACTGCTCGTGGGGAAGCTCGATGTTGCAGCCGATCGACAGGCCGCCGGCCTCCTGGCAGCCCCGGTTCGCCGCCTCCATGACCCCCGGGCCGCCGCCCGTGATGACGGCCCAACCGTCCCGGGCAAGACTCCGGCCGATCTCGCGGGCCTGCTCGTAGAACGGCGATCCCTCGGGCACCCGGGCCGAGCCGAAGACCGTCACGGCGGGTCCGACCTCGGCCAACGCGTCGAACCCGTCGACGAACTCGGACATGATCCGGAGCACCCGCCAGGGGTCTTCGCCGAGGAATGCCGGTCGGGTCGAGCGAGCGAAGAGCTTCTCGTCCTCGGTGACCGTCGGGTCGAGCGCCAGGTGCGTCCCGGCCTGGGACTTGATCGTGACGCGGCCGCTCCGATGACGTTCCGAGCCGGTCCGCGGCGTTCGTTCGCTCACTCCCGTAGGATGCCACCGCGGAGGTCGCTCGGATGCATCGGTTCAGGTTGATCGTAGCGGTGCTCCTCGGGGTCGCCGGAGCGGTCTGGGTCGGACAGGGGATGGGCGTGCTCCCAGGCAGCTACATGAGTGGCGACCGGTTCTGGGCGGTCGCAGGGATCGTCGCGATCGCGGCCGGGATCTTCCTGGCCTGGGACACGCTCCGCCGGCGGTGACCCGGATCGTCGAACGGCGGGGTGCTGGCGCGGCGGCCGCCGACCCTCTTGTCGGTGACTCGCGCCCCGGTCACCCGCCCTTCGCCAGCCACGACTTCCAGGTCGACTCGGCCGGACCGGCGCTCACGTCGTTCCCGCGGCGGACCAGCGGCAGGCGGATGAGACGCTGGTCGGTCAGCAGCCGCTCGACGATCTCGCGGTCGTCCATCCGCAGGTAGGCGAGTCCGGCATCGCGGAACGGCCGGCCCTCGGTGTCGAGGACCGCCGCGGCGCCGAGTCGCTCGGTGAACCGCCGCAGCTCGCCGGGCGCGATCGGCTTCCGGCGCAGGTCGACGAAGTGGATCGCGACCCGGCGTTCCTTGAAGAACCGCTGAGCGGCGCGGGTCGCTCGGTCGTCGGCCAGGCCGAACACCTGGACGGGTGGCGGAGCGGGGCCGGTCTTGGCCGAAGTCATCGAGGTGATCGTAGGACCCGGGCCGAACGCTGTCCGTGCCGCGCTCGATCGGACGGTCGGCGACGTGCCATGGCCCCACCGCTGTGCGTGAGGCGCTCGAACGGGCGGTCGGCGTCGCCCGATGGCCCTTGTTGGTGCGCCCCACGCTCGAACGGACGGGTGGCGGCGTCCCGATGGCCCCACCGCTGTGCGTCCCGCGCTCGAACGGGCGGTCGGCGTCGCCCGATGGCCCTTGTTGGTGCGCCCCACGCTCGAGTCTCACGAGCTCGACAACCGGTTCGGTGCGCGTGGCGCACGGATGGACCCGGGACGCGGGCCGCGACCCCTGGTTCGAGCGTGGGGCGCACGAAGGACCAGGCGTGGGCGGGACCGGGCGGGCGGGGGGCCGAGACCGCGGCCCGGGCCATCGGCCATCGCGACCCGTGACCCGCTACCATCCGACGGTGGAGGTGTCGGCGTGACGGTCTGGTTCACGGTCAGGCTCGAGGATCGCCCAGGGTCGCTCGCGCGGGTGGCCTCGGCGCTCGGCGAGCGCGGTGTCAACATCACCGGGATCGTGGGCGTCGCCGAGGACACCGACGGAGCGCTGATGCTGACGACCAGCGACGCGGTGGCGACCCGAGAGGCGTTCGCGGCGCTCGCCCTGCCGTACGAGGAGCACGACCCGACCGGTGGCATCGCGCCGGACCGGATGACCGTCGCCGATCTCGGTGGCGGGTCGTCCGGCGCCGACGCCTGAGCCCGGATCCGACGGCCGACGCCCATGCCCAGCAAGGCCACCGGCGCACAAGCCACGGTCGCCATCCGGATCGGGCTCGACGATGCCCCGACGGCCATCCCGACGCTCATCGCCCGGGTCGCGGAGGCCGGTGGCACGCTCCGGAACCTCAGCACGGTCCGCCGGATCGACGCGACCGGCGGCGCACCGGCCGGGGTCGAGATCGAGGTCGAGGTCGAGGGCCTTGCCGAGGACCGCCTGACCGAGACCGTCCGGGACCTGCCGGGCCTGCGCAGTCAGGGCCTGACGCGGAGCCTCGAGCGGGTGTTCGGCAAGCGCGTGATCGTCGTCGGTGGCGGCGCCCAGGTCGCCCAGGTCGCGCTCGGTGCGGTGACCGAGGCCGACCGGCACAACCTGCGTGGCGAGAAGATCAGCGTCGACACGATCCCACTCGTCGGCGAGGAGAACATCGCTGCTGCCGTGCGGGCGGTGGCCGACCTGCCGCGCGCCCGGCTGCTGGTCCTCGCCGGCTCGATCATGGGCGGGGACATCACCCGCGCCGCCCGCGAGCTCCGGGCGCACGGCATCCCGATCATCGCGCTGAACATGGTCGGCTCGATCACCGAGGCGGTCGACCTCGTCGTGTCGGACCCGGTCCAGGCCGGGACGATGGCGGTCATGGCCGTCGCCGACACCGCGGCCTTCGACCTCGCGCGCCAGCGCGGCAAGCGGTTCTGACCGGGCCGGAACCGAGGCCCGACCGCCGATGCGCATCGCGACCTGGAACGTCAACTCGCTGAAGGCCCGCCAGGAGAAGGTCGAGACCTGGCTCGAGCGAGCGGCGCCGGATGTCCTGCTCATGCAGGAGACGAAGCTCGGGGACGACGACGCCCCGGTCATGGCCTTCGCGATGGCCGGCTACGACCTCGTCCACCACGGCGAGGGTCGCTGGAACGGGGTGGCGATCGCGGTCCGGCAGGGCCTGGGCGTCGGCGAGGTCAGTCACGAACTTCGGCGACGGGCCGGTCCGGGACAGCGGACCCGGCGCGAACCCCGAGCGTGGGCGAGGAGGACTTCGACCCGTCCGACGAGGCCCGCATGGTCGGCGCCGTCGTCGACCCGGACGGGGCGAGCGGTGGGCCGCTCCAGATCGTCAGCCTGTACGGGCCGAACGGCCGCGTGGTCGGGTCGCCGTTCTTCGACGGCAAGCTGCGCTGGTTCGACCGGCTCGCCCGCTGGCTGCGCGAGACGCGTGATCCCGCCGAGGCGCTCGTCATCGGCGGCGACCTGAACATCGCGCCGACCGACGACGACGTCTGGGACGCCCGCGCCGTGCACGGCGGGACCCACGTCTCCGAACCCGAGCGGGCAGCGTTCCGGAGCGCTCCTGGACTGGGGCCTGATCGACGCCTACCGCCTCAGGAACCGCGACACGGGGCGGTTCACCTGGTGGGACTACCGCGCCGGTAACTTCCACAAGAACCTCGGGATGCGCATCGACCACCTGCTCGTGACGGCTCAGGTCGCCGAGCGCGTCGTCTGGTCCGAGATCGACCGCGAGGCCCGGAAGGGGCCGCCGATCCCGTCGGACCATGCCCCGCTCGTGCTCGACCTTGACACCCCAGGGCGACCGTTCGACCCGGACTGGGCGGGGGCGCTTGTCGAGGATCGCGGCGCGGTCGCGCCCGGCGGGCAGGCGGTCGGCACCGCCCTCATCCGGGACGACTTCGCGCCTGATGGGCTACAGTCCGCCATCGGACGTGCCCAACGGTCCGCCGAGGAGTCGATGACCGAAGGTTTGCCCGATGCCGGATGTCGGGCCGCCGCGCCCGGCCGATGACGGCCCTGCCGCACGGGTTGCGCTTGACGGGACACGTCGCGCCTCGGCCGAGAAGCGTCCCGTAGGCTCCGGCGCATGACGGTCTCCGAGGCGGCCCCCGAGATCCGTCTGTCGAGCGTGTCGAAGCGGTTCGGCGACGTGCGCGCGGTGGACGACATCTCGCTCGAGATCCGGTCCGGCGAGTTCTTCTCGCTGCTCGGTCCGTCGGGCTGCGGCAAGACCACGACGCTCCGGATGATCGGTGGCTTCGAGCTCCCGACGAGCGGCCGGATCGACCTTCGCGGCGTCGATGTCACGAACGCGCCGCCGGACAAGCGCCCGGTCAACATGGTCTTCCAGAACTACGCGCTGTTCCCGCACCTCAACGTCCACGACAACGTGGCGTTCGGTCTCCGCCGCCACAAGGTCAAGGAGACCGAGGTCAAGGTCCGGGTGGCCGAGGCGCTCGAGCTCATCCACCTCGACGGCTACGGCCGACGCAAGACGAACGAGCTGTCGGGCGGTCAGCAGCAGCGCGTCGCGCTCGCCCGCGCGCTCGTCAACCGACCCCAGGTGCTGCTCCTCGACGAGCCGCTCGGCGCGCTCGATCTCAAGCTCCGCAAGAGCCTCCAGCTCGAGCTCAAGCGGATCCAGGTCGAGGTCGGGATCACGTTCGTCTACGTGACCCACGACCAGGAAGAGGCGCTCACGATGAGCGACCGGATCGCCGTGATGCACCAGGGCAAGGTCGAGCAGGTCGGCCTGCCCGAGGAGCTCTACGACCACCCGACGACCCGGTTCGTGGCCGACTTCATGGGCACCACGAACCTGCTCCGGGGATCGGTCGAGACCGTCGACGCGGGCGTGCTCGCGGTCCGGCTCGACGGCGGCGACGCCTGCCGGGCGGCCGCCGCGGTCGGCATCGGTCCTGGCGCGAGCATCGAGATCTCCGTCCGGCCCGAGACCGTGACGATCGGCCCCCCCGGGTCGGGTGGACCGGCAGCGATCCAGGGACGGATCGAGCAGTCGGCCTACCTCGGAGCGGGCGTCCAGTACCAGGTCCGCAGCCAGGGCGGTTCGCTCGTGAGCGTCATCGCCCCGAAGTCCGGCCGACGTTTCGTCGCCGGTGACGATGTCGAGATCGATTGGTCGCCGCACGACGCGCTCGTCGTCGGCAGCCAGCCCGCAACGGAGGAGACCCCATGAGACGCGCAGGCGACGACCCCAAGCCGGATCTGGAGCGGTTCCTTGTCCGCTACCTCGCCGAGGAGCGCCTGACCCGCCGCCAGCTCCTGCACCGGATCTCGGTCGTGGGTGCGACCGCGGCCCTGGCGCCGATCATCGCGGCCTGCAGCACGAGTACGGCCTCTGCCGCGCCATCCGCGTCGGCCGCCGCGACCGCGCCGCCGACCCTGGTCCCGAGCACCGGACCCGCGTCGCCGACCGCGACCCCCGAGCCGACGCCGACACCGACCCCGGAGGCCGAGCTCCACATCTGGAACTACGCCGAGTACATGGGCGAGGACGTCATCCCGTCGTTCGAGAAGAAGTACAAGGTCAAGGTCAGCTCGGACTTCTTCGACACCTATGAGGGGATGTACGCGCGGGTGACGGCCGGCCAGACCGGTTTCGACATCACGTTCCCGACCTCGACCGACATCCCGGGCCTCGTGGCGATCAACAAGATCCTGCCGCTCGATCTCGGCCTCATCCCGAACAAGGTCAACCTGGCCCCGGAGTGGGCCGAACCCGGGCTACGACCCGGGCAACCAGCACTCGATGCCGTACATGTGGTGGACGACCGGCGTCGCCTACGACTCGGCGAAGATCAAGGAGACGCCGACCAGCTGGAAGGCGCTCTGGGACTCGCGCTGGAGCGGGCACATCGCGATGCTCGACGACCAGCGCGAGGCATTCGCGGCGGCCCTCATCCAGCTCGGCTTCAGCGCCAACACCGTCGACGACGGGGAGCTCGACCAGGCGCTCGCCCTGCTCAAGCAGCAGCATCCGCTCGTCCGCCTGTACAGCGTCGAGGACCAGCAGTACATGGCCTCGGGTGACATCTGGATCGGCCATGCCTGGGGCTCCGACATCTACACCGTCCAGCAGAAGAAGCCGTCGGTCCAGTTCTACATCCCCGAAGAGGGCTCGGTCCGCGGCTCGGACACCGCGGTCATCCTCGACGGCGCCAAGAACCCGATCGCCGCGAACCTGTTCATCAACCACCTGCTCGACGCCAAGGTCAGCGCCGAGAACTCGAACTACATCGGGTACATGGGCCCGAACGAGGCGGCCAAGCAGTACATCAGCAAGGACCTTCTCGACACGCCCTGGATCAACCCGGACAAGGCCGTCGTCGACAAGCTCCAGGAGCTGCTCGACCTCGGTCTCGACCTCGACAAGTACGCGACCCGCTGGACCGAGCTGAAGGCCGGCATCTGAGTGGACCGGCGCACCGGGGGCGACGAGGGGACCTAGATGCTCGGCCGGCGCCTGGGGATCGGTCCGCTCGTCCTGCCGGGCGCGGTCTGGCTCGCCCTGTTCTTCCTCGTCCCGCTGGCGTTCATCGCCGCGGTCAGCGTCGGGACCCATGACCGGTTCGGTCGGGTCCTGTTCGACGCGCTGACCCTCGACAACTACCGCAAGGCCTTCGCACCCACGTTCATCCCGACGATCTCGCGCTCGGTCTACTACGCGGGGATGACCACGATCCTGTCGATCGCGATCGGCTACCCGGTGGCCTACTGGATCAGCCGCTACGGCGGACGGAACAAGGCGCTCCTGCTGATCCTCGTGATGCTCCCGTTCTGGACGAGCTACCTCATCCGGACGTACGCCTGGATGATCATCCTGCGCGACAACGGCGTGGTGAACTCGATCCTCCACGGCCTGGGTCTCACGACCGACCCGGTCGTCCTGCTCAACACGGATCTCGCGGTGATCCTCGGGATGACCTACGGCTTCCTGCCGTTCGCGATCCTGCCGCTGTTCGTGTCGATCGACCGGCTCGACGAGGCGCTGGTCCTCGCCGCTCGCGACCTCTACGCGAACGGCCGGAGCGCGTTCGTCAACGTCATCCTGCCGCTCACGATGCCGGGCATCATCGCCGCGGCGCTGCTGACGTTCATCCCGGCGATCGGCGACTACGTGACCCCGGACCTGCTCGGCGGCGCCCAGACCACGACCGTCGCCAAGGTGGTCCAGACGCTGTTCCTGTCGGGGCGCGACTGGCCGCAGGGCGCGGCGCTCGGGTTCATCCTGATGGCGGTCACGATCATCGGCACGTTCGTCGCGATCCGCAGCCTGCGGACCGAGGTCCTCAGCTGATGCGGCGCGGTCGGAACCGGCTCCTGTCGGCGTACGCGGTGGTCGTCTACGTCTTCCTGTTCCTGCCGATCGTCATCCTCATCATCTTCAGCTTCAACGCCGACAAGCGGAACTTCAACTGGGCCGGGTTCACGCTCGACTGGTACCCGACGCTGTTCTCCAACGAGCTCATCCTCGGCGCCCTCGGTGTCACCCTCCAGGTCGCCTTCATCGCCGTGATCGCGTCGGTCGCGCTCGGGACGCTGCTCGGACTCGGCCTGGCCCGGATCGGCCAGCGCTGGCGCGGTCCGATGGAGGTGCTGCTGCTGCTGCCGATGGTGACGCCCGAGATCGTCATGGGCATCAGCCTCCTGCTGTTCTTCGCGACGCTGTTCGGTGGCCAGGGATCGTTCACCCAGATCTCGCTCGCCCACATCACGTTCTGCGTGTCCTATGTGGCGATCATCGTGCGGGCCCGGGCGATCGGACTCGACCCGCATCTCGAGGAGGCCGCGCGCGATCTCGGAGCGTCGGCCTGGGGCACGTTCCGCCACATCACGATGCCGCTGCTCGCGCCGGCGATCGCGGCCGGCGGGATGATCGCCTTCGCGCTGTCGTTCGACGACCTCGTCATCACGAGCTTCAACGCCGGCGTCGGGAGCAGCACGCTGCCGCTCTACATCTACTCGAAGATCCGGTTCGGCGTCACGCCCGAGATCAACGCGGTCTCGACGATCATCGTCGCGGTGACCGCCCTCGCGATCCTCATCGCGTGGCGCCTCGGCGCCTTCCGGGGCGGTGACGACCGGGTCGTCACCGAGGACGCCTGACGTCGACGGTCAGCGCGCCTTGGCCCGGGCGGCGATCCGGGCAGCGGATCGGGGCAACGGGACCGCCGGAACGTCGCCCGCGGCCATCCGATCCTCCTCCTCGCCAGGCTTCGGCGGCGGCACGTCGTAGCGCAGGCGGACCGTGCGTCGGCTGATCTCACCGTCGCCGGCGTAGCGGTCGACCGCCATGAGGTCGAACGCGTGGACGCTCGGCTCCTGGTTGGAGAACCGCCCGGCCAGCCAGCTGCGCGACTTGGTGCCCGTGTGCTGGAGCTCGCAGACGTGCCAGTCCTGGCGGTTCGTCAGGTCCCAGAACGCGACGGCATCCGACGGGTCGAAGTCCTTCGCCGCGATGGTGTCCGGCTCGAACAGCCACTGACAGATGACCCGGGTGTGGTCCGCACCGGCCGGCACGAGCCGGTGGACGAGCAGGTAGTCCGGATGGATCGACAGGAACGTCGACGGCCAGAGCAGGTAGTAGTAGATCCGGCGCTCGTCGAGGTCGGTGATACCCGGGATCGCCGGCCGGTCGCCGCGATGGCCGCCGTCGAGGGCCATCGTCTCGGCGCTGTCGACCAGCTCCATCCAGCCGCCCTGCCACGGGCCCTCGGGGGCGAAGTCGCCGCCGAGGTCGTAGGGCGTGAGCTTGTTGAGCTGAGGATGGATCCCCGGGCAGTGGTAGCACTCGCTGTAGTTCTCGGCGATGAACTTCCAGTTGGCGTCGACCTCGTAGGCGACCTCGTGGGCGACCCGCAGCGAGCGGAAGTCGAACCGGCCGAGGTGCGGGACGAGATCGCCGAGCCAGGGCTCCAGCTCAGGCACGTCGGGATCGAGGCTGACGAAGACGAAGCCCTGCCATGTCTCGAGCCGCACCGGAACAAGGCCGAAGCCGTCGAAGCTGAAGTCGACGAGGTCCTCGGTGTGCTTGGCTCGGACGAGCTTGCCCTCGAGGTCGTAGATCCAGGCGTGATACGGGCACTGGAAACGGACCGCCTTGCCGCACGGTTCCTCGACGACGGCCGTGCCGCGGTGACGACAGACGTTGTAGAAGCCGCGCAGGACCTCGTCGCGACCACGGACGATCACGAGCGGCTCGTCGTCGACCGTTGCGAGGAAATAGGTCCCGGCCCCGGGGGCCTCCTCCTCGCGTCCGACCACCACCCAGTCGCGACGGAACCACTCGCGCCGTTCGAAGTCGTGGATCGCCGGGTCGTGATAGGCACGCCCGGGCAGCAGCGAGGCGGCCCGATACGGCTTGCGGACGGCGGCGATCTCGTCCTGGCTGAGCGGCGACGAGACGACGTGGCGAGCGGTCAAGAGTGCGACCTCCGGGTGCGGCGCTGGAGCGAGTCTACGGCGGGCTGTCGAGTCGGGCGAATGGGTCGGCCCGGCGGGTGACCACCGGTGTCGGTGCCGATCGGGCTCAACCGAGCGGGACGGCCTTCTTCGGGTCGATGAACGGGATGGCGGCGGTGGTCGCCGGCCAGATCCCGCCGTCGGGCGCGACGATCTCGAGCGGGTTGCCGGCGCCGGCGAGGGCGATCGGAAGCCAGACGTAGCCGATGTTCTTCTCGAGCCGGGGCGACCAGATGAGGTCGGTCACCGTCCCGACGGACTTGCCGCCCGACAGCGCGTCGCATTTGCGCGACAGCTCGAACGGGAGCGCGTCCCCAGCGACCTCGAGACCCACGAGCTTCCGGCTGACGCCCCGCGCCCGGATGTCCTCGAGCGCCGCCTTGCCGATGTAGTCGGCCTCCTGCGGCTCGACGAGCCGTTCGAGACCCATGACCTCGAACGGGTTGTTGTCGATCGTCATGTCCGAGCCGTAGTTGAAGATGCCGGCCTCGATGCGGCGTGCCTCGCACGGGGCGATCGGCCGGATCGCGTGCGGCTTGCCGGCCTCCATGACCCGGTCCCACAGGTCGCCGCCGCGCGACGGGTCGCGCAGGTAGATCTCGTAGCCGACCTCGCCGGTCCAGCCGGTCCGGCTGATCACGACCGGGATCCCGTCGAGCTCGGTCGTCATCGTCCAGTAGTACTTGATGTCGAGGACCGCGTCCCCGAACAGGGTCCGCATGACGTCCTTCGACTTGGGGCCCTGGACCTGGATCGGGTAGACCTCGGGCTCGCGGACCTTGACGTCCATCCCGGCGTGGGTGGCGACCCCGCGCGCCCACAGCCCGGCGTCGGAGTCGGCGAGCGCCAACCACCAGCGGTCCGCCTCGACGCGGAGGAGGACCGGGTCGTTGACGATGCCGCCGTCCTCGGCCGTGATCAGCACGTACTTGCCCTGTCCGACCGCGCACTTCGTCAGGTCGCGACAGGTGAGCATGTTGGTGAACGCCGACGCGTCCGGACCGGTGATCTCGACGATCCGCTCGACCGAGACGTCCCACACGGTCACGCCGTTCAGCAGCGCCCAGTACTCCTCGATCGGGTCGGCGTAGTAGCCCGGCAGGTACATGTGGTTGTAGATGTCGTAGGCGCTACAGCCCGCCTGGAGGGTCTTCTCGAAGAACGGCGAGCGGCGGTACCACGGACCGAAGTAGAGCGTGCTCGCGGCATCGGTCGCGGGGGCGGTCGGGCTGGTCATGCGGACGGTTCCTCCTCGCTGGTTCGGGCTGGTCGGTGGCTGCGTCTCGGGTTCGGCCGGCGGCCGGCCGTGGGGTCGTCGACGATCGTCGGTTCGGTCGCCGCGGGGAGTGTCGGGAGGTCGACCTGGTCGACGAGCCCGGACCGGATGATCCGGAGGAGCTCGGCGTCGGCAGCCGGGTCGGTATCGATCGGACGATAGGCCGCGAGCCGGCGGTCGACCTCGGCCGACGCTCGCTGGGCGGTGTCGAGCCCGCCGGCTTTCAGCCAGTTCTCGCGGTTGTCGCGCTCGATGACCGTGCCGGGCAGGTACAGCTCCGCGGGCCAGTGCTCGAGCGTGTGCGGCGCCATGATCAGGTGCTGGTCGGTCATGACCCGCTCGACGAGCGGACCCGTCGGCAGGTCGCCGAGCGGCTCCATCGCCCGGACGAAATGGAGCGCCTGACCGCACACCTCGTCGTCGAAGATGAGCTTGGCCAGGCTGAAGACCAGGACGAAGTCGAGCATCCCGGGCCCGCTCACCGAGTTCACGCCGGCAAGCGCCGCGAGCATCGCGCTGGCGAAGGTCTCCGCCCCCGCCTGAGCGTCGAGCAGCTTCGCATCGGACAGCGCCATGTACGACTGGGTCGGCAGGCCGAGCTTCTTCGCCACGGCCACGTAGGCGACGTCGAGATGGAGCGCCTCGATGGCCGCCATCGGCGAGCTGGCGATCTTCATGTGGAACGTCGCCGGCGCCCCTCCGAACAGGACCGGGGCGCCGGGTCGGACGACCTGGGTCATGACGATCCCGGCCAGGACGTCCACCGTGTGGAAGACCGTCGCACCGACCAGGGTCACCGGGGCGATGAGTCCCATGAGCGTGACCGGCACGATCTCGACCGGGACGCCGGCCTCGACGCAGTCGATGAGGTTCTGGCAGGAGTCCTCGCTGTAGCGGAAGTTGCCCGTCGCGGTGATCGTGAAGATCGACATCGGGCGGGCGATGAGGTCCGCCCGGTCGGCCCGGAACAGCTGCATCATCTCGACCATCCGCGGGACGCCGTGCTCGGTGAACGCGCCGGAGACGACCGGGCGCTTCGAGTTCGTCAGGCACATGTACAGCCGCCAGGCGTCGGACACCTGGGCCTCGATATCGGCGTTCGTCGAGAACGCCGTCGCGAGGTAGGCGACATGCTTGAGGCCGTCGGCCAGGCGGACGTATTCGACGAAGTCGGTCGAGTTCGCGAGGCGCGCCTCGCCGGTCCGGTGATCGAGGACGCGGAGCCCGCTCGAACCCGGCACGAAGTGGACCCGGTCGCCGCCGAGGTCGGCGTGCGGGTTCCCGTCACGATCGAACAGCCAGAAGGAGCCCGGCGCGGTGTCGATCGCCCGCTCGACGACGTCGCGCGGGAACAGGACACGACCGGCCGGATCCTGCGGGAGACCCGCGTCGACGAGCCGCTGGCGCATCGCCGGACCCCGGATCTCCATCCCGGTCGTCGCCAGGATGTCCATGGCCTCGTCGAGGATCCGATCGATCAGGTCATCGCTGAGCACGTTCAGGGTCGGCCGCACCACGCTCCTTCAGGGTCGCCGACGCTCCCGTTCCACGCTCGGCCGCTGCCCGGGATTCTCGGGCCGCTGGTTTCTATTGCCGCTCGCGTCCCGCCTGATGCGCCCGTCCGAGCACGGGCCGTCGCCTACACTCCGGGAACATGAGCTCAGCGAACCGTCCCCCGATGGTCCCGGACCTCCGTTCCCGGTTGACGGCGGGCGAATTCCTCATCGGATCGTGGCTGACGATCCTCGACCCGACGGTACCCGAGCTGATGGCCGGAGCCGGCTTCGACCTGCTCGTCGCCGACGGCGAGCACGGTCCGATCGCGACCTCGGATCTGGTCCAGATGCTCATCGCGACCCGCGCCGCCGGCGTGCCGGTCCTGTACCGGGTGGCCGCGAACGAGCCGGTCCGCATCATGCACGCGCTCGACGCCGGGGCGAGTGGCGTGGTCGTGCCGCAGATCCGGACCGTCGCCGACGCCGAGCGGGCGGTGGCCTGGTGCCGCTACCCGCCGGTCGGCCTGCGCGGCATCGCGCCCGCGGCGCGCGTCCGAGTACGGCCGCCACACCGCCGAGTACCTCGGCTCGGCCAACGACCTCGTCACGTGCTGCATCCAGATCGAGACCCGCGAAGCGCTCGACGACCTCGACGCGATCCTCGCCGTGCCGGGCATCGACACCATCCTGATCGGCCCGAACGACCTGGCGGCGGCGATCGGTCACACCGGCGACATCGGCCACCCCGACAACGAGGCCGCGATCGCCCGGATCCTCGACCGCACCCGGTCCACGGCGTGCCCGCCGGGGTCTGGACCGCGTCGGTCGCGCAGGCCCGTGCACGGCGGGACCAGGGCTTCGCCTGGGCCACCCTCGGCACCGACTACGGCTTCATGCAGTCCGCCGCCGACGCCGCCGCCCGCGACGTCCGCGGGCCGTAAGCAGGATCGAGGCGCCGCTTGCGCGGGATGCAAGCAAACGACCTTCGACATGCTTCGAGCAGTGGCTCGGTCGCGCTTCTTGCACCGGATGCAACACGTGACCGGATGGCGGAGGTAGGAGCAGACATCTTGCACCGGATGCAAGTCTGCGCCCGGATCTGGGCCTTTTCGACGGCGGCACGTGCGGTTGTCGTCATGCGGTGCAAAGGGGCCGAACCAAACCCGCCAGGGGCCGGCTCGCGCCGGGGGCTCGGCCGCCTCGCCGCCGAGCGAGCTCAACACGCGAAGCGCTGGCCGAGTCGAGGCCGCGGGCCAGCCGAGCTCCGGCTTTGGGCACGACCTACTCGAGCTCGACCTCCTGATGCCAGGCCGGGATGACCGTGTCGAACCCGAGCGCCTGGACCTTCGGGAGCAGCGCCGCCTGGGCATCCGGATCGCCGTGGACGAGGAAGACCGTGCGCGGAAAGCCCGGATCTCCGGGCCGTTTGCCACGCGCGAAGTTCGACAGCCACGCGATGAGCTCCGACTCGTCGGCATGGGCCGAGAACCCGCTGATCGACCGGATCTGACAGCGCACCCGCCGGACCTGCCCGTCGATCTTGACCGTTTCCGCGCCGGCCTGGAGGTGGGCGCCCAAGGTCCCGACGCCCTGGTAGCCGACGAACAGGATGACGGCCGTCGGGTCGTCGATCAGGTTGCGCAGGTGGCCGACGACCCGGCCACCGGTGAGCATCCCGTTCGAGGCGACGATCATGTACGGCCGCGGCGCCCGGGCGATCGCCTGCGACTGTCGGACGTCGTTCGTGATGATCTGGTTCGGATAGTCGAGCGGCGACTCCTGGTGGGCCAGCAGGTCGTGCGTCTCCTGATCGTAGTAGTCGGGATGCGCCCGATAGATGTCCGAGGCCTTCGACGCCATCGGTGAGTCGAGGTACAGCGGCAGGAGCGGGATCTTGCCGGCGCTGATGAGCCGGTCGAGCTCCCACACGACTTCCTGGGTCCGCCCGATGGCGAAGGACGGCACGAGCAGGACGCCATCGTGCTCGGCCACGAGCCGGACCGTCTCGGCCAGGATCCGCACCGATTCCTCGCCGGGTTCGTGCTCGCGACCGCCATAGGTCGACTCGACGAGCACATACTCCGCGTCGGTGACGACGGTCGGATCGCGCAGGATCGGCGTGCCGGTCCGGCCGAGGTCGCCCGAGAACACGAGCCGGAGCTCGGGTCCGCCGTCACGGTCGCTGACCCGCAGCCGGATGATCGCCGAGCCGAGGATGTGCCCGGCGTCGACGAACGTCGCATGGATCCCCGGTGCGACCTCGACCTCCTGGTCGTAGCGGACTCCCCGGAACGAACCGAGCGCGGCGCGGGCATCGTGCTCGTCGTAGAGTGGCTCGTCGAGATCGACGTCAAGCTTGGCCGGCTGGGCTCGGAGGGCCGTCTCCGGATCCGGCGCGATCGTGAATGCGGGCGCGGAGGGTCCGGGCGACGACTCGGCGGGGATCGCGGCGAACGAGGCGAACGTCGTCGGTGCGACGACCGGATCGGCGGCTCCCCCGCCCTCCTGCGGAACGATGAGTGCGGCGTCGTAGCGGCGCCGACCGAAGTGGTCCGGGTCGCGCCGCGGATCCTGGGCGACGCGCCGCTCCGGCCGTTCGGCAGGCGGCCCGGCGGCGGTCGGCCCGGCGGTGGTCGGGGTGGCGTCGGTCGGTTCGATCGTCGTCGGGACGTGTTCGCCTGTGACCGCGCTGCCCGGAAGCGAGGCGCTCGGCCGAGCCGCGGGTTCGTCGCTCGCCGCCTCACCGCGCTCGGCCAGGGCGATGGCGGCCTCGTAGGCCGCGAGGTCGCGCTTGTCCTCCTCGACCGCCTCATCGGGATGGCGCCGTTCCCAGCGCATGCCGCGCTTCGCGAACTCCTCCTGGAGCTTGCCGGAGTCGAGCAGGACGAGCCCGGCCAGTTCGATCGTCCCATCGGTCGCCCAGATCGGACCGCTGAAGCCTTCCTTGACCACGTGCGGGATGAGCCCGCAGTGGTCGAGGTGCGCGTGGGTGAGCAAGATCGCGTCGAGCTCGCCCGGCTCGAAGGCGAGCGGGATGCGGTTCCGGATCGACTCGTTCGGGCTGCCCTGGAACATGCCGCAGTCGATGAGGATCCTGGCGCGTTCGGTGGTCAGGAGGAACTGCGAGCCGGTCACGGTGGTCGCGGCCCCGAGGAATTGGAGGTGCATCAGGCGGAGTGTGCCACCGCGCGGGCCTGGCCGCCGGGAGCCCGCTGCGAACCACACGTCCCGACTCGACTCCCGCCGACTCACCCGGACGATGCGCCGACTCGCATCACGAACGAACGCTCGGCCGCCGCGGGAGCCAGCACGGCTTCGCCACGCACCCTCCGCTACCATCCGGCGATGCGCGAACGCTGGATCTCCGTCGAGATGGTCCGCCGCCTGCCCGGTCTCCTCGCCGGGCTCGTCGCGTTCGGGCTGGGCATCGCGCTGATGGCCCGGGCCGGGCTCGGCCTCGGGCCCTGGGAAGCGTTCCACCAGGGGATCGCGGTGCTCACGGGTCTGCAACTCGGCACGGTGAGCATCCTCCTCGGGATCCCGATCCTCCTGCTCTGGTGGCCGCTCGGCGAGCGACCGGGCATCGGCACGCTGCTCAACGTCGCCCTGATCGGGACCGCGACGAACATCGGGATCGCCGTCATCCCGCCGGCCGTCGGGATCCCGACCCAGCTCGCCATGATGCTCGGCGGGGTGGTGGTGATCGGCCTCGGGTCCGGGCTCTATCTGGCCGCGGACCTCGGTCCCGGGCCGCGCGACGGGCTGATGACCGGTCTTCATCACCGGTTCGGCTGGTCGATCCGGCGCTCGCGGACGCTCGTCGAGGTCACGGTCCTCGCGGCCGGTTGGCTGCTCGGCGGGTCGATCGGCCTCGGGACGGTCGTCTTCGCGGTCGGGATCGGACCGCTCGTCCAGCTCTTCCTCGGGGTCTTCGACCGGACCGGTCGCATCGAGCGGCGCCGCGCCGCCAACCTCGAAGCCGAGGCGACGGGCGCCGAATGAGCGCGATCCACGCCGTCGAGGACGCGTTCGCCGCCGCCTGGGAGGCCCACAACCGGGCGGAGATCGTCGCGATCCGCCAGGCGGTGGATCCGTCAGCCGTCGCCGCGGCGCGGGTCACCGCGCGCGTCGCGATCGACGCGGCGGTCGAGGCCATGGCGTCCCTGTCGGTCGATGGCCTCGACGCCGAGGACGTGCGCGCCGTCGCATCGATGCGGGAGACCCTGGACCTCCTCGCGTCCGACGATCCGATGCTGACGATGGCCATCGACACGACCGAGCCGGACCATCGGCCGGCCGACGAGGTCCTGATGACCGACGGCCTTGGGGCGCTCCTCGGCCGATCCGCGGCAGCCTACACGCGGGCCGCCGACGGCCTCACCTTCGACGGACGCCCGATCGGCCGGACCGACATCCTCGGGCGGCTCGCGACCGAGCCCGATCCCGCGACCCGACGCCGCCTGTTCCTCGCGATGGAGCCGATGTGGCGAGCGGTCGACGGCGACGGCGGTCCTGACAGCCCGTACCGCATCGGGCTGCGGGCGAGTGCCGACGCGTGGCGGCGCGCACGGGTCGCCCGTCGATGCGAACGCCCGAGCGCTCGGGGTCGATCCAGCGGCAGTGGAACCCTGGCTTCGGGCGATCCTCGCGGCGTGGCGCGAGGCGGCGGTCGCCCCGGCGGTCGGCAGTCTGGTCGAGCCCTGGGACGAGCGCTCCGAGACGGGGGCGTTCAGCCGCGCCTTCGACGCCGACCTGTCGCTGGCCGACCTCCGCCGGATCGACCGGGCCTACTACGCATCGCTCGGCGCCGACCCGGAAGCACTCGGGATCCGCTATGACATCGAACCGCGGCCCGGCCGGGGACCGGTGGCGATGGCCTTCATGCTCGACGTCGGGATCCCGCGCCGCGGCCCTGACGGCTGGACGACCGGCGAGCAGTGGGTGGTGGCGAGCTACAGTCGGCCGCGCGTCCCGGACCTTGCCGAGCTGCTCCACGAGACCGGCCATGCCATCCACGCGTGGGCGATCCGGACGCGACCCGCCTTCGCGGTCATGAGCGAGGCATACACCACGCTCATCGAGGCGCTCGGCGATATCGTCGCCTGGGACCTCTACGAGCCGGCCTGGCAGGAGCGCTGGCTGGGTCGGTCGGCGTCGGTCGGGGCCGGCCTGCGCGCCCGTCACGGCGATGTCGTCCGGGACGTGGCGTGGTCGCTGTTCGAGATCGTCCTCCATCGGACCCCCGAGCGCGCCCCGAACGAGGTCTGGGCCGAGATCGCGAGCGAGTACCTGGGTGTCGTGCCACACCCGGAGTGGTCCTGGTGGGCGGTCCGCGGCCAGCTCGTCCAGACCCCGGGCTACATGGTCAACTACGGGCTCGGGGCGGTCGTGACCGCGGACATCCGAGCGCGGTTGCGCGACCTGCGCGGAGACTGGCTCGGCGGCGACCCGGGCTGGTACGAGGCCGTGAGCGCGGCGATCTACCGTTGGGGCGGGGAGCGCGATCCGAGCGACGTCCTCGAGGCGTTCCTCGGCCGTCCGATCTCGCCGGACGCGCTCATCGCCGACATCCGGCGGATCGCCGGCGAAGAGCCGAGCTCCCCGGCCGCGCCTAGAGCGGGATGACGACGAGCGCGTCGATCGCGACGGCGGCGAACAGCAGCGTCAGGTACGTGATCGAGTAGCGGTAGAGCCGGATCGCACCGGCGGTCGAGCCCTCCTCCGACGTCCCGACCTGCCAGAGCCGGTACGCCCGCCAGATGAAGATCGCCCCGAGGATCACGGCCGCGGCCAGGTAGATCAAGCCCATCCGCCCGACGCTGAACAACACGAGCGACAGGGCGAGCAGCAGGAACGAGTAGAGGACGATCTGGCGGGTCGTCTCGGGGATCCCGCGGACCACCGGCAGCATCGGGATGTGGGCGGCCTCGTAGTCCTTCCGGATCCGGAGGGACAGCGCCCAGAAGTGCGGCGGCGTCCAGTAGAAGACGATCGCGAACAGGATGAGCGCGGGGAGCGCCACCGAGCCGGTGACGGCGGCCCAGCCGATCACCGGCGGAAGGGCGCCGGCGGCGCCGCCGATCACGATGTTCTGCGGCGTCGAGCGCTTCAGCATCATCGTGTAGACCACCACGTAGAACGCGATCGCGAGCAGGGTCAGGAACGCCGCGACGAGGTTGACGAACCAGGCCATGAGGACGAGCGAGATCGCCCCGAGCACGATGCCGAAGACGACGGCGCGCTCAGGCTCGACCTCGTGGGCCGGGAGGGGGCGCCTCCGAGTCCGGACCATGAGCTCGTCGATGTCCCGATCGAGGTAGCAGTTGATCGCGTTCGCGCTGCCGGCGGCGAGCGTCCCGCCGATCAGCGTCCAGACCACGAGCCAGCCCCAGGCGCCGACGGTCATCCCCGGGACGTCGCGCGCCGCGAGGACCATCGCTGGGACGGTCGTCACGAGCAGCAGCTCGATGATCCGGGGTTTCGTCAGCGCGATGTAGGCGCGGATCGAGTCCCGGGTCGTACCGGTGGTCGCCGTCGGGGAGCCGACGCTCGCCGATCCCGCCGGCCCAGCCGACAGCGCATCCGATCCGGCGCTCGTCGCGCCATGACCGGATCCCGCTGCACCGACCGCGGGACTCACCCGGGCCGTGTAGTACGCCGTGACCGCGAGTGCACACATCAGCGCCCAGACGGTCGCGCCGAGCGCGACGTGGAGGGTCTGGGTCCAGGCCGCGAGCTGGGTCAGCACCTGGAGCCCACCGACCACCGCCTGGACGACGTAGACCAGCGCGGCGGCGAGCGCGAGACGGACGATCGCGGGGTGGTCGCGCTGGGTCCGGATCGCGGCGAGCGCGATGACCGCCACGATCAACCCGACGATGACCGCGATCCAGCGGTGGAGGACGTGGGTCGTCGTCAGGTCGGTGAGCGGCGGGAAGAACGTGCCGCCCATCAGCGGCCAGTCGGGGAAGATCAGGGCCGCGTCGGTCGCGGTGACCCGGGCTCCGAACAGGAGGAGTACGTACGTCGCGGCGGCGCCGAACGCGGCGAGCAGCGTGAACCGCTGGCTCGACCCGCGACCGCCGATCCGGGCCGGGTAATAGGACCGGACGAGGATGTAGATGAGCAGGCCGAGAAGCGCCTGCGATGTCGCCAGATGCGCCGTCACCGACTCGCCGGTATTGCCAAGAAGGACGGTCTGACGACCGAGATAGGCCTGGAAGGCGACGAGGAGCACCGCTCCGATCGACGGCCACAGGATCGAGCGGCGGTCCCGATGGTCGATCCAGGCCAGGATCGCCTGGGCCAGGATGAGCAGCCCGAGGATCGCCGCGACACCGCGATGGAGCCACTCGATCCACGCCTTCGCGTCATCCATCGCGGGCAGGACCCGGCCGTAACAGAACGGCCAGTCCGGGCAGCCGAGACCCGAGTCGGTGGCGCGCACCACGACCCCGATCGTCACGAGGAACAGGGTCCCTGCAACGGTCGTCGCCGCGAGCTTCTGGAAGCGGGTCACGAACGGCATTCTAGCGGCGGAAGGCGCGGTCGAGCGACCACGGGTAGGATGCGGTCGTGCATCCCCGATGGCCCTCCCGGCCGGCTGACGCCGTCGCCGGTCTCATGCTTCTGGCCTGGCTCCTGGTGGCGTGCAGCGCCGCCCCCAGCGGCGGCTCCACCGCCGTCGGATCGCCCTCGGCGAGCCCCGTCGCAGCGGGGCCGCGGCCGTTCACGCCGCAGATCATCTCGTCCGAGACGATCGTCGGGAAGAACCGGCTCCTGTTCGGGCTCCTTGACGCGACGGGCCTGAAGCCCGCGACCGACCCGTCGGCGGCCGTTCTGGTCGCCTTCCACGGCACGGCTCCCGCTGCGAGCGGCGCGGTCGCCTCGCCCGAGGCGGTCACGATCCAGCCGATGCCCGCGACGTTCATCTGGGCGATCCCGGATGAACGCGGCGTCTATGCCGCGGAGGTCGACTTCCCGATCGCCGGCGACTGGACGATGCTGGTCAACGTGTCCGGTGGATCCGGCGCGATCCCGGCCGGGACGGTGGCGGTCCAGTTCGAGGTGTCCGAGACCGGCCACGCCATCCCTCTCGGCGCGAAGGCGCCGTCGACGAAGACGCCGACCGCCGCGACCCCGGCCGATATCGCGAAGATCGCGACCGACCCCGATCCGGACCCGACGTTCTACACGACGTCGGCCGATACGGCCCTCGCGAAGCACGAACCTTTCGTCCTCGTGTTCGCCACGCCGGCCTTCTGTACCAGCAAGCAGTGCGGGCCGACGCTCGACGGGATCAAGGCGGTCGCCAAGACCGAGACCGGGATCACGTTCATCAATGCCGAGCCGTACCAGCTCGAATACGTCGATGGCCGGCTCCAGCCGAAGCTGAGCGCGGACAGCCAGCTCCAGGCGACCGATGCGGTCAAGGCCTGGGGCATCGTCTCGGAGCCGTGGGTCTTCGTCGTCGACGGTGACGGGATCGTCCGGGGCTCGTTCGAGGCCGTCGTCTCAGCCGAGGAGCTCAAGGCCGCGATCGCCGCCGCCCGCTGACGCGGCGGCTCCTCGCCGGCCCCCGTCGTTACGGCGCGTCGTCGAGGTGATAGACGACGAGGGCGCCGTTGTCCGGCTTGAAGTAGACGAGGATCGGATCCGCCGCGGTCATGTGCTCCTTGAGATGACCCGGGGCGAACTCCGTGGCGTTGTCGAGTGCGCCCAGGACGAAGGTCAGATCCTGCCCGTTCGTCGTCCGGAGCGTGAACCCCTTGACCTGGTCGAGCCCTGCCGAGTCCACGGACGTCACGAGACCGACGATCGGCGATCCCGGCACCTCGAAGCTGGCCGCGGCGCTGGGCGAGCCTGAGGCCCGGGGCGGCAGGGTGAACGCGGGCGACGGTGGCCGGTCGGCGGTCGCTCCGCAGCCGGCCAGGACCACGGCGACGAGCAGTGCCCCGGCCAGGCTGACGAACCGTCGACGGCTCACCCAGGTCCTCCGGCTGCCCCGGTACTGCCCGGTGCGCTGACCGGTTCGCCGGTCGCGCACCGTGGACACGTCGGCCCACCGGGTTCGTACGTCGGCAGGTCGAGGACCCACAGGGCGCTGAGCGGGTAGACCCGCCCGCTCGTCGGCGACGTCAGCGTGGTCATCCCACCGGAACGGTCGACGAGGACGTGGCAGTCGACGATCTCACCACCGGCCGCCTCGACGGCCGGGATCATCGCCAGGAGCGAGCCGCCGGTCGTCAGGATGTCGTCGACGAGGACCACCCGCTCGCCGCGCGCGATCGTGAACCCGCGCCGGAACTCACGCCGGACGACGCCGTCGTCAGCGCGGACCTCCTCCGCGAAGATCGCCCGGGTCCTGAGCTGCCGTCCGGTCTCGAACGCCAGGATGACCCCGCCGGTCGTCGGTCCCGCGACGAGGTCGACGGTCGCGAGCCCGTCCTGGTCGCGGTGACGGGTGACCCAGAAGCTGCACAGCTCGCTCGTCGCAGCGGTGTCCTGGAGGACCTGGAACTTCTCGAGGTACGCGCTCGAGTGGCGGCCGCTCTTCAGCAGGAAGTGCCCGTCCCGGAGCGCGCCGGAGCGGCGGAAGAGCTCCTCGGTCCGGCGGGCGATGACCGCCCGCGCGGCCTCGTCGATGGCGGAGCGGATGGTCGTCATGTCGCGGCCCAGTCTAGCGACGTCGCGACGATCCGCCTGACGGCTTCGACGCCTGCCGCGGAACGCGGCCGTGCAGCGCTGACGACCGTCCTCACGGTCGGTATTCGACGCCCTTCGCCGATGGGACGCCGGGCTTCCGTGGCAGGGCCGTCCCGACCAACGGCAGGAACGAGTCGAGACCGCGCCGGCGGCAGTCGGCCTCGAGCTCGTCGACCAGCCGGACCGGCAGCATCGGGTCGGCGAAGAGCGCGGTCCCGACCTGGACGGCGACGGCCCCGACGGCGAGGAAATCGAGCACATCGGCGAGCTCCGAGACGCCGCCGATCGCGACGATCGGGATCTCGACGACCTGGGCGACCTCATAGACGATCCGGAGCGCGACCGGCTTGATCGCCGGACCGGACAGACCGCCATAGATGTTGCCGAGCAGGGGTCGGATCCGGTCGGGTCGGACCGCCATCCCGGACAGCGTGTTGATGGCCGTGATCGCATCGGCCCCGGCCTTCTCGATCGCCCGCGCGATCGGCCGGACGTCGGCCACGTTCGGCGAGAGCTTCACGAGCAGCGGCAGGTCGGTCGCCCGGCGGACGGCGGCGGTGACCGCACCCGCTGCGTCGGCGTCGATCGCGAACTGGAGTCCGCCCTTGCCGACGTTCGGGCAGCTGATGTTGAGCTCGATGCCAGCGACGCCCGGGACCCCGTCGAGCCGGCGCGCGACCTCGACGTAGTCCTCGATGGACTCGCCGGCGACGTTGACGATGACCGGGACCTGCCAGCCGACCCAGGTCGGGGCGTAGCGCTCGATGACGGCGTCCACGCCGGGGTTCTGGAGGCCGATCGAGTTCAGCATCCCGGCCGGTGTCTCGGTGACGCGCGGGGTGACGTTGCCGATCCGCGGTCTCAGGGTCGTCCCCTTGCAGCAGATCGCGCCGAGCCGCTCGATGTCGACGACATCGCCGTACTCGATCCCGTAGCCGAACGTGCCCGACGCCACGAGGATCGGGTTCTGGAGTCGCAGCCCGGACGCGAGCTCGACCGACAGATCGACCGCGATCCGCGGCAGCGCGGGCGTGGTGGCGCGGTCGGAGGGTGACGGACCGCGGCCGGCCGAGGTCGTCGACGGCCCGGGCTGCGGCGAGCTGCGGCGCGCCGCAGCCGGTCCACGATCGGCCGGTCGATGTCGCGTCGCGTGCGCCTTGCCGCCCACGACGACCTTGCGCTTGGACTTCACCAGCCCGCCTCCCAGTCGAGCTCCTCGGCAGCGAACACGGGACCCTCGCGGCAGACCCGCTGAGGCTGACCGGTCGCGCTCATCACGACGCAGCCGAGACACGCCCCGACCGCGCAGCCCATGTTCTGCTCCATCGACACCTGCAGGAAGGCCTTCCGTCGCGCGGCCGGCGAACCAGGCACATCCGGCTTCCCGGCGCCGCGTTTCCGACCGAGCTTCGCCACGCCGAGGCGCTCCCGTCGGCCGGCCGCCTGACGGCTCAGCGCCGCGAGCATCGGCGCCGGACCGCAGGCGAACGCCTGGTCCGCCCACGCCTCGTAATCGGGGACGAGGTCGGTGACGTAGCCGCGCTGGCCGAGGGAGCCGTCGTCGGTCGCGACGATGTACTCGACCTCGTCGGGCAGCAGGTTCGAGGGATAGACCTCGGACGCGGTCGCCGCCCCGAACAGGAGGACGACCTGGCGACCATCGCGGATGGCCTCGTCGGCGAGCATCCGCACCCCGGCGATCCCGAGCCCACCGGCGATGAGCAGCAGGTGCCTGCTGCGCGGATCCACCTCGAACGGCCGACCGAGCGGGCCGAGCATGTCGACCGTGTCGCCGGCGCGGATCCGGGTGAACCAGTCGGTCCCCCGCCCGATGGCCCGGAAGTGGATCGTGACGATCCCGGTCGCCGCATCGACGGTATTGAACGAGAACGGCCGGCGGAGGATCAGTCCCGAGAAGTCACCCGGTCGGATGTGGATGAACTGGCCGGCCCGGGTCCCGGTCGCGAGCGATGGCGCGTGGTAGGACTGGAGCCACTGCCGCGGCAGGATCTCGCGACTGTCGACGAGCTCCGCCCTGGCGAGGCGCATGCTCACGCGCGGTCGCTGTCCCCGGGCCCGGACTCGGCGGCCACGTCGGCCGGGGCGGCCTCCGACGCGGCGTCTTCGTCCTCCTCGGCCTCGTCGTCCGCTTCGTCGTCGGCCCCATGTGCCTCGTCGTCGACCGCGGCCGGGGCGCCGGCGATCTCGGGCGCCACCGATGGGAACGCCTCGGCTAGGGCGTCGGCCAGGTCCCCGAAGACGTCCGTCGGGTCGTAGAACTCGACGATCTCGTCGGCGTTCACGAGGTTCCGCCACTCGCCCTCGGCGTCGTCGGGGACGACCTCAGCTCGGAAGCCCTCACCGGACTTGAGGATGAGCCGTTCGTCGTCATCGTCGACGATGATCACGTCGCCGAGCTTCTCGGTGGCGCGCGAGCTCACGTCTGCGAAGTCGTCGAGCAGTCGCGCCTCGGCGCGCTGGCTCCGCTCCTGGAACGACAGGGCGAGGTCGTAGAGCTGCTGGGCGGCGCCTTCCTCATCCTCGGGTTCGGCCAGCTGCTGCGCACCGGCTGCCCATTGGTCGGCGGCCGCCGCATAGGCCCCGTCGAGCGCGACCGCGTCGGACGACGGCAGGTGCGCGACCTCGAGCAGATCCTGACCGCCGGTCGGCCCCGGTGCGATGCCGGCCGCCTCGCGGGCCATCTCGGTGAACGCGGCATAGATGTCGGCCGGGTTGTAGAGCTCGACGAGCTCGCCGGCCGACTCGATGACCTCGGTCTCGCTGACCCACTCCCCGGTCACGTCGTCGAGGTACCGGCTCCGGCTGCGGAACGTCAGGTCCGGAGCGACCGACAGGAAATCGGGGTCGTCGTCGATGAGGGTCATCCCGCCGAGGGCGGTGATCCGGTCGCCGTTCGCCTCGATGAAGCGACGGAGCTGATCCGTCGCGGAGACCAGGAAGTCGTTCCGCTCGAGGTCGGCGTCGGATGCGAGCGCACCCAGGAGCTCGCTGCGGCTCACGTCCATCGATCGGCCTCCCTAAGGGTGGTATTCGAGGTCGGTGCCCATCCGCTCGCGGAGGAACATCGAATGGTGGCGCTCGAAGATCCATTCGCCCGCCCGATGCCCCAGGGCGCGGGTGGCCTCATCCTTCTCGAGCTTGTCCAGGGTCGCGTAGTCGGGCAGGTCCAGCAGGATGACGTTGTCGAAGTCCCAGCCGTGGGCGACGTTGTACCAGCCGAGGAACCTGATCCCGAACTTCTCCTCGTATTCCTTCACCTGTTTCGGGAAGATCGTCCGCATGAAGAACTTGAAGAACGGATCGCGGCCGCGGCGCACCGAGAAGTAGGTCGCGAGGACGGGCACGGGCGACGATCCTCCTCCGGCAGCGACGGGTCGGCGGCTATTGTCGCACGGGGCCAGACGGCGGCGGGTCGGGCGGAGGCTCGGTCGTGAGCTCGGTGGTCTCCGGGTCCTCGAGCGTGGCCGGGGTCGCGGCCACCGGCTCCGCGGCCGATGCCGGCGCGAGGGTCTCGGCGTCCTCCAGCTGGCCGACGGTCGGCGATCGCCCGGCGAGCGGCTGGCGGCGGCCTCGCCGGTCGGCGGACACGAGCCGGAGCAGGAAGATGATCGTCTGCCCGCTCACGAGCAGCAGCGCGATCGTCACGAACAGCAGGATCCCGGACACGAGCTCCGGCACCCGGCCGACGGTCAGCGGCGTGATCAGGATCAGCGCGACCAGCACGACGAGCTGGAACCGGAAGCAGCCGAGGCCGGGTCCGCGCTCGGAGTCGAGCGGCGCGCCCTTGTACTGGACCGGACCCGGGTTGATCGCCCCCGGCGTGGTCCGGGTCGGGGGCGGCGGATCGGACGGCGGCCCGGCGACCGGCGGCGACGGGCTCGGCTCGGGCTGTGGGGTCGGTCCGGTCACGAGCGGCAACGATACGGGAGACGGGCTCCGGACGCCGGCGCGGCCTTGCTACCATCCGACGATGGCCTCCGGCTCCCGTCCCGCCCGCCCGACCGCGGCGTCGCGGTTCGGCTGGCACCCGGAGCCCGGGCTCATCGGTGTCGACGACGAGGCGACGTCGCGGCCGGCCCTCGAGGCGCTCGGGCGGAGCGCCTGGGACACCGCCCTCGCCTACTTGTTCGACGAGGCGTTCCGGCGGTCGTCGGGCACCCCCACCGACTTCGGCGCGCTCCGCCGGACCTACTACGCTGCCGACCCGAGCGGGCCGCGGGACGGCCCCGGTCCGGCGCCTCGTGGCCCGACGCCGTCGGCCGAGCTGCTCGCCGAGTTCTCGACCCGGCTGGCGCCCTACAACCTGAACTCGTGGCACCCCCGCTCGCTCAGCTACTTCACCCCACCGCCGCTGACGATGTCGATCGTCGGCGAGCTCCTCGCCCAATTCGCGAACCAGGGCGTCGATGTCTGGCACGCCGGGCCGATCGGCGCGTTCGTCGAGGAGGAGGTCGGCCGCTGGCTGTGCGACCTCGTCGGCTACGGACCGGCGAGCTTCGGGATCCTGACCTCCGGCGGGGTGATGGCGAACCTCATGGCGATGACCGTCGCCCGCGATGTCCATCTCCGTCGGATCCTCGGCCTGGCGCGTGCGCCGCGCGGGGGCCAGCTCGAGGGTGTCCGGGCGTACGCCTCCGAGCAGACCCATTTCTCGATCGCGCGCGCCCTCGACGAGCTCGGCTTCCCCCCGGAGACGCTCCATCTCGTCCCTGCCGACGAGCGGTTCCGGCTGCGCGGCGCCGCGGTGGCGCGAGCGATCGCCGAGGACCGTGCGGCGGGCCTGCGGCCCTGGACGATCTCGGCTGTGGCCGGCTCGACGAACACGGGCTCCGTCGACCTCACCGAGGAGCTGGCGGACGTGGCCGCCGCGGAGGGGCTGTGGCTCCACGTCGATGCCGCCTACGGCGGCGGGGCGTTGCTGTCGGCCCGCGATCGTTCACGCGTCCCGGGGCTCGCGCGCGCCGACAGCGTCACGATCGACCCGCACAAGTGGTTCTTCCAGGCCTACGACATCGGCGGGCTCCTGGTCCGGCGCGGGGACGACCTCCTCGACGTGTACCACCACAGCCCCGAGTACTACCGGGGCGGAGAGGCGCCGGCCGCAAGCGATGACCGCCCTGATGGCGGGGCCGGAGCCGAGACCGAGCAGCTCAACTACTACCAACGGTCGCTCGAGGGGACGCGCCGCTGGCGGGCACTCAAGCTCTGGCTCAGCTGGAAGCACCTGGGGACCGACGGGCTGGGCCGGCTCGTCGAGGCGAACGACGACCTGGCGGCCTACCTCGCGGCCCGCTGCGCCGAGGCCGACGACTTCGAGGCGCTGCCCGCCGAGCCCGAGCTGTCGGTCGTCTGCTTCCGCCACCTGCCGGGCGGCGCGGCCGCCGCTCGCCGGCTCGATCCCGCTGAGCTCGATGCCCACCAGGATCGGATCCAGGAGGCCCTCGTCGCCTCCGGCGATGCGTGGATCGGCACGACCACCCTGCGCGGCGCGACGTGGCTCCGGGCCGGGATCGTCAACCACCTCGCGACCGAGGCCGACATCGACCGGATCCTCGACGACCTCCGACGGCTCGCCCGTCACGAGCCGCTGCCGGACCGATGAGCGACGACGGCGGGCGGCGCGGCGGCGACCACCCGATGCACGTCGCCGAGCTGAACGTCGGTCGGACGGTCGCGCCGATCGACGACCCGGCCCTCGCCGACTTCGTCGCCAACCTCGAGCGGATCAACGCCCTGGGCGACGCCAGCCCGGGGTTCGTCTGGCGTCTCCAGGACGAGTTCGGGGCGGCGACGACGATCCGCGCCTACGACGACCCGCTGATGATCGTGAACCTGACCGTCTGGGATTCGATCGAGGCCCTCCGGACGTTCACCTACCGGACCGGCCACGTCGACTACGTGCGCCGCCGGCGCGAATGGTTCGCGCCGCTCGACGGTCCGAGCCTCGTCCTGTGGTGGGTGCCGGCCGGGCATCGCCCGACCGTGCAGGAGGCTCGCGCCCGACTCGACCACCTGGCCGCCGAGGGACCGAGCCCGGCCGCCTTCACCCTCAAGACGACGTTCCCGCCGGACGACTAGCGATGCCGGGCGACACCCTCCTGTACTTCGGGGCCGTGGTCGTCGTCTTCGCGTTCGCCGCCTGGGCCGGCTGGGCGGTGGCCGGTCGGCGCGCGGCCCAGCCGAAGCTGTTGCCCGATCGGGTCTGGCTGTGCCCCGCCTGCTCGTCGTTCAACGATCCGACCCACAACACGTGCTACCGCTGCCACCAGCCGCGCCCGGACGATGCCCGGTTCATCGCGCCCGACCCCGACTTCAAGGTCGACCAGCAGCTCGGTCGACCGAAGGGCAGCACCCAGCTCGGCGCGTCGAGCCCGTGGCTCGCGGGCGAGGAGCCGCTGCGCGACGCCTGGCTGTCTGAGCGAGCCCGCGCGAGCGAGCAGGCGCTCGAAGCCTCGGAACCGGCACCGGCGTTCTGGACGACCGAGCCGGCAGCGTCCGAGACCCCGTCGTCGACCGCAGGAGTCGAACCGGTCGCCGAGAGCCCGAGCTTCACGCCGTTCTGGGACACGGAAGACGTCCCGGACCCGGCGCCGTCCTCGGGCGACAGCGAGGCTCGCCGGGCTGAGGTCAGGCGGGCGGCGGCTCGAGCGCCAGGCCGTCGACCACCGTGGCGTTCGGGAGGGCTCGAGGATCGCCGGGGTCGAGATGACCTTCCAGGAGCGGCTGCCGCCGCCGAGGACGATCCGCTCGCGGGTCATGACCCGGGCATCCACGAGGATCGGCAGGTCGGCCGGCAGCCCGAACACCGTCACGCCGCCGATCGTCATCCCGGTCAGCTCCTGGGTCTGGTCGGCGGCGGCGAACGACGCCTTGCGCGTCCCGAGTCGCTCGCGGACCGTGCGATTGACATCGAGCCGGGTCGTCGCCAGGACCACGCACGCGGCGTAGACCGGCGGGTTCGACTTGCCGATCACGACGATCGTGTTGGCCGAGTCCTCGGGCGCGAAGCCGTACGCAGCGCAGAAGGCCGCGGTGTCGGCGAGAGCCGGGTCGCACGGGAACAGCTCATAGGGCACGCCGAGCACCGCGACGTGGCCGTCGAGCCAGGCGCGCGGATCCTCGCCCTCGATCACGAGGTCGTCCTCGTAGGCGATCCGGCCGCCGGCCACGGTCAGGAGGACGCGGCCCGCCAGTTCGCGACCGATGAGCGGCGAGTTCTTGCCGCGCGATGCCAGCGCGGCGGCGTCGACCCGCCACGACGCGGACCGGTCGATGACGACCAGGTCGGCCGGCGCGCCCTCCACCAGGCCGCGCGAACCGGCCCAGCCCGCGGCCCTCAACACCGAGGCCGGTCCGACCGTGAGGGCGGCGACCGCCCGGGGCAGCGTCAGCAGCCCGGCGTCCACCGCCGCCAGGACGAGTCCGAGCGCCGTCTCGATCCCGGAGATCCCGTTCGCGGCCAGCCCGAACTCGACGTCCTTGTCGACCTGCGTATGCGGCGCGTGGTCCGTCGCGATCGCATCGGCGGTCCCGTCGACGAGCGCGGCCAGTACGGCCGCCGCGTCCTCGGCGGAGCGGAGCGGTGGGTTGACCCGCAGCGCGGGGTCGTACGGGTTGCCGACCAGCGCGCCGTCGGCCCACGGGCTCCGCGCCCGGCCCATGGCGTCGATGGCTTCCCACGCCCAGCGTCTGGCGCCGGCCAGCCACTCGTCGGACAGCGCGAGGTGGTGCGGGGTCACGTCGCAGGTCACCGGCAGACCGGCGGCCTTGGCCCGACGCACGAGCTCGAGCGCGCCGCCGGTCGACAGGTGGGTGAGGTGGAGCCGCGCCCGCGGCTCGTCGGCCAGGACATCGTCGAGGATCGCCAGGTCGCGGGCGACCGCCGACGTCTCCGCGGCGGCCGGCCAGCCCTTCAGTCCGAGCACCGTCGCGACCAGCCCCTCGTTCGCCTCCGCTCCGTCGGTCAGGGCCGCATCCTCGGGATGGTCGACGACGACCCGTCCGAGCATCCCCGCATAGACGAGTGCGTTCCGAAGGATCGCCGGCGAGCGGACCGGGGCCCCGTCGTCGCTGAACCCGATCGCCCCGCCGTCGGCCAGCTCACCGAGGGCGGCCAGCGTCTCGCCGTTCCGGCCGACGCTCACCGCGCCGTAGGCGAGGATCTCGATCGGCGACCCGGACCGGCCGGCAGCCTCGCGGACCCGGGCCAGGACGCTCGCCTCGTCGATCGCCGGCGACGTGTTCGGCATCAGGCAGACCGTCGTGAACCCGCCATGCGCCGCGGCGGCCGAGCCCGTCGCGATCGTCTCGGCGTCCTCGAAGCCCGGCTCGCGGAAGTGGGCGTGGAGGTCGACGAACCCGGGCACGACGATGCACCCCGCGGGCATCGATGCCGTCGGCCTCGGCTCCGTCGAGCCAGACGACGCTGCGCAGCGTCCCGTCCTCGACGACGACCTCGCCCGGACCTTCGCGGCCCGACGCCGGATCCACGAGCCAGGCACGGCTGATCTCGAGGTCGCCGACGACACGGCCGACGTCACCCGTGACGACGGCGCCCGCCGATCCGCTCGTCGCGCGGTCAGCCACCGGCGGCCTCGCGTGGCTGGCCGGCCGCGCCGGCGAGGAGGTAGAGCAGCGCCATCCGGACGGCGACGCCGTTCGTCACCTGGTCGGTGATCACCGAGCGCGGGTCGATGGCCACCTCGGGCGCGATCTCGACGCCCTCGTTCATCGGACCCGGGTGCATCACGAGGGCGTCCGGCCGGGCCAGGGCGAGTCGGTCCAGCGTCAGCCCGAACCGGGCCGCGTACTCGCGCAGCGACGGGAGCAGGCCGCCGCTCATCCGTTCGCGCTGGATCCGGAGCGCCATCACGACATCGGCGTCGCGGAGCGCTGCCGCGAGGTCGGACGTGACCGTGAACCGGCCGTGACCCGGGGTCTCACCCGAGGCGGCGGCCCAGCGCTCGAAGCCACGCATGAGGGTGGCCGGCCCGCACAGCCAGAGGTCTGCGCCGGCGGCCGTCAGCGACCAGATGTTCGAGCGGGCGACCCGTGAGTGGAGGACGTCGCCGAGGATGACGACCTTCCGTCCGGTCAGGTCCGGACCGCCGGGCAGGCGCTCGCGGATCGTGTACAGGTCGAGGAGCGCCTGGGACGGATGGGCATGCCAGCCGTCGCCGCCGTTGAGGATCGAGCCGCCGAAGTGCTCGGCCGCGAGGTACGGGGCGCCGGAGGTCGCGTGGCGCATCACGATCATGTCCGCCCCGAGCGCCTCGACCGTCCGGATCGTGTCGACGAGCGACTCGCCCTTCGACACCGACGAGCTGGCCGCGGCGATGTTGACCACGTCAGCCGACAGGTTCTTGGCGGCGACCTCGAACGAGACCCGAGTCCGGGTCGACGCCTCGTAGAACAGGATCGTCACCCCGGTCCCCCGCAGCGCCGGGACCTTGGCGATCGGCCGGGCGAGGATCTCGCGCATCGCATCGGTCGTGCGCATGACGAGCTCGATCTCGGGCCAGGTCACGACGTCGACGTCGAGCAGATGGCGATGACTCCAGCGGACCGGCGGTCCCGCCGGGTCGGACGCTGCGACGACCGTCGGGAGGTCGATGCCCGTCCCGTCCGGCGCCACCAGGCTCATCCGGCGACGGGCTCCGCGACCGCCCCGACGACGACGCTCGATGTCGACCCCATCCTCCCCGTCGGTCTCGTCGAGGTGGACGCGGACGATCTCCTCACGCGAGGTCGGGACGTTCTTGCCGACGTGATCGGCTCGGATCGGCAGCTCCCGGTGGCCGCGGTCGATCAGCACGGCGAGCCGGATCGCCTGAGGCCGGCCGAAGTCGACGAGGGCATCCATCGCGGCCCGGATCGTCCGCCCGGTGTAGAGCACGTCGTCCACCAGGACGACCGTCGCGCCGTTCAGGTCGAACGGCAGGTCGGTGCCCTTGACGAGCGGCTGCTGGGCCACGAGCGACAGGTCGTCGCGATAGAACGTGATGTCGAGCGCCCCGACCGGGAGGGCGACGCCTTCGTGCTCGGCGATCGACTCGGCGATCCGGTGGGCGAGCGGGACGCCGCGGCGTTGGATGCCGACGAGCGCGAGACCGGCGGTGCCGGCCTGCTTCTCGACGATCTCATGGGAGATGCGGACCGTCGCCCGACGGATCTCGTCCGCGGTCATGATCTGGCGCCCGGTCATCGGGGACCGCCGTCGGCTCGCTGCACGCCCGCTCCTTCCCGGTCTCTCGGACCGGTCCTTAAAGGTCGGCGCTGAGTCTACCCCAGCACGAGGGCCGCGGCCGGTCGGGGGACGGCCTCGCTCGGGTCACGGGATGCCGTAGACGTAGACCTTCACGTTCGTGACACCGGACCACGAGCCGCAGCCGCAGATCTTGAAGAAATCGGGCTTGTAGAGGTCGATGATCCGGTTGGTCCCGGCCACCGGACCGTAGTCGTTGATGACCCGCTCCAGACAACCACCGGCGCCGCAGACCCGGACCACCGTGCCGCGCGGCAGGCGCATCGCCGTGGTCCCGTTGTCGTAGAACGTGGCCTTGCCCTTCAGGACCGACTTCGCCTTCTTGTAGACCTTGGCCGGGGCAGGTTCCGGTTGCGCCACGCTGCGCTTGAGGACCGGGATGTCGACCGGCGCCTCCGCGGCGGGCTCGGCGAAGATCGCCGTCGGCGTCAGCCGGCCGGCCGACTCATGGGCGGCGTCCAACCGCTCGATCGAGGCCGTCGATCGTGCGTTCGCGTCGGACTTGAGTGCCTGGAACGCCACTGCCGGTACCGGCTCGTACGGAGCCGGGGTCCGGGATCCCGCGAAACCGGGTGCGGCGACCAGTGCGAGCGCAGTGGTGAGCACCGCACCCGCGACGATGGTCTTGGGTCGCACAGGCGGCAACCATAGCCCATCCGGCGAGTTCCTGCCACACCGGAGTGGGTCGTAACCGCACAAGACCGCACCGGAACGACCGCGCCAGTGGGGAGCGGACCCCTGTCGTCAGGAGGGTCCTCGCGTGCCTTAGCGGACGACGACGATGTCCGCCGGGCGCGGGCTGCGAACGGGTCCGGCCGGCGTCCGGACCCTTCCACGCCAGGACGAGCAGCCGGCTCCCGTCGCCGTCCTGACCGGGCGGGGTTGCCCAGGCGATCCGGCCGTCGCCGATCGCGAAGCCGGCGAGCGCCGGCGCCGCCCGCAGGCTCGGCTTGTGATCGAGGTCGACGAGGCCGCGTCGTCCGGTCGATCGCGAGCAGGTCGAGCCGACCGAGCCCGGCGGTCAGCGGGTCCGCGACCCACAACCCGAGGAAGCGACCGGTGGGGTCCCAACGTGCCTCCAAGTCGCGGGTCGGGTCCGCATCCTTGACGTCGACGAGCGGCTGTGCACCCGAGGTGCCGTCCGGGCCATCGCCGAGATCCGCATCCCAGCGGTCGATGACCAGACGCCCGTCAGCGGGCACGAGGGTGTGCGTCGCACCATCGGGACGAGCGAGCCCGTCCAGTAGACGACCCAGCGACCGGTCGGGTCGACGACGGGGCGCCACAGGCCGACGAGATCGGACCCGCGCTGCTTGCCGGTCGCCGGATCGAGCTGGATCGAGATCGGCAGCCGATGCCCGGGGTCCGCGGACGCGCCGGACGCCGACGCGCTCCCGGCGGGTGCGGCCCGGCTGGCCAGGATCTTGTCGTCGACCCAGGCCGAGAAGACCGTCCCGTGATCGTCGGTCAACGGCACGGCTCGCTCGTCCCCGACCCGCCAGACGAAGACATCCGGACCGGCCGAGCCATCGGCCGGTCGGGCCGAGAAGGCCAACCACTCGCCGTCGGGCGAGTACGCGGCGTCGCCTCCGACGACGATCACGTCCTCGATGATGGCCAGCGCGGCGGCGGTCGCGGTCGGGAGTGGCGTGTCGGTCGCGTCGGGCGATCCGGCGGCGCTCGGAGTGGGCTTGGGGCTGATCGACGGGCCGGTCGTCGGGCTCGCGCCGGGCGGACTCGCCGTCGCCGACCCGGTCGACGGGCTGGGCGACCCGCTCGCTGGCGGCTTGCCGCTGGACGCGGCGGTCGTCGGGCTCTCGGTGGGGCTGGTCGTGGCGGTCGCGCTCGGCTTCGGCGTCGGCGTCGGCGCGGGCTGGCTGGCCGGCGGGGACGACGGTTGCGGCGTCGGTCGGTCCATCGGCACGACCATGATCGATCCGCCCGTCGTGGCGGCGCTGGCGTCGACCACGGCAGCCTGTCCGGCCTCGGGCGCCAGGACCACCTGCCCCGGCCGCGACCGGAGCGAGCCGATCGCCTTGGCACCGGCATCGAGCGAGCCGCAGTCCGGTCGTGCCGAGGCGGTATCCGAGCAGACGGAGTCGAGGTTGGCCAGGTTCACGGTGTAGGTCCCATCGGCGCCCGGCGCAGCCCAGGCGACGTCCCCGGTCGAGACGTCGGGCGGCGTCGCATCGGCTGTGGTTCCGCCGCTCGGGGCGGCGCTCCCGGTCACGGCCACGCCCGAGCCCGGTGGCGGGAGCAGCGCTCGGCCGGCGACGACCCCGATCAGGAGGACGGCGGCGGTACCCGCGAGCGCCTGCCAGCGGATGCGCAGGCGTGGCGCCGACGCGAGCGGGATCGAGCGGCCCGCCCGCTCGCGCTCGAGCGCGACGGACGTTCGGGCCCAGAGGTCCCGCGGGGGCTCGGGCACCGGCATCGCCCGGAGGAGCGCACGATCCTCCGCGTAGGCCGCGGCGATCGCCCGGCAGGCATCGCAGCCGGCCAGGTGACCCTCGAGCCAGGCCTCGTCGGCGGCCTCGAGCGGCTCATCGAGCCGGTCCGAAGCAAGGACGCGTGCCCGCTCGTGCGGGGTCTGCGGATCGTTGTGGCGACGGTCCATCAGCCCGCGGTCCCGGATCGACCGCTCGGTGGGGTCGACCGTGCAGCGGCCCTGCGCCTCATCCTCGGCCTCGGCGGTCCGCTCGGCTGCGAGGGCCTGGCGAAGACTCTCGCGGGCCCGGGTCAGCAGCGCTCGGGCGGCGACGTGGCTGACGCCGAGCGCGGCAGCGAGCTCGAGCCCGGTCAGGTCGTGGAGCTCGGCCAAGAGCAGCGCGGCGCGTTGACGCTCGGGGATCTTGTCAAGGGCGCGCTGGAGCGGTGCGGACAGCCGGGTGTCCATCGCGAGATGCTCGGCGGACGGGGCGGAGCCGTGCGACTCCCCCGTCCAGGGCATGAACCGGACGATCTTGCGTCGCCGGAACTCGTCGAGCGCGACGCGATGGGCGATCTGGTACAGCCAGGCTCGGGCGTGGGTCGGATCCTCGAGCGAGGCGTGATTCCGATAGGCCTTCACGAACGCGTCCTGGGTCATGTCGGCGGCCAGCTCGGGGTCACGGACCATCCGGTACAGGTAGGCGTAGATCTCGCCCTGATGCTTGGCGAACAGATCCTCGATGAACGTGTCGGCGGCGGTCCTGGCCGAGTGATCGGTCACGACGCGGTCCGACACAAGGGCAAGGCGACCTGTGGGATGCACGGCCGAGAGACGATGGCCCCATCGCCGGTGTGACGCTGGCCCATCAACGACCTTCGCTCGCGCCGACCGCCGTTCGCAGCAACTCCTCGACGGCTTCCTCGGGCGATACCGGATTCACCGGCAATCCCGTGCCGAGCTCGAGCCCGGCGATCTCCCGGAGGCGAGGGTGGATCTCCCAGTGCCAGTGATACGTCGCGTCGATCCGCTCGCCGATCGGAGCGGTATGCAGGACGAGGTTGTGGGGCGGGCCGTCGAGCCCGGCGAGCCGGCCGAGGACCTGGCGCAACGCCTCGGCGGTCGCCGTGACATCGACGTCGCTCGCCTCGCCGAAATCGGCGGCGTGCCGGCGCGGGACGATCCAGACCTCGAACGGCGAACGTGAGGCGAACGGGGCGAAGGCGACCGAGGCGGCATCCTCCCAGACGAGGCGATCGCCGAGGCGGGGCTCGTCGCGGACGAGCCGGCAGAACGGACACTCGCCTTCGCGGATGACGAACCTGGCCGCCCCGCCGATCTCCTCCGCGACCCGATGCGGGACCTGGGGGAGGTCGTACAGATCCAGGCACAGATGGTTGGTCCGGGCACCGGCCTGGGCGCCCCAGTTCTGGACGACCTGGACGTAGGCGGTCTGGCCGGACGTCGACGCCGACGCGATCGCATCCCGACAGGTCCGGAGCATCTCGCCGACGATCGCGCCACCCACGGACTGGAGCGGGCGGTGCTCGCGTGGCGGGGCCACGACCGTCCGCCAGCTGCCCGACGAGCGGGCCTGCTCGAGCGCGACCTGGGCGAGATCGCGCTCGAGCCGACGGGCCTCATCCTCGGTGCCGACCACATGGAAGGCGAAGTCCTTCAGCGTCCGCAGGCGGACCCCGTCGCCGCCCGGGTCGCGGCAGTTCTGGCAGTCGCCGTCATCGTCGACGGGCGCCGCGGCCAGCCGGAACCGGTCGCGGTGGAACGTCCGGTCGACGACCGTCGCGACCCACCAGCCGGTGATCGCATCCTTGCGCAGCTCGAACAGCCCGGCCGACATCCCGTCAGGCGATCCCGGTCAGGCGGTCGTCCAGGGCAGCGGCGAACCGTCGGCCGGCGGCCTCGACGCTGGTGGTCGACGGCGGGTCGTCGGGTCGTCCGAGCTCCCGGGCGATCGACGTCGACTCGACATCCGGCATCCCACAGGCGTCGATGAGCTCGAAGGCGGTCAGGTCGACCGTCACGTTCAGGGCGACCCCGTGATAGCTCACGCCCCGCTCGACCCGTAGCCCGAGCGCGCCGATCTTGCGCGGTCGCGGTCCCTCGACGTCGACCCAGCAGCCGGGCTGGCCGTCGCGTCGCTCGGCGTCCACCTCAAGCTCTCGACAGGTGTCGATCAGCGCGCCTTCGAGCGCCCGGACGAACGGCCGGAGCAGGATCCCCTGGCGGGCCAGCGCCACGATCGGGTAGGCGACCAGCTGGCCCGGGCCGTGATAGGTGACCTCGCCGCCGCGCTCGACGCGGATGAGCTCGATCCCACGTCGGTCGAGCTCATCCGGTGTCGCCCGGACGTGGTCGGCGCTCGCCTGCCGGCCGAGGGTCAGGACCGGCGGGTGCTCGAGGAGGAGCAGCGTGTCGCCGATGGCACCGGCCACCCGCTCGTCGACGAGGCGTTTCTGGAGCGCCCAGGCCTCGCGGTAGTCGATCCGACCGAGCCAGCGGACGTCGAGGGGACCGGTCGAGAGCGAGACCATCCGGCCAGTCGCCGGCGCTGTCGTGACCACTCCCGAACGATAGCAGGGGCTACCCGCGAACCCTACGGTCTGGCCTTGATCCAGATCCCGTCGAGGCCGACGAGGCAGATGAGGGCGTCCGTGGCCGCCATGTCATACGGGGCATCCAGCTCGGGCTTGTCGCCGACCCATCGACGTCCATCGGTCGAGAGCCACACTCCGGTCGTCTCTGTCGATGGTCCTGCGACGCCGAAGCCGTCTCCGATCGGGCTCACATGGAACACCTGACCGATCTTGCGCGACAGTCGCCAGTACCGCCACGACCGACCATCGGTCGACGTCCAGACGGCAGGAAAGGCGCCTCCGCCGATGAACTCGATGCCGCCGGCAACGAACCGACCTCCGTTGAAGGCGACGTCCTGGACGGCCGCCCCCTTGAACGACGTCTGGTCCGGCAGCCGCCTCCAGTCGCGGCCATCGGTCGACCGAAAGACGACGGTCCTCATCGGTGGGTTGTAGGCACTTCCGATCGCCACGAGGCCGCTCGGCGCAGCAGTGACCGTGGCGAGGTTGATGCCCGGGTCCGTGATGGAGGATCCCCGCCTCCAGTGACGACCATCTGACGAGGTCCACGTCACAGGAGCGACAGCGGCAAGGGCGGGCCCGCGCGCCAGCGTCGTCCCGCCCACCGCCACGTACCCGGTGTCGGTCTGCGTGACAGCGTTGATCCTGACGGCTTGTCCCTGGCGGGGTCGGAGCGACGCCTGATCGGGCGTCCGGCGCCACGTCAGGCCATCCTTGGAGGTGAGAACCGCGCCATGACCGTTCGCCTCACCCACGGCGACGATCCCGCGACGGCCGGCGATCGCGGCGCGGACGACCAGGTTCGGATCGTTGAACGGCGCCTGGGCGGGGACTCGCCTCCACGACAGGCCGTTGCGCGACGTCCACATGACAACGCCGCCGTCGCCCTGGCCGTAGGCGAGGAGCCCTCCCGAGAACGGGATCACCCCGAGCACCTGGTCGCCACCGAGCGCAGACGGCCCGAGCACCTCGGTCCAGACCGTCGGGATCGACGACGTACCGGGAGCCGAGCTCGGCGTCGGAGCCGAGCTCGGCGTCGCAGCCTCGCTCGGGATCGCCGTCGGTACGGCCGCCGCCGGTTCCGCTGACGCGGGCATGACCGCCGACGGATCGGAGACCGCTTGGGACGGGGCGGCATCCCCGAACGATGATGACGCGGCCGTGGTCGACACCGGAGTGGTCGGCGCGCACGCGATCATCAGGAGCGGTACGAGGAGCAGACAGCCGGATCGGAGCATCGGATGGATCCCTCCGCCCGATGAGACGCTCCGGGACCGTCGACGTTACCCGTCGATCGCTTCGAGCAGGATCACGTCCCGATGAAGTAGTCGCTCAGGTACTTCTCGCCTTCGTCGGAGAAGAACGTGACGATGTCGGTCAGCTCGGGGTGCTCCTCGCGGTATCTCCGAGCGGCGACGAGGTTGGCACCCGAGCTCGGTCCGACGAACATGCCGTGCTCGCGCGCGAGTCGGCGCATCTCGGCGACGCACGACGGGCTGTCGACCGAGACGAGGTCGTCGACGAGGCTGCGATGACGCTCGAAGATCCCCGGCACGAAGCCGTCGGCGATGCCCTCGATGAGATGGCGGCCGACCTCGCCGCACATGAGCGTGCATGACTCGTTCGGCTCGACGCCGACGATCCGCACGGTCGGGTTGATCTCGCGCAGCGCGCGCCCCACGCCGATGAGCGTCCCGCCGGTCCCGACCCCGGCCAGGAGCGCATCGGGGATCACACCCGCCGGAATCTGGTCGAGGATCTCGCGACCGAGCCACGAACGGTTCTCGTCCACGTTCCACTCGTTGTCGAACTGCTGCGGCGCGAAGTAGCCGGGTTGGGCGCCGAGCTCGCGCGCCTTAGCGAGCGCGTCGTTGACGTGGAAGTCGCCGATCGAGAGGACCTCGGCGCCGAACGCCCGGGATATCGCGACTCGCTCGGGGCTCATCCCGTTCGGCATGACGACGAGCATCCGATAGCCCTTCACGGCCGCGACCATGCTCATCGCGTTACCGGTGTTGCCGCTGCTCGCCTCGACGATCGTGTCACCCGGCCGGAGGAGCCCCTCGCGCTCGGCGCGCTCGATCATGTACTTCGCCAGACGGGCCTTGATCGAGCCCGACGGGTTGAGGAACTCGAGCTTCACCCAGATCCCATCGACCTGGACGAGCGGCGTGTCGCCGATGGCGTCGAGGATCGTGGCGGTCCGCGGGTCGGTCGACGTCATCGGCGGAGCCTTGGAGGACGCAGACGGAGTGGCATGTGCACCGGTCAGGATAGGTTGACGCAGACCTATACTGCCGACCGGACCCGCCGGCCGCATCAGACGGTCGGCACCGACCACTGAGGTGCTCGATGACGGCGGATGGGGCGGTCGGAAGCGACCCGCGTACCCTCCCGGATCCGCTCGACGAGGCGCTGCGCGTCATCGACCTCGCGGACGCGCGCGGTCTGCTCGTCCGGTTGATGGGCGGCATGGCGATCCGAGCCCACGCCCCGGACTGGCCGGCACGGACCCGGCGGGTCGAGGTCGACCTCGACTTCGCGACACGGTCGCGCGATCGCGGTGCGTTCTACGAGCTCCTCGCGAGCGAGGGCTACACCCCCGACAAGCGCCACAACGCGCTGTTCGGTGGCAAGCAGGCGTACTTCGTCGACGTCCCGCGCAATCGGCCGGTCGACGTGCTCGTCGACAGCCTCGAGATGTGCCACCGGTTCGAGTTCAGCGATCGGCTCGCGAAGTCGAGCCCGACCCTGCCGCTCGCGGAGCTGCTCCTGTCCAAGCTCCAGATCGTGAAGATCAACCGCAAGGACGTCCTGGATGCGCTCGTCCTGCTCGCCGAGCACCCGCTCGGCAACGACGATGGCGCACCCGACTCGCGGCACGGTCTGGGGTCGATCAACGTCCCCCGGATCCTGTCATTCACCTCGAACGACTGGGGCTGGTGGCGGACCGTCACGGGCAACCTCGACACGCTCGATCAGTACCTCGCGGTGGAGCTCACGCCGGCCGACCTCGACCTGAACAATGGCCGGGCCATCCTGTTCGACCCGGCGACCCAGGTGGCGAACCTGCGGACGGCGATCAACGACGCCCCGAAGTCCACGAAGTGGCGGCTCCGGGCGCGGGTCGGTGAGCGCACCAGCTGGTACCAGGAGCCCGAAGAGATGGGGCACGGCGGCCAGTGATCGGCGGACGCGAGGCTGGACGAGGAGCGCCATGAGGGTCTTCTTCGCGACCGACATCCACGGTTCCGAGGTGTGCTGGCGCAAGTTCCTGAACGCGGGCGCGTTCCACAAGGCCGACGTCCTGATCATGGGCGGCGACATGACCGGCAAGGCGATGGTGCCGATCGTGGCCGACAACGGAGGCTGGGAGGTCACCGTCCAGGAGCAGCGTCACGTCCTGTCCTCCGAAGACGAGGTCCGGGCGATGGAGAAGCGGATCGGCGACCGAGGCTACTACCCGGTCCGCCTGTCGCGCGACGAGGTCGATGCCTGGGCGACCGACCCGGGGCTCGTCGACGCACGGTTCAAGGCGGTGATGCTCGCGGCGGTCGAGCGCTGGATGGCGCTGGCCGACGAGCGGCTCGCCGGATCGGACATCCGCTGCATCGTCTCGCCGGCCAACGACGACATCTTCGAGATCGACCCGATCATCGACCGAGCGGAGCGCGTGGAGCTCGGCGAGGCGAACACGATCTCGCTCGATGGCTTCTCGCTCGTGTCGACCGGCTGGGCCAATCCCGACGCCGTGGAACACCTATCGGGAGCTGCCCGAGCCCGAGCTTCGGGAGCGGATCGACGCACTGGTGAGCGAGGTCCCCGACCCGCATCGGTCGATCTTCAATTTCCACGCGCCGCCGTACGGTTCGAACCTTGACAATGCGCCGAAGCTCGACGCAGAGATGAACTACGTGTCCGGCGGCCAGGCGCTCATCCCCGTGGGCTCCAAGGCCGTCCGGGAGTCGATCCTCGCCTATGGGCCGGCCCTCTCACTGCACGGTCACATCCACGAGGGCAAGGGCGCGGTGAAGCTCGGATCCACCCTGGCGGTGAACCCCGGTAGCTCCTACGAGGACGGGGTGCTCCAGGCGGCCGTCGTCGACCTCGATGTCAAGAAAGGCCAGGTGAAGCGTTATCTGCTGATCAACGGCTGACGACTCACGTCTGGCGGGGGGATCGTTCGGACAGAGGAGGGAATCATGGCTTCCGGTACCGCGGCGCCGTCTCTGTTCCTCAGGAATGCGACCGGCCTGGTGAAGGGCTGGTCCGGGTTCGACGCCTTCACGTACTCGTTCATGTCGGTCAACCTCGTCACGCTGGGCATGTTCTACAGCCTGGCCGTCTTCGCCTACGTGCCAGGGGCGAACCCCCTGTTGTCGATCTTGCTCGCAGCCATCGCGGTCACCTTCCTGGCGGTCGCGTATGCCGGCCTCATCGCGGCGATGCCGCGGGCGGGTGGTGACTACGTCTGGCAGAGCCGCGTCCTCGACGGCATCCCCGGCACGCTGACCGGGGCAGTCGTCGGTGGGATCGGCTTCTTCCTGGTCTCCAACGCCCTGGCGATGGGCGATGCGGTCGCGATCGGCGCCGCGATCGTCGGCGTCATCGTCGGTGGGATCATCGGTCGGCTGAATGGCGGGATCGGGTTCGTCCTGGCCGCCACCGGCTGGTGGTTCATCCTGGCGATGTGGGCGCCGATCTACGGCGCGATCCTCAACATCGAGTTCTTCCAGCCGCTCGCCGCGCTGGTCAAGTCGTCCGACGGCCTGTCGTTCTTCGCGTCGAACAACGGCATCCTGTTCGTGTCGATCGTGACCATCATCCTGACGTCGGCGCTCGTCGCGCTCGGCATGGCCGGCTACGCCCGGATCCAGAAGTGGTGTTTCTACCTCGGCCTCGTCGGCCTCGGCATCATGGTCGTCCTGATGCTCTTCTCGAGCCAGGCCGACTTCAAGGTCGCCTTCGACCGGGCGAACGCATCGCTGTTCGGGGTGACCGGCGCGTACGACAAGACGCTCGCCGACGCCGCCGTGAACGACGCCTGGGTGACGACGCTCGCGCCCACGGACATGGGCGCCAGTCTGTCGGACACGCTGCTCGCGACCCTCGCGATGATCCCGTTCATGCTGTTCTGGATCCTCTACCCGAACTGGGGCTCGACGCTGTACGGCGAGGTCCGCGGCTCGGGTGACTTCCGAAAGGTCCTGCGCGGGATGCTCGGCGGGATCTGGGTCACCGCCGTACTGGCGATCCTGTTCGTGCTCCTCGCGGCGAAGACGTTCGGCTGGGACTTCTTCACGGCCACGAACGCGAACTTCATCAACAACTTCTACGGCTATACGACGACGGCCCCGACGGTCCCGATCTGGAGCTACCCACCGCTCCTCGCGTCGTATCTCATCGACAACTCGATCTTCCAGATCGGGATGGTCGTGCTGTTCGGGGTGTGGTTCCTAGGCTGGTCGGGGACGCTGTTCCTGTCCTCGACCCGGATGATCTTCGCGGCGGCGTTCGACCGGGTGCTGCCCGATCACGCGGCCCAGGTGTCCGAGCGACGAGCGGTGCCCGTCATCGCGCTGCTCTACATCATGGTCCCGGCGATCGTGGTCAGCGTGATCTACGCCTACAGCTCGGACTTCCGGGCGCTCACGCTCGACGCCACCCTGGTCATCGCGGTCACGTTCCTCGGCAGCACCGTGGCCGCCACGATCCTGCCCTGGTACAAGCCGGCGATCTTCGACAACTCCCCGGTCGCCCATCTCAAACTGGTCGTCAGCGGCGCCGGGCTCATCACCTCGGTGATCCTCGCCTGGACGATCATCCTGTGGCTCAAGGACCCGCTGTACGGGATCGGGGTCGGCAACACGAACTCGATCATCTTCCTCGGCGTGGTCTACGGCGCGGCGGCCGTGCTGTACGTCGCCGCTCGGCTCTATCGCCGCTCACAGGGCGTGGACCTCGACGCGATCCACGCGGAGATCCCATCCGAATAAGCCGTTCACGGCAGACACCACGAAGGCGCCCCGGCCACCCGGGGCGCCTTCGACGTTCTCGAGCGGCTGTCAGCCGGCGAACCAGCCGCCGGGCTTCGGGTCGGTGTTCTGCCAGATGTGCTTGGCCTCGCGGTACTCGTCGAGACCGCTCGGTCCGAGCTCGCGGCCGATACCCGACTGCTTGAACCCGCCCCACTCCGCCTGGGGCAGGTACGTGTTGTAGTCGTTGATCCAGACGGTCCCATGGCGAAGCCGGGCGGCGACCCGCTGGGCGCGTCCTGCGTCGGCCGTCCAGACCGCGCCCGCGAGGCCGTACGTCGTGTCGTTGCCGAGCTCGACCGCCTCGTCCTCGGTGGTGAACCGCTCGATGGTCAGGACCGGCCCGAACACCTCTTCGCGCACGATCCGCATGTCGCGCCGGACGTCGGCGAAGACCGTCGGTCGATAGAAGAAGCCGGCCTGGAGCTCCGGCTCGTCCGGCCGGCGGCCACCGGCGACGAGGCGGGCGCCCTCCTCGATCGCCGATGCGACATAGCCTTCGACCTTCGCCCGATGGTCGGCACTGATGAGCGCCCCGGCCTCGGTCGCGTCGTCGGTCCCGAGGCCGAGCCGGATCCGGTCGGCGCGTCGCCCGATCTCGGCGACGAACGCATCGTAGATCGAGTCCTCGACGATGGCCCGGCAGCCCGCCGAGCAGACCTGCCCGGAGTGGACGAACGCGGCCGTGAGGGCGTTGTCGACCGCCGTCTCGAAGTCGGCATCGGCGAACACGATGTTCGGGCTCTTCCCGCCGAGCTCGAGGGCGACCCGCTTGACGTTGACCGCCGCGCCGCGGAGCAGCGCCCGGCCGGCCTCGAGCCCGCCGGTCAGCGAGATCAGGTCGACGTCGGGGCTGTCGGCGAGCGCCTGGCCCACACGTGGGCCCGGCCCGATGACGAGGTTCGCGACGCCCTTGGGCAGGCCCGCCTCCTCGAGCAGCCGCGTGAGGTGGATCGTGCTGAGCGGGGTGTAATTCGCCGGCTTCATCACGATCGAGTTGCCGGCCGCGAGGGCCGGAGCGACTTTCCAGCTCATCTGGAGGAGCGGGTAGTTCCAGGGTCCGATGAGCGCGCAGACGCCGACAGGCTCGTAGACGATGCGGCTCAGCGCGTTCGGGTCGTTCGTGTCGACGAGCCGGCCGGCCTCCTTGTCGGCGAGGTCGGCGTAGTAGCGGAAGACCCGGGCGACGTCGCTCATGTCCCAGCGGCTCTCGCGCATCGCCTTGCCGGTGTTGAGCGTCTCGAGCCGAGCCATCTCCTCGAGGTCGCGGTCGATCAGGCCGGCGACTCGATCGAGCAGCGCCGCACGGTCGCCGGTCGGGGTCCGCGGCCAGTCGGGCGCGTCGAAGGCGCGACGAGCGGCGGCGATCGCGGCCTGGACCTGGTCGTCCGTGGCGACATCGACCTCGGCGACGACGCTCCCGTCGGACGGGTTGATGACGGGGGCGAGGGTCCCGTCGCCGGACGCGACCCACCGGCCATCGATGAACAGGCTGGGCACAAGACCCCCTTCTACGGTCCGACGAGGATTGAGCGCTCGGACGGTCGGCGTCAAGGCGGTCCCGCGGGCCGGACCGGCGCGCTACTATCGGTCCCCGGCTGGCCCACCCGCGGCGGCCGCGAGGAGGGATCGTCGGCGCATGAGTGTGCTTCCGGACCGGGCCAGGGTCGTGATCATCGGCGCCGGCATCGTCGGCAACAGCATGGCCCATCACCTCGCCCGGCTCGGCTGGCGGGACATCGTCCAGATCGAGAAGGGCGCCTTGCCCAACCCGGGCGGATCGACCGGCCACGCATCGAACTTCATCTACCTCACCGACCACTCCAAGGAGATGACGGCGCTGACCCTCGACAGCGTCGTCCAGTACAAGGAGCTCGGCGTCTTCACCCAGAGCGGCGGGATCGAGGTCGCCCGGACGCCCGAGCGGATGGAGGAGCTGAAGCGCCGGATGGCCTCCGCGACGTCGTGGGGCATCGAGGCGGAGCTCATCACGCCCAGCCGGGTCCGCGAGCTCGTCCCGTACATCGAGGACTCGGTCATCCTCGGGGGGTTCTACCAGCCCGGGGTCGGGGTCGTCGACTCGCTCCGGGCCGGTACCCTCATGCGCGAGGCGGCCCAGGCGCTCGGGGCGCTGACCCTGAGCCCGATGACCGAGACGACCGGGCTTGATGTCGTCGACGGGCGCGTCGCCGCGGTCCACACCACGCGCGGGACGATCCGGACCGACACCGTCGTCGTGGCATGCGGCGTCTGGAGCCCGCGCATCGCGCGGATGGCCGGCGCGTCGATCCCGCTCACGCCGGCGATCCACCAGATGATCAGCGTCGGACCGGTCCCGCTGTTCGCCGACACCAAGGGCGAGATCGAGTTCCCGATCGTCCGCGACATGGACACGAACATGTACGAGCGCCAGCACGGCGGCGACCTCGAGGTCGGCTCGTACGCCCACCGGCCGATCCTGATGGCACCGGACGACATCCCGTCGATCGAGGCGTCGGCGCAGTCGCCGACCGAGCTGCCGTTCACGAGCGACGACTTCGACCTGCAGATGGAGCAGGCGCTCGAGCTCGTCCCGGCGATCCTCGGCGACGAGCGGGTCGGCGTCCGCTACGCGATCAACGGGCTCCTGTCGCTGACCCCCGACGGGATGCCCATCCTGGGTGAGACCCCCGAGGTCAACGGCCTCTGGTCGACGGCCGCGATCTGGATCAAGGAGGCGCCGGGGATCGCCCGGATGGTCGCCGAGTGGATGACCGACGGCACGCCAGAGATCGACCCGCACGGCTCGGACATCGCCCGGTTCTACGACCATCACCGGACCGCCGCGCACATCGAGGCCCGCAGCGCGGAGGGCTTCAACAAGACCTACGGGATCGTCCACCCGATGGAGCAGTGGGCCTCGAACCGGAACGTCCGGCTGAGCCCCGTGAACATCCGCCAGCGCGAGCTCGGCGCGGAGTTCTTCGAGGCGGCCGGCTGGGAACGACCGTTCTGGTATGGCGCGAACGAGCGACTGCTCGCCGACTACGGCGATCGGGTGATGCCCCGGGCGGCCGAGTGGGAATCGCGCTGGTGGTCGCCGATCATCAATGCCGAGCACCTGGCGATGCGCGATCGGGTCGGGCTGGTCGACCTGGCGGCATTCGCGATCTTCGACGTGACCGGGCCGGGCGCGACGGCCTACCTCGAAGGCCTCGTCGTCAATCGGGTCGACGTGCCGCCCGGACGGGTGATCTACACCCCGCTCCTCAACGCTGCCGGCGGGATCGTCGCCGACCTCACGATCATCCGCCTGGCCGGCGACCGCTACCGGGTGGTGACCGGCGGTGGGATGGGGATGCGCGACAAGAAGTGGTTCGTCGACCACCTGCCGGCGGACGGGTCCGCGCAGCTCGCGGACCTGACCTCCGCCTTGTACACGGTGGGGGTCTGGGGTCCGCGGGCGCGCGACCTCGTCCAGTCGGTGGCGCGCGACGACCTGTCCGACGCGGCGTTCCCGTTCGGGACGGCCCGCAGCGTCGACCTCGGGAGCGTCCGCACGCTGATGTCCCGGATCTCCTACGTCGGCGAGCTCGGCTGGGAGATCTACTGCCCGATGGAGCAGGGCCTGCGCCTGTGGGACACGCTCTGGGAGGCGGGCCAGCCGCACGGCGTCGTCCCAATCGGGATCGGCGTGTACGCCACGACGGGTCGGCTCGAGAAGGGCTATCGAGCGCACGGCGCGGAGCTCGAGCTCGAGTACGACCTGGTCGAGGCCGGGATGGCGCGTCCGAAGGTCAAGGACGCCGACTTCGTCGGCAAGGCCGCCTATCTGGACCAGCGATCGAAGCCGCCGGCGGCCATCCTGTGCACCCTCACCCTCGACGATCCGACCTCCGCCGGCGCAGTCAAGCGCTATATGCTCGGCCGCGAGCCGATCCTGTCGGCCGATGGCCGGCCGCTCGTGGACGCCAAGGGCCGCCGGTCGTATGTGACGAGCGCCGGATCGGGACCGTCGCTCGGCAAGCACATCCTCATGAGCTATCTCCCACCGGAGGCCGCGGTGGAGGGCGACCGACTCCTCGTCGAGTACTTCGGCGAGCGCTACGCCGTGACGATCGCCGTCGTCGGCAGCACCCCGGCCTTCGACCCGACGAACGCGCGGATCCGGTCCTGAACCCATGCCCCCGATGAACGTGCTCGTCTGCGTCAAGCGCGTTCCGGAGACCGGTGGGCGGGTAGTCCTCACGGCCGACGAGCAGTCGATCGACACGCGCTTCCTCGGGTTCACGGTCAGCCCCCACGAGGAGTGCGCCGCGGAGGAGGCGGTCCGGATCGTCGAGGCGCAGGGCGGCAGCTCGACCGTCCTGACCCTCGGACCGGACGAGGCCGCCGACCAGCTCCGCGACATGATGGCGATCGGGGTCGACCGGGCGATCCTCCTCGAGACCGACGGACGCGACTGGGACCCGCTGGCGACCGCCGGGGCGATCGTCGACGCGGTCGAGGCCGACCGTGCCGCGGGGGTGGACTACGACCTCCTGCTGTTCGGCAACGAGGCCGCGGACAGCGGCGACTTCCAGGTCGGCGTCCGCGTCGGCGTGGCCCTCGGTCTCCCGTTCGTCGGCGGGGTCAAGGCGCTCGAGCTGCGCGACGGTCTGGCCGTCTGCCGGCGCGAGGCCGCCGGCGGCTCGGAGGTCTTCGAACTGCCGCTGCCGGCCGTCGTCGCGGTCCGCGAGGGGATCAACCTGCCGCGCTACCCGTCGGTCCCGGGCCGGCTCCGGGCCAGGAAGAAGGAGATCGTCAGGATCGTGCCGACCGCACGTCCCGCGGGCCCGACGAAGGTCCGCCTGCGGCTGCCCGCCGAGCAGGAGAAGCGGGTCGAGATCCTCGGTACGGGCGCGGACGCGGCTCCCGCGGTCGTCGACCTGCTCGTCCGGATGGGCCTGGTGACCCGATGATCCTCGCATTCGTCGAGCACGACAGTGGCCGGCCCGATCGCTCGTCGCTCGAGACGCTGACGCTCGCCCGGCGACTGGCCGAGGCGTCCGCAGCGCCCCTCGAGGCGATCCTGTTCGGGGGCGACGCCGAGACGGTCGCCAGCCAGCTCGGTGCGTACGGCGTCTCGCGCGTGCATCTCGTCGCCGATCCGCGGCTCGACGCCTACGCCCCCGCCGCCTGGGGTCGCGCCGTCGCCCAGCTCGTGGCGTCCGGCAGAGTGGACCTCGTCCTCGGTCCCGGGACCGACCGCGGACAGGAGGTGATCGCCCACGCCGCCGCGTTCGCCGGGGCCCCGATGGCGGCGAACTGCGTCGAGGCCGAGCCGGGCGAACCGTTCCGGCTGACCCGTCAGCGCTGGGCCGGCAGCCTCCTCGAAGATGCGACCCTCGACGGCCCGGTCCGCTTCCTGACCGTCGCCGAGCACGTCATCGAGCCCGAGGCCGCGGCCGCCGTGGCCGATCCCCGGGTCGGGACCTTCACCGTGGACATCGTCGAGACGGATCTCCGCTCGCGGGTCGTCGGCGTCGTCGCCCGGGAGGCCGGCACGGTCTCGCTGGCCGATGCCCGCGTGGTGGTCGGTGGCGGGCGCGGCGTCGGGAGCGGCGAGGCGTTCAGCGAGCTCGAGGAGCTGGCCGCCCTGCTCGGGGCCGCGGTCGGCGTCTCACGGGTGGTGACCAGTGCGGGCTGGCGACCGCACGCCATGCAGGTCGGCCAGACGGGGACGCGCATCGCACCGGACCTGTACATCGCCTGCGGCATCAGCGGCGCGATCCAGCACATCGTCGGGTGCAAGGCCGCCAAGGCGATCCTGGCGATCAACACGGATCCCGAGGCACCGATCATGGGCCGGGCCTCGTACGCCGTCATCGGCGACCTCCACGCGGTCGTGCCGGCGATCTCGGCCGAGATCCGGCGCACGGCGAGCGGCTGACGAGCCGGCCGGGTCCGATCGCAGCGATGGCCGCCATGGGACCGGTCGACTCGGCCCAGCGCCAGGCCCGGGATCTGGAACGCCTGGTCTTCTTCTCCGACGCGGTGATCGCGATCGCCATCACCCTGCTGGTCATCGACCTACGGCTGCCCGAGCTGCCACCGATCACGACGGATGCCGAGCTGCGCGCGGCGATCGCCGCGCTGGCTCCCCGACTGTTCGGCTTCTTCCTGAGCTTCATCGTCATCGGGATGTGGTGGACGACCCATCACCGGTTCTTCGGCTCGGTCGTCCGTCTCGACGGCCGGCTGATCGTCCTCGACCTGGCGTTCCTTGGGGCGATCGCCTTCCTGCCGTTCCCGACGAGCGTCCTCGGCCGCACGACATTGCCCACTGCGGTCGCTCTGTACGCGGCCACGAATGCCGTCATCGGCTACCTCGTCGTCGGCATGCGCATCCACGCGGATCGAAGCGGGCTGCTCGACCCGCTGGTCCCGCTCGACCAGTTCCGGAGGCGGACCCGGCGCTCGCTGATCGCGCCGACGGTCTTCGCCGCCTCGATCCCGCTGGCCGTCGTCGCCGCGATCGCCGCGGCCTGGGCCTGGAACCTGATCTGGATCGCGACCCTGGGCATGCGCCGGGTGCGGGGCCCGGCAGGTCCCTACTAGAGCGTCTACCGAGGCGCGGGACCGGGCTCGCCGGCCGGGACGATCGTCGCGCTGCCGGAACTCGGCCGGAACGTGCTCTCGTGCCCGTCGTCCCAGAGGACCCGATAGCGGGTGCCGTACGCCGCCTCCATGACCTGGAGGACCTTGCCCTCACGCGGCGCTCTGCCGACCTTCTCCGACTCGACGACGATCCGATCTCCGACAACTCCAGTCATCGGTCACCTCCTCGGGCGTCGGCCCTCAACGCTCCGTGACCCGCCGTCCGGCCACTAGCGTCGTCCAGGCCGGCGGGGCCGACCAGTGCCAACTGGCTCGACTTGAGCGAACGACGACCGTTGGGTCGGGCCGTGGAAGGACCGGAAGGCCGGGACGGGGCGATCCGAGCCGCGGACGCTAGCCGTCCTCTCGCAGCCGGACCGAGATGCGCGCCGCGGCGGCGACGACCTGCTCGGCGATCGTGCGGTCCGTGCCGCCGACCGGGAAGCGGTACGACGGGCCGTGGAGGTGGACCGCGGCGACCACCTCCCCCGTCCCATCGGCGACCGGAGCCGCGACGGAGTCGATCCCTTCGTCGAACTCCTCGTGGACCCACGAATAGCCGTCGCGACGGATCTCGCGGACGCGTTCGCGGATCGCCTCGGGCTCGACCAGTGTCCGGTCGGTGAATTGCTCGAGCGGGCGGTCGAGGTAGCGCTCCAGCCCGGCCGGCGTCCGGTAGGCGAGGAAGACCTGACCCGAGGACACCGCATGGAGGGGCACCCGAGATCCGGTCCAGTCGCGGACCGAGACGGGATTCGGCGTGTCGACCTGGTCGATGTAGTGGACCAGGTCGCCATCCGGGACCGACAGACCGGCGGCCTCGCCGATGGTCGCCGCCAGTTCGACGAGCGCCGGTCGGGCGATCGTCGGCAAGCTGCGGTTCGGTCGGATGCCTGTCGCCAGGGTGACGAGTCGGCCGCCCAGCCGGTAGCGGGTCTCGCCCGGGACCTGCTCGACGACGCCTTCCCGAGCCAGGGACCCGAGGAGCCGCGCCGCCGTGCTCTTCGGCAGCTCGACCCGGTCGGCGACCTCGGTCACCCCGAGCGGACCGTCGGTCAGCGCGCCGAGGACCGCGAAGGCTCGTTCGATGGACTGGACTCTGGACATCGACCCCCTCGTCGGATACGCTGCATGTGCGCTCGCGTTCCATCATACGGCACCGTTCCGTATCGTGGAACCCCGCATCGCATGGTCCCGCCAGGAGCCCCGATGACCGACGATCTGCAGGACATCGACCTTTCGTCGCTGACCGACGACGAGCTGGCCGAGCAGATGCACAACGACCTCTACGACGGGCTGGCCGCCGAGATCGTCGAGGGCACGAACATCCTGCTGGCGCGTGGCTGGGCGGCGACGCGCGTCCTCGACGATGCGCTTGTGGCCGGGATGAAGATCGTCGGGATCGACTTCCGGGACGGCATCCTGTTCGTGCCCGAGGTCCTGCTCGCGGCGAACGCGATGAAGTCGGGCATGGCCGTGCTCCGACCGCTCCTTGCCGAGACCGGCGCCGAGCCCGTCGGCAAGGTCGTGATCGGGACGGTCAAGGGCGACATCCACGACATCGGCAAGAACCTCGTCGGGATGATGCTCGAGGGCGCCGGCTTCGAGGTCATCGATCTCGGCATCAACACCGATGCGGACAAGTTCATCGCGGCGCTCGAGGAGCATCACCCGGACATCCTCGGGATGTCGGCGCTGTTGACCACGACGATGCCGTACATGAAGGTCGTGATCGACACGCTCAAGCAGCGCGGGATCCGCGACGACTACATCGTGCTGGTCGGCGGAGCGCCGCTCAACGAGGAGTTCGGAGCGGCCGTCGGCGCCGACGCGTACTGTCGCGACGCGGGTGTGGCGGCCGAGACCGCCCGGGCGCTCATCGACAAGCGCCGTGCCAGCGTCAACGTCGCCTAGCGATCTCGGGCCGATGGCGCCGCCGAGCCCCGTCACGAACCTCACCGACGGCGCGACCGCGAGCGGATCGGGGCCAGCGCCCCGGGTCCTCGTCATCGGCTGTGGTGCGCTCGCCCGCGAGCTCGTCGAGCTGACCGCGCGGCCCGGCTTCGAGCACGTCGAGGTGACCTGCCTGCCGGCCAAGCTCCACAACCGACCGGAGCGGATCCCAGCCGCCGTTCTGGCCAAGATCCGGGCCGCCCGGGGAACGTACGAGACGATCTTCGTCGCCTATGCGGATTGCGGGACGGGTGGCCGGCTCGATCCGGTCCTGGCGGCCGAGGGCGTCGAGCGCCTGGCCGGAGCACACTGCTACGAGTTCTATGCCGGTCGGGCCGCGTTCGCCGGCCTGACCGATGACGACCCGGCGACGTTCTTCCTGACCGACTTCCTCGCCCGGCACTTCGAGTCGCTCGTGGTCGTCGGCCTCGGGCTCGACCGCCACCCGGAGCTGCTGCCGATCTACTTCGGCAACTATCGACGGCTCGTCTACCTGGCCCAGACCGACGATCCCGACCTGACCGAGCGAGCTCGCAACGCTGCCGCCCGGCTGGGGCTGACGTTCGAGCGGCGACTCACCGGGCTCGGTGAGCTCGAGCTGACCTTGACCGCCTTCGCGGCGGCGACCGCGCAGGCGACGCCGACGAACGAGGCCGGCGGCCGACTCCAGCGGGGCGTCGCCTGATGGCCGGCCAGCTGACCGTGATCTGGTGGCGGGACATCCCGGCTCAGGTCGTCGCAAAGGACGGTCGGCGGGCGAGCAAGATCGTCCTCCATCCGCGGTTCCAGGTCGCGATCGACAAGGCGGCCGTCAAGGCCAGCAAGCGGGCGATGGACGACTACATCGCGGAGTGGCGGAAGACCCAGCAGCCATGTGGCGACGACCTCGAGACCGTCGCCAATGAGGAGGCCGCCCGACTCGAGGCGGCGTACGGGAAGACCGAGCTCGCGGCCCTGGTCGCCGCGGGTGGGCTGGCCGCGACCGGGGCCGGGGAGTGACCCGGACCGTCGTATCGTCCGGGCGGCGTGAGGTCGTCATCGGCTTCGATCAGCCGTTCGTCGTCATCGGCGAGCGGATCAACCCGACCGGTCGCAAGTTGCTCGCAGAAGAGATGAAGGCCGGCGACTTCAGCCGGGTCGAACGCGATGTCGTCGCGCAGGTGGAGGCCGGCGCCCAGATGCTCGATGTCAATGCCGGGATCCCGCTCGCCGACGAGCCGGCGATCCTGGCCCGGACGATCCAGCTCGTCCAGTCGCTGACCGACGTCCCCCTGTCGATCGATTCGTCGATCGTGGCCGCGCTCGAGGCAGGGCTCGCCGTCTACGAGGGCAAGGCCCTGGTCAACTCGGTCACCGGCGAGGACGAGCGCCTCGAGCAGGTCCTGCCGCTCGTCCGGAAGTATGGAGCGGCGGTCGTGGCCATCTCGAACGACGAGACCGGCATCTCCGAGGACCCCGACGTCCGGTTCGCGGTCGCCAAGCGGATCGTCGAGCGCGCGGCGGACCACGGCATCCCGCGCGAGGACATCGTCGTCGATCCACTGCTCATGCCGATCGGGGCCATGGCCACGGCTGGCCGGCAGGTCTTCCGGATCCTCGGCCGGCTGCGCGACGAGCTCAAGGTCAACAGCACGTGCGGCGCCTCGAACGTGAGCTTCGGGCTCCCGAACCGCGAGGGGATCAACGGGACGTACCTGTCGATGGCGATCGCCAGCGGCCTGACCTCGGCGATCACGAACCCGATCGCGGACGGCGTCAAGCACTCGGTGATGGCCGCCGACGTCCTCATGGGCAACGACCCCGAATGCGGTCGCTGGATCCGGGCGTTCCGCCAGGCACCGCCCGAGGGCGAACAGGGCCGGCGGGTCAATCGCCGCCGCAGCGGGGCCGGCGTCGAGTCGACGCTCGCGGGCTGACCGGGACCGATGGGCGACTCGACCGACGCGCTCGTCATCTTCACCCCGTCGGGGCGCCGGGGTCGGTTCGCCGAGGGGACCACCGATCCTCGACGCCGCCCGATCGCTGGGGGTCGACATCGACTCGGTCTGCGGCGGGCGCGGCATCTGCGGCCGGTGTCAGGTCAGCCAGGGCATCGGGACGTTCGCGAAGCACGGGATCACGTCCGAGCCCGACCACCTCTCGCCGCCCGGTGACGTCGAGGCCGAGTACCGCCGGGTCAGCGGACTCGCCGCGGACCGCCGCCTGAGCTGCGCCGCGCGACTCCTCGGAGACGCGCTGATCGACGTCCCGCCCGAGAGCCAGGTCCATCGCCAGGTCGTCCGCAAGGGCGTCGAGGTCCGCGACTTCGCGATCGACCCCGTCGTCCGGCTCCACTACGTCGAGGTGACCCCTCCGGAGCTCGCGTCACCGTCGGGCGACCTCGCCCGGCTCCAGGAGGCGCTCGAGGCCGAATGGGGGCTGACCGGTCTCGAGACCGACCTCCACGTCCTCCGTGCGCTCCAGCCGGCGCTCGAGGCCGGCGAGTACAAGGTCACCGTCGCGGTCCACGACGGACGCTGGCTGACGGCGATCTGGCCCGGGTTCCACGATCGGGCGTTCGGCGTGGCCATCGACGTCGGCTCGACCACGATCGCCGGTCACCTCGCCGACCTGGCCGACGGCGCGGTCCTCGCCTCGAACGGCGTCATGAACCCACAGATCCGGTTCGGCGAGGACCTCATGAGCCGGGTGTCCTACGCGATGATGCATCCCGAGGGTGCCGGCGAGATGACCCGGGCGGTGCGCGGCGCGCTGGCCAAGCTCGTCGCCGGGCTGGCCGACCGGCCGACGTCCCGTCGCGCGAGATCCTCGAGGTCTCGGTGGTCGGCAACCCGATCATGCACCACCTGCTCCTCGGCATCGACCCGATCCCGCTCGGCTCGGCGCCGTTCGCGTTGGCCACCGACCGATCGGTCCGGACGACCGCCGCGGAGCTCGGGATCAAGGCCCATCCGGGTGCGCGGGTCTACGTCCTGCCCTGCATCGCCGGGCACGTCGGGGCGGACACGGCCGGGGTGATCCTGGCCGAGACCCCGCACCTCGCCGACCGGACGACGCTCGTCGTCGACGTCGGGACGAACGCCGAGATCGTGTTCGGCGACCGCCACCGTCTGCTGGCCGCGTCGAGCCCGACTGGACCCGCCTTCGAGGGTGCCCAGATCAGCGGCGGCCAACGCGCCGCACCGGGCGCGATCGAGCGGGTCCGGATCGACCGGACGACGCTCGAGCCGCGGTTCAAGATCATCGGCTCCGAGCTCTGGTCCGACGAGCCCGGCTTCGACGACGCGAGCGCGACGCTCGGGCGTGACCGGCATCTGCGGCTCGGGCATCGTCGAGGTCATCGCCGAGCTGTTCCTGGCCGGGGTCATCACGACCGACGGGATCGTCGACGGCGGGCTGGCGGACCGCACCGACGCGGATCGTGCCCGAGGGCCGGACGTTCTCGTACGTGCTCCACGACGGCCAGCCCCGGATCGTCATCACCCAGAACGACGTCCGCGCGATCCAGCTGGCCAAGGCGGCGCTGTACGCCGGTGTCCGATTGCTCATGGACCACGCCGGTGTCGACTCGGTCGACGACATCCGGCTCGCGGGAGCGTTCGGGAGCCAGATCGACACCACCCACGCGATGATCCTCGGACTGATCCCCGACTGCGACCTGGACCACGTCCGGTCGGCCGGCAACGCCGCCGGGACCGGCGCGCTCATCGCCCTCCTGTCGGGCACGGCGCGCTCGGAGATCGAGGCCGTCGTGCGCCGGGTCGAGAAGATCGAGACGGCGGTCGAGCCGCGCTTCCAGGAGCACTTCGTCGAGGCGCTCGCGTTCCCGCACAAGACCGCGTCGTCCGATCACCTGGCCCGCGTCGTCGACCTGCCGACGCCGAGCGGCCGGGCGGCCGGCGGCGCGGATGGCCGAGCGGATCGCCGCCGCCGCCGGGCGGTCGTGACCGCCGCGGCGGCCACGGCGGAGGAGGAACGATGACCGAGGAGATCCATCCGCGGCGGTCCGGAGGGCGCGCCGCGCGGCAGGCCGCCCGGCTCCATGCGCATGCCGAGCGGACCCCGTTCCTGACCCGCAAGCTCAGCCCGTTCGAGGTCCTCGACGAGGAGGGACTGGCGCTCCTCGAGGCGAACGCCGACACGATCCTCCAGGAGGTCGGACTGATCTTCCGCGGCGATCCCGGGGCCGTCCAGCTGCTTCGCGAGGGCGGCGCCGACGTCGACGGCGAGCGGGTCCGGTTCCCGCGCGGGATGTGTCGGTCGATCGTCCAGGCGAGCGCGCCGCGGGAGTTCATCCAGTACGCCCGCAACCACGCCAACGACGTCCGGATCGGTGGGACCGCGACGGTCTTCGCGCCGAACTACGGATCGCCGTTCGTCCGCGACCTGGACAACGGCCGCCGCTACGGCACGATCGAGGACTTCCGCAACCTGGTCAAGCTGACCTACGCGAGCCCCCACCTGCACCACTCCGGAGGGACGGTCTGCGAACCGGTCGACGTGCCGGTCAACAAACGCCATCTCGACATGGTCTACGCCCACATGCGCTACTCGGACAAGGCGTTCATGGGCTCGGTGACCGCCCCCGAGCGGGCTCGCGACACCGTCGAGATGGCGCGCATCCTGTTCGGCGCCGACTACCTCGAGGACCACCCGGTGATCCTGAGTCTGGTCAACGCGAACTCCCCGCTCGTGTGGGACGCGACGATGCTCGGCGCCGCGCGCGCCTACGCCGAGGCGAACCAGGCGGTGCTCGTGACCCCGTTCATCCTCGCCGGGGCGATGGCCCCGGTGACGGCCGCCGGCGTGTGCGCCCAGACGCTCGCCGAAGCGCTGGCCGGGATGACGTTCGTCCAGCTCGTCCGTCCGGGCGCGCCGGTCGTCCTCGGCTCGTTCGCGAGCTCGATGTCGATGCAGTCGGGCGCGCCGACCTTCGGGACCCCCGAACCGGCGCTCGTGCTCTACGTCATGGCCGCCCTGGCCCGCCGGCTCGGGGTCCCGTTCCGCTCGGGTGGCAGCCTGTGTGCGTCGAAGATCGCCGACGCGCAGGCCGCCTACGAGTCCGCGGCGACGCTCCAGCCGACCGTCCTGGCCGGGGTCAACTTCGTCCTCCACGCGGCCGGCTGGCTCGAGGGCGGACTGACCGTCGGCTACGAGAAGTTCATCCTCGACGCGGACCAGTGCGGGATGATGCAGGTCCTGGCGGCCGGCGTCGATCTGTCCGAGAACGGCCAGGCCCTCGACGCGATCCTGACGAACGAGCCGGGCACGCACTACCTGGGCACGGCCCACACGCTCGCGAACTTCGAGAGCGCGTTCTACCGCTCCGAGCTGGCCGACAACAACAGCTTCGAGCAGTGGGAGGAGGACGGTTCGCTCGACGCGGCCCAGCGGGCGAACGCGATCTGGAAGCGGATGCTCGCGGAGTATGAAGCCCCACCGATCGACCAGGCGACCGATGAGGCGCTGCTCGAGTTCATCATCCGGACGAAGGCGTCGATGCCGGACGCGTTCGTTTGATGGCGGTCGTCTGATGGCGGTCGTGCCGATCCCGTCGCGACGCCGGTCCGGGCTCGATGGAGCGTCGCGGGCAGCCGTCGAGTCGGTCGTCTCCAGCCCGAAGTTCGAGCTCGTCCCGCTCAAGAACGCCCTGGACCAGGCGGCCTTCCTGCCACCTGGCGCACTCGTCTCGGTGACCGCCTCGCCGGCCAAGGGGATCGACCGCGACGATCGAGCTGAGCGCCCGTCTCCGCGAGCGTGGCTATGTGGTCGTGCCCCATCTCTCGGCGCACATGATCCGGGACCGGGCGCACCTCGCCGAGCTGCTCAGCCGGATGGCCGACGCCGGCATCGACCGGGCGTTCGTGGTCGGCGGCGACGCCGAGGACCCGGGTGACTATCGCGACGGTCTGTCGCTGCTCCGGGCGATGGCCGACATCGGCCACGGGCTGCGCGAGATCGGGATCCCGTGTTACCCGCAGGGCCACCCGACGATCCCGGACGCGACCTTGCTCGCGGCGCTCGCGGCGAAGGCGCCGCTCGTCGACTACATGACCACCCAGATGTGCTTCGACGCGGACGCCATCGGGTCCTGGCTGCGTGCTCGCCGCGGCGAGGGTATCGGCCTGCCCGCGGTCATCGGGCTGCCGGGCGTCGTCGAGCCACACAAGCTGATGGCGATCGCGACCCGGATCGGCGTCGCCGACAGCCGCCGGTTCGTCTCGAAGAACGCCCGGTTCGTCATGCGGATGATCCGGTCCGGCGGGTTCTACAAGCCTGAGGGTCTGCTCGAGTCGCTCGCCCCGCTCATCGCCGATCCGAGCGCCGACGTGCACGGCGTCCACCTGTACACGTTCAATGCCGTCGAGCTCACGGAGCGCTGGCGGGTCCGCTACCTCGAGCAGCTCGCCGGCGGACGGTCATGAGTCCCGTCGCGACCCGTCGCCGCGCCGAGCTGGTCGCCCGGTTCGCCGCGACGCCCGCCCGCCTGGTGTCCGCCGCCGGCCCCGTCGCCGGGCAGACGGTCGCGGCCGGCGAATGGACCGTCGGCGAGATCGTCCGGCATCTCGTCGCCGTCGACGAGGAGGTCTGGGCGCCACGCCTGCGCGACCTGCGCGAGCAGACCGATCCACGCTGGGACTGGGTCGAGCCGCGGTTCGACGCTGGACCGCCGGACCGAAGCCTGGACCGGCTGCTCGAGACATTCGGGTCCGGTCGTCGCGCACTCGTCGACGAGGTCGCCGCGCTCGACTCAGCCGGCTGGGCCCGGACCGGGACCCACGCGACCTTCGGCGTGCTCGACGTCGGCGACATCCTCGAGCGCGTCATCGAGCACGACGACGAGCACATCGCGACGATCGAGCGGATGGCCGGCTGAGCGCGACCGCCACAGGAGGCCCGACCGCGGACTGAGCACGGGGCTGCGCCGAACCCGAGCCTGTTCGCCCGGTACCTTCGGACCCTGACGCGCGCTGACGTCAGCCCGCTAGGCTCACGACCATGGCCGACATGTGGATCTGCGGCGACTGCCGCTCGACGAACAGCGCCCGGGACAAGCGCTGCTACCGCTGTCGCGTCCCGCGCGCCACGTCCGAGCTGAGCGAGGCGACCGCCGCGAACCAGGCCGTGGCGGCTCAGGAGACGCGGACCGTCCTCGCCGCGGCGACGCGACTGGGCGTGCGCTATCGCGCGAGCTGGCCGGTCGCGGTCGTGGCCGGCGCGTTCATCCTTGGGACGACCGCGCTCGACGTGCTGCGGACGCGCGAGGCGATGGCGGTCGCCACGGGCACCGTCGCGGCGGATCCGACGCATGTCCAGGGTGTCGTCACGCTCGGGACGGCCTACCTCGTCGGCTACCTGGCGAGCGGCGTGTTCTGGTCGCTCTGGATGGCCCTGCTCGTCTCGAACGTCCCGGCGCTCACGGCGCGCTGGCCGTCGCACGGCGCGCTCGGCGCGTTGTTCGCCCTGTGGATCCCGTTCATCGGCCTCAAGCGGCCCTACTCGATCGTGAAGCAGGTGACGACCCTGCTCGGTGGCAGCGCCGGGGCCGGCCTCCTGATCATCGCCTGGTGGATCGCCTTCCTCGGCTCGTTCTATCTCCCGTCGATCGTGGTCTTCCTGCGCGCCCTGAGCCGCGACGACAGGACCCTCGGGGACGCACTGAACACCGGGAGCGTCACCCGGATCGTCGTCGTCATCGTGGCGGCGATCCTCGCCGCCCTCGTGCTCGTGACCGTCGAGTACTACCAGCGCCTGGCGCTCGAGCGCCGGTCACAGGTCGTCCTCGGCCCCGACCCGACGCGGGTCTGATCGCGGTCCGAGGACGGCCCTGGTCAGGCGTCAGGCGTCAGGCGTCAGGCGTCACGCGCCGGGGGCGCGGTAGCCGACGTCGATCTTCGTGGCGGCGTCGACCTCAGCGGCCGAGAGCAGCACGGTCGTCTTGATGCTGGCCGCTCCGGACGCACCGACGGCGAGGCTGAGCGCCGAAGCCTCGACGTTGCCCGGGAGGTCCGCGATGACGTAGACGTCGTCGTCACCGAAGGCGAAGTAGAACGCGTCAAGCGTGCCGCCGTTCCGCTCGGTCAGCGCCTTGATCATCGCGACGCGGCTGCTGCCGCCCTCCTTGACGAGCCCCTTGAGGCCCTCGGTCGTGTACGACACCTGCCACAGGTACTTGGCCATCGGCTTGCCCTCCTGCCCCGCTGCGGGCGACCGCCGACATGGCGGCGTCGATGCGGGGGCCCACTGTGCCCCGCCACGGCAGGGATGTCCAGCGCGGCCGCTCCCGAGTCGCCGCGCCCAGCGTCAGGCGCGGGCGGCACCCTCGTTGCCCCAACGCTGGACCTCGCGATCGAGGTCGAGGGGCAGCACGGCACCCTGGTGTTCGTACTCACCCCACGCTTCGCGCGGGACGCGCCACATGATCTCGAACTCGTTGCCGTCGGGATCGGCGCCGTAGAGCGACTTCGAGACGCCGTGGTCCGAGGCACCGCCGAGGGCGCCCTCGGCCGTCAGGCATCGCGGCTGCGCTCGCCAGGTCGTCGATCGTCGGGACCTCCCAGGCGAGGTGATAGAGACCCACCGACCCGCGGGCCGGCCGGGGCGCCTCCGGCCCGACCGAGAACAGGCCGAGGTCGTGGTGGTTGTCGCCGATGCCGGACCGCATGAACACGGCCCGACCGTTGAAGGCGCTCTCGACGATCTGGAACCCGAAGACGCGGGCGTAGAACTCCGCCGCGCGAGTGGCGTCGCGGACGTAGAGGACGGCGTGATTGAGGCGCACGACCGGGATGCCCACCCGGCCAGTCTGCGCCTCGACCGATGCGCTGTCGACCATCTCCGTCACGCCGGCGTCGGTGCCGTGGCCGGTGCCCCGATGAGCTTCCAGCCGGACTGCCAGCTGCCGCCACGGGTGATGTTCAGGACGATGTTGAGGAACGCCAGGCCTTCGAGCTGACGGGCCCGCCGCAGTGGTCCGACGTCGACCGGATCGAGCCCCATCGACGCCACGAGACCGAGGACCGTGGCCTTCGCAGCGGCGTCGTCAGCGGCGACGTATCCGTCGAGCCGGACGCCATCGGTCACCGGGTCGACCTGGTTCGACGCGAACAGCGTGTTGAACGCCTTGACGACATGCGCGCCCGGCAGGAGGGTGGCGAGCTCCTCGGCGTTCGAGTCCGTCGTGTCGATGTCCGGTCCGGTCGGACCGAACGACATCCGGTTCGAGACGTCGACGACGACCTTGCCGGCGACCGTGTCGGCGATGTCGGCGGCGATCGCGGGAACGCTGTCGAACGGCACGGCGAGGACGACGACGTCGGCGGCGGTGGCGGCCTCGACGTTCGAGGCGGCGACGCGCGAGCCGGTCGCCGCAGCGACGCTCCCGGCATCCTCCGCGTCGCGCGACGCGATGACGACCTGGTGACCGGCCTGGGCGAACGACGTGGCGAGCGCCCGGCCCACGTTCCCGGCTCCGATGATGGCGATGTTCATCCGAACGATCCTCCGATGGCTTGACGAGTTGGCTGTCATCAAGCAGACTTTGTTATGCACACAACGATAGGTCCAAATATGGGCGCTGTCAAGACGATATTGCGGAGCACAAACATGGCGACCGAGGAGGCCCACCCGATCGCGCGGCGTCAGCCGGCCGTCGGGATCCAGATCAAGAAGTGGCGTTCGACCCGCGGCCTGACCCTGGCCAATGTCGCCGAGCGGAGCGGTCTGAACGTGGGCTACCTCTCGCAGATCGAGAACGACAAGGCGTCGCCGTCGCTCGCTTGCCTGACCTCGATCGCTGCGGCCCTCGATGTGCCGGCCGCCTGGTTCCTGATCGAGGACGCGGCCGAACCCGAGGTCGTCCGCGCGAGCGAGCGCCCGGTCTCGACGAGCGAGCTCGGCCGCGTCGAGCACGTCGATGGCCGCGCGTCTCGCGATGTGTCGATCCTCGAGGTCACGGGCGTCGGTCGGGGTGGTCGGGTCGGTGCCCACACCCACGCCGGTGACGAGCATCACGTCGTGCTCCGCGGCCGGTTCCGGATGACCCAGGGTGACCACGTCATCGACATCGGACCCGGCGACTATGTCCGCTGGGACGGGACGATCCCCCACGATGCCGAGGTCCTCAGCGACGACGAGGCTGCGATGCTCATCGTGCGGATCCGTCCGAAGGGCTGAGTCCGGGTCGATCTCGCGCCGCCTCGGGACCTCCATCCTGGGCTCACATCCGGTCCACATCCCCGCGCGACGATCGGCCGGTCCGGATGCCGCGGTGAGCTCTTCGTTTGGCATCCTTCAATGTGGGCTGTATATTCAATGCGATGTTGAACAGTTCGACGCGCACGCCAGCCCCAGGACCGGCGTCGCGTGATGAGCGTCCCAGCCTGGCCGACGAGCTCCTCGACGAGCTCACCCGGTGGGGTCCGCGCGAGCGCGGCGGGATGTTCCGGAGCCTCCACCGCGGGTCGCTGAGCATCGTCCAGCTCATCGTCCTGACGGTCCTCGAGGCCGACGGTCCCCGGTCGATGGGCGATCTCGCCGACAACCTCGACGTCTCGGTCGCGAGTGCGACCGGGATCGTCGATCGGATGGAGCGGCGCGGGCTCGTCGAGCGCGGACGCGGCGCCGGCGATCGGCGGGTGATCATGGTCAGCCTCACCCCGACCGGGAGCGTCGTCTTCGGCGACATGCGGGCGCAGCGGCGCGAGCGGCTCGCCGGGCTCATCGAACGGCTGACCGACGCCGAGCGGGCCGGCTTCCTGACCGGCCTGCGGGCGATGCGGGTCGCTGCGGAGGAGATGTTCGGCGCCGCCGACGACACGACGACGGAGCCGGGCGCGACGGCCGGCAGGATGACCGCGGCACCGACCGGATCGCCTGCTCCCACCGCCCGGCCGAGCCGGACCGGGAGCGTGGCGTGAGACTCCTCCGCCAGTACCTCGCCCCCTATCGGACGCCAGCTGCTGTTCATCGTCGCGCTCGTGACGGTCCAGGCGATCGCCAACCTCTACCTGCCCAACCTCAACGCGGACATCATCGACAACGGGGTCGTCAAGGGCGACATCCCGTACATCGTCCGAACGGGCGCGTTCATGCTCGTCGTCACCTTCCTCCTGGCGATCTGCGCGATCATCGCGGTCTACTGGTCGGCGAAGACGGCGATGGGTTTCGGACGAGACGTCCGCGGATGCGATCTTCCGTGAAGGTGCTCGGCGTTCTCCCAGGCGGAGACCAACCGGTTCGGACCGCCGACGCTGATCACCCGGAACACCAACGACGTCCAGCAGGTCCAGACGGTCCTCGTCCTCGCGCTCAACGTGATGATCCTCGCTCCGATCATGGCCGTCGGCGGCGTCATCATGGCCCTCCGCGAGGACGTCGGGCCTGTCCTGGCTGCTGCTCGTGATCATCCCGCTTATGGCCCTGTTCATCGGCGTGATGCTGTCAGCCGGGCACTGCCGCTGTTCCGGGTCGTGCAGGTCAAGGTCGACCGGATCAACCAGGTCATGCGCGAGACGCTCGCCGGTGATCCGGGTCATCCGGGCCTTCGTGAAGACCCACCACGAGGAACGGCGGTTCGACGACGGCCAATCAGGATCTGACCGCGACGACCCTCCGGGTCAACCGGCTGTTCGCGCTGATGATCCCGACGATCATGGCGATCTTCAACCTCTCGTCGGTCGCGATCATCTGGTTCGGCGCCATCCAGGTCGACAGCGGCGCGATGCAGATCGGCAACCTGATGGCGTTCCTGCAGTACGTGATGCTGATCCTGTTCTCGGTGATGATGGCCGTGATCATGTTCGTCATGGTCCCCCGCGCGGCGGCCTCCGCCGAGCGGATCCAGGAGGTCCTCGACACCGAGGTCAGCCTGGCCGACCCCCAGACGCCGGTGAGCCTCGAGGGAGACCTCGGACGCCCGCGCGGCCAGGTGGCATTCCGCGACGTCACCTTCCGGTACCCGGGCGCCGAGGATCCGGTCCTCAAGTCGATCTCGTTCGCGATGGAACCGGGCCAGACCACGGCGATCGTCGGGAGCACCGGCAGCGGCAAGTCGACGCTGATCAATCTCATCCCGCGCTTCTTCGACGTGACGACCGGCGCGGTCGAGGTCGACGGGGTCGACGTCCGGACGATGCTCCAGGAGGATCTCTGGCGGCGGATCGGCGATCGTGCCGCAGCGGGCCTTCCTGTTCACCGGCACGATCGCGACGAACCTCCGGTACGGAGCACCCGACGCCACCGACGACGAGCTGTGGCACGCTCTCGAGGTCGCCCAGGCGAGGGAGTTCGTCGAGGCGATGCCCGAGGGCCTCGACGCGCCGATCACCCAGGGCGGCACGAACGTCTCCGGCGGGCAGCGACAGCGGCTGGCGATCGCCCGGGCGGTGGTCCGCCGACCGGAGATCTACCTGTTCGACGACAGCTTCAGCGCGCTCGACTTCAAGACCGACTCGCTGCTCCGGGCGGCCCTCCGTGAGGAGACTCGCTCGGCGACGGTGATCATCGTGGCCCAGCGGGTCGGGACGATCATGCACGCCGACCGGATCGTGGTCATGGAGTCCGGATCGGTGGTCGGCATCGGGACGCATCGCGAGCTGCTCGAGACCTGCGAGACGTATCGCGAGATCGTCTTCTCCCAGCTCAGCGAGGCCGAGGTCGCATGAGCGGGCCTGGCGGTACGACCCGCCCGACGACGCCCGGCGGCCGACCGGCAGAGCCGCCGCGCGGGCCGATGATGGGCGGACCGGGGCGCGGGCCTGGCGGCATGTTCGGCGGCGGGATGCTCCCGGCGCCCAAGGCGAAGGACTTCAAGGGGACGTTCTGGCGACTCGTCGGCAAGCTCCGTCCGGAGCGCGCTCGGGTCATCGTCGTGATCGTCCTGTCGGTCTTCAGCGTCGCCTCGAGCGTCATCGGGCCCAAGCTGCTCGGCAACGCGACGAACATCGTGTTCGAGGGCGTCGTCGGCAAGCAGCTCCCGGCCGGGATGACCCAGCAGCAGGCCGAGGCCGCGTTGCGCGCCACCGGCCAGGGCCAGCTGGCCGACATGCTGTCGGGGATGACCGTCGTCCCCGGGCAGGGAGTCGACTTCGCCGCGCTGGCGAGCGTCCTGGTCCTCGTCGCCGCGGTCTATCTCGTCAGCGCACTGTTCGGCTGGGCGTCGGCCTACATCATCGCCGGCGTCGCTCAGCGGACGGTCTACAAGCTCCGTCGAGGAGGTCGACCTCAAGCTCGCCCGTCTGCCGCTGCGCTACTTCGACGGCCATGCCCGCGGGCGACACGCTGAGCCGGGTCACGAACGACATCGACAACATCGCCACGACCCTCCAGCAGACGATGACCCAGGCGATCACCTCGGTGCTGACGGTCGTCGGGGTCCTCCTGATCATGCTGACGATCAGCCCGCTGCTCGCGATCATCTCGCTGCTCGTCGTGCCGGCCGCGATCGCCACGACCGTCCTCATCGCCCGCCGCTCGCAGACCCAGTTCGCCGCCCAGTGGGCGCGGACCGGGACGCTCAACGGGTTCGTCGAGGAGATGCACACCGGGCACAGCATCGTCAAGGTGTTCGGCCACCAGCACGACGCGATCGCGACCTTCAAGGAGGAGAACCAGAAGCTCTATGAGGCGAGCTACCGGGCCCAGTTCATCTCGGGGATCATCCAGCCGACGATGGGCTTCCTCGGCAACCTGAACTACGTCGCGATCGCCGTGATCGGCGGGATCCAGGTCGCCAACGGGACGATGTCGCTGGGCGACGTCCAGGCGTTCATCCAGTACTCGCGGACGTTCACGATGCCGATCACCCAGCTCGCCTCGATCTCGAACGTGTTCCAGTCGGCGATCGCGTCCGCCGAGCGGGTCTTCGAGCTGCTCGACGAGGCCGAGGAGATCCCCGATGCGGCCGAGCCGACGCCGCTCCGCTCGGTCGAGGGCCGGATCGACGCTGACCGACGTGTCCTTCCGCTACGAGCCCGAGACCCCGCTCATCGAGGACCTCGACCTCGAGGTCGCGCCTGGGGCGACGATCGCGATCGTCGGGCCGACCGGAGCGGGCAAGACGACCCTCGTGAACCTCCTGATGCGGTTCTACGAGATCGATGCCGGCCGGATCTCGGTCGACGGTGTCGACATCCGCGACGTCACCCGCGACGACCTGCGTCGGACGTTCGGGATGGTCCTCCAGGACACCTGGCTGTTCGGCGGGACCATCCGGGAGAACATCGCCTACGGCGCCGAGGACGCCACCGAGGACCAGATCGTGGCGGCCGCCCAGGCGGCCCATGTCGACCACTTCGTCCGGACCCTGGCCCAGGGCTACGACACCGTCATCGACGACGACGCCTCGAACCTGTCACAGGGCGAGAAGCAGCTCCTGACCATCGCTCGGGCCTTCCTCGCCGACCCGCGGGTCCTCATCCTCGATGAGGCGACGAGCTCGGTCGACACGCGCACCGAGGTCCTCGTCCAGAAGGCGATGGCCCGGCTGATGAAGGGCCGGACGAGCTTCGTCATCGCCCATCGGCTCTCGACGATCCGGGACGCCGACACGATCCTTGTGATGAACGAGGGCCGGATCGTCGAACAGGGCCGCCACGAGGAGCTCCTCGCCGCGGGCGGCTTCTACGCCGACCTGTACCAGAGCCAGTTCGTCGAGCCGCTGGCGGAGGCCGTCTAGGCCGACTCGCGGCCGGCCGTCCGGCATCGTCCGGATGCCGTGAACCTTCGGGCGCCGAGACCGGGTCAGCGTCCCCGGCTCGTCCGCCCGTCGTCCTTCGGCGGCTTCGGCTCTCGACCCGGCCGGGGCGGTCGCGGCTTGGTGCCCGGCGCCATGTCCGGCGGACGCGGCTCCGGCCCGCGGGCTCGCGCCGCTTCGACCGCGACGGCGAAGGCCTTCGCCGTCGCCGGCGGGACGCTGCCGATCCAGGCAGCCTCGATCTCGCGGACCCGCAGGGTCTCCGCGGCGCGTCGCTCGCGCTCGTTCCTGGAGTGCTTCGTCATCCGGACCTCGTTCTGGTCGGACCGTCGGGGGTCCGATCCCGTCGACAGTATGGGCGTGCCAGCCAGGTTCCGGGTCGGCGCCAGCTCGCCGGTGTCCGCGGGGACGCGACCCACTACCCTGTGGCGATGGCGGACGGACCCACCACGAAGATCGGCGTCGTCGGAGCCGGACACGTCGGCGCCACGTTCGCCTACGCCCTCCTTCGATCGGGTATCGCCGCCGAGATCGTGCTCATCGACGCCGACCGGGCGCGGGCCGAAGGCGAGGCGATGGACCTGCTCCACGCCGCGCCCTTCGAGCGCTCGACCCGGGTCCGCGCGGGCGACTGGCCCGACCTGGCGGACGCGGCGGTCGTCGTCCTGGCTGCCGGTTCCGGACAGCGCCCGGGCCAGAGCCGGCTCGAGCTGGCAAGTCGTAACGCGGCCGTCATCCATGAGATCGCGACGCGCGTGGCGGCCGTCGCCCCGGCCTCGATCCTGCTCGTCGCGACGAACCCGGTGGATGTGCTCACCTATGTCGCCCTGGCGGCGTCCGGGATGCCGGCCGGGCGGGTCATCGGCTCGGGGACGCTGCTCGACACGGCGCGTTTCCGGGTCCTGCTCGCCGAGCGCTTCGACGTCGACCCGCGCAGCGTCCACGCGTTCGTCATCGGTGAGCACGGGGACAGTGAGGTCCCCGTCTGGTCCCTGGCGAACATCGCCGGGATGCGCCTGCGTGAGTATTTCGCCGCGGATGGCCAGCCGTTCCCGGCGGCCGACCTGGACGAGATCTTCGAACGCACCCGAGATGCGGCCTACCGGATCATCGAGCGCAAGGGCGCGACCTACTACGCGATCGCTTCGGGTCTGGTCCGGATCGTCGAGGCGATCGTCCGCGACCAGTCCACCGTGCTGTCGGTGTCGAGTCTCGTCGATGGCGCCTACGGGATCTCCGACGTCTGCATCAGCCTGCCGGCCGTCCTCGGGCGGAACGGGATCGAACGCGTCCTGCCGCTCACGCTCGACGAGGTCGAGCTCGCCGGTCTGCGACACTCGGCCGAGGTCGTCCGACGGACGCTTGACGAGGTCCTCCGAACCGCCCAGCCGACGACCGGCGGACCCAGCGCGACATGAGCGCCGACCCCTTTCCCGAGCGCTGGATCCACGGGTCGCCGTCGGCCAAGCACGACACCGATCCGCTGATCCAGGTCCACGCCTTCGACGAGCGGACGTTCATCCTGCGCCAGAACATGGCGGTGAACTACGAGGCCCCGTTCATGTTCGTCCTCCTCGGCCGGGAGCGGGCCCTCCTGGTCGACACCGGCGCAACGCGCCAGGCCCGCTACTGTCCGATCCGGTCCGTCGTCGACGGACTGATCGGAGCGACGCCGCTGGTCGTGATGCACAGCCACGCGCACAGCGATCACGTCGCGGGCGATCGCCAGTTCGCCGGCCGGCCGGCCACGACCGTCGTCCGGGCACGGTTCCGGGAGGTCTCGCGCTTCCTCGGGCTCGAGCGCTGGCCGGACGGGGTCGGGACGATCGACCTCGGCGACCGCCTGGTCGACGTCATCCCGAGTCCGGGCCACGACACGGCAGCGGTCACGTTCTACGATCGTGCCACGGGCCTCCTGCTGACCGGCGACACCGTCTACCCGGGCCGGCTCTATGTCTGGGATTGGCGGACCTTCTCGGCGACGATCGACCGGCTCGTCGCCTTCGCCGAGACGCACCCCGTGTCGTACGTCCTCGGCTGCCACATCGAGATGACCCGGACCCCTGGCCAGGACTACAAGATCCGGACGACGTATCAGCCGGACGAGGCGCGGCTCGAGATGTCGGTCGACCAGCTCCGGGCGGTCCGAGCCGCCGTCGCCTCGATCGGTGGCCGGCCGGGGACCCACGTGTTCGACGACTTCATCGTCTACAACGGCGTCCCGGACGGCTACTTCGGCTGATACGCCGAGCCGCGCCGAGACCCAGCGTCCGTCAGTGGAAGAACTCGCCCAGGTCGTTGGCCGCACAGGTCTTGTTGAGACAGCCGAGGCCCCACGCGTTCTCGATCGTTCGCACGAGTGAGTAGTGGTCGTGAGCGACCGCCGAGGTGGACCCTGGCGCGACGCCCGGACCGAGCGCGATCGTGGCGACGTGCCCGCCGCCGCCGGCACCCGACGTCCCCTCGTCCCAGGTGATGAACAGGACGCCACCGTTCTTGAAGGCCGAGCTGCCGAGGATGCCCGGCACGAACCCACTCAGGAACGTGTCGCCGGTCGACACGGAGCAGTCGTGCATGTCGTTGCACATGTTCGGGACGATGAACTCGAAGTCCGCCGCAGCCGGATCGAAGTGGCTGAAGTCGGTGATGTTCGCGCAGCGCGCCGGGCTGCCGCTGATGTCGGTGAAACTGATCGCAGGCTCGTGCTTGCGGGCGTAATCGCCCGAGCCATCCGGGCCGCCGCTGGCCGTCGCCACGAGCGAGCAGCCGAGTGGGACGTTCTGGGCGAAGACGCGCCAGGTCTTGCCGTGGGCCGCGAGCTGGTCGGCCAGGTTCGTCCCGGGCAGGTCGTGGACCCCATCGTCGTTGACACCCTGCGTCGAACCGCTCCAGAGGGCGAGGTAGTTCGGCTCGGACGGATGGTCGACGCCGGTGTAGTTCGTCGCGAGCCCGCCCTTGGCGATCAGCCCGTTCAGGTAGGGGGCGTTCGAGCTGCCGACGATCGAGCCGTACTCCTTGTTCTCCATGACGATCACGTAGATATGGCTGAATGCCGGCGCACCCGGAGTCGAACCGCCGCCGCTGGACTTGACGGTCTTGAACCGTCCGCAGTGGGTCCCGACCATGATCGACAGCTTCCAGCCACGATGGATCTTCGACCGCAATGAGGCCACCTGGGCGGTCGTGAGGGCCGTCTTCCGCGAGACCCGGCCGGTCCTGGTCGCCTTGACGATCCGGAGCCGCATGACTCGCGATGCCAGGGAACCGCAGATCCCGTGGTAGATGCTCTGCCCGTACTTCACGTGGGGCTGCAGATGACGCAGCGACTCCGTCAAGGATCCGGTGCCGTCCGAGTAGAAGCGGATCGTCGCGGTCCCGTTGAAGCCGCCGGACCCGACCGGGGCTCGGAGCGTCCGCGTGACGGTCGCCGCGTCGGTGGAGCCCGCGACCGCGACCACCATCACCGAGGCCAGGGCCAGGGCGACTGTCGCCCGGCTCAGCCGACGCCGCGAAACGGCCCCCACTACGCGCATGACGGCTGAGTCTACGCCTCGAACCTGAATTTGACCTGAAGGGCGGCCACGGCCGACAGCGCGGGACACTCGACCCACTCGATCCGGGACGATCGCCTCTGGTCCCAGGATCGCCGTCGAGGCACCGTCCTGGGTGGAGGTTGCCCGCATGACCGACACGATCCCCGCATCGCATCGTGATCTCGTCGAGTGCCCGCCGGTCGCCGCCCTCACGACGGTGATGCCAGATGGCTACCCGCAGACCTCGGTCGTCTGGTGCGACTTCGACGGGACGTTCGTGCGGGTCAACACGATGCGCGGGTTCGCCAAGGAGCGGAACATGCGCCGGGATCCACGGGTCACGCTCCTGTGCTACGACCCGCGCCGGCCGCTGCGCTACCTCGAGGTGCGCGGCACGGTCGTCGAGATGACCGAGACCGGCGCCGCCGAGCACCTCGACGCGCTGACATCCAAGTACGCCGGCCGGCCCGTCCGCTACTTCGGCGGCGCGATCCCGGCGCGGTTCGCCGATTCGGAGACGCCCGTCCTGTGCCGGATCCTGCCGACCCATGTGGTCGCGCTCGACGCCACAGGGTCCGGGGCCCGCCGATGACCACCGCGCTGGCGCCCGAGACCTTGCCGTTGCCAGCGTCGCACCTGGATCTGCTGACGCGGCCGATCTGCGGGGTGCTCACGACGATGGGCGTCGACGGCCAGCCGCAGTCGAGCCTCGTTTGGGTCGACGTCCACGGTGAGTGCGCCGCGGTCAACACGACCCTCGAGCGGCAGAAGGGCCGGAATCTGCTCCTCGATCCGAAGGTCAGCCTGCTCGTCGTCGACCCGGACGACACCGCCAGGTTCATCCAGATCCGTGGCGATGCCGAGCTCGTCACCGACGGCGCGCTCGACCAGCTCGACCGCCTCACACGGAAGTACACGAGACATCCGACGTACTACGGCCATATCTACCCGCGTGACCAGGCCGAGCGCGAGACGCGGGTCATCTGCCGGATCCACGCCCGGCGGATCACCCTCGACGCGATCCACGCCTGAGACGTCGACCCGCGGGCCCTGACGGGCCAGGTCTAGACTCGGCGCATGGCTGCCTGTCCCAGCTGCGGCGCCCTCCACCCCGAGCGCGCCAAGTTCTGCGCAGAGTGCGGTGCCGCCCTGGCCGCCGGTCCGACGGCGCACGAGGTCCGCAAGATCGTCACGGTCCTGTTCGCCGACGTGACCGGGTCGACGGCACTCGGCGAGCGACTCGACCCGGAGGCCGTCAGGCGGGTCATGGGCCGGTACTTCGAGACGGCCCGGGCGGTCATCGAGCGGCACGGTGGCACGGTCGAGAAGTTCATCGGCGACGCGGTGATGGCCGTCTTCGGGATCCCGTCCGTCCACGAGGACGATGCGCTCCGTGCGGTCCGTGCCGGAGAGGAGCTCCGGACCGCGCTTCGGACGCTCGACTCGGAGCTCGCCTCGAGCGGGGTCGCCCTCGGGGTGCGGATCGGCATCGAGACCGGGGAGGTGGTCGCGGGTGTCGGCCGGCCGGAGACGACGCTGGTGACCGGCGACGCGGTGAACGTCGCCGCCCGCCTTGAGCAGGCGGCGGCGCCGGGTGAGGTGCTGCTGGGCGCGGCCACGCTGGATCTGGTCCGCGATGCGGTCGTCGTCGAGTCGCTGGAACCTCTCGTCCTCAAGGGCAAGGCCCGACCGGTGGCCGCCTTCCGGCTCGTCTCGGCGATCGCGGGGGTCGCCGGTCGGACCCGTCGTGGGGACGCCCCGATGGTCGGCCGCGAACGCGAGCTCTCCGTGCTACGCCGGGCGTTCGAGCGGGTCGTCGCAGATCGGACGCCCCAGCTGTTCACGCTGTTCGGCACCGCCGGGGTCGGCAAGAGCCGCCTGCTCCGCGAATTCGAGGCGGCGATCGGGTCCGAGGCGTCGGTCCTCGTCGGCCGCTGCCTGCCGTACGGCGAGGGCATCACCTACTGGCCGGTCGCCGAGGTCGTCCGAGCGAGCGCCGGGATCGTCGATACCGATGACGCAGTGGTCGCCCGGGCCCGGCTCGACCGCGTCCTCGGAGCTGGACCGGAGGCTCGTTTCGACGTCCAGCGGATCGCCCAGGTCGTCGGTCTGGACGTGGGCCCGGCCACGCAGAACGAGCTGTTCGCGGCGATCCGGCGCTGGTTCGGATCGCTCGCCACGGACCGGCCGCTGGTGATCGTCTTCGAGGACGTCCACTGGGCGGAGCCCACCCTCCTCGACCTCATCGACGACATCGTCGGGAGCAGCCGCGACCTCGCGATCCTCGTGATCGCATGCGCCAGGCCGGATCTGCTCGAGCGCCGCCCGGCGTGGAGCGGTCGTCCGGACGCCGCGTCGCTCCTCCTCGAGGGCCTGTCGGCCGAAGCAAGCGACCAGCTCCTGACCGCCCTTCTGCCGGACGCGACCTTGCCGGATCCGCTCCGGAGACGACTCGAGGAGGCCGCCGGTGGGAACCCGCTCTTCGCCGAGGAGCTCATCGGCATGCTCATCGACGAGGGCGGACTTCGAGCCGTCGACGGCCGATGGGTCGCGCAGGAGGATCTCGATCGGACCCGGATCCCGCCGACGATCAACGCGCTGTTGGGCGCCCGCCTCGACCGGCTCGCCCCCGACGTTCGGGCGGTCGCCGAACGCGCCTCGGTGGTCGGCCGTGTCTTCGATCAGACCGCCGTGGCGGTGTTGTCGCCGGAGGCCGAGCGCGCCACGGTCCCGGCCTATCTCGATGCGCTGATCCGGACCGAGCTCGTGGAGCCGTTCGCCGCCGGATCCGCCGGCGGCACCTTCCAGTTCCGGCACATCCTCATCCGCGACGCCGCCTACACCTCGCTGCCGAAGGCGAACCGCGCCGACCTCCACGAGCGACTCGCCGGCTGGATCGAGGACGTCTCGGGCGACCGGCTCGGCGAGGTCGAGGAGATCGTCGGGTATCACCTTGAAGAAGCCCACCGCTGGCAGTCGGACCTCGGGACCTCCGTCGAAGGCGGCGATGACACCGCCCGGCGCGCGGCCCGGTACCTGGCGTCGGCCGCCCGGAAGGCCGTGGCTCGGAGCGACACACGCGCAGCCGTGAATCTCCTCACGCGCACGGCGGCGCTGCTGCCGCCAGACGACCCGGCGCGGGGCCTACTCCTCGTCGACCTGGGCCTGGCCCTGCGTGAGATGGGCGACGGCGTCCGCTCGGACGCCGTGCTGGCCGAGGTCATGGCCGCCGCCGAGGCCGCGGGTGATGCGCCCTTGCGCGCCCATGCGGTCGTGCAGAACTGGCTGGGGTACGACGCGACGCACGGCCGGATGGCGGACGCCGAACGAGACGCTCGTGACGCGCTGGCCCTGTTCGAGACCGCGGGGGACGAGCTGGGCCAGGCGCGCGCCTGGCGCCTCCTGACCGAATGCCACTGGGCGGCCGGCCAGGGCGCAGCCGCCGAGTCGGCGAACGACAACGATCTGGCTCACGCCCGGCGGTCAGGTCGAGCGCGGGAACAGACGGAGGCGTATTGCATCTTGAGCGCGATCCTGTTCACCGGTCCGACGCCGGTGAGCAGTGCGATCCGGCGCTGCGAGGGCATCCTCACGAGCGAAGCAGGCAACGTCGCGATCGAGGGTTGGATGTGGCACGCGCTGGCTCATCTCCGGGTCCGGCTCGGAGGGTTCGCGGAGGCCCGCGACCTCGCCGCACGTTCTGATGCCACGCTCTTGGAGCTCGGGCAGTCGTACGAGGCCGCCATCCTGTCCGAGCTCCGAGCCGACGTCGAGCTCGTAGCGGGCGACGCTGACGCCGCCGTGCGGGCGCTCACGGCCGGTCTCGAGGTCACCGAGCGTGCGGGCCGGCCGAGCCTGATGCTCGCCGCCTTCCTGGCCCAGGCCGCTCTCGCGGCGAACCAGCCGGAGATCGCAGAGGCGGCGGCGGAGCGAGCGATCCACGGAGGCGGCTGGATCCGGGCGATCGCGCAGAGCGCGCTCGGACGAGTGCGCGGCGTCCAGGGCCACCAGGAGGAAGCCGATCGTCTGTCCTGCGCGGCCATCGACTTCTTCGAGCGGACCGACTTCCTGACCTTCCATGCTCGCGCCCGACTCGACCGGGCCGACGTGCTGTGGCGATCCGGTCGATGGGACGCCGCGATCGAGGCCGTCGAGACCGCGAAGGCGCTCCATGAACGCAAGGGCAGCGAGGTCGAGGCCGCCAACGCCGAACGCGTGCTGACCGAACTCCGAAGGACGCGCCCGCTCCAGGCCAGCCGCTAGCGATCCGGCCCTGGGACGCGGTCGCACGCATCCGGTCTCGCGGGTCCCGGTCCTTGATTGAACCGATGGGGGCTTGTCCGCATCTGGACAGTGCCGGCGACCCAACGAGCCTGCTCCCGAGCGGCGGGCGTTGCGGTCGGCGCACGACGGAGGCCGCCACATGACCAGGGGAGGCACACTTCGAGGGCTCGTCGGGGTCGGTCTGTTGGTCGCGCTGTCGGGATCGGGCCCGGCGGTCGCGGTCGGAGGCGGCGCGGCCGGCGGGACCGCGGCGACATCGATGCCGGCCGTCGACGCGGCGACGGCCTGCAGCTCCGGCACCCGAGCCTGCCCGATCCGGATCTCGTTCGCGCCAGGCGCGTACTCCGGCCAGGGTCGCACCCAGCTCCACGGGGTCGGATCCACGCGCTGGTTCGTCGTCCGAGCACGGGCCGGCCAGTCGATGATCGTCCTCGTCGAAGGAACCGGTCCCACCCGCGGGGTCGTGTCGTTCCCGAACGGCCGATCGAGCGGCCAGCCCGGCGGGCGGGTCTTCGACGGGTTCGTGCTCGCCAGCGGCGACGCCAGGATCCGCGTCACGGAGAGCCCGATGGGGCAGGCCTGGGCCGGCCCGGTCGACGTCGTGGTCGTGATCTACTGACCACCAGGGCCGACGTCGTCGGTGAGGCGGCGCCACGCGATGGTCGGTGCACGCGTCCTCCGTGCAGGGGTCCTCGCACAAGGAGAGCCCGTCGGGATGGCGTCGGATGAGGACTCGGCCGAGCTGACCGCCCGCCGGCAGGCATTCGAGCGACTCACGGACCAGCGCCTGCTGCGCGCCTACCGCCTGGCGAGCCTCGTCCTCCACGATCGAGGCGCGGCCGAGGATGCCGTCCATGACGCCGCCGTGATCGCCTGGACACGGTTCGCCGACCTGCGCGACCCGGCCAGCTTCGACTCGTGGTTCGACCGGATCGTCGTGAACGTCTGCCGCCAGCGACTTCGGCAGCGCGGCCTTCGGTCGCTCGACGAGTCGGCGCTCCTCGGGGTCGGACGGGCCGACGACGCGTCCGGGCGAGCGGAGCGGGCGGCCCTCCGCGACGCGCTTGCCGGGCTCACCCCCGAGCATCGCATCGTGGTCGTCCTGCGCCACCTCGAGGGGTACTCGATCGCGGAGATCGCCGAACGGACCGGCGAACGAGAGGGCACGGTGAAGTCGCGACTCCACTACGCGCTGCGCGAGCTGCGGGCAGCGTATGACGCGGCCGAGCGCGGACCTGGGGGTGAGCGATGAGCGACGAGCGGTTCGAAGAGGACCTTCGATCCGTCCTCCTCGACGACGCGCCACGGGACGTCCCCGACAGCCTTCGCCGTCGGGTCGCCGCGGTCACGGCAGCCGACCCGCACCCGGCCGGCCGGATCCGGTCGTTCTGGCTGCTGCGGGTCGCGGGAACGGCCGGGCTCGCCGCGCTGATCGCTGTGCTCGTCGTCGGGGTCTGGCGGTTCGGGCCGGCCTCGCAGCCCGGGACGGGCGAGGAGCCGTCGGCGTCCGCCTCGCCGTCGCTGTCGCCATCATCGTCGTCGTCGCCGTCGCCGAGCGGGGTCGGCCTGTGCCTCGCGACGGACCTGGCCGGACGGATCCTCGGCTGGCAGGGTGCGGCAGGCAGTCGGATCGCGGACGTCGAGATCACGAACGCGAGCGCCGGCCGGTGCACGGTCCAGGGCACGCCCGGGCTCGAGCTCGTCGACGCCACCGGCCGAGCGATGATCGACTCGCAGACGTCGGGTCCGAGCGGCCGGCCCCGGGCGGCCCCGGCCGACCCCGCCTTCGAACTGGCGCCGGGCGCTCGGCTCCGGACGCAGGTCGCGGCCTCGAACTACTGCGGACCCGCGCCGACGCTGCCGATCGACATCGCATTGACCCTGCCCTCCGCCGGAGGCCGACTCGTGGCCTCGCCCGGGCCAGGCGTGGCCAGCACGGAGTCGACCCCACCGTGCCTCGGCTCGGATGGAAGCGCGATCTCGATGAATGGCTGGCGCCGCTAGACGCCCTTCAGCTTCCGCCAGCCGCCGGCGCGGTTGTTCGCGATGATCTGGCGGAACATCGCCAGAAGGGCCGGCTCGTTGACCGGGTCCCCGTGACGGAAGCCGACCGTTCGGGCGGTCGCGTTGGCGTGACCCGCGGTGATGATCCCATCTGGATCGGGCACGATCGCGCCGTCGTACAAGAAGACGTTGACGTGATCCTTGGCGGCCAGGAACGCGCAGATATTGCCGTCGAGGACGAAGTACGGCTGGACCCGCCGCTTGATCGTCTCCTCGACCGCCGGGTCCGCCGCGTGGACGAGATCGCGCACGCGGGCCAGCGTCGCCCGCTGCCAGGCAGGCAGGCCGCCCAGGTAGGCGTCGACGCGGGGATCTTTGATGTACGGCATCGTCGACTACCCTCTGCTGCGGGCCAGCCCTCATTCTTGACGCTTCAGGTTCGGCCTGTCGCGCGTGCCGGCAGGTCGACCAGGCCGGCCGGGAGGGACTCGATTGAACAGCGGCATCGTCGTGACCACGGGCGACCCGCGGACCGCGGCGGACCTCGCGGCCGAGGCCGAAGCGGCCGGCTGGGACGGCGCCTTCACCTGGGATGGCGTCGCGATCGGCGCCGTCGACACCTACGACCCGTGGATCGTCATGGCCGCCATGGCGATGCGGACCGCGCGGGTCCGGCTCGGCGCGATCGTCACGCCCCCATCCCGACGTCGCCCATGGAAGCTCGCGCGGGAGGCGATGTCTCTCGACCGCCTGTCGGACGGACGACTCGTGCTGCCGGTCGGCCTCGGAGCGCTCGACGACGGGGCGTTCGGGAACGTCGGCGAGCCGACCGAGGCGCACACCCGCGCCGAACTCCTCGACGAATCGCTCGACATCCTCGAGGGCCTCTGGTCGGGCGAGCCCTTCGGATACCAGGGCCAGCACTTTCGATTCGCCCCGATGACCTTTCGGCCGACGCCCGTCCAGCGGCCGCGCATCCCGATCTGGGTCGTTGGCGCCTGGCCCCATGAGCGATCGATGCGCCGCGTGCTGCGCTACGACGGCATCGTCACCCAGGTGGACGAACCGAGCGAGATCCGAGCGATCGCGGACTATGTCGCGCGAGAACGACCGCCGCTCGATCGCGGGCGACCATTCGACATCGTGGCGCAGGGGGCGACGCCTCCGGATGCGGGCCGCGCGAGCCGCATCGTGGAGCCGTTCGCGGTCGCCGGCGCCACCTGGTGGATCGACGCGGACTGGGGCGACGCGACGGTCGACTCGATCCGACGCCGGATCGACTCGGGTCCGCCCAAAGCGGAAGGCCGGGCGTAGTCCGAACGTTCGCCGTAATCGCGACCAACCGATCGGTTGATACACCGGTCCACCGGGTTGACCGAGCGATCCACCCGGCCGGGCGATGCCTTCGGCACCGGACCCGGGCGACACTCGGCCCATGAACGTCATCGAAGTCACCAACCTCGTCAAGCGCTACGGCGACCGGACGGCCGTCGACGGCGTCTCCTTCTCGGTCGAAGAGGGCGAGATCTTCGCCATCCTCGGTCCCAACGGCGCGGGCAAGACCACGACCGTCGAGTCCATCGGCGGGCTGCGCGCGCCCGACGCCGGCACGATCCGGGTGCTCGGGCTGGATCCGCAGGACGACCGCGACGAGCTCCGCCGCATGGTCGGCATCCAGCTCCAGTCGAGCGAGCTGCCCGACCAGATCCGCGTCCGTGAGGCGGTCGAGCTCTACGCCTCGTTCTACGCGGGGCCTCGGAACGGGGAGCAGCTGCTCGACGATCTGGGGCTCGGCGACAAGCGCACGTCCACCTTCGGCAAGCTGTCGGGCGGCGAGAAGCAACGACTCTCGATCGCGCTCGCGCTCATCGGCAACCCGAAGGTCGCGATCCTCGACGAGCTCACGACCGGCCTCGATCCGCAGGCCCGGCGCGACACGTGGCAGCTCATCGAGGACGTCCGCGCCGGCGGTGTGACGGTCATCCTCGTCACCCACTTCATGGAGGAGGCGGAACGCCTCGCCGACCGCATCGCGCTCATCGACGCCGGCCGCCTCGTCGCCCTCGACACGCCCGCGGGGATCGTGTCTCGCGTCGATGCGGAGCAGCGGCTCCGGTTCCGGCCGTCCGCCCCGATCGACGACGGGCTGCTGACCGTCCTGCCGGAGGTCCGAAGCGTGACGCGCCACGGCCAGACGCTCGTGGTCGCCGGCACCGGCAACCTCGTCTCGGCCGTCACGGCGGTCCTCGCCCGCAACCAGATCGTCGCCAACGAGCTGCGGATCGAACAGGCGGGCCTCGACGACGCGTTCGTCGCGCTCACCGGTCGCAAGCTCGCCAGTTAGCTGAACGGGAGACGTCCGATGCTCAAGTCGCTCACGGTCAACGAGACCAGACTGTTCTTTCGCGAGCCCGGGGTGTGGCTCCTCACGATCATGCTGCCGACGATCGTCCTGGTCGCCGTCGGGCTCATCTTCGGAGTCGCCCCGGATCCGTTGCTCGGCGGGCGGCGCTGGATCGACATCTTCGCGCCGTCGATGGTCGTCATGACGCTGGCGATCCTGGGGGTGAACCTCCTGCCGGCACGCCTCGTGAAGTATCGCGACAAGGGCGTCCTGCGCCGTCTGTCGACGACGCCCGCGAGTCCGCGGTCCCTGCTGGTCGCCCAGCTCACGGTCAACATGGGCGTGGCCGTCGTGAGCCTCGCCGTGCTGCTCGCCGTCGGCAACCTCGTGTTCCAGATCCCGCTCCCGAAGGACCCGATCGGGTTCACCGTCGCCTTCCTGCTCGGCATGTCGGCCCTGTTCGCTCTCGGCCTCCTGGTCGCCGCGGTGGCACCGTCGGCAGGCATGGCGAGCGCCCTGTTCGTGCCGCTGTTCGCACTCGTGATGCTTCTCGGTGGGGTATACCTCCCTCGAACGATGCTGCCCGAGGTTCTGATCCGGATCGGTGACTACACGCCGCCCGGCGTCCAGGCTCTGCTCGATGCCTGGCAGGGGACGTCGCCGCAGCTCGCCCAGCTTGCGGCCATGGCCCTGATCACGGTGGTCGCCGGGACGCTCGCCGCACGAAGGTTCCGATGGGAGTGAGCGGGTCGCCCGCACCAGGGTCGCCGGCCGCGACCCGGTCGTCCTACGAGACGTGGTCGGACCGGCTGACCGACTGGTGCCCGTACGTCACCCTGGCGCTGTCGTCGGTCCTGGCCTTCGCCTTCTCGACCGACTCCATCGGCGAGGGCCTGGTGACGGCGGGGCTCGTCGCGATCGCGGCGCTGTGGGTGTACTTCGGCTACACCCGTGCGCCGCAGCCGCGGCGGGCCCATCGCCTGTGGATGGGCCTGTACTTCGCCGGCCTGCTGACGATCGGCGCCATCCTCGCCTCGCGCGACTACCTGTTCTTCATCTTCCTGATCACCGGCTTCTTCCACGCCACGGTGTTGCGGCCGTGGCCGGTCCTGGTCGCGGGCATCTTCGCCACGTCCGTCATCGTCAACACCGTGTTCGGCGGGTTCCCGGACACCGCCGAGTGGTGGACGATCTACCTGGCGATCATCGTCGTCCAGACCCTGGCGATCGGGGCCGGCGTGCTCATCGGCGAGCGGCTGGCCGAGCAGAGCGAGCAGCGGCGCGTGGCGGTGGCGAGGCTCGAGAGCGCGCTCGATGAGAACGCGGGGCTGCACGCCCAGCTCCTGGTGCAGGCCCGTGAGGCCGGGGTGCTCGATGAGCGCGGGCGCATGGCCCGCGAGATCCACGACACGATCGCCCAGGGGCTGATCGGGATCGTGACCCAGCTCGAGGCGGCCGAGCAGGCCCGCGACCGGCCCGAGGCCTGGCAGCGGCACGTCCGGAACGCGATCGGCCTGGCCCGGGAGAGCCTGTCGGAGGCGCGCCGCTCGGTCGAGGGCCTGCGGCCCGAATATCTCGAGACCGCCAGGCTGGCAGACGCGCTCACCGACGTCGCGCAGCAGTGGTCGGAGCTCAACGGGATCCCCGTCGAGGTCACCACCACCGGCGACGTCCAGCCGCTCCACCCCGAGGTCGAGGTGGCCCTGCTACGCACGGCGCAGGAGGCGCTGGCCAACGTGGCCAAGCACGCCAACGCCTCCCATGCCTGGCTGACCTTGTCCTACATGGGCGATGTCGTGACGCTCGACGTCCGGGACGACGGCGTCGGGTTCGCGGTGCCGGCCGGGTCCGACGAGCGGGGGACCGGATTCGGGCTGTCGGCGATGCGCCAGCGGGTGACCCGGGTGGCCGGGACGCTGGCGATCGAGTCCGAGCCGGGCGCCGGCACGGCGATCTCCGCCCGGGTGCCGGCGATCGTGGCGCCCGGGCTGGCCGGCCGGGCATGACGCCGATCCGGCTCCTCATCGTCGACGACCACCCGGTGGTCCGCGACGGCCTCCGCGGCATGTTCTCGGGCGATCCCGAGTTCGACGTCGTCGGCGAGGCCGCCGATGGCGCCGAGGCCGTCGAGCGCGCCGAGCGCCTGATCCCGGACGTGATCCTGATGGATCTGCGCATGCCCGGCGTCAACGGCGCTGCGGCGATCCGGCAGCTCGCCGAGCGGCAGATCCCGTCGCGCGTGCTCGTGCTGACGACCTACGACTCGGACAGCGATGTCGTGCCGGCCATCGAGGCCGGGGCCACCGGCTATCTCCTCAAGGATTCGCCACGCGAGGAGCTGTTCCGCGCGGTGCGAGCCGCGTCGCGCGGTGAGTCAGTGCTCGCCTCGTCCGTCGCCACGCGCCTGATGAGCCAGCTCCGCGAACCGGCTCCGGACGCGCTCAGCGAGCGCGAGCTCGAGGTCCTGTCGTTGATCGCCCAGGGCGAGACCAACCGCGGGGCCGCGGCCAGGCTGTTCATCTCCGAAGCGACCGTCAAGACGCACCTGCTCCACATCTACGCGAAACTCGGCGTCAACGACCGGGCTGCCGCCGTGGCTACGGCCTTCGAGCGAGGTCTGCTTCCGACGAGCCGGGGTTCATGACCGTGGATGGAGGGGCCGATGAGAACCGGCCCGGCTCCAGCCTGATCCCTAGCCCAGGAAACGTGAAGGTGTACGCCGAGCCGGGCTGGAACGGTCGAGCCAGGGCATACCCGATCGCGGCCGCAAGCATGAGTGGGACCAGCATCTCGTAGGCTCCGACCATCTCGAAGACCATCATCGTCGCGAACAGCGGGGCATGGAACGACCCGGCGAGCATGGCCGTAACGCCGACCATCGCGAAGACGACGGGCGACAGGCCGAACTGGGGGAAGAGCGGGATGACGATGACCCCGACCGCCGAGCCGACCGTCGAGCCGATGAGCATCGCCGGACCGATGACGCCGCCGACGAAACCTGAGCCCATGGTCGACGGGGTCAGTAGGGTCTTCGCCACGGCGAGTGCAAGCAGCATCCCGAGCGGCATCGTCGCACCACCGAACAGCGACTTCATGACGCTGGGTCCGGTCCCTAGGACGTCCGGCAACCAGGTCGCCACCACACCGACGATGGCTCCGGCCGCCACCATCCGTGCCCAGGCCGGGACTGGCACGCCGAGCCAGGCTCGCTTCATGAGGGGGAGCAGCCGCACATAGGCGATCGCGGCCGCGACGACGGCCAGGGCCGCGAGCATGTACACGGCCAGGCTTAGATCCCAGCGCACGGCGTCTGCCGGAACAGAGAACGTTGCCGGCGTGCCCGTCAATTGATAGGTCGTGACTGCCGCCGCAGCGACGGCGAGCAGCGTCGGCACCACGAAGATGGCCCCGCCGAACCCACCGAGGACGACCTCGAGCGCGAAGAAGATCGCAGCGAGCTGGGCCAGGAAGGTCGCCGAGATGCCTGCTCCGACCCCGGCCACGACCAGTGCCTCCACGAAGATCGCCGGCCAGCCGAGACGAACGGCCACCCAGGAACCGATGTGGCCGCCGATCATGGCTGATGGGGTATCGGTGCCCAGGGGTGCGCCGAGACCGATGCCGACGCTCGCGCCAGCCACCACGACCGTGGCGTTGTGCGGATCCAGACGGCCCTTATCCTCGGCGACTGCGTCGATGATGTAGCCGAGAGCCGCGAGGCGGGCAGGGCGCAGGAGTCGAACCACGCCCGCCACGGCAAGGCCGGCGAACGCCAGGATCGCGACGATCGGCCAACCGCCGCTCGAGCTCAGCGCGGGCGCGACCGTGTCGAACGCGAACCCGTGGATCGCGTCGATGACCTGATTGAAGACCCACACGAGCAGCGCCGTTCCGAAACCGAGCAGGATCGCCGCGATCCCCAGAAGGCCGTAAGCTCGCGTGGAACGCCGTCTGGGTGGGTCGTCGAGAGTCGGCGTCACTTGCCGACTCGTGCCTGCAGCTCTCGCATCGCCGCGGAGATGCCCCGCTCGCCTCGGGCTTCGAGCCCATCGATCGTGCCCGCGTTGTCCTCGTCGGAGTGGTTCTGACTGAGCTTCCACTTGCCCTCGACGCGATCGATCACGACCTCGACCCCGACGATCGCCTTGAGGAGTCCGGCGATGTACCGCTCGGGTGCGTCGTCGACCGACCAGGGCGTGGTCCGGGTCCGTTCGTGGTGGTCGCTCAGTCGTCGGACGTTCGCTTCGACCCAGTCGGGATCGTCGTGGATCTCGAGGCGACCATGGACGTGCGCCGTGATGTAGTTCCAGGTCGGGACCACCCGACCGTGCTCCTTCTTGGTCGCGTACCAACCAGGTGAGATGTAGGCATCGGGGCCGTGGACGATGACCAGGGCCTCGCCGGCTCCCATCGATCGCCATTGGGGATTGTTCCGGGCGACGTGACCGACCAGCGCGCCCCATCGTCCGAGCCCGGGTCGACTGTCCGGCTCGTCGAAGACGAGCGGCAGCATCGTCGCGACGAGTCCGTTCGCGGTCATCGTGATGAGATCTGCCGCGCCCAGGTTCCGGAGGAGCTCGGTCACCTCCTCGTCCGACGGTTTGAAATGGGCGGGGACGTACATCGCGGGATTGTCGCATGCGCCCGACGGGACGCTGAGCTCTCGACTCACCCTGAGCTCGGGGCCTCGCGGGCATCGGCGCAGCCGTCGGTCGTCTAGGATGAGCCGACTCGTGGACTCGCGGCAGCACGGCCGGTGGAGGTGGATGGATGACGGACATGGAAACGACGGGCGCGATCGATTACATCCTCATCGAGGCGCGCGGCAAGGAGATCAACGGCGAGTTGGTCCCACCACTCCTCGACCTGGTCGACCGGCGCCTGATCAGGATCCTGGACGTGCTGGTGCTCGTGAAGCGCGGCGATGGCGACTTCGACGCGCTCACGACGTCCGACCTCGAGGCGGCTTCGGTCGGCGACCTCGGCTCCCTCGCCGGGGCCTCGTCGGGGCTCCTGTCAGCTGATGACGCTGCCGACGCGGCCGCGATCCTTCAGTCCGACAGCGTCGGCCTGCTGCTGGTCTACGAGAATTTGTGGTCGCTGGCATTCGGGATCGCCGCGCGCAAGGCCGGTGGCCAGCTCGTCGCCTACGGTCACATCCCGACCCAAGCCGTGGTGGCGGCGCTCGACGCCGTCGAAGCCTAAGAGGAGGCCGCACCGCAATGGGACTGATCGGGGGCATCGCCCGAACCGCCGTGATCGCCGGCACCGCGACTGCGGTGAGCAACCGCGTCTCCCGTCGACAGGCCTCACGCTGGGCCCAGGAGGACCAGTCGGCGCAGCCGCAGTACGCGCAACCCGCGCCGCAGTACGCGCAGCCCGCGCCACCCCAGTACGCGCAGCCCGCGCCACCGCAGTACGTGCAGCCGCAATACGCCCAGCCGGCGCCACCGCCACCGGCCGCTGCACCAGGGGATGACCTGTACGAGCAGATCCGGAAGCTGTCCGGACTCAAGGATGCCGGCGTCCTGACCGACCAGGAGTTCGCAGCGGCGAAGGCGAAGCTCCTGGCGGGCTAGGCCTGAGCGGTGGGCGGCGGCGGCGCGCTCCACCCGCTCGACGACGGATCGAACGAGAGCGATCGGAGAGGCAGACGTCCGTCTGCCGGCGGCCCCGGCGATGCCGAGGCCGCCATGCCCGTCAGGCGACCTCGGTCGGCGCCTCCATCCCGAACGCGGCCTTCACTTCGGCCGTGCTCAGGTACCACAGGATCAGCGCCGGCATGATCGCCATCCCGAAGGCGACGCCCGACCCGGTGAACTGGAAGAAGGCGAGGACCGCCTCGAACAAGGCGAAGCCCGCGATGATCATCGCGAACAATCGGGCCCACGGCTGGAGCGCCCACAGACCGAACGCGGCGAGGAGCCAGACGATCCCGGTGACGATCGCCAGCCAGCCCCACAGCCCGACGTGCTCATAGGCCGGCAGGTCGCCGAAGATCCCGAACCAGTCGAAGCCAAGGACGCGCAGGCCGAAGAAGAAGTAGCCGAAGCCTGCCAGCGCCGCGAAAAAGCCGATGACCGAGATCAGGATGGGCGGGTTCTTCATTCGAGACTCCCTCACTAGCGTGCGACCGGCGCCGGACACCTGGCCCACCGCTCGCAGACACCGACAGCTGCCGGTGATCCATACGGACGCCATCATAGTGAGTGTGTCCAGCCGGCTCGCGTCCCGGCCGATACCGACGACCGACGACCGACGACCGACGACCGACGACCGACGACCGACGACCGACGACCGACGACCGACGACCGACGGGGAGGATGGCGCTATGGACGACGAACCTGGAACGACCTTGACCGCCGACGACCTCATCCTGCGACCGTGGCGCCCCGCGGATGCACCCGAGGTGTTTGCCGTCTGCCAGGACCCAGAGATCGCCCGCTGGGTCACGATCCCACAGCCGTTCCTCCGGACCGATGCGGACGCGTTCATCGAGAACGCCCTGACGATGTGGCGGACTGGCACGGGCGCGGCATTCGCCATCGTCGACGCCGCCACCGATCGCCTGCTCGGAGCCGTGACCCGCTTCGGCCCGGAAGGTCACCAGGCGACGATCGGCCTGTGGCTCGCACCTGACTCGCGTGGTCGGGGTGTGGGCTCCAGGTCCCTTCGACTGGTCGCGGATTGGACGTTTGCCACCACTGCGGCGATCCGCCTGGACTCATTCATCATGGTCGGCAACGAGGCGTCGAATCGGATGGTGGAGCGCGCCGGGTTCCAGCGTGAGGGCGTGCTCCGCGCCTGGGACGTCCATCACGACGGCGTGCCCGTCGATTGCGTGGTGTACTCCCGCGTCCGCGGTGACGAATAGCTCTCGATCGGGGACGCGAAAGCGATGACGCGTCAGATGTCGCATCAGGCTCGTCTCGGTCGAGGCCTGCCCTGACGGCTACTCCGAGCCCTTGATCCTGGCGAGGTTTTCGAACCAGGCTCGGACGGCAGCCTCCCTTGCCTCCTGCGATCGGGCCGCGGCACTCGCTCGCCGGTACTCGCTCCATGCCGCCTGCCTGGTCGTCGGCCTCGGAGGCGGTGGGGCGATGGGCGGGACCGCGGGTAGGGCCGCGATCGGCGCGACCGCGGGCGAGACCATGGCCCGGACGCGCGCGTCGAGGACCACGTGGGCGTTCGCCGTGTACGCGACGAGCGGCGACGGCTGGTCAGGTGATCCCTGGGTCGCGTTCAACGGGATCGGGCTCGATCCGGCGTCGGCTGCCACGGGCACGACCCGGAGCCGTCGGCGGCGCCCGATCGATCTACGCGGGAGCGTCATCGCCAGGATGACGATCAACACCACCCACAGGAACGGCAGCGACGTCCGGATCAACGTGCTTGGGACCGTCGCCGCCGAGCCGCCTGTCGGCCCGGCCAGCCAGGCGGTGAAGGCCATGTTCTTGCCCACGCCCGTGGCATTCGTCACCGGGAAGTTCGATCCCGTCTCGTGATTGACCAGCCAGACGATCCACGTATCGTCGCCCGCGGCGGGGCAGTTCGCCTGGTTGTACAACCAGGTCAACGCCCGTCGAAGGGCGGACGAGCCCTGGGTCCACGCCGGATACCCGTCGTGCGTCAGCAGTTCGGCCTGGAGCGAGGCGCCCTGAAGCGCCTCCCAGACATAGTTCTCGCAGGCCGGCGGCCAGCTGAACCCTCCACTTCGGCGCTGATCGTCGGGCAGGACACCGTCGACATTGTGTCCAGCCAGGGTCGCCCCCGCCGGGTTCACTCCGACCGGTGCGCCGGGCGTCGATTGCCAGCTCACGTCCCCGAAGTCGAACCCGGCATAGGACGATCGATCGCCGACCCAGCCGCGGAAGACCGCCCAGGCTCGGGCGAGGTCGACGGAGTCGCCGATGTACAGGTCGATCGCGATCCGGCTCGCGCCGCAGTGGGTCCCCCAGTTGTTTGGCCGCTCCTCGTGGCAGGCGATCAGGTTGGGCGGTCCGCCGGTGGTCGGATAGGCCCGCATGGAGGCGGCCCAGCTCATGAACGACGGATCCCGGTAGCCGATGAGATCGGCGGCAAGCACGTAGGCCGCGAGCTCTCGGCCAAGGGCCAGAGCCCGCGCGCCGGCTTCGGTCCCGCGAACCCGGCTCAGCGCGGCGACGACTTCGGCGCGCCGGCCGGCATCGCCGGTCCGGGCGTAGACGAGCGCCTTGGCCAGGACGACGGTATTGCTCGGATCATTCTGGTCGCTCAGGTTCGGCGTCGCGCCTTGGGCGGCCGAGCTGACCACGCTCGACCAGGCGGCGCCGCTCATCGGCAGCGACATCAGCCGCGCACGGTCGATCAGGATGTACGAGCCGGTCCTCGTCGGCGGATCGGCCGATACCGGGGTCGGCATCGGAGCGGCAGTCGGCGTCGTGGTTGGCTTGGCGGTCGCGGCCGGCGTCGGGGTCGACGTTGGCGTCGAGGTCGCGGTGGCGGTCGGAGCGGCTGCCAGCGTCGGGGTGGGCGTAGGCGTCGACGTGGCGGTCGCCGTGGCAGCCGGGTCGGTCGTCGGCGTTGCCGTGGTCGCGGGCGTCGCCGGATCGGTGGGCGTGGCGGCCGGGTCCGGATCCGGCGTACCGGTCTGGACCGGCGGGGGCGTCGGCGTCGCCCTCGGTGGTGGGAGCGGCAACCGGGTGCCATTGCCGAGTGCCAGTTCGGGCGGGGTGGCCGTCTCGCGGCTCGCGTACATCGCGCTGTTCGTCGAACTCGATGTCACCGCCAGGCTGTAGGTGCCGTCCTTCGGGAACGCGGATGGCGAGAGAGGGATCTCCACCCACGTCCCGGAACTCACGCTCGCGATGCTCCCGAGCGACGGGCCCAACGCTGGTTGCGTGTTCCAACTGACCGTCGTCTCCGTCCAGTCGTTGGACACGAGGAAGACCTGCCCGCCGATCTTGCTCGGATCGATGACATACAACCGGAGCGTCGCCGTGTTCGGTCCACGCGCGATCCCGGTCACGTCGAACTGGAGGAGGGATCGGTACTCGGGTGTGTCGCTTGTCCCGGCTCGGACCTGGACCTTTGCCAGCGTCCCGTAGTTCTTGTCGGGACTCGAGGTCTTGACCAGCGTATCGGCAACCGCCACGAAGCTCGTGTCGGCGACGAGCCCCTGGCCGGGCGCCGGCGCAGCCTGAACCACGCTCCAGGTGACGAGAAGTGTCGCGGCCAATCCTGCGGCCACGCGAATAACTCGCTGGAACGGCTGGTGGCGCGCTACGGAGGGCTTGTGCTGGGGCATTCAGCACTCCCGTTTTGCCAGCCTTGCCTTGACCCTAACACACCTCCCGCATCTCGGTCTTACACACGTTGTTGTCGGCCGCTCGTCATCGGGAAGACCGGGCCATGCCCCACGCGTCGTCGCCGATCGTGAACGAGACGGTGTTGGCGACGGCCTGGTCCTTGGCTACAATCGACACCTCCCGAGCGGGAGTAACTCAGCTGGCAGAGTGTCTGCTTCCCAAGCAGAATGTCGCGGGTTCGAATCCCGTCTCCCGCTCCACCTCGCCTCCCCGCTTCAGCGTCCCTCCGTGCTCACGCCACGCACCGCTTGCCCGTGCAGCGGCAGACCGTGCCGATCGGCGGCTCGACCGATCCGTACGCGAGGTCGCAGGACGCGCCACGCCTGAGGGGTGCGCGGGTGCACCCGTTTGGTACTTCCGGCGGCCCTGAAACCACCCATTCGTACCGTCCCGATGCTAGCGTCACGCAACGAGCCAGGCCTCGGCGCCACGTCGGTTCGATGGCGAGGACGTCGAGGGAGGGCCTGCCCGGGACCGGGTCCGGGCCGCAGGGGGTTGGGAATGTCAGGGTTTGAACGCATCCTGAAGCGTCGGCGGGACGCGGACGACGCCGAGGTCGATCAGCTCCGGCTCGCGGTGATGGCTCGGCTGGCAGCCGCGAGTGTCGATAGCGCCGAGCATCCGCCGGCCTCCGCTCAACGGCCCGTGATCGTGAGGCGAGCCAACCCCGAGACGCCCGCCGGTGGCACGGCGCCCCCGCTCACGAGAGTGGAGCCCAGGACTCCCTCGAACTGGCTGCTGGTCGCACCGCTCGAGGACCCACGCGCAGGGACGGCGAACGTCGAGCCGTCCAGCCCGGATCGACCGCCCGCCTCCGTCGACCACGAGCCACGACGACTTGTGAGCCTCGCGAGTCCGACGGATGGAGGGCACGCGGCGAAGGAGCCTCGGACGGAACCCCAGGTGGTCGACGCTGGGTCCCCGGCCCAGGCCGAAGTCGACGTGCTCTACGAAGCACTGGCCGCGGGAGAGGCGCTCGACGAGGCACGTGTCCACGAAGCGCTGATCGCTCCCGAAGCCCCGGTGATCGCGGCCGATCGCCGGTCGGAGGTCGATGACGGCGCCGACCCGGAGGTTCCTGGTCAGCCCCGGCAAGGGCGGCGTTCCCGTCGCGCTCCCGCCAAAGAGCGGCGACGAGCGGATCCCAGGAACGGGGCGACACCTCTCGCGTCCACCGATCCGGTGCCCGTCGAGCCGACCGCCTGCTGCCCGTACTGCGCGGTCCTTCTCGACCAGCCGCCGGTGACGGACGATCGATGCTTGCGCTGTGGTCAGCGGATGATCGTCCGCTCCGTCGGTGCTCGGGTGGCCATCCTCGCCGAAGCCGCGCTGCCGTTCTTCGAGGCGGAACGCCTCAACGAGGAGCGCTGGACCCGCGCGCGGGACCGCTGGCTCGAACTGGCCCGCGAAGGCGGGGCGGACGACGGCGAGGTGCCGCACATCGCCGGGGAGTTGATCTCGGAACCCGATGTCGCGGCCGCGCGAGCGTGGTATCTGTCGTGCGTCGATCGCGCGTTTCGGGTCGCGGAGCGGGATCGTCGATGGGACGAGGCGGCCAGGATCCGTTACGAGCAGGCGGACGTCCTCCTCCGGACCGCCGGCTCAGCGGACCCGCCGTCCGACGAGGTCGTCCGGCTCCACCGTGACGCCATCGCCGCGGATCTGCAGTCGATCGGTGAAGTCGCCAGGGACGCTGAGATCCGCGGCGATCCATGCTGCGAGGCCTGCCGGCTCGACGACCGGCGAGTCGCCCAGATCGCCGAGGAGCTGCGCACGCCGACGCTGCCCCACGTAGGCTGCCCGGACGGCCTGTGTCGGTGTCGGTGGTTCCTCACGACGCATGACCAGGAACACCTCGCCACACTCCTCCGCCGCCAGCTCGGGGCCGATCGACGAAGCGCCGATCCGCCCGACGAACCGGGGCGGGATGACGCGTTGTCGGTGATCGCCTGATCGAGGCCGCGGCCCGGCGACGCGCCGAGAGGTGGCGGCCACCCGCCGGCGCTCCGGCTCTACAGTACGGCTCGTGGAGACCCATGAGATCGCCGACGCGGCCAAGCGGGCCGGACTCAGCGTCGACGAGCTGAACCGGCTGGTCGAGCTGGGCGTCGTCAAGCTCGATGCCGACGGCCGCGTCTCGACGGGGGGCGTGCGCCGTGCCGGGCTCGTCACCGCCCTGGCGGCGGCAGGGATCTCGCTGGAGGGACTGGGCGCCGCGATGCAGAGCGGTCGGATCTCGCTCGATTTCATGGATGAACCCGCCTATGAGGAGCGGTTCTCTGCGCTCAGCGACCTCACCTTCGCGGAGATCGCCGAGCGGTCCGGCGCGCCGGTCGACCTGCTGATGCTCATCCGCGAGGCGACCGGATCGAGCCCGCCCCTGCCCACCGATCGCGTTCGCGACGGCGAGCTGGCGTATGCCGCCTTCATCGAGTACCAGGTCGGATCGGGCTTCGATCCGATCGCCACCCAGCGCCTGCTGAGGGTGACGGGCGACAGCCTGCGTCGTCTGGCCGAGACCGAATCCAGCTGGTGGAACTCGGAGGTGATGACACCCTCGATCGCGGCTGGAAAGAGGCCTGACGACGTCGCCGGCGCGGCGTTCGTCAACCAGATGAACGACCTGGCGGAGCGCGCCGTCATCGAGATGTATCACCTGCAGCAGGCGAAGGCCTGGACGGCCAACATCATCGACGGCCTCGAGACGTCGCTCGCCGCGGCCGGGCTGCACAGCCGCCTCGAGCGGCCCCCGGCGATGTGCTTCCTGGATGTCACCGGCTACACCCGGCTGACCCAGGAGCACGGCGATGCAGCGGCCGCCCGGCTGGCCGAGGAGCTCGGCCGGCTCGTCCAACGGACGTCGATCAAGTACGGCGGACGGCCGGTGAAGTGGCTGGGCGACGGCGTCATGTTCCACTTCCCGAACCCCGGCCCGGGCGTGGTCGCTGCCCTCGAGATGGTGGAGGGCGTCACAGCAGCCGGGCTGCCGCCAGCGCACGTGGGCCTCCACGCCGGTCCCGTCATCTTCCAGGAGGGCGACTATTACGGGCAGACGGTGAACGTCGCCTCGCGGATCGCCGACTACGCCCGACCCGGAGAAGTGCTCGTCAGCCAGGAGGTGGTCGACGCCTCGGATGGGGTCGCGGTCGCGTTCCGTGAGATCGGCCCCGTCGAGCTCAAGGGCGTGGCCGGCCCGATGCGCCTGCACGCCGCCGCGCGGATCGGCTAGCGAGTCGGGCGACGGATGCGCGGCAAGGCCTCGGCCATACTCTGCCGGTGGCCGCGCTGACCGGAAACGTGACGTTCCTGCTCACCGACATCGAGGGGTCGACGCGTGCCTGGGAAGCCAGCGAGGCGGACATGCGGACCGCCATCGCCCGCCACGACGCGCTGCTCACGCGATCGATCGAGGAGCACGACGGCGCGGTGCTGACCGAACGCGGCGAGGGGGACAGCTTCTTCGCGGTGTTCCCGACCGCGACCGGTGCCACCGCCGCGGCGCTGGCGATCCAGCTGGCGATCCGGGAAGAATCCTGGCCGGAGCGGGCCCAGATCAAGGTTCGCGTCGCACTTCACACCGGGGAGGCCGGTCAGGATGTCCGCGGTCCGGACGTCAATCGCTGCGCCCGCCTCCGGGGGCTCGCCCACGGCGGGCAGGTCCTCCTGTCGGCGACCACCGCCGGCCTCGTCCGCGACCGACTGCCGGACGGCGCCACCCTGGAGGACCTCGGTCAGCATCGACTGCGCGACCTGACGACGCCCGAACGGGTCTTCCAGCTCGATCACGTGGGTCTGCCGTCGACGTTTCCTGCGCTCGCCTCGCTCGATGCGTTCCGCCACAACCTGCCGGTCCAGCTGACGAGCTTCGTGGGCCGGAGGGCGGACCTGGAGGTCGTGACCGGCCTCGTTCGCGGACACCGCCTCGTCACGCTCATCGGGGCCGGCGGCTCCGGGAAGACGCGGCTCGCCCTTCAGGCTGGCGCGGATCTCCTCGAGACCTTCCACGACGGCGTGTGGTTCGTCGATCTCGCGCCGCTCAGCGACCCGTCGCTCGTCCGGGCCACCGTGGCCGAGGCGGTCGGTGTCGCCGAGGTCCCGGGTCGAGCGCTGCAGGACACGCTGGCCGAGCACTTCAGCCGCTCCGCGACCCTGATGATCCTCGACAACTGCGAGCATCTCGTGGAGGCCGCGTCTGCGCTCGTCGACGACCTGCTCCGCCACACGACCGGGCTGCGCGTCCTGGCCACCAGCCGCGAGGCGCTGGGCGTGCCCGGCGAGCAGGCCTGGCGCGTCCCGTCGCTGTCGGCACCGGACCATCACGAAGGGCATACCGCGGAGTCTGCCGGGCGGTTCGAGGCGGTCCAGCTGTTCCGCGATCGCGCCGACGCCCAGCGGCCCGGCTTCGCAGTGACCGACGACAACGCCCAGGTGATCGGCCACATCTGTCGCCGACTCGACGGCGTGCCGCTGGCGATCGAGCTCGCCGCCGCCCGGGTGAAGGTGTTGGATCTTGACGACCTGTTGACCCGCCTCGAGGACCGGTTCCGCGTCCTGACCGGAGGGAGCCGGACGGTGCTGCCCCGGCAGCAGACACTGCGCGCGACGGTCGACTGGAGCCACGACCTCCTTGCTGATGCCGAAGGGGTGCTGTTCCGCCGCCTCAGTGTGTTCAGCGGCGGCTTCGATCTCGACGCCTGCGAAGGCGTCTGCGGGACGGACCTTCTGGCGGACGAGCTCGTCCTGGACCTGCTCGCCGGGCTCGTCGACAAGTCGCTCGTGATCGCCGAGGCCGACGAGTCCGGCGTGATCCGGTACTCGATGCTCGAAACCCTTCGCCAGTACGGCCGCGAGAAGCTCGAGTCGGCCGGTGAGGCCGATGCCGTCGGCGAGGCCCACCTTCGCTGGTTCCTGGATCTGGCGGAGCGAGCCTACGCCGGTCGGATCGACGCCGAGGGCATCTGGCTCGGCCGGCTCGAGCGCGACCTCGACAACCAGCGGGCCGCCCTCGACCGTGCGCGGGCCACGGATCCGGACATCGAACTGCAGTTGGCTGGGGCGCTGTCGTGGCTGTGGTCGCTGCACACGGAGCACGGCTCCGAAGGTCGAGCCCACCTGGCGCACGCGCTCGCCGGCCGCGACGAGCGCACCGCCGTCCTCGCGCGGGCGTTGTCGGGCGCCGCGATGACGGCGAACTGGGCCGGGGATCCGACGGAGGCGGCGGCCCTCGCCGAGCGCGCCATCGAGATCTGGCGCAGTCTCGGCGACGAGCTCGAGCTCGGGCTCGCGCTCGAGGCGCTCGGCTGGGCGAGGTTCTTCACGGGCGAGATCGAACGGGCACTCGCCCCGATGGAGGAGTGTGTCGCCTGCATGCGTCGGATCGGCGACCGGCGCCTCATCAATCGGGCGATGGTCGGCGTCGGTCAGATCCTCGTCCCACTTGGTGACGCACAGGTCGGCGAACCGTTGGCGAAGGAGACGCTCGCCGTCGGACGCGAGCTTGATGCGCCGCGGGACATCCACTACAGCCTCCACTACCTCGGCGACTACGCGCTCCTCCGCGGCGATGGGACCGAGGCGCTCGGCTGGTACGAACAGAGCATGGAGGCTGCCCTCGCCTATGGGAACGTCGCGGAGGCCGCGCTCGAGCTAGAGGCATTGGCGATGGCCCTGGCCGCCCTGGGCCGGCGGGCGGAGGCGGTCCGGCTGGGCGCCGCCGCGGCAACACGGATGGCCGACCTCGGCTTCGACACCTCGGGCGTGGCCTGGTGGGGCCGGCTCAAGGAGCGCTACCTCGGGGCCGCCCGAGAAGCGCTCGACCAGCCTGCCGCGATGAGGCTTGAAGCCGAGGGTCGGGTCATGGGCTGGGACGCGGCCCGGATCGAAGCGCTCGCCGCAGCGGGCGGCTGACCGGCCGCCTTGATCGACCGTCGCTATGGATGAGGATGCCGCCGGGTCGCAGCAGGCGGCGCTCCTGGCGATGGATCTCCCGGCGGATCGGCGCAGTGGCGCGCCCGTAGGCCGAACGGAACTCGGGCGAGCCGAACAGGCGGCTCTCGTGGATGGCGTCGAACGAGCCGGTCGCGAGGAAGTCGAGGGCGCCGGGGACACCGAGATCGACCCGGAGATGCTCGAAGGCCTCGCCGTCGAGGTCCCCGATGTCGATCCCGACCGGCCGGGCTCCGAGCGCCACCAGCAGCCGGCACATCCACGGTTCGAACTCCGCGGTCAGTCGACCCGTGACCGGCGACCGGCTCGAGTTCGAACCGCAGGCGATGTCGAGCACGGTCTGCCCGCGGATCGCCGTCAGACCGCCGAATGCGTCGAGCAGGCGGGTCACGAACTCGGCCATGATCCCTTCGAGGGCCGGCTCCGCTGCGATCTTCGAGGCGAGCTGGTGCCGCACATCGAGGTCGAGGAGGGCACGCTCCAGCACCGCTCGGTCGGACGCCATCCGGCCGAGAGCGACAAGGCTGCGAAGCGGGTCGGACCCCGTCACCTGGTCCTGGCCGGTCTTACGCCGATGCCCCGCTGATCGGCTGGAGGATCTCGCGGTCCTGCGAGCCCGGCGGGGCGGGCTCGGGCGGGGCCTCGGCGGCCAGCGTCGCCCGGCGGGTCATCTCATCGGAGAGCACGTCGTGCAGTGTCGCCTGGCCGCGTCCGACCAGGTCCGCGATGAACTCGCGCATGGATGCGAGCTCCTCGCGTTCGCGCCGGTTCTTCCCCCACGTGAAGAGGAGCCTGACCCGGGTCCCGCCGGGGGCGTCCTCGAACTGGAACGTCGAGACCGCCTTGAACCCGTTCGGCATCGTCGTGCGGTGGGTCACGTAGTCGGTCGGCCGCCAGTCGAGGATCTCCTCGATCAGGACATCGGTCCCGTGCATGCAGTGGTTCGTCGTCCCGACGCCGCGTCGTGGCGCGGTCGGCAGCTCGTCGACCCCGGTCACGCCGGCCTGCCAGCGCGGACGGATCGCCGGGTCGGTCATGAACGACCAGACGATGTCCCGGGGGGCCGGCTGGATGCGCTCCAGCACGAAACCGGCATCTCGCTCTGAGACGGCCACGCGCCGGTGGTCGAGCTCGGCGGCCCAGGCGGCCGTGAGATCGTGGACGGAGGCGGCGACCTCCCCCAGGTGGTCATACGTGTCGACGTACGGCGTCATCCCGAGGGCCACGGGGTCGATCCCCATGGCGGCGACGCAGGGAGCGCTAAACAGCGCATAGGCCGGCATCCCGAGCCGCTCGACGACGTGGTTCTTGAGCATCCGGTGAGCGACGATCACATCGGAGCCGACCAGTTCCTCGCGACCGGCCACCCGATGTCGGATGACCGAGCCGTGGTGGGCGATGAACTTGAGGTCGAGTCGCGGCATGAGGACGCAGGCGTTGCACACGCAGGCCGTTGCCTGGGCGATGTCGCGCAGTCGCCGGCGGAACGCGAAGTAGGTCCGCTCGACCGTGTCGAGGAGCTGCGAACCGTCGATCCGCTCGGCGAGCAGATAGGCGAACGCGGCATCACCCTCGAGCTTGGCCAGCCGGAAGCTCGGGCGCATCGCCCCGACGACGGTCGTCATGAGGTCGGCCAGGATGTCCTGGGCGTGGTCGAGCTCGGCCCCGGCCAGATAGCTCGTGTAGCCGGAGATGTCGGCGATCAGCAGACAGGCCGGTTCGGATCGAGAGAGCACGCGCGCTCCGATGCGATGTACGACGACCGTCGCGAGTTTGCCCACGCAAGGATGCACCGGCCGGTCACCGGCTGTCATGTGGCCCGTCGCCACGCCGGCGCGGCGCAGGACGATGCCGCAGCGCGGCGCGTCAGCCCGCTTGTGTGGCGACGAGACGGTACAGCTGGCGCGGGCCGGAGACCCCTTTCAGCTCGTGGATCCCGGCATCGACGAACGTCAGTCCGGAGTCGGCGACGAGCTCCCGAGTGGTGGCCGAGATGTAGACCTCGCCCGGCCCGGCCAGGGCCATGACCCGGGCCGCGACGTGGACCGCGAGCCCCCGGACGTCGCCGGCGGCGACCTCGACCTCGCCCGTGTGGATCCCAGCCCGGATCGTGAGCCCGAGCTCCTTCGCGGCGAGAGAGATCGCAGCCCCGGCACGGACCGTCCGCTCGGAGCTGTCGAACAAGGCGAGCACCCCGTCGCCGGTCGTCTTGACGAGGCGGCCGCGGAAGCGGTCGAGCTCGAACTGGGTCCGCTCGTTGTGCGTCCCGACGAGTTCGCGCCAGCGGGCCGGACCGAGCGACTCCGCGAGGGCGGTCGAGTCGACGATATCGGTGAACAGGAGGGCGCCGAGCACGCGCTGGACGGTCGAGTCGATCCGTGCGAACGAGCGGACCCCGGCCACGTCGTAGGCGACGAACGGCTCGTCGCCGACCACCCAGCCGTCGTGACCGGGCGGGATGTCGAAGACCATGCCGGGGCCGATCTCGCCCGTCGTGCCGTCCTCCATCCGGTTCACCAGGCGACCCGAGATGCAGACACCGACGTGGTGGTACTGGCACAGGCTCGTACCGGCGATCGGCTGGACGTGCTCCTTCCAGTGCCAGCCCGGCTGGAACACCATCCGGCCGATCACCAGATCGTCGAGGTTGTAGATGTCGACCCGCCCGAACGGCGTCGGACGGACCTCGTCTGGAAGGTCGAGGGACTTCGACAGCAGACGAGCCACGGGTCATCCTCCGGCCGCGCACGATCGCCCAGCGGGCCTCCGGCCGAGCGTACCCCGCGATGATGCCTCATCGCTCGCGACGACGGATCACCGGACCCGGTACGAGACCGGGCGTCCCGGCCGCAGTCTCAGCCGAGACGCTGTGCCTGGCTCGATGCCGGCGTGCCGACCGCGCCGACCGCGCCGCCGGGTCGATGTCGCGCGTGTCGTCAGGAAGGGTCCCGGGCTGTCATCCTGACGCGATGAGCGGGGTTCCGACGGGCGACTTCGGGGTGGGCTCGTGGGTCGAACGCCGGGCACGGATGGCGCCCGAGCGCGTGGCCCTCATCGCGGGCTCGGAGTCGCTCACGTATCGCGAGCTGGCCCGTCGGATCCGGTGCCTGGCCAACGGCCTGCACGGGCTCGGCGTGGGTCGCGGCGATCGCGTCGCGTGGATCGGCCCGAACCACGGCGCCTTCCTCGAGACGTTATTCGCGGTCGGTCAGCTCGGCGCGATGCTCGCACCCGTGAACCATCGACTCGACCCGGATGAGCGCGCCTTCGTGCTCGCCCAGACCGAGCCCAGCGTCCTGATCCACCACGACGTCGAGGAGCGGGCGACGCTGCCCTCGATCCGGCACCGGCTGGCGATCGGCCGTGCGGCCGCCGGGTCGATCTCGTACGAGGAGCTGGTCGGCGACGCTCCGGACGATCCGATCGACGCCACGGTCGGACTCGACGACCTCCTGTTCCTGCCCCACACGTCGGGGACGACCGGTGGCCCCAAGGCCGTGATGCTCAGCCACGGCAACGTGACCTGGAACGCGATCAACTTCCTGAGCTCGGCCGGCGTCCATGGCGATGACGTGACGATCGCCATCGCGCCGTTCCATCGGGTCGGCGGGACGGGGGTCAACGTCCTGCCGGTCCTGTTCGCGGGCGGGACCGTCGTGGTGCCCGACGACACCCGACCCGAGCGGCTCCTCGACCTCATGGAGCGCCAGGGGGTGACCGTCGGGTTCGGCAATCCGGACCTGCTCGACGCGCTCAGCCGCGCGGAGAGCTGGCAGACGGCCGACCTGTCCAGCATCCGATTCATCGTGACCGGTGGGGCTCCCGTCCCGGAGCGGCTCATCCGAGCCTACCTCGAGCGCGGGGTGACGCTCCTCCAGGGCTACGGCCTCTCGGAAGCGGCGCCCCTCGTGCTGTTGCTCGAGGCGGACCAGGCGCTCCGTAAGATCGGATCCGCCGGCCGGCCGCCGCTCCATGTCGACGTGCGCATCGTCGATGGGGCTGGAGTCGACGTCGCGCCGGACGTGACCGGTGAGCTTCTCGTCCGCGGGCCCAACGTCATGGTCGGCTACTGGCGACGACCCGATGCGACCCGGGTGGCGTTGACGGACAGCGGTTGGCTTCGCACCGGCGACGCCGCACGGGCGGATCGGGACGGGGACGTCTGGATCGTGGACCGCCTCGATGCACGGTTCATCGTCGCCGGCGAGGTCGTGTACCCCGGGGACGTCGAGCGCGTCCTGCTGGCGCACCCCGAGATCGCTGACGCCGGCGTCGTCGGCGTCCGGGCGCCCGTGGGCGGCTGGCTCTGCGCGGCATTCGTGGTCACGACACCCGGTGAGGCGGTGACCGCGGACGAGCTCCGGGCATTCTGCGTCGACCGGCTCGCCGCAGCCCAGGTCCCGACCTCGTTCTTCTTCGTCGACGAGCTGCCACGCAACGCGGCCGGCAAGCTGCGGCGGGATGCGCTGGCGAAGTCGGTGACCGGCGGCGATCCGCCGCCCGGGACGGGTGGCCCGGCCCGCGGCTGACGACCGTCCGACGACCCACGGACCGCTTCGACGCTGCGCTACAGTAGCCATCGGGACGGAGCCGGACCGCCCTCAGCGCTCGTCGAGGCACACGGTCGAGCGTAACGGCGATCCGGGGCAAGAAGGAGCGGCGGATGTCGGCCAGGGACTCGCTCGTCGCCAACGAGGCGATCGTCTTCGAGAGCAAGAAGCACTGGATGGCGCCGGTCCGCGATTTGGTGATCCCCGTCCTCCTGCTGATCGCCGCGTACTTCCTCGGCTGGCTGTCGCCGGACAACGAAGGCGGGATCTTCGGGGCGGTCGGCAACCTCATGGACCTGATCCGGACGGGTCTCGTCGTCGTCGCCCTCGCCTGGATCGTCTACAACATCGTCCTCTGGCGGACCGCGTCCTTCACCCTCACCAACCTGCGTGTCATCCGCGAGGAAGGGCTGGTCTCGCGCCGGTCGTCGGCCACGCTGCTCGAGAACGTGACCGACGTGAAGACCACGACCCCGTTCGTCGGCGGCCGCCTCGGCTACGGCGACCTGACGATCTACACCCAGGCCGGCGTGGCGGGCGCCGACCGCTTCACCACGATCACGAAGCCGGTCGAGTTCCGCGACAAGATCCTCGCCAAGAAGATGCGGGACGCCGGGCTCTCGCCGGCGCCCGCGGCATCGGCACCGACCGCTCCCGCTCCGGCGGCAGCGTCCGCGGTCGCAGCTCCCGTGGCCCCGGCGAGCTCGGCGACGGACGAGGCCGCCACGCTGGCCCGGCTCGCCGATCTTCGGGATCGCGGCGCGATCACCACCGAGGAGTACGAAGCGAAGAAGGCGGAGATCCTCGCCCGGATGTGACCCGGGTGGGTGTCGCGCTCAGGCGACCCCGCGGCGCTTCTCGAAGACGATCTGGAGGTCCTGGCTCACGCCGGTGGCGAAGCCGGCCTCGCTGAGCGCGAGGTAGTACTCCCACATCCGGATGAACCGCTCGTCGAAGCCCTGCGCCCGGACCGCATCGAGTCGGGCGAGGAACCGCTGCCGCCAGGCGCGCAACGTGCTCACATAGCTCGGAGCGATGTCGACGACCTGACGCACGAGCAGCCCGGTCCGGGCTGTCGAGCGCTCGATGACCGCCAACGACGGGCACAGACCGCCGGGGAAGATGTAGGTCTGGATCCAGTTCGCGCCGCGTCGCTGCGCTTCGTAGGCGGCATCCGGGAACGTGATCGTCTGGAGACTGAGGCGCCCACCCGGGACGAGCACGCGGTCGCAGGTCTCGAAGAACGTCGCGAAGAACTCGGCACCGACCGCCTCGAGCATCTCGATCGAGACGATCGCGTCGTAGGTGCCTTCGATGTCTCGGTAGTCCCGGAGCTCGATGTCGACGAGCTGATCGAGCCCGGCTGCCTGGACCCGTTCCCGGGCGAGCGCGTGCTGCTCGGCCGAGATCGTGATCGAGGTGACCCGGCAACCGAGCTCGCCGGCCGCATACAGGGCGAATCCGCCCCAGCCCGAACCGATCTCGAGGACGTGCATCCCGGCGGTCAGCCCCGCGCCCTCGGCGATCGCTCGGTACTTCTCGCGCTGGGCGTCAGCGAGGGATTGGTCCGGTGTCCGATAGACCGCACTCGAGTAGGTGAGCGTCTCGTCGAGGAACAGCCGGTAGAAGTCGTTCCCCAGGTCGTAGTGGGCCGCGATGTTCCGGCGCGCCTGACGCTTCGTATTGCGACGAAGGCGGTGGGCGACGGTCCGACGCAGCTGGAGCGGGGCGCGCCACCACCCGCCGGCAAGCGCCAGCGCAGCTCGGTTCAGGACCGCCAGCTCGAGGAGCGCCACGAGGTCGGGCGACGACCAGAGCCCGTCCATGTACGCCTCGCCCGCGCCGGTCTCGCCGTGGAGCAGGATCCGGACGCCTGCCTCCGGGTCGTGGATGTGGATCTCCGCCCGGAGCTCCGAGGCGGGGTCGCCGAAGACCCGGCGGGTCCCGTCGGGCAGGATCACGGTGAGGCAGCCGATCGTGATCCGGGCGGCCGCCGCCAGGCCGATCCGCTCGGCGAGCCGGGCAAGGAGCGGCTCCGAGATCCCCGCCAACCCACCGACGGTCGGCGTCGGGGCGCTCATCGCGCCACCTCGCCGTGGCGCTGGAAGCGGATGCCGCGCCGCCACAGGCGGAGCGCGTGCCAGTGGATCAGCGCGATGGTCTTGTGGGTCACGAACGGGTACCGGAGGAGCATCCTCGCGAGACGCCGGTCGGTCAGCGGCCGCCGCTGAAGCACGAGGCTCGTCGCGAGGAGTCGTGCGTCGCCCTCGTGCTCGACGATCGCGATCCGCAACCGGTCTGGCTCGTCACGGACCTGGACGACATAACGACCGGCGAGGTCGATGAACGGCGAGACGTAGAAGTCCTTGGCCATCGATGCCCGGAACGTCGGTCCGACCGCGTCCGACCGGAGCGTGTAGAGGTGCCGCTCGAGATGCGTGTTGTGGACTTCGACGATGACGACCCGGAGCTCACCCTCCCGATCCCGACAGAGATAGAAGCTCGCCGGGTTGAAGACATAGCCCGCGACCCGCAGGTTCGTGACCAGCGTGATCGTCCAGCCCGTCGGGTCGACGCCCTCGGTCCTGAGATGGTCGCGGACGGTCGCTTCGAGATCGTCTGTCGGGGTGGGCCAGTGATCTCGGTCCCGGAACTCGACGATGTTCCGGCGACCACGACTCAGGAGCCAGAGCCGACGGTCGACGGCGTCGAGCTCGGCGAGGTCCAGCGCGATCGACCAGACGTCATGCTCGAGCTCGTAGACCGTCGGGCGCGTCCGCCGGTGGCGGACCTTGCCCTCGAGCAGGTGCGACCGCAGCCGTGCGGTCATGCCGCGACCTCCGCCTTGGACGCCGCGATCAGCTCCGCGACCTCGTAGCCCGACCGGCAGCCGTCCTCGTGGAAGCCATAGCCCAGGTGGGCACCGGCGTACCACGTGGCGCGGTGACCCTGCAGCGCCCGGAGGCCGGCCTGCGCACCGAGCGTCCGGAACGTGTACAGCGGGTGACGCATGTCGCGCTCCACGACGATCCGGTCCGCCCGGATCCGGCCGTCCGGATTGACCGAGACGTTGAGCTGGACGTCGCTCGACAGCGATTGGAGCCGGTTCATGTGGTAGGTCATCGTCAGCCGCTCGGCAGGGCGGCGGCAGTCCGGGGTGAGCACGTTCCACGACGCCCATGCGGCCCGTCGCCGTGGGAGCAGCCGCTCGTCGGTGTGGAGCACGACCTGGTTCGTCGAGTACTCGAACGCACCCAGAACCTCCTGCTCGCGACGATCGCCGTCCACGAGCAGGCGGCGGGCATCGTCGGCGTGCGTCGCCATGACGACGGCGTCGAATCGTTCGGACCGGCCGTCCGCGGTGCGGATCGCCACGCCGCGATCGTCGCGAGCGACCGTCGAGACCGCGACGCCTGACTGGACCGTCCCGGGCGGCAGGGCCCCGACGATCCGCTCCACATAGGTCCGCGACCCGCCCACGATCGTCCGCCACTGGAGCGCCCGGCCGCGCCCGATAAGCCCGTGATTGTCGAGGAACCGGAGCAGGTAGTCGACCGGGAACTCGAGGATCCGGTCCGGGGCGGTCGACCAGACCGCGGCGGTGATCGGGACCAGAAAGTGCTCGCGGAAGCCCCGGCCGAAGCCTCGGTCGTCGAGGTAGTCGCCAAGCGTCGCGCCGACAGGGACCGGCCCGTCGAGGATCGTCCGCGCGTCCCGATAGAACCGGGCGATGTCAACGAACATCCGGAGATGATCCGGACGACCCAGAGACGTTGGCTGGGCGAAGAAGCCACGGGCACCCCGTGAGCTGAACTCGAGACCGCAGCGCTCACAGGTCGAGCCGAGCGACATGTCACTCGGCTGGCTCGCCACACCGAGCTCCGCGAGCAGGCCGACGAACCGGGGATAGGTGCGTTCGTTGTAGACGATGAACCCGGTGTCGACCGACAGCGGTCCGCCCGGCAGGTCGACGAGCTCGGTCTTGACGTGACCGCCCGGTGTCGCATCGCGCTCGTAGAGCCGGATCTCATGCTCGGAAGCGAGGGCGTAGGCGGCCGTCAGGCCGCTCACCCCCGAGCCGACGATCGCGATCCTCATCGCTCGGCCGCCGGGGCCGCTCGACGAACGACCGCGCGCTCGTCGAGCGCCCGCTGCATCCCGTCGAGCGCCTCCCGGGCGAGACGCGCGAACGCACCGCCCGCGAATGGCTGGACGACGCGCAGCCAGCCGCCGAGTCGGATGTCCGCCCGATAGTCGATCACGGTCCCGGCCCCGGCGGGAGCCGCCACGAACCGGATGTCGTCCAGGGCCGACACGTTCGAACCGCGACCGACGAGCACGACCCGGGTGGGCGGCTCGAAGGTCGCGATCCGGTACTCCATCGGGACGACCCGACCGCGCATCCGGATCCCGAGTCGGTAGCGAGCATCGAGGCCGACCGGGTCATCGCCGAGCCGCTCCGAGGACGCGACGCCCGGGTCCCACCGGCTGGCGTTGGCGAAGTCGGCGATGAACGCGAACGTCTCGTCGATGGGCAGGGCGGTCTGGATCGTCTCGTGCAGGCGGGTCATGCTTGGCTCCTGGCGATGCTCGGGTCGTCACCCACCTGTTCTCGCCAGGGGCCGATCCGGATTGGTCTCCGCTCCGGTCGGGTCGCCGCGAGCACGACGGGGACATGCCGACGCGACGACCTCACCCGTTTCGGGTGAGGTCAAGGGGGCTGCGCTGAGCTAAGGTGGCCGTCGCGTCGAGCACGAACGGCACCGGCAGATGACACGTCTGGGCCGCGGACCGCACGACGGAGGGAGGTACGCGGATGCATCGCCCGATCGGGGTCGTGATCCTGGCGGCCGTGGCCCTGGTGGCCGCGCTCTACCAGGTCTACCGCTTGCTGGTGTTCCTGGGGATCGCCAGCTTCACGTTCGTCGGCAAGTCGATCAGCTTCACCGAGCCCCAGTGGGGCTACGCGATCTGGGCGTTGATCCTCGCAGCGATCTGGTTCTACATCGCGGAGGGGTTCTGGAACGTCCGGGCGTACGCTTGGATGTTCGGCGTCATCATCGCGATCTTCGAGCTGGTGTTCGCCAGCCTGGCGGTGCTCGGCAGCTCGACCCTCGAGGCCGAGACGGTGCCGCTGCTCGTCAGCCTGATCGTCCTGCTGTACCTGTTCTACCCGGGCGTCCAGGCCGCGTTCGCGGCGTCGGAGGTCTCCCGGCTCGACAGTGCGGCCCCGCCCGCGACGCCCGCGGCACCGACCCCGCCGAGCGCACCGCCACCGGCCGCCGGCTAGCCGACCTCAGTCGTCGGATCGTCGGGGTCCCGCCCGCCCAGGCTGGGCACCGACGATCACGACATCCCGTCGAGCAGCGCCTCCGCCTGGAACAGGTTGATGCCGCTGTCGACGAGGTCGAGCAGGCCGCGCATCGTCCGTTCCTCCTCCACCTGCTCGTCGATGAACCACTGGAGGAACTGCAGCCCGCGATGGTCGTCGGCATCCCTGGCCGCCGTGGCCATCGCCGCGAACCGGGCGCTGACGGCGATCTCGCTCTCCAGCGCCGTCTCCACCGCCGCCTTGGCCGATCGATAGCGGGTCGTGGCGGCCTTGAGCGCCGGCAGCTCGAACTTCACCTCGTTGTCGACGAGGAAGGTCATGATCCGGTCGGCGTGCTGCGCCTCCTCGATCGATTGATCGCGGAAGAGCTTCGCCCAGCGGGACAGACTCTGGCGCTGGAAGTAGATCGAGATCCCGAGATACTTCTGGTGCGCCCCGAGCTCGATGCCGATCTGTTCGATGAGCAGCCGGGCGAGCGGATCGCTGATCATCGACCGCTCCCCTGTCACCCGCGCGCCACGGGCACGGCGGCCACGTCGAGGGCGACCGCCGCGAGCGGCTCCGCCCAGCGATGCTCGAAGACCAGGACCAGCGCCGCGCTCCCGTTCGCCACCTCGCCGACCGCGCCCGCGACGTCGTCCGCGGGACGCTCGGCGGCCGGTGCCGCGATCAGCCTCGCCAGCGAGGCGAACGGGTCGTCCACGCCGTCGACGACCTGCGTCAGCGTGGCGTCCCCATCGCGGTCCTTGTCGACGACGACGAGGTCGACGACCCGGATGATCCGGTCCGCGGCGGCCGCCTGGATCTGATGGGCGATCGCGTCGCGGGACCCCTCATCCTCGAGCCGCAGGACGATCCGTCCGGGCAGGCCGACGGTCACGATCCTCCTCCACCCCCTCGTGCCCTGGACCGAGACCGGCCGGGCCGAACGTCGTGCAGCGCCACCGACCGCTCAGTCATCCGCGCGAGGGTGACGCGCAGCATAGCCCAGCCGGCTGGGCACGCGGGCGAGATCGCTCGCCGCCGTCATCCGTCGAGGAGGCCGAGATCGCGGGCGCGCGTCACGGCGTCGCTCCGCGACGACGCGCCGAGCTTGCGGTAGATCGAGATGGCCTGGGTCTTGACGGTGTTCGGCGACAGGACCTGTAGGCGGGCGATCTCGATGAACGAGAGGTGGGTCGGCAGGAGCGGGATCAGGCGCAGCTCGGCCTGGGTCAGGGTCTCGAGCCGATCCGCGTTGGTCGATCGCGAGATCCGCTCGCGCAACCCGTCGACCTTTGGTCGGAGAGTGCCCACGTCGGGTCGTCGGTCAAGGATCGCCTCCATAGCCCCGAGCAGCTCGCGGGCCTCGTCGACCGCCCGCAGGCTCAGGTACGCCCGCGCCATCTCGGCCCGGACCTGGATCGCGAGCCACGGCAGGGCGTACGTGACCGAGGGGCTGATCCGCGCCAGATGGGCAAGCTCCTGACGGGCCCGGATGACGTCGCCGCGGTGGGCGGTCACCCGCGCCGAGACCGCGAACGAGAGCGCCGAGACCGGGTAGTCGTCGAGTGCGGCATTCATGACGACGGCCCGTGACCGGCCCGCGAGGACCTCGGCGACAGACCACTCGCCGGCCTCGATGGCCAGCACCGCCAGCTCGGCCAGCGCGATCGAGCGCGCCGAGTCTGCGCCGACCCGCTGGCCGACTTCGTCGACGTCGGCCAGGACCGACCTGGCCCCGACGAGGTCGCCGAGCAGGATGCGGCTCACGCCGTCGACGAGCAGTGCGAACGGCCGCCACGGGCTCCAGTCGGATTCGAGCGCGAGGCTGGCGGCTGCGTCGGCGGCCATCCGGTCGACCCCATCGGGCAGCGTCGTGGCTCGGGCGAGGGCCACGAGCGAGGTGACCGACGAGCCGGACGTGCCCGTCGCCGTCGGGTCGCGGCTGGACCGGCTCGCGCGGTCGGCGCGAGCGACCCACTGGTCCGCGTCGCGAGCCTCGCCCACGAACGCGAACGCCAGCCCGGCCAGCGCGGCCGCCGAGGGATGCCGCTCGAGCGCGCGATCGTCGAGGCGGTCGAGCCAGCCACGCACGGTCGTCTGTCGCCCACTCCGGAAGACCGGCAGCGCGACCCGTTCGAAGAGGTCGGCCGCCCGGTCGAGATCGCCGGCGTCGAAGACGTAGCCGAGGGCCTCTTCGTAGCGACCCTCGGCCTCGCACCGATCCGCGGCGCGCAGCAGCAGCTCGGGCCGGCGGCCTGGCTCGCGTTCTTCGAGCAGGTCCTCGAGCATCGCCTTGACGAACGGGTGATACCGATACGAGCGACGCTCGCGATCCAACGGGACGAGGAACAGGTCGGCCCGCTCGATCGTGGCCAGCATCGCGGCCGACCCGCGCCGGCCGACGACCGCGTCGCACAGTGGTCCGTCGAGCCGGGCGAGCACCGAGGAACGGATGAGGAACCGCTCCTGGCTCGGGGTCAGGCCCGCGACGACCTCCGACCGGAGGTAGTCCGCCAGAAAGCGATCGCGATCCCCCGGAGTCGACCGACCAGTGGGATCCGGACTGGCGGCCCGGATCGCCAGCGCCGTGAGGACCAGTCCCGCCGGCCACCCTTCGGTCCGGCGTCGAAGCGACACGACCTCTGCCTTGGTCGGCTCGAGACCAGCTCCGCGGAGGGCTTCGGCGGCCTCGCTGGGATCGAGCGCGAGATCGTCGGGGCCGAGCTCGAACAGGTCGCCGGCGGCGCGCAGCCGCGCGATCGGCAGGGCGGGTTGGCCTCGCGCACCCAGGGCGAGCTGCGAGCCCAAGGGCAAGCTCGCGGCGAACCCGCCGAGCAGCTCGACAGCTGCCCGGTCGTGCAGGACCTGGACATCGTCGACGATCAGCAGGATCGGCCGGCCGACGGCCCGCGCGGCCAGCCCGAGGGCAGGCAGGAGACCGGCTGGATCCGACGTCGATGCGGCGTGCACGGCTCGGATGACGCCCGGGTCGAGCGGCGAGATCCGGTCGACCCCCGCCGCCAGAAGACCGGCCAGGCGGATCGGGTCGTCGTCATGCCGATCCAGCGACAGCCACGCGACCGGGCGCTCGTCAAGCCCGGCCCATTGGGCGAGCAGGGACGTCTTGCCGTAGCCGGCCGGCGCCCTGACCAGGACCGTCGCGACGGATCGAGCTGCGGCCAGGCGCGCCAACAGCGCCGTCCGACGGACGAGGCCGGCTCGCTCGAGCGGCGGCTCCAGCTTCGTCTCGAGCACGCCGAACCGAGCCGCCACCTGGCGGCCCGAACCGACGGGTCGGAGGCGCGGGATCGTCCGGTCCCGCTGGAGCGTCACCCGTTCAGGGATCGCCATCCGGCCGGGTGATCCAGGGCGTCCCCGTCACCCGGCGGGCCGAGGGTCGAGCGTGGGCTCGGCCCTGAGCGACCTACAGCCCGAGCGCCTTCGCCTTCGCGGAGGCGAACTCCTCGTCGGTCAGGATGCCGGCGTTGTGCATCTGGGCCAGCTTCTCGAGCTGGGCCATCTGCGGGTCCTCGGCCGGCGCGGCCGGTGCGGCGGGCGCCGCGGCGGCCGCCTGCTGCTGCAAGGCCGCGTTCTGGGCCTGAAGATCAGCGAGCTGCTGGTCCTGGGCCTGCTCCGCAGCCGCGTTCTGGGCGCTCGCCTTGCCGGCGTGGTGGGCGGCGGCGCCGACGGCGGCCACTCCCACGATCCCCACACCCGGTCGCATCATCCGTCGTCGCATCATGTCGTTGTCTCCTTATGGAACGTGCGAAGGGGTCAGACGGCCGCCGCTTCGGCGGCCTCGATCTCCGCCTTGTTCTCCTCGTTCCAGATGATCGCCGCCTCGACGACCTCGCGTGGGACGCGCTGGATGTCGACGAGGACGCCACCCGACGCGCGGACGGCGTCCGCGAAGCGACTCGCCCAGAGGTCCTCCCAGACGAGGAGCGCGGCCGACGAATTCGGCTCGAGCGCCTCACCGACCCGCTGAAGGTCGCTCGCGGTCACGAGGCCGCCGCGATCCGAAGCAAGGGCGTTCAACGCCTCGAAGACCTCCGAGCCCGTGTGCTCGATCTCCATCCCGGTGACGTTGCCGTCGGCATCCTTGACGACGATCGCCAGGTCCAGGACCCGGATCGTGTCGGAGTCGACCAGCTCCTCGAGGGCCGGCGCGATCCGGCCGTTGAACTGATTGCCCGGGAACGCGACGACCATGTACTCAACCGGTCCGATCGACATCCTCGTCTCCTTCGGGTGGTGCGTTCTTCGTTCGAGGTGGTCCGCCGCTCAGGCGGACGTCTCCAGGCCCCGAGCGATCGCGGGCCCCCTATCGTAGCCGAACCTGGGCCGCATACCACGCCCGTGGCTGCGCTCCCGGGAATCAAGGACGGACGCCCACCAAGGGCGCCCGTCCTGCGGCGTCCGACCTGCGGGCCGAGGACGCTCCCCGACCCGGCGATCGGGATCAGGCCATGAGCTTCGCCTTGAGCGCGTTGTACTCCGGCTCGGTGATCGCGCCGGACGCCTTGAGCTGCTGGAGCTTCGCCAGCTCATCGGCCGTGGAGACGCCCGCGGCCGCCTTGGCGCCGGCCTCCATCTGGGTCATCGCCTGGACGTCCTGGGCGGTCATCTTCGGCCGGGTGAAGACGTAGATCAGGATCCCGAGCAACGGCAGGATGAAGATCGCCAGGATCCAGATCGCCTTCATGCCACCGGACAAGTCGTTGCGCCGGAAGATGTCCGCGAAGACCGCGATGAACATCCAGATCAACATGAACCAGAAGAAGAAGACGATCATCGACCAGAAGATGTCGCCGAACGTCGTCTGGGTCGGGGCGACGCCGCTGTAACACGCCCCCAGGAGCAGCGGGAGCGCGGCCAGGGCGAGCGCGTAGCGCCCGAGCCTCCCGCTCGCGCGAAGTGCCGTACCGTCCATCCAGGATCCTCCTCGGAGATCCGACGGCTCATCCGACCGTCGCTCCACGAGGATAGCGAGTGCCGACCGACCGCGACGTGGCCGCATGCGCTCAGGACTCGGGGCGGCCGCTCCCGTCGGAGGCGCTGCTCGCAGGTGCGCCCGGCGCCGGAGGGACGCGTGCCGGATCCGCGGCCCAGCCCGCGACCGCGTCGGCCACGGTCCGGTACAGCCTGGCCTCGCCGATCGCGTCGATCAGACCTGATCGACCCATCCGGTCGCGGACCGGCCCCTTGACCTGGGCCAGCAGGAGCGCGACCTCCTCCTCGTGGAGTCGGGCGACGAGCTCGGCGAGTGCATCCGAGGTGGTCGTGTCCAGGTCGCCGGTCGCACCGACGTCGAGGATCAGCCCGGTCGGTCGGGGATCGGCCCGCTCGATCAGCGCCAGGATCTCGATCCGGGCGACGTTCGCGTTGAAGAAGTAGAGCGGAGCGTCGAGCCGGGCGATGACCAGCCCCGGGATCGATCGACCGTCTGGGTGGCGGCTCCCGTCGGCGAATGTCCCGGGTCGGCCGGGGAGCTCGACGAGCACGGCGATGTACGGCCGGCTCGCTCGGTAGAGCAGGCTCACGAGGGACAGGACGACCGCGATGAACAGCCCGATGAGGACGGTCGTCGTGACGACTCCGACGATCGCGGTCAGCGCGACGAAGAAGTCCGTCCGCCGGACCGCATAGAAGCGGCGCATCTCGGGAACGTCCATCAAGCTCAGGACGCCGGTCACGACGATCGCCGCGAGGACGGCGTTCGGCAGGTTGCTGAACAGCGGCGCGAGGACGACGAGCGTCGCGAGCACGAGCGCGGCGGTCACCAACGACGAGAGCTGGGAGCGGGTCCCGGCGGCTTCAGCCGTGGCCGATTGGGACAGGCTCGCGTCGGTCGTGAAGCCGCCGAACAGCCCCGAGGCGATGTTCGCTCCGCCGAGCGCGACGAGCTCCTGGTCGGGGTCGATCTCATACCCGTGGCGCGTCGCGAACGCCCGGGCCGCTCCCAGCGACTCGCCGACGGCGAGGAAGACGATCCCGGCGGCCCCGGCCGCCAGGAACGGCAGGTCGTTCAGGCCGATCGACGGGAGCGATACGCCGGGCAACCCCGTCGGCAGCGAGCCGACGACCGTCACCCCATATTTCTGCAGGTCGAACACCGTGCTCGCGGCGATGCCGAGGATCAGGACGATGAGCGGACCGGGGATCCGCGGCGCGATCAGGCGCAGGACGAGGATGATCGCGATCGAGATCGCCCCGACGGCCAGCGTGTACGTGTTCGTGTCCGGCAGCTCGGCGATCAGGTTCGCCAGCTGGACCTGGATGCTTCCGCTGATTCCCGGCACGCCGAGCAGCTTCGGCAGCTGGCCGACGATGATCGTGATCGACAGGCCGAACACGAAGCCGGTCACCACCGACTTGGCCATGAAGTCGGAGATGAACCCCAGCCGGATGAACCCGGCCACGAGCAGGATCACGCCGACGGTCAGGGCGAGACCGGCGGTCAGGGCCAGGTAGCGCTCGCTGTCCCCGGCCGCCAGGGGGAGGACCACGGCGGCCGACATGACGGCCATCGTCGAGCTCGCCGTCACCTTCAGGTGGCGGCTCGTCCCGAGGATGGCGTAGGCCGTCATCGCCGCGAACGCCGTGGTCAGCCCGACCGCGGCCGGGACGCCGGCGAGCTCGGCATAGGCCATCGCCACCGGGATCATCACGCCCCACGAGGTGATCGCCGCGATGAGGTCAGCGCGACGCCAGTCGGCCGGATACGTCCGGATCCAGGTCAGGATCGGGAGGTGCTCGTCGGCGGCTCGCGCCGCCGCCGCCCGGGTCAGGCGACCGCGTAGGCGCCGTTCGGTCATGTGCCGAAGTCTATGGGTCGAGCCCCGTCCCGCGACGGATGCTCAGACGTTCATCTCGGCCTTGATCCGGCCCGACTTGATCGCGGCGAGGAGGGCGGCGTGATCGCGCTCCGTCTGGTCGGCATAGGCCGCTCCGAAGTCGGCCAGCGCGTGATCGATCGCGTTGTCCTCGCCGAGGTACCCGGAGATCGCCGCGGGGTCGCCCGTCCGGGCGTGACCACGCGCCAGCCCCCAGCCGCACAGCTGGCCCCAGGTCACGAGGTCGTCGATCGTCATCACCTCGATCAACGCGCTCGCCTTCTGGTCCTGGAGCTGGCGGATGTAGACGTGCCGACCGAGCGGGCCGATCGCCCAGCCGAGCATCACGTCGCTCGCCGCCTGCAGACGCCGCTGGCCGGCGACGACGCGCTCACCGTGCGACGCGTAGGCGCTGGGGCCGAGATACCGCTCGAGGACGGACGCCTCGGCCTCCTTGGCCTGGAGGAACAACGGATCGTCGCCCGAACCCCCGTCGAACAACGCAGCGAACGCGCCGAGGCCGACACTGCCGACCCCGACGACCTTGAGGGCGATGTCGACGAGCTCATACCGGTCCAACAGGACCCGGCGGTCCTCCTGGAGCGTGTCGCGGTACATCCGGATGGCGGCGTCCGTCATCGGCATCGTCACTTCGGGCCAATGGGCGATCATCGGCGGGTGGTCGATGATCCGCCGTCGGCCCGTCGCGTCGACCTCGGTCAGCTTCGGCAGCTCGTGGAGCGCGTCGTGGTGGGCCGCCGACTTGACCGTCGAGGTGAGATACGGCCGGGCTCGCTTGTCGACGTAGGCCTCGATCGCCGTCGCGTCGACCCGGTCGTAGTACACGTCGATCGCCCGCATCGTCGAGTACTCGGCCATTCGCTCGCGATACGCGTGGACGGTGGCATGGACGGCGTGGGCCGCCTGGTGGACGTCGAAGCCGCGCGACCGTGCCGCCACGACGAGGCTGGCGGCGAGCCGCTTCACGTCCCACTCCCAGGGGCCGGGATGGGTCTCGTCGAAGTCGTTCATGTCGAACAGGAGGTTCCGTTCTGGTGACGCGAACAACCCGAAGTTCGACAGGTGGGCGTCGCCGGCCAGCTGGACCGTGAACCCGCTCGACGGCGTCGTCGACAGATCGGCGGCCATCGGCAGCGCCGCGCCGCGATAGAACGTGAACGGCGACAGCGCCATCCGGCCGTAGCGGACCGGCACGAGATCGGGGATCCGCGTCGTCGCCTGGCTCTCGAGGAGCGCGATCGGGTCGGGCCGGTCGGCGGCCGGCTTCCACTCGGCGTGCACCGCTACCGGGAGACGCTTGCGCGCCTCCCGGCCCATGCCGATGCGCTCGGCACGATCGGGCAGCCGGGGTGTGGTCATGGCGTCCGCGGTCAGGCCTCCGGGGCCGGGTCTGGCGGCGTGCTCGGGGAACTCGCGGCCGCCGTCGATGCCGGACCCGGGACCGCCTTCTCGTAGGCCTCGATGACCTGGTCCACGAAGTCGTAGAAGTGTTCCGGCCCGATCCGCGCGGCGAGCCCGTACCGATCGAGCATGTCGCGGACGTCCGCGTTCACCCCGGCCATGACGAACGTGATCCCGCGCTTGTCCATCTCGTCGAGGACCGCCCTGAGCGCGTCCGAGCCCGAATAGTCGACATCGCCGATCACGGCTGCCTCGAGGCAGAACCACTTCAGCGGAGGTGTCGCCGACTCGATGACATCGACGACCTCAGCCGTGAACCGGGTCGTGTTCGCATAGTACAGCGTGGCCCCGAACGAGAAGATGGCGAGCCCGGGGGCCGCCTGGGCCGACTGACCGTGGACGGCGTACTGGACGTGCCCGGTGGGCGACAGGGTGACCAGCCGATCGAACGGGTGGTAGCTGTGGTAGATGTGCTCGACGATCGATAGGAGGATGGCCAGCACGATGCCCTGCTCGACGCCGACGACGACGACCGTCGCGGCCGTCGCGGCGGCGACCGCGAACTCGCCCTTCCGGAGGCGGTAGATCTCGGTCATGCCCTTGATGTCGATCAGCCGGATACCGATGAGGAAGACGACCGCGGACAGGACGGCGTTCGGCATGTACGACAGCGGCACCGTCAGGAACAGCAGGACGACGACGACCACGGCGGCGGTCGTGAGCATGGCCAGCTGGCTCTTGCCGCCGGCGTTGTCGACCATCGACGTCTTGGTCGGGCTGCCGTTGACCACGAACGTGCCCGAGATCCCCGCACCGACGTTGGCCAGGCCAAGGCCGACGAGGTCGACGTTCTCCTCGAAGCTGTCGCCGTACTTGATCGCGTAGGCACGCGACGTCGCGGCGCTCTGGGCCAGGATGACGATGACGATCGAGATGACGGTCGGCAGGAGCGCGGCGACATTGCTCGACGTCATGACCGCGGTCGGCAGCCCGAGCGTCGGGAGCCCACTCGGCACCGTCCCCAGATCGGTGACGCCGCGCGCCGTGAGGTCGAAGAAATAGTTGAGGGCGATCGCGCCGACGACCGCGATGAGCGCGCCGGGGATCTTCCTGTTGACCCGCTCGAGCCCGATGATCGTGCCGAGGACGGCCAGCGACAGGAGGAGCGTCGGGATGTTCGTCCCGCCAGCCGCGATCGCCTGCAGCCCGTTGACGAACTTCTCGATCGTCGTGCCGCTGCCCTCGCTGACCCCGAACAGGCCGCCGAACTGACCCATCGCGACCTGGATCCCGACACCGGTGAGGAAGCCGATGAGCACGCTCCGGGACAGGAAGTTGGCGATGAACCCGAGCCTGAGGATGCGGGCCGCGATGAGCAGGACGGCGCACATCAACGCCGACAGCGAGGCGAGCTCGACGTACTCCGTAGACCCGGTCGGCGCGAGCGCGATGAGCCCGGTCGCCATGATCGCCGCCGAGGCCGAGTCCGCCCCGACGACGAGGTGGCGCGACGACCCGAACAGCGCGAACAGGAGGACCGGCAGGAGGATCGTGTAGAGGCCGGTGATCGGCGGTGTCCCGGCGATCTTCGTATAGCCCATGACCTCGGGGATCGCGAGCGCCGCGAGCGTGCAGCCGGCGATGACCTCGGACGGCACATTGGCCATCTCGATCGGCAGGACCCCGTTGAGCAACCACGACGGGGTCTTCCTCGCTGCGGCTGCGGCCATGGGCTCCTCCTCGTGGACCCTGCCGGTCCGGTGCCCCCCGCGCGGATTGAACCTGCCGGCGGAGGCGTTGCGCATCATCCACAAGGGGTGAAACGCGACCGGCGCCTGCTCCTGTCCGCTAGGTGACCGGGTCGAAGGATGACGCGGTGCGGACCGCCGGTGGCGCGGCGGGCTCGGTCGGCGGCGCAGGCGACCCGACTTCGTCCGGCTCGTCACCGAAGACACGCAGGACAGTCCTCCACGTCGCCGCGACCACGCCGACGAACGGTACGACGAGGAACATCCCGATGATCCCCGCGAGCGCAGCCCCGGCGGGGATCGCCATGAGGACGATCGCCGGGTGAAGGTTGACGGCCTTGCCATAGACGATCGGGGCGACGACGTTGCCCTGGACGATGTTGAACACGATCGTGAAGATCGCCATGATCGCGATGTCCTGCGGACTGCCGACGGCGACCGTCACGAGAAAGGCGATGCCGGTCGTGACGAAGCTCCCGATGTACGGGATGAACCCGCCGAAGAACGACAGGACGGCCAGCGGCAGCGCGAGCGGCAGGCCGAGCACGATCATGATCAGGAACTGCGTGGTCGCGCCGAAGATCGAGATCGCGCCGGTCCCGATCATGTACCCACCGAGGACACCGGCGGCACGCGTGCCGGCCGCGTCGACATCGGTCCGCCGCCACGGTGCCAAGCGGGTCATCAAGGCGGTCCATGCTCGACTGCCATCGCGCAGGAAGTAGAACGTCAGCAACGTCGCCAGGACGACGATGATGACGAGGGAGGCACTGCCGGCGACGATCGATGCGGCCGCCTTGGTCAGTGTGCCACTCGTCTCGGTCGTCGCCGACGAGACGCCACCGAGGGCGGCCGGGGCACCGGCGGCGATCTTGGAGGCGCCGGTCGACGCCTGGTCGACGATCGGCTGGAGCTGGACGACGAGCACCAACGTCGTGGCGGCCAGGATGGCGGTGATGATCAGGAACGCGCCGCCGGTGACCGTGAGGGCTGCCCGGTTCCTGCCCCAGCCGCGTCCCACCAGGCGGGTCACCATCGGCAGGAACGTGGCCGCCAGAACGAGCGCGAGGATGACCGGCACGACGACCAGCGGCACCTGGATGACCACTGCGATCACGAACCCCATGAGCGCGGCGCCCACGAGCAGCCGCCAGCTCCACTGGGCCACCCGGTCGAGCCAACCCGGCACGAGACCGGTGCGGAGTGCCAGGTCGCTCCCCTCCGGCTCGATGACCGCGATGAGCGCGCCCGCCACCGCCGTGATGAACGCCACGACCGGCACCGCCACGAACAGCCCGACGATCCCGGCGACCGTCGCACCTGCCGGCAGGGCGATGAGCACGACGGCGGGATGGATATGGACCGTCTTGCCGTAGACGACCGGCCGGACGAGGTTGTTCAGGATGACGTTCGTGATCGCGATGAGGATGAACAGGACGACCGCGGCCTGCGACCCGACCGCGGAGTACGCGACCAGCAGCACGATGATGGTCGTCACGAAGCCCCCGACGTACGGGATGAACCCGCCGAAGAACACGAGCACCGCCAGCGGTGCGGCCAGCGGGACACCGAGGAGGAACATGAAGACGAGGTCGGTGGCTGCGTGCAGGGCGGCGAGGACCGCCGTACCGCGGAGGTAGCCGCCGACCCGCTGCAGTGCATCGTCGCCGCTGCTGGTGATCCGCTCACGGCGCCAGTCGCTGGCGGCCTGGATCGTCCAGACCCACGCCTTGTCGCCGTCCTGCAGCAGGAAGAACAGGAGGATCCCACCGAGGATGGCGACCGTGACCACGGTCCCGATCGTCCCGACGATCGCGCTGATGTGGGTCGTCAACCACGTCTGGAGCTGCTGCTGGGCGTCGGCGATCGCGGTGCTCGATGCACCTGATGCGGCCAGATCGGCTTGGACCTTGACGACGGAGGCCTGGATGGCCGCGACGACTTCGGGGACGTATGGGACGAAGGCGAGCGCGATGAGGACGATCACGGCCGTGATCGACACGATCGCGCCCAGCGTGACGACGGCGGCCGTCTTCGTCCGGGACCAGCCTCGGCCCCTGAGCCAACCGGCGATCGGAGCGAATGTCGCCGCGATGATCGCGGCCACGAGGATCGAGATGGTCACGGTGCCGAGGACCGTCGCCAGCCACACGACGACGAGGCCAAGGGCGACCGTAACGAGGACCCGCCAGCCTAGGGCGGCGAGGTGATCGAGCCAGCTTGGCGTGAGCGGCGAGGTTGAGGATGCCTGTGGGCCGGACTGGGACAACCGGGGCTCCTCGGCGGGCGGGACCTAGGCATGGTATCCGCCGCAGGCAATGCCCACGTCGGCCTTTTGCACGGCTGGGTGGGTCGGGGCGCCTCGCCGGGTGCGCGGCTCCGCGGCTGAGGCGGGCGGTCGCTCAGCGTCGGCCGTCGTCGCTTCCGCCCCCGAACAGCATCCGGAACAGGACGACGAAGCTCACGACCAGGGTGATCCCGAACGCCGTCATCGCCAGGTAGGCGAAGCCGAGGAACTCGGACAGCGAGGGCTGGAGGAGGATGGCCATCACGATCGCGGTGCCGATGAGCTGGCCGACCACGACGATGCCGACCGTGGCCTGGCGACCGACATCGTTGATCCTCTCGATCGAGCGGCCGAGATCCGAGGTGTCGACCTCGACGGTGATCTTGCCGCGGTTGAACATGTCGAGCCATTTGAACGCCGCCGATTCCATCGACGGGAAGCGCCGCGCCAGCTCCTTCCCGATCCGGATGGCGGAATCGGTCACCTCCTTCTGGATCCGCTCGGAGGTCAGCGATTCGAGCAGGGCGGCGCGCGCCTCGGCCGAGGCCGCCTCGCCGAGGTCGAGGTCGAACGACAGCGCACGGGCGGTCTCCTCGGCCTGGATGACGGCCTTGATCGCCAGGGTGAGCTCGGTGTCGAGGCGCAGGCCGTTGTCGAACACCGCGGACAGGAAGGCACCTAGCGCGGCCCCGAGCGTGTCGGCCTTGCCGTAGATGAGGTACTGCCGGGCCAGTCGGTCGATGTCGTTCCGGAAGCCGGCCTCGTCGAAGTCGGCCGACGGCTGGCCGAGCGCGATGAGCCCATCGGCGATCCCCGGGATGTCGATGCCCTTGATGGCGAAGATCAGACCCAGCAGGTCGAGCCGCTGCTGCCGGTCGAGCTGGCCGACGAGCCCGAGGTCGAGGAAGACGATCGTCCCCGCCTCCGGGTCGGCGAAGACGTTGCCTGGATGCGGGTCGCCGTGGAAGAAGCCGTCGATCAGGACCTGCTTGATGATCGCCCGGATGAACACCGAGCCGAGCGCGGCAGTGTCGAGACCCGCGGCCTGGAGCTCGTCGACCTTCGAGATCTTGATGCCCGTCACGAACTCCATCGTGAGGACCCGTTCGCCGGACAGCACCGGGTAGACGCGCGGGATGTGGATCTCGGGGAACCGCTCCATGTTGTCGGCGAGTCGCAGGGCGTGATAGGCCTCGTTGCGGTAGTCGAGTTCCTTGAGCACGCCCGTCGCGAACTCGTCGACCATTCCCCGAACGCCGACCTTGCGGGCCATCCCGATCCGTCGTTCGGCGACCGATGCCAGCTCCTGGATGACGCCGAGATCGGCCTTGGTCTTGGCCACGATCCGTGGCCGCTGGACCTTGACGGCGACGAGCGTCCCGTCGTGAAGCGTCGCGCGATGGACCTGCGCTGTCGAGGCTGCCGCGAAGGGCTCGTGCTCGATCGACGCGTAGAGCTCCTCGGGCGCCTTGCCGAACTCGGTCTGGATCATCAGACTCGCGTCTTCCCACGAGAACGGGGCCGCTTCGCTCTGGAGCTTCGACAGCTCGGTGATCCACGCCTCGGGCAGAAGATCGGCCCGACTGGCGGCCATCTGACCGATCTTCACGTAGGTCGGACCGAGCCTCTGGAGCATCGCCCGGACCTGCTCGGGTCCGGACTCGCTTGCCGCGGTGTCCTGCTCGCCGAGGACTCGCCGTTCGAACCAGCGGCGGATGCCGCCGACCGGTGTCCGCTCCAGGGTGATATCGAGTGCGGTCGCGTAGATCAGCTCGTAGACCTGCTGGAGCCGGAGGTTCTCGAGGAACACGTTCCGGCGCGGCGTCGGCAGCGACTCGAGCAGCCGCCAGACGGACCGCTGGCCCTCCGGCGCGAACGACGGGCGGTTGAGCCCGACGAGCGCGTCCACGAGCGTGGAGACCACGGTGTAGATCGCGGCGGCGACGAAGAGCCACAGGATGAACGGGTCGGCCACCGTCGCGATCCTGATCGGCGCGATCAGGCTCGTCAGCCACAGCGCGATCGCATTGATCACGATGACGAACAGGCCCATCGACCGGAGGAGCGCCCGCCCGGTCAGGGCGACGATGACCGGCCGGGCGAACCGGTTGACGAGGACGAGGACGGCGGCCCACGTGATGAACCCGACAGGCCCGGCCCCTCGGAGCCCGAGGATCGGCGCCGACGACGATCCGAACGGGAACGGCTGGGGCACGCTGATCAGGCTCAGCAGCAGGATCGCCGCGAACAGGATGACGGCGTCGACGACCGCTTCGACCAGGAACCGACGCATGTGACTCCTCCTCGACTGGCCGAGCGTACTCGAACGGCCATCATCCGGTTCGGGTGATGCAGTGGACCGACCGATGCCGTTCCATAGCCGTGCAGGCGGGTCCACGCGAGGCATGGCGACATGCGCCGCGCACGCTCCCGAGCAGCGCCGGAGAGACCGATGGCAGCCGACGAGGAGACGCTTCGCCGTCTCGCGCTCCATGATCCCGCGTGCATCGCAGCGGCCCTCACCGGCGACGCGTCCGACTGCCCGTTCCAGCCCAAGGTCCGTGCCCTCGTCCGCCTGGCCGGCCTGATCTCGACCGATGTGCCGTTCCCGGCCCTGTCGTGGGGCGTCGACGAGGCGCTCCGGGCCGGCGCCAGCGCCGAGGAGGTCGTGGCGGCGCTCCTCGCAGTCGGGCCCGCGATCGGCTCGAGCCGGCTCGTCGCGGAGGCGCCGCGCCTTGCCCTCGCGCTCGGCTGGGACGTCGATGCGGCGATCGAGGAGCTCGACCCGCCGACGGCGCGGGTCGGCCTCGAACGGCAGCCGGTGGCGCCGGCCCGGAGCGCCTCGGGCCGACCCGCGGTCTGAGGCTCAGACGCTCCGGCGTCGACGCTCGACCGGACCCGGACGGGCCGGCCGAGCGTCCTTCGGATCCGTCAGGCGGCTGCGGCCGCTGGTCGGACCTCGGCGGCCGGCGCCGGAACCTCGGCGGTCGAGATCTTCAAGAGCTTGCGGACCTCCTCGACGACGAGCAGCGACAGCGCGACCACGAGACAGATCGCCCACTGGTCCGGCGACAAGCTGGCTGTCCCGAGGATCCGCTGGAGGAACCCGAGCTCGGTCGCGAGGATGATCGTCAGGACGGACGCGCCGGTGCCGATGAGCAGCGGCCGGTTCGACAGGATCGACCCGGCGAAGACCGACTCGTCCTCGTCGGCCGTCTCAAGCGAAGAGAACAGCCGGAAGAGCGCGAAGGTCGTCATGCCCATGGTCCGCGCGATCACGTCGCCGTACTGGCCGCTGGCCCAGGCCAGCACGCCGAGCGTGCCTACGGCCATGACCAGCCCACAGATGACGAGCCACGTCAGCAACCGGCGGGGCATGATCTTCTGGACCTTCGGGCGTGGCGGCACCTCCATCAGACCCTCGCGCGGCTTGCCGTAGCCGAGCCCGAGACCCTGGAAGACGTTGACGGTGAAGTTGAGCCACAGGGTCTGGAGCGGGAGGAACGGGATCCCGCCGACGATGTTGAGCAGCGCCGACCCGAGGAACGTGGCGATGTACCCGAACAGCCCGGCCATCTGGAAACGGATGAACCGGAGCATGTTGTCGTAGACCGCGCGGCCGAGACCGACCGCCTTGACGATCGTCGCGTAGTTGTCGTCGGTCAGGATCATCACGGCGGCCTGCTTCGAGACCTCCGTCCCGGTGATCCCCATCGCGATGCCGATGTCCGCCTTCTTGAGCGCCGGCGCATCGTTGACGCCGTCGCCGGTCATCCCGACGACGTGGCCCTTCTTCCGAAGGATGTCGACGAGATGGACCTTGTCCTCGGGCGAGACGCGGGCGATGACCCCGATCCCGTCGATCTGGGCGATGGCCTCGTCGTCGCTCAGCGCGCGGAAGTCGGCCCCGGTGATCGCCTTGCCCTCGATGCCGAGCTGATGGGCGATGGCCTCGGCGGTGACGGCATGATCCCCGGTGATCATCCGGACCTGGATCCCGGCGGCCTTGGCGGTCGCGATGGCGGCCTTGGCCGCCGGCCGTGGCGGGTCGACGATCCCGACGATCGCGAGGAGCGTGAGCCCATGGAGGGCCGGCAGGAGATCCGCGTTCGGGTCGAACGTCGCCGGGTCGAAGTCCTTCTGGCCGGTCGCCATGACTCGGAGCCCCTGGGCGCCGAGGCGCTCGTTCTCGGCGTCGGCCTGATCGCGCAGCTGGGCGATCGGGACCTCGGTCCCGTCCGGTCCGTGGGCGAACGCCGCTCGGGCCATGAGCTGATCCGGGGCGCCCTTGATGTACGCCCGGATCACGTCCTTGCCGGCCGCGTCCTTCATCTTGTGGAACGTGGCCATCATCTTGTAGGCCGCGTCGAACGGCAGCGTGGCGACCCGCGGATACTGCTCGCGGGTCAGCGTCGGGTCGACCCCGCCCTTGGCGGCGAGGACGACGAGGGCACCCTCGGTCGGGTCGCCGACGAGGGCGCCGTCGCGGACCTCCGCGTCGGCGCACAGGGCCATCGGCAGGAGGTACTGCTCGAGCGGGACGTCGGGCTGGCCGCCCGTGTGGGTGATCTGGCCGGTCGTCGAGTATCCATCGCCGGAGATCGCATAGCGCCGCCCCACGATCGCCATCTGGACGGCGGTCATCTGGTTGAGCGTGAGCGTGCCGGTCTTGTCGGAGTTGAGCGCGGAGGTCGAGCCGAGCGTCTCGACCGAGCGCAGCCGCTTCATGATCGCTCCGGCCGCGGCGAGCGCCTGTGAGCCCTTCGACAGGATGGCGGTGACGACGGCCGGGAGCGCGGTGGGGATCGCCGCGACCGCGAAGGCGACCGCGCTGAGGAACAGCTCCTGGAGCTGGACACCGCGATACAGTCCGAGGCCGATCGAGATCACGAGCGCGACGCCGGCGATGACGAGGATCTGGTTCGTCAGCGCGTCCAGCTGCTTGGTGAGCGGGGTCTTCTCGATCCCGGTGGCCTGGAGCATCCCGCTGATGTGCCCGACCTCGGTCGCCATCCCCGTCGTGACGATGAGGATCGTGCCGGCCCCGCGCGTGACCTGGCAGTTCATGAACGCCATGTCCACGCGGTCGCCGAGGGCCGCGTCCGCTGCCACGGCATCGACCTGCTTGGGCGTCGGGACGCTCTCGCCCGTGAGCGCGGACTCGTCGATCTCGAGCGTCGCGGCCGTCAGGATGCGGGCGTCGGCTGGTACGAGGTCGCCGGCCTCGATGTTCACGATGTCGCCGGGGACGAGCTGGTCCATCGGGATCTCGACGAGATCGCCAGCGCGGCGGACCTTGGCCTTGACGACCATCATCTTCTGGAGCGCCGAAGCGCTCGCTTCGGCCTTGCCTTCCTGGTTCATCGCCATCCAGGCGTTGAACACCGTGAGCAGGATCAGGAAGACACCGGTGTAGAACTGGCCGGGCAGGAAGAGACAGATGATGCCCGCGATCAGCAGGACGATCTGCATCGGGTCGGCGTACTGGCGGGTGAACGTCTGCAGGCGCGACGCCTTCTTCGCCTCGTCGAAGCTGTTCTTCCCGTACTTGGTGCGGCGAGCATCGGCCTCGCCAGCCGACAGGCCCTGGTCGATCGTGACGGATTGCGCCTGGAGCGCGTCATCGACGCCCAGTGCGTGCCAGGCGGTCCCGGCTGCCTGGGCGCCGGCACCACCCGACGCTGTCACCGATCCGGCTGTGGACGTCATCTCCTCACTCCTCAGGCTTCGCCCCGCGACCTCGGATCGATCGGGCTACTTGTGCTTCTTCGACTTCTTCTTCTTGTCGGCCCTGGCCGCCAGGTCGGTCGCGACCGGGTCCGGGTCGGCGCCCTCGGGGGCCTGCTGCTCGAGCTCGGTCTTGGCGAGCTGGAGCGCCTGCCGCGCCTCGCTGCTGACTCGAGGGAACCGCGGGTCGATCTCGATGAGCGCGTTGGCCAGGACACCGGCGGCGGCGACCCGGGCGAACGGCTTGTCGTCCGCCGGGATGACATACCACGGCGCCCAGTCGGTGCTCGTCTTCGACAGGACCTCGCTGAACGCCCTCTGGTAGTCGTCCCAGTACGCGCGCTCCTTGGCGTCGTTGGCGCTGAACTTCCAGTTCTTCTCGGGTTCGTCGATCCGCGACAGGAACCGACGGCGCTGTTCCTCCTTCGAAAGATTGAGGAAGAGCTTGACGATCCGGTAGCCCTGGTCGGTGAGGTAGTGCTCCCAGTCGTTGATCTCGCGGAACCGGCGCTCCCAGATGCCGCGCCGCTTCGAGTGGGCCGGCATCTTCTGATGAGCCAGGATCTGAGGGTGGACCCGGACGACGAGGACCTCCTCGTAATAGGAGCGGTTGAAGATGCCGATGTGACCGCGCTCGGGTAGCTTGCGCTGGTAGCGCCACAGGTAGTCGTGGTCGAGGTCCGTGGCCGACGGGATCTTGAAGCTGTGGACCTCGACGCCCTGCGGGTTGACCCCGCTCATGACATGGCGGATCGTCCCGTCCTTGCCCGCCGCGTCCATCGCCTGGAGGACGACGACGACGCCATACGTGTCCTGGGCGGCCAGGCGCATCTGGTACTCGGCCAGCATGTCGACGCCCTGAGCGAGGATCCGCTTCGCCTCGGAGACCTTGACCTGACGCGTCCCGGCCGGATCGAAGTCATGCGGCAGACGGACCCGCCGGCCCGGCTCGACCCGGAACGGCTCGATGAATTCGGCGATCCGCTTCGGTCCGATCGGCGCCATGGTCGCTCCCTCCTCACGGGTCGTAGCCCACGCGGTGAATCGAACCGCACGCGAGCACGACCGTCATCATCCGGTCCGAATGATGACCGGAACCGGCGTCGAGCGGGAGGTCGGACCGGCTCGACGCTCCGGACCGACGCTCGAGGCGACCGTTCGCCTAGCGTGCCCGCATCCGGTTGTTCTTGGCGTTGTGCTCGACCTCGGCCAGCCCGAGCGCCTCCATGAGCGGTGGGATGTACATCCCGAACCGGCCGCGGTAGCCCTTGCGCAACCCGTACCAGCCACCGACGGGGTTGTCGGCCGCGCGCGCCCACGCCTCGACGGTCCCCTCGGCCGCCGGCTTCTGCTCATCGGCGCTCCCGAGCGGCACCCAGTCAGCGCGTGCCCTGAGCATCGCCTGGAGGTCGTCAAGCGCCCGCGACTGGTAGCGGAGGATCGTGGTCCCGACCGTGCATACGAGCGCCGGCGGATCGGCCGATCCGTCGCGATACATCTGGTAGTCCGAGGTCCCAGGCGGTGTCTTCAACAACCAGGGATCGTCCTTGGTGCCCGTGCCGGTGGCCATCGTCGACCCTCCTCCATCGGTAACAATCCGGCTACGGTAGCAGTGTCGGCCGCGTCGGGCAATGGCGCCGACGGGACGGCCGAGCAACCACCGAGCGCGACGACTATCGTTGACCGGACCGGCTGGCCCGGCGGTCTCGGGGAGGATGCGTGACCGGCTCTTCATCCACGTCGAATGCGGTCGTCCGCGCGCTCGACGACGATTCTGCGCGTTGGGGCATCGCCCGGCCGATCGCCTGGACCCTGCTCAGCGTGCCGCTCCTGTTCATGGGCGCGATCATGATCCTCGGGCTCGTCGACGCCGGGCTGTTCCACTGGTTCGTCGACGAAGACCACATCGTCGAGTGGGTCCAGTTCTTCGCGGTCCTCATCGCGTCGATCGCGTTCGCCGTCGCCGCCATCCGGGCCCTCCGGGCGGGGCGCAACGGGCTCGCGGCGATCTATCTCCTCGTCGCGCTCGGGGCGTTCCTGGCGGCCGGCGAGGAGATCTCCTGGGGCCAGCGCCTGCTCGGATTCGCCACGCCCGGTGCGCTCGAGGACATCAACCACCAGGCCGAGTCGAACCTCCACAACATCTCGATCGTCCAGCGACTGTTCAACTTCGGCGAGATGCTCGCCGGCCTGTATGGGTTGCTGCTCCCGCTGCTCTGGCTGGCCCCGGCGTTCAAGACGCGCGTGGGCCGCTGGCTCGACCCGCTGCTCGTGCCCCCGCTGTGTCTCGTGGTGCTGTTCTTCCTGCCGTTCGCCTACCGCGCGATCCGGTTCGTCTTCCTCCCGGACGCCGGCGATCGCATCACCGAGCTGGGCGAGGTCCCCGAGCTGACGTTCTACCTCGGGGTCATGGTGATGGGCATCGCCACGACCGGGGTGCTCGGCCGGCGCGCGAGTGGCCCTCCGACGGGCCCGGCATCACCCGATCCGGCAGCCACCGACCCAGCCGCGTCCGCCTAGGCCCCGGCCTCGATCTCCCGCTTCCGGCGGGCCACGAACGCATCGAGCGCCTCGCGCACGGCGGGATCCATCGGCGGGTCGACCGACTCCGCGAGGAGCTGCTTCCAGATCGCGTTCGCCCGCTCGGTCGCCGTTCGGGCCCCGTCCTCCTGCCACGTCTCGAAGTTGCGCCAGTCGGACAGGAGAGGCTGATAGAACGCGCTCTCGTACCGTTCGAGCGTGTGGCTCGAGCCGAAGAAGTGCCCACCCGGCCCGACCTCGGCGATCGCATCGAAGCCGAGAGTCGCCTCGTCGACCTCGAAGGGCACGAGGACCTCGGCCATCATCTGGAGGATCTCGGCGTCGACGATCAGCTTCTCGAAAGACGCGGTCAGGCCGCCCTCGAGCCAGCCGGCGCCCTGGTAGAGCAGGTTCACCCCGCCCATGATCGCGCCCCACACCGACATCTCGGACTCGTAGGCCGCCTGGGCGTCGACGACGCTCGAGGCCGTCGCGTTCGACGACCGCCACGGCAGGCGATAGCGGCGCGCCAGCTGGCCCGTCGCGAACGCCGCCTTGACGTACTCCGGCGTGCCGAACGCCGGCGAGCCGGTGCGCATGTCGACGTTCGAGGTGAACCCGCCGTAGACCATCGGCGCCCCGGGTCGGACGAGCTGGGCGAGCGTGACCATGAACAGCGCCTCGGCGTTCTGCTGGGCGAGCGCGCCGGCGAGGGACACCGGGGTCATCGCGCCGGCCAGCGTGAACGGGGTCGCCACCACCGGCTGACCGTGGAGGGCCATCTCGATGAGGCCGTCGGACATCGGTCCGTCGAGCCGGAGCGGCGAGTTCGAGTTGATGATCGTCATGACGCTCGGGCGACGGACGAGCTCGTCGCGATCGATGCCACGGATGAGACACGCGACCTCGATCGCATCGTCGACCGGCACCCGCCCGGCGCCGAGGCTCTGCCACGTCTTGTCGAGGAGAGTCGCGAGGGCGTGGTACATGTCGAGGTGACGCGTCGCCACCGGCAGGTCGGTCGGCTCGAGCGGCCCACCGCCCTCCTGCTGGACGATGTCGAGCGCCCCGATGACCCGGACGTAGTCGCAGAAGTCGGCGAAGTTGCCCGGTCGCCGCCCACGGTCGAGGTCGGTCACGAAGGCCGGCCCGCCGACCGCTCCGAACACGAGGTGGTCGCCGCCCAGGATCACGTCACGCTCCGGGTTCCGGGCGTGGAGCGCGAACTCGGACGGCGCGTGCGCGATGGCCGATTCGACGAGTCCATCGTCGAGCCGGACGTTCCGCCGCTCCCGGTCGACCTGCCCGCCGGCTTGCTCGAAGACGTCGAGCGCCCGCTCGCCCAGGACCTCCACGCCGATCTCGCGGAGGATCCGGAGGGACGCCCGATGGATGGACTCGACCTGGTCCGCGCTCAGGATCTCGACCGGCCGGAACGGGTTGACGATCGACCGCCAAGGCAGACGGGGCAGTCCCGTGGCGGCTCGTCGGCCGCGCCGGCGGACGCCCTCCGCGGTCATCGTGGGTCCCTCACCGGAGCACGATAGCGCGCCACCCGGACCGGCCGGCCGCGGGTCCCATCTGCCGCCGCGGTCGTATCATCGGCCGATGGACCGCTCCCGATGGTTCGCCGTCGCCGTCACGATCCTCGTGGTCGTGACCCTGATCCTGGGCCCGCTCCTCGAGGTCTTCGCCAGCATCCAGCTCTGAGCGGACCGGCTCCGCTATGGCAGCGGGATCCCGTTCGTCATCGTCGTCCAGCGGATCGCCGAATGGCCGTCGCCGCCGAACGGCCGATCCTCGGCGAAGATCGGCGGCCAGGCGGGATCCTGCCAGTGCTGGTAGGCGATCTCCCACATCGGGTTCGGCGAGGGGACGCTGACGTGCGTGTCCCACGGCCAGTCCTCCGGTCGTGACCAGTACGTCGTGAGGAGGTCGATCGCCGTCCGCAGCGATGCGCCGCCTTTGCCGACATACGACCACAAGTCGACGCCACGGAGCTCGGCGAGGCGCGCGACCGCGACCTTGTATTGCAGTGCCTCCTGGGTGTAGCTCATGCCCGCCTCGCCGCGCCGGACCTCGTCGGGCAGGTGACCGTCCGAGGGCACGGCGTCCATCCGGCTGCGCCACTCATCGAGCGCGTTGGCGAACCCCTCCTCGTCGCCGAGGTAGTCCGTGATCGCCGCCCGCGAGAAGTCGCCCGCATCACCCCAGTTCCCGTCGCGGGTCGGCAGCTCGGGCAGGATCAGGTCCGCGAGCCAGGTCCGGAAGGCGGCATCGTCCTCGGCAGTCAGCAGCTTCGAGGGTCGGATCAGGTCGGCGGCGAAGACGAGCCCGGGGACGGTCCGGGCCACGATCAGCGAGGTCTGGCAGCCACCGTGCTCGGGGCAGGCGTTGACGAGCGTCTCGGTCGTGTCGACCCAGGCCATGATGTAGTCACGCGCGCCCTGCGCGTAGCGGGTGTCGCCCGTGACCGCATACGCCAGGGCAAGCCCGTACGCGCTTGCCGTGTCATCGACGAACGGACCCTCGGTGCCCGGGATGTCGAGGTTGACCATCGGGTGGGCCGACGTCACGAGCGCCGCCTCCGCGTCCTCGATCAGGTCCGCCCGCGCAGTCGCGAACGGCTCCGACCCGGCGCTGGCCTGCGCCGCCCGATCGGATAGGTCGCCGGGCCGGACGAGATACCCGATCGACGCCGCGCCGACGGCCGGGACGGAGGGTGGCGGCGTGACGGACGGGATGGGCGAGGCCGAGGCCACCGGCTTGGCGCGCACGGCCAGACCGCCGCCGAGGACGGCCAGGCCGACGAGCACGACCAGGACGGCGACGACGACGGCCTCGGGTCGACGGCGCCGAGCGCGTGGCGGAGCGGTCGGGGCGTCCATCGGCACGATTCTAGCCGGACGGGCCGCTCGGCCGCCTCCGGGTGGCCGAGGTCATCCATCCTTGACTCCGTCGGCGTGTAATGTTGTAATCACAGCAACGTCACATCAGCAAGACGGCATCACCTGAGGAGGACCCGAGATGGGCCACCACGACACCCCTGATGAGCTCCGCGGCTGGTTCTCCGGCCGCCTGACCGACGGCTGGTTCAGCGACGCCCCGACGATCCGCACCGACCGCGACGAGATCCTCGTCGTCGGCGAGCTCCCCGACGTGAGTGTCGCGAAGGGCGCGTCCGAGGCCGAGCTCGCGGCGGCGCGTGCCTCGCGCGTCGAAGCCTTCCGTGAGGAGACCCGCGGCGCCCGGATGCGGATCGCCGATGACGCCGAGCACCGGTTCGGGCGCAAGGTCGCCTGGGGCGTCCGGATCGGCGGCGAGGAGACGACCTTCACGACGCTCAGCGTCCCGGTCATGACCCGGCTCCGGCTGCGCGAACGGGCCGTCCTCGACACGCTCGTCGACGCGGGCGTCGCCCGCAGCCGGAGCGAGGCCCTCGCGTGGTGCGTCCGGCTCGTGGCCGATCATCAGGGCGACTGGATCGCCAAGCTGCGCGAGGCGCTCGGCTCGGTCGAGGCGGTCCGCGACGAGGGACCGACGCCGGGCCGCTGAACCTCGCGGCGCCGAGCCCGCTACCCTAGGCATCTGCGGCGACCCGGGCCGCCGCTGGTGCCGAGGAGGGCAGCATGGCCGACCGGATCCTCCTTCTCGTCGGGACGAAGAAGGGCGCGTTCATCGTCGAGTCGGACGCCGACCGGCGAGCCTGGACCGTGCGCGGTCCGTCCTGCGAGGGCTACCCGATCCAGGACATCAGTCGCGACCCGGCGACCGGGACCCTGTATGCCGGTGGGGGTTCGCCGTGGTACGGGCCGACGGTCTTCCGGAGCGACGATCTTGGCGAGACGTGGTCCCAGTCGAGCGACGGCCTGACCTACGGCGACGACGGTCCGAAGATCAGCGCCGTCTGGAACGTGACCGCCGCCCACGGCTCGGTCTACGCCGGGGTCGGAGTGGCCGGGCTGTTCCGGAGCGACGACGGCGGCCGGACCTGGCAGCACGTCGAGGGGCTGACGAACCACCCGTCGCGGCCGACCTGGCAGCCGGGTGCCGGTGGCCTCATCCTCCATTCGATCGTCCCGCACCCGACGGACCTGGCCCGGATGTGGATCGCGATCTCCGCGGTCGGCACGTTCGAGACCCGCGATGGCGGCGCGACGTGGGAGCCGCGCAACCAGGGCGTCCGGGCCGACTTCATGCCGGACCCGAGCCCGGTCACCGGCCAGTGCGTCCACAAGCTCGTGATGGCCGCCGGTGATCCGGAGCGGCTCTACCAGCAGAACCATTGCGGCCAGTACCGCTCGGCCGACGGCGGCCTGACCTGGCAGGACATCTCCGCGGGCTTGCCGAGCGAGTTCGGCTTCCCGATGGTGGCCGACCCACGGGACCCGGATACGGCCTGGGTCATCCCGCTGACCAGCCCGGAGCAGGGCCGGCTGATGCCCGACGGGCAGGCCGCGGTGTGGCGGACGCACGATGCGGGCGAGACCTGGCTCCGCGGCGCGAAGGGGCTCCCACAGCACGACGCCTACCTCGGGGTCCTGCGCGAGGCGATGGCCCGCGACGTCCTCGATCCGGTCGGCGTCTACTTCGGGACGAGCACCGGCCAGCTGTTCGGCAGCGCCGACGGCGGCGAGAGCTGGTCGTCGATCGCCTCGACGCTGCCACCGATCTGGTCGGTCGACGCGATCGTGGTGTGAGCTCGATGGTCGCCGTCATCCTGCCGCGCTCGCTGGCCGCGCTCGTCCCCGGCGTCGAGCACCGCACGACCGTCGACGCGGCGACCGTCGGCGAGGTCATCGCGCGGCTCGACCGGCGCTGGCCGGGCCTGGCCGATCGGCTGTGCGAGGCGGGTCCCGCGCTCCGGGCGCACATCAACGTCTTCGTCGACGGCGAGCCGACCCGGATGCTCGACCAGCCGGTCGGCCCGGACGCGACCGTGCACGTCATCCCCGCGATCGCCGGCGGCAGCGGCGTGGTCGACGTCGAGCGCGACATCGTGTCGTGGGACGATCTCGACCAGATGGTCGCCGCCCTCGCCGACCAGGTCCGCCACCTGGAGTTCGACGCGATGCTGGCGATCACCCGGGGCGGCATGGTCCCGGCCGGGATGCTCGCCTACCGGTTGGGCATCCGGGACATCCTCGTCGCGGCGGTGGCCTACTACGACGACACCGGCACGCCCGGCCCGAAGCCGATCTTCCTCCAGTTCCCGTCCGACGTCCTGCTCCATGGCCGGCGTCTGCTCCTCGTCGACGAGGTCTGGGACAGCGGGGCGACGATCCACGCGGTGACCGAGCGGACGAAGGCCGCCGGCGGCCACCCGACGACGGCCGTGCTCCACTACAAGCCGGCACGCTCGCGGGTCCCGGCGGTGCCCGATCACTTCGCGGTGTCGACCGATGCATGGGTGGTCTATCCGTTCAAAGCCGGGCGCTGACATGCGGGTCGTCGTGACCGGCGGGAGCGGCAAGGCCGGACGCTGGGTGGTGCGCGACCTGCGCGAGCACGGCCACGACGTCCTCAACGTCGACATCGTCCGCGATGGCAGCGCCCACGGCCTGTGTATCGTCGCCGACCTCACCGACCTGGGTCAGGCCCACGACACGATCCGTGGGGCCGACGCCGTGGTCCACCTGGCCGCCATCCCGGCGCCCGAGCTGCGACCGGCCGGCGAGACCTTCCGGGTCAACACCCTGTCGACCTACAACGCGTTCGCCGCGGCGGAGGCGGCCGGGGTGAGCCGAGTCGTCTGGGCGTCGAGCGAGACCGTGCTCGGTCTGCCGTTCGACACGCCTCCGCTGTTCGCTCCGATCGACGAGACGATCGAGCCTCGGCCCGAGACCTCGTATGCGCTGGCGAAGCTGGCCGGCGAGACGCTGGCCGAGCAGTTCGCCCGGCGCACGGGGATCCCCTTCGTCGGGCTGCGCATCTCGAACATCATGGAGCCCGACGACTACGCGCTGTTCCCCGGCTATTGGGATGATGCGCGACTGCGGCGCTGGAATCTGTGGGGCTACGTCGACGTGCGCGACGTCGCCCAGGCCATCCGCCGCGCACTCACGGCCGACGTCGCCGGGGCCGAGATCTGCATCGTCGCGGCGGCGGACACGGTCATGACCCGGCCGAGCGCCGAGCTGATGGCCGAGGTCTTCCCGGGTGTCCCGCTGCGACGAACGCTCGAAGGTCGCGAGACGCTCCTGGCCATCGACCGAGGCCGGCGGCTGCTCGGCTACGAGCCCGAGCACCGCTGGTCCGACCACGTCGCGGCGCCGTAAGCGAGACCTCAGCGAGCGGCGAGCCGCTCCGCCAGGCTTCGCCCGGTCGGCGGGCGACCCGTCCGTTCGGCCTTCGCGTCGATCCGGAGCATCGCCTCCTGGACATAGCGCACGCCGATCCAGCGGAACGGCTCCGGCTCCCACCTCGGCGAGCGGTGATCCACGAGGGGCAGCTCGGTCAGCTCGGTCTCGGCGCCGGTGATCAGGTCGGCGAGCACGCGTCCGGCCAGGTTCGCCGTCGCCACGCCGTGGCCGGTGTAGCCCCGGCCCGACGCGATCCCGGTCCGCGGGTCGAACGAGAACGTCGGCAGCCAGTCGCGCGGGAAGCCGAGCGGGCCGCCCCAGGCATGGCTGAACCGGATCCCGGCGATGCTCGGGAACCACTCGCCGACGAACCGACGGAGCATCGCGTGGGTCCGCTCGTCTCGGTCGAACGCGGGCTCGATCCTCGATCCGTAGCGGTACGGCGCGCCACGCCCGCCGAACAGGATCCGGCCGTCCTCGGTCCGGGTCAGGTAGTCGATCGACAGCCGGTACGACGCGACGCACTCCCGGGCCTGCCAGCCGATCGTCGCCCACTGATCGTCGGTCAGCGGCTCGGTCAGGACGATGAGCGAATACGTCGGCAGGAGCGTCCGGTGCCACGGCCGGAGCTGGGTGAGATACGCCTCGCCGGCCAGGACGACCGTCGTCGCCCGCAGCTCGCCGCGCTGGGTCCGGAGGGCCGGGCGGACCCGGCCCGAGCCGGCTCCGGGCTCGACCTCGATGACTTCGGTCCGCTCGTGGATCGTGCCGCCCCGGCGCTCGACGGCGCGGGCGAGCCCGCGGACGAGCCGGCCCGGATGCATCGAGGCGTACTGCGTCCCGAAGACCGCCCCACGGGCGCCTTCGACCCGGACCCGGTCGTTCGTCCCGGCCGCGTCGAGCAGTTCGTAGTGGTCGGACCGGCCGGCGGCCACGATCGCGTCCCAATGCGCCTCGAGCGCCGGCAGCTGGCTCGAGCCGCGGGCGATGACGAGGCTGCCGCCCTTCGTGTAGCCCGCGTCGATGCCCTCGTCCGCGCACACCCGGCCGATCTCGTCGACGCCGCTGTCGACGGCATCCTCGATCGCGGTCATGCCGTCGCGGCCGAACCGGCGCTCGAGGTTGGCCGACGAGACCTGGAGGCCGGCCGCACACCAGCCGCCGTTCCGGCCGGACGCCCCGAACCCGGCGATCTCCCGTTCGAGGATCGTGACCTTGAGCGTCGGATCCCGTCGGAGCAGCTCATAGGCGGTCCACAGACCCGTATAGCCCGCGCCGAGGATCGCGACATCGGCGTCGGCCGAGCCATCGAGCGACGGTCGCGGGGTCAGATCGTCGTCGGACGTCTCGAGCCAGAAGCTCGTCGCCCCATAGCCGAGCGGGTCGACCGTGGTCACCCGCGCGATCCGGCGGCCGCGGCGAGCGGATCGAACGACTCGGCCCGCTCGACCACCGCGTCGGCGCCCAACCGTCCACGCCGCGTCGTCGCGATCGGTTCGCCGAGGATCGACGGCCAGCCCGAACCGGCGACCCGCTCGAGGGTGGCCACGGCCGCCGTGACGGTCGCCCGGGCGCTGGTCAGCGCGGGTCCGCGCGGTCGGAGCGGTCCGAGCGACCCACTCGACTCGAGCGCGACCGCTGCGGCCGCCCGGGTCGCCGCGACGGTCCGTGCGGCGGCCTCGCCGCGCGCGTCGCGGATGACAAGCCCGGCCTGACCGGCGATCGGCAGCACCGCGCCAAGGATCGCGGGCCAGGCGAGGGCCGCATGGGATCCGGCGGCCGGCTCCTCGAACGCGAGCGGATGGTCGGGCAGGACCGCACGGCGCACGGCGACCTGGGCGATCGCGGCAGCCGCCGGCCCGCGCTCCTCCAGCAGCCACGACGGGAGCGCGCCCACGAGGAGCCGACCGGGCGGCACGCCGTGGAGACGAGCGAGGAACACGCCGACGAGCTGGAGCGCGAGCGCGCGGCCGGCCCGGGTGGTCGCGTCGGACGGGACCCCGCGCGTGAGATCCGGAGCGACGACGAGTGGTCCGGCGCCGACGAGCGCCGTCGCGCCGGAGCGGGCGATGAGCCGATGCGCGAAGGCATGGTCGGCGAGCGCCCGGTCGGGGTCGACGTTGCCGTCGACGATCTCGGCCACGACGTCGGCGGCCACGATGTCGATCCGCTCGAAGGCCGCGACGACGGCCTGCTCGGGCGCGGCCAGCGGCAGCGCGACGGTCGCCAGCCGGGCATAGGCGCGCCGTTCGGCCGCGGCCGCATCGACGGCCTGGCGGAGCTCGGCGAGGCCCCGCTGACTGCCGGCTGGGGCCGGCTCCGCCTGGACCTCGGTCACGATGGACCCGCTGCCCGGTGCCGGGCGGGGACGCCAGAACGGGACGTCGACACCTTCGTCGTGGAGCCGGTCGGCGAGCTCGCGGATCGCCGGGACACTGACCTGGATGACGTCGACCCCGGCCGCAGCCAGCATCCCCGCTTCGCGTGTCCCGACGCCCACCTCGGTCGCCCCGAGCGCGGCTCCGACCCATGGCTTGTCGGCATCGCCGATGACCGCGAGGAGCTCGAGCCGGGCCGTCCGATTCGCGTCGATCCGGTCGAGCGCGGAGAGGCCGAGCTGGCGGGCCGTGGCCTCGACCGCCGGCCGCCGATCGCGGTCGCGCAGGACCTCCGCCTCGAGACCGAGGTCGACCGCGCCCGAGGCGACGTCGAGGGCGAGCTCCTGCGGGCTCGTCTCGTATTCGAGCAAGGCGGCCGCGAACGGCAGCGATGACCCCGCCGGCCAGCCGATCGGGCCGGCCCCCGACGTAGCGATCGACGACCTCGGCCGCCAGCGGTCGACCCGATCGGTCGAGCCCGGTCACGCCGAACATCCGGAGCAGGGCGCGCTCCTGGCCACCTGTCGTGCAGATCCGAGCGCGCGCGCCCCAGGCACCGGCGAGCGTCTCGGCCAGCTCGACGAGTCGGTCGATCGGTCCGAGGTCGCCGGGTCCGCTCACGACAGGCGACCCGCGCTCCGGAGGAGATCGAGCGTCCGCTCGACCGGCAAGCCCGGGACGACCCGCCCGTCCCGACCCGCGACGGTGTCGGCGACGAACAGCGCGTCGATCACGGCCTCCTCGGTCGCCTCGACTGCGGCCATGAAGAAGCGATCGAGGAACTCGTCGTGGACGATGGGTCGTGGTCACGAGCGCGTCGACCGGCCCGCGTTGGATCCGGTAGCCGGTCGAGATCGCGAGGAAGATCTCGCCGGAGCCGTGACCGGCCGTCGAGCCGGTCCGGGCCAGGCCGAGCCCGGCGCGCCGCGCGAGGCGCGACAGCTGCTGCGGCAGGAGCGGCGCGTCGGTCGCCAGGACGACGACACAGCTGCCCCGCTCGTGGCTCAGGTTCGCGCCCGCGGGTCTGGACATCGTCGGTCCCGCCGCCGGTCGCCGGCCAGCCCTCGTCCTGGAGCGTCCGGCCGACCGGGACGCCGTCGATCGTGAGCCGGTCGAGCCAGCCGAAGTTCGTCATCGCGAGCGCGCCGACCACGTACTCGCGCGCTCCGGAAGCGACATCACCCTCGCGATCGAGCGGACGGACGACGCGCGACGCGCTGCCGATCCCACCCTTCAGGTCGAAGCAGATCATCCCTGTCCCGGAGCCCGACCACGCCGAGGGGCGGGGCGCCATCCGCGGCACCGCGCGCTTCGTCGATCGCCGCGGCGACGTCGGCATGATCGACCTGGACCGTCCGCGAGTCGTTGAGATCGCCGTCGTCGCACTCGGCGACGACCGGCATCAGCGCGTCCTCGATGCCGGCGTGCGGGATCCCGCCGACGAGCCGGGCGATCGCCCCGTCGTAGACGCGGCCGATCGCCATCGAGCTCGTCAGCAGGATCGGCGACTCGATCAGGCCCCACTCCTGGATCGTCGTGATGCCGATCGCCTCGCCGGCTCCATTGAGGACCGCTGCCCCGGCCGGGACCTGCGCCTCGAACAGCTCGTCGGCACCGAACGGGACGATCGCCGTCACCCCGGTCCGGGCCATCCCGCGCCCGTCGGGCTGGCCCGGTTCGTCCCGCCAGACCGTGCGGTGCCCGACGGCGACGTGGGCCACGTCGACGATCGTGTTCGTCGGTACCGGTCGGCAGGAGCCCGATCCGGACACCGAGCTCGCGCGCCCGGGCGCGGGGCTGCGGTGGACGCTGGGCCTCGGTCATCACCCGACGGATGATACGGGCGCGCGACCGGCTCGGTCGGGGTACCCTCGGCGCATGGGCTTCGAGGTCGCGCCCGAACGGGTCGGGCGGCGTCGAGCGATCGCCCCGGCGATCTGCGCGATCGTCGGCATGGTCGCGATCGTCGTCGCTGGCCTCGTCCTCGCGAACGGCCAGACGCCGGCGCCGTCGATGGCGGATGGCCCTGCGGTCCAGACCCCAGCGGGATCGATCGCCGTCGCCGCACCGTCGGCGTCGCCGGGTCATGCCGAGGTGCGCGCCCCGGGGACGATCGTCTGCAACGATGTCGACACCGCGAGCTGTCTCCGGATCGTGAACGCGACCGTCCTGCGCCTCGTCGATGCCATCCCTGGTCCGGCCACCGAGATCGGCGTCTGGAAGTCGCTCATGTGCCGGGACACCTCCGACTGCCCGGCATATCGGCTGGTCGGATCGCGCGCGCTCGGCAGTGCCGTCGTCACGTTCGGATCCGGACATCCGACCGCCTGGGTCAACGTCGTCGAGCCGGGGCCGGACCCGACTCGGGACCTGACCCTGGATCCGCCGTCGCCCGGACCCGTGGCGTGGATCATCCATTGGCAGCCGTGAGGTCCTGCATCGGCCTCATCGTCGACCGACGGGCCCGAGCCCGGCTCCGCGACGCCGACTGGTAGGCTCAGTCGATGGGATTCGAGGTCGCGCCCGAACCGATCGGCCGGAGTCGCGCTCGGCGCCGAAGGATCGTCGCGACGATCCTGCTGGTCGCGGCGGTCGTCGGGATCGCCCTGCTGACGAGTCAGGGCGACGCGCCGGCGTCGGACCCGCTCGCCGCGGTGCGGAGCGCGAACCCCGTCGCTCAGGCGAGCGCCGACCACGCTGCCCGGACCCAGCCCGGTCCCAGCGGGCGACCGATCAGCGCGCCCCTCCGCGGGCCGGGGACCGTCGACTGCAACGACGTCGACGCCTTCCGCTGCGGCCTGATCATCGCGGCGGCCGATGAAACAGCTCCGGGTGCGCAGTCGATGGCATCGACGGGATCGGCGTCTGGACGTCGCTCCTGTGCCACGACGCCGTCCGACTGCCCGCCGAGCCGGTTCGTCGGGTTCCGACCGCTCGGCAGCGCGTTCGTGACCCTCGGACCCGGCCGGCACGCGCCTGGGTCAACGTCGTCGAGCCGACACCGCGGCCCGGGCCGGGACCCGCTCGCCGAGCGGGCCGGTCGCCTGGATCATCCGCTGGGGCCACCCCGTGAGCCGGCAGTGACCGCCCGACGCGTCAGTCGCTGACCAGCCCGGCCAGCCGCACTCCGGCCAGGAACCCGCGATAGGTCGATCACGCGGATCGTCGGAGCTGAACCGGGCGCCGGTCTCGCCGACCCGCTCGGCACCGGGCACGATGCACGCGTAGTCGGCCTGGAGCGCGTTCTGGTACGTGATCTCGACCGTCGTCGGCGGGTCGAGGACGAGCGGTCGCATCTCGCCGGCGATCGCCCGCCGGACCGCCCGCTCGGCGCCGGCCCGGACGCGTTCACCCGCCACGCTCGGATGGACCGACGCCGCGGCGTGCCGGCCGAAGGCCTCCTTGACGACGACCCGCTCGGCCCACGGGAACCAGTCGGCCATCTCGGCGGCCAGGACGTCGTCGCCGGCGATCATCCCGACCGGCACGCCCCACGCGCCGAGGGCGATGGCGTTGATCGCCGCCTCGCCGGCCGGACGCCCGTTGAGCGTCGAGCGGACGACCTGGAACGAGTAGGTGTGGGCGATCGTCCCGAGCAGGTTCCCGGCCCGGGCGTGATAGCCGACGAACAGCGCCACGCCGAACCCGCGATCGGGTCCGGCGCCGGCGACCATCGACCACGTCTTCTGGCCCTGGAGCAGCGTCGCGCGCGGGTCGAGCCTCGGCCTGGTCGAGGTTGTACATGCCGCCGTGGCTGTCGTTGACGAGCACCTCGGTCGCGCCGCCGCGGAAGGCCCCGTCGATCGCCGCGTTCGCCTCGCCGGTCATCAGCTGGACGGCCGCCGGATAGCCCCGGTCCTTGCGCCCGGTCGGCTTGTGGTGGCTGATCCCGGCGATCCCCTCCATGTCGACGCTGATGTAGACCTTCACGATCCTCCTCGCTCGGTCCGGGCCGCCGTCCGTGCCGGTGCGCCGACCCAGATGTGGCCGTCGCTGAACCGCTCGGCCTTCCAGATCGGGGCGCGCGCCTTCGTCTCGTCGATCGCGTAGCGGGCGGCCCGGAACGCCGCGTCGCGGTGCGGCGCCGCCGCGACGACCAGGATGCTCACCTCGCCGAGCGGCACCGCCCCGGTCCGATGGACGATCGCCAGCCGGACGGACGCCGAACCGCTCGGCGACCTCGTCGGCGATCTCGTTGAGGATCGACTCGGCCATCGGCTCGTGGGCCTCGTACTCGAGCCCATCGACTCGTCGGTCGGCGTGCAGCGCGGCCTCTGCCTCCTGGCCCGGCGCCGGGGTCCCGGGCGTCTCCCGGGTCCGGCCGGCGAACACGACGACCGCGCCGTCGGCCGGGGTCGCGAGCTCGGCCCCGAGCTCCTCGCCGAGCCCGGTCGGGAACGCCTCCGGCGCGGAGCTGGATGACCCGGATCGTCGGGCTCGTCGGGCTCGCTGCCGCCGCTGACCGGCGGGATGCAGGCGAGCTCGTCGCCGTCGGCCAGCACGGTCTCCGGGTCGCTGTACTCGCCGTTCCGGGCGAACCGGACCGACGGCCGGCCCGGGCGCGAGGACCGGGAAGCGCTCGACGAGCGCCTGCCAGCCGTCCTCGATCGTGGCGCCGTCGGCCAGCTCGAGCCCGACCTCGCGCGTGCCGGCCAGCTCGCGCTGGATCGCGAACAACCGGACCCGGACGCGCATCGCCCGGTCAGCCGCGGTACGCGGCGATGAGCAGGCCGTCGCCGACCGGCAGGATCGTCGCGCTGAAGCGCGGGTCGGCGAGGACGCGCGGTGTCGAACGCCCGGAGCGCCGCCGTGTCGCTCGCCGCGCCGGACGGGCTTGTCGCCGGACACCTCGCCGGACCACAGGACGTTGTCGGCGACGACGATGGCCCCCGGCAGCAGCCGGGGCACGATCGCTTCGAGGTAGGCCAGGTACTCGCGCCTTGAGGGCGTCGATGAACGCGAAGTCGAACGGCCCGACCAGGGCCGGCTCGTCGGCGCCGAGCGCGAACGCCTCGAGCGCGGGTCGGTTGACGACGACGATCCGCTCGTCGGCCACACCGGCCTGGCGCCACCAGCCGCGGGCGACGGTCGGTCCGGCTCCGGTCAGGATCGATCGTCGTGATCGTCGCGTCCGATGCGGCTCCGAGCGCCATCCACAGGGTCGAGTAGCCGTACGCCGTGCCGACCTCGACGATCCGCTGTCGGCCGGCCGTCAGGACCGCGAGGACCCGGCCCGACTCGCGATCGAGGATCGGGATCCGGTCGGGTTCGGCGGCGGCCTCGATCGCGGCGAACGCGGGGGCGATCGGCGCGGCGATCGACTCGACCCAGGCTCGATCGGCTGCGGACGGGATGTACCCGTCGGAGGTGCTCATCGGGGCGTCTCCTTCATGTCGGCCCGTCAGACCAGCAGGCCCGCGCCGAAGTACAGACCCGCCGCGACGATGGTCGCGGCGGCGATGACCCCGACGTTGATGTACAGCAGGCCGGTCGCCGACTCCATCGAACGCGTACGTGCGGTCTGGATCGCCGCCCACGACACGACGAGCGGGAAGACGAGCCCGACGATGAGTCGGAGCCAGACGAACAGCGCCCACGGGCCCGGTGAGCGGCGCGAACGGACCGCCGCCCGAGCCGGCGCCGAGTCCGACCGAGACGACGAAGAACACGAGCTGGAGTGCGACGATCGCGAGGAGCAGCCGGGCGAACATCACGAGCGGCGCCTCGGGCAGCTTCGGCGTCACGAGGTACCAGTGGCCGAGGATCATCGCGGCGAACACGCCGCCGGTGGCCGCCGCCAGGAGCAGGCTCTGGCCGAGGAGTGGGACGAGCCCCGGGAACCCGCCGCCCCAGCCGAGCGCGCCGAACACGAACGCTCCGACACCGGCGACGACCCCGGCCACGCCCAGCCAGATCGCCCGACCGCGGCGGGCCAGCACGATCGTGTACAGCGCGGCGATCGCCGTGAACAGGAGCAGGCAGGCCTGTCGGGCGCCGTCGTATGTCGGGTCGATGTGGACCGCCGCGGTGCCACCGACCCCGGTCGGCAACGCCCCGTCGGACAGGTAGGCGAGAAGGCCGAAGCCCGCGGCGCAGGCGGACGTGAACGCGAGATAGCCGCGCGTCGCGTCGGTCCGGGAGCGGGCCAGGACGACGGCCGCGAACGCGCCGAGCCCGAGCGCGGCGAGGACCGTCCAGTTGATGAACGCGAGGTTCTCGGCGATCCGTTGGGCAGGCACGCGCCGAGTGTAGCCGGGCGTACCGGCGGGTGCCGCCGGCCGCTACTATCGGCAGGGCGGGGCTGTCCGCCGGGCGCGGAGGTGGATCATGGGACTCGGGCGCGATACGACCATCACCTGGTACGGCCACGCCTGCGTCGAGCTCACCACGCCCGGCGGGAAGACGATCCTCATCGACCCGTGGTTCGGCAACCCACTGAGCCCGAAACCCGCCGACCAGGTCGACCGCTGCGATCTCCTGCTCGTGACCCACGGCCACGGCGACCACATGGGCGAGGCGGTGTCGATCGCCAGCCGGCTCCAGCCGGCCTGGCCGTGCATCCACGAGATGAGCCTGTGGCTGGCCCGTCGACTGCCTGGCGGCGGTGAGGCGGCGATGGGCATGAACAAGGGCGGCACGATCTCGGTCGCCGGACTGTCGGTGACGATGACCCAGGCCGATCACTCGGCCGGCGACTGGAACCCGGACGGTGGCGTGCCGCTGTACCTGGGTGAGCCGGTCGGGCTTCGTCGTGGAGATGGAGAACGGCTTCCGGGTCTACCACGCCGGCGACACCGCGGTCTTCGGCGACATGCGCCTGATCGGCGAGCTCTACAAGCCGGATATCGCCCTGCTGCCGATCGGAGGCCACTTCACGATGGGCCCGCGGGAGGCGGCGCTGGCCGTCGACCTGCTCGGGGTCAAGCACGTCGTGCCGATCCACTACGGGACGTTCCCGATCCTCGCCGGGAGCCCGGACGAGCTGCGCGCCGAGCTCAAGACGCGCCGCCTCGGCGACGTCACCGTCCATGAGCTCGAACCTGGTGGTTCGCTGACCTAGCGCGCCCGGAGCCGCTCGAGCTCCTTCGCGAACACGTCGAAGGTGTCGGCGGAGAACAGGACGAACGTGGCGCGCTCGATCGAGGTCGCGCCGGCGAGGTGGTCTCGCGTCGACGGCGAGCGCGATCCGGGCCGCCTCGTCGACCGGGTAGCCGTAGATGCCGGCGCTGATCGCCGGCAGCGCCACGGTCCGGGCACGAACGCCAGCCGCGAGCTCGAGCGCCGACCGATAGGCCGACGCGAGCAGCTCGGCTTCGTCGCTGCCGCCGCCGCGCCAGACCGGCCCGACCGCATGGACGACCCAGCGCGCCGGAAGTCGTCCAGCCGTCGTCACGACCGCCGTCCCGGTGGGCGTCCCGTGGGGATGGTCGCGCCGGATCTCGGCCATCACCTCCGGGCCGCCTGCGCGATGGATCGCCCCGTCGACGCCCCCGCCGCCGGCCAGCGCCGAGTTCGCGGCATTGACGATCGCGTCGGCGGCATGGGTCGTGATGTCGCCTCGCGCCAGGGCGAGAGCCCGGCCGCCGACGCGGAGCTCGTCCACGAGGGCTGCCTTGGGAGACCGGCGTCGGCTATGGGCCGGTGACGATCACCAGCTCGGGCTTGTTCGTCGCCGACTCGCGACTGTTGAAGTAGGCACTCGTGGTGTTCGAGCCCTTGACCGCGAGGCTGGTCAACGCGCCCGAGTTGATCGCCGACGGGCTGACCGGGATCTCGATGTAGGTGTTGACCGGGCCAGCCGCGATCGCGCTCGGACCGGCGGCGCCGATGGCCGGGGCGGTCGCCCAGGTGATCCCACCGACGCCCGACTCGATCCAGGACGTGTCGGCGACCGCGTAGGCCGTCTGCAGACTGGAGCTCGCCGTGGTCACGTACAACCGAAGCTTGGCCGATGTGATCGTGCCGCTCAGGGCCGGGACCTGGAACTTGAAGTACAGCCGATAGATCGGATCGGCCCCTTCCCGGGTCCGGAATGGGGTCAGCGTCCCGTAGTTGCCGTTGGCGCTCCCCGACTGGACCTGGGCGTCCATCAGCACCGGCACGGTCGTCGACGTCGGCGTCCCACCGCTGATCGAGATCGTCACGGTCGCCGTCGTCGAGTCGCCGGTATTCGTATCGGTCGTCCGATACGTGAACGAGTCCGATGTCCCGCTCGTGGCCGTGTAGCTGACGCTCGCCGAATCCGTGTACGGGCCGCTTCCGGCGCAGTCGTTGTCCGAGACCGACCCGAGCGAGCCCTTGGTCGGCTGGCTCAGGACCGTGAACGTCAGGTCGCAGCTCTCGACGTCGCCGCCGGTCAAGGTGATCGCCTTGGGTGTCCCGATGACCGCCGATGTGTTGACGTTCCCGGCCGTCGGGAGGTCGTTCTGCGAGACGATCGTGAGGGTGGCGGTGGCGGTCGTCGAATCGCCGCTGGCCCCGTCGGTCACCTTGTACGTGAACGAGTCGCCGCCGAAGTAGTTGTTCGCGGGCGTGTACGTGACGCTCGCCGAGTCGGAGTTCGGGCTGCCAGGCGCACAGTTGTTGACCGGGCTCGTGATCGCACCGAGCGAGCCGTTGCTTGGTCCCGTCACGATCGAGAAGGTCAGCTCGCAGGTCTCGACGTCGCCCCCGGAGAGGGCCACCGAGACTGCGTTGTCCTCATTGGTGTTGGCGCTCGTGGCATTCGCGGTCGGCAGCGAGTTCGGTGGCGTGACCGTCAGGCTGACGGTCGCCGCCGAGGACGTCGTCGTCGCATCGGCGACCGTGAACTGGAATGAGTCCGGCCCGTTGTACCCGCCGGTCGGCGTGTAGGTGATCTGCAAGCTGTCGGTCTTCGGGTTCGTGCCGTTCGCGCAGACCTGGTCGGTCGGGGCCGAGAGCGTCCCATTCGTGGGCGGAGTGGTGACGTTGAACGTCAGGTCGCAGGTGTCGACGTCGCTGCCGGTCAGGGTGAGCACCTTCGGCGTGTCCTGCGGCGTGGATGCGCTGCCGCCATTCGCCGTCGGCGGGTCGTCGACCGCCGTCACGCTGAGGGTGGCCGTCGCCGCCGGCGAGTCGGCGGTCCCGTCGTTCACCTTGTAGGTGAAGCTGTCGGGCCCGCTGTAGTTCGCGGCCGGCGTGTACGTCACCGACGCGGTATCGCTGTTCGGGATCCCACTGACACACGGCAGCGGGTCGATGGAACCGAGCGCGCCGTGCGCCGGCGGCGTGACGATCGAGAATGTCAGGTCGCAGAGCTCCGGATCGGTGCCGGACAGCCCGACCGGGCCCGAGCCGTCCTCCCCGACCGTCGCGCTCGTCGCGATCGCGGTCGGGGCGGTCCCGGCCTGGGTCACCGTATAGGTCAGCTGTGGCGGTGCGACCGGGCTCGTGAGCTCGCGGCTCGCGAAGTAGGCGCTGCCGGTCGTCGAGCCAGTGAGTGCGAACGTCGTCAGGCCGGTCCCGGTGATCGGGGAGCCATTGAGCGGGATCTCGATGTAGGCACCCGCTGGCGTCGAAGGTGCACTGCCGAACACGGTGGCCCCGACCGTCGGCGTGTTCGAGCCGTTCGCGGTCGACTCCGGCCAATTCGGATTGCCGGTCGTGTTCCGCACGCTCAGGACGCTGCTACTGGCGCCAGTGACGTAGAGGCGCAGCTTGACGTTCGACACCGTCCCGTTGATCGGCGGGATGTTGAACCGGATGAAGCTCCGATATGTCGCGCTCGCTGGTGGAGTCTCCTCGCGCGTCCGCAGATGCAAGCTGTCCTGGACCGAGGTCGACCCGACCTTGATCTGGGCATCGGCGTCCGGTGTGAGCGTGACCGGCTGCCCACCACCGCCACCCGAGGTGACCGTGATGTAGTTCGTCTTGACCTCGGGATCCGAGCCGGTGCCGTTCGTCGCCGTCAGCGAGACCGTGTACGTACCCACCGTGTTGTAGACGTGGCTCGGGTTCTGGAGCGTCGAGGTATTGGCGCCGCCGGAGGCGGGATCGCCGAAGTCCCAGGCCCAGCTCGTCGGGGTGTTCGACGACGTGTCGGTGAAGATCACGTTCAGACCCGGGTTGCCGGTGGTCGCGTTGGCGCTGAAGTCGGCGACCGGCGCCTGCGGCCCACCCCCGCCACCGAGCGTCAGGTGGGCGTGGAAGTAGCTGTCGGAGGTGTCGTTCGTCGCGATCACGACCACGCCGGTGGACGAGTTGATGTTCTGTTTGGTCGACGAGGCGTTGTTCATGTCATGCGACGAAGCGCTGTCGGTCGCGTCGCACATGATCGGCGTGCCCTGGCTCGTCGAGAACGAGATCGACGAGGTCGGCGACGTCTTCTCGTAGATCGACCCGCCGCTCTGACCGCTCCCGGTCGTGGCGCCGCCGCAGCCGCTGTTCGACGGTCCGGTCTGGAAGACGTGGAGCACCTGGGCCGATTCGTCGAGCTCGACGATCGGGCGGGTGCAGCAACTCGCCCCGTTGGCCACGAGGGTCGGCGTCCAACCGCCGCCCGGCTCGCGGACGAGCAGTTCGATGAGGGGCTGGCCGGAGGAGTTCTTGCTCGTCTTGACGACGGCATAGATCCGGCCGTTCGAGGCAGCCTTGAGGTTCATGTGGTCGTCGGCGACGCTCGCGCCCGACCAGGCGGTCTCGGCCGTCCAGGCGGTGTCCAAGGCGCCGTCGACATGCCAGGCGAAGTAGTCCTTCTCGTCGGTCTGGTTGCTCCAGAAGACGCCGATCCGGCCCTGCCCGCTGGGACTGAAGGCGATGATCGTCGAGACGTCGTCCCCGGCCGTCGTGACGCCGACGCCCTGGTTGCCGACCGGCAGGATCGCCGGTGTCGACCAGGACGCGTCGTTGCCATTCTGGGTGTGGTTCGTGTAGACGAGGCGATTGCTGCCCGAGTTCTGCGTCCAGGTCGCCCACAGCATCCCGGTCGAGTCCTTGGCGATGACCAGCGTCTCGGACCGGATGTTCGCCCGCATCGTGGCCGGGAAGCCGTTATCAAGGCTGTAGGTCTTCGAGCCGCTGTTGTAGCTGTATCGGCGGAGGAAGGCCGTCCCGCCGGTCAGCGCACCACTGTCGCTGAAGTTCTGCGAGGCGATGTAGAGCTTCGTGCCATCCCACAGCGTGTCCTGGCGGCTGCCGGAGCGCGTGTCGACAAGCATGCCGGTACTGACGAACGTCTCGGTCGAGGTGTCGAGCCGATGGATGTAGAAGCCAGCCGGGGAGTTGGACCACTCGCTGGCCCACCAGATCCCGTCGTTGAACCAGACCTTGCTTTCCGGCTTCGAACCCGACGGAGATCCGGACGCGCCGGAATAAGACCCATCCCGATGACCGATGTCGCCCGGTGCGGCGACCGCGACGGCGGCGCCGCCGAGCACGAGCAGCAGCAGGCTGGCCGCGAGCGCGCGGACCAGCCGGGTCGACAACGTCACCATGATCAGATCAGGCCCCCGAGCGTTTGAAGACGGCGATGACCGTCCACCACATGATCTTGAGATCGAGCCCGAGCGACATCCGCTCGAGGTATTCCACGTCCAGGCGGAGCCGCTCGTCAAAGGTCGCGGCGTTGCGCTCCTTGACCTGCCACAGCCCGGTGATGCCGGGCACTGCCTCGAGACGTTCGGTGTGCCACAGATCGTAGGTGCTGGCGGCGAACGACGTCGGACGTGGTCCGACCAGGCTCATGTCGCCGCGCAGGACGTTGAAGACCTGGGGCAGCTCGTCGAGACTGGTCTTGCGCAGGAACTTGCCGACGCGGGTGATCCGCGGGTCGTCGATGATCTTGAAGTCCGGTGGCGGCAGGATGTTCAAGTGCATGAGCGAGGCCTTGAGCGCCTCGGCGTCGCGGACCATCGTCCGGAACTTGAACATGCCGAATCGGATCCCGTGCTGGCCCGTCCGCTGCTGGGTGAACAGGATCGGCCCGGGCGAGTCGATCCTCACCGCGATCGCGCAGATCAGCAGGACCGGCGCGAGCAACGGCATGATCGCCAGGCAGATCCCCAGATCGACGGCTCGCTTGACCGGGCGATAGCGCTCGCGACGGGCGACCGTCGGGACGCGGGCGTCAGCTCGAAGACTCACGACGACCGGTCAGCGGGGCATCCTGGGCGAGATGCGGGTGGAGCTCGATGACGTCGGCGGAGGTCCCGGGCGGATCCACGGGGAGCTCGACCGGACGTCCGACGCCGATCGGCACGGCGACCGACGGCAGCGGTGTCCCATACAGGGCGGACAGGAGCGCGCCGCTCGACAGCCCGTCGGCCGGGAACGTCGCGATCGCCGGGTCGTCGCCGACCGCGCCCGGCTGACGGCTCCGCAGCCGCTCGATCAGTCGTTCGGCTGCAGGGCGGTCGGAGTCCGGCAGGAGCACGATGACGTCGCCGTGCTCGGCCCAGATCCGATCGATCCGACGCAGGGACGGCGCGATGACCGTGGCGCGTGCCGACGCATCGCTCACGGCGGTTCCGGGCAGTCGGACGATGGCCAGCGGGCGCTCATGACGACGAGCGCGGGCGAGCTCGCGGTGGACATCCTCCCAGCCGGTCTGGCTGGCGGTGGCGGTCGGGGCGGTCGACGCCGCGGCCGCGCGTTCGTCGGTGGAGCGCGAGCGTTCGAGGATGAACGCGACGAAGCCGAGGACGAGGGCGAGGGCGGCGAGCCAGTATTGGGCGGTCGCGAGGCTCCAGCCGATGGCGACTCCCGCGATCAGGGCAGCGATCGCGGCGACCATCAGTATTCGCCGAGGAGGGTGGCCTCGGTCAGACCGAGGGCGGTGGCGGGAGCCGTCCGTCCGGCGACGACCGCCGACATCGACGCGATGGCCGGCACCGTGGACCCGACGACCTCCGGATCGAGCCGGCCGCGGCCGAACCCGACGTAGGTGAAGCCGGCCCGAGCCAGGACGTCCGGCGCGAGCGCGTTCCGACCGTCGACGATGAGCGCCTGGCGCATCGCCTCGGCGGCAGCGTCCCAGTCGAGGCCGACGAACTCGGCCCACTCGGTGATGAGCGCCGCGGCATCCGCGTCGTCGAGCGCGGCCATCGCCGAGTCGACCACGATGAGGCCGTCAACCATCGCCGCCGAGCGCGTCCGGGCCCGCTCCATCGGGTCGTAGGCGACGACGGTCGCACCACGTTCGATGAGCAGCTTGGCCACGCTGAGCGCCGGGGCCTCACGGAGATCGTCCGTGCCCGGCTTGAAGGTCAGACCGAGGAGCGCGATGCGGCGGTCGCGGAGCTCACCGCCGGTGAGCTCGGCAAGACGGTCGACGAGCTCGGTGCGCTGGTCGTGGTTGATCCGGTCGACGGCGGCGAGGAGCGGGGTCTCGACCCCGATCCGGGCCGCGTTGCGGACCGTCTGGGTGACCTGGTGCGGGAGGCACGATCCGCCGTAGCCGACGCCCGCCTTCAGGAAGCTGCCGCCGATCCGGGCGTCGTAGGCCATCGCCCCGACGACCTCGTCGACCCGGCCACCGTAGGCGTCGCACAGGCGCGCCAGCTCGTTGGCGAAGGAGATCTTCGTCGCGAGGAAGAGGTTGGCGCCGAGCTTCGAGAGCGACGCGTCGACGCCGCGAAGGATGATGATCGGGGCGTCGACCCGGTGATAGACCCGCCGGACGGTGCGGACGCCGTGGCCATCCGGGTCGCGGATGATGCCGGCGACGACCCGGTCCGGTCCGAGGAAGTCGGCGACGGCCTGACTCTCGCGGGTGAACTCCGGGTTGAGCATGACCGGGACCCGCGGGCGACCGGCCTGATCGCGGATCTCATCGACGATCGACCCGAGCTGGCGGACGAAGTCCGGTGGGATCGTCGAACGGACGACGAGCACCGCATCGTCGGCGAGGAGCGGGACGATCTCCGACAGGCAGCGCAGGATCGTCCCGGTCTGCCAGTTCCCCTCGGGGTCGGTGGTCGACACGGCCACCATGACGACGTGCGCTCCGGTGAGCGCTTCGGCTGGCCGGCCGGTGAATCGCAGCGTGCCCGCCGCCGCGTAGGTGTGTACGAGCTCATCGAGACCTGGCTCGTGAAGCGGGACCTGGCCGCTCAGCAGGCTTGCCAGGCGCTCCGGGTCCGCTTCGAGGCCGACGACCTCATGATCCCAACGGGCGAGGCCGGCGGCGGTCACCAGACCGACATACCCGAGCCCCACTACCGTGATCCGCACTGTGCCCTCCCCCGAGGCGCGACGTTCGACCCGAACAGCTCACCCTGCTCGCCGATACATCCCTCGTGTCCGTGGACGCGACCTCACCGGTCGCCGGTGTGCCGTGGTGAGCGTCTGACCGAGTGGCTCCGAACGAAAGGACAACGCGTGGGACGGGCCGCTGTTGCATGGGATCAGAAGATCGCGAAGGAAGATAAGACCGTTCGCCCGTTCGAAATGATCGGAGCCGTGTCGACGTTCAACCGACTCCCGGAGTCTAGCGATGCGGACCTTGCGGTCGCAATAACAAACAGGTTGTTCATCGGACGTTAGTACTGTACGGAACGGCACCAGACCGCCGTATCTGGTGCGTCGACGCACCGGCGGTCCACCCGAACGTCCTATCGTTAGGCCCGTTCGGATGCCGCTACGATGGGTGACCGTTTTCCGTCGAACCGGCTGGGGCTGGAGGTCGATCATCGAACTGGCGCTACCGATCCTGTTCGTCATCTCGGCGATCGTGTTCGGGCCGCTGTCTGCCTGGCTGGCGGTCGCGCGCGATCGCAGCGCCGTCATGTGGTTCGCCTTCGGCCTCTGGCTTGGCCCGGTCGCGCCGTTGCTCCTGGCGATGGCGCCGCCCGGTCGCTGCCGGGTCTGCGGCGAGCGCAGTCGCGGCTGGCTCGACACATGCGTCGCGTGCGGGTCGCAGCTCGACGGCTCGGATCGGATCCCGGTCGCGATGTCCTCTGAGGCTCGGGCCAACGGACCGATCGGACCGGTCGCGGTCCCGTCGCCGCCGGTGACCCGGACGGGGCCCAACCTGACCGCGGTCGGGGCGGTCCCCGCCGGCGCGGTCCAGCCGACGGTGGTGGCGCCGGTCGCATCGATCGCGCCCGCGACCGGGCGGGCGTCGGCCGACCGCGGCACGACAGCCAAGGACGAGACCGAGATCCTGGCCACCGGTGTCTTCGTGGGGGGGTCCGTCCACCTGTCGCTCGGAGCGCGCTACGCGGTCGCCCGGCGCAAGCGGACGTTCGAAGTCCTCGGGCCGGTCGACATCGCGCCGGGCACGCTCCGGCTCGAGCACCCTCTGACCGGCCTCGACGCGACCGTCGTGGCGGACCGACTGGTCGTGACCGAGAAGACGACCGGGCGGCCGAAGTTCGTCATGGTCTTCCAGGCCCTGTCGGTCCAGGACGGCATCGATCTCGAGTCGGCGTTCGGCAATCGACGCAAGCCACGCGCTCGACCGAACGCCCGACCGAACGCGTCATGACGGTTCGGGGCATGCCGCGATGACGGAGCCGGCGGGCCAGGTCGAACGGCCGGCCAGCGGCGGGCTAGCCGGGGCGATCGGGCCGGAGGCCGTCGCGGCGCTGCTGTCGATCGTCGTCGTCGTCGCGTTGCTCGGTGCCCGCTACGCCGCGGTCGGTGGCGGTGCGGCCGATCCGACGCCGACTCCTTCCTCGGCGGCGACCGATGTCCCGACCCGGACGGCGCCGACCTTCGATGCCGCTGCCGCGCGGAACCTCCTGATCATCAATCAGACCCTGTATCACTTCGGCGACACACTCAAGGGCCAACTCAACCCGCCGCCGGGCGTGGACACTGGCACCGTCCGCAGCACCTTCGCGAACATGCAGCGGCAGCTGGACGCCGGGACCACGCAGGCGACTCTCCTCGCCGGCACTCCCACGGGTGCACCGGTCGGGAAGGAGCTCATCGACGCCTATGCGAAGGTCGCGACGATCATCGACGGCATCTTCGACGCGAACACGGCACTTACGAGCCAGGCGCCGTGGCAGAAGGCCGCGACCGACGTCGTGGCGACGCTGGAGCTCCTGCCGCCGCTCGACGACCAGCTGACCCTGCTGCTGGCTGGGCCGCCGCCGAGCCCATCTGTCCTCGAGTCGGCCGGACCGTCGACCGGGCCGAGCCCATCGGCGGTCGCTTCTCCAAGTCTTGTCCCGCCGACCCCGACCGTGGCGCCCTCGACGCCCCCTCCCTCGACGGCCCCTCCGAGCCTGCCGGCCAGCGCCCCGCCATCCGTGGCCCCGACGTTGCCGCCCGGCCCCAACCAGATCCAGAACCCGGGCTTCGAGGAGGGAGTCGGGCCGCCGTGGAAGCTGGTGCTGACCGGACCGAACGCCGAAGCCACCATGACGCCCGACACGACCCAACATGCTCCGCTCGGGGGCGGTACCCAATCCGCGCGCATCGACATCACGGACCCGACCCCGTCCATCGCGTGGGTCTCACTCCAGCAAGCCGGGCTGACGCTGGATTCCGGTGCGTACTACCGGGTGACCGTCTTCCTCAGCGCCGCGCAGCCGCGCGACGTCGTCGTTGCGATCCTGTCTCCGACCGGGAGCATCCTCGGTGGGGGATCGCGGCGCGCTGGTATCGGACCGGGCTGGTCCAAGGTGACCTTCGACACATCGTCGATCTACCAGAGCAACAACGCGTCGATCGCGATCGAAGTCGGCGCGAGCCCGGTGACGGTCTGGGTCGACGACGTCTCGGTCGAGCGGCTGAACTCGGGAGCGCCGTGACCGCCGCGCGGCCCGGTTCGGCCGACCGGCGCTAGGGCTCAGGCCTTGCGCAGGGTCCGGTGCCAGGCGATCTGGGCGCGCAGCCCCTCGTGGGCGCCGACGGTCGGTCGGTAGCCGAACGTCCGCTCGGCGCGCGACGTGTCCGCGCCGGTGTGACGCTGGTCGCCGGGCTGGGTGTCGCGGTGCTCGATCGTCGGTTCGACGCCGAGTGTCTCGGCGATCGTCGCGATCGCGCCGTTGACCGTCAGCGACTCGCCGCCGCCGATGTTGTAGACCTCGCCCACGCGTCCGCCCTCGAGAGCAGCCAGCGTGCCGTTGACGGCGTCCGTCACGAACGTGTTCGAGCGGGTCTGCTCGCCGTCGCCGAAGACCGTGATCGGGCGTCCGTCGAGCATCGCCTCGATGAACCGGTGGTAGGCCATGTCGGGGCGCTGGCGCGGACCGAAGATCGAGAAGTAACGGACGATGACGGCCGGGAAGTCGAACGTCGCGATATGGGCCTGGATGAGGTTCTCGGCTGCGAGCTTCGTCACTCCGTAGGGCGAGATCGGGCGGACCGGGAGCGACTCGTCGCCGACCGCCTCGAGGCCGTACACCGACGAGGTCGAGGCGTGCAGGAAGCGCGCCACGCCGGCGGTCCGGCTGGCCTCGAGCAGTCGGGCCACCCCGAGGACGTTGCAGTCGAGGTAGCCCTTGACGTCGTGCCAGCTCCGCGGCAGCCCGGGCATCGCCGCTTCGTGGATGACCGCCTCGACGCCCTCGATGGCGGGCTCGATGGGGTCGATCCGGAGGTCGAGCTCGTGGAACGTGAAGCGCGGCCGGCCGACGAGGCCGGCGAGGTTCCGCTCCTTCACCGGACGCGGGTAGTAATCGGTGAACGCGTCGAGACCGACGACGTCGTGGCCGTCGGCCAGGAGACGCTCGCCGACGTGCGAGCCGAGGAAGCCGGCGACGCCGGTGACGAGGATGCGCATGGCCGGCAAGCCTAGCGGATGACCTTGATGTCGTCCCAGTCGAGGCCGACACCCCGGCCGCCCGTGGGCGACTGGAGGCAGACGCGGTCCACCGACGCGCCGGCCTTCGGTCCTGGAACGCGCCACGGCATCCCTGTTCGCGCGAGGACCGTCCGGTTCGCGCTGTTGAGGAGCTTCCAGTCGTAGGTCCGGTTCCTCAGGTGGATGACGACGATCGATCGGTACCAGACGCCGGGGCGGACGGGGATCTGGGTCCGGGCCTTCGTCCGGCCCTTGAAGTACGCGAAGTAGCCGTTCTTCCCGAATCGGACGCTGGCGGCGACGACCTTTCCCGGCCCGCGGATCTCGGTCATCGTGGCGTCGGACGGGCCCTGCTTCGGCAGGCGCACGCGGACATCGATGGTGACATCGCCGGTCGATGTCAACGGGAAGTCCTTGCAGGCGCGGATGTCGTCGCCGACCTTCCGCGCGTGGAGCACGGCGCTCCGGCCGTTCTTGCCCGGGATCGGGCCGATCGTGAACGCCGCGGGCGGGTCATTCGCGCGGAGATCCCAGCCGATGTCCGGCGGCGCCCCGACCGGCCACGGATCGAAGTCGTCCTCGAACGCCAGCTGCGGTCGGGTGGCGGTCCCGTTGGCCGGCTTCTGACCGGCCGCGACACTGCCGCCGAGGTCCATGACGCCGTGGACGTACTGGTTCGTGCTGGCGTCCCAGCCCAGGACGACGAGTCCGGTGTCGGGTCCGACCGGGTCGCGGGTGGTGACGCCGCCACCGATCGCCGGGGCGGCGGGGTCGCTCAGGAACGGGCGACCCGGTCCCGGCTCGAACAGCGGTTGGATCGCCGGGGCACGCTTGTAGACGATCACTCCGCCAGGCTTCGGCGATGTCGCCATGACGTAGACGATCGCCGTCGTCGGGTCGAGCGCGAGGAGCGGCGACCCGAGCTGATCCTGGATCCGGCCGAACAACGTCGACGACCAGGTCGCGTCGAGCGCCCGGGTCAGCAGCAGGATCTGCGGCGACTGGCCACCGGCGTTCGGGTCGTCGCTCAGCGACGTCTTGACGGACACGAACAGCCGCCCGTCCGGCGCCCCGAGCGCGCGCATCTGGTTGCTCGACAGACCGCGTCCGGTGACCGCGGTCTCCGGCGCGGACCACTCCGTTTCCGGGGCGCCGTCGGCGTGGCTGGACAGATAGACCGTGCCCTCGGAGCGGCTCGTCCAGACGATGCCGACCTTGCCCGGCCCGAAGGCGACGACCTGGGCGACGTCGTCGATCGTGACGAGGCTGTGATCGACGGGCAGCGCTGCGGGCTGGCTCCAGTAGAGGTCGCCGCCGACCGTCGACTGGACCATCACCTGGCCGTCTTCGCGGACGTACGTCGTCCACAGGGCGCCGAGCGAGTCCTTGGCGAGGACGATCGAGTCGACCCCGGTCGGGGTGATCGTCACCGGGAAGTTCGGGTCGAGGATGTATCGCGGGATCTTGCCCGAGGTATCGAGGCTGAAGCGCAGGATCCGGGCCGCCCCGGACTGCGACTGGGAGCGGGCCGCGGTCGCGACATAGAGGTGCGTGCCGTCCCACAGGACGTCGGCTTGCGAGGTGGGCCGGTCGTCGATGACCGTGCCCGTGTCCCACCACTCCGAGCCGTCCTCGACGAGCTCGAAGATGTGGGTGCTCCGGCTCGTCGGATCCATCATCGCCGCCCACCAGGATCCGGCGGCGACCCACAGGCGCGACTGGGTCCCGCGCCCGGTCGGGGCCTGCGGCGGCGGGCTGCTGAACTTCGACGCATCGACGTAGGTCGTCACGGTCGGGTCGGCGGGCAGCTCCGGGGTCGGGCTCGCCGAGCTGAACGACGGCGGCGGGGTCGCGTCGGGACCGTTCGAGGCGTTCGCGACCGTCCAGACGATCGCGACCGTCAGCACGGCGATCAGGCCGAGGGCGGCGAACTTGATCCGACTCGACATCCGCTCCGGTCTCCGTGGCCGCGACTCCGACGCTCGTCGGTCGCGCGGCGGCGGCGAGTATACGACCCGTTCCGGTCGAGGGCCGTGACCCGGATGGGCCACTGGACGCCGCCTCTATAGTGGCGCGGTGCAGCAGGTCATCCTCTTCTCGGCACTTGGCGGCGCGATCGGGGGACTCGCCCTCATCGCGTCGCGCTGGACGTTCGAGGCTGGTTCGGTCGGCAAGCGGCTGCTTCTCGGGGTGATCCCCGGGATCGCCGGTGCGCTCATCGTCGGGGTCTGGCAGACGGATCTGATCCCCGACCAGATGGAGACCTTCCTGCTGCCGTTCATGCTCGGCATCGGCTCGTTCGCGGTCGGACTGCTCGTCATCCTCCACCTGCGGATCCGCTGACGGCCGATCTTGCGACGACCATGACCACCGCCGGGTCCGCGGCGGACTTCGACCTGCACGGCCGGGTCGGTGTGCGCCTCCTCGGCGCCTCTGCGCCCGACGTGGCCGCCGTCCGTCGCCAGCTCGGGCCGATCGATCGGCCGCTCGACCGGCCGCCGGAGATCGAGATCGAGTACGTCGAACGGCTGCCCGCCGACGGTCCGCGCCGCCTCATCAGCCGCGACGACGCCGCCTTCGACGCCTCGACGTTCGTGTTGCTCCGCGGCCGGTTCAAGGCCCCGGTCCGGGTGGCGATCCCGCTCGACCGGGTCGGCGGCCCATGCCGGATCGTCGCCGAGCGCGGGGTCGGTCCGATCCCGCTCCTCGTCCCGATCGTCAACGTGACCGCGCTCGGTCAGGGCCTGATCCCGATCCACGCCTCGGCGTTCCGCTCGGATGGCCGCTCGGTCCTCGTCACCGGCTGGGCGAAGGGCGGCAAGAGCGAGGTCCTGCTGTCGTTCGCGGCACGGGGCGCGACGTACGTCGGCGACGAGTGGATCTACCTGGCCGACGGCGGGAGCCGGATGCTCGGACTCCCGGAGCCGATCCGGCTGTGGGACTGGCAGCTCCGGATGATGCCCGAGTTCGCCGCCCGGGTCTCGCGGAAGCAGCGGGCCCGGATCGCCTCGACCCGCGCCCTCGGCGGCGCGCTGGGCGCCATCGCCGGAGCGCCGGTCGTGAACCGGACGGCCGGCGGTCGGACGATCCGCAGGGCTCGTCCCTACATCGACCGCCAGCTCGACGTCCAGGTCCCGCCGGCCCGGCTGTTCGACGGCCGGATCGTGACCGACGGCGCGCCGCTCGACCGGATCGTCTTCGTCGAGAGCGGTGAGGACGAGCGGATCGTCGTCGAGCCGATCGACGGGGTCGAGGTCGCCCGTCGGATGGTCCATTCCGTCCGGCACGAATGGCTCGATCTATGGACGGCCTATCTCAAGTGGCTGTATGCCTTCCCGGGGCGCCCGAACCCGATCCTCGAGACGCTCGAGGAGCGGCTGTCGGATGGTCTGACCACGGCGCTGGCCGAGCGTCCGGCGGTGCTCCTCAGGCACCCGTATCCGCCGCACATCCCGGCCCTCGCCGAGGCCCTCATCGAGTACTGGGAGCGGCCCGCCGGCTCGGTGCCGTAAAGCACCGGTTCTTGGCCGAATGGGCCATCCCGGACCCGCCAAAGGTCACATCCGGCGACCGAATCCGTACACTGACGTCTCCGCGTCCAGCAAGTGGATCCAGTCACGCGGAGAGCTGGGGGTATCGTTGCTCACCCTGGAGACGTCCGTGCCGCGCCGGTCCGACGGCGCCGGCCGATGGTGACGGTCGCGCTCATCGGGCCGGATGGCGCGGGCAAGTCGACGGTCGCCAAGCAGGTGATGGCGACGCTGCCGTTCCCGGCCCACCGGATCTACATGGGCGTCCACCTCGAGGCCAGCTCGACGATGCTGCCGACGACCCGGCTGGCGATGGCCGTCAAGCATGCCCGCGGCGGGTCGGCCGAGATGACCGGCTGGGCCGGTGCGCCCGACGCGACGCCGCGCCGGCGGGGTCCGATCGCCAACGTCCGGGCGGGGCTGCGGATGGCCAACTGGATCGCCGAGGAGTGGTACCGCCAGGGCGTCGCCGCGATCGACCAGCGGCGCGGACGGGTCGTCGTCTTCGACCGGCACTTCTTCTGCGACTACTACGCCTACGACGTGGCCCCGCCGAAGGGCCGCCGGCCGATGCTCCGCCGGATCCACGGCTACAACCTGCGCCGGCTCTACCCGCGTCCGGACCTGGTCATCCTGCTCGATGCTCCGGCCGAGGTCTTCTTCGCCCGGAAGGGCGAAGGGACGCTCGAGTCGATCGAGTCCCGGCGGCAGGAATACCTCGCCCAGCGCGACCTCTTCCGATCGTTCGTCGTCGTCGACGCCCGTCAGCCGACCGAGGCCGTCGTCGAGGAGGTCCGGGCGGCGATCGTCGCCTTCGTCGAGAGCGGACCGCCGGTGCGCGCCGCCGAGACGGCGCCGGGCGGCAGCCGGTGACGGCCGCGCCGGTGGCGCCCTCGGACGCGTCGACTCCCGACGTCGCGCCGTCGGCGCGTGCGGACGCTTCATGACCGCGATGAACCCGGCGGTCGTCGTCGCGCTCGACTGCATCACCGGGCTCCAGACGGCGCGCATCCTCACGGCCCGGGGGGTCGCGGTCACCGGGATCGCCGCCGATCGGCGCCACTTCTGTGCCCGGACGCGGGCCGTGGCCCGCGTCGTCGGGAGCCCGACCGCAGGCGACGCACTGATCGCGACCCTCGAGCGACTCGGGCCGAAGCTCGGGCAGACCGCGTTCCTCGTTCCGTGCTCGGACACATCGGTACTGACGATCTCGGCGGAGCGCGAGCGACTCGCCCCGTGGTACCGGTTCGTGCTGCCACCGCACGACGTCGTCGAGCGGCTCGTCGACAAGATCGCGTTCACCGAGCTCGCCCAGGCGAGCGGTCTGGCGATCCCCGAGACACGCGTCCTGCGCAGCCGGGCCGACGCGGAGGCCGCAGCGGACGCGCTCGACTACCCCGCCGTGATCAAGCCCGGGGTCAAGACCGCCGGCTGGCAGGCCGCCACGAAGGCGAAGGCCTTCCGAGTCGAGACCGCGGACGAACTGCTCGCGACCTATGACCGGGCCGCCGGCTGGACCGACGCGCTCATCGCCCAGGCCTGGGTCGACGGCGTCGATCCGGACCTGTTCACGGCGAACGTCTACTTCGACCGGCGGTCCGACCCGCTCGTCACGTTCATCACCCGGAAGATCCGTCAGTGGCCGGTCGAGACCGGCACCGGCTGTCTCGGCGTCGAGGTCCGCAACGACGTCGTCCGCGACCAGGCGGTCCGGATGTTCGCGAGCGTCGACTACCAGGGGATCGGTTATGTCGAGATGAAGCGCGACGCGCGGACCGGCGACTACCTGATCATCGAGGCGAACATCGGCCGGCCCACGGGGCGGTCGGCGACGGCCGAGCGGGCCGGTGTCGAGTTCCTCATGACCGCCTATCGCGACGCCCTCGACCAGCCGCTGCCCGAGGCCCGGACCCAGCGCTATCGCGGGATCAAGTGGATCTACCTCCGCCACGATCTGCAGGCGTCCGTCGTCGCGGCCCGGGCCGGCCACCTGTCGCTCCGCGGCTGGTGGCGATCCGTGCGCGGTCCGAAGGTCGAGGCCGTCGGCTCCTGGCGCGACCCGATCCCATTCCTGGCCGACGTCGGACGGACGCTGACAGCCGGCGCCGGGCTGGTCCGCCGGCGATCGACCCAGCGGCGCGGGCCCGACCCGGCGCAGGCCAAGCTCTGATGGGCGCAGCTCGCGGCGCCGCGGCCGCAGTCGTCGCCACTCCGGCGTTCGGCGGCATCGTGCGCGCCCTCGAGGCCGTCGACCGGGACCGGCCGGACGTGCTGCCGGTCCTGACCTATCACCGGGTGGCCGTGCCGGACGACGATCACTATCCCGGCCTCATCAGTGCCTCGCCCGAGGCGTTCGCCGAGCAGGTCGACGCCCTCCGTCGCCGGTTCACGTTCCTCTCGCTCCAGGCCGTCCTCGATCGACTGGCCGGTGGGGCGCCGGTCCCGGCTCGGTCGATCCTGCTGACGTTCGACGACGCGTCGACCGACTTCGCCGTCTCGGCCTGGCCGGTCCTGCGCGCGCACGGCATCCCGGCGGCCCTCTTCGTGCCGACCGCGTTCCCGGACCGCGCGATCCCGTTCTGGTGGGACCGGCTCTACGCGGCCCTGATCCGGACCGCGCGGACCGAGCCGCTCGATGCTGGCGACCTGACGTTGCCGCTGGCGACCCGGTCGGACCGGGTCGCCGCCTTCCGGGCGCTGCGCGGCCGGCTCAAGGGTCTCGGCCACCCCCAGGCGATGGCCGAGGTCGAGCGGTTCGTCGGCTGGCTCGGCGATCCGGAGCTCGGCTCATCGGTGCTGGGCTGGGACGAGCTGCGGCGCCTCGCTGCCGAAGGCGTGACGCTGGCCCCCCACTCGCGGACGCATCCACTCCTCACCAGGGTCGAGCCGGCCGAGGTCGACGCGGAGATCGACGGGTCGCGCGACGACCTGGTCCGCGAGATCGGCTCGGCGCCGCCCGCGATCGCCTATCCGAGCGGGAGCCACTCGGACGGTGTCGTCGCCCGGGTCGCGGCCCTCGGGATCCGGGCCGCATTCACGACCGTCCGCGGGGTCAACGACCTCCGCCGGGCGGATCCATTCCGACTGCGACGGATCAACGTCGGCGGTCGGTCGAGCCCGGCGCTCATCCGCGCCCAGGCCCTCGGCTGGCTCGCCCGATGAACCGGGCACAGGACACAACGATGGTAGGCTGCGAGCCCGGAGGACCGTGCCCGCACGGCTCCGCGCGCCCGCTCGATGGAGGAACCTAGGTGGAGCTCTCGGGCTACTTCGCGGTCGCGCGACGCTGGTGGTGGACGCTGCTCGTGGCAGCCTGGATCGCCGGCCTCGCCGGCTTCTACGTCGCGGGCCGGATCGCGCCGACCTACGAGTCCGAGGTGCGGCTGCTCGTCGGGCCGATCAACGCCGATTCCGAGACGCTGCGCTCGTCGGGTCAGCTCGTCCAGACCTACGCCCAGCTGGTCACGACGCCGCCGGTCGTCACCAATGCGCTGCTCGCGGCCGGCGAGACGATGTCGCCCGGTCAACTCGCCGCGAGCACTCGGGTCATCGCCAACGACGTCACCCGGATCCTGACGGTCCGGGTCCAGGCCGGCGATCCGCGACGCGCCGCGACCCTTGCGAATGCGATCGCCGACCAGATGATCCAGATCGTGTCGAGCGGGCTCGCCCGGCCCGAGGGCTCGCTCTCGACCATCCAGGAGGCCGTCCCGGTCGACGACCCGGTCGCGCCCCAGGTCTCGCTGATCGTCCTGCTCGCCACGTTCGCCGGGATCGTCGCCGCCATCATCCTCATCCTCCTCATCGAGTACCTCAGCACGAGCATCCGGACCCGCGAGGAGCTGGCCCGCTTCGCCCGGATCCCGGTCCTCGGCTCCGTCCCGGCGGCCGCCAAGAACCAGCCCGACCCGAAGGACCTCATCGACGAGTCCTCGGTCGCGGCGACGGTCTACCGCGTCCTCGCGGCCCGGATCGTCTACGGCGAATCGGCCGAGATCCTGCATAGCATCGCGATCGTCGACACCGAGACCGACACGGGCGCGTCGGTCGTGGCCGTCAACCTGAGCCGGGCGCTGGCCCGGCTGGGTCGTCGCGTCGTCCTGATCGACGGGGGCGACCATGGCGGCCTGGCCAGGCTGTTCCGGGTCGACCCGGTGCCGGGCATCCGCGACGTGCTCGAACGCGAAGCCCAGCCGCGCAGTGCGCTCCGGATGGTCAGCGAACGGCTCGCGCTTCTGCCGGGGGCCACGAACGCCGGCGACGTCGTCGACCCCGATCGGGCGAAGACCGTGGTCCACGATCTCCTTGCCTATGCCGACGTCGTCGTCGTGGCGACCCCGCCGGTCCAGTCGGGTCCGGGCGCACTGGCCTGGGCGCGCGCGGTCGAAGGCACCGTCCTCATCGCCCGACGTGACCACGCGAAGCGTGAGGACGTCGCGGCAGCTGCCGAGACCCTCCTCCATGTCGGCGGCAATCTCGTCGGGGCGATCCTCGCCGAACGCGCTGCGCCGCTCGCGGGCCTGTTCGGTCGCGGACGGACCGGCTCGTCGCGAACCGTCCAGGCCACGCCGACCCGCGGCCAGACTGCTCCGCCGCCGGCCCCGAGCTCGGCGAACCAGGCGACGCCGGTCGCCCCGCCGCCGGCGCGGATCGATGCCTATCGTCCGACCGCTGTGCCGCCGACGTCCGCTCAGACTCCGGCGACCCTCCGACCGTCGATCATCCGTGCGAGCGGGTCGGCGACGCCATCGACGTCCTCGGCACCGCCCATCGCCGAGCCCGCCTACCCGACGACGGCACCCACGCCGAGGATCATCGGTGCGACTGCGGCCGTCCCATCGGTCCCCGCGACCGATTGGTCTGGCAGCCCCCTCGCGGCGGACGAGGCCGAGCCGGTGGCCGAGCCGCCGCCGGTCGTCGACCCGCCGGCGCCGAGTCCGAAGCGGACCTCGTCGACCAGTCGGTCGACGAGCTCGCGGTCGCGGTCGACGCGCTCGTCGACGCCGCGGAGCGACCCGAACGCCACGTCCTGAGGCGATCGCGTGCGGATCCTCGTCACGGGCGGCGCCGGATACATCGGGTCGGAGACCGTCCGGCTCCTGATCCAGCGCGGCCACGAGCCGATCGTCCTCGACACGCTCGAGCGCGGCCACCGCGCGGCGATCGAGCAGGCCCCGCTCATCGTCGGGTCGATCGCGGACGGGGCGCTCGTCGAGTCGACGATCCGTGCGCACGGCATCGAGGCCGTGATCCACTTCGCGGCGCTCAAGTCGGTCGAGGACTCCTTCGCCGATCCGGCCGGCTATCTCACGGTCAACGTCGGCGGCTCGTTCGACCTGTTCGCGGCCATGGCCCGGACCGGCCTCGACCGGCTCGTCTATTCGTCGTCATGCGCGGTGTACGGGACGCCGTCCGATCTCCCCGTCCGTGAGACGAGCGAGCTCCGCCCGGAGAACCCGTACGGCGAGACCAAGCTGCTGGTCGAGCGCGGGATCCGCTGGCTGCGCGACGGTGGGCTGCGAGCCGTGAGCCTGCGCTACTTCAACGCCGCGGGCGCCGCCCTCGACGGACGTCACGGCGAGGACTGGACACGCGCGCCGAATCTCGTCCCGGTCGTGATCAAGGCCACGCTCGGCCATGGGCCGCCGGTCCGCATCCTCGGCACCGACTACCCGACCCCCGACGGCACCGCGATCCGGGACTACGTCCACGTCGCGGATCTCGCCGAAGCGCATGTCCGCGCCGTCGAGGCGCTCGGCGCCGGGCTGTCGGAGGCCGTGCTGAACCTCGGCACCGGCGTGGGATCCTCGGTCCGCGACGTCATCGACGCGGTGACCCGTGCCTCCGGTCGGGTCGTCCCCGTGGTCGAGGCGGAGCGGCGGCCCGGCGACCCGGCGGCGATCTGGGCCGATGCGTCGCGTGCCGAGGCGGTCCTCGGCTGGCGGGCGCGCCACGACCTCCGATCGATCGTGGAGTCGGCCTGGGGCTGGCACGCCGCTCATCCGGACGGCTACGGCCCGGGCGTCGCCACCGACGCCGAGCTCGCAGCGGAGCCCCGATGAGCGCGCTGGCGGCCCACGAGGACGAGCCGATGGCCGGGCCGGCGGTGGTCGACGAGCAGCCGCCCCTGGCCGACGTGGCACCGCTCCGGGTCGCCTACATCATGTCGCGGTTCCCGAAGCTGACCGAGACGTTCATCTTGTTCGAGATGACCGCGGTCGAGCGCCAGGGCGTCGACATCTGGCTGTTCCCGCTCCTCCATGAGCGCGAGGCGACGATGCACCCCGAGGCCGCGCCGTACGTGGCTCGGGCGACCTATCTGCCATTCCTGTCGGCGCGGATCCTGGCGAGCCAGTGGACGTTCCTGCGTCGGTCGCCGCGGCGCTATCTCGGCGCTCTGGGCACGATGATCGCGGGGACGTGGCGCAACCCGAACTTCCTCGTCGGTGGGATCGGCATCTTCCCGAAGGTCGTCCATGCCGCGGGCTTGATGGAACGCGACGGGGTCCGCCACGTCCACTGCCACTTCGCGACCCATCCGGCGCTCGCCGGACTGCTCATCCACCGGCTGACGGGCATCCCCTACTCGTTCACGGCGCATGGTTCGGATCTTCACGTCGACCGGACGATGCTCTGCCAGAAGGTCGCCGAGGCGGCCTTCGCCGTCACGATCTCGAAGGACAACCGGGCCGTCTTCGAGCGCGAGTGTGGCGCCCCGATCCCGACCCTCGAGGTGATCCACTGCGGGGTCGACACCGACGCCTTCCACCCGGTCCCGCGGGCCACCGATGTCGGCCGTCCGATGGCGATCCTGTCCATCGGCACGCTGCACGAGGTCAAGGGCCAGACCCATCTCATCGAGGCCTGCCGCCGGCTCGCGGCCGACGGTGTGGACTTCATCTGCCGGTTCATCGGCGACGGACCGGATCGCGCCGCCCTCGAACGTCAGATCGCCGAGGCAGGGCTGACCGACCGGGTCGAGCTCCTTGGTCAGCGGCCGCGCGACGAGGTCATCGGCCTGCTCGGCACGAGCGACGTCCTCGTCGCCCCGAGCGTCCCGACGCAGGGCGGCAAGCGCGAGGGGATCCCGGTCGTGCTGATGGAGGCGATGAGCGCCGGCCTGCCGGTCGTCGCCAGCGCCCTGTCCGGGCATCCCGGAGCTCGTCGCCGATGGTGTCACCGGGCTGCTCGTGCCGCCCGGCGACCCGGCCGCGATCGCGGCCGCACTGCGCCGGCTGGCCGACGATCCCGGATCTGCGCACGCCGGCTGGGCGTCGCCGCCCGACGCCGGGTCGTCGCCGACTTCGACGTCGATCGGAGCGCGACACGGCTGATCGTCGCGGTTCGCCGCAGTCGTTGGCTCGGAGCCACCGCGGCCGACGGCCGTCGACACCGGAGCCGCGGCGGCGCCGCCCGGAGGGCCGGAACGATGATCCGGCTCACGTTCTGGGCGGCCCTGGCGACGATCGCCTACACGTACGTCGGCTTCCCGCTGCTCGTCCTCGTCCGGGCGCGGCTCCGACCGCGACCGCCGGCCAGCGCACCGATCGAGCCGACCGTCAGCATCGTGTTGGCCGCCCACAACGAAGCGGCGGCGATCGGCGCCAGGCTCGACAACCTCGTCGCGCTCGACTATCCCGCCGACCGGCTGTCGACGATCGTCGCGTCGGACGGGTCCGACGATCGGACCGTCGAGATCGCCCGGCGGTACGCCGAGCGGGGGGTCCGCGTCCTCGATCTCGGGCGGGTCGGCAAGGCCGATGCGCTCAATGCCGCGGTCGAGGCGGCCGACGGCGAGATCCTCGTGTTCACCGACGCGAACACGATGTTCGAGACCGGCGCGCTGCGCGCGCTTGTCGCGCCGTTCGCGGACCCCGAGGTCGGCGGCGCGGCCGGCGACCAGCGCTATCTGCCGGCGGGCAGGGCTCGGTTCGGCGGGACGGCGCCGCCCGCCGACGCGGACGCCGATCCCTCCGTCGGGAGCGGCCCCGACGCCGCGGGCGAGCGGACGTACTGGGATCTCGACCGCCGGCTCAAGCTCGCCGAGAGCGACGCCGGCAGTACCGTGTCGGCGACCGGTGCGATCTACGCGATCCGGCGCGACCTGTTCGAGCCGGTCCGAGCCGGGGTCACCGACGACTTCATCACGTCGACCGCCGTGATGGCCCAGGGCCGCCGGCTCGTCTTCGTCCCGGACGCCGTGGCCTGGGAACCCGTCGCCGGCTCGGATCGGCTCGAGTACGGCCGGAAGGTCCGGATCATGACCCGTGGGCTGCGCGGCGTGGCCGTCCGACGAGCACTGCTCGACCCGCGTCGGTCCGGGTTCTACGCCGATCCAGCTGGCCTCGCACAAGATCCTGCGCCGGATGATGGCCGTGCCGCTCCTGGATCGCTGGCTGCGACCGCGGGATTGCTGTGGGGCGCGGGCCCGATCTATCGCCTGACCGCGCTCGGCGCCGCGGCGGTGACGGTCCTCGGCGGCATCGGTCTCGCGGCCCCGACGTCGCGTCTCGGACGGCACCGGCTGGCGCGCTTGTGCGGCGTTCTTCCTGCTCGTCAACGTCGCGTCGCTCGCAGGCCGCCTGGAACCTGGCCACCGGCCGGCGGATCGATCGCTGGGAGCCTCGGCGGAGCGACGGATCCGCGGCCACGGGCGCCGACGCGGGTCCGACCGTCGCCGATGCGACCGACGACGCGACCGGCGATCGCCCCGGCGCTGGCTCGCCGGCCGCCGATCGGCCGGCCCCGGTCCACGCCCCGCGACCGGCCCTTGACAGCGACCCGACGCCCGACGGCGCGATCGAGATGACCGGCGCCCGATGAGCGGCCGGACGGTCAGCCCGACCAGGTCGCCGGTGTCCGGCCGGCCGCCGAACGCGCCCGTCGCGCCGCGCTTCCGGTGGCCGCCGATCGTCATCACGGCCCTCGCTCTGGTCAGCTGTGTCGCGATCGGGGCGTTCGCCGGCGACCGCCCGATCATCGCCGTCGCCGGTGCGATCGGCCTCCTCCTCGCCCTCGCCTCGGTCGTCCGGCCGGAGGTCGCCACGCTCGTCGTGGTCTTCATCCTGTACAGCAACGCCGCGGTCGTCGCCGTCACCCGGTTCGGGTTGCCGGTGTTCGTCGGCGCCGTCGTGCCGATGATCCTCGTCGTCCCGCTGGGCTACGAGCTGCTCATCAAGCGTCGGGTCGTCGTCATCACGCCGGCGTTCCCGTGGATGGTCGCGTTCCTGCTCGTCCAGATCCTCGGGACGCTGTTCGCCCGCGACGTGTCGAGCGCGACCGACGAGCTCGTCACCTATATCATCGAGGGCATCGGGATCTACCTGCTGGTCGTCAACGTCATCCGGACGCCGTCGGCGATGCGCAACGTCATCTGGAGCCTCCTCGCCGTCGGCGCCTTCCTCGGCGGTCTGTCGATCTTCCAGGCGGCCACCGGGACGTACGCCAACGACTACTTCGGGTTCGCCCAGTCGGACCGCACGAACGACCTCGGCGTCACCGTCTCGGGTCTCGCCCGGCTGGCCGGGCCGATCGGCGAGAAGAACCGCTACGCCCAGATCATGCTGATGCTCGTCCCGCTGGCGCTCTTCCAGGCCTGGAGCGAGCGGAGCCGGATCCTCCGCATCGCCGCGTACGGGGCGCGGTCCTGACCTCCGGGCGCGGTCATCCTGACGCTTCTCGCGCGGGGCGGCGGTCGGCTTCGTCCTCGTCATCGCGATCATGACCGTGCTCCGCTACATCAAGCTGTACCAGCTCGCCGCGGTCGCCATCCTGGCCATCGGGCTGCTCGTCGCGGTGCCCCAGTACGCCGACCGACTGACCAGTCTGACGGCGATCGTCGACACGGTGACGGGCACGGACGCCGCCAGCCAGGCGGACGGCTCGATCCTCAGCCGAGCCACGGAGAACATCGCCGCGCTCAACGTCTTCTCCGACCATCCGTTGGTCGGCGTCGGGCCGGGTCAGTTCCCGTCGTACTACCGCCAGTACGCCGACGAGGTCGCGATCAACGTCAAGGCGGAGGACCGCCAGGCCCACAACCTCTACCTTGCCACGGCGGCCGACACCGGGGTCCTGGGCCTCATCTGCCTGGTCGCGATCCTGGCGATCACGCTCTGGCAGCTCGCGCTCGCGCGGCGACGCTGGATCGGCCGACGGACCGACCTTGCCAACATGGCGACGGCCTTCAGCCTGTCGGTCCTGACCTACATGACGACCGGGATCTTCCTCCACCTCTCGTACGCGCGCTACTTCTGGCTGATGATGGCGCTCGCAGGAGCGACCGCGGTGATCGCCCTGCGGGCCGACCCCGACGACCCCGACGTCCGCGAACCGGTCGACCCCCCGGCCTGAGCGACACCCCGGTCAGGGTCCCGAAGCCGCGGATCCAGACCTGGCCGACCGGCGGTCGTGTCCGAGGCCCCTTGACTGGAGGTCGCGGACCCACGAACCTCGACCCGTGTGGCAGGGGCGTCGCCGGATCTCGCTCGGCGTGGCTGCGGTCGCGCTCGGGGCGGCAGGCTGCGGGGCGGTGTCGCCATCGACCGTGCCGTCTCCGACGCCTCGCGAGCAGATGCCCGGTCCCGCGAGCGTGTGGCTCACGTCGGAGCCAGTGACCGCGACGTCGCCGGTCGATGTCGCGATGACCTCGCCAGACGGGACCTCGATCCGGCTCGCCCACACGTTCGCGGCCGGTGAGCCGTTGAACGGCCTGTTCGCGACATCGGAAGGCAGCTACACGCTGGCCGCCCTCGGCGGGGCGTGCCGGCTGCCGCTGACCCTCGGACCGAACGAGGCGGCTGACGTGCTTCTGACCCTCGGGCCGGGTTCGGCCTGCTCCCTCGCGCCGGTCCGGCGTGGGCAGATCGACGACCCTGTCCTCCAGGTACCCGACGACGCCGTGCTCATCACGAACGGCGATGCGGGCGCCGCGACGCCGGTGATCGAGCCCGCGCCTCCATCCGGAGGACCGTAGCGCTCCCTGACTTCTCGCCCGCCGCCCGAGCCTGACGTCAGGTCGGAGGGCACCCATGGAATCGAACGGCGCGGTCCGGTCCCCGAGGGGATGGACCGCGCCGTCGAGGCGCTCCGAGCGTGACTCCTACGGGACGAAGTAGCCGGTGACGTCCAGGACGAGGTTGGTGGTGGCGCCCGCCGAGGACTTGTAGACCGCTGCGAGCTGACCCGTGCCGCTGAGGCCGACGAAGACCCCGTTGGCCCGGATGTCGCCCGACCGGGAAGTTCAGGGTGGACGAGGTCGGCGTCGCCGAGGCCACTCGGGCCGAGGAAGACGTAGCCGCCCTTGGACTGGCCGGTGACCGTCAGGTTGCCGGTGACCGCGACCGCATCGGACGGGCACGCCACCGTGATCGGCGATGTCCCAGCTCACGCGGCGCGCTCGAGACGAACTTGCCGCTCAGGCCCGTGCCGACCCGCGTGTCGAGCAGGCGGACCGGCTCGAGGGCGATGTAGCGCGAACCCGTGAGGTCGTCGGTGAAGTAGCCGGTGATGTCGAGCACGAGATCGGTCGTGGCACCGGCCGACGCCTTGTAGACCGCCGATCAACTGGCCCTGCCGTCGAGCGCGACAGCGACCGAGTTGGCCCGGTCGTCGCCGGCCGGGAAGTTCAGGGTCGACGAGGTCGGGTGTCGACGTCGCCATCGGACCAAGGAAGACGTAGCCCGCCTTCGACTGGCCGGTCACGGTCAGGTTGCCGGTGATCGCGACCGCGCCGGCCGGCACGCCCGCACTGCCGGTGACCTGGAAGGTCCGCGGCGTGCTGTCGGACGAACGTGCCGCTGAGCCCGACACCGGTCCGGGTGTTGAGCACACGCTGCGGATTGATCTCGTGGTAGGTCGAGCCGGCCGTGTCGCGGACGAAGTAGCCGGTCACGTCGAACACGAGGTTGGTGGTGGCGCCGGCCGAGGCCTTGTAGACCGCCGACAGCTTGCCGTCGGTGTCGAGCGCGACGGTGACCGCGTTGGCGCGCGTGTCACCGGTCGGGAAGTTGATCGTCGACGAGGTCGGCGTCGAGGTCTCCACCGGTCCGAGCGAGACGTAGCCCGCCTTCGACTGGTTGACGACCGTCAGGTTGCCGGTCACTGCGACCGCATCCGCGGGGACGCCACCACGACCGGTGATCTGGAAGCTGCGCGGGGTGCTGTCGACGAACTTGCCGTTCAGCCCGTTGTTGCTCCGCGTGTCGAGGAGCCGGACTGGGTCGATGGCGGTGTAGGTGGCCGCGGTCGGGACCGACACGTCGACGTAGTCGGTCTTCGTGAGGGTGTTCGTACCGACGGCGTTGGTGACGGTCAGGGCGACCGTCCAGGTGCCGGGGTTGAACGTATGGCTCGGGCTCTGGAGGGTCGACGTCCCGCCGTCACCGAAGGTCCACGCCCACGTCGCCGGGGTACCGGTCGATGCGTCGGTGAACTGGACCGTCAGCGGGCCTTCGCCCGTCAACGGCGTGCCGCTGAACGCCGCCGTCGGAGCGACCGGGCAGACCGCCCCGGCGCAGCCGTGAAGGTACGTCCGGGTGTTGATGTCCGCGGCCATGACGATGAGACCCGAGGTCGGGCTCGCGATCTGCTTGGTCGAGGTCGCGTTGTTGAGGTGACCGTTGGCCGTGCTCCGGATGAAGTCGGTGCCGATCGAGGCGGCGCCGAAGTTGAGCGAGGCCAGCGGTGCGGTCCGACGGGTGATGAAGTAGTTGCCCGCACCCGCGGCCGTCGCCGTCATGAACACGTTCGCCTGGGTCGCCTCGGCGTCGAGCACGAGGACGGGTCGCGTCCCCTGCTGGCTGCCGGTCGACACGATGTGCGTGCTCCACGAGCCCGACGCATCGGAGTCGCCCACTCGCGCGAGGACGTCGATGAGATCGGAGCCTCCGCTCTTGCTCGTCTTGACGGCGGCGATGAAGCGGCCGTTGGCGTCGGTCTTGACGCTGACGTGGCCATCGGCCGCGTTGGTGCCGCTGCCGCCATAGGCGGTCTCGCGAGTGCCCCACGTCGTGTCGATGACACCGTCGGTATGGGCGGCGAAGTAGAACGCCTCCTCACCCGCGGTCTGGTTGCTCCACAGGACGCCGATGCCGCGATGCGACGCGGTCGTGCCGACGGTCGAGATCGCCGCCATGTCGTCCGTGGTGGGCGGCGTGCCCTCACCCGGGATGACGACCGGCCCGTAGCCGATGGCGCCGGCGGTCGTCACGCGCATGACCATGACGTCGGCGGGGGCCGGTTTGGGCAGGGTCGGGTCGATCTGGCGCATGTAGGCGATCCAGAGGTTGCCGTCGGCGGCCTTGGTGATCGTCGCCGCGACGGTCCCCGAGGCGGTCGCCGGGGCGCCCGGATCCGCGCCGTTCGAGAACAGGGTCTTCGGGAAGCCGCCGACGAGCGTGTATGTCTTGGTCGCGGCGCTGTACGAGTACTTGTACAGGCGAAGGGCGCCGTTCGAGCCCCAGTTGCGACCGTGATCGTGGGACGAGACCACGTACAGGTTGGTGCCGTCCCAGAGCGCGTCGGCGTTCGAGCGGTTCCGGTTGTCGACCTGGGTCGCCGTGTTGCTCGTCGTCCAGGCCTGAGTGGCCATGTTGAAGCTCTGGATCCGGTAGGTCCCGTTCCCGGCCGGGCCGGTCTTGTCGAACAGGATCCCCCACCATCGCCCGTCGTTGAACCAGATCTTGCTCTGGTTCCGGTACGACGTGACGTCGTCACCGCCGGTGCCGTCGGCATCGGGCTTGTAGACGAAGTCGACGAAGCCGGGGCCGGGCACGGCGGGCGTCACCGCCATCACCGGGATGACTCCGAGGATGCCGACCGCAAGGACCGCGATCAGCGCGGCCACGCCGGCCGGGAGCGCGAGCCGCGGACGGCGGAGCGACGGAGAGACAGACGACATCGAGAGGGCCCCCTTGAGGTGGGTGGAGGCGCGCGAGGCGCCGGGAAGAGTGTCGATCGGTGCATGGTACCGAAGGCCTAGAAAGAATGGAGTATCCGCCCCCGGATCTCGTTGCGGACCGTCAACGGATGGGCGGTCCGGTGCGGTCGGGGCTGGCCCGGAAGTCCTGCCGGGGCCCTGGACCCGGGTCCTACGAAGCGCCCACCGCCAGCGCCCCGAGGCGCTCGGTCAGACGCAGGTTCTCGCGGTAGTCGATCGGCACCTCGACCAGCGACGGGCCGGGGACCTCGAGCGCTCGCATGAGCGTCGGATAGTGGTCGGCCGCCGAGTCGACCCGGAAGCCGGCGATCCCGAAGCTCTCCGCGAACGCGACGAAGTCGGGGTTGCCGAACTCGACGCCGAACGGACGACCGAACTCGTTGCGCTGCTTCCAATCGATGAGGCCATAGCCGTCGTCGCGCCAGACGACGACCGTGACGTTCGCCCCGATCCGCTTGGCGGTCTCGAGCTCCTGGCTGTTCATCAGGAAGCCGCCATCGCCGCACAGGGCCACGACCCGCCGTTCGGGGTGGATCAGCTTGGCCGCGATGGCGCCCGGCAGCGAGATGCCCATCGCGGCGAACCCGTTCGAGATGATCACGGTGTTCGGCTCGTAGGCCTGGTAGAGCCGGGCGACCCAGACCTTGTGGGCCCCGACATCCGACACGACGATGTCGTGCGGTTCCAGTGCCCGGCGCAGGTCGGCGATCGCCTTCTGCGGTCGGATCGGGAAGCCGTCGTCGGCCTCGTAGGCCTCGAGGTCGCGCAGCAGGGCCACCCGCAGATCGGCGTTGACGAGCGTCTCCTTCGAGGCATGCCGGGCGGTCGCGTCGCGGCCGCCGATGCCGAGCGGCAGGAGGGCCGTGAGCAGCCGCTCGAGTGTCCCGTCGATGTCGCCGATGAGCTCGACGGCAGGGCGGTAGTCCGCGTCGACCTCGGCCGGCTGGGTGTCGATGTGGACGATCGGCTTCGACCCGTCCGGGTTCCAGCGGCTCGGGGCGTATTCGACCAGGTCATAGCCGACCGACACCACCAGGTCGGCCCGGTCGAACCCGGTCAGGACGTGGTCGCGGGCCTGGAGCCCGACCGCCATCAGCGACAGGTGCGAGCGGTCGTCGACCGCGCCCTTGCCCATGAACGTGACCGCGACCGGGACGTGGAGACCTCGGGCGAAGGCCCGCAGCCCGTCCGATGCACGTCGGCGGAGCACGCCGTTGCCGGCCAGCACGATCGGCCGCTCCGACGCGGCGATGAGCCGGGCAGCGTGGTCGATCGCCTCGTCGGTCGGCTCCGGCAGATACGCCAACGTGGGCTGGAGCGGCTGCGTGGCGTCGCCCGACTCGGGCGCCATCGCGGCGAGGTTCTCCGGCAGCTCGATGTGGGTCGGGCCCGGCTTCTCGAGCTCGGCGACCCGGAACGCCTTGCGGACGATCTCGGGGATCGCGTCGATCCGGGCGACCCGCGTGTTCCATTTCGTGACGGGGTCGAACATCCGCACGATGTCGACGAGCTGATGGGCCTCCTTGTGGAGCTTGTCCGAGCCGGTCTGGCCGGTCAAGGCGACCATCGGCGCCCGGTCGAGAAAGGCGTCGGCGACCCCGGTCACGAGGTTCGTCGCGCCCGGGCCCAGGGTCGACATGGCGACCGCGGCGTGGCCGGTCAGCCGGCCGTGGACGTCGGCCATGAACGCCGCGCCCTGCTCGTGGCGGGTCGTCACGTGGCGGATCCGCTCCGACCGGCTGAGTGCGTCGAGCAGGTCGAGCGTCTCCTCGCCGGGGACCGAGAACACATAGTCGCAGCCCTCGGTCTCGAGGCACTCGACGAGCAGGTCGGCGGCGGTCCGTCCGGGCCGTGATGGGCTGGGCATGGCCGCGAGTGTAGCCCGGACGTCGGCCAGCCACGGACCGGACGCGACCTGCCTCGGCCGGTCCGCCACGACCGGGCAGCGACGCCGCGGCAGCGACCCCGGTCAGCCGCCCGTCGGCGCCTCGCCTTCGGACGGGCCCGATCGCCCGGACTCGTAGCGGCGATCCCGCCAGGCGAGCGCGGCCTTCAGCCCGTCCCGTCGGATGACCTCGTCGAACGCCCGGGTCGTCGCGCTCGTGTTGATGATCGATCCGATGTCGAGACCGGCCTCCACGGCGGCCAGGAAGCCGGCCGCCTCCATCGCCCGATTGAGCATCACCTTCGTCGGAGCCATGACGTCGGGTTCGACCCGGGCGATCCGGTCGGCCAGCGCGTCGACCTCGGCGGCCAGCCGATCGGCCGGCACGACCCGGTTGACGAGACCGATCCGCTCGGCTCGCATGGCGTCGATGTGGTCGCCGGTGAACAGCAGCTCGCGGGTCACCTTCTGGCCGATCAGGAACGGCATCAGCAGGGTGACCGGCGCCGACCCGAACCGGATCTCCGGCTCACCGAACCTGGCGTCGTCGGCGGCCACGATCAGGTCGCAGGCCATCGCCAGCTCGAGGCCGCCGGCCAGGACATAGCCGTGGACCTGGGCGATCACCGGCTTCGAGCAACGCCAGATCGCGAGCGTCGCCGCGATGTCGCGCTCGAGGATGTCGTGCCACGACCAGGCGTCCTCGCCGAAGTCCTCGACGAGGTCGTAGCCGGAGCAGAACGCCCGCCCCGCACCGGCGATCGCGATGACCCGGACGCGGGGATCGCGTTCGGCCGCCTCGACCGCCTCGACCAGCGCATCGCGGAGCTCGGTCGAGATCGCGTTGAGCTTGGCCGGACGATCGAGGATGAGCCGCACGCCCCAGGCTGTCGGCTCGATCCGGAGGACGGGTTCCGGCGGGGCGGCGTGGTCGTGAGCCTCAGCCATCGGATCCCTCCTCGACGATCACCAGGGCATCGACCGCGACCACCCCGGTCTCGGTCGCGATGACCGGATTGAGATCGATCGCCACGACGTCCGGCCGATCCCAGGCCAGTCGTGCGACCGCGACGATGCATGCGGCCAGCGCCGGCCGATCGGCGACCGGCCGACCCCGGGCGCCGTCGAGCAGCGCGGCGCCGCGCAACGAGGCCAGCATGTCGAGCGCGGCCGCCTCGGTCACGGGCGCGAGCCGGATCGCGACGTCGTCGAGGACCTCGGCATAGATGCCACCGAGCCCGACGAGGACCGCGGGTCCGAACAGCGGGTCGCGGGTCGTCCCGACGAGGAGCTCGAGGCCCGGTCCGGCGAGCGGCTCGACGAGCACCCCCCGCAGGTCGAGGCCGTGACGCGTCCCGAGCTCGATCAGATCGCCCGCGGCCGCCGCGACGGCGCCGGGATCGACGAGCCCGAGCCGGACCCCGCCGATGTCGCTCTTGTGGGCGAGACCCGCCGCGTCGAGCTTCACGACGAACGGACCGGCTCCGAGCCCGGCGGCCGCGGTCCGGGCGGCCGCCGGGTCGGCGGCCTCGATCGCCTGGACCACCGGCACGCCTGCCGCGCCGAGCAGCCGGAGCGCCTCCGCCTCACCGAGGGTCCGCCGGGCCGGCGAAGCCCCTTCATCGTCGGGCGACCCATCGTCATGACCGTTGAGGGTCCGGTCGCGGGCGAGCGCCGGCCACGTCGATCGAGCGGGTCCGCCCGCGAGCCGCGCTCCGCGGCGCGCCTCCCACCATGCCCGGCCCGCGATCGCCCGCTCCGCCTCCACGGCACCGCGCAGGAGCGGGATCCCGCCGGCGCCATCGAGCAGCGCCTGGATCTCCGGCGTCGGCTCCCCGCTCGTGACCGAGATGAACACGGGCAGCACGTCGGGCCGATCGCGCGCGGTGTCGATGAGCGCCTGGCCCACCGTGACCGCGACGCCGACCTCGCCCGGCAGCGACCGGTACGGGAAGTCGTGGACGATCCCAAGGACGTCATAGGCATCCGCCTCGGCGAAGGCGCGCATCACCGCCGGATAGCCGACGGACTCGTCGGCGGCGCCCCACGGGTCGATCGGGTTGCCGATATAGCCCATCGTCGGCAGCTCCCGAAGGATGGCCTGCCGGGCGGCCTCGGGGACCGGGGGGAGGTCGAGCCCGGTCTCGACGGCGAGGTCGGCGAGCAGCGATGCCTCGCCGGTCGAGACCGTCACGAGTCCCGTCCGGCCGCGACCGACCCCTCGGCCGAGGCGGTGGCAGCCGGCGTGGAGCTCGGCCGCCTCGAGCAGCTCGTCGAGGTCGGCGCAGCGGATCACCCCGGCCGCGGCCAGGGCGGCATCGGTCACCCGGTCCTCGCCCGCGATCGAGCCGCTGTGGGCGACCGAGGCCGCCTGGGCCTGCGCCGACCGCCCGACCTTGACCGCGAGGATCGGCTTGCCGAGCTCCAGGGCTCGGTCGGCCAGCGCCAGGAAGCGCTCGGGCCGCTTGAACCCCTCGACGAACAGGATGATCGTGTGGGTCTCCGGATCCTCGAGCGAGTGGGCCAGGTAGTCACACACGTCGAGGACGACCTCGGCGCCGCTGCCGACGATCCGGCTGAACCCGATCCGCGTGCCGGAGTGGATGAACGCATCCGTGACCGACCCGCTCTGGGCGATGCCGGCCACGCCGCCGCGCGGCAGCCACGGGTTCACGTCGCCGATGTAGACGGCCGCCTTCGTCGTCCAGTCGATGACGCCCATGCAGTTCGGACCGATGACCGCCAGGCCGTGGCGGAGGGCGATGGCCCGGACATCGCGCTGCATCCGGGCGGCGGCCCCTCCACCTTCGACCACGCCGCCGCCGGGGATGAGCACGGCGCGGGCGCCGACGTCGGCCGCCTGCTGGGCGACCGCCGCCGCCCGGAGCGGGTTCAGTGCGATGAGGACGGCGTCGGGCACCTCGGGCAGCGCAGCGAGGTCGGGGTAGCACGGCTGCCCCCAGACGTCGGCGTACTTCGGGTTGACGAAGTGACAGCGGGTCGTGCTGCCCATGACCGTCAGGTTGTCGCGGACTGTCTTCGCGAGGTCCGAGCGCGGCGACGCGCCGACCACGGCGATCGAGCGCGGGGCGAACAGCGGCCGGAGATCGATGTCGGGCCGATGCAGCGGACCACCCGGGCCGCCGTCACGCGATGGTTCGTCGGCGTCGATCATTTCTGGCCGACGACCCGGCCGACGCCGCGCTTCTCGAGGGCGCGGGCGATGACGAGCCGCTGGATCTCGCTCGTGCCCTCCCAGATCCGGTCGACGCGGAGCTCACGGAAGAACCGTTCCGCGGCGAACTCACGCATGTAGCCCCGGCCGCCGAAGACCTGGACGACCCGATCGGCGCACCGGAACGCGGCCTCCGATGCGAACAGCTTGGCGAGCGACGCCTTGGCGTGGATGACCTTCGGGTCGGCGCCCCGGTCGACCAGCCAGGCCGTCTCACGCGTCAGCGACCGGGCGGCGGAGGCATCGGCGGCCGAGTCGGCCAGCGGGAAGCTGACGCCCTGGAAGTCGTAGATCCGTTCGCCGAACTGGACGCGCTGGGTCGCCCACTCCACTGCCAGCGTCAGCAGCCGCTCCATGGCCCCGCTGCAACGCGCTCCGATGTGGATCCGCTCCTCGACGAACCACTCGTTCGTCAGCTCGTCGGCCTTGCCGATCGGCCCGAGGACGGCGGCCGCCGGGACGCGGACATCCTCGAGGACGAACTGTGGATGGCGGTCGGCGAACGTGTGCATGTAGTCCGGGTCGTGCTGGATCCGGAGGCCGGGTGCGTCGTAGTCGACGAGGAACAGGGTCGGCAGGCGCCGCTCCCCGTCGACGACGTTGCAATGGAAGATCATGAAGTCGGTGTCGTCCGGGCCGGTGACGAACCACTTCTCGCCGTTGAGCACGTAGTCGCCCGTGGTGGCGTCGCGGACCGCGCTGGCGGCCAGCGTCCGCGGGTCGGAGCCGGCGAGATCCTCGGTGATGGCGTATGAGCCGGAGCGCTCACCGCGAAGCGAGGGGTCGAGGTAGCGCGTGCGCTGCGCGGGGTCGCAATGGACGAGGGCGTTGTAGGCCCCCGGGATGTACGACCACAGGCCGCCGGTCACCTGCCCGAGCTGCTCGTGGACGAGGACGCCTTCGAGCGCCGACCAGCCCTGCCCGCCGACCGCCGTCGGCAGGGTCCCGCCGTGGAGCCGTGCCTCGATGGCCGCCGCCCGGAGCGCCCGGCCCCGCTCGGCCGGAAAGCGCCCGCCGGCCCGCTCGAACTCGACCTCGAGCGGCTGGAGGACGTCGGTCACGTAGGCACGCGCCCGGGCCTGGAGCTCGAGCTCGGCCGGGCTGAGAGACAGATCCATGGCCGCTGATGGTGACCGGCGGCCTCGGCGAACGACCGCGACGTCCCGGGCGACGGAACGTGACCGCCGTCGCCCGATGCGTTCCCTACTGAGGCTGGGCCACGACCATGATCCGGAGCTCGGTCATGTCCTCGATCGACCAGCGCAGGCCTTCGCGCCCGAGACCGGAGTCCTTGACCCCGCCGTAGGGCATGTGGTCGATCCGGTAGGTCGGGATGTCGTTGACGATCACCCCGCCGACCTCGAGCCGTTCGAACGCGCGCCAGCTCTGGGCCAGATCGTTCGTGAAGACGCCCGTCTGGAGGCCGAACATCGAGTCGTTGACCGCGTCGATCGCGGCGTCGAAGTCGCGGAACGGGCTGGCGACCACGAGCGGCGCGAACGCCTCGTTCGAGCAGACCTGGGCGGTGACCGGCACGTCGGTCAGGATCGTCGGCGGGAAGAACGTCCCGTCGGCGGTGCCGCCGAGCCGGACCGTGCCACCCAGCGCGATGGCCTCGTCGACCCAGCGCTGGGTCCGCGCCGCGGCGGTCGCGTCGACCATCGGACCGACGTCAGTGGTCGGATCAGCCGGATCGCCGACCTTGAGGTTCCGCGAGCCCTCCACGAACTTCGCCATGAACGGCTCCCAGACGTCCTCGTGGACGAACATCCGCTGGACGCTGATGCAGGTCTGACCGGCGTACGAGTAGGCACCGACGAGGATGCGCCGGACCGCCCAGTCGAGGTCGGCGGTCTTGTCGACGATCGCCCCGGCGTTGCCGCCGAGCTCGAGGACCACCTTCTTCTTGCCAGCCCGGGCCTTCATCCGCCAGCCGACCGATGGCGAGCCGGTGAACGTCAGGAGCTTGAACCGCTCGTCCTCGACCATCCGGTCGCCGAGCTCGCGGGTCATCGGCAGGATGCTGACCGCTCCCTGGGGAAGGCCGGCCTCGGCGACGATCTCGCCGACCGTGAGCATCGTGAGCGGGTCCTTCGACGGCGGCTTGAGCACGATCGAGCAGCCCGCGGCGATCGCCGGCGAGAGCTTGTGGGCGGCGAGGTTCAGCGGGAAGTTGAACGGCGAGATCGCCGCGACCGGGCCGATCGGGAAGCGCCGCGTGACGCCGATCCGCCCGCGGGATGCGGGCATGAGATCGAGCGGGATCGTCTCGCCGATCATCCGCTCCGCCTCCTCGGCGCCGAGCCGGAAGGTCAGCACGGCCCGGTCGACCTCGACGAGGGCGTCGCGGATCGGCTTGCCCGCCTCGGCGCAGATCAGTGCCCCGAGCTCCTCGCGCCGGGCGGCGATCCCGGCGCTGATCGCCCGCAGGATCCGGCCCCGTTCGTAGGCCGGCAGCTGGCGGGTCTCCTCGAAGGCGGCCACCGCAGCGCCGACGGCCTCCTCGTACTGGGCCTCCGTGGCGTGGTAGGTGGTCCCGGCCGGGTGGTCAGGAGCCGCCGGATTGGCGATCTCGAGTGGATCGGGCGAGTCGACCCAGCGACCGGCAAGGAGGATCGGGTGCGGTTGGGTCAGCGTGGTCGTGGCCATCTCCGGGACTCCTGCTCCCCGGCGGCCGACCGGCCGCGATATCGGATCGGGGAGACTGTCATCCTACACAGACCGCGGCGCGGAGCCAGCCACGGACGACACCAGGGGAGCCCCATGGCGAGAACCGTCCCCACGGCCAAGCTCGGCGAGGCGCTCCGGGTCAAGCCGGGATCCAAGGTCGACCTCGCGAGCTACGACGCCGGCCAGACGTTCGGCCACGTCAAGGACGCGGCGGTCGCGGCCGAAGCCGAGCTCGAGGCTCGACTGACCTCGCTCCAGGAACGCCTGTGGGCCGAGGCGAAGCATCCCGTCCTCATCGTCCTCCAGGGGATCGACGCCGCCGGCAAGGACGGGACGATCGCCAAGGTCATGGATGCCTTCAACCCGCAGGGTTGCACGGTGATCGGGTTCAAGGTCCCGACGCCGATCGAGCTTGCCCACGACTACCTGTGGCGCGTCCATCAGCACACGCCCGAGAAGGGCACGATCTCGATCTTCAACCGCTCCCACTACGAGGACGTCCTCGTGGTCCGGGTCCACGAGCTCGTGCCGGAAGCGGTCTGGCGGAAGCGCTACGACCACATCGTCGACTGGGAGCGGACGCTCACGGACGAAGGCACGACGATCATCAAGTTCTTCCTCGTCATCGATCGTGACGAACAGAAGCGGCGGCTCGAGGCGCGCCGCGACGACCCGACGAAGATCTGGAAGTTCAAGGCAGCGGACCTCGCCGAGCGGGCCTTCTGGGACCGCTACCGAGACGCCTTCGAGGAGTGCCTCGAGCGGACGTCGACGCCGAACGCACCGTGGTACGTGATCCCGTCGAATCGCAAGTGGTTCCGCAACCTGGCGGTGTCCCGGATCGTGGCCGAGACGCTCGAGGATCTCCAGCCGACGTATCCCTCGCCTGAGCCCGGGAGCCAGGACCTCATCGTCGAGTAGCGCGCCTCACCCGTTCGGACCGGAGCCGACCGGACCAACGGCCCATCGACGCCGACGACAGTCCTGTTTACGGTCGGCCTGAGTGGAAACCTATCTCCGCGGCCGTCGGCCGCTCAGTGGCGTGCTCGCGGCATCGCTCGTCGTGGCGATGGTGCTGGGCTTCAGCGCGCCGTTCGTGGCCACGGTCGCCGCAGCCGCGACGTGCACGGTCAACGGCCACACGTCGACGCTGTCGAACGGGGGCGTCAGCCCGAACTCCGGGTCGCCGACCACCAACTTCACCTTCTCGGTCACGTTCACCGACAACCAGCGGGGACCGTTCTCGATCGGCGTGATCGTCGACGGGACCGAACCACGCGATGCCGCCCGGCAACGCGAACGCCGGTGGGTCGTGGGTCTTCCAGACGAGCATGACCCTCGCGGCCGGGAGCCACCCATACTCGTTCGTCGCTCGCGGCAAGCGGATGAACGGCACCGCCGGTGGCTGCTCGATCGACCTGCCCGGTGGCACGGTGGCCGTCACGGCGCCGACGCCCAAGCCGACGCCCAAGCCCACGCCGAAGCCCACGCCCAAGCCGACCCCGAAGCCCACACCACGGCCGACCGCCAGGCCGACACCGCGGCCGACACCGCGGCCGACGAAGAAGCCCAGCCCGAAGCCGGCGGCGGTCGCCACTCCGACCGCCACCCGGACCGAGGCGCCGACCGGGACCGCGTCCGAAGGTCCGTCCCCGAGCGCCTCGCCGAGCGAGGCGCCGATCGTCGGGGTGGGCGTGGTCGGCGGGTCCGGGAGCGGCGACGACCCTGGGGGGGTCGGGGGGTCGGGCGGCACCGGCGGCCCCGGTGATGCCGGCGATCCGGAGCTCGCCGGCTCGAGCGGCCCGGGCGGGATCGGCCTGTGGATGACGGCGGGTCTGGTCGCCGGCCTCGGCATCATCTTCCTGCTGTTGACTCGGCGCCGACGCCGGCCCGAGGAGGCAGAGGGCGTGCCGGGTACCCCGCCCGCCCCGGCTCCCGCCCCCGCCGCCCCGCGCTCCGCTTCGGTCCCGCGGGCGGCGCCCGTCCCGCGGAAGGCGCCCGTCCCGCGGGCGGCGCCCGTCCCGCGGAAGGCGGCCGCTGCCGGCGCGATGGCCCTCGCGACCGCCGGCGGTCCGGCGGCCTCAGCACCGTTGCCGGTCGTCCCGCCGAGCCCGGCCCGGGCTGCGGCCGCGGCGGCCGCGCTGCTCCACGACACGCCGGACGAGGAAGCGCACATGCCGCGCTGGCGGCGGCCGTCCCTCCAGACCGCCCGCAAGGCGTCCGCGCGCGGGGTCGAGATCGCGCACGTGCCGGTCGCGTTCCAGGACGGGGCGACCGACGTCGAGCGGCGTCGGATCCGCTATCGCCTCGTCCGGGTGTCGTCGATCCCCGACGAGATCATGGGTGAGGAGGTCGCCCGGCTCGACCGGGGCGACGAAGTCGAGCTCATCCGGTCGGCCGGCGCCTATTGGCTGGTCCGGACGCCGTATGGCGACGAGGGCTGGGTCCACCAGATGACGCTCGAGACCAGTGCGGTCGAGCCGAGCGACGATGCACCGCTCGACGAGGCCGACGAGGACGACGGGCCACCGTTCTAGGCGGCCCGGCGCGGGTCAGCGCTTCCCGCCGAACAACGTCCCGAACACGCCCCGCAGGAGGTCCTGGCCGGCTCGCGAGGTGACGACGCGACCACCGGTCCGGATCGCCGAGTCGATCGAACGCTGGCGGGCCCGGTCGGCCGCCTTACGCTCGCGTTCGTCGGCCGCCCGTTCGCGCTGCTCGGCCCGGGCGGCCCGCTCGGCCGCCTCGCGCTGCCGCTCGAGCTCACGCGCCTGGCGCTCGATCTCCTTGCGCTGCTGGGCCGCCGTCAGGATGACCGCCGGCGGCTCGGCGTTCGGGTCCGCGGCGGCCTGATCGGCGGCGACCTGCTTGGCCGCGCTGATCCGCGCCGTGATGATCTCGTGGGCGCTCTCGCGGTCGATCGTCTGACCGTACTTCGCGGTGTACGCGCTCGTGGCGATCCGACCCTGCAGCTGGACCGCGTCGAGCGCGCCCATGAGCGAGTCGGGCGGGATGAGCCGGGTGGCGGCGAGTGGCGTCGGGACGCCGCGGGACGACAGGACGGTCACAAGGGCCTCACCGATCCCGAGCGAGGTGATCGTCTCGGGGACGTCGTAGAAGTCCGTCATCGGGAATGTCCGGGCGGTCTTCTTGAGGTCGTCGGCATCCTGCGGGGTGAACGCCCGGAGCGCGTGCTCGACCCGGTTTCCGAGCTGGGCCAGGACCGGTGCCGGGATGTCGGTCGGGGTCTGGGTCACGAAGTAGACGCCGACGCCCTTCGACCGGATGAGCCGGGCGGTCCGCTCGACCTGGTCCATGAGCGCGTCCGATGCGTCGTCGAACAGGAGGTGCGCCTCGTCGAAGAAGAAGCACAGCTTCGGCTTGGGCAGGTCGCCGGCCTCGGGCAGCTCGTGGTAGAGCTGGGCGAGCATCCAGAGCATGAACGTGCTGAACAGGCGCGGCCGGTCCATGACGTCGGACAGCTCGAGGATGCTGATGACCCCCTCCCCCTCGGGGCTGATCCGGAGGAGGTCGGCGACATCGAACTCGGGCTCGCCGAAGAAGACGTCGGCCCCCTCCTGCTCGAGGGTCACGATCGACCGGAGCAGCACGCCGAGCGAGGCGCTCGACATCCCGCCGTACTCCTCGAGGACCGGCTTCCCGGCATCCGAGCCGAGGAAGCGCAGCGTCGTCGTCAGATCGGCCAGGTCGAGCAGCGGCAGCTCGTTGTCGTCGCAGTACTTGAAGATCAGGCTGAGGATCGACGTCTGGGTGTCGTTGAGGTCGAGGACCTTGCCCAGCAGGAGCGGTCCGAAGCTATGGACGGTCGCCCGGACCTGGGCGCCGAGCTTGCCGCTGAGTGAGAAGAACTCGACCGGGTGACCACCCGGCACGAACGTCCAGGCCAGACTCTGGCACCGCTCGATGACCTTCGGATTCGCCGCGTCACCGGGCGCGGCAAGCCCGGTCAGGTCGCCCTTGATGTCGGCCACGAAGCACGGCACACCGGCCTTCGACAGCTGACCGGCCATCAACTGGAGGGTCTTCGTCTTGCCGGTCCCGGTCGCCCCGGCCACGAGACCGTGCCGGTTGAGCATCGACAACCCGACCTGCACCCGGACATCGGACGCGACCTCGCCTGCATGCATCGGGCTGCCCAGGATGATGCTCGGCTCGGTGAGCGCGTAGCCGGCGGCCATCGCAGCGCGGAACGCCTGGTCCACGGACGACCTCCTGGAACGAGGGCGCACGACCGGCCCTTCGGCAGCGCCGTGGACCGAACGCGGATTGAATTGCTCGGGGGGCGAGCGTACCATCCGAGCCACGGTTCCGGTCGCCCCCGGACGGTCCCCGATCGATGCCCGGGACGTCCGACGGACGCACCCACCGCGGCCGAGCGACGGTCGCCTCAGCGCATCGTCGTCCGATCGGCGGGAACGGATGGGGAGGTCCATCTCATGCGGCCGAGGTGAGCGAGCCGATCGGCGACCGGCGCCCAGGGCCGTTCCGGGTCCGTCTGCTCGGAGGTGAGTCGACGGGGAAGTCGACACTGGCCGACCTTCTCGCGCGGCGGTTCACGACCGCCTGGGTCCTCGAGTGGGGCCGGCCCTACTCGGACCCGAAGGACCACAGTGGCGAGCCGTGGACGACTGCCGACTTCATCGAGATCGCGCGCCGCCAGAACGAGCTCGAGGACATCACCGCGTTGCGGGCGGAGCGGGTCCTGTTCTGCGACACCGACGCGCTGACGACCGGGATCTGGCACGTCGAGTACCTCGGTCGGCGCGACGCCGGCGTCGAGGCGCTCGGCGCCGCACGTCACTACGACCTCAGCCTCCTGCTCGAGCCGGACATCCCCTGGCGGCAGGACGGCATGCGCGACTCCGATCAGGCCCGGCGCCGCCAGCAGGCGGCGCTCCAGGAGCGTCTCGCGGAGCTCGGCCAGACCGCCACCGCGATCGGCGGCGGCGTCGACGAGCGCCTGGCCAGCGCCGAGCGGACCGTTACCGAGACCCTCGGCCTGCGCCCTGAGCCGAGCCCCGTCGACTGGGTCGAGCTCGGCCGGGCCGGCCGGTGGCGGGAGCTCGACCCGGCCCCAGGGCCGGGCACGAGGCTCGTCCGCGGGACCGGGCTGTCCGCGGCTCAGGTCCAGGCCCGTCTTGACGACGGCCCCCTGACCTACCTCCAGCTCGCCCAAGAGCTCGGGGTCACGATCGACGCGATCCGCGAGGCCGACTGGTACGCCTCGCGCCACGGCGAGCTGGCCTACGCCGAGCTCCGCGGCGATCTGGAGGCGATGGCCCAGCTGCGGTCGCGCCCCGCGCTCTAGGGCCTTCGAGGCGGGCCTGGCGCCCTGGTCCTACCCGTCGACGGCGCGCGGGTACGAACCGAGCACGCGGCACATCGTCGTCACCGCCCGGAGACCGTCGAGCGCGGCGACCGCCGCCGGCGCGGACCGGTCGACGTCGAGGTCGACCCAGAAGACGTACTCCCAGGCGCGCTCTCGGCTCGGGCGCGACTCGATCGTGCTCATGTTGAGCCCGTGCTCGGCGAACACCGCCAGGACCCGCAGGAGCGAGCCGGGCTCGTTGCGTACGGCGAGGACGATCGTGGTCCGGATCGCCTGCCGCTCGCCGAGCGTCAGCGGCGGCAGGACCGCACCGGGCCGGGCGACGACCAGGAACCGGGTCCGGTTGTCGTCGACGTCCTGGATGCCATCGGCGAGGATCTCCAGCCCGAACAGCGCGGCCGCCCGGGGCGAGAGGACCGCCGCCGCGCCGCGCTCCGCACCATCGACGATGAGCCGGCCGGCGCCGGCCGTGTTGTAGGTGGTCAGCAGCGACCACGGCCGGGTCCGCAGGAAGGCCTCGGCCTGGCCGAGGGCCTGGATGTGTGAATAGACCCGGTCGATCCCCTCGAGGCGCTCGCCGGGCAGCGCGGCGAGGCACAGCCGGACCGGGACGACGACCTCGGCCCGGAGCTCGAGACCGTGCTCGAGGAGCAGGTCGTAATTCTCGCGGACGGTGCCGTTGACGCTGTTCTCGATCGGGATGACGCCGGCGACCGCGCTCCCGGCGGTCACCGCGTCGAAGACCTGTCGGAAGCCGGTCACCCCGACCCGCTCGACGTCCCCGAACGCGACCCGGACGGCATCCTCGGCGAACGCACCGGCTTCACCGGAGTAGGCGATCACGGCCGTCATCTGGGCACCCTCAACGTCGCACCGTCAGTCGCTCTCGAGGTCCGAGGCGGAGCTCCGCGACGCCATCGGCCGAGGTTGCCATCGGCCCGAGGATGCCATCGCCCCGAGGGTCCCGAGGATCTCAGGGCTCGAACCAGGCGACCGTGTCGTGCTCGGCGGCGTCCTCGTCGAGCTCGGCCCGACGCGGCGCGCTGGCGACAGCCGCAGCCTTCGCCCGACGCCGGTTGCCGGCCGCCTCCGTGGCACCCTGCCAATGCTCCTCGGCCAGGAGCTGGTCGATCGCCGCGATGTACGACTCGATCGACGCCGCGATGATGTTCACGTTGCTCGAGGTCCCGGTGTACTTGCCACGCGATCGTTCGCCCTCCGCGGATGACGGCGGCGCGATGCGCACGGTCACGAGACCCTCGGCATCGGGTCCTTCGGCGACCGCATGGACGTCGTAGGCGATGAGCCGGGGATGACCGGTCAGGACGCCGGTCAGCGCGGCGTCGACCGCCCGGAACAGCGCGTCGACCGGCCCGTTGCCCTCGGCGGCACCATCCCATTGGTGGTCGCCCGAGCCGATGACGACGGCCCCGCGGCTCTGGACGTTCGAGCCGGACGACACCGTCCAGCGCTCGAGATGGAGGGTCGGGCTGGGATCGGTGGACATCGGGCTACCTCCGCGGACTCGCGTCGACGACCGCGACGTCGGGCCGGGACGTGGTGAAGTGTCGTTCGTCGCGTCGGCGCAGTTCGGCGCCGGCCTTCCAGATCGCGTACTCGAGCGAGTCGGCGAGCGCGCTCGCCGAGGCGGCGATGATGTTCGTGTCGCTGCCCATCGTCGACCACGTGCGGGCGCCGTCGGCCGAGTCGATGACGACCCGGGTCCGGGCGGCCGTCGCCGCCCCGCCGTCGAGGATGCGGACCTTGTAGTCGACGAGATGGACCCCGTCGAGCTGCGGGTAGAACGCCCCGAGGGCCTTGCGCAGTGCGGCGTCGAGGGCATTGACCGGACCGTTGCCGTCGGCCGCGGTATGGAGGATCTCCCCGTCCACCTCGACCTTGACGGTGGCCTCGGCCAGGAGCTCGCGCCCGTCGCGCTGCTCGACGAGACAGGTGTAGTCGACGATCCGGAACGGCGCGACGTAGCCCGTCCCGTGGCGCCGGACGAGGAGCTCGAAGCTCGCCTCGGCGCCCTCGAATGCGAGCCCGTCCGACTCGAGCTGCTTGATGAGCTTCGAGAGCTCGCGCGGGTCGACCCCGTCGAGCTGGTGACCGAGCTGCTCGGCTCGGATCTTCGTGTTGGCCCGCCCGCCGAGCTCGGACACGACCAGCCGGCCCTCGTTGCCGACGATCGCCGGGTCGACGTGCTGATAGCTCCGCTCGACCTTGGCGACCGCCGCACCGTGGACGCCGCCCTTGTGGGCGAATGCCGACCGGCCGACGTAGGGCTGGTAGTCCGCGGGTGCCACGTTGGCGATCTCGGCGACGCTCCGGGCGAGCGCCGTCAGGTCGGCCAGGTCGCCACCTCCGGGCGGGACCAGGGATCGGTCGGTCTTGAGCGCCAGGTTGGCCAGGACGCTGACCATGTTCGCGTTGCCGCAGCGCTCGCCGTAGCCGTTGATCGTGGCCTGGACATGGCGGATCCCCGCGGTCACCGCGGCCATCGAGTTCGCCACGGCGAGCTCGGCGTCGTTGTGGGTGTGGATCCCCCAGGCGACCGGCGGAGCGTCAGGGTCTCGCCTCGAGCGTGGAGCGGACGTCGGCGACGATCCGGAGCAGCTCGTCGGTCATCGTCCCGCCGTTCGTGTCGCACAGGACGAGCGTGCGCGATCCGGCCTGGCGAGCGGCCCGCAGGGTGTCCAGGGCGTAGTCCCGATCGGCCTTGTAGCCGTCGAAGAAGTGTTCGGCGTCATAGACCGCCTCGCGACCTCGGTCGACGACGAAGCCGACCGAGTCCGCGATCATGTCGAGGTTCTCGGCCGCGGTCGCACCGAGGACCTCGGTCACGTGGAGCAGCCAGCTCTTGCCGAAGATCGTGACGACCGGCGTCTCGGCGGCCACGAGCTCACGCAGGTTCGGATCGTCCTCGGGCCGGTTGGCGCGATGGCGGGTCGAGCCGAACGCGGCCAGCCGGGCGGTCGTCCAGCGCTGCTTCCGGGCCGCGGCGAAGAAGTCGATGTCCTTCGGGTTGGAGCCGGGCCAGCCACCCTCGATGTAGGGCATGCCGTACTCGTCGAGCATCCGGGCGATGCGCAGCTTGTCGGCCAGCGACAGGATGATGTTCTCGCCCTGGGTCCCGTCGCGGAGGGTGGTGTCGTAGAGGACGACCGGCTGGTCGTCGAGCGGGCCGCTCGAGGCGGCGGGGTCGATCCGGGTCACGATGCTTGCTCCATGGCGCGGGGTCGTCGGTGGTCGGTCACGAGGCTCGGGCGGCCACCGCGTCCGGCGCCGCCCGACCGATCGCGATCCGGTCGACGATCGCCGCCGTCATCCCCTGGGTCCCGACGCGGGTCAGACCGTCCGTCATGCCGGCGTCGACCGGCCACAGGTCGGCCGTCCGGAAGCCGTCGTCGAGGGCCCGGCCGACCGCGGCCTCGATCGCCTCGGCGGCCACGGACCGGCCGAGCGACCAGCGCAGGAGCATCGCCGCCGAGAGGATCGTCCCGATCGGGTCGGCCAGGTCCCGGCCGGCGATGTCCGGGGCCGAGCCGTGGATCGGCTCGTAGAGGCCGTGGAGCCCATGCGCCGTGCGGCGCGCGCCGACCGACGCGGACGGAAGCAGCCCGAGTGAACCCGCCAGGACCGAGGCCTCGTCCGACAGGATGTCGCCGAACAGGTTCTCGGTGACGAGGACGTCGAAGGCCGCCGGCGAGCGCACGATCTGCATCGCACAGGCGTCGACGAGCCGATGGTCGAGCGCCACGTCCGGCCACTCGGCGCCGATCTCGGTGGCGACCTGCCGCCACAACCGCGACGTCGCCAGCACGTTCGCCTTGTCGACGCTCGTCACCTTCCGGCGGCGGCCCCATGCCAGCTCGAACGCGAGGCGGACCACCCGGGCGATCTCGTGCTCGGCGTAGGGCAGCGTGTCGCTCGCGGAGCGGGCGCCGGACGGGCCGCTGGCCTCGGTCCGCGCACCGAAGTAGAGCCCGCCGGTGAGCTCGCGGACGATGAGCATGTCGACGCCCCGGAGCAGCTCGGCGCGGAGCGGCGAGGCCGGGACGAGCGTCGGATGGACGCTGACCGGGCGCAGGTTGGCGAACAGGCCGAGCCCCCCGCGGAGGGCGAACAGAGCCTGCTCCGGGCGGACGCTCGAGCGCGGATCGTCCCAGGCGGGCCCGCCGACGGCACCGAGCAGGACCGCATCCGACGCCGCGCAGGCCTCGACATCGTCGGCCCGGATCGCGACCCCGTAGGCGTCGATCCCCGCGCCACCGACGGTCAGCTCGGTCCAGTCGATGCCGAACCCGTCGGCGGCGCCGACGACCTCGAGCACCCGTCGGGCGGCCGCCACGACGTCCGGACCGACGCCGTCCCCCGGGATCGCCGCCAGGCGATAGGTCGTCGTAGGTCCGATGCTCTGTGGGTCGGCGCTCAAGGCAGGTCCTCGGTCCGGGCCCGAGTGACGAACGCGGCGTCGACCCCGTTGATCTCGGCGCCGTGAAGCTTGTTCGTGCCGACCAGATAGGCCTCGAGCGAGGCCTCGATGATGTTCGTGGACAGGCCGTGGCCGCTGACGATAAGGGCACCGGGTCCCTCGTCCGATGAGCGCCGGCAGCGGACGAGCACCTGGCCCTGGGCGTCCTCACCGGCCGACACCGCCTTGATCTCGTACTCGGTCAGGACCGGCCGCCAGCCGAGGACCGGCTGGATCGCCTTGTCGACGGCGCTGAACAGCGCGTTGACCGGTCCGTTGCCGGTCGATTCGGCGGACCGGACGTCGCCCCCGATCGACAACGAGACGGTCCCCGTCGCATTCCCGCCGTGCGAGCTCGTGACGCTCCAGCCTTCGAGCGCGATCGATGCCGGGACCTCCGAGGTCCGCGCTTCGACGAGGGCCAGGAGGTCTGCGTCGGTCACCTCCTTCTTCGCGTCGGCCAGCGAGATCGCCTGACGATAGACCGAGTCCAGCGCCTCACCCTCGAGGTCGTGGCCGAGCTCGCGCAGCTTGCCCTGGAGGCCGCGTCGGCCGGACAGCTTGCCGATCGTCAGCTGGCTGCCGCTCAGGCCGACCGACTGGGGGGTCATGATCTCGTAGGTGAGCGGGTTCTTGATCACGCCGTCCTGATGGATGCCCGACTCGTGCGCGAACGCGTTGCCACCGACGACCGCCTTGTTCGGCTGGACGGCGAACCCGGTCAGGTAGCTGACCAGCCGGCTGGCGGCGGTGATCTGTTCGGTCTGGACACCCGAGCCGAGGTCGGGGAACTGGGTCGGACGCGTGCGCAACGCCATGACCACCTCCTCGAGGGAGGCGTTGCCGGCACGCTCACCGAGCCCGTTGATCGTCACCTCGACCTGGCGCGCACCGGCCTGGACGGCTGCCAGGGTGTTGGCCGTGGCGAGGCCGAGATCGTTATGGCAGTGAACGCTCACCGTGGCGTCGCGCCCCACCCGCGCGACGACCTGGCCGACGAGGACGCCGAACTCGGCCGGGATCGCGTAGCCGACGGTGTCGGGGATGTTGACCGTGCTCGCGCCGGCGGCGACGACCGCCTCGTAGACGTCGAGCAGATAGTCGACGTCCGTCCGACTCGCATCCTCGGCGGAGAATTCGATCTCGGCGTCGCGGCCGAGCTCGGCGCGTCCGTAGCGGACCCACTCGACGGCCTGCTTCAGTGCCTCGTCGCGACTCACCCGGAGCTTGTGCTTCAGGTGGATGTCGCTGGTCGCGATGAACACGTGGAGGTGCGGTCGCTCGGCCACCCGGATCGCCTCGACGGCGCGCTGCGGGTCGCCGTCACGGCAGCGGGCGAGGGCCGCGACGGCGACCCCCTTCGTCTCGCGCGCGATCCGCTGGACCGCCTCGAAGTCGCCCGGCGAGGCGGCCGGGAAGCCGGCCTCGATGACATCGACCTTGAGCCGGACGAGCTGGCGGGCGACCTCGAGCTTCTCGGCCGCCGTGAGACCCGCGCCCGGCGCCTGCTCGCCATCGCGCAGGGTCGTGTCGAAGATCCGGACGGAGCCAGGGCTCATCGGGCCGACTCCGCGACCCGACGCGGCTGGCTGGCGGCCGCCTGGGCCTGACCGGCCTTGACCGTGACCGGGTCGAGGAACGCCATCTGGCCGCGCAGCTCGGCCCCGACCCGCTCGATCAGGTGGTCGTGGTCCTGCTGGCGGAGACGCTCGAAGTCCGCCCGGCCGGACTCGTTCTCCTCGATCCAGCGCTTCGCGAACGTGCCGTCCTGGATCTCGCCGAGGACCGTCTTCATCGTCGCCCGGACGTGGTCGTCGATGATCCGCGGGCCGCTGACGTAGTCGCCGTACTCGGCCGTATCGCTGACGCTGAAGCGCATGAAGTTGAGCCCGCCGCGGTACATCAGGTCGACGATGAGCTTGAGCTCGTGCATCGTCTCGAAGTAGGCGAGCTCCGGCTGGTAGCCCGCCTCGACGAGCGTCTCGAAGGCCATCTTGACGAGGGCCGCGGTCCCACCGCACAGGACCGACTGCTCGCCGAACAGATCGGTCTCGGTCTCCTCGGCGAAGGTCGTCTCGAGCACCCCGGCCCGGGTATTGCCGAGCGCCCGCGCGTAGGCCAGCACCCGGCCCCGCGCCGTGCCGCTCGGGTCGCGCTCGACGGCGAACAAGGCCGGGACCCCACCGCCGGCCTGGTAGACGCTGCGGACGAGATGACCGGGCCCCTTCGGGGCGACCATCCCGACGTCGACGCCGGCCGGCGGGTCGATCCGCTTGAAGTGGATGTTGAACCCGTGGGCGAACATCAGCAGCTGGTCGGCCCGGAGGTTCGGCCCGATCTCGGCGTCGTAGACGGCCTGCTGGGCCGTGTCCGGAACGAGGATCATCACGACATCCGCCGCGGCGACCGCCTCGGGGACGGTCCTCACCCGCAGCCCGGCGTCCTCGACCATCGTCCGGCTCTTGCTCGTGGGTGCCAGCCCGACGACGACGTCGACCCCCGACTCGTGCAGGTTCAGGGCATGGGCATGCCCCTGGCTCCCATAGCCGATGATCGCGACTGTCTGCCCCTCGAGGGCCGCCGGATCCGCGTCATCGTCGTAATACATCTTGGCGGTCACTGGTCCCCTGCCTCCCAAACGTGAAGTGGCACCCTCAACGCCGTTCGGCGACTCGCCCTCCGAAGGGAGAGGCTGAGCTCCGCGAAGCCATCGTCCTGAGGATTCATCGCTTGATCGCCTCCTCGATGGATGCCGAGCCGCGCGCCATGACCACGGTCCCGGTGCGAACGAGTTCCCTCACGCCATAGGTTCGCAGGAGCGCGACGAGCGCGTCGACCTCGTCCTCCGTGCCCGTCGCCTCGACCACGACCGACGCCTCGGAGATGTCGACGACCCGGGCCCGGTACAGCTCGACGATCCGGACGATCTCACCGCGGTTCGCGTCGGTCGCCCGGACCTTGATGAGGGCCAGCTCGTGTTCGACCTTCGGCTCATCGGTCAGGTCCTGGACCTTGAGCACGTCGATAAGGCGATAGAGCTGCTTGATCGCCTGCTCGACGAGGACATCGTCGCCATCGAGCGTGATCGTCATCCGGCTGACATCGGGCTGATCGGTGTGGCTGACCGCCAACGACTCGATGTTGAAGTTCCGCGCCCGCATGAGGCTCGAGACGCGGTTCAGGACGCCGGGCTTGTCGAGGACGAGCACGACCAGCACGTGACGGTGCTGGACGCCCGTGCCGGGCAATGCCCGAGCCGGCGGAGCCGCATGGGCAGGCGTCGGCCCGCGATCGGCTTCCTGAGCGGTCATGCGCTTCTCGCCCTCCCAGGGACAAGGCAGAGCTCCGCGACGCTATCGGCCCGAGGATTCATTCGTCCGCCCCGTCCCACTTCTCGATGAGGTCGGACAGACCCTTGCCGGCAGGCATCATCGGGAAGACGTTCTGCTCCTCGGCGATCTCGAACCAGACGAGCGCCGGGCCATCGACGGCCTGGGCGGCGCGGATCGACGCGTCGACCTCCTCGGGCGTCCGGGCCTTGAAGCTCGGGATCCCGAATGCCTCGGCCAGCTTGAGGTAATCCGGACCGAGCAAGGTCGCCGAGTGATAGTTGCCGCCGTAGATGATCTCCTGCCACTGGCGGATCATCCCGAGCTTCTTGTTGTCGAGCAGCGCGATCTTGACCGGGATCCGGTCCTGGACCAGCGTCATCAGCTCCTGGAACGTCATCTGGAAGCCGCCGTCGCCGGTGATCGCCCACGTCTCGCGGTCGGGCCGGCCGAGGGCGGCACCCATCGCCGCCGGGACGCTGAAGCCCATCGTCCCGAGACCGCCCGAGCTGACGTGACTGTTGGGCTGGCGGAACCCGACGTAGCGGGCGAGCCACATCTGGTTCTGACCGACGTCGGCGACATAGGTCGCGGCGTGGTCGGTCAGCTCGCCGATCCGCTCGATGACATAGTCGGCGGTGAGCAGGCCCTCGCGCCAGGCGCCCGAGCCGTGCCAGCTCGACGCCTCGGACTCGACCTTCCAGTCGGCGAGCTGGGCGAGGTACTCGGCGCGCTCGCCCGGCTCGACGGCGTCGACCATCGGCAGCAGGGCGCGCAGCACCCGTCCGGCGTCGCCGACGATCGGGACCTCGACCGCGACGTTCTTGCCGACCTCGGCCGGGTCGATGTCGACGTGGACGATCCGAGCGTAGGGTGCGTAGGTCCGGACGTTGCCGGTCACGCGGTCGTCGAAGCGCATCCCGAACGCGATGAGCAGGTCGGCCGACTGGATCGCCCGGTTGACGTGCTTCCAGCCGTGCATGCCCATGTAGCCATAGGCCAGGGGATGGGTCTCGTCGATCGACCCGATCCCGAGCAGCGTCCAGGCGACCGGGATGCTCGTCTTCTCGGCGAGGGCGCGGAGGTCGTCCCACGCCTCGGCGTGGAGGACGCCGTGGCCGGCCATGATCACGGGTCGCTTCGCTCGCGCGATCTCCGCGGCGGCCAGCTTGAGCTGCTTCGGGTGCCCCTCGAAGGTCGGCCGGAAGCCGGGCAGGCCGGCGACGATCTCGGCCTCGGATGGATGCTCGGCGGTCGTCTCCTGCTGGAGCGCGTCCTTCGTGATGTCGACGTGGACGGGCCCGGGCCGACCCGTCCGGGCGATGTGGAAGGCCTCGGCGATCACCCGGGGCAGGTCGTTCGCGTCGCGGACCAGGTAGTTGTGCTTGGTCATCGGCAGCGTGATGCCGGTGATGTCGATCTCCTGGAACGCGTCCTTGCCGATGAGCGCCGACGGGACGTTGCCGGTGATCGCGACCATCGGGATGGAGTCGAGCATCGCCGTCCCGATCCCGGTCACGAGATTCGTGGCGCCTGGTCCCGAGGTGCCCATGCACACGCCGACCCGGCCGGTGACCCGGGCGTAGCCGTCGGCCGCGTGGGCGCCGCCCTGCTCGTGGCGGACGAGGATGTGACGGAGCTCGGGGTAGTCGCCGAGGATGTCGTAGAGCGGCAGGATGACGCCGCCCGGGTATGAGAACAGCACGTCGACGCCCTGCCGCATGAGCGCCTCGCAGACGACGTCCGCGCCGATCCGCGTCCGCTTCCGGGGCTTGACCTCGTGGAGCATCGCCGTCCGGGCCCGCTCCACGGCGGCCGCCGTCGCGGTCCCGTCGGCCGGCACGTGACTCCGCCGGGACCGTTTGTCCGGCGGCGCCTCGGTCGGCCCCGCGGCCGATCCCGGTGGCCCGCCGTCCGGTGTCCCCTTCGTGATCGTCATCGTGTCAGCCCCTTGATGGCGTCGTCCGACAGCGTCGGTGTCCCACATGCGCCGGGCCAGGAAACGACAAGACCCCCGCCTCCCGGCGAGGGTCCCTTCGGTTCTCGGTGGCGCTGCTCGCTTACCTCCGCGATCCTCCGTTCTCCCGCCGGGAGCCGGTGATCAGGCCAAGAAGGCCATCCAGCCCAAGAAGGAGCGAGCGGACGATGGCGAGCGCAGTCACTTCGACGAGGCCGGCTTCGGTCACGGGGAGATTCGCGCGGCGTCCATCCGTGGTGACCACGACGGCGACGCGGCGACGATCCTGACCGTTGAACAGACCCAAGTCCGTCTCCGTGAGGTCCCGTGGGCAGCCGAGGCCGACGGGTGTGCCGGCAGTCTACCAGCCTTCGTCGATTCCGCAACCACCTTGACCGCACTCCGCCGGACCGGTCGACGCGGGCTCGGACCTTGCCGCCGGCCTTTCCGGCGACGGTGCGCCAGATGGCGCATACTGCCTTCAGCCCCTCAGCGGGCTCCCCAGTCGTCTCGCGGCTGCAAGTCGCGTGGCCCCAGTCCCCCTTCGCTGGACGCCGCGACCCCCGTGCCCTCGGTCGCCGCGTCGCCCCCCGAAGGCCAGCTCTCCGCTCGTCGCGCTGGCCGTGCGACGTCCTGGTAGGGAGGAGGCAAGAGTTTGCCGCGGTCCTCAACAGGCGCCCAGAGGGCGTCCAGCCGATCGTCCGCCCTCGGTCGGTGCAGCGCATCCAGCGCACGCGACCCGCAGTGGCGAGGTGTCCGATGAACCGGACGACCTCCCTGACCCCAGCCCTCCAGTCCCACCCGTCACGACTGGCCGGAGCCGGCCTCCTGGCCGTCCTGTCGCTGGCCATCCTGACCGCCCTCGGACCGCTGCTCGACCAGGCCGGTCTGCCCGGTGCCCCGGATCCGGTCGCGGCGACCGGCCCGCACATGATCGCCTCCTCGCTGCAGATCTCCCGCATCCCGAAGACGGGCGCCGCCTGGCGTGCCCTCAAGGAAGCGGCCGACTCGAGCGCAGGCACCCCGAATCTCTCGGACCAGGATTCGACCAACGACGTCCTCGTCCTGGCCAAGGCCCTCGTGTATGCCAAGACGAAGCTGAAGCGCTACCGGACGTCCGTCCTGATCAACCTCAAGGCGGTCATCGGGACCGAGACCGGCGGTCGGACGCTGGCCGTCGGTCGTGGGTTGGCCGCGTACATCATCGCCGCGGACCTGATCAACCTGCCGACGTACCAACCGAACTTCAACAAGAACAAGTTCAGGCCGTGGCTGCGCCGACTGTTGACCAAGAACCTCGACGGCGACACGCTCGTGAGCACGCACAAGTACCGGCCCAACAACTGGGGGACCCACGCCGGTGCCGCCCGGATCGCGATCGCGGTCTACCTCGGCGACAAGCTCCAGCTCGCGCGCGCCGCCAAGGTCTTCCACGGCTTCGTCGGCTACCGGGCCGCGTATGCCGGGTTCAACTACGGCGAGCTCGACTGGCAGTGCAACGAGGCGAAGCCCGTCGGGATCAATCCGAAGGGCTGCATCAAGGACGGCATCCCGATCGGTGGCGTCCTGCCCGATGACATGCGCCGGGGCGGCGGCCTGCAGTGGCCACCGTCGGAGACGAACTATCCGTGGGAGGCCATGCAGGGCCTGGTCCTGTCGGCCGAGCTGCTCACGCGGGCGGGCTATCCGGCCTGGAAGTGGAATGACAAGGCGCTCCTCCGCGCGGCGACATTCCTCTACTCGAAGGCTGGCTGGCCGGCCGACTCGAACGACAGCTGGCAGCCCTGGCTGCTCGACTATCGCTACGGGACGCGCTTCCGCACGGCGCCGCCCAGTCGCTACGGGAAGAACTTCGGGTGGACCGACTGGCTCTACTCGAAGCGGGTCCGCGGTACGCCCCGACCGTCGGGCAGTGCCGTTCTCGTCGCGGACTCGCTCGCCGATCGCTGACCCAGGGGACCCGCCCCACGCCACGGATCGGCGCCACGAATCAGAACGACCGCCCTGACCGGCGGTCGTTCTGTTTCCGCTGGATCGAGACCCTCGACGGGTCCCCGGATGATGGCTACCAGCGACGGCCCTTCTTGGTTCCCATCGCTGTCAGTACCACCGGATGCCGGCACCCAGGCTCAGGGCCATGGTCGCCAGCAATGCGAGAGCGGTGGTGAAGCGCGCCAGGTTCGCCTTCACGTCATTCACCTCGTTGCCGAGATCGCATCGCTGGCCCGGCGACCGGGCGGCCTCGGCGAACCGAGGTCCCTGGCTTTGCGTCCCCGCCTCGCGACGGGTTTGCCCTGGACGGTCCATTGACGGAGGACGTTCGTCGCCCTCACCCCGAACGCTAGGTCCATCCGACCCATGGCCGAATGACCCGTAGGTACCGGTCGGCAAGGAATTCCGGGGGAGGTTCCGGGATGCACCGCACCGCGGCGGGCGACAGCTCAGGTCGCCGACAGGGAGCCGTCCGCCGCGTCGGCCACCGGGCGACGACGCATCGCCGCGGCGATGGCGACGACGATCCCGAGCCCGATCAGGATGTCGCCGACGCTGTACACGTTCGAGAACGGCAGCCAGGTCGGCAGGGCGTACAGGTCGGTGAGGAACCCGAGCTGAGGATCGATGACGACCGCGCTGTTCGAGTAGCCGCTGGTCGGGAGCATCCCGGCGGCCGCCAGCGCAGCCGGCGAGGCGGGCATGTACCCGCCGTTGGCCACGATCGCTGCGAGGTTGCAGGCGGCCCCCAGGGCGACGATCGGCAACCCGGTGACCCGGACGTTGGCGAGCAGCCCGACGAACACCACCGCCGTCGAGGCGACGTACAGCGGGGCCCCGAGATCGCCGATCCGGTCCGTCAGCGGCGTCGAGAAGAGCACGACCTGGACGGCGAAGCCCAGGGCGATGAGCCAGGCGAACCGGAACTGGATCGTCGCAAGGCCGGCCGGGCGACCACCGATGAGGAGACCGACGAGGAGACCGACGAGGACGGAGTAGAGGATGAACATCGGGTCCCGCCCGGCTCAGCCGACGACCGGGAACGTGGCCGACCGGACGGGGGCGCGATCCTGGGTCGCGCCCCCCATGAGGTCCGCGCCGAGCAACGCCGGGACGCCGAGGAGCCGGCCAAGATGCTCGGCCGAGACCGGGCGAGCGAACAGGAATCCCTGGCCGAGCTCGCAGCCGAGGCCGCGCAGCCGCTCGAGCTGACCGGGCTCCTCGATCCCCTCGGCGACGATGCGCAGACCGAGCGTCTGTCCCAGCGCGACGATCGCGTGGGCGAAGGCCCAGGTCTCCGGATCCGCCTCGCTCGACACGACGAAGTCGCGGGCGATCTTCAGGATGTCGACCGGGAACCGGCGGAGATAGCCGAGCGACGAGTAGCCGGTCCCGAAGTCGTCGACGGCGATCCGCACCCCGAGGGCCCGGATCGCCTGGAGCCGGGCGATCGTCGTCGTGGTATCGCGGAACATCGCCGTCTCGGTGAGCTCGAGGACGAGGTCCTCGGGGTCGAACCCGGTCTCGGTCAGGACCGCCTCGATCTCCTCGACGATGTCGACCCGCTGGAGCTGGACCGGCGAGACGTTGACGCTGAGCATGAGCCGGTCGACCACTCCGCTGGCGCGCAGCGCGACGACCGTCCGGCAGGCCTCGGCCAGCACCCAACGACCGAGCGCGAGGATCGTCCCGTTCTCCTCGGCCAGGCCGATGAACTCGTCCGGCAGAGTCAGTCCCCGGACGGGATGCCGCCATCGGACGAGCGCCTCGACACCGATGGTCCGACCGCTGTCCAGCGCGACGATCGGCTGGTAGTGGACGACGAGCTCATTGCGGGCGACGCTCCGGGCAAGCTCGGTCGAGAGCTCGTGGCGGGCGACGATCGAGGCGTGCATCGCCGGGTCGAACACCGCGAACCGGCGCTTGCCCGCCGCCTTGGCCGTGTACATCGCGACATCGGCATGGCGGAGGATGTCATCGGCGCCGTCGACGAGACCGGGCCGCATGTCGCTGCGGGCCATCGCGATGCCGACGCTCACCCCGACGACCGTCTCGTGGCCGAGCACCTGGAACGGGATCTCGAGCGCGTCGATGAGCCGCCGGGCGACCGCGATCGAATGACGCAGATCGGCCTGGTCGGTGACGAGGATGGCGAACTCGTCGCCGCCGAGCCGGGCGGCGAGATCGGTGTCGCGGACCGTCGCCTGGATCCGCGCCGCGACGGCGACGAGGAGCTGGTCGCCGGCCGCGTGACCCAGGGTGTCGTTGACGACCTTGAAGTCGTCGAGATCGAGGAACAGCACGACCGGGACCCGATCGTCGTCCCGGTCGCGGAGCTGGAGCGCGACCTGCTCGGTGAACAGCGCCCGGTTGGGCAGGTCCGTGAGCGGGTCGTGATAGGCCTGGTAGCGGAGCTGCTCCTTGAGCCGGCTCAGCTCGGCCAGCGACTGCTCGAGCTGGCCGTTCTCGAGCGCCACCGCGACCTGGTTGGCGAGCGTCTCGAGCAGGCGCAGGTCGTCCTCGCCGAAGTTCGTGCCCTCCGTCAGGCGGTTGACGATCGTCAGCGTCCCGATCGTCTCGGCCTCGCCGACGAGCGGGGCGATCATCGCCTGGCGGATCGTCAGCCGGCGTCCGCCCGGGGTGCGGGCCGGGACCGCGAAGAACGCCCGCCGCTCCACCTCGGCGCGCACCCGGATCGGATCGTCCTCCTCCAGGTCGACCGGGACCATCAGCTCGGGCTCGGCGTCCTGGATCGAGCTCGATCGGAGCCCATGGCCCGCTCCGTCGGTCGACCGGAGGACCACCTCGGCGAGCTCGGCACGGAACATGTCGCGGGCATGGTCGAGGAGTGCGACGAGCGCGCGGTCGAGCTCGGGCGAGTGCTGGAGGATCCGGCTGGATTGATAGAGGAGCTCGAGCCGCTCGTGCTTCTCCCGCTCGGACACGTAGGCTCGATACGCCACGAACAGCGTGATCAGCGGCACCGCGAGGAGACACAGCGCGATCGGGTCGAACCAGACGACCGTGACCGCGAGGAGCGCGAGGCTCGTGTTGGCGAGCGCGACGAGCCCGCCGAACTCGATCATCTCGGGCAGCTTCTCGTACTGCGGCGCGCCACCCGACAGGACGATGACCGTGGCGATCGTGAACGAGCCGATGACCGCACCGACGAACGTCGCGATGAACGCCGCCAGCCAGTCGATCGGAGCGGGTGGCCCGTTGAACTCCCCGATCGCCCGGAACACGGTGATCATCACGACCGCGATGAAGGCCGAGTTCGCGAGGTTGAAGCCGACCTTGAGCAGGGGCTGACGGGAGACGAGGACGAGCGCCGTGCCCGACCCGACGAGGAGCGCGATCAGGTAGTCGGTCGGGGTCATGAGGAAGAAGCCGATGACCGTCGGCAGCTCGCTCAGCGAGAACGAATGGCTCTCCCGCCGGAAGTGGACATCGATGACCTTCGTCTCGGTCAGGAAGAACGCGACGGCGAGGAGCGGCCACGGGATCGTCCACGGGGCCGGGATCGCCGGAAGCCCGCGCACGAACGCGACATAGCCGATCGCCGCCGCCGATGCCAGCGCGAGGCTGAGCAGCCAGACCCGGATCGCCGCGGCCTGGGCCGCCAGGCGCGACCGTACGGTCCCGATGACCGCATCGGACGGTGGATGAGCGTGGTCCACCTCTGGATTGTCCCCTCCGGAGGGCGGGGCGACGGGTACCCCTAAGTACCACTCGGCGGCGGTACAGATAGCGGAGAACAGGCCCCATCCGCCCCCGGATCGAGCCGACGGGCGATGCTCTGGTACGCTCCGGTCCATGCCTGCCGACCACCCGCGCACGCTCGTCGAGAAGATCTGGGACGCCCACGTCGTCGCCGACGAACCGGGCGCCCCGACGGTCCTGGGGATCGACCTCCATCTCGTCCATGAGGTCACCAGCCCACAGGCGTTCACCGGACTTCGGGAGCGCGGGCTGACCGTCCGCCGGCCGGGCCAGACGGTCGCGACCGCCGACCATTCGATCCCGACCCACGACCGGAGCCTGCCGATCGCCGACGCGATGGCCGCGGCACAGGTCCAGCAGCTGACCGACAACTGCCGTGAGTTCGGGATCCCGCTCCACGGGCTCGGCTCACCGAACCAGGGCATCGTCCACATCATCGGGCCCGAGCTCGGCCTGACCCAGCCCGGGATGACGATCGTCTGCGGCGACTCGCACACCGCGACGCACGGCGCGTTCGGAGCGCTCGCGTTCGGGATCGGGACGAGCGAGGTCGAGATGGTCCTCGCCACTCAGTGCCTGCTCCAGCGCCGGCCGAAGACCTACGAGGTCCGGGTCGACGGGCGGCTTTCCCCGGGTGTCGGAGCCAAGGACATCATCCTCGCGCTCATCGCCCGGATCGGGGTCGGCGGCGGGACCGGCCACGTCTTCGAATACAGCGGCGAGGCCATCCGGGCCCTGACGATGGAACAGCGGATGACGATCTGCAACATGTCGCATCGAGGGCGGCGCCCGGGCCGGCCTCATCGCCCCGGACGAGACGACCTTCGAGTACGTCGCCGGACGGCCGTTCGCACCGCACGGCGCCGCCTGGGACGACGCCGTCGCCCGCTGGCGGACGCTCCCGACCGACGCCGACGCCAGCTACGACCGGTCGACGATCATCGACGCGTCGAGTCTCGAGCCGATGGTCACCTACGGGACCAACCCCGGGATGGGCATCCCGATCACGGGACGGATCCCATCCCCGGCCGACCAGGCCGATCCCAGCGCACGGCGCGCCCTCGAACGCGCGCTCGAGTACATGGCACTGACCCCGGGTGAGCCGATCCTCGGCCGGCCGGTCGACGTCGTCTTCATCGGGAGCTGCACGAACGGACGGATCAGCGACCTGCGCCTGGCCGCCTCGGTGATGCGCGACCGGCGGGTCGCCGACGGGGTCCGGGTCATGGTCGTGCCGGGCAGCCAGGAAGTGAAGAAGGAGGCCGAGAACGAAGGCCTTGCCGAGGTCTTCCGCGCCGCCGGCGCCGAGTGGCGCGAGGCCGGCTGCTCGATGTGCATCGCGATGAACGGCGACCAGCTCGACCCGGGCCAGTACGCGATCTCGACCTCGAACCGGAACTTCGAGGGCCGCCAGGGCAAGGGCGGACGGTCGTTCCTCGCCTCGCCGCTCACGGCTGCGGCCGCCGCGATCACCGGCGTCGTGACCGACCCGCGGACGCTGCCCGGCATCGAGGCCGCCGCCGGTCTGGGTGGCCGCTGACGTGGCGGCCCCGTTCTCGACGTTCACCAGTGCGGTGATCCCGCTCCCGGCCGAGAACATCGATACGGACCAGATCGTGCCGGCCCGCTACCTGAAAGTGACCGACAAGGACGGGCTCCGCGACGCGCTGTTCCACGACTGGCGATACGACCCCGACGGCGGGCTCAAGGAACCGTTGTTCGTCATGGACCGGCTCGCGATGGCCGACCGCCAGATCCTGCTCGTGGGCGACAACTTCGGCACCGGCTCGTCACGTGAGCACGCGCCCTGGGCACTCGTCGCCTGGGGCATCCGGGCGGTCATCTCGACGAGCTTCGCCGACATCTTCCGGAGCAACTGCCTGAAGAACGGACTCCTGCCGATCGTCGTCGACCCGGACATGCACCGGGCGCTGTTCGAGCTGCTCGAGAGCCAGCCACGGGTCAGCCTGACCGTCGACCTCGACGCGCAGGTCGTCCACCTGCCCGGCGATGAGGATCTGCCGTTCGATGTCGACCCGTTCGCCAAGCAGATGCTGCTGGCCGGGACCGACGAGATGGGCTGGCTGCTCGCCCGGGAGCCTGCGCTGGCCGCCTACGAGCGGTCGCACCCACCCCGGGTGGACACGCTCGCGGGAGGCTGACCGCCCGATCCTGCTGCGATCGGGCGGCGATCAGACCCGGGCGCCGGTCGAGCGGCCGATCGCGATCTCCGGATCCTGCCCGAGCTGGATCGAATCGACCGACCGCGCCGAACAGTCCGGCGATGGACATGCGCCGCCCGTCGCGATCGATCAGGCGACCTCCGGCGCCGAAGCCAGTCGACCCATCGGCTGGCGGGCTCGGAGACATGGGCATGGCGGCGCGGACCGCGACCGACCCGTAGAGCGGATGACGCTGGCGCGACGCCCGGCGCGGGTGTCAGCGCGATGCTGGCGGTGGACATCGGATCCTCCTGTGTCGACCGGCCCGACGTGACCGGCATGCGACCAGCCTGTGGCCCGCGCCGGGTGGATCGCATCTGCCGGATGTCCGGACGGCAGCCCCGACAGATGTGGAACCCGACGGGCGGTCACGTCGTCTCGGCGCCATGACGACGAGCATGCGCCGGCTCCTCCCCGCGATCCTGGCCGGCGCGATCCTGATCAGCGCCTGCAGCGCCTCGAGGGGTGGCGGTGGCGCGACGCCGGCCGAGCCGCTGCCGAGCCCGACACCCTCGAGCGTGCCCGGCGGCAGCGGCGACGCCAGCAGCGGCGGCGGTGACGGCTCCGTCGGCGGCGGCGTGGTCACCAGCCCGCCGATGTCGGACGGCTCGACACTGCCGGGTAGCGGCGGACCGACCCTCGTCGTGCCGAAGCCCGGGCGTCTCGACGTCCACCCGGTCGGAGCCGCCGCCATCGACGCGAAGGTCGACGGCCGCCGGGTCATCGTCACGCTGAGCTGGTGGAGCGGTGTCGAGCCGTGCGCCGTGCTCGACTCGGTCACCCAGGTCCGGACGGGAACGTCGATCGTGCTGACGATCCGCGAGGGTGCGGACAAGCTCGATGTCCCGTGCCCGACGATCGCGCTGCTGAAGGGGACGATCGTCGATCTCGGGGAGCTCGCTCCGGGCAGCTACACGATCACCGCCGGCGGCGACGCGCCACCAGTACGGATCGTCGTGTCCTGACGGGATGATCGGGTGGGGGCGGTCATCGCCGACCTCACCGATACTTCCCGGGTGAACCTGATCGACGTCGGGATCGTCGTCCTGCTCGCGTTCGGCCTCATCGCGGGCTGGCGATCGGGATTCTTCCCGCAGCTTCTCGGGTTGGCCGGCGCCGCGGCCGGCGGGATCATCGTCATCCTGGCGTTGCCCTACCTGCACGACCTGCTCGCGGGCGTCGACCCGACGCTTCCGAGCCATCGCGGTCCTCGTCACCCTGCTCGCGGCGATCGGCATCGGCGAAGCGATCGGGTCGAGCATCGGCGCCGGCATCGGTCGTCGCCTCGGCGATGGCGTCCTGAGCGGGCTGGACCGGTTGGCCGGAGCGTTCGCCGGACTCGCCCAGGGCCTGCTCGTCGTGTGGCTGGTCGGAGGCCTGCTCGCCGCCGGGCCCGTCCCACAGATGGCGACCCAGGCCCAGCGCTCGCTCATCATCCGGACGATCAGCGACTACCTCCCGCCACCGACGAACTACGTCGACCAGCTCGCCTCCTGGCTCGACACGACCGGTCTGCCTGAGGTCTTCATCGGGCTCGAGCCGTTCCCGGCCGCACCGGTCGACCCACCCACCGACGCCCAGGCCGAGCGGATCGCCGCCGAGGCGGCGGCCAGCACGATGGTCGTCCGCGCCACCGCCTGCGGCCGCGTCTCGACCGGGACCGCGTTCGTCGTCGGCAAGGGCGGCTACCTCGTCACGAACGCCCATGTCGTGGCCGGGGCGAAGGCGGTGGTGGTGGCGTTCGACGGCGGCCGAGCGACCGACGCCGCTGTCGTCCTGTTCGACCCGAAGCTCGACATCGCGGTGCTCCGCGCACCTGGCGTCAAGGCCCCACCACTCGCGTTCGCGACCGCGGATCCGCCGCGCGGGACGATCGGGGCCGCGCTCGGACACCCCGGCGGATCGCCGCTCCGGATCATCCCGGCGGCGGTGACCGACAGCTACTCGGCCGAGGGTCGCGACCTCTACGGGGCGGATCGGGTGACCCGGCGGATCGTCGAGCTGCGGGCGGACATCGAGCGCGGTGACAGCGGCGGACCGCTCGTCCTCCCGGATGGGACCGTCGGTGGGGTCGTCTACGCCGAGGCCCTGAGCGATCCGACCGTCGGATACGCCCTTGCACCGGTCGCCGTCGCCAGCCGGATCCGCCCCGCCCTTGGCTCGACCGGGAGTGTCCAGACCGGCAAGTGCACGCGGTGACCGACTCGCCGGCGATCGCCGCCCTCGCCGAAGAAGCCTGGGAGGGTGCGCTGGCGGCCGATCCGATCCTCGCGACGTCGATCGGCGACCGCCGGTTCGACGATCGGCTCGCGGACAACAGCCACGCCGGGCGCGATGCCGAGGTGCGCCGGCTGACCGACCTGGCCCGCCGGGCTCGGGCGTCGTCAGCGACGGGACTCGAGCCGGCCGACGCGATCACCCGGGACGCGCTCATCGCGTTCGTCGAGATGGAACTCGATCTCAAGGCCGCCGACCTCGATCGCTGGATGGTCGACCCGCTCGAGGGGCCGCAGGTGGCGTTCCTGAACCTCGCCGCCTACCAGTTGGTCGAGTCGCCCGGTCGACGGCGATCGGATGCTCGACCGCTGGCGAGCGATGGCGCCATTCGTCGACCGCCAGGCCGAGGCCCTCATCGCTGGCCGATCGCCGACGGCCGGGTCGAGCCAGAAGCGCCGGTCCGTGCCGTCATCGACGAGCTCGACGATCTCCTCGATCAGCCGACGGCGTCGTGGCCACTCGTCGAACCCGGCATCCGTCGATCGCCCGGGCTGGTCGCCCGCCGACCGCGACCGGTTCGCCACCGGACTCGGGGCGGTCGTCGACGAGGCGATCCGGCCGGCCTTCGAACGCTACCGCGCGACGCTCGTGGAGCGGGTCTTGCCGCAGGCTCGTCCGGACGATCGACCGGGCCTGGCCTACGTGCCGGGCGGGCCGGATGCCTACCGTCGGCTCATCCGCGCGCACACGTCGCTCGACCTGAGCCCGGAGCAGATCCACGCGATCGGTCTGGCCGAGGTCGAGCGGATCGATGCCGAGCTCGAAGCGTCCGCGGCGCGGGCGATCGGATCGCGCCGACCGGGCCGAGGCGGTCGACCCGGCTCCGGACCGACCCGAGCCTCCATTTCGGCAGCCGGGTCGAGGTGTCGGACGCCGCGACCGTCGGCCCTCGAGCGGGCGATCGCGGCGATCCCAGACTGGTTCGGGACGCTCCCGCGCGCCATCTGCGAGGTCGTCGAGATGGGCGCCCACGAGGCGAAGCATTCGACGATCGGCTACTACCTCCAACCGGCCGAGGACGGCAGCCGACCCGGCCGCTACTACCTGAACACGACCGAGCCGGAGACGCGCCCGCGTTACGAAGCCGAGGCGCTGGCCTTCCACGAGTCGGTCCCCGGGCATCACCTCCAGCTGGCGATCGCCCAGGAGCTCGAGGACCTGCCGGCCTTCCGGCGCCATGCCGGGACGACCGCGTTCATCGAAGGCTGGGGGCTGTACACCGAGCGGCTCAGCGACGCGATGGGGCTCTACTCGGGCGACCTCGACCGGATCGGGATCGCCTCGTTCGACGGCTGGCGCGCCTGCCGGCTCGTCGTCGACACGGGGATGCACGCATTCGGCTGGTCGCGCGACCGGGCGATCGCGTTCATGCTCGAGCACACCGCCCTCGCGGCCGACAACGTCATCAACGAGATCGACCGATACATCACCTGGCCCGGCCAGGCGCTGGCCTACAAGCTCGGCCAGCTCGAGATCCAGCGACTGAGCGACGAGGCCCGTGCCCGGCTCGGCGGCCGGTTCGACGTCCGGGCGTTCCACGATGCCGTGCTGCGCAACGGCGCGCTGCCGTTGCCGACGCTCCGGACCGTCGTCGAGAGGGCCACGAGCCCGGCTCCGACCGAGCCCTAGACCACCCGGGTCTCGGCGACGACGGCCCCGCTCGTGAAGCGGTCAAGGCCCAGGCTCGCGATGTCGACGGTCTGCGCGGCGCCGTCGACGACGAGCTCCGCCAGCAGCTTGCCGACGATCGGCGCGTGCTGGAAGCCGTGGCCGCTGAACCCGTTCGCCAGGAGGAGCCCGTCGAGGCCCGGGACGCGGCCGATGATCGGTTGCCGATCCGGGGTCATCTCGTAGAGGCCGACCCAGCGGTTGACGATCGCGGCCTCGGCCAGCGGCGGGAAGACCCGCACCGCGGTCGGCAGCAGCTCCTCGGCGATGAACCGCTCGTCGACCCGGGTCTCGAAGGAGGGGCGTTCCGCAGGATCGCCCATCCCCATCAGGACGCCACCGCCCTCGCGATGGAAGTAGAACGTCGACAGCGCGTCGATCACCAGGGTCCGCGTGTCCGGTACGCCGAGGAACGGACCCGTGACGAGGACGACCCTCGGGATCGGTTCGAGCGGCAGCGCGATGCCGGCGGTCGCCGCGAGACGGCCGGCCCACGGACCGGCGGCATCCACCACCGTCGGCGCCGCGATCCGGCCGGCCGTCGTCGAGACGCCCACGACTCGATCCGCGACCCGTTCGATCGCCTCGACGGCGACGCCGGTCAGCAGCTCCGCGCCCGCGCGTCGTGCCGCGGTCCCATAACCCAGGGTCAATCCCGATGGATCGGCGATCCCGTCCTGGGCGCAGAACGTCGCCCCGACGATCCCATCGGTCTCGATCCCCGGCGCGATCTCCGCGGCCGCCCGGGCGTCGAGGGTCCGGACGTCGACCCCGAGCGAGCGCTGAAGGTCGGCGGCTGCCTGGAAGTCGGCCCAGGCCGTCGCGTCCCGGACGAGGAACAGGTAGCCGTCCTGGACGACATCGAGCGGCAGACCGTGCGTGTCGCTGAACCCGACGATGAGCGGGATGCTGGCCAGTGACAGCTCGACGTTCACCCGGCTCGAGAACTGGTGCCGGAAGCCGCCCGCGCAGCGCCCGGTCGAGCCGAGACCGAGCGACGCCTCGCGCTCGAGCAACACGACCCGGCCGGCGCCGGCGGCAGCCAGGTGATAGGCGGCACTCGCCCCGACGGCGCCGCCGCCGACCACCACGACATCGGCGGTCCTCGGCAGGCGGTCGATCGGCACGCTGGCGGTCATCGCCGGACCATCGTAGCCGGGCGCTCGACACGTACACTGGGAGCTCCGCCGACCAGCGCCGAGGACCTCCGAGATGCCCGACCCGACCACGCCTTACGAGCAGCCGACCGATCCCGCGAAGCGCCACTCGCATGCTTTGACCGACGGCCCCGAACGGGCCGGTGCGCGGTCGATGCTCAAGGCCGTCGGGTTCAGCGACGCGGATCTCGCCAAGCCGCTCGTCGGAGTCGCGACGACCTGGATCGAGACCATGCCGTGCAACCTCAACCAGCGCCGGCTGGCCGAGCACGTCAAGGACGGGATCCGGGCCGCCGGCGGTACGCCGATGGAGTTCAACACGATCTCGGTCAGCGACGGCGTGTCGATGGGCACGGAGGGGATGAAGGCGAGCCTCGTCAGCCGCGAGGTCGTGGCCGACTCGATCGAGCTCGTCGTCCGGGGCCATCTCCTCGACGGGGTCGTCTGCCTTGTCGGCTGCGACAAGACGATCCCCGGGGCGGCCATGGCGCTCGGCCGGCTCGATGTCCCCGGCGTCGTCCTCTACAACGGGACGATCTATCCGGGGACGTACAAGGGCAAGCGCAACGCCACGGTCGTCACGGTCTACGAGGCGATCGGCGCCTACCGGGCGGGCAAGATCAGCCTCGACGACCTCTACGAGGTCGAGAACGCGGCCTGTCCCGGGCCCGGTGCCTGCGGCGGCCAGTTCACGGCCAACACGATGAGCATGGTGATGGAGTTCCTCGGGCTGTCACCGGCGGGGCTCAACGGGATCCCGGCCGAGGATCCGGCCAAGGACGCCGCGGCCAGGGCGACCGGCGAGCTCGTCATGGACCTCGTCCGGCGCGACGCGCGGCCGTCGTCGTTCGTCGATCGGCGAGCGCTCGAGAACGCCATCGCCGCGATCGCCGCGACCGGCGGATCGACGAACGGCGTCCTCCACATGCTGGCGATCGCCCACGAGTTCGGGCTGGCCCTCGACATCGACGAGTTCGGGGCGATCGCCGACCGGACGCCGATCGTCGCCGACCTCCAGCCCGGCGGGCGGTTCACCGCGACCGACATCTTCGAGGCCGGCGGGGTCGCCCTCGTCATGCGCGAGCTGCTCAAGCGCGACCTCCTCGATGGCAGCGCCCCGACGGTCGACGGCCGGACGATCGCCGAGATCGCCGCGGCGGTCGTACGAGACGCCGGGCCAGGAGGTCGTCGTCCCGATCGAGCGCCCGCTCAAGCCGACCGGCGGACTGGCGATCCTCCACGGCAGCGTCGCGCCCGAGGGCTGCGTGGTGAAGCTGGCCGGTCACGAACGTCGATCCCACCGCGGCCCGGCCCGGGTCTTCGACTCGGAGGCCGCCTGCTACGAGGCGGTCCGCGAGCGCCGGATCGTCGCCGGCGACGTCGTCGTCATCCGCTACGAGGGTCCCGTCGGCGGCCCGGGGATGCAGGAGATGCTGAGCGTGACGAGCGCGCTCGTCGGCGAGGGCCTGGGCGACTCGGTCGCGCTCATCACCGACGGGCGGTTCTCAGGCGGCACCCACGGGCTGATGATCGGCCACGTGGCGCCAGAGGCCGCGCTCGGAGGACCGATCGGGCTCATCGAGGAGGGCGACCCGATCGTCATCGACGTCGACCGGAAGGCGCTCGACCTCGAGGTCCCGGCCGACGAGCTCGACCGTCGACGGGCCGGCTGGCGACCGCCGGCCGCGCGCTACCGGGGCGGGGTGATGGCGAAGTACGCCGCGCTCGTCGGCTCGGCGTCGACGGGCGCCGTCACCACCGGCGACCGGATGACCGCGGATCTGGCCGGGCGGTGAGTCGGGTCGTCATCGGCTTCAAGACGTCGCCCCAGGGCGTCGACTGGTCGACCCTCGACGAGACCTGGGCGGCGGCCGGCGAGCTGCCCGTCTTCGAGTCCGCCTGGATCAACGACCACCTCTCGGACCCGCTCGTCGAACGCGGCGGATCGAGCCTCGAGCCACTCACGATCGCGGCGGCCCTTGCCCGCCGTGTCCCGGGCCGCTGGATCGGCGTCGCCGTCCTGTCGAACACGTTCCGCCAGCCCGCGGTCCTGGCCAAGCAGGCGACGGCGCTGGACCTCATCACGGGCGGCCGGTTCATCCTCGGGCTCGGCGCCGGCTGGCACGAGGGCGAGCACGAGACGTTCGGGGTCCCGCTCCCACCGATCGCCGAGCGGATCTCCCGGCTCAGCTCGGCCGTCCGGGTGCTCCGCGCCCTCGGCTCGGCGGAGGCGACGGTCCCGCCCGGGGTCACACTCGACGATCCGTGGTACCCGCTCCACGGCGCGCTCAACCTGCCGCCGCCGGTGACGCCCGGTGGTCCGCCCATCTGGCTCGGCGGGCAGCGGTCCCGCGGGCTCCGGTTGGCGGCTGAGCTGGCCGACGGGTGGGTGCTGCCGTCGGCCTGGAACGAGGGCGTGGCCGAGTTCGGGCAGCGGCGCAGCGCGATCCTCCGCGAGATGGACGCGATCGGACGCGACCCCGGCGGGTTCGCGTTCGGTGGCCAACTGCCGGCCGGTGAGGATGCGGCCGGACGCGCGACCGCCCTCGAGACCGCCCGCGCCTTCGTCGCCGCGGGCGCGAACCACGTCCTCCTCGGGATGCCGGCCCGGCTGGGCCCGGCCGGGCTCGGCGCGATCGCTCGCGAGGTCGCCGAGCCGCTCCGGGCGGAGCTGCCCTGAAGGGGCCGGCGGCGCCCGACCCCGGAACGCGGCATCATGAGCTCGTGACCGGACCGACCGCCTCGCCCGACACGCTCGACCCCGGCGCGTCTGCCGCGGTCACCGCACCCGGGCCTGGCGCGACCCCCGGACCTGAGCCCGGAGCCGGCGCTGAGACCGGGGCCGATCCGACGACCGGAGCCGCGCTCGACGCCATCCAGCCGCACCCCGGTCGGCCCGTGGCCTGGCCCCCGCAGAAGGACGAGCGTGGGCTCGCCGCACCGTATCCACCGGGCGGGATCGATCCCGCGCCCGAGTCGGGGCTGGCCGAGGAACGGCACTATCTCAAGCTGCTCGTCGCGATGATCCTCGCGATCGTCATCGGCAGCTTCGCGATCGGGATCATCGGGCTGCTCCTCGGGTTCCAGGGCGGACCCGGGTGACGCTGGCCGAGCGTCCGTCGGACGCGGTCGGCAGCCGACGACTGGGACCGAGCCCACGCCGAGCTCGTCGACCGACTCCGGACCCTGATCCGGATCCCGAGCGTCAATCCCCCACCCGAACCCGGTGACGGCGAGCTGCGGGTCGCCCGCGCCGTGGCGGGGATGCTCGACGAGGCCGGGGTCCCGGCCGAGATCCACGAACCGACCGTCGGACGCGGCTCGGTCACCGCCCGGCTCCGCGGCGACGGGACCGGCGGTGCGCCGCTGCTCCTCCTGTCCCACCTGGACGTCGTGCCGGCACCGGCGGAGCTCTGGACGCACGACCCGTTCTCCGCCGACATCGCCGACGGCTACGTGTGGGGCCGCGGCGCGGTCGACATGAAGGGGATGGTGGCGATGGAGGTCGCGGTCGTCCGCCGGCTGGCGGCCGAGGCCCGCGCCGCGGGACGGGATCCGGCGTCGGACCCGATCCCCGGCCTTCGGCGCGACATCCTGTTCGCGTCGACCGCGGACGAGGAGGCGGGCGGGCTCGACGGTGCCGGCTGGCTCGTCGACCACCGACCGGAGCTCCTGGAGGCCGTCGGTGCGCTCAACGAGTGCGGCGGCGTCTCGGTCGCCTTCGGCGGCCGGCGGTTCTACCCGATCGGGGTCGCCGAGAAGGGCTACGTCAACTACCGGATCGTCGTCAACGGCACGTGGGGTCATGGCTCGATGCCACGCTCCGACAACGCCGCCGTCCGGGCGGCGATCGTGGTCAGCCGGTTGGCCGAGCCCGGGGCGACCCGCCTGACGCCGGCGATGACCCGGTTCTTCGACGACGGTCGCCGGCGAGCTCGGCGGACCGACGGGCGACCTCGTCCGGCGGATCGCGTCGCCGGATCCGGATCTGAGCGAGGCGGCGATCGCCGACGTCTGCGACGACATGTACGGCCGGGCCGTCCGGGCTCTGCTGTCCGACACGGCGTCGCCGAACGTCATCCACGCCGGGGTGAAGTACAACGTCATCCCGGGCGTCGCCGAGATCCTCGTCGACTGCCGGACGCTGCCCGGCACGGACGAGCCGACGCTGCGAGCCGACCTCCGACGACGGGTGGGCGACGAGCTCTGGTCGCACTGCGACGTCGAGGTCCTCCGGGCCATGCCCGCGGTCGATGCGCCGCTCGACACCGAGCTCTACCGGACCCTCGAGTCGACGATCCGGGATCACGATCCGGACGGCATCCCGGTCCCGGTCATGGCGCCGTTCGCGACCGACGCCAAGCACACCATCCGCCTCGGGCGTCCCGACCTACGGCTTCTCGCCGCTCCGGCTCGAGCCCGACGAGCGGTTCCTCGAGCGGTTCCACGGCGTCGACGAGCGCGTCGGCCTCGACGCGCTCCGGTTCGGCCTGCCGGTCCTCTACGACGTGGTCCGCCGCTTCTGCGGCTGAGACCGGACGACGGCCGAAAGGACCGCCCGACGACCGCAACAGCCGTCACCGACGCGCGTCGGTGACGGAGCGCACCGCGATCCGCCGATCCGCACGTCGCAGGTGATCCGCTGGTAACGGACGCGGCCTAGGATGGGCGGACCGCCGTGTTCGTCGGTGGAGGTGGAAGGCCATGCGCCGGATCCTCGGGATCCTCATCGCGATCGTGCTGCTGGGCGCCCTGCCAGGGTCGATCGCGGCCGCCCGGCCGGAACCGCGGGTCACGATCATCGTCGGCCCGTCCGGCGACCTGACCGATCTCTACCGCTCGGTCGGCGCCGACGCCGCGCGGGAAGCCCGGCGCTGGACCAGCGATGTCGTGAGCGTCGTCTCGCCGAACGCGACCTGGCCGGTCGTCAAGCGGGCCCTCCGGGGCGCCTCGATCGTCGTCTACCTGGGTCACGGCAACGGCTTCCCGTCGCCGTACCGCGACCGGCTCTACCCGCCGACCCAGGATGGCCTCGGTCTCAACCCGGTGGCCGGCGGCGACGACACCGCCCACCAGTACTTCGGCGAGGCGTTCCTCGCCCGCGAGATCCGGCTGGCGCCCGGCGCGGTCGTCCTCCTTCACCACCTGTGCTACGCGAGCGGCAACTCGGAGCCCGGTCTGCCGGAGGGCTCGCTGAGCGTCGGCTCAACAGCGCGTCGACAACTACGCCGCGGGCTGGCTGCGAGCCGGCGCCGGCGCGGTCATCGCCGACACCTTCGGTGCTCCGGAGCCGTACCTGCGTGGCCTCCTCGGCGGGGATCTCGACAGTCGATCGGCTGTGGCGCGACGCCCCATCGGGGCACGATCACATCCTCACCTTCCCGAGCACCCGGACGCCGGGCCACCAGGCGGCCATGGACCCGACCCGGGTCCAGTCCGGGTTCAACCGATCGATCGTCTGGCGGCCCGGGCTGACCGCGACCGAGGTCCGGGCCGGTGCCGGCCAGGTGGCCAAGGGCGCGATCGTGCCGATCACGTCCGCCGGCTCGACGACCGATTCGCTGGCCGGCCTCGGGGTCACGTTCCGGACCCCGGGTCTCGCGCCGCCGGTCCGTCACCGACGGGTCTCGTCGCGGGGACCCGCGCGACGCTGACGCTGCCGATGAAGGCCCCGAAGGACGCCGCACTGCCGGCGACCCTCAAGCTCGGGCTGCGCTGGGACCCCGTAGCCCTCGATGATCCACCGGCACCGTCCGCCGTCGACCCAGGGACGCCAGGCACGGCCGGCGGCGACGGCCGGACCGGCCGCTCCGCCCACCGGGACCCAGCACGGGACCGCGACCGCCAGCCCCGGACCGAGCGCTGGACCCACGGGCAGCCCGAGCGCGCCGCCGCGACGCCCGAACCCGACGACGACGCCTGACCCGAGCGTGCCCGCGGACGTCTCCGCCAGGTGAGCCGCCCACGATCGAGGCGGTCGCGCCCGAGGTCGCCGGGTCCGTCGTCACCCCGGTCCGGGCCAAGCTCACGAAGGGCAAGCTCCGGGTGACCGTCCAGCTCCCGGCCGCGCGCGGCGTGTATCGCCTCGTGACGACCGTCCATGGACCCGATGGCGTGGCCTTCGACGCGACGACCCAGGCCCTCATCCCGGCCCTGAGCGTCCGGGTCAGCAGCGCGCTGTCGGCCGCCTACGGTGTGATGCCGACACTCAGCGTGGTCGCCGGCGCGGCCGTCGCGCTGCCCGTCCGGGTCGCCAACGACGGTGCCGAACGATGGGGCGTCCGGCCCAGCGCCGCCGACTTGAGCGAAGAGCTCGTCGATCCGTCGGTGGCGCGCGCCCACCCGCGTGCACGACTGGTCGGCCGCTGGGTCCCGCTCGCGATCGACGGGGTCGACGCGCCGGCCCTGCCCGAGGCATCGATCTCGGCCCAGCCCGAGCCGGGCACCGAGATGACGGTCGTGCTCGACGCTCACCGCGCCGACCGTGTCCGGCCAGTACCTGCTCGTCCTCGATGTGACGAGCCCGCTCCACGGGTCGCTCGCGGCGAGCGGTGTGGCCACCGGGCAGGTCCGGGTCACCGTCCGGCCGGCGTCCGGAACGGGGGTCAGTCCCGCGGCGCCTTGATCAGGCGACCGCGTCGGGAGATCGCCCCGGTCGCGAGTGCCGCGACGCCCATCGCGATGAGCTTGCGCTCCGCGGGCGGCAGGGCGCGCACCGCCGACAGGAACTGATCGGCCCGGCCGCGATCCACCATCCGGAGCAGGGCGTGCCCACGCTGGGTCAGCCAGAGCGACCGCTGGCGCCGATCCTCCTCCTCCTGGCGACGCTCGACGAGCCGGCGCCGGACCAGACCGTCGACGAGCCTCGACGTCGCCGACGGCGAACGGCCGAGGGCATCCGCGAGATCGGCCACGGTCGTCGTACCCGAATCGGCCAGCACGTACAGGGCGGCGAGCTGGGTGAACCCCAGGCGGAGCTCACCGAGCTGCCAGGCGAACCCGACGACGAGCTCGCGCCACAGCGCACGGCCCATCGCGACGCGCTCCGAGATCTGGCGCGGGTTCTGGATCGACGTGCCCGGCGGCGAGCACCGGCGCGCTGAGTGCGGCCTCGAACGAGCGGGCGATCGCACGCCGCGGCGCGGTGCGCCGGATCGGCCGGACCGGACGAGCCGGGCGGGTCGGATGCGGATCGGCAGCCATGCGGGCAGGGTACGACCGTGCGCGGATCCATGCAACGTTGCACACGCCCGACGCTGACGGGCGGCGCCGCGACGTAGGCTCCTGTGGACCGGCGCATCGCTCGCCGGCACGCGCGCGCCCACAGGAGTCCGATGACCAAGGTCGCCTTCGTCTTCCCCGGGCAGGGGTCCCAATCCGTCGGCATGGGCCGCGCCCTGGCGGCTGCCAGCCCGGCCGCGGCCGCGGTCTTCGATGAGGCGGACGAGGCCCTCGGCGCGTCGATCAGCGTGCTCGCCTGGAACGGTCCGGCCGACCTGCTCGACCGGACGGAGAACGCCCAGCCGGCCCTGCTGGCGACGTCGATCGCGTTCCTCGCCGCGCTGCGGGAACGCTGGGCGGTCGACGGACCGGCACCCGAGCCGGCGTTCTACGCCGGCCATTCGATGGGCCAGTACAGCGCGATGGTCGCCGCCGGATCGCTCGGTCTCGAGGATGGCGTCCGGCTCGTCCGCGAGCGCGGCCGGTTGATGCAGGCGTCCGGCGCCGGTCGCGAGGGCCGGATGGCGGCGATCATCGGTCTCGATGACGCCCGGCTGCCCGAGCTCGTCGAGCGGGCTGGAGCCCACGGCGTCTTCGGCGTCGCCAACCGCAACTCGCCCGGCCAGGTCGTCGTCTCCGGTGAGCGGCCCGCGGTCGAGGCTTCGCTGGAGCTGGCTCGCGAGCTCGGCGCACGACGGGCGATCGAGCTGCCTGTCTCGGTCGCCGCCCACTCCCCGCTCATGACCGAGGCGGCCGAGGCGATGCGGACCGTGCTCAGCGGGATCCCGTTCGCCGACCCGTCGGCGCCCCTGCTCGCCAACCGCGACGCGCGGCTGCTGACGACCGGCGAGGCGGCCCGGGGTGAGCTCGTCGAGCACCTCACGGCCGGTGTCGACTGGGTCCGAGCGGTCGAGACGATGGCGGCCGCCGGGGTCGACCGGTTCGTCGAGATCGGACCCGGCCGCGTGCTGACCGGCCTCATCAAGCGGATCGCCCCGGAGCAGGAGGCCGTCGCCACGGACGCCCCCGACAGTGCGAACGGCCTGGCGATGCCGGACCCACGCATCCCAGCCTGACCAGAGGAGAGCCCTGTGCGCCCACCCGACCACACCCGCCGCGTCGTCGTCACCGGCCTCGGGGTGATCAGCCCTGTCGGCAACGATCGGCAGACGGCCTGGTCGAACCTGGTCGCGGGCGTGTCCGGGATCGGCGAGATCACGAAGTTCGACGTCTCGGGCTACGAGCAGAAGGCGGCCGGCGAGGTCCACGACTTCCGGGCGACCGACTGGATGGACCCGAAGGCCGCCCGGCGCAGCGAAGCGAGCCTCCACTACGGCGTGGCGGCGGCCAAGCAGGCGGTGGCCGATTTCGGGCTTCGAGATCACCGATGCCAACCGGACCGAGGTCGGGGTGGTGTTCGGCTCGGGCGCCGGCGGCCAGTCGATGATGATCGACAACTTCATCTCCCTGAAGGAGCGCGGGCCGCGGACGGTCGCCCCGACGTTCATCGCCAATGCGCTCGTCGATTCGTGCTCCGGGATGATCGCCATCGAGACCGGCGCGATCGGCCACAACCTGTGCATCGTGTCGGCCTGCGCGACCGGCACCCACAACGTGGCCGAGGCGGCCGAGGCGATCCGGCGCGGCGACTGCATCGCGATCATCTCCGGATCGACCGAGATGCCGCTGCTCGAGGTCGGCCACGCCGGCTTTGGCAACATGCGCGGGCTCGGCAACCCACGACCCGGTGAGCCGATCTCGAGCGTGTCCCGGCCGTTCGATCTGACCCGTGACGGGTTCGTGCTCGGCGAGGGCGCCGCATCACTCTTCCTGGAGGACCTCGAGCTGGCCAAGGCCCGCGGGGCGAAGATCTACGCCGAGGTGGTCGGCTACGGTTCGGCGGCCGATGGCTGGGACATGATCCAGCCGGTCGAGGCGGGAGCCGGCTCGGCCCGGGCGATGAAGATGGCCCTCGATCGGCGCGGCGTGCCCGCCGATGAGGTCGACCTGATCAATCCCGCACGGGACCTCGACCCCGCTTGGCGACAAGCGCGAGGCGGAGGCCATCTGGACCGTCTTCGGCGACCACACCCGCGACATCGCGATCAGCGCCACGAAGTCGATGACCGGTCACATGATGGGCGCGGCCGGCGCGTTCGAGGCGTTCGCGACCGTCCTTGCGGTCGCCGAGCAGACGGTCCCGGCGACGATCAACTTCCGCGATCCGGACCCCGAGTGCGACCTGAACATCCCGACCGAGAGCCATCGGCGCGAGATCCGCTACGGCCTGTCGAACAACATCGGACTCGGCGGCCACAACGGCGCGGTGATCTTTCGGCGCTACGACGGCGACTGAACGGCCCGCCGTCGATCCACCTGCGACCCCGTTATGATCGGTCCCCCGTCCCGCCCGAGGTGCTCCGCGTGACCCAGTCGGACCCCGCCCGCCGCGCCGTCGTGACCGGCCTCGGGGCGGTCATGCCGATCGGCAACGACTTCCCGACCTATTGGGGCAACCTCAGGGCCGGCGTCACCGGGACCCGCTCGATCGTGAGCTTCGACGCGTCAGCGTTCGAGGTCCGGATCGCCGCCGAGGTGCTCGACTTCGACCCGGCCGAGTTCATGGAGCCGAAGATGGCCCGCCGGATGAGCCGGTTCATCGCCTTCGCGATGGCTGCCGGCAAGGAGGCCGTCGCCGACAGCGGGATCGACTTCGCGGCGATGGACGAGGACGCCCGCGACCGGGTCGGGGTCGTCGTGAACACCGGTGGTGGCGGCCTCGAGCAGGTGATCGACGGGACCCATATCCACGACACCCGTGGGCCACGCTTCGTGAGCCCCTTCGCGGTGCCAGCGCTGTCGGGTTCGATGGGCGCCTGCATGCTGTCGATGGAGTACGGCCTGACCGGTCCGGTCATGACCCAGGTGGCCGCCTGCGCGACATCGGTCATCGCCTTCCACGACGCCCTCCGGCTGATCCAGACCGGGGAGTGCGACATCGTCCTGGCCGGTGGGTCGGAGGCGCCGGTCCTGCCGATGGCCGTCGCCGCGCTCGGCAACATGGGCGCGCTCTCCCGGCGGAACGACGATCCGGCCCACGCCTCGCGGCCCGTTCGACCGCGACCGCGACGGGTTCGTCCTGGGCGAGGGCGGCGGTGTCGTCGTGGTCGAGTCGCTCGAACACGCCCGTCTCCGCGGAGCGACGCCGATCGCCGAGATCCTCGGCGGTGCGCTGACCGCCGACGCGTTCCACATCAGCGCCCCGGAGCCGACCGGGCGCGGCCAGACCCGGGCGATGCTCAAGGCCCTGAGCTCCTCCGGGGTCACGACGGACGAGATCGACTACATCGTGGCCCACGGGACCTCGACGTCACTCAACGACGTGACCGAGACGCGAGCGATCAAGGCCGCCTTCGGCGACCAGGCCTACCGGGTCCCGATCAGCTCACCGAAGTCGATGGTCGGCCACCTGGTCGGAGCCGCCGGGCATCGCCAGCGCGCTCGCCGCCCTCGGGGCGATCCGCGACCAGGTCATCCCGCCCACGGCCAACCTGGAACACCCCGACGACGAGTGCGACCTCGACTACGTGCCGCAGGTCGCGCGTCCGACGAAGGTCGACACGGTGATGATCAACGGCTTCGGCTTCGGCGGCCAGAACGCGGTGGCCGTCTTCCGGCGCGTCGTCGACTGACGTCCCACGACCCAGCACGCCGCATCGCGCGGGTCGACGCCGCATCGCGCGTGTCACGTGGCCGACACGCCGCATGTCCGGCGCCGGGCTGGACTGCGAGACGAGCGCGGTCTACGGTTCGGGGCACCAGCCAGTCAGTGATGCACACCCGGAGGATCGCCGAGATGACCGCCAAGCCGAACGCAGCCGACCAGCCGTTCACCGTCGTATTGGACGACGACGAGTCCACCGTGGCCGAAGGCCGCCTCCGGGACATCGACGCCGGGCCGACGTGGGCGAAGAACCGCGTCCGGATCAGCCTCGACGATCGTGACGATACGAGTGGGCACGCGATCGACGCGACCACGGTCGCCGTCACCCTCGCCTTCGACGACGACGTCGAAGGGCACGCCCTCAGCCTCCACTTCCCGACCGCCGAGAAGGCCGACGAGTTCCGCAAGCGGCTCATCGCGACCGGCGTCGTGGCCGGCGCCCTCGTCGTCGGCGTGACGGCCGCCCAGCTGTCGACCGCGATCCCGGCCAACCCGCCGGTCGCCGTCCCGATCGCCGCGCCCGCCCCGGTGGCCGCGCCGGTCCCGTTGGTCGTGCAGGAAGCGCATCAGGGCATGGTCACGCCGGTGCCGATCGTGGTCCAGGAAGCGAATCAGTCGCTCGCCCCGGCCCAGCCGCTCGTCAACCCGCGGATCCCGGCCGAGGATCTGGCCCCGGCGCAGAGCGCGCCGAAGCTCTCGTCGTCGCACATCTCGCAGTCGACCGACACGATGACGTCGAGCCAGGTCAAGGACCAGTCGCGTCACGCGCCCCAGAAGGCCGCCGACGGCTCGAGCAGCCAGACGCCAGCTCAGCGCCACGCCGAGCAGCACAAGTAGAGCTCCTACGCCCGGCGCGAGCCGGGACCCTCTCTCCCAGCGACGGACCGCCCAGACCCGGGCGGTCCGTTCGTGTGTGACGCGCCTGTCCGCGCGGATCAGGCCGCGGGCTGGGCGCGTCAGCTCCGGCAGCGAGGGGACGCGCGTCGAAGCCGCGCAGCCGCAGCGAGTTCAGGACGACGCTCACCGACGAGAGAGCCATCGCCCCGGCTGCCAGGGCCGGGCTCAGGGTGATCCCGAACGTCGGGTAGAGGACGCCCATCGCGACCGGGATCAGGACGATGTTGTAGCCGAACGCCCAGACCAGGTTCTGGCGGATGACGGTCATCGTCCGGCGCGCCAGGGCGAGGGCCGTGGTGGTCAGCCGGGGGTCGCCGGCCAGGAGCGTCACGTCGGCCGCCTCGATCGCGACGTCGGCGCCGGTCCCGATCGCGATGCCGAGATCCGCCTGGGCCAACGCCGGCGCGTCGTTGATGCCGTCGCCGACCATCGCCACCCGACGACCGCCGGCCTGGAGCGCGGCGACCAGCTCGGCCTTGCCGCCGGGGAGCATCCCGGCGCGGACCCGGTCCGGTCGGATGCCGACCCGACGAGCCACCGCCTCGGCCGATTCCGTCCGGTCGCCGCTCGCCAGCCAGACCTCGATGCCGGCCTCGGTCAACCCGCGCACCGCCTCGACGGACTCCGCTCGGACGGGGTCGGCGAGGGAGATGAGGCCGGCCGGCCGGCCGTCGATCGCGATGAGCACGGGAGTCCAGCCCTCGGTCGTCGCCGCGGCCAGCGCCGCGTCGAGCGGGCCGAGCTCGACCCCGTGCTCGGCGAGGAGGCCGGCCGTCCCGGCGATGACTCGGCGCGACGGGGTTGCGGACCGCCCGGGTCCGGTCTCGACCGTGGCTTCGACCCCCAGACCAGCGCGGGCGACGAACCCGCTGACGGGAGCGAACCCGAGCTCACGCTCGCGGGCGGCCGCCAGGATCGCGCCGCCGACGGGGTGCTCGCTGCCACGCTCGACCGAGCCCGCGAGGTCGAGCAGCTCGGTCGGATCGAGGCCGAGCACCGCGACGACGTCGACGACCGACGGCCGTCCGAGCGTCAACGTGCCGGTCTTGTCGAAGACGACCGTATCGACCCGGGCCGCCGTCTCGAGCGCGGCCCCGCCGCGGATGAGGATCCCCGCCTCGGCGCCGCGACCGGTACCGACCATGATCGCGGTCGGCGTCGCCAGGCCCATCGCACAGGGGCAGGCGATGACGACCACGCTGATGAACGCGATCAGCGCCCAGGTCAGGCGTGGCTCCGGTCCGACCGACATCCACATCGCGAACGTCAGCAGACCGAGCAGCAGGACGAGCGGGACGAAGACCTCGCTGACCCGGTCGGCGAGGCGTTGGATGGGGGCCTTGCTGCCCTGGGCCCGGCGGACCATGTCGACGATGCGCGCGAGCGTCGTCTCGCTCCCCACCCGGGTCACCCTGAAGACGAACGATCCCGGTCGTGTTCAGGGTCGCGCCGATGACCTCGTCGCCGGCCACGACCTCGACGGGGATCGGCTCGCCCGTGAGCATCGACCGGTCGACCGCGGAGGCTCCGGAGACCAGCACGCCATCGACCGGGACCTTCTCGCCGGGCCGGACCCGGATGAGATCGCCCGGCTGGACCTCGCCCAGATCGACATCGAGCTCCACGTCGCCGCGCACGACACGCGCCGTCTTCGCCCCGAGAGCGACGAGATGGCGGATCGCGCCGGCCGTCCGGACCTTGGCGCGGGCCTCGAGCCAGCGCCCGAGCAGGACAAGGCCGATGACGATCGTCGATGAGTCGAAGTACGTCTCGGGCATCCGTCCGGTGCCGACCACCAGCTCGGGGAAGAGCGTCACGACGACGCTGTAGAGCCAGGCAGCACCCGTCCCGGCCGCCACGAGCGTGTCCATGTTCGTCGTCCCGTGACGGAGCGCGCGCCAGGCGGCCCGGTAGAAGCCGCCGCCCGCCCAGACCTGGATGACCGTCGCCGGGATCAGCACGAGCCGATTCAGCGTCTCGAGCGGGACGACGGTCTGCGGCCAGAACATCACGACCATGATCCCGACGGCGACCGCGATCGACGCGCCGGCCCGGACGGCCAGCGCACGCTGGTCGCGTGCCCGCGCGGCATCCTCCGCGGCGAGGCTCTCGTCGAGGGGGATCGGCCCGACCGCGTCGGCCCGGGGACCGGTTGCGGGCTTGAGGTCGTAGCCGGCAGCCTCGATCGCGCCGACCAGGTCGGCGCGGCTGGCCACATCCGGCAGGTAGTGGATCGTCGCGACCTCGGTCGCCAGGTTGACCGACGCCTCCGCGACGCCGGGGGTCCGGGTGAGGTAGCGCTCGATCCGGTTCACACACGATGCGCAGGTCATCCCGGCGATCGGCAGCGCGACCTCGACGGTGTTCGCGCCGGCCGGGATGCCGTGCGGCGGACGCTCAAGGATGACGGTCTGCGAGTCGCCCGTCGGTCGTGGTTCCATACTCCCCAGGAGTATATCACCGGCCGCTGCTGGCCCCGACCCTGGCGGGGATGTACAGTCGGGCGCACGCTGGTCGGATCGGCCGGTCGCGAAGTCGCCGAGCGGCGAGGAGGACAGGGTGATCGGCGTCGCGGCGGTCGAAGCGCCCTGGGGCCCGGTCCATCTCGCGGCCGATGCCGACGGCCTCGTCGCGCTGGAGGTCATGACCACGGCGGAGGCGTTCAGCCGCTCGGTCACCCGCCGGTTCGGTGGCTCGCTTGCCGACGCGTCCGACCCCGCGGTGCGACGCCGCCTCGCCGCAGCGACCGACGCCGTCCGCGCCCACCTCTCGGGGACCTCGAGCGCGTTCGACGATCTCCCCTTCTCTCTCGCCGGCCTGTCGGCCTGGGACCGCCGCGTCCTCGCCGGCGTCCACGACATCCCGTGGGGCGAGGTGACGAGCTACGGGCGGCTCGCGCGGGCGATCGGTCGACCCGGGGCGGCCCGTGCGGTGGGCGGCTCGGTCGGCCGCAACCCGATCGGACTCGTGATCCCCTGCCACCGGGTCATCGCCGGCGACGGCTCGATCGGGGGCTACGGCGGGTCGTGGTTCGGCGACCGGGACGCGCTCCTGGCCGTGAAACGCGAGCTTCTCTCGCTCGAGGGCGTCCGGCTGCCGGCCGGGACTGTCGGATGGACGACGTTCCGAGGGCGGCGCGCATGACTTCCCAGGCGGCAGTCGCGGCGCCTAGACTCGGGGTTGCGGCGGTCCGCCCTGGGCCGCGACGAGGAGATCCGAATGGCCGAGCAGGACAAGCCGCGCCAGGCCGACACCAAGAAGCCGGTGGACACGCCGGAACCCGACGAGGACGACACCTCCGGGCACAACGCGGGGACCTACGAGTACGCCCGGCAGCACGCCAGCCAGAAGGCCCGCGAAGCCGACGTCTGGGCGTCGAAGGAAGCGCTCCGCAAGCAGGCCAAGAGCCCGCTCGACCGACTCCGCGGCCGCTGACCCAGCCCGGGTCGCGGTGAGCGTCCTTCAGGCATACCGCGGCCTGCTCTCGAACGGGCCCCTCGCCCGCCTGCTCGGCGGCGAGTTCATCAGCTCGATCGGCGACTGGCTCTACCTCGTCGCTCTGCTGATCGTCGTCTACGACACGAGCAACGACCCCGTCCTCCTCGGGATCGTCGGCGCGGCTCGGATCCTCCCCTACGTCCTTCTGTCGTTCCCGGCTGGGATCGTCGCCGACCGGTTCGAACGACGCGTCGTGCTGCTCGTCACGGACGTCGCGAGGGGCGCGATCATGGTGCTCCTGGCGGGCCTCGTGGCCTTCGACGGCCCACTCTGGGCGATCGTCGGGCTGGCCGTCCTCGCGACGTGCTTCTCGTGCTTCTTCGGCCCGACCATCGGCGCCTATCTCCCGACGCTCGTCCGCGACGAGCGCGAGCTCGGACCGGCGAACAGCGCCTGGTCGACGCTCGACAACCTGGCGTTCGTGATCGGACCGGCGGTCGCCGCGATCCTCATCGAGCTGAGCGGACTGACGCTGGCGTTCGTGCTCAATGCGATCTCGTTCGCGTTCGTCGCGGTCATCCTGTGGCAGCTCCCCAAGGAGCGCCGGGACGATCCGGTCGTCGCGCCGGAGGGCGGTGCTGAGACGCCGGCCACCGGGACCGCTGCGGCTGCCGAGTCCGCGAACGTCCCCCGCTCGGCCGTCCGCGCTCTCGCAGGACTCACCCTCATCGACACGGTCGCCGGGTTCGTGTTCGGCGGACTCGGCGTCCTGACCGTGGTCCTGGCGGTCGAGCTGGGCGGCGGTGAAGCCGCCACCGGCTACCTCAACGCGGCCGTCGGCGTCGGTGGGATCCTCGGGGCGATCGGGTCCGGGGCCTTCGTGGTCCGGCCCGGCCTGCGCCTGCCGTTGCTCATCGGTGCGATCGGCCTGGCGGCCGGCGTTGCGGCCCTCGGCCTCACGGGCTCGCTAGGTCCGGCCCTGCTGGCGATGACCCTCGCGTCGGCGGGCAGCCTGCTGACCGAGGTCGTCAGCACGACGATCTTCCAGCGGATCGTGCCCGACGAGATCCGCGGTCGGGCATTGGGCGGGATCGCGACGATCTCGACGCTGGCCTACGCGACCGGCTCGCTCGTCCTGCCGATCGCCGCCGGCGCCGTCGGGACCGAGCCCGTGCTCATCGCGTCCGGCGTCCTCGTCGTCAGCGGCGTCGTCGTCTCGATCCTCCTGATCGGGTCTGGTGCGGATCGGGGCCTCTCGGCCGAGGCCGTCTCGACGGCCGCGAGGGTCGCCTCGCTGCCGATCTTCGCCGGTGTCCCGGAGTCGCGCCTCGCCGCTGCATTCGCCCGAGCTGCCGAGCAGGAGGTCGCCACCGGGACGGTGCTGATCCGACAGGGCGATCCCGCCGACCGGTTCTTCGTCATCCTCGACGGGACGTTCGACGTCGATCAGGCGGCCGAGGACGCGACCGTGCGGCGGCTCCGGACGATGGGCCCCGATGACGTCTTCGGCGAGCTGGGCCTGCTCACCGGTGCGCCCCGCAGCGCGACCGTCGTGGCGGCGACCGCCGGCCGGCTCCTCGCCATGGACGCGGCGGACTTCCTCGAGCTCGTCGAGTCCGGGGCCGAAGTCGGGCCGCGCCTGCTCGCCCTCCATCGAGGCGGCGCGAACGCTGCCTGACGGTCAGGCTGTCGGCCATCTGACGGTCGCGTGGTCGCATCGGACCATAGGCCGCAGCGGCCCCCGCGGTGTACGGTTCACGTACGGGGCGGACCGGACCGCACCCACCCCGTCGGTCGACCGACCGCCGCGCGGCCGGCAGGAGGCACGAATGGCTGACCACGATGAGACCAAGGCCCCGGGCATGCTGCCCCGGGTCAACGACGACGACGATGTCGAAGGCCATTCGGCCCCGGCCCGACGGGCATACGACCCCGACGGGGTGACCCAGCGCCGGATCGACGAGGACGACGTCGAAGGCCATCGTGGCCCGGCGGCCCGCGTGGACGGCGGCCCGGACGACTACGGCGCGATGCGCGTCGCGCGTCCTCGGATCGACGACGACGAGGAAGACGTCGAGGGCCACTACGGCTACGTGAAGGGCCCCTCCAGCCGGGGCGAATGAACGCGAGCCGCGGTCCGGCTCAGCCGCCTGGGCGCGCCCCGTTCGAGACGGTCGCAAGGATCGTCTTCACTTCGAACGGGGTCGCGTTCGGGTAGCGCGACCGGATGAGCGCGGCAAGCCCGGTCACGTGCGGCGCGGCGAAGCTGTTGCCGGTCGCGATCATCCGGCCGCCATCCTTCCAGGCGACATCGACGTCGACCCCGTACGCCCCGAACTCGACCGGGGGCGCCGGGTTGTAGAACCACGTCCACGGGTCGGCGACGTCGTGCGCGGCGACCGACACCACCGACGAGAACAGCGAGGGGTAGCTCGGGCCCGGCACGTTGTTGGCCGCGCTGACGAGCAGGACATTGGCGAAGTAGGCGATGTCGACGATCTCGTGGAAGACCGGGAACAGCGCCTCGCTCTTCGATGACAGGCTCAGGTTGATGACCGATGCGCCGTTGGCGATCGCCCACTCGAGCCCCGCCGCGAAGATCGTGCCCTTGCCGCGGTTGTCCGGCCCGAGGACGCGGACCGAGATGATGTCGGCCTGCGGCGCCAGGCTGTGGATGATCCCGGCGCAGGCGGTCCCGTGGCCGACGACATCGATCGCCTCCGGATCGTCGACGACGACCGGATCCTCGTCACCCGGCTCGACCCGGACGCTCCGGACGAGCTTGCCGCCGACGGCCGGGTGATCGCGCTCCACACCGGAGTCGACGATCGCCACGGTGACCCCCGAGCCGTCGGCGCCACCGAACACCCGCTCGCGGTCGAGTCCGGCGATCGGGACCATCCGCTCGAGACGGGCGCGTCCATCGCCGACGAACGGTTCGCTCCAGGCGGGCAGGTAGTCGTCGGTCAACGGTCGGTCGGCCGGGTCCCGGGTCCGGACCGGCCCCGCCGTCGGGCGCGGGCGTCGCGCTCGCTCTGGCGGGCGATCGCTCCGAGGAGGTCGGTGACCAGCTCGAGCCGATCGGGATCGCTCGAGCGGATCCGGGCGACCTGGTCGACGAGTGCCCAGAGCCGGCTGTCGTCCTCGCGATCGAGCCGATCGGTGCCGGCCCGGACGAGCTCATCGAGGGTCGCCTCGGTCGTCGGTCCCGAGGCCTGCGACTGGTCGCGGAGCGTCGCCCGGAGGAGCGAGCCGAGGTCGCGCTCGACGCGGCTGGCCCGGATGGCGACGGCCGCCTGCCGGGCGAAGACGGCTGCCAGCTCGATGTCCCGGAGCGAGAAGGCCGCCTGGCTGCGCTTGTCGAGCACTTCGAGGACCCCGATCGTGCCCTGATCGTCGACGAGCGGGACGGCCACGATCGAGCGGGGCACGTAGGCGGTCTTCTCCGCCACCGCCCGCCCGAACCGCGGGTCGCTGGCGACGTCGGACAGGGCCAGCGCCTGCCCCGACGTGTAGACATACCCGGCGATGCCCTGATCGGGCCTGATCGCGACCCCGATCACCCCCTGGCCCTGCTCGCCCGCAGCGACCTCGAAGACGAGCTGATCGGTCGCCGGATCGTAGAGCGCGATCGACGCCGCCTCGGCCTCGAACAGGGCCACGGTCGCCTCGACGACCGAGCGCAGCACGGCCAGCGCCGATTCGCTCTCGAGCCGGCGGGCGACCTCGCCGCGCAGGGCGATGGCCTGGAGCAGGCCGAGCGCTTCGGGGCCGAGGGGTCGGCCGGTCCCGTCAGCCATCGAGGCTCACCGTTCGGCGGCGCGGGCGAGTCGGTCGAGGTCGGGGATGATGAGCGCGTCGCGTTCGAGCCGGACGAGATCCTGGGCGGTCATGTCGGCGAGCAGCCGGTTCACCGTCTGGCGCGTCCCGCCGATCATCGCCGCGAGATCGCTCTGGGTGAACGGCCAGTCGAGCCGGACGTCGACCGTGGCGTCGGGCTGGCTCTCGCGTGCGAGCCGGACGATCCGGCTGGCGAGGCGACCGGGCAGGTCGAGGAAGTGCAGCTCCTCCACGTGGCCCGTGAGCCGGCGCAGCTCGGTGACCAGGGCCGAGAAGAGCGCCTTGCGGAGCTGGGGCTCGGTCTCGACGAGCTCCTCGAACCGGTCGCGTCGGAGGACGAGCGCCTCGGTCGGCTCGATGGCCACCGCGGTCGCCGAGTGCGGCGCGCCGTCGAGCAGCGCCAGCTCACCGAAGAAGTCGGCTCGGGCGAGCGTGGCGATGATCGCGCCCTCCTCACCCTCCGGCGAGGGGAGGACGATCTTCACCGAGCCCGACTCGATGATGTACAGCGAGTCGCCCGGGTCACCCTGATGGAAGATCGTCTCGTTCTTGCGGTAACGCCGGATCCGGAGCGACGAGGCGCACAGGGCCAGGATGTCGTCGTCGACCTTGGCGAACAGCGCGCAGCGTCGCAGCGCCTCGATCGCGAAGGTCGACTCGGTCATCATCCCTCTCACCGCCACGGCGGACCCCCTCGGCGCCACCATCGTAGACGCCGGGCGTTGCCCAGTCGAGGCGGGAATCGGTGGAGCGGCGCCTGATCGCGCCGCTCCACGTCGAGCCGGATCCGAGGTGGGACGCGCCGAGCGCGTCCCGAGGGTCGTCACTTCTTGTGGGGACGGCTCGCTTCGGATCGTGCCTGCTGGGCCTTCATGCTGCGCTGGATGTCCTGCTCACGGGCTCGCGCCAGTTGCTGGTTGAGCAGCGGATTGCCCATCATGTGACCTTCGGCGTCGTCATCGTCGCCCGCGGCGCGGTGCTTGCCGCCGTGGCCTTCGGTGTCGTCGTCGTCGCCCGCGGCGCGGTGCTTGCCGCCGTGGCCTTCGGTGTCGTCGTCGTCGCCCGCGGCGCGGTGCTTGCCGCCGTGGCCTTCGGTGTCGTCATCGTCGCCCGCGGCGCGGTGCTTGCCGCCGTGGCCCTCGGTGTCGTCGTCGTCGCCGGCGCGGCGCGCAGCTTGCCGCCGTGGCCCTCGGTGTCGTCGTCATCGCCGGCCGCGCGGTGCTTGCCGCCGTGGCCCTCGACATCGTCATCGTCGCCCGCGGCGCGCAGCTTGCCGCCGTGGCCCTCGGTGTCGTCGTCATCGCCGGCCGCGCGGTGCTTGCCGCCGTGGCCCTCGACATCGTCATCGTCGCCCGCGGCGCGCAGCTTGCCGCCGTGGCCCTCGGTGTCGTCGTCATCGCCGGCCGCGCGGTGCTTGCCGCCGTGGCCTTCGGTGTCGTCGTCATCGCCGGCCGCGCGGTGCTTGCCGCCGTGGCCCTCGGTGTCGTCGTCGCTGGCGCGCGGCTTCGCGCCCCCGTGGCTGTGGCCCTGGACGTCGTCATCGTCGCCCGCGGCGCGGAGCTTGCCGCCGTGGCCCTCGACGTCGTCGTCGGCAGCTGCGGCAGCGGCCGCGGCGGCCGCGCCGTCGGGATCCATGGCCCGATTCTTGCTCGGCATGATCGTCTCCCTATCGGTACTCGGAATCCGGCTCGTTCGTGATGAGCGGGGTCATCTTGCGCTGGACCGACGCCCAGCGTCCAGCGCTCCGGGCGACGTCGCGAGTGTCGCAAAGCCGACGTTCTGCGGTCTCTCGAGCTTCAGGTCCGCGTGACGGGCCGCATCGGGTAGACGCCGACCACGATCGGCGCGACCGGGTCGAGCTGGAGCTCATAACCGACGTCGCCGGCGCGGAGCAGCTCGCCGAGCATGCGCGCCTCGCGCTCCGGCAGACCGACGAAGATCCGCCCGGTGTCGAGCTCGATCCCGGCGACGTCATCATCCTCGGTGGCGATCAGGAACCGGCGGCGGATCTCGTGGAGCGGCACGTAGGCGCGACTCTTGATGAAGCGGCGGAGCTGAGCCGTCGTGCAGCCGCCGGGTTGGCGCTCGCCCTGGCCCTGATTGGGACCGGGAACGGCGTGCCCGTTCATCGGCCCCGATCCGTTCGGTGCGCCCTGTCCGCTCGGTCCACCCGGTCCGTCCGCCGCGAGTGCGGTCGATCCGATCTCGATCTCACGGGCCTGGTCCGTCCCGTTCGTCGGCTCAGCCGGCCCGGGAGCGGCCGACGCGGCCACCACGTCCGGCGGCTCGACCTGTCCGGGATCCTCGGTCGGATGGTCCGGCTGCGCCTCGCTCGGCCCCCGATCCGACGTCACCGCCGGCTGCCCAGCCGACCCCGGCGCGGCCGGTGCGAGCGGCCGCCCGAGTCGCGATGGGTCGTGCGGGCGGGCAGCGGTCCGATGATCGGGGTGACGCGGTCGTCCGGCGCGGCCACCACGCCGGCTCATCGGGCCACGCTCAGCGCCGGACCCTCGGCGAGGCGTGGTCGGACGCGGGCGGATCGGGCAGCCGGGTCCGCGGAGGGTTCGTCGTCGCGGGTGCGACGGAGACAGGTCGTTGGCATACGGTCCGAACGCGATGGGCGGGAGCGCGCTCGACTGGGCGCGTCGGTCGTCCCGATGATACCGCGTCGGCCTCAGACCCCGTCGACGACGTACAAGTCGAGTGGGGCCCGGTTCAGCACGATCGGCCCGTCCTCGCCGCAGACCACGATGTCCTCGAGCCGGGCACCGTAGCGACCCTCGAGATAGATCCCGGGCTCGACGCTGAACGCCATCCCGGTCCGGAGCGGCTCGAGGTTGCCGGCCACGAGGTACGGCTCCTCGTGACCCTCGAGCCCGATCCCGTGGCCGGTCCGATGGATGAACCGTTCGCCGTAGCCCTCTGCGCCGATGAACGTCCGGGCGGTCGCATCGATGCCCTCGCACGGCACCCCGGGCCGGACCGCGGCCGTCGCGCGGGCCTGGGCCGCACGAAGCACGGTGAACAGGCGCAGGAACTCGGCATCCGGCCCGCGACCGGCGTCGCCGCCGGTCACCCACAGCGTGCGGGTGATGTCGCTGCCATAGCCTCCGAGCACGCCGCCGATGTCGAGGACGATCGGCTCGCCGGCGCGGATCACCCGGTCCGACGCTTCGTGATGGGGCGAGGCGCTGTTCGGCCCGGAGGCGACGATGGCGAACTCGGCGAGGTCGTGACCCTCGGTCAGCAGCCACGCCCGGACCTCGCCGGCGACGTCCGCCTCGGTGCGCCCGACGAGGCGGCCCGCGGCGATACGCTCGACGACCCGGTCGGCCGCCTCAGCGGCGAGCCGGAGCAGCTCGATCTCGGCCGGGTCCTTGATCATCCGGAGCTCGCGCAGGACCGTGCCGGCGGGCTCCAGCCGGGCCGACTCGATGAGCGTCTGGATCCGGAGGACATGCGTCGCCCAGAGTCGATCGCTGACCGCGAGGCGGGCGAGGGCCGCGATCGGGCGTCCGACCGCGTCCGCGACGAGCCGGCCGACCCGCGCGACCGGGTCCTCGGTCTCCTCCCAGGTGACGACGTCGATGAAGCCGCCGTCGACCGCCGGGCACAGCCGAGCCGGCGCGACCTCGAGGCGCGGGACGACGAGCGTCGACGGGCCGCTCGAGGGGATGACGAGCATCGTCAGGCGTTCCAGCGGCATCGCCGGGTATCCGGCGAGGTAGTCGAGATCCGGACCGACGCCGATGAGCAGCGCGTCGAGTCCCGCCGCGTCCGCGAGGCGCCGGGCGCGGGCGATCCGCTCCCCGAACCGAGCGACCGGGATCGTCGGGCGGCCCGCCGGGGCCGTCACCGTGGTGGCAGCGCCGGTGTCGAGGGGTCCGGCAACCCGAGCCAGGTCGCGATGGTCGCCGGCCCGTCCTCGTACAGCTTGCGGTAGGCATACACCCGCCGCGCCCCGGCGGCGATCGCCCGCTTGCGGGCCGGCGTGTCCTCGTGCGGGCCGACCGCGATGACGGCGGTCCCGGCGCCGGCGGCGGTCACGATCGCGGCGAACGGATCGCCGGCCCGGATCGACAGGTCGACGATCGCCCCGTCGGCACCGGCGACCGCGACATCGAACGCTGCCACCGAGCCACAGCTCACGGCATCGCCACCAGCGAGCCGGACGATCGATGCCAGACGGGTGGCCCAGTTGAGGTCGTCGGCGAGGATCGCGACCCGCCGCGACCCGGGCGCGTCGGTCACCCGATGACCTCGAGCAGGTGACCGAACAGATTGCGCGCCTGGATGAGCCCGACCAGCCGGTCGTCCTCGACGATCGGGATGTGGCGGAACCCGCCGACCGCCATCTTGTGGAGCGCGATCGCGGTCGTGTCGTCGTGGCGGAGGACGACGGGGTCGGGGGTCATGAGCGCATCGATGATCAGGCCGTCGAGGGCCCGGCCCTGGAGCTTCAGGATCGCGTCCTGGTAGGTGACGATCCCGTGGAGCCGATCGCCGTCCACGACAAGGAGGCACTCGAGGCCGTCGTCCTTCATCCGGGAGATCGCCGCCCTGGCGCTCGTCCCGGCCACGACCGTCGGCGGTCGCTCGATGCCCAGTGCATCGAGATGCTCGCCGAGGAGCAGCCCGTGGAAGTCGATCGCGTCCTGCGGCACGTCGAGCGTGCGCAGGTCCGCCCCGCACGCCTCGCAGGCGTCCTCACCCGCGAAGTTGGCGTGGCCGCATGAGGCGCAGCGGATCACGCCGGGACCACCCAGGTCTCGCCGCCCTCGAGCAGCGCCCGGAGATCGCCCGTCCCGCGCCGGGCCACCGCCTCCTCGCGCTGGGCCGTCAGGAGCTCGTCGTGGGTCGCGCGCTTGACGTCGAAGATGACGCCGACCGGGACGGGGAAGTCCGGCCAGTAGATCCGACTGAGCATGAACGCGATGAGCGGGTCGCCCTCGTCGTGGACGAGCAGGTCCGCCTCGGCGATGCCGTCCACGCCGAGGGTGACGACCTCGGGCTGGTGTCCGTTCAGGCGGATCCCCTTGTCCCGGTCCTTGCCGAAGATCATCGGCTTGCCGTGCTCGAGGGCGAGCATCCGGTCCTCGCGGACCTCGCGATCGGTGAAGTCGCGATGGGCGCCGTCGTTGAAGATGTTGCAGTTCTGGAGGACCTCGACGAAGACCGAGCCCTTGTGGAAGCCGACCCGCTCGAGGGTCTGCTGGAGATGCTCCGTGTGGGTGTCCACCGACCGGGCGATGAGGCTCGCCTCGGCCGCGAGGGCCACGGTCAGCGGGCTGATCGGGTGGTCGATCGTCCCGGACGGACTCGACTTGGTGACCTTGCCGAACTCGGACGTGGGCGACGCCTGGCCTTTGGTCAGCCCGTAGATCCGGTTGTTGAACATGATCACCTTGATGTCGACGTTCCGGCGCATCGAGTGGAGCAGGTGGTTGCCGCCGATCGACAGGGCATCGCCGTCGCCGGTGATGACCCAGACCATCAAGTCCGGCCGGGCCGCCTTGAGCCCGGTCGCGAGGGTCGTGGCCCGGCCGTGGATCGTGTGGAAGCCGTAGGTGTTCATGTAGTACGGGAGCCGGCCGGAGCAGCCGATCCCGCTGATGAAGACGATGTTCTCCTTCGGGTAGCCGAAGTCGGGCATCACCTTCTGGGTCTGGGCGAGGATCGAATAGTCGCCGCAGCCCGGGCACCAGCGGACCTCCTGGTCCGACACGAAGTCCTTGCGGGTCAGCGGGACCGCCGCCTGGAGCTGCTGGAGGACGCGATCGTTCTCCGGGCTGAGGGCCGGCTGCGGCTCGGTGGCGTGATCGGTCATCGGGCGGCCTCCTGCTCGTCGAGAAGGCGGACGGCCTCCTCCTCGATCTCGGCGATCCGGAACGGCTTGCCGCGGACCCGGTCGTAGCCGACCGCGTCGACCAGATAGCGCGCCCGGATGAGCAGCGACAGCTGGCCCAGGTTGACCTCGGGGATGAGCACGCGGCGGTAGGCCCCGACGACGTCGCCCGTGTTGCGCGGGAACGGGTTGAGGTGGCGGAGATGGGCGTGCGCGACGCTCCGGCCCTGGGCCTGGAGTCGCTCGACGGCGCTTCGGATCGCTCCGTAGGTCGAGCCCCAGCCAAGGATCAGCAGGTCGCCGCGTGCAGGGCCGAACACCTCGAGCTCGGGGATGTCGTCCGCGATCCGGGCGATCTTCTCGGCCCGGAGCGTCTGCATCCGGTGATGGTTGTCGGGGTCGTAGCTGACGTTGCCGGTGATGTCGGCCTTCTCGAGGCCGCCGATGCGGTGCTCGAGCCCCGGGGTCCCCGGCACGGCCCACGGGCGCGCGAGCGTGACCGGGTCGCGGTCGTACGGCTGGAACCCGACCCGCTCGGTCCGGTTCGGGACGGCGATGTCGGGCAGGTCGTCGACGTCCGGGATCAGCCACGGCTCGGAGCCGGTCGCGAGGAACGCGTCCGACAGGTAGACGACCGGCGTCATCGAGCGGAGCGCGATCCGGACCGCCTCGAAGGCCATGTCGAAGCACTCGCCCGGCGTTGCCGGAGCGACGACGGCGATCGGCGAGTCGCCGTTCCGGCCGAACATCACCTGGAGCAAGTCCGACTGCTCGTTCTTCGTCGGCATCCCGGTCGACGGCCCGGCTCGCTGGACATCGATGACGACGAGCGGCAGCTCGACCATCACGGCCAGGTTCATCGCCTCGCTCTTGAGGGCGATCCCGGGGCCGGACGTGCCGGTCATCCCGAGCGCGCCACCGTAGCTCGCGCCGATCGCCGAGCCGATCGCGGCGATCTCATCCTCGGCCTGGAACGTCGTCACGCCGAGGTGCTTGTAGCCCGACAGCTGGTGGAGGATGTCGCTCGCCGGGGTGATCGGGTACGAGCCGTAGAACAGCGCACGGTCGGCCTTCCGGGCGGCGACGACGAAGCCCAGGGCGGTCGCCTCGTTGCCCGTGATGTTCCGGTAGGTCCCCGGTGCTAGGTGAGCCGGCGCCACGCGATAGTGGGTGTGGAAGATCTCGGTGGTCTCGCCGAAGGCGTAGCCGGCCTTCAACGCCCGGGCGTTGGCCTCGGCGATGACCGGGCGTTTGCCGAACTTGTCCTCGATCCAGCGCAGCGTCGGGTCCATGCTCCGCTCGTAGAGCCAGAACATGATCCCGAGGGCGAAGAAGTTCTTCGTCAGGTCGATCTGCTTGTTCGTCATCTCGAGACCCTCGAGCGCCCGGGCGTTGAGGGTCGAGATCGGGATCTCGAAGACCGTGAAGGCCTTGAGCGAGCCGTCGCCGAGCGGATTCGCGGCGTAGCCGACCTTCGTCAGGTTCGGCCCGGTGAAGGCATCGCTGTTGACGATCAACGCGCCGCCGGCAGGCAGGTCGCCGATGTTCGCCTTGAGCGCGGCCGGGTTCATCGCGACGAGGACGTCCGGCTCATCGCCCGGCGTGTGGATGTCCGAGCTCGAGAAGCTGATCTGGAACCCCGACACGCCGGGCAGCGACCCGGCCGGTGCCCGGATCTCGGCCGGGAAGTCGGGCAGCGTGCTGATGTCGTTGCCGAACACGGCGGCCGTCCGGGTGAACTGCGTCCCGGTCACCTGCATCCCGTCGCCGGAATCGCCGGCGAACCGGATCGTGACCCGCTCGAGGTCCTGGACGTCGACGTCCGACGTCCGGGTCGTGGTCGTCACGCTCCTTCGGACTCCGTCATCCGCTGATGCGGCCGCGGCGGGAGGTTCAGGAGCTCCTCCGGGAACGCCTCGGCGAGGTACTTGAGCAGGTCCTGCTGACGGACCATCCCGACGACCGCGCCGCCGTCGTCGACGAGCGGCACGTTCCGGAAGCGCCCATCGGCGAACAGGATGATCGCGTCGTGGACCGTCTGCTCGAGACGCAGCGTCCGCGGCCGGCGGTTCATCAGCGTCTCGACGGCTGCATCGAGGTCGACGTCGCCGCCGACCATCACGCCGAAGATGTCGCGCTCGGTGAGGACGCCCTTGAGCCGGCCGTCCGGGTCCGCCACGACCACCGAGTCGCCGATGCCCGAGCCCTCCACCAGGCGCAGGCATTCGCGCAGCGAGGTGCCCTCGGGCACGGTCAGGGGATCGCGTCGATTGACGACCCGGAGCGTCTCGCGAGCGAGCGAAGGGACGCGCTCCGAGACGGCGCGTTCGGAAAGCTCAGCCACGCTCGCAGTGTAGTCCGTTCGGCGCGATCCGCAGTCGGACCGCGATCCCGCGATCGCCGCCTCGCGCGAGCGCGGCCCGGTCGGGCCCAGGGCCCTGCTAGGCTCGGGCGATGGACCGCCATCGGCTCGTCGGGGTCGGGCTCGTGCTCGTCTCGGCGGCCTCGTTCGGGTCGGGCGCACTGTTCGCCCAGCCGGTCTACGGTGCCGGCGTCGGCTGGCTGACGCTGCTCGCCTGGCGGTTCCTGATCGGCGCGAGCCTGTCGTGGGTCTGGCTCGCCCTGTCATCGGAACGTCGAGCCGGACTGCGCCGTCTGCCACTGCGGCGGGTCGCGATCGCGCTCGGACTGGGGCTCCTCTACATCGGCAACGCGGGCACCTACTACGCCGGCCTGGAGACGGTCTCGGCGTCGCTGGCCGCGCTCATCGTGTTCATCTACCCGGCGATCGTCGCGGTCCTCTCGCTCCGTGTGGGGCACCGCCTGGTCGGGCGGCGTCCGTGGCTCGCCCTGGCGATGGCGTTGGCCGGGACCGCGCTCGCGCTCGGCGGGATCCCGGCCGGCGCGGTGCCACCGCTCAGCGGGCTCGTCCAGGTGATCCTGTCCCCGATCATCTACGCCGTCTGGATCGTCCTGTCGGCCCGGCTGTCCGGCGAGACCACCGAGGGGGTCGGGGGCGATGCCGAAGACGGCGCTGACACGGCCGCCGCGACGGCGCTGATGATGGTCGCCACCGCGTTCGGCTTCTGGGCGCTGGCGGTCGCGACGGGCCGACCCGTCCTGCCGGGCGCGGTGCCCGCCGCGGCCTGGCCGGGCATCGTCGGGATCGGGCTCATCTCGACCTTCGTCGCGATCCAGACGTTCTACGCGGGCACGAAGCGGATCGGGGCGGCCCAGGCGTCGCTCATCTCGACGTTCGAGCCGGTCTGGACGATCGCCCTCGCCTCGCTCCTGTTCGGTGAAAGCCTCGGGCCGCTCCAGGTGGCCGGCGGTGCGCTCGTCATCGCCGGGGTGATCCTCGCTCAGACCTCCCCGGCCATGCTCCGGCGCGGCGTGACCCTGCGGGTCGCCGACGAGTAGGGTCGTCGACGGCGGCGTTCGAGCAAGAGCCGGTTCGTATCATCGCGCCATGGCGCACCCGCTCTGGCCGCTCTACGACCTCCGGCTCCGGACCGAACGCCTCGAGCTCTTCCTGCCGGACGAGGCCGAGCTCGTCGAGCTGTGCCAGCTGGCTCGGGCGGGCATCCATCCGCCCGACGAGATGCCGTTCGCGATCCCGTGGTCGATCAAGCCGAGCCCCCGCTTCGAGCGGGAGTTCATCCAGTTCCATTGGGGAACGCGCGCCACGTGGTCGCCGGCCGATTGGGTCCTCGAGCTGGCCGTCTCGCTCGACGGCCGCCTGGTCGGGTCGCAGGGCCTGGTCGCCCGGGACTTCGCGGTGATGCGGGCGGTGGCGACCGGGTCATGGCTCGGCGCCGAGTTCCAGCGACGGGGCATCGGCAAGGAGATGCGCGGCGCCGTGCTGACCCTGGCCTTCGACGGCCTCGGCGCGCAGGTCGCCGAGACGGAGGCGTTCGTCGACAATCCGGCGTCGGCCGGCGTGAGCCGGGCCCTTGGCTACGAACCGAACGGCATCGGCCGGCTGGCGCCGCACGGGGTCCGGCGCGACACCCAGCGGTTCCGGATGACACTTGCCGACTGGCGATCGAGGCCGCGCCCGGCGGTCGAGATCGACGGATTGGACGGCTGCCGGGAGCTGTTCGGAGCCTAGCCGGCCGGATCCCGCTCGGCGATCCGGCCGAGCTGATCGACGTCGCCGAGCGTCTCCAGGCGGGCGATCCCGACCGCGATGAGCTGCGGATCCCCGCTGAGCTCGCCCAGCTCGACCTGGGCGCGCGCCGCGTACGGGACCGCCGCCATCGACTCGAACAGGTCAAGGGCGCGTCGCAGCTCGTCTGCGTCGGCCATCGCGAGACCCAGCGCTCGGCGGGCCTGGGCCTCGACGAGACGGATCCCGCGCGGCTCCACGTAGGCGATCAGTCCCTCGAGGATCGCCGCGTCGATCCGATAGCCGCGGTCGGCGCAGGCCGCGATCGCCCGGTCGAGATGGTCCATCCGACCGGCGACCTCGTCGAAGCGGGCGACCACCTCATCGACCAGCGCGTCGAGGTCGAGTCGGACCCAGGCGCGGAGGCGGCCGATCCGGTCGTCCTCAGCGAACTCGGCGAGGATCCGCTCGAGGGCCTCGCGACAGCGTTCACCGAGGTCCTCGTCGGCACGGGCGCGCGCAACGTCCAGCGCCGCCATGAAGCCCTGGATCGCAAAGCCCGCCGGTGGTCGCTCGAGGTCCTCCCAGATGCGGAGCATCTGGGTCGCCTCGCCGCTCACCTCATCCCACCGTCCGAGCGCGTGGAGGTCGGCGATCAGCCACGCTCGGTTGGACATGCTCCACGGCGGCGCCTGACCGGGGCTCAAGCCGGCGAGCGTTTCGGTGGCGAACGCGAGACTCGCCCTCAGCTCGCCGAGGATCGTCTGGTGCCAGGCCACCATCGTCCGGGCGTCGAGACGTTCGATGAAGTCGAGCCGGCTCCCGAGCTCGAGCCGCTCACCGACGGCGACGAGCGACGAACGGTAGTCATTGACGTTCAGATCGTTGACCGACAGCGCGTCGAGAGCGGCGCTCTGGAGGGCGGCGTCGTCGAGCCGCCGGGCGATCTCCAGCGCCTCACGCCCGGCGGCGCGCGGACGGTCGTCGTCGGCACTCCAGCTGTCGGAACGGTTCCGTGCCCAGCCCTGGAACGCCTCGCCGATCAGGAATCGGGCCCGCGTCCGATCGTCGGTGACCTGCGGGAGCAACGCTCGCCCCTGCATCACGAGGTCCGGGACAGCCCGGAGGGCCTCGGAGCCGACGGTCCCTTGCCAGCGGGTCAGGACGAGCAGCTGGGCGGCCAGGATCCGCAATTCGACATCTGGCGACCGGCCGCGCTCTCGGGCCAGGCTGAGGGCAGTCCGGTAGGCCACCAGCTGAAACGGACCACCGAGCCCCGTGTCACCGAGCAGCTCGTACAGCTCGGGCAGCTCGTCGGGCTCCGCGAGGTCGATCGCCGCCTGGACGTGACGCGCGGCCTCGAGCTGGGCGGCGCCGGCCATCGCCGCATCGCGAGCTCGGACGAGCCAGGCCACCGCGCGTGGTCGGAGGTCCGGATCCAGCTCGGCGCGGGCGGCCCGCCCGAGGACCAACGCTTCCCGGTAGTGATAGCCGATGAGCTCCGCATACGCCTCGCTGTTGTCACCCGAGATCGACTCGAGCCAGACGCCGGCCGCGGCGTGGAGCCTCGCGCGTTCTGCGCGCGGGAGCGTCCCGTACGCCACCTCCCGGATCAGGATGTGCCGGAAGGCGACACCGTCCGGGCCGGCCGGCCGGACAAGGTCCCGCTCGCCGAGCGAGTCGAGCGCTAGCGCGAGCTCAGCGTGCCGATCCGGCGCGATCGCGACGACGCCGGACGCGCGGAAGGTCCGGCCGAACACGGACCCGACCTGGAGCGCGTGGCGCTCCGCCGACGGAAGGTCGTCGAGACGGGCGAGGACCGTCGCCTGGATCGTGTCTGGCAGCGACGCCGTGGCCCGTTCGACCGTGGTGGGGTCGGACAGGTCGCCGGACCGTTCGACGATCGAGCGGACGAGCTCCCCGGCGAAGAACGGGTTGCCATCCGAGCGAGCCACGACCGTCCGGACGATCTCGGGCGCGGGATCGGCCAGCAGGTCCCCGACCAGTGTCGAGAGCGCCGCCTCGTCGAGCGGCTCGAGGGTGAGCGTCACGTGGTTGCCGCGGCCACCGCCCCAGCTCGGTCGGCGGTCGAGCAGCTCCGGACGTGACAGGGCGATCATCAGCAACGGAGCGTCCGCGCGTGGCGCGAGGATCGTCTCGACCAGATCGAGCAGGCTGTCGCTCGACCAGTGGAGGTCCTCGACCACGAGGACCAACGGACGACGGAGCGCCGCGAGCTCGATCGCCCGACGCCAGGCGTTGAACACCGCCGTCCGATCGGTGGCATCCTCGGCACCCGCTCCGACCGTCGCTCCGATCAGATCCGCATCGGCTGCGGCCTCGGGATCGTCGAGGTCCTCGAGCCACGCCCGGGTCGCCGCGCGGATGGGTGCGGGACCGGCGTCGTCGGGCAGGTCGAGCAGGTCGAGGAGCAGGGCGCGCATCGGCCAGTAGGTCAGCCGCTGGCCATACGGCAGGCACTGGGCGGTGGCGACCTCGGCGTCGGGGTAGCGAGCGGTGAGTCGAGCGAGGAACTCCTCGAGCAGCCGGCTCTTGCCCGTCCCGGCCGGGGCGAGGATCGAGACGAGGTAGGGACGCGACTCACGGAACGCCCGGCGGGCGACGAGATCGAGCTGGTCGAGGTCGTCGTCCCGGCCGACGATCCGGGTGTGCGCCGCCACGCGACCGCCCGTCGCCGACCGCCCCTCGAGGGTCGCTGCGCCGACCGATGTCGCGTGCCCGCGCGGGTCGACCGGATGCAGACGGCCGAACACGAACCGGTCGCCCGCGGCCCGGACCGTGCGCTCGCCGCAGACGATCGTCCACGGCCCGGCAGCCTGCTCGAGGCGGGCGGCGACATTCACGGCGTCGCCGGTGATCAGCGTGTCACCCGCCCGATCCCGGCCATCGCCGCCGGTGTCCGCCGGGGGACCGGCGACGACCTCGCCGGTATTGATCCCGATCCGGATCGGAAGGCGATCGCCGAGCTGTGGATCGGCGCGGACGCGATCGCGGAGCTCGATGGCGGCGTCGAGCGCACGGATCGCATCGTCACCGTGGGCGCGTGGCAGGCCGAAGACCGCCATGACCGCGTCGCCGATGAACTTCTCGACGGTCCCCTCACGGCTCTCGACGACATCGCGAGCGATGACGAAGTAGCGACTCATGAGCGCCCGGACATCCTCGGGGTCGAGCCGCTCGCCCAGCCCGGTCGACCCGACCGCGTCGGCGAACAGGACCGTGACGAGTCTCCGCTCCTCGGCCATCGGCCCATCGTACGCGGCCGCTCGACCGCCGCGTGACCGCGCTCGACCCCCGATCCATGTCGCCGACCCCGGACAGGACCAGAATGGACCTGGGTCCATCCGATCCCGCGCTGCGGCGCGAAGGAGTGACGTGATCAAGCCACGCGACGTCGTCGACGATGCGCTCGAGATGCTCGTGCTGCCGAGCTTCAGCCGGGTCGGGTACGACCTGCGCCGCCGGCTGTACGGCTGGGAGGATCTCGGTCGGACGTCGCTCGCCGGTCGGACGGTCCTGGTGACCGGACCGACCTCCGGGATCGGTCGGGCGGCCGTGAGCCACTTCGCGGCGATGGGCGCCCGGGTGCTGCTCGTTGGTCGCGACCCGGCGAAGCTCGATCGGACGAAGCTCGAGCTCGTCGCCTGGTCGGGCGATCCGGCCGTCGAGACCTACGTCGCCGATCTGAGCTCTTTCGCGTCGGTCCGGGCCGTCGCGGCCGCGATCCTCGAGCGTGAGACCCGGCTGGACGTCCTGGTCGACAACGCCGGCGCGATGTTCCCGGAGCGACGCATCTCGGTCGACGGGTTCGAGCTGAGCTTCGCGACCCTGGTCCTCGGGCCGTTCCTCCTGATCGACCGCTTGCTGCCGCTGCTCCGGGCCGCCGCGACCGACTCCGCCCCGAGCCGGATCGTCGCCGTGACGAGCGGCGGGCAGTACACCCAGGGGCTCCACCTCGACGACCTCCAGTCCACGGCTGGGCCGTACACCGGGGCGCTCGCCTACGCCCGGGCCAAACGCGCCCAGGTCGTCCTCACCCGGGAGTGGGCGCGCCGGCTCCGGGGGGATCGGATCGTCGTGAATGCGATGCACCCGGGCTGGGCGGACACGCCAGGTTTCGCCGAGGCGCTGCCGGCCTTCCACGAGTTCCTCGGACCGTATGCGCGGACCGTGGAGGAGGGCGTCGACACGCTCGTCTGGCTCGCAGCATCCGACGCCGCGAGCCGGGAGACCGGCCGGCTGTTCCTCGATCGCCGCAGCCGACCGTTCGATCGCGTGCCGTGGACCCGAGTCACGCCGACCGATCGGCGGGCGCTGTGGGCTGCGGTCCGGGCCATGACGGCCGAGCCCGGCGCGAGCGCCTGACCCTGGGCGCTCGTCGACCGCGAGCTGCCCGGGGCGCGGGTCGACGAACGAAGATCGAACCACCGACGGCCCTGGCGCACTCTTCCTTCTGACGCGTCCATCCGGACGCGGTGAGGTCGAGGGAGCGTCGTGATCCAGGCACTCGTGGATCGTGCGAAGCAGGGCGACGAGGAGGCCTTCGGCGCCCTGGCCCGCATGGTCGGCGATCGGTGCATGGCGATCGCGTATCGGATCCTGCGCGATGCCGACCTGGCCGAAGACGCCGTGCAGACGGCGCTCGTCTCGGCCTGGCGGGAGCTGCCGGCACTCCGCGACCCGGACCGGTTCGAGCCGTGGCTCCACCGGATGCTGGTCAACGCCTGCTACGCCGAGGCCCGGCGGAGCCGACGTTGGGCGGCGAATATCCGCGCCCTGCCGCTCGACGGAGCGACGGCCGCGGACGACGTCCTGACCGTCAACGATCGCGACCAGCTCGAGCGGGGCCTCCGGAGGCTCCCGGTCGAGCAACGGGCCGTGCTCGTCTTCCACCACTACCTCGGGCTCACCCTGCCCGAGGTCGCGGATCGCCTCGGTATCCCCGCCGGGACCGCCAAGTCCCGGCTCCACTACGCATCTGCGGCGCTCCGGGCGGCTCTCGAAGCCGACGATCGGACGCCGAGCCTCTCCCAGGAGCGACCGGCATGACCAGACCGCGCGACCCCGACCGGCTCGTCCGAGCGTTCCTCGACGACGGGCCGGCGCTGCTCCCGGATCGGGTGCTGGAGTCTGTCCAGGGCGAGGTCCATCGAACCCCACAGCGGGCCCGCTGGGGCCTGCGGAGGACCCAGCCCATGTCTCGCACCGCATACGCGGCCGCGGCGGTCATCGCCGTCGTGGCCATCGCCGGACTCGCCCTGTGGATGGGCCAGCCGAACGGGGTGCCGGCCGTCGGTACGACCCCGTCACCGTCGGCGGCGCATCGGCCATCGCCGACCGCATCGCCGAGCCCGACACCGGCCGCCTCGCTGCCAGTCGGCGTGAACGCCAGCGGCACCATCCTGTTCGGACGCTACGACGAGACCTCGGACACCACCTCGATCCATGCGGTCGCTCCGGACGCGAGCGGCGATACCGCCCTCGTGCCCGGCGACGCCTGCTGCCTTGCCGTGGCGGACGGAGTCATGAGTTACGCGGTCCCGTCGAACGGGCGCCTCGTACCGGTCGCCCAGGCGCTCGACGGCAGCTGGCATGAGGAATGGAGGTCGTTCTCGCCGCCACCGAAGGCCCAGGCGATCGATACCACCCGTCTGAACCTCGCCCCGGCGGCGACATATAGAGGCGACGTCGCGTTCGAGGGCTGGGACGATACGGCGCCGGACCGGACGGGGATCTACCTCGACGCGGCCAATGGTGGGGGAGCTGCGATCGGCTGGCTGACCAGGCTGACCGACAACGCGGGGACGCTGCACGACGTGCCGGTCGCGTTCAGTCCCGACGGCAAGAAGCTGCTCTTCGTGCGCGATCTGGATCCCGGTGACGGGGTCGGAGGTGACCTGTACGTCATCGATCGCAGCGGGACGGGCCTGCGCCAGTTGAATCCGTCATCGGTCCAGGTGCCGGTGTCGGACGAGTTCGGGCCGGGCGCCAGCTGGTCGCCCGATGGCGCGTCGATCGCGTTCGCCGGGTTCGATCCGGGGACCGACGGCGCGTCAAGGGTCTACGTGGCACCCGTGACCGGCGGAGCCGCGGCCGCGATCACCGACACCGGCACGTGGACCACGAGCGCCAGGTTCTCGCCCGACGGGCAGTGGATCGCGTTCGACCGGGCCGTGTCGGGCAACATGCACGACGTCTTCCTCGTCCGTCCGGATGGGAGCGGACTGACCGACATCACGACGACGCTCGACGTCGGCGTGTGCTGCGGGCGATGGTCGCCGGACGGGAAGTGGCTGGTGGTCCAGGGCAGCCTCACCGGCAAGGACGCCGAGTCCGATCTGTTCATCGTCAGCACGGCCGATCCGACGGTCGCACGGCTTACGACGGACCCCGGCGGCTATCGGTCCTGGGTGGTCTGGTCCGACGGGCCGAAGCCCAAACCGATCCCCTGACCTCATCCTCCCCACGAGCTGCGACGGCCCGGGCCACCCGCGCCCGGGCCGTCCTCAGTCCGGGAACGCCTCCGGCCCGCGCTCGGCGAGTGCCTGTGCCTCGCCGGGCGCGTCGTCGGCCGGGAGCCACGAGTACGGGTAGCGCGGGTCGTCCAGGCCGGCCGCCTGCTTCGTGATCCGGAGCGGGCGGAACGTATCGATCATCACCGCGAGCTCCTCGGTCGCCTCCTTGCCGATCGACGCCTCGACCGTGCCGGGATGCGGGCCGTGGGGGATCCCGGCGGGATGGAGCGTGAAGCTCGAGATCTCGACCCCGCGCCGGCTCATGAAGTTGCCAGCCACGTAGTAGATGACCTCGTCGCTGTTGATGTTCGAGTGGTTGTACGGCGCCGGGATCGCCAGCGGGTGGTAGTCGAACTTGCGCGGCACGAACGAGCAGACGACGAAGTTGTGGGCCTGGAACGTCTGGTGGACGGGCGGTGGCTGGTGGACCCGCCCGGTGATCGGCTCGAAGTCGCCGATGTTGAAGATGTACGGCCACAGGTAGCCGTCCCAGCCGACGACGTCGAACGGGTGGCTCGTGTAGTGGTAGGCGGTCCGGCGACCGCGGGCTTTCACGTGGACCCGGAACTGGCCTTCGTCGGTCCGAGCCGGGACGGCCCGCGGCACGCGGATGTCGCGCTGCGAGTACGGGCTGTGCTCGAGGAGCTGGCCGTACTCGTTCCGATAGCGTTTCGGGGGCTCGATCTCGCTCGGGCACTCGAGCCAGAGCATCCGCTGGTCGATGGCAGGGTCGGGCGCCAGGCGCCAGGTCGTCCCGATCGGGATGACGATGTAGTCGCCGGGGCCGTAGCGGAGCTGGCCGAACACGCTGTCGAACAGCCCGGAGCCGGCATGAACGAACAGGAGCTCGTCCGCCTCGCCGTTGCGGTAGAAGACCGTCTCGGGCATCGGCTCCGCCGGCCGGACCACTCCGAAGGTGACATCGGCGTTGAAGAACAGCGGCACGCGGCCGGTGATCGCGTCGCCCTTCATCGGCAGGGCGGCCGTGTTCATCAGCCGGTGGCGGTGGACGCCATCATCGGCCTCCTCGAGCACGATGCCGCCGAGCGGCTCGATCCGGTGGCTGCGGGTCGGCGGCACGCGGTGGTAGAGGAGCGAGCTCCGACCGACGAAGCCCTCCATGCCGAACAACTCCTCGGCGTAGAGCGACCCGTCGCGCGTGCGGAACTGGGTATGACGCTTGTGCGGGACCCTGCCCCGAGACACATAGAACATCGGTGAGTCGTCCTCCTGCGACTGGGGCCAGTCTAGGCGCCGGCCGTCGGTGCCCGCCTCCGGCTCCGTGCGCACCCTGGCGTGTCGGCCACACCCGCGGTCCGGACCCTCAGGTGGATCGGCGGCGACGCTCCAGCAGGACCACGTCGCGCCAGCGGCCGGCAGCGTCCTGGCCGAGCCGGCGCTGGACGCCGATCCGACGGAAGCCCACCCGCCGATGGAGCGTCAGACTGGCCACGTTCTCGGGCAGGATCCCGGCCATGAGGGTCCAGATCCCAACCTCCTCGGCCGACTCGATGAGCGCCTCCATGAGGGCCCGGCCCACGCCGCGTCCCTGGGCATCGGGGGCGACGTAGACACTCAGCCAGGCCACGCCCTCGTAGACCTGTCGGGCGGAATACGGCGCCAGCGCGATCCAGCCGAGGACCCGGTCGCCGTCGACCGCGACGAACCGACCGTCCGACCGATGGCCGGCGTTCCAGGCCTCCCACTCCGGGACCTCGCGTTCGAGGGTCGCGTTGCCGGATCCGATGCCAGCCTCGTAGATCGCGTGGACCGCCGGCCAGTGGCCCGGCCGCATCCGCTCGATCCTGATCGCGCTCATCGGCCGGGTCCCGCCACCGTGTCCGTGCCGGACAGCGTGGCGACCTCGGGGCGCGCCACGATCGGGGTCCGCAGCTCGCCGAGCCGGTCGACCCGGGCGACGACCTCGTCGCCCGGCTGCAGGTACCGGCCGAGCGTCCCGTCGCGCACCTCGAGCAGGCAGCCACCACCGACGGTCCCCGAGCCGATCAGGTCGCCCGGGCGCAGCGTGACATCGGCAGATGCCCGCTCGAGCATCTGACCGAACGAGTAGCGGATCGACGCCCAACTGCCGCGGGTCACCTCGACGACTCCGGCTGGGGTGACGACGTCGACCGTCATCGCCAGGTCGGGTGCCGTAGAGCCCTCGGCGCGCGCGGTCTCGAGTTCGTCCGGGGTCACGAGCCACGGTCCGATGCTCGCGGCGAAATCCTTGCCCTTCGCCGGCCCGAGACGGACCGTCGTCTCGTCGCGCTGAAGATCGCGGGCGGACCAGTCGTCGAGGATCGTGTAGCCGCCGATCGCCGCCTCCGCCCGGTCAGCCGGCAGATCGCGGCCGGGCGTGTCGATGACGGCGCAGACCTCGAGCTCGAAATCGAGCTCGGCGCTGCCGCTCGGGGCCCAGACCGGATCGCCCGGGCCGCGGATCTCGGACACGTTGCTGAAGTAGAAGACGGGCAGGCGATACCAGGCCTCCGGCACCTCGCCGCCGCGCCGTTCCCAGACTGTCGCGACATGGCGTTCGAATGCATAGAAGTCGCGTAGGCTCGTCGGTCGGAGCAGCGGCGGGCCGAAGACGAGATCGACCGCGTCGAGGATCGCCTCGTCGTCCTCGTCGGCGGGCACGAAGTCGTCGAGCAGCTCGCCGAGCGCGGCAACGCGCAGGCCGCCCGCGAGATGGGCATCGAGGGTCGAGATCGGTCGTCGGAACAGCGCGGCGTCGTGGGGCCGGCGCGGGTCGGTGGCGGCGATCCGGCGACGGGCCGCCTCGAGGTCGAGCCACTCGGTCGCCGCGGTGTCGAGCGCGGCAGCCAGCCGGAACGGCATCCCCGCCGGCGCATGGCGCTCGCGGATATGGGCGACCTTCATCGTCCAAGTCTAGCCAGCGAGCGACCCGGTCCCGATGGGCCGCCGACGCCGCCTGCCGGGGGTGCCCGCGAGCGTCAGCTCGGCTTGAGCACCATCAGCGCGATCATCACGACCAGACCGCCGAGCCCGATCGTGGCCAGGATGTCCGGCCGATGGTTGTCGAGCGCGGCCGCCAGCTCATCGCCGTCGAGTGGCGGCAGGCTGTCCTTCGGCTTGCTGATCCGATCGCGGATCGGGTAGTAGAACCCGGCCGCCACCGCGAACATCGCCACGATCACGACGACGAGGACGATCGTCGTCGCAACGACCCAGGTCGAGGTCAGGACACCGGTCTGGGCCGCGGCCCCGATCCCGCCGACGACGAGCAGCAGGAGGCCGAGGTAGGCGACGCGATTCGAGCGTTGCGACAGCTCGAGCAGCTCCCAGACGAAGGCACGGTCCCGGCGGCCGCGCAGCGCGAAGGCCATGAACGCCGAGACGCCGTGGCCGAGGACGAACACGACAAGGCCAGTCAGGTGGAGGACGACGAACCACTGATACATCGCCCGACTCCCGACCGGCCCGCTCGGTGGCGTTCGTTCAGACGGCGGTTTCGAGGCCGAAGGCGGCCTTGATGTCCTTCGAGTTGAGGTACCACAGGATGATCAGGGGGAGCAGTGCAGCCATCAGGCCATAGCTGAAGTCACCCGTCGCGATCCACAGGAAGAAGGCATCGAGGACGCCGAGCCCGGCCATGATCACCCCGAACATCCAGGCCCACGGCTGGAGCGACCACGCGGCGAACGCGGCGGCCGCGAAGGCGATCCCTGCGCCCAGGGTCAACAGCCCCCACAGAAGCGTCCCGCTGCCGAGGCTCGCAGAGCCGAACACGACCCAGCCGGTGAGACGCAGGCCGAGGACGATGTACGCGATACCCGCGAGCAACGCGAAGAAGCCGAGGATCGCGACGCCGACCGGGGGTCGAAGCACGGTGACACACTCCCATCCACTCACGCCCGGGCCACCGTCGCCCTCGCGACGCCCGCCGCCGGACATGACCAGAGGATAGGCGCCCGATGCAAGTGGGTGGAGCCCGACCGCAGGCTCCGTACGGCGCGGTCGACGTCTCCGACCACGAAGAATGAACGCTAAGGGCGTCGTTGTGGCCATACAGGGCGGACAGCGCTCCCGTTGAGCGCGACAGGAGCGAAGCGAGTGGACCGCGACCTTGTCGAAGCGGCCCGGAACGGCGATCAAGAGGCATTCGTCGATCTGATCCGCGTCCGTGTGGATCGACTGTTCGCGATCGCCCAACGGATCCTGCGCGACGTCGACCGGGCCGAGGATGCCCTCCAGGACGCCCTCGTCATCGCCTGGCGCGACCTGAAGGGACTCCGAGATCCTGATCGATTCGACGCCTGGCTCCACCGACTCGTGGTCCACGCCTGCCTGAACCACGCGACCCGCGAGCGGCGCCGGGTCGCACAGCTCAGGGTGCTCCCCGTCGACGGACCGGCGGCTCCAGACGACCTCCTCACCGTCGCCGATCGGGATCAGCTTGAACGCGGCTTCCGCCGGCTGTCCCCCGACCAGCGCGCCGTCCTCGTGCTCCACCACTACGCCGGTTACAACGCGACCGACATCGCCGAGACCCTGCGGATCCCGGTCGGGACGGTCCGATCGCGACTCCACCACGCCCATCGCGCGATGCGCGCCGCCCTCGACGCCGAGGAGCGACGCCCGGTGACGGAAGGACGTCCGGTATGAACACCGAACGGGACATCCGGCCGATCCTCGACCGGTGGCTCTCGAGTGGCCCCACCGAGAGCCCTGACCGGGTGCTCGCGGTCGTCGCCGAGAGGATCGGACGCCAGCGCCAGCGCGGCGCCTGGCGCCTCGGTCGCTGGGACATCACCGCGACCAGGAGCCGCTGGCTCACCGCCGGTGTGGCGCTCGGGTTGCTCATCATGGTCGCTGGGATCGGCTTCTCCGAGTGGGCGCCGCGAGCCAGCGTGGTCGCGCCGAGCGCGACCGTCTCGCCCAGTCCGACGTCGGTGCCGTCGGCCTCGGCCACGCCGTCACCCAGCCCCACCCCCGAGCCCAGCCCCACCCCAGAACCGAGCCCTTACGGCCAACTCGCACCCGGCACGTACACGACGCGTGTCTTCCCGCAGCCTCTGACCTACACCGTGCCCAAGGGCTGGTGGAACGACTTCGATGATCGAACGGGCGTTGTCCTGAGCCGAGGCTCCACGCAGGGTCCCGACAACATCGAGGTCCTGTTTGACGTCTACCCGCCGCTCCTCGACGAACACGGCTGCCAGGCGCAGCCCGACTGGGACAAACCGCATAGCATGGCCGACCTGCTCGACTACTGGTCGTCGCATCCAGGTCTCTCGATCACCTCTCGCAAGCCCATCACCCTTGGTGACCTCGGAGGCTGGCGGGTCGTGCTCTCGTTCGACAAGTCCTGGCGCAACCCCTGCGGCGCGAACGGCGAGTCCGATGCACCCGCCTATGTCGTCCACTGGTACGACGGAGTCCCCTTCACCCATGGGATCGGGCCCGGGAAGAGCAGCTTCGTGATCCTCGCTGACCCACAGGGCCGGACGCTCCTCGTCGGAGTGAACGGCGATCGAGCGGCATTCGTGACCGAAGCGAAGAAGATCGTGGACGGCTTCGCGTTCGATGCCACGCCTTGATCGTCGCGTGCCGAGAACTTCGGGGCGGCCTAGAGGTTCCCGCGCTTCGCCTGCTCGCGCTCGATCGCCTCGAACAGCGCCTTGAAGTTGCCGACCCCGAAGCCGCGCGAGCCGTGCCGCTCGATGATCTCGAAGAAGAACGTCGGGCGATCCTGGACCGGCCGGGTGAAGATCTGGAGGAGATAGCCCTCCTCGTCGCGATCGGCCTCGATCCCGAGCTCCTCGAGCGTGTCGATCGGGACGCCAACGTCGCCCACGCGGTCGGCCAGCGAGGCGTAGTACTCGTGCGGCAGGCCGAGGAACTCCACGCCGTTGTCGCGCAGCCGGCGGACCGTCCCGACGATGTCCTCGGTCCGCAGCGCGATGTGCTGGCAGCCCGGCGAGCGGTACCAGTCGAGGTACTCCTGGATCTGGCTCTTCTTCCGGCCGGCGGCCGGCTCGTTGATCGGAAACTTGATCCGGCCGTTGCCGTTCGTCATGACCTTGCTCATGAGCGCCGAGTAGTCGGTGTGGATGACCTTGTCGTCGTAGTGGATGAGCTGGCTGAAGCCCAGCACGTCGCGATAGAACGCGACGAAACGATCCATCTCGCCGAGGCCGACGTTGCCGACGCAGTGGTCGACCTCCAGGAGTGACAGCCCGCCGGCGGGGCGGGCCGGGTTCTTGATCCGCCGGTAGCCGGGCGCGAACACACCGTGGTAGTCGCTCCGGTCGACGAACGAGTGGCGCGTCTCGCCGTAGGTCAGGATCGAGGCCGTCCGGAGGATCCCGTCCACACCGCCGTCGAGCTCCGTCGGCTCGAGGGCGGAGACCGCGCCGCGGCTCGTCGTCTCGCGCCACGCGCTCTCGACGTCCTGCACCGCGAAGGCGATGTCGTGGACGCCATCGCCGTGAGCTCGAACGTGGTCGGCGATCTCGCCGTCCGGGGTCAGCGGCGCGGTGATCACGAAGCGGATGTCGTTCTGGACGAGCACGTACGACGCCCGGTCGCGGATCTTCGTCTCGAGCCCCGCGAAGGCGACCGGCCCGAACCCCCACAGTGCCCGGTAGTAGGCCGCAGCCTGGCGAGCGTTGCCGACCCAGAACTCGACGTGGTCGAGGCCGTCGAGCGGGAGGAAGTCGCCGGCCTTGGCGTAGGCGTCCGGGTCGACCCGAGCGCCAGCCTGGTTCGCCGCCCCGCGCATGGCGGGCCGGTGTGCCGTGTCGGTCATCGCAGTGTCCTCCTGGCGACCGTTCGGTGCCGTGGCCGCCAGTATGCGCCCGCTCGGTGCGGCGCCGATCGAACCGGTCCGCAGTCGGACGGACGCGCGCACCGGTACGAAGGTCGGATGGCCCCGTCCGAGGTCATCGGGCAGGCTCTCGACGATGGCCGGCCCGACGATCGCACTGCCGCGGATCCCGAGCGCCGAGACGAGCGCGATCGGGCTCGACGACGGTGCCGTCCAGCTCCGCCTGTTCCTCCGCCTCGTCGTTCCGGCGGCCCTCGCGTTCGCGGCCTGCGAAGGCCTGATCGCGGCCCTCTACCGCGACCTCCCGGCGTTCATCGGTGCGATCGGCCTGACCGTGTTCGGCATCTGGACGGCGGTCTGGTGCCTGCCCCGGGTCGGCCGGGTTCCGATCGACCGGCTCGTCTTCCGCCTGGCCCTCGCGACCTATCTCCCGATCGTCGTCGGCGGGCTGCTGCTGCGCGACGCCGTCGCCATCGCGACGCTGCTCCCGGTGGCGATCGCGCTGCCGTACGTCGGGCGGCGTCGGCTCGTCCAGCTCGGCGCACTGTCAGTCGCTGTCGCGGCGTTCATCGGTGGCGCGGCGGACCTCGTGCCGAACAACGCGTCGGTCCCGTGGGCGCTCGTCACGACGCTCAACGTCATCGGCATCGCGACGGTGTTCGGGCTCATCGCGCTCCTCGTCGGGCAGTTCGCGACCCGGCTGCGCTCGACGACCCACGAGCTGGCCAATGTCATCGAGCTCTCGACCGAGCTGGCCCAGACCCTTGATCCACGCGAGATCGGCGACCTGACGGCGCGGTTCGTGGCCGTGGCGACCGGTGCCGACGAGTGCGGGATCTGCTACTGGGACGAGGCCGCCGACAGCATCCTGACCTACGGCTACTACCCGCCGGAGCGGCGCGGCGCGGTGGATGAGGCCTACCCACTCGCGGACTACCCGGCGACCCGCGCTGTCCTCGAGAAGCAGCAGACGATGATCGTCAATGACACCGACCCGACGGCGGACGCGGCGGAGATCGCCTATCTCCAGTCGATCGGCCACCGCTCGATGGCGACCCTGCCCCTCGTCGCGAAGGGGCGCTCGCTCGGCGCGATCGAGGCGACGTCCCGCCGACCCGAGTTCTTCGACGATCGTCGCCTCCGCCTCGCCCAGACGCTCGCCGCCGAAGCCGGGATGGCCCTCGAGAACGCCCGGCTCTACGAAGAGCTCCGGCATCAGGCCTTCCACGACGGCCTGACCGGGCTCGCCAACCGCGCCCTGTTCCAGGACCGGGTCGAGCACGCGGTCGTCCGTCGGCCGGGCCTGGACGCGGGCCTGGTGGCGGTCCTGTTCCTCGACCTCGACGACTTCAAGACGATCAACGAAAGCCTTGGGCATGCCGGCGGAGACCAGCTGCTGACGGCCGTCGCCGAGCGCCTGCGCACCTGCCTCCGGGCGAGTGACACCGCGGCCCGTCTCGGCGGCGACGAGTTCGCGATCCTGCTCGAGGACCTCCGCGACGAATCGGAGGCGACGAACGTCGCCCAGCGGGTCATCGATGCCCTCCGGCCGCCGATCCGTATCGGCGGCACCGCCGCGGTCATCGCGACGAGCATCGGCATCGCGGTGAGCCCGCGGGGCGAGGACGGCGCGACCGAGCTGCTGCGCAACGCCGATTTCGCGATGTACCAGGCGAAGCACGGCGGGAAGGGCCGCTACGAGATCTTCCGTCCGAGCCTGCGCGAGGCGGTGACCGAGCGAGCCGCGCTCGAGGCGCTCATGCGCGGCGCCGAGGAGCGCGACGAGCTGCGACTCCACTACCAGCCGGTCATCGACCTGACGACCGGCGAGATCGTCGGGCTCGAGGCGCTCGTCCGCTGGGAGGCGCCCGGACGGGGCCTGCTGATGCCGGCCGACTTCATCGGGCTGGCCGAGGAATCCGGGTTGATCGTCCAGATCGGCCGCTGGGTGCTCGAGCGGGCGTGCCGTGAGACCCAGGCCTGGCGTCAGGCGCTCGACCTCGAGGCGTTGACGGTCGGGGTGAACCTCTCGGCCCGTCAGTTCCAGCACCCGGACCTCGTCCCGGAGGTGAGCGCAGCCCTTGCGGCCAGCGGTCTGGACCCGTCGCGGCTCATCCTCGAGATCACCGAGTCGGTCCTCATGCAGACGACGACCGCGACGATCGGCAAGCTGGCCGACCTGCGCCGGATCGGCGTCCGCCTGGCGATCGACGACTTCGGGACCGGCTACTCGTCGCTCGGCTACCTCGAGCGATTCCCCGTGGACATGCTCAAGATCGACAAGACGTTCATCGACGGGATCGGCGAGCGCGGCAATCGGCCGGTCCTCGCCCGGGCGATCGTCCAGCTCGGGCGCGCGCTCGGCCTCCAGGTCGTGGCGGAAGGCATCGAACGTCCCGAGCAGGCCGGGGTCCTGCGTCGGCTCGGCTGCACCCGCGGCCAGGGCTATCTCTACTCCCGGCCGCTCCCGGCCGACGAGCTGGAGCCGCTCCTCGTCGGTCGCCGGGTGGCCGTGCCTGGGCGCGTCGTCCGCGGTCCGGAGCCTACGACGACGGAGCGGGACCACCGCCAGGGCGGCAGCGAGCCGATCCCGATCCGCCGGTCGCGCGGCGTCGCCTGACGGTCCCCCCGCGGGTCGGCCCCAGGTCCGCCGCACGGCGCCGGCAGCGTGCGACACTGTCCGGATGGACACGGCCGACGGATCAGCACCAGGCCTCCACCGACTCCGTGCGGCAGCGGCGGCCTTCGCCGCCCAGCGCCCGGCGCTCGAGGCGGGGCAGCCGTGGCCGCTCCACGTCGTCGAGCACGATGCGGGTCCGGAATCCGAGTGGGGGCCGACCGAGGTCCTGGCTCACGTCGCCGAGATGCTCCAGTACTGGCTCGGCGAGATCGAACGCATCCTCGACGGTGGACCGGGGCCGGTGCCGTTCGGAAGGACGACTGCGGACCGGGTCCGCGTCCTGACGATCGAGCGCGACCGGACCCTCCCGCCGCGTGAGCTCCTCGACCGGATCTCGGCGACCGCCGAGCGCTACGTCCGCCGGTTCGGCGAGCTCTCGGCCGAGGATCTCGACCGGCGAGGCCTCCATCCCACGGGTGGCGAGATGCGAGTGAGCGACATCCTCGAACGGTTCGTCGTCAGCCACGCGGAGGGCCACGTCGACCAGCTGACCGCGGCGCTCTGAGGGATGCCCGACCTCGGCTCCGGTCCGCTCGAGGTCGCGATCCGGACCGGGCTCGTCTACCTGTTCCTTGTCATCGGGCTGCGGCTGGCCGGCCGACGCGAGGTCGGTCAGATGTCGATCCTCGACCTCGTCGTGATCCTGATCATCGCCAACGGCGTCCAGAACGCGATGGTCGGCCAGAACACGACCCTGGCCGGTGGCCTCATCTCGGCCGCGACGTTGCTCATCCTCGATCGGGCGTTGAACACCGTCCTGAAGCGCAGCCGTCGGCTGGCGCGGATCCTCGAGGGCGAGCCGATCCTCATCGTCAGCGGTGGCAAGATCCTGCCCGACGCGATGCGCCGGGCCCGCATCGATCGCGACGAGCTCGACGCGGCGATCCGATCCCATGGGGTGGCGTCGGTGAGCGACGTCAGCCTGGCGGTCGTGGAGGCGGACGGACGGGTGAGCGTGATCCCGCGCGACGGCGCGCCCGCCTGACGCCCGATCCGATCAGTCGGCGGGCGGGCGGCCGAGCCCGTGGCTGCGGAGGAAGGCGACGATCCGGTTCCAGGCGTCGCGCCGGTTCTCCCGACGCTCCCAGCCATGGGCCTCGTCGTCGTACCAGTGCACCTCGTGGTGCTTGTCCTCGATCGTCAGGGCCTCGATCATCCGCTCGGTCATGAGCGGCACGACGCGCTTGTCCTTGCGGCCGTGGATGAGCAGGACGGGTGCCTCGATCCGCTCGGCCCCATAGACCGGTGAGCCCCGTCGGAACCCCGCTGCACGGGCGGGGTCGTCGGGGTCGCCCATCATCCGGTGCAGGTCGAGCCGGCCGGGCCGATCCCCGTGGCGATAGCTCTCGGCGATCTCCGAATCTCCGTACAGGTCGACGCCCGCCGCCCACAGCGACGGCTCGTCGACGAGGGCACACAGCGTCAGATACCCGCCATAGGACCCGCCGTGGACCACGAGCCGGCCGTCGGACCAGGGCTGCTCGGCGGCCCACCGGCCGGCATCGACACAGTCGTGGACGTCGGCGTGGCCCCACTCGTCGACATTCGCCAGCCGGAAGTCGCGCCCGTAGCCCGTCGAGCCTCGGAAGTCGACGTCGAGGACGGCGAACCCCTCATGGACGAGGATCTGCTTGAAGGGCATCCAGGCCCGGAAGCTCTGCCAGGTCGGACCGCCGTGCAGGAAGACGACCGTCGGGACGCGGCTGCCGCCGCGCTTGCCGGTCGCGGTCGCCGGCCGGAACAGGTTCCCTTCGATGCGCAGGCCGTCGCGCGCCCGGAAGGAGATCCGCTCGGCATCCGCCAGACGAGCGGGTCGGAGGACGGCCGGCAGGCTGTCGGTCAGCTGGCGCGGGCGCGACCCCTCAGGCGCAGTCCCGGGCACCGGCAGCAGCCACAGATCCTGCGGGCGGCGCTCGTTCTCGCCGATCGCTGCGACCCACGCCCCGTCGGCAGTCCAGGCGACGGCACGCCAGAGACCCGGCCACGGGTCGATGCGGACACCCGGTCCGGCCGCCTCGCCCGGACGCGGGTTCTTCGGGGGGCGACCACGTGGCCGCTTGATCGGCGTCGCGGCGGCCGATGGCGCGACGATCAGGTCGCTGACCCCGTCGTGGATCTCCGGGTGGACGAACCGGGTCCCATCGGGCGACGGCAGGGCCACGTGGCCGTAGAGACCGGTCGAGTCGCCGTGCTCGCGCTTGCCCGTGGTCAGGCGGGTGCGCTCGCGCAGGAACGGGTCGAGCCGGATGACCTGGAACCAGCCATCGGCATCGGACAGGATCAGCAGCCCACCGTCGGCCAGCCAGCGTGGGCCGCACTCCCAGGCGGACCCGGGCGGGATCCGGTGCTCCTCCCCCGTCGCGACATCGACGACGGAGACGGTCGACCACCAACCGTGGTCCTCGCGCTGACTGGCGATCGCCACGCGCGACCCGTCCGGCGACCAGGCGAACTCATCGACGTCGATCCCCGCGGCCGTCAGCGCCGTCGGGTCGGCCGGCTTGGGGTGGCTCGCCGGTCGGCCGCGGCGCGGGATCGGGGCGGCGATCCGCCACACCTGCGACCAACCTCGACGGCGCGACACGAACGCGATGCTCTGCCCGTCCGGTGACCAGCGCGGCCGCGATGCGCCGGCCGGGTGCTCGGTGACGGGGACCTGGCGCGATCCGTCGGCGTCGACGACCCAGAGCCCGCCCTCCCGGACGAACGCCAGCCGCCGCCCGTCGGGCGACCACTGTGGGTCCGAGACGGCCTTGTCGGACGCCGTGATCTGGATGGGGCTGCCGCCACGCAGACCCATCACGAACAGCTGGCGCGCCCCACCGGCCTCGGCCGTGTAGGCGATCGACCGATCTCGCGGGTGGAGCCGGAACTCGCGTGGCGGGTCGAACGCGGTCACCCGCTCGATCGTCAGGGGATCGCCCGCCTGGGGTCGGGCGGTGGGCGCCGCCTCGACGGCCGGATCGACCGTCATCGACGCTCGGTGGTCGAGGGACGTCTGGCGCTGGCGGTCCCCTTCGCGCCGGGGGGCGTGGACCCGGCGGCGGCCTTCCCGTTCGCGGCCCCACGGGCAGCAGCCGCCCCATCCGGAGCGGTCTCCCCGACGCTCGCCTCGAGCTGGTCGCCGAGCTCCACCGTCCGCCGGTAGGCGGCCCAGACGGCCTCGGACAGGACCGTCCGCAGCCGCCCGGATTCGAGCTCGTGGAGCGCGGCCGCGCTCGTGCCGCCCGGCGACGTGACCATGTTCCGGAGGACCGCCGGGTGATCGCCGGAGTGCTTCGCGAAGAACGTGCTGCCCTCGAGCGTCTCGACCACGAGGTCGTGGGCGACGTGGCGGGGGAAGCCGAGGTGGACCGCGGCGTCGATCAGCGCTTCCATGACGAGGAAGACGTAGGTCGGGCCGGTCCCGGAGACCGCGGTGGCCATCGCCACGAACCGCTCGTCGTCGACCTCGAGCTCGGCACCCAGCGCCTGGAGGAGGGTGCTCGCCTGGGCCCGCTGCTCGGCGGTCGTCTCCGGCGTCGCATACCAGACGGTCATACCGCGCCCGAGCCGGGCCGGCGTGTTCGGCATGCTCCGGACGATCTGGCGGTGACCAAGGAAGCCCTCGAGCGCGGTCGTCGTGGCCCCGGCGATGACCGACAGGACGAGTTGCCCGTCGTGGAGCTGGGGCCGGAGCTCGCGCCCGACCCGGGCCAGCATCTGGGGCTTGATCGCCAGGAGGATGACATCGGCACCGGCCACAGCCTCGGCGTTCCCACTGACGGTCCGGATCCCATATGACCGGGCGAGCTCCTCGCGTCGCTCGCTCCGGGGATGGCTCGCCACGACGCGCTCCGGCGCCACGAGGTCGCCGCGCAACAGCCCGGCGATCATCGCTTCGGCCATCACGCCGGAGCCGACCGTGGCGATCGTCCGCTTCGAGAGGGGGGACATGGCGCGGAGTATACGGTCCCGGTTCATTCCGACGGCCCCGCCACCGACGCCGTGCCCAGCACGAAGAACCGAGGCGTCGTGGTCAGCTCGACCGTGGCGAACCCTGCGCGGCGGAGCGCCGCCTCGAGCTCACCGGGCTCGTAGATGACCTTGACGACCCGGAACTCCCGGCCGTCGGCCAGCCGGCGACGCTGGATCCCGTTGGATCCCTCGGCCTCGGATGTGACCGGGCGATCGACCGCACCAGACTGCGGATCGGCCCGCGAATCGATGAACGCGAACCGGCCGCCCGGCCGGAGCCAGCGTCGGGCCAGGTCGAGGAAGGCCGGCAGCCGCTCGCGCGACACATGACTGAGCCAGAACCCCGTGAAGAGCCCGTCCACCTCGCGATCCGGGTCCGTCCACGCATCGCGGACATGGATGTGGGCCCGCAGCCCGTGAGCCAGCAACCGCTCTCGCGCGCGATCGAGCGGCGCCTCCGCGGCGTCGTAGATCGACAGCTCGCCCTTCGACGCGAGGAGCGGGCTCCACCAGCCCGTCCCGGCGGCCAGCTCGACGATCTCGCCGGACAGTGGCAGGCCATCCACCCAGAGCGTGGCGGTGTCGAGCTCGGCGTTCCAGGCCTGGTCGTGGATCGGCCCGTGCGCGTACCGATCGCGGCGCAGATACCAGTCGTCGTACTCGCCGGCCCGCGCCTCGTAGTAGGCGATCATCTCGGCCCCGAGGTCGGCCGGCGGCGGCGCGGACGATGTCGTCTCCCTCGAGGCCGGAGCCGTCGACGGGGCCGCCGTCGACTCGGCCGCCCGCTCTTCGATGGCGGTCTTCAGGCGGAACCGCAGGAAGCCGTTCTCGCCAGCCCGGCCGATGCAATCGGGGCAGAGCTGCGCGAATCCCTCGAGATCATCGGAGCCGCGGGTGGCCCAGGGCGATCCGCACCACAGGCAGTCGAACGTCGCCCGGAAGGGCATGACCGGACCGGCCCCTAGAGGAGTGGGGTCCAGCTGCCGAGCGGCGAGGTCTCCACGAACCCGTCGGGGTCGAAGATCTCGGCCAGCAGCCCGACCCCGTCGATGACCCGCGGCCCGGGGCGCGAGAAGTACGCGGAGCCATCCACGGCGAAGACCTGCCCGCGGCGGACGGCCTCGAGTTCACGCCAGAACGACGGACGAGGCGTCCGCTCCCACTCGGCCACGGTCTCCGTCAGGTGGAACCCGCACGGCATCAGCACGAGCATCTCGGGGTCGACCTCGCGGATGGCGTCCCAGGTCGTCCTGACCGATCGCTCGCCCTCACGACCGAGGACGTCCCAGCCGCCGGCGCGACGGATCTGCTCAGGGACCCAGTGGCCCGTCGCGAACGGCGGATCGAGCCACTCGACGCCGACGACCCGGACGGGCGGTTGGCCCCGCTCCCGCCGCCGCGCCAGCCGGGTCTCCAGCCGTCGGAGGCGCTCCCGCAGGTCCGCGACGACGTCGATGGCCGCCTCCTCCGCGTCGGTCATCGCCCCGACGGTCGAGATCGAATTGAGGATGCCCTCGATCGACGTCGGCTCGAGCGACACGACGGTCACCTCGGCATCGATCGCCCGGGCGACCTCGTTGACCTCGCGATAGCCCACCGCGCAGACCTCGCACAGCTCCTGGGTCAGGATGAGGTCCGGTTCGAGGGCTTCGAGCGCGTCGTCGTCGAGCTCGTAGAGCGACGACCCGCCGTGGATGGCCTCGCCCACGAGTCGGTCGATCTCGCGCGACGCGACGTCACCAAGATCGTGGGTGCTGCGGGTGACCGCCGGAAGCGCCGCGGCCTCCGGGGGCCAGTCGCACTCGTGGGTCACCCCGACGAGCTCGTCACCCAGCCCGAGCGCGAAGACGATCTCCGTGGCCGAGGGGAGGAGCGAGACGATCCGCACCAGCGGAGTCTAGCCCGGCTCGCCTCGAACGCCCGTCGAGCTGCCGGGCACGCGCCGGTCAGGCCGGCTTGAGTGCGTCGACCTCGGCTCGGGCTGCCGCTCGATCGGTGAACCAGGTCGCATCGATCTGGGTGTAGTTGGCCCATTCGACCGGGAGCGATTCCTCGGGGAAGATCGCGTTCACCGGGCATTCGGGCTCGCAGGCGCCGCAGTCGATGCACTCGTTCGGATCGATGAACAGCTTCCGATCGGTGCCTTCCTCGTAGTGGATGCAGTCGACCGGACAGACCGAGACGCACGACACATCGAGGACGTCGATGCACGGCTCAGCGATCACGTAGGCCATTCGTGTCCTCTCTCAGGCTCAGCGACTCGGACGACCCCGCGCTCACGCCGCGCGGGACGGTCAAGAGCGTATCACCGCCCCGGCCCCGACCGCCGGGCGCGGCCAGGACACCTGCCCCGGCCGACGGGACGGGCGAGCCGTTCGGCGCCACGAACCGGATCGTCGTCTGCATCCCGCGCGCCCAGTGCCCGGGGATATGACAGCCGACGATGAGCGGGTCAGGCGCGGTCGGGACGGTCCAGACGACGTCGAGCCGCTCGCCGGATCGGACGACGACGCGGAGACCGGCCAACCCCGGTGGCACGCTCACCACCGGCGTCGGCCCGGGCGGTGCCGAGGCGGTCGCGGCCTCGGCGGTCTCCCAGGCGGCCTGGACCCCGGCGTCACCGATGACGACCTCGTGGACTGCGAGCCCGGCGTCGAGCACGTGGAGGAGGACGGTCTCGCCCGGCACGAGCTCGATCGGCGCGGGTTCGAACAGGTAGTCCCGGGTCACGATGTTGACCTCTCGCGGCGCTGCGACCGTTCCGGGCACGAGCGGCGGTGGGACGGTCGGGCCGTCGGAGCCGCACGCCGCGACGGCGGCCGCCAGGACCGCCACGAGGAACGCGCTGCGTGACCGTCGAGACGGACCCATCGCGGGCGAGTCTAGGGCCGTCCCGCCGTCTTGACATCGGCGGCCATGACGCGCGACAGTGCGCCATCTCTCGCGTTCGGACGGACCTCCGGTGGGTGCCCGGACCGGTCCCGTCCGATGCCGAGAGGGCGTGACCCTCCGCGCGACCCGCGCGGCAACCCCGAGGAGACGCTTGGCGACCCCGACGCTCCCCGCGGAGACGCGGGAACCCGATCCCGGCGCACGCACGGACCACGTGCGGACATCGGCCGTCCGGCTCGAGGGGGTCCAGAAGCGCTTCGGCGAGGTCGAGGCGGTGGCCGGGATCGACCTCGACATCGCCGATGGCGAGTTCTTCTCGATGCTCGGCCCGTCGGGCTCGGGCAAGACGACGACGCTCCGGATGATCGCCGGGTTCGAGCTTCCGAGCTCCGGCCGGATCCTCCTCCACGGCCAGGACGTCAGCCAGAAGGCCCCGTTCGAGCGGGATGTGAACACGGTCTTCCAGGACTACGCACTGTTCCCGCACATGACCGTCGGCGACAACGTCGGCTACGGGCTGATGATCCGCAAGGTCCCCAAGGACGACCGCCGCGGACGGGTCACCGAAGCGCTGCGGATGGTCCGGCTCGAGGGCTACGAGAAGCGCAAGCCCGCTCAGCTGTCGGGCGGCCAGCGGCAGCGCGTGGCCCTGGCCCGGGCCCTGGTCAACCGGCCGCGGGTCCTGCTCCTCGACGAGCCGCTCGGCGCGCTCGACCTCAAGCTGCGCGAGGAGATGCAGATCGAGCTCAAGGCCATCCAGCACCAGGTCGGGATCACGTTCATCTACGTGACCCACGATCAGGAGGAAGCGCTGACGATGAGCGACCGGATCGCGGTCTTCAACCGCGGCCGGATCGAGCAGGTCGGGTCGCCGGCGGACGTCTACGAACGGCCCGCCACGGCCTTCGTCGCCGGCTTCGTCGGAACGTCGAACCTGCTGACCGGCGAGGCCGCGGAGCGGATCGTGGGACGGCCCGGCACGTTCACGGTCCGGCCCGAGAAGATCCGTCTGGCGGACCCGTCCGAGACCCCCGCCGAAGACGAGACGAGTGCAACGGGCCGGATCTCAGACGTGATCTACCTGGGCTCGGATACCCGCTATGTCGTGGCCCTCGATGCCGGTGGCGAACTGGTCGTCACCGCCCAGAACCTGACGATCTCATCGATGGACGTTCTCGCCGCAACGGGGCGACCAGTGCGACTGGTCTGGAAGCGGCAGCACAACTTCCCGGTCGGTGACTGACCGGGACGGAGGAGGAGAGACCATGGGTCAACGCAAGGTGCTCATCGCGACTGCCATCGTGGCGATCCTCGCAGCGGCGTGTTCATCGTCGGCGACCTCGCCGTCGGCGAGCTCGGCCCCGGCGAGCCAGGCTCCGGCGAGCCAGCCGGCGCCCGCCAGCGAGGCGCCCGCGAGCGCGCCGGCCAGCGAGGTCCCGGCCGCCTCGATCGGGCCGGGCGAAGGCGAGCTCAACCTCGTCGCCTGGGTCGGCTACGTCGAGGACGGGTCGAACCTCAAGGATTACGACTGGGTGAACCCGTTCATCGCCGCGAACCCCGACTGCGCCAAGGTCACCGTCAAGACCGCGGACACCTCGGATGAGATGTACACCCTCATGACCCAGGGCCACGGGCTGTATGACGGCGTCTCCGCCTCGGGCGATGCCTCGAACCGGCTCATCGACCGCGCCGAGGTGGCGCCGGTCGACCCGGCGGTCATCCCGGACTACAAGGACCTGTCGTCGTTCCTGCAGAGCCCCGCCAATAACACCGTCAACAACTACCACTACGGGATCTCGCACGGCTGGGGCGGCAACACCCTGATGTACAACACGAAGAAGTTCACGACCCCGCCGACGAGCTGGGACGCGGTCTTCGACCCGGCCAAGATGGCCGACTACAAGGGCAAGGTCACGGCCTATGGTGGGTCGATCTACCTCGCCGACGCGGCCCTCTATCTGATGGCCCACAAGCCCGAGCTGAAGATCACCGATCCGTACGAGCTCACCCAGGAGCAGTTCGATGCGGCCGTCGCCCTGCTCAAGGAGCAGCGCCCGTTCGTCGGCAAGTACTGGACCTCGTTCACGGACGAGATCGACAACTTCACTAACGGCACGACGACATTGGGCACGAGCTGGCAGTACCAGACCAATACCCTCAAGGGCTCCGGCGTCCCGGTCGAGGCGGTCGTACCCACCGAGGGGATGACCGGCTGGTCCGATACGTGGATGCTGTCGCGCTACGCCAAGCATCCGAACTGCATGCTCAAGTGGATGGCCTGGATGGTCACGCCCGAGGTCCAGGCCCAGGTCGCCGAGTACTTCGGCGAGGCACCGGCCAACCCGAAGGCATGTCCGATCCTCGACTCCAGCACGAAGCAGTACGCGCTCAAGGACTTCTGCACCGCCTATCACGTCACGGATGAGGCGTTCTACAACGCGATCAAGTTCTGGAAGACGCCGGTCCGCGACTGTGGCGACGACCGGGGTCTGACCTGCATCCCCTACGACCAATGGGTCTCGGCCTACACCGGCGTGAAGGGCTGACCCCAGCGCTCGATCACGTGCGTCGAGGCCGGGCGATCCAGGCGGATCCCCGGCCTCGATCCAAGCCTCGGAGCCCCGACCAGCACCGATGACCGCCGCCGAATCGACGCCCACGAGTCCGGGTCACCGGCTGTTCGCCTGGCTCCATCGGCGACCGCGGATCCAGCTCGGTGCGCTCCTCGTCGCCCCAATCGGCTGGTTCGGGGTCGTCTACTTCGGCTCGCTCGCGCTGCTGTTCGCGTTCGCGTTCTGGTCCCTCGACCCGACGACGGGCGCGGTCGTCAAGCAGTTCACGCTGGCGAACTTCCAGCGGATGCTCGACGAGCCGGTCTACGGCACGATCGTCCTGCGCACGGTGAGCGTGGCGGCGATCGTCACGATCGTCGATGCGCTCATCGCGTTCCCGATCGCCTATTACATGGCCCGCGTCGCGTCGCCGCGACGCCGCGCACTGCTGTTCATGTCGGTGCTGCTGCCCCTGTGGGGCAGCTACCTCGTCAAGGCGTATGCCTGGCGAGTCATCCTCGCCCCGAATGGCCCGCTCGACTGGGCCCTCCAGCTGGTCGGGATCGACGGGGCAGCGGATGTCTTCGGGATCTCCGACCTGTCGATGACCATCGTCTTCATCTACATGTGGCTGCCGTACATGATCCTGCCGCTGTACGCGGGGCTCGAGCGGATCCCCCCCTCGTACTTCGAGGCCTCGGCCGACCTGGGTGCCCGGAGCGGGATGACGTTCCGGCGGGTCGTCTTGCCGCTCGCCCTGCCGGCGCTCGTCGCGGGGTCGATCTTCACGTTCTCGCTGACCCTCGGCGACTACATCATCCCGGCCCTCGTCTCGAACACCCAGTTCATCGGCAACGTCGTCTATGTGAGCCAGGGCGTCGCCGGCGACATCCCGTTCGCGGCCGCGTTCGCGCTCGTGCCGGTCGGGATCATGGGCATCTACCTGCTCGTCGCGCGTCGACTCGGGGCGTTCGATGCGCTCTGACGCCATCCGCCGAATTGGCGGTCGGCGGTGAGCCGCATCCTGCTCCGGATCGCGACCGGCGTCGTCCTCGTGTTCCTCTACGTCCCGCTGGTCATCATCGGGCTGTACGCGTTCAACGCCCAGCGGATCCAGGTCTGGCCGATCCAGGAATACAGCACGAAGTGGTTCGGTGAGGCCTTCTCCAACGAGGCGGTCCGGAGCGCGTTCCTCCTGTCACTGACCGTGGGACTGCTTGCGACGGCGCTGGCCGTCATCCTCGGCAGCCTGGCATCGTTCGCCGTCCACCGGCATCGGTTCTTCGGGCGCGAGGTCATCTCGTTCGCGCTCGTCCTGCCGATCGCGCTGCCTGGGATCATCACCGGGATGGCGCTCAACGCGACATTCCACAACTTCGGGATCCCGTTCGGCACGCTCACCATCGTCGTCGGCCACGCGACGTTCTGCGTGGTCGTCGTCTACAACAACGTGATCGCCCGGCTGCGCCGCTCGTCGTCGTCGATCGAGGAGGCGTCCGCCGACCTCGGCGCGGATTCGTGGCAGACCTTCCGCTACGTGACGTTCCCGGTCCTGCGCACCGCGATCGTGGCCGCGGGACTGCTCGCCTTCGCCCTGTCATTCGACGAGATCATCGTGACGACGTTCACGGCCGGGACCCAGGAGACGCTGCCGATCTGGATCCTCAACCATCTCCGGCTGCCGAACCAGCGTCCGATCGTCAACGTCGTCGCACTGTTCCTGATCCTGCTCTCGACGATCCCGGTCTACCTCGCCCAGCGGCTGAGCTCGGACACGGCCGGGACACCGTCGGTCGGGCGCTGAACGCGGGCCGCGGCGGACCGCTCAGTCCCAGCGGCGACCGGTCGACTCGTGACGGGCGGCATGCGATCGCAGATCGTCGATGGCGGCGATCCCGCCGGCCTCCCAGCGGCGGCCGTCGGGGGCCGGGGCCGGCCAGACGGTCGTGATGACCGCGGCCGCGACGAATGCGGCGGCGGCGAACCGTTGAGCGAGCACGCGGAGCACGACCCGACCTCCTCGTGCCCCGAGGCGCACCCCTCGCGACGACATCGGTCGCGATCCAGGGAGCGGACGATCAGTCTGACGTCGGCCGATCACCTGCGACTTATCGACGAACGCGAAGACGACCGCCGCGAGCTCACATCGAGGGCGTGTAGTCCGGATCGAGGTACCGATCGGGATCGTCGCGGAACTCGAGCAGGCAGCCGCGGCCGCAGAACCAGTAGATCGTCCCGTCGTGCTCGATCGACAGTTGGGAGGTCCGGCTGTCGACGGTCATCCCACACACGGGGTCGATGGCGATCTCGGGTTGGTCGGTCATCGTCGGCACTCCGGATCGACCGACCGCTCGTGCGGGTCGGTACTCCCCGGGAGTATATCGCGTCGTCCGCTCGACCCTGCCGGGCGTACCATCCCGGGCATGGACAGCGCAGGGATGGCCGCCGCCCGGACCGTGCTCGAGGCGGAGCGCGGGAGGTTGCACACGGAACTCGACCTGGGCGTCGAGGCTCCCGGCCAGATGACCTACGGCTCGCAGGCCGCGGCCGCTAGCCAGGTGTTCGCCCAGCAGCGCGACCTGGCCCTGCGCGACAAGGCCGAGAAGGAGCTCGAGCTCGTCGACGCAGCCCTGGCCCGGATCGATGCCGGGACCTTCGGTCGATGCCTCCGCTGTGGCGCCGAGATCGCGCTGGGCCGGCTCGAGGCGCTGCCCTGGGCCGCCTATTGCATCACCTGCCAGAAGCTCGTGGCCGAGGGTCGATGACCGCGCCGACCGCCGAACGGCTGGTCTCGCTCGATGAGATCCGGGCGGCCGCCCGGACGCTCGAGGGCGTCGCGCTCCGGACACCGCTCATCCGGCTCGCCTCCGACGGAAGGGATCACGTCCTCAAGGCGGAGTCGCTCCAGCCGATCGGGGCGTTCAAGATCCGCGGCGCCTATGTCGCGGTCGCGTCGCTCACGCCTGAAGCCCGCGCCCGCGGGGTGATCACCTACTCGAGCGGCAACCACGCCCAGGGGGTGGCCCGGGCGGCCAGGCTGCTCGGCGCCCCGGCGGTGGTCGTGATGCCGTCCGACGCCCCGGCGATCAAGCGAGCCCGGGTGGCCGCCGATGGGGCCGAGATCGTCGTCGTCGGTCCGAGCAGTGAGGAACGCCGGGTCGTCGCGGAACGCCTCGCCGCGGAGCGGGGCCTGGCGGTCATCCCGCCCTACGACGACGACCGGATCATCGCCGGTCAGGGGACCTGCGGCCTGGAGATCGTCGAGGACCTGCCCGACGTCGCGGCGATCCTCGTCCCGATCGGCGGCGGCGGGCTGGCCAGCGGCGTCGCGGCGGCCGCCCGGTCGATCCGCTCGGAGATCCGGGTCATCGGCGTCGAACCCGAGCTGGCGGCCGACGCACGCGACTCGCTCGAGGCCGACCGCATCGTCGAGTGGCCGGCCGAGCTCGTCGGCCGGACGATCGCCGACGGGACCCGGACGCAGTCTCTCGGACGACGGACGTTCGCCCACCTGCGAGCACTGCTGGACCGGATCGTGACGGTGTCCGAGGCGGAGATCGCGGCCGGGGTGCGGATCGCGGCCGAGGAGGCGCGGCTCGTCGTCGAGCCATCCGGTGCCTTGACGATCGCAGCCCTCCGGTTCCGGTCGTCCGAGCTCGGCCTGGGCGACTCGGCCGGCCCGGTCGTGGCCATCGTCAGCGGCGGCAATGTGGACCCGGTCGCCTATCGTCGGTTGCTCGACGCGCCAGATCCTCGCGACGGCTGAGCCCGCACCACGCCGGCCCGGCCCGACTGCCGATCCGGACGTGCTACGTCGCGAGTTTCGTCGGCTTCGAGCCGCCGACATGCCGGTTGACAGCCCGGATCAGGTCTCGCCGCGTTCGCGGGCGAGGCGTTCGGCCAGGCGTGTCTCGCGCTCCCTGAGCTCGGCCCGGGCGGCGTCCTCGCGCGCGTCGGAGGCGCGCGCCTCGCGCTCCTCGCGCCGCATCCAGCCGACGACGATGCCGAGGATGGCCCCGAGGAACACGAGGTCGCCGATGACCCACATCACCGCGCCTGCGGCCACCTGATCGTCGAGGACCGCCGGGCCCCACGCTCTGGCAAGCGTCGCGTAATGCGCGTAGAGCGGGCTCGTGGCGCTCAGGATCGCCAGCCCGAGGAAGGAGTTCTGGGGCATCTGGAGGAACGTGTAGAGGATCCGGGCCGGCTCGCGCATCCGCCACGGGCTCGGGTCGAGGGCGACGACCGGCCACCAGAACAGGCAGCCGGCGATGAGGTAGAAGGCGTGCTCCAGCTGGTGGAGCGACGGGTCCTCGAGCGAGCGGTCGAAGATCGGCGAGAAGTGGGTCCCCCACATCGCGAGCGCGAACAGGAGCCAGGTCACGACCGGGAACGTGATGACCCGGACGGGCAGCGAATGAAGGACCGGCAGGATGACCTGCCGACGGGTCTCGGGCCGGCTGGCCCGCAGGAGCAATGTGATCGGGGCACCGAGCGCCAGCAGCGGCGGCGCGATGAGCGTGAGCAGGATGTGCTGGACCATGTGGACGCTGAACAGGGTCGTGTCGAACCGCTCGATCGGCGACTGGAGGGCGACGAGGATCGCGCCGAGCCCGAGCAGCCAGCAGACGGACCGGATGGTCGGGACCGGGTTCAAGGGATGGGCCCGGTCGACGGCGCGCACGGCGACGAGGTAGAGCGCCGCGCCGAGACCGAGCGGGACCACGACCGACGGATCGAAGGACCACGCGAACAGGACATCCGGCAGCACTGGGGCGGCCGGGACCACGCCGTGCGCCGAGACGGTCCGGGCAAGGACCAGCCAGCCGCCGAGCGGACCGACGACCGCGGCGATCCGAGCCAGCGCGCGGCGACCGACGGCGGGGTGGATCACGGGCCCATTCTGCCCCGGATCGAGCGGGGGGACCGCCCGCGGACAGGACTGGGCGACCGCCCGCGGGCACGGCGCCGACAGGGCTGCCGGCACGGGCGCCGACAGGGCGGCGGCACGGTGCCGACAGGGCGGCGGGACAGGATCGTAGACAGACAGCGCCCGACGGTGGCCGCTATCATGGTCGCGTCTTGTCCGGCCCCGTCGACGAGTCGCGAGGACACCACCCCATGTCGTTGCCCAGGCTCACCCGGTCGCGCCCCGCGGCGATGGTGGCGCTGGCCGCCCTGGTGATCCTGCTGGCCGGCTGCGGTTCGTTCGGTCCGCCGAAGCCAGTGACGACCTCCGCCCAGGAGATCGAGTGGCTGTACTACTTCGTCCTGGCGATCGCGCTGATCATCTGGGCCCTCGTGACCGGGCTCATCCTGTTCGCAGTGATCCGCTACCGGCGCAAGCCGACGGACACCGAGCTGCCCCCGCAGATCCACGGCAACAACGTCCTGGAGATCATCTGGACGGTCATCCCGACGATCATCGTCGGGATCATGTTCGTGTTCTCGTACAGCACGCTGACCAAGGTCGATGCGGCGACCGTGACCGACGTCCGGATCCGGGCGGTGGCCGCCCAGTTCCAGTGGTCGTTCGAGTACCTGTCCGCGGACGGCCAGACGGTCCTGTACCAACAGCTCGAGCCGGAGATGGACGTCCCGGTCGGCAAGCCGATCCACCTCGACCTCCGCTCCGAGGACGTGATCCACGCCTTCTATGTCCCGCAGTTCCTGTTCAAGCGTGACGTCGTCCCGGGCCGCAACAACAGCTTCGACTTCACCGTGGATCCGACCGACGTCGGCCAGACGTTCCGTGGTCAGTGCGCCGAGCTGTGCGGCACCTACCACGGTTCGATGCTGTTCGAGGTCAAGGCGCTCAGCGCCACCGACTTCGACGCCTGGCTGGCCGCCAAGATCGCCAAGGCCAACGAGACGCCGCCGCCGCCGCCGAGCGGCGGAGCGGGCCAGGTCCAGCTCGACCTGGCGGCGAAGGACGTCAAGTTCGACAAGTCGACGCTGGAGGGTCCGGCCGGACAGCCCTTCTCGATCAAGTTCCAGAACGACGACGCCGGGATCCTGCACAACGTCAACATCCACGATGCGGCGGGCGCCGAGGTGTTCAACGGCGAGATCTTCAAGGGCGTCGACTCGAAGACCTACCCGATCCCGACGCTCCAGGCGGGGACTTACACATTCGCCTGTACCGTCCACCCGGCGATGACCGGCACGCTCACGGTGAAGTAGGGAGCATCGATGGCGACGACCGCGCTGACGCCTGCCGCCACCGGGGCCCGGTACGGCCTCTACGACTGGCTGACCACCACCGATCACAAGCGGATCGGGATCCTGTACCTGGCCAACTCGTTCGTGATGTTCATCATCGGCGGCATCCTGGCCCTGGTGGTCCGGGCCGAGCTGGCGTTCCCGGGGCTCCAGCTGGTCACCGAGTCGACCTACAACCAGGCGTTCACGATCCACGCCTCGCTGATGCTGTTCCTGTTCATCATCCCGATCCTGGCCGGCTTCGGGAACTACGTCGTTCCGCTCCAGATCGGCGCGCCGGACATGGCCTTCCCGCGGATCAACGCGCTGTCGTTCTGGATGCTGCCGCTGGCCGCGATCCTGATCCTGACCGGGTTCGTGACGGGCGGCGCGGCCGCCGCCGGCTGGACGAGCTACGCGCCACTGTCCGAAGCCAAGTACTCGGGCGTCGGCCAGGACCTGTGGATCGTCGGCGTCATCCTCATCGGGACGAGCTCGATCCTCGGCGGGATCAACTTCCTCGTCACGATCTTCAAGATGCGCGCGCCCGGCATGACGATGTTCCGACTGCCGATCATGGTCTGGACGATGCTCGTCACGAGCACCCTCGTCGTGCTCGCGACGCCCGTCCTGACGAGCGGTCTGATCATGCTGTTCATCGACCGGAACTACGGCGGGCACTTCTTCGATCCCGCGAATGGCGGGAACGCGATCCTGTGGCAGAACGTGTTCTGGTTCTACTCGCACCCGGCCGTCTACATCATGGTCCTGCCGGCGATGGGCATCGTGAGCGAGATCCTGCCGGTGTTCAGCCGCAAGCCGCTCTTCGGCTACAAGGCGTTCATCTTCGCGACGGCGGCGATCGGCGCCCTCGGCTTCAGCGTCTGGGCCCACCACATGTTCACGACCGGCGCAGTGGCCCTGCCGTTCTTCAGCTTCATGACGTTCCTCATCGCGATCCCGACCGGGGTCAAGATGTTCAACTGGACGGCGACCCTGTACAAGGGCCAGCTGATGTTCTCGACGCCGCTGCTGTTCGCCCTCGGGTTCCTGACGATGTTCCTCATCGGCGGGATCAACGGCGCGTTCAGCGCGGCCGTCCCGGTCGACTTCGCCCTCCACGACACCTACTGGGTCGTGGCGCACCTCCACTACGTGCTCTTCGGTGGCTCGGTCTTCGGGGTCTTTGCCGGGGTCTACTACTGGTTCCCGAAGATGTTCGGTCGGAAGCTCAACGAGACGCTCGGCAAGATCCAGTTCGTCATCATGTTCATCGGGTTCAACCTCACGTTCTTCCCGATGCACATCCTCGGGCTCGAGGGGATGCCGCGCCGGATCGCCAACTACTCGCCGACCGCGGACTGGAGCAGCCTCAACCTGCTCGCCACCATCGGCGGATTCACGATCGCGCTGAGCATGATCCCGTTCATCTGGAACGTCTTCGTGACGCTGCGCAGCGGCGAGCCGGCCGGTGACGACCCGTGGGAGGGCAACACCCTCGAGTGGGCGACCTCGTCACCGCCGCCGCCGTACAACTTCGACCGGATCCCCGAGATCCGTTCGGAGCGACCGGTGTTCGACGCGCGGCATGGGCTCAACGAAGGGTCGCACGGATGACCGCCAGCAGCACGGCCATCACCACGACCACCGTCGCCGAGGGTCACGCCCGCGAAGGCGGGATCAGCAACGTCATCCTCGGGATGCTCCTGTTCATCACCAGCGAGGTGATGTTCTTCGCGGGCCTGTTCGCCGCCTACTTCAACGTCCGGGCGACCGCGCCGGTCTGGCCGCCGGAGGGCTTCGCCGACAAGCTCCACTGGCTGCCGACCGCCGAGCAGATCATCCCGATCGTGACGTTCGCGACGATCCTGCTGATCACGAGCTCGTTCACCTGCCAGCTCGGGGTCTGGGGCATCCGCCACGACGACCGGACCAAGCTCGTCCGGAGCATCGCCGTCACGGTCGTCCTGGGCACGACCTTCCTCCTGCTCCAGCTGGTGGATTACTCGATCCTGTACAGCGAGGGCGTCCGGCTCGATTCCGGCACGTTCGGGACGACGTACTACACGCTGACCGGCTTCCACTTCGCCCACGTCCTGGGCGGGGTGATCATGCTGGCCGTCGTGCTCTACCGGGCGATGGCCGGCCAGTTCACGAGCCAGCACCACGACATGGTCGAGGCGACGTCGATCTACTGGCACTTCGTCGATGTCGTCTGGATCGTCCTGTTCAGCGTCATCTACGTCATCCCCAACCCGGTCTGATCGAGGACGACGATGGATCATCCGATCGCCCATCCACGGAACGCCCTCTTCCTGGGGCTGGGTTTCGCGGTCCTGGCCGTGGTCTACCTCTACCTCAGCCACGACTCGGCAGGCGCCACGATGCTGTTCTGCCTGGGCATCGCGATGAGCCTCGCGTTCTATTCGCTGGCCGCCGGCTCGCCGCGCGGCTGAGCGGCGACCACCGGCCCGGATCGAGCGGACGCGACCACCCTGATGGACCAGATCTGGAACGGTCTGCTCGACCTCACCTCGAAGTTCATCATCCCGGACTGGGGATCGCTGATCGGGCTCATCCCGCTCGCCATCCTCGCCCTCATCGTCCTGTTCTTCGGCTGGCTGGTCTGGCGGCTGACCGCCCTCGGACCGCGCCGTCGTGGCAAGGGCCGGGTCCGACCGGTCCCGCCACCCGGTGTCCACATGCCCGGACCGTCGTTCGCCCCGATCTTCGGCGCGGTCGGCGTGTTCCTGGTCCTGTTCGGACTCGTCTTCGGGCCGGTGATCCTCTTCCTCGGCGTCATTGCCCTGATCCTGACGCTGCTCTACTGGGGCGCCGAGTCGATGCGCGACTACGACCACGCGGTCCCGAGCGCGTCGAACCTGCCGGCCGTGGTCCACGGTCCGCCGCCGCCCGGCGTCCACATGCCGGGACCGTCGTTCCGACCGATCGTCGTCGCGATCGCGATCACGGTGATCTTCTACGGGCTCGTATTCGGCGGCTGGATCCTGGCGATGGGCGTGATCATGCTCATCGTGAGTCTCGTCGGCTGGTTGCGCGACGCGCGGCGCGAGTACATCCTCGCGGAGGCCGCCGACGATACGGGCCACCTCGAGGCACTCCCGGCACCACGCGTCCCGACCGGGACGTTCGCCCTGTTCGGGGCGCTGTTCGTGCTCGGGATCATCCTGAATAGCGGGCTCATCCCATCGGGCGAGGCGAACGGATCGACCGGCGGGTCGCCCTCGCCGGGGGCGTCCGGGGCCGCCGGTGCCTCGGCGCCGGCCAGCCTGCCGCCGGCGGACGTGACCGTCACGGCCCAGGACATCAAGTTCGACACGACGACGATCACGTCCACGGCCGGCAAGCCGCTCGCGATCGCCTTCGTCAACAAGGATGAGGGCATCCCGCACGATATCGAGATCGCCGATACGGGCGGGGCCATCGTCTTCGAGGGCGCCACGATCAAGGGCGTCAGCGACACGGTCTACAGCGTGCCCCCGCTCAAGGCGGGCACATACAAGTACTTCTGCAAGTGGCACCCCACGATGGTCGGGGCGCTCAGCGCGAACTAGGGGTCATTGTCACGCCTCGTCTCCGCGGCCCGGCGGTCCGGGCCGCCCTCGCGTCCATCGTGCTCGTCGTGGCCGTCGCGGGCTGCGGCTCGGCCGGCCCGACACGTGGTCCGGCTGCTGCAGGCGACCCGGCCCCGGCGCTGACCGGGACGACCCTCGATGGAGCCGCGTTCGACCTGGCGAGCCTGCGTGGCCGGCCCGTCATCGTCAACTTCTGGGCGTCGTGGTGCGTCCCGTGCCGGGAGGAGTTCCCGCTCTTCGTGGCGGCCGCCAAGGCCCATGCCGGCGACGATCTCGCGATCGTCGGCATCGAGTGGAAGAACGACGACGCGGACGCCGCGCGGGCCTTCGCGGCGAATCACGGCGCCACCTGGCCGACCGTGACCGACCCCGATGGCAGCCGAGCCGTCGCCTGGCAGGCGGTCGCGCCGCCGCAGACCTACTTCATCGGCCGGGACGGGACCATCGCCTCGCGTCAGATCGGCGCCCTGACCCCGGCCGACTTCGACCGCCAGCTCGCCAAGATCATCCCGTGACCCTCGCCGGCGCACCGGCCATCGTCGTCCGAGGCCTCCACAAGCGGTACCACGGTCGCCCGGCCATCGACGGGCTCGACCTCGAGGTCGCCGCCGGGTCCGTCGTGGCGCTCCTCGGACCGAACGGCGCAGGCAAGACGACGACGGTCGAGATCCTCGAGGGCTACCGCCGGGCCGACTCGGGCGACGTCCGCGTCCTCGGCCTCGACCCCGCAGCCGACGGTCCGTCGCTCCGTTCGAGGGTCGGCCTGATGCTCCAGGGCGGCGGGATCTACCCGCAGGCCACGCCGCGCGAGATCGCCCGGCTCTACGCGCGGTTCTACCGCGAGCCACTCGACCCGGACGGGCTCATCGAAAAGGTCGGGCTGGCCGATGCGGCGTCGACGCGCTACCGCGTCCTGTCCGGCGGCCAGCGCCAGCGCCTCGCCCTCGCCCTGGCGCTCGTCGGCCGGCCCGAGCTCGTCATCCTGGACGAGCCGACCGCCGGCATGGACCCGGCCGCCAAGGCCGCCACCCGCGAGCTCATCGGGTCGCTCCGAGGCGACGGGGTGAGCGTGCTGTTGACCACCCACGAGCTCGCCGACGCCGAGCGGCTCGCGGACCGGATCGCGATCGTCGTCCGTGGCCGCGTCGTCGCCGACGGGACGCTCGCCGAGCTGGCGGCCGGCGCGACGCCGGCCGTGCGGTTCGGCCTGGGCAGCGGCCTTGCTCCGGCCGACCGGACGGCCCTCGAGTCGGCGCTCCGCGCCGCGACGACCGGTTCCGCCGATCCCCGACTCATCGACGACGGAGGCGTCGGCCGGTACCGGATCGTGGGCAGCGCACCATCGCCGGGTCTGCTCGCCGCGCTCGCCGGCTGGTGTCACGAGCGCGGACTGCTCATCGACGAGCTGCGGACCGCCGGGACGTCGCTCGAGGAGCGCTACCTCGAGCTCGTCGGGCCCGAGGCTGGAGACGGCGCTGCGGGCCGCGACGGCGCGGAGGGGCGATGACGTCGATCCTGGATCCGGCGGTCGGCCCCGTCGGCGGCGGCAACGCCGGTTCGATCCCTCGCGCGACCGTCGCCCAGATCGGGATGGAGCTCCGTCTCCTGAGCCGGCGCGGCGAGAACCTGTTCGTGACCGTCGTCGTGCCGCTCGTGCTGCTCGTGTTCTTCTCGGTCGTCCCCGCGTTCGACCGCGGGGGCGTGGCCTTCCTCCTGCCCGGCATCCTCGCCCTGGCGATCGTGTCGACCAGCCTCGTCAATCTCGGGATCTCGACCGCGTTCGAACGGTCCTACGGCGTGCTCAAGCGACTCGGGGGATCGCCGCTGCCCCGCTCGGGGTTGATCGCCGCGAAGATCGCCACGGTCGCGGTGGTCGAGATCGGCCAGGCGGTCCTCCTCATCGCCGTGGCGGTCCTCGCGCTCGGCTGGTCGCCCGGCGCGAATGCGAACCTCGCGATCTGCCTCGCGGCCGCGGTCCTCGGCACCCTCGCATTCGCCGGGTTCGGGTTGCTCCTCGCGGGCACCCTCCGGGCCGAGGCGACGCTGGCGATCGCCAACGGGCTCTTCCTCGCGCTCATCCTGCTCGGCGGCGTGGTCCTGCCGCTCGACCACCTGCCCACCGCCCTCGCCGACATCGCCCGCGTGCTCCCAGCCGCGGCACTGTCCGACGCCCTGCGGATCGGGTTCGGGTCGACCTCGGGCGACGCGCGGGCCCCGCTCGCCACCCTGGCGGTCTGGGGCGTGCTGCTGACCGCGCTGGCGGCCCGGACCTTCCGCTGGGAGTAGGCCGGGATCAGTCGGACTTGCGGCCCTCCGCGAGCTGACGCTCGACCTCGCGCTGGATCTCCTCGTCGCGTCGCTCCTTGACCCGCCGGCCGACGGAGAAGGCGATGATCCATGGCCAGATCAACGCGACGATCGCGCCCGCGATGACCGCGATCAGGTAATCGCGTGGTGCGTCGCCGGTCGTGCCGACCAGGATCACCAGGAGCAGGTAGCTGACGACCGCTCCGAGCGTCAGACCGACGATCCGCTGCATCGAACCTCCCCGCGACCCATGGTCGGATACCTTCGACCGGCAGCCTAGAGTCCGGCACCGGGCGACGTCAACGGCGAGCGGGGTAGGCTGTGGCGATGAGCCCCGAAGTCGTCGGCCGGCACCGATCCAGCACCATCGGCGTCGCGTTCACCACGATCGGCGTCCCGATCGACTCGGTCGGGCTCGGTCACGCCGAGCCGCACGGCACCGAGCTGTCGCCGGCGGCGGTCCGGGCCGCCGGGCTCGACCGCCTCGGCTGGCCGGACGCCGGGGACCTGCCCGTCCGGATCCCGGATCACGACCGCGATCCGTCGACCGGGCTCGTCGGCGAGGCGGGCGTGCTGGCCACGACCGACGTCCTCAGGCGCGCGGTCGCCGAGCGGTGCGCGGCCGGCGATCGCCCGTTCCTCCTCGGTGGTTGCTGCACGTTGCTCGCCGGGGCGGTCGCAGGTGCGCGCGATGCCCTCGGGTCGATCGGCCTCATCTACGTCGACGGCCACCTCGACTTCTACGACGGCCGGACCTCGCCGACGGGCGAGGCAGCGGACATGCCGGTCGCGGTCGTCCTCGGTGACGGTCCGGCGCCGTGGGTCGAGCGGGTCGCCCCGGTCCCGGTCGTGCCGGCCGGCGCGATCGCGATCCTCGGCTACCGCGACCCGACCGAGCTCGACGACCTCGGCGACCAGCTCGCGGCCAACCGGCGCGCCGGCCTGTTCGACGCCGATGCCGACACCATCCGGCGCGACGGACCGGCGGCCACGGCCCGGGCCGCGCTCGACCATGTCGGCCGGTCCGCCGAACGACGGTGGCTGCATGTCGATCTCGATGTCCTCGACGAGCTCGTCTTCCCGGCCACCGACTACCTCATCCCGGAGGGTCTCGACTGGGATCAGCTCGTCGAGCTCCTCCGACCGATCGCCGCCGAACCCGGCCTCGTCGGTTGGTCGGTGTCGTGCTACAACCCGGAGAAGGACCCGGACGGCGCCGATGGTCGCGCACTCGTCCAGGCGATCGAGCGCATCTTCGGCGACTGATCGTCGGGCCGGCGTCATCCGGTTCGGACGATGCGGTCGGAGCCGATCGGTGCTGTACTGGTGACGACCATCCACGCAACGGAGGACATCACCATGTCCGAGACGAACAAGGAGCCGGTCGTCGTCGTGGCGGCCGCCGTGGGCGACGACAGCGGCATCCAGGCCGAGGCGGTGCTCGCCGTCCAGGGCGACCAGGCCGTGCTCGTAGCCCAGTTCGCCGACATGAACGCGGCCGAGGCGGCCTACGAAGCCCTCCGCGACGCGGAGTCCGCGGGCGAGCTCGACATCGACGGCGTCCTCGTGGTCAACGCGGATCATGACGGCAAGATCCGCGTGAAGCGGATGTCCGATCACACCTCGCGCAACGGGTTCGTCTGGGGTGCGGTCGCCGGCGGGGTGCTTGCGATCATCTTCCCGCCCTCGATCCTGGCCGGGATCGTCGCCGGGGGTGTCGTGGGTGGCGCGGCCGGCAAGGTCGGCAACCAGCTCAAGAAGGGCCAGGTCGCCGCGGACCTCGCCGAGGTGATCACCCCGGGTACCTCAGGGATCGTCGCGCTCGTCGACCTCGCGGCCGTCGACAAGGTGAAGGCGACCATCCCGGAGTCCAAGGTGGTCAAGGCCGTCCCGGTCGACAAGGAGACCGCAGCGGTCGTCAAGGAAGCCGCGGCGGCCGCTGGCGACAGCTCGGCCAAGGCGGAGACGCCGGCCGGCTGATCGCCACCGCTCGAGGGATCGGGCGAACACGATGCCACGGGGACCCGGGCCGTACGGCTCGGGTCCCGTGCGTTCGCCGGCGGCGAGCCCGGCGGTCCGACCATCGCCGGCAAAGGAAGAACCCAGGCCGGTCGGAGCCTGGGTTCTGAGGTAGAGGCGATTGGTTGCGGGGGACGGATTCGAACCGCCGACCTTCGGGTTATGAGCCCGACGAGCTGCCGCTGCTCCACCCCGCGACCTATGACTCTAGCGACTGGAGCCCGAATCGTCAACCGACGGTGGCGGCCGGGGCGCCCGAGTCGGTCCGTGTCCGCATCGCCCGGATGGGTCCGGCCCCGATCGCCAGACCGATCGCCAACGACAGCGATGACACGCCGACGAAGGCCCAGAACGGCAGGCGGATGTCGACCTTGGCGAGCTGGCCGGCGATCAGCGACGCCACGATGAACCCGACCGTCCCGGCCGCGCCGAACAGGCCCTGGGCGGTCGACGAGCGATCGACGGGGCTGCCGGCCGCCACGACCGCGAACAGCGCCGGAAAGAGGATCGCGAACCCGGTCGACTCGAGGAGGATCAGCGGGATCGCCAGGAGTGGGTCCTGGATCATCGTGTAGCAGATCCCGGCGACGATCGGGGCGATCGAGCCGACCACGATGAACACGAGCCCGCCGCGCCGGTCGACGATCCGGCCGGCTGCCGGCGAGAACAGCAGGATCGGGATGGCGAACGTGGCGAACGTGGCGCCGACGAGGTCGAGGCTCGCTCCGAGCGAGGTCAGGAACAACGACCAGATCACCTCGTAGGTCCCCTGGGCGAACGCGCCGCCGGCGTTGATCACGATCGCCGCGATCAGCAGCCGGTTCGCCAACCGCGCCGGGGCGGATCGCCGGCCGGCCCCGGCCGGGCCGGCCGGTTCGGCCTCGGGCGTCGGTGTCGCATTGCTCGGCGAACCGGACAGCTCGGTGACACCCTCGACCGGGATCCCCGTCGCGACTCGCGTTCGGGGCCCCTCCCGCACCGCGACCGCGATGACGACCGCGGCGGCCGCCGAGGCCACGGCCGCCAGCCAGAACACGAACGCCTCGTCATGGAAGACCGACGCTCCGATGCCGCCGATCGCCGGCCCGAACAGAAGACCGGCCATCTGCGCCGCGCCATACAGGCCGAACGCTTCACCCTGCCGGTCCGACGGGGTCGCATCGACGAGGAATCCCCGGGCGGCGGGATCATAGGCGGCGGTGGCGAGCCCCTCGAGGGCGCGCAGGACGATGAACGCGGATGCGCCCGCGGTGAACAGCGGGAGCGGGAGGAGCGCCGCGTTGATGAGCAGTGCCGCGACCATGATCGGCTTGCGCGCCGTCCGGTCGGCGATCCAGCCGAACACCGGCTCGGCGATGAGGCGCGCCGCCGGCCAGGCGGCGATGATCAGCCCGAGGGTCGCCACATCGATCCCGCGCGAGGTCAGATAGAGCGGCAGGATCGGCAGGAACGCGCCGAACCCGAGCCAGACCACGAATTCCGCGAGGAACAGCGGCAGGATCGGCTGCCAGCGGGTCAGCCAGGCGGTGAGGCGCGACGGAGAGCGGACAGCGGCCATGGGACTCGGGCGGGTTGGGTCGATCCGACCGCCCGAGGTCGCCGATGGCCGACCGTGGACGGGCGGCCATCGTAGCCCGCGTCGACCTCGCTCGGGGCGGGTTCCCACGGCCCGGGACACCCGGCCAGGACCCTCGCGGTCGTTCCCGCGCTCCGACGCGGACCGTATCATCGCGTCGTGCTGAGCCCGGCCCTGCTCGCCCTCGCGCTCGTCCTGTTCATCCTGTTGCTGGCGCCCGTCTCCCGTCTGCGACGGTCGGGCTGGTCGCCCCGAGCGGCCGGCGTCTATCTCGGTGTGATGCTCCTCGCCGGGCTGCTGGCGGCGGAGCTGCCCGGCATCGGCCGCTACCTCGGCCCGCTGCTCGCACTCGCCTACGTGACCCCCTACGTGGCCGCCCGACTCGGGTTCGGCCGGCTGCGGACCCAGCCGGGCCCGACGGTGGTCGTCGAACGCCCGGTGATCAAGCAGGTCCACGGACCGGCTCGTGACGTCCCATCCCGCGAGCCGTCGACGGTCACGCCCGAGGACGCGACGGTCGCGCGCGACGAGGCGACCGTCGGGGGCGACGATCCCGACCGCAGCGACCGGCCCGAAGGCGAGTGACCGAGCCGCCGGACCTCGCCGCCCGGTGGTCGCTCGACCCGTCGATCGACTTCCTGAACCACGGTTCGTTCGGGGCCTGCCCGCGCGAGGTCCTGGCCGACCAGCAGGCCTGGCGCGACCGCATGGAGGCGGAGCCGGTCAGGTTCCTGGCGCGCGAGCTCGAGGGCCACCTCGACACCGCGCGGACCGAGCTCGCGGGGTTCGTCGGTTCACGGCCGGACGACCTGGCGTTCGTCCCGAACGCGACGAGCGGCACGGCGACGATCCTCCGCTCGCTCCGGTTCGCTGCCGGGGACGAGCTGCTGACGACCGACCACGAATACAACGCGATCCTCAACGCCCTGGGCTTCGCGGCCGAGCGGGACGGGGCGAGCGTCGTGGTCGCCGAGGTCCCGTACCCGATCGGCGACCCTGGCGAGGCCGTCGACGCGATCCTGGGCGCGGTCACGACGCGGACGCGGTTCGCGCTCGTCAGCCACGTCACGAGCCCGACCGGCGTGATCCTGCCCGTCGAGCGGCTCGTCGCCGAGCTCGGCCAGCGGGGAGTCGACTGTCTCGTCGACGGCGCCCACGCGCCGGGCATGGTGGACCTCGACCTCGACCGGCTCGGCGCCGCCTACTACGTCGGCAATGCCCACAAGTGGCTGTTCGCGCCGAAGGGCAGCGCCTTCCTCCACGTCCGGTCCGACCGCCAGTCCGGCATCCGGCCACTCGCGATCTCACACGGCGCCAACTCAGCGCGGACGGACCGCGGACCGTTCCGACTCGAGGCGGACTGGACCGGGACCGCCGACCCGACGGCGTTCCTGAGCGTCCCGGCTGCGATCGCCTTCGGCGGGGGGCTTCGGCCGGGCGGCTGGGCAGCGAGCCGCGCCGCCGACCACGAGCTCGCCCGGCAGGCCCGAGACCGGCTGTGCCGGGCACTCGGGATCGCCCCTCCGGTCGCCGATCCGATGCTCGGGTCGATGGTCTCGATCCCGTTGCCCGGACGACCGTGGCCGGCCGACGGCGATCCGCTCGCCGTGCGCCTCTACGAGCGCCATCGGATCGAGGTGCCGATCGGCGAGTTCCCCGTGCCTGCCGCGCGAGCGACGGGCCGTCCGGCTCGTCGGCGCCTCCTCCGGGTGTCGGCCGCCCCGTACAACGACATCGGGCAATACGACCACCTGGCCGAAGCGCTCCGAGCGGAGCTCGAGGACGAGGCTGGTCGCGACGGCGTCCCCGCGCCATGATGTCGCCGATGGAGCTGCGCTGCGATGCCTGTGGCGCCGACAACCCGCGGACCTCCCGGTTCTGTGGCGAGTGCGGCAGCGCCCTCGGTGCGCGCTGCCCCGCCTGCTCCGCCCCGGTCCCGCGCGACAACCGCTTCTGCGGGGCATGCGGGACGCCGCTCACGACCGACACCCCGTCGGCTCGAGCTCCGGAGACCGTGGTCGGCGAGCCGGTGTCCAGCCGGGCGGTCGCGGTCGCCGGCGTGACGCCGGTGGCGGAGCGTCGGCTCGTGTCGATCGTCTTCGTCGATCTCGTGTCGTTCACGGCCCTCTCGGAGGGCCGTGACCCCGAAGAGGTCCAGGAGCTCCTCGCGCGCTACTTCGAGGCCTGCCAGGCGATCATCAAGCGGTACGGCGGCACGGTCGAGAAGTTCATCGGCGACGCGGTCATGGCGATGTGGGGAGCGCCGATCGCCCACGAGGACGACGCCGAGCGGGCGGTCCGGGCCGCGCTCGAGGTCGTCGCAGCCGTCGCGACCGTCGGCGCCCAGCTCGGCCTGCCGAAGCTCGTCGCCCGGGCGGGTACCGTCAGCGGCGAAGCCGCGATCACGGTGGGGGCGGTCGGCCAGGGCATGGTCGCCGGCGACGTCGTGAACACGGCATCGCGTCTCCAGGCCGCCGCCCGGCCCGGTACGGTCCTCGTCGACGAGGCGACCTACCGGGCGGTCCGGGGCTCGATCGTGTTCGAGCGTGCCAGCGATCGGACCCTTCGCGGAAAGCGCCTGCCCGTCCAGGCCTGGGAAGCCCGCCAGGTCGTCGCCTTGCGCGGCGGCGGCGGCCGGAGCGTCCTGCCGGAGGGCCCGCTCGTCGGGCGCGACAGCGCCGTGGCGATCGTCAAGGATCTGCTGTCTGCCGTCCGCGAGGAACGATCGGCGCGTCTCGTCTCGATCTTCGGTCAGGCCGGTCTGGGCAAGAGCCGGATCGGCTGGGAGATCGAGAAGTACGTCGACGGGGTCGTCGAGGGGATCCTGTGGCATCGCGCCCGCTCGCCGGCCTATGGCGACGCGCTCGCGTTCTGGGCTCTCGCCGAGATGGTCCGCTATCGCGCCGGCATCGCCGAGGGAGCCGGCGCGACGGGGGCTCGCCGGCGGCTGGCCGCCTGCCTCGCCGAGTACATCCGCGATGACACCGAGCGGCGCTGGATCGCGCCCCACCTCGCGGGACTCATCGGCGTCGGACCGGTGCCGAGCGGCGAGCGCGAGGAGGCGTTCGCGGCCTGGCGGACGTTCTTCGAGCGGGTGGCGGACGCCGGCACCACGCTATTCATCTTCGACGACCTGCACTGGGCCGATGCCGGCCTGCTCGACTTCATCGAGTACCTGGTCGCGAGCTCGTCCGGGCGGCCCATCCTCGTGGTCACGCTGGCCCGGCCGGAGCTCCTCGAGACGAGACCGGACTGGGGGGTCGGGCTTCGGACCTATGTCGGACTCCATCTCGATCCGCTCTCGCGCGAGGCGATGTCCGAGCTGCTCGGCGGCCTCGCGCCCGGGCTGCCTGCGGACGTCTCCGAGCGGATCCTCGATCGCGCCGAAGGGGTGCCGCTGTACGCGGTGGAGATCCTCCGCATGCTCGTCGACCGGGGCCAGCTCGAGGCCGTCGACGGGACCTACCAGGTGCGTGGCCCTCTTGAGCGGCTCGCCGTCCCGGAGACCCTCCAGGCGCTCGTCGCGGCCCGGCTCGACGATCTCGAACCGGCCGACCGGGCGCTCATCCGCGACGCGGCCGTCCTGGGCCAGTCGTTCCGGCCGGCCGCGCTGGCGGCGATCGGTGCGACGACCGAGGAGCGGATCGAGCCGAACCTCAAGCGGCTCGTCCAACGCGAGCTGCTCGTCCAGGAGATCGGCGACCGGGCTCCGGACCAGGGCAGCTACCGGTTCGTCGAGTGGCTCATCCGGGAGGTCGCCTACGGCACGCTGTCACTGCGCGATCGGCGCGAGCGGCACCTCGCGGCCGCCGGCTACCTCGAGAGCCTCGGCGATCCGGACCTGCGCGGGGCGGTCGCCAATCACATCCTGGCCGCCTATCGGTCGGGCCCGTCGACACGGATCGATCCCGAGCTCGCGCTCCGGGCGATCGCCTCGCTCCGGGCGGCGGCAGACCGAGCCTTCGCCCTCCATTCACCGGAGCAGGCGCTCGAGTACATCGAGGGTGCCCTGTCGGTCACGACGAACGACACCGAGCGCGCCCAGCTCTGGGAGCAGGCCGCGATCTCCGCCCAGAGCGCCGCCCGGCTGCGCGAGGCTGCGGACTACGCCCGACGGGCAGTCGCCTGGCACGACGCCCACGGCGACCGGACATCCGTCGCGAGGACCACGACCCGGCTCGGGGCGATCCTCGCCCAGGGCTATGAGACCGACGAGTCGATCGCAGTCGTACGATCGGCGCTCGAGGAGTTCGGCGACGATCGGGGTCTCGCCGATGACCCATGGATGGCCGAGCTCCAGGGCGGGCTGGCCCGCTCTTACCTGCTGGCCGGGCACATGCCGGAGGCGATCGACTGGTCCGATCGCGCCCTCGCCGGCGCCGAGCACCTCGGCATCCAGCCGGTGATCGCCGGCGCGTTGGCGACGAAGGGCGCCGCCCTCCTCGAGGGTGGTCGGACGACCGAGGGTCTGGGGCTGCTTCGGGCATCGCTCGCGATGGCCGACGAGCACGGCCTGGTGGTCCCAGGTCTGCGGGCACGGAACAGCCTCGCGGTGGGCCTCCTCGCCGACGACCCGCGCGCAGCTCTCGAGACGGCCGGGGTCGGGCTCGACATCGCCCGACGGTTCGGGTTGCGCGACATCGCCGTCCGGCTGGCCAGCAACTGGCTCGAGGCGGCCCTCGATGTCGGAGCATGGGACGGCATCCTGGACCTGGTCGCCGAGCTGAACCGCGCGGACCTGCCGCTGACCGACCGCGTCGACTTCGAGAGCACCGCGGCGCTCGTCCTGGCCTGGCGCGGAGACCCGGCCGCAGCCACGCGATTCGCCGCGCTCGACCAGCTGGTCGATGGGGTGGAGCCCGACCTCGCCGTCGCCAGCCTTCGCGGACGACAGGCGGACGCTGCCCTCGCGATGGGTCGGCCAGATGGCGCCCTGCGCTACGCCGAGGCCGCGATCCCGATGTTCCGGACGACCGGCCTCCGGACCTCGATCCTCGACGGGACGGCCCCGGCCGCACGAGCCGCCCTGTGGGCAGGCGATCTCGATCGGGCCAAGCTGATGATCGATGAGATCGAACGCTCGGGCCTCCACGGGCACTGGGTGTCCGGGCTGCTGCTCACCCTGGGGGCCGGCGTCGCGGCCCTGTCCGCGAACCCGACGGCTGTCGACCGGTATGCGGAGGCGGCTGCCAGCTGGAGGCGACTGGACGTGCCCCTCCAGCTGGCCCTGTGCCAGCTGGAGGCGGCGCACCTGCTTCCGGCGGACCTCGCCGAGACGAGCGCGGCCCGGGACGAGGCGCGCGCCATCATGGATGGCCTACGGGCCCAGGCCCTGATCGACCGGCTCGAGACCGGTCTGGTCGCGGCTGAGGCCGTGACGACGGTCGCCGGCGGCTAGGGCGCGGTCAGCTGAAGTCGGCCCTCGACTGGTCGGTGTCCTTGTAACCCAGGAGGTGGATGCCGTCACCGCCGACGATCGCCAGGACCGCGAAGTGGACCTTGGTCAGCTTGCGGTGGTGGTTGCTCAGGAACGTGGTGATGTGCCACTGCGGCTTGTCGCGCAGTGAGCGCCCTTCACTGTCCTCCTCCAGAAGGGAAGCCACGAACTCCGCGCGCTCGCCAGGGTCGTCAGAGGTGATGTCGGGCCAACCCGGCAGGGCCTTCAACGCGCCGGGCTTGAGCAGCATGTGCCGCAGCGGGTCGTGGAGGAAGTACTCGCAGTCGGGGCTACTGCTCTTGAACCGGTTGGCGAACAGCCTGAACTGGAGGTCGGGCGCTCCCGTCGGCACCAGATCCGATTGGATGCTGTCGACCTCGACCCAGGCGAGATCGAGATCGTCACACGTCCCGTTGAACGGAGGCCCTACTTCTGGGCAATCGTCAGGCATGGCACACCTCCCGGGGGTGAGCGACGCAGGACACGCGCCGCGCGGCCTTCGATCGTAGCGCATGGCCGTCGCTGTGCCGTCATGCATGGGGCGGCCGGGCGCACCGGACGAAGGCTGGTGAGCCGTGTGGGATTCGAACCCACGACCGACCGCTTAAAAGGCGGCTGCTCTACCGCTGAGCTAACGGCCCGGCGCGAGTCTAGCACCGGGTCAGGCCCGATCCGGACGGGCTCGGACGATCGGCCACGACGCTGAGCCGCCGCGCGATCACGAGGGACCGGACGCTCCGGCGATGGCCGATACTTCGGCTGGGATGGACCAGCCCAGGATCGCTCTGACCTTCGATGCGGAACACCCGGACCGGCCGAGATGCCGGCCGGGTGTCCAGGACGAGATCCTCGACGCCCTCGACCGGTCCGCGATGCGGGCGACCTTCTTCGTCCAGGGTCGCTGGGCGGAGGCCTATCCGGCGACAGCCGCCCGGATCGCCGCCGCCGGTCATCTCATCGGCAATCACAGCGCCTACCACGCGCGACTGCCACTCCTGACGGACGCCGGGTTGGTCACCGACATCGGTGAAGCGGAGCGAGCCATCATCGACGCCACCGGCGTGTCGCCGGTGCCCTGGTTCCGGTGCCCGTTCGGGGCCGGGCACGACGACCCGCGGGTCCTCGGAGCGCTCCGCGCCGCGGGCTACCGGAACGTCCACTGGGACGTGTGGGCCGAGGACTGGGAGCCCGACCGGACGCCGGCCGCGATCGAGACGCAGGTCGCCGCGGAAGCACTGGCGATCGGCGACGGCGCGGTCGTCCTTCTCCACACCTGGCCCGAACCGACGCTCGCGGCGCTGCCCGGGCTGATCGCCCGCCTGCGCGACGGCGGCGCCCGGCTCGTGGCGATCGACGCGCTGCCGATCGATCTGCCCGTGCTCGGTGCCGCACCGGCGGGCGCGACGGTCTGAGCTCGGCCCGGTCGTCGGCCGGATAGGATACGGCCGTGACGACGTTCTACACCCTCGATCGCGCCAACGACCGGATCCCCGACCTGGTCGAGCTCCTGACCGTGCTGCGGACGCAACGCGACGAGCTGCGCGAGCTGAAGGGGACGTTCGAGGCGACCGAGGAGAGCGACGACCAGCGCCGGCTGCGGCTCCGGATGCAGGGCCTCGTCGATCAGATGCAGGCGACGGTGGCGCGTATCGACGGCTGGGGGATCACCCTGCGCGACATCGACACCGGCCTCATCGACTTCCCGGCGCTCGTGAACGGACGGCAGGTCTGGTTGTGTTGGCGGCTCGGCGAGGGCCCGGTCGAGTGGTGGCACGAGCTCGACACCGGCCTGGCCGGTCGGCGTCCCCTCATCGAGCTCGCATGACCGGCCGGACCGTCGTCGAACGCGGCCGCCGCAAGGCGTATCGACCGCTCCCGGATGCCGAGCGCCGATCCGCGTTCCGGGCGGGTCTGGCGGCCTACGACCGGCGCGACTGGTTCCTCGCCCACGAGCTCCTCGAGCCGGCCTGGATGGGCGCGGCGGACGCGTCCGAACGGGCACTCCACAGCGGGCTCATCAAGCTTGCCGCCGCCGGCGTCCACGGCGCGCGCCGGAACCCGAAGGGGATCGTGACCAACCTCGTCGGCGCTCGCGAGCGCCTGGCGACGCTCGTCGGCGCACCGCCCGCGGTCGACCCCCGGGCGGCCCGGATCGACCTACCGGCGCTCGTCGACGCCATCGACCGTCGACTCGCCGCCGAGGCGGAGCGTCCGACGAGCGACGATCCGCCCGCGATCCCGAGACGCCGATGAGCCAGCCGACAGGCCCGGGCCCGGTCCGCGAGATCGACCCACGCGAGGCCGAGCGACGCCTCACGGCTGGTGCGGGCGACCCGGCCGGCCCGCTCCTCGTCGATGTCCGGGAGCTGCCTGAGCTTGTCGGGGCCCGGGTCGAGGGAGCCGTCGTCCTGCCGCTGTCGAGCTTCGAGTCCCGCTTCCGCGAGCTGCCGCCGGCCCGCTCGTTGCTGATCGTGTGCCAGTCCGGCTATCGCTCGGGACTCGCGGCTGGCTTCCTCGCCGCGAACGGCTACCCGGACGCGGCCAACGTCACGGGCGGGATGACGGCCTGGGCGCAGGCCGGGCTGCCGGTCAAGCGCGGACCGCTGACCCCGGACGAGATCGCCCCGCCCGGTTGATCTGCGCCGGCCGGTCGATCAGCGCCGGCCGGAGCGGCCGCGCCGGCCCGTGATCCGGGCGAAGAGCGCCTTCGTCTGCTCGGGATGGGCGTACGCGACGCCGATCGCGACGAGCACGATGAAGTTGATCGATGCCGACCGTGGCGGCGTTCAGCCAGCCGAGCTGCTGGCCGATCTCGCCCTCGATCTTGAGCCCGGGCACGGTGAGGCCGAACAGCCCGAGCTGGAAGAACGGCGGCTGGGGCGCGACGTTGGCCCGGGCGCTCTGGACCAGCGCCGGTTGATCGGTGGTCGTGCCGCCGATGATGAACGCCTCCGAGCCGCTGACGATCGCCGACGAGGCCACCACGCCGGTCGGGAGGTCCGTCGCATCGAGATGCTGCCAGCCGTTGATGTTGCCCTGGGCGTCCGGCACCGTCCAGTACATCTGCGGCTGGGGACCGCTTGAGTCCTCGCCACCCACCAGGTAGAGGCCGCCGTTCGCGCTGAACCCGGCAGCCTGGGCGCGCGGTGCCGGCAGGTTGATCTTCGCGGCATCCTCCGGCTTCGGGGCCGCCCAGACGGTGACCTGTCCGGTCGTCGCGACATCCTTGCTGATGCTGCCCCGATAGACGGCGTTCGTCGGACCGTTCGCATCACGTCCGCCGTAGACGAACACGTAATCGCCGACGATGGCCGACGCTGTCTCGGACAGACCGACGGGCAGTGGCTGCTGCGCGGTCCACGCACCGAGCTTGCCGTCCTTGTCCGCCGTCGCCTTCCAGACCGTGGGCTGGACCGCGCTGCCGTTCGACCCGCCGATGAGGATCAGTCCGTCGCTCGCGACGACGATCGACCCCGCGCTGCGCGCCTCCGGCAGTTGGAGGGTCGGGTTCGGCACGAACGCGCCCAGCTGCATCGTCTCGAGATCCTGCTGGGCGACGAACACGGTGTCGGTCGGCTGGCCGTCAGGACCGGTCCCGCCCACGACGTAGATCGCACTGTTGAACACGGCGATCGCAGCCGAGCTGCGCGCCGCGGGCAACGGGTTGCCGCCGATCCACGGCCCGAACGTCCCCGAGTAGAGCGGCGCCGTGAAGGTCGTGTCGGTCGCGGCCTTACCGTCGCTGCCCGCGACGTAGACGAGGTTGAGTCCCAGCTGGACGACCGTCCCCGCGGTCCGGCCGGCCGGCAGGGCGAGCTCCTGCGGGGATGGATCCCATGGCAATGTCGCGCCCGCGGGGGCCGGACACGGGAGCGTCCGGTTCGACGGTGGGCAGAAGTTGACCGGCGAGTAGACGAGGACGCCGAGGTCGATCGTCGGGAAGACGGTGAAATAGTAGGCGCGGTCGGGGATGTAGCCGAGCAGCATCACGATCACGACGAACCAGAATGCGGCCTTGACCGAGGCCCACGGCCAGCCGTCCCGGGCGAACAGCCCGAACGCGACCCGCTTCGGCCCGGTGCCGCCCGCGCTGATCGCCTGACCCGCCATCGTCCTCCATCCCGCGGCGGCCCACTCCCTCCGGGGCCGTCCGTCGTTACTTGACCGTGAGGTCCCCGACCATGTTCGGATGCCACTTGCAGCTGAACTTGTAGGCGCCCGCCGCCAGGGCCGGGACCGCGTACGTGATCGTGTTCGGGCCGTTGATCGTGTCGCCCTCGAACACGTTCTTGCCCGACGGATCGGCGATCTGGATGTTGTGCGGGATCGCCGTGTCCTGGTTCTCGAACGACGATCTGGAAGGCCTTGTCGGCCGGCGCTTCGAGACTCGCGACCACGAAGTTGATGTTCAGGGCCTGCTCGTTGAGGGAGACCCCGCCGGGCTCCAGTGACGGCGCGGCCGGGCCGCTGGAGCCGGGGCTCGGCGTCGGCGTCGAGCTCCAGCAGGCCGGGACCGGGGTGGCCGTCTCCGGGACGACGAAGTTCGGATCGCGCCAACCGGTGAACGTCTGGGCCGTGGCGCCGCTCTCGACCGGTTCATTGGTGTCCGGGTTCCGGACGGTGTACGTCACGTTGTTGGGAGCCCGGATGAACTCGATCAGGTCCGTGATCTGGATGTAGTTGAGCGGGCCGCCATTCGATGACGCCCAGACCGGCATGAGGCTGTTCGGGTTGCCGCAGACATACCGCCCGCCGGCCGTCAGGACGTTGTTGATGTAGGCAGACGTGAGGTGGGTGGCCAGCTTCATCTGGTCGTTGAGGACCGGCCCGATCCCACCCTGCCCGTTGGCGCCGTGGCAGCGGGCGCAGTTGGCCTCGAACAGGTTGTAGCCACGCTCGACACTCGAGACCGACTGGGCCTGCTCCTCCTGGGTGAGCCGGCTCGAACCGTCGAGACCCGGGACGCCGAGCTCGTAGAAGTAGTAGACGATCACGAACAGGACGACGATCAGGACGGCCAGGAAGCCGACCCAGCGCGCCGAGCCGCTCTGGCGGACGATCCCTGCGGCGCGCTCGGGCGTCAGCGCGAGCTGATGGGCGCTGGCGGGCGCCGCGAAGCGGTCGACCGGCGCTGGCTCGTTCGGCGGCCGACGGGCAGGCAGCGTCTGGCCGGGCTCGGGCGGCTGCGCGTCGTCCGGCACGGGCAGGTTCGGATCGCTCACGCGACCTCCAGGCGTGGCTCGGCGACGAGCGTCGCGGTCAGATGCATCCGGTCGCCGACTTCGGCGGGATGAGCCCCGGCTGGCCGAGCGCGACCGGCAGCGGACCGAGGGTGATCTTCAGCGTGTCGACGTAGAGCGCCTGGTCGGACTTGACGATGATCGAGAAGCGGTCGAGTCCGCGGGGCGCCGGTCCGAAGGCGGGTCCGAGCGCCTTCGTCCCGAGCCGGTCGTAGCGCGAGCCGTGACACGGACACTCGATCCAGAAGTTCTTCAGGCACGGGTTCGGCTTGCAACCGAGATGCGGACAGCGCTGGTACATGGCGCGCACGTTGAGCGCCGTCCCGTCCCCGGTCTTGTCCTCGCCGGGGATGAACTCCTGGCGCGACGGATCGATGAGGACGACGAACGACTTCGCGTCCTGGTAATAGGCCGGGAAGCCCTGGTCGATCGGGAGGCTCGAGTTGGCCGACTTGACGTCCTTGAACGTCCCGACCTTGACCTGGCTGCGGTTGCCGCTGGCGATGCTCGGCCAGATGAACCCGAGCGTCCCGGCGAGGACCTCGAGGAGCCACAGCCCGACGGCGGCACCGATCGAGGTCCGGAGCAGGGTCCGACGGGACAAGCCCTGGACCTGTTCATTGCGAAGCGACTTGATGGCCTCCTTCTGGAGCGCCTGCGGTCGCGCGGCGGGTTCGACTTGATAGTTGCTCATGACCGGATCGCGTGGCTCCTGATCACAGGTTGAAGTGGAAGGCGAACGGCGTCACGAACGGCGCCTGGAACGCATAGCCGGCCCCGCGGAAGAAGATCCCGACGAAGGTCAGCACGAGCCCGAGGGTGCAGAAGATCGAGAACAGGACGACGGCCGTCTTGCGCTCGGATGGACGGAACGTCTGGAGGTCCCGCCGGTCGACGTACGGGATGAGTGCGGCGCCGACGAGGACGAGCGTCGGAGCGAGGACGCCGGCCACCGTCGGGTGGAAGTAGGCGAGCAGCTCCTGGAGTCCGAGGAAGTACCACGGCGCCTTGGCGATCGCCGGGGTGACGCTGCCGTTGGCCAGCTCCTCGAGCGGCGCGTTGACGAACAGGCCCATCAGCAGCAGGAAGATCGACATCACCCCGGCCGCGAGGAACTCGATCGTCAGCAGGTGCGGCCAGGTCATGACCGTGTCGTCGGGCTCCTTCTGGACCCGGACGACGGCGTCCTGCTTGACGAGCGCGAGGAGCCGATACGGCCGCGCCGACATCGGCACGCGCTGCTTGTCGATCTCGGTCCGCCGCGTCGGATCGACCGGCAGGACGACCCGCGGCTCCTGAGGCGACTTCACATCAGACATGAGCCACCGAGTCTTGCTCCTGCCGACCGCTAGGGGCGGCCCAGGCCAAGGCGCCGCTGAGCACCGGAGCGAGCGCACCACAAGGTGCGTGAGCGACGGCGCGCAAGCGGCAACGCGGGCATGGGCTGCTCATAGCGGTCCCGATATTCCGCCATCCTTCCGAATCCGCCAGAAGTGGACGGCGAGGAAGACGGCGATGATCAGCGGCATGAACATGATGTGGAGCACATAGAAGCGCAGCAGCGTGTTCTGACCGACCTCGAGGCCGCCGAGCAGGATGAGCTTCGTCGGCGTGTTGAGGACCGGGACGTAGCCGCCCATGTTCGTGCCGATCGTGATCGCCCAGTAGGCGATCTGGTCCCACGGCAGCAGGTAGCCGGTGAAGCTGATGAAGACCGTCGAGAACAGCAGGACGACGCCGACGACCCAGTTGAACTCGCGCGGCGGCTTGTAAGCCCCGTGGTAGAAGACCCGCATCATGTGCAGGAACACGAAGAACACCATGAGGTGGGCCGCCCAGCGGTGGACGTTCCGGGTCAGCAGGCCGAACGTGACCTCGCTCTGGAGCCGGAGGATGTCCGAATAGGCCGAGGTCGCCGACGGGACGTAGAAGAACATCAGGTAGACGCCGGTCACGGTCAGGACGAGGAACAGGAAGAAGCTCAGCCCACCAAGGCAGAACGTGTAGGCGAACTTCACCGCGTGCTGGCGGACCCGCACCGGGTGGATGTGCAGGAAGACGTTGTTCATGACCGCGTACGCCCGCGACCGCTCGTCGCCCGGGTACGGCTGGCGGAACAGCGATCGCCACACGGCGCTTCGGCGAATGGTCTGATCCACTCGCTCGAGGAAACTCACCTGGATCCTCCTGCCACACCCGCCGTCCCTGCGAGCTGGGCGTCACGGTAGGACTCCTTGTAGAGCCGACCGTCGGTCGAGATCTCCTGGAGCTCGAACCGCTCCATCGTAATGGCGTCGAAGGGGCACCGCTTGACGCACAACGCGCAGCGGATGCAGCGCTCCTCGTCGAGGATCATCGCCGCCCCCTGCTCCCAGCCGTAGGCCTCCTCGATCTCCGGCAGGAGGCCCTCCGACTTGAGCTGGTTGACGTCGACCATGTGGATGACGCCCTCGGGGCAGACATCGGCGCAGGCCCCGCACAGGACGCACCGGAACGGGTCGAACCAGATGTTGAAGTTGCACATGAGGCAGCGGGTCGATTCGGCGACGGCCTGGGTGGCGGTGTAGCCGAGCTCGACCGGCGTCGTGAAGTTGACCGCCGGATCGGTCGACGCCATCCGGGCCGCGAGCGGCGCCATCGGGATGTGCTGGCGCGGCAGGACGTCGTAGAACTCGGGCATGTCGTGGCGCCACGAGCTCGTCACCTTGACGTTCGCCGCGACGGTGACATCGGTCCGGCCGGTGAGGTAACGGTCGATGGCGTAGGCGCACTTCTTGCCGTGCCCGGCCGCCTCGATGAGCGTCGTCGGCCCGGTCACGAAGTCGCCGCAGGCGAAGACCCCGCGCACGTTCGTCGCGTACGTCGCCGGGTCCACCTTGACCCGTCCTCGGTTGACCTCGAAGCTCGCCTCGACCGGGAGGAAGGTCAGATCGGCCGCCTGCGACACGGCCGGGATGACGGTGTCCGCCTTGATCGTGAACTCCGAGCCCGGGATCGGCACCGGCGAGCGGCGACCCGACGCGTCGGGCTCACCCAGCCGGTTCCGGATGAACCGCACCCCGGTGACGTGGCCGTCTTCGCCGAGGACCTCGATGGGGCTGGCAAGGAACTCCATCCGTACGCCCTCGCGCTCGGTCTCGCCGAGCTCCTCCTCGTCGACGACGAGCTCGGAGCGCGTCCGGCGGTAGGCGATCGTCACGTTCTCGGCGCCGTGCCGGAGACTCGTCCGTGAGCAGTCCATCGCGGTGTAGCCGCCGCCGATGACGACGACGTCGCGCCCCGGATCGATCTCCTCGCCGAGGTTGGCCTTCTTCATGAAGTCGACGCCGTAGTCGACCCCCTCGAGGTCGCCCCCTGGGACGTCGAGGGCGACCGCGTCCATCGCGCCGGCGGTGATCGCGACCGCATCGAAGTCGCGCTGGAGCTGGTCGAACGTGATGTCGACGCCGATCGACGTGTTGAACCGGAACGTGACCCCGAGTCGCTCGATGAGCCGGACGTCCATCTCGATCGCCTCGCGCGGGAGGCGGAAGGCCGGGACGCCGATGAGCATCGTGCCACCGGCGTAGGGCAGGCTGTCGAACACGGTCACGACGAAGCCCTTCAGGGCGAGCTCGCGAGCGACGGCCAGGCCGGCCGGACCCGCCCCGACGACGGCCACCCGCTCCTCGCGGGCATCGATCGCCGGCATCACATCAGGGATGCCCGAGGCCTCGTGCCACTCGACGAGGAAGCGCTTCATCGCCCGGATCGCCAGCGGTCGGTCGATGTCGCCGCGGCGGCAGGCTCGCTCGCAGGGAGCCGAGCAGACATAGGAGCACATCGCCGCGACGGGGTTCGGCTCGCGCGACAGGATGTAGCCCTCTTCGAACCGGCCCTCTGCGGCGAGGTTGAGGTAACCCCGGCAGTTCGTGCCGACGGGGCACGCTTCCTGGCACTCGATGTTGCACTGGAGCCAGGACGCGTCGACGGGCTGGACGAGGAATTCCTGGTTCGGGTCGATGGCCAAGCGGAGGTCGTGCCTTTCCCTGCGGTCGGCTCGGACAGGCGGGGTCGACCGACGCGCGGCGTCGATCAGGCCGAATCTACCATCGGCGACCGACGGGCTGCACGAGGGCGGGGTGGCGTCGGGAGCGTCGCCGTGAGTTGACGACCTCCGTCGTCGCAGCTACCCTCGGAGACGGGTCGACCAGCCCGCCCTCATCGGGCCCCGACGAGCGAGGGATGACACGTGACCGCGAGCGAGTTCGCCTTCCTGGCGCTCGGACTGGTCCTTGGCGTCGCGACCGGCGCGGCCCTGTCGATGGTCATCCGGGCACGCCCGCCCGCTCCACGCGAGATCCGCGTGACCGTCTCGCCCGACGCGGTCCCCCGTCGTCCGCCCGCAACCCTGTCCGGTCTCGTGCCGCCCGGCACCGACGCCGTCGCCGTCGGGGCGCGGGGGGGTCCGGCGGATCCGGCCGTCCTGGTCGCCGCCGAGGGCGCATCGCGAACACCCGTTCGGTCCGCCCCAGCCGGACGACCGCCGGTCGCGATCCCGATCCGACCCGAGCGAGACCCGGCGATCGCCGGCCTTGACGAGCCGGCGGCCCTGGCCGAATCGACTCGCCGGGCCGAAGCCGGATGACCGGACCGGAGGCGACGGTACCGGGTCTCGATCCGTGTGCCGAGGAACGACGCATCGCCGATGAGCGCTGCGCACTCGCCGATCGCCTGCGCGAGGCCGCCCAGGCCGCGGCCGATCGGGCCAAGGAGGCCCAGCGGGTCTATGACGAGCACGTCGGGCAGAGCGAGCGTGCCGCCGCGGTCGCCGACCCCCGGTCGGTCCGGACCGCCAAGGAGGCAGCCTGGACCGAGTTCCGCCAGGGCAACGCCCAGGCGCTGTCGCGCGAAGCGGTCGAGGCCGCCGCCCGGGACTGGCTCCAGGAGATCGACCGGATCGGCCGGACCGCCCAGGAGGCCGAGCTCGAGGTCGTCCAGGAACGCGATGCCGCCGCGGCCATGGTCGGTGAGCTCGAGCGGTGGGCCCACGAGGCCGACGTGGCTCGGCTCAATGCGGACTCCGCGGCGACCGCCTGCGCGGCCGCCCGCGAGGCGCTGACGGCCTGCGAGATCGCCGAGCGCGACCGGATCGCCGGCAAGGCGCGGGCCGCGGCGGAGGAGGCCGAGAGCACGGCCCGTCCACGCTTGTACGGTGGCGTCGAGCCGGAGCCGGCGGTCCGTACGCTCGAGGAAGAGGCGCCGGACCGGCTCGTCGGCGACCACGAACCGGCGATCCTCAAGCTCCTCCGCGGCGATCGGGACGCGATGGACCGGACCGTGACCACCCTCGCCGGTGCGGCCCCGGCCGAGCGCCGCCACTGGCAACTGCTGGTCAGCGGTCTCATCGACGCGATCCTCGCCCGCGCGATCGAGGCGTCGGCGCTCGAGTTCCCGATGGACCACCCATTCTGGGCGCTGTTCAGCGAGGCCCAGTCGCGCGACATCGCGACCGCCCTCGCGTCGTTCGGCTACCGATTCGACGGCATCGGTGGCTTCGTCGACGGTCGCGTCCCGAGCCAGCGCGATCTGTCGCTCGCGGTCGGCTACGCCGGGTTCGATCCGATGCGGATCCGCCGCTGGCCGACCGAGTCCGAGGCGGTCGACCTGTACCGCGGCGTCGCCGTCGCCGCGGGCGACTACCTCGCCGGCGCGGCCGGCGGTCTGACGCTCGGCGAGATGATCGACGTCCTCGGAGCGCGGGCGGAGGCGCTGACCGACCTCTGGAACGACTGGTCTCGGATCCGGACGATCCTGCTCCAGCCCTGATCGGGGGTCAGGCCGGGACGGGTCCCTCGTCCTCGTCGTCGTCGATGATCGCGAGCCGGTAGTCCTCCGCGGCGGCTACCCCGATCCGGGCGCCGTCGCCGGCGGCCCACTCGCCGATCCGGGCGGCGAGCCCGTCGGGGTCCTTGATCTGACTGGCGTGCGCCCGGAGCGCGTCCACCTTGCGACCGATCGTCGCCGAGACATCGATCCAGGCGTTCGGAGCCGTCGTCCAGAAGAGGTAGATGCGGCGGACGCGATGCGGCGCCAACCCGTCCCGGACGAGCCACGGGAAGGCCATCGGGTTGCGGGCGGCCGGGTAGACGGCGTCCACGGCCGCCAGCCCCGCGGCACGATGGTCCGTATGGTTGATCCCACCGTCGGGATAGACGACGACCTCGGGATCCTGAGTCAGGACCGCGTCGGGTCGGAACGACCGGATCTCGCGGACGAGCAGCTCGCGGAGCGGCAGGTCGTTGGCGAGCGCGCCGTCGGGTTGATGGAGGAAGCTCACCCCCGCGTAGCCGACGACCGCCGCCGCGGCCCGCTGCTCGGCCTCCCGGGTCGCCGCCAGGATGAGCGGGTCGAGGTCCGGATCCTCGCCGCCCTGGTCGCCGCTCGTGCAGCACACCAGCCAGCCGACCGAGCCGGCGTCGATCCAGCGCGCCGCGGTCGCGGCGGGGCCGAAGTCCGCGTCGTCGGGGTGGGCGACGATGACCATGAACCGGGCCGGCCGCCAATCATGCGGCGTGGGTCCGGTCGCGGCGGGCTCGGGCGGCCCGGGCTCGGTCACGACCGGATCACCCGGTCGTTGGGACGTCGTCCACCGGGCCAGAGCGAAGAATCGGGTTGCGCAGCGGTCGCGGATTCGTACAATCGTCGTCGAGACTTCGCTCGTCTCCCCCCACGGGCGAGGTCTCCCTTCATGTCCGGCACCTGGCGAGCGGGGTCAACCGGCCGCGCCGGCCTTGGCCTCGGTCGAGTGCCTCGAGGACCTGGGCGGCGTGCCCGTCGGCCTTGACCCGGGGCCAGACCCGGGCGATCCGCCCATTCGGATCGACCAGGAAGCTCGACCGCACGATGCCCATGTACTCGCGGCCGTAGTTCTTCTTGAGCGCCCAGGCACCGTACGCCTCGGCGACCGCGTGGTCCTCGTCGGACAGCAGCGGGAACGACAGCGCGAACTTCGCGCGGAACCGCCGATGGCTGTCCGCGTCGTCCGGGCTGATCCCCCAGACCTGGGCTCCCGCCACCTGGATGTCCGCATCGAGGTCCCGGAACTGGCAGGCCTCGGTGGTGCATCCCGGCGTGTCGTCCTCGGGGTAGAAGTAGATCAGCGTCCACCGGTCGCGCTGGTCGGACAGGCGGTGGATCGTCCCGTTCTCGTCGGGCAGGGCGACCTCGGGCGCGCGGTCGCCGACGGCAGGCGTGGTCATCCCGGCAGCGTACCAGAGGGTCCCGCCGAGGCCGCCGTCTCGATCACCAACAGCAGCCCGGTGCGGACCGCCACCACGGCGAGCGACGCGGTCCGGACGTTCGACAGCCCGCGCGCCGGCCCCACCGGCAACGGCTCGTCGTCGAGCCGCCACTCGAGGCCCGTCGTGGTGACCCCGTCCACTCCCGGGCCGAACGGGAGCAGCGACACGACGTCGTCCAGCCGACCGACGAGCTCGCGTTCGCCGGGGCCCCGGATGAGCGTGATCCGGGTGCGATCGTCGATCAGCTCGACCCGGCGGACGGCCAACGCCGGGTGGGCGAGCAGCCCGATGTTGGCGAGCAGGTGGTCCGGCCGACCGCCGAGCCCACCGACGATGGTCAGCGCGTCGGCCCCCCGACGGACCGCGGCCAGGACGGCCAGCTCGGTGTCCGACTCGTCCTTCGCCGCGGCCGCGGCCTCGATCGGGATCCCGGCCGCGCGGAGCCGGGCCAGGCCGCCCGGTCCGATCGAGTCGAAGTCGCCGACCGCGAGATCCGGACGGAGCCCGAGTGCGACGGCCGTGTCCGCACCAGCGTCGGCCGCGACGACCAGGTCGACGCCGTCCGACCAACCCGGCCACGCGGCGTCGAGGCCTCCACGGTCCGGGACGGCACCGGCCGCCACGATGAGCGCACGCATGTGGTCCCGCCTCAGCCGGTCAGCCGGTCAGCCGATCCGCGTCGACCGGGCCGGGTCGCCCGAAGCGGGCCTCGATCCAGCCGACCGCGGTCGCTGCGGTCTCGTCCGCGCCCGCGGCGCGCAGCTCGGCGGCATCGCCGAGGACCGACTCGATGCCGACAGCTCGGACGCCAGCGGCGACCGCCATCCGCATGTCATCGGGCGTGTCGCCGACGTAGACCGACCTCCGGCCGTCGGCCCGGCCGAGCGCGGCCAACGCAACCCGGAGCGGCGCCGGATCCGGCTTCTGGGCGGTCCCGTCGTCGCCGTAGACGACGCTCCCGAACAGGCCGTCGATGGCGTGCCGCCGAAGCTCGGCGCCCACCCGGTCGCTCCGTCCGGCGGTGACGATCCCGAGGGGATGGCCAGCCAGCGCGAGACGCTCGAGCGCCTCACGGACGCCCGGGAAGAGTGCCGTGTCGGACTCGTCGAGAGCCGCCCACCACCGGCTGTTGGCCTCCTCGAGTCGATCCAGCGGGACGCCGAGCCGCTCGTACATGACCCGCCAGTCCGGCGCGAAGTGGCGCCGGTAGATGCCCTCGTCGAACGGCAACCCGAGGGCGTCCATGACCGCGACGTTCGCGGCGTAGATCGCCCCGAGCGAGTCCGCCAGCGTGCCGTCCCAATCGAACAGGAGCGCCTCCATCCGGCGATGCTACCCGACCCTCCGATGGTAGACTCCCGCCGTGTCCGACCCCGCCGAACATCCCGGGATCCAGCGCGTCCGGGAGGCAGCAGCACGGAAGGGTGTGACGCTCGACGTCCGGGTCTTCGACGAGTCGACCCACACCGCGGCCGAGGCCGCCGCGGCCGTCGGGGCGGACATCGGTCAGATCGTCAAGTCGCTCGTGTTCGTGGCGCCGACCGACGACGAGGGCCTCGAGCCGATCCTCTGCCTCGTCTCCGGCCCGAACCGGGTGGACCTGGCCCAGCTCGCGGCGGTCACCGGTGAGAAAGACGTCCGGCGGGCGACCGCACGTGAGGCGAACGACCTGACCGGGTTCACGATCGGCGGCATCCCGCCGATCGGACACAACCGACCGATCCGTGTGGTCATGGATCCCGATCTGGGCCGCTACCCGATCGTGTGGGCTGCGGCCGGGACCCCGACGGCGGTGTTCCCCGTGTCCCCCGCGACGCTCCGGACCCTCGCCAACGCGACCGTCGCTCCGGTGGCCGTGGACCCAGCGTCGCCGGCGCCGGTCCTGGAGTCGAGCTCCACCTCGGCCGGATGACGGCCGAGCCGCGGAACGCGGCCGTCGACTACCCCGGGGGGATCCGCGTCCGGGTCCGCTGGGCCGGCAGCGGCGAGGGTCCGGCCGTGTTCGCCCTCGCGGAGAGCGGCGGTCCGCTGGTCGAGCGCGGCTCGGTGGTCGGGCTCGGTTTCGAGCGGATGTGCCGCGCGGAGCTGCGGGTCGAGACCCCGACTGGTCCGTGGACCGTCCGGCTGGCCTCGCCCGTCTTCGACGACCCGGCCGCCCTGCTCTGGGACACCGTGAGCCTGCTCGTGGTCAAGTACGGCTTCGTCACGTATGCCTTCGAGGCGAGGTCCGGCGACCTGCGCTGGACCCATCGATCCGGCAGCCCGGTCGATGTGGTCCTCGGGTCGTCGCGGCTCCCGCACGTGATCGTCCAGTCCGAGGTGGAGACATTCGCCATCGCGCCGGATGGCGACGTCGCCTGGCGGGTGGCCCATTCGGATGTCGTCACGAGCGCCGAGCTCGTCGGCGGTCGCCTCGTCCTCACCAGCTACTCGGGTCAGCTGACCGCGCTCGACCCCCGCACGGGGCTGACGTCGTCCGCCTGACTGTGGACGAGTGGTGGACAAGCCTCCTCTCGACGGCCGATCACGTGGATGAGCACCGTTGACCTGGAGGCACCCGCGGCCGTACGGTACGTCGCAGCCCGGAGGGGTCGAACAGCGCTAACGGCGGCGATCGCATCAACGCCCACGCGCCGGGTAGGTTCCTCCGGGCCCTTCCATGTCCGGCGCGGGCTATCATCCGGCCTCGTGGAGCCCCTCTTCGTCGTTCTGGCGGGTGTGGTCGCCCTCGGGGCCGCCGGCATCGTGCTCCGCTCGTTCGGGCCCGGGTTCCGGGTCGGCCGCCTGCTGGCGAGCACCCCGCGGTCCACGATCGAGGAGGCCGAGGCGATCGCCCTCAGTGGGCGGCAGCGCTATCTGCGGATCGACGGTCGCCTCGACAGCGCCGAGGACTTCCCGGACGAGCACCAGCGCCCGCTCGTCTACCGCCGCCGGCGTCTCGAGGCCCGTCACCGGGACGGCTGGGCCATCCTCGAGAACGACGTCGAGAGCGTCCCGTTCGAGGTCCGCGAAGGCCTCGGCGCCCTGGCGATCGACGGACCGCGTCTCGCCGAGGGCCTCGTCGTGCTCCCGCGCGAGTCGGTCGGGACGGCGACCGAGGTGCCCGACCGCGTGCCGGCCGGAACTCCCCCAGACACCGTGATCCGATATCGGGTCGAGCAGGTGTCGGCGGTCGAGCACGCCACGATCCTCGGCGTCCCCGTCCGGCGACCCGACGGCACGACGATGCTCACCGCGGGGCTCGGCCGGCCGCTCGTGCTGTCCACCGTCGAGACAGCCGAGGCGATGCAGCTGCTGGCCGGCGGCCGCCGCCTGCGGCCTGCCCTCGCGCTCGGGCTGCTCGGGATCGGGTGTGCGCTGCTCATCCTCGGGCTCAGCTGGGCGCTCGTCCGGACCGTGGTCGCCTTCGCAGCCCCCGCGGTGCTCCTCGCGGCATCGCCCGGTCCCTCGCCGGCGGGTGGCGGCGACACGCGCAGCGCGGGCGAGGGCCCGGGTCTCGTCGGCGCGCCCCTGCTGGCCGTGGCGATCGTGCTGCTGATCGCCCTCGTCGCGATCGTCGCCACGCTTCTGTACGTCCGCGTGACCGCGGATCGCACCGCCGAGCGGCCCTCGAAGGACTGAGCCGAGGTCGTTCTCACGGTGCGTACATTCGTCCTATAGAGAGGAACTGTGAGGTTCCGTAGGCTGGCCTCGTCAGTTCACATTTCCTCATGAAGATCTGCCAACGTTGCTCATCGAACGGCCGACGGATGCGACCCTCTCCGTAACCAAGGCGGCTCGATTGCTCGGCGTCCACCCGAACACCATCCGGGCGTGGAGCGATCAGGGCCGGCTGCGCTATTTCCGGATCAACCCCAGGGGCGACCGACGGTACCGGCTCGGCGACCTCCAGCGGTTCATGGCCGCGGCCGAAGGCACGCCGATCGGCCTGGCCGGTCCGAACGGGACATCGCCCCAGTCCGGTCGCGGCCGCGGCGGGATCCGCCGCCGTCCACCGCGGGTCGTCGGCGTCCCGGCGCTCGAGCAGTTCGCGGATGACCCCGACCGGACCGCGTTCGCCGCCGATGTCGCCCGGATGACGACGTGGGCCGCTCAGCTGCAGTCGATCCAGCAGCTCGGCAGCCGGCTCAACCGGCTGACCAGCGAGGCCGAGATCGGGATGGCGATCGCCACCGAGCTGCATGATCTCATCGACTACCACAACGTCCGGGTCTATCGGATGGACGGCGACGACCTCGTGCCGGTCGCCTTCAAGGGCCAGGTCGGCGAGTACATCGACGAGACGCCCGAGCAGCTGCGGATCGGCGTCGGTGTCGGGATCACCGGCTGGGTCGCGGCCCACGGCGTCGCCCAGAACCTGCCGAACGCCTCCAGCGACCCGCGCGCGGAGACGATCCCGGGCACCGAGGACGACCTCGACGAATCGATGCTGCTCGCGCCGATGACCTTCGACGATCAGGTCATCGGTGTCCTCGTCCTCTCGAAGCTCGGGCTCGACCAGTTCACCGACGACGACCTGCGCCTCCTGGAGATCTACGCCAGCTTCGCCGCCCAGGCCTTCGTCAACGCCGACTCGACCCAGCTCCTCCGGGAACGCTCGGCCGCGCTCGAGCGCCAGCTCCGCAACCAGCGCGAGCTGCTCCAGATCACCGAGTCGATCCTGACCACGCTCGACCCGGTCGGCGTCCTCGACAAGATCACCGACCGGCTCGGCAACCTCGTGAGCTACGACAACATCTCGATCGAGGTCTACGACCGGCGGGCGAATGTGCTGACCCCGCTGACCGCCCGCGGCGTCAACGCCGAGGACTATCTCCAGCCGTGGGAGCCCGGCGAGACCGGCGTGGCGACCTGGGTCCTCCAGCACAACGAGCCGCAGCTCGTGGTCGACGAGCTCGCCGACCCGCGGGTGCTCCAGTTCGACTCGACCGGCCCGGTCGACGGCAGCCTGATCGTCGTCCCGCTCCGGGGCCGTGAGGGCGTGAGCGGGGTGCTGACACTCGAGCGACTCGGCCGCGAGGACCGCTTCGACGTCGAGGAGTTCGAGCTCGTCAAGCTGTTCGCCGCGCAGGTCTCGATCGCGCTCAACAACGCCGAGATCCACCGGGCGGTCGAGATCCGCGCGCGGTCGGACGATCTCACCGGGCTGCTCAACCACGGGACGTTCCAGGAGTTCCTCGTCCAGCGCGTCCGGGACGGCGGCCCGTTCAGCCTGATCATGCTCGACCTCGACGACTTCCGGGAGATCAACAACGAGCTCGGTCACCAGGCCGGCGACCGGCTCCTCCGGGCGATCGCCGACGTGCTCCTCCATGCCGGTCGGGACACGGACCATGTCTTCCGCTACGGCGGCGACGAGTTTGCCTTCCTCCTCCCGGGGACGGACGGCGCCGGCGCGCTGCGGGTCGCCGACCGGGCCCGGGACGCGGTGCGCCGGGTCGCCGAACAGCCGGTCTGGATGGCGTCCCGGACGGTCGTCTCGGCCTCGATCGGGGTGGCCACCTTCCCGGTCGACGGGACGTCGCCCGAGGATGTCCTCCTCGCCGCCGACCGGGCGTGCTATGTCGCGAAGCGGATCGGCCGAGGCCGGATCGCGACCGCGGCCGAGGGTCTCGCCCAGGCGGCCGAGGTCTCGCTCCAGGAACCGACGCCGGTCGACCCACCGTCGGTCGCGATCGACCCGGACTGAGCGGTCGCGCAACCGCGACGCGCGGTTCCGCGTCACACTGGCGCCATGGGCCGCCCCGGATCGCCACGATCCGCCCTCCTGATCGCGAGCCTCTGCGCTCGCGCTCGGTTCGGCCGGCTGCGGCCTCGGCGACATCCCGACCCGGGCGCCCAAGCCGACTCCCACGCCGTCGCCGACCGCGACGCCCACGCCGACCGCGCCCCCGACAGCGACACCGGTCCCGACCCCGACGCCCAAGCCGGTCCCGACGCCGTTCATCTACACGGTGAAGGCCGGTGACAACCTCCTGAAGCTCGGAAAGCGGTTCAAGACGACCGGCCGGAGCATCGCCTACTGGAACCGGGCGAAGTATCCGTCGCTCGACCCGGACAGCCCCAAGTACGACCCGAACCGGATCGAGGTCGGCTGGAAGCTGGCGATCACCCCTGGGGTGAAGATCGAGGACGGCGAAGCGTCACCGTCGGCGGCGTCGCCGAGCCCCGGGGCGTCGATCAGCATCGGCCCGGTCGAGTCGCCGCCATCGGATGGGACCGGCCTCCTCGTCACCCACGGCTCGCGGACGTCGAACGTCGTCAGCCTCACGTTCGAGGTCAGCGGTCCGGCCGCCGCGGCGGTGCCGATCATCGACTGGCTCGTCGCGCACCGGATCCCGGCCACGTTCTTCGTCTCCGGCCAGCTGGCGACGTCGGACGCCGCGACGCGATCCGTCCTCGGTCAGGTGGCCGCCCATCCCGACCTGTTCGCGATCGGCGACGGATCGTGGTCCGGCACCGACCTGACGGGCGAGACGACGGCGACCGTCGTCGACCAGGTCGGGCGGGCCGAGGCGGCCATCCGGTCCGTGACCGGCACCAGCCCGAAGCCGCTGTTCCGTCCGCCCGACGGCGCCGACAACGCGGCCGTCCGGGCCGCGGCCGCGTCGGCCGGGTTTCCGTACACGATCCTGTGGGACATCGACCCCGACGACGCCATCCCGGAGTCGAGCGGCGGCCCGACCGTCGACGACATCGCCACGTCCGTCGCCGGGCGAGCCCAGCCCGGCTCGATCGTCCGGCTCCATCTCGGTGGCGAGAACACCCTAGCCGCCCTGCCCGGGATCCTCGAGGCGCTCGACGGCGCGCAGCTCCGCCCGGTCACCCTGCGAACGATGCTCGGTCTCTGACCGCACGCTATCCTCGCGGGCATGGACCGCCCGCGGATCGTCGTCACCCTGGCCGTGGCCGCCGACCAGGCCGAACCGGACATCGCCGATCGCAAGAACCGTCTCTATCTGGACGGGATCGAGCGTCACGGCGGCGAGCCGATCCCGCTCGACGCGACCGCCGACCAGCCGACACGGGACGCGGCGTTCGCCGCGATGGACGGCCTGCTCCTGTCGGGTGGCGCCGATGTCCACCCGGCCCGCTACGGCCAGCCGATCCGCGGGTCCGTCGATATCGAGACCGACCGCGACGAGCTCGAGGCGCAGGCCTGGGCGGCCGCCTCCGCTCGGGCCATCCCGACGGTCGGCATCTGCCGCGGCTTCCAGGCGATCAACATCTTCTCCGGCGGCGGCCTCCTCCAGGACGTCGACGGCCATCGCGGACCCGGCTGGGGACACGGCCCGGCCAAGACCCACCCGTCCGACTCGTGCCCGGGACCCGGCTCGCCCGGATCCTGTCACCGGCGAGGGTCGTCGGAGCGACCGAGGTCAACACGTACCACCACCAGGGCGTCCGGGCGTCCGACCTGGCACCGGGGCTCATCGCGAACGCCTGGGCCGCCAGCCCCGCCGGCGACCTGGTCGAGGGGTTCGAGGCCGCCGACGGTCGGTTCCTGTTCGGCATCCAGTGCCATCCCGAGCGCCTGGAGTCGACGCCGACCGAGTTCGAGCGGCTGTGGTCCGTGTTCATCGACGCCTGTCGGGGCCCGATCGCCGCCCGGACGGCCTGACCGGCTACATCCGGCCCGGCGGCGATGACCCGGTCGAGGAACTGGCGCGTGCGCGCCTCGGTCGGCTCACGGAAGATCCGGTCGGGCGGACCCTGCTCCAGGATCCGCCCCGCGTCGAGGAAGCAGACCCGGTTGGCCACGTCGCGGGCGAAGCCCATCTCGTGGGTCGCGATGAGCATCGTCATGCCGGCCGTCGGCGAGCTCGCGGACGACGCCGAGGACCTCGGCGACGAGCTCCGGGTCGAGCGCGCTCGTGATCTCGTCGAGGAGCATGAGCTCGGGCCGCATCGCCAGCGCCCGGACGATCGCGACCCGCTGCTGCTGGCCGCCGGACAGCCGATCCGGGTACTCGTCGCGCTTGTCGGCGAGGCCGAACCGGGCGAGCAGCTCGGTCGCCTCCGCGGCGGCCTGCTGCGGGCGGCGTCTTGAGGACCTTCCGCGGAGCGAGCGTCACGTTGTCGAGGACGCTCATGTGCGGGAACAGGTTGTAGGCCTGGAAGACGATCCCGATCCGGCGCCGGATCCGATCCACGTCGACGCCGGGATCGCGCTGATCTCCTCGCCGTCGAGGACGATCCGACCGGCGTCGATCGGTTCGAGCAGGTTGACGCAGCGCAGCAGCGTCGACTTGCCGGAGCCCGACGCGCCGATCAGGCAGATGACCTCATGCGCGGCGACCTCGAGATCGATCCCGCGCAGGACCGGCGACCTTGTCGAACGACTTGTGAAGGCCCTCGATCCCGACGGTCGCGACCGGTCCGGTCATCGGGCGCTGGCCGCGCTGCGTCGCCGGTCACGGGCGATGAGCACGTCGGTGAGCCGGGCGAGCGGGATCGTGATCACCAGGAACACGAGCGCCGTCGCGATGTACGGGGTGAAGTTGAACGAACCGGCCTGGCGGATCTGCGACTGGCGGAAGATCTCGACGACGCCGATGAACGACACGAGGACCGTGTCCTTCTGGAGCCCGATGAAGTCGTTGAGCAGCGGCGGGATCACCCGCCGGACGGCCTGCGGCAGCACGACGTGGCGGAGCGACTGGAACCGGCTGAGCCCGAGCGACCGGGCGGCGGCGTCCTGGCTCGGATGGACGGACTCGATGCCGGCCCGATAGACCTCGGAGACGTAGGCCGAGTAGATCAGCGTCAGGGCGACGACGGCGTAGAAGAACGGATCGACCGGGACCCCGGCCAGACCGAGCCCCGGGATCCCGAAGCCGAGGATGAAGATGACGAGGACGCCGGGCAGGGCCCGGAAGACGTCGGCGTAGATCGTCGCCAGGATCCGGAGCGGTTGGAATACCGGCCCCGGCAGGCTGCGGAGGACGGCGATGAGCAGGCCGAACGGAAGGATGAGCAGCTCCGCCGTCACGAACAGCCGGACGTTGACCCAGAACGCCCGGACGATGAGCGGCCACGAGTCGGCGAAGACCTTGCCGTTGAAGAACGACCGCTGGACCTCCGGCCAGCCCGGCGCGTTCACGACGATGAGGCCGAGCACGGTGAAGAAGAGGATCGTGCTGACCGCAGCGATGACGGTCGACCGGCGCGAGCTCGGTCGTGGATGAACGAGCGGCGGCCCGGGAGGCTCCCGGAGATCCATGAGGTCTCCGGAGTCGCCCGGGCCGCCGAACAGACCGGCCATCCCTGAAGGGACCGTGCGGTCAGGTCAGACGCCGTCCCTCACGGCTTGAGGGCGGGCGTGTTCGCGAACGGGAGCCACTTGTCGGTGAGCGTCTTGAGCGTCCCGTCGTCGGTCAGCGCCTTGATCGCCTGGTTCACGCAGGCGGTCAGCGGGCTGCCCTTGGCCAGGACCGCGCCGAAGTGCTCGAGCTCGCCTTGCTCCAGGGTCCCAAGGATCATGGAGTTGTCGACCTGGACGTTCGTCACGTAGTCGGAAGTCGGGAGGTCGACGACGAGCGCGTCGATCTGCTTGACCTTGAGCGCCTGCTCGGCGGCGTCGTTGCTGTCGTAGGCCATCGGCTCGTTGGTCGGCTTGATGACATTGACGATCGCGTCGTAGCTCGTCGTGGCCGTCTGAGCGCCGAACTTCGCGTCCTTCAACTCGGCGATCGAGGTGGCCTTCGCGAAGGGGCTCGACTTCAGGACCACGACCGTCTGGGGTCCGAAGTAGTAGCCGTCCGACAGGTCGGCGGTCTCGGCCCGTGTCGCCGTGTAGGCGACCTGGTTGAGGTCGAAGTCGAACGTCTTCGCACCCGGCGCATACGAGTTGGCGAACGGCACGACGACCCAGGCGACCTCGTCCTTGCTGAAGCCGAGCTTGTCGGCGATCGCGTAGCCGACCGCGCTCTCGAAACCCTCGCCCGTCGTCGGATCGCCCTGGTCCTTGTCCCACGGCTCGGTATTCCCGGCCGGGTTCGCCTTGAAGTACGGCGGGTAGGCGGGATTGTCGGTCCCGATCGTGAGCTTGCCCGGCGCGACCAGGGCGAGCCCGGCCTTGGCGCAGGCGTCGGCGCTGGGCGACGGACTGACGGCGGCCTGGCTGGCCGGAACCACGCTCGGGGCCGGGGATGAGGCCGTGGTCGGGGTGGCCGGGGCGGGGCTCGCGCCGGTGCCGCTGCAGGCCGCGACCGCGAACAGGGCGGTCAGCGCCAGGGCGCCCGACCGCAGGGTGCTCCGCATGGTTGGTTCCTCCTCCAGTGCCAGGGACCCGGAGAGTGTAAACGAAGGGCCCTCAACGGCCGGTGACCGTCCTCGGCGCCGCGACGACGCCGTGGCGGATCGCCTGTTCCCCGACGGGAATCCTGAAGCGGCGCCGGGAGGAGGATTCGGCGCCGCTTCAGGGGATGGATTCGATGAGGTCTAGGGTCGAGACGAAGGAGCTCGCCCCGATGCGACGCTGGTGCTCAATGAACGCGTCCTCGAGCGCCGTCGAAGGCGCCCCACGAGCCGCTCTGGGCGAGCCGGCGCAGGAAGAGGAGCCGGTTGACCTCGATGAGCTTCCAGCGGAGCTCGCCGACCGGGATCCCGCACAGGAACGCGGTCAGGTTCGCCGATTCCTCAGGCGTCAGGCCCTTGAGCAGGAGGTGGCGGTAGGTCGCGAGGGTCGCCGTGTCCCGCCATGGGAAGGCCGGTTCCGGGGCCAGGGTGCGGATCCGCCGCGCCGTGGAGGTGGCCGAGCCAGACCCGGCCGCGGAGACCGCCTCGACCGCCGGCCAGGAGCGCGCGGCCCGGGACCGTCGTCCGGATCCCTTGGTGCCGCCGGTGCGCCGCTGCTCGGCCATGTCCCACGTTCCCTGGCTCTTTCTGGTCGGTCCGCCGCCCACGGGAAGTCCGCTCCGGTGACGTCCGGAGGGGTCGCCCGATGGGCTGACTGTCCCAAAGGACCGGGGTACGTTTCGATGCCCCCAAGGTCCCGCACGACGAGGTACTTGCGGGGTTGCACGCTGTCACCGCGGTCGTCCGATGTGCGCGGCTCCCCAAGGTCGCTCGTGCCCGCCCGCGGCCCTGAGCCGCCCGGAGCGGGGGCCCGGCTAGACTGCCGCGGTGAGGGTCAGGACGTTCGAGCTCCGCCTGGTCGCCGTCGTCCTGACGGGGCTGTGGTTCCTGGGAGCGCTCTACGTGCTCCTCGGCTATCGCCCGGGCGGTCCGATCGACGGCCTCGTCGGCGCGGCGGCGACCCTGCCGATGGCGATCGCGCTGGCGGCGGTGTTCTGGCCGCCCGTCGCGCGTGGCGACCGGGCGTTCGCGGTCATCGTCTGGCTCGGGCTGCTGGCCGGGCTCCTGCTCGTCCCGTCGATCGGCGGCGTCCTCAACCAGCTCCTCGGCCGGGGGCCGCAGACGCTGCTGCCGTCGGTCGAGTCGGCCTACCCGTGGCTGGTGGCGCTCACCGCGACCAGCATCTTCGCCGGTCTCGGCATCGCCCGGCGCGTCCTGGGCGAGACCGCACTGCGGCGGTCGCGCCTGGTCGGCGGGACGGCGATCGGTGTCGGGCTGACGGTGGCGGCGGGGAGTCTGTTCGCCGGGGCGGCGATCGCCAACGACATCGCCCTCCGTGACCGGTCGGCCCCGAGCTCCCGGTTCGGACCGACCGGCGGCGACGTCCAGCCGCCGGCCTGCGACGGGCTGCTCCTGACCGGGTCGACCGCGGCGCTCGAGGCGCACTTGTCCGGCGATGTCGACGGGCGTCCGGTCGGATCGATCTCGCTGACCGGCGAACGCGACGCCGACGACGTGCGCTGGACCGCGGACGTCGCGGCCGACGCCCGCCTGGGTCGATACGGGCTCGCTCGGGTGGGCAGCCGGGCCTGGACGCTCGTTCCGCCGCAGGGCTGGACCCGCGTCGACCCGGAAGTCGCGGACGATGGGCTCGTCGACGTGACGGTCGCGGCGACGGCACTGGATCCGGGCATCCGAGCCACCGCCGAGAACCACGGGGTCGAGTTCGTCGAAGGAGCGCGCGGCCGTCACTGCCGCGTCGCGGTCGACGGTCCGACGTTCCTCGCGGCGTTCCCACAGGCGCGCTGGCTCGTCGGCGACGATACCCTTCGACGATGGCGCGGAGAGCTCGACTACTGGGTCTTCACGGACGGCGAGCTCGGGCGCGTGACGGGCAGCGTGAACGGCCCGGCCGACAGTCTCCAGGTGGGTGGGATCCAGGGCACGATCCGCGTCGAGCTCGACGCGACGGACCGCGACGCGACCCGGTCGGTCGTCGCGCCCGGCGGATGACCGTCGCAGCCGCCACGAAGCGGGGGATCGGATGATCGACGACGAGCGCGACCGACTCAGCGCGAAACGCGACCGGACCGCTCGGTTCTATCGGGTGGTCACGTTCCTCGAGGGCCGCGGCGAGCGGGGCGCCACCCCGACCGAGATCGCCCAGGCCGTCGGGATGTCGAAGCGGACGGCGTATCGCGACCTCGTCGCCATCCAGGACGAGCTCCAGGTGCCGATCTGGGAGGATGGCGGCCGCTACGGTCTCGACGAGAAAGGCCTGCTGCCCGCGCTCCGGCTGACCCAGGCGGAGGCCATGGCCGTCTTCCTGTCGGCGCGACTCATGGCCCGCTACTCGGACACCTACGACCCCGATCTCGCCGCCGCGTTCCAGAAGCTCGCGACGGGTCTGCCCGACGTCCTGGCGGCGCATGTCCTCGGCACCTTCGACCTGCTCTCGCGCCGGGCGACCGACGACGCCTCCGAACGGACCATCGGCCAGCGGCTGACGAAGGCCTGGGCCGAGCGGCGGGTCATCGAGATCGACTATCGCGCCGGGACCTACGATCCATCGAAGGGGCACCGGACGACCCGCGTCCGGCCGTACCTCATCGAGCCGTCGATCGCCACCCGGGCGCTGTATCTCATCGGCTGGGACGAGACCCGGGCGGCGATCCGGACGTTCAAGCTCGAACGGATCGAGTCCGTCGCCCTGACCGCCGAGACCTTCGAGCCACCGCCCGAAGGGACGATCGAGGAGACGTTCGCAGCCGCCTGGGACATCATCGCGGACCAGCCGGTGGTGTCCGTGGTGCTCCGCTTCTCGCCGGCGGTCGCCGGTCGCGTCCAGGAGACGCGCTGGCACCCGAGCGAGCGGGTGGCGGTCGACGCCGACGGCCGATTGACCTGGGAGGCCCGCGTGTCGGGCACGCTCGAGATCCGGAGCTGGATCCTTGGCTGGGGCGCGGAAGTCGAGGTCCTTGGACCGCCGGAGCTCCGAGCCGAGATCGCCGGGATCGTGTCGGCGGCGGCCGCGTCATACGCCCGGGGGTGACGGATGGCGCTCCGTCGGTTACCCTACCCATCCCATGCAGAGTGCCCCTGCACGCGGCCGGCGCGGTCTCGCCGTAGTCGCGGCTGTCCTCGCGCTGACCGCCGTCTCCGTCAGTCTCCCTACCGAGACCCGTGCGTCGACCGAGTCGACCATGGAGAGCTCACTCCGTTCGTGGATCAACCACGACCGTTCCATCCGCGGCCTGCGTCCGCTCCGCAACGACGTCCGTCTCGAGTCGCTGTCCGGCGACCGCGCGTCCTGGATGGCCTCGAAGGGCTCGAACGGCACGCTGACCCATTCGAGCGCCGACGGGCAACCGTGCGACGCGATGACCAAGCGATCGATCACCTGGTACCGCTGCGGCGAGGACATCGGCTGGGCGACGGGCTGGAGCAAAGCCTCGGCCAAGTACATCTACAAGCTGTGGCGCGGCAGTGCCGGCCACTGGGGCCTGCTGATGTCGTCGCGGATGAACTACATGGGGATCGGCGTCGGCCGGACCTCGAGTGGCCGGACCTTCGCCTCGATCGTCTTCATCGAGGGACCCGACCGGACGGCTCCGACCGCCAGGATGACCGGCAAGACCGAGAGCGGCCGGACCGTCAAGTGGACGTTCACCGGCGCCGATCGGAAGCTGCAGACGCACACGGCCGGGCTGAAGAGCTTCAACGTCGAGCTCCGGGTCGACAACGGCGCCTACGTCCAGATCCGGACGAACATCACGAAGCGGTCGGTCAGCCTCCTCCATCTCGAACGTGGTCACTGGTACTCCGTCCGGGTCCAGTCCAAGGACAGACGCGGCAACCTGTCCGGGTGGTCGCACGGCATGCGCGCCTGGATCCCCTGACCGCTCGAACCTGATGCGCCGCCACCCGTTCTCGGCGGTCAACCTCATCAGCGACCCGATCCACGGGTACATCGAGCTGACCAAGCGGCTCGAGCCGGCCGCCGCGGCCGCGGTCGGTCTCCCGGCCGAGGTCGTCGCGGAGGACGACCTCCTCGACACCGCCTGGGTCCAGCGGCTGCGTCGGATCAGCCAGCTCCAGAGCGCCCGGTGGGTCTTCCCGACGGCGGAGCACAGCCGGTTCACCCACGGTCTCGGAGTGATGCACGAGGCCGGGCTGTGGGCACGTCACCTCTATCCCACGCTGCGGACCGCCCTGGCGGACAGCGAACCGGCCGTGCCGCCGCCGTCGGAGGGACTCGTCGTCGAGACGCTTCGGGTGGCCGGCCTTCTGCACGACGTCGGCCACGGACCGTTCGCCCACTTCTTCGACGACCACGTGCTGCGCGACTTCCCGGCCCCGGCCGATGCCCGGCGGCCGGGCGCGAAGCGGCTCAGCCACGAGGATCTGTCCCAGCTCATCGTCGAGCGCGAGCTCGGCGAGCTCATCCGCGGTCTCCGACGCGCGCCCGGGATCCTGCCGGAGCGAGACGCGTTCGCGCCGGCCGAGTCGATCGACCCGGGCTGGGTCGCTTTCCTCATCTCCAAGCCGGCGCTCGCGGACCCGGACATGCCGCGCTGGGTGCGCTGGCTCCAGCCGCTGCTGTCGGGCGTGTTCACGGTCGACAACCTCGACTACGTCCGGCGCGACGCCTACCTGACCGGGGTGGCGATCGGGCCGGTCGACGTCGAACGGCTTCGGCGTTACTCGTTCATCGGCGAACGCGGGCTGACCCTCTACGAACCGGGCCTCGGTGCGCTCGAGATGTTCCTGACCGCGCGGCTGTTCATGTATCGGCAGGTCTACTTCCATCGGACCGTCCGGGCGATCGACCTCGATCTCGCCGAGGTCTTCGGACCGAGCATCCGGGCGTTGTTCGGCGAGCGGTCCCCGGCCGACGCGCTCGGGGCGTTCGCCGATCTCGACGAGTACGCGCTGCTCCACCAGGCCGCTCTCTGGGCACGGGGCGAGGCGGTCGCGGCCACGCCGCGACCCGGCGACGGGACCACGACCCAGGCGATCGCCGCCGTGTGGCGGGGGATCCTGCTCCGACGACCACGCTGGCATTCGGACGCCGAGGTCCGGGCGGAGTACGAGGCCGACGCCTTCCCCGCAGCGCTCGTCGCGACGCTCGGGCCCGCCGAGCCGGGGCGGATCGCCATCGATCTGGCGACGGTCGACGCCCGGCCGGCGGAGGCGACCGCGACGGATTCGCTGCTCGCGGTCGAGGGTCTCGACGGCCGGCCGGCGGCCCCGCTGTCGGAGTCGCTCGCGCGCCTTCCGGCCTACGCCGTGGTCGCCCGCCGCTACCGGCGCGAGTAGGGCCTCCGGTCGGTCACGGCGCGCCGCCGGGCGACGCCGTGGGGTGCGCCGGCACCGCGGCCGACGGCGTCGGGAACGGGCCGGACTCCTTCCCTGGAGCGAGGGCCGGCAGGACCCGCAGCGGGTCGATCCGGGCGATCTCCCAGCGTGGGTACTTCGTGCGCTGGCGGACGTCCGGCCGCAGCTCGAACCGTTTCGTCTCGAGCATGCTGAACAGCCCGAAGTGGACGTGACAGCCGGTGGCGAAGCCGGTCGCCCCCTCCCAACCGATCTGCTGGCCGGCCCGGACCCACTGGCCCGGCCTGACCGAGACGGCGTTCAGATGGGCGTAGACCGCCCGGTAACCATCGCCGTCGTCGACGATCACTGTGATCGGCAGCTCCCACCACTTGTGCAGCTTGTCCATCCGCCGGGTGTGCGGCCCGAGCGACCCGAGCCAGCCGATGTACGGGTCGAACTTGCGCCCCGCGGCGAGCACCCGACCGTCGTGCGCAGCCATCACCGTGTCGCCACAGAACGAGGCGATGTCCAGGCCGTCGTGGAACCGCTCCCCGTGAACGAGGAGCGCCCCGAACGGGCTCGGACCGAAGGGACTCGTGATCCGGCCGTTGTGGAGCGGCCAGCGATAGCCCCGCAAGAGGCGCGGATCGGGGGCCATCGGGCCGTCCGCGCCGCGCGCCGGGGCCACCACCGGCTCCGGGCGGGGCGGCAGGCTGATCGACGGTCGCGCGGTCGGCGCCGGCGTCGGGATGTCGGTCGGAGCGGGGGTCGGCGTGGCCGGCGGCGTGTGGGTGGCGGTCGCGCTCGGGCCGGCGACGGCCGGGACCGCGACCGCCGGGATGACCGCCCCGACCGGGACGGGGGTCCGGGTGATCTCGCTCAGCGTCGGCCAGGCGAGGACGGCACCACCGGCGACGACGAGCGCAGCGAGCGCGAGGACGGGCTGGCGACGCACCGGCCGTTCTTACCCTATCTGGGCCACTTCGGGCAAGTCCGCCTGCAGGCGGACCCTCCCGGGCAGCGGGGACCGGGCAGCCAAGCGGCCGCCGGATCACCCACCGAAACGGATGATCGCTCGCTCCAGGATGTCGCCGACCGTGACGAGCTCCGACACCGAGACCCACTCGTCGGGTGCGTGGAAGTGATCGCCCGACGCGCCGACCGACACGGTCGGGATCCCGGCGTCCTGCATGAGGGCGGCATCCATCCAGGCGTTCTCGCCGGCAGCCACGAGCGGCGCACCGAGGACCTCCCGGTTCGCGGCGTCCAGGGCGTCCCACAGTCGCTCGTGGCCGCGGGCCTCGAACGGACCGCGCTCGAGCTTGATCACGACCTCCGCCGCGAAGTCCGGCTCGTCGGCCCGGATCGACGCGAAGATCGCCTCGATGTCGCGGACCCGATCGGCGATCGTCTCGCCCGGCTGGGTCCCGATCTCGATCCCGATCGTGCAGCTGGCCGGATACGTCGCGTAGTCGCTGCCGCCGACGATCGTGCTGGCGTGATAGACCGTCGCGCCGTTGAGCGGGTGCGGGTCGGCGGCCCAGGCCGCGCCGAGCCGATCGAGGCCGCGGACGACGGCGGCGGCGTGGGCGATCGCGTCGATGCCCAGATCGGGCGCCGAGCCGTGGGCCGCACGGCCGTGGACCACGATGTCGAGCCAGCCGAAGCCCTGGTGGGTCACGATCGCCCGGCCGATGCCGAACGGCTCGACGACGATCGCCGCGTCCATGGGGTGGCGGGCGACCAGATCCATCGTCCCGGCCGACGTCGCCTCTTCGTCCATCGTGAACGCGACGACGAGATCGCCGGCCAGCCGTCGTCCGGACCGGACGAGCGCCTCGAGGAGCACGAGCTGAAGCGCGACATGGCCCTTGTCGTCGGCCGCGCCGAGACCGGTCATCCGATCGTCGGTGATCACCGGCGCCATCGAGCGGTCCGGCCAGCTCGCATCGCCGACCGTGTCGAGGTGGGCGTTGAGCCCGAGGGCTGGGCCCCCGCCCGTCCCACGCCAGCGGGCCACGACGTTCGGCCGGCCGGCGGCGACCTCGTCGACCGCCAGCTCGACCTCCAGTCCGCGGAGCCGGTCGGCCACGTACGCGGCGGCGGCCCCTTCCCCCGGTGCGCCAGGGATCAGCCAGGGATTGCGGGAGTCGATCCGGACGAGGTCGGCCAGGACGGTCTCGAGCTCGCCACGATCGATCGGCATGGCGCGTCCTCCTCAGCCGAGCTGGCCGCGGACGGCCTTGACCGCGTCCTCGAACGCGGCCAGCGTCGCCTCGATGTCGGCCGCGGTGTGGACCGTCGACACGAACCACAGCTCGATGTTGCTCGGGTGGACCATGACGCCGCGCCGGTGGAGCTCGAGGGCGAGCGCCGCGTACTTGGGCGAGTTCAGATGGGCGGCGGCATCGCGGTAGTCGACGATCGGGGTCCGGCTGAACCAGAACTGGAACATCGGCCCGACGCCCTGGACCTGGACCGGGACACCGGCGCGCTCGAAGATCCCGGCGATCCCGGCCATCAGCCGCTCCGACAGCTCGAACAGGCGCTCGTGCGTGCCGGGCCGGGCGAGGACGTCGAGCGACGCGCTGGCCGCCGCGGTGGCGACCGTGTTGGCGTTGTAGGTGCCGGCGTGGAGCACGGCCCCGTCCGAGACCTGGTCCATGATGTCGCGCCGGCCGCCGAGGGCCGCGACCGGGAAGCCGCCGCCGAGCGCCTTGGCCATCGTGGTCAGGTCCGGTGTCACGCCGTAGAGCGCCTGGGCCCCGCCGAGGGCGACCCGGAACCCGGTGATGACCTCGTCGAAGATCAGGACGATGCCGTTGGCCGCGGTGATCTCACGCAGGAACGCGAGGTAGCCCGGTTTCGGTGGGATGACCCCGGTGTTGCCCATGATCGGCTCGGTCAGGATCGCGGCGATCTCGGTGCCGCGCTCCTCGATGAGCCGCTCGACCGCGGACGTGTCGTTCCACGGCAGCACGGCCAGGGTCTGGCCGATGACCGCCGGGATGCCGGGCGTCCCGGGCAATGCGATCGGCCGCTCGCGCGGGCCGGCCGCGGCCAGGTCCGGGTGGTGGCTCCACTCGAGCTGGTCGGCCCAGCCGTGATACTGCCCCTCGAACCGAACCACGACATCGCGACCCGTGAAAGCCCGGGCGAGGCGGGTCGCATGGAGCACGACCTCGGTGCCCGAGTTGCCGAACCGGACAAGGTCGACCGACGGGACGGCCGCCACGATCTTGCGCGCCGCCTCGGCCTCGAGCTCGTACGGCAGCGCGAACATCGTGCCGATGTCGTGGATGGCTCGGGTGACCCGCTCGGTGATCTCGGGCTGCGCGTGGCCGTGGATCATCGGTCCGAGGGCGAGGAGATAGTCGAGGTACTCGTTGCCGTCGACGTCCCAGAGGCGCGCCCCGGATCCGCGCGCCGCGACCGGCGGACCCGGGACCCAGCCCGCCTCGGGGCCGCGGGCGCCGCTGTTGATGCCTCCCGCGATCACCTCCTGGGCGGCGAGATAGGCGGCCTCGGAGCGGGTGGTGGTGTACGACATCGGGCGACCTCCTGACGGGTTCAGAACAGGGCGAGGGTGGGCACGTCGGGTCCCGGACGGACGGGCACGTCGACGCCGGCGATGTGGCGCTGGGCGAGGGCGACGGCCATCGACACGGCGCCGTGCAGGACCGCCGCATCCTCGAGGACCGAGGCGACGAGCCGGGGCGGGTATGGCAAGGCCTGGATCCGGCGCTCGAGCGGGTCGAGCACGGCCGCGCCGGCGTCGGCCAGCCCACCGCCGATCACGATGACCTCGGGGTCGAGCAGTGCGCCGGCGTCGACGACGAGATCGCCGAGGTCGGTGAGGACGTCGGCGATCACCCGCCGCGCGACCGCGTCGCCGGCCTCGGCCCGCTCGAACACCACTCTTGCGTCATGGACGGGCCCATCCGCACCGTCGATCTCCAGCTCGGCGGCCCGTCCGTCGCGGGCAGCCCGGATGAGCGCCTCGCGGTAACGGATCGGGATGGCCCGGCCGCTGGCTCGGTCCTCGAGCCGCCCGGGTGCCAGGTAGGCGACGGCGCCGGCCGCGTGGGCGATGCCACGTACCGGGCGCCCGTCGACGATGATGCCGGCGCCGAGCCCGAACCCGAGCGACAGGAAGACCACGTCGCGACAGCCGATCGCCGCCCCGACGCTCGCTTCGCCGATCGCCGCCAGGAGGTCGTCGTTGTCGATCGCCACGGGGAGGCCGAGCCGCTCCTCGAGGGCAGCCGCGAGGTCGACCCCGGCTAGGCCCGGCAGATCGGGCGATAGGAGCACGCGACCGGAACGGTGGTCGACGATGCCCGAGATCCCGGCCGCCGCGGCCTTGATCGCTCCCGGCCGGACCTGCGACCCGAGGTCGACGACGAGGTCGACGAGATCGTCGACCAGGGTCCCTGCGTCGGCCGGGTCCCGGATCGGACGCGCGAGCCGGGCCCGGATCGTGCCACCGAGATCCCCGACGGCTGCCCGGAGCGTCCGGCCGCCGGCGTCGATGCCGACGACACACGCCCGCTCGCCGTCGAGCTCGACGACCCGCGGTGGGCGACCGACCCCGACCGCCTCGAGGGGATGCTCGCGGACGACACCTTCGCGTCGGAGCCGGTCGACGGTCCGACCCACGGTCGCGCCGGACAGACCGGTCGCCTGGACGAGCTCCGACCGCGAGGCGCGCGACCGTCGCGCGAGTGCCTCGAGGATGGCGATCGTCGGGTCGGGCATTTCGCTCCAGCATGGTCAAAATCGGCGCGCCGCGCCTGACACCGGGTGTCCGTTCTCGTGTGACGACGAGCTGGGCGGGTCTCGACCGGCGTCCGAGCGATGTTATCATCGCGCCGACGTGAACTACGTCGGTCCACCGTCATCGAGGAACGGCGCCACCCCCGCGGTATGCTGACCCCCCGCACGAGCGGGCGTCGGCTGCGGCAACGGCAACGGACGGGGGCGCGTCGGTCGCTGGAACCCGGCGGATCACGCCTGGAGGAGGAGACGACATGGCTCTGACGAGACCTGGCCGCCTGCTGACGCTCGCGGCCGCCGTCGGGTTCGTCCTGGCGGCCTGTGCCGGTCAAGGCACGACGACGCCGAGCGCCGCGGCCCCCACCGCGACGACCGCCCCGACGACCGCGCCATCTGCGGCCGGCAGTGCGGCGCCGTCCGCCGCCGCGTTCGACTGGAAGAAGTACAGCGGGCAGGAGATCACGTTCCTCGCCAACGAGCATCCGTGGACCGACGGGATGACCCCCCTGCTCGATCAGTTCACGGCGGAGACCGGGATCAAGGTGAATGTCCAGCCGTTCTCCGAGGACCTGTACTTCGACAAGATGGAGCAGGTCCTGCGGGCGAATCCGGGCACCGCCGACGTCTACTTCCTGCCGATGGACTCGACGGCCTACTCGCAGTTCAACGCGGGCCTCATCGAGCCGCTCACGCCGTATCTCAACGATCCGGCCAAGACCACGGCGGACTACGATCTCGCGGACTTCCCGAAGGGCTTCCAGGACCCCGGGACCTACCCGCCCGGTGATGCGTCGGCCCAGCTGTACGGGATCCCGATCTCGTTCGAGACGTACATCCTGTTCTCGAACAAGGACCTCGTCGACAAGTATCTCGGCGGCGTGATGCCGAAGACCTACGACGAGCTCGTCGCCGCAGCCGAGAAGATCAACAAGGACGGGGCCAAGGACGGGGTCGTCGGCGCGGTCATGCGCGGGATCCGGTCCGACACGATCATGGATACGTTCTCGGGTGTCGTCTATGACGCCTGGGGGGCGAAGGACGCCCCGCCGCCGTACGGCCTCTGGTTCGATGGCGCCTGGGACAAGCCCCGGCTGACCGATCCGGGCGTCTGCGCCGGCATGACCAACTACGCCAAGCTCCTCGCGGCCGGTCCGGCCAACAAGTTCGCCATCGACTGGCCCGACGCGAACACACTCTTCCAGCAGGGCAAGGCCGCGTTCTTCATCGACGCGAGCCTGTTCGGTCCCTCATACGAGGACGCGACCAAGTCGGCGGTCGCCGGCAAGGTCGGCTACTCGCCGATCCCGCCGGTCACGGACGGCGGCGACTCCTTCACCGGCCACTGGCTGTGGGGTCTCGGGATGCCGAAGAACGCCCCGAACAAGGACGCGGCCTGGTACTTCATCCAGTGGATGACGAACAAGGCGAACACGGCCAAGATCGGAGCCACGACCGGTGGCGCGCCGCGGCTGTCGTCGTACTCGGATCCGGTCTACACCGGCAAGCTCGTCCCGGAGTACGTCGCGGCCGTCAACGAGGCGATGAAGACCTCGCGCACGACGGTCGTGTTCAAGGACGAGTGGAAGGACGGAGCGCTGGCCATCGTCGACGGGATGCTCGCGATCGCCAACGGCGCCGACCCGACCGCGGCCTGTGCCAAGGCCAACGACGCGCTGAACAAGGCCGTCAACAAGTAGTCATGGGCACGCGTCGGTTGGTGGCACCCCCACTGGCCGACGCGTTCCCCAGCCTCGCGTCGGACCCGGCGGAGCCCCCGTCGGGTCTGACCTTGCGCGCACGGTGAGCCTCCGGACGGCACGGCGCGGCTCGCACGGCTGGGACCGCGGCGGCCGGTTCCTCGTCCCGCTCGTCCTGGTCATGGCGATCACGTCGCTGTTCCCCGCGATCTACTCGTTATACATGAGCCTGTTCGACTGGAACTGGGGGTCCCGGTTCAACTTCGTCGGACTGGCCAACTACATCGCACTCCTCGACAGCGAGCGGTTCCGGACGGCGCTCCTCAACACGTTCGTGTTCACGATCTCGGCGGTGACCGTCGAGCTCGTCGTGGGCCTCGGACTCGCACTCGTTGTCAACCGGATCCGGCGCGGAGCGGCGATCTTCCGAACGCTCCTGCTGGTCCCACTGATGGTCTCCGGGATCATCGTCTCCGTGATCTGGAAGATCCTCCTCGATCCGACCGTCGGGATCCTGAACTACGGCCTCCATCTGCTCGGCTTCGCACCGGTCGGGTTCCTCGGCGACCCCGGCCTGGCGATGGCGTCGATCGTCCTCATCGACCTGTGGTGGCAGAGCGCGTTCGTGTTCATCGTCCTGCTCGCCGGGCTCGGGTCGCTGCCCCAGGAGCCCCTCGAGGCCGCCGAGGTCGACGGAGCGGGCACGGTCCAACGGCTGCGCTACGTCATCCTGCCGATGCTCCGGCCGGTGATCCTCGTCGTGCTCCTGTTCCGGACGATCGACTGCCTGAAGGTCTTCGCGATCATCTTCGGGACGACGGGCGGAGGTCCGCTGACGACCACCGAGTCGGTCCAGGTCCTCGCCTACCGGGTCGCGTTCAAGCAGCTCAACATGAGCCAGTCGATGACGATGATGGTGATCTTCACGCTCATCGTCCTCATCGTCGTCCTCGCCTACCAGTGGATCGGCCGGTCGAGCGAGGCGGACCGGGCATGATCGGACTGCCGGCCGGTCGACGCGCCCGCCGCCGCATGGGCGATGCGCTGGCGTACGCCATCGCGATCGGCGCGACGATCATCACGCTCTTCCCGCTGTACTGGCTGTTCGTCATCTCGACGAAGACGCCGCGCGAAGCCTTCAAGTCGCCCCCCGACCTCATCTACGTGCCGGATTTCAGCAAGTACGTCGCGGTGTGGACGACGGCCGGGTTCGGCAAGGCGTTCCTGACGAGCATCATCGTCGTCGTGCTCGGGGTCGCCCTGGCGATCCTCGTGGCGACGCCGGCGGCCTATGCCCTCGTCCGGTTCAGGGTCCGCGCCGGGCGGCTCATCAAGGTCTGGCTGCTGCTCGCGTACGCGATCCCGGAGTTCCTCTTCGTGATCCCGATGTACGTGCTCTACCAATCGGTGGGTCTGTACGACACGCAGATCGGGCTGGCGTTGATCTACCAGGTCTTCGCGGTCCCGTTCGCGGTCTGGCTGATCCAGGCATTCTTCCTGGAGGTGCCCCGCGACCTCGGCGATGCCGCCCGGGTGGATGGCGCATCCGAGCTCCAGTCGCTCGTCCGGATCTACCTGCCGCTGGCCGCCCCGGGTCTCGCGGCGACCGCCGTCCTGGTCGGGATCAACATGTGGAACGAGGTCACGATCGCCCTGTCGCTGACCTTCGACGAGAGCCGCACGGTCACGATCGCCGTGGCCGGCTTCCGCGGCTACGCCTCGATCCGCTGGCAGGAGATGGCGGCCGCGGCGGTGATGGCCGTGGTGCCGATGATCGCCTTCGCGGCACTCGCCCAGCGCTACCTCGTCAAGGGCCTCACGTTCGGAGCGGTGAGATGAGCGAGACACAGGATCTGGCCGGGCGACGCGCCCTCGTGACCGGCGCGGGCCGCGGCATCGGCCGGGCGATCGCCCTCCGGCTGGCGGCCGGTGGCGCGGACGTCGTGGTCAACGATCTCGACCCGACGACGGCCGAGTCCACGGCCGAGGCGGTCCGTGGGCTGGGCCGGCAGGCGGCGACGGCCGTCGGCGACGTCTCCGAGAGCGCCTCGGTCGCCCGCGTGTGCGAGACCGCGGCGGCGGCGTTCGGGGGCATCGACATCCTCGTCAACAACGCCGGCATCTCGCTCTACCGGCCGATCCTCGAATGCAGCGACGAGGACTGGGATCGCCACATCGACATCATGGCCAAGGCCACGTTCCTGACGATGCGCCGGCTCGCACCGGGGATGATCGAGCGCGGCTGGGGGCGGATCGTCAACCTCGGCTCGTATGTCGCCCAGGTCAACTGCACGACGAAGTATTTCGGGCCGTACTGCGCCGCGAAGTTCGCGGTCGTCGGGCTGACCCAGGTCGCGGCCCAGGAGTTCGCGCCGGCCGTCACCGTGAACGCCGTCGGGCCCGGCGATGTCGATACCGAGATGATGGCCGCGGAATGGGACCTCGAGGGGTCCCGACGCGGGATCCCGGCGAGCGCGGTGAAGGAGGAGTATCGCGAGCGGCTCATCCTCGGCCGGCTCGAGCGGCCCGAGGACATCGCCGGAGCGGTCGCCTTCCTGTGCTCGCCGGCCGCCGACCAGGTCACCGGCAGTCATCTGATCGTGAGCGGCGGCCTGCCCTACCACCGATGAAGGGAGACGACGATGCCTGAGCAGTTCCAGACGGTCTACGGGCGGGGCCTCGTCCCGGAGCTCAAGACGTTCGTCCACCGGCCCTATCTCGTCGTGACGATGGAGGATCTGTGGCCGGCCTTCGCGGGCGCGTTCGACGAGCACGATGTCGGGCCGTACTTCGTGACGGAACTGGAGCGCGCCGGACTCGAGCGCATCGTGGCGGGGCTGCCGGCGTGTGAGTCGGTCATCGGGCTCGGCGGCGGACAGGCGCTCGACGTCGCCAAGTACATCGCCTGGAAGCGGCGGATCCCGTTGTTCCAGGTCCCGACCGCGCTCTCGGTCAACGCCGCCTGGGGGCATCGTTCGGCGGTCCGCGTCGACGGCGTCGTGCGCTACGTCGGCTACGCCATCCCCGAGGCGGTCTACGTCGACTTCGATGTCATCCGCAGCGCACCGGTCGAGCTGAACCGGTCTGGGGTCGGCGACATCCTGTGCTACTGGACCGGTCTGTGGGACTGGCGGATGGCGGCGGACCTTGGCAAGGTCGAGGAGCGCTGGCCGTACGACCAGCGCCTCGTCGACGAGTCCCAGGTCGCGCTCGACCGGGTCCTCGATGCGGCGGACGAGATCCACGCCGTGTCCGATGCCGGGATCCGGGCGCTGGCCGAATCGCTCCGCTACGGCGGCGCGGCGTTCCACAACGCCGGCTGGAACCCGCGCCACATCGAGGGCGCCGAGCACTTCGTCTTCTACAACCTGGAGTTCCTGACCGGCAAGCACTTCCTGCACGGCCAGCCGGTGACCCTCGGCGTGCTGCTGATGAGCGATCTTCAGGGCAACGATCCGGAGCGGATCAAGGCGATCGCCGATCGGATCGGCGTGCGCTACCGACCCGAGGAGATGGGGGTCAGCTGGGATGATGTCGCCGAGGCACTCCGGACCCTCAAGCCGTTCGTCGAGCGCGCCGGCCTCTGGTACACCGTCGCGAGCGAGCGGCCGATCACCGAGGACTGGATCGCCCGGATGCGGGACTGGCTCAGCGCGTAGCGGTGCCGTGCCGGCGGCTCGGTCAGAGGCGGTTGTAAGCCGTCCGGTGAGGTCTCGACCGGTCGAGGCCGGTCGCGTCTTACGCGCGTATTACCTGGGCCATTGGGGCGACGGTGGCCACTCGGCTCGCTCAGCTCGATGCTCCGGTCATTCGGCGCCCGACGCGGGTCATCCTCCGACCTGCCGGGCGCCCTGGAGTCATCAACGATGTTCGATCAGATCCGCTCCTTCGGCGTCCGCCGGGTCACCGTCATCGTCCTGGCCGCCGGTCTCGTCGGGGTCGTCGCCGTCCCCACGATCCTGGCCGCATCGGCCGCCTCGCCTACCCCGGTCAGCACCGGGGGCCAGATCGACCAGCCGGCCGCGCCCGCCGCCACTGCGGCTCCCGCCGCCGACAAGCCCGCTCGGCTCGGCCGCATCCTCCGCGGCGACGCCACCGTCCTCAAGCGCGACGGGTCGACCGCCACCGTCCACTTCGAACGGGGCGAGATCACCGCCGCGAACGCGACGTCGGTGACGATCAAGGGCGCCGATGGCACGTCGACGACGTTCGCGATCACCGCCGACACGCGGATCCGGAGCCAGGGCCAGCGGGTCACGGCCGACGCGCTCAAGGTCGGAGGGTTCGCCGCCGTCCTCACCTCGCCGTCGACCTCGAAGTCCGACGCCTTGCTGATCCGCGTCCGGGCCGCCAAGCCGACACCCTGATCTGGCGGTGCGCTCGCTTCACTCGTTCCGCGGGTCGACGCGCCCGTGTCTCTTGACCGGGCGCGTCGTGCCGCCCTGACCGTGGATCGGGAGCAGGCCGCGGTATCATCGGCGCCGCGCGCCCGTAGCTCAGTGGATAGAGCAGCTGACTTCGGATCAGCAGGTCGGGGGTTCGAATCCCTCCGGGCGCGCCAGAACAACGCCGTTGGACACGTCGTCACGCCAAGTCCTAGGTCATGCCCGGCCTGGCTCATGCCTTCCTCTCAACCGATCGGCTGGGTCAGGGCGTGGGCCGTACGTCCGGGTACTTCCCGTCCAGCGTCGAGATGAGCACCGGCTCGCCGCCGGCAGCGTCGACGAAGGCGAGCTTTACGTCTCCGAGCGAGAAGTCCGCGCCCGTCGAGGTAAGGATAGAGACCGCGATCCGCGATCCGTCCGGATCCCAGTTCGGCGTCCCGATCCTCATCAAGCCATCCGTCGACGAGTGGGTCAGCTGGCGCAGACCGGACCCATCCGGTTTCATCGCGTAGAGGTTCGACGGCTTCGCGGTCGAAGGGATGTTGCCGAGGTCGTACGAGTTCATGATCAGCTCGGCGCCGTCCGGACTCCAGTCGGGATGGGACATGAACGTGTCAGGGCCTGTGAGCCGATGGATCTTCCCGCCCGCGACGGGTACGGTCGCGATCACGGACCCATCGATGAACTGGCCGGTGGGATCCCAATGCAGGATGTCGAAGGCGATGGTCCGCCCATCCGGCGACCACGTCGGCGCGTTGTCAAGATGATCCGGGTTCGTGAACGTGGCGAGGCGCGTCAGGGACTCGGTGGCAGGATCAAGCACGGCGACCGACTCCCGATCATCGCCGGGATAGCAGACGACGGCCAGCTTCTTGCCGTCTGCGGACCACGCTGGATGGAACAGGCCGACCGGACATTCGGTGCCGCCAGCGGACAGCAGCGCGGCGCCCGAACCGTCCGCCTTCGCGGTCCAGATCGAGCCATCAGGGTGGTCCGTGTCCTGGGCAACGAACGCCAACTTCGAGCCATCCGGCGACCAGGCTGGACGCTTGTGGTCACCCGGGACGTCGGCGGCGATCTCGTGGGCATCCGAACCATCCGGACGCATGAGGAAGATCGCCCACCGGCCGTCCGTCGGGCGAGGCCAGCCGTAGGCGATCCACGGCTCGCCGTCGAGCATGGCGATCGGGGTGGGGCTCGGGACAGGGGTCGCGGTCGGCGTCGGAGTCGCGCCAACCGTCGGGGTCGAGGTCGAGGCCGGAGCGGGAGACGCGGACGTACCGGACGAGCCGGTGCTGGTGGGCGCGCAAGCCGCGGCCACCACCAGGATCGCCGTGAGCAAGGCTGCGAGTCTGCGGGACGCGACCATCGTTTCTCCTCGTACTCCGAACATCCCAGTGGTGTTGCGCAAGGCGCAGGGCCGTCCTAGGGCGAGTAGATGACCACGCGCCAGGAGGTGTCGCCCGAGGCCGAGACCGTGATCGGCCCCGTCGCGTCGGTCATGGATCCGTAGGCGCCGGCCTGAAGGCAGGGACTGGTGGTCGTATTGGCGCCCGATGAGACGGTCACGCTCGACGGTCCAATGCAGTCGAGATACGCGGAACCTGCGCCAGGCTTGTCTCGAGTGACCTCGTACGTCCGGCGGATCGTGTCGCCGTCGACCGCCTCGCGCGATGCCTTGCCGAGCACCGTGCGACCGGGGTTCAGTCCCTGCTCGGCGGCGATCAGCTCGTCGAGCGACGGCAGGGCATAGGCCGCGCCCGCAGCCGGCATGGTCGCCGCCGGCGTCCAGGGCTCCCTGATCACGAAGGCCACCGCCGCGGCGCGGTCGACGAAGCCGGCGAACCGGCCGGTGTGGAAGGTCGCCGGGGCGCCGCTGAGCGGAACGAGAAGCGCGGCCTGCTCGCCACCCACCAAGATCTGGACCACGACCGCCGACCCGTCGGGGGTCTGGGTCGGGGCGCCGACGTACTGCCAAGCGGCGTCCCGGTTGACGGTCGCGACCGTGTCCTCGCGCCCGTCGTGCAGATGGACGAGCGCGACCTGCCGGCCCTGGTCGTGGTCGACGCTGAGCCAGTACTCGTCCGCGCGGCTGCCGAACTCCGCGGCCAGCGCCCGGTCGTTGCCCACCTCTTGCCAGATCGTCCTGGTCGTTCCATCAAGCTCGACGCGCTCGATGCGGCCATCGGCAGCTCGCGGGCAATTCGTGAACGGCTCGCAGATGCGCAACTCGGCCAGACCGGGGCCGTAGTCTCCGCGCGTGTCGAAGACCCCCCCGACGCCCGGGCGAGGGCCGCCGCCATCGACTGGGACGACGTGGTAGGCCCCGCTCTCCGTCGAGCCGACGATCCCGCTCCCGTCGGCGCTCCAGACGATGTACGGGCCGCCCCCCACCAGTCCGCCCCGCATCGATACGATCCGCGTCGTATGCGTCTTGGGATCGGCGACGACCACGACGTCCCCGTTCCCACCGGCGTCGGCTGCGACGAGCCCGGTGGGCCCCCACCTCGGTCCTATGCCGCCGAGGTTCGCGTCATGGATCTCCCACGGCGTCGCCTGCTCGTCGCCCAGGTCGAGGAGGAGCATGGGCCATGAACCACCTCCACGTGGGCCTATCAGCCCCTCGACGGGGAGTGCTTCCACCACTTGCAGGGCAAGCCAGCCCGATCCTGAAACCGTGCCGTAGTCCGGCCGTACGCCGAGCCCGGGAACGATCGAGTCGGGCACCTTGCGCACCAACACTTCGCCTCCGTCGGGTCGCACGGCGACGATCGAGACGCCCGGCTCGGGGCCGTCGTCGCGGCGCACGAAGATCGAGACGCCGGTGTCCAGGAGTGTCTTCGGAGCCATCAGCCGACTGCCGACCAGGAGCGCGCCCGCGGCGAGAGCCGCGAGGAGCAAGCCAACGAGGAGCGGTATGAGGATGCGGTTGCGACGCATGGGCGCCAGGCCCCAGCCACGACGCCAGCGGGGCATCGTCCGCCCACTGGCGATCGTCTCCGCGGCGATCGCGAAGCGGTCGATCGGTCGGACGCCGGCCTCGGCGTACTCCCGGAGTTGGCGCGAGAGGAGGGTCTCGAACGTCGGGTCAGGCATCCTGGAGCTCCGATCGGAGACGCTCGAGCAGGCGGGCAAGACGGGATCGGACACCCGAGGCCGACATGCCCAGTTCGCGACCGATCTCGGTTGCGTCGAAGCCGGCGACGTGGCGGAGGGCGAGCAGTGTGCGGTCCTCCGGCGAGAGTCGCCGCAGGGCGACCGCGAGATCGGCCAGGGCTGTGTGGGCGGCCGGGTCGCCATGGTCGGAACCGATATCGGCTAGCCCGATCTCCACGATCTGGTGTCGATGCTGGCGGCGCTGGATCTGGCGGGCTTCATTCGCGGCGACCGCCATCAGCCACGGCCGTAGACGCTCCGGGTCGCGCAGGGTGCCGAGCTTGCGCCAGGCGATCGGCCAGGCGGCCTGGACCGCGTCCTGGGCCATGTCCTGGTCGCCGCAGATCACATAACAGATGCGGGCCATGTCGTCGTGGTGGGCGCCCACGATCCGGGCGAGGGCATCGGCATCACCGGCGGCGGCGTCTGCCACGGTCGTCGCCGCGATGCCTCGGGGGATCGTCAGTTCACCCTCCATGCCCCATAGATGTCACGGAGGCGCGAAGTGTCCCACAGCCCTCTTGCGGAGCGCGACGTCGGGCGCTGGATCGTGCTCCTCGCAGACGTATCCGGGGCGAACGAGCTCCGCAGGGACTGATTGAGTCGGCACGTCGGCTGTGCGCCGGCTTCGGCCTCGGGTCTAGGCTGCCCGGAGTGCCTCGACCAACTCCTCCACGCCCTCGATTCCGATGGTTGGTGGATCGTGTTCGGATCCCTCCGGGCGGGTCACGAGCCAGTCCAGGTTCGCGTCTCGGCGAAAGGGCGAGGTTCGACCTGAGCAGGCGCCGATGGAGTGGGTCACCTCGAACGGCCCCGATCCCCAGGCGCCCGTCGTTCCCCCCTTGACGCTGACCGCCTCCTCAGCCGAGCTTCAGAGCGGTGTACTCCAGGCGCGCGGGATGGTCGGCCGGCATCGCGCTCATGTACTGGGGGAAGTCGCTGAGATCCCGGTTCCAACGGTAGCGGCCGGTCAGGAAGAGCTTGAGGTTCTGGATCCGGCGGAGCGGGTCGAGGTCCAGGTCCCTGACCCGGCCGAACGTGAGGAACTCGATCGACGGATGCCCGACCAAGGGCCAGAGGCTCGCGATGCCTGTCTGATCGAAGACGTCGAGCAGTCGGAGTCGGGGTAGCCGCGCCGCCCACTCGACCGTCGTGATGTGGCGCAGACCGGCGATCTCCACGACTTGCAGACGGGACAGGAGCTCGATGCCTTCCAGTGATGTCAGGTTCGGCGCGGCGTCGAGGCTGAGGCTTCCAAGCGTCGTTGCGAGCGCCCCGGCGCCGGCCAGGCTGGTCAGCCGACCACTCAGCGCCAGGGTCCGGAGGTGCAGCGCGCCGAGCGGTACGAGATCGATCGGCCGGTAGCGCCCGATGGCGAGCGTTTCGAGGGCCGGATGACCGGCGAACATCGTGTCGAGGCCGCCTCCGTCCTTGGGGCACTCGATGACAGCGAATGCGTCGAGCTTCGAGAAGGCCGCGAAGTCGATCCGGCCACCCCAGGTCCCGGTGAAAGACAGGCTGCGCAAGTTCGGCAGTTCATGGATCGGTGCCACGTCCGGCGGGTCGCTGCTGATGACCAGGAACTCGAGTTGCGGCACGTTGCGCAGGAACGACAGATCCCGCTGGAACGTGACCAGCGACCTGACTCCGCGCGCCTTGATCTCGGCGACGAGCACGTCTGGATCCGGGTTCCCGAAGGCGACCCAGCGACCGCCAGCCTCGATCTCGCGGCGGTGTGTCCGCGAGATCGGGTTCAGCTCGCCGCGCTGGACCAGCAGGCTCATCGAGGTCTGGAGGTGGTGGAGCGCCTTCGCACGACGTGACCTTCTGGCTCCGCGGAGGGCATGTCGAGGCGAGCGTCTCGAGGAAGGGTCACTCGCAGGAAACGACGTCCGTCGGTCCAGCGTGCGCGCGCAGTCGCGGTCGTTGCCCCTCTGGTCCCACAAGAAAGCGCCGTGTCCGGGGGGATCATCCGGGTGGTACCCATCTGGCCGGGACTACTCCGGTCGTCGGGCAATGACGCCAGGCGGCGGCCGACGCAGACATCGTCAACCCGGAGCGCACGGTCCTCTCGTCGTTGTGTTCGTGCGCTTCCGACGCCCTCCGGGCGCGCCAGAGCAGCAACACGGCCCTGCCGCGGCGTCACAGGAGATGATCGATCAGCCGAGAACGATCGCACGGCTGAGAAGCGCGTCGGTCTCGGCAAGAGCCGGGGCGGCGCCGAGCCGCTCGAAGATCGCCCGTGCCTCATGTAACGGTCCAGTCGCCTCCGTCCCACGATCGAGGCCGACGAAGATCCTTCCGTAGCCGAGGAGGGCGTGCGCCTGCTCGTAGGGATCACCGAACGACAGCCATCCGGCGGCCGCATCTCGGTAGAGATCGAGGGCTTCGGTGCCGCGGCCGCCAGCTTCGGCCGCGATCGCCCGCCACGTCGTATGGGCGCACGCCGCGGACCTCATCGTCCGCCTCGGGAGCGCGAGGAGCCTCTCGAGCTGGTCGAGCCGGTCGAGGAACACGGTCTCCCGAGCGACGTCGCAACCGTGGTATCGGTCGTCACCATCGACCCATGTCGTGACAGCATCCGCCAGCGACTGCTCGGCCTCAGCCGTGGCGCCAAGCCGTCGACATGCGACGACTCTCGGCAGCGCGAACAGACCCTTCGTCTCGTAGGCACCATCTGACGCCATCCGAACCACCTCCAGCACCGCCTCCGCCATCCCTCGAAACGCCAGAACGATCGCCATCGGGGCCACCGAGTATCGGATGGTCCAGCGATCGCCGAGCGGCTCGGCGAGCCTGACCATCTCGGCGCCCGCGTCCAGGACCTCGTCCCAGCGGCCGAGGGCGAGCAGCGGCCACTGGCGGATCGGTCCGGACTGCGACCTCGGCGCGCCGCGCGAACGATCGAAGGCGACGCCCGCGTCGGCCACGTCGAGCGCAGCCAGAGGGTCCTGCGACTTGAGTGCCCATGACAGGTTGACATAGGCGGCCTGCGTCGCTCTCGTCTCCAGCTGGTCGATCGCGAGGTCGAGTGCCGCTTGCAGGTCCTTGATCCCACCAGGATCGCCGCCGTTCGCCCGCGCCAAGCCCCGCATGTTCAGCGCATCTCGGCGCGCGATCGGGAGGTCCAACTCTTCGGCGATCGCTAACGCTCGGTCGGCCCAAGGCTGGCTTTTGTCGTAGAACTGCTTCTGCGCGTACGCATCCGCGAGCAACGCGCTCGGGCCTGCTGGCTCGAGCCTTGTGATGATCTCGTCGATCTGCGACCCGGCCAGTGGATCTCCAGAAGCATGCATCGCCCGATCCAGACGAAGGATCGCTTCGTCCGCGGCCGTCCGATCACCGACGCTCGTGTAGAACGCGATCCCATCCCGTAGGAGCGCGATGGCTTCCGCGATGTTCCCCCGCGTTCGCTCGACGTCGCCCAGGTAGACAAGGATCTGCGCGCGACTTGGATGTCCTTCCGGCGCGAGCTCCAACGCTCGTTTGAACGCGACTTCGGCCGCCGCCAGGTCGAGGGACATCGCCTTCTCGCCGGCAAGCATGAGGAGGCGGAGAGCCTTCGGCTCAAGGGCGATCGCCATTTCCGTCAAGCCGGCCGCACGGTCGAGCTCGAGGGCGGTCGCGTAGTGGTGGGCGACCACCTCGGCGATGTCGTCCACCCGCTCGCCCGCTTTGGCCTCCAACCACTCGGCGGCTGCGACATGCCGGGTCGCCCTTGACGCTCGCGGCAGCTGCGCATAGGCGACGTCGCGCGTGAGGACGTGCCAGAAGGCGTACTCGGTCTCGCCGGCCATGGAGGAATGACGGGCCGGTCGGACGAGCTCCTTGCGCGCGAGCTCGCGCATCACCTCGGTGACCTCGACGGGGTCTCGCCCGCCCATCGCAGCCACCGCCCCCGCCCAGAACACCTTGCCGACGACTGCCGCGTCGGAGAGCATCGCCTTGCGCTCGGCGGCGAGCGTGTCGAGGCGGGCGGCGATCAACGCTCCGATCGACTCGGGAAGGGGGACCTCGGCACCCTCCCGGAGACCGACCGCGCCGTCGGTCTCGTTGATCAGGTCCCGGTCCCGGAGCAGCCGGACGAACTCCTCGGCGTAGAGGGGGTTGCCCTCCGCCCGTTCCAGGATCGGCGCCCGGAGATCGGTGGGCACGACGGCACCGAGGAGCCCACTCACCAGCTGCCCCGTTTCGGCGTCGGTCAAGGGCGCGAGGTTGATCCGATTGACGTTGGGCAGGCCGGCGGCGAACGTCGGATGGCGCTCGAAAAGCTCCGGGCGCGCCGTGGCCACGAGCAGCAACGGGACACCCTCGGCCCGGTCGGCAAGGTGCTCGAGGAAGGCCAGCATCGCGTCGTCCGCCCAATGGATATCCTCGAACACCAGGACTGTCGGGTGGGTCTCGGCAACGGTCTCAAGGAACGTTCGCCAGGCGGCGAACAGCTCCTCGCGTTCGGCACTGGAGCTGACATCGACGCCGACCAGGGGTCGAAGGCGCTGCCGCAGCCAGTCCCGGTCGGGCCCGGCGGGGACCGCTTGATCGATCTTGGCCGATGCGACGGTCGGGTCGTCCGACTCGAGGATCCCGGCGTGAGCCTTGACGATCTCTCCGAGGGCCCAGAACGTCACTCCGTCGCCGTACGGCAAGCAGCGGCCCTGTCGCCAGGTCAGTGCGGGCGTCTCCGATTGGGCGTGGGCGAGCAGCTCGGCGACGATCCGACTCTTACCGATCCCCGGCTCGCCGACGACCGTCACGAGCTGGACAGAGCTCCCTTCGACCGACTTGTCGAAGAGGCCGTTGAGCAGTCCGAGGTCCGTGGCTCGACCCACGTAGGGGGACCCGTGCGTCCGGGTCAGGTCGACCCCGAGGCGCGCAAGAGGGGATCGAGCGTGGAAGACCCGGACCGGCCCTGCCTTGCCCTTGAGCGTCGCTGGAGGGAGCTCCTCGTAGTCGAATGCAACCTTCGTCGACTCGTAGGTCGCCTGACCGACGGCGACCCCCATCTCCGGAGCGGCGGACTGGATGCGCGACGCCGTGTTGATCGCGTCGCCGGCCAAGAACCGCTCACCCGAACCTGGGACGACGCCGAGCCGGACGAGCGCCTCGCCCGTGTTGATCCCGACCCGCAACCGGAGCGGCGTGCCGGCGAGACCCGGCAGCCGTTCGGCGTCCTCGACGATCCGAAGCGCGGCCCGGACCGCGCGCTCGGGGTCGTCCTCGTGGGCGGCCGGAACGCCGAACACCCCGAGCACCGCATCGCCGATGAACTTCTCGACGACCCCGCCGTGCGCCTCGATCTGCGAACGGGCCATCGCGAAGTACGCGGTCAGCATGCGGTCAACGTCCTCGGGGTCGGCGCCTTCAGACGTTGCCGTGAAGCCGACGAGGTCGCAGAACAGGGCGGTCACGACCTTGCGCTCGTCGGAGGCAGGCGTCGGCGCGGCCGGAGCGGCGAGGGGTGAGCCGCAACCCGGGCAGAACCGGAACCCGTCGGGGCTCTCCACACCACAGGATCGGCACACGGCCATGGCGACCAGCGTACGCTGGGAGTGGCGCGCTGATGAGCCCTCCTGGTGCGCGCGAGCCGGGTGATCCCCGATGACATTGCCGACCGGACCGGCCGTCGTGTTCCTGTTCACCGATATCGAAGGTTCGACGCGGCTCGAACGCTCCGTCGGTTCGGGGCCCTGGGCGGGTGTCGTGGGCCGCCATGACCAGCTCCTTCGGGCGGAGATCGAGAGCCGCGCTGGCGTCGTGGTCAAGACCGAGGGCGACGCCTTCTTCGCGGCCTTCGACAGCGCCGATCCCGGCGATCACGGCCGCGGTGGCGGCCCAGCGTGCCATCGCGAGCGAGTCGTGGGCGACCGACCTGGCGCTCAGGATCCGGATGGGCGTCCATCTCGGTGAGGGCCGGCTGCGCAGCGGTCGCGGCCCGGGCGAGCCCGAGGACTATGTCGGGATCGACGTGAACTACGCGGCCCGCATCGCCGCGGCCGCGAACGGCGGTCAGATCGTCCTCTCCGACGCGCTCGTCGGGACGTTGCCGCGGGACCTCGCCCGGCTGCCCGGGATGGACGACGTCGTCCTCGTGGACGATGGCCCTCGGGCGGTCAAGGACTTCGACGAGCCCATCGCGTTGTACCGGCTGGTCGTCCCCGGCGCCGCGGACGACGACCGCCCGCTCCGGACGACCGAGGTTCCATCGAACCTGCCGGGCGAAGTCACTTCGTTCGTCGGCCGGCAGGACGAGACCGGGGCGCTCAGCGACGCCCTCCGTGAGAGCCGCATCGTGACGCTGACCGGCCCTGGGGGAAGTGGCAAGACTCGCCTGGCGCTCGCGACGGCTCGGCTGGTCCTGGAGCGTTTCCCGCACGGGGCCTGGTTCGTCGACCTGGCGGCCGTCCGCGATCCGACGCTCCTCGAGTCGGCCATCGCCTCCACCCTTGGAGTACGAGAGTCGCCGGACCTCGCGGTCGACGAGGCTCTCCACGCCCACCTCCGCGCCAGGACGACCCTCCTGCTGCTCGACAACCTCGAGCAGCTCCTCCCCGATGCGGCGACGATCGTGGCGCGCCTGGTCCGAGACGCCCCCGACCTCCGGGTCCTCGCGACGAGCCGCGAGCTGCTGCGGATCACCGGCGAGCGCGGCCACCCGGTTCCGCCGCTCGATATCGAAGCCGGCGTCGCCCTGTTCCTGGACCGGGCCCGCGCCCACCGCCCGGACCTCGAGCTCGACGACGACGCGCTCGGGGCGGTCCGGGCGATCAGCCAGCGGCTCGACGGACTCCCGCTCGCGATCGAGCTGGCCGCCGCCCGGATCCGAGTCCTGAGCCCCGCGCAGATCCTCGAGAACCTCGGGCGCAGCCTCGATCTCGCCGGAGGCGCGCGCGATCTGCCCGAGCGACAGCGGACGCTGCGCGGTGCCGTCGCGTGGAGCTACGAGCTGCTGTCCGACGAGGAGCGGCGCCTGTTCGCGCGCCTGTCGGCCTTCGTCGATGGCTGGTCGGTCGAGGCGGCGCTGGCGGTCGGGGACCCGGACGGGGGACTCGGGATCGACCTCGGCGTCGGTCTCGAGTCGCTGGTCGACAAGAGCCTCGTCCGCGTCGAGGACGGCCAAGGCAGCCCATCGTCTCCGGCGGACGGGACCCGGTTCAGCCTCCATCCACTCCTCCGTGAGTACGGCCTCGAACGCCTCGACGAGAGCGGCGAACGTGCGGCCACGGAAGCCCGGTTGGCGGAGGTGTGCGTCGAGATGGCCGAGAAGGCCGGACCGATGATCCTCGGCCAGGCGGGCGAAGCGACCATGCGTCGTCTCGACCGCGAAGACCGCAACCTGCGCGCGGCGGTCGATCGGTCGCTCGCGAATGATCAGCCCGACCTCGGCCTCAGGATCATCGGCGCGATCTGGCGCTGGTTCCAGCAGCGTGGACGGATCCGCGAGGCCCGAGCGGTCCTGGCCGACCTGCTCGCGCGTGGAGGGGACGGCGACGTGCGCGTCCGCATCGCTGGTCTCGCGGCGGAAGGCGGGCTGGCCTACTGGATGAACGACTTCCCCGCAGCCCGGGTCGCCTACGAGGAGCGTCTCCACCTTGCCTCCGAGACCGGCGACATCGTCCTCCTCGCCGACGCCCACTATGACCTTGGGTTCCTGTCGATGGTCGCCCAGGAGGAGGAGGTCCTTCGGGACCACGAGCAACGCGCCCTCGATCTGTACACCGCGGCCGGGCGCGAGGATGGGATGCTCCGGGCCCGCCAGGCGCTCGTGCTGGCCGTCTTCCTCGCCGGCGACTACACGACGGCGCGGGAGCTGGAGACCGAGAACCTCGGCGTGTTCCGTCGGATCGGTTCCCTGTTCCAGGTGGCCGACAGCCTGACCCTCCTCTCCGCAGTGTCCTGGCGGCTCGACGATCCGGCTACGGCCTGGGTCCGCGCATGCGATGCCCTGCGGTTCTTCGACGGGATCGACAGCGCGTCTGGCATCGCCCGAGCGCTCGGGATGGCCTCGATCGTCATGCTCTCGAACGGTGATCCGGAGATGGGCGCGCGCGTCGCCGGGGCGACCTATCGCGTGGTCCGCGAGAAGGGCGTGATGCTCGCGCCGGTCAAGGTGCTCCACTTGCCGGATCCGGAAGGCCTGGCGAACTGAGCGGCTCGGGGCCGAGCGCGCCGCGACGCTGCTCGCCGAAGGCGAGGGGATCCCGCTCGACGAGGTCGTCGCGCTCGTGCTTGCGGCGCCACCACCCCTCGGCTAGGGCGGCTGGCACTCGGAGGTGTCCGTCGCCGAGCGGAGTGAGGTCCGGCCGAGCTGGGCGCGCCTGTGTGGTTCGGACGGATCAGGTCAGCGCGTCCTGTCCGGCCTCCCACTCGTCGCGGGTCAGTGCGTACTCGACGTCGCCGTGCTCCTCGCCCTCGATCCGGTCCGGCCACGGTTGGTGGAACACCCGGACGAAGCGGAGCCCGGCCTTCTCCATGACTCTCGACGATGCCACGTTCACGACCATCGTCGTGGCGTACACCCGGCGGGCACCGAGGCGCTCGAAGGCCGTTCGGATCAGCGCCCGACTCCCTTCGGTCGCGTAGCCACGCCCCCAGGCCGAGGCGATCAATCGGTAGCCGAGCTCGGGCTCGTCGTCCGGATCGGCCCCCTGCGGGCGGAGGTGGAACCAGCCGAGGAACGCGCCGGTGTCCTTCTCGATCGCCGCCCAGAAGCCATACCGGTCGCCTGCCTGGTAGTAGGCCATCCAGGCGGGCAGGTAGTCGTCGCGGATCTCGTCGCGCGGCGTCGGCCGGCCGCCGTTGATGTAGCGCATGACCGCCGGGTCGGCGTCGAGCGCCGTGGCGAGATCCACGTCGTCGAGCGTGAACCGACGCAGGATCAGGCGCTCGGTCTCGAGATAGACATGCACCACACGATGCTACCGCCAGGTCGGTCGCGCACGTCGCCGAGCGAGCCCGTGCCCGACGATCGCGTGTCGGCGACGATCTCCGCGAGTCCCGCGATACGGGTAAGGTCCTGACGACGAGCTGGCACGGACCGGCGGAGGAGGCTGAGAGCCATGGCCGAAGCGCTCGCGCGGCTCAAGCGCGAACACGTGGATCGCCTGCGTCAGGCGTTCGGGGGCGAGGTCATCGCTCCGGACGACGATCGATACGACGACGCGCGCCGGGTCTGGAACGCGATGTTCGACCGGCGACCGGCCATCCTCGTCCGCCCGAAGGACGTGCAGGACGTCGCGACAGCCATCCGCTTCGGACGGGAGCGTGACCTCGAGATCGCCATCCGATCCGGGGGCCACAGCGCCGCCGGGCACTCGACCTCCGACGGCGGGCTCGTGATCGACCTCTCCAAGTTCCGCGGTGTGACCGTCGACCCTGAGCGGCGCACCGCTCGGGCGAACGGCGGCGCGCTGCTCGGCGAGCTCGATATCGCCGCCCAGGCACACGGTCTCGTCTGCCCGGTCGGGGTGATCGGTCACACCGGGGTGGCCGGGCTGACGCTCGGCGGCGGCATCGGCCGCCTCCAGCGCCACTTCGGCCTGACGATCGACAATCTTCAGGCGGTCGAGCTCGTCACGGCGGATGGCCGCCTGGTCCGGGCGAGCGCGTCGGAGGAGCCCGAGCTCTTCTGGGGCCTGCGGGGTGCCGGCGCGAACTTCGGGGTCGCGACGGCCTTCGAGTTCGGGCTCCACGAGTTCGGCCCGCTGCTCCATCGCGGGGTCCGCATCTACCCGGTCGCTCAGGTCCACGAGGTCTGGTCGATGGTCCGCGACTACGCGGCGAACGCCCCGGACGAGGTCGCGCTGATCGTCGCGATCGGCCGGGCCGAGCCCGCAGAGGACTACCCCGAGTCGGTCGCCGGCGGACCGATCGTGATCGTCGCGCTACAACCACAGCGGGGATGCCGCTGCCGTCGAGCGCGACCTCGCCCCGCTCCGGTCGGGACCCGAGCCGATCTCGAGCTCGGACGTCAGCGAGCCGTACCTCGAGGTCCAGACCGCGCACGACCTGGCGATGGGCTGGGGCCAGCGCTCGTACATCCTCGGTGGCAACGCGAACGATGTGCGTCCGGCCGCCCTCGACGCGCTCGTCGAGCATGCGACCCGGGCACCGAGCGGGGCGTCGTTCTCGATCACGGTCCAGGGTGGCGCGATCGGTCGCGTGCCGGAGGACGCCACGGCCTTCACCGGTCGCGATGCGCGGTTCGACACGAGCGCCGACAGCGCCTGGGACGATCCGGCCCTCGACGACATCAACCGCGACTGGGTCCGCCAGGCGATGGCGATCGTCGAGCCGGACGCCGTGATGGGCCGCTATGTCAACGAGAACGCCGAATCGGGACCGGAGGAGAGCCGGGCCATCTACGGCGACGCCAAGCTCGCCCGGCTCACGGCGCTCAAGCGGGTCTGGGATCCCGACAACGTCTTCCGCCTGAACCACAACATCGCGCCATAGGATCGGCGTTCGATCGGTCCGGGCCTCTCAGGGGACGCCACCTGCGGATCGCTGCAGGCGAAGGGTCAGGATCTCGAACGGCCGCAGGTGCAGGTCGATCGTCTCGTCGTCGAGCTCGTACGCGTCGGCGCCCGCCAGCGGACGTTCCAGCAGGTCGTTCGCGTCCACGCGAGTCACGCCGAACGACGCCGTCAGACGGGTCCGGACGTGACCGCCATGCGCCTCGTAGAGCCGGACGATCACATCGCCCGATCGGTCGTCCGCGAGCTTGACGGCCTCGACCACGGCGGCCGGATCGTCGATCCGGATCAGTGGCTCGACGAAGCCTTGGCCACTGACGACGCGTTCGGGGAGGTTGATCCGATAGCCCTCGCGGACGGCACCGCCGATGTCCGTGCCCACGACGATCGCGTGCCGGAACCGGTGGAGCCCCTGGTCGGCGAGCGGATCGGGGAAGCGCGGCGCCCGCAGGAGCGAGACACGAAGCGTCGTGGTCGTCCCACCGCCGTCGCGCGGCGTTCGGACGACGTCATAGCCGTACGTCGAGTCGTTCACGACGGCGACGCCGTAACCCGGCTCGCCGATGAACACCCAGCGGTGGGCGACCGACTCGAACTTGGCGGCCTCCCAGGACGTGTTCGTGTGGGTCGGCCGGGAGACGTGGCCGAACTGGATCTCGGCGATCGACTGCTCGGCGTGGACGTCCACCGGGAACGCCAACTTGAGGATCCGTTCTGTCTCCCGCCAGTCGATCTCGGTGTCGATCTCGAGGCGTCCGTTGTCCGCTTCGGAGTCGGAGGTGCTGGATCGACGAGGAGGACCCGAAGGTCCGTGTGACGCGGATCGCGGCCTCGTCCGGCTCGGCGACGACGACGGCCGTCTCGTCGACCTCCACGACGTCGGCGTGGCGGTTGCGATAGAAGGCGTCGAGATCCCACGCGTCCCAGTCGTTCGGGAGGTCGGGATGCACCTGGAGCAGGTTGCCGACCGCACCCGGGGCGATCACCTCTCGATCGGCCACCAGATCGACGAGGGATACGATCGATCCCCGGGAGTCGACCGTGACCCGGATCACGCCGTTGGCCATGGTCGTCGCGCCGGATGCCTCCAGCGAGACGGTCACGCCCGGCCGATCACCCGGCGCTGCCCGAGCGGCACCGAGCGCCGGCACGCCGCTCCGCTCGTGCGGGCTGGGATTGAACACGATCGGCTCGGTGCCGCGCCCCGCCAGGGCACGGACCGCCGAGTCGATGATGACCTCCGACTCACCCGCGAGCCGTTCGTAGGTGGCCTCGGCCTCGCGGTGGACCCAGCCGATCGACGTCCCCGGGAGGATGTCGTGGAACTGGAGCAGGAGCACGTCCTGCCAGATCCCATCGAGGGCTTCGTAGGGGTAGTCGAGCAGCCCCGCGACGGCGGCGGTCGCCGACCACAGCTCGGCTTCTCGGAGGAGGTGCTCGCTGCGGCGATTCCCCGACTTGGTCCGCGCCTGGCTCGTATACGTCCCGCGGTGGAGCTCGAGGTACATCTCGCCTGACCAGACCGGTGGATCGGCGTACTCAGCCTCCGCGGCACGGAAGAACCGAGCGGGCGACTCCAAGGCCACGCGAGGCGAACCCTCCAGGTCCGCCGTGCGCTGCGCGCGGGCGAGCATCTCGCGGGTCGGTCCTCCACCGCCGTCCCCCCAGCCGAACGGCACGAGCGAGCGCGTCGCACGACCCTTCTCGCGGAACGTCCGGGCGGCGCGCGCAAGCTCCTCGCCGGACAGCTCCGAGTTGTAGGTCCCGACCGGTGGGAAGTGGCTGAAGATCCGCGTCCCGTCGATGCCTTCCCACAGGAACGTGTGGTGCGGGAACACATTGGTCTGGTTCCACGACAGCTTCTGGCTCAGGAACCAGCGGGACCCCGACAGGCGGATGAGCTGCGGCAGGGCGCCCGAGTAGCCGAACGAGTCCGGCAGCCAGACCTCCTCCGTCTCGATCCCGAACTCGTCGAGGAAGAACCGTTTGCCGTGGACGAACTGACGCGCGAGCGCCTCGCCGCCGGGCAGGTTGGTGTCCGACTCGACCCACATCCCGCCGACCGGCACGAACCGTCCCGACGCGACGTGCTCCCGGACCCGCGCGAAGAGCTCGGGCTGGGATCCCTTCAGCCACGCCAGCTGCTGGGCCTGCGACATCGCGAACCGGAGCGTCGGATCGTCGTCCATCAGCGCGACGACATTGGCGACGGTCCGCGCCACCTTTCGGACCGTCTCGCGGACGGGCCACAGCCAGGCCGAGTCGATGTGGGCGTGGCCGATCGCCGAGATCCGATGGGCGCTCGCGTGGGCCGGCCGGGCGAGCACCGCGGCAAGCTCGCTCCGGGCGGCTGCCGCCGATCCCGCCACGTCTCCGAGGTCCAGCGTGTCGAGCGAGCGCTCGATCGCCCGGAGGATCTCCCAGCGGCGTGGCTCATCCAGGCTGAGTTCGCGCATCAGCTGGTCGAGGACCTCGAGATCCTGGACCAGCTCCCAGACCTCCTGGTCGAGGATCGCCAGGTCCGCTCGCGCGATCCGATAGAGCGGCTCGCTCCCGGCGGTGGCTGGATCGCCGAGGGAGGTGACGGGCCCGACGATCGTCGGGTTCGCTGCGGCCTCGATGAAGACGACGAACGGCTCGTGAGGCGACGCCTCGGCCCCAGCACGGATCCAGGTGTTCCTCGGGTTCAGCCCCTTGATCGGGACGCCGTCGGATGCGTACACGAGCCCCTCGGCCTGGAAGCCCGGACGGTCAGGGTCGAAGCCGAGATCGACGATCGCCTCGACCGTCCGGCCGGCCCACAAGGGCGGGATCGTCGCCGAGACGCGGAACCAGGTCGTGCTCCAGGCGGGACCCCAGGCGTCCCCGACGGCGATCGGTCGGTAGTCGGCCTGGAGTGCGGTCGCGACCGGCACCGGCTCGCCGGGTACCGTCCAGACCGACACTCCCAGGGGGATCGGATCCGGATGGATCGCCGGTCGCAGGCGCTCGCGCAGGGCGCGCTGGATCCGCCGCTCCACGAGCTCGCGATCGTCATGCATGGATCGGGCCTCGCGACAGGGGTCGTCAGGGCGGGCGGGCAGCCATCGCTCAGGTCAGCGCGTCGGCGATGAGCGGCCGCATGAATGCCGCCGCTTCGCGAACGCCTTCCTCGGCGGGCTGCCACTCGTCCTCGTTCTCGATCGAGACGACGTCATCGTAGGCGACCTCGTGGAGCGCCCCGAGGAACGCCGCCCAGAAGGCCGCGCCGTGACCGCGCCCGACGGTCCGGAATCCCCAGGCTCGGCCGGCCGGGTCTTCGAACGGGTGCTGGTCGAGCACACCGGCGAGCGCCACCTTATCCGGGACGACCTCGGTGTCCTTGAGATGGACATGGTGGACGGCAGGTCCGAGCGCCCGGATCACGGCGATCGGGTCCATCTGCTGCCAGAACATGTGCGACGGATCGACGTTCGCGCCGATGACCGGACCGATCGCCGCGCGGATCCGCTCGAGCGTCGGGACGTTGTAGACGAGATAGAGCGGATGGAGCTCGAACGCGATCCGCCGCACGCCATGTCGTTCAGCGAACCCGGCCATCTCGCGCCAGAACGGGATCGCCGCGTCCCACTGGCGCTCGAGCAGCGCGACCGCGTCCGCCGGCCACGGATACCAGATCCAGTTCACGGTGGTCGCCCGGAGTCCGTCCCCTGGGCAGCCGGACATCGTGACGACCTTGTCGACCTCGAGCAGCTCGGCCAGTCGGATCGTGTCCTCGATGCTTCGGCGTTGCTGCTCACCGATCACCGGGTGGAGGGGGAATCCGGAGCAGTTCAACGCGGCGATGCGCAGCCCCCGGTCTGCGAACGCGTCGCGGAACACGGACCGTGCCGCGCGATCCGTGAGCAGCGTCGCGGTGTCCGCGTGGGTCATCTCGGACACGCCACCGACGGCGATCTCGACGGCGGTCGCGCCGATGTCGGCCGCGAGATCGAGGGCGGCGTCGAACGACGCCCTCGGCACAGAGTCGGTGAACAGCCCGAGGTCCATCGGCGTCCGCTCCTCGGGTCAGCCTGCGCCCTGGAGCGCGCCGACGACGGTGGCCTTGATGAGGTACCGGCGGACCAGGAGGTAGAGGATGATCGTCGGCACCATGTACACGACCGAGATGGCCGTCAGCAGACCCCAGTCGACCTGGTTGCGGTAGCTGAACGCCTGGAACAGGCCGATCGAGATCGGGGTCTTGTCCGAGGACGTGATCAGGATCAGCGGCGTCAGGAAGTCGCCCCACGACTCGATGAACGCGAACAGCGCGACGCGCACCGACGCCGGGCGCGGCCAGCGGCAGGACGATCCGCAGGGCGCTCGTCAGCCGGGACGCGCCGTCCACCCAGGCCGCCTCCTCGAGCTCGCCCGGGACGGTGTCGAAGAAGCCCTTCATGAGCCAGATCGCGAGCGGCAGCTGCTGCGCCGCGAGGACGACGATCATGCCCTGGTAGGTGTCGATCAGCTTCAGCCACTGGACGATGAGATAGAGCGGAGCGATCGTCGCGGACACGGGGATGATCCGGGTCATGAGGATCCCGAACATCAGCACACGCCGGCCCCGGAAGGTGAACCGCGACAGCCCGTAGCCGGCGAGCGCGCTGGTGAAGATCACGAGGATCGTCGAGCCACCGGCCATGATCAGGCTGTTCAGGACGAACCGGCTGAACATCGGGTCGGTCAGGAACCGGGTGTACGACCCGAGGTCGATCGAGGCCGGGATCTGGAGATGGACGCCGGCGTTGGGGTCGACCGACGCGAGCAGGATCCAGATGAACGGCACGACGCAGAAGATCGCCAGGGCGGCCAGGAACAGGTAGACCAGCGGCAGCGCCCGGCTGCGGTGGTGATGATGCCTCGGTGCGGCTCGGACGACCGGTGCGTCGATCGATCGGATCGGCCATGTCAGACCTGCGACCGCAGGAGTCGGACGTAGATGAGTCCGATCCCGAGCACGAACGCCGAGCATGATGACCGAGGCGGCGCTGCCCAGACCGATCTCGAAGAACTTGAACGCCCGCTCGTAGACGAAGATCGAGAGCGTGGTCGTGTCGCCGCCCGGTCCGCCCCGGGTCAGGAAGTAGATCAACCCGAACACGGTGACCGTCCCGATCGTCGTGAGCAGCATGTACAGCACGATCGCCGGCTTGATGAGCGGCAGCGTGATCCGGGTCAGCAGCTGGCGAGGGGACGCCCCGTCGACGGTGGCCGCTTCGTTGACTTCCTGGGGCACGCCTTCGAGCGCGGCCGCGAACAGGATCATCGCGAAGGCGATCCCACGCCAGATGTTGACCACGATGATCGCCAGCATCGCGTTGTCCTGGAGCCAGGCGACGGGCGCGAAGCCGGCCAGTCCGATGACCCGGTTGACCGTGCCCTGATCGCTCGACTCGAGCATGCTCGACCAGGCGAAGGCGGCGACGGTCTCGGGCACCACGAGCGGCATGAGGATGGCCGCGCCCCAGAGGCCCTTGAGCCGGACATCGCGTCGATGGAGCGCCAGGGCGGACGCGAGGCCGAAGACGAACTGGCCGATGATCGCCGAGAAGGCGACGAACACGCCGGTCCGGAAGATCGCCTGCCGGAAGTCGTCACTGGCCAGAAGCCGTCCGTAGTTCGTCAGACCGATGAACTTGGGGTGGAGCGCGCCGGGGCCGGTCAGCCGCCAGTCGGTGAAGCTCAGCCCGACCGCCCACGACGACGGGCGCGACGACGAAGATCCCGAGGAGGATCAGGGCCGGGGCGAGGAAGCCGACGACGACCAGGTGCTGGCGCAGGCCGCGAGGTCGACGAGCGATCATCGGGCGGCGGCCGAGGTCATCGGATCAGCGGGCTCCCGAGAGCTGGTGCGTCAGGGCCATCGACCCGGACCGCTGGGGGAAGCGGTCGGGTCGATGGCCCTGACTGTGGAGGAGGAGCTTACTGGGACTCGACCGCGTCCGGACCGAGCAATTCGGTGGCCTGGTCGGTGAAGTACTTGGCCGCTTGGTCGCCGTCCATCTTGTTGAGCAGGATCTGCTCGGTGGCGGCGCCCACGGCCTGCTGGATCTTGTCGATCCCGACCTGGGCCTTGAAGGTCCGGCCGGACGTGCAGCAGCTCCTCCATCTTGATGAGATAGGGCATGTCCTTGTATGGGGCGACGTCTGGATGTCGTCGCGCGGCGCGAGGTTGCCGACGGCCGCGACGTCCATCGCCAGCGGCTGCGCCCGTGTTCAGGCACTTGAGCAGCGCGAAGGCCTCGTCCGGATGCTTGGACTTGGCCGAGATCGTCCACATCCAGTCCTCGGCGCGCCCAGACGAAGTTGTCGTTCGGCGGCCTTGCTCGGGAACGCCCACGTGTCGACCTTGCCGTCGTAGATGCCGGGGATCGGTCGGGCGCCGGTCGGCGCAGGACCCCAGTCGTAGACCCAGCCCCACGACCCCTGCGTCGTGATCGGCGGAGCGACCGGGATCGCCTTGCCGTCGGCCGTCGTGCCGGTGAAGCCGTCGTACTTCGTGGGCTCCCACGGGCTGCGGGTCGAGCAGCGCCTTGTCGGGCAGCAGGCCGTCCTTCTGGAGCGTGCTGTAGAAGTTGAACGCGTCGGTCAGGCCCTGGCTCTTGACGATCCACTTGCCGTTGGCGTCGTCATAGAGCTTGCCGCCGGTGCCGTTGAAGATGTGGATGAACCCCTCGTCGAAGGTCCCGCCGCCCCAGGTCTTGCCGGCCGGGATGCGTGATCGCCGGCAGCTTCGTCTTGGCGTGGCAGCGCGGTGAGTCGATCGATCAGCTCCTGCCACGAGTTCGGCTGCTCGGTCGAGATGCCGTTCTGCTCGAGGACGTCCTTCCGGATGAAGAACTCGATGACCGTGCCATGGCGCGGCATCGAGTAGTACTTGCCGTCGGCCTGCTTGGCGCGATCGCGCAGGACCTGGTAGAAGTGCGCCTGCCAATCCGGCCAGGCGGCGAGCTTGTCGCGTGATGTCCAGGAGATAGCCGGCGGTCGCGAAATCGGGCACCCACGCACCCGGATACGACGTGATGTCCGGGGGGTTGTCGCCCTGGTACAGGATCGTCACGTTCTGGCGGAACTGCTCGTCCTCGACGACGTCGCCGGTCAGGTTGACCTTGACGTTCAGCCCGTCCTTGGCGAGGGCCGTCCTCGCACATCGGGAGGATCTTGGCCAGCACTTCCTGGCGCGGCTTCTGGTGTTCGAGCAGGGTGAGCTCCACCGCCTCGGCAGCGTCGACGGGGCCGTCGAGGGTGCTCGCGGCTGACGCAGGCGGCGTCGACCCACCGGTCGATGCAGCTGGACTCGCGGCCGATGAGGAGCAGGCCTGGACGATGAGCGCCAGGCCGAAGACGGCCGTGATGGCTCTGGATCTGCGCACGAGACTCCTCCTAGAACGGTCTGCCGATCGGGCCGCGACCGCTCTCTACGTCCCCGGGTCCGACCGACGGCACCAGACCTCCTCGTTTCGCATCGTGGAGCGTCTGTGCCCGTAAAGGAAACCCGGCGGCGAAATCTACGCCGCGTTGGCGCAACCGTGTCAATGCAGGTTCGCACCGCGAAAGCGGCCGCAGGCGGGCCACCAGATTGACGCGGCTCGACGCTCCCGTACGCTGCTTGGACGTTCGATAGGAGGCACCTTGGTTGCGACCAATGGTCGCTCGGCTCGCCAGCGTCAAGCCGAGCGCTACTCGATCGGGGCCGTCGAGAACGCCCTGACCCTGCTCCGGGCGATCGCCGATCGAGACGTGCTCGGGCTGGGCGAGGCGGCCGAGATCGCCGGCGTCAGCAAGAGCACCGCCTATCGACTGCTGGCGACCCTCGAAGTCGCGGGTCTGGCCGAGCGTCTGCCCGAGTCGGGCTACCGCGCAGGCGTCGAGGCGATCCGCTGGGCGTCGCGGCTGCTGGCCGGTCTCGATGTCCGGACGGTCGCCCTCCCGACCCTGCGCCGGCTCCGAGCAGGAGACCGGCGAGACGGTCAATCTCGCCCTCCTGCGCGACTCGAGCCTGGTCTACGTCGAGATCCTCGAGAGCCCGGCCGCCTTTCGGATGGCCGACGTGCCCGGCTCGGCGTGCCGATCCACGCGACCGCCCTGGGCAAGGCGATCGCGGTCCACCTCGAGCCGCAGCGTCTCGCGACGCTCCTCGGGCCGGAGCCGTACGAGCGGTTCACGGCACGGACCCCGACCACGTGGCAGGCGTTCAATGCGTCGCTCGGTCCGACTCGGGCGACCGGCTACGGAGTCGACATGGAGGAGGTGTCGATCGGGGTGGCCTGCGTCGGCGCGGCGGTCCTCGACGGCCGTCGCGTCGTCGGGCGCGATGAGCGTGTCGGCCCCCCGGGCGCGCATGACCGACGCCCGGATCGACGAGGTCGGACAGCGTCTCGTGGCGGTCGCGGCCGAGGTCTCGCAGCGGCTGGCGCCTGATCCGGACGAGATCTCGAGGTCAGCCACCAGCCCGAGGTGATCGCTCGGATAGAGCGCCAGGGTCGTCGGCTGCCGGCTCATCGAAGGCGAGCCCGGCCGCGACGACGCGGACCGATCCGCGAACGAGCAGGTAGTCGATGCAGAACCTCGGACCGCGGTAGATCGTCGGCGCTACCAGGCCGCTCCCGAAGGTCCCAGGGTCGCCGAGCCCCGCCTCGCGGGTCGCCGACCGGAACCCGGCACCGAACAGGCTCGTCAGTGACGGCTCGTCGGGCAGGCCGTTGAGGTCGCCACCCAGGACGGTCGCATCGGTCGCCGGGAGGCCGTCGAGGAACGCGAGGATCGACCGCGTCTGGCGAAGTCGGGCGACATAGCCCGGCGGCCCGTCGGGGTGGTGGAGATGCGTGTTCGCGACCGTCAGTGACGTCCCGTCCGGCAGGCGGAGTCCGATGGCCTGCACGACCCGCAGATGCGTCATCCGACGGATCTCGTGGAACAGCACTGCACCGCCCGCGCGACGCACGAGGAGCACGACTGCCGTCCCAGTGGCCGCGGATATCGATCGCGGATCGTCTCGGACGCACGGAAGACCTGGTAGTCGAGCCGTCTGGCCTGCCGCCGCGGCCAGCGCATGGTCCTGGTCGATCGACCGGTTGACCTCCTGAAGTCCGATGACGTCCGGCGCGAGGGCGCGGAGCTGCGCCTCGACGAGCGGTCGACGTCTCTTTCCAGCGATCGCCTTGCGGGTAGTAGAGCAGGTTGAGTGTCGCCAGCCGGATCTGAGCCGACGTCACGCGATCGATCCGATCATCAGAAGATCGGCAGGGCGGGCACCCAGCCCGGTCGATACGGGTCGTAGAACTCGTTGACCTCGGCGTTCTCGAGGAAGTGGCGATGGTAGAAGTCGAGCTTGTCCCGATCCAGCTCGACGCCGAGGCCCGGACCGGTCGGCAGCTCGAAGCGGCCGGCGCGATAGACCCACGGCTCGGTGATGATGTCGTCCACCTGGTCGTGGTAGTGACTGTCGATCGCGTACGTGAGGTTCGGGATGGCGCACGCCAGCTGGACCATCGCCGCGGTCGAGATCCCGAGCTCGCGGTCGCTGTGCATGCCGAGCCCCAGGTTGAACGCCTCGACGACGGCAGCCATCTTCTGGTTCGCGCGGAAGCCGCCCCAGTAGTGCACGTCGGCCAGGATCACGTCGACGCTTCGCGCGCGGATCCCCGGAGCGAGCTGGTCCGGCCCGATCAGGCACATGTTCGTCGCGAACGGGATCCCGATCGCGGCTCGGGCCTGGCTCATGCCCTCGAGCCCGCTACACGGATCCTCGAGCCATTGAAGTTCGAACGCATCGGCCGTCAGTCGACGACCGACCCGGATCGTGGTCTCGACCGACCAGGCCGCGTTCGGGTCCCACACGAGCGGGTCGTTCGGAAACCGGTCGCGCAGGAGCTTTAGAGCCCGGTACTCCTCGACGGGCGTCATCACGCCGCCCTTGAACTTGTGGACTCGATGGCCGTTGCGTTCGACGAGCTCGACCGCTCGATCGAGGATCGCCTCGGCGCTGTCGACCGCCGGGAGCCGCCCGTCGTCGGAGGCATACCGATAGAACAGGTAGCTGGCCACGTCCACCCCGTCGCGGACCGCGCCACCGAGGAGGGAGGCGACCGACCGACCCAAGGCCTTCCCCGCCGCATCGAGACAAGCCATCTCGATGACGGCCCGGACGAGCGGCGGGACGCTCATCTCGTAGCCGATACAGAACACGCCGAGACGATGCTGGAGCAGCCCGGTCTCGAGCGGATCGAGACCGACGATGAACGGCTTGGCGATCTCGAGGGCCTCGACCGTCCTGGCGCCGCCGTAGGTCTCGCCGATCCCGACGATCCCCTCGTCGGTGATCAGCTCGACGACCGTCCGGGTCGTGCCGGTCTCGATCCCCATGCTCCAGCGCCATGGCGCCTCCGCCGGGACGGTCACGGGCGTAGCGCGTAGGTCGACGATCTTCACGGTCAGTCCTCGTACAGGTCGTAGAGCCGGCTCAGGATCCCGCCGTCCACCAGGACATGGGTGCCGTTGATGCCCACCGCGTCGTCACTCGCCAGGAACACCGCGGTGCGCGCGATCTCGGACGGTCGGGCGATGCGCCGGTCCGGGTACTCGCGCTCGATCCGGGCCCGGAAGGCGACCGGGTCGGGCTGGCTCTCGAAGTAGCGCTGGTTAAGGTCCGTGTCGACGTCACCCGGGCAGATGGCCACACAGCGGATGCCGTCCGCCGCATAGGCGATCGCCGTCGACTTCGTGAGCCCGAGGATGGCGTGCTTCGTGGCCGAGTACACCGGCAGCATCGCGTCGCCGACGAGCCCGAGGACCGAGGACAGGTTGACGATCACGCCCGAACCCTGGGCGAGCATCGATGGGAGGACGGCTCGACTGAAGAGGAACGTGCCGAGGAGGTTGGTGTTCACGATCGCGTGGAAGTCCTCGACCGTCTGGTCGAGGAGGCGGGCCTCGACCTGGACCGCGGCGTTGTTGACCATGACGTCGATCCGACCGGTCGCGGCCAGGACGGATGCCACGATCTCGCCGACGCGCGTCTCATCGCCGACATCGCCGGCGTACCAGCCGACGGGTCCGGCCGGTCCCGCGATCGCGTCGGCCGTCGATCGAGTCCGGTCGGGGTCCCGCCCGACGATGAAGACGCGGGCGCCCTCGGCCGCATACGCCTCGGCGATCGCCCGCCCGATCCCGCGACCGCCCCCGGTCACGATCGCGACGCGGTCCTCGAGTCTGCCCATCACGGCCTCCTAGCTGCTGCCGTGAACCACGCCGTCCACGACGCCAGCGACCGAGCTGATGCCCTCGAACGCGATGAACCGGACCTCCGTGACCAGGTCCTCGCCCGGTGCCAGGGTCCGGGCTCGGCCGGTGGCGATGACCTCGTCGAGCCGTGGCGGATGCGCCGTCCAGGCTTCGAGCGCGACCGCATAGAGCCCACGCCAGCCGCCGTAGACACCCCACAGCCAGGCGACCGGGAACACGTTCGGGTCGAATGACATCGCGAACCCGGATCGGGTCGCCGGGTCGGTGACGGCCAGCCAGCCGGCTGACAGCTCGTCGACGAAGACCAGCTCCCACGACGGTGGTTCGGGCGGGCGGGCGACCGACAGGTCGAGCGGGCCAGCGGTCGTCGGGAGATGCGGCCACGGGAAGCGAGTTCCCTGCACGACGCCGAGATCCGCGTGGCCCTCGTGGAACGTACCGGTCCGGCCGGGGACCTCGAGCCGGGCGCCGGGTCGGATCGCGAGGCCGGGGTGGATCCCCCACATGAATGGCATCGGCTCGTAGCCGACATTCGTCAGACGGTGCGTGGATCGGACGAACGACTCCCCGGCCCGGAGCTCCATCCGGCGTTCGATCCGGAACGGCGTGATGATCCCTGCGCAGCTGAGCTCGACGGCCACGACCCCGGGGCTCGCGTCGACGATCCGGCTGGACCAGCCCTGCGACCAGACCTCGCCGAGGAACGGCAGCTGCTCGCCGCCGACCATCGCCGGGTGACCGGTCGGGACGACCTCGTCGATCCCACCCGTCCACCAATCGTCGACGTTCGCGCCGAAGACGGGTGCCCGGACGTCGAACCGCGGGTGGTGATAGAGCAGGTCCCGATCGGCTGCCTTGGAGATGAACTCCACGACCTTCGCGCCATGGCTCGGCAGCACCGTCATCCGGATCCGGTCGTTCTCGAGGACGACGGCTGGGAACCCGCGGTACGCCCATGCGTCCGTGATCGAGACGCCCGATTCGAACGACGGGCGACTCATCGCAGCGTCTCACGAGCTGCCTCGACCGCGGCGTCGATCGCGGTCGTCGATGTCGTCGTCGTGGTGTGCCGTCGAGACGTACCACAGGCCCCGTGGCGTCGCGTGGACCCCGCGCGACAGCAGTGCCTCGATGAACCGGCCGTGGGTCGACGCATCGCCGGTCCGATCGCGGATCGTCCGGACCTCGTCGGGTTCATCCACCGCGGTGTGGACGATTGGTCCGACGCTGCGCACCGTCAGCCTGGGCGATGCTTCCGCGAGCCCCGCGGCCAGGCGGGCCCCAAGCCGATCCAGCTCCGGATAGATCCGATCTCGACCATCGATCAGGTACCGGAGCGAGGCGACCCCACCCGCCATGGCGATCGGATTGCCGTTGAACGTCCCGTTATGGGCGAGGCGCCCGTCGGCGATCGGCGCCATGACCGCTCGCGACCCGGTGACGGCGCTCAAGGCGACTCCACCAGCGATCGCCTTGGCGAAGACCGCGAGGTCGGCCGATATGCCCGAGCCGCTCCTGAGCTCCGCCAAGGGCGACCCGGAACCCGGTGATGACCTCGTCGAACACGAGCAGGGCGCCGTACTCGGTTCGCCAGACGCTTGACTGCCGCAAGGAACCCGTCCGTGGCCGAGATGAGGCCACCGTTCACGGCGATCGGCTCGCACAGGACCGCTGCGACGCTCGTCGGATGCTCGGCCAGGATCGCCTCGACCGAGCCGATGTCGTTCCATTGGGCGACGACGACGTCGGCGAGGGCCGCCTCGGGGATCCCGAGCGTCGCCGCCACCGTCGACGGTCGATCGGACGGGCCTGATCTCGCCGGGTCGAAACCGACGCTCGCGAACACTCCGTCGAACCATCCGTGGTAATGGCCTTCGAACTTGATCGACGAGATCGCGACCGGTCGCTACTCGGGCGAGTCGAAGCGCGGCGGCGACAGCCTCGCTTCCGGTCGAGGCGAAGATCGCCTGCTCCGCACCGGGGACGGTGGCGACAAGAAGCCCTGCCAGTTCTGGCTCGAGGCGATGCTGGGATCCGAAGGTCAGATCGCGCCCGAGCTGGGCCGAGATCGCGTCCCGGACGACCATCGGCGCGTGACCGAGGATCAACGGCCCATACCCTAGCGCGAAGTCGACGTAGCGGTTGCCGTCCACGTCCCAGAGGTAGGGCCCCTGACCTCGTTCGAAGTAAAGCGGGTGTGGCCGCGCCCCGGCTCGGATGCTCGACGTGACGCCGCCAGGGATGAGGTCCTGGGCGACGTCCCAGAGCGCCTCCGAGCGAAGGAACCGTGACGGAGGCACCCCGGTCCCTGCGCCCTTCGACTCGGATACGCTCACGGCCTGCCGCTCCCGATCACGTCGGTACTTCCGTCAGCCGGACCGGCCGACCGTCGCGTCGCGACTGCGAGGCGGCCTCGCTGATCCGCACGGCCTGGAGGGCCTCCTGTGCCGAGCAGGGGCTCGAGATCTCCCGGCGGGCGAGGCGCAGGAACGCGGATAGCTCGGCTTGATAGGCGACGGCGAAGCGGCTTACGAAATGGTCCCACGGAGGTCCAGGCATCGAGGGTGCGTCGATCTCGAGCGAACGCACCGGCGTGCGCCGGGACAATCCCACCGCCACACAGTCCCTGGATCCCACGATCTCCATTCGAACGTCGTATCCGAGCGGGTTGTGCCGTGTCTGGCTCAGGACGCCGAGGGTGCCGTCGGTCAGTCGCAGGATCGCCGCAGCCGTGTCCACGTCGTCGTGCTCGGCGAAGACCGGGAACCCGCGCACTGAACCGGCCGCATAGACCTCCTCGACCTCGACTCCGGTCACCCACCGGAGCGAGTCGAAGTCGTGGATCGACGAGTCACGAAAGATGCCGCCCGACACAGGGATGTATTCATCAGGTGGAGGCTGCTGGTCGTGCGCGATGAGGCGAACCAGGTAGACGGACCCGAGATCGCCGGAGCTGACCGACCGCCGAGCGGCTAGGTAGCCCGGATCGAACCTGCGTTGGAAACCGACCTGGACCAGGGCGCCGATCGCCTCGATGTGACGCACGAGGTCGATCGTCTCGGCAAGGCTTGAGGCGAGCGGTTTCTCGCAGAACACGGGCAAGCCGCGATCGATCGCAGCCCGAACCAGGCTCGCGTGCACGTGGGTGGAGGCGGCCACGATCACGGCATCTGAGGCGCCAAGAGCCGCATCGACGGTCTCGGCGACGACGCCACCCATCACCTGGGCTTGTTCGCGAGCGCGCGCGCCATCGACGTCGTACACGGTCAGCTCGTCTACCTCGGGCTGAGCGCCGGCGAAACGGCCGTGGATGCGACCGATCCGACCCGCGCCGATGAGCGCGACCCTCACTGTGAACTCATCCGGCTCGGCCGGCGCGCTTCCCCGGATCCATCACCCGCGAGGTCAGCCGAAGGTTGAAGCGGAACAGGGCATCGTCCTCGTACCACTGCGGAAAGTCCGTCCCCCACAAGTTGTTATGCAGGTTGAAGTGGATGCCCTCACGGAGATCGGGCTGTCGGTTGTTGAAGTCGATCAGCGTGGGCCGACCAGGAGCGACGAGGGGCGCATCCAGAGTCTCCACCGTCGCGACATGCGTCGCATCCTCCGCGCGCAGGCCGCTCCCGACCGCATGCAGACGCCAATTCCCGTTTCGGATCACGTCCGCAGGCGATACCCACTGGCCGAGTTTGTCCATGCGCCAACTCTGGCGCCAGCGGGTGCCGCGGTCCGGTAGAACGAACGAGAACCAGGCAGCCTCGGGTAGTCGACTTGCCGACTTACCGAACCACTGCACGACGAAGTCGACCTGGGGTTCGTCGTGTGCAACTTGGATCTCGAGAGACAGGTCCCTCGGTGAGCCGAATCGTTCATAGGCTTCGGCGGGCATCTGCAAGAGGAGCAGAAAGGCGTCCCGATCCGCTTGCGTCCGATGGCCCGCCCAGGTCAGCCGCGGCAGGAAGACTCGATGCTCAGGCGCGTCATTCGCGATCCCTGGCTTGGTGAAGTCCGGGATCGCAAACCAGCTCGTCGTGCGCTTGTTGATCAGGTATTGCCGCCGAAACCGTGCGTAGTCTGCGTCGGAGTAGGCCTCATACCAGAACTTGCCAAGCGGATTGGCCGGTCCTGCCCAATCGATCTCGCCCGATCGGAGCCGAGTCACACAACCGAGCCGCGGATCGAAGCCGACGGTGAATTGGGGCGTCCGTACCGGCTTGGACATGTCAGCGATCTCTCGATACCCGCTCGGATCCGGACGCACAGGCCTGAGTTCGTCCAGGACTCGCGTCGCCTCGGGCTGCCAGCGTTCGGGCAGCGCGGTGATCGCTGCTCCGACGTAGTCGCGCTGCTCCTGCCAGGACGCTTCCATCTTCTGGAAGTTGACCTGTCCACGGACGGCCTGGAAATCATTCGCGCCGTAGTTCGTCCAGTCCTTCAGGTGCGTCTTCACATCGAGGCCGTTCGTGTGCTCCGGTATCAGGAGAAGCTTGCCGCTGAAGCCCTCGATGTCGCTCGACGAGACCCCGGACGCCAGGAGGTCGCGGCGCATCCGGAGAAGGGCTCGGTACTGCGACTCCTTCTGCGGGTCGCTCGCCACACCATAGATCCAGGTATCGCCGATCTCCTTCGTGACGACCGGTAGGCTGGCTCGGATCGATCGGAGCCGTGCAGCGAACGCGTCCATGGTCGAGGCGTGGATCGCGGCGCCCGGAAACCTGGCCGCCAGGTCGCGGTAAACGTCCTTGATCTGGTCGATCGACTGGGGACCCGCGTTGTCATCGGTGTGCGCAAAGGCGAGCGCGTCGGCCAGGTCTGGCACGACCATCACGTCCCCGTAGTTGCCCTGATACATGACGACGATCTCGGCGCGACTGGCCGGGTCCTGCCAGACGAACAGGGGCGGCACATCGGGCGGCGTCGAGGAGGCGTTGACTCCGATGTGGAGGAATTCAACACCGGCGTCGGCCAGCAGCGGAACGATACCTCGAGTGTGCCCTGGAACATCGGTCATCTTGGCCGCGATGGTTCGCTTCCCGAAGCGCGCGTCCAATCGCCGCGACAGGCTCAGTCCAAATGCGAACAAGGACGCGTCCATGTTCTCGCTGAAGAGGCTGAACGGCAGGGCGTGCCACACGACGTCACCGCGGGAGATGGCCGCTTCCATCCGCCTTCGCCCCGCTTCGTCCGCCTGTTCCAAGTATTCGTTGATCAGCCACGAGCCGGTCGTCCAGATGAACCCAGCAGCTGGGTCTTCGGTCGCAGGTCGAGTTGCCTCTGGACCGATCGAACGCATCTGCTCGCTGAGTGCGATGGCCCGTGGGATGTATTCATCCATGTACTTCGCAACGACCGTCGACGCCAGGTCGCTGAATCCGATGTCGAGGTGGGTCTTGAAGACGACGTGCACGCGCTCGACCACTTGGTCGACGTGGCGAGTCTTGATCGGTGGGGAGAAGCGTCGTGCCGATCCACCCGCAGTCATAGCCTCACGGTCGGGCCGACCATCGGGGGAGCGGATCGTGCTCACTTCCAGACCTCCGCACTAGACGTTGGGCTCAGTCGCCGCCACCAGGACCAGCCGCGCGTCGATCCAGCGCCTCATGTGCCCATCCAGGCACGCCGACCTGGAAGCTCGAACGTCGGGCTTGAGGCCCGGATCTGCGCATTGGGAGAGCCCGCCGAGGGCCTGGAATGGCCGCCCTCGGTCGTGGGTCCGGAGGCCCAGGTACCTAGGGTCTTGATATCACTGACCAAAACTTCAAGTTGCCGGAGCGAACCCAGTCAAAACTAGCATTCGAGAATGGGCCGTGTCAAGGTGATGAGCAGCGGGTTGACCAGTGGAGTCGCGTTTTCTATGCTCGAAGTGCTCGTTCGCGTCGGTGAACCTACGTCAAGTCCCTGATCTGCCCGGAGGAGACCCCGAACATGGCCCAGACCACACGCGGAGTCTGACGTTGTGAACGCGAAGTCGAGACCCACTCCGTGTCGGCCTGATCGGCTGCGGCAACGTCGCCCTGAGCGATCACGTCCCAGCCTATCTGGCGATGCCGGATCGCTACCGGCTTGCCGCGATCGCCGACCCGACACCCGCCCGCCTCGAGCTCGGGGGTGAGCTCGCTGGCCTTGGCCCGGACGACCGCCATCCCGACGCGGCGGCGCTGCTCGCCCGGTCTGATCTCGACCTCATCGACGTGTGCACCCCGCAGCACCTCCATCGCGACCTGGTCGTCGCGGCGGCGACCAGCGGACGCCACGTGCTGTCGGAGAAGCCGCTCGCCACCACGCCGCGCGATGCATGGGCGATGGTCGAGGCCGCCCGGGCGGCCGGCAAGACCCTCGCGATCATGCACAACTACCTGTTCTTCACCGAGGTGGTCCGCACGCTCGAGCTCATCGCGGCCGATGAGATCGGGCCCGTCGAGGTGGCGATCCTCAACTGGCTCGCGGTCCTCGACCACCCGGGCAACGCGGCATACCGGCCGACCTGGCGTCACGACAGCCGGCAGGCGGGCGGCGGCGTCCTGATGGACATGCTCCACATCGTCTACCTCGCCGAGGCGCTGCTCGGCGCGCCGATCGAGCGGGTGTCCGCGTGGGTCACCGCCCGGACCGAGGACGCGCCGGTGGAGGACATCGCGTTGGCCCGGTTCGAGACGTCCACCAACGCCGCCCTCGTCAACGTCGGCTGGGGCGTCGGGATGGGTGGCTTCGGCGTGTCCGGCCCGCTGGGCCGGATCGAGGTGACCTACGAGGACGGCGGGAACGGGGCGTTCTCTCCCAACGACCGACTCGTCGTCCACGGTCGGAGCGGTCGCGCCGAAGTGGCCGGCCTGCCGTTCGAGGATGGCGTCGGCCCGCTCATCGCCGATCTCGCGGACGCGATCCGGACAGATCGCCCTCCGATCGCCAGCGGCGCCCAGGGGGCGCACATCCTCGAGGCCACCCTCGCGGTCTACGCCAGTGGCGCGACGGGCCGGACCTGGGAGCTGCCGCTCACGCCCGGCGAGCCCCTCTACGAGCGTGGCGTCGCCGGTCTGGCCGAGCTCGACCTGTCGCCTTCGAGTCCGATCCGAACGAAGCGGATCTTCGGCATCAGCTGAGCGCGGGGAGCTTTGCCCGGATGGAACTCTGTCTCTACACCGATTCGGTCGACCAGCTGTCGTTCGACGAGGCGCTCGACCTCGCGGCCGAGACCGGCTGCGCGGCCATCGAGATCGCGGCCGGGGGGCAGTCGTCGGCGCCTCACATGCGCATCGACGACCTGCTGGACGACGGCGTCCAACGGCGTGCCTTCGCCGACGCGTTCACGAGTCGCGGACTCCGGATCGGTGCCCTGAACTGCTCGGCCTGGCCGCTCCACCCGGTCAAGGGCCCGGCCGAGGCAGAGCTCATCCGGAAGGTCATCCGCCTGGCAGCGGAGCTCGGCGTCGACAAGATCGTCACGATGTCGGGCAACCCCGGGGACGGCCCGGACGCGACGACGATCGACTGGGTCTGGTACCCATGGCCGCCCGATTCGGTGGCGCTCCTCGAACGCCAGTGGGCCGAGGCGATCCCCTTCTGGCAGGAGATGGGTCGATACGCCGAGGAGCACGGCGTCGAACGGATCGCCTTCGAGCTCCACCCGCTCCACCTGGTCTACAACGTCCCCACGTTGCTTCGGATGCGGGACGCCGTCGGTCCGGTCATCGGCGCGAACGTCGACCCGTCGCATATGTTCTGGCAGCAGATGGATCCGATCGCCGTCGTCAGGACGCTCGGACCGGCCGTCCATCACGTCCACCTCAAGGACACGCAGATCGTGCCCGACCAGGTCGCGCTCGCCGGCGTCCTCGATCAGCGCCCGTTCGAGAACGCGCACGAGCGTGCCTGGATCTTCCGGACGATCGGCCGGTCGCACGATGCCGGGTTCTGGACCGAGTTCGTCCGCGAGCTCCGGGCCGTCGGCTATGACGACGTCCTGTCGATCGAGAACGAGGATGTGACCCAGCCGGCAGTCGAGGGTGTCGTGGAGGCCGCGGCGTTCATGACGACGATCCTCGGGACCACCTAGGTCGAGCCGATGGACGACCGACCCGAGCTCATCGTCGACGCGCATGCCGAGCTCGCGGAGGGTCCGGTCTGGGACGAAGTCGAACAGCGACTGTGGTGGATCGACCTCCTCGGAGGGATCGTCCACTTGACGGATCCGCGGACCGGGGACGATACCGAGTTCCCGGTCGACCAGCCGATCGGCGCCCTCGCCCTCGATCGAGCGGGCGATCCGATCCTTGCCGTCAGGGACGGGTTCGCGACCCTTGATGTGGAGACCGGCAAGCTCGACCTCATCGCGCCCGTCGCCCCCGACGATCCGGGCATCCGGATGAACGATGGCAAGGTCGGACCGGACGGTGGGTTCTGGGCGGGGTCCATGGCCGCCGACGAGAGTCCCGGGCGCGGCCGCCTTCATCGACTGGATCCCGGCGGAACGGTGACGGACGTCCTGACCGGCCTCACGATCCCGAACGGGCTCGATTGGACCGCCGATGGTCGCGAGCTGTTCTTCATCGATACTCCGACCCGGCGCGTCGATCGGTTCGACGTCGGCCCGACGGGTCGAACGATCGCGGGCCGGCGTCCCGCCGTCGAGATCGCCGAAGGGTCGGGCTGGCCGGACGGGATGACCCTGGATGCCGAAGGGTTCCTGTGGGTCTGCCTCTGGGATGGATGGGCGGTGGAGCGGTATGCCCCGGACGGTCGGCTGGACCGGCGCGTCGAGCTGCCGGCCGCTCAGGTCACGTGCTGCACCTTCGGCGGACCCGGCCTTGATGAACTGTTCATCACGACCGGCCAGGAGGGGTTTCCTCAGGCAGGTCTTCCGGATCAACCCCACGCCGGCGGCCTGTTCCGCTATCGAGCCGGGGTCAAGGGTCTGCCGACGCGACGATTCGCCGGGTGACCGTCACGAGGACGGATCGACACCCGCCCGGGGACGGCTCCGCACAGGTGAGATGGTCCGACCCCGCCTGGGGACGGGGCCGGACCCGAGGGTGACCTGAGGCTCGGGGCCTGGGGCGGGGGTGCGAGGGACGCCTCCCGGGGGGTCCCGTCAGTCCCTGGTCTGCCCCTGTTCGTCGATCGGTGCAGGATCAGCCGCCGCCGGCGAGGATGCGGCGGAGATCTCGCGTCGGGCGACCCGCGTCGCGATCGCCTCCATCCGAACCTCCCAGGCGGCGTCGCCCGATCCTGCCGGCGCGACCACGGGGAGCGGGTCGTGGTCGGCTGGGAACCGGCGCTCGACGATGCCCTCGAGCCACTTCCTGACCGGGGTGAACGCCGTCGCGAGGATGAGCGTCGCGAACACGATCGCCGCATCCGACTTGTCGCCGGTGACGGCCACGAAGATCCGCTGGAACAGCGATACCGAGGCTGTGTACAGACCCGCAAGAAACGCAGTCAGCGGCACGTAGACGAGCGTCCGACCGATCAAGACATCGATGTCGTAGAGCCGGAAGCGCAGGATGGCGAGGCCGACGGCGATCGGCAGACCGGCCAGCGACAGCACGAAGAGTTCGAACGCGAGGTCGGCTACCGGCGAGTCGCCCAGGGCGAGGCTCATGATCAGGGCCACGGCGACGACGCTGGCCACGTAGGCGAACCACTTGAGCTGCTGGCGCTGGATCGTGTCGGCCCGTCGGAGACGATCGACGATCGACATGACCGCGCCGACCGTGCCGATCACAAGCAGCGCGTTGACGAAGACATCCAACGGCTGCGCGATGCCCCCGAGCGCGTCGATGCCGAACGGGTTCGAGACCGGGAAGTCGCCGAGCTGTCCGGGTGCGACGGCGAGATTGACGACCACCAGGACCGTGCCGAGGGCGAGCACGGCCGCGGCCGGTCGCCAGCGCGGGGAGGGCAGCCTCCCGTCCGGGAACACCATGATCAGGACCGGCCCACCGAGGATCAGGGCGAGCACGCCGGCCACGTTGTTGAGCCACGCCGCGAAGGCCCCACCGGGCCATGCTCCGGGCTGGATGACCAGGGCCAGGCCCGCATAGGCGCTGGCGAAGATGCTCAGCGAGATGCAGATCCCGACAGCGCTCAGGAGCCATCCGACCGCGTTCCTTGGTCGACGCCGGATGAGGAGCGCACCCATCGTCGCGTAGGCCAGCACGACCGTGAGGGTCGCGAGGGCCTCGAAGACGGCGGGTCGTCCGGGGACCGGGACCGAGACGGGCCGGGTCACCATGATCAGCGACACCACGGTAAGGACGGCCGTGATGAGCCAGACGAGTCCGGCCAGCAGCCCGAAGCGGCGCGACCGGTCAGGTCGCGCGCCGCTCCCGGGCTGATCCGCGCCTGGAGTGCCGGTCGCGTCGGCCATCGTCCCTCTCCGCCCCTCGATCCCTCATGGTACGAGCCTGCGGCGGCGATGGACGCCCTGGAGGGCACGGCGTAGGAGCCGGCGAGCGGTTCCGGCAGCGATCCGCTACGGGCTGAGCCAGACGAAGACGCCGGTCTCCGCCTTGTCCAGGCCCATCGCGATGAACCCGTGCTCGCCGCCGGCGACGGCGTCGAAGCCGATCGCGGCCGCGTCGACGTCGTGACGCTGCCATTCGACACCGTCGTCGGACGACCACACGGTCGTGCCCGTCGCTGAGAACGCGATCACGCGCTCACCATCGGACGCAGCGGCCTCACCCGCTCCGGGGACGGGTGGCGATTCCGAGGGATCGATCGGGTGCGGCGTCCACGTCGTTCCATCGGGCGACGTCCAGGCGACGGCGCACGTGCCATCGCGGCAACCGCCGACCGCCACGTAGCCCGGGCTCGCCGCAACGACCGTCGCTGGCACCACGCCCGGGCGAGGTCCCGTTGGACTGATCCGGGTCCAGGTGCGTCCATCCGCTGACGTCCAGAACATCGGACGCTCGCTTCCCTCTGCGCCACCTGTCTTGGTGATCGAGCCGGCGATCGCGAACCCGGCCGGTCCCGAAGCGATGCCAGCCAGCTCCACGCTCGATCCGGCGACGACGAATGGGTCGGCGGACACCGGTTCCCACGTCAGACCGTCGGGCGAGAACCACGCGAGGTCGTCGACCCGGACGCCTTCGACCTTCCCAGGGCGAGTCTGGACGACACGGGCGCCGATCGCCACGAAGCCGTTCGGCCCGCCGGCGACATCGGTCATCGTGGTGCACCCTTCGATGCACGGTCCGAGATCGAACATCGGACCCGAGCCCACGATCCGCCAATCTCGACCATCCGGCGACTGCCAGACCATCCCGGAATGCCGCGCTTCCGTCAGCTCCTCGCCGATGGCGACGAACCCGCCGACACCGGCTGCGACCTCGGCCATCCCGGGGCACCGAGCCGGCCCCGGGCACGCGGCGACCCCTTCGACCGTGGCCGGCGTCCACGATCGTCCGTCGGACGAGGTCCACGCGCCCCCACCGACCCCGACCCATCCGGGGCCGCCGGCCGCGACACCGGACATGCCTGGGCTCCCGGTCAGCGTCCCGACCTGCCAGGCCTCGCCGGACCTGTCCGGCGCCGACGACGGCGACGCGGCCGGGGAGCCAGCGGGCGCCGGGCTGGTCAACGCGAGGGGGAGGGTCGGACTCGGGACGACCGTGTCCGGCAGCGCGTCCCGCGGGCGGAGCAGATAGGCGCCCATCGCCAGGGCACCGAGCAGCGCGAGCACGAGCAGGGCGGCGGCAGCGGCCAGCAGCCAGGCGCGCTGCGGTCGCACCGGTCGACGCGCGATGGCCGCAGACACGGCGGCATCGACCCGCGCCGAAGGCACGACCTCGAGCGGCAAGGCGAGCGACCGGGCATCGGCCCGCAGGCCGGCGACCCGTCGAGCGCAGGCGGGGCAGGTCGCCAGATGGGCAGCGAGCTCCACGGACTCGGCGGGTGTCAGGTCGAAGTCGATGGCGAGCGCGGCCAGCTCAAGGCTACGCATGTGACGCGGCTCGACGCTGGGTCGGCGGTTCATGCCTCGCCCTCCCCGCGTCGAGGAGGAGTCGGAGCTGCACGCGCGCCCGACACATCAGGGTCCGCGTGGCGGCCTCACTGCGCCCGATCGACGTCGCGATCTCCCGGCCGCTGAAGCCCTGCCCGGCCAGGAGCAGGGCGGCGCGCCCATCCGGCGCCAGCTGAGCCAAGGCACGATGGAGCTCGCTGTCACGCTCGACCCGGATGGCCTCGCTCTCTGGCCCAGCCGGCTCGCGGCGATCGACGAGGCGCGGCACGAGCCGATTCCACACCGCGCCGTGGCGCGACCGACTGATGGCCGCGTTCGCCGCCACCCGGTACAGCCACGGTCGGACGAGGTCGGGCAGTCGACCGGCCCGGGCCTCGCTGACGAGCCGGATGAACGTCTCCTGGAGCAGATCCTCGGCAGCCTCCCGGTCGCGGGTCATCCGGAGGAGGAAGGCGAAGAGCTCGCCGCGGTGCGCTTCGTAGAGAGCGCTCAGAGCCAGCTCACCGGACCGGGCATCGGCGTGGACCTGCTCGAGGGCGGGCTGCGGGTCGTCGGGGTTCGTCGAATCTGGTCGGTCGGTCACGCCGGTCAGACGACCGGGTCGCCGGGTTGTTTCAACCAACGAGCGGGCCCGAGGCGACGAGCCGATGACGCCCGTCGGCTACGATGGGGCGGTCACCTGATGGCGGAGGAGATCGACATGGCCACGTTCATCGTTCTCGGCAACTGGACGGAGCAGGGCGCCAAGGACTTCGCCGGCGCACCGGCCCGGGCGAAGGCCAACGAGGAGGCCGCTGCCGCGATGGGTGGCCGGATCGTCGCGACCTACTGGACCCTTGGCCAGTACGACTTCGTGACGATCGTCGAGGCCCCGGACGACGCCGCGGCGACGGCGGGCATGCTCGTCCTGGGCGCCGCCGGCAATGTCCGGACGGTCACGATGCGTGCGTTCGTCCAGGCGGAGATGGAGGCGATCGTCGCCGCAGCGACTGGCGCTGGACGCTGATCGGACGGGACGTTCGTCACCCGTCGACGCGGAGCCGGGCGTCGGCGAAGGTCATCCGGACGATGACCTTCGGTCGGTGGCCTGGCCACGCGCGGTCCGCCATGCTGCACCGATGACCGCCTCCGCCGTCTCCGACCTGCTCCACTCGACCATCGCCGAAGCCCAGGATCGCGTCGCGGCCACGACCCGCGGCACGCCCGAGTGGCAGGAGGCGCAGCGAGCCGCGATCGAGGTCCGCCGCGCATTCTGGGATGAGATGCGACGGACCTGGCGCCCGAGCTATCCGGACCGGGTCCGGCGCGACGCCATCCGCTGAGCTGACCTCCGCGCGGGAAAGCCGCGCCATCGCGGTCGATCCGGACGGTAGCCGGCGCTCACTAGCCGGCGCTCCTCACTCGCTCGATGGTGACGCGCCCCGTTCGGGGTCAGCGATGCTCGATCGCCCGCCTCGCCTCGACGGTCAGGACGTCTGCGCTGCGGTGGGACATCCGGGCCCAATCCTCGGCGCTCATCTGGACCCGTGCGCTCCGATGCGACATCCGAGCCCAGTCCTCGGCGCTGACGCGATCCCGGAGATGGGCGCTCCGGTGGGACATCCGGGCCCAATCCTGGGCGCTGACGCGCGCGCCGTTCGCGACCTGCGTCGTCGCGGGCGCCGCCGCACGGCTGCCTGTCGTGGCGCCATCTCGCGCGCCCGCCGGCGTCACGCAGCCACCCAGGACGGCCGCGACCGCGATCGCCCCGATCGCCGTCGTGCGGAACCTCATCCTCGTGCTCGTCCCGGTCATCGTCATCACCCCCGACTCGCATGACTTCAGCGCGCCTGGCTGGGATGGTCCGCCGCGGGTCGATGCGTCGCGACCGAGGCGCCGACGCCGGTATCGTCGGAGACCCGCCAGTGAGGATGTCGGCGAACGGACGGGACGGCTGGCCGATCAGGCGCGAGCGGACCGACCCTCGGGGCGGGGATGCCGCAGCGTCGCGATCTCGCGCGCTGCGACGACGAGGATGACGATCTCCGCCGCGAGTGTGAGCGGGACCTCAAACGGGGCCGGCACGTTCGGACAGGCGCTGCCGTCGATCTCCGCTCGCTGACGGCAGTCCGCGGCGGTGGAGATCCGCTGGCCCTCGAACACCAGGGCCAGGGTCATGAACCCGAGCGCCGCGAGCACGAGCGCCCAGCGGAGCCAGCCCGGGGGTGTCACCGATGCCACGCGACCAGTCTGCGCCCACCTGGGTCAGGCCGCGCGGCTCGCACCCGCCGCGAGGGCATCCATCCGGCGCCCGAGCTCATCGAGCGCCGCCGATGTCCGCGTCGAGCTCGCGGAGCCGACGCTCGCGATCGGCCTCGTCCTGCACGAGGCCGCGTTCGATCGCCGCGACCGTCTCCTGGTAGGTCCGCGACAGCTCGGCGATCCGCTCGGAGAACCGGGCGCGCATGTCACGTTGGAGCGTCCCCAGCAGCGTGACGAGGCGGCCGTCGACCTCGAACCGGACGTCCTCGATGAAGCCCGCCACGAAGGTCCGGGCCTGCTGCCGTCGGTCGGTCAGCTGGCGGCGCCGCTCACCGGCGACCTCCCTGCCGCCGAAGAACAGCGCGGCGCCGAGCAATGCCGGGCCGACCAGCGCGGTCCCGAGGAGCGCCCCGAGCATGCCGAGCATCTCGACGCCGACCGTTGCCCCGGCGAGCAGCCCGAACCCGACGACCACCCCCGAGCGGAGGGCGCCGCCGAAGGCCTGGCCGTCATGCCACAGGCTCGTGGCGTCGAACTCGAGCGCGTCGCCGTCGTCGCGCCAGGCGTTCTCCTCGTCCGCCAGGAGCTTGCTGACGGTCGCCTGGATGGCGGCGGCACCATCGGTGGTCTCGAGGAACGCCGCCCGGACCGCGGCGGCGACGTCCTGCTGGACCTTCTGGCTGAGCGTGTTCCAGTCGCGACCCGGGTCGATCCGCTCGATCTCGTCCTGGGTCTCGCGGAGGATCCGTCGGATCTCGGCGCTGAACCCGAACTCGACCCGGGCGCGCAGACTGCCGAACTCGTCGTCGAGCCGGACCGACCAGTGCGAGCCGGCCCCGGCCAGCGTGGCCAGCCGTCCCCGGACGACCGCGAGGTCCTCCGCCAACCGCGCTGCCGCCGTCGGGTCCGCCACGACGCCTCGCTCGGCGAGCAGTGGCTCCCGAAGCTGGTCGAGGGCGTTTCCGACCTCACGCGTGGCACCGCCGAGGGCCGACCCACGCGCTCGCTCGGTCACCTCGCCCAGGAGCGTGTCGCTGAACGGCCCGAACCCGCTCTCACGCTCGAGGATCGGCTCGTCGAGCTGGCGACCGGTCGCGCGTAGTGCCGCGCTGAGGGGATACGGCCGGACGCCGAGGTCGATCTCGCGCAGGCGTCGCTCGTCGATCTCGAGGATCCGTCGCCACTGCGGGTACATGTCGATCTTCGTGAGGGCCACGACGATGAGCGGGCCGGCGTCGACGGCACTGGTCAGGAAGTCGAGCTCCGAGGCGGTCAGCTCGGCCGACGCATCGGTCACGAAGACGAGCGCGTCGGCGACCGGCAGGAATGCCAGCGTCGCGGCCGCATGAGCCGCGTTGAGCCCGCCGATGCCGGGAGTGTCGACGAGGGTGATCCCCCGCTCGAGGAGCCGATGCGGAACGAGGACCTCGACCTGCTCGACGCCGAGGTTGTTATCCGGGTTGCCGCGCTCGGTGACCCAGCGGGCGAGCTCACCGGTCGCGACCGTCTCCGTCAGCGTGGCGCCGTCCTGGCGGCGGTGGACGATCGCGCTCGACGGCTGGCCGTGACGGACGACCGTGACCGCCATCGTCGCGAGGTCGTCATCGACCGGGCAGACGTCCGAGTCGAGAAGGCCGTTGATCAGCGCACTCTTGCCCTGCTTGAACTCGCCGACGACACAGATGACGGTCTCGGATCGATCGAGACGGGCACGGACGGCCGCCAGCCGTGCGACGAGATCGTCGCGCCCGTGCTGGGCGGCGATCCGATCGACGGCGTCGACGACCTCGAGGGCAGCCTCAGCCGACGCGGTCCCGAGCTCACGCGTCGTCACGCTCCCGTCCTGGGCCAACGGGCGTCCCTCCTTGGCACTGAGCGGTCCCGAGTCTACGCCTCGGCAGGGTCGCTCCGGCTTGGCTCGGAGGGTACACTCGGGACCCCTCGGGAGGCGGAGGACGGCGGTGGATTACTCGCTCGGGATCGATCTCGGCACGACCTACTCGGCCGCGGCCACGGCCCGCGGCGACCGGCTGGAGATCTTCCAGCTCGGCGAGCGCGCCGCTACGATCCCGTCGGTCATCGTCCTCCGCGCCGACGGCGAGGTGCTCGTCGGCGAGGCCGCCGAGCGACGGGCGATGTCCGAGCCGCTGCGGACCGCCCGCGAGTTCAAGCGACGGCTCGGCGATCCGACCCCGATCATCCTCGGCGGGACGCCCTATGGCGCCGAAGCGCTCATCGGCCATCTGCTGCGCAGCATCGTCGCCAAGGTCACCGAGCAGCTCGGCGGCCCGCCGGCGGCGATCGCCCTCTGCCACCCGGCGAGCTACGGCGAGTACAAGATCGACCTCCTCCGGCAGGCCGTCCGCCAGGCCGACATCGCCAACGTCGAGTTCATCAGCGAACCCCAGGCCGCGGCGCTCCACTACGCGCTCCAGGAGCGGGTGCCGACCGGTGAGGTCGTCGCCGTCTACGACTTCGGTGGCGGCACGTTCGACGCGACGATCCTGCGCAAGACCGAGGACGGCTTCGAGCAGCTCGGGCGGCCCGAGGGGATGGAACGGCTCGGGGGGATCGACTTCGACGAGGCGATCTTCGCCCACGTGATGACCACGGTCCGGGCCGCCGGCATCACGCTCGATCCGAACGACCCGGCGACGCTGGCCGGGGTCGCCCGGCTGCGCGAGGAATGCCGTCGCGCCAAGGAGGGCCTGTCGACCGACACGGACGCGACGATCGCGGTCTACCTGCCGGGCATCCAGACCGACGTCCGGCTGACCCGGGAGGAGTTCGAATCGATGATCCGGCCGCGGATCCGCGAGACGATCTCTGCGCTCGATCGAGCGGCTCGCAGCGCAGGTCTCGGGTTCGACGGGATCGATCGGATCCTGCTCGTCGGCGGCAGCTCGCGGATCCCGCTCGTCGCCGAGATGGTCCGCGAGGCGACGCACCGTCCGATCGCCCTGGACGCGCATCCGAAGCACACGATGGCGCTCGGAGCCGCCTGGGTCGCGGAGCGCAGTCGCCTGCCGGCGGGCGCGGCGGTGGCCCCGGCCGCGGTCGCCCTCGGCGGCGCGGCAGTGGCGGGGGCGACGCTCGCCTCCGCTGGGGCCGTCCCGAGCGATCCGGGCGATCCGTCTGGCGCCGTTGCCGGTGCCGCCGGGCCTGGCCCCGAAGCCGGTGCCGGTGAGCAGGTCCCAGTCGCTGCGGCGGCGGCGACCTCGGCAGCGGCTGCGGCGCCGAACGGCGCGGCCCCGCCGGCGATCGCTGCGTCGGCCCGGGTCGCCTCCCGAGGACCGTCGCGGCTCGTCGCGGCCGCGATCGGCGGGATCGTCCTCGTCATCCTCCTCGCCGCCGGCGCGTTCGCCTTCCTGCCGCGAGGGTCGGGTACCGCCGGGTCGCCCGGCCCCAGCCAGCTCGGCGTCGGCGAGGCGACCCTGCCGGCCACGTCGTCCGGCCCAGCTCCGAGCGCCTCGATCGCATCCAGCGCACCCGCGTCGGCAGCCGCGTCTGCCGGATCCACGAGCCCTACCGCGAGCAGCGCGGCTGAGCCCACGCCGACCCCGACGCCGGCCGGCAAGCAGGCCCGGATCATCTCGATCACGGTCAGCGGCGGCCGCTACGTCGTCGATTACGAGGTGTTCGGGTACAAGCAGAAGCTGCCCGGCCAGCACGTCCACTTCTTCTTCGACACGGTCCCACCGAGCAAGGCGGGGACGCCCGCGAACGGTCCGTGGTTCGTCTACGGCGGTCCGATCCCGTTCAAGGGCTACAAGGTCTCCGACAAGCCTGCGAAGGCGACCCAGATGTGCATCCTCGTCGCCAACCCGGACCACTCGGTCATCCAGAAGACCGGGAACTGTGTCGACCTCCCGAACTGATCCGGAACGGACAGGTGTCGATCCAACAGGGCGACCTCGGCACGCAGGTCCGACGGATCGTCGTCGAGGCGCGGCGGATCGCCGGCGAGAGCGATCTCGGGCCGGAGGTCGAGACGGTCGTCCGTCGCCTCGACGAGCCGCTCCGGGTCGCGATCGCCGGGCGGACGAAGGCCGGCAAGTCGACGCTCCTCAACGCGCTCGTCGGCGAGCGGCTGGCCGCGACCGACGCCAGTGAATGCACCCGGATCGTGACCTGGTATCGCCACGCAGCCGGCTACTCGGTCGATGCCGGACTCCGAACCGCGGGCTCCACGGCGCTGGCCTTCCGACGGGAGGACGGTGCGCTGATCATCGACCTCGGGGACCTGGCCGAGGCCGAGGTCGAGCGGATCGACGTCGGCTGGCCCGCTCGACGACTGGCCGAGCTGACCCTCATCGACACGCCGGGTCTCGGTTCGATCGACGCGGGCAGCTCGGCGCGGACCACGGAGGCGCTCCTCGACGAGGACCGAGAACGACCCGGCGAAGCCGATGCGGTCATCTACCTCGTCCGCCATCTCCACCGCCACGACGCCCGGTTCCTCGAGGCGTTCATCGACCGCAGCCTCGCCCATGCGTCGCCGGTGAACGCGATCGTGGTCCTGTCGCGGGCCGACGAGATCGGTGGGGCTCGGCTCGACGCGCTCGACTCCGCGCGGACGGTCGCCGATCGGTACGGCGCCGACCGGCGGATCCGCGAGCTTGCGTCGGCGGTCGTACCGGTCGCCGGCCTCATCGCCGAGACCGGAGCCACCCTCCGCGAGCAACAGGTGACCTGGCTGCGTCAGCTCGCCGGGCTCGAGCCGGACCGTCGTGACGCACTCCTCCGTTCGGTCGATCGGTTCCGCGACCCCGACTTGAACCCGCTGGCGACCGATATCCGGGAGGAGCTCCTCGACCGGCTCGGTCTGTTCGGCCTTCGTCTGTGTGTCGGCCTGCTGGTCGACGGGACGGTCCGATCCGCGACCGACCTGTCGCAGCGCCTGCTGGCGCTGTCCGGGATCGGCCAGCTCCAGCGGATGCTCGACGAGCAGTTCGGGGCCCGCTCCGACGCGCTCCGGGCCAGGTCCGCCCTCGCGGCGCTCCGGGCGATCGCCGACGAACTCGGCCGCCGAGGCATCGACGGAGCGGCTGGGCTCTCGTCGGACATCGAGCGCGTCGAGGCATCGTCCGAGGAGCTGGCCCTCCTCCGGCTCCTCCACCTTGTGCTGGCCGGTCTCGTCGAGGTCGGGACGGACGATCGGGCGGAGATCGACCGGCTCGTGGGTGGCCGATCCCCTGCGGAGCGGGTCGGGCTGGCGGCGGACGCCGGCCCGGCGGCGATCCGGGGGGCCTCGCTGGCCGGGATCGAGCGATGGCGGATCCGGGCCACCAACCCGCTCAGCGACCGCCGCTCGATCGAGGCCGCCGACATCGTCATCCGGGCCTACGAGCGGCTCCACGCGGAGGCCGCCTGACCATGGCCGGGTCCCCCGACCTTCCCTCGCAGCGGACGATCCCGGATCGGGCCGGGCCTCGACTCCGACCTGTCTTCCCGTCGCTGCCCGAGTACCGGCGGGCTCTTTCTGCGGAACGACGTCGTCGCTGGCATCGCGCTCGTGGCGATCCTCATCCCGCAGGGCATGGCGTATGCCGAGATCGTCGGCCTGCCGCCCGTCGCCGGCCTCTACGCCACGATGCTCCCGATCGTCGGCTATGCCCTGTTCGGCTCGTCGCGTCAGCTGGTCGTCGGGCCGGATTCGTCGGCCTCGGCGCTCGTCGCTTCGGTGCTCCTGCCGTTCGGCATCGTCGAGCCGAGCGAGCGGGCGCTCCTGGCCGCCACGCTGGCCGTCATGGTCGGGGTGGTCTGTATCGTGGCCGGGCTGCTCAGGCTCGGGTTCATCGCCGACTTCATGTCGCGACCGGTCCTGACCGGGTACATCAACGGCCTCGGGATCACGATCATCATCAGCCAGCTGCCGAAGATCCTGGGCTTCCCGGTCCCGAGCGATCGCCCGCTCCAGGAGCTGGCCTACACCATCGGCCACCTATCCGAGACGAACCCATGGAGCCTGGCCCTCGGCCTCCTGTGTCTCGCGGTGATCCTCGGTCTGGCCCGGATCGCGCCGCGGATCCCAGGCGTCCTCGTGGCGGTCCTGCTGGCGATGGTCCTCAGCGTCGTCCTCGACCTGGGTGCCAAGGGGGTCGCCCTGACCGGCACCGTCCCGTCAGGTCTGCCGGCGCTGTCGATCCCACGGCCGGGCATCGACCAGGTCCTGCTGCTGATCCCCGGAGCGCTGGGTCTGGCCCTCGTCTCGCTCGGCGACACGATCGCGACGTCGCGCTCGTTCGCGATCAAGAACGGCTACCAGGTCGACGCGGACCGCGACCTCATCGGCCTCGGGGCGGCCCAGATCGGGGCCGGGGTCGCCGGTGGCTTCCCGATCAGCGCGAGCGCTTCGCGGACCGCGGTCGCCGAGTCGGCCGGAGGCCGGACCCAGGTCGCCAACCTCGTCGCGGCCGGGGCGGTCGCCCTGGTCCTGCTCTTCCTCGCCCCGGTCCTGGCGGTGCTGCCGAAGCCGGCCCTGGGCGCCGTCGTCCTGGCCGCAGCGATCGGACTGTTCGACTTCGAGTCGGTCCGCCGGTATCGGGTCGAGCGACCGCTCGAGTTCTGGGTCTCGATCGCGACGATGGTCACCGTCGCCGTCGTCGATCCGCTCGCCGGGCTCATCCTTGCCGTCCTCATCTCGATCGTGGACGTCCTTCGCCAGGTGACTCATCCGAAGACGGCGATCCTGGGTCGACTGTCCGAATCCGGTTCGTGGCAGAACGTCGAGCGCTACCCGGCCGCCGTCACCGAGCCCGGCATGGTCGTCTACCGGGTCGAGGCCCCGCTCGTTCTTCGCCAACGCCGAGCGGATCCGGGCGGAGATCGAAGCGATCGTCCGCGCGGATCCCGGTGCGGTCTCGTGGGTCATCCTCGACGCCGAGGCGATGACCGACCTCGACATCTCGGCCGCCCAGATCCTCGGCGAGCTCGACGACAGCCTGGAAGCGACCGGCATCCGCCTGTCGATCGCCGAGCCGACCGGTGAGGTCGTCGAGATGCTCCGGCGGACTGGTCTGCTCGAAGACTTCGGCCGTCCGCGGGTCTTCGCGACGCTGGACGCGGCGCTGGCCGCCTTCCGAGCCAGGGCGGACGATCAAGGCGGTCAGACGCCACATCCCGCCCTGGCCGACCCGGAGGGACCGGTCGGCACCGAGCCGGAGGCCGGCGGATGACTCGCCCCGGCCGTTCGTTCGCCTACCCGACCAACCAACTGCTCGCGGTCGTCGACGATCCGGCCGCCGCCGCCGAGGCCGCCCGCGCGCTGACCGCGGCCGGCTTCGCGGCGGCCGACGTGACCGTGCTTCGTGGAACCGAGGGCGCCGACCGGCTCGACGGCCTCGGAACGGTCGGCGGTCCGTGGCGCCGGCTCGTCCGCGCGTTCCAGTTCATGACGATGGACCAGATGCCGGACTTCCTCACCTACGAGGCCGCCCTGCGCGACGGTCGGGCGGTCGTGGCCGTCCGGATCGCCGACCGCCCGGCGCTGCTCCGGGCGCGCGACGTGCTGCGCGACGCCGGTGCCCACTTCATGAACCACTTCGGCCGCGTCTCGACCGAGGAGATCGCGCGCTGGCGCGGCCCCGAACTCGACGTACCGGACTACATGCGGCGCTGACGGTTCCGTTCGTCGCGCCACGCCAGCCACGGGGTCCCCGAACCGACCGCCCAGCCGGGGCCGTTGAAGCCCAGCGTGAACTGGCTGAAGCCCATCGCCACGTACGTCGCCGCATCCTCGGCGAGGAACCGGTCGAGATCGTCGGGCTCGACGCCGACACCCCATTCGATCGTCGGCCGGGTCGCGGCCTGCTGCGGCGCACCAGCGCCGGAGGGCGGCGATCGCCGGCTCGAGCTCGGACGGCCGCTCGGGGAAGCCGGCGTGCCAGCCGTCGGCGTGCTCGGCGACGAGCCGGAGCGTCAGCCGTTCGCCGGTCCCCGCGATGAGGAGTGGCGGCCGGCGGATGGGCCCGGGCGTGAGGAGATCGAGCCGGGACGAGATGCGCGGCAGCGCGGCCTCGAGGTGGCGCAGCCGCGAGCCGGCCGTCCCGAACTCATAGCCGTACGCCTCGAAGTCGCGCCGGAACCAGCCTGATCCGAGCCCGAGGATGAACCGCCCATCCGCGATCCGGTCGATCGTCCGGGCCATGTCCGCGACGAGGTCCGGATTGCGGTAGCCGATGCAGCTGACGAGTGGGCCGAGCTCGATGCGCTCGGTGGCTTCGGCCCAGGCCGCGAGCAGCGACCAGCACTCGAGGTGCGCGCCGTCGCGGTCGCCGTAGAGCGGGAAGAAGTGGTCCCAGGTATAGGCGATGTCGTAGCCGAGCTCCTCGGCGCGGAGCACGGCGGTCCGCAGACCGGGGTAGTCGCCGTGCTGGGGATGGAGCTGGGCAGCGATCCGGATCGGGCGCAAGTGACGGGCCTCCGAGGGGACGATCACGATCGGAGACAGATCGTGAACCTTCACCCGAGGTCAAAGTCAAGCGTTATCCTTGGCCGATGCTCAGGATCGGGACGTTCGCCCGGATCGCCGGGGTCTCCGCGAAGATCTTGCGCGACTACGACGAGCTCGGTCTGTTCCGCCCGGCGTGGGTCGATCCGGCGACCGCGTACCGGGCGTACTCGCCGGCGCAGCTCCCACAGCTGCGACGGATCCTCGCCCTGCGGTCGATGGGCGTCGGCCTGCCGGAGATCGAGCGGCTCGTATCGGGCGGCGGCGATCTGCGCGACGTCCTCGACCGGCGGCGAGCCGAGCTCGAGCGCGAACGACGCGAGATCGACCATCGCCTCGCGGCGCTCGACATCCGGGTGGACATGGCCGACGGGCCCGACCATCTCGACGTCGTGGTCCGGCCGGTCGGCCCGGAGCCGGTGGCGATGCTGCCCGGGTCGGATATCGACCTCGAGGCCCAGTTCTACGCGCTCGAGGCGGTGATCCGCGACCTCGGCGTCCGCTCCCGTCGGCCGCCGGGAGCGCTCGTGGACGGAGGGGCCGCTCGGGCGTTCGTGCCGATCCGACACTCGGTCGCCGATCTGCGGATCGTCTGCGACCGGCTGCCGGGCGTCCGGGCGGCGACCGTGATCCACCACGGGTCGTATGCGACGATCGGGACCACCCGGCAAGCCCTCGAGACCTGGGTCGGCTCGGCGGGGTTCGCGCCGGCCGGGATGCTGCGGGTGGTCTACCTCCAGTTCGGCGGGGAGCCCGAGCTCGACCTACCGCCGGACTACCTGGTCGAACGCGACGCCGACTTCGTCACCGAGCTTCAGCTGCCGGTGAGCTGAGCTCCGCACCTCCCGTCGACGACCGTGCCCGGCTCCACAGCCGGGCGAACGCGTCAGCCGGCGATCGGGTCGCCGGTGCGGAGGTGGTCGATGGCCGCCCGCGCGCGGCCGGCGGACGACGTATTGCCCTTGAGCTCGAATCGGGCGACGGCCGTCTCGGCGGCCTCGATCGCCTCCGGGATCCGGCCGGCGAAGCGCAGGACGTCGCTCAGGTCGAGATAGGCGTAGCCCTGCGAGTCGGGGTCCTGGGCGGCCTCGATGATCCGGATCGCGTCCTGGCCCATGGCGACCGCCTCGTCGTATCGTCCGGTCCGGGCGATGAGCTTGGCCCGGACCGTCCGCCAGAGGTATTGCGTGGCGACGTCGTCGGCCGCGGCGATCTCCTCGCTCTCCTCGGTCATCCGGAGGGCCTCGTCGTCGCGGTCCTGGCGGTAGAGCGCCTCGGCCAGGAAGGCAGCGGTCGTCGAGATGTAGTTCCGCTCGCCCATCGCCCGGAGCGTCTCGTAGTCGCCGCGGAGCTCGGCCTCGGCGGCCAGCGCGTCGCCCGCGATGAGCTCGACCGGGCCGGACGCGACGGCCGAGGTGAGCGCGGCGTCGTGCCGCCAGCCGAGTTCCTCGAGCGTCGCCCGGCCGCGCCGGTAGAGCGCCCGGGCCTCGTCGAACCGGCCACGCATCGCCTCGAGGTTGGCCAGGGCGCGCAGCGTGTAGGCCTCGGACTTGCGGTCGGCCCGAGCTCGGCGATCACGCGCTCCGAGATGGCGATCGCCTCCGGGACCGGCGTCGGTCCGAGCTGGGCGCAGGTCACGAGCGCCGGGAGGGCCCGGAGCTCCATGCCTCGATCGCCGGCCCGTCGGGCGTGCTCGATCCGCTGTTCGGCCGCGGCGGTGGCATCGAGATAGCGACAACCGGCGAAGTGGACGTTGGTCAGGATCTGCCAGGCCCGGGAGAGCCCGCGCTGATCGTCGGCGGCCTCGAAGATCTCGATGGCCGCCTCGACCTGAGCGATGACGCCGGACTCGGGTTCGTCGCCGGCGGTGAGGTAGTGGAGATAGATCAGGCCGAGACGGGCGGTCGCCTCGAGGTCGACGTCGCCCAGCTCGGCCGCCTCGGTCCGGGCGGCTTCGAGGACCTCATCGGCAGGGGCCAGCTCGCCGGCATAGGTGAGCGCCTCGCCGGCTTCGATGAGCAGGACCGTGCGGAGCCGGGTGCCGCGGGGCAGATCCGCCGCGGCGCGGCGGAGGAGGTTCGCCGTGGCCGGCATGTCGCCTCGCGCGTAGGCGCGGCGGCCGGCCGCCGCCAGGCGCTCGGCGGCCCGCACGCCAAGCTCGATCCCGTGCTCGTCGAGCGGACCGAGCTCGGCCAGGTAGCGATGCGCCTGCTCGAGGTGGTAGCCGAGGATCTCCTCGAACTCGAGCGCCCGGTCGCGGTCGGCGTTGAGGGCATCGGCCCACTCGACGAACCGTTCGTGCAAACCGGCCCGGGCCCGCTTGAGCTGGCCGTTGTAGGCGGCGTCGCGGATGAGGATGTGGTGGAAGCGGAACGTCGCGTCGTCGTCGGCTTCGGGTGCCATCGGGTGGACGAGCTGCTTGCGATCGAGCGCCGAGAGATGCTCCGGCATCGTCCCCTGGACGGCCTGCGGCGCGAGCCAGCGGACGGCCGACTCCTGGAACATCAGGCCGATGACGGACGCTGGCTCGACCACGGCCCGCTCCTCGCGACCGAGCCGATCGAGACGGGCAGCCAGCAGGGCCTGGATCGTCGGCGGGACCGGGATCTCGCCGACCTCGTCGGCCAGTCGCCACTCGCCTTCGACGCGGCGGAGCGTGCCTTCGTCGACGAGCATCGACACGAGCTGCTCGACGAACAGCGGGTTGCCCTCGGCCGCCCGGGTGACCCGCTCGAGGACCGCGGGCGGGATCCGCGACCGGCCGAGGAGACCTTCGACCAACGCTCCGGTGTCGCCGGCGTCGAGCGGGCCGAGGACGATCCGATCGCCGTCGCCGTCGGCCCAGCTCGGTCGCTCCTCGAGCAGGTCGTGGCGGGAGGTGCACAGGATCATCACCGGTCCGGACAGGCCGCCGTCGGCGAGGTACTCGAGCAGGTCGAGCAGCGTCGGCTCAGCCCAATGGATGTCGTCGATGACGAGCACGAGCGGTCCGCGCTCGGCGAGGATCGCCACCATCCGCTGGACGCCCCAGAACAGCTCGGCCAGGGGGTAGGCCGTCGCCGACAGACCGGTGGCGGCGGCGATCCGGTCGGCCACCTCGGCGTCGCCGAGGAGCCCGAGGAGCTTGGCTCGCGCGCGATCCGGCGGATCGTCCTCGTCGATGTCGGCCGCGCCGCGGACGATCTCGACGAGCGGCCAGAACGTGATCCCCTGGCCGTAGGCGAGGCAGCGGCCCTTGGCGATGTACGCATCGTCCTGGATGGACGCCAGGAACTCGCGCGTCAGGCGGGACTTGCCGACACCGGCGTCGCCGATGACGGTGACCATCCGGAGGGTGCGACCCTCGGCGGCGGCGCCGAAGGTCTCGCGCAACCGGCCCATCTCCTGGTTCCGGCCGACCATCGGGGTCGGATCGACCGGGCCAGTCGCGGCCGCCTGGCGGACCGCCCGGAGTCGGAACGCCGCGACCCGTTCGGCCTTGCCCTTGAGCTCGAGCGGCTCGACCGGTTCGACCTCGACGGCGTGGCGCACGAGCCGATACGTCAGCTCGCCGATGAGGATCTCGTTGGTCGGTGCCGCCTGCTCGAGGCGGGCCGCGGTATTGACCGGATCGCCGGTGACGAGCCGCTGCCCGCCGGTCACGTCGCCAGCCACGACCTCGCCGGTGTTCACACCGGTCCGGTTGGCCAGGCGGACCCCCCACAACCGATCGAGCTCGTCGTTGAGCTCGGCGAGTGCCCGCTGCATCCCGGCGGCCGCGCGCACGGCGCGGAGCGCATCGTCCTCGTGGACCGTCGGCAGCCCGAAGACCGCCATGATCGCGTCGCCGATGTACTTCTCGATCGTCCCGCCGTGGCGCTCGAGCTCGGCCCGCATCGTGTCGAAGTAGCGGGTCATGAGCTCGCGCAGCGACTCGGAGTCGAGGCGCTCACCGAGGTCGGTCGAGCCCTTCAGATCGGAGAAGACGACCGTGACGGTCTTTCGGATCTCCTGGGCCGGGACGGCGGGCGCGAGCGCCGCCCCGCAGAACCCGCACAGTCGGAAGCGGGCAGGGTTCTCCTCCCCGCAGGCGGGACAGATCTGCACCGGTCCCCTCAGCTCACCGAGGGGGCCGGCGCGCTGCGGCGCGGTTTAGGTCTTGCCGCGTGGATCCCCGGCCGGCACGCTGGACTTCACGTACACGTTGCCATGCAGGTCGAACCACTTGGCGACGACACAGGGCCCACCGGACGGCTTGAAGACGTTCACGCACCAGGGGAGGATACCGGGGTCCCCGGCGGCGATCGGGTTGCCGTACTTGTTGACGAAGGCGGAGGTCGGCGAGCTGAAGCACATCTCGTACTTCAGGAAGACTTTCGTGACGGATGCGGCATCGAGCTTGATGGTGACCGATGTCCGACCGGCTGCGGGGGTGACATTCCAGGTGACGGTCTCGGACGTGGCCACATAGTTGTGGTTCACCGCGTTATTGCAGTCGAGTTCGTCGAGACCGACCGACATCGTCAGAACCCCGCCGTTCGAGGTCGCATTGATGGTCGCGGTCGTGTCGCCCGAGTCGGCCGACCCGGAGCACGCCCCCGAGCAGAGCTCGGCGACGTCGCTGATGTCGAAGACCCCCGACGTCCCAGGATCGATCCCGGCTCCGGCGTCGGCGGCGAGCTTGTAGTCGTGGCCAGCCAGGCTGATCGTCGGTGCGAAGTCGGCACGACCGTTCGCGTCGGTCGCGTCATTCGTCGTCCCGCCGATGGCCGCTCCCGCGGTCCCGGTCCCGGCCTTGATGGACACGCTGACGTTGACACCGGCCTGTGATACCGGAACGCCGTTCCCGTCCCTCAGCTGGACCTGGACGGTCGGTCCGCCTGGATCCGCAGCGACGCTCGTGATGACGGCCCCGGTCGCGGCGGAGGCCGGCTGGCGGCCGGTCACGAACGCGAGGCTGCATGCCGTCACGGTCGCCGTCAGTACGCTCGACGGGTCCTGCTTGAGGAGCTTGGCGTACGGGCTGTCGAAGGTGTACGTCGAATGACCGACGACCGTCCAGGTGCCGGCTGCCGCAGCCCCGCAGGGGATCGTCGCCTGGATCGTGATGTCCGCGGTCTGGCCCGAGTAATCCAGGTCGACGTTGTTGACCGTCACCGTGCTCGACGTGAAGGTGGCCGTCCCGCGGGTGGAGCTTGCGCCCGTGATCGTCCAACCGGCGGGAGCGGTGATCCGGGCCGACCCGAACTCCTTGGAGTGGGAGTAGTCATCGTTGACGAGCTGCCTGATCGTGATCGTGGCCGGATTGCTCGTCCCAGCGGCGGCGGTCGTCGGGGCCAGAACGGCCTTGTACGACGGCGCGGTGCTGCCGTGGCCGAACGCCGGTCCGACCAGCGACAGGACGAGGACGAGCGTGGCGAGCGTCGACGAGACGATCGCCCGGGCCGACGGCTTGACGGACAGCATGTTCGAATCTCCTCCTGGTTCCGAGTGGCCTGCGCCGACTCGACGCGCGTCCAGGATCGCCCTCCGCCAGCCGGACGGTCCGTTTCGGCCCCCTAGGATACGCACCCGCTCAGCCTGACGTACACCCGTCAACGAGATGTCGTGTCACTTCGCCTGGCTGATCTCGATGAGGTGCCCGTCCGGGTCGCGGAAGAATGCCCGGATCTCCCACTCGGACTCACTCGGCTCGGCGAGGAACACCGCGCCACGCCCGGCCAGGGTGGCGTGGGCGGCCCGGCAGTCCGGCACCCGGATCGTCATCTCGTGGGCCACCCGATCCGGGTCCGTCGGCGGGGCGAAGACGACCGTCGGCTTGTCCGGCGTCGGTCCGCCGCCGGTCACGAGCAGCAGCCACGTGTCGAGGAAGCGGAGGACGCACGAGGTCCCGCCGTACTCGCGCTCGACCGTCGCCCCGAGGATGTCGCGATAGAAGGACCGGGATCGATCGAGGTCGCTGACGACAAGCAGCTGGGTCAGGGCCATCTCGGTCGTCGGGAACCCGGCGGTCACGACCGACCTCCGGCCTGGTCCGGCTGCGCCTCGGCGGCCGCCAGCCGATGGAGCGTCGTCCGGAGGTCTCGGGCGAACTGGCGCCGTCCCGCGAGCTGGACGAGGACCCCGACGACCCGGCCGTTCAGGCTCGTCGCGATACGCTGGAAATCGACGCTGACGTGGCAGCCTCCACCGACGCGCGGCGTGACCCGGTAGTCGATCAGCGTTCCCGGCCGGAAGCTGGGCGACTCGATGAGGGTGAGCGTGACCCTGCCGGGCTCGGACCAGTCGTAGCGTTCGCGGGCCCAGACCCCGCCCAGGACGGCGGTCCCTTCCTGGACGTCCGCCCAGGTGTCGCCGAGCGCATGCACCTTGAAGTATTCGGGCGACAGGTTCGGCCAGACCTCGGTCCGGCGGCTCGAGAAGTCCGTCAGCGCGGCGATGAACCGGTCGGGGGCGATGGCCCCGTCGGCCTCGTAATGGATCTTGGCCAGCGCAGGCTCCTCAGCAGCAGGTCCCCTCAGAGTACCGCCCGAGCGAACGTCCGGTCCGACCGAGGGTCGGGACACGACCGGCGGTGCGGGATCGGCTGGACTATGCACGGTATCTGTGGATATGCAGCAAGTCTTGCAGGCTCGTCGGATGTCTGGTAGCCTGCCGGCCATGTCGCGCAGCACCAGCGTCGAGCTGAAGCGGAAGCTCTGGCGGCCCAGCCGGAAGGCACGGGCCCTGGGGCTCTGACGCGCGCCTGACGAGCGCACCGACCGGAGCCTCAGGGACGGAGGATCCGAGGGGCCGCGACACCACGAACGGTGCCGCGGCTTTTTCATGTGCGCCTCGGCCTCGCTCGACGGGCTCCGGATCCCACCGGAGGACGGAACGGATGGACACGATCATCTTCGGCAGTGGCCACCTCGGCCGGGCCATCGCCGGTGCGTTGGCGGCGCGCGGGGAACCGCCGGCCGTGATCCGGGGCCGACCGGGACCGGGCGGTCATGACCCCGCCGGGTTGCCCCGGGTCGATGTCGTCTTCGACGCCTCCCGGGGGCCGGCGGTCCATGCCAACGTCGCCGCCGGGATCGAGGCCGGCTGTCGGCGGTTCGTCATCGGGACGACCGCCTGGGACGACGACCGCGCGGATGTCGAAACGCTCCTGGCCCGGCACCGCGCGAGCGCAGTGAGCGGGGCCAACCTGAGCATCGGCGTGGCGGTCTTCGGACGTCTCGTCGATGAAGCCGTCCGGCTGCTTGGCCCGTTCGACGCCGTCGACCCGTATCTCATCGAGTGGCACCGGCGCGGCAAGGCCGACCGGCCGTCCGGGACCGCTGGAGACCTCGCGCGCCGCATCCTCGCGGCGCATCCCAGGAAGCGACGGCTGTCCGATCCGGCATCGGGCAGAGCGCCCGAACCGGATGAGCTCGAGCTGGCCGTGGTCCGTGCCGGAGCCGCGCCGGGGATGCACCTCGTGGGCTTCGACAGCCCCGGCGAGACGATCGAGCTCCGCCTCACGGCCCGCGACCGCTCGGCATACGCGGCCGGTGCCCTGCTGGCCGCCGATTGGCTCGTCGCCGAGCCGCGCGCGCCAGGCCTCCATCCCTTCGACGCGGTCGTGGACGCGCACCTCCAGGGATCCAGCCCGAGCCCGGTCCCGGCATCGGCCGGGGTCTGGGCGGGGCCGCTGCCGAAACCGTTCCCGACCGACCCAGCCCACCGCCCGACACCGACAGGAGAGATCCGATGACGACCCTCGATCGCACGGCGCGAACGCGCCGACCACGTCTCCAGGGCGCCTTTACCGCCCTGGTCACCCCGTTCACGCCCGACGGCGGCGTCGACGAAGCGGGCTTCCGACGGCTCGTCGCCTGGCAGATCCTGGCCGGGATCGACGGCCTCGTCCCGTGCGGGACGACCGGCGAGGCGCCGACCCTCAGCCAGACCGAACGCGACCGGCTCATCGAGCTCACCGTCGAGGTCGCCGCGGAGCGCCCATCCCGCGATCGGATCTCGATCGTGGCCGGGACCGGGACCAACGACACCGCCTCGACGATCGCGGCGACCCGCCGGGCGGCCGCGATCGGCGCGGATGCCGCACTCGTCGTCGCGCCCTACTACAACCGACCCGATGGCCGGATGCTCGAGGCGCACTTCCTGGCGGTCGCCGACGAGGGCGACCTGCCGATCGTCGTCTACAACGTACCGTCGCGGACGGCGACGAACGTGGATACCGACACGTTCCTTCGACTCGCCGAGCATCCTCGGGTCGTCGCCATCAAGGAGGCCTCCGGCAACCTCGAGCAGATCGCCCGGATCTGCCGCGATCGTCCGCGCGACGTCGCGGTCCTCGCCGGCGACGATGCCTGGACGCTGCCGGTCCTCGCGCTCGGCGGGCACGGCGTCGTCTCTGTGGCGAGCAATGAGATCCCCGGCGAGATGGTCGCTCTGTGCGCCGCCGCCCGGGCTGGGGACTGGGACGGAGCGCGCCGTGCCCACGAACGCTGGCTGCCGTTGATGCTCGCGAACTTCCGGGGCGGTCCGAACCCGGTCCCGGTCAAGGCGGCCCTCGTCCGGATGGGTCTGATCGAGTCGGACATGACTCGCCGACCCCTGCTCCCGCTCGACGACGCGCCGCGCAGCGAGCTCACCCGGCTGCTCCGATCGCTCGGGCTCGTCGCACCGTCCGCCGGCCGCACGGTCGTCGGGTCGGTCGACCGCGAGGCCGTCGCATGACCGCGCAGACGACCTCGACGATCGAGGAGCTCGAGGCCGGACGGCTCCGGGCCGCCAGCCCGGACTCGTCAGCGACCGATGGCTGGCGGGTGGACCCGACGGTCAAGGCGGACATCCTGGCCTGCTTCGCGGACCGAGCGACGCGGACCTGGGCAGCCGGGCCGCTCGGCTTCCGGGATCGCGTCGGGGTCCCACCGAAGGATCTCGACCACGCCGTGGACGCTCAGGCGGCCGATCGCGCCGAGCGCCCGTGGCGAGTGGTGCCCGGCGGGACGAGCATCCGAGCCGGTGCGCATCTCGAACCCGGTGTGGTCGTGATGCCGCCGACGTTCATCAACATCGGGGCGTGGGTCGGTGCCGACACGATGATCGACTCCCACGTCCTCATCGGGTCATGTGCCCAGATCGGCGCCCGCGTCCATCTCGCGGCTGGTGTCCAGGTCGGTGGCGTCCTCGAACCGTCGAACGCCCGGCCGGTCATCGTCGAGGACGATGCGTTCATCGGGGCCGGCTGCCTCTTGCTCGACGGGGTCCTCGTCCGGACCGGTGCGGTCGTGGCCGCCGGAGTCGTCCTGACCGGGACCTCGAGGATCTACGACATCGTCGAGGAGCGGATCCTCGACGGCAGCCCGGATCGTCCGGTCGTCGTCCCGGCGGGCGCCGTGGTCGTCCCCGGGTCGCGGCCGATCCACGGCAGGTTCGGGGCCGGCCACGGCCTGGCGGTCGCGACGCCGCTCATCGTCAAGTACCGCGACGCCGGGACCGACCGGCGGGTCGCTCTCGAGGAGTCGCTTCGCTGACAGCTTCCGACGGATGTCGCCTCTAGACTGAACTCGTCGGGTCGGCAGCCACTATCCATCGGTACCCGACGTGACGTCCGAACGCGCACGGGAGGCGGCCCTGGTCCGAACGGTCGGTCTCTGGCGCGCCGTGGTCCACCGCAGTCGCGCCGACTGGCCGGTGGTCGTGGCCGCGTTCGCGCTGCTCGTCTGCGCCATCGGGCTGCTGGCCACGGGCGCGCTCTACGCTGACACCGTCGCTCTCGGCGGCCTCCGCCAGGCGATCCTGAACGCGCCACCGACCGAGCGAGCCATCGTCGTTCGGACATCGACGCCGGGCTCCGACCTGGCGAAGCTCGATCCGATCGTCCAGGCGCGACTGTCTTCGGCGATGGCCGCGTCCGGCGGCGAGGTCGCCCTCGTGATCGGGTCCGGCTCGGTCGCCCCGGTCGGACTCGACACCGAGCAGGCGCGTCAGCACCTCACCCGGCTGGCGACCTACGGCGACATCGAGCGGCACGCCACGCTGACGACCGGTCGCTGGGCGGCGTCGGGCCAGACGCCGATCGAGGCGACGGTGTCCGAGGGGGCGTCCGAGGCGCTCGACCTCCGCGTCGGGGACACGGTCCGACTGACGCGGGGCCTCGACCCGAGCCAGGTCAGCGAGGTCGCCGTCGTGGGCATCTGGCGACCCGACGCGGACGACGCGTACTGGCTCGGCGACCCGCTCGAGCTGGACGGGGTCCACCAGGATGAACAGCTGACGACCCGCGGCCCGTTCGTGCTCACCGAGCCCGACCTCCTGGCCAGCGCCGGGACCCGCCAGCTCGACGTGGAGTGGCGGGCGCTCCCGGCGATCGACGGGATCCGGGTGGACGGGATCGAGGCGCTCCGACAGGGCATCGAGCGGATCAAGCCCGACCTCCGGGCGGCGCTCCCGCCACCGCATGAGTTCGCGGTCGTCACGAACCTTCCGGCGATCCTGACCTCGGCCGGCCAGGCCATCCTCGTCAGTCGCAGCGGGGTCACGCTGCTGACCATCCAGTTCGCGGTGCTCGCGGGGTATGCCGTCCTGCTCGTCGCCGGCCTGCTCGTCGATCGCCGTCGGAACGAGACGGCGCTTCTGCGATCGCGCGGCGCGACCTCGGGACACCTCGTCGCCCTCGCCTTCGGCGAGGCCGTCATGCTGGCGGTCCCCGCCGCGCTGCTCGCCCCGTTCGTCGCCGTCGTCGCGGTCCGGCTGCTCGGCGCGATCGGTCCGCTCGGCGCCACCGCATCGATCGTCGACGTCGGCATCACCGCGGCCACGCTCGGCGCGACGGGGCTCGCGGCGCTCTTGTGCGTCGCGGTCCTCACGCTGCCGTCGCTGCTCGGCGAAGCCAGCCCGGCCGGGATCCGGGCCAGCCTTCGGACGACAGGTCGGCCGGACGCTCGGCCAGCGCCTCGGCATCGACCTGGCCCTCGTGGTCCTCGCCGTGGTCGCCCTGTGGCAGCTCCGGCTGTACGGCGCGCCGCTGACCCGGAACGCGCGCGGCGTCCTCGGGGTCGATCCGCTGCTCGTCGCAGCCCCGGCGATCGGGCTCCTCGCGGGCGCCGTGCTCGCGACCCGGTTCGTCCCCCGACTGGCCGAGATCGGCGAGCGGGTCCTCGGCCGTCGGAAAGGCATCGTCCCGCCGCTCGGCGCCCGGCAGGTCGCGCGGCGACCCCTGCGCTACACCCGGTCGGCGCTGCTCCTGGTCCTGGCGGCCGCGCTCGGGACGTTCGCGGCCGCCAGCGCCGCGACCTGGGGACGGTCGCAGGTCGACCAGGCCGCGTACCAGGCCGCGGGCGATGTCCGGGCCGTCCTGTCGGACTATCCCGATCTGCCGGGCTGGGCCGTCGGTTCGGCCTATCGGGCGATCCCGGGAGTGACCGCGGCGACGCCGGTCTCGAGCCAGTCGCTCGATGTCGGCCGCACGGTCCGCGACGGGCGGCTCGTGGCGCTGGACCCGGACGCCATCGGCGGCATCGTCACGTTCCCGGAGGACGCGGCGGCGACCGCCGCGGACCTGGCCAGCCTGGTCGCGGCCCGTCCGACCAGCGCGTCGATCCCGCTCGACGGTCGACCACGCCGTCTGGCGCTGACCCTCGAGTCGAACCTCGCCGGTCGATCAGGCTGCATCGGGCGACGCGACGGCTCCCCCGGACTGGAAGGGCCTGACGGCCGCGGTCGTCGTGCGCGACGGCGACGGTCGACTCCATCGGCTCGACCTCGGCGAGACCACCCTCGAGGCGCGCGGCGGGCGGTTCGTCGTCGACCTCGGACGGGTGGTCGATGACCTCGCGGTCGAGCCGACCTACCCGCTCCGCCTCGAGTCGGTCGAGTTGACGATCGTGCCGCCGACCGGGCTCGTGGTCGATGGCGACGTCACCCTCCGAGAGCTGGCCACGAGCCAGACCGACGCCGGGGACGACTGGTCGCCGGTGCCGCTCGACCCGGCCGCGAACGGCTGGTCGTGGACCCGGATCGGACCCGAGGGCATGACCGTCTATCGTCCGCCGGTCGACGCACCCGGGCGGATCGAGATCGGCCAGGGCGACGACGACGTCGCCGGCGCTGCTCGGATCGTTCGACCGAGCCCGGTGCGACATTCCGGCTGGCGGTCGGCACCGACCGGCGACGGGATCGTCCCGGTCATCGCCGGCGACCGGCTCCTGGCGCTCACCGGCGCCCATCCCGGTGACACGATCCGGGTCTCGTCGGCCGGCCAGGACCTCACGGTCCGGATCGTCGGCAGCAGCGCGAGCTTCCCGCCGCTAGACCCGTCGGAACCGTTCCTCATCGCCGACGGCGCCACGCTCGACCTCGTCCGCTTCGCGGCCGACGGCTATCCCGGCGGCCGCGACCGAGTGGCTCCTGGCCGCCGACGACGCACAAGCCGGCGCGGTCGCCGACGCTCTGGGCATCCGGCCGTACTCGACTTCCAAGGTGATCATCCGGACCGAGCTCGCCCACGCCCTTGCCGCCGATCCGATCTGGCTCGGGATCGTCGGTGCCCTGGCGCTCGGGGCGCTGGCGGCGATCGTCTTCGCGGCGATCGGGTTCATCGTGGGCGCGACGGTGTCGACGAGCGAGCGGCTCGGCGAGCTCGCGCTCCTCCGTGCCCTCGGGCTATCCGGTCGGCAGCTGTCGGCCTGGCTGACCCTCGAGCAGGTCTTCCTGCTCGGCGGTCGGCCTCGTCGGTGGTTCGCTCCTCGGCGTGCTCCTCGCCTGGCTCGTGCTGCCCTACTCGACCCTCGACGTGACCGGTGCGGCGGTCGTCCCGACGCCGGTCATCGTCGTCCCCTGGTCGATCATCGTGCCCGTCGACATCGTCCTGGCGGTCGTGCTCCTCGGGACGGTCTCGATCCTCGCCCGCCAGGTCCCCGAGCGCCGGGTGAGCCGGGTCCTCCGGGCCGGGGACACCTGACCATGGCCTGGCTTGACGACCTCGCTCCGACGCCTCCGCCAGGATCGGGCGTCCGCGGTCGGGCTCTTCGCGCTCGTCCTCGTGACGGCGTTCGTGTTCGCCCTCGGACCGCGCCTGCTGAGCCAGGTCGCGGACCAGGCGCTGCGCGACGACGTGGCCGCCGCACCGGCTGCGGTCCGCGACATCCAGCTGCTCCAGGACCGGCGGATCGGGCCGGCGGGCGGTGACCCGCTCGGGGCCGTCGATGCAGCCGGGGCCGACCTCGCAGGACCGGATCCCACCGGCGATCCGAGACCTGTTCGTCGACCGGATCTACCGGGTCGATACGCCGCGCTGGCGGGTCCTGGCCGACACGAAGACGGGAAGCTTCCTGACGCTGCGCGTCGAGCAGGGTGTCGGGGATCGGATCCGCTACGTCCGCGGGCGCGCGCCGACCGGCGGGCGATCCGGATCGAGCCATCGGACGAGATCGAGCACGGGGCCTGCGTCGGTCGGCTACGAGATCAGCCGATCTCGTCCGAGACCGCCGACATGATGGGCGTCGGGATCGGCGACTCGGCTGCCGCTGATCCCCGATCAGACCGACCCGCTCGCGCGCGGGCACACGGAGCGGCCGACGGCCACCGTCGTCGGGATCTTCGAGATCATCGACCCGGACGACCCGTACTGGTCGGGCGACACCACGCTCGAGCGACCGACTCTGAAGGCACTCGATCCGGACACGGTCTTCACCAACGCGGTCGCGATCATCGCTCCGGAGTCGTACCCGAGCCTGATGTCGGTGACCGACGAGCGCGGCCTCCGGCTCCACTACGGGTGGAGGTTCCTGGTCGACCCCGCCCGCCTCCAGGGCCGGCGGGTCGACGACCTCGCTGACCGACCTGCGTCGCCTCGAGAGCGTCTTCCCCGCGACCGCTGCCATCGACGAGCGCCGCCGAGGCGACGACGCTGCGCAGCGGCCTGCTCCGACTGATCGACGCACAGCAGGCTCGCTGGCGCTCCGCCCAGGCCGTCCTCACGACGGTCGCGATCGGACCGGCGATGGTCGCCGGAGCGGCGCTTGGCCTCGTTATCGTGCTCGGATCGAGCCGGCGGCGGTCCGCGCTCAGCCTGTCGCGGTCCCGGGGAGCGTCGCCCGTTCCAGGTCGTCGGAGCCACGCTCGCCGAGGGGGTCCTCCTGGCCCTCCCGGCCGCGATCGGCGGCGATGGCCCTGGCCGTGGCCTTCGTCCCGGTCGGGCTCGATCCGCTGACGATCGCGATCCCGATGGTCGTCGCCGGCTTGACGATCGTGCTGCTGACCGCGGCGATCGTGCCGACCGCCCAGGGCGGCGCTCCCGGCCGATCGAGCCTCGGTCGCCGGGGTGGTCCGCGGCGGATCGTCTTCGAGCTCGTCGTGATCGGCCTGGCGATCGGCGGTGCCGTCCTGCTCCGCGACCGGGGCATCCGCGGCACGAGCAGCGCCACCGACCTCACCGCTGCCGACCCGTTCATCGCGGCCGTCCCGGCCCTGGCCGGGCTCGCCGCCGGGCTCGTCGCGCTCCGCCTGTTCGCGCTACCGGTCCGGGGGATGGCGGCCGTCGCGGCCCTCCGTCCGGATCTCGTCCCGGTCCTGGCCCTGCGACGGACGACCCGATCGGGGAGCGCCGCGCCGATCCTCCTCGTCCTCATGGCGACCGCGTCGGTCGGGGCGTTCTCGCTCGCCACCCTCGGCCACCTCGAGGCCGCCGGCGAGGCCGTCTCGTGGCAGGCGGTCGGTGCCCCGATGCGGATCGTGGAGGGCCTCGGCCGGCTGCCCCACGACTTCGAGCCCAAGACCCTGCCCGGCGTCGAGGCCGCGGCCGGAGCCTCGGGCGCCTCGCTGGCCGGCGCGGACGCCGCCGGGATCGAGTTCCTCGCGCTCGACGTCGCCGACTACCGCGACGTCATCCTGGACACACCGGCCGATCGCGACCTGCCGGCGTCCCTGCTCACGGCGACGGCCGATGCCGTTCCGGCCATCGTCGCCCGTACGGGGGTCGTCGAGGGGATCAAGACCGGGGATCCGTTCACCCTCACCGTCGGCGGGAGGCGGATCCCGTTCGTGGCGGCCGAGGTCGCCGACTCGTTCCCGACGGTGCCGGTCGGCGAGCCCTTCGTGGTGGCCGACCGTGGCGTCCTGACCACGCTCGTCAAGGGCGCCAGCTTCCGGACCACCGGCGCGTTCCTGCGCGCGCCGGACGATGCCGTCGCCGGGATCCGCGCGGCGATGGCGACAGAAGCGCCCCTGACCGGGATCGCGGTGCGGTCGCAACAGGCGCTGGACCTCGGCAAGTCCCCGATCATCGATGCGGTCACTGTCGGGGTCGTCGTCGCCTTCGTGGTCGCGTGCGCCTATGCGGCGGTCGCGCTCGCGGCGGCGCTGGCCCTGACCGGAGCGGCCCGCGCCAGTGAATCCGCACACCTTCGAACGCTCGGCCTCGGCAGCCGGGGCGCCATCGGGCTGACGATCGTGGAGCACGGTCCGACGATCGTGCTGGCCCTGGTCCTGGGGATCGCCTTCGGGCTGGCGACATTCATGGCGCTCCGGCCCGGACTCGGACTCGGGGCGGTCGTCGGCTCGGCGCTCGAGGTTCCGCTCACGATCGACCCGGGACTTGTCGGCCCGATCGTCGGCGCCGTCGTGGCGATCGTCAGCCTCGCCGTCGGGCTCGGTATCGTGGTCCAGCGTGAACCGGCGGGCGCTGCCGCCGTGAGGAGAGGGATCGAATGACCCGAGCTCGATACGGCGAAGGCGCCCTGGTCGTCTGCGACAACCTCGTCCGGATCTTCAAGGTCGCCGACCTCGAGGTAGTCGCCCTCCAGGGTCTCGACCTGCTCGTCGAGCGGGGCGAGATGATGGCGATCGTCGGCGCCTCTGGGAGTGGCAAGTCGACCCTACTGAACATCCTCGGCGGGCTCGACGCTCCGTCCGCCGGACGGGCCCAGGTCGCCGGGCACGACCTGGCCCAGATGGGTCGCCGCGAACGGACCGCCTACCGGCGTCGCGTGGTCGGGATGGTCTGGCAGCAGACCGCGCGGAACCTCCTGCCCTACCTGAGCGCGCTCGAGAACGTGGAGCTGCCGATGATCCTCGACGGCCGCGGCGCCGGGCATGCTCGCGCCCACGACCTGCTCGCGCTCGTCGGTCTCGAAGGGCGCGAGTCGCATCGTCCCGAGGCACTGTCGGGTGGCGAGCAGCAACGAGTCGCGATCGCAGTGGCCCTGGCCAACAAGCCGGCTGTCCTCCTCGCGGATGAGCCGACCGGCGAGCTCGATAGCGCGACGTCGGCCGAGGTCTTCGCGCTCATGCGCACCGTCAACGCCGAAGCGGAGACGACGATCGTCGTCGTGACCCACGATCCGCTCGTGTCCGAACAGGTCGCCCGGACGGTCCGGATCCGAGACGGCCGGACGAGCACCGAGACGCGGCGTCGGACCGAGCAGGGCGACGACGGCGACCACCGGGTGATCGCCGAGGAGTTCGCACTGCTCGACCGGGTCGGCCGGTTGCAGCTGCCGCGGGCTCACATCGAGGCCCTCGAACTGTCGGAGCGCGTCCGACTCCGGCTCGAGGAGGACCACGTCGGGGTCTGGCCGGATCAGGGGCCCGACGACGGGGCCGAGCGGTGAGCGGCTACATCCTTCCGCCGTCGGGACCGATGGTCGAGGCGATCGGCGTCGATCGCGACTTCGGCAGCGGCGAGGCGGTCGTCCACGCCCTTACGGGGATCGATCTCGCCGTCGGGCGAGGTGAGCTCGTGGCGGTCAAGGGACGGTCGGGCAGTGGCAAGACGACCCTGCTCAACGTCCTCGGCGGCCTCGATCGGCCGACGGCCGGCCGCGTGGTCGTCGACGGCGCCGACGTGACGACGATGGGCGAGACGGAGCTCGTCCAGCTCCGGCGACGGTCGGTGGCCTACATCTTCCAGGCGTTCGGCCTCGTCCCGATCCTCAGCGCGGCCGAGAACGTCGAGATCCCGCTCCGTCTCGTCAAGGCCGACCCGCGCGAGCGGGATCGGCGCGTCCAGGACCTGCTCGAGCTCGTCGGTCTCGGCGAACGCGCCCGCCATCGGCCGCATGAGCTATCGGGCGGCGAGCAGCAGCGCGTGGCGATCGCCCGCGCCCTCGCCAACGAGCCCAAGCTCCTGCTCGCAGACGAGCCCACCGGTCAGCTCGACCTGGAGACCGGCCACACGATCATGACCCTGCTCAGGACGATCGTCCGGACCGAGGGCGTGACCGCGGTCGTGGCGACCCACGACCCGGCGATGCTCGACGTCGCCGACCGGATCGTCGAGCTGCGCGACGGGCGACTAGCCAGCGCCGGTTGACCCGGATCGTCGGCGGCCGTCGCCGGTCCACGACCGCTATCGTTGCGCGATGCCCGACGTCGTCGCGCTGATCCCGGCCTACGAGGAGGGGCCGCGTGTCGGCGCGGTCGTCCTGCGGGCGACGGGCCACCTGCCGGTCCTGGTGGTCGACGACGGGTCGACCGACGACACGGCCGCGCGTGCGGAGGCGGCCGGGGCGACCGTCCTGGTCCAGCGCCCGAACCAGGGCAAGGGCGCGGCGCTCCGGGCCGGGTTCGCCTGGGCGCTGGCCCACGACGCCGAGGCGGTCGTCACCCTCGATGCCGACGGCCAGCACGATCCCGACGAGATCCCGACGTTCCTCGATGCCTACGAGCGGACCGCGGCCGATCTGATCATCGGCCGGCGCGACTTCGGGCAGATGCCACCGGTCCGGCGCCTGTCGAACCGGCTCGGTGGGCTGGCCCTGTCGTGGGCGGCCGGTCGGGATCTGCCCGACAACCAGTCGGGCTACCGGCTCCTGAGCCGACGGCTGATGGAGGCCGTGGCCGACAGCCACGAGGCCGGTTTCGAGTACGAGATCGAGATGATCACGACCTGTATCCGGGCCGGCTTTCGGCTCGAATGGGTGCCGATCCGCACGATCTACGCCGGGGCCCCGAGCCACATCCGGCCGTGGACGCACTTCAGGAGCTTCGTCCGGATGGTCCGGGCGACCCGCCGGGCGGTCCGGACGCCGTACCCCTGACCGGTCCGAGCGTCAGTCGCGATGCGTGCCGTCGAGGATGGCAAGTCCGGCGATGCGATCCGGGCCGATCCGGCAGCACCCCCCGATGACGCTCGCCCCGGCCGCGATCCAGGACCGTGCCACGTCGACGTCGACGCCCTGGCCGGCCGGGCCGATCCAGCGCCGCGACCGAGGGTCCCAGGCCTCGCCGCTGTTGGGATAGACGACGATCGGCTTGGCGGTCACGGACCGCGCCCGCCGCACGAGCTCGAGAACGTGCTCCGGCGCGCTGCAGTTCAAGCCGACCGCGGCGATCCGCTCGTGCGCCTCGGCGAGTCCGAACGCCTGCTCGGCCGGCTCGCCGTGGCGGGTCGTGGCTCCGTCGGCGAAGGTGAAGCTCAGCCAGGCCGGCGGACCGCCGGTCTCGCCGAGCAGCTCGACGAGCGCCCGGCCCTCAGCGAGGCTCGGGATCGTCTCGATCGCAAGCAGGTCGGCACCGGCGTCGGCCAGGACGAGCAACCGTGGCGCGTGCCAGTCTCGGAGCTGAGCGACCGACAAGCCGTAGTCGCCGCGATACTCGGAGCCGTCGGCGAGCGCCGCCCCGTACGGCCCGATCGACGCCGCCACGGCCATCGGACCGACCGGTCGGCCGGCGGCGGCCAGCTCGCGCTCGGTCAGCCGCCGGGCCTCGATCGCGAGCTCGACGCTCGAGCGGAGGATCCGGCTGGCGGCCGCGGCGTCGAGGCCACGCCGCGCGAACCCCTCGAAGCTCGCCTGGTAGCTGGCCGTCGTCGCGACGCGCGCCCCGGCCCGGAAGTAGGCCCGGTGGATCTCGACGATCTCGTCCGGGGCCTCGATCAACAGCCGGGCGGACCAGAGCGGGTCGGACAGGTCGTGGCCGCGCCGTTCGAGCTCGGTGGCCAGACCGCCGTCGAGGATGGTCACCCGGTCGGGCGACAGCGGGGGGAACGGCAGCGCCGACATCGCCGCCATCATCGGACATGACGAAGGGGGCGTGCCAGCTGGCACGCCCCCTCCGGGTCTCGGGGACCCTAGGTGATGGACACCCGCGGGATCACTCCCGGCGGATGCGCTTGCGGGAGCGGCTGGAAGCCGGGCTGAGCAGCCCGATCGTCACGGCGATCCCGAGAAGGGCGATAAGGATGAGCGGGAGGGCCGAGCCGGACCCGCCGTCGTTGGACCCGTCGATCGTGGAGGTCGGCGGGAGGGTGGTCTTGGGCTTGCCGGTCTCGGACAGGACACTGCCCTTGGGCGGAGGCGGCGTATTCTGCGGCCCGTCGGTCGGAGCCACGGTCGGGGCCACGGTCGGGGCCTCGGTCGGGGTCGGGACCGGCGTCGGGGTGGGCGTCGGGACCGGCGTCGGGACCGGCGTCGGCTCCACGCAGTCATCCGGGGCGTCGACGGTCACCTGGCGGGAGTCGCCGGCAGCCGTGCCATTGGCCCACTTGGCCTGCGCCTGGACCTTGACGGTGACCGAGTCAGCGTCGCCGACATCGTACGTATCGGTGAAGGAGTAGTCGTTGCTCGCTGCGAAGAAGTAGTCGTCGGACGTCAGCTCGACGAAGCTGCCGCCGTCCTTCTTGACCCAGACCCCGATGTCCGGGTTCGTTCGCGAAGCCGCGTCGGGCCCGTTCCAGGCCGTGGACGTGAAGGTCAGCAGCCCGTCGCAGTCGATGCTGGCTGTGACATCGGCGTGATGCGCGGCGACCACGGACGGCAGCAGCAGCAGCGCTCCGAGCGCGACTGCCAGAGCCCCACCGAGATGCCGACGTCGCTGCTTGGTCGGTGCCGTCATTCGATCCCTTTCCTTCCTGCGCCGTAACCCGGCGAACAAGCCCTTGCGCCTGGATGGCCGGGTCGTCGCGGACCTGATGAGGTCGGAGGCGGCGCGGTCCCCGAGAAGGCGTCCAGGGGGACCCAGATGGGTCATCCCTGCCTAGTACCTTAGTCAGGGGTCCTTAACAGTCGACATTACATTCGTGCTCGAATCGGCCGATTTCGATGACGTTCTGTTGCACGCGCGCGACGCGCGGACGGGTCCGGTCGGGTCCGGTCCGAAGACGGGTCGTCCGGGCGTCTCGGGGGTGGTCCGGAGACCTCGCCCGGGTCGTCACGGACGTGATGGAGCCCGCCGGGGGAGAGCCGGCGGGCTCCGTGTCGGGGCTCTGGGTCAGGGCTCCGTACTGGGTCCCCTGGTGAGACCCGAGGCCCTGCGGGTCAGGCGGCGATCAGGGCACGACGAGGTGGACCGGGTTGCCCCGGATGCTCACGCGCCAGGTGGTGGTGTCGTTGGCCGCCCCGACCTGGTACTCGATCTGCCACCAGCCCTGCTCGCTCGTGACGTCGCCGGGCGGGTCCAGCCCGTTCCGGCCGTAGTCGGCGGGCAGGGGGATCTCGAGCGTGAGGACCGAGTTGTCGAACGAGCTGCCGGATCCGGTCCGGTACGTCTGGACCTGGGTCCGCCCGGCCGCCGCGCAACTGTCGCTCCGGCCGTCCACGCAGACCGAGTCCGCCGTGTAGTCGAATGTGGCGTAGCTGTAGACGTTGTTGTCCGGGCTGAGCACCCGGATCCAGGCGTTCTGGCCGACGTCACCCGGGTCGAACAACTCGATGACCATCGTCTTGCCGGCGTGGACCGCGTCGACCTGGGCGAGATAGAACCGCTGGTAGCCACTCGTCGAGGTGATGTTGTTGTAGGCGACCATCCGGCCGCCGCCGTAGACCCGGGCGCTGCCGGCCGGGCCGCTGTCGCCGACATAGATCGACCACATGTTCTCCGCACCGGTGTTCACGTTGGCCGCCTGGCTCGTGTCGACATTGAGCCGGTAGCGGCCGGCGGGCAGGGAGGTGGGACCCGGCGTCGTCCAGGCATCCTGGCGGACCCACTGGTTGTGATGCGGATCGGCGGCGCAATCGGGCAGGGCCGCCCGACCGGCGTTCTGGCTGCCGACCCGGCCGCTCTGGTCCGCCTGGCGCTGGTCGCCCTCGACGAGGCGGGCCACGACGACGTCGTCGCTCGGGTCGTATGGCGTCGAGCGCTGGTCGTAGAGGGTGTACACCGTGGTCACCGGGCCACCCGGATCGGGCGTGCTGTTCGACGAGCTCTGGGTCGTCCAGTGGTCGCCCGCGCCGTACCACGACCCCGAGGCGTTGGCGCCGGTCGCGCAGAACACCGGGTCGAACAGATTGACCCGGCCGCCGCCGGAGCCGAACTCGATGGTGTAGTCGTAGCCCTCGGGCAGGTACTCCGCGTTGGGGACCCCCGGGTCGAAGTGCTCGGGCGAGTAGCGATCGCCGTTCCGGCGGACGCCGCCGCGGGTGAAGATCGCGCCCCAGAAGCCCTGGTTCGTCGGGGCGAGCGACTCACCGCTCGGGGTGGGGACGTTCGTCGCGGAGGACGTGCCCGGGCCGGTCGAGTAGACGGTCACGTCGAGGAAGTCGAGCGAGGTCGTCGCGCCGGCCCGGCAGTTGGCCGCCGGCGGCTCATTCGCACCGGCGTTGTCGCCGCGGACGCGGACGCGGAAGTTGGCGTCGTTGAAGTCGGCCGGGACCCAGGCGTGGCCGGCCCACGTGAGCGACGGGCCGCCGGCGATCAGGAACGGCGTCGTCGGGTCCGACGCCGTGAGGTCGACGAACCGTTCCGACGACCAGCTCGTGCCGTTGTCCCAGGACAGCGAGACGCCGAGCCGACAGCCGAGGCTGTCGGTCGACTTCGCGTCGACCCGGATCTGGATGCCGTTGATCGTGTCGGCTCCGGGCACGTTGAGGCCGAAGTCGCGATACCCCTGCATCGAGGTGGTGTTGCCCGACGTCGCGTACGTGTTGTTGTTCGTCAGACCGTTCGCCGCGGCCGTCCAGTTGTTCGGCCCGGCGGTGTTCGTCGGGACCTGCGGGCCGCGGACATGCGGCGGCCCCGGGCTGAACACCTCGTAGTTGCCGATGCCATACCACTGCTCCGGGCTGCCCATCGGCACCGGCAGGATGAAGTCGGCCTTCGACGTCCGGACCGCGCGCAGGGTCTGGATCCCGAAGATCTTCATGAAGAACGTGTCGACCGGGGCCGAGATCGTCACGTCCAGGCGGCGGTCGTTCCCGTCGTCCTGGATCGGGAAGACCGTGACGCCGCCGGCGCCGTCCGTGTAGCCGTTCTTCGTCGCCTCCGTCCGGGCCGTGCTGTAGGCGGTGCCCGGCGCCCCGGGCAGCCAGACCACCCCGGCCAGGGCGGCGGCGTCGGCGGCGCGCTGGACGCGCAGGGTGTTCGCCCAGTACCAGCTGATGTCGACGACGACGGCCGTGATCCCGGTCAGGACGAAGATCGACATGACGAACAGGACGAGCATCTGGCCCGCCGACTCGAGTCTTGCCCGGTCACGGGTCGGACCCGCCACCACGGACGGGCTCACGGGACGCATCGGTCGCTCCTCCAGCTCGGGCGAACCGGTTCGGTCATCGCTCGATCAGCGTAGGCAGCCGGGCGAGCAGCGCCATTGCGACGGTGCCCGATCGCACCGGGAATACGACGGACCCGCCGGTCGGAACCGGCGGGTCCGTGTGAGTCCGCAGTGGTCAAGGATGGTTCAGCCACCCAAAAGGATCAGGGGACGATGAGATGGACGGGGTTGCCCCGGATCTGGACGCGCCAGGTGGTCACGTCGTTCGAGGTCCCGGTCCCGGTCATGTTGTACTTGATCTTCCACCAGCCGCTCTGCTGCGCGGTGTAGGTGGTCGGGATGACGACGTCGATGGTCAGCCAGCAGCCGTTGAACGTGCCGGTGGTCGCGCCGACGTTCGTCTGGACCGACGAGACCCCGCTGCCCGGCGTGAGCGCGTCGCAGTTCTGGGCGTTCGAGTTCGTGGTCCCCTTGGTGGCCGACCAGTCGAAGGGCGTCGCCGCCCAGCCACCGGAGGTCGGGATCTCGATCTGGAGGTTGGCCGCGAGCGGGTTCGTGTCGCCCGGGTCCCAGAGCTTGATCTCGACGGTCTTGCCGGCGTGGACCGCATCGATCTGGGCCAGGTAGAACTCCGAGGAGACCGTCCCGCCGGAGGCCGACAGCGGCGTGAACATCTGCATCGCGCCGAGGCCGTAGATCCGCGGGGTGCCACCGCTGGCCGCGGCATAGAGGGCGAAGGTGCTCTCGCCGTTCGTATTGCGCTGGTCGGCGACGTTGCCCGGATCCGTCGACGTCGTGTGGAGCCGATAGATCGTCCCGTTGGCGCCACCGGTCAGCCCGGTGTACAGGCGGTACCAGCGGTTGTGGTAGTCGCGGCCGTCGCCGTAGGGCGCCGTCGCCCAGTACTTGCACTCGGATCCACCGCTGCCACCCATCGTGGTGTCCGATGCCGAGATCTGCTTGAACAGCGACCCGGACGTGGCCAGCTGGGTGTCGTCGGTGTTGTCGTAAAGCGTGTTCTGGGTGTTGTAGAGCTCGAAGAACGAGCTGACCGCATTGGTGCCGTTGAACCAGCGATCGCCGGTGCCCTTGGAGACCGACACGTCGCAGAAGACCGGGTCGTAGACCCAGACGCTCCCGCCCGTCGTGCCGGGCGGCATCTCGACGGCGTAGTTGTAATACGTGTCGGCGTCATAGCAAGCCGTGTTCGAGCCGACCGCATTGCAGGCCCCCGCCGGGGTGCTCGTGGCCGTGTCGTAGTACGGCTGGAAGGCGTCGCCGTTGGCGTTCTCGGCCCCTTCGGTGTTCATCGTCGCCCAGAACCCGCGCGGGTTGAGGGCGGAACCGTCGGCCTCGTTGCAGTTCGCCGCGCCGTTGGTGCAGCTCGTGCCGGGACCCTGGAGGTTCTTGTCGGTCAGCGGCGTGGTCGTCGTGACGGACGTCGTCGTGGTCGTGTCCATGCTCCAGTAGACCTTGAGCTGGAGCTGGTCCAGGTTGAGCGTCGTCCCGGCCGTCGCGCAGCCCTTCGTGGCGGTCAGCCGGACTTTGAAGTTGGCATCCGTGAAATCGCCCCGGACCCAGCTATGGCCGCCCCAGGCGGCCGTGCTCGTCGAGCCGTTCGTCGACGGGACCGTGTAGTCCGTCGTGGTCGTGGTCGTCAGGGCCGGCGTCGACGCGATCTGGGTCGACCACGTCGTGCCGTTGTTCCAGGTCGTCTCGACCTTGATGTTCGAGTTCGCACAGCTCGCCGAGACGAAGGCGTCCGTCAGCTGGACCTCCATCCCCTTGATCGTCAGGGTCTGGCCCGAGCCCGGGCTCGGGATGAGCGGCGAACCACCCGACGTCAGGCCCCACGTGCCCCACTGATGGGTCGTGCCGTTCGTGCTGGTCCGGAGGTAGACGTTGTCGTTCGAAGCGATCGACGCCAGGACGGTACCGCTCGAGGCGGTCCACGATCCGGCTGGGGTCGCGCCGGGGCCATCCCACCCGGTGTCGCCGGTGGCGGTCGTCGTGTTCGTCACGAGTGTGGTGACGGATGACGTCAGGCCGCGGGTCAAGCCGAAGACACCGTAGTAGTTCTCGGGGCTGCCCATCGGCACCGGCAGGACGTACTCGGCCTTCGACAACCGGCTCGCGGTCAGCGATGAGATGCCGAAGATCTTCATGAAGAACGTGTTGACCGGCGCCGTGATCGTGACCCACAGCCGTCGGCTGTTGGCCGGGTCCTTGATCGGGTAGACGGTCACGCCGGCGCTGCCGTCGGTGTAGCCGTTCTTCGTCGCCTCGTTCATCGCCGTGGTGTAGGCCGTGCCCGGCGCGCCCGGCAGCCAGACGACGCCTGCCAGGGCGGCGGCGTCGGCGGCGCGCTGCACGCGGAGCGTGTTGGCCCAGTACCACGACACGTCGACGACGATGGCCGTGATCCCGGTAAGCACGAAGATGCTGACCACGAACAGGACGAGCATCTGGCCGGACGTGCGCGCACGCCGACGGCCGGCAGCCGCCTTCGCCCGGACGCGCGCGGCGCCGGACTTCGTGGATCGGATGAGGTGGTCCAGGGGACCCATCGGTCGCATCTCCTAGCTCGGGTTGAGCGCCATGACAGTTCGGTCGGACATCTGGAAGGCGGGGGTCCCGGACATCCCGAGGAACACCCCGAGGGGGCTGATCAGTCGGTAGCTGTAGACGAGGCCGACGCCGATCGAGTCGGGCGACGAGCCGTTGTCACGCGAGCACGCGTTCCAGTTGACGATGCTCGTCTTGAACTTCAGCGGGACACCGTCCACCGTCGGACCTGCGCCGGGGATCCAGGTGTTGGTCGTGCTCCCGCCGAGCGGGGCGCCGCTGGCGGATGCCTTGTAGATCGTGATCGCGCTGATCCGGCTGATGTCGACCGGCGAACCGGGGCTCGTCAGGACACGCTGGGCCGCGGCGATGATCTGCTCGTCGACGTTGGCACACGGGATGTTGGGCGTCCCTGGGCCGAGGGCCGCGCCGGTCCGGGCGCCCTCGCGGGTCGAGTACTCGAGGGTCAGGTTGTGGCTGAAGGCGAACCCGAACTCGAGCATCCCGAACAGCAGCAGGACGAAGACCGGGACGGAGATCGCGAACTCGACGAGGCTCTGGCCCCGGCTGCGATCGCGACGGTCGGACGGGCGTCGGACGGGGGCCCTCACAGGACCGGCTCCATGCGCATCGCGTTCGACTGGACCAGGGTGAAGTTGCTGATCCCGAGCCCGATGAACGAGCCCATCGGGGTGAACCAGTTGTAGAGGTACGTGACCTTGACGCCGATCGTGTCGACGCCACCCGACCCGCCGCAGCCGCCCTGGACGTTGCACCGGCTCGTGTCGGCGTAGCCGGCCGAGCCGGACAGGGTATACGGGCACGGTCATCGTGGTGCTGTCGGGCAGCGTGCAGGTCTTCGACCCGGTCCGGTTGTAGACGTTGACCGAGGAGCCGATCTGATTGCCGTTCTTGTCGGCCTTGTAGATCTCGACCTTCTGGACCCGCGCCGTCGACGACGGGGCGCCGATCCCCTGCTCGACCTTGTTGAGGATCACGCAGTCGGCGCCCGAGGAGTTGCCCGCCTCGGCCGCGATCAGCGATCCGTCGCGACTGGCGAAGTTGATGCTCAGGATCGCGTTGAAGACGAGCCCGAACTCGATGAGTCCCATGAGCAGGACGAAGAAGATCGGGAAGACGAGCGCGAACTCGACGAGAGCCTGGCCCTTGGGCCTGGTCTGTCGGCGCTTCGATCGGAACATCAGCTTCACTCTGGCGTCACTCCGCCGTTCGGTCGGCACCCGTGGCGCGGCCCATCTCGGGTCGTGCTCTGGATACCTTCCTAGCCTAGGAAGCGAGACCTTTCGCGCCGCATTACGAAAGTGCGCGACTGCACAGCCCGATGGTCCCGGAGGGGTCCCCGGACCTTCGTCAGACCGGCCGGTCGGAGCGCTCGCCGGGGACGGTGAATCGGAACCCGGCGCCACCGGTCGGGTTCGGCACGTAGCGGATCGTGCCGCCCATCGCCCGGACCAGACCGCGGGCGACGTCAAGGCCCAGACCGGTGCCCTCGAGACCCTCGCTCGACGAGCCGCGTTCGAACCGGCGGAAGACCCGTGCCCGCTCCTCCTGGACGATGCCGGGGCCCTCGTCCCAGACCGTGACCGCGATCCGCGCCGGCCCATCGGGTTCGATGCTGACAGTGATCGCCCCGGTCGGCGCGTACTTGATGGCGTTGTCGAGGAGCATCCAGGCGACCTGCTCGAGAGCCGCCCGGTCGGCGACGGCGACCATCCCACCGGTGCGATCGTCGATCCGGAAGGGTCGGTCCGATCCGAGCGAACCCCAGACCCGCTGGATGATCGGCTCGGGGGCGACCGGCTCCTCCTCGACCCGGAGGGTCCCGGCTTCCAGCCGCGACAGCGTCAGGAGCTGGCCGACCAGACGGGCGAGCCGGTCGGCCTCGGCGCGGATGATGAGCGCGCCTTCGCGCGCGTGAGCATCTGTGCGATCCGCGGTGACCAGCTCCTCGGAGACCACGACGATGTTCGTCAGCGGCGCCTGGAGGTTGTGGCTGACGCCGCGGAGGAAGTCGCCCTGGAGTCTGGCAAGGCGCCCGAGCCGGTCGACCCGGTCGAGCGCCCGGCCGTGGACAAGAGCGTCGTCGATCGCCGCCCGCAGCAAGCGGGCATAGACGTCCAGCAGCGACTGGTCGGCCTCGGACCAGTCGCGTCCCGCCCGGATCCGGCCGACCAGCCGGAGATCGTGTGGTCCGGTCGGACTTGCGGCATCGACCGGGCCGACCTCGGCGGTCACCTGGGCCGTGGCGATCTCGTCGCTCCCCGGTCCGGTCATCCCGGCGGACGACGGGCGAGCGACCTCGGCGGTCGGCGCCGGTCGATCGGTGGCGGCAGCCGCTCTGTCGGCCGGCGGGATGGCTGGGTCCGACGCGGACGGGAACAACGGTCCGGACGCGCCGGACGTGTCGGCGGATGTCCCGTTCGGATCGACGTTCACCGCCGGCTCCGGACGCAGACCGGCGACGAGGGTCCCGTCGAGGTCCTCGAGCCGGCAGTCGACCATGTCGAAGATCCGTGCCGCCGCTGCGACTCCGGCGGCCTGGACGCGGTCCACGCCGAGATCCGGTGTCAGGTCGCCGACCGTCACGATCGCCTCGCGCAGGATCCGGTCGCGCCGAGCGAGCGTGTCCGCCGTCCGGTCGAGCGCCACCGCCAGCCGGCCGATCTCGTCGCGACCGTCGGCCGGGAGACGAACGTCGAGATCGCCGGCGGCCATCGCGCTCAACCCGCCTTCGATGGCATCGAGCCGGAGCCGGAGGCGGCGCCCGAGGAGGACTGCCAGGAGCGCCGCGGCTGCGACGGCCAGGCCAAGCCCGATCGCGAGCAGCGGCACCAGCCGGCTGCCGACGGTCTCGACGCCTTCCGTTCGCCTCGTCGCGACGAACCAGCCCGCCGCCTGACCATCCCGATCGGGAAGGGCGATCGAGGCGCCCACCAGACCGGACCGCAGGTCGGCCGTCGTCGTCGCGGGATCCGAGCCGGCGGCCGGGGCGAACTCGGCCGCCGCGATCTGGTCGCTGGCGACCTGGAGATCGCCCGAGCGGTCGAAGACGGCGCCGTCGAACCCGGTGACATCGCGAGCGTCGACGACGAACGCCGGATCGAGCCGTCTGGCGAACGCGAGCCCGACCTTGCCAGCGGCGGCGTCCACGCCACGTCCCGTTCGGTCGCCGAGGTCGACGGCGCGGAAGGCGACGAGATAGACCCCGTCGCCGAGGTCGGCATAGACCGGGCCCGTCGGGACGGTCTGGGGATCGCCGACGAACGTCTGACTCAGCGCCACCAACGCGTCCGCCGCGGGTCCCGGCCCGGCCTTGACCTGCTGATCGCCGGCGAGCAGGACGACGACGTCGGCCTCGCCCTGGTCGACCTGGAACTGGACGACGTCCTGGCGGACCGCGCCGAGATCCTGCGACGCGACCTCGTCCTTGAGGACCGGCCATGTCGCGTAGCTATCGACGGTCTCGTCGAGGTCGGAGGCATCGCGGGCGAGGACGGCCGCCACGCCGCGGACCGCGGTGCGTGCCTGACCGACCGCCTCCTGACCGACGACGTCCTCGACGGAGCGGAATGCGGCGAACCCGAAGACGGCCAGCGGGACGACCGCGAAGCACAGGAGGACGAGGATGACCTGGCGTCGATAGGTGACGCCCCGGGCGCCCCAGCGCGGCCCCGTCGGCACGCGACCTCGTCAGCCGGCGGCGACCAGCCGGTAGCCGCCGCTCCGGTCGGTCAGGAGATGACGCGGTTCGTCCGGGTCGACCTCGATCTTCCGGCGGAGTCGGCGGATGGCGACCCAGACGTAGGCCGGATCCGCGCCGTCGGCGTCGCTCCAGACGCGGGCGAGGAGCTGATCGGTGGTGATCGTCGTGCCGAGGTTCGCGGCGAGTGTGGCCAGGAGCCGGGTCTCGGTCGGGGACAGGCCCACCGGCCGGCCGGCGACGATCGCCTCCCGCCGCCGCAGGGCGAGCGACAGGTCGGGACCCAGGTCGAGCAGCTCGCTCGGGATCCGCTCGTTCAACCGACGCAGGACCCGGTGGACGCGAGCGACCAGCTCCGGATAGTCGAACGGCTTGGTGACGTAATCCTCGGCGTAGTGCTCGATGAGTTCCGTCTTGGACCGCGACGTCGCCACGGCCGACAGGACCACGATCGGGATGTCGGCCCGGCGCTTGATCCCCGCGGCGACCTCCTCGCCCGACGTCCCGGGCATCATCAGGTCGAGCAGGACGAGATCCGGCCACGCCTCGTCGACCGCGGCCAGGGCCTCCGGTCCGGATCCGGCGATGGCCACGTCGAACCCGTCGCGGCGAAGGCGGGCACCGAGGAACTGGGTCAACTGCGCGTCGTCATCGACGAGCAGCAGGCGATGACGCTGGGTCATGGTCGGGTGAAGTCGCCTCCCCCGCCCCCGGTCCCGGCGCCGCCCGCGGTCGTCCCGCCGCTGCTGCCGCCGCTCGTTCCGGAGCCGGTCCCCGCACCGCTGCTTGCACCGGACGCGGGCCCGCCCGCGATCGTGCCACCGCCCCCGCCGCCGGCAGCGGTCGCGCCGCCGGTGCCGTGGGGTGGGTCAGGCCGTCGCTGCTGGCCGACCGGCTTGGCCGTGGGCTTCGGCCCGCCGGCTCCGGTCTGGCTGCCGCTGCTGCCGGTCGCGCCGGCCTTCGGCGTGGCGGCCGGGCGGGATCCGGATCCGGATCCGCCCGCGACCTCGGCGACCGTCGGCTCGACCCGGATGACCAGGCTGGTGGGCGGCCCAGCCGACCCGACCCGGACCCAGACCGTCAGGCGCGGACCGACGAACACCCGCCAGATCCCGTTCCGGTCGGCTTCATGGAACCCGGCGCGGAGCAACTGGTTGGCGTACGCGGTGAGTGTGGCGTCGGGTGTCAGGTCGGAGTCGTAGCTGTAGAAGCTGCCATCACCGTCGTAGCCGGGTGCCTCCGAGCCGAGGTCGATCGTCGCGAGCCGCGGCTGCGGGACATCGACGAGGTCGGCCGGGGCGCCGCCGGCGCCGAACGGCGACTCGGACGGGCTCCCACCGGGCTGACCGCAGGCGGCGACGACCAGACCCATCGACGCAAGGGCGACGATAAGGCGGCTGAAGCTACGGCGGCGACTGTCGTCGGCGTTCAGATCGATGTGCCCCCTGGAGATGGCGCGAGACCGTCGGCGGGCCGGCCCATGCCTTTCCGTCGACCTGACAATCGTACCGCCCCTTGACGTCCCGTCCTAGGCCTGCGCGGCATGCGCTCGGAAACCTGTCGCCAGAACGCACCGGTCGGGGGCTCCTCGGGCAGGACCTTCGGGCCCCCGGTCACGCTCCGCGTCATGCGAGCTTGAGCTCGGGGAGCACCTCGCGACCGAACACGTCGATGAACTCGGCCTGGTTGCGGCCGACATTGTGGATGTGGATCTCGTCGAAGCCCATGTCGACGTAATGCTGGAGCTGGCTGGCCTGCCAGCTCAGATCGGAGCTGATCAGGCACCGGTTCATGAAGTCCTCCGGCCGGACGAGCCGGGCGATGGCCGCGAAGTCCTCCGGGTTCTTGATGTCCTGCTTCGGGAAGGGCATCCCGCCGTTCGGCCACTCGCGCATGGCGTTGTCCATCGCCTCGGCGTCGGTCCGAGCCCAGCTGATGTGGATCTGGAGGAGCTTCGGCATGCCGGTCGGATCCTTGCCGGCCTCGCGTGCGCCCTCGGCGAACTTGTCCCAGAGCATCCCGATCTTCTCGTCGGCGGCTCCGACCGTGATCATCCCGTCGGCGGTCCGTCCGGTCCGTTTGGCGTTGACCGGTCCCGCGGTCGCGACGTAGATCGGCACCGGCTCCTCGGGCCGGGTGTAGAGCCGGGCACTCTCGAGCTTGAAGTGCGGCCCACGATGGCGGACCACGCCGCCCTCGAAGAGCTTCTCGATGATCTCGATCGCCTCGAACATCATCGAGCTCCGGACCCCGATCTCCGGCCACTCGCCGCCGACGATGTGCTCGTTGAGCGCTTCGCCGGCCCCCAGTCCGAGCCAGAACCGGCCCGGATACATCGCCCCGAGCGTCGCCGCGGCGTGGGCGATGACCGCGGGGTGATAGCGGAACCCGGGGCAGGTCACGGCGGTCCCGAACGGGAGCGAGGTCCGCTGGCCGAGAGCGCCCATGAAGCTCCACGCGAACGCGCTCTGGCCCTGCTGCGGCGTCCACGGATGGAAGTGCTCCGAGACCATGAACCCGGCCGAGAACCCGGCAGACTCGGCGCTCGCGCACAGGTCGAGGAGCTCCGTGGGGTGGAACTGCTCGAGCATCGCGGCGTAGCCGATCGTCGTCATCCGGGGCTCCTGCTGGTGTCGTCCGGCGCCGGGCCGACCCGAGCATCGTAGCCGAGGTTCGGCGCGACCGACGACGACACCGGGCGACACCCGGCCCGGCACCGGATCGCCATCCTCGGACCCGCACGAGGTGGTCCGCCCGCGGGTATCCTTGGCGGCGATATCCCGAACCCCTGAACCAAGGTGATGCCCATGAAGGTCGGCGTCGCCAGAGAGACCGCGGCCGGTGAACGGCGCGTCGCCCTGGTACCCGAAGCGCTCGGCAAGCTGACCGCTGCCGGGTTGGAGGTCCTCGTCGAGTCCGGCGCCGGCAGCGGCGCGGCGATCCCCGACGCCGCCTACGCGGATGCCGGCGCGAGCGTGGTCCAGGTCGCCGACCTCTACGCTCAGTCCGAGGTGATCCTGCGGGTCCAGAAGCCGTCGGAGGCCGAGGTCGCGCGCCTCCGATCAGGCCAGGTCGTCGTCGGGTTCCTCGCCCCGCTCATCGATCCGCAGCTGGCCGCGAGCCTGGCGGCCAAGGGCGTCACCGCGATCAGCCTCGACGCCCTGCCGCGGACGCTGTCCCGTGCCCAGTCGATGGACGCACTGAGCTCACAGGCGAACGTCGGCGGCTACAAGGCCGTGCTGATCGCTGCCAACGCGTATGGGCGCTACTTCCCGCTGCTGACGACCGCGGCCGGGACCGCCAAGCCCGCCAACGTCCTGATCCTCGGCATCGGGGTCGCGGGGCTCCAGGCGATCGGCACCGCTCGCCGACTCGGGGCGGTCGTCAGGGCCTACGACGTCCGGTCCGAGACGAAGGAGCAGGCCGAGTCGCTCGGGGCGACGTTCATCGTCCTGAAGTCGGTCGCCGACGCGTCCGGCGAGGGCGGCTACGCCCGCCAGCTGACGCCGGAGGAGCAGGCCGCGCAGCAGGCCGAGCTCAACGGCCACATCGCTTCGATGGACATCGTGATCACGACCGCCCAGGTCCCGGGGCGCCGGCCACCGTTGCTCGTCACGGCAGCGGCCGTGGCCGGGATGAAGCCCGGCTCCGTCATCGTCGACATGGCCGCCTCAGCGCTCGGAGGCAATGTCGAGCTGTCGAAGGCCGGCGAGACGATCGAGACCGACAATGGGGTCGCGATCATCGCCCCGGACAACCTGCCGGCGACGATGCCGGCCGGCGCCTCGGCCTTCTACGCCCGGAACATCTCGGCGCTGCTCCTCCACTTCGTCAAGGACGGCGCGATGGTCTACGACTTCGAGGAGGAGATCACCGCGGGGACGGTCATCACCCACGGCGGCCAGGTCGTCCAGGCGGCCACGAAGAAGCTGCTCGAGCCCGCGGCCCCGACCGCCGCCGGAGGTGCCGCGTGAGCCCCGAACTCCTCAACTCGCTGGCGATCTTCGTCCTGGCGATCCTCGTCGGGTTCGAGGTCATCAGCAAGGTCCCGGCGACGCTCCACACCCCGCTGATGTCGGGCGCCAACTCGATCCACGGGATCGTCCTCGTCGGGGCGATGTTCATCGCCGCCGAGGCGGACAACCCGGTCAGCTACCTGCTCGCGTTCATCGCGATGGTCTTCGGCGCGATGAATGTCGTCGGCGGCTACGTCGTGACCGACCGGATGCTCCAGATGTTCCGGAAGAAGCCGACGGCCGCGAAGGCCGGGTCCGAGGGCGCCTCGAGCGCCTCCGGGTCTTAGTCGAGGAGCGCGACGATGTCCCTCGACTGGGTCTACACCTTCGTCTACCTGGCCTGGCTGGCGGGCGCCGCCTGCTTCGTGCTGGGCCTCCACCAGATGAACTCGCCGGCGACCGCGAGGAACGGCAACCGTCTCAGCGCGTCCGGGATGACCATCGCCGTGGCCGCGACGCTCATCTGGCTCGTCGTCCGACCCGGTGGCCTGAGCGTCACGGCCTGGGCGATCATCCTCGTCGGGTTCGCGATCGGTGGCGGAGCGGGGCTGTACCTGGCCCGCGGCGTGAAGATGACCGCGATGCCCCAGCTGGTGTCGCTGTTCAACGCGGTGGGCGGCGGCGCGGCGGCACTCGTCGCGATCGACGACTTCATCCGGTTGTCGAGCCAGGGCGCCGACGTCTCGACGACGATCTTCGTGGTCCTCGGCGCGGTCATCGGGTCGGTGACGTTCACCGGCTCGCTCATCGCCGGTGGCAAGCTCCAGGGCGTCATCCCCGGCAAGCCGATCATGGTCCCTGGCGGCCAGATCATCACCGTGGCGATCGCTGCGCTCGCCCTGGCCGGCACGGCCGCCCTGATCGTCGGCGCGGCGGGCGGGCTGACCCTGTCGAGCAGTGCCACGCTGGCCATCCTGGCCATCGTCGTGGCTGCCGGCCTGATCTTCGGGATCACGATGGTCCTGCCGATCGGCGGCGCCGACATGCCGGTCGTCATCTCCCTGCTGAACTCGTTCACCGGGACGGCGGCGGCGATGGCCGGGTTCGTCATCGGGAACCCCGTCCTGATCATCTCAGGCGCGCTCGTCGGGGCGTCCGGCGGCATCCTGACCAAGCTCATGGCCGATGCGATGAACCGGTCCGTGCTGAACATCATGGTCGGCGGCTTCGGCGGTGGCGAGGGGACGGTCGCGGTGACCGGCGCCGGCGGCGGATCCGTCCGCGAGATCTCGGCCGACGATGCCGCGATCCAGCTCGCCTACGCGCAGTCGGTCATCGTCGTGCCCGGCTACGGGCTGGCGGTGGCCCAGGCCCAGCACCAGGTCCGCGAGCTCGCCGAGCTGCTCGAAGCGCGCGGCGTCGACGTCAAGTATGCGATCCACCCGGTCGCCGGACGGATGCCCGGGCACATGAACGTCCTTCTTGCCGAGGCGAACGTGCCCTATCCGCAGCTCAAGGAGATGGACGAGATCAACCCGGAGTTCGACCGCTGCGATGTCGCCCTGGTGGTCGGGGCCAACGACGTCACGAACCCGGCGGCACGCCGGCCGGGTTCACCCGTCTCGGGGATGCCGATCCTCGATGTCGACCACGCCAAGTCGATCGTCGTGATCAAGCGCTCGATGGGTCGTGGCTATGCCGGGATCGACAACGAGCTGTACACCGACCCGAAGACCGGGATGCTGTTCGCCGACGCGAAGGACGGCCTTCAGGCCCTGACGGCGGCGGTGAAAGCCGTCTAGCCGCTCCTCCCCCCGACCGTCCAGCGACGGTCACCCGAGTCGCGGGGCCTCGCGCCAGCTCAATGCTTGCCGTGCTTCTTCTTGCGCTTGCCGTCCTTGCCGTCGCGGGCCTCGGCCGGCGGCGTCGGGACGATCGAGACCGTCTGCGGCGGGCTCGACGCGAGCGGCACGACCGGGATGGTGACGGACGCCGGCGCCGACACGACCGAGACGAGCGGCGCCATCGCACTCGTCGTCGCCGGCGGGGCGGCGATCCCGACCGGGGACCCCGTCGCCTCAGCGGTCGGTCCCGCGAGTGGCTGGTAGACGGCCTGGGGTGCGATCGGGGAGGCCTGGCCCGAGCCAGCCTGCGTGCCCGAGCCGCCGACCGCGGACGTGGGTCCCGAGGCCGGCGTCGGTGGCGGCGCGGAGGACGGCGGTGCGCTCGGGCCCGTGCCCTCGGCCCCACCCGGACCCGCCGCTGGAGCGCCAGCCGACTCCGGCGTGGTCCCGACCGCAGTCGCGACACCCTCGGTGAGGGTCGAGCCGACGGTCGCAGCGACGTCGACCGCGGCGGTCGCTGCACCGGCCACCGCAGGCACGACCCCGGTCCCGTTCTCCTCGTGTTTCAGCACGAGCGGGGCGAGCGTCCCAAGCGACTCCGCCACGACCACGGCGTCGTCACCGCGGACGATCACGAAGTCGGCCGGTGGGTTGACGAACGCCTTGCCGTTCCGGCTGATCGACAGGAGCGTGGCCCGATGCTCGGAGCGGAGCCGGGCGCTGACCGCATCGACCGACAGCCCGAGATAGTCGTCGGGGATCTCGACCCGGTAGAGCTCCGAGCCATCGCCACCCGAGACGATGTCCGCGACGAGCTCGGTGAGTCCCGGGTAGAGCGCCGATCGAGCCAGCAGCCTCGCCCCGACCTGCGACGAGACGAGCAGCTCGTCGACCCGGGCCCGCCGGAAGTGATCCGCATGGCGCGGGTTGTTGACCTCGGCGACGGTCCGGACCTCGGGCGCGACCGACTCGATCGCGATGACCGTCAGGATCGAGCGCATGTCCGCATCGTTCGACTCGTCCACCGGGAAGATGAGCGCGGCCGAGGCCTTCTCCAGGCCGGCCCGCTCGAGGTCGGCCGGGTCGGTCGGGTCGCCCTTCACGAAGTAGACCCCGTCGCCCGCCGGGTTCTTGTCGAGCGGGGCGATGACGACGATCTTGACCTTGTACGCGTCGCTCCTCAGCTCGGCGATGAGGTCGCGGGCCGTGCTGTTCCAGCCGCACACGACGACGTGTCCTTCGTATCCGGACGCACCCATACCCTGGCCCTCCTTGAGCAGGAAGTCGATGACGATCGCGATGAGCGCCCCGGTGATCGTCCCGAAGAGCGCGACCCCGAACAGGATGAGCAGCCAGCTGATCAACCAGCCGGCCGGCGAGGTGATGTACGACGGGTCCCCTTGGCCGAGCACCGTCGTCAGGCCCCAGTAGAAGGACGAGCCGATCGACGCCAGGGTCCAGTCCTTCTCGAGGAGCGTGATGAGCACGGCAGCGATCGCGACGATCGCCAGGATCCCCTCGACAAGGGTGACGAAGAACCGCCGGTCGAGCTGACCACGGGCCCGGCGTGCATAGAACTGGATCCGCCGGATGAGCGGCGAGTCGAACAGCCGGTGGGTCAGTCGGCGGAACATCAGGACGCCGAGTCTACCGGCTCGTCGGCGAGACCTGAATCGTCCGGACCGCCCTTATCCGACCTGTTTCGTCCGGACCGACCCTATCCGCCATCGGGCGAGGATGGCCGCCGCTCGATCCAGTCCCGCACCACCCGGTGTGGTCAGACCGGATCGACCAGCTCCATCCGGATGCGCTTGTTGATCCGGCCCTTCGATTCGTAGCCGGTGACCCGGATCGAGCCGACCTCCCTGGTGTTCGCGACGTGGGTCCCGCCATCGGCCTGCAGGTCGAGCCCGACGATCTCGATCGTCCGGATGTCGTCGATCCCGGGCGGCAGGAGGTTGACCTTCGTCCGGATGAGATCCGGGATCGCGAACGCCTCGTCCCGGGGCAGGACATCGACGCGGACGTCTCGACCGGCGGCCAGCTCGGCGTTGACCTTCGTCTCGATCTCGCCGACGAGGTCGGCGCCCATCCGCTCGAACTCGAAGTCCATCCGTCCGGCTCCGGGCTCCATGTTGCCCCCGGTCACGGAGGCGCCGTAGTCGCGCCAGACCACGCCGCACAGGGCATGGAGCGCCGTGTGCGTCCGCATCAGCGCGTGCCGACGGGCCCAGTCCAGGTCGACCTCCAGCCGGTCGCCGACCGCCGGCGCCCCGGCCGGCCCGGCAGTCCCTCCGGCCGGGTCGGGCTCGAGCTGGTGGACGATGTCGCCGCCGTCCTTGCGGGCGCCGGCTACGACCCAGCGTCGCCCATCGGAGCCGCGCAGGAGGACGCCACGGTCCGACGGCTGGCCACCACCGCCGGGGTAGAAGACGGTCCGATCGAGCACGACGAGGATCGCGCCGTCGGACTCGACCGAGGCGATCGACCGTACGGTGGCCTCGACGGATCGAGCATAGGCATCGCGGTAGCAGATCGCGTCGGTCATCGGGCCGGGTCGTCCTCGGGCGCTACTGGACGGTGAGGTCGCCGACCATGTTCGGGTGGTACTTGCAGCTGAACTTGTAGGCACCGGCCGGGAGCGCCGGGACGTTGTAGGTGATCTGCGCCACACCCGTCACGGTGTCGCCCTCGAACACGAACTTGCCGGTCGAGTCGGCGATCTGGATGTTGTGGGGGATCCCGGCATCCTGATTGTCGTACGTGATCTGGAACGGCTGGTTGGCGGGCGCCTGGAACGTCGTCGTCTTGAAGTTGATGCCCGACGCGACTTCCGCGAGCACGGTCCCGCCAGTCCCGCCGGACGGGGCGCTCGAGGGAGCCCCGGACGCGGCGGCGGACGGAGCGACCGACCCGCTCGGGGCGCCGGCCGATGCGCTCGGGGCCGTCGACGGGGCCACCGTCGGGGTCGGGGTCGGCGCGAACGTCCAGCCGGGTTGACTGCCCGCCGAACAGGCGGCGAGGGCGACGGCCAGGACGCCGCCGAGGACGAGGGCGGGGAGGATGCGGACCGGGTGCATGGGTGAGCAGGGACCTCGATGTCGGGTGGTATCGGGACCGTGCGGGACGCGGTCTCCGCTTGGAGTCTACCGCTCGGGTCCGCGTCGTGCCGGGAGCGTGAAGGCGCTCGCCCCGACGTCGCCGGGTAGTACGAATGGGCCATGACCGGACGCACCACCCGGGACCATCGGATGGGTTACCGGATGGCCCGGATGGCCGGTAGCCTCTGGCTCCGATCGCGTCGCCCGGCCCGATCGGTACCGACGGCTGCCGGGTGCCAGGAGGACGTCATGGCTCGGTTGAAGCAGCGGATGTGGCGCTACGGGGCGATCCTCGCGCCCGTCGTCGCGCTCGCGCTCAGCCTCGAAGCCGGCCGCCGCTGGTTCTGACCCGGCACCGGCGGCTCGACCGCCGGCACCAGATCGACCCGTAGGCGCTCGGAGCCCATCCAAGCGTTGGCGGGTGACCCATAAGCACGAGACCCGGACCGACCCTCCTCCGTCCGGGTCTCATGCTGTCGGGGCCGGGACCGTCGGGTCCGTGAGCTCCGCCTCCCGTGACGATCGAGCGGTGCGCTCCCGGGCACCGTCATCGCAACCGGTCGCAACCTGACCGCAACCCTGTTTCGACACCTTCGTCCGTAGGCTTGCTATGGTGACGGCCATGGCATCGACGATCCGGACCCAGGACGGGCCGCCCGGCGGAACGCCGGCGGCGGAGCGCCAGCTCGATCAGCTGCGCTTCCTGCACCGCGTCGCGAAGCTGGCGACGACCGCCCGGACGTGGGACGAGCTCCTCGAGACGATCGTCGACGAGACGCGCGACGCGCTTCATGCCGACGTCTCATCGCTCTACCTGCTCGACCGGGACGGAGCGCATCTGACCCTCGCCGCAACGAACGGACTCGACCGCTACCAGATCAGTCGCGCCCGCGTGCCGTACGGCGAGGGGGTGACCGGCCGAGTGGCCGCTTCCCGCGAGCCGATGCGGATCGCCGACGTCCGCCACGACCCGCGCTTCTTGTGGGTCCGGGGGATCGACCAGCGCCGGTTCATCGCGTCGATGCTGTCGGTCCCGCTGTCATGGCACGAGAGCGTCGTGGGCGTGCTCAACATCCAGACGGAGGAGACCCGCGAGTTCAGCGACTCGGACGCCGCCCAGCTGTCGGCCATCGCCGACCTCCTGGCGGGCATCGTCGAGAAGGGCCGGACCCAGCGCGAGGCCGAGGACCAGGTCGAGGCGCTCAAGGCGATCGACGAGGCGCGGACCGAGCTCATCGCCATGGTGACCCATGAGCTGCGCACCCCACTGGCGGTCGTCCGGGCCTACACCGACCTCCTGTCGGAGGAGCCGCCACTCGTCGGCCGGGAGAGCCGGGACCTCCTCCGCCGCCGGACGCGCGACGAGTGGCACAACCGGGCGATCGACCAGATCGAGCGACTCGACCGCCTCGTGGACTCGATCCTGGCATCGGTCCGGCCGCTCGAGGATCGGCCGTCGGACGTCGTCCCGGTCGACGTCGGCGGGCTGCTCGACGAGGTCGTGGGCGGTCTCCGACCCCTGCTCCGCAACCACACGCTCGTCGTCGACGCGGGCGTCCGGCGTTTTGCGCTCGCCGACCCGCCACGGCTCCGTCAGGTCGTGGAGCACCTCGTCGAGAACGCGGTCAAGTACGCGCCGCCGGGGACGACGATCAGTGTCGCCACCGGGCTCGTCGAGGGGATGGTCCGGCTCGCCGTCTCGGATGAGGGCCCGGGCATCCCGTCCGAGTGGCGCGAACGGATCTTCGAGCCGTACGCGCGCCGCGACACCCACACCGCGCGTGGGTCGGGGATCGGCCTGTTCGCCGCCAAGCGCCTGTCCGAGTCGATGGGTGCCCACCTCTGGTGCGAGCCGGCCGAACCGGCCGGCGCCCGCTTCGTCATCGCCCTGCCGGCCGCGGTCGCGGTCTAGAGAGGAGCCCGCCACTCATGCCGACGACCCGACCCCTGCGCATCCTCGTCGTGGACGACGACCCGGCCATGGTCGGAGCGATCACCGCCCTGGTCGGGACCGAGGGCCACCAGGTGATCACCGCCTACGACGGGCTCACGGCCGTCAAGCGGTTCCGCGACGACACGCCGGACCTGGTGGTGCTCGATCTGGCGATGCCCGGCCCGGACGGGTTCAATGTCACCGGCCAGATCCGGGCCGCCGGCAACGTCCCGATCCTCGTGGTCTCGGGCGAGAGCGGCGAGGGCGCCAAGGTCAAGGCGCTCGAGATCGGCGCCGACGACTACCTGACGAAGCCGTTCGGCAAGGCCGAGCTGCTCGCCCGGATCTCGGCGATCATGCGCCGCACGGACGCGGCCACCACGAGCACCGGCGCGGTCGGCGGCGGGCCACTCGAAGCCGGCTCGCTGACGATCGACCCGGGCCGCCACGAAGCACGGATCGGCGCGACGATCCTCAACCTCACCGCGACGGAGTACCGGCTGCTCGAGGCGCTCGTCCGGGCCGGCGGCGATGTCGTGCCGCATCACCGTCTCGTGCGCGCCGGGTGGCCGGCCGAGGCCGATCCCGACCTGCTCTGGCTCAAGCCGCACATCGCCCGACTCCGGGCGAAGGTCCACAAGGCGGGCGGTCCGGCCATCGTCGCGGTCCGCTCGGTCGGATACCGGATCGAGGCCTGACGAGCCGACCTACCAGGCCGCCAGCGCCCAGATCCCCGGTTCGGGTTCGGGTCCGCGCTGGCCGACCTCAGCGAAGAGTGCCACGGCCCGCTTGAGGTGCTCCATCGACTCGTCCGTCCGACCTGCCTCGTAGAGGAGGTCGGCGACGTGGTTCTCGACCGCGGCCTCGAGATGGAGGTCGCCGATCCGTCGGCAGCGTTCGACCGCGTCCATGGCGGTCACGATCGCCGCGTCGACGGCGCCATCGGCGGCCATCGCCAGCGCGAGGGCCGTCTCCGCCGCGATGGCGGCGGTCGGATCCGGGTCGTCGGCCGCGAGCGCGAGACTCCGCTCGAGTGCGGCGCGCGCGACGGCATGGTCGCCACGCGCGTGAGCGACCATGCCCACGAGACGTTCCGCCTCACCGACCCCGGTCTGGTCGCCGTCGGCCCCGGCGGCCGTCCGTGCGGCCTCTGCCGTGGCGGCGGCGGTCGTCAGATCGCCGGCCCGGAGCGCGACCCTGCTTCGCTCGACGAGCGCCCGGACGCGGTTCGGCGGGTCGAGCGCCGGGGCCGCGAGGGCCGCATCAAGATGGCTCGCGGCGGTCGTCAGGTCGCCACGACGACGATGGATCCGCCCGAGCGAGATCTCGACACTCGGGAGGCCGGCCGGGTCGGCCAACGCCGCGGCCGTCTCCAGCTCCGTGACCGCCGCGGGATACTCCCCGAGCCGCCCGAGCAGCTCGCCGATCCGCGCATGGAGGCGACCGGCGTCCGGCCGACCGAGCGCGATCGCCGCCCGGAGATGATCGATCGCTTCTCGATTGGCGAACGCCGCCTCCGCACGGTCCGCGGCGTCGCAGAACGCCTCGGCGGCAGGACCCGGCCGGCCGGCTTCACGCTCGTGGATCGCGACCAGGGCATAGCGGGCCAGGTCGTCGCGACCGGTCGCGGCGAGGTCGAGCCGGAGGGCGTCCGCCGTCCGGGCATGGAGCAGCCGGCGACGGGCGAGGCTGGTCCCGTCGTACGCCGCATCGCGCAACCGACCGTGGCTGAAGTCGTAGCGGAGCGTGGCGGCATGCTCGTCGGGCAGCTCACGGACCAGTCCGCGTCGGATCAGCTCTTCGAGCGCCTCTACGGTCTCGTCGTCGGACCGGCCGCTGGTATAGCGCAGGGTCGCGAGATCGAACGACCGTCCGATCACCGACGCGCTCGACAGCACCTGAGCCGCCACCTGACCGACCGATCCGATGCGCTCGCGAAGCAGCGCTTCGACGCCACCTCCGACGCGCAGGTCGGACGGGTCGGATGCGGCCAGGGCCTCCACGAGATACAGCGGGAGACCTTCCGACTCCTCGGCGACGACATCGAGGAACGCGTCGTCGATCGGTCCTCGTCGGGTGATCCGGACGATCGCCGCGATGGCCGGTCGATCGAGGCGATCGAGCGTGACCCGGCCGACATCGGGGATCCGTTCGAGGTCGACCGCCGAGGTGAGACCAGCGGCGCTGAGGTCCTCGCGCCGCCAGGCCAGGGCGAGGACCAGGGGACGTCCGGTCAACCGGTGCGCGAGGTAGACGACCGATTCACGGGTCGGCTCGTCGGCCAGGTGGAGGTCGTCGATCCAGACGAGTCCCGGTGCCGGTCCGGCGCTGAGGGCGGTGAGCGAATCTGCGATGGCGACGAGCAGGCGCACCCTCGCGCTCGCCGTCTCCGGCCCGGGTCGCCCGGGCACGCGCAACGCCGCCGGCAGATCGATCAAGCGCGAGAGCTCGAGCCGGGCGGTCGAATCCAGCGTCTGCAGCCGGTCGGCGCCGTCGGGTCGAGCCAGGCCTGCACGGATCAGCTCGACGATCGGACCGTAGGCGATCCCGGCCTCTCCCGGGTGACCACGGGCACCGAGCACGGCGCCGCCGGCGCTCCGGATCGACGCCGCGAGCGCCTCGCCGAGACGCGTCTTCCCGATCCCAGCCTCGCCTTCGATGATGACCACGCCGCCGTCCGTCACGGCACGAGCCCAGCGCTCGACGAGGATCGCAAGCTCTCGGTCCCGGCCGATGATGGGCCACTCGCGACGGCGGACGACCGGTGTCTCTGGTTCACGCCCCAGCGGTCCTGTCGGGCCGAGCCGGTCGTCCGCTAGCGCGTCGAACGGTCCTCGATCGTCCCGGATGGATTCGTACAGCTCGGTCGTCTCCCGCAGCGGTGTCACGCCGAGCTCCCGATCGAAGACCGCGACCAGCGAGCGGTACTGACGGATCGCACCGGTACGGTCACCGGACCGGGCGAGCAACTCGATGAGCCGGCGCTGGCCTGGCTCGTCGAGCGGGTCCGCGTCCACGCGGCGGCGTGCCGCCTCCAACGCGCCGACGATGTCGCCGGCCCCCAGCCGTGCCTCCGCCAGGTGGTCGAGGAGATCGGCCACCATCCGCTCGACCCGCGCGAAACGGGCGGCCTGCCAGTCGTCGAAGGACGGGCTGTCCCGGATCGTGAATCCAGCCAGGAACGGGCCCCTGGTGAGCGCGGCGGCCCGTTCGAGATCGGCGAGTCGGGACGACCTGGCGAGTCGTTCGACCTCCGTGAGGTCGATCGTCGTCCGCTCCGGATCCAGGGCGACGCGGGCTCGGTCGATGAGGAGTCCGGGATCGTCGACCGCTCCCCGCAACGCCGACAGCGTCCGTCGCAGGGCGCCGCGGGCCGCGTCGTCGTCCGCGTCGGGCCAGAACATCGCCGCGAGCTCTTCTCGGGCGAACGGCCGGCCCTCGGCGGCCACCAGGGCGACGATCGCCATCGCCTTGCGGGTATCGACGACGATCGGCCGGCCGGAGGCGGCGACCTCGAGCGGACCGAGGAGTCGGATCGACAACGACGGGGCGGTGCGGCCCATCGCGTAACGGTACCGGACACACGGCGCATCCCGTAACGTTGTCGGGACGGTAGACGGTCAGGATGTCGGTATGAGCGGTCATTCGGACGCGACGCCGCGACGCAGACGCCCACGAGGGACGGCTCGACATCTGGGCGGATGGCCGCCGGCGATGAACGAGCCGCGCAGCCTCGGGCCGATCCCGACCGTCGGCCTGATCGCGCTCCTGGCCGCCGGTCTGCTGCTCACAGTGACGGTCCCGTTGACCGCGCTCTACTTCCTCTCGTACGGATGCATCGGGGCGGTGGTCGCGCTACGCCGTCCGCGAAACCCGATCGGATGGCTGCTCATCGCGACCGCCTTCGGGTTCATCTGGACGAGCACGCCGCCCCTGTCCGACATCGCCGCCGTCCAGGCGGGCACAGCCAGCCTCGGGGTGAGTCTTGGGATGTGGCTGTCCGGCTGGGCCAGCGTCGCCTGGTTTCTGAGCTTCTTCGCACTCATGGTCGTCTTCCCGAACGGGCGCCTGCCGGACGGTCGGTGGGGGGTCGCCAGCCGGATCCTGCTGGCGATCGGCGCCGTCCTGATCGTGCTCACGGCCGCCTCACCCTCGTTCACGCTCACCGTGGGGGACGGCGTCCAGTCGGTCACGGTCGCCAACCCGTTCGCGATCCTGCCTGACCTTGCGTTGTGGCCCCCCCTGTCAGTCGCGAACGACGTGGGGTCCCTCCTCCTCGTCGCCCTGCTCGTCGTCGGCGTGGTATCGATCATCGTCCGCTACCGGCGGTCAACGGGGATCCTCCGGTTGCAGCTCCGCTGGCTTGTCGCGGCCCTGACCTTCCTGGTCGTGGCGATCCTGGTCGGATTCGTGTCCATCGCGCTCTTCGCCGACGTGGTGCATGGCCTCGGCTGGACCTTCGCACTCATCGCCTTCCCGACCGTGCCGATCGCCGTCGGCGTCGCGGTGCTGCGCTATCACCTGCTCGAGATCGACCGGATCGTCAGTCGCACCGTCGGGTATGCGATCGTGACCGGCATCCTCGCGGTCGTCTACGGCGGGTCGATCGTCCTGCTCCAGACCGCCCTCGTCGCGCTCACCCAGGCGCAGACGATCGCGGTCGCCGCGTCGACCCTCGTGGTCCTTGCCTTGTTCCAGCCACTCCGCCGCAGGGTCCAGAGGGCGGTCGATCGTCGGTTCGATCGTGCCAGGTTCGACGCCGATCGGACGACGGCGGCGTTCGCCGAGCGAGTCCGGGATGAGGTCGACATCAGGACGGTCGGGGCCGACCTGCAGGAGACGGTCCGGGCGGCGATCCAGCCGACGAACCTCGGGCTGTGGCTGCGCGGTCGTCCTGATCGACCGCTCGGGGAGGAGACCGGCCGATGACCCGGAGCCGACTCGCCTGGGGACTGGCGGTGATCGACGTGACGGTCTTCATCGTCGCCAGCCTCCTCGATCCGCAGCCCGATTACGGAGCCCTGGTGCTCTACGTGGTCGGGATCGCCTCCTTCGTCGTCGTCGGCGCCGTGCTGGTCAGTCGCGTCCCGCGGAACCTGATCGGCCTCCTGCTGCTCGCGGCCGGAACGGCGTCGGTCGCCTCCGCGGTCATCGGCACGTACGCCGATCTCGGGGCGATCCAGGCGCCACCATGGCCGGCGATCGCGCTGGCTCGACGGGCAGGAGACGCGAGCTTCGTCTACCCGATCGTGATCGCCTTGATCGGCGTCCCGCTCGTCTATCCGGATGGGCATCTGCCCTCGCCGAGGTACCGCTGGATCGTGGCGATCGCGATCGTCAACCAGGTCGCGTGGACCCTGGGCGGCGTGTTCGACGTGAGCGGCGATCTCCTCGAGATGACGGTGCTGGTCACGACGCTCGTGGCCTTCGGCGGCGCGGCGGCCGCCGTCATCGTCCGGTTCCGGCGCGGCGACCTCGTCCAACGGCAGCAGATCAAGTGGCTGGCTGCGGTCGTCTGCCTCACCGCCGTGGTCATCCCGGTGGGGTTCCTCCTGAATGAGGCCGCTCCCGACCTCGCCACGATCCTGATCGATGTCGGGATCGTCTCGCTGTTCGCTCTCCCGATCGTGATCGGGATCGCGATCCTGCGCTACCGGTTGTACGAGATCGACCGGATCATCAGCCGGACGGTCGGGTACAGCCTGGTCACCGGCATCCTGGCGACGGTCTTCGTCGCGATCATCCTCGTCCTCCAGGACGGGCTCTCGTTGGTCACCCAGGGCGACACGATCGCGGTGGCCGTCTCCACGCTCGCGGTATTCGCACTCTTCCAGCCGGTCCGTCGTCGCGTCCAGCACGCGGTCGATCGACGGTTCGATCGAGCCCGGTTCGACGCCGAGCGGACATCGGCGGCCTTCGCGGAGCGCCTCCGCGGCGAGATGGACATCGACGCGGTCACGACCGACCTGCGCGACACGGTCCAGACCGCGATCAAGCCGGCCGACCTCGGGTTGTGGCTCCGGGAGACCGGGCGATGAGCGGCGAACGACCAGTCGGCCGGGTCGCGATCGTCCTGCTCGGAGCCACGCTCCCGTGGTGGCCCCTCCTCCCCCTGCTCGATCCGACCAACCTGGTCGTGTACGGGACCTACGCGGTCCCGGGAGCGTTGCTTGCCATCAGGCGCCCGCAGAACGTCATCGGCTGGTTGCTCCTGGTGATCGCGCTCGGCTATCTCTACACGTCGACCTCGCCCACGTTCGACCCGATGGCGCTGGCGTCGGGCCGCGCCGCCCCATACGACCTCGCGATCGCCTGGGTCAATGGCTGGGCCGGCTCCGCGATGTTGAGCGCCCTCCTCACGCTGATCATCGTGTTCCCGACGGGTCGATCGCCCACCGGTCGGTGGCACCGACCGGCCCTGGCGGCGATCGGGGCCGCGACAGCTGCCACCGCCCTCACCGCGGTCGCACCGACGATGGAGGTCTGGCTGAGCGCGGACGTCCAGATCCGGATCCCGAACCCTGGGGCGATCCTGCCAGACGCCCCGATCTGGCCGATCTCGCCACTCGACTTCAGCATCCCGCTCATCGTCGGCCTCCTGGTGGCCGCTGCGGTGAGCCTGGTGGTCCGCTACCGGCACGCCACCGGGATCGTTCGCCTCCAGCTGCGCTGGCTCGTCGCCGCGAACGGGTTCCTGGTCCTGGCGATCTGCGGGCTCCTCGTGGCAACGGTAGCGACCGCCGGCCGGGGCGACCTGCCGACTCTCGCCTGGGCCTCGGTCTTGCTCGCGCTCCTTGCGGTGCCCATCGCGGTCGTCGTGGCCGTGCTCCGCTACCGACTGCTCGAGATCGACCGGATCATCAGCCGGACGATCGCCTACGTCGTGATCACGACCGCGCTCGTCGCCGCCTACGCCGGGCTGGTCGTCGTCGTCGGTGGCCCACTGGGTGGCGTGACCGGCGGCGACACGATCTCCGTCGCGCTGTCGACCCTGGTGGTCGCCGCGCTCTTCCAGCCGCTGCGGCAACGGGTCCAGACGATCGTCGACCGACGCTTCGATCGCGCCCGCTTCGATACCGATCGGACCACCGCGGCGTTCTCCGAGCGCCTCCGCTACGAGGTCGACATCGTGGCTGTCGGCGCCGACCTGCAAGACACGGTCCGTGATGCCATCCAGCCGGTGCGACTCGGACTGTGGCTGCGCTCGGCGACGGACCGATGATGCGCCGCCTCGCCCGGCCGTTCGCGATCGTGGGGCTGGCCACCGCGGTCTTCGGGGCGATCGGCGCGATCGTCCTGCGGATCGTCGATCACGTGCCGATGGCCGCGAACTCGTATGGGTTCGGCGACCTGTCGCTCATCGGCTTCGAGTTCTTCGGCGTCACCTTCGCCGCTTTCGGCGCGCTCGTGGTGGTCCGCCAACCGACCAACGCGGTCGGCTGGTGCATGATCCTGATCGGGACGGGCCATGCGCTCGCGGGCTTCACCGCGGCCGCGGCGTCGTCCGCTTTGGCCGACGGGCCTGCCGGCGTCGGGACCGCCCAGGCGGCAGGCTGGCTGAGCGTGCTCTTCGTGATGTCGGGGGGCCTGCTGATCATCGGTCTCGGGTTGATCTTCCCGACCGGACGAGGGCACACCCTGTTCTGGGATCGGCTCGTCCGGCTGGCCGTGGTCGTCGTGCCGTTGCAGGTGGTCTTCCTGTTCCTCATCCGGCCCGGACCGCTCCAGGTCTTCCCCACGATCGACAACCCCATCGGGGTGGGGCCCGATCTGCGACCCATCCTCGGAGCGCGCGTGTCGGAGGTCATCGCTGCACCCATCCTCCTGGTCGTCCCGCTTCTCACGCTATCGATCGCCTCGCGCTACCGGATGTCGGACACGGTCGGGCAGCAGCAGCTCAAGTGGTTCGTCCTCGCCCTCCTCGTCTCAGTCGGCGGGATCGCGGCGGCGGTCGTCGGCGCGTTGCTGAGCAAGCAGGCGCCGGAGGCCGGACTCGTGGTCTTCGGGTTCGCCGGCGCACTCATCCCGGTCGCGATCGGCATCGCCATCTTCAGATACCACCTGTACGACATCGACCGGATCATCAGCCGAACCCTCGCCTACGCGCTGATCACCGTGGTCCTGGCAGTGGTCTTCGCCGGTGTGGTCCTGCTGGTGGCCGGCGTGCTCACTTCCCTGGCCCAGGGACTGGTCCCATCGGCCGACGGCCAGACGATCGCGGTCGCCGTCTCGACGCTCGTCGTCTTCGCCCTGTTCCAACCTGTCCGACGCTCCGTCCAGCGGGCCGTCGACCGGCGGTTCGATCGTGCCCGCTACGACGGCCAGCAGACCATCGCAGCGTTCGCTGGCCGGCTGCGGGACGACGTCGACCTCGAGTCGGTGAGCGATGAGATCACCAGGACAGCCGTCACGGCTGTGCACCCGGCCAGCGCAAGCGTCTGGCTGCGAGAGGCGATGAGATGACGGCACGAGCGCACACCACTCCGGATCGCCCCACGGACCGTAACGGCGACGAACCGGGACCATGGGCCGTAACGATTCCCGGACGCCGCACCTGCATCGTGAGGCCGTCATGAGCGAACTGACCCGTCCGATCCGCCGGCTCCTCGGCCGCGGCGACCGTTCCGTCGATGCAGCCCCGGCCGTTGCCAGGGATCCGGTGGTCGCTGCACCGGTGACGGCCAGTGAGCCGGTGGCGGCCACCGATCCGGTCACCCAGGCGAACGCGGACGCAGCCACGGCTTCGATCGCCGTCGACATCCCCGAATCGGATCCGCTCCTTGCCTACCTCCAGGCGGCCACGGGTCCGGTCGACCTCACTCGCCTCGAGCTCGAGTCGCCGGCGGTCCAGTCCCTGCGTGGGGCCGGCGTCGCCCTGGTCGTTCCGCTCGTCTCGCAGGGCGACCTGATCGGCACGCTCAACCTCGGTCCGCGCCTGTCCGAGCAGGACTACTCCACCGACGATCGCCGTCTCCTGACCACGCTCGCCGCCCAGGCCGCCCCGGCGATCCGCGTCGCCCAGCTCGTCCGGGAACAGGCCACCGAGGCCGCCGAGCGCGAGCGTCTCGAGCAGGAGATGCGGGTGGCGACGCTCATCCAGCAGCAGTTCCTGCCGCGCGAGCTGCCGAAGCTGCCGCACTGGCAGATCGCGGCCTACTACGGTCCGGCGCGAGCGGTCGGCGGGGACTTCTACGACTTCATCGAGATGCCGGACGGCCGGATCGGGATCGCCGTCGGCGACGTCACCGACAAAGGCGTCCCGGCGGCGCTGGTGATGGCCCGGACCCATTCGATCCTCCGGGCCGAGGCGAGTCGGAGCGATTCGCCGGGCGAGATCCTGGCCCGCGCGAACGCGCTCCTGGTCCCGGAGATGCCCGCCCGGATGTTCGTCACCTGTCTGTTCGCGATCCTCGAACCTGCGACCGGCCGGATCGTGCTGGCGAACGCGGGGCACAACCTGCCCTACATCCGCACCGGCGCCGGGGTCGTGGAGTTGCGTGCGACCGGCATGCCACTCGGCCTGATGCCCGACATCCGGTACGAGGAGACGGAGGGAGTCATCGCACCGGGCAGCAACGTGCTCCTGTATTCGGACGGGCTCGTGGAGGCCCACGACCCCGACCAGGAGATGTACGGCTTCCCGCGCCTGCGCGACGAGATGAGCGTCGATGACGCCGGAAGCGAGCTCCTCGACCGCCTGCTCGACACGCTCCACCGGTTCACCGGGCCCGACTGGGAGCAGGAGGATGACATCACCCTCGTGACCCTGCGGCGGGCATCCGGAGTCGCCGAGGAAGTCGTCGACGAGAAGCACGACGCGGCGATCATCACCGCGTTCTCCGTTCCCGGCGAAGAGGGCAACGAGCGACTCGCGATGGACAGGGTCGCGGCCTCGATCGCCGAACTCGGTCTTCCGCCCGCGCGCCTCGAGCGCCTGAAGACGGCCGTCAGCGAGGCGGCGATGAACGCCATCGAGTACGGCAGCCAGGGGGACCCGGACGTCCCCGTGGACATCGTCGTCGAGACGACCGCCGACGCGATCGTCGTCCGGATCACGGACCGTGCGCTGTCGGGTGCCGTCCCGTCCGAGGCGGAGACACCGGACATCGAGAAGAAGCTCGCCGGCGAACAGAAGTCCCGTGGATGGGGGCTCTTCCTGATCAAGAACATGGTGGATTCGATGGCCGTGACCAACGATGGGTCGACCCAGACGGTGACCCTGACGATGGGGCGCAAGGAGCCGACCGATGGATGATGACCGACGCTTCGGGGCAGAGATCACGGAGGTCCCGGATGAGGTCCGGGTCCGCCTCACCGGCGACCTGAACGCCCGCGCGGACGAGACCCTCACGGATGCCTACGCGCGGGTCGCGGCCCTCGGTCCGCGACGCATCAGCCTCGACTTCGTCCACGTGGGCTACATCAACAGCACCGGCATCGCGCTTGTCGTCCGTCTCCTGGCGGAGGCGCGCCGTGACGGCCGTACGGTGCGGGCGATCGGCCTGACCGAGCACTACCGGGAGATCTTCCGGATCACCCGTTTGTCGGACTTCATGGAGATCGTCGAAGGAGATGCCGCATGACTGACACCGTCATCGAGCTCGATCAGGACGGGCCCGCATCGATCCTGCGGATCGAGGGCGACGTCACCTCAGCCAGTGAAGCGGACTTCACGGCGGCCTACGGACTCGCGGTCGCGAACGGGGCGAAGGTCGTCGTCCTGGACTTCAGCAAGCTCGAGTACATGAACAGCGGCGGCATCGGCCTGCTCGTCACGCTCCTCGTCCGCGCGCGACGAGGCGGCGGTCGCCTCGTCGCGACCGGCCTGTCGGACCACTACCGCCAGATCTTCTCGCTGACCCGCCTCGACGAGGCGATCGAGATCCATGACGACGAAGCAACCGCGATGACCGCAGCCACCGCCTGACCCGGCCGGGATCTCGAGCGTCCGGGAGACCGAGGAGACTCCGATGACCAAGCCGAACGTCATCCCGCCGGGGATCGCCAGCCCGCCGACGACGGTCGCGACGCCGAGTGCCACGACGCCGAGTGCCACGACGCCGAGTGCCACGACGCCGACGAATCGCGACGCCGCGAACTGGGCACAGCCGGTCGATCGCCTGTCGGCGGCCGGCGTGGCCGGGGCGCAGGACGACGCGGTGACCGGCAAGCGGGTCTCCGGCCCGCTCCAGGGGTTCGGCCAGCTCTGGCAGAAGTCGTTCACGGTGCGGCTCGATGGCGCAGCGGTCTCACCGACCGATCTCATCGCCCTCTGGAAGGAGCGCTTCCCGACGTTCTGGCCGAAGGGCCAGAGCTTCTACGCACCGTTGTCCGGGATCGCCCCGGGTGAAGTGGCCCTGCTCGAGATCGCGCCCGTCCCCGGAGCGCCGGTCAGGCTCTCGACGGGCGTCCTGGTCCTCTACGCTGACGCCGAATCCTTCACGTTCATGACGCCGGAGGGCCACACACTGTCGGCCTGGATCACGTTCTCAGCCCATCGAGACGGCGATGTCACGATCGCCCAGGCGGACGCCCTCGAGCGGCCGTCGGACCCGTTCGACGAGCTGGCCTACATGCTCGGTGGGAACCGCCAGAACGACCGGTTCTGGCAGGCGACGCTGCTCAACCTGGCGAAGGCCGTCGGCGTCGCAGCGCCCACCGTCGAGACATCGAGCGTCTGCATCGACAAGGATCGTCAGTGGCGCCACTGGCGGAACGTCCGCAACAGCGCCACGATCCGGGCGGCCCGGCGCACCCTGACGGCCCCGGTCCGCAAGCTGACCCGCCGGGGGTGACACCGGCCTCGCCGCGGACGCCTGCGCCCGGGACGAACGCCCGATGACGACGCGGGCGGACCCGGTCGACGCCATCGTGGTCGGGGCCGGGCCGAACGGCCTGGCCGCCGCGATCACCCTCGCCCGGGCTGGACGTTCGGTCCGGGTCTACGAAGCCGCCTCGACGGCCGGTGGCGGCACACGCACCGCCGAGCTGACGCTGCCCGGGTTCCGGCACGATGTCTGCTCGACGATCCTGCCGCTGACCCTCGGCTCGACGTTCTTCGCCACGATCGACCTAGCCGCACGCGGTGTCGAGCTCGTCCACCCCGATGCCCCGTTCGCCCATCCGCTCGATGGCGGCCGGGCGGTGGTCCTCGAACGGTCGGTGCGGGCGACGGCGGATGGGCTCGGGGGGACGGACGGGCGAGCCTGGCGGCGGCTGCTCGGGCCCCTCGTCCGCGAGATCGCCGAGCTCGGGCCGGAGATCCTGCGTCCGGTCGTCCACGTCCCTCGGCATCCGCTCGCGCTCGCTCGGTTCGGTCTGCCGGCCCTTCGGTCTGCGGTCGGTCTCGCACGAGGTCGGTTCGAGGAGCCGGCAGCCCGGGCGCTGTTCACTGGGGTGGCGGCCCATTCGATGCTCCGTCTGGACCGGCCGTTGACGGCGTCGTTCGGGCTCGTCCTGGCCACCTACGCCCACGCCGTCGGCTGGCCGATGGTCCGTGGTGGATCGGACTCGCTCGCGCGGGCCCTGGTGGCCGAGCTCACGGCCGCCGGTGGCGAGCTCATCACGAACCAACGGGTCGGCGCGCTTGCCGAGTTGCCGCCGGCGCGCGCGGTCCTGCTTGACGTGACCCCTCGCCAGCTCGTCGCCATCGGCGCCGAACGGCTCCCTGCCCGCGTACGCCGCCGGGCCGAACGGTTCCGCTACGGGTCGGGCGTGTTCAAGATGGACTGGGCGCTCGACGGCCCGGTCCCGTGGGCCGCCGACGGGCCGCGTCGGGCCGCAACGGTCCACATCGGCGGGACGCTCGAGGAGATCGCCGCCGCCGAGGCGGAGGTCGCTGCCGGCCGGCACGCAGACCGGCCCTACGTGCTCTTCGTGCAGTACGCGCCGTGGGACCCGACCCGGGCGCCCGCCGGCACGACGACCGCCTGGGCCTACTGCCACGTCCCGGCCGGCTCCGAGATCGACATGACCGATCGGGTCGAAGCGCAGGTCGAGCGCTTCGCGCCGGGCTTCCGGGACCGGATCCTCGCGCGGTCGTCGATCGGTCCGGGCGCGATGGAGGCCTACGACGCGAACTACGTCGGCGGCGACATCAACGGCGGCATCCAGGACATCCGCCAGCTCGTCTTCCGGCCCTGGCCGACGCGCGACCCATATCGGCTGGGCGAAGGGCTCTATCTGTGCTCATCGTCGACCCCGCCCGGCGGCGGCGTCCATGGGATGAGCGGTGCCCTGGCGGCTCGGTCGGCACTGCGCCACGAGCTTCGCTAGGACGACGCGGCCGGCATCAGGCGGGCACGCCGAGAAGGGCGCGGCCGGCGGCATCGTGCGGCAGGTCGACGCAGGCCACCCGGCAACCGCGCGCATCGCGCCCGCCGAGCGGCGAGAAGTGGGTCCAGACGTCGGCCTCGGCGGCGGCGCTTGTGAGCCGACAGCCGCACAGGGCACAGGTCACCGGGCCGCCGGCGACCGACGCACCGAGACGCGGCCACGAGGGCTGGGTGTCGCTCGGGTGGATCATCGGGGCCTCACGATCTGACTGCTGGGATCCGGTCCAAGCACGGGCAGACCCGGAGCCGCCCGCCGATCGTGACGCCGTGTCGGATCCCGGTCGGCGCCGGGCCTGTCGCGGTTCGGTTGCGAACCGGATACGGCGAGGCGGGCGGCCCGCTGGGGACCGCCCGCCTCGTCTCCCATCGGCCGCCCACGCCGGGCGGCTGAGGTCCCCCGGTCAGGGCGCCCAGATCGCCCCGAACGTGCCGTGCGACTCGTCATCCGGGCCGGCGGCGAAGTACAGGCTGGTCGACGGGCCGGCGGCCACGTCATTGCCGAACCCGATGCCCCACAGGCCATCGACGACGATCGCCTTGCCGTCGGCTGTCCGCAGCGTCCCATCGAACTTCCAGTGGCCGTTCAGCCAGCGGTAGCCGTTGATCCGCCCATTGCCGAAGTTGCCGACCAGGAGGTCGCCGCTGAACCGACCGAAACCGGTGGCCGGCGCCCAGGCGAGACCCCATGGAGCGTTGAGTGCGCCGCGCGAAGCAACCCTGCCGAGGAACTTGCCACGCGCGTCGAACGCGCTGACGAAGCCCTTGCCGGTCCCGGCGATCTCATCCTCGCGATGCTTGTCCTGCTTCGCGTAGGTCACGAAGATCATCCCGTTCAGGGCCTGGATCCCGAACGGCGCGTAGTGCTTCGGGAGACGCGGGTCGCGGAAGGCGTGCTTCCAGTGGACGCGCGTGAACGTGCTGTCGTAGACGTCGACCCGGCCGCGGTGGAAGTCCGTGGCGTACAGGTAGTCGGCACCGTCCCACGAGGCGATCGCGAGACCTTTGTAGATCGACTTGGCATGCCACGCGGCCACGATCGCCTGCGTCGAGGTGGCCGGCGGGTTGCTGGCCGGGACCCCGGGGTTCCAGCCCGAGATCGTGCCGTCCTCGCTGGCGAACAGGAACCGGGCCGCGCCCGACGCACCGCCGCTGCTGACCACGAACCCGGTCCCGCCGTTGAACACGGTCCCGGTCGGGGCGCCGGGTACCTTCACCACGAGCGGGAGCGCCGCGCCGGCACCGTTGTAGAGCGTGGACGTGGCAGTCCCGTTGTTGGCGACCCACCACGGCGTGGCCGGGCCGTGGACGAGGCCCCAGCCATTGACCAGATTCGTGTCGACGCCGTCGCCGACCATCGGCTGGTCCGACTGGTAGATGTGCCAGGTGTAAACGTTGGGCGGTCGCGGACTGCCCGCGGCGACCGGGATCGCGGACAACAGGACGAGCGCGAGCCCCGCTCCGAGCGCAGCGAACCGACGATCGATCATCGGCGACCCTCCTTGCCGAGCGACCTCAGGGCCCGATCGGGGCCACAGGACGAGACCGCGCCGTGCACTGAGGGCTACGCCCCCACGGCACGGACCGGTTTCAACGGACCCGATGGCGGTCCGGATGGGCTGGCGGCCCCGCGCGTCTCAGCCGGTATTGCGCACCCCCGCCGCGATCCCATTGATCGTGAGCTGGACGAGTCGGAGGAGCTCGGCGCGGATCGGGTCGTCGGGCGGCAGCGGCCGCAGGCGCGCCAGCAATCGGACCTGGAGCTCGGAGAGCGAGTCGACGTAGGGGTTGCGCAGGTCGATCGAGCGCTGGAGGACCGGCAGCCCGTCGAGCAGGTGGTCGCGCCGGGTCACCCGGAGCAGCAGCCGGACCGTCCGCTCGTGCTCGGCCTCGATCCGCTCCCAGATCCGGCTCGCGGCGGGCCCACGGGCGAGACCGGCATACAACCGGGCGACCCCGATGTCCGCCTTGGCCAGCGTCATCTCGGCGTTGTCGAGGACCGCCTCGAACAGCGGCCAGGAGACGTACAGCTCGGCCAGTCGATCGAGGCCATCCTCGCCGTGCCGTTCGCGATACGCGTCGAGGGCGCTCCCGAGCCCGTACCAGCCGGGGAGATTGAGCCGGGACTGCGACCAGGCGAACCCCCACGGGATCGCCCGGAGCGACGTGAGCTCGAATGCCGGGATCCCGTCCGCGGCCGACCCCGGAGATCCCGGCGACCCCGGCGACTCCGGCGAAGAGCGGTCGGGCGGGGCGGTCCCGCGACTCGCCGGGCGCGATCCCAGCCGAAGCGCCGACAGCTCCACGATCGGGGTCGCGTCGCGGAAGAACGCCGGGAAATCCGGTTCCTCCCAGACGAGCGAGCGGTAGGCGTGCTCGGAGGCGGCCGCCAGCTCGTCGATCGCCTCGGCCCCGGCTCGGCCGGCCTCCGCCACGCGAGCGTCGTGCTCGGGCGTGGACGCCAGCAGGACCGCGGCCGTCAACTGCTCGAGTTGGCGGCGGGCGATCGCCGGATTCGCATAGTTCGCGGCGATGACTTCGCCCTGCTCGGTCATCCGGAGCCGGCCGTCGATCGAACCCGGTGCCTGGGCCAGGATCGCCCGGTTCGTCGGGCCGCCGCCGCGGCCGATCGCTCCGCCGCGGCCGTGGAACAGCGTCAGCTCGAGCCCGTGGCGCCGGGAGGTCTCGACGAGCGCGGCCTGGGCCCGGTAGAGCAGCCGGTTGGCGGCGAGGAAGCCCGACTCCTTGTTCGAGTCGGAGTAGCCGAGCATCACCTCCTGGCGGTCACCGCGCGCCGCGAGATGGGCCCGATAGGCCGGATCGGCCAGGAGCGCGTCCACGATCCCGGCACAACCCTCCAGCGCGTCGGCGGACTCGAAGAGCGGGACGACGTCGAGGACCGGGACCCCCGGCGACAGCCCGGCCGTCGACGCCGCTGGCGGCTCGGCCGCACCGGCCAGCTCGGCGAGCGCCAGCACGTCGAGGACGTCCGCGGCCGATCGGGTGAAGCTGATCACATAGCGCCCGGCCGCGGCCGTGCCGAACCGGGTCTGGATGTCGGCGATCGACCGGAAGGTCGCCAGGACCTCGCCGGCGCTGACTCCAGGCGCAGCGGGCAGCTCGCCCTCGAAGTCGCCGCGGCGGATGGCCGCGAGCGCTGCCGCGTGGACCTCGCTGTGCTGGCGGACCTCGAGCGCCGCCAGGTGGAAGCCGAACGTCTCGACCTGCCAGCGGAAGTCCTGGACCTCGCCCCAGGCGACCCGCCCGAGTCGATCCGCGACCAGGGCGGCCGCCAGCTCGTCGAGCTCGGCCAGCGAGCTCGGCCGGTCCGTGGTAGCGGCCGCCGACCGGCTCGCCAGCCGCCGCGGTCAGCGCCGCGCGCGTCCGCCGCAGGCGCTCGGCGATCGCGCCGAACCGTTGCCGGTACGGCTCGCCGGGGAACCGACGGCGGAGTTGACGCATCGTCTCCGGGATCGCGTCGTCGTCGGCCACGAGCCGGCGGGCGAGCGGCGCGACCACGACGTCCCCCGGAACCACGACGGCGACCGTCTGCATGAGCCGGGTCGCGACCGCCTCGTAGCCGTGGATGACGTGATCGGCGTGGATCCGCGGGACGTGGGCCGTGATCTCGGCCGTGACCGAGGGGTTGCCATCGCGGTCGCCGCCGACCCAGCTCCCGAACCGGATGAATGGCGGGACCAGCGGCCGACGTGTCCCGGTCCGACCCTCGTCCGGCGCGGTCGGGTCCGGCTCGGCGAGGCGTCCGGCGCGGCCCAGCGCTCGGCGACGCTCGGCCTCGGCCAGCGGGTCGAGCGCACCGTCGACGGCGCGGTAGAGGCGGGGCACGACCGTGAACAGCGTCTCGTCGAAGTACGTCATCGCCGTCCGGACCTCGTCGAGCGGGGTCGGTGCGACCGATCGGAGGTCGGCGGTCCGCCACAGGAGGCTGATCTCCTCGCGCAGGCGACGCCGGATGTCGCGGTCCTCGTCGGGCGTCAGTCGAGGGTCGTCGAGCCGCTCGACGAGGCGGTGACAGCGGCGCAGGGCGACGAGCAGCGTCCGCCGGCGCGCCTCGGTCGGATGGGCGGTCAGGACCGGTGCGATCGACAGTCGCTCGACGAGCCGGACGATGTCATCGAGCCCGCGTCCGGTCCGCCAGATCCGGCGGACGGCTTCGGCCACCGAGTCGTCGAGGATCCCGCCCCGCGCGGCCCGTTCGCGCTTGCGCAGGGTCCTGACCCGGTGGCGCTCCTCGGCCAGGTTGACCAGCTGGAAGTACAACCCGAACGACCGGATGAGGGCCTCGGCGCGCGGCAGGTCAAGGCCGTCGAGCTCGGCCGACAGTCGCGCGCGCTCGAGCGGATCGTCGGCCTTGCGGAGGGCGATCGTCCGTCGCCGGACCCGCTCGACGAGCTCGAGCAGCTCGAGGCCCTCCTGCTCGACGATGACCTGCCCGAGCAGCGCCCCGAGGAGCCGGACCTCGCGCGCCAGCGGATCGCGGGCACCGCCGGTCCCGATGCCGCGCGGCTCGCCGCGGACGGCCGGGTTGGGGCGGACGGTCATCGGCGGTCCTCCGGAGGTCGCGGTCGGCGACTCCGACCGCCCACCTCAGGAGAGTGTAGGGACCGAAGCGGCAGGTGCCGGACGTGTCGCGACCGGGATGGCGACGCTGACGCGCTCGACCGGGGCGGCGCCATCGGGCACCGCCGTGGCCGCATCGACCGAACGAGCCACGTCGGCCGGTCGGCCGACCGGCTCGACGAGCCAGACATCCTCTGGCCGCGGACCGCCCTGGAGCGCGATCCGCTCCGCCAGCTCGGAGCCAGCCCTCGCATGCGCCGCGATGAGGCCGCCGAGCTCCGCGACCCGCTCCGCACCGTCGAGCCGGTCACGGAGGACGGCCGACAATCGGGTGGCGGCGACACTGCCGCCGGCGAGGGCCGGCGCGGAACGGCCGGTCGGATCGAGCAGGTAGGCGCGACCACCGGTCATCCCCGCGCCGAAGTTGGCCCCGATGGGCCCGAGCACGACCACGACGCCCCCGGTCATGTACTCGCAGCCGTGCGCGCCAAGCCCTTCGACCACCGCCTCCGCGCCGCTGTTCCGGACGGCGAACCGCATCCCGGCCCGGCCGACGACATGGACTCGACCGGCCGTCGCCCCGAACAGCCCGACGTTGCCGGCCAGGGTGGACACCGATGGATCGGCGACGACGTCGGGTTCCGGCCGGACGACGACGACACCACCGGACAGCCCCTTGGCGAGATAGTCGTTGGCCTGACCGACGAGGTGGAGCTCGATGCCATCGGTCAGGAACGCGCCGAAGCTCTGACCGGCCGCGCCGCGAAGGTCGATCCGGAGCGGGCGACCGTCGGGCCGGCGGAGCTCGCCACGCTCGATCGCGCCGGACAGCTCCGCGCCGAACGATCGATCGGCGGTCCCGATGGCGAGCCGGCCGATCGTCGGTCCGACGGTCGCCGACACCGGCGCCCCCGATGTCGCGCCCGCGGTCCCCCCGGCCGCGATCAGTCGGACGACCAGGTCGTGCTCGGTCGCCGAGGCCGGCGCGCGTCGGAGCGCGGCGGTCGCCAGCATCCGATCTGCCCGTCGATCCGGCTCGGCGGACCAATCCGGCGCGCCGACGATCGCTGCCACGTCGGTCGGCCCGTCGTCGGCAGCGGTGAGGAACCGGCGGCCCTCGCCGACGATCTCGCCGACCGTTCGTGCCCCGAGCGCGGCAAGCTCGAGACGGAGGTCCTCGGCGACCGCCAGCGCGAACCGCTCGACCTGCTCGGGTGTGCCCGTGAACTTGGCCCGGAGGTCCGGGCGCTGGGTGGCGATCCCGGTCGGACAGGTGTCGAGGTGGCACTGGCGCGCCATGTCGCAGCCGAGCGCGACGAGCGCGGCCGTGCCGAACCCGAACTCCTCCGCCCCGAGCAACGCGGCGACGAGCAGGTCCCGGCCCACCTGCAGCCCGCCATCGGTCCGGAGGACGACCCGATCTCGCAGGCCGTTCCGGAGAAGCGTCTGGTGGACCTCGGCGAGCCCGAGCTCCCAGGGCGCCCCGACGTGCTTGATCGAGCTCAGCGGGCTGGCGCCCGTCCCACCCGCGTGACCCGCGAGGTGGACGTAGTCCGCTCCGGCCTTGACCACCCCGGCCGCGATCGTCCCGACCCCCCGGCTGGCGACGAGCTTGACCCCGATCCGGGCCTGCGGCGAGATCGCCCGAAGATCCGCGATGAGCTGGGCGAGGTCCTCGATCGAGTAGATGTCGTGGTGCGGCGGCGGGCTGATCAGCGACTGGCCCGGTTGCGCCCGGCGCAGCGCCGCGATCTCCGCGGTCGCCTTCCTGGCGGGCAGCTGCCCGCCCTCGCCCGGCTTCGAGCCCTGGGCGATCTTGATCTCGAGCTGGTCCGCGCGGGCGAGATAGGCCGCGGTGACCCCGAATCGCGCCGAGGCGACCTGCTTGATCCGCGCGTCGCGACGCTCGCCGTCCGGGCCGGGCCGATACCAGGCCGGATCCTCGCCGCCCTCGCCCGTGTTGGCCGCGCCTCCGGCCCGCTGCATCCCGAGCGTGACCGCCTGGTGCGCCTCGGGGCTCAACGCGCCGACGCTCATCGCCGACGCGACGAACCGTCGGGCGATCGAGCGCGCGGACTCGACCTCGGCGACCGGAACGGGTCTGACGCCGCGCGGCCGGCGGACCTGGAGCCCGTCGCGGACGACGGCCGCGCCGCGACCAGCCGGGACGACGCCGGCGCGCAGGTCCGCCGACGACCCGTCGGCGACGGCCTGGATCGCCTTGACGATGGCTGGAGCGTAGAGATGCAACTCGCCGTCCGCGCGGAAGCGGGCCAGACCGGGATCGGCCAGCCGGGTACCGTCGCCGGACGCCGCGAGCGTGCGTGCAGCCTCGAGCCGGCGCAGGCCACGCTCGGCGAGCGTCCGGAACCCGATCCGTCCCGGCCATGCGGCCGCGGCCGGGAAGCAGCGCGCGACGATGTCTGGCCCAAGCTCGAGGGTCTCGAACAACGCCCCGCCGACGTACGAGGCGACCGCCGAGATGCCCATCCGGGCGAGCGTCTTGCGCAGGCCCGCCTCGAACGCGTCGAGGACCCGTCGGATGGCCTCCTCCGGCGTCATCTCCTCGGCACCGCGCCCACCGGCGAGGTCGGCCGCCAGCTCGAGCGCCAGCCGCGGGTGGACGGCCGTCGCGCCGGCTGCGATCGCCATCGCCAGCCCGTGGACGTCGAGGATGTCGGCGGCGTCGACGAGGACATCGGCGCGACCTCGGAGACCGGCGGAACTGAGCGCGGTATGCACCGCCCCGACGGCCAGTACGCTCGGCACCGGCGGCCGATCGAGCGACATCGATCGGTCGCTGATCGCGAGGAGCTCGACCGACCCGGACTCGACCGCGAGCAGCGCCTCCGTCGCGAGCCGGTCGAGGGCATGGGCCAGCCCGTCGGGTCCCTCTGCGGCGACCCAGGTCGCGTCGAGGCGGCGCACCCGGCGCGGGCCGAAGTGACCGACGAGGCCATCGATGTCGGCCAGGATCGGCCGGTCGAGCCGAACGGTCCGTGGTGCGGTCGGGATGCCGGCGAGCAGCGCCGGCCGCCGACCGAGCTCGACGTGGAGATCCATGACCGCCCGCTCGCGCTCCGGGTCGATCGGCGGGTTCGTGACCTGGGCGAACGCCTGACGCAGGTGGTCGGTCACCGGTCGGTCGATCCGTGCCCGACCCGGTGTCGGCGTGTCGTCGCCCATGCTCCAGAGCGGCTCCTTCGCGTCGAGCACCATCGTCCGGATGTCGAGTCGGGCGCGCTCCGCATCGAGACCGGCGAGGTGGCGCAGGGCGGCCGAGGTCGCGGTCGGAGTCGAGCCACGCGGCTCCGCCAGGGTCGGTCGGTCGACGATCGCCGACCGTGGGGCGTCCGGTCGCCACGAACGCCGCAGGATCTCGGTCTTGGCCTCGACGTCCTCGAGGATCGCGCCGCGGCGCGGGTCGACCAGCAGCAGCTCACCCGGCCCCAGCCGCCCCAAACGGATGGTCTCGGCCGCGGCGATCGGCACCGCCCCCGCCTCGGACGCGGCCGCGACGAGGCGATCGCGCGTGACCGCGAACGCGAGCGGTCGCAGGCCGTTGCGATCGACGAGCGCGCCGACCCGCCGGCCGTCACCGAACACGAGCGCCGCCGGACCGTCCCACGGAGCGAGGTAGCCGGCCGTCCGGCGGGCGAACGCCCCGGCCAGCGGGTGGCCGGTCGGACGGAGCGCAGGCGCTTCAGGGATGAGCGCGAGCAGGGCCGCCTCGAGGCTCCAGCCCGTCGCCACGAGCAGCTCGAGCGCCTCGTCGAGCGACAGCGAGTCCGATCCGTCGGGAGCCAGCAGCGGGCCGGCCGCGACGAGGCGATGACCGGCCGAACTCGTGGCGCCGAGCGGATCGAGGGCCCGACCCGCGACCTGGTCGCGGTTCATCCGGACCGTATTGATCTCGCCGTTGTGGGCGATCGACCGGAACGGCTGGGCGAGGCGCCACTCGGGATGGGTGTTCGTCGCGTAGCGCTGGTGGAAGATCGCGTGACTGACGCGGAGTTCGGCGGTCAGGTCCGGGAACAGCTGGGCGAGGCGGTCGCCCGCGACGAGACCCTTGTAGACGACCGTCCGGCACGACGCCGACGGCACCGCGAACGAGGACTGACCCGGGCCGGCCGCCCGGGCCGCCGTCTCCATCCGCCGCCGAGCGAGGACGAGCCGCAGCTCGAACCGCGCATCCGAGAGGCCGGTCGGTCGCTCGACCACGGCCTGGACGAAGACGGGCCGGGTGGCGTCGGCTTCGCGACCGAGGGCGGTCGGATCCGACGGGACGCTCCGCCACGTCGGTGCCGGCAGCCGCTCCTCTGCGAGGGCCGCCGCGACGATCCGTTGGCCATCGGCCTCATCGGCCCGGATCCGTGGGAGGAACAGCGAGACGATCCCCGGCCGGCCGACCACGCCCGGGGCGAGCAGCGCCAGGACGCTCGGCTCGAGCGGGAGCATGAGGCCGGCCCCGTCGCTCGAGGCGCCGTCAGCCGCGAAGGCTCCGCGGTGCCGAAGCGAACCGAGACCGGCGAGCGCCAGCGGCAGGACCCGGCCGCGGGACCGCCCGCCCGCATCGGCGACGAACCCGACGCCGCAGGCATCGTGCTCGTAGCGCGGATCGTACAGCGGGCTGGCCTGGCGGACGGGCATGGCGGTGGCGCGGTCCTCGGCAGGTGCGGCCGGATCGGACGTCCACCGTAGGCTCGAGCGGCGACGACGTCCGTCGCGAGACGGGCACGAGACGGTGGGCGGCAGGTTGCGGCCCGGTCACCGTTTCGGTACGCAGCCGCGTCCGCCCGGTGGCGCGACGTCGACCCGTACGCGCCGGCCAGTTGACCCGGACCGACGCCGCCGCCACGATCGAGCCCATGCCGGAACGGACCACGGATCGCGACGCCCGACGCCTGGCGGAGCTGACCTTCCTCGAGGAGGTCGCCCGGCTCGCGACATCGGCGCGGACGTGGGACGAGCTGATGCGGACGATCATCGACCGAGCCACCGCCGCGGCCGACACCGAGGTGTGCTCGGTCTATCTCGTCGACCGCGACGGTTCCGGGCTGACGCTGGCGGCCACGAACGGGCTCGATCGGGACCAGGTCGGCGTGGCTCGGCTGCCGATGGGTGTCGGACTCACCGGCCGCGCCGCCAGGACGCGCCGTCCGCAGGTCAGCCTCAACGTCCGACGCGACCGGCGGTTCGCCTGGCTCCAGGGCCTCGACGAGCCACGCCTGACCTCGATGTGCTCGGTGCCACTCGTCTGGAACGATGCGGTCGTCGGCGTCCTCAACGTCCAGACCGTCCGTCGGCGGGTATTCCGGCGGGCGGATGTCCGGTTCCTCGAGACGCTCGCGGCGCTGCTGGCCGGGATCGTGGAGAAGGGCCGCCTCCAGGCCGAGGCCGAGGCCCAGGTCGACAGCCTGCGGGCGATCGACGAGGCACGGGCGAGCCTCGTCACGATCGTCACCCACGAGCTGCGGACGCCGCTCGCCGTGGTCCGGGCGAGCCTCGAGCTCATCGGCGTGGAGACCGCGGCCGCCGGCGTTGACCGAACGGCCGGCTGGGAAGCGGAGGCGCTGCGCCAGGTCGACCGGCTCGACTCGATGGTCGACTCGATCCTCGCCAGCCTGCGCATGCTCCGCGAGGAGCCGCCGCGGCTCGAACCCGTCGACGTCGCGGCAGTCGTGGATGGGATCCTGGACTCGCTCGGGGCGATCCTCCGCCGTCACCGGCTCGTCGCGAGCTTCCCGGACCGGCCGCTTCTCGCGGTCGGCTCGGCCGAGCTGCTCGGCCGGCTGCTCGAGTACCTGCTGGAGAACGCCGCCAAGTACGCCCCGGCCGGCGGACGGATCGAGGTGTCGGGCCGGCGTGACGGCGGCCGGGTGCTCCTGGCCGTCACCGACGACGGTCCGGGCATCCCGGCCGAGTGGCACGAGCGGATCTTCGAGCCGTTCGTCCGCCGCGATGACTCGCCGCGCGGGGCGGGTATCGGGCTGTTCGCCGCCCGGCACCTGGCCCGGGCCATGAACGGCGAGCTCCGGCTCGAGGATCGGGTCCCGGCGGGCAGCCAGTTCGTCCTCGAGCTGGCTGCCTCGCACGGGCCTGGCGGGTCGTCGGGCGGCGCCTGAAACCGCCCGAGACCCGAGGACGATCGGTCAGACCTGATAGGCCGCCTCGCCGTGGACGGCGATGTCGAGACCGGTCTCCTCCTGGGTGGACGGGACGCGGATCCCGAGGACCACGTCGACGAGCTTGATGATGATGAACGTGGCCACGACCGCGTAGGCGATGACCGCGACGACCGCGACCAGCTGGATGAGCACCTGCTGGGCGTTGCCGTCGATCAGGCCGGTGTAGGCCTCCTGGACGGCCGCCGTCGCGAAGACGCCTGTCGCGATCGCCCCGAACATCCCGCCGACACCGTGGACGGCGAAGACGTCGAGCGCGTCATCGACCTTGCTCCGGGCGCGGAGCAAGGTGGCGCTGTAGCACAGACCGCCGGCGACGAGGCCGATGATCAAGGCGCCGCCGACGGTCACGTACCCGGACGCCGGGGTGATCGCGACGAGGCCGGCGACGGCTCCGCACGCAGCGCCGACGACGCTGACCTTGCGGCCGTGGAGATAGCTCGCGCCGACCCAGGTGATCGTCGCTGCGGCGGCGGCCGTGTTGGTGACCACGAACGCGTTGGCCGCCAGGCCGCCGGCGCGTCACCGCCGAGCCGGCGTTGAAGCCGAACCAGCCGAACCACAGGAGACCGGCGCCGAGGACCGTCATCGGCACGTCGTGGGGCTCATGGCTCTCGCCGTTGAACACCCGCCGGCCGATGATGATCGCGACGATGAGCGCCGACACGCCCGAGCTGATGTGGACGACGGTCCCACCGGCGAAGTCGAGCGCGCCGAGCTTGAACAGCCAGCCGTCCGGCGCCCAGACCCAGTGCGCGATCGGCGAATAGACGAGGATCGACCACAGGATCGTGAACAGGACGAACGCCCCGAACCGCTTGCGCTCGGCGAACGCGCCGGTGATGAGCGCCGGGGTGATCGCCGCGAACATCAGCTGGAACCCGGCGAACAGCACGAACGGGATCGTCACCGCGTAGACCGCGCTCGGCGCCTGGCCGACGCCGTTGAAGCCGATGAAGTCGAGCCCGCCGATGAGCCCGTACCCGCCGGCATCCGGCGCGAATGCGAGGCTGAACCCGATGAGCACCCAGACGATGCTCACGATCGCCAGCCCGAAGAAGCTGTGCATGATCGTCGACAGGACGTTCTTGCGCCGGACCAGCCCGCCGTAGAACAGGGCGAGCCCCGGGAGCATGATCATCACCAGGGCGGTCGACGCGAGCATCCAGGCGGTGTCGCCGGAGTTCACCTCGGTCCCGTCAGCGGCGGCCACCGTCCCGGGCAGGATGGCCAGCAGCGCCGCGCCGATCCCGGCCGCTGCCAACCCATGTCTGATCCGACTGCGCATCGTCGACCCTCGCTCCAGTGGGCATCCCTCGCGCCCGACGATCGTCAGGCCTTGGGGGCGAGGGCGACCCATCCCGAGGCTAGGCGTCGGTGGTCCCGGGGTCGAGGCTTGGCCGGTGGCGGCTCGGCGGCGCGACGGTTACAGGTCGCCCTCGTTGGGTGACCACTCGGATGCGGGGCTCGCGACCGTTCCGTCACCGACGATCGGCGTCCGGGCGCTCCCGGCGCCGTCCGCCGGCGCGTGGGTCGACGCTCCGTCTGGCGCATCGTCGAGGCGGTAGCCGACGCCCCGGATCGGGACCGGGACGGGTGCGCCCGCCGCGATGAGCTTCGCGCGCAGCCGGGCCATGTGCGGCTTGAGCCAGAGCGGATCGGGGCGGTCCACGCCGGGCCAGGCGAACGCCAGCAGGTCGCGCCGGTCGACGACCTCGCCGAGCCGATCGACGAGGCGCGACACGAGCCGGAACTCGGTCACGGTCAGCGGGATCGGCCGGGCCTGCCAGCTCACTTCGTGGCGAGCCCGGTCGACGAGCCAGCCGTCGCGGGTCGGCGCCCGACGGCGGCGCCGGACGACCGTGCGGGTCCGGGCGAGGAGCTCGGCGGCCCGGAACGGCTTGCGGACGTAGTCGTCGGCCCCGGCGTCGAGGAGCTCGACGGTCACCCCGAGGTCGCTCTCGCCCGACACGACGATGATCGGCGTGTCACCGGCGGCCCGGATCCGGCGGCAGACGTCGGCGCCGTCGACGCCGGGCATCGCCAGGTCGAGCAGGACGAGGTCCGGCTGCTCCTCATCGAACCGGCGGATCGCCTCGCGGCCGTCGTAGGCGGCGATGATCCGGTGGCCTGCGCTGCCGAGGATCGCCCCGATGACCCCGACCATCGCGGGTTCGTCGTCGGCGACGAGGATCTTCAGCGGCTCGACCGGGGCGGCGCCCGGCTCCAGGGATGATGGGTCGCCGGTCGCGGGCGACCCGAACGAGCCGGTGGCTGCGCTGCTCACCCGGTCAGGATGACGGTTCCGGCGCGGTCCGTCGGCACCGAGCCGCATGCCGCGAGGTTGCGGTTCCGGTGCGAGCGGATCGGGTCGCGCGCGGTCGAGCGGTCCCGACGGCGTACGCTTCGGACATGCCCGTCGACAAGCGCGGTCGGACGAGCGCCGGCCTGCTCCTCTACCGGCGGGCGTCCGGCCGGCTCGAGGTGCTCCTCGCCCATCCGGGTGGCCCGTTCCACGCCCGACGGGACCTCGGCGCGTGGACGCTGCCGAAGGGTGAGACCGACCCGGGCGAGGCCCTGATCGACGTCGCGCGGCGCGAGTTCACCGAGGAGACCGGCCACGCTCCGCCCGACGGCGACCCACTCGACCTCGGCGAGATCTTCCAGAAGTCCGGCAAGCGGGTCGTCGCCTGGGCGCTCGAAGGCGATCTCGATCCCGCCCTGGCATCGAGCAACACTTTCGAGATGGAGTGGCCACCCAGGTCCGGCCACCGGGCGACCTTCCCGGAGATCGATCGGGTCGCCTGGTACGACCTGACGGCCGCCCGCGACAAGCTCAAGGGCGCCCAGGTGCCGTTCCTCGATCGGCTAGCGGCTGCGCTCGGACTCGCCGACGACGGGACGCCCGCGGACGGGACGCCCGACGCCGCACCGCCCGCGGCGCCCTGAGCAGCCCGATCCGCCGCCTGGTCGGTCAGCCGGCTTCGGTGCCGCCGTCCGGTTGACGCCGGAGCACGTACCGGTCGAACTGATCCGGGACCCACCACTGGAGGCCGTACAGCCGGCAGCCGAGGCAGTAGCCGGAGACCGCAAGCAGCGTCTGGAGCGCCACGACGGCCACGACGGGCAGCCAGCCCAGCGGCCGGATGCCGACCGCGAGCAGCACGACGCCGAGGGCCAGGACGACGGTGCCGAGGGCCTGGGAGAACCGCGGCCCGACCTCGGGCTCGGGCGCCGACGGCGGGCCGAGCTTCAGCAGGGTGCGGACCGTCGGCCACGGCCGGCCGAACACGAAGTAACGGGTGCCGAGCGCCGAGCTCACGCCGAGTGCGAGCGCGACGAGGGCGGCGACGATCGGCAGATCGAGGGCGACCCCGATCGACAGCACGATGGCCGACAGCGCAGCGCCGAAGCGCTGGCCGCGGGGATCGATGAGCCGGACCGGGGGTCGGACGGGGATGGACACGGGATGTGATCTCCTGAGGTCGGGGCGGGAAGCCCGTGGGCTGCCGTGAGATGGCACGGGTCGCCGACGGGCGGGAGGGACGCTGCGAGCCTTCGAGCCGTCCGAGCGGACCGGGCGGTCCGTCGTCAGTCGTCGAGGGCTCGCCCCGGACAGGAGCAGAAGCCGCCGTGCGTGCCGGTCCGGCGACTTGGTCGCGCGACCACGATCCGGCCGGCGCCGCCGGCCATCGCCGGGAGCAGCACGACCGTGTCCCGCTCGCCGACCGGCGTGTCGAGCGCCTGGAGGTGGCGGACATCCGTGTCGTTCAGGAACACGTTGACGAAGCGGTTCAGGTCGCCATCGCCCCCCAGCAGCTGCGGGGCGAGACCCGGGTACGCGGCGACCAATCCTCCGATCACCTCGCGGACGGTACCACCGGCAACCTCGACCTGCTTCTGTCCGCCGGTCGAGGTCCGCAGTACCGGCGGGATCCGGACGAGGCTCATCGATCCAGCCACGCTTCGAACGCGCTGAACCGGGGCGGCAGCACCGGCGCCAGGCCGGGCATGCCGGGCTCGGCGACCGGGGCGGCTCCCTCCGGGAGGTCGAACCGGATCGCGTCCGGGGTCTTCAGCCCGTTCCCGGTGAGCAACGCGACGACCTCATCGCCGGCACGGATCACGCCACGCTTCCGGGCGGCCTCGGCGGCGGCGAGGGTGACGCCGCCGGCCGTCTCGGGGTAGATCCCCTCGAGCGTCGCCACGCGCCGGATCGCCTCGGCGGTCGTCGCGTCCGGGATCGCCTCGATCGACCCACCGGTCGCCAGGGCGAGCTCGACCGAGTAGCGTCCATCGGCCGGGTTGCCGATCGCCAGCGAGCGGACGATCGTGTCGGGGACGCGGACCGGCTCGATGACGTCGGTCCCGGCGGCGAACGCCGTGGCGACCGGGGCGCACCCCGCCGCCTGACCGCCCACGAACCGGACCGGGGTCCGCTCGATGAGCCCGACCGCGGCGAGCTCGTCGAAGCCCTTGGCCAGCTTCGTGTACATCGCGCCGGAGGCGATCGGGGCGACGATCACGTCGGGCAACCGCCAGCCGAGCGCCTCGGCGATCTCGAACGCGAGCGTCTTGCTGCCCTCGGCGTAGTACGGCCGCAGGTTGACGTTCACGAAGCCCCAGCCGAGCTCGTCGGCGACCTCGAGGCAGAGCCGGTTGACGTCGTCGTACGTCCCGTCGATCGGGACGACGGTCGCGCCGTAGGCGAGCGCATGGTCGATCTTGGCCGGCTCGAGGTCGGCCGGGATGAAGACATACGCCGGCAGTCCGATCGCCGCCGCTGCCGCGGCCGTTGCGCCAGCCAGGTTGCCGGTCGATGCGCAGGCGAGCGCCTCGAGCCCGAACTCGGTCGCACGGGTCGCAGCGATGGCCACCGCCCGGTCCTTGAAGGACAACGTCGGGTTGCGGGTGTCGTCCTTGAGCCAGAGGCGGTCGATCCCGAGGGTCGGGCCGAGCCGCTCGGCGGCGATCATCGGGGTCGAGCCGACCGGCAAGCCGCGGGCCGGCGGGGCCTGGACCGGCAGGAGCTCGAGATAGCGCCAGATCCCGGGCGGGCGAGCGGCGATCGTGGCTCGGTCGAGCAGGCCGCCGATGAGCTCCAGGTCGTAGGCGACCTCGAGCGGTCCGAAGCAGGCGGCGCAGACGTAGTTCGGCCCGAGCGTCTCCGGCTTGGAACAGTTCCGGCAGCGCAGACCGAGGATCCGCTCCGCGGGCATGACCGGGCCACGCTCCACCTGGCGGGCGGCGGTTCCGGTCAGCAGCTCGGTCGTCATCGTCGGTCTCGGTCCTCGGGCACGTCGCTCAGCGCTCGGGACCGGATACGAGTAGACCCTTCCTGTGAGGAAGGGTCTCGGGGAGCTCCCTTATCTCGCAGGCGGACCTGCCCGGATTTGGCACCTTGCCGGCTCGACGCCGGTAGGTTGTCGTGGCTTCAACGGGCCGGTCCCTCCGCCACTCTTGATAAGCGCTCTTCAGTTGTGGGCGGATGGTACGGGCGGATGGCGCGTGCCGTCAACCGTTCCCGCTCAGCGGCGGTCCGTCAGCCCGAGGCGGATCGCGACCGCGGCGGCCTCGACCCGGCCGGACACGCCGAGCTTGGACAGGATGTTGCCGACGTGGACGCCGACGGTCTTCTGGCTGATGAACAGGTGCTCGCCGATCTCGCGGTTCGTGCGGCCCGCGGACAGCTGGAGGAGGACCTCCCGCTCGCGTGGACTCAACCCGAAGACGGCTGCCTTCGGGCGGGCCGGGCCGACGAACTCCCGAGCGAGGCCGCGCGCCTCGGCGGTGCCGTCGCTCGCCCGACCGCCATCCGACGAACGCGGCCCGGCCATCACCGGCACGCGGCCGCCGGACGTGGACCCATCCGGCCCGGCCGGCGCTCCCTCGTCGGCCTCGGGGATCGGGATCCGGGCCCGACCGGCGAGCTCCTCGAGCTCGCGCAGGAGCGGTCGGGCACCGAGCTCTCGGGCGATCCGGACCGCCTCGAGCAGCGGGCGTCGCGCCGAGGCTCGCCCGGGCCGACCGTCACCGGCGGCCAGCGCCGCCTCGGCCTGGCGCCAGCGGGCCCGGGCGACCCCGTAGGGGATCGTCAGTGCCTCCCAGCGTCCGGCCAGGGCGTCCCAGGCGGACGACTCGTCGCGGCCGTCGAGCCGGGCGTGGAACGCGCGAGCGGTCGCGATGAAGGCATCCGCCTCGCGGCGCGAACCGATCGTCTTCGCCACGCCCGCCTTGGCGACCGCCGCCTCGGCGGCCTTCACCACGGTCGCCGCCCGCTCGCGCGCCCGGGCCAGAGCCGGCAGATCGCGCCGCTCCCGGGCATCGGCCACCGCCCAGGCGTCGATCTCGAGGACCGACGCGGCCATCTTGGCGACGAGGACCCAGTCCTCGGTGTCGCGGACCCGGCCCCAGCCGAGATCGACCGCCCGCTGCGCGTCGCCGAGGTCGCCCCGCCACAGCGCGAACGACGCCGCCGCCCGATAGGCGGGCACGGACTCCTGGGCATCCGGGACGGTCTCGAGCTCGAGCAGCAGCCGGCCGAGCAGCCGGCCCGCCCGTTCGCCGGCCTCGGCCTCGATCTCGACGATCGCCAGGTTGGCGACCGCGTTGACGAAGCTGATCCCGACGGGGCTCCATTCCAGCGCGGTCTCACCGAGCTGGCGCGACTCCGGCCAGCGCCCGAGCCAGAACAGCGAGTCGGCGCCGTTGCCGCGCAGGAAGTTGCCGTAGATCGCCTCCTGGCCGGCCGAGCGGGCGGCTTCGATCCCGGCCATCGCCACGTCGACCGCCTCGCGCCGCCGGCCGAGGAGATCGAGCGCCGTCGTCATATTCGCGGTGGCCCGGAAGATCTCGTCGAGCCGACCCGTCTCCTCGGCGATCTGGCGCGCCTCGCGGAGCAACGCGACCCCGGCCTCCGGGTCGTCGCCCCAGGCCTTCGAGATCCCGAGTGTGCACAGCGCGTGGCCCTCCTCGCCGCGTGCGGACGGCCCGACCTGGCGGGCGATCTCGATCGCCTCGCGACAGCCCTTCTCGGCCTCGCGGAAGCGGCCCTGGAGCATCCGGATCTGGGCGAGCGAACCGACGACGAGCGCCCGCTCGCGGGTCGGTTCCGGCGGGATGAGCTCCACCGCACGGCGATGGGCGACGATCGCGCCACCCTGGTCGCCGGCCGCCCGACGGTAGCGGCCGAGCCGCTCGTGGAGCAGGGCGAGGACCACCCGATCCGCGCGTTCGTCGAGCCGGGCGATGGCCGATTCGGCGAACGCCGCCGCCCGGGTCGGGCGACCCGAGGCGAACGCGTCGTCCGCCGCTCGGGCGAGCAGGCGGGCCGGCGCCGCCGGGTCGGCCTGGCCGCCACGCGGGATCGTCCGATCGTCGATCTCGAGGGCGAGCTCGAGGTGGGCGAGCGCATCGGCTGGGGCGTCGATCGCCTCCGCCTGGCCGGCGGCCTCGATGGCCGCCGAGCGGGCCGGCCCGGGCTCGTGTGCCAACAGGTGATGACGAGCACGGGATCCGGGGCGGGCCTCGAGTCCGGCCGCCAGCGCCGAGTGGTGGCGTCGTCGCTGGGCTGGCAGGAGGTCGGCTTCGACCGCCCGGGCGATGAGCTCGTGGCGGAACCCGACGGTCGCATCGGCCGGCAGGGCGGCCGCGGCGCCGGGCGTCAGGCCGTCATCGGCCGTGGCCCCGGACACGATCACGAACCCGTGCTCGAGGGCCTCCGCAAGACCGACGAGGAGGTCGGGCTCGAGGACCCCGCCACCGCGCCGTGGCGCGGCGCTCGACCGCGGGGCCGGCCGATCGGCGGTCCGCTCGAACGCCGCCGAGGCGGTCGCCAGCTCTTCGAGGGTCAGCGGCTCGCCGGCGGGCGCGAGCAGACGCAGGATCCGTCGGCACTCCGGCGTCCGCTGTGCGAGCCGGGCCATGACCAGCTCCTCGAGCGAGCCCGTCAGCGACGCACCGGCGAGCTCGCGGCGGGCGGCCAGGAGCTCCTCGGCGACGAGCGCGTTCCCGCCCGACCGCTCCGCGACGAGGAGGAGGACGGACGCCGACGGACGCTCGCCTTCGATGCCCTCGATGAGCTCGGCGAGCTCGTCGCGGTCGAACGGCTGAAGGGTGAGCTCGGTCGGCGGCGCGGCGCCGTCGGCCATCTCGGCGAGCGCGGTCCGGAGTGGATGGCTGCGGGTCAGCTCATCGGGCTGATAGGTCGCCACGACACACAGCCGGCCGGGTCGCGAGACCCGGGCCAGGAAGGTGGCCAAGGCGCGGGTCCCCGCATCGGCTGACTGAAGGTCCTCGAGCGCCAGCACGACCGGGGTCCGCTCGCCGATCCGGATGAGGAGGCCGAGGATCGACTCGAGCATCCGGGTCTGACGGCGCTCCGGTTCGGTGACGGTGGGGCGGGCCGGGAGCAGGCCGAGCGCCCCGAGCCGATCGACCGTCGCTGGCAGGAGCTTGGCGAGCTCCTCGGCACCGATCCCGGCGACCCGTGCGAGCTCGCGATCGTCGAACCCGGCGACGAGCGTCCCGAGACCGGTCACGACCGGGGCATACGGATCCCCGCTCCGACCGGGCAGGGCCCGGCAGCGGACGACCACCAGATCCTCGGGCAGGCCCGCGATCCGCCGCTCGGCCTCGTCGAGGAGCCGGCTCGCCCCGAGCCCGCCGCCACCCGACACGAGGAGGGTCGACGACCGGCCGTCGACCGCGGCCTCGAGCGCGCCCGCGAGCCGCGCGAGCTCTCGCTCGCGCCCGACGAACCGTCCGCTCGAGAACCTCACGGGCATGTCGGCATTCTAGGGGCGGCCGGAACCGCGCTCGACGATCCGACGCGGCCTCCGGTGCGTACCTCCACCAGAAGACCTGGATACGGACCCCGGTGACCCTCCGCCGCGGTCCGTCGCTGTCGACGGGTCGGCCTGGGTGGTCCGCACCGTGCGCGCGGTCGCTCGCGAGCGACCCGCCGATCTGCGTCCCGCGCTCGAACAGCCGTCCGCCGGAGGTACGTCCCACGCTCGAACGAGCTGTCGTCGTTGTGCGTCCCGCCTCGCCAGCTGTCCGCCGATGTGCGTCCCACGCTCGAACCAGGGGTCGAGCAGTGCCTCGGAAGGGTCCGCGGGGAGTCGGGCCGTCCGCTTCGTACCGCGTCACGCTCGGCTCGGGATGAATCACGATCGGCGACCGGTCCAGGGACCCGCTGCTCCCCTCGTTCGAGCGTCCCACGCACAGCTGGTTCGGGTTCGGCTATTCCAAGCGACGCTGCCAATGGACTCGGACGAGGCTTGGCCCTGCACGGGACCGCGGGGTCCGACCGTGTCCGGGGACCGGCGAACCGCTAGGCTGCGGGTCATGGTCGACCGCGTCACGGCTCGCCGGACGGATGCCACACCGCCCGCGCTCCCGGGCGAGCTGGTCGGGGCCGCCGCGCTCCCGGACGAGCCGGTCGGGGAGGCACCGGCACGCGGCACGCCGCACCCCGGGAACACGCTCAATGAGCTGTCCGGCGAGGAGTGGCTGTACTTCACGAAGTCGATCTGGTCCACGGCCTATCCGTCCGAGCTGGGTCACGCCCGGCGCAAGGCGCACGGGGCGAACAAGCCGCCGCGGCTGATGTGCCGGCTGATCGAGTTCTTCAGCCGGACCGGCGAGCTGGTCCTCGATCCGTTCGCCGGTGTCGGCGGGACGCTGCTTGGGGCGGCGATCGCCCAGGGTCCGCGCCGGGCGCTCGGTTTCGAGCTCGACCCGCGCTGGGTCGACGTCTATCGGTCGATCGTCGACGAGCTCGCGGCCGAACGCGACGGCCGCGGCCCCCTCCTGGCCGACATCGGACCGACCGATCCCGGTGGCGTCCGGACGTTCGACGGGTCGGGGCTGGAGCTACGCCGCGCGGACGCGCTGCTCGCGCTCCCGGGCGTTGCCGACGCGTCGATCGACTTCGTCGCGACGGATCCGCCGTACAACGTCCAGCTGCCGCTGACGATGGCCGGTGGCAAGCTCGCGGAGACCCACGCCAACCGGCGGACCGACTACGCGATGATCAGCGACGACCCCGCCGACCTGGCCAACAGCCCTGACTACGCCACGTTCCTCGACCGGATGGAGACGGTCCTCGGCGAATGTCGGCGCGTCCTGCGACCCGGACGGTATGCCGTAGTCATCGTCCGGGACGCCTACCAGGACGGGCGGTACGTGTTCACCGGGGCGGACCTCGCCGCGCGGGCCGAGCGGGTGGGACTCGTCCCGAAGGGCGACCTCATCTGGCATCAGGCCGGCACACGGCTGCGGCCGTACGGCTACCCGAACGCGTTCGTGCCGAACATCACCCACCAGCACATCCTGGTGCTTCGCCGGGACCGCTGACGGACTAGGCGCTCTTCGCGCGCGTCGCGAGGTAGGCGGCGAGGACGTCGTCGTCGATGGCATCCGATCCGAGCTCGCCCGCGTCGTCGTCGCGCACGATGTCCCCGAGGACCATCCGGTGGAGCCAGCCCTCCTGGCCGTCCGGGCAGAGGACGAGCCGGTACGCCCCGTAGGCGTCGATGAGCTGGACCTCGTCACCCTCGTCGAGGATCCCGATCTCCGTCGAGCGGACCTCATCGGGCACGTCGAGGAGCCGAACGAGCCGGTAGCGGATGCGGCGCCGCTCGAGACCGGCGTACGGCTGGACCGCGCCATCGGCGAACGTGAGGCTGGCCGCGATCACCGCCGACCGGAGCGGGTCGGTCTTGCGCGCCTGGAGGAGCGACGGGCGTCGCCAGCGGGGCAGACCGGCTTCGGTCGGGTCCACGCCGGGCGGCAGGTCGACCGGGGCGATCGGCGGCACGAGGTGCTCGACCGCGATCGGGTCGTGAGCAGTCCCCGCGTGCGCGGCGAGCACCTCGTCGGGGGCCGGCGGCTCGCCGTCGCGGCGCCGCTTGCCGAAGAACACGAAGGCCGCCCAGACGACGACGGTGCCGGTCGTCGTCACCATCACCGGGGTCGCCCGGAAGACCCGATCGAAGAGGTCATCGGACACGCCGAGCAGCTCGAGTGGGTCCACCGTCGCGGTGACGACCCGGCCACCCGGGCCTCCGGAGGGGCCGCCGACGCCACCGACGCTCCCACCGGGGCCTGGGCCGGACGCGTCGTCGACCCGGGCGATCGCGGCGGGTGTGGGACTGGCGGTCGAGCCGTCCCCGACGCCGACGTCGCCCGCGACCGACCACGACGGTCCCAGCCGGCCGGCATCGACGCCGTCGGAGACCCGGTCGGCCGGTGCGCCGACGGCCCCAGGATCCTCCGCGGCGGCACCTGGACCGATCGTGTCGCCGACCGCGTCGTCCCGCCCCGTCGTCGCGCCGGCCGGCGCGTCCGTGGCATCGTCCGACGACCCTCGGTCGCCGCGCGGATCGGGCGCGCCGGCGGGGGGAGCGTCAGCGCCATCGCTGTCCTGGGAAGCGCCGGCGTCCGTCGAGCCCGAGCCGGAGCCGCTCGGACCGGCGCCGCCGCCGGTCCCGCTGGCGCTCGAGCCGGAACCGGACGCGCGTCGAGCGACGATCCGGATCACCCCACCACGGGCCGAGGCGGCGTCGCCGGCTTCGCTCACGGCCTCGAATCGGGCCCGGTGCCGCCCGACCGGCAGCTTCGCGGCGACCCCGAACCGGACGCCCTGCCGATAGTGCGTCGATGGGCTCAGCGCGGTCATCGCCCGTGGGTGCCCGTCGATCACGACCCGGACGGCCGACGGCGGCGATCCATCACGGTCCCGGTAGATCACCGAGAAGCGGATGAGGCTCGACGGCCGGCCGTAGCGGAGCGATACCCGCGGGTCGCGCAGGCTCGTCGAAGCGCCGCCCTCGGACCCGCGGGTCGGACGATCCTGGGCAAGGGCAGGCCCGGCCAAGGCAGCGAGCATGAGCGTCACGACGGCAGCGGCAGACAGCCACGGCCGTACACGGCGCCATGCCGGATCGCGACGTGCGATCGGCACGGATGAGACCTCCGCCCCGGGCGCGGGATGAATGCGGATGAAGGAGCACGCCCGGTGCTGATCCGAGGATGCGGGAGCCCTCCAGGGAGGGCAATGGTACGGACCTCCCTTCGGACGAAGGCCGTCCGTCCGGGCGTCCGTTGACCGGACACACCGGACCTGGGTGGTCAGGTGGCGTGCGGTGCGCCGGGTGGTCCCGACGGCTCGCATCGGCTAGTTCGAACTGGTGATGGCGCGAGCGGTGCCCGTCGCGCACAGTCGTGGCATGCAGGTCCTCCATCCCCAGCCGTCGCGGACCGGCTCCCGCCGTTCGATCGTCGCCGGGCTCGTCATCGGCCTGCTCCTCGTGGGTCTGGGGATCGCCCTCGGCTATCTCGCCCTGGCCACGCCGTTCAGCCAGCGGTTCATCCCCGACCCGCGCACGACCGGTGTCCGCGTGATCGTCTCGGCGCTCGGTTGGGCGCTGCTGATCGCGGCCCCGGCCATCGCGGCGCTCGCGGGTATCGCCTGGCTCGCCGGTGCCGTGGAGCGCGCCTCGGCGATGCGGTCGCGGCCCCATCCCGTGACGGGCCTCAGCAGGGTCCTCGGCGCGGACTACGCGGCGGCCACCGGCGTCCAGCTCCCGGACGGGCGGGTCGTCTCGGAACTCATCGTCGGGCCGCATGGCATCGCCGTCTTCGAGCCCGTGCCACCGGCGGCCCTGACCCGTGTCGACGGCGGGCGCTGGGAGCTCCGCGTCGGCAAGGACCGCTGGGTCCCGCTCGAGAACCCGTTGGAGCGAGCCGTCCGCTCGGCCGATCGGGTGCGGCACTGGCTGGCCGCGAACGACCGTGGCTTCGTCGTCCGGGTCCATGCGGCGGTCATCGCATCGGACGACCGGCTGCATCGAACGCCGAACTGCGCGGTCGTGACCCGCGACCAGATCCCGGCCTACCTCAATTCGCTGCCGGTCCAGCGCGGGTTCAGCGCCGACCGACGAGCCGCGGTCGTCGACGAGCTGCGCACGACCGTCTGACGCCCGATCCTGGGCGGCCGGCCTCGCTCGCCATGCCGGCGGTCACCGACTGTCATCGTCAGCCGGGGAAGACCGTCCCGCCGTTCGGTGAGAGGACCTGGCCGACATAGGCGTCACCGCCAGGCCCGACGAGGAACGCGATCGTGGCCGCGATCTCGTCCGGGGCCAGGAATTGTCCGATCAGGACGGTCCGCCGTTCGGCCTCGACGTGCTCGGGTGGTGAGTCGAAGAGCATCGCCGTCTCGACCGGGCCGGGCGCGACGGCGTTCACGTTGATCCCGGATCCCGCGACCTGACGGGCCAGCGACCTGGTGAAGCCGAGGAGGGCCGCCTTCGCCGTCGCGTACTGCACGCTCGTGTTGCCGAGCCAGACCGACTCGGAGCTGACGTTGACGATCCGGCCCCAGCCGGTCGCGATCATCCCCGGCAGCACCGCCTTGGACGCGTGGAAGGCCCCGTCGACATGGGTGTCGAGCACCCGTCGCCACTCGATGTGGTCGATGTCCACGAACCGGCCCTTACCGCCGACCCCAGCGTTGTTGACGAGGATCCCGACGACGCCGAACGTCGCCTCGAGCGTCGTCGCAGCGCGAGAGATCGCCGCCGCGTCGGTCACGTCGGCGACCAGGGCGACCGCCCGCAGCCCGTCCCGTTCGAGCGTGTCCACCGCGGTCGCGAGCCGATGCTCATCGCGGTCGAGGCAGCCGACGGCCGCGCCGTCCTCGGCCAGCCGCCGGGCCGTCGCCAGGCCGATCCCGCCGGCCGCTCCGGTGACGAGCGCGACCCGGCCGGTGAGCGGGGAGGGCGTCATCCGGTCGTCCGGCGCAGCCGCCAGATGGACTCGGACGGCCAGCGCCGCGACCAGTCGAGTTCGACCTCATCGCGGTAGGTGCTCGTCGCGTCCGGGTCGGGCCGCGGCTCGATGAGGTCGAGGACCTCGAAGCCGTTGGCCCGGAACAGCCGGATCCACTCCCCGTACGGGAGCTGGAAGGCGATCTCATCGCTCGACACGAGGCGGTGGAGCCCGAAGTAGTCGCGGATGAGCGTCTCACCGGTACGCTCAGCCTCGTCGGGCCAGGTCAGGTCGAGGATCGCCGAGGTCTGGCTGAACGCGAACAGGCCACCGGGGCGGAGGAGTCGGGCGACCTCCGGCACGGTCAGGTACGGATCCGCGAAGGACATCGCGCCGTGGTCGCAGAACACGATGTCGAAGCTGCGATCTGGGAGCGGGACCGCCTCGGCGCTGGCGTGGACGAGCGGGAAGTCGACCCCAGCCTCGGTCATGAGCCGACGGGCATGCTCGAGCTGCCGGTCGGACAGGTCGAGGGCGACGGGTCGAGCGCCGGCCCGCGCGAGCGCGATGGACCAGCGCGCGGCACCGCAGCCGAGCTCGAGGATGTCACGGTCCGCGACCTCGCCGAGGACGTGGAGCTCCGACTCCGGGATGTGCCACACCCCCCAGGCCATCCCGCCGCTGACGGCCAGCTGGGGGTCGTTGCGGGCCTGGTAGTCGTCGGCGTCGGCATTCCAGGACGCCCGGTTGAACGCCGCATGCTCGGTCAGTCCGGCGACGGCCGGGACCTCCGCGGACTCGGCCGTACCCGGTCGCTCGGAGGGCTTCGTCGGCTCGCTCATCGGACCGCAGGATACCCGTCGGCGGCGCTACTCTTGGAACGTCGATGCGTCCAGGGAGGAGAGCGACGGTGCGGACGATCCTGCTCTGGATGGCGCGCAACCCATGGCTCAAGGAGCACCTGCCGCGCCTCCGGTTCGTCCGGCGGGCCGTCCGCAGCTTCATGCCCGGCGAGGATCTCGACGCCGCGATGACCGCTGCCGTCGCCTGTCGCTCTGCCGGGATCAAGGCGGCATTCACGAGGTTGGGCGAGAACCTCACGGATCTCACCGAGGCGCAGGCGGTCGCGGATCACTACCTGGCCGTCCTCGATGAGATCGAGCGCCGAGGCCTGGATGGCGAGGTCTCGATCAAGCTCACCCAGCTCGGCTACGACCTCGACGTCGAGACCGCGTACCGCCATTTCGACCGGATCGCCGTGCGCGCCGCCGAGGTCGGGACGTGGGCCTGGGTCGACATGGAAGGCAGCGCCTACGTCGAGGGCACGATCGCCTTCTACGAGCGCGCCCGGGCCGCGCACGACAACGTCGGGCTGTGCCTCCAGGCCTACCTCCTCCGGACGCCGGCGGACGTCCAGCGGCTCCTTCCGCTCAAGCCGGCGATCCGCCTCGTCAAGGGCGCCTACGACGAGCCTGCCTCGGTGGCCTATCGATCGCGACGCGACGTGGATGCCGCGTTCCTGGCGATCGCGACGACATTCGCGCCAGCCGTCCGCGACGGCGCGGCCAGGTTCATGGCCGGCAGCCACGATGTCGCCCTCATCGACCAGCTGGCCCGGTTCGACGCTTCGGTCGGGCTCGAGCCGGCCAGGATCGAGATCGAGATGCTGTACGGGGTCCGGGCGGACCAGCAGCGCAAGCTCGGCGGGCGCGGGTTCGACGTCCGCTGTCTGATCGCCTACGGCGAGCACTGGTACCCGTGGTACATGCGCCGACTCGCCGAGCGCCCGGCGAACGTCGTCTTCGCCCTGCGCCAGATCCTGCCCTGGTAGCCGGTCTGCCGGTCAGGCGGCAGCGGCCGCCGAGCCGGGGGTCGGCGTGGGATCCGGTCGGCCCGGGACCGAGATCCGGAGGGCCATCGCCGCGGCGATGAACCCGAGCAGACCGGCCGACAGGAACATCGAGGTGTAGTCGCCGAGCACGTCGTGGACGGCGCCGCCGAGGAAGGCCGCCAGCGCCGCCCCGATCATGTGCGAGCAGAAGATCCAGCCGTAGATCGTGCCCATGTGCGCCCGCCCGTAGAGCCGAGCGGTCAGGTTGACCGTCGGCGGGACGGTCGCGATCCAGTCGAGGCCATAGACGATCGCGAACAGGAACAGCTGGGGCACGGCCAGGATGACCGGCAGGAAGACGATCGACAGGGCCCGGAACGTGTAGTAGAAGGCGAGCAGCTTGCGGTTGTCGTAGCGGTCGGTCAGCCAGCCGCTAGCGAGCGTCCCGACCACGTTCATCATCCCCATGAGTCCGACGGCACTCGCCGCGGTGGCCGGGCTGAAGCCGTGCTCGACGGCGTGCGGGATGAGGTGGGTCCCGATGAGCCCGTTCGACGTATACCCGCAGACGAAGAAGCTGCCGGCGAGCAGCCAGAAGTCGCGCGTCCGGGTCGCCTCTCGGAGTGTGGCCCCGTCGGCGGCCTCGGCCAGCTCGGCCTCGGCGGCCGCGGCGCTGCCGTCGTCGCCGTACGGCTGGAGCCCGACATCGGCCGGTCGATCGCGGAGGAAGATCAGCGCCGGGATCGCCGCGAGCAGGACGGCCACGGTCATCGCGGCCACCGCGCTGCGCCAGCCGGACGTCTCGATGAGCGCGACGAGCGAGGGCAGGAAGATCAGCTGGCCCATCGACGACGCGGCCGAGAACAGCCCGACCACCATCCCACGATGCGTCCGGAACCAGCGGGTCGCGATCGTCGCGCCGAGGACCCCGCCGATCGCCCCCGTCCCGACACCCACGATCAGGCCCCAGAACAGAAAGAGCTGCCACTCCTGGGTCATCCACAGCATCGGCAGCAGACCCGCGGCGATCAGGGCGCAGCCGGCGATCGTCAGCCGGCGCGGACCGAACCGATCGATGAGGCCGCCTGCCAGCGGCGCGGCGAAGCCGTAGGCGAGGATGCTCACCGCGACGGCCAGCGAGATGCTGCCGCGGCTCCAGGCGTACTCGTCCTGGAGCGGGACGATGAACGCGCCAGGCGCAGCCCGGACGCCGGCGGTGACCAGGATGACCACGAAGGTCACTACCGCGATCACGAAGGCGTAGTGCCAGCGCGGCCGGGTCACGGCACGGGACGTGGTCATGCCCGGATTTGTACCATGCCGCTAGGCCAAGTGACCAGCCGCGGGTGGGCGGCCGTGGGCGTAGACGTCCGCCAGAGACGTCCCGTGGTAGGGGAGCCTGGATTCGAACCAGGGACCGGCCGTGTATAAGACGGCTGCTCTCACCACTGAGCTACTCCCCCGCCGCGATGCTAGCACCCGGTCGGCGCTGGTCCGCAAGCGACGACGTGGTAGCGGCGTGGCGGTGGTTCGGTCGGATCAGGTGCGGACCGACGCCGGCGCCGCGAACCCGACGGCCTCGAGCGTCGCCCGACCGGCCGGCCCCGCGAGCCAGGCGACCCACGACCGCGCCCGAGCCTCGCCCCGCGACCCACGAACGACCCCAACGACGTATGTCGCTTCGACCCGGGCGATCGTCGGCAGCTCGATCGCGCCCAACCGGTCGCCGGCAGCGATGACATCGGTCCGGTAGAGGAACCCGGCGTCAGCCGCGCCGTCGGTCAGCCGCGCGGTCACCGCCTGGACATCGGCCTCCTCGTGGACGACATTGGCCAGGATGCGGTCGACGAGCTCGCGCCGTCCGAGCCGCCGGAGCGCCTCGCGGGTGTACTCGCCGAGCGGGACGCCAGGGATCTCGATCACGAGACGGACGCCCGGGGCCGCGAGGTCGTCGAGCCCCCGGATCGACCCGCTCCGGTCGTGTGCCACGCCGATCACGACCTCGTTCCGAGCAAAGGCGGACGGCTCATCGAGGATCCCGGCGGCATGGAGACGTTCGGGATCGGTCGGGCTGGCCGAGGCGAACACGTCGGCGCGTTCGCCCTGCTCGATCGCCAGCGCCAGGTCTCGTGCGTTCGCGTAGCGGAAGACCACCGGCCCGCCGGGCCACGGCGCTCCGTCGGCAGGCCCACGCTCGAAGGCCGGTCGCAGCGAGCCGGCGGCGAAGACGACCAGCGGTTCGGCGCGGCCGTCCTCCGAGTCGTCAGTCATCGACGGCGAGCATGACCTCGGTCGACTTGATGACCGCGACGACAGCTGTGCCGGGCGCCAACCCGAGACGTCGTGCCGACTCGGCGGTGATCGCTGCGACGAGCTCGTGACCGCCGGTGACGTCGACGACGACTTCGGCCATCACCGCGCCTTCGCTCACGCTCCGGACGGTGCCGGCGAGCTGGTTGCGCGCACTGATCTTCATGGTCCTGCTCCTTCGGATGGGTCGAGACCGAGCTGGTCGAGGCGCCAGTCGGTCTCGTGATCGAGCGCCAGGCCCGGAAAGGTCGGCAGGCAGCCGTGCTCGTCGCTGACGACGGTAAGCCGGCGCAGGCAAATGTGCGGCGGGCTGCTCATCCGTGCGTCGCAGGAGACACACGCGGCGGGATCGAGCATGGTCCCGCCACAGCGCTCGCAGCGGTTCATCCGATGCTCCGGGTGTCCAGCGCACGTCCCCAATGGAGGACGCGGACCGCGACGAGGACGCCGAACGCGGCCAGGACGAGGATCGCGGCCGCGGCGATCGACGCGTCGAGGTTGCCCGCCTGGAACTCGGAGTAGACGACGAGAGGGAGGGTCTGGGTCTTGCCCTCGACGTTGCCCGCGAACATGATCGTGGCCCCGAATTCGCCGAGTGCGCGGGCCCAGGTCATCACCAGGCCCGCCGCCAGGGCGGCTCCGGCGAGCGGGACCGTGATCGTCCGGAACAGGTGCGGCTCGGATGCCCCATCGACCCGGGCGGCGTCCTCGAGGTCGCGATCAACGCCGGCGAACCCGGTCCGCGCCGAGCGCACGAAGAACGGCGCCGACACGAACGTCTGGGCGAGGATCACCGCGATCGTCGTGAACGGGACAGAGATCCCGAGGAGCTCGAACGGTGCCGACAGCAGGCCGCGCCGCCCGAAGACGAGGAGCAGCGCGAGACCCGCGACCGCCGGTGGCAGGACGATCGGCAGATCGACGACCGCCTCCACCAGCCCCTTGCCCCGGAACCGGCGGCGCGCCAGCGAGAACGCCAATGGCAGCCCCAGCGTCACGGTGATGACCAGGCTGATCGCGGTGGTGTAGAGGCTGAGCCAGAGCGCGCTGAGGACCGCCGGCGAGGCCAGCGCGACCGCGAGTGAGCCATCGATGACCGAGCGGACGAGGAGGGTGAGGACCGGCAGTCCGAGGAACAGCCCGAACAACGCCGCGAGCGCGGCGAGCCCGCGATCCCCCCAGGACCCTCCGCGCTCGCCAGCGGCCCTCGGGCGGGTGAGTCGCGTGTCGACCGGCTCGCGGCGTACCGCCGGATCGTCGATCACGACGGGGGCAGGAACCCGAAGCTGCTCAGGATCGCTTGGCCGTCGGGTCCCGCGAGCCAGTCGAGGAACGCCTTCGCCGCCGCCGGATCCTGGGACGCCTTGACGACGACGCCGTCATAGGTCGCCGGGACGTCGGCCGTCGGCGGGACGTCGATCGGCATGACCTTCGTCGAAGACTTCGCGTCGGTGACGTAGACGATCCCGGCGTCACCCTCGCCGAGCTCGATCTTGGCGACGACCTGGCCGACGTTGTCCTCCTTGGAAGCGATGTTCTTGGTGTACGCGGCGGCGAAGTCGGCCGGGTAGCCGGTCTCCTTCGCCAGGTCGGCGACGAGCTGGGTGGCGTACTTCGTGATCGGCACGGCGTCTTCGGCCGCGATGATCTTGACACCGGGCTTGGCGAGGTCGGCGGGCGTCTTGATCCCGGCCGGGTTGTCAGATGGCACGATCACGGTCAGCTTGTTGCCGGCGAAGGTCACCGGTTCGCCGGCGGCCAGGCCCTTGTCGACGAGCTTCTTCGGGTTCGTCGTGTCAGCCGACAGGAAGACGTCGGCCGGTGCGCCCTGCTCGATCTTCGTCTCGAGCGCCGACGACGAGTCGGTCGAGATCGTCAGCTTCGTCCCCGGATTCGCGGCCTCGTAGGCGGTCTTGGCCTGGTCGAGGACCTTCTTGAGCGATGCCGCGCCGAGGATCGTGAGGTCGGCGGCGGAGGGCGACGTGGCCGCGCTGGCCGGGGCGGCGGTCGGGGCGGCCGCAGACGCCGGAACGCTCGGCGCGGACGAGGCTCCGCCGCTCGAGCAGGCGGCCATGACGAACAGGACGAGGCTGAGGGACACCGCCGACCGGGACTTCATGAGCGCCACTCCCTCGACGACGGGATCTCGACGATGACGTTCGTCGCCTTCACGACACAGACGGCCTCATCGCCGACCTTGAGGTCGAGCTCATCCACGGCCTCGGCCGTCATGAGGCTGACCATCCGATGCGGCCCGGCGATGACCTCGACGACCGCGGCCACGCCATCGCGCTCGATCCTCGTGACGAAGCCCGGGAACCGATTGCGAGCCGACTGGGCGACGATCGGCCGGTCGGTCGCGGACTTCCGCCGCTCCTCCAGCAGGCGCGAGACGTCCTCGATGTCGACGAGCCGCTGACCACCCTCGGACCGGGTCATCCGAAGACGACCGTCGGTCTCCCACCGACGCAGGGTGTCGATCGAGACGCCGAGCATCTCGGCGGCCTGACCGACCCGGAGACGGCCGGACGCGGACTCACGAGTTTCTGTCATGCCTTGGAAGTATCGGGCTCCAGGAGACATGTGTCTAGGAGTTCTAGACCTGCTGCCAGAGTTCTCATCTGAGATCGGCGTACGATGCGGGCGCCGATGACGTTCGATCCGTCCGCTGCAGAGGCGACCCGCTGGCGGCACTGGCTGACGGCCGCCCTGGCCGAGCGCGGCATCCCGCCGGTTGCGGTGCTCGAGCTGTCGCTCCGTCCGCACGGCGAGGTCGCGATGACCCGCCTGTGTCTCGACCTGGACTGGCCGGCCGCAGACGTCGAGCGCTGCGCCCACGCGGAGGTGCTCGTCCCGCTCCGGCGCGTGCGGGGCGCAGGCTGGCCGGCTGGCCGGCCTACATCGTGGCGATCCAGCTCCTCCGCCAGCTCGGTGACGACAACTGCCTTGCCGTCGATGCAAGCCGCGCGGAAGGGACCGAACAGGATCCGGAGAGGCGTTCGGCCGACGTCCGGGCCGACCGGGGAGCAGGCGCTCGGAGGGGCTAGGAGCTGCGGAAGAGCTTCTCCGTCAGCCCGCGCAATCGGAACGGCCGGGCCTCGAGCTGGCCGTGCCCGTTGTGGCCGTTCGTCGGGGTCACCAGGATCGGCGCGAACATGTCGCCCGCGATGCGCGACGCGAACTCGTGCTCCTCGTCCGTCCGATCGAGCTCGAGCGGGAGGTCGTCCGGGTCGATCGGCCGCTCGATCTCCTCGATCGTGCGCGGCGGACGGGCATAGGCCGGCGCCCCGTAGAGCTTCGGCAGAGCGACGTGGTTCTCTTCAGACGACACGCGCGAACCCTCGGACGTTCTCCGCGACCATCGAGTGCGACGGCCACGGGGCAGATGATAGCGGGCGCACGATAGCGCGGAATGGTACGGAGGGGCTAGTCCCTGGTGGACCCCTGAGCGTGGAAGCGGTGCGTCCGGGCCACGTCACCGAACGAACGTCCTTACCGTGGTCCGCCCGACACCCGTCGGCGACGGGGTGAATGCCGGCCCCGGCCGCGCCGCTCAGACGAGCAGCGGACGCAGCAGCTGGCCCTCGACGACGAGGATGAGGTAGGCGATCGGGACTGCCGCGAAGAGGCCCAGCGCGGCGCTCCACGGGCTCCGTGTCCGACGCCCCCCAGCGCCGGTCGGCTGCGGGACGATGAGGTACGTGACCGCCGAGCCGACGACCAGGACGAGGACGATGAAGACCGCCACGGCGAGGACCCGGAGGTCGCCGCCCGGCAGCTGCGTACCGCGCGCCAGCGCGACGTCGTAGGCCAGGTACGCCAGGCCGAGGACGATGGCAACGACAAGCGGGCTCAGGACGGCCCGGACGACCGGCCGCGGCGCGTTCCGGAACTGGCGCCAGCGGACCTCGAACCAGCCGCGCCGGCGGACCTCGTCACGTCGGTCCTGGCCGGCGGTCATCCGGCGTCTCCGAGCATCGTCAGGGTCCGGCGCGGCGGGAGCGTCGCCGGAGTGTGGCCGGCGACGAGCTCGACGACCGACGCGAATCGCTCCAGCTCCTCCTCGGAGTTATAGAAGCCGACGCTCGCCCGCAGGGCGTCGATCGGCACCGAGCGGAAGATCGCGAAGGACCGCCGGCCGATCTCCTCGAAGGCGTCAGCGACCGGCCAACCCGGGATGCGGAACGTCACCAGGGTCGCCATCTGCTCACGCGGCGTGACCAGTTCGACCCCGTCGATCGACGCGAGGCGGTCGGCGAGTCGGCGGGCGAGGCTCGCGCCGCGGGCGTGGACCCAGTCAAGCCCGACGTACATCGAGAGCCAGGCGATGCTCCGCGCCATCCCGAGGACCGCCGTCCGGCCGTAGCCCGAGGTCTCGAAGCGGCGAGCGTCGGGCCACAGCTCGGCGGTCCCGACCAGGTCGTGCGATGCATACGAGAAGTACCCGGCGAAGGTCTGGCGCGTGCGCTCGAGGACGCCCGGCCCGGCATGGAGTGCCGCCATCCCCTCGGGGCCGAGCAGCCACTTCTGGGCCGGCATCGCGTAGAAGTCGGCACCGAGCGCGCCGACATCGACCGGGATGGCACCGATGGCTTGCGCGCCGTCGACGACGAGCAGCGCGCCGCGGGCATGGGCGAGCTCCGCGATCCGGCCGATCGGCAGGACCGCGCCGGTGGTCCAGGCCACGTGGCTGACGGAGACGAGCTTCGTGCCCGCGACGATCGCCGCGTCGAGGGCCGCGAGGGTGCGCTCATCGTCGCCGCCGTCGCCGAGGTCCGTCATGACGAGCTCGATCCCCAGTCGATCGCGCAGGGTGTACAGCGGCCCGAGTCCACCGGCATGCTCGAACCGGGTCGTCACGGCTCGGTCGCCGGGACGCCAGTCGACGGACCAGCAGGCGATGTTCAGCGCATCGGTCGTCGAGTGGGCCAGCGCGATCGCCGCCGGGTCGGCGTGGGCGACCGCCGCGACCGATGCGCGAGCCTCATCCATCCGCTCGAGGAGCTCAAGGAAGTCGTCCCAGCTCGCGCTGCCGAGTCGCAGCTGGCGATCCGCCTCCTCGGCCATCGCCCGATGGGTCTCCGCGGGCATCGGCCCGACCGACCCGGCATTGAGATAGATCCCCGCACCCGTCGCCGGCAGGGCCTCGCGGACGGCGGCGAGCCGATCGGCCTCCGGGAGGAAAGGGGTCACCACGGGTCCGTATGATACGGCCGTGAGTGGCTACCCCCGGCCCGAGCTCCTGGCCACGGTGGAGTGGCTGGCCGAGAACCTCGGGCGACCGGAGCTGCGGGTCCTCGATGTCCGCTCACGCCCCGATGGGACCGGACTGACCGCCCACACCGCCGGACATATCCCGGGGGCTGGCTATCTGGACTGGAGCGTCGATCTCGTCGCGCGCGACGAGGAGAGCCCGCTCATGCTCCTGGCCGGACCCGACCAGGTCGCGGCCGCGCTCGGTCGGCTCGGGATCGGCGGCGGGACCACGGTCGTGCTCTACGACGACACGGCGAGCCTCTACGCCGCGCGCGCCTGGTGGAGCCTGCGCGTGTACGGGCTCGAGTCGGCCCGGATCCTCGACGGCGGGATGGCCGCCTGGACGACGGCCGGCCACGAGCTGTCGAAGGCGAGCCTGCCGGCCACGCCGGCCACGTTCATCCCCCGCGCCGTGGCCCGGATGCGCCTGTCGACGACCGACGTCCGGAGCCTGCTCGGGTCACCGGATGTGACCCTGCTGGACGCCCGGGCACCGGCCGAGTACCGCGGCTTCGAAGGCAACACCCGCCGGCTCGGGCACATCCCCGGCGCGCTCAACGTGCCCGTATCGACGACCACGCAACCCGGCACCGGCAGGTTCCTGCCGGGCGACGCGTTGCGCGACCTGCTGCTCAAGGCGAACGTCACCCGCGGTCGGCGGATCGTGTGCTACGACGCGTCGGGCGTCGCGTCGGCGAAGCTCGCCTTCGTCCTCGGGTTGCTCGGCCACGACGATGTGGCCGTCTACGACGGCGGCTGGTCGGAGTGGGGCGACCGGCTCGACCTGCCGGTGGATCGCTGACCCGGGACTAGCCGTCGACGCCGGGCTCGGACGTCCGGAGGTCGGCCCACGGATCGACGACGCGGTGGGGCGCGAAGATCTGGGTCCGGGTGTGGTTGACGGCGACCATCGTCGCGGTCTGACGCGCCTCGCCGATCGTGTCCGACCAGAACGCCGCGTCCGTGACCGGCACGAACCGGCCGATGAGCTCGCCGAGCGCGTCGACGAGGTTGCGCTCCGGCAGGAGATGGATCCGCCCGGTGATCCGGAACGGCGGGATGACGATCATCGCCTCCTCCGGCACCTTCGGCATCCGAAGCTCGGGCGCGGGTCCGACGTAGTCGTTGGCGACCGCGAACAGGACGCTCGAGAGGTTGACCTGGGCGTACTCGGCGGTGACGGCGATCGATCGCACGCCGTACTCGTCGAGGCTGGCCTCGCGGAGGACGAGGAAATCGTGCTCGGCGTGGTTGAGGATGTCGCTCACCCGGCGTTCCCGGGTCTCGACCGTCCCGCGGATGATGTAGGCGTCCGTGTAGAGCGTGAGCTCGGTCTGCTGCGCGGGCGCGAACATAGGCGACAGGATACGCCCGACGCTGCCCGACGCCAGCCCCTGATCAGGTCGGCGTCGGACTCCCGGCGCGTGCTGTCACCAGGTGTTCGGCCCCGTGCTGGAGGCCACGCCAGATCGCCTCGACGTTCGCGACGGTGTCGATCTCGTCGGGTCGCTTGTCGGGTCGGAGCCCGGCGATGCGCGGGAATCGGAGCGAGAACCCCGACCGATGGCGGTTCGAGCGGACGATCACGTCGAAGGCGATCTCGACGACGATCGCCGGTTCGACGACCCGGTAGCGTCCGAAGCGCTCCAGCGTGTGCGCCTCGAACCAGGCGGTCATCTCGGCGATCTCGGCGTCGGTCAGCCCGCTGTACGCCTTGCCGATCGTGACGAGCTTGCCGGAGGCGTCATCGCGGACCGCGAACGTGTAATCCGACAGGACCCCGTGGCGCTTCCCGTGGCCGACCTCGACACCGACGACGACGCAGTCGAGCGTCGCCAGCGCCTTCTTCATCTTCAGCCAGCCGAGACCCCGTCTTCCGGGCGTATACCGACTCGTCGGATCCTTGACCATGAGGCCTTCGTTGTTCCGGCCTCGGGCATCGTCGAAGGCCCCTTCCAGGTCCTCGACCGAGCCGACCGACACGAGGTGGGACAGCGCGAACCGGCCGCCGTCGTCCACGAGCGGGAGCTGCAGACCGTCGAGTCGGAGACGCCGCTCGCTCAAGGGCTGGTCGAGCAGCGGCTCGACGGGACCGCCGAGGTCGCCGATCGCGAGGATGTCGAAGGCGACGTAGACGACCGGGACCTCGGCCCGGATCGCCGCCGACGGCGACTTGCGTCCGAGCCGCTTCTGGAGCGCGACGAACGGCATGACCGCCCCGTCCCGGTAGGCGAGGATCTCCCCGTCGAGGATGCCGTCCCAGGCCAGCCGGCGGGCCCCGTCGACGACTTCCGGGAACTGGCCACTGACGTCGTGCAGGTCCCGGCTGTAGAGCCGGATGTCATCGCCTTCGCGGTGGAGCTGGGCGCGGATCCCGTCGTACTTGTCCTCGACCCAGGCCGTCGGCCCGAGCCGGGTCATGATCTCCGCGGCATCCTCGGCGGGCGAGGCGAGCATGAACTTGAGCGGGTGGAACAACCGCAGACTGGCCGACTCGAGTGCGCCGGCCCGGGCGAGCAGGGCGGTCTCACCGACGTCACCGGTCAGCATCCCGGCCCGTTTGACCGACTCGAGCGGGCGGTCGAACGCGGTCGAGATCGCTGCCTCGAGCAGGCCCTCGCGGAGCCCGATGCGGAGGTCGCCCGACAGGACCTTGACGATGTACTTGGCGGTCAACGGGTCGCACCGTGCCAGGAGCTCGCTGAAGGCCGCGCCCTTGGCCGCGGGTCCCGACGCGGCCTCGATCTCCGCGAACGTGGCCGCGACCTCGCCGAGGGTGGGCGGGTCACCGAGGGGTGGGCGGGTCCCGTTCGCGCGTTCGAGGAGGTCCGCCACGGCGATGCCCAGGTCCGACGATCGGTCGTACGCCTCGCCGAGGGCTCCCGCCGGTGCGCCGGCCAGTCCGGTGACCGCCGAGGCGATCGTCGCCCAGCCGAGACCGGTCGACCGGCCATCGACCTCCGCGAACGGGCGACCGGCCAGGAAGACCGCGGCGATCGGCAGCTCGTCCGGGGGCAGCGTCTTCAGCTCGTCGGCGAGGAGGCGGGTCTTCTCGGAGGTGCGCGTCGTGGCGGCGACCCGCTCGGCCACCTCGCTCCAGCGGCGCATGCCAAGGATGGTATACCTTCGTCGCCCATGCTCCACCGCGGCTGGTTCCCGGACTCGATCACAGGCGAGCGGATCGTCCTCCGACGCCATGTGCCGGAGAACCTGGCTGCCTTCCGGCGCTGGTATTCCGACGCCGACGTCGCCCGGTTGACCCGCTACCAGGAAGGTCCGATGCCGGCGACCGAGATCGACCGGTTCTTCCAGGCGCGGGTCGTCGGGCCCGACTCGCTGGCCCTGGCGATCCACCTGCGCGACGAGGACGACCGCCTGATCGGGACCTGCGCGTTCAGCCAGCTCGACGCCGACAACGGCTCGGCGCTGTTCCACATCACGATCGGCGAGAAGGATGCCTGGGGACGGGGCTACGGCACCGAGGCGACCGAGCTGATGCTCGAGCACGCCTTCGACCGGCTCGGGCTGCATCGCGTGGCGCTCACCGTGTTCGCCTTCAACGAGCGGGCCATCCGGGCCTACCGCAAGGCGGGCTTCGTGCTCGAAGGTCGGGCCCGCCAGTCGATCTGGCGCGACGGACGCTACTGGGACGAGCTCCAGATGAGCATGCTCGACGCCGACTGGGCGGCCGGCCATCACGAGCCGGAGGCCGTCGCGCTGGCGATCGAGGTCGCAGCGGAGGACGACACGCCAGTCCCCGTCACCCGTCTCGAACGCCGGGCCTGAGGTGTCGAGCACCGGCCCGGGGGCGGACGCCGCCCGGAGCGAGATCCGGGCGATCATCGACGACAAGGGCCACGCCGTGGAGAACGCGCGCCGGGCCGCCGATCGACTCGATGCCGCGTTCGGCGCCGGGGACCTGGTCCGGACCCCAGCGCTCGAGGCGATGCTCGCCGACCTCATGGTCGCGCTCGAGCAGGACGACGGCCAGAAGCTCGGTGGCAAGAGTGCCGAAGCCGCCCGGTTCATCCTCCGGGCGATCTCTCGAGAGCTCGACAACGCGTGATCGCCGGAATGTCCGGAAGGAGCCGATCGTGAGTCGACCCCCGATGCCGCCCGACCTCGACGCGACGACGCAGCGTGCGCTCGCGGCGGGTCTCTTCAACTACACCTGGACGCTGCTCGAGCAGGAGGATCGCTCGCCCGAGGACGTCGACCGGATGATCCATGCCGCACACGCCTCACGGCTGCACTGGGACGCCATCGGTCTGCCCGCCAATCGCTCGCGGGGGGAGTGGCTGTGCTCGCGCGTCTATGCCGTGCTCGGCCGCGGCGAGCCGGCGCTCTGGCACGCGCGTCGGGCGCTGGCGATCGTCGAGGCGGGCGGCGAGGGGATCGAGGACTGGGACCCCCCGGCGGTCTACGAGGCGCTGGCTCGGGCGCATGCCGTCGCCGGCGACCCGGTCGAGGCCGGGGTCTGGCGAGACCGATCCCGAGCCGCGCTGACGCAGGTGACGGACGCCGAGGAGCGCGAGGTCATCGAGGGCGACCTCGCGACCCTACCGCTGGACTGATCGATCAGCTGTCGGGCGCGACTGCAGCCGATTCGGGCGGCGCGGCACGATGTGCAGCCAGACGATCCTCGAACCCGGCCACGGTCGCCGTCGCGCCGAGCGCGCCGAGGATCGAGCGCGCCTCGTCGGCTGCCTCTGCGGCTCCCTCGAGCCCGTCGGTCAGGACGGCTCGGTGCATCAGCGCGAACGCCAGATCCAGCTTCGACCGGAGCGACCGGAACCCGCCGATCGCCGAGTCGAACAGCTCCAGCGAGCTTTCGGGCCGTCCTCCGAGCGCGGCGATGCCTGCCCGGAGCAGGTCGAGGTTGGCATCGATCCGCGGGCCGTGGACCCCGCGTTCCTCCTGGAGCGCGAGTGCCTCGCGAGCCGCCGCGAGATCGTTCAGCCCCAGCGACACGTGCATCTCGATGCCCGTCCACCACCACATGAATCCGGGTGGCATCGGGCCGACCGATGTCATCGCCCGCTGGGCTTCGACGAGGTCGCCGGCCAGTAACTCGGCGAGCGCCTTGGTGAGCACGAACGCCAACGTGTCCTGGCCGCTGGTCGATCCAAGGAACGGCTCTTCGAACTCGGCCAGCAGCGGCCGGACGGTCTCGATGTCGCCTCGGGCGGCGGCGATCTGCCATCGGCCGAACATCCGACCCAGCCTCGCCTTCGGCGTCTCGTCGGCCCGCTCGAACCGATCCGTGATCTCGAGGATCAGATCCCAGTCGCCGATGAACATGGCGGCGTCGATGACGTTGCCAAGGAAGAAGCCCGCATCGACGCCCAGACGAGCCAGCTCATCGAGCCCGGGTCGCCCGATCGCGAGCGCTGCCTGCGGATCGACCTGCCCCATCCAGGCCATGAGGTTCGTCCGGATCTCGAGGGCGCGGGTCGGGAGATCCCAGGCTTCGGCGAGCACCAATGCGCCGCGCAGGATCGCATGCGACTCCCACGGACGAAGCCCGACGTCCTCGGCGACCCAGGCGCGCGAGATCAGCAGCGAGACCATGAGATCGCGCCGGTCGAATCGCTGGGCGGCCGCGAAGGCCGGGTCGAGGAGAGGCTCTGCGCTGGGCAGGTCGGGCAGCAGGAGGTAGGCCGTCGCGAGCTCCGCGGCACACTCCGCAGCGAGCTCGTCGCCGGACAGATCCGGGCTCGCATCAACGACGGGTCGCAGCGTCGCGATCGCCTCCGCGATCATCGACCGTTGGATGAACCCACGACCCAGGCTGACGGTCGCACGCTCCACGACGATCCGGTCGCCCAGTCGATGGCCGTCGTCGATGGCTTCCCGAAGACGGAGCTCGGACTGGTCGTAGCGAGCCGCGAGAAGCGCCAGCTCGCCGCAGCGCAGTCGTGACAGGGCGAGCTCCGCGGAGTCGGAGGTGATCGCGATCGCGGACTCGTACAGGTCCGCTGCCTGGGCGTTCGACCAGAGCGCCGCCGCCCGCTCCGCTGCCGCGCGCAGGCTTGCGCGGGCCTGGACCGCGAGCGCATCCGCCTCGGGACCCGGGGGCGTCGCCCTGAGCGCCTCGAGCTCGTGGGTCGCCCGCACCACCGCGGTCTCGTCGCTCGCATGGGTGGCGTAGAACGCCGCGGCGGCCAGGTGCTTCGCGCGACGGTCGCGTTTGGACAGCGTGGCGTAGGCGACCTCGCGGACCGGCGCCTGGAGGAACCGATACTGACCGCGCTCGGGCGACGCCGGATCCGACTCCAGGCGCAGGATCTCGTGGTCGACCAGCGACCGGATACGCTCGCCAAGATCCTCGGCCGGTTCGCCGGCGATCGCGGACAGCGCATCGATCTGGACCGCGAGCCCGAGGACGGAGGCGTCGCCGACCAGCGCCCGATCCCGGTCGGGGAGGGCGTCGAGCCGGGCCGCGATGAGACCATGCAGCGTCTCGGGCACCTCGAGCCGGTCGAGACGCCCACTGACGGTGAACCGGCCATCCTCGGCGACGAGCCGGCCCTGGCCGACGAGCATCCGGACCGTCTCGACGGCGTACAGGGGCACACCGGCGGCGCGTTCGACGATCGCGTTGACCGCCGGCCGAGGAAGACCGGGCACGAGACCGTCCATCAGCGCCGTCATCGCGTCGTCGGAGAGCGGCTCGAGGTCGATCGAGACGAAGTTCCGCCGACCTGCGCCCCAGTCCGGGCGTCGCTCGCGCAGCTCGGGCCGGCTGAGGGTGACGATCAGGATCCGCGAGTCGCGCGATCGGTCGTGGAGCTCCTCGATGAAGTCGACCAGACCGTCGTCGGCCCACTGGAGATCCTCGAACACGAGAACGAGCGGCGCGATCCGCGACATCCGCTCGAATGCCTGGCGCCAGCCCGCCATCAACTCGTCGCGCTCGGCACCCGTCCCGGCGTCGTGGCCGAGCAGGAGCCCGACCCAGGCGCGCTCGTCGTCGCTGAGCTCGAGGCGACCCTGGGCCTCCGCGAGGCGTCGATCGGTCGTGGCGATGTCGTCGGACTCGGCGATCCCCGCCGCCTGTCGGAACATCTCGCCGAGCGCCCACAGCGTGACGCCGTCGCCGTAGGCCGGCGACCTGCCCTGGAGCCAGATGGCCGGCTCGGCGAGACCGGTCACCGACTTCTCGAGCTCCCAGGCGAGCCGGCTCTTGCCGATCCCGGCGTGGCCGACGATCGACACGAGTTGGATCCGCCGGTCGGCGGCCGTGGCCTCGTAGAGCTCCTTCAGGAGCCGGAGCTCGCGCTCCCGACCGACGAATGGCGCCTCGAGCGTCGTGTCCCGGCCGGCTCCGCCGGGGCGAGCCACGACCCGCACGGCGCGCCACGCCGCGACCGGCGCCTCCTTGCCCTTGAGCCGGTGGACGTCTTCCGCCTGGAAGGCGATGGCCGCGCCCGCCGCGCGCTGGGTGGCCTCCCCGACGAGGACGTCGCCCGGCCCGGCGACGGATTGCAGTCGCGCGGCCGTATTGACGAGGTCGCCCGTGACCATTCCCTGGCCCGTCGCCCCGACGGTGACCGCCGCCTCGCCCGTGAGCACGGCGGCGCGAGCCAGGAGTGGCGGATCGTCGCCGGTCGCCAGGTCGCCGACCGCGTCGACGAGCTCGAGGGCCGCCCGGACCGCCCGCTCGGCGTCGTCTTCGTGGGCCGTCGGTGCGCCCCAGACCGCCATGACCGCGTCGCCGATGTACTTCTCGAGGCTCCCGCCGTAGCGCTCGACGATCCGGCGCGCCGTCTCGAAGTAGCGATCCTGGAGGTCGCGGGTGTCCTCGTGATCGCGCCGCTCGCTCGCGGCGGTGAAGCCGACGAGATCGGCGAACAGGACCGACACGATCCGACGCTCGGCGGCGCCGGCTCGCTCGGGCGCAGAAGCGCTCGGCACGAGCTGGCCCGGGCCGGGGACCGACGCCTCGGTCAGCGCGGTCCCGCAGTCGCCGCAGAACTTCGCTCCGACCGGATTCGCTGCGCCGCAGGACGGGCAGCCAGCGGCCAGCCGAGCGCCGCATTCGACACAGAACCGACGGCCCGCCTCGTTGGTCGTCCCGCATGCCGAGCAGACCATGACTCGACTTCGCTCCGATGGCATCCGACGGTGCCGGCGACGGCACGTCCGGTCGCCGCAATGTACCCGACGGTCAACCGGGCGTGGTGGCCTTCTCGGCCGTCAGCCCACGATGCGCCGGACGGCCCGAGTGTCGTACCGTTCAGGTCGGCCCGACCGGACCATCTACGAACCTCGGAGGAGTCACACGTGCCCGACCGCGACCTCAAGACCGGGATCCTCCTCTGGAGCCAGTCGGCCACCTGGACCGAGATGCTGGACGCCGCGAAGCTGGTGGACCGGCTCGGATACGACCACCTCTGGACGTGGGACCACCTCTACGCGATCTTCGGCGACCCATACCAGCCGATCTTCGAGGGCTGGACCGCGCTGGCCGCCTGGGCGATGGCCACCGAACGAACGCGGGTCGGGCTGCTCGTCGGGGCCAACACGTTCCGCAACCCGGGCCTCGTGGCGAAGACCGCCACGACTCTCGACCACATCAGCGGCGGCCGAGCCATCCTGGGCATCGGCGGGGCCTGGATGGAGCCGGAGCACCGTGCCCACGGGATCGACTTCGGGTCGGGCTTCGGCCAGCGGCTCGACTGGCTCGACGAGTCGGTCGCGGCGATGCAGCAGGTCCTCGCCGGGGGATCGGTGACGTCGGCGCCGGGCGGCCGCTACGGATTCGACGACCTCCGACAGGCGCCGCTGCCGGTCCAACGCCGGTTGCCGATCATGATCGGCGGGAGCGGGGAGAAGAAGACGCTCCGGACGGTCGCGCGCTACGCCGACATGTGGAACGCGATGGGCCCCGAGGAGCTGATGCGGCACAAGATCGACGTCCTTCACGAGCACTGCGCGGCGGTCGGTCGGGACCCGTCGGAGATCGACTTCACCCTCGGGGTGAAGTTCACGATCCGGGACACGAAGGCGGAGGCCGAGCGGGTCTGGCGGGAGGCGATGGCCAACAACAAGACCCCGCTGAGCGACCTCGAGGACGACGACACCTTCTGGAACGGATCGCCGGAGGAGCTCGCCGATCGGCTTCGCCCGTATGTCGAGATGGGCTTCCGGACGGTGATCTCGGAACAGCCCGCGCCGTACGACGTCGAGACGTTCGAGCGGTTCATCGGCGAGGTGAAGCCACTCATCGACGCCGGCTGACCGGCGGCTGGCGCGCCCGCGCATCCGGCACGACTCCCGCCTCGGCCGCGACGGCCGACGCGCGGGGCGGAGCTGCTGGCCTCCGCCCTCGCGACCTACGAGGGGCTCGGAGCCAGCCCGCCGGTCGCCGCGCTGCGGGCGTCGCTCCTCGCCCCGGCGACGCGCCGGGCGGCGACCCGAACTGACGAGGCCCCGGCGGCGCCCTGCCGGTCCGGGCCCCGCGCGGTTTGCCGTACCGTTCGGGACACACCCGGAGGGAGCCGAAGCACGCAGCCATGACCGAAGCGACAGGTCCGATCGCGCCGATCGCGGACAGCCGAGCGACCCCCTCGCGCCCCGAGCGGCGGGCGGCCACCGTCGAGTTCGAGCACGTCACGAAGGTCTACGGCCGGACCGAGGCTGGGACACCCGGCGCCGTGAACGACCTGTCATTGACGGTCCCGGCCGGTCGGATCTGTGTCCTCGTCGGGCCGTCGGGCTGTGGCAAGACCACGTCGCTCAAGATGGTCAACCGGCTCATCGAACCCACCTCGGGTCGGATCCTCATCGACGGCGTCGACATCGCGAGCCGCGAGGTGACCGAGCTCCGGCGCGGGATCGGCTACGTCATCCAGTCGACCGGGCTGTTCCCGCACCAGACGATCGGCGACAACGTCGCGGTCGTCCCCCGTCTGCTCGGCTGGGCTGCCACGCGCCAGCGCGAACGGACGGACGAGCTCCTCAGCCTCGTCGGCCTCGACCCGACGCGATATCGCGATCGCTATCCGAGCCAGCTCTCGGGCGGTGAGCGCCAGCGCGTCGGGGTCGCCCGGGCGCTCGCGGCGGATCCGCCGGTCATGCTCATGGACGAGCCGTTCGGCGCGGTCGACCCGATCGTCCGCGACCGGCTCCAGAACGAGTTCCTCCGGCTGCAGGACGAGATCGCCAAGACGATCCTGTTCGTCACCCACGACATCGACGAGGCGATCAAGATGGGCGACCTCGTCGCGGTCATGCAGGCCGGCGGCAAGCTGGCCCAGTTCGGCAGCCCGTCCGAGATCCTGGCCGAGCCCGCCACGGACTTCGTCGCCCGGTTCGTCGGCGCCGACCGGGGGCTCAAGCGGCTCTCGCTCGTCCGGGTCGGGGACCTGCCTCCGACCGAAGCGCCGATCGTGCGCGCCGGAGCCGACCTCGCCGGCATCCCCCACGACCTCGACGACGACCCGATCGGCTTCCTGCTCGTGGTCGACGACGACGACCGGCCGATCGGCTGGGTCGACCCGGTCGATCTGCCCGGGACAGGCTCGCTCGACCCGGAGCTGGCCAGCCCGATGTCGCCGCTGCTCGAACCGCAGACGACCCTGAAGGACGCCCTGTCGATGCTGCTCGGCGCGGATGTCCAGGCCGGGATCGTCGTCGACCCGGCCGGGCGGGTCATCGGGGTGGTGAGCGTGGAGGCCATCTCGGAGGTCATGCGCGCCCAGCGTCCGCGGCGGACCGCCCGGGGCGGAGCCGCGGCGGACGGTCCGGCAGCCGAACCGACGAGGGACCCGCTGACCGCACCCGCAGGACCCGGATCCGTGGCCACGGACCGGCCGCCGTGATCGACCTCGGCTGGGTCGCCGGTCATCTCGGGGCGATCGGCGACTCGGTCTGGCAGCACATCCTGTTGACGGTCGTCGCGGTGACGATCGGCCTGGCCATCTCGCTCGTCCTGGGGCTCCTCGCCCAGCGGTTCCGCTGGGCCTACGGACCCATCACGGCGACGACCGGCCTGCTGTACACGATCCCGAGCCTCGCCCTCTTCGCGTTCCTCGTCCCGTTCACGGGACTGAGCTTTCTGACGGCCGAGATCGGCCTCGTGAGCTACACCCTGCTGATCCTGATCCGGGGCATCGTGACCGGGCTCGACGGCGTGCCGCAGGACGTCCGCGAGGCGGCCGTCGCGATGGGCCTGACCTCGCACCAACGCCTCGTCCGGGTCGAGCTGCCCCTCGCGGTCCCGGTCATCGTCGCCGCGATCCGGATCGCGACCGTGACGACGATCGGCCTCGTGACCGTCACCGGGATCATCGGCCAGGGCGGGTTGGGCCAGCAGATCTTCCTCGGGCTGCAGCTCGCCTTCCCGACCCGGATCTACGTCGGCGTGATCCTCTCGGTGCTCCTCGCGATCGGCGCCGATGTCGGGCTCCTCGCTGTCCAGCGCCGGCTGACCCCGTGGGACCGGACCGAGGAGCGCTGAGCGATGGACATCCTTCAGCAGGCCGCCGGCTGGCTGACCGATCCGGCCCACTGGCAGGGCACGGACGGCGTCCCGACCCGACTCCTCGAGCACGTCGAGCTGTCGGTCGCGGCGATCGCCTTCGCGGTGCTCATCGGGCTGCCGCTCGGCCTCGCGATCGGCCACACCGGCCGGGGCAGCGTCATCGTCGTATCGATCGCGAACATCGGCCGGGCGATCCCCTCGGTCGCGCTCATCGTCGCCTTCCTGCCATTGCTCGGTCTCGGCTTCCGAACGACGCTCGTCGCGCTCGTCCTGCTGGCGATCCCGCCGATCGTCACGAACGCCTACGCCGGGATCCACAACGTCGATCCCGATCTCGTCGAGGCGGCTCACTCCGTCGGGATGCGCGGGCGCCAGGTCCTCTGGCAGGTCGAGTTGCCGGCCGGCCTGCCGGTCGTCCTGTCGGGGATCCGAACCTCCGCGGTCCAGGTCGTGGCGACCGCGACGCTTGGGGCGATCGTCGCCGGCGGTGGCCTCGGACGCTACATCGTCGACGGCTTCGCGCTCGGAGACTCGTCCCGGATCCTCGGCGGCGCGTTCCTCGTCGCCGGTCTGGCGATCCTGACCGAGCTCGGCTTCGCGCTCCTCGAGCGGGTGATCGTGTCGCCCGGTCTGCGGGTCGAACGTGACGCCGGGACGGACCGGGCGGCGAACCGTGCATCCGGAATGGCGTCGCCCGCGTAACCAGTCCGGAGGGTTGTTGACAGGGCCTGTCTGAGGGTCGCTGGTATCATCCCCCCTCGACTCTTGCGCCGCGCCAGCGGCGCGCCAGCTAGGAGGAGGACCCATGCGGCGATACCGCATGGCTGCTCTCGGGGCGTTGACGCTCGCACTGGTCGTCAGTGCGTGCTCGACGGGTGGGAGCAGCCCAGCGCCATCAACGGCACCGGCCACGTCGGCCACGGCCCCATCGGCCGCAGCGAGCCCATCGGCCGCCGCATCGGCGGCAGCCACCATCGCGTCCACGCTCGTGCTCGGCGGTCCGCCCGAGTGTCCGCAGCGCCCCGCCTGCCTGCTTGGCCTGAAGTCGACCTATGGCCTCGATTTCAAGGAGTTCAAGCCACTCGACTCCGGTGGTCCGCTGACCGTCGCGGCGCTCGACAGTGGCGACATCGGCGTCGGCGTCCTGTACACCTCGGATCCGTCGATCGCCGCCAAGGGCTACGTCCTGCTCGCCGACGACAAGCAGCTTCAGAACTCGGACAACATCGCCCCGGTCATCCGCCAGGCGATCCTCGACAAGAGCCCCGAGGCCAAGACGATCCTGGACGGCATCAGCGCCAAGCTGACCCAGGACGAGCTCATCGGGATCAACAAGGCCGTCGCGGTCGACAAGCAGGATCCGGCCGATGCGGCCAAGGCCTGGCTGACCGCCCAGGGCATCCTGCCCGGACCGGGTGGCTCGGGCAAGGGCAAGATCGTCGTCGGGTCGTTCAACTTCCCGGAGTCGACGACACTCGCCGAGGTCTACGCCCAGGCCCTCGCCGCGAACGGGTTCGATGTCGAGAAGAAGCTCAACATCGGCAATCGTGAGGTCCTCTTCCCGGCGTTGAAGTCGGGCCAGATCGACCTCGTCCCCGAGTACCTCGCGTCCATGCTTGCGGTGGCCTACAAGGGCACGCCGTCGACGGACGCGGCCACGACGTCGGCGGCGCTGCAGACGGCCGCCACCCCGGATGGACTGACGGTCCTGGCCTTCTCGCCGGCGACCGACCAGAACGGCTTCGTCGTCACGAAGTCGACCGCCGACAAGTTCAAGCTCGCCAAGCTGAGCGATCTGGCCAACCCCGCACCGTAGCGCGGTCGGTCCCGGATCCTGGAGACCCCGGCGGTGACGTCGGGGTCTTCCGATTCCCCGGCGTCGGGCGGGCGAGCCCGGGCGTCGCCCGCCTGTGAGCCAGGCCGATCGGCCCGGCGGGCGCTCAACCCGGCGGCGCGTCCCCGCCCGATCCGGCCGGGATCGGGACCGGCTCGCCGTCGATGAGATCGGCGCCGTCGACCAGGCCGCGCGCGACCTCGCCGACCTCGTGGCTGCTCCGACTCCAGCCGAGTCGCAGGAACGCGATCGCCCCGCCCACCGACGTCAGGACGAGGATCTCGACGTGGACGATCACACCGAGGGCGAATGCCTCGTCGCTCGGCAGCCCGAGGGCCTTGCCGATCGTCGTGAACGCCAGCTCGAACGTGCCAAGGTAGCCAGGCGCCGATGGGATCGCCGTGGCGAGGGCCACCCCGGACGACAGCAGCGCCGCCTCGCCGATCGTGAGCTGGAGGCCGATCGCCTGGCCGGCCGCCGCCACCGCCAGCAGGCTGGCGCCCCAGGCGAGGACGCTCAGCGCCACCGTGGCGGCGACGGTCCGCGGCCGTCGCGCCACCGCCAGCCCCTCATGGAGCCGACGACCGAGCTCGGCCACGCGTGGCCGGCGCTCCGCGAACGCGATGACCCGGTCGGCCCCGGGCAGGCGATGGGCGACGATCCCGACGGCCAGCGCGATGACGAGCAACCCGGTCACCGCGAGCCCGACGAGGACCGCGCTCGCGACGACGCCGCGGACGTGCAGGACGAGGATCGCGACCGCGCCGATCGTGACGACCACGGCCGTGTCGACGATCCGCTCGACGACGACGGTCCCGAGCGCCGATGCCCGACTGATCCCCTCGCGGTCGCCGAGGTAGTGGCTCCGGACCAGCTCACCGAGCCGTGCCGGCAGGATGTTGTTGGCGAGGTAGCCCACGAGCAGGTAGGCCAGCATCGGTCGGTAGCGGACCCACTGGATCGGGGCGACGAGCTGCTGCCAGCGGGCCGCCCGCAGGAGAACGTCGGTCGCCTGGAGGACGACGGACACGACGATCCAGACCGGGATCGCCGTTCGCAGGATGTCGGCGGTCTGGGCCAGATCCACGCCCGACAGGACGTAGGCCAGGGAGACGACCGAGATCGCGATCCCGATCCCGGCCCGGATGAGGCCGCCGAGGTCGCGCCGCACGACGTCCCTAGGCCGCCGGGCGCCGCGAGGTCAGCTTCGGCGATCGTCGCAGACGGCTCCGATGGAGGACGTAGCGGGCCACCACGCGCAGGGTCGACAGGCCGTAGACGACGCTCCGCTTGAAGCCGACCGAGCTGGCCTCCTCGAAGTAACGGGTCGCCACGGCCACCTCGCCGATCGGCAGGCCACCGGCCGCGACAACCTGGGCGATGAGCTCCTGGTCGAACACGAAGTCGTCGCTGTTGAGGACGTACGGGATCGTCTCGAGCAGGCGCCGGCTGTAGGCCCGCAACCCGGTGTGATACTCGCTGAGGTGGAGCCCGAACGCGACGTTCTCGACGGTCGTCAGGAACCGGTTGCTGAGGTACTTCCAGCGCGGCATCCCGCCGGCGATCGGGTCGCCGAGGAACCGGCTGCCGAGCATGAGATCGCGTTCCCCGCCGACGATCGGGGCGATGAGGTCGGGGATCCGGGTCGCGTCGTACTGATAGTCCGGATGGAGCATCACGACGACATCGGCGCCCGCGGCGAGAGCGGCGTCGTAGCACGTCTTCTGGTTGCCGCCATAGCCCCGGTTCTGGCGGTGGATGATCACGTCGAGCCCAAGCTGGCGGGCGATGTCGACGGTGGCATCCTTCGAGACATCGTCGACGAGGATGATCCGGTCGACGATCTCATGCGGGATGTCCGCATAGGTCCGCTCGAGCGTCTTGGCTGCGTTGTAGGCCGGCATGACGATCACGACCCGGGGCTCGGGGCGGGCCGGCGAAGCGGTTCCCGGCTCGGGTTCGGGGCGGCGTGTCGTCATCGGTGGGCGGGTTCGCGGCGGATCACCGCTGAAGGGTAGCGCCTGCCCGCGCGGTCCATCGTCGACCGAAGTCAGCCGCGTCGAGGGAGCGGGGCGCACGTCTGGTGCGATCGGCGTTCGACTGCGCGACGTCCGATCGTCGTCCTCGGCGCCGGTGTGGGACGATGCGGGAGATCCGCGCACGGAGAACCACGATGCTCGACCGCCTCATGGGCAAGCCGACCGATCCGGCCGTCGCCGCCCGGATCCCGCCCGGCCAGTACAAGACCGACAAGTTCCCGGTCCTTCACTACGGGTCGATCCCGAGCACCGACCTTGCCACCTGGGACTTCCGGGTGTTCGGTGAGGTCGACAGCCCGTTCACGCTCACCTGGGCCGACTTCAAGGCGCTCCCGCGCAAGCAGGTCACGACGGACATCCACTGCGTGACCCGCTGGACGAAGCTCGACACGGTCTGGGAGGGCGTCGCGATCCAGGAGATCCTGTCGCGTGCCCAGGTCCGGTCCGGGGCGACTCACGTGCTGGCCCACTCCGAACAGGGCTACACCGCGAACCTGCCGCTCTCGGTCCTCGACGATGACGACGTGATGCTCGCTGACACGTTCGACGGCAAGCCGCTCGATCCCGAGCACGGCTGGCCACTGCGGCTCTTCGTCCCGAAGCGCTACTTCTGGAAGAGCGCGAAGTGGGTCCGTGGCCTCGAGTTCCTGGACCACGACATCCTCGGGTTCTGGGAGCGCTACGGGTACAACAACAGCGCCGACCCCTGGAAGGAAGAGCGCTTCTCGGAGTAGCGCCGGCGGCTTCGACTCCGGCTCAGCCTCGGCCAGTGAGCGCGGCGACGCGAGCGGTCACTCGTCCGAGACCGTAGCGAGCCGGGCTCAGGACGCGCTCGTGGGCGCCGGTGAGCTCGACCCACCGGGCGCCGAAGGACTCCTTGAAGGTCAGCATCCCGTGGGCCGGCTCGCCCGGTTCCGGCCGGCGGCGGGCTCCCGGCACGTCCACCCCGCCAAGGTCGAATCCCGTCCGGCCCTCCGCGATCGCGAGCTTGATCGCCTCCCAGACGACGAGCCGGACGGCGCCCGGATAGGCCTTCCGGAAGGCCGGATCGTCGGCTGCGTTCGCGTACGTCCAGCGCCGGCCGTGGCGGTAGAACGTCGCGGCTGCGACGAGCTCGCCGCCCGGCGCGTGGACGGCGATCGCGGCCAGGTGGCCGGCGTCGAATGCGCGCCGAGTCCAGTCGGTGAAGCGGGCCTGAGAGGCCAGGCCGAAGCCGCGCCGATCGGCATTCGCCCGCATGTGCGGGTAGAGCCGATCGAGCTCGGCCATGAGCTCCGCGGTGACGTCCGCGGACGGTGGCCCGTCCAGGGGTCCGAAACGGCGGAGCGTGAGGTCGCTCCGCTCCGCCGCCCGGATCATGTTCCGGGTCGTCGCGCTGAAGCCGGCCAGGAGGTCGGCGGGATCGAGTACGCCCGAGAGATCCACCACCAGCTTGTGGCGCGACGGCTGGATCTCCTCGATCGGCCTGAAGCCGGCCGCGGCCAGCAGCGACGGATAGTCCGTATCGGCGGGCACCTCGGCGTCGGACGCGACCACCGAGGCACCGTGGTCGGCGAGCCATCCCGTGACCGCCTCCAGCCGGGCGAGGGTCCGGTGCGGGTCGAGTTCGGCCAGCGGCCCACGCGAGATGTAGACCCCATCGCTCCCGACCAGCGGCCACGGCCTGGCCAGGACGAGGATCCGTCCGCCGTCGTCGGTCGCGAGGAACCGCGGCCGCCAGCCGAACGCGGCCCGGTAGGCGGCCCACGCCCGCGATTGCTGGACATCGCCGTTCGGAGTGCGGACCGTCAGGTCGTCCCAGGTCTCGAGCTCGGTCTCGGTCGCCTCCCGGACGATCACGTCAGTTGCGACGGACGGCGGCCGCCCGTGGGTCGACCGTGAAGTTGCGCAGCCGACGTTCGAGCAGGACGACCTCTCGGTCGATGAGTCGGACGAGCTCGCGCAGGCGCGCCTGCGTCGTCGGCGCCTCGAGGAGCTCCTGACGCTTGGGCTGGTCGACCTGGATGATCCCGGACAGCAGATAGGACAGGATCGTCGGATCGTCGGGGATCGCGACCCGGCGAGCGACATCGTCGAGCGCGTCCTGATCGTCGAGGGGCGGCGGCTCGACGCCGAACGGAGCGTCCGGCAGGTCGGTGCCGGCACGCTCGGTCGACGCGAGCACGTCATCGGGGTCGTCCTCCAGCTCGAGCTCGACCCGGACATCGATCTCGTCGGCGTCCTCACCTTCGACGGGCTGGAGCAGTGTCAGGTAGCGCACGAACCGCTGGGTCACGCGCTCGGTCAGGCCGCGCGCGGCGGCCGGATCGCCGACCTCGTCATCGAGCATCTCGACGTCACCGACCAGGTACGGCTCGCGACCGACCGTCACCGACCCGATCCGGAATCGGCGCGTGCCCACGACGAGCAGCTCATAGCGACCGTCGCCGGGCGTGTCCGCCTCGCGGATCTCCGCGATCGTGCCAACGGTCGCGATGCTCGTCGGGCCGGCCCCGACCTCCCGGCCGTCGCGGATGAGGACGATCCCGAACGGGCCGCCGGTGTCGAGGCAGCGCGCGACCATCTCGCGGTAGCGCGGCTCGAAGATATTGAGCGGCAGGGCGACGCCCGGGAAGAGCACCGTGTGGAGGGGGAAGAGCGGCAACTCCATCGCCCGGAGTGTAGCCCGGTGCCCCGGACGACCGACCCGGCGAGGAATTGAGAAGCCGCCGGTCGGAGCCGGCGGCTTCGGGCGCGAGGTCGGTCGAGGACTAGTGCGCGCAACTCCGCGGACTGCCGGCTTCGTCGGCTGTCCGGAAGCTGGAACCGCAGCCGCAGGCGCTCACCGCGTTCGGGTTGTTGACGGTGAAGCCGGCGCCCATGAGCGTATCGATGTAGTCGATCTCGGCGCCCTGGAGGAGGTCGACGCTCTTGCCGTCGACGTAGACGGTGACGCCGTTCGCCTGGAGGACGCGATCCTCCTCGGTCGGGGCATCCTCGATCATCATCCCGTATTTGAAGCCCGAGCAGCCGCCGCTGTACACGTAGACGCGCAGACCGACGTTCGGGTTGGTCTCTTCGGCCGTGATCTCGCGGAGCTTGCCGGCCGCAGCGTCGGTCAGATTGAGGAAGGTCGGCTGGGTCTCGAGCATGCGCTGCGTCCTCCGCGCGGGGTCCGGGCTGGTCGTCGTGTCCATCGTACGCACCGCAATGAGTTTCGACAAGCATCCCGCCGAAATGGATCGATCGCCCTGACCCGAACGTCCTGCCCGGCGACCGGCCGACACGGCTGCTAGGCGTCGATCCGTTCGACGATCGTGGCGATCCCCTGGCCGACGCCGATGCACATCGTCGCCAGGCCGTACCGGCCGCCGGTCCGGATCAGCTCGTGGGTCAGCATCGTGACGAGCCGACCCCCGCTCATCCCGAGCGGGTGGCCGAGGGCGATCGCCCCGCCGTTCACGTTGACCTTCGCCGGGTCCAGCCCGAGCTCGTCGATGCACACGAGCGACTGGCTCGCGAACGCTTCGTTGAGCTCGATGAGATCGAGGTCCGCGACGCCGATCCCGGCTCGGTCGAGGGCCTTGCGGGTGGCCGGCACCGGACCGACACCCATGATCGCCGGGTCGACGCCGGCGACCGCCGTCGAGACGACCCGGGCCATCGGCCGGAGTCCGAGGTCGCGTGCGCGCTCGGCCTCGACGAGGAGGACCGCCGACGCACCGTCGTTGATCCCCGACGCGTTGCCGGCGGTGACGCTGCCGCCTTCGCGGAACGCCGGCCGGAGGCGGGCGAGCGCCTCGGCGGTGGTGTCGGCCCGCGGATGCTCGTCGCGCCCGACGACGACCGGCTCGCCCTTCTTCTGCGGGACCGCGATCGGCACGATCTGGCTGTCGAACCGGCCGGTATCGATGGCCGCGACGGCCTTGCGATGGGACTCGAGCGCGAAGACGTCCTGGCGCGCCCGATCGACCGACCATCGCTCGGCGACGTTCTCGGCGGTCTCGCCCATCGAATACGGGTACTGGGCCTCGGCCAGCCGGGGGTTGAGGAACCGCCAGCCGAGGGTCGTGTCCTCGAGTTCCCTCGCCCCGCGGTCGAAGGCGGTCTCGGGTTTGGCCATCACGTACGGGGCGCGGGTCATCGACTCGACCCCGCCACCGATGAACACATCGCCGTCACCGACCTGGATCGCATGAGCGGCCGAGTTGACCGCCTGGAGGCCGCTGCCGCACAGCCGGTTGACCGTGAGTCCACCGACCTCGACCGGGAACCCGGCGAGGAGCACGGCCATCCGGGCCACGTCGCGGTTGTCCTCCCCGGCCTGATTGGCGCAGCCGAGGATGACGTCCTCGACCGCCGCCGGGTCGAGCCCGGCCCGATCCACGACCGCGCGGAGGACCGCCGCCGCGAGGTCGTCGGGGCGGACGGCCGCGAGCGCGCCACCGTAGCGCCCGATCGGGGTCCGGACCGCGGCGACGATCCAGGGATCGCGCAGCGGTCGATCGAGCCGCCGACCCATCGTCAGGGCAGCTGCTTCAGCGCGGCCTCGATGAGCGCTGGATCGGCCGACTGCAGGATATAGAGCGTGTCTCCGGTGACGTAAGTGTAGGTCGGGCCGTCATGGTCGTTCGGGAACGTGGCGGTCGTCACCGGCTTGCCGCCGATCGTCGTGTTCGCCAGGACGACGTTCGGATCGGTCTGCTTGGCGACCGTCTCCACCTCGGCCTGGATCGCCGCCGAAGTCTGGCCCTGGAACTGGGCGCCGATGATCTGGATCTTGCCGTCCGGGTCGGCAGCGGCTGCGACGGCGACCTGCGCCGGATTCGTGCCGAGTCCGGCCGAGAACACCGTCAGCGTGTTCAGCGCGGTGTTGCCGGTCGTGTACAGCTGGAGGACGTTGATCGAGCCGGTCGTGAGCATCACGCCGTTGACGTTCGTCGGCAGCGTCGCCTCGAGCTGCTTGCTCGACGCGAAGCCGCCGTTCCCGTCGCTGCCGCCGTCACCGCCGCTCGGCAGCGCGATCGAGGGCACCGAGGATACGCCCGGCGACGTGGATGAGCCGCCGCACGCAGCGACGAGGACGAGCGCCGTCAGGACCAGGCCGGCGGCTCCGAGCCGACGGCGGGTCATGGCATCACCTGGAGGACCGGGCCGGCCGCGGCGTCGTCCTTCGCGACGACGAAGAAGATCGCGTCTCCCTTGAAGTAGGCGTACGTCTTCGAGTCGCCGTCATCCGACGGCCAGACGTAGACATCCTTGCCGCCGACATTCGACTGGGTCGCCGCCGCCTGGGCATCCTTGCCGACCTCGGCGAGGACCGCATCGCGGAGCACTCCGCCGTCGACACCCTGGACGCGGAACACCGCGGCGGAGGTCGAGCAATCGCCGCCGCTGGCGAACGGGCCGGCGGACACGGCGAATGAGACGTCCTTCGGCGTCTTGCCGATCTTGGCCAGGGTCGCGCTGAGCGTCGGGTCGTCGGCCAGGTCGAAGCGGTCGCCGCTGAAGCTCAGCTTCGTCGCCGCCTTGCCGCACATCTGATCGGGCAGGAGGGCCTCGAGGCCCTTGTCGTCGCTCGGCAGCACGAAGCTCGGGATCGCGAGCGAGGCGCCGGGTGCGGGCTCACCGGACCCTGCCGGCACGGCGACACTCGGTACGGCGAGCGTCGGAGCCGCCACGCTCGGTCCGCTCGCGGCCGACGCTCCGGCGCTCGCGGACGACGAGCTGCAGGCGGCCAGGATGAAGATCGCCGCTCCCCCGAGCGTGGCCGACCAGGCCAGCGTCCGACGTGTCATGGGTCCTCCTGGCCGAGCCCGGCCTGCGGCCCGACAGGCGGGGCCGCGTCTCGTGGCCATCCTACGCCGCGAGGTGCCCGGGTGTCAGGACGTCGGCAGCTTGCCGATCGCCTCCGTGGACAGCTTGGGGTCGGCGGCTCGGACGAGGAAGATCGTGTCGCCGACGGCGAAGGCGTACGTCGTCGGACCGACGTCGATCGTCGAGTCCACGAGCATCGTCACCGGACGTCCCCCGACGGTCGTGTTCGTGACACTGATCTTGCCCGGCTTCGACGCCTGGGTGACGGCCACCCACTCCGACAGGAGCCGGGCCGGCTTCGCCCCGGCGACCCGGAACGCGCCGACCTCCAGGACGGCCACACCGGACGGGTCGTAGGCGTCCGCGACGGTCAGGTCGGCGACGGTCTTGTCGAGGTTGGCGAGCATGCCGTCGAGCTGGGCCCGCGTCTGCGTGGTCCCGAGCGCGTAGAAGTCGTCGCCGGTCAGGCTGCGGGTCTCGAGGTCGATCGTGCCGAGCCTTGTCGGAAGGTGCGCCTCCAGGGCCGGCACGCCATGGGCGTCGACCGACGGCTCGGGGGTCTCGGGTAGCAGGCTGGGCGGCGGCACGGTCTGATCGCCGGATGCCGGCGGCGTGGCGGCCGCGGACGGCGCGACCGTCGCGGCCGGTGGCGCGGTCGGCGGTGCCGCGGCGGACGCTCCGCCCTGGGCCGAGGTGCCGCAGGCGGCGACGAGGAGGCTGAGGGTGAGCGCCGCCATGACCGTGGTGGCGGAGCGGATGGTGCGGACGGCCGGCGCGGCCGCGCCCGACCGCGATGGATGGAACCGGGGGGTCACGGGATCTCCAGGCGGCCCCGCCGACAGGGTGGGCCTTGGCGGGTCCGCTGCATGATGCGACAGGTCGTCCGAATGCGCTGACCGAGCGGGTCAGCGACGTCGGCCAGCCGCCTCGATGAGCGCAGGCGGCGGCTCGAACCGTGGGCCGGCGAGACGCCGACGGTCGAGCGACGCGAGGACTGCGGCGGGTCCGCCAATGGCGGCCGTCCGCGCGAACGGGCCCATCGGATGCCCGGCGCCGAGGCGGAGGGCCAGGTCGATGTCGTCCGCCTCGGCGGCGAGGTCCCCGAGGGCGCGATAGGCCTCGAGGATGACGGCCAGGACGATCCGTTCCACGGTGGGATCCATGTCCGTCGCGGCGCTCTCGGGCCGCCCCTCCGGGAGCGCCCGCCGCGTCGGACCGGGGGGATCCAGCGGATCGGGCTCGGCCGCGAACGCTCCGGCGACTCCGAGCCGGCGGCCGTCCTCGGCGTACCAGTAGAAGCCCTCGCGGGTCTTCCGGCCCAGCCGTCCGGCCTCGACGAGGCGCTCCTGGATCGCCGACGGACGGAACCTGGGCTCGTACGCGAAGCCCTCGAACACGCCACGCGCCGCGGCGAGATTGACGTCGATCCCGACGAGGTCCATCAGCTCGAACGGTCCCATCGGGAAGCCGGCCGCCCGGACGGCATCGTCGATCGACTCGACCGCCCCAGCCCCGGTCTCGAGCATCGAGAGCGCTTCGAGCGTGAACGGCCGATTCACCCGGTTGACGATGAACCCGGGCGTATCCGCGGTCCGGACCGGCGTCTTGCCCCAGCGCCGGACGAGCGCGATGGCCCTCTCGGCGATGTCCGGATCGACGATCCGCGGGACGACGATCTCGACGAGCGGCATCAGCGGCGCTGGATTGAAGAAGTGGAGACCGAGACAGCGCGCCGGGCGCCGGGTCGCCGCCACGATCGCCGCGACCGACAGGGCGCTCGTGTTCGTGGCCAGGAGCGCCGAAGGGTCGGCGATCGCATCCATCGCGGCGAAGAGCCGGCGCTTCACATCGAGGTCCTCGACGGCGGCCTCGAGGATCGCCTCGGACGGTGCGACGGTCCGTTCGAGATCCGGCTCGGCCGACAGCCGGGCCATCGCCTCGTCGACCACGACCCCTGGGTCGTCGTCGGCCCGACTCGCCCGTCGGCTGCGGCGCTTGAGGCCGTCAAGGATCCGGGCGATCCCGAGGGCGAGGGCCTCCGGGTCCGGATCGTGAAGGCGGACCCGGTCGCCGGCCTCGAGCGCGACCTGGGCGATGCCCGCGCCCATCGTTCCCGCTCCGACGATCCCGATCGCGGCCGGGGTCGGATCCGGGGCGGTCGAGTTCGTCCGCGGGTGGTCCATCGTCGGCCCAGCCTACCCGGTCGGTCCGATGGTCTGGTCTTGTCGTCGATCCGTTCGGACCGCAGACTGCGCGACGTGATCCCCGAGACCCACTACGCGCGGGCGTCCGACGGGACCTATCTCGCCTATCAAGTGGTCGGCGATGGGCCGGTCGATCTCGTTTGGCAGTTCGACTGGTTCGGCGACGTCGACCTTGTATGGGAGCTCGCCTTCTATCGGTCCTTGTTCACCGAGCTCGCGGGGTTCAGCCGGCTGATCCTCCACGACCGACGGGGAACGGGGCTGTCGAGCCGGAACGTCCCGGTCGCGAACCTCGAGACCCGAGGGTCCGATACGCTCACGGTCATGGACACCGTGGGTTCGGACCGAGCCGTCCTGACGGGAGTCTTCGAAGGTGGCTCCCCGAACGTGCTGCTGGCCGCCACTCGGCCCGACCGCGTCCGCTCGGTGGTCTGGCTCGAGCCCAAGGCCCGATCCGTCCCGGCACACGACTACCCATGGGGTCAGACGCCGGACGAGACCGAGGCGGAACGTCGGGCCCTCGTCCAGTGGGGGACGGCCGAATACGGTCGAGTGTTCGTCGAGCTCGAGAACGCCCACGAAAACGAGCAGATGCCCCGTCAGGCCGATGTGTTCGCGCGACTCAGCCGCCATTGGTGCACGCCGGACGTGGCCCTCGAGCTCTTCGAGGCCTGGTACGAGACGGACGTGCGTGGCGTCCTCCCGAGCGTCCAGGTGCCGGCACTGTTGCTCGTCCACGAAGACCGGCCCGGCCGAAGAGCCGAGGCGGCGGCCGTCGCGTCGCTCATGCCGGCGGCCGACCTCAGGACGCTGTCCGCCCCGTGGGATGAGGCTGGCTTGCCCGCATGGGCGGATGAGATCCGGCGGTTCGTCGGGGTCGACCGACCACCGACGGATCTGGACACGACCCTGGCGACGGTCCTCTTCACGGACATCGTCGGTGCGACCGAACGGCAGGCCGCCCTCGGTAACCGTGAATGGAAGGTACTCGTCGAGCGCCACCACGCTGCGGTCCGACAGTCGCTCGCTCGCTGGCACGGTGTCGAGCGAGACACCGCGGGCGACGGATTCTTCGCGACCTTCGATGGCCCGGCCAGGGCGATCCGATGTGGGCTCGAAGCGGTCGCCCGAGTCAGCGACCTGGGTCTCGAGGTTCGGGTCGGTCTCCACACCGGTGAATGCGAGATCATCGACGGCAAGGTCGGCGGTCTGGCCGTCTCGATCGGCGCCCGAGTGGCGGCGCTCGCCGCGCCGTCCGAGGTCCTCGTGTCCCAGACCGTGAAGGACCTCGTCGCCGGGTCGGGTCTCGGCTTCGCTGATGCCGGCGAGCACGAGCTCAAGGGCGTCCCGGATCGCTGGCGGCTCCATCGAGTGACCGGCTGATGGTGGATGTGCCCGAGACGCGCTACGTCGTGACCGACGACGGCCTGCACATCGGCTACCAGGTCTTCGGTTCGGGACCGTATGACCTCGTGTTCAACGACGTGCTGTCGAACGTGGACGCCGGCTGGGACGTGCCGAGCTGGGCCGCCACGCTCCGGGCGTTCGGCCGTCGAGCGCGGGTGATCACGTTCGACCGGCGCGGCTTCGGCGTCTCCGACCGGCCGTCATCGCCCGACGCCCTGTCGCTCGAGCTGGGCGTGGACGACCTCCGCGCGGTGATGGACGCCACCGGCGCGACCAAGCCGGTGATCATGGGCTTCGAGTGGGGCTGTGCGCTGAGTCTCCTCTTCGCGGCCTCGTACCCGGAACGGACGGCCGGCCTGGTCCTCCTCTCGCCGGAGGTCTACTACTGGCGGACCGTCGAGCATCCGTGGGGCTGGCTGATGGAGGACGCCGATCTGGCCGAGGACCGGGACGTCGACTGGGGCGCGACGGAGACCTGGCGAGCGTCCCTGCTCGAGATGGGCCTCGACGACGGGGAGGCCAGCGCCTGGGCCAGGTGGGCGCGACTGGTCGCCAGCCCCCTCGCTCGCCGGACGATGCGCCGCGTCGAGCAGCAGACCGACGTCCGATCCCTGCTGCCCAGCATCCAGGTCCCGACGCTCGTCCTCCAGAAAGCCGGCGACCACGATCGATCGGGCGGCGGTCCTGCGGCGTGGGTCGCAGGGCAGATCCCGGGGGCTCGCTTCCAGATCGTCCCCGGTCCCGAGGATTGGCCGACCGCCCGGGACACCGAGCTGTTCGACGCCATCGACGGCCTCGCTCGCGAGATCCGCGAGCACGAGGCCGAGTTCGACCGCGTCCTCGCCACGGTCCTGTTCACCGACATCGTCGACTCGACCGCGCGTGCGGCGCAGGTCGGAGACCGCGCCTGGAGCGAGCTGGTCGAGCGTCATCACGCGATCGTCCGGACCCTGCTCGGACGCTACCGCGGAGTCGAGGTCGACACGGCCGGCGACGGGTTCTTCGCGACGTTCGACGGGCCGGCCCGCGCGGTCCGCTGTGCGGAAGCCATCGTCGACGCGGTGCGACCCCTGGGCATCGAGGTCCGGGCCGGCTGCCACACCGGCGAGGTCGAGACGATCGACGGCAGGGTGGGCGGTCTGGCGGTCAACGTGGGCGCCCGCGTCGCGGGACTGGCCGGACCATCGGAGATCCTGGTGAGCTCGACCGTGAAGGACCTGACCGCAGGTTCGGGTCTCGTGTTCGCCGATGCGGGCGAGCATCCGCTCAAAGGAGTCCCGGATCCGTGGCGGCTGTACCGGGTGGACCGCTGACCGCGTTCGATCAGATCGTCTTGATCGCCTCGAACGGCTGACGACAGTCAGGGCACCAATGGATCGTCCGGCACAGGGTCGGGCCGAAGAGGTTGTCGAGACGAGTCCGCTCGGAGCCGCACAACGGGCACGGCACGACGCCCTCGACGGTGCCGAGGTCGCCGGTGACCCACGCGACCGGCGGCGCGATCCCGTTGGCGGCCAGCTTGGCCCGGCCCGCCGGGCTGATCCGATCGCTCGTCCACGGGGGGTCGAACACGAACGCGACCTCCGCGCGTCGCTCGGGTGCGACGGTCCGCAGCCGCTCCTCCACGGCGGTCCGGATGAGATCCGTCGCCGGACAGGCGACGAACGTCGGATGGAGCTCGACCCGGACCGAGCCGGACTCGGTCGAGACCCGTCCGAGGATCCCGAGCTCGTCGATCGACACGACCGGGAGCTCCGGATCGGGGAGGTCGGCGATCGCGGCCCGCAGCCGCGTCGTCACGGCATCGGGCCCGGGCGCGACGCTCACCAGGTCGCCAGCGGGTCGATCCGACGGACCGCGGTGAACTCGTCGTGCAGCCGGCGAAACGCCTCCGAGTGACCGGACCGAGTGCCCTCATCGGTGCGGAGCTCGGCCGGCATCGGCAGGCGCAGCCGTTCGAACGTAGGCTCGATCGACTGGCGCCAGCGGACCGCCTGCGCCGCGGCCGACTCGGCCACGATGTCCGCCATCAGCAGGGCCGTCTCGCTCGGCAACGGAGCGAGGACGGTCGCCGCGTCGGGACCGATCCGATCGAACGCCGCGAGGAGACGGTCACGCGGTTCGCCTTCGGCCGTCGCCAGGCGCTCGAGCCAGGTCGTCACATGCATCAGGTGGTAGCGCTCCTCTCGGCGGATCTTGCCGACCAGCTCGGCCAACGGCCGATACGACGACCCCGATAGCCCCTCGAGACGGATCGCGTCGGCCGTGTCGTACAGATAGCGACGGGCGATCGTCTGGGCCCAATCGCCGCGCGGATGGTCGAGCAGACGGGCATGGTAGGAGCCGTCGGCCGGCCGGTCGAACGCGATCGCGTCGGCGTCGCGGCCGTCCTGGACGAGGTCGGCCAGCAGGCGGTAGAGGGCCTGGGCGTGCCCGAGCTCGTCCTGGGCGATCGAGCTCATCGCCACGTCCTCTTCGAGGATCGGCGCGATGCCCGTCCACTCGGAGTCGCTGAAGCCGATGACGAACTCGTCGTCGGCCATCGCCAGCAGCAAGAGCGCCAGCGCGTTCCGGGTCGTCGGCAGGAGCTCCGCGCCGGATCCCGCCGTGGTCATCCCTCCGTCGCCCCCGGCTTGCGGGTCCCAGCCTGCCGCCGGGCGACCTCGAGCTTGTCGCGCATCGGGTAGCCGGCGGGCTTCTTGAACGATCGGTCGAGCGGCGGTTGGAGCAGGTTCGGATCGTCGAGGTCGTGGATGTCCGCGCGGCGCACGACCCACAGCCGGATCGACTCCTGGCGCCGGCCGTAGAGCTCACGGGCGTAATGGACCGCCAGCGTCGCATCGGGGGCGAGGACGCTCCCGCCGTGACGCATCGGGTCGCCCTCCTTCTCCTGACGGAAGACTTCGAAGGGCTCGAGCGTCCCGGCCGGTTCGGCCGGATCGTCCGGAGGGGTCGGCCGGTGAGTCATCCGGTCAGGCGGCCGCGGCCGGCGCCCGGAGGATCGCGTCGCGGACCCAGCGGGTCTCCTCGCGGTTCAGCCGCCGGAACTCGAGCCGCGCCTGCGACATCGGTCCGTGGTTCGTCACGACCGTCCGGAGCTCCTCCCAGTCCGGCTCGGCGTAGCGCCACTCGCCCGCCGTAGCGTCGAACCGGAGGTCCGGGTCGGGGATCGTCAGGCCGAGCTCGAGGATCCGCGGCACGTAGATGCCGAGGAATTCCTGGCGCAGCTCCTCGCTCGTCTTGGCCTTGATCCGCCAGGCCAGGTCGCGGTCCTTCTCACGCGGCGTCCGCGGTCCGTGCATCTGCATCAGCGGACCCCACCACCGGTCGAGCGCCTCCTGGACCATCGCCCGCTGGACCGGCGTCCCCGTGACCAGGGTCACCACCACGTCGCGGCCGTGCATGATGTGGACCGATTCCTCCCAGCAGATCTTGCGCATCGTCCGCGCGTATGGGGCGTAGCTGCTGTCACGGAGGGCCTGCTGGGCGACGATCGCGGCGGCGTCGACCAGCCAGGCGATGATCCCGACGTCACCCCAGCTCCGGGTCGGGTAGTGGAAGACGTTGTGGAACTTCGTCCGCCCGGCCAGCAGGTCGTCGAACATCGCCTCGCGCGGCTTGCCGAGGTCCTCGGCGACCCGATAGAGCAACTGGGCGTGGCCGACCTCGTCCTGGACCTTCGCCGTCAACGCGAGCTTGCGGCGCAGGGTCGGCGCGCGCATCAGCCACTCCCGCTCGGGGAGGACGCCCATCAGCTCGCTGTTCGCGTGCATCTCGACGAAGCGCAGGACGCCGGTCCGGTAGTCGTCGGGCATCCAGTCCCAGGCCTCGACCTTGCCGCCTGCGGCCACGTGGGCCTCGAAGATCCGGTGGCGCTCGTCGTGGGGGACGTCGTCGGCGAAGGTGAGGCGGCTGCGCTCCCGCTCCGGCAGGACCGGGTCGAGGGCGAGCGGGTCGGTCATGGCGAACGGGCCTCCGGCGCCCAGCTGGTGGCGTGGCCTCCGATGGTACGCCGGGCCTTCCGGGCGTGTCGCGGTACCCCTGGGACCCGGACCATCGGATGGGCGCCGGGCGGTAATCCCGACGGGTCGGCGCCGTTCTGTCGGCATCGGGTCGCGCGGCCACGGATCGGCCGGCCGACCTCCGCAGGACCTGGGGGTGGATCGATGCATCGGGATCGCTACGAAGACTGGGACGACGCGGACACGACGACACCGGGGATCGACCCGTCGGTCGCTGGGGTCGCGACGGCCCCGGCACCCGCGGCCACAGGCCCCACGGGCCGGCGTCGCGGACGCCGGTCGCCGACGGCGCTGCCGAGCGCGATCGCGGCGGCGCTCCTCGTCGGCGCGCTGACCCTCGGCGCGACGACGGTCGTGCCACTCGGCCTCGTCGCGGCGACCCCGACGTGCGAGGACGAGCAGGGCAACCAGATCGAATGCCCCACGAGCGATCCCGGCGGCGCCGTGCCGACCCCGACGCCCCCGCCGACCGACGATCCCGGCACGGGCCCGACCGACCCGCCGAAGGATCCGCCGCCGACTGACAAGCCGCCGACCGACAAGCCCAAGCCCGATCCGAAGCCGGATCCGAAGCCGGATCCCCTCGGTCTCACGCTCTCGAACGTCGAGAACGGCGTCAAGGTCGACTGGACCGTCTGCTCGGCCAAGCGCTTCGACTTCTACAAGATCGTCCGCTCGACCGACGCCCGGGTCCGCTGGCCGCTCGGCCGGCACGACACCCTGGTCGGTGTCGTCCGTGATCGCGGGACCACGCAGTTCGTCGACCGCCATGCGCCGGCGGGCAAGACCGTCTGGTACCGCGTCTTCTGTGTCGACCGGACCGCCTGGGGCCACCGGATCCTCAACAGCTCCCCCGCCAAGTCGATCGAGACGAAGGCGGCGCCAAAGCCGGAGAAGCCGGACAAGCCGGCCGCTCTGGGCCTGACGAGCGACGTGACGGACGGCGGCGTCGTCCTGGACTGGGACGCCTCCAAGGCGGACGGGTTCCGCTGGTACAAGGTCGTCCGGTCGCACGGAGAGGATCCCTCCTACGTCCCGTGGACCGAGGGCAGCCAGCTCATCGGCGTCATCGAGAACCCGTCGAAGACGTCGTTCACCGACACCCATGTCGAGAGCGGCCAGAGCTGGTTCTATCGCATCCAGGCCATCGGGTTCTGGCACGGCAAGAAGGTCGTCCTCGGCCAGACTGCGGCCATCCACGTGACGATCCCCTGATCCGCGTCGACCCGATGCACCGCTAGAGCGGACCGTGGTCCCGTCGCCGGCAGTACCGCCGGCCGATGGCGGCCCGGTCCGCTCCACTCCATCGTCGGGTCGAGATGTCTCCCGACGACGGCACCAGCCGGATGGACCCTGCGCGCGAACGGTCCCTGGTGGACCTGGCGCGCTCGGACGCCGCCGCGTTCGGTGAGTTGTACGACTACTACCTCCCCCGCATCCACGGCTTCGTCGCCAGACGCGTCCCCGACCGGGCGGCGACCGAGGACATCACCGCCATGACCTTCGAGCGAGGCCTCGGAGCGCTCCGGTCCGGATCCTTCCGCAACGACTCGTTCGGCGGCTGGCTGTACCGGGTCGCCGCGAACGCGATCGTCGACCACGCCCGGAACGGACGGCGGCTCGTCCCGCTCGGCATCCGGGCCGGCGACCTGTCGGATGACGATGAGCGCACGGGTCGCGATCGCGACCGTCCGGATCCCGGCGACACGGCGGCGGCCGACGCGTTCGCGGCGGCACTCGATCGCGACCAGCTGAGACGGGCCCTGCTCGCCCTGGCCGCGAGCCATCGCCGGGTCCTCGTCCTCAAGTTCTACGACGATCTCTCGACCGAGGAGTTGTGCGCGGCACTCGGCTGCACGCCGTCGACGCTAGCGGTGAAGGTCCATCGCGCACTGCGGGCGCTGCGGACCGCGCTCGCCCGGGAGGCGACCGATGCGGCCTGAGGGACGCCGTCGGAGGACGGCCCCGACCGAGCGCGATCGGTCGCGGCCGGTGCCGTTCGACGTGGCCTCCGATCCGGACGCGCCCGCGCTGGCCGCCCTCAAGGCCGAGCTGACGTCGGCCGGCGCGCGTCTCAGGGCCGACCGATCGGCGAATGGTCATGACGCGCCAGATGTCGCCTTCGCCGCCGGGCTGCGCGGCCGACTGCTCGCCGGATACGTGGACGCCGCCGCGGCCGACGGCCCAGGTCCCGCAGCGAGCGCGGACGATGCGCCCGGCCAGCCCGGCGAGGGCGACGGCCGGCCGCGGACCCTGAGCCCGACGAATCCCGTCCCGGTGGCTCGTCGGACTCCCGGACCGCCGGCTCGCGGTCATCGCCGCCGCCGCGGTCATCGTGGTGGCGATCTTCGGGTCGGTCGCCGGTGGGCTGCTGGGCGGACCGTCCGACGCCCGGGCGCAGATCGCCGTCGGGGCCACGCTCCTCCGGGCGGGCCGGAGCGCACCGCTCGACGCGGGGACGGCGCTCCGGGCGGACGACGAGATCCGGATCGCGCCCGACGGCCAGGCGACCGTCGCGCTCGGTGCCAGCCTCATCCGCCTCCACGGTGGCGCGGACATCCGGTTGGACGACGTCTCGGCCGATCGCGTCCGGATCGAGCTCCTGGCCGGCCGGTCCTACCATCGCGTGAGCCTCCCAGATGGCGGGTCCTACCAGGTGATCACCGGGTCCGTGACCTGGTCCGCGCTCGGTACCGCGTTCGGACTCGACCGGACCCCGACGGCCGACGGTCGGACGCTGGTCACGCTGCTCGGCCTCCAGCACGCGGTGGGTGTCGCCGGCCCGGGTCTGCAGACGACCGTCGCCGAGGGCAGTGCCGCGACGCTCAGCGTGGACACGACAGCGGCGGCGGACCTCGTGATCGGACCGATCGACCCGTCGGCCCTCGACGACCCATGGCTCATCGCCAACGCCGCTGAGGACCGGGCGCTCGGTCTCGACCTCGGGGTGCTCGGACCCGACGCGGCCGAACCGTCCACGGGCCCGACCGACGGACCGTCCGGGATGCCCACGACCGCACCGGCGCCGGGGGCCGGGACCGCGACCCCATCCCCCGCCGCCCCGACGGCCACGGTAGGGCCGACTCCCGCTCCGACATCCGAACCGACGGCCGAGCCCACGCCGGCCGCGACCCGGGCACCAAAGCCGACGCCCGAGCCGACCCCTCGGCCGACGCCGGAGCCGACCCCGGAACCCACGCCGAAGCCGTCACCGACTCCGCTGCCGTCGTTCGGCCTCGATCTCCTGTCGTGCGACGGCGGGGTCCTGATCGATTGGTCGGCCTATCACGGCAGCCGCTTCGACCACTACGCGACGCTCCGGAATACCGAGTCGTCGATCCCGAAGGCCTTCCCGCCGGAGGCCGGCGCGATCGTCCTGGATGGAGCACGGTCCGGTGGCCGGTGGTTGACCAGCGCCTACGACGCGAGCGGCGACGCCGGTTCGATCTACCACTACCGGACGATGGCGTTCGACCGCGACGACCGGGTCATCGGGGCGAGCCCGGTGGAGGCGGCCATCGCGAAGCCGACCCTCGAGCTCGGTGGTCTGACGGTGGGCCCGGCCGATGGCGAGAAGACCGCATTCGGGTGGACCCCGTACGCGGGACCGGCTGACTGCTTCAGCTCGTACAAGCTGGCGATGTCGAGGATCGATCCCTCGCCGAGCGTGCTCAAGGGCGCCACCGCCATCGTCGTCTCGGGCGACCAGGACCTGGCGGACGCCGTCGCCGACCTCCCGGCGGGCACGTACCACTTCCGACTCCAGGTCCTCCGCTCCACCGAGGCCGGGACACCGCCGAAGTTCCTCGTCGCCCAGACCGACGTCGCGACCTACGTCGTCCCGTAGGCCGTCGGCCACGGGCCGCCGGCCGACCGTCGGAGGACGGTCACGATCGAGGCGACGACGACAACGACGATCGACAGCCACCAGCCGAGCCCCGGTGCGACGCTCGTGAAGCCAAGGACGAGCCAGAGCGGGATCGGCCGCAGTCCGAGGAACGCCGGCAGCGCGACAAGGAAGCCGTGGGTGAACAGCGACGGCGAGGCGACGACCGTCGCGACCCCGAACCGGGCGAGACCGTCGAGGCTGCGTCCGAGCCAGGCCCAGACCACGGCCGCAACGGCGAGACCGACCGATAGCGCGGTCGGGACATAGGCGGCCAGCCCGAACCCGACGAGCGCCGGGACGGCCGGCTGCGATGCGGCGTACAGCCGCAGGCCATCGATCCAGGCGCGCCACGCATCGAGACCGACGAGCGGCAGCGTGACCAGCGCCAGGCCGCCCAGGATGGCGATGCCGAGCCCGGCCTGGCTGAACCGCCGGGTCCGCACGAGCCACAGTGCGGCGACGGCGCTGTAGGCCTTGAACGTCGCTGCGAGGATCAGGCCGGCGCCGAACCACGGCGCCACCGCGAACAGGGCGAAGGCCGGCACGGCGACGTTGCCGACGTACAGGCCCTGGAAGAACGGCGGCCACAGCAGCGCGGCGACGGCCCAGCCAAGGGACAGACCGAGGAGCCGCAGACCCCAGATCGCGAGCCCCGCAGAGCCGATGACCCAGGCGACGTCGACGAACGTCCGAGGCAGGCCCGCCAGCACGGCCAGGAACGGCAACGTCGGCGGCGGGTAGAGGAACGGGTAGGTCGTCTTGTCGATCGGCGCTTCGGTCACGATCGTCTGGAGGTAGACCGGCGTCCCGGCGGCGAAGTGCTCGCCCGCCCGCAGGTAGATCCCGAGATCGCGCAGGACCTGGCCGTTGAATTGGACGAGGTCCGTCAGCACCGCCGCAGCGGCCGTCGCCGCGATGAGTGCGTCAAGAGGCGACCACCCGCCGCGCCGGATCCGCAGGACGACGAACGTCGCGGCCGCCAGGACGGCCCAGACCGGCCCGAACGACGTCCCGTCGCGGTTCGGCAGGCGCCAGTCGTAGACCGCCAGCAGGATGTACACCACGAGCGTCACGACGGCCAGCCAGTCGAGGAGGCCGGTCCGGCGGGGGCGCCACATCGGTCGGGTCTGGGTCACTCCCCGCTGAACCGGGGCGGTCGTTTCTCGACGAACGCCGCGATCCCCTCGGCGTGGTCCGCCGTGCGTCCGGCGATGCCCTGGAGCGAGGCCTCATGGTCGAGCGCCTCGGCCAGGCCGACCTCCGACGACCGAGCGATCGCTCGCTTCGTCAGGGCGAGCCCCGTCGGCGAGCCCTGGGCGATCTTCGCCGCGATCGTCCGGGCGTGGTCCATGAGGGCCTCCGCGGGGACGACCTGCGATACGAGCCCGATCCGCAGCGCTTCCTCGGCCGGCATGGGATCCGACAGGTAGAGGAGCTCGGCCGCGTGGGCCGCCCCGACCAATCGGGGCAGGAACCAGCTGGCGCCGCTGTCCGGGGCGAGACCGAGCCGGCCGAACGCGAGCACGAAGGTGGCGCTCTCGGCGGCGATCCTCAGGTCGGCGGCGAACGCCAGCGACGCGCCGGCCCCGGCGGCGACGCCGTTGACCGCGGCGACGATCGGCTTCGGCAGCCGCTGCATCGCGAGGACGATCGGGTTGTAGCGCTCCCGGACCTCGACATCGAGCGGGCTCGCGTCGGGAGCGAGTCGCTCCTTGAGGTCCTGGCCGGCACAGAACGCCCGCCCGGCGCCGGTCAGGATGACCACTCGAACGGTCGCGTCCCGACCCGCGACGCGGAGCGCCTCGAGCAGCTCGCGCTTGAGCGTCGCCTCCAGGCTGTTCAGCGCGTCCGGACGATCGAGGGTGATCGTGCCGACGCCATCCGCGACCTCCCAGCGGAGGCTGGTGAAGCCCGGGTCCGGCATCAGCCCGCGAACTCGACCAGATCCGCTCCGTGCAGTTCGAACACGCGCCGGTCGATCGGCTCGTCGGCCTCCGCGCTGTGCTCCATGACGTAATCGCGGACGAGGGCCGCGAAGTCGTCGTCGCCCGGTCGCAGACCGCCGGCGAGGAGCAGGTGACGGTCGGGCAGTCCCACGAGGACACGCCCTGCCGCGCCGAGCTCGCTCGCCAGATGCGCACGGACCTCGGGCAGGAGGATCCGCGCCGCGTCCAGGCCGTCGCCGGTGTCCGAGCTCAGCAGGCGCCGGTCGCCGGACACCTCGTCGCTCCATGGGGCGGTCGTCGACCAGGCCGCCAGATTGGCCATGGCGGCGTCATGGACGGCCTCCGGCTCGACGCTCCAGGCAAGGAGATGCTCGCCGTTGACGATCACATCGAAGCCCGTGGCCGGCAGGGCGTAGACGACGACGAGGTCGCACGGACCGTCGCCGACGAGCGGCAGGGTATGGGCCTTGTTCGCGTTCGCGACGAGGATGTCCCGATCCACCTCGCCGATCCGGAGGCCGACGGTCCCGGCCGGCCGGAGGACGGGGATGACGACCGCAGACGCGGCGGTCCAGTCGTGCTCCGGGGTGAGCGATGCGCTCGCCCCGGCCGACTCGGGCGGCCGGACATGGCCGCTGACGGGTGCGCTCGCATCGATCGGGCTCAGGATGTCTGGCGGAGCGTCTCGATAGGCGGGCGCCGGCTCGTCGCCGAACTCGCGCCCGTAGTCCGTGCCGTAGTCGGTGCCTCCGCGCTCTGGCGGCCGGCCGCCCCCACCGATGTCGTCGGTCATCGCCGGTCCTCCTAGCGTCCCGTCCAGCGAGGCGGCCGCTTCCGGGCGAAGGCGGCCATCCCCTCCTTCTGATCGTCGGTCGAGAAGAGTGCGAAGAACGCCTGCCGCTCGCGCTCCAGCCCGTCGCTCAGTGGCAGCTCCTGGGTGGCCCGCACGGCGGCCTTCGCGGCCCGGACGGCCAGTGGTGGCTGGGCCGCGATCCGGCCGGCCAGCTCGAGCGCCCGGTCGAGAGTCTCCTCGGCCGGGACGACCAGGCTCACGAGGCCGAGGCGGTCGGCCTCGCGGGCGTCGATCGGGCGACCGGTGAGGATCAGCTCCATTGCCCGTGCCACGCCGATCGCGCGGGTCAGCCGCTGAGTGCCACCGGCGCCGGGGATGACCCCGAGCTTGATCTCGGGCTGACCGAACGTGGCGTCGTCGCCGGCCACGATGAGGTCGCACTGGAGGGCGAGCTCGCAGCCCCCACCGAGGGCGAACCCGCGGACCGCCGCGATCACCGGCAGGCCCACCGCGGCCAGGGCGGCCCAGTGGTCGAAGCCGCCGACCTCGGCGATCGTCTCGGGCGTCGCGTCGGCCATCGCCTTGATGTCGGCGCCGGCGGCGAACGCCCGCGTCCCGGCCCCAGTCACCACGATCGCTCGACAGGTCGGGTCCTCGTCGAGTCGGGTGAACGCCGCCGCCAAGCCACCCATGACCTCGGCGTCGAGCGCGTTGAGCGCCTCGGGGCGGTCGATCGTGACCAGGGCGACCCCTGCCGATGCCTCGTCGCGCCCGAACGCGGCCGGCGCCGGGAAGTCCGTCCGGACGACCGGGCGCGGGCCGTCAGGCGGCTCCGGTGCCGACGCGGCGGACGTCTGCGCTGGCGCGGTGTCGGTCAAGCGGCTCCCCTGGTGCGTGCCGCTCAGTATCCTCCGCCACGGAAGGTGCCGTGGCCCGGGCCGGGGACGCTCAGCGATCCTCCGCGAGTCGGGTCCGGAGCGCCGCGCGGCCCCGGGACAGCCAGCTGCCGACCGTCCCTTCGGGGACCGCGAGCATCAGCGCGATCTCCCGCTGGGTGTAGCCGTCGACGACGTTCAGCAGCAGCGCCGACCGGGTCCGGACGTCGAGGTCGCGCAGCGCGGCCCAGAGGTCGGGATCCGACGGATCGGCCCAGCGCGGCGGCTCGACGCGCTGGATCGCCGCCAGCCAGCGGCGGTGGCGGCGGAGCTGGTTGAATGCGAGACGCAGTCCGATCGTGTACAGCCAGGCACGGACGTCGGAACCATCGAACCGGTCCCATGATCGGAAGGCGCGGAGATACGTCTCCTGGGCGACGTCCTCGGCATCGTGCTGGTTGCCGAGGACGATCACCAGCCGGCGGACGAGGGAGGCATAGTGCGGCCGGACGGCGGTCTCGAACGCGTCGGGATCGTGCCGGCTGCCGGCCGCACGGCCGGCGACGGTCGGGGCGGCGACTGCGGCCGCATCGGGGAGCGCGGCCGGCGTCAGGCCGCGGACATCGTCCACGAGGTCTCCCCTCTGGCGTCGAGGAACGGCCCGCCCACCCGGGCGGGGCCGCGGGACGGACCCGTCATGGCATCGGCGCCCCGAAGCACGCCCCGACCCCGGTCGCGCCCTCACGCTGGTCGGCGATCATGTAGACCGTCCCGTCCTCGTGGAGCGATCCGGGCACGACGTAGCCGTGCTCGGGCGGTGTCGGCCCGCTCTGCGTCCGACTCGTCCCCTTGCCGCCGTCGGGCGCGATCATCGTCCCCGACTCGACTTGCCAGATGACCTTGTCGAAGCCATGGGCGGCCAGGTACGCCGCTGCCTCCGGCGGGGTCATGCACTCCATCGTCGCGCCGGCCAGGGGCTGGCCGGGGTTCTCGATCCCTTCGTGCTCCGCGACGAGGTTCCGGACGACGACGGCGCCCGCGGTCGTGGCCACGACCGCGACCGCGAGCACCGACGCCAGCGCGAGCGGCAGCGCCCAGCGACCGCGCCGGCCCCGCGCCGGGAGCGGTGGCGGATCGTCCCGCCCGGGAGTCCGGGCGACGAGCGCCGTGAGGCGATCGTCCAGCTCGAGGTCGAAGTCGCGGTGGAGCTCGCGGTCGTCCATGGTCCCCTCGCCGGTCGGCCGGCCGCCACAGTCGGCTGCCGTTCGACCTCTACAACACCGGACCGGCGGCGATCCTTGCAGCCGAGCTCAGCCGTGGCCGCCCGGCACGAGGTCGTCGGCCGATTCGAGCACGAGCAGCGTCGACAGGCCCGGCGCGATGTCGCGCAGGTTGCGGCCGGCCGCTCGCATCGCATCGGAGGCCAGACCGGCGTCGAGCGATGCGCGGTCGTCGAACGCCATCGCGGTCACGAGGACGAGGTCGGTCGCGCCGCCCAGGCCCTGCGTGACCCGGTCGCAGCGGATCGACCGCAGGCCGGGGGTCGCGGCGATCAGCGGCAGGTGGGTGTCGGCGTAGGCGCGCTCGAACGCGGTCAGGGCTTCGTCGCCACCCTCTGGTCGCCGGAACAGGGCGAGCAACGTCGTCACATCGAGCCTCCTTCGATCTCCACGGGTCGGTCGGTCGGGCGCCACGAACCGCCGCTGCGTCCGCGGGCGATCGCCTCCGTCGAACGATAGAACTCGGCGGCCGCCTCATTGAACAGGGCCGGGCGTCGGGCCACGATCTCGTGCGGGCAGTCCGGTGCGACGAGCAGCCGGGCATCGGGCAGCTGGCGGGCGAGGCCCCAGGCGTGGTCGACCGGGACGAACACGTCGTGGTCGCCGACGCAGACCATCGCCGGAAGCTCGATCCGGCGAAGCTCGCGCGGGGTCAGCAGCGGCTGGATCGCGATGTCGTGAGCGATCGCCGGGAGGAGCGTCCGCCACGCGTCGACACCCTGGACCGGGTCGTGCCGGCGGGACAGCGCCGCGGCGCGCTTCGGATCGTTCCGGTCGATCCAGACCGGGTCCATCAGCCGGCGCGCGACGCTCAGCCGCGGCTCGCGCTGGGTCGTGATCCCGGCCACGATCAGCGTCCGGAGTCGCTCCGGCCAGCGGACCCCGACCTGGAGCGCGGTCATCGCCCCCATCGAGAACCCGAGGAGATGGAACGTGGCCAGCCCGACCGCATCGGCGAACGCGGCGACATCGTCGACGAGCTGGGCGTAGCTCCAACCGGCGGCCGCGTCCCAGCGCGTCGTCGCATGGGCGCGCGCGTCGGGTAGGAAGAGCTGGAACGCCTTCGAGAACAGCGGGACCTGGGCGGCGAAGTCCTCCCGGCCGGAGGACGTCGCGCCGTGGAGCATGATGAGCGGCGGTCCCGCGCCGTGGACCTCGTAGCCCACATCGAGACCGTTGGCGCGGACGGTCGGCACCGGTCAGCCCTCCTGTCGCCCCTCGACCGGGACCGTCGACGATCGGTCGACCCGCAGGTAGCGCCGCCGGTAGTAGAGCAGCGGCTGCGGATGGTGCTCCTCATTGGCGAGCGCATCGACTCGACCGATGAACAGATCGTGGTCGCCGACGGCGTGACTGCCGGTGACCGTGCACTCGAGCGAGGCGATCGCCCCGTCGAGGAGCGGCAGCCCGCTGGATCCGGGCGTCCAGGCGGCTCCGCAGAAGTCGTCCCGCCCGGGGCTGACCGCCGCCCCGGCGAAGCAGTCGGAGAGCCCTTGCTGGTCCTCGCCGAGGATGCTCACGGCGAAGCGCCCTGCGGCGTGGATGAACGGGGTGATGAAGCGGCGCCGATCGAGCGCCACGACGACGAGCGGCGGCTCGAGGCTGACCGAGGTCAGGGCGTTGACCGTGATCCCGGCGGGTCGGCCGACCGGGTCGAACGTGGTGACCACGCTGACCCCGGTGACGAAGTGACCCATGACCTTGCGGAACAGCTCGGGACCGACCTCCATGGCCGGAGTCTACGGGCTCACCGCAGAGCGGGCCGCGCGCGATCCGCCGCGGGTCTCGCCGTCGGCCGGGCGATGGTCGCCGCGAGCGTCAGTCGTCGGTGCGCAGGCCGACCATCGACGCCGGATCGACCCAGGCGTCGAACTCGTCGCCGCTGAGGTGGCCGAGCTCAAGTGCGGCCGACCGGAGCGACGTCCCCGTCCGGTGTGCGTGGAGGGCGATCTCGGCCGATCTCTCGTAGCCGATATGCGGGTTGAGCGCCGTCACGAGCATGAGCGAGTCCTCGAGATGCTCGCGGATCCGGGCCAGGTTCGGCTCGATCCCGACGGCGCAGTTGCGGTCGAACGAGCGGATCGCCTCGGCCAGGAGCGTGGTCGCCGTGAGCAGGTTGTCGAGCATCACCGGCTTGTAGACGTTGAGCTGGAAGTTGCCCTGCGAGCCGGCGAAGGCCACCGCGGCGTCGTTGCCGAAGACCTGGACCGCGACCTGGGTCAGCGCCTCGCTCTGGGTCGGGTTGATCTTGCCCGGCATGATCGACGAGCCGGGCTCGTTCTCCGGGATCAGCAGCTCACCGATCCCCGCACGCGGCCCAGAGGCGTACCAGCGGACGTCGTTGGCGATCTTCATCGAGGCGATGGCGAGCGTCCGCACGGCGGCCGAGGCCGCCACGACGGCGTCGTGCGCGGACAGCGCCGCGAACTTGTCGGGTGCTCCGACGAACGGCCGGCCGGTCTCGGCCGCGATGCGGGCGGCGGCAAGCTCGCCGAACCGCGGGTCGGCGTTCAGACCGGTCCCGACGGCTGTCCCGCCGAGCGCCAGCTCGTACAGACCGGGCAGGGTCGCCCGGATGCCCGCCAGCGTCGCCTCGAGCTGTGCCGCCCAGCCGCCGATCACCTGGCCGACCGTGACCGGAGTCGCGTCCTGGAGATGGGTCCGGCCGAGCATCACGACGTCGGCGTAGGCCGCCGACTTCGCCCGGAGTGTGTCGCGGAGCGCCTCGACGGCGGGGATGAGGGCAGCCTCGAGCTCCTCGACGGCGGCGATGTGCATGACCGTCGGGAACGCGTCGTTCGACGATTGCGAGCGGTTGACATCGTCGTTCGGGTGGATCGGCGCCTTGCCGCCACGACCGGCGCCGGCCAGCTCGTTCGCCCGCCCGGCGATCACCTCGTTGGCGTTCATGTTCGTCTGGGTGCCCGATCCGGTCTGGAAGACGACGAGCGGGAACTCGTCGTCGAGCTGGCCGTCGATCACCTCGTGCGCCACCGCCTCGATGAGGGCGGCCTTGTCGGCCGGGAGCTCGCCGAGCTCGAGGTTCGCCTGGGCCGCGCACAGCTTGAGGACACCGAGTGCACGGATGACCGGCCGTCCCCAGGTGAACCGCCCGACGCCGATCCGGAAGTTCTCGACGGAGCGCTGGGTCTGGGCGCCCCAGTAGTGGTCGGCCGGGACGCGGACCTCGCCGAGTGCGTCCTTCTCGATCCGGGATCCCGCCGAGTCCGGGCCGGTCGTGCTGGCCGTGTCGGTCGACGTCATGCCTCGAGTGTACGTCGCGAGAGGATCCCGGCGGTCAGCGCTCCGGTCGGGCCGTCGTCACGCCGCGGCTGAGCGCCGGGCGACACGGCGCCTCAGCCGGACCAGCCGAGCGGACCTGCCGTCCGCGGTCGGCCGAACAGTTCCAGCATGCCGACCGCGATCCAGATCGCGCCGAAGGCCATCCAGGCTGCCGGCGACGGCACGAGCCACGGCGGCAACACGAGAAGGACCGGCGCGACGACGAGAAGCCCTGCGATCGGCCAGTCCCCCGCCATCGCGAGCGCCAGCCCGACCAGGATCGTCCCGAGGCCCGCCGCGGTCGAGGCGACCGCCACCGGCGCGCCGTAGCCGAACCCGGTGAGGGCCACGGCCAGCGCCACCGCCCAGGCCAGGTGCCCGGCGACCGCCAGCGCGATCCCGATCTTGCCCAGCCGCCGACCGGCCCGGCCACCGCGGCCGTCTTCGCGGAACCACGCACCCACGACGGCGATCGCCAGGGCGAGCACCGCGACGAACGCGAGCGGGAGGCTGTCGATGAGATAGCCGGGCCAGTCCGGCGGGACGGGCAGCGCCGCGATCTGGGCGGCGCCGAGGAGCCACAACCCGCCGCCGATGACCGCCGCCAGGCCGGGCGCCGGCGACGGCTCGGCCGGATGGAGGTGCGCGTCGAGCGCGCCCCGGGCGACGTCGATCGACACCCAGCGACTCGGCGGGACCGCGTCGAGCACGGCCCGGAACTCGTCCTCGTAGCGATCGCGCCAGGCGCGCGGATAGAGCCGGATCAGCCGGGAGCCGGGGCCTTCGGACCGCGGAGGTTCAGCGCTCATGCGGTGGGTGGCCCGCACACGCGACTCGCGATCCCACGCCTCGGTCGTCAGGCACAGCCGTTCGCGGTCTTCGGCGGGATGAGTCCGGGTTGACCGAGCGGGACCGGCAGCGGTCCCAGTGTCAGCCGGGTCCGATCGATCGTCAGGACCCCCTTCGCGTCGACCGCGACCGCATAGCGGTCCATGCTCCGGGGCGCCGGGCCGAACCGGACCCCGGCCGCCTTCGTCCCGAGCCGGTCGTAACGCGACTGGTGACACGGGCAGTGGAACCAGAAGTCCTCGATGCACGGGTTCGGCCGGCAGCCGAGATGCGGGCAGACCTGATAGAGGGCGCGGGCGTTGACCGCGGTCCCGTCGCCGGTCGGATCCTCGCCCTCGAGGAACGCCCCGCGGTCCGGGTCGACGAGGACGATGAACGCGTGCGCGTCCGGCACATACACCGGGAAGCCTCGATCGATCGGCAGACCCGGGTTCGCGGCGATGAGCTCGCGCAGCGTGCCGATCCGGACCCGGGCGAGCGCGAGCGTGGCGCTCGGCCAGAGCGCCCCGACCGCGCCGGAGGTCATCTCGAGGACCCACAGCCCGACACCGGCCGCGAGTGACGTGCGCAGGAGCTGGCGGCGGGACAGCTGTCGCCCGGCCGGGCGGCCGAGCAGCGGTCGATCCACGGCGCCGGTCCGGCTCAGCTGCGTTCGTCGAGCCGGGCGAGCCCGGTCCGCACGAAGCCGTCGAGGCTGGCCAGCTGCGTCTCGAGGGTCGCGGCCCCGAGCTCGGTGAGCCGGTAGGGCCGGCGCCGATCCTCGGGCTCGAGGGGCTCGATGAGTCCGCGACGGACGAGCCGGTCGAGCGCGCCGTACAGCGTCCCCGGCCCCATCGGCGATCCCGAGATCGACGCGACGTCGGTCATGATCGCGTAGCCGTGCTTCGGCCCGGAGCTCAGCGAGACCAGGATGTACAGCGACGGCTCCGCGAACCTGCCCAGGTCGGTCATGCCGCGATCCACGGATAGCTCCTCTGGCGATATATCGTGATGCGATATATAGACCCGACGATCGCCCGTGTCAAGCGACCCGCCCCGGGTCCACCGGGCTACAATCCCGCCGATGTCCTCGACACGCCTGTGGGATCGCGCCGCCAGCCTGCCGCTCCCGATCGACGGGCGCCATCGTCCCGAGGTCGCGGCCCTGCCCGCCGGCCTGCCGGACGTCGACACGCTGTTCACGTTCGCCCGCGACGCCGAGCTCCGCTTCGAGACGCTGCGGATGCGGATCGAGGAGTGGGCAGCCACGGCCGCCGGCGAGCACCTGTCGATCCTCGACATCGCGCTCCTCCACCCGGGCCAGGCCAAGGTGACCACGACCGAGCCGAGTCATGGGACCGCCGGGAACTACGAGCTGTGGATCTCCGACGGCACGTCCGTCCGGACCTACTCGGCCATCCACAAGCTCGGCACGGACCGGCCGGTCCGGCGGCCGGTCATCGGCCTCGAGGATCGCGACCTTCCGGGCATGTCGACCGTGTATCGGCCGCTCACGGCCCTGCCGATGGAGACCCTGCCGGACACCTTCGTCCATCCGGCGGGCTTCTGCCAGAACGTGCTGGCGACCGGCCGCTGCTGGGTCTCCGGCACGACCGAGATCGCCGGTCGCGAGGCGATCGTGCTCGACTGCGACCACCCGCGGACGATCGAGATCCTGGCCGACCGGCCCGATCATCACCTGCAGGTCGCGTTCGACCGGGAGACCGGGGTCATCGTCCGGCTGCTCGAGACGATCGGCGCGGCCACGACCCGCGACGCGATCGCGATCGACCTCGGCCCGGACGCTCCGCTCCCGCCGGCGACCTTCCAGTTCGTGTTCCCGGCCGGGACGACCCTCATCTACTGACCCGTCACACCGGATCGCTCATGGCGGTCCCGCGACCGTCCACGTGCCCGAGGCCCGGTCAGGCGTCGGCCGGCGCGCGGGTCGGGGCCGGCGGCCGGTGGACGGCCCGGACGAGGATCGTCGATCCCGCGATCGTCGCGGCCACAGCCGCCAGCATCGCGGCGAACACATCGGCTCCGATGGCCCCGCGCGCGAGGGCGACCGAGGCGAGCACGAAGCTGAACTCGCCGATCTGACCGAGGCCGACAGCCACCTGCACCGGGCTCTCCGACAAGGAGGTCGTCCGGACGAGCAGCCAGGCGACGGCCGACTTGGCGACGACCACGAGGACGACGGCGAGGCCGAACCAGGGCAGGCCGGCCGCGAGCGCCTGCGGATCGATGAGCGTCCCGATCGCGACGAAGAAGAACACCGCGAAGACGTCCCGGAACGGAAGCAGTCGGCGGCGGGCCTCCGCTGCGTCGTGGCTGTCGCTGATCGCCAGTCCCGCGATGAACGCGGCCAAGGCGATCGGGATCCCGGCCAGGACCGCACCAGCGCCGGCGACGGCCAGGCCCGTCGACACCGACACGAGCAGGAACAGGTCGTGCTCGGCCCGCAGCCGGTGAAGCGCCAGCGGGAGGACCCGCGCCACGGCGACGACGAGCACACCGAACACCGCCAGCCCGAGCAGCGACTCGGCGAACGGCTTGCCTGACCCGAGCAGCGCCAGCAGGACGATCGCGATGGCGACGCCGGTCACGTCCTGGAGGACGCCCCAGCCCACGAGCACGCGCTCGGTGTGCGGGTCGGTCGTCCGCCGGCGACTGCGGGTGATATTGACGATCACCACGCTCGACGACAGGGCGATCGACAGCCCCAGCAGGGCCGCGGCGGGCGGACCGAGCCCGGCCGCGAGGAAGGCCAGGCTCGCGATCGCCATCGTGACCACGGTCTGGAGCGGCGCGGCCCACAGGAGCGGCCCCTGGTCGCGGCGCAGCCGTCCAAGGTCGACCTCGATGCCGACCTCGAAGAGCAGGAAGACGACCCCGACATCGGCGAACAGGATGAGCTGATCGTGCTCGGCGACATAGCCGGGCGTGAACGGCGATACGAGCAAGCCGACCGCCAGGTAGCCGATGACGGCCGGCAGGGTAAGCCGGCGGGCAAGCCAACCGGCCGCGGCCGCGGCGAGCAGGACGGCGCCGACCTCGAGGATCGGACGGGCGGTCTCATCCACGAACCGATCGTACGGTGCATGCGCCTGTTTCGGACAGCGGACCGCATCGAACGACCCTCTTCCGCACCCGTGTACCGAGGAGTATCGTGCGGCCCAGGGTTCGACCGACCGCCCAGTCGGCGCTCTGGGGGGACCGTCGAAAGGAGGGCCTCCGACCGAGCACGACCTGCCTCCGATGGAGCGACGCCCACACGGGCGACCGCTCATCTCGCGACCGCGCGTGATCCGCGATCCCGGACAGGTCCACACGTCCGTCGTCGCGATCCCACCCCAGCCGGATCCCAGAGGGAGGGAGCCCGGCCCCCGCCGCGACACGTCGCCAGCGGGTGTCCACGGTTCAGGGAGGTCATCGATGACTCAGGCGCCTTCGAGGGACGACCAGATCGCCCAGGACGTCAGGGATCTCCACGGGCTCGGTTACGCCCAGGAGCTCTACCGCACGATGGGCGGGTTCAGCAACTTCGCCATCAGCTTCTCGATCATCTCGATCCTGACCGGTGCGGTCATCCTGTACGACTACGGCCTGGCCTGGGCCGGCACGGCCGCGGTCCTGCTCGGCTGGCCGCTCGTCACGGTCTTCGTCCTGCTCATCGCCGCGTCCATGGGCGAGATCGCCTCGGCCTACCCGACCGCCGGCGGCCTGTATTACTGGGCCAGCAAGATGAAGAACAACCGGTGGGGCTGGTGGACGGCCTGGCTCAACCTCATCGGCCAGTTCGCGATCGTCGCCGGGATCAACTGGGCGGCCGCGAACTTCCTCAACGCGACGATCATCACGCCGATCCTCGGCCAGGCGGGGATCGTCTACGACAACACGACCACGGTCCTCGCGTTCGGGGATCAGATCATCCTCACCGGCGCGCTCTTGACGATGGGCATCCTGATGCTCGTCGAGCTCGTCCTCAACATCGCCGGGATCAACCTGGTGGCGCTCCTGAATCAGGTCAGCGTGTGGTGGCATATCGGGATCGTCGCGGCGGTCGTGATCCTCATCTTCCTCGCCGGCAAGCCGGACATCTCAGGGTTGACCTTGTTCGCGATCCAACCCCAGGACGTCGCCGGAGGATGGAGCAACGACATCGGACCGCTGAGCCTGAAGTACGGGGCGGCGATCTCGTATCCGATCGCGCTGGCCTTCCTGTTCTCGCTGCTTCAGGCGAACTGGACGTACACCGGCTACGACGCGTCCGCCCACGTGGCCGAGGAGACGGTCGGCGCGCGGATGTCGAGCGCCTGGGGCGTGTTCCTGTCGGTCGCTGTGTCGGCCATCGTCGGGTTCATCTTCCTGCTGGCTCTCACGACACATCTCCCGGATCTGAAGACGCTCTTCCCGGCAGAGCTGAACGCGACCACGACGCCGCCGTCGAGCCAGTACTACTTCGGTGGCGGCTACGCCGTCATCGAGATCCTCAAGTACAACCTCGACAGTGTCGTGATCGTCGGGTTCGGGCTCGGCGACCTGCTGCTGGCCGGTATCGCCATCGCGATGGCCTTCTGTGGGCTGTCGTCGGTCGCCGCGGCCGGCCGGATGCTGTTCGCCTTCAGTCGGGACGACGGCCTGCCGGGCTCCGGCTGGCTGAAGAAGGTGTCCCATCGGTACCGCACCCCGGCCAACTCGCTCACGGCGATGGTCGTCGTCGCCTGGCTGTTCTCGGTCGCGGCGTTCATCGTCGGAACGGGTGTCGCGGTGGTCATCATCACCGCCATCAGCACGATCTTCCTGTACGCCGCCTATGGCGTCGTCATCTACCTCGGAGCCACGACGACCCCCTGGCTCGAGCATCGCGTGTGGAGTCTCGGCCGCTGGTCGAAGCCCATCGCCTGGATCGCCATCTTCTGGGTGATCGTCCTGATGATCCTGTTCAGCTGGCCGACCTCGGGCAACATCTCGTGGCCGTTCATCTTCGGGATCCTGGGGCTCCTCCTCGTCTACTACTTCGGTTGGGCACGGACGCGCTTCGAGGGCCCCAAGGTCCAGGGCGGCGACGCCGAGCTGACCGAGCTCGAACGCGAGTTCGAGCAGGCGGCCGGCGAGATCAGCGGGACCACGACCGCGTAGCCCCGCTCCAGACATCGCCGTCCGACGCGGCGGTGCCCCGACTCGTAGCATCGCAGGGTCGGCCGGACGCCCGGTCGACCCTCCCGTTTTCGTCCGAACCGATCCGACCGGCCCGAGCGAGGAGTCGACGATGAGCAACGACAGTCACGGCCACGCCAGGCATCCCCGCCTCGAGGAGCTCGAGGGGATGATCCGCGACGGACGGATCGACACGCTCGTCGTCGCGCTCACCGACATGCAGGGCCGGCTCATGGGCAAGCGCGTCCAGGCCCAGGCCTTCCTCGACGGTGTCATCGACCATGGCGCCCACTTCTGCACCTACCTCCTCGGCACCGACATGGAGATGAACACGCCCGAGGGCTTCCAACTCATGAACTGGGAGACCGGCTACGGCGACTGGATCGCGACCCCGGTCTGGGACACCCTTCGCGTCCTGCCCTGGCTCGAGAAGACCGCGATCGTCCTGTCGGACACGATCGTCGAGGAGACCCACGAGGAGATCGCGGTCTCGCCCCGGACGATCCTGAAGCGCCAGGTCGCGGCGGCCGCGAAGCAGGGCTTCGTGATCAAGGCCGGCTCGGAGTTCGAGTACTACGTCCTGCGTGACACCTGGGACGACATGGCCCGCAAGGGCTACGTCCCACCCGAGCGCTTCGGCACCTACAACGAGGACTACCACCTGCTCCAGGCGACCAAGGCCGAACCGCTCCACCGGCTGCTCAGGAACCAGATGACCGAGGCGCGGATCCCGATCGAGTTCAGCAAGGGCGAGGCCGCACCCGGTCAGCACGAGGTCAACATCCGCTACGACGAGGTCCTCGAGTCCGCCGACCGGAGCGTGCTCTTCAAGCACGGCGCCAAGGAGATCGCCTACCTCAACGGTTGGGGGATCACGTTCATGGCCAAGCCGGACCACACCTGGACCGGCTCGTCGGGCCACCTCCACATGAGTGTCTGGGACGCGGACGGCTCGACGTCGCTCATGCACGATCCGAAGTCCAAGGCGGACTACGGGATGTCGACGACGATGCACCACTTCATGGGCGGGATGATGAAGCTGGCCCGCGAGCTCGCGATCTTCTTCGCCCCGAACGTCAACTCGTACAAGCGGTTCGCGGTCGCCTCGTGGGCGCCGGTCAACGTGGTCTGGGGCCGGGACAACCGGACGACCGGCTTCCGGGTCGTCGGCAACGGCCAGGCGCTCCACGTCGAGTGCCGCTTCCCCGGCGGCGACATGAACGCCTATCTGACCTACGCGGCGTTCGTCGGCGCGGGCCTGTATGGGATCCGCCACAAGGTCGAGCCGCCCGCCGAGTACAAGGGCAACGGCTATCTCGCGACGGGCTGCGACCGGATGCCGCGCGCGCTCTGGGAAGCGATCCAGGCGCTCGAGGGCTCGAAGGCCGCGGTCGAGATCTTCGGTGAGGACGTCGTGGCCCACTACCTCAACGCGGCCAGGGTCGAGCAGGAGACCTACGACGCGGTCGTCCATCCGTGGGACCGCGAGCGCTATCTCGAACGCTCCTGAGCACGGCGAGACCGGCCGCCACGCCGGTCCGGCGCGACGGCGGCCGTGGGCTGGCGGACGGTACGATGAGGCTCCGGGGCGACCTCTGAGCGCCTACGCTGACCAGACACGCCAGAGCGAGGATCGAGGCCACGATGCGACTCCAGGACAAGGTGGCGATCATCACCGGCGCCGGGGGCGGGATGGGCCGCACGGCCGCGCTCATGTTCGCCGGCCAGGGGGCGCGGGTGGTGGTCGCCGAATACGGTGAGGCCGCCGGCCAGGAGACGGTCCGCCAGGTCGCGGCGGCAGGCGGGCAGGCGTCGTTCGTCAAGGTCGACGTCTCGGCCGAGGCCGACGCCCAGGCGATGGTCGACCACGCGGTGTCGACCTGGGGCCGCGTCGACGTGCTCTACAACAACGCCGGGGTCATGCCCGAGGCCGACCACTCGGTGACCGACACCACGGTCGATGTCTGGGACCAGGTGATGGCGGTCAACGTCCGCGGAGTCTTCCTCGGCTGCAAGTACGCGATCCCGCGGATGATCGAGGGCGGTGGCGGATCCATCATCAACATCGCCAGCTTCGTCGCGCTCGTCGGCTGCTCGGTCCCGCAGGACGCCTACACGGCCTCGAAGGGCGCGCTGCTCGCGCTGACCCGGAGCCTGGCCGTCCAGTTCGGTCCGAACGGGGTGCGGACGAACGCGATCTGCCCCGGTCCGGTCGAGACCCCGATGCTGATGGACTGGCTGGTCAAGGACGAGGAGGCGAAGCGGATCCGGCTCGCCCGCAACCCGACCGGCCGGTTCGGCAAGCCCGAGGAGATCGTCAACATGGCGATCTATCTCGCGTCCGACGAGTCCCGCTGGACGAACGGCGCGCAGCTCGTCGTCGACGGCGGGATCACCGTCAACTACTTCTAGGAGGGACCGTGGCGCACCTGGCGATCGGCCTCGACGTCGGTGGGAGCGGGATCAAGGCCGGCGCGGTCGATCTCGACACCGGCCAGCTCGTCGGCGAGCGTGTCCGGATCGCCACGCCGAACCCGTCGACGCCCGACGCGGTCGTCGCCGCGACCGCCCGCCTGGTCGTCCGGATCCGGCGGGCCGTGTCCGAGATCGGCCCGGCCAGCGCCGGCGTCCCGGTCGGGATCGGGATCCCTTCGGTCGTCATCGACGGAACGACGCGATCGGCCGCCAACATCGACGCCGGCTGGGTCGACTATCCGGCCGCGATCGAGTTCCGTCGCGCCCTGTCGCGCGATGTCACGATCGTCAACGACGCCGACGCCGCCGGGGTCGCCGAGATGCGCTTCGGCGCAGGCCGTGGCAGGACCGGGACCGTCTTCGTGCTGACCCTCGGGACCGGGCTCGGTTCGGCGCTGTTCGTCGATGGCGTCCTCGTCCCGAACACGGAGCTCGGCCACATGGAGATCCGCGGCCGCGATGCGGAGCGGCGCTCGGCGGCCAACGCCCGCATCCGACGCGGTCTGTCATGGAGGGCCTGGGCGTCGGATCTCGACGAGCATCTCGTCGCCATCGACCGCCTGTTCAGCCCGAGCCTGTTCATCCTCGGCGGCGGGGTCAGCAAGAACCCCGACAAGTTCATCCCGTTCCTGACCGTCCGCGTGCCGGTCGTCCCGGCCGAGCTCCGGAACGACGCCGGGATCGTCGGGGCCGCGTTGTTCGCCGCCGAGCGGGCCAGCCAGCTGGCCGCGACACGGGCATCGGTCCGGCGGATCCGCCGTCCGACGTCGGCGAGTGCCACGAAGACCGCCGGGGCCACCCGACGACGGGTCGCCAGACCGGCGCCGTCGGCGCCGTCCGCCGCGAGTGAGGATCCGGCCCCAGGATCGACGGACGCGGGTTGACCGACCCGCCCCGCGGTCCGATCGAGGTCGTCGAGGTCGACGCGACGCCCGAGGCCATCTGGACGATCCTCGACGACCCCGAGGCGCTCGGCCGGATCCTGCCCGGTTGCGAATCGATCGTCCGCGAAACCCCTGAGCGGTTCGTCGCGGTCATCGCTTCGAAGGTCCAGTTCATGACGGTGCGCTCGGACGTCGTGGCGACGCTCCACGATGCCGACCCGCCACGTCATCTGCGGCTCGTCCTCGACGGCCGGCCGCGCGGGCTCGGTGGCTCGTTCCGGCTCGACGTGCCGTTCGATATCGCGCCGTCCGGACCGGGCCGCTCGAGCGTGAGCTACTCGGTCGGACTCGAGCTCGGGGGCAGCCTGTCCGGGTTCGGCGGTCCGATGCTGACCGGCGCCCTCGGAGATCAGATCGGCGACCTCGTCCGGAATATCGAGCGCGAAGTCGGCCGGGACATCCCGGGGACGACCGCCTGACGGGTCGCCCGGCGACCGGCGTCGGCGGATCGAGCCGGCGGGACGCGACGCGGCGCCCGACCCGCCTCACGATCTGGCTCAGGCGCGCTCGCGGAGCCCGCGGAGCACTTCCGCCGAGCCGGACACGATCAGCGTCTCGCCGACCGCCAGCACCCGCTCGTCCGGTGGGTTCGGGTCGTACGCGCCCGGACCGCGCACGACCGCGAGGGTGAAGATGCCGTCGGCCCGCAGCGCGCCGACCGTCCGACCGTCGAGCGGGCCGCCGGCCCCCACCTCGACCTCCTCCATCGAGAACGCCAGCTCACCCTGGGACAAGGCGGCATCGATGAACTCGACGACCCGCGGGCGCAGGGCGAGCTCGGCGATCCGCTGGCCGGCCATCGTGTACGGGGACACGACGCGGTTCGCACCGGCCTGGAGGACCTTCGCCTCGGCTCCGACTGCGCTCGCCCGACCGACGATGAACAGCCCCGGGTTGAGGGCGCGCGCCGAGAGGGTCACGTAGACGTTGTTCGCGTCCGAATCGATCGCGGTCACGAGACCGCGCGCCCGGCCGACCCCGGCTTCGAGAAGGACGGCGTCAGACGTGCCGTCCCCCGCCACGACCGGGTGTCCATGAGCCACCGCGAACTCGAGCGACTCCGGACGGATGTCGACGACCACGATGCGCTGGCCGCCCTTGACGAGCTCGCGAGCCACCATCGAGCCGACGCGACCGTAGCCGCAGACGATGAAGTGATCCGTCAGCTCGGCGACCCCTTGGGCCATCCGTCGTGCCTCCCTTCGTCCGCTCGCCACCTCTGCCAGGACGCCTTCGGCCACGAGACCGACCGTCCCGAAGATGATGCCCACCGCCGCGATCGACAGCAGCATGGTCCACACCCGACCCGCCTCGTCGAGCGTCCCGACCTCGCGGAAGCCCTCGGTCGTCAGGGTGATGACCGTCATGTACAGGGCATCGGAGACGCTCCAGCCCTCGATCACGACATAGCCGAGCGTGCCGATCGCGGCAACGCCCAGGACCATCAGGATCCACAGCCGCAGGCGATGGACCGTGAGCAGGCCAGCGCCGGTGCCGGCCGCCCGGACCCAGCCGCTGGTGCGAGGCTGCGTCGTCACCCACCGAGTGTATGGGCAGGCCGGTGCCGGATGTGGGCTCGACGCGGCCCGGGCCGCATCCAGACCGGGCGTATCATCGAGGTCATCGACCCGGCGCCGGGCACGTCCACCGACATCCCAGAGGACCCACCCATGACCACCGTCTCGCAGACCGCGCCCGCCAGGATCGCCGCCAAGATGGTCATCGGCGGTCAGTCGGTCGATGCCGCGGACGGCCAGACATTCGAGGTCCTCGACCCGTCGACCGGCAGCGTCATGGCGACCGCGCCGCTCGGCGGCAAGGAGGACGTGGATCGGGCCGTCGACGCGGCGCGCGCGGCGTTCGACGATCCGAAGGGCTGGTCGAGCTGGTCCGCGAGCAAGCGCGGCCGGACGCTGGCGAAGTTCTCGGCCCTGGTCAAGGCCAACCTCGAGGAGCTCGCCCGGCTCGAGAGCCGGAACGTCGGGAAGCCGATCACGGGCGCGCGCGGCGAGGCGCTCGGCGCCAGCCTCGTCTTCGAGTACTACGCCGGGGCGGCGAACAAGGTCGTCGGCGAGACGATCCCGGTCAGCAAGCCGGGTCTCGACTTCACGCTGCGCGAGCCGATCGGTGTCGTCGGCCTGATCGTGCCCTGGAACTTCCCGATGCTGATGGCCAGCTGGAAGCTCGGCCCGGCGCTCGCCGCCGGGAACACCTGCATCCTCAAGCCCGCCAGCTGGACGCCGTTGAGCGCGATCCGACTCGGCGAGCTCGCCCTCGAGGCGGGCTTCCCGGCCGGGGTCGTCAATGTCGTGACCGGGCCGGGCGGGACGGCCGGAGCGGCCATCGCCGGGCATCCCGGCGTCGGCAAGGTCGCCTTCACCGGGGAGACGACGACCGGCCAGGAGATCATGCGTCTGGCCGCGAACAACGTGAAGAAGGTCAGCCTGGAGCTCGGCGGCAAGAGTCCGAACATCGTCTTCGCCGATGCGGACCTCGAGCGGTTCGCCCGCGAGTCGCCGTACTCGGTGTTCGACAACTGCGGTCAGGACTGCTGCGCGCGAAGCCGGATCCTCGTCGAGCGCTCGGTCCACGACCAGGTCGTCGAGCTGTTCGTGGCGGCGACGCGGACGGTCAAGGTCGGCGATCCGGGCGACGACGCCACGGAGGTCGGGCCGATGGTCCACCCCCGCCAGCGGGATCGCGTCCTCGATTACATCGGGATCGGCCAGGAGGAGGGGGCGGAGCTGCTGCTCGGCGGATCCGCCCCGGACGATCCCGCGCTGGCCCTTGGGACCTACGTCCTGCCGACGGTGTTCGGTGGCGTCGCGAACGACATGCGCATCGCCCGCGAGGAGATCTTCGGTCCGGTCGTCTCGATCATCCCGTTCGACACGGAGGAGGAGGCGATCCGGCTGGCGAACGCGACGCCGTATGGCCTGTCCGGCTCGATCTGGAGCCGCGACATCGGCCGGGCGCTCCGGACCGCGAAGGCGGTCCAGGCCGGCGTGCTCAGCGTGAACTCGAACAGCTCGGTCCACACCGAGGCGCCGTTCGGCGGCTACAAGATGTCGGGGGTCGGCCGCGAGCTCGGGATGCACGCCGTCGAGCTGTATACCGAGACGAAGAACGTGTTCGTCGAGCTGTCCTGACGATCGTCGAGCGATCCTGACCGATAGCCCGACCGGGCCAGGACGGAGAGGCCATCGACGGCGTCCGGGCTCAGGTCCAGACTCGCCCGATGGACCTGCAGACACCTCTCGATCCAGCACCCGGCGAGCCCGTGTCCGTGGCTGAGCCGGCCGCCTCGGACGGCCCGACCGTCCCGACCCGGCGACGGCGATCGCGACCGCCGTCGGTCAACGCGATCTCGCTGATCCTCGTGATCGTCGGTGGCGCGATCGAGGGCTACGCCGTCGCCCTGTCGCTCGGGGACAGCGCCGAGCGGCAGTACTCGCTCATCTGGGCGCTGCTCGGCGCCACGCTGGTCGTGACCGCCTGGGCCCTCCGGGGCCGGCGCTGGTGGGGTGCCGCGGCGGCGATCGGCGTCTCGGTCGTCGGACTGTTCGCCGGGATGCTCGGCGTCTACGGGGTGCTGGTCATCGCCAGCACCCAGAGCGACGACCGCGCGTCGTGGGTCGCCACGCTCGGGCTGATCGGCGTCGGCGCCGCGTCGATCGCGATCATCGGCCTGCTGTCGAGCGCCTGGCCGTGGCTCACGGCGACGGCGCCACAGGGCACGCGGACCCCGCCGGCGGTCACCGCCTGAGCCGTTCGACCGCAAGTTGGGGATCAGCCCTCCCAGCGGCGCCAGGCCGGCGCTGGTCCCGGCGCCAGGTCGGGCCGGCGTCGCGCGAGCCAGTCGACGAGGGCGTAGTAGGTCGTCTTGAAGCCGATCCCGGCCCACGGGATCAGATCGGCGGCGAACGCCCGGATCTCGGTCGCTTCGGGGGTCGGCCGCGGTTCGCCGCCCACGATGCGGGCCTCGTAGACCGCCACCACGACGAGCGCCTCGAGCCGGGAATACAGCCCGACGAGCTCCGCCGGCTCCACGATGAGACCGGTCTCCTCGAACGTCTCGCGGATCGCGGCCTCGTGGACGGTCTCGTCGACCTCGAGGAATCCGCCCGGCTGGGCCCACGCCCCGACCGCCGGTTCGATCCCACGCCGGATCAGCACGACCTCGCCGGCGTCGGTGATCGGCAGGGTCGTCGCGACGAGGCGCGGGTTGACATAGGCGATGTGGCCGCAGCTCGGACAGGCGAGCCGATGGCGATGCTCGCCGTCGAGGGGACCGTAGACGAGCGCGGCTCCGCAGCGCGAACAGTGGTTGAGCGTGGCCGCGACCCACGAGGGGACTCCACCGCCCGATGGGATGTCGGTCGACCGTCCGTCGGGGCCGCGTCCGGTGTCGGTCACGCGCTCAGCACGATCCAGGTGACGACGACGAGGACACCGAGGAGGACGAGCGTCAAGGCGAACCAGGCGAGCCGGAAGGCCCCCCGCCCGGGGTTCACCGGCATCCACGCCCAGGCCGCCCGCCAGATCCGGAGCGCGGCATCCGCCGTCGTCAGGAACAGGATCGGTGCCCCGATCAGCACGCACAGTTTGACGAGCGGGCTGCCGATCGGCGCTCCGAGCTCGACCGCACTGATCGCGATCGCGCCGCAGATGAGGGCGACCACGGACAAGCCGATGTAGTGCCGCTGGAGTGGCGTCGGACGGAGCTCGGGCACCGACCGCGGCGGGAGACCCTGCAGGCTGGGCGGCAGCGTCGGCTCCCGGATGGCCTGGCGGTCGAGGACCGGCATCCCGGGCTCGAACCTCGGATCGTCCATCGGCTCATCGTAGCCCGTGGGTCCGTGGGGCGGTGACACGCCGACCGGGTCGAAGGCGTCACATCCGTGCGCGCGGCACAGGACGGGAGGAACCATGGACGACCGCGATCGACGGCGGGGGATCGATCGGAGGGTCAGGGCGGCGATCGCCACCGCGGCCGCAGCCGTCCTCCTCGCCAGCTGCAGCAGCGCGATATCCAGCGTCAGCCCGACGACATCGAGCCACGAGCCGATCGCGACGACACCCAGCCCGTCGGTCGTGCTGGTCCCCAGCGCGACGCCATCGCCCACCGCAAGCCCGAGCACGGCACCCACTCCCGCGGCTAGCGCGACGACGACTCCCTCGACGGGCGCAGCGAGACCCGGCTGCCCGGCGCTGCCGGTGGATCTGGCCACCGCGAGGGATGTCGCCCGCGCGGGCAAGGCGGTGACGTGCTTCGGGTCGTCAGCGCTGTCGTTCCGCGCTTACGTCGTCAGGACCGATGGTCTCGGTGGGACCAGTGGCTGGAAGATGACGCCAGCCTGGCTCGCCGACGACTGGATGGGGGCCATCCTCCAGCCGAAGGCGCTCGCCGAAGTCGACGACAAGGCGTGGTTCATCGTCCGGGTCGCGCCAGCGCTCGGGCGATGCGCGATCACCGACGCCGGCGCGACGGACTGTCCCTTCGGATCCCACCTCGGCGACTACGTCCGCGTGACGGGCCACTTCGACGATCCTGCGGCCGGGACCTGCCGGTCGGCGGCCTGGGAGCAGGGTCAGGATCCTGGCCCGTCGAAGACCAAGATGATCGCTCGGTGCCGAGCACGGTTCGTGGTGACGAAGATCGCGCCGAGCTGACCCCGTGCGGTCAGTCCCGGTTGGACTCGTCCTCGAGGACCGACCGGGTCTGGGCCGCCCGATAAGCGGTCACCCGCTCGGCCAGCGCGGGGTCCGACAAGGCCAGGATCTCGGCGGCGAGCAGGGCAGCGTTCTCGGCGTTGCCGATGGCGACGGTCGCGACCGGCACGCCACGTGGCATCTGGACGATCGACAGCAGGGAGTCGAGGCCACCCAGGTGCTGGGTGGGGATCGGGACGCCGATGACCGGCAGGGTCGTCTTGGCGGCGAGCATCCCGGGCAGGTGCGCCGCCCCGCCGGCGCCGGCGACGATGACCCGGATCCCGCGACCCGGCGCCTCCTCCGCGTAGCGATAGAGCAGGTCCGGCGTCCGATGCGCCGACACCACGCGGAGCTCGTTGGCGACGCCGAGCTCGGTCAGCAGTGCCGCGCCCTTCTCGAGGATCGGGAAGTCCGAGCGGCTGCCGCCGACGATCCCGACGAGCACGCCGGTCCGGGCCGTCATGCTACTGACCCTGCGCCCGGGTGAAGCCCTCGGCTCCGTCGAAGACGTGAAGCTTCTCGACGTGGGTCCAGCCGGGATGGCGGGCCGCCACCCGAGCCTGGAGCTCGAGGAGCTCGGCGTCGACCGCAGCGCCGCCGTCGACCGTGACGAACCGGGCCCGGAGCAGCCCGACCGGGTCCGTGGTCAGTCCGACCGACGGATAGACCTTGGTACCGCGGCTCTCGACGAAGTCGAGGCGATAGACGCCGCCCGCCAGGCCCTCGAGCTCGGGCCCGAGGACCTCCGGCGGGATGTCGGTCGCGATGAAGATGTCGAGCCCGACCGTCCGCCGATCGATCCGGGCATACCGGTCGGGCCCGTACGACCACGCCGGCATCGGCGTCGGTGGAGCACCATCGGGAGCCGTGAACCGTCGCGCGCCGAGGTGCTTCGGCTTGTGGCCTAGGTTGGCGATCACGGCATCGGTGAAGCCGGTGGTCGAGCTCGCGGTGTCGACGTCGCCGCCGGCCTGGCGGACGAGATCCTGGGTCATCGCCCGGCCCTCTTCGAGTGTGCGCAGGACCGCGTCCTCGATCCGCTCGGCCGCCGCCAGCTCGCCCAGGTGGCGGAGCATCATGACCGAGCTCAGGATGAGGGCGGTCGGATTGATCACGTCCTTGCCGGCGTACTTCGGGGCCGACCCATGGACCGCCTCGAAGATCGCCACCGTGTCGCCGTAGTTGCCGGACGACGCGAACCCGAGGCCTCCGACGAGACCGGACGCGAGGTCGCTGATGATGTCGCCGTTGAGGTTCGTGGTCACCACGATGTCGAACTGGGCCGGGTCCTTCGCGAACTGGTGCGCGACGTTGTCGATGATGAGGTGCTCCGAGGCGATCTCCGGGTACTCGGCGCTGAGCTCCTCGAAGACCGATTTGAACAGGCCCTCGGTCAACTTCATGATGTTCGCCTTGGTCGCACAGGTGACCTTCCGCCGTCCCTCCCGGCGGGCCAGCTCGAAGGCGTAGCGGATGACCTTCTCCGAACCCTTCCGGCTGATGACCTTGAGGCACTGACCCACGTCCGGCGTGAGCATGTGCTCGATCCCGGCGTAGAGGTCCTCGACGTTCTCGCGGACGACGATCATGTCGACGCCCTCACCGGCGTAGCGGGTCGGGACCCCCGGCAGCTCGCGGGCCGGACGGACGTTGGCGTACGTCTCGAAGAGCTTCCGCAGCGTGACGTTGGCGCTCTTCTCGCCGAACCCGACCGGGGTCTCGAGCGGGCCTTTGAGGACGACCTTCGTGCGCTCGATCGAGTCGCGGGTCGCCTGCGGTACGCCGCTCGTATCGCCGCGCTTGAAGACCTCCGCTCCGGCCTCGGCCTCCTCCCACTCGACCGGGATGCCCTCGGCGGCGATGATCCGGACCGCCGACCGGACGACCTCGGGTCCGACCCCGTCGCCTGGGATGACGGTCACACGGTGCGGCTGAGCGGTCGGCATCGCTGATGGGCTCCCAGGGTCGAGGCGGATCGGGCGGACCACGGGATTCTAGAGCCTGTGGTCGGCTGCCACCGACGGGGCGCGAGGCGGGTCCTGGTCCGCTCGTGGCTTCGGTCGGCCGACCGACTCGACTATCCGGCAGGCGGATCGGTCATCGCGAGCAGCGTCCGTACGGTGGCAAGGTTGCGAGCTGTCGCCCGGACCTTGAGCCGGCGCTCGAGCAGGGGCGCCAGGACACTCCGACCCACCCCGTCCGGGAGGTCGAGGTAGGCGGTCCGACCGATGACCGTGACCGCCTCCGGAGCCGCGTCGACCGCCGCGAGCGCCGCACGGGCCTCGGCCGACGGCTCCGCTGAAAGGAAGGCGACGAGGACCCGCTTGGGGTCCGTCGCGCTGGGCGGGACCGCCGCCAGGATCGCAGTCAGGTCGTCCCGGCTGCGGACCATCACGTCGATGGCCAGGTCGAGGCGCGTGGCGATCGCGGCGCGGATCCCTTCGGCGAGCTCGGACTCCGCAGGCACGGCCCGGTCCGGCGCCAGCTCGAAGACGGCGTTGCCGCTCTGGATGTACGTGCGGACCTCGCGATGTCCGAGCGATCCCAGGATGTCGCGGAGATCGGCCATCGCGATCCGGTTCCGACCTCCGACGTTCACGCCGCGCAGCAGCGCGACGAACGGTCTCGGGGCGCTCACGCGGACCGCTGCCTCAACCCCAGGTCAGCCGCGCTGCGCTCGCCCGCGCCCGCTGGAGCGCTTCGTCGGCGGTCGCGGCCACGACGGTCAGGTGACCCATCTTCCGGCGCTCGAAGACCTGCCGTTTGCCGTACACGTGGAGGTGGGCGAGCGGCTCCGCGAGCGCACTCTCGACCCCGACGAGACGCGCGTCCCGGATCGGGCCGGTCCCGAGGAGATTGACCATCGCGCTCGGTCCGTAGGCGTCCGGTGACCCGAGCGGCAGCCCGCAGATCGCCCGGATGTGCTGCTCGAACTGGCTGGTCGCGGCGCCTTCGATCGTCCAGTGGCCGCTGTTGTGGACCCGTGGGGCGAGCTCGTTCACGACGATCGAACCGTCGCGCAGCAGGAACAGCTCGACGGTGAGCGTCCCGACGAGGTCGAGCTCCATGGCGATCCGGACCGCCAGCTCGGTGGCATCGTCGGCGACGGCTCCTGTCACCGGGGACGGCGCCGGCGCCACGGTCTCGATGAGGATCCCCCTGTCGTGCCGGTTGTGGGCCGGTGGGTACGGCACCGCCCGCCCGGCCAGATCGCGCCCGACGACGACCGAGAACTCGAGCGCGAACTCGAGCTCGGACTCGAGCAGCAAGCCGGACCGTTCGGCGATGGGCCCGAGCGCGGTCCAGGCAGCCGCGATGCCCTCCGGGCCGTCCGGCTGGGCGATCCGGACCTGACTCCGACCGTCGTAGCCGCCGATCGCCGCCTTGAGCCGGAGCGGGTAGCCGAGCGCGAGCCCGCCGTCGCTCAGATCGTCGAGGGAGCGGACTTCGCGCCAGGTCGCCGTCGGAGCATTGATCGACTCCAGGAACCGGCGCTCCGCAAGGCGATGCTGCGTCGTTCGCAGAGCGAATGCCCCGGGTCGGACGGGCAGGCGCTCCTCGACCGCGTCGGCCAGCGCCGCGGAGACGTGCTCCAGCTCGAACGTGACGACCGCGCAGCCGTCGGCCAGCTCGAGCGCGGCCCCCGTGTCGTCGTAGGCCGCCACCACCTGCCGATCGGCGACGGCCCCAGCCGGACAGTCCGGATCTGGGTCGAGGATCGCCACTCGATAGCCGAGCGCGACGGCTGCGGCCCCGAGCATCTGACCGAGCTGGCCGCCGCCGAGGATCCCGATCGTCGATCCGATCGGGACCGGCGCCTCGGCGGCGCCGTGCTCTGCGAGGACCCGGCGGATGAACGCGGTCTTGGCCATCGAGTAGCGCAGACCGCTGGTGATCCCGGCCTCGACGATCTCGACCTTGAGCGCCGTGTACGCATCGACGAGCCCCGGGTCGCCGCGCAGGGCGTCGCGGAAGGCGATCTGACGACCCCACTCGGCGTCGTCCGGGATCACATGGAGATGGATCTGGCGGGGCTGCTCGTCGCCGTCGCCGGGCGCGAGACCGCCGAGCACGAGCGGTCGGGTCGACGGGAACGCGTTCGCGTTGTCCTGGCGCTGGAAGCCGAGGTCGAGCAGGATCTGGGTGATCGCGGGCACACGGTCGGGATCCGACGGATGGATCCCGAGGTCGACGACACCCTTGCCGGGCAGCCCGGGGACGGCGGTGCTGCCGAGGTGCTCGACGACCAGGTCCGGACGCCGAGCAGCGACCAGCTCGGCCACCGTGCGAGCCACGACGACGGATCCCGGGTCGGGAGGTCGGACCTGCAGCGGGAGACGCGGATACGAGCCGATCGGCGTGTCGGGCACGATTCGGAGTGTATCCTCGCCCGACCATGCGCAGACTCATCGGCCGACGCTTCCACGAGGTGGACGTCGGCTAACTGGCCGAGCTGATCGCCCGCCACGAGCGGGTCCATATCGATGTCGGGACGGGTGACGGACGAGCGGTCATCCGCGCTGCGTCGCATGCACCGCGCACCCTGGTCGTCGGGCTCGACGCGAATGCCGGCGCGATGGCCGAGGCGTCCCGGCGTGCCGGCCGGCCGGCCGCGCGGGGCGGCCTGCCGAATGCCGTGTTCGTCGTGGCCGGGGTCGAAGCGCCGCCGCCCGAGCTGGCCGGACGCGCCGATCTCGTGACCGTCCGGTTCCCGTGGGGCTCGCTGCTCCGCGGCCTGGTCGGGCTGGACCCGCGAGCCTCCGCGGGACTCGCGTCGTTCCTCGCCCCGGGGGCGTCGCTCGAGGCGTTCGTCTCGGTCCAGGAACGCGACGGTCTCGACGACGTCCGGGCGCGACTGGCGGACCCGAGCGCTCTGACCGACACCTGGAGCGGCCTCGGATCGTCGCTCGTCGACGCCGGTCCGGTCGACCGGGCGGAGCTCGTGGCGATCGGCTCGACCTGGGCGAAACGGCTCGGCGCGACGGCCGAGGATCGGCGGGTCGTCACCCGTCTGCGCCTGGTCCGGCTCCCGTAGGATGACGCGATGACCGGGCATCCCCTCGAGCCGCGGGACGACAGGTAGCCGGCGGATGTCGTCGAGGCTATCGCCGTCAGGGCTGCCCGACGGGCCGCCGTTCGCGCTTCGCGGTCGGGTCCTCACCCCGCTCGATGCCGGCGGCTCGCGCTACGAGGCCGACGGCTACGTCGTCGTCGATCCGGCGGGCCGGATCTCGGCCGTTGGCGACTGGTCCGCGAACGGCCCGCAGACGGTCGGTCGCTCGGCGGGCGGCGACGGCATGCCGGTCGGAGTGCCGGTCCTCGACCTCCGGCCGTTGGTCGTCATGCCCGGGCTCGTCGACCTCCACGTCCACCTGCCCCAGCTCCCGAACGCGGGGGTCGGCGCCGGGCTGGACTTGCTGACGTGGCTCGACCGCTACATCTTTCCGCTCGAGCGCGAGTTCGACGGGCCGACCGCCGAGCGCCTCGCACCCGCGGCATTCCGGGCGATGGCCGCCGCCGGAACGACGACCGCGCTGATGTACGGCGCGGTCTTCGAGCCGAGCCTCGAGGCCGCGTTCCAGGCGGCCGAGGCGCACGGGATCCGGGCGATCATCGGCAAGGTGATGATGGACCGGCTCACCTACGACGACCGCCTGCCGGCGGACCGCATCCTCGAGACGAGCCTCCGCCAATCGGCCGACCTGTGCGCGCGCTGGCACGGTCGCGACGAGGGCCGGCTCCAGTACGCGTTCACGCCGAGGTTCGCCGTCTCGTGCACCGCCGACATGCTCCGTGAGTCGGCGCGGCTCGCCCGAGAGACCGGTGCCTACTGGCAGACGCATGTCTCGGAGGACCGCGACGAGCTCCGGGAGGTCGCCCGTCTCTTCCCGGAGGCGCTCGACTACCTCGACGTCTACGACCGGGCCGGCGGGCTCGGTCCACGGACCGTGCTCGCGCACGCGATCCACCTCTCGTCACGCGAGGTCGAACGGATCGCCGAGACCGACACCGCCCTGGCGCACTGCCCGGCCTCGAACCTCTTCCTGGCCTCCGGGGCGATGCCCCTGGCGCGCTATCGCGCGGCCGGGATCCGGATCGGGCTCGGCTCGGACGTCGCTGGCGGCCCGGAGCTGTCGATGTTCGCGGCGATGCGCGCGGGCGCGTACACGCAGAACGGCCTGCGTGTGCTCGAGGGCGAGGGCGCGCCGCCGCCGCTCGGCCCGCTGGACTGGCTCCGCCTCGGCACCCTCGACGGTGCACGCGCGCTCGGTCTGGGGGACCGGATCGGATCGATCGAGGCCGGCAAGGAGGCGGACCTGATCGCGGTCGATCCTCGCCTCGTGGCGCCGCTCCCCGGCGTCGACTCCGATGACCCCGACGAGCTCGTCTCGCGGCTCGCCTTCCGGCCGCACCACGACATGGTCCGAGCCGCCTGGGTCCGCGGCCGCCGCCTGGCCGGACCACCGGGCGTCGGGAGTGCCGAAGACCGGGCCTGAGTGGACCTGGCACTCGTTCAGAGCACCGAGCCTGGGCCTTACCCAGCGCGTTCCGTTCAGAGGACGACGATCCCATTCGCAGGCGGCTGGCGGCCGTCTATCAACGCCGCGATGACCTCACGCGTGTCGAGCGGGTAGTCGGTCCGAAGCGCCGCCCGACTCGCTGCGAGCGCGCGCCTGTTCGCGTCGGTGGCCGCGATCAGGATCACCACACGCGACATCCCTCCATCGCGCTGTTTGAGACCGATCCTGCGCTGCATGGCCTGGACGTCGGCCAGACGGGTCTCCGCCTCGATCGCGGTCGGGCCGTCCGCCGTGCGAACGACGGCGTCCCACGCTCGGAGGTCGCCCGGACGCGCGAGAGGGACCTCGGCGTTCCAGCGGCAGGTCGGTGGCAGACGCTGGCGAAGGCGCTCGAGCAGTGCGACCTGTGCCTGGTCTCGGATCGGGTCTGCGTTGGGATAAGCCCTGACGACGAGATCCAGGCCGACCGCCGCACAGATCCGGCCCAGGATGTCGATCGACACGCCCGGCAGGCTTGCCCGCTCGATCCGACCGACGGTGGTGTGACTGACGCCGGCTCCGCGGGCCACTGCCACCTGACTGAGTCCTGCCCCACGCCGGGCCAGGCGAACCTCGTCACCCAGGGCGATCAATGCACGCGAAGCGAGTCTCGATCCTCGGTCCGCGCGTCGCTCGGTGGTCGCCATCGCGCACATCTTCCCAAGCGACGGTCGACCCGCGATCACCGCTTCGGGGACGGTTCGATCCTGCCGGTGCGCTCCGCTTCTGACCGTGCCGGTACGCATCGCGCGCGTGCCGAAGGCGGGACGGGCCATCACGCCGATCACCCCTGGCCGACCACCGCTGACTGCGCGCTGTGCGTGGGGCGCTCGAACCGTGGGCCGGCTACGCCCTGACCGCGTGGCACTGCCGGGACCTGAGCCTGCGGCGCACCGATCCGATCGCGGTCGGCCCCGAGCCTGAGCGTGCTGCGCTCGGTGCCGGGATATGGGTCGGCGCCGTTCCTTCGTTCGAGCGTCGGGCGCACACGGGGGCAGGCGACGGCTCGCACTGTGCGTGGGGCGCTCGAACCGTGGGCCGGAGACGCCCTGACCACGTGGCAATGCCGGGACCTGAGCCTGCTGCGCACCGATCCGATCGCGGCCGGCCCCGCGCCTGAGCGTCTCGCGCTCGATGCTCGGCTCTGGGTCGGCGCCGTTCCTTCGTTCGAGCGTCGGGCGCACAACGGGGGCAGGCGACGGCTCGGCGCCCGGGCGGCACGACGGGGCAGGCGACGGCTCGGCGCCCGGGCGGCACAGACGGGGCGCAGGCCAGGGCTCGGCGCGAGCAATTGGCTCGGCACGACGGGGGCCGGCGCGAGCCCGGCGGACATCCGACCGGCGCCGGGCTCGGCGCCCGGGCGCGCCACGGATCGGCCGGCGCGAGCCCAGAGCTCACCTACCGGACTGCCAAGTTCACCGGACGCCCTCCATACTCGGTCCATGGCCGAGATCGACATCCTCATCGAGGGCGGGACGATCGTCGACGGGACCGGGGCGCCCGGAGCGGCCGGTGCGGTGGCGGTGACCGGTGACCGGCTACGCGTGCTCCGCGGCCGAGACGCGGAACCGGCGGCGCTGGCCGGCCTGGCCGCAGGACGTCGGATCGATGCTCGCGGGCTCGTGGTCGCGCCCGGGTTCATCGATCTCCACAGCCACGGCGGGCTGACGATCCTCGCCGAGCCCCGGCACGAGCCGAAGGTCCGTCAGGGCGTCACGACCGAGGTCATCGGCGTGGACGGCAACGCCTACGCGCCGTTCCGGACCCAGCACGACCTGGACGACTTCCTCACGCTCAACGCCGGTCTCGACGGCCGGCCCGACGGTGTGGCCTACGACTGGCGGACGGTCGCCGACTACCTCGCCCGCTACGACCGCGGCGTCGCGGTCAACATCGCCTATCTCGTCGGCAACTCGGCGCTCCGGATCGCGGCGGTCGGGTGGGACGAGGTCGAGGCGACCCGCGCCCAGCTGGCCGATCAGCGCGCGCTCCTGCGCGAGGGCCTCGAAGACGGGGCGTTCGGCCTGTCGACCGGGCTCGACTATCCGCCCGGCGCCTACGCCTCCACCCAGGAGCTGGCCGACCTCCTGGCCGAGGCCGCGAAGCTCGGTGGCTTCTACCACACCCACGTCCGCTACCCGCTCGGTGACGCGTTCCTCGACCCGTTCCGCGAGGCGATCGAGATCGGCCGTCGTGGCGGTGGGCCCGTCCACATCACCCACTTCTACCATCGGGCGACGTTCCCCGGGACGCCGCAGGACATGCTCGGGCTCGTCGACGACGCCCGCGCCGAGGGCCTCGACGTCAGCTTCGATCTCTACCCCTATGAGTGGGCGAGCACCCGTCTCCTGATCATGCTCCCGACGTGGATCCAGGCCGGCGGCGTCGCCGCGCTCAAGGAGCGCCTCGCCGACAGGGCGGTCCGGGCGAGGATCCGTGACGAGCTGGCCGCCCGTGGTCGGCTGTTCGCCGGCGCCGGCGCCTGGGACGACCTGCGGATGGGCTACTTCGCCCGTCCGGAGCACGTGCGCTGGGAGGGTCGCACGCTCGGCGACTACCTCGTCGAGACCGGGCTCGATCCCGTCGACGGGCTGTGCGAGCTGCTCCTCTCCGAGGATCTGCGGGTCAACGAGGTGGCGCCGGGGCCCCATCGCGCGGGCATGGACCCGTTCCTCGCGCACGACCAGTCGATGATCGGCACTGACAGTGTCCTCATCGGTGCGAAGCCCTCGCCACGCACGTACGGGAGCTTTCCGCGCATCCTCGGCGAGTTCGTCCGGGAGCAGCGGCTGCTGACCCTCGAGGCGGCCGTCCGGAAGATGACCGGCGCGCCGGCGGCGCGGCTCGGCCTGAGCGATCGGGGCCGGCTCGCCGACGGTCTGAAGGCCGACATCTGCATCTTCGATCCGGAGCGGGTCCGCGCCCTGGCGACCTACGACGACCCACGCCAGTTCCCGGTCGGGATCCCGTTCGTCCTCGTCAACGGCGAGCTGGTGATCGACGGCGGCGAGCACACGGGCGCCCTGCCGGGCCGAGCGCTGCGCCGAGGCCGTCCGGACTGACCCCGGGAACCGATCCACCGTGCCCGGTGTAGAGGAGTCGACCGGGCGAAGCCGCCCGGCGCCCCGGAGGAACGACCGATGATCCACCGACTCGCCGCGTTCCTGTCGGCGCTCGCCGTGACCGCGCTCCTGACCGCGACGGCCGTGGCCGGCGGGTGGGCGACCGCCACCCTCGATCCCGGGACCACGGGACCGCAGGCGGGTACCCCGACCACACTCGGCTTCCGCGTCCTGCAGCACGGCATGACACCGAACAGCTCGCTGTCGGTGGTCGTCCACGGGTCCCGCGCGGGAGGCGGATCGGTCTCGGCGGCCGCGAGCCCCGAGGGCGAGGTCGGCCACTACATCGCGAGCATGACGTTCCCGGCCGACGGGGCCTGGACGATCAGCTGGTCCTCGGAGCTCGACATGGCGGGTTCGGTGGCCACCTTGAACGTGACACCGGCCGTCGCGGCTCCGGCGGTCGCCCCACCGGCCGGCGCTCCGGTCGTCAGCCCGACCCCCGCGACGAGCGGGGTCCCGGTCGATCCGCTCGCGCTGATCATCGTCGCCCTGGTCCTTGCCCTCGCGGTCCTGGGTGGCGCCGTCGCGCTGCGACGACGACGGACCGGGACGTCGGTGCCCAGCGTGGGGTAGCCGTCGGCTGCACCGATGGCGCTTGACGGCGCGCATCCCGACGCCGGACGCTGGCGCGGATGCGCGCCGTCCCGTCGTCCCGGGTCTCGAGGCCCATCGCCCGGATCGCCCTAGGGATGTCCGCCGGCTTCGGCGCGCGTTCGTGACTTGACAGCGCGGGAGGGACGACGCGACCCTTCGGCAACCTTCATGAGCGAGCATCGCCGATGACGATCGTGACGCGGCCCGGGCGTCGGACGGGCGTGCCGGACACGGCCGCGCCGACGACGGTGATCGTCCCGCAGACCGGACCGACCCGGGGCCGGGCAGGCGCCGCCCCCCTGCGCCGCGAGGGTCCCGCCAAGCTGACCGGTCGGGCTCGCTACGCCGACGACCTCGTCTTCCCGGGCGCCTGGTACGGCGCGACGATCCGCTCGACCGAGCCGCACGCCCGGCTGTTGGGTCTGGACCTGGACCCGGCCTTCGACTGGACGAAGGTCGCGGTCGTGACCGCCACCGACATCCCTGGTGACAACATCGTGGCGAGCATCGCCGAGGACCAGCCGATCCTCGTCCCGATCGGTGGCGAGATCCAGCACCAGGCCGAGCCGATCGCACTCATCGCCGCCGCCGACCGCGAGACGCTGCGCGCCGCGAAGACCCGGATCCGGGCGCGGACCGAGGCCCTGCCACCGGTCTTCGACCCGCTCACGTCCACGATCGTCTTCGCCCACTTCGACCTGGCGAAGGGGGACGTCGCGGCCGGCCTGCTCGAGGCAGACCTCGTCGTCGAGGGGACGTATCGCGTCGGCCACCAGGAGCAGCTGTACATCGAGAACAACGCGATGATCGCCGTGCCGCGCGCGGACGGCGGGGTCACCGTCCACGGCAGCCTCCAATGCCCGTACTACGTCCACAAGGCCCTGAAACGCGGGCTCGGCCTGGACGCCGAGCAGGCCCAGGTGGTCCAGGCGGAGACCGGCGGTGGGTTCGGCGGGAAGGAGGAATACCCGTCGATGATCGGCCTCCACGCCGCGCTCCTGGCCCGGAGCACGGGCAAGCCCGTCCGGATGATCTATGACCGCCACGAAGACCTCGCCGCGACGACGAAGCGACATCCGGCGATCGTCACCCACCGGACCGGCGTCATGCGCGACGGCCGGATCGTGGCCCAGGACATCGAGCTGGTCATGGACGGCGGGGCGTACACCACGCTCACGCCGGTCGTCCTGTCGCGCGCCACGATCCATGCCGGCGGCCCGTACGACGTCCCGAACGTCCGCATCCGTTCGCGGGCGGTCGCGACGAACACGCCGCCGAACGGCGCATTCCGCGGCTTCGGTGCGCCCCAGTCCGAGTTCGCTGCGGAGACGCAGCTGAACCGGGTCGCCGAGGCTGTCGGGATCTCGCCGCTCGAGATCCGACGCCTGAACGTCTATCGACCCGGCGGGCTGACACCCACGCTCCAGGTCCTCCGGAGCGGCGTGGCCGGCGAGGAGGTGCTCGAGCGGGCGGCCGAGGCGGCCGAGTTCGAGCGCGTCCGGTCGCGGACCGCCGACGCTCGGACGACGCGCTCGGACCGGGAACGGACCGCTCGCGGGATCGGGCTGGCGCTCGCCTGGCACGGAGCCGGGTTCACCGGGTCGGGCGAGGCCAAGATGGGCTCGGTGGTGAGCCTCGAGCTGACGGCGGAGGGTCGCATCCGGATCCTGACCGCGTCGACCGAGATGGGCCAGGGCACGAAGACGATCTTCCCGCAGCTCGTCGCGGCCGAGCTCGGCGTGCCGATCGACGACGTCGAGATCGCGCCACAAGACACCGCGCTGGTGCCCGACTCGGGCCCGACCGTCGCATCGCGGACGGCGATGGTCGTCGGCGGGATGCTGATCGCGGCGGCCCGGCGCCTGCGTGCGGCGGTCGAGGAACGGACGGGTCGTCCGTTCGCGGAGAGCTACGCGGATGACGCCGCGGCCCACGGTCCGAGCCGCGTCGACCAGGCCTTCGAGCCGTATCCCGGCGTCGGCTTCGACGACGAGACGTACACCGGCGACGCCTACCCGGCCTTCGGCTGGGCGGCGGCCGTCGCCGAGGTCGAGGTCGATCTCGACACCTGCGAGGTCGCCGTCCTGTCGATCGTCGCCGTCGATGACGTCGGTCGGGTCATCCACCCGGTCCTGTGCGAGGGGCAGGTCGAAGGCGGGACGCTCCAGGCCGTCGGCTACGCGACGATCGAGGAGATCGTGCTGCGCGACGGCCGCTACCTCAATGACCGGCTCCAGACGTACATCATCCCGACGGCGCTCGACGCCCCTCGGATCGAGACGATCCTCGTCGAGGCCCGGTTCGACGATGCGCCGCACGGCGCCAAGGGGGTCGGCGAGCTGCCGATGGACGTCGGCGCGCCCGCGGTGATCGCGGCGATCCACGATGCGACCGGCGTCTGGATCCACGACCTCCCGGCGACCCCCGAGCGGATCCTGGCGGCGCTGGCCGGGATCGACCCGCCCGGCCCACCCGGCATCTCGACCCGCTCGCAGCCGGCGGCGATGACCGATGACGGCGCGAGGGCGGGCGGGTGACCTACCGCCTCACCGTGAACGGGTCCCCGGCCGAGGTCGACGTCCCCGGGATGCGGCGGCTGCTCGACGTCCTCCGCGAGGATCTCGCGCTCACCGGAACGAAGGAGGGTTGCGGCGAGGGCGAGTGTGGCGCGTGCACGGTCCTGCTCGACGAGGAGGTCGTCGTGAGCTGTCTCGTGCCGGTCTGCCAGGCGGATGGGCACGCGGTCCGGACGGTCGAGGGGCTCGCTGACGACCGCCAGGCGGGGTCGGAGGCCGTCGGATCGGCCGGCCTCGGTCCGCTCCAGCGTGCGTTCCTCGAGACCGGCGGTGCCCAATGCGGGATCTGCACCCCGGGCATGCTGATGGCCGGGGAGGCGTTCATCGCCTCCGGCGCCGAGCCGACCGACGCGGCCATCCGGGCGGCGATCGCGGGCAACCTGTGCCGCTGCACGGGCTACACGAAGATCGTCGAGGCGATCGCCCTCGCCGCGGCATGGCACGCCGACGACGCCCGTCCGGCGATCGCCGGGGACGGCTGACCGTGTCCATCGAACCGCCGGTCGTCTCGCCCGTCTCGCTGGCCGAGGCCTACGCCGTGGCCGCCCGGGGGACCCATCGGCCGCTGGCCGGGGGGACGGACCTGCTCGTCCAGATCACCGGCGAGATCGGCCCGGCCCCGGATGCCGTCCTCGACCTGTGGCGGTTGGACGACCTGCGCGGGATCGCGGTTCGCGACGGCGCCCTCGAGCTCGGAGCCCTGACCACCTATACGGACATCCGGCGGTCCGCGCTGTGCGCCGAGCACGCTCCTGCGCTCGTCGAGGCCGCGGCGACGATCGGCGCCGCGCAGATCCAGAACCGCGGCACGCTCGGCGGGAATGCGATGAACGCCTCCCCGGCCGGGGACACGTTGCCGGTGCTGCTCGCGCTCGACGCGACGCTCGTCGCGGGCGGCGCCCGGGGTGAGCGAACGATCCCGGCGGCGTCGTTCTGGCCGACGTATCGGACCACGGCCGTCCGGCCGGACGAGCTGCTCGTCCGGATCCGGATCCCGCTGACTCCCGATCGGCGACAGCGCTTCCGCAAGGTCGGGACCCGCCGGGCACAGGCGATCTCGAAGGTCGTGATGGCCCTGGCGTGGACCGAGGAACCGGCCACGGGCGCCTGGCGCGACGTTCGGCTGGCGGTCGGCTCCGTCGCGGCGACGCCGATCCGAGCCGGGTCAGCCGAGCAGGTCCTCGAGGGAGCCCGACCGACCGCCGAGACGGCCGACCGAGCGGTCGCGGCGCTGACGACCGAGCTCGCACCGATCGACGACGTCCGCTCGACCGCGGCGTACCGCCGCGAGGTCGCCGGGCGGGTCCTGCGCCGGCTCGTTCGCGACGCGGCCGGCTGGTAGGTCCGTGGAGCGCGCCATGCCGAGCCGCCTGAGTCACCTGTTCGTCCACGTCGCGGATCTCGAGCGGTCGCGGACGTTCTACGTCGACCTGCTCGGCCTCGAGGTCCTGATGGAGGGCGGCGGCTATCTCCGGGTGGGTGGTGGGGACGGCTTCCACATCGGTCTGGAGCAGCGGCCCGAGGTGACCCGCACGGCGGACATCGAGGTCGTCGTCGCGGTCGCCGACGTGGACGCCACGGTCGCGCGGATCCGCGCCGCCGGGATCGCCGTGACCGACCCGGTGGCTCAGCCCTGGGGCGCGCGTCACGCCTGGCTCCACGACCCGGACGGGACGCCGATGTCGGTCTACGCTCCGACCGACGCACCGAAGGAGACCGCGTGATCGAGCTCGGCCCGAACCGCTACGGCAAGTCCGCGATCCGGCTCGTGAAGGTCACCCGGGGTCCGGACGGCCACCGGGTCCGCGACCTGACCGTGGCCGTCGCGCTCGAGGGCGACTTCGGCGTCGCTCACACGGACGGCGACAACACCACGCTCGTCGCCACCGACACGATGAAGAACACGGTCTATGCGCTTGCTCCCGAGCACCTCGTCGGGGCGATCGAGGCGTTCGGGCTCGTGCTCGCCGAGCACTTCCTCGGCGCGTCCGCGGTGAGCCGATCGACGATCACGATCCGGGAGCATCACTGGGTGCCGATCCCGACCGACGCCGGTCCGGCCCCCGATGCGTTCCTGCGACTCGGCGACCGGACCCGCATCGCCATCGTCAGCGCGTCGCGCGACGGGCGCCTGACGGTCGATGGCGGGATCGAGGACCTGACCGTGATGAAGACGGGCCGGTCGGCGTTCGCCGGGTTCCCGCGCGACGAGTTCACGACGCTCCCCGACACGGACGACCGGATCATGGCGACGAAGGTCAGCGCGATCTGGCGCTACGGCGGCTCGGACCTCGATTGGGATGCCGTCCACGAGGGCGTCCTTGGCACGTTCCTGGACGTCATGGCGGTCCACCACAGCCCATCGGTCCAGGCCTCGATCTTCATCGTCGGACAGGCGGTCCTGGAGCGTCATGTGGCCCTCGACGAGATCCGGATGGTCCTCCCGAACCTCCATCACTGGGCGTTCGACCTGACCCCGTTCGGCCTCGAGAATCGATCCGAGATCTTCGTCGCGACGACCGAGCCGCACGGGCTGATCGAGGCGACCGTGCGCCGGTCGGACCGCTGATGGGCGACCACCTGCCGCCCGGTGTCGAGATCGTCGGTCCGAGCGTCCCGGGCGCCGAAGCCGTCCTGACCCCGGACGCGCTCATGGTCGTGGCCGATCTCCAGCGCCGGTTCGGGCCCGAGCGCGCGGCGCTCCTGGCTGCGCGACACGCCCGCGCGCGCGACCTCGCGGCCGGCGCGCTGCCGGACTTCCTGACCGCGACGGCCGCGATCCGGTCGGCCGACTGGCAGGTCGCATCGGCGCCGGCCGCCCTCGAGGACCGCCGGGTCGAGATCACCGGGCCGGCCGAGCCGAAGATGATGATCAACGCCCTCAACTCCGGCGCTCGCGTGTTCATGGCCGATCTCGAGGACGCCCTGAGTCCGACCTGGGCGAACGTGGTCGGCGGTCAGGCGGCGCTGCGCGACGCGGTCCGACGGACCCTCGAGCTGACGACGCCCGAGAAGTCGTACCGGCTGGGCGAGCGACTGGCGACCCTCGTCGTCCGGCCGCGTGGCTGGCACCTGGACGAGCGTCACGTCCTCGTCGACGGGCAGCCGGTCTCGGCCAGCCTGTTCGACTTCGGGTTGTTCCTCGCCCACAACGGGTCCGAGGCGGCCGCACGAGGCTCAGGACCGTTCTTCTACCTCGCCAAGCTCGAGGGTCACCTCGAGGCGCGCCTGTGGAACGACGTGTTCGTCGCCGGCCAGGCAGCGGTCGGGCTCCCGACCGGGACGATCCGGGCCACGGTCCTGATCGAGACGATCCTCGCCGCGTTCGAGATGGACGAGATCCTGTTCGAGCTCCGCGATCACGCCGCGGGTCTCAACGCGGGTCGCTGGGACTACATCTTCAGCATCATCAAGAAGTTCGGCGACCGCGCCGAGTTCGTCCTGCCCGACCGCGGCCAGGTCTCGATGGCGGTCCCGTTCATGCGTGCGTACACCCAGCTCCTCGTCCGGACCTGCCACCGGCGGGGCGCCCATGCGATCGGCGGGATGTCGGCGTTCATCCCGAACCGGCGCGAGCCTGAGGTCACGGCCAACGCGCTCACCCGCGTGCGTGAGGACAAGGAACGCGAGGCGGGCGACGGCTTCGATGGCACGTGGGTCGCCCACCCGGACCTGGTCCCCGTCGCGGGCGAGGTCTTCGACCGTGTCCTCGGCGACCGCCCGAACCAGAAGGACCGGCAGCGCGACGATGTGCGCGTCGCCGCCGGTGATCTGCTCGACGTGTCGATCCCGGACGGCCGGGTCACCGAGGGCGGTGTCCGCCAGGATGTCAGCGTGGGCCTGCGTTACCTCGATGCCTGGCTGGCCGGGAATGGTGCGGCGGCGATCGACAACCTCATGGAGGACGCCGCGACCGCCGAGATCAGCCGGTCCCAGCTGTGGCAGTGGCGTCATCACGGGACGATCCTGGCCGATGGCCGGCGGATGACCGCCGAGCTGTACGCGGCGATCCGCGACGAAGAGCTCGAGCGCAACGGCGGGCGCTCGACCCGACGCCTTGGCGAGGCGGCCGACCTTCTCGATCGTCTCGTGCTGGCCGACGGCTTCGCCGAGTTCCTGACGCTCGGCGCCTACCCGCTCCTCGACTGATGGGCGGCAGCTCGACAGACCCTCGCGTGCACGGAGCGCCTGCGGTCGCAGCGAGCTCCCCGACCCGGGCGGTCCGCTGGCGTCCGACGCTGGCCGCCATCGGCTGGACGGCCGCCGTCGGCATCTCCACGTTCGGACTCCTGCTCTGGGCTCGTTCGGGGTACGCACCGCTTCCCCAGGGGTTCATGAGCCCGCTCGGGTTCGTCGCGCTCGTCAGCATGGTCGTCACCCAGGCGACGGCCGGGCTGATCCTTGTCGTCCGTCGGCCCGCCAACCCGATCGGGCTGATCATCCTCGCGTTCGCGCTGGCCATCTCGTTGGCCGCGCTGGCCAACGGCTATGTCGCCCTCGCCGAGACCGGTGCCGCCGTGCCGATCGATCCGGCCTGGCTGGCGGCGATCACCTCGGCGATCGCCTTCTCGGTCGGGACGCTCGTGGCGGTGATCCTCGGGATGGTGTTCCCCGATGGACGCCTCCTGTCGCCGGTCTGGCGCCTCGTGGTCGTCGCGTCGGTCATCGGGGCGCTGTCGATGGCGCTTGGCCTGGTCTTCACGCCCGGGCCACTCCTGCTGCTGCCGGGGATCGACGCCCCGATCCCGGCGGGTCAGATGCCATCCTGGATCGGCGTCACGCGGGATCTCATCGGGCCCGTGCTGCTGACGCTCGGCGCGATCGCCTCGGGGACGGCGCTCGTGATCCGCTATCGGCACGCGGATGTGCTCGAACGGCTCCAGCTCCGGTGGTATCTCTGGTCCGGCGTCCTGCTCGCGACCGGGTTCGTCGCCTACATCATCGCGATCTACCTCCCGGCCGGCGAAGTGGTCGGCCGGATCGTGCTCGACCTGTTCTACCTGTCCGCGTCGATCCCGCCGGTCGCGATCGTCTTCGCGATCCTCCGCTACAACCTCTACGGGATCGACTCGATCCTCGGCCGGACCTTCGTCTACGGGGCGCTGACGGCGATCCTGGCGGGGCTGTACACGGCATCGGTCCGGCTGTTCAACGCGCTGTTCGTCGGGGTCGCCGGCGAATCGTCCGAGCTCGTCCTCGTCATCACCACGCTGATCCTCGCGACGACGTTCACCCCGATCAAGCGCCGGCTCGAGACGATCGTCGAGCACCGGATGTCCCCGGATCCCAACCGGGTGGTCGGGGAACACCCGACGGCCGGGGATGGCCAGTCCGTCGCGGAGGGCCGGCCGATGAGCGAAGGTGACGGGACTGGGGTCGGCGCGGCGCCGGCCGCGGCCTGGTTCGAGGACCCGGCCTTCGTCTCCGCAGTGCGCGACCAGATCCGGATCGTCCTGGCCGAGCGACCCGATGATCGGGCCGACTCGACCTAGGCCATCGGAGCGAGGCGTCGCTCGACGAACCGACCGTGGCCGCGGCGGCCGACGAACCGGCCATCCCGGACGACGAACGAGCCACGGACGATCGTCGACCGCACGCCACCGGTCACCCGGAAGCCCTCGTACGGCGTGTAGTCACTCGTGTGATGGAGGTCGGCGGCCCGGATCGTCCGCTGGGCGGTCGGATCGAACAGCACGAGATCGGCGTCCCGACCGACCTCGACCGCACCTTTCGACTCCAGACCGAACAGCCGCGCCGGCGTGGTCGCGAGCAGATCGACCATCCGCTCGAGACCGATCCGACCCGGCACCACGCCCTCCGAGTGGACGAGGGTCAGGAGCGTCTCGATGCCGGGGCCGCCGTTCGAGATCCGGTCGAACGACTCGCGCCAGGAGCGCTTCTCGACGGCGACCCGGTCCGGCACGTGATCGGTGGCGACCAGCGCGAGGTCGCCGGCGGCCAGACCCGTCCACAGGGCGTCGGGCTCACCCGTGCCCCGGAGCGGCGGCGAGATGACGAAGCGAGCCGCCTGCTCTGGCGTCGCGTCGTAGCGCTCGTCGGTCAGGGCGAGGTAGTGCGGACAGGTCTCGGCGAAGACCGGCCGGCCGGCGGCGCGTGCGGTCCGGACCGTGGCCAGCGCGGCGGCGCAGGACAGGTGGACGACGTAGAGCGCTGCGTCCGCGGCCTGGGCGAGCTCGATGGCGCGCTGCGTGGCCGTCGCCTCGACTGCAGGTGGTCGCGAGGTCGAGTGGTAGCGCGGTGCGATCTCGCCAGCCGTCAGGTGGCGGGCGATCCCGGCGTCGAGCATCGCCCGGTCCTCGCAGTGGACCTGGAGCAGTCCACCAGCCGACCGGGTGGCCACCAGCGCCCGGGACAACGTCGCGTCGTCGACCCCGAAGTCGTAGACCATGAACGCCTTGAACGTGGGCACACCGGCGTCGACCGCGGCCGCGATCTCGGCGATCGGATCGTCCTGCAGGGACGTGATCACGAGGCTGACCGCGACGTCGACCGCGCTGTCGTGGGCCGTCGCCTCACGCCACTCGCGAAGTCCGGCCATGAGGCTCCGCGACGCGGTCGCCGATGAACCCGTCCCGGGGTTGTTGAAGCTCAGGAACGTCGTCGTGCCGCCAAAGGCAGCCGCGACCGAATCCTGGAAGAACCGGTCGGGTTCGGCGGCGCTGGCCACCCGGGTGTGGGTGTGGACATCGAGCGCACCGGGCAGGACGAGCAGCCCGGTCGCGTCGACGACCTCCCGGGCCGAGCCGGCGAGACCGCCCAGGTCCGGTCCGATCGCCGCGATCCGACCACCGTCCACCGCGACGTCGGCGATGGTCGAGCCCGTCGCGCTGACGACGGTCCCGCGCCGGACGAGCAGGTCGGTCACCGGAGGGTCAGCGTCGCTCGACGATCTCGATCGGCTGGGCACCTTCCCACAGGGCCCGGCGGCCGACCTCGCGGAGCCGGTCCTCCCAGCCGTCGTCGGGCAGGATCGACGCGAAGTGGTTCGCGGCCAGCTGACCCACCTTGGAGCTCGTGGTGCAGGCGCCGTACGGGAAGAAGATCTCGCACTCGCTGATCCCACCGGGATAGATCGCCAGGTGCCCGGGAGCCGGGTGCGACGTGTGATGCTCGTAGTCGATCCCGGGCCGGAAGTCGCCGAGCGGGATCCAGGTCGACTCGCCACTCCAACGACAGTGGATGATCCGACTGGTCAGCGGAAGCATCCGGCGGATCGCGGCGATCGTCAGCGGCGCATCGGCCTCCCAGCGGGCGCTAAAGTGCAGGTCGTCACCGACCCGGATCGACAGGTCGCTCATCGGCGGAGGATAGCGTGACCGAGGACCGGCCGACCATCTCCACCCACGTGCTCGATACCGGGACCGGGCAGCCGGCCGCGGGTGTGCCGGTCCGACTCTGGCGGACGACCTCGGACGGCTCGGAGGAGATCGTCGGCGAGGCGATCACCGATGCCGACGGACGGATCCGCGACCTGCTGGGGGGTGGATCGTTCTCCGCCGGCGCCTATCGGATCGAGTTCGGTCTCGACGATGGTGGCTTCTTCACCGGGCTGTCGGTCGATCTCCGGATCGAGGACACCTCGCGGCGATACCACGTCCCACTCCTCCGCGCACCGTTCGGGCTGTCGACCTACCGGGGGTCGTAGCGGGGATGGCGACGCCCGGGGCGTCCACGATCGAGGCGATCGACGCGGGTGACGCCGCGTCCTGCGCGGCGGCCCTGGCTCCCTTGTTCGAGGGAGCGCCACGGTTCCTCGCCAGGCTGTGCGCCGAGCGGCCGTTCGGCGACCCCGGCGCCCTGTTCGCCGCTGCCCGGCGGGTGGCCCGGGCGATGCCCGCGAACGAGCAGATCGAGCTGATCGACGCCCACCCGCGCCTCGGCGCACCCCCGACGTCCGTCTCGACGCTGTCGTTCGTCGAGCAGGGCTACGACCGGGAGTCCGCCGACCGCGCCGCGGCCGACGTCGAGGCCGAGCGCCGCCGCGAGGCGGCCGATCTCGACCGCCTCAACGCCGCGTACGAGGCACGCTTCGGGTTCCGCTACTGCGTGTTCGTCGCCGGACGGTCACGGGCGGCGCTCCTCCCAGGGTTGGCGGCGGCACTCGAGGGGGACCGACCGGCGGAGATCGCCCGGGCGCTCGACGCGGTCATCGACATCGCCGCGGATCGCTGGCGGGTCCGGTCGGGGCAGGAGCCGCACGACGCGGTGTGACCGACTCCTCGGCTAGCATCGGGTCATGACCGAGCGCACCCCGATCCTCATCGACTGCGACACCGGCATCGACGATAGCCTCGCCCTGCTCTATGCGGTGGCGTCGCCCGAGGCCGAGATCGTCGCGGTCACCTGCTGCAGCGGCAACGTCGAGGCGCACCAGGTCGCCCGCAACACGCTGGCGGTCCTCGAGCTGGCGGGCCGGTCGGACGTCGAGGTCGCCCTCGGGCGCACGGTCCCGCTCGTGCGCCCGCTCGAGGTCACGCCCGAGACGCACGGACCGCAGGGTCTCGGTCACGCCGAGCTGCCGACCGCGAGCCGAGGCCTCAGCGGACGCCACGCGTCCGATCTCATCATCGAAGAGGCCCGCCGCCGGCCCGGCGAGGTGACGCTCATCACGCTCGGACCGATGACCAACCTCGCGGTCGCGCTGGAGCGCGAGCCGGACCTGCCGCGACTGCTCCGCCGGCTCGTGTTCATGGGCGGCGCGTTCCGCGTGCCAGGGAACACGACGCCGACGACCGAGTGGAACATCCACTGCGATCCGGAGGCCGCCCAGCGGGTATTCGAGGCGTTCGCGTCCGCTCCGGAGCGTCCGCTCGGTCTGGGTCTGGATGTCACCGAGCAGGCGCGGATCGTCCCGGACCAGATCGTCGCGCTGGCCCGTCGGGCCGGCAGCCGTCCGGACGACTCGATCGCGCTGGCCCACGGCGAGCATCCGCTCGAGACGACCCGGAGCGTCGCCGCCAACCCGATCGTCCGGTACGTCGCCGACGCCCTCCGGTTCTACATGGAGTTCCACCTGCGCTACGACGGCTTCTACGGGGCGTTCATCCACGATCCGCTCGCGCTGGCGGCCGCCCTCGATCCCGGGCTCGTGACCGCCCAGGCCGTCCACGTCGATGTCGATACGGCGGGCGGACTCGCCGACGGCCAGACGATCGCCGATTGGCGAGGGCTCACCGGCAAGGCGCCCAACGTCGACGTGGCCGTGGCCGCCGACGCGCCAGAGTTCCTGCGCCGGTTCATCGACCGCGTCGGAGGGCTGGCGGAAGGTCGGTCGGACGTGGCACTCTGACGGTCGTGGGAGTCGCCATCGGGCCCCACCCGGTCCCGGCCGAGCCGATGGCGTCAGGAGGTTGCGCGTCATGAACATCGACTGGCTGACGATCTGCGCCGAGGGCCAGTCGAGGATCTGCACGCCGCAGGTCCAGGTCGCCTACCTGGCGGGCGTGGTCGTCGCGCTGGTCCTGCTCGGCGATCGTCGCGGTCCGCTCGCGCGACTTCTCCACTGCGACGATCGCCCTCATCCCCGTCGCGATCGCCATCAACATCGCGATCGGCGCGTTGATCAGTGCGCTGCGCCTGCCGATCTACCTCGACTCGATCGGGACCGTCCTCGTCGGCGCCCTCGCCGGGCCGTGGGCGGGTGCGCTGACCGGCATCCTGGCCAACCTCATCTGGTCGCTCTTGCCCGTCCCGGGAGGAGCCGGCCCGACTGCGGCGTTCTTCGCGCCGGTCGCCGGCGTCATCGGCCTGATGGCCGGCTTCTGGGCGAGCCGCGGCGTCTTCAACCTGCGCACCGACGACGCTCGGGTCGGCGGGTTCCTGGCGCTCGCCGCCGGCATCGTGGGTGCCGGGCTCGCGTTCTTCGTCATCCAGGCCACGATCGGCATCCCGTCCCTCGGCAGCGACACGACCCCCGACGACCAGAACCGGTTCGTGGCGCTCGGCATCGTGATCGTCGCCGTCGGTGTCATCGTGGCGTGGCTGAGCCGGCGTACGGTCTTCACGTTCCGACCGGACGATCCACGGATCCGGGTCTACCTGACGGCTGCGACCGCGCTGTTCGCATTCGGGCTCGTGTTCGCGCTCGCCCGTCTGCTCATCGGTCCGACGGGCTACTTCTCGCTGTTCGACGGGACCGATGCGTCGCCCGTCAGTGGTCTCGACCTGCGTTCGCTGGCGGTGAACGATCCGCTCGGCCTGATCGTCTCGGGGGTGATCGCCCTCCTCGTCGCGGCCGGTGCGGTGGCCTGGGCCCGGCGCGGCGACAACGCTCGCTTCTTCCCGGTCTGGATCGGCGGGCTCACGACCGGGCTCGTGGCCGCCGCGATCTCCGCGCCGATCGCCGCCGGCGTCTTCGGCGGGGTCACCGGCGGGGGCACCGACGCCCTGGTCGCCCTGTTCCGGACGCTCGGATTGAACGTGTTCCAGTCGGCGTTCGCGCAGGGCCTGACGAGCGATCCGCTCGACAAGACGATCTCGTACACGATCGTCTTCCTCATCCTCGGAGCGCTGCCCTTGACCGTCCGGACGATGTTCAGCCGGGGCGAGGCGACGGTCGCCGATTGATCCGGCCGGCCTGACGGGGCGCGATGTCCAGCGCGACCGGCTACTACCGCGCGGGGACCAGCTGGCTCCATCGTCGCAACCCGATCACGAAGCTGCTGGCGGTCGCGCTGGTCCTGCTCGCGACGTTCCTGCTGCCGCCGGTCGTGCTGCCGGTCATCGGCGTCGTCCTGCTCGTGGCCGCCTGGTCGACCGGCGTCGGCGGCGACATCGTCCGGGCGCTGCGCATCCCGGCCGTGCTCATCGCCTCGATCATCGTCGTCAACGCCCTGTTCTTCCCGGGTGCGACCGACAAGCTCGTCAGCCTCGGGCCGCTGGCGATCACCCGTGAGGGCCTGAGCTTCGGTCTGATCTCGGCCGGACGCCTCGTCGTCGCATTCCTCGTGCTCGTCACGTTCCTGTTCACGACGCTCGCCGATGACCTGCTCGAGGCGCTCGTCAGTCGAGGGATCGGTCACCGGATCGCCTTCGTCGTGCTCTCCGCGGTCCAGATGGTGCCGCGGATGCAGGACCGCGCGGGCTCGATCCTCGACGCCCAGCAGGCCCGCGGTCTGGCGGTCACGGGCTCCTTCCGGCAGCGGGTCCGGGCCCTCGTCCCGCTGGTCGGTCCGGTCCTGCTCGGCTCGCTCATCGACGTGCGCGAACGGACCTTCGCGCTCGAGGCCCGCGGGTTCGGCGCGCGGCCCGGGCGAAGCGCCTACCGCGTCGTCGTCGACCCGCCGAGCGATCGCTGGCTCCGTCTGGCGCTCGTGCTCGGGATGGTCGGGGTCGTCGCCCTCGCCGTCAGCGGCGTCCTCGCCCGATGAGTCTGTCGGCGACCGATCCGACGCCACCGCTGGCAGGGGCCGACGGGCCTGCCGACTCGTCCCTCGTCCTCGAGGCGGTCTCGGTCCGGTATGTCGGACGGCGCGAGCCGGCCCTCACAGAGCTCGACCTGTCGGTCGCGCCCGGTGAGCGGGTCGGGGTCGCCGGCCGGACCGGGGCCGGCAAGTCGACCCTGGCGCTCGTCGCGGCGGGGTTCATCCCGCGGGTCGTCCGGGCGCGGCTGTCGGGTCGCGCCACGATCGGCTCGCTGGCGCTCGACACGGCCGGCGGCGGCGCGCTCCTGGGGCGGGTCGGCATCGTCTTCTCGACCCCGGCGAACCAGCTCTCCGGCTCGAAGCTGACGGTCCGCGAGGAGCTCGCCTTCGGTCTCGAGAACCTCGGGCTGCCGCGTGACCGGATGGATGCCCGGATCGACTCGGTCCTGGCCCATCTCCGGATCGAGCCCCTCGCCGAGCGCGACCCCTTCGCGCTCTCGGGGGGCGAGCAGCAGCGCGTCGCGATCGCGAGCATCGTGACGATGGGCAGCAGCCTGCTGGTCCTCGACGAGCCGACCGCCCAGCTCGATCCGGCCGGGACCCGCGCCGTCGCGGGCCTCCTCGCGGACCTCGCCCGGGACGGGACCGCCGTGCTCTGCGCGGAGCACGACCCGACCGTGCTCGGTGGCTTCGACCGGTGTCTCGTCCTGGATGCGGGGCGATCGGTCGGGGTCGACATCCCCGGGCGCGCTCTCGAGAGCGCGCGTCTCGAGCCGATCGGGATGAGCGCGCCGACCCTCGTCCGCCTGGCCGAGATCGCCGGGCTCGACCCGAGGGAGGCGTTCGATCCGGATGCGATCGCCCGGGCCCTCGTCAGCGCTGACATCCGCACCGCCGCCGGGTCTGGTCTCGGGCCGGCGCAGGACGCGCTGACGGATGCGGCCCCGGGCTGGCTGCCGCCGAGCGACGCGCGGGGCGTCCGTCTCGCGGTCGAGGACCTCGTCCACCGCTATCCGAGCGGAGTCGACGCCCTCCGCGGCGTGAGCCTCTCGTTCGAACCTGGCGAGACCGTCGCGATCGTCGGTCAGAACGGCTCCGGGAAGACGACGCTCGTGAAGCACCTCGAACGGGCTGCTCCGCCCGACCGGCGGCCGAGTCACGCTCGACGGCGTGGACATCGCCGGATCCGCCGTCCATCAGCTGGCGGCGACGGTCGGGTTCGTGTTCCAGAACCCGGACGACCAGCTCTTCGACCGGTCGGTCGAGCGCGAGGTCGCATTCGGTCCACGGAACCTCGGTCGGTCGGCCGATGCCGTGGCGCTCGCTGTGTCGCGGGCGCTGGCCGCGGTCGGGCTCGACGACGTCCGTGCGACGAACCCCTACGACCTCGACCTCTCCGTCCGCAAGCTCGTGGCCCTCGCCAGCGTCCTGGCGATGGACCCGGCCGTCCTCGTCCTCGACGAGCCGACGACCGGTCAGGACGACCCCGGCGTCCGGCGCGTCGGCGCGGTCGTCGATGGGGTCGCGGCGTCGGGTCGGACGGTCATCGCCATCACCCACGACATGGAGTTCGCGGCCGGCCACTTCGATCGGATCGTGGTCATGCGCGACGGCGGCGTCGTCGCCGACGGTCCGCCGGTCGCGGTCTTCGCTCCCGACCGGGCCGACCTGCTGGCGTCGGCGGGCCTGGAGCCACCGCCGGCGGCCCGCGTCGGGGCGCTGATCGGGCTCGGCTCGACGCCGACGCTGACCGCGCTCTCGGCGGCGCTGGCCGCTCGGCGCTGAGCGCGGGTCTGGTCGGTCAGGCTTCGCGGCGGGCGCTGACGACGAGGAGCAGGAACGAGGTCTCGACGACGTCGACGCCGGCGATCACCGCCGCCACGACGAGCGGCAGGGCGCTGCCGAGGATCCAGCCGGCTGCCGCGGCGAACGCGGCGACCGCAAGGAACGACAGGCGGACGCCCCGGATGAGCGCGCCGAGGTCCCGCTCGGCGGGTGTGGCGTTCGCTGCGGTCGGATCCGTGGGCTGGCACCGTGCTCATCCGGGCCACCGCCCGGGACAGCAGGACGAGACCGAGGAGGATCGAGCCGGCGACGAGGGCCGCTCGGACGATCGGCGCTGGCGTGACGACCGCGTCGACCAGCGTCGAGTCCCAACCGAACGCGGTCACGGCGATGAGCAGCAGGACTCCCGCCCCTAGCGGCAGGAGCGCCTTCATCGGCTGAGCTCGACCTCGAAGACCTCGCCGTCGACGATCCGCCAGGCGCGGATCCCGGGCTCGCCGGTCGCGGGCTCGACGTCGTTCTCGGCGAGCGACACCAGGAGGTACAGCGCGTCCGGGTAGAGCGCGAGGCCGATGTCGGTCGGTGAGGGCCGGGCGGGCGAGCGCACGTGGGAGTGGACGATCGCCCAGAAGACCTCGTCTGCGTCGTCCGCGGCGAACGTCAGCCGGAAGAGGTCGGTGGAGTCGATCTCGTAGCGGAGTGGCGACGCAGCTGCGTTGCGCGTCGGCTCGAAGCGCACCGCCCGGCCCCCAGCCGCCGGCGCTGCGGTCCCGATGACGATCCCACACGCCTCGTTCGGGTAGTCCTGCCGAGCGTGGGCGCGGATCGCGGCGCGGATCCTGTCGGGCAAGGCGACCGACCTCGGACCGGGGTGGTCCGCATCCACCGAGCGCCCAGGTGCCCGACCTCCGTCGCTCACCACCAGTTCACTCCACCCTCGAAGTCGGCCTCCATGTCGTCGAGGTCGCGCGAGAACGTCCCGGCCGACAGGTACTTCCAGCCGCCGTCCGGGAGCAGCGCGACGATCGTCCCGGACTCCATCGACGTCGCGACCCGAGCGGCGGCGACCAGGACGGCACCCGATGACGGCCCGGCGAAGATCCCCTCGCGTCGGACGAGCTCGCGCAGCGCGGCCACGGCGTCGCGGTTCGAGACCAGGTACTTCCCGTCGAGCAGGCTCGGATCGAGGATCTCGGGGACGAACCCCTCGTCGAGGGAGCGGAGACCCTGGACGTTCTCGCCGGGCAGCGGCTCGGCAGCGATGATCCGGACCGCTGGTTTCGCTCGCCGGAAGAACCGCGCGACGCCCATCAGCGTGCCGCTCGTGCCCAGCCCGGCCACGAAGACGTCGATGTCGGGGCAGTCGGCCAGGATCTCCGGCCCGGTCGTCTCCTCGTGGACACGGGGGTTCGCCGGATTGCCGTATTGGTAGGGCATCACGAAGCGTGGATCGGCGGCAGCCAGTTCCTTGGCCAAGGCGATCGCCCCGTTCGACCCGAGCGCGCCCGGCGAGTCGACGATCTCGGCCCCGAACAGGGTGGCGAGCTGGCGTCGCTCGGCCGTCACGTTGTCGGGCATGACGAGGGTGACCCGATAGCCCTTGCGCCGGCCGATCATCGCCAGCGAGATGCCTGTGTTGCCCGATGTCGGCTCGAGGATGACCGAGTCCGGACCGAGACGGCCGGCCGCCTCGAGGTCCTCGATCAGCGCCTTCGCGACCCGATCCTTGACCGATCCTGTCGGGTTGGCCATCTCGAGCTTGGCGAAGATGCGCACCGACGGGCTCGGCGACATCCGGGCGATCTCGACGAGCGGCGTGTGCCCGATCGCCGCGACGATGTCCGGGTAGGCGCTCACGCGCCCCCGGCCATCACGCCCCGCCGGCCATCGCCGGCAGGATCACGAGCTCGTCGCGGGGATCGACCGGCGTGGCCGTCCCGTCGAGGTAGCGGACGTCCTGGCCGTCGACGTAGACGTTGACGAACCGGTTGAGCTCGCCATCCGGCGTGAACAGCTGGTCGCGCAGCCCGGGATGCGCGGCCACGAGCCCGTCGAGCAGCTCGCCGACGGTGGCACCGGTCACGTCGACCTGCTTCGCGCCGCCGACACTCGCGCGAAGGACCGGCGGGATCCGGACGGCGCTCACGACGCGGCGCCGTCCACACCGAGCCCCGTCCCACCGAGCGCGAACGCCGCGCCGTCACCGACGCCGGCGACCGCGAGCGGCCGGCCGACCCGGCGCGCCGCGACGGCCTCGTCCGAGCAGACCGGGCAGGCCGGATCGCGTCGGAGCCGCAGCTCGCTGAACGACGCGTCGAGGGCGTCGAACAGGAGCAGCCGGCCGGCGAGCGTGTCGCCGATGCCGAGCAGGAGCTTGATCGTCTCGTTCGCCTGGAGCATGCCCATGATCCCCGGGACCACGCCGAGGACGCCGGCCACGGAGCAGCCGGGCGCGAGCTCGGGCGGCGGCGGGGTCGGATACAGGCAGCGGTAGCACGGGCCGTCGAAGGGCTTGAAGACCGTGAGCTGGCCCTCGAACCGGAAGACGCTGGCATGGACGACCGGGATGTTCGCCGCGACCGCGGCGTCGTTGAGCAGGTAGCGCGTCTCGAACGTGTCCGTCCCGTCGACGATGACGTCGTAGCCGGCGATGATCCGCTCGACGTTGTCGGCGACGAGCATCTCCTCGTGCCCGATGACCTTCACATCCGGGTTGAGGCCCTGGATCGTGCGCCGCGCCGAGTCGACCTTCTTCTCACCGATCCGGTCGTTCGCGTGGATGATCTGACGCTGGAGGTTCGACAGGTCGACGATGTCGAAGTCGACGATGCCGATCGTGCCGACGCCCGCCGCGGCCAGGTAGAGCATCGCCGGCGAGCCGAGACCGCCGGCGCCGATGAACAGCACCTTCGAGTCGAGCAGCTTCGCCTGACCGTCGATCCCGACCTCCGGGATCAGCAGGTGCCGGCTGTAGCGCTGCTTCTGCTCGGCGGTGAGGGTCGGGGGCGTCGTCCAGGGCAGCCCGCTCGTCTTCCAGGCCTGGAAGCCGCCGGCCATCGACGCGACGTCGGTGTAGCCCATGTCGTGCATCGTCTGCGCGGCGAACAGTGACCGGACGCCGCCGGCGCAGTACAGGATCACCGGGCGATCGCGATCCGGGACGGCCCCTTCGATCTGCTGCTCGACGTAGCTCTTGCTGATGTGGACGGCGCCGGGCACGTGGCCCTGCTCCCATTCGGACGCCTCGCGGACGTCGACGATCACGGCGGAACCCCGCTCGCGGATCGGGTCGACCTCCGCCGGGCTCACCTCGCGGATCTGCGAGCGAGCCTCACGGAGGAGATCGGCGTAGGACTTCGGCATGTGGTTCAGGGCTCCAGGTCGGGGGCTGCCGTGTCGGCAGGCGGATGGACGTAGACGAGGGGTGCGCCGGTCAGACCGGCCCGCGACACGCGCAGTCGACTCGGCTTCGGATCGGCATCATGCCGAACCCTCGGCCGTCACCGGCGCGGCTCCGGTGGCTGGCGCAGCGGCTCCGTCGGCGTCGGCCAGCGCCGCCTCGAGCGTGTCCAGGCTGAGCATCGCGCACTTCAGCCGGGCTGGGCTGATGTCGATCCCGAGCAGCTCGAGCAGGTCATCGGCCCGGTAGGCCGTCGCCGCCTCGACGCTCATCCCCTTGACCTCATCCGTCAGGAGGCTCGCGCTCGCCTGGCTGATCGCGCAGCCGCGCCCCGTGAAGGCGACCTCCGCCACCTTCCCGTCCCGGATCCCGAGCTGCATCGTGATCCGATCGCCGCACAGCGGGTTGGCGCCCTCGTGCGAGGCCGTCGGCTGCTCGAGGACACCGAAGTTATGGGGGTGACGCGAGTGTTCGAGGATGTAGTCGCGGTAGAGGTCGTCCATTCCGACGCCGAGTGTACCGCCTCGGTCTAATTCCGACCAGTGCGGTCGGATATGGGCGCTACGCCCGGAAGATGCGTTCCACCTCGACGAGGCCGGCTGCCAGCGCGTCGATGTCGTCGGTCGTCGTGAACACGCTGAAGCTCGCCCGGGCGGTGGCGGCCAGGTCGAGCCGCTCGTGGAGCGGCATCGTGCAGTGGTGGCCGGCCCGGACCGCGACGCCGAAGCGGTCGAGGACCTGGGCCACATCGTGCGGATGGACGTCCGGCAGGTTGAACGGGACGACCCCGCCGCGGAGATCGGGATCGAGCGGGCCGTACAGCTCGATGTCCGGGACCGCGCGCGGCAGGGCCTCCAGCGCGTACGCAACGAGCTCGCGCTCGTGGGCCCGGACCGCGTCCATGCCGATCGCCGTCAGGTAATCGGCGGCCACGCCGAGCCCGATCGCGTCGCCGACGGCCGGCGTGCCGGCCTCGAACTTCCAGGGGATGTCGTTCCAGTCGCTCCGGCGGAGATGGACCTCACGGATCATCTCGCCACCGGCGAGGAATGGCGGCATCGCCTCGAGCAGCTCCCGCCGCGCCCAGAGGGCGCCCGAGCCCATCGGGCCGAGCATCTTGTGGCCGCTGAACGCGTAGAAGTCGACGCCGAGCGCCTCGACATCGACCGGCACGTGCGGCACGGCCTGGGCACCGTCGACCAGGACGAGCGCACCGGCGGCATGGGCCAGGTCGACGATCTCGCGGACCGGATTGATCGTCCCGAGCGTGTTCGAGACGTGGGTGAACGCGACGAGCTTCGGCTTGAGCCGGAGGAGGACCTCGAAGACGTCGAGCCGGAGCAGACCGTCGTCGGTGATCGGGATGAACTCGAGGTCGCCGTCCTTCTCCTGGACGAGGAGCTGCCACGGGACGAGGTTGGCGTGGTGCTCCATCTCCGTCAGGACGATGGCATCGCCGCGCCCGATGTTCCGCCGACCCCAGCTGTAGGCGACGAGGTTGATCGCCTCGGTCGCATTCCGGGTGAACACGATCTGATGCGGATCAGACGCGCCGATGAACCCGGCGACCTTGGCCCGGGCGGTCTCATAGGCCGCGGTCGCCCGCTCGCCGATCTCGTAGATCCCGCGGTGGACGTTCGCGTTGTACTCGCGGTAGTACGTGTCGAGCGCGTCGATGACCACCGCAGGCTTCTGGCTGCTCGACGCCGAGTCGAGGTAGATGAGGGGCCGTCCGGAGTGGGTCGGGCTCGACAGGATCGGGAAGTCGGCGCGGAGCGTGACCGGATCGAGCCGACCGCCGGCGGCGCCGCTCGACGTCGTCGGCGCGGTCCGGGTCGGGTCGACGCTGGTCGTCATCGTCCCGGGCCGGTCAGCTGGCGATCTCGGCCGGCTCGGCCGGCAGGTGGAGCGCCTCGTCGGGGACGTCGGTCTCGTAGCCCTCTTCACGCAGGATCGGGCCGTAGCCCTCGTCCTCGAGCCGCAGAGCGAGGTCCTTGCCGCCCGACTTGATGATGCGCCCGACGGCGAGCACATGGACGACGTCGGGGGTGATGTAGTTGAGCAGCCGCTGATAGTGGGTGATGAGCAGGACGCCCATGTCCGGGTTGAGCATCGCGTTGACGCCCTCGGCGACGATGCGCAGCGCGTCGATGTCGAGGCCTGAATCGGTCTCGTCGAGGATCGCCATCTTCGGCTCGAGGACCGCCATCTGGAGCATCTCGAGGCGCTTCTTCTCGCCGCCCGAGAACCCGTCGTTGACGTACCGGCTGGCGAACGACTCGTCGATCTGGAGGAGACCCATCTTCTCGCGCATCAGGCGCCGGAATTGGCCCATGTTCAACCCGCCGCCCTTGGTCAGGTCGGTCGGGTCGATATTCGGATCCTTGTCGATGCCCTGCAGCTTCGCGTTGAGAGCGGACCGGATGAAGCTCGCGACGCTGAGCCCTGGGATCGCGGTCGGGTACTGGAAGGCGAGGAACATCCCGAGTCGCGAGCGCTTGTCGGGCGACAGCTTCAGGACGTCGCGGCCCTGCCAGGTCACCGACCCACCGGTGATCACGTAGGAGGGATGGCCCATCAGCGCGTAGGCGAGGGTCGTCTTGCCCGATCCGTTGGGGCCCATGATCGCGTGGACCTCGCCCGGTCGGACGACGAGGTCGATCCCCTTGAGGATCTCGCGCTCGCGGTCGGCGACGGGCGCGACGCGAAGGTCGCGGATGACGAGATCGGTGTCGGTGGTCACGTGGGCAGGGCTCCTCGGATGGCGCCGGTCGTCAGACGCCGAGCGGCTCGGCGGTCGTTGGTGGCTGGGCGGTGGGTTGTGGGTCCGCCAGCGCGATGCGTTCCGGGACGAGCTCGGCCAGGGTCATCCCCTCGAGCGTGCCGCTGATCGCGTCGCGGATCCGGACCCAGAGCAGATTGACCGAGCACCGCGCGGTCCGGTCGCAGGCGAGCTCGTGCCCGAGGTGGTCGTCCTCCGTCGCGCAGATCATCGGCGCGATCGGACCCTCAAGCGCGCGGAGGACGTCGGCCATGCGCGATCTCCGACGGCGCCCGGGCGAGCTCGTAGCCGCCGCGGGCGCCGCGGGTCGACACGACGAGGCCGGCGTCGCGCAGGCTCATCACGAGCTGTTCGAGGTAGGGCCTCGGGAGCTCCTCCTCGGCGGCGATCTCAGCGAGGCTGGCCGGTCCGGCACCGTAGTGGCGGCCGAGCTGGACCATGAGCCGGACGCCGTATTCACCCTTCGTCGAGAAGGAGACGGCGCCGCTGCCGTGGAACTGGGTGCGTGTGCTCAGGACGAGCCCCTCGAATTCCGACTGATTCTGTCGGGATTGAGTCTACCCAACCCCGCGCTGGGGGTCAACGCGGACCGGGCGCCCGCCGTACGATAGGCCACCCCAGTCGACCGCACGCTCGCGCTGGCGCGAGTCCAACGAGGGAGCCCCCGACATGGCCAAGCCGTTCCGCGGCGTCGTCAACATCGACATCAAGGATTCGACGCCGGACTGGGAGCCCTACACCCAGCCGATCGCCCCTGACGGAGCGCCCAACGTCCTGTACGTCGTCCTCGACGACGTCGGCTTCAGCGCGATGGAGCCGTACGGCGGGCTGATCGAGACGCCGAACATCAAGCGGGTCGCGGATCGCGGCCTGACCTATACGAGCTTCCATACCACGGCGCTCTGCTCGCCCACCCGGTCGTGCCTGATGACCGGTCGGAACCACACCCGGAACGGGATGGCCTGCATCACCGAGGCGACCTCGGGCTTCCCGAACGCGAACGGCCACATCCCGTTCGAGAGCGCGAACATCGCCGAGGTGCTCGGCGAGCATGGTTGGAACACCTACATCGTCGGCAAGTGGCATCTGTGCGCCGAGGACGAGATGAACCTCGCCTCGTCGAAGCGGCAGTGGCCACTGGGCCGGGGCTTCGAGCGCTACTACGGATTCCTCGGCGGCGAGACGAACCAGTGGTATCCGGACCTGGTCTACGACAACCACCCGGTCGACCCACCGAAGTCACCGGAGGAGGGCTATCACCTCACGGTCGACCTGACCGACAAGGCGATCGAGTTCATCCAGGACGCCAAGGCGATCGCTCCCGACAAGCCGTTCTTCATGTACTACTGCCCGGGGGCCGCCCACGCCCCGCATCACGCGCCGAAGGAATGGGCGGACAAGTACAAGGGCACGTTCGACATGGGCTACGAGGCGTATCGCGAGATCGTCTTCGAGCGCCAGAAGAAGCTCGGACTGTTGCCGGAGCGTGCCGAGCTGTCGCCGCGCGACCCGTACGCCGACACCACCAGCCACGACGGCAAGCCCTGGTCGCAGGGCGATCGGGTCCGGCCGTGGGACTCCCTGTCGGCCGGACGAGCAGCGCCTGTTCTCGCGGATGGCCGAGGTCTATGCCGGGTTCCTCAGCCACGCCGACGATCAATTCGGCCGGCTGCTCGATTACCTCGAGGCGAGCGATCAGCTCGACAACACGATCATCGTCCTGGTCTCGGACAACGGCGCATCGGGCGAGGGCGGGCCGAACGGCTCCGTCAACGAGAACAAGTTCTTCAACGGCCTGCCGGATTCGACCGAGGAGAACCTCAAGCTCCTCGACGAGCTCGGCTCGACCCGGACCTACAACCACTATCCGACCGGCTGGGCGTGGGCGTTCAACACCCCGTTCAAGCTGTGGAAGCGCTACGCGAACTTCGAGGGTGGCACCGCGGATCCGCTCATCGTGTCGTGGCCCAAGGGGATCAAGGCGGCGGGCGAGTATCGGCGCCAGTACAACCACGCGATCGACATCGTCCCGACGCTCTACGAGTGCCTCGGGGTCGAGCTGCCGGACGCGGTCAACGGCTACACCCAGATCCCGCTCGACGGGGTCAGCTTCCGGGCGACGTTCGACGACGCGGACGCGGCCACGAAGAAGGACACCCAGTTCTACACGATGCTCGGCACGCGGGCGATCTGGCACAAGGGTTGGAAGGCCGCGACGGCCGTCCCCGCGGCACCGGAGTCGTGGGGTGACTTCCACCTCCAGCGCTGGGAGCTGTTCGACACCTCGACCGATCCGAGCGAATGTCACGATCTGTCCGCGGATCATCCCGACAAGCTCCAGGAGCTGATCTCCCTGTGGTGGGCGGAGGCGGGTGCCCACCAGGCGCTGCCGCTGGAGTCGCGCGATGCGCTCGCGATCCTCGGGACGGAACGTCCCCAGCTGTCCAGACCTCGGACCCGCTACATCTACTACCCGGGTGGCGCGGAGGTCCCCGAGTCCGTCGCGCCCAACATCCGCAACCGTTCGTACACGATCGCGATCGAGCTCGACGTCGAGACGCCCGAGGCCGCCGGGGTGCTCTTCTCGCAGGGCTCCCGGTTCGGTGGCCATACGCTCTACATCAAGGACGGCAAGCTCAAGTACGCCTACAACTTCGTCGGCGAGCGGGTCCAGACGATCGAGTCGACAGAGACGGTCCCGACCGGGCACGTCATCGTGTCGGCCACGTTCGAGAAGCAGAACCAGGGGATGCCGACCCAGGGGACGCTCACGCTCCACATCCGGGACCAGGCCGTCGGCAGCGGCGGGATCATGACCCAGCCCGGCAAGTTCGGCCTTGGCGGCGGCGGGCTCATCGTCGGCCGCTCCGGCGCCGAACCCGTCACCGACGACTTCGCGGGCGCTCGTCCGTGGGCGTTCGTCGGCGGGACGATCAAGCGGGCGATGATCGACGTCAGTGGTGACGCGTTCGAGGATCTGGCGGCTGAGGCGCGAGCGGCCTTCGCCCGGCAGTGATGTCGTCCGGGACGACAGGCGGTCGGCTCAGCGCAGGCTGACCGCCGAGTAGATCGCGCCGAGGAACCGGCTCGGGACGGTGGTGAGGCGACGCGTCTCGCGGAAGCCGGCCTCCGCCGCGACGACGCGCCACGTCTCGAACGACATCGGATACGGCACCCAGGGGTTGCCGACATCGGCGTCGTACTCGACCAGGACGAGGCGGCCGTCGGCGCGGAGGTAGGACCGGACGAGACCGAGCACCACTGCCGGGTCGTCGACGAAGTGGAGCGAATTCGCCATCACCACGCCGTCGAGGACCGGCAGGTCGAGCGGCCCGCTGAAGTCGGCCACACGCTGATCGAGCGCGACCTCGGGAAACCGCGTCTCGAAGGCGCGCCGCTGGCGTCCGAGCGGCGCGGGATCACGGTCGACCGAGACGATCCGGCCGGCCGGCCCCAGGAGGTCGGCCAGGGCCAGGGTGAACGCGCCATCGCCCGAACCCAGATCGGCCCACGACGGGCCGGCGCCGGCGACGCCGCCGCGGATCAGCCGGACATGGTCGTCGTGGTCCATCGCGCCGGCATCGTAGCCGCGGCACAAGGTGGATCGCGGGCCACCCATGAGCCGGCGACGTCCATCCGGGGCGGTTCTGCGTACCGATGGCAGACTAGGGTCGTCACGACACTCCGGAGGTCCCCGTCATCGCGCGCTCGTCCCCGCTCCCGATCGATGTCGGATCGCCGCAGGTCGGACCGTCGCCCGGCGGCGGGCGCCGCTGGCCGTTCTTCGTCGCGGGGGCGGTCGCCGTCGCCGTGGCCATCGCGGCGGCCGAGATCCTCGCCGGGCTGATCGCCGGCGCACCGTCGCTCGTCGTGGCGGTCGGCAGCCTCGTCATCGACCTCCAGCCGCCCGGCGCGAAGGACGTCGTGGTCTCGTTGTTCGGCACGAACGACAAGCTCGCGCTCAACGTCCTCATCCTGGTCGTCGCGCTGGCGATCGGCGGGCTCCTCGGGCTCGTCGCCCGGAGCAGCTTCGGGCGAGCGGCGGCCGGGTTCATCGCGTTCGGCATCGTCGCCCTCTTCGCATCGCTCCGGCTGGGCACGTTCTCGCCGCCGTTGTCGGTCGTGACCGTCGGGGTCGCCGTCGGAGCGGCACTCGTGACCCTGCGGACGCTGGTCGACCTGGCCGCAGGGCGGCGACGAGCCGACGCGGCGCGCCAGACCGCGCCGACGGGTCGTTCGTCCGTTCCCGGCTCGTCGGCCGGGGCGACGATGCCCGATTGGGATCGGCGCCGGTTCCTCGTGACGTCGGGCTCGATCGCGGTCGGGGCGGTCGCCGTCGGCGCCGTCGGCCGAGCCCTGCTCGAGGCTGCCCACGGCGACCAAGCCGTGACGGCGCCGTTACCCGCCTCGGCGCTCACCCCGGCTCCGCTGACACCCGCGGCGTCGTTGCCCGTCCCGGGCATCACCCCGATCGTCGTCCCGAACGACGCCTTCTACCGGATCGACACCGCCCTGATCGTGCCCCACCTGAACGTCGCGACGTGGACCGTGACGATCAAGGGCATGGTCGACCGGGTCGTGACCCTGACCTATGACCAGCTCGCGGCGATGCCGATCTTCGAGCAGTACGTCACCATCGCCTGTGTCTCGAACGAGGTCGGTGGCAACCTCGTCGGCAACGCGCTGTGGCGCGGCGTCCGTCTCCGCCAGGTCCTGGCGATGGCCGGCGTCCAGCCCGCGGCGAGCCAGATCGTCGGGCGGTCCGTGGACGGCTTCACCGTGGGCTTCCCGACCGCCTGGGCGATGGACCCGACGCGGGAGCCGATGATCGCCATCGGGATGAACGGGGAACCGCTGCCGGTCGCCCACGGCTATCCGGCGCGGCTCATCGTCCCCGGTCTGTACGGCTACGTGTCGGCCACGAAGTGGCTGGCCGAGATCGAGCTGACGACGCTCGATGCGTTCGACGCGTACTGGGTCCCACTCGGTTGGTCCAAGGAGGCACCGATCCTGACCCAGTCGCGGATCGACGTGCCGAACAACGGGGCCGGCCTGGCGGCTGGACCGGTCGCGATCGCCGGCGTCGCCTGGGCGATGGACCGCGGCGTGTCGAAGGTCGAGGTCCGGGTCGACGACGGGCCGTGGCTGCCCGCCACCCTGTCGGCGGCGATCTCGAAGGCTACCTGGGTCCAGTGGCGCGTCGGCTGGGACGCGACACCCGGCGACCACACGATCGCGGTCCGTGCGACCGACGGGCTCGGCCAGGTCCAGGCGGACCAGCCCTCACCCCCGGCGCCAGATGGTGCCCGCGGCTACCACACGATCCGAGTCCGGGCGAACTGAGCTCGGGTCCGGCACGCGAGGGCGGCGCGCGGCCCGCGCGGATCTCCGATCAGGCCCGGGCCAGGCCGACCCGGACCACGATCAGTAGTGGAACGTCGCCAGGAACTGGTCGAAGAGCTCCCGGTCGGCTTTCGTGAGCGGCTTCGAAGAAACGTAAGCGACCTCGTAGATCTTGCCGCCGTGGACGGCCAGGACATCGATCCAATACTCCTGGTCGCCCTTGTACTTCTCCTTGTACTCGAGCCGTCGGGCCTTCGTGCCACCGAGGGTGGCGGCCTTGTTCGACTGGAGCTTGAAGCCCTTCACGCCGCTCACCTTCGGGGTGTACTTGAGGAACGCCTTCGTCCACTCGTTGAGCGACAGCCCGAGGGTCTTGTAGTTGGACGCCCCGACGCTGGCGTACTCCGGACCGATGTACCGGTCGGCCTTCTTCGAGCTCGTGGCCTTCTTGAGCTCCCAGTCACTCGGGTAGGCCATCGTGTACTTGTACTTCTTCGACTTGACCGGCTTCCAGACCTGCTCCGGTGCCGTCACACCGACGGACCCGCCGACGTTGCTCAGCGCGAACTCGACGGCCATCGTCGCCGCCGCGGCCGCGTCCTTGCCACTCTTCTGGGTCCACGCATCGGAGACCGCCACGACCTGTGGCTTGCCGTCATCGGAGACCCAGAAGTCGACGGTCCCGGTCGTCCCGTTGATCGACGGATCGGTCAGACCCAGCACCGCTGGCGGCAGGCTGACATCGGTGGCGACGAGGTGATGGAGCTGGCGTCCGTTCTTCGTCTCGACGCCCTTGTCCTCGACGGCCTTGATCGACCGGAGGAAGCTGCCGAGATCGCTCCCCGCTGCCGGGTACGGCGCCTCGAACCATGGCCCATCGCCGGTGGCCGAATAGGCGGTGTTACTCGCGACCTTGAGCGCCTGGGCGGCGACCTTCGAACCGGCGCCGATCTTGAGTGCTCGTGCGTAGTCGCTCCCGTCGAGGTCGTAGGTCCCGGAGACCGGCGATGTGACCCCACCCACGACGAGCGATCCGGTGACCGCCGAGCTGGCCGCGAACCCCGGCTCGCTGATCGTGGCAAGGAACGGCGCGACGACGTCGGCACCGGTCGCCGGTGGCGGCGAACCGGCGGCGGCCGGCGATGCCGCAGATCCGGGCGAGGCGACGGCGGTGCCGGAGTCGGCCGGTGACCCGCTCGCGACGGCCGCCGATGGGGCGGACGCGACCGAGGTCGGACCGCTTGGAGGCGCCGTCGATCCGCAGGCGGCGACCGCGAAGACCGCGGCCAGGACCAGCACGGCGAGGGGGCCGGAAGATCGAGCGCGGTTCATGACAGCCTCACGTTGTGTCCCGTCGCCGTGGCCGGACGTGGCTCGTCCGGACTCCGCGGCTGCGGACGGTCGACGTCGGAGGACGCCCACCGCCCGGACTTGTGACAGTCCGAGCGACCGTGGTGGCGATGATGCGCCGGATGTGCCGTCCGTCAACGCTGCCGTTCGGACTAGGACTGTCGAGCCATCGCGAGCGTGGCATGCCCCAGATACGGTGCGTACAGGCATCGTCGGCGACGGTATCCGAGCGTGGGATCGCCTGTGCGAGTGCGCTACAGGAGGTTCCGCGACCAAGTGGCCGTCACCTACCGGCGGGGCGACCGAGGCTCCCGCGGACGACGCCGCCCGGCGACCTCCGCAGCGCCCGGCCCGGGTGTGCGGGACGTCACCCGCGATGAGGCCCTCCGGCGGATCGCGGCCGCGGTCTCCGGTCGGACGGATCTCGCGGCCCTATTCGACGATGTCATCGACTTCACCGCATCACTGTTCTCGGTCGAGCGGGCGGCGCTCTGGCTGATCGACGACAGCGCGGCCCACCCGTTCGCGCTCGCCGCCCACCGCGGTCTCAGCCCGACGATCCGTCAGGCCGTCTCCGGCCTGACGATGGCCTCGCGGGCGACCGGCGTGCAGGTCGTACGGGATCGCAAGCTGCGCGTCCTCCAGGACGCCGCGACGAGCGCGACCGCCGCCGAGATGCGCCGCGCCTATGCGGCCGACGGCATCGAGACGGTCTGCTTCGTGCCTGTCGTCTTCCGCGACCGGATGCTCGGCCTGCTCGTGCTCTATCACGAGAAGCGCCGCGAGTGGCCTGCCGAGGAGCTCGAGCTGGCGGCCGCGTTCGCCGACCAGATGGCCTCGGCGATCGAGAACGCCCGGCTCTATCAGGCAACGGTCGATCTGGCCGCCCGGCTCCGGGCGATCCAGGACCTCGGCGCTCGGCTCAACCGGATCCAGGACGTGCAGGGCATCGCCGAGGCGATCGTCGCCGAGGCGCGGAGCCTCATCGATCACGACAACATCCGCGTCTACCGGGTGGATCACGCCACGGCGACGTGCGAGCCGATCGCGTTCCAGGGCGTGTTCATGGGGGTCGAGGGCGTGTCCCGGGACGTCCTCCGCTGCAAGGTCGGCGAGGGACTGACCGGCTGGGTGGCCGAGCACAACGAGTCGCTCCTCATCGGCGATGCCGAGCACGACCCGCGCCGGGTGCTCATCGGACCGACCGACGGGCCCGAATCGATGCTGCTCGTCCCGATGGCCTACGACGACCGGGTCGAGGGCGTCATCGTGCTCGCGAAGCTCGGTCGCGACCGGTTCTCGGTCGAGCACGAGGCAACACTCTCGATCTTCGCCGGTCACGCTGCGCAGGCGTTCGTGAACGCCGACAACGCCGAACGCGTCCGCCGCCAGCAGCTCGCGCTCGAGCACCAGCTCGCCAGCCAGCGCCGCCTCCTCGAGGTGAACGAGACGCTCCTGTCGACGCTCGACCCGCAGGAAGTGCTCGAGATGATCGCCGACTCGCTCAAGGCGGTCGTCACCTACGACTCGCTGACGATCTACCGGGTCGACAAGGAGGCCTCCGTCCGCCGGGCCGTCGTCGCCCGGGACCGGTTCGCCGACGTGATCATGGAGTACGTCGGACCGCTCGGGATCGGCATCACCGGCTGGGTCATCGACCGGAACGAAGCGGTCCTGGCCAACGACGCCCACCTCGATCCGCGCTCGATCCAGATCCCGGGCACGCCCGAGGAACCCGAATCGATGATCGTCGTCCCGCTCGGGGTCGGGGGCGACGTCATCGGCACGCTCAACATCGGTCGCATGGGGTTCGATGAGTCCCACTTCGACGAGAACGAGTTCGAGCTCACCAAGCTGTTCGCCGGTCAGGCCTCGATCGCCCTCCAGAACGCCGAGATCCACCGCGCGGTCGAGGTCCGCGCCGAGCTCGACGCCCTGACCGGGCTGCGCAACCACGGCGCGTTCCAGCGCGAGCTGGGCGAGGCGATCGCCACCGACGGCGGGGCCGGCCTGACCCTCCTGATGATGGACCTCGACGCGTTCAAGGCGTTCAACGACACCTACGGGCACCCGGCCGGAGACGGGCTGCTGCGCTCGGTCGCGGAGGCGATCGTCGGCGCGCTCCGCGAGGGCGATCGGGCGTACCGTTACGGTGGCGATGAGTTCGCCGTCATCCTGCCCGGTCTCGGCCAGTCCGAAGCCGAGCCGATCGCCGATCGTATCCGGGCCGCGGTCGCCGCCGCGTCGGAGGCCGAGGTCGATGGCGGCGCTGCCGGGCCGAAGGTCACGATCAGTGTCGGCATCGCGGCGTTCCCGGCCGACGGCCGGTCGAAGGACGCCCTCGTCAAGGTCGCGGACGTCCGCCTGTATCTCGGCAAGCCATCGAACCGCGCGACGGATCCGCGCAGAGCGGCGCTCGCCGACGCCTATCTCGCCGCCCTCAACGAGACCGCGGTCGCGCTCATGGACCGCCAGGACCCGACGGAGTTGCTCGGCACGATCGTCAAGCGCGCCGCCGACCTCGTCGGGACACCGCATGGCTACCTCTACCTCGTCGACCCGCTCACGGATGAGCTCGTGATGCGGCTCGGGATCGGCTTCCAGAGCGACTATCTCGGCTACCGCCTGACCCGCGGCGCGGGCGTCGCGGGGATCGTCTGGGCGACCGGCAAGCCCCTCGTGGTCGCCGACTACGACGCGCTGCCGACGCGCGACCCGGGCCTGCCCGTCGGCGTGGTCGGGTCGGTCGTCGGGATCCCGTTGATCTCCGACGGCGCTGTGCTCGGCGTGCTCGGTCTGGCCACGGGCGACCTCGAGCTGACCTTCGGCGAGCGCGAGGTCGACGTGCTCCAGCGCTTCGCCGAGCTCGCCGCGCTCGCCCTCGACAACGCCCACCTGCTCGAGAGCGCGCGCCGCGAGGTCCTCGAGCGGACGCGCGCCGAGGACGCCCTGCGTGCGTCTGAGGACCGCTACCGGCGCCTGTCGGATGCGACGTCGGAGGCGCTCGCGATCCACCGCGACGGGCGCATCCTCGAGGTCAACGCCGCGTTCTCGCGGCTGCTCGGCTACGACCCCGACGCGTGCGTGGGGCGGACCGTGCTCGACTTCGCCGCGCCCGAGACCGCCGCGGCGATCCGCGCCGGTGAGTTCACGGCGGAGTCAGCCGTCCCGCTCGAGGTGGTGGCTCAGCACCGCGACGGCACGACCTTCCCGGTGGAGGTCAGCTGGCGGCGCATCCCATATCCGGACGGCGAGACCGCCGACGTGGTCTCGGTCCGCGACCTGCGTGAGCGGCGACGGCTCGAGGCCGAGCTGAGCCGCTCGGCGTTCTACGACCGGCTGACCGGGCTCCCGAACCGGGCCCTGTTGCTCGATCGGGTCGGGCACTCGCTGTCCTGGACGCGCCCCGACGATGACGACCCGGTCGCGCTGATCCTGCTCGATCTCGATCGGTTCAGCGTGATCAACGAGAGCCTGGGCCACGCGACCGGCGACCGGCTGCTCGAGGCGATCGCCCGCCGGCTGGAGACCTGCCTGCGACCGGGCGACACGGTCGCGCGCTTCGCCGGTGACGAGTTCGCGGTGCTGCTCGACGGCATCGAGGAAGTGGCCGAGGCCGGCCGCATCGCCGACCGGATCGAGGCCGCCCTGCGCGAGCCGTTCGACCTCGATGGTCGGGAGGGGTTCGTCTCGGCGAGCATCGGCATCGCCACGGGGATCGTGGGCACGACGGACCCGGGCGAGCTCCTCCGCGACGCCGAGATCGCGCTCTACCGGGCCAAGGCCGAAGGCTCGGCTGCGCATCACGTCTTCGAACCGAGCATGAGCGCGGCGACGACCGAGCGGCTCGACCTCGAGAACGACCTCCGCCGGGCGGTCGAGCGCGAGGAGCTGCGCCTCCACTACCAGCCGCTCGTCGATCTCGCGACCGACACGATCGTCGGCGTCGAAGCCCTCCTCCGCTGGCAGCATCCGACCCGCGGGCTGATCCCGCCGCTCGCGTTCGTGCCACTGGCCGAGGCGACCGGGCTCATCGGGTCGATCGGCCGCTGGGTCCTCGAGACGGCCTGTCGCCAGGCACGTGCCTGGCAGCTCGAGCTGCCGGATCGACCTCCGGTCCGGATGAGCGTCAACCTCTCGGCCCGCGAGTTCACCCAGGCCGACATGGTCGCCCAGGTCTCCGGGATCCTGGCTGCGACCGGTCTCGACCCCGACGGGCTCGAGCTCGAGATCACCGAGACCGTCCTGATGGACGAGTCCGAAGCCGGGATCGAGTCCCTGCGCGCCCTTCGGGCGCTCGGGGTCCGACTGGTGCTCGACGACTTCGGGACTGGCTATTCGTCGTTGTCGTACCTCAAGCACCTGCCGCTCGACACGATCAAGATCGACCGTTCGTTCGTGATCGAGCTGACCGGCGACACGACGAACCTGCCGATCGTCCAGGCGGTGATCGCGCTCGCCCATGGGCTCGGGATCGACGTGGTGGCGGAGGGGATCGAGACCGCCGAGCAGCTCACGATCCTGCGCGAGCTCGCCTGCGACCGGGGTCAGGGCTACCTCTACGCACGGCCCCTGCCGGCGGGCGAGCTGATCGACCTCCTGCGGGCCGACCGTCCGTTCGATCCGCCCACGGTCCCGATCGCCGGCAACGTCGCCACAGGTCCGCGGTCGGCCGGTCGCCGGAAAGCCGGCTGAGGGTCCAGCCGGTCGAACCGACGGTCAGCCTGAGGTCGGCACGGGTTCGGCCGCGACCCAGCGTTCCACGACGCGGTCGAGCCGGTCGAAGACGACACCGTCGAGCGAACGGGCCGTCGCGATGAACCGCTCGAGCATGAGCAGTCGATGGCCCCGGCCGATCGCCTCGGGATGCATCGTGATCGTCAGGACGCCGCCGGGCTCGCGCTCCCAGGCGTAGCGGAGCTCGCGCGGTCCAGATCTCCTCGACCTTGGACGCGGCGCTCATCGGGCCGACACCCTTGGCGCCCGGCTCGAAGTGCGGCCAGTCGTCGAGCGCCCAGCTGACCGGCACCTCGACGAGCGGGCCCGGCCGGCCGAACCGGGATCCCGCCTGGGCATCGTGGACATCCCCCTCGCGGATGCGGTAGGGGTGGACGTCGTCGGCCATCATGCTCGAGTCGTAGGCCAGGCCGAGCTCGGCGGCGATCCCGAGCGTCCGTTCGGACAGCGCCCAGTACGGAGCCCGGAACCCGCGCGGCGGCCGCCCGGCGGCCCGGCCGATCGCCGCGACGCTGCGCTCCATGATCGCGCGCTCGGTGTCCGGGTCGACGGCGGTCAGGTCCTCGTGGGCCCAGCCGTGACAGCCGAGCTCGTGCCCGCCGGCCAGGATCGCCTCGACGCTGTCCGGGAAGGTCACGAGCGTGTGGCCGGGGACGAACCAGGTGCTCGGGATCGCCTCGCGTTCGAGCAGCGCGAGGACCCGCGGGGCGCCGACCCGCGGCCCGAACTCACCCCGTGACCGGAGCACCGGGCCGTCGCCCCGATCGACCTCGGACGAGATCGCGTCGTGGTCGAACGTGAGCGCGACGGTCAGCCGCGGCTCGGCGGCGGTCATCGGCGGCTGCGGTCGTGCGATCCGCGGCGGGCGCGCCGCGATGCGCCTAGCGCCGGCCGCCGAAGATCCGGAGCAGGAACAGGAAGATGTTGATGAAGTCGAGGTAGAGCGACAGGGCCCCGAGGACCGCGCCCTTCTCCATCGAGCCGGTGTAGGCGGCGAGGTCGCCGCGGGAGATGCGCTGGACATGGAACGCGGTCAGCCCGACGAACAGGAGCACCCCGAGGATCGAGATGCCGAGGCTGACCGACTCGCTCTTGAGCAGGAACAGGTTCACGAACGAGGCGATGATGATCCCGATCAGGCCCATGAACAGGTAGCCGCCGATCGAGGCCAGCGAGCGCTTCGTGATCGCGCCGTAGGCCGCAGCCGCCGCGAACATGCCCGCGGCACTGACGAACGCGCCGACGATCGAGCCGAGCTCGTAGGCGATGAAGATGAACGACAACGTCACGCCCATCAGCGCGGCGTAGACGAGGAACAGCCCGAGCGCAGCCGTCGCGCTCAGCTTGTTGATCGCGCCGCTGATCGCGATCACGAGCACGATCTGGCCGATCAGGACCGGCAGATACCACTGGGCCGCGGCATTCAGCAGCGTCGGGCTGCCCTGGATGACCCACGCCACGGCTGCGGTCAGGAGCAGCCCGACGAACATCCAGGCGAACGACTGGGTGAGGAGCCCGGCCGACAGCGCCGCCGTCGGGCGGACGCCGAGCTGCGACGGGCTCGCGTACGGGTTCGGGTTCTGGGTCATCGCGTCTGCGCTCCTCGCTGGGTGCTCTTCGTCGTCGTGGGTGGGCTCGTGGTGGGTCGCTTGGCGGGGCCGCGGCGGCGGTCGCCGGCCCGGGCCGGCGTGCTGCTGCGAGCCTCGGCCTGCTCGGCCGTCCGGGCCATGACCCAGACGAGATCCGCCAGGCGGTTCAGATACGGTAGCAGGTGCTCCCCGGGGAGCAAGTCGGCGTGGCCGAGCGCGACTGCGCGGCGCTCCGCTCGACGCAGGATCGTCCGGGCCAGCTCCAGGGCGGCGCTCGTCCGGGTCTCACCCGGGACCACGAACTCGCGGGGCATCACGATCCGTCGCTCGAGATCCTCGAGCACGACCGGTCAGCCCGGCCACCATCTCCGCCGACACCCGCGTTCGACCGTCCTCGAGGCGGTCCCAGGCATCGGGGGTCGTCGCCAGCTCGGCGCCGACGACGAACAGCTCGCGCTGGATCCGGAGGATCGTCGCGCCGAGCGCGGCCAGCGACGGGTTGAGCACCCCGTACTGATCCTTCATCGCCGAGCTCCGCGCGAGCCAGCCCGAGCGCAGCGACGGCCTCATCGATCGTGCCGTACGCCTCGGTCCGGGGATCGTCCTTCTGGATGCGCGGCCCACCGAACAGCAGCCCGGTCGATCCGTCATCGCCGCGACCGGTCGCGACCGCCGATGCGATCGACTTCATGGGCACCCCGGCCGAGGCGCCGTCGTCGGTCATCGGTCCGGTCTGGCGCCGCCGGTCACCACATGAGACCCGCGTCGCGCGGGTCCCAGCGCTCGGCCAGCAACGTGACCTTGACGTCGTGTTCGACGACCGTCTCGACCTGCTCCTTGACCTGCTGGATCATCGACCCGGCATAGGGGCAGAACGGGGTCGTCAGGATCATCTTGATCTCGGTCGAGTCCTCGCCCAGGATGATCTGCTTGATCAGGGCCAGCTCGACGACGTTCATCCCGATCTCGGGGTCGACCACCGCCCGGAGCGCATCCAGGATCGCGAGCTCGGTCGCTCGGCGCTCCGGATCGAACGCGGGTGCCGGCGCGGAGCCCGGCGACGGGGTCGTCGGCTCGGCGGTCGTGGTCGCGGTCGTGCTGGCGTCGTCGTTCACGCTGGAAATCCTACCATCCAGGTCGGAAATGTCCCAGACGAGGTCCGGAGTGCGATCCGACCGACGGTCAGGCGGGGACGGCCGCCCGATCGATGACGACGCCCGGGATGCGGAGATGCTCGGGCAGCCGGGCCGCCTCGGCGTCGGTGAACCCGGGACCTGCCAAAGATCCATCGGCGCCGATGAACTCGGCGTAGCGCTCGCGATGGGCCGCGGCGTACGCCCAGGCGGACGCCACGCCGAGCCGCTTGAGCTCCGGATGGTCGGTGAGGATCCGGGTCAGGTCGTAGCCATGGCGCCGCTCCTCGAGGAGCTGGCGGACGGTCATCCGACTGCCATAGCAGAACGGCTCGCCGTTCATGACGAGCGGGTCCGTCTTGACCCACTTGATCGTCATCAGGCGCCCTTGTAGATGAACTGAAGGAGCCGGTTGCGCGGCCGGGCGTCGCCGGCGATCCGGCGGAACCTTCGGAACGACGCGATCGCCTCGTCGAGGGCCTGGTCGACGGGCGGCCGTTCGCCGGGCGCCAGCACATCCTTGACCGCCAGCCGGAGCCCTTCCGACAGGCGGACCATGTCGTCCATCGAGACCCGCCGGCGGCGGTAGACCGGTGCGACCTGATCGGCCCAGGCGCGGGCGAAGCTCGGGTCGCCGCTCGCGAGGGACTTCGCCAGACGGTCGATGTAGATCTCCGTGTCCCGGAGCAGGCGGCGCAGCGCGAGCTCGTCGTGGCGGTCCCGGAACGTGGGATCGTCGGCGATCGTGACCTCGAGCGCACGAGCGCCGACCCGCGACGTCGCCGCGACCAGCCGGGCGGCGGCGTCCGGGAGACCGGCGGTCATGTCGGGCGGCGGCAGGCCGAGCGAGGGGTGGGTCACGATCGGAGAGTCTAGCGCAGACCGGCCGCTCTGAACGACCCCCGGACGGCCGCAGGGCTCGATGTCGACCCCCGACGGTAGGATGACCGGATGACCGGCTCGATCGAACCACCGCCCGTCCCATCGTCCCGACCGGCCGGCGGCGAGGCTGGCCCGCCCCCGGCCCGACGACAGCTCGATCGGGCGCCGGGCGAACGGCTCGTCGTCGACGATGGAGTCGACGATGTCGAGGCGACAGCTCAGATCGGCCAGGCCAGCGCCGGCCGGGCGATCGGGCTGGGCGTCGTCGGCGCGATCATCGGGGTCGTCGTCTATCTCGTCCTCGCCCTCGGCTTCTCGTTCACCGCGGGGTTGGTCGTCGTGGCGATCTTCACCGGCCGGTTCATCGGGCTGTTCGTCCGCGCGGGCGCCGGCTCGAGCCTATCGTCGGCGGCACGGGTCCTCGCGTCGGTCGCCATCTTCCTCGTGGCGACGACCGTGGCGATCCTCGTCACCTGGCTGTGGTCGCATGTCGAGGGCGGCGACCTCGGGCTGGCGGACTACCTGGACCAGGTCTACGGCACGCCGCTCATCGCCCTCGAGTTCATGCTCGGGACGCTCGTTGCCTGGTGGTCGGCGCGGTGAGCGACGGAGCGGTCGGACGTCGGAAGGTCCTGCCCGAGGTTGTGCTCCGTCGGCCCATCGAGGCCGATCATCCGCCGATCGTGGCTGTCGTCGACGACTGGTGGGGTGGTCGCAAGGTGCACGAGCTGCTCCCCCGGCTCTGGTTCCAGCACTTCACCGGGACGTCGTGGATCGCCGAGACGACCGACGGACGGCTCGCCGGCTTCCTCGTGGGCTTCCTCAGCCCCGACGACCCGACGACCGGCTACGTCCACATGATCGGCACGAACCCGAACCTGCGACTCGCCGGGCTCGGCCGGAAGCTGTACCAGGCATTCACCGATGACGTCGCCGCGCTCGGGGCGACCCGGATCACCGCGGTCACATGGCCGGGCAACCGGGTATCGGTCGGGTTCCACACGGCGATCGGGTTCCGGGTGCTGGACGGACCCGGGACCCAGAACCTGTACGGCACACCTGCCTACGCCGCCTACGACGGGGAGGGTGGCGACCGGGTCGTGTTCGTTCGCGACGTGCCGATCCGACGCTAGGCGACCGCCCCGGCTTGCTAGGCTGGCCGCATCCCCACGCCCACGCGCAGTGGGCCGGACCGGATCGGGAGCGGAGGTCACGGATGAGTCAGAGCGGACCGCCGGACGGGGCATGGAGCGGTGCGGAGCCGCCGGACGCGCCATCGAGCGGCGACGAGCCCGGGCCCCCGACGCCAGCGCCGACCGAGGTGGCGGAGACGTCTGACGGCACCCCGCCCATGGGAGGCGTGCCGGCGGCCGCGGCCGTGCCCACAACCGAGGGCGCGACGGCGACCGAGGGCGCGACGCCCGCAGACGAACCGTCCGCCTGGGCTCAGCCAGCGCCGGAGGCGAGCCAGGGCGGCGTCGGGAGCCTGGCCAAGAAGCTCGCGATCCCCGTCGTGATCCTGGTCGTCGTGGTCGGCGCCGTCGTCTTCCGTGACCGGCTCAGCGGCAGCTCGAGCGAGCTTGTCGTCGGCGACTGCTTCGACGCGCCGAGCTCGGCCAACGCACCGGCGAGTGGCACCGAGATCGATGACGTCCAGCACCACCCGTGTGGCGAGGCCCACGGCTACGAGGTCTTCGCGGTCCTCAAGCATCCGGCCGCGAAGGGCGACCCGTACCCGGGCACCGAGACGCTGTTCAGCTACGCCGCAACGAACTGCCTGTCGCCGTTCGCCACCTACGTCGGCGTGGAGTTCGAGCAGTCAAGCCTGGGGGCCGGATCGATCGTTCCCCAGCAGAAGGGCTGGGAGAGCGGCGACCGGGCGATCACCTGTTATGTGAACGGCCCCGGCGAAGCGCCGGTGACCGGATCGCTCAAGGGCTCGAAGAAGTAGGGTCGGCGGGGCCGGATCGGCGCGGACGCGACGCGCTCACGACGACGCGGATCGTCAGCCTGCAGCGACCTCGGCGGCGATGCCCGACGGGGTGACCTGTTCGACGAGCAGGCGGCGGAACCGGGCTGCCTGCTCGGGACCGGGAACGGCGTCGAGCCAGCGGTCGAGAAGCTCGGCGCCCTCGGTGTAGACGAACGTGTACGTCCGCCACAGCGGATCCTCGAGGAACTCAAGCAACTTCCCCGCTCGGTCGGGCGCTTGCAGCCCCACGGTGGTGAGCCAGTCCGCGACGTCCGTCCGCGAGCGGCCGTCGACGTGGAGCATCAGCGCCGCGTCGACCGTGATGGCCCGCAGCCGTTCCCGGGCCTGGCCGATCGCGACCGCGACCGAAGCCCGCTCACGATCCGCTGCGGACGACCCGCCGAGACCCGCCCGATCGAGGGTCTCGGCGACCAGGTCGACATCCGTCCCGGGTGGGACGACGAACCGCTGGCCGACCTCGGCCAGGCCTTCGCTGATGAAGCACTCTGGGGTATTGATCAGGAGGATGCTCGCTTCGAGCCGACCCTCGCCTTCGACCAGCGCCATCTCGTGCCAGGCGTGCTCGAGGTGGTGCCCGGGGTACGTCTCGTGGGCGACGAGCCCGATGAGGCCGGGGGCGCGAACGGGCAGATCGATGTTCACGTCGACCCGGGACCGGAGACCGCCGTCGTACCAGTTGTAGCCACTCCACGGCTGCCCGGTGACGAGCGACACGCTCAGGGCGTCGCCCTCGGGCACACCGAACAGCGGCCCCGACCGATCCCGGGCGATCCCCACGAGCCAGTCGATGACCGCCGAGAGCCGGTCGGGGGGCACGGTCATCGTCTCGTCCCAGGCGGCGAGGCGCGCGGCCAGTCCGCCCTCGCCCGGGACGACCGCGTCGAGGTCGGCGGCGATCCGCCCGAAGAACGCATCGCCGCGTCGGACCGGGGCCGAATCGAAGCAGCGCAGGACGTGGTCCAGGTAAGGCAGCGGGTCACCCGCGAAGGCGCGGGCATGCGTCTCGAGCGCCACGACCTGGACGCGGAGCCACGCTCGTCGGGCCGGATCGGTCACCTCGGCCGCCAGCCGCCCCAGCAGGTCCGCAGCGTCCTCGACGAGCCGCGCCGGCGCTCGCAGCGGCTCCATGTCGACCCGTGCCTTCAGCTCGGCCGGCCCGAAGTACCCATCGACCAGCCCGGCGATCCGCTGATCGAGTCGGAGCGCCAGGAGGAGGTAGTCGCGGGCCATGTCGTCCGGGGCCGGCACGTCGCGCTCGCCACCGATCGCCGGCACCCGCATCGATGGGCTCACGCTCGCTCGCGGTCTCGGCTCGCGTCCGATGGCTGGGCCGCCGGCGCATCCTCCCCGACGAATGGCATGCCCTGGCGTTCCACCGCGTCGAGGCTCATCCGCAGCGCGGCCGTCTTCTGCTCCGCGACCTCGCGGACGTAGGCGGCCTCCTCGGCTCGATCCATCGGACGGCCGCGGACGATCGACGTGGGCTTGCCGACCATCAGCCACGCCAGGTGATAGCGGTCCATCGTCCCCCAGGCCGCGCTGAGGAGCTCGTCGGACAGCTGGAGCCAGGTCCGCAGGGCCGCCAAGCGACGGTTCGGCGACGAGCCGCTCGCCCTCGGCGATGAGCTGGCGCGTCCGTCCGATGAGCTCGGAGCGGGTCACCGGGCGACCACCAGGCTGGCGGCGTCGATCCATGCCTCGCGCGCCGTCCGGACCTCGGTCGACCAGGGCCCCGGCCGGCCGGTTCCGATCGGTCGCCCGGCGAACGAGGTCAGGGGCACGATCCCCGCCACGCTCGACGTGAGGAACGCCTCGTCGGCGCGCCCACAGGTCGTCCGGTCCGAGCGTCGTCTCGACCGGTTCCAGGCCGAGCGCGGCGGCATGGGCGAGGAGCCACGTCCGGGTCGTGCCGATGAGGACGGCGGCATCGGGCGAAGGTGTCGCGAGGGTCCGGCCGGAGACCAGCCAGACATTCGCCGTCGTCGCCTCGCTGATGGCACCCTCGGTCGTGAGGAACAGGGCGTCGTCGGCGCCCGCCCGCCTGGCTTCGAGCCGGGCATAGACGTAGTCCGCGCGGGATGTCGACTTGACCCCGGCGAGCGGCGAGCGGGGGTCGCGCCGGACCGTGCTCGGGATCGCGCGGACGCCGTCCCGCAGGAGCGCCTTCGGGCGGCGGCGCATACGGCCAGGCCTGGATGGCGATCGTGGTCGTCGCGGCCTCCGACCCGGGTGGCAGGAGCCCGCGGGCATCGATCGGACCGCGGCTGATCGTGATCCGGAGTGCCGCGTCGCCGATCGCGCCGCCGTCCGCCCCGGTCCCATCGAACCCCGCTGCCCGGAGCAGGGCGTCGATGCCGGCCGCCAGCGTCGCGTCGTCGGGCCCGAGGGTCAGCTCCAGGGCGGCCGCGCTCTCGCGCAGTCGGGCCAGGTGCTCCGCCGAGCTCGATCACGACCCCGCGACGGGCTCGCGCGGTCTCGAAGATCCCGTCCCCGAGCTGGAAGCCGCGATCGGACACCCGGAGCTGCGGCGCCTGGGCGTCGACCAGTCGCCCGTCGAGCCAGACCCGGGCGGTCACCGACCCTCCACCGGAGCCGTCGACCTCTCGCCCGCCGATCGCCCGCAGCGGTCCGCTCGCCTTGGCGACCGTCTCGTCCCACTCGGCGCCCGGTTCGCTGCGCCAGGTGATCCCGCCCCCGACGTGGAGGCTCAGCCGCGATCCGTCGGCCACGAGGGTCCGGATGAGGATCGATGAACCGAGCGCCCCATCTGGCCCGATCCAGAGCGCCGCGCCCGTGTACGGCCCGCGGCGGACGGGTTCGAGCGCCTCGAGGATCTCCATCGCCCGGATCTTCGGGGCACCGGTGATGCTCCCGCCGGGGAAGCTCGCCGCGAGCAGGTCGAACGTGTCGCGACCGGGCTCGAGGCGACCCGTGACCGTCGAGACGAGATGCTGGACGGCCGTCGTCCGCTCGAGCCGGCACAGGCGCGGGACACGGACCGTCCCGGGTCGGCAGACCCGTCCGAGATCGTTCCGGAGGACGTCGACGATCATCACGTTCTCGGCCCGATCCTTGGCGCTGCCAAGGAGCTCGCAGGCGAGGGTCCGGTCCTCCTCCGGTGTGCGGCCGCGCGGTCGCGTGCCCTTGATCGGATCGGCCTCGACGCGCCCCGACCGATCGACCGACAGGAACGGCTCGGGCGACGCCGAGACGATCGCCCGGCACGGCCCCGTCCCACGCGGCCTGTCCGGACCCGAGGCCGCAGGCCCGAGGTCGAGGTACGCGGCGAACAACGACGGGTCGCCGGTGCGGAGGGCGCGATAGAGCGGCCAGGGGTCGGCCCGGAACGACGGTCTCCAGGCGGCGGGTCAGGTTCGCCTGGTAGATGTCTCCCTGGGCGATGGCCGCCCGGATCGCTTCGACGCCCGCGCCATAGGCAGCGCGGTCCAGGTTCGTCCGGAACGCGAACCCGTCGCTGGGCAGCGACGTCGCGATGGGATCCTCTGGCGGCGGATCGCCGTCGAGTCGGGCCCGCACCGCGGCCAGCCGGCGATCGAGCCGCGCCGCGTCGCCGTCGAGCGCGCGACCCGCGAGCCAGGCGCACCCGGTGCGCCGATCCCAGGCCAGGGTCCAGTCGTGCAGGGCCAGGCGCATGACCGGCAGGCCCTGGTCGTCGGCGGCGACGACCGGCAGGCGCTCGAGCGCGTGGCCGAGGTCGTAGCCGAGGTAGCCCATGAGCCCGCCGAGGAACGGCGGTCGCGACCCGTCGTCGGATCGGATCGACGCCTCGTCGGTCGTCTCGATCGGCGGGCCAGGATCCAGGCGGCGGACGAGACGGCGGGCCTCCGCGAATGGGTCGGCCCCCGGTGTCGGTGCCTCGACCACGACCGCGGGGTCCGCGCTCAGGAACGACCAGCGGGCCGTCCGACCGGGTCGCGCGCTCTCCAGGAGGGCGAGGCCGGGCAGGTCGCGGAACCGTTCGGCGACGTCCATCGGGGCGATGCCATCGAGCTCCGGGCGGCGCTCGAGGCGGACCCGTGCGGGCACGGACCGGCCCGACCTGGCGGTCCGATCGGTCGCTGCGGGGCGAAGCGTCGCGGTCACCGGGCGATGATAGGCGAGCCCGTGCAACGCGCCCGCCAAGGGGTCCCGCCGCGCGGCCCCGCCGCGGGGTCGCGCCGGCCGGTACGCTGCACGGATGCGAGCTCGCGACCTCGGCATCGTCATCGGCTTCGGCCAGCCAGGCCCGGGCAACGCGATCACCGACGTGCCCGGGGTCCGGGTCGGCCATCGGACGATCATCCGCGGCGACGGTCCGCTGGTCCGTGGGCAGGGTCCGATCCGGACCGGCGTCACCGTCATCGTCCCGCACGACGGCGAGATCTGGTCCGAGCCGGTCTTCGCCGGGAGCCATCGGCTCAACGGCAACGGCGAGCTGACCGGCCTCGAGTGGATCCGCGAGGCGGGACTCCTCGGCGGGGCGATCGGCCTGACCAACACGCACAGCGTCGGGGTCGTCCACGACGCGCTCATCCGGGCCGAGATCGAGAGTCGTGCCGCGGGAGTGTCGGCGTGGTCGCTGCCGGTGGTCGGCGAGACCTACGACGGTCATCTGAACGACGTCGACGGCTTCCACGTGACCGCCGACGACGCGCTGGCGGCATTCGGCGGATGCGGCGTCGGGACCGGTCCCCGAGGGCAATGTCGGCGGTGGGACCGGGATGATCTGCCACGAGTTCAAGGGCGGCATCGGGACGGCGTCGCGGCGCATCGCCGAGGACCGTGGCGGCTGGACACTCGGCGTCCTGGTCCAGGCGAACTACGGCCGGCGGGAATGGCTCCGGGTGGACGGGGTCGCGGTCGGCGAGGCGATCCCGGTCGACCTCGTGCCGACGCCCTACCGGCCGGCGCCGCCCGATCCCGGGAGCGGATCCATCATCGTCATCGTCGCCACCGACGCGCCGCTCCTGCCCCACCAGTGCGAGCGGGTCGCCCAGCGAGCCGCGCTCGGGATCGGCCGCGTCGGCGGCACGGGCAGCACGACGAGCGGGGACCTCATCCTCGCCTTCGCGACCGGCAACCGCGGGTTGATCCAGATCGCGCCGATCGTCGTCCGCTGCACAGGTCATCGGCGGTCTGCGGATGGTCCTCGATCCGGCCCTCAACGCGCTCTTCGACGCGACGATCGAGGCGACCGAGGAGGCCATCGTCAACGCCCTCGTCGCGGCCGAGACGATGGTCGGCCGCGATGGCCATACCGCCCATGCGTTGCCACACGATCGGCTCGTCGCGGCGATGGCGGCTGCCGGGCGGCTCCGCCCGCTTCCGTGATCGTCAGGCCGGCGACCGTCGACGACCTCCCGGCGATCGCCCGGATCTCGGTCGCGAACGACGAGCCCGTCGCCGATCCCGATCGACCTGGCTCGCGCTATCTCGACCATCTGCTCGCGCACGCGAGGCTGCTCGTGGCCGAGGGCGACGGCGGAACCGTCGGGCTTCGCCGCGACGATCCGACATCCCCGCGGGCTGGTTCCTCACGGATCTGTTCGTCGACCCGACCGTCCAGAGCCAGGGGATCGGCCGCGCGCTCCTCGCCCGGGCGTTCCCCGATGACGGGCCGCGCCTGACGTTCAGTTCGTCCGACCGGCGGGCGCTGCCGATCTACATCCGAGCAGGCCTGTCGCCGTGGTGGCCGCTCCTGTACCTCGCGGCGCCGGCCGGGGGACCGGCGCGGGAGGCCGCCGGTCTCGACGTCGAGCCGATCGCAGCAGGCGTCGCGGCCGACCTGGAGCTCGAGCTCAGCGGGGCGGACCGCCGACGCGACTGGACGTTCTGGGCGGCCTCGCCCGAGCACACCCCGGTCCGGGTCACCGGCGACGGCGTGGCACTGGCCGTCGGTCTGCTCGACGCCGTCGCGCGTCGGCCGGTTGGTGCTCGGTGCGGCGGCCGACCCGGTCGCCACGGTCCTCGCGGTCGCGACGGCGTCCCCCACCGGTCCGCTGACCGGACTCGCCATCCCTGGCCCGCACCCGGCCAGCCGGGCATTGCTCGAGCGTGGCTGGCTCGTCGAGGGCCAGGACCTCCATATGGCGAGCGGGCCGGACCTGCTCGATCCGACCCGCCTGCTCCCGGATGAAAGCCTGGCCTGACCGCCAGGCGCCGTGTCAGCCGGCCGCGACCGCCACGGGCTTCTCGATCGGCACGCCGATCAGGCTGCCCCACTCGGTCCACGACCCGTCGTAGTTGCGGACCCGGCCGTAGCCGAGCAGCTCGTGGAGTACGAACCACGAGTGGCTCGACCGCTCGCCGATCCGGCAATAGGCCACGACGTCCTTGTCGGGCGTGATGCCCTTCGCCTCATACAGCGCGCGGAGCTCCTCGGGGCTCTTGAACGTGCCGTCCTCGCGCACGGTCTGGCCCCACGGGATCGAGGCCGCTCCGGGGATCCGACCCGCCCGCTGGGCGGTCTCGCTCAGGCCAGGTGGGGCGATGATCTCGCCGTTGAACTCCGCGGGCGAGCGGACGTCGACGAGCGCCAGGCCCGGGTCGCCGAGCCGCGGCAGGATGTCGTCGCGATACGCCCGAAGGGCGTCGTCGCGCTCGGGGAGCTGGTAGCCGGTGGCGACATAGGTCGGCTCGTCGATGCTGATCGGCAACCCGTTGTCGAGCCAGTACTTGCGCCCGCCGTTGAGGATCCGGACGTCGTCGTGCCCGAACAGCTTGAGCTGCCAGTAGGCGAACGCCGCGAACCAGTTGTTGTTGTCGCCGTAGAGGACGATCGTCGTGTCAGGGCCGATCCCGCTCCCCGACAGGAGCGCGGAGAAGTCCTCGCGGCTGGCGAGGTCGCGTCGGACGCCGTCCGACAGCTGGCTCGTCCAATCCCAGCCGACGGCCCCGGGCAGATGACCCTGGCTGTACGCGGTGGTATCGACGTCGACCTCGACGAAACGGACGGTCGGATCCTGGAGATGGGCCTTGGCCCAGTCCGCGTCGACGAGGACGCGGTCGTTGGCGTATCCGGTGACGGTCATGAGGGTGCTCCTGGGTGCTGACTGAGGCTCGGATGGATGGTCTGCGAACCGGCGGGTGACCGACCGTCAGGATCGGGCCCGCCCGCGACACATGCATCGGCCCGGCGCCCCATCCATCGTCATGCGGGACGGGTCAGTCATCGGACCCGCTCGCGTCGCGCCGGCTGAACTCGGCGAGCGCCAGCCGGCAGGCGGCCACGGCGCGCTCGACCTGCCGGACGATCCAGGGATCGACCCGGCTCGAGTCCTCGATCGTGAGGGTCGGGCCGTACGGGCCATCCTCCACGACGATCCCCGAGCCGTTGCGGTAGTCCGCCATCCAGTTCGACTGGAGCTGGACGAGCACGTCGGCCACGACCGCCTGGCTGAACGCCCAGTCGAGGTGACGGGCGTCGAGCGCGGCTGCGATGTCGGCGATCCGGGCGGACCTCCCCCGTTCGATGCAGGCGACCAGGCGGAGGATCCGCACGGTCGTGAACGGGTCGTCGGCCGCAGCCACGACCGGGGGTCGCAGATCCGCCTCCGGCAGTCCGGCCGGGGCCGGACGGAGGACGAGCGAGCCGGGGACGGCGCTGGGCGCGGCGAGGGTCACGGTCGGTGGTACCTGCTCCGAATTCCGACGAATGTCGTCGGGATTGGGAACGATACCACGCACCCCGGACCGAGCGGAGGCCCGGCCCGATGCGGTCAGCCCGGGCCGACCTCAGCTGGGGCGAAGCCGACGCCGGACCGCGAACGCAACCGACGATGGTCCGTCGCTGAGCGCGCGATGGTCCAGGCCCGTCGATTCGGTTACGGCGACTTCATCGTTCCGCTACGCGGTCTGAGTGCTTGTGTCGCACACTTGGCAGGACTGCCACACCTCGTACAGGCGAACGATGACCTCCGAACGACCCCCGACCGATCCGCTCTCCTCGAGCCCGCCCGATCCCCAGCCGGTCCCGACCGACAGCTCGCCGTTCGCCGCGAGCAGCGGGCGGTTCCCGGATGTCGCCCCCTTCGCCGCGGCCGCGCCCCTGGCGACCAGTGCCCAGGACGCGCCACCGACCTGGGCGAGCGCCCAGGACACGCCGCCCACCTGGGCGAGTGCGAGCGCGACCGCCATGCCGGCCGCCGTCCCCACCGCCCCGCTCGACCGACCGGCCTGGGCTCCGCCGCGCGACGACTCCGCGCGACGGACGCTCCCGTCCGTGGCCAAAGCCATCGGCGCGGTCCTTCTCGTCGTGGCGGTATTCGTCGGCGGGATCGCCGTCGGGAAGAGCGACGCACCGACCGCCCAGAGCAACTCCGCAAGCGCCGATCCCCGCCGATCTGCCCCCGGAGTTCGCGACCTATGTCGAGGCCTGGAAGGTCCTCCACGACAACTACGTGGACCCGGCGGCCCTCGATCCGCAGAAGCTCACGTACGGGTCGGTCAACGGGCTCGTCGAGGCCGTCGGCGACACCGGTCACACCCGGTTCCTGACGCCGGACGAGGTCAAGGATCAGCACACGTCGCTGAGTGGCTCGATCGTCGGCATCGGCGCGGTGATGAACACCGACAACGGCGTCCCGATCATCCAGTCGGTCATCCCGGGTGGACCGGCCGATCGGGCCGGGTTGCGATCGGGCGATCGGGTCCTGAGCGTCGACGGCAAGTCCCTCGACGGCGTCGACATCGACGAGGCTGTCAAGCTCATCCGTGGCGACGCGGGTACGACGGTCAAGCTGTCGATCCTCCACACCGGCGAGACATCGCCGGTCGACTACAGCATCGTCCGCGAGAAGGTGACCGTCCCGGCCGTGTCCTGGGCGATGATCCCGGGGACCACCCTCGCCGACCTCCGCCTGGAGGAATTCTCGGCGGGCTCGGCCAAGGAGGTCGAGGATGCCATCGATGCGGCCAAGAAGGCGGGTGCGACCGGGATGGTGCTCGATCTGCGCGGCAATCCCGGCGGCTATGTCGGTGAGGCGGTCGACATCGCCAGCCAGTTCCTGAAAGACGGAATCGTCTACCAGCAGCGCGACAAGAGCGGTAAGGTCGACAAGGCCCCTGTCAAGCCCGGCGGCGAGGCCGTCGACCTGCCGGTCTCCGTCCTCGTCGACCTCGGGACCGCGAGCTCGGCCGAGATCGTGGCCGGGGCGCTCCAGGACGCCCACCGCGCTGAGCTCATCGGGGCCAAGACCTTCGGGACCGGCACCGTGCTCAACGAGTTCACGCTCAAGGATGGTTCCGCGCTGCTCGTCGGGACGGTCGAGTGGCTGACCCGGGACGGACGTCAGATCTGGAAGCAGGGCATCGAGCCGGACATCCCACTCGAGTCGGATCCACCGGGCAAGATCGTCCCGCCGACCGATCTCTCCAAGATGTCGGCCGCCGAGCTGGCCAAATCCGGTGACGCCCAGCTCCTCAAGGCGATCGATCTGCTCAAGGGCAACTGACCCGGGCCGGCGCCCGGATCAACCGCTCGGCGCCGGTGCCTCGGCGGGCGGATCGCCGGCAGGACTGACGTCGTCGATCGGGACAGCGAGGCGACCGGCGTCGGCCTCAGGCGGGTTCGGAGCGTCATCCCCCGGCGCATCGGCGCCCGGCGCCTCCGCTCCGGGATCTTCGTCGCCCCGACCGATCCGGCGCCGCAGGCGATCCGCGCCGAATCCGACGCCGAGCAGGATCGCGCCCTCGATGGCGAGGGCGACCTCGGTCGTGTCGGACAGGTAGGTCACGTTGAAGTCGGACAGGGCGAGGATCAGCCCGAGTGCGGCGGCATAGACGTAGGCCGTCGAGTCCCGTCGAAATGCGCGCTCGAGCAGGACGAGCGAGAGCAGGAGCAGGGCCAGCTGGCCAAGCCACGGCTCCAGGACACGCCCGTAGTCGTTCGTGTCGACATCCAGCTCCGAGCGCGTGACCGCCGAGGCGAGGCCGAGCACCGCGACGATCCCCGCCCAGAACCGGCTGACGGCGGCGCGCCGGGCGGCCGCGGCGTCGCCACGATCGGCGGCTCGCGCCTCGGCCAGGCCGATCAACCCGATGACGACCGCGCAGCACAGCCACCAGACCGCGGTGGCGATCACGAGGATGAGCGGGTCAGTCCCTCTGGCGAGGACCGAGGCGTTGCCAAGTTCGTCGTAGGTGACCGTCGGGCTCGGCAGGAACGTCGCCTGGGCCCAGACGAGGACCACGGCCGTGAGCGCGCTGATCGCCGCCAGCAGGCCGACCTGGGTGAGGACCGCTGGATGCAGTCCGCGGAGTGCGACCGCGACCGCCAGCGCCACGCCGGCACCGATCAGACCCGCTTGCTCGGGGCTCATCGACGTCGTACCCGCCAGCGCGGTGAACCCGACCCCGGCATACGCGACGGCGACGAGGAAGGCACTGCCCGCGGCCCGCGACCGGCGGTCGTCGCCGCCGCGCAGGGCCAGACCGAGGGCGATCAGGACGACCGAGGCGACCAGGGCGGCGAGGCCCGGGACGAGGCTGCTCGCGGTGGAGGGACCACGGACCGCCCAGGCAGACCACGCTGCGAGCAGGAACGCGGTCCCGAGATAGCCGAAGACCTCGGGGATCGTGACGCTCGGCCCGAACATCGCACCGACCTGGGATGGCCCAGCAGCGGCCCTGGCACGGTGGACGGGATCCTCGGCGACGGCGCGGTCCAGGTGAGCGGAACCGAGATCGTCACTCGCGGTCGCGCCGGTCGCTGCAGCTCGGAGCCGGGCCGCCGTGGCGGCGTCGATGAGTCCCGCGGCCTCCCAGGCCGCGATGTGCTCGTTGGGCTCGCCCATCGCCGTCCCTCCCTATCTCGACGCTGAGACGCCGAGGCCAGACGAACGTTACGCGCCGGGCCGAGCCGAGATGGAGCCGCGCGGCAGACTGGTCGATCTAGAGAAGCTCGCCGTGGGCCGACGCGGTCGGTTCGCCGTCCCTTGGCCGGGGCTCCTCACCGGGGCCGTAATCGGAGGTCGAAGCGCCGTTGGCGTCCTCGGTGCCGCTCGGGCCCGCCTCGATGACCTCGAGGCTCCGGCCGACCTGGCCCTCGATCGCGCCGACCCCGAACGGGACCCACTTGCCGGGGTCCTGGAGCCGGTGCTGCTCGACGTTGCCGCGCTGGTGGATCTCCTCGAAGCCCTTCGGCTCGATCCACATCCGCTCGCCCTCGAGCAGGCCGAGGACACCCGATTGACCGGGTTCCGGCCGTTCGTGCTGGCAGTAGGCGCAGGCAGCACTGTCGTGACGCTGGTAGGTCGGCGGCTCCTCGTAGGTCGTGATGTAGCCCTCGTAGTTGCGCAGCACGACCTTGTGGTCGGAGTAGCTGATGAGGTAGTTCGGCATGACGGGGATCTTGCCCCCGCCGCCCGGAGCATCGATCACGAACGTCGGAACGGCATACCCGCTCGTGTGACCGCGCAGGCCCTCCATGATCTCGAGCCCCTTGCCGACCGGCGTGCGGAAATGCCCGGACCCTTCGACGAGATCGCACTGGTACAGGTAATAGGGTCGGATCCGGTTCTCGACGAGCTTGTGGACCAGGGCCCGCTGGATATGGACGCAGTCGTTCACCCCGGCCAGGAGCACCGACTGGTTGCCGACGGGCAGGCCGGCCTTCGTCAGCTTGTCGACCGCCCGACTCACCTCCGGCGTGATCTCGTTCGGGTGGTTGAAGTGGAGGTTGATCCAGAGCGGGTGGTACTTCTCGAGCATCGCGCACAGCTCGTCGTCGATCCGCTGGGGCAGGAAGACGGGCACCCGCGAACCGATCCGGATGATCTCGATGTGGGGGATCTCGCGCAGCCCGCGGAGGATCGACTCGAACAGTTTCGGGGCGAGGGTCAGTCCGTCACCACCCGAGATGAGGACGTCACGGACCTGCGGCGTCCGGCGCAGGTAGTCGAGCTGGGCCTCGTGATCCTTCCGGTTGAAGTTCTGGGTCGGATCGCCCACGATCCGCGATCGGGTGCAGTAGCGGCAGTAGCTCGCGCACTGGGTCGTGACGAGCATCAGGACCCGATCCGGGTAGCGATGGACGAGACCGGGCACGGGCGAGTGGCGGTCCTCGGCCAGCGAGTCCTCCATCATCGCCGTGAAGGCCTGCTGCTCGCGTCCGAGCGGGATCACCTGGCGACGGATCGGGTCGTCGGGGTCCTTCGGGTCGATCAGGCTGATGAAGTAGGGCGTGATGTCGACCCGGAACTTGTCCGGGGCGCTCAGACCGGCTCGCTCCTCATCGGTGAGCTCGAGGACCTGCTCGATCTCCTCGAGGTCGTTGACCCGGTGGCTGAGCTGCCAGCGCCAGTCGTTCCATTGCTCGTCGGGTACGTCAGCCCACAGGGGCGCCCGGCGGCTGACGGCCGGCCGGCCATCCGGCCCGAGGACCAGCGCCGGATCGCGCCGGTTCACGAACGGCACGTCCTCGACCGCCTTGAGGGCGGCCTGGTGGGCGACCGCGGCCTTGATCTCATGCGCGTCCAACGAGTTCGGACCTCCGTGCGCCGACGCATAAAGTCTATGCAGTCTGGATGCTGCCGGGATGATACGGCACGGCCGGCATCGGGGTCCATCGGACGTTCGGCGGGAGAGGGCGGGACCGATCGGCTGGGTGGCGCCCGCGTCGGCGCAGGTCAGGGGGCGAGCGTCAGTCGCCGATGACCGCCCAAAGGAAGCCCATCATGATGAAGAAGCCCGAGAACATCCCGATGAGGGCGAGCGCCCCGTACGGCGAGCTCGCGCCGACGTGGGGCACCAGGAGCATCCCGACGCCGAAGACGAGCGCCCACGCGACGAACAGGAGGCCGAACAGGATCTTCGTGTTCGGCATCTTCATCCAGCGTCGGAGGAACGACGGTCGACCCTCGGCGGTCGAGGCCGCGCGGACGAAGATGAACACCATCAGCGCGGCGATGGCGATCGACACGACGAACGCGATGAACGACGCCAACCCGTTGCTGAACGGCGCCAGGAGCAACTGCACGCGACGTCTCCGCAGTGGCCGTTGGTGACGGCCGAATGCTAGCAGACGCGATGTCCCCGGTGAGCGTGGCTGGCGCCCGGCCGACCGGCGCGGAGCGTTCCCGATATCGCCGCTACGATGGACCCATGCCCCATCCGTCCCGGCCCGTGTCCCGGCGCGCCATCCGCGCCCTCGCCGGACCCGAACCACGGCCGTGACCGCGTTCGAGCGGCTCGGCCGGTTCGTCCACCGGCGCCGCCGCTGGGTGATCGCCGGCTGGGCCGTCGTGCTCCTCCTTGCGTTGCCGCTCGCCCCGCGCGCCGCGTCGGCGCTCCGGGCCGGCGGGTTCACCCTCGACAGCCTCGAGTCCGCCCGGGCGCGGACGCTCCTCGAGCGCGAGCTCGGTCTGCCGCCCTCGGCCCTCGTGATCGTCTACTCGAGCGCGACGGAGCTCGGCGGGATCGCCCCGGTTCGAAGCGGCGACCCAGACCACGGCGGCCGCGATCGCCGACGCGCCGCACGTGACCCGGATCCTGTCGCACGCCCTCGCCCCGGACCAGATCTCGGCCGACCGATCGACCGCCTATGACGTCGTCCTCCTCGACCTGCCGCCCGATGAATCGCCCGACGCGCTGCCCGGGCATCCGCGAGCGCCTGGCAGCACTGCCCGCCGGACCCGTCGACGTCGCGCTGGCCGGTGGACCCGCCTTCTACGGCGACATCCAGGCCGTGTCCGAGGCCGACCTGCGGCGGAGCGAGATCGTGTCGCTGCCGCTGGCCGCGCTGGCGCTGCTCGTCGTCTTCGGGGCGGTCGTCGCCGCGGGTCTGCCGCTGGCCGTCGGCGGCGGAGCCGTGGTCGTCGCGCTCGCGGTCATCTGGATCGTCGCCGGGCGTCACCCAGATGAGCATCTTCGTGCTCAACCTGGCGACCCTCCTCGGGCTCGGCCTCGGGGTGGACTACTCGCTGCTCATGACGAGTCGGTTCCGCGAAGAGCTCCGCCGGCACCAACCGCCCGACCGACACCGCGCCGCGGCGCCAGGTACGACCACCCAGTCCGAGGCCGGGATGGGGACCGCCGCTCGTGACGCCCCGGACGACCCGAGGAGGGTCGATCCCGATGCCGTCGCCGCGGCCGTGCTCATCACGGTGATGACCGCCGGTCGCGCGGTGTTCTTCTCCGGGCTGACGGTGCTGCTCGGGCTGACCGGGCTCATCCTGTTCGAGTTCCCGATCCTGCGCTCGGTCGGGATCGCGGGTGCGATCGTCGTCGGGCTGGCCGTGACCGCCGCACTGACCCTCCTGCCGGCGATCCTCAGCGTCCTCGGCGAGCGGGTCGACGCCGGCCGGATCCGGCAGGTCAACGCCGCCGAGACGGCCGACGGACCGTGGGCGCGCCTCGCGCGACGGGTCATGCGTCACCCGGTCGCGGTGTTCATCCCGACGCTCGGCTTCCTCCTCCTCCTCGGGGCGCCGTTCCTCCACGTACGGTTCAACGCGCCCGACGCCACGATCCTGCCCCCGGACGTCCCCTCTCGAGCGGCGTTCGACCGGCTCGACGCGAAGTTCGGGGCCGGCCGGTTCGCGCCGCTGGCACTCGCGATCCGCACGGCTGGCCCCGCGACGACGCCGGCCAACGTCGCCGCGCTGTACGACTACTCACGCCGGCTCGGCGGCGGACCCACGGATCGTCAGGGTCGACGGCTACGTGGACGTCGACCCGCGGTTGACCCGCGACCAATACCTGCTGCTGTACGGAGCGCCGGGCCGTCCACCGGACCGCTTCGTCGCGACCGTCCTGGCCGCCACGACGAAGGACGACCTGACGACGTTCACGCTGACGACGCCGTACGGGCCGAACGCCGACGAGGCACGCCGGCTCGTGGCCGATCTCCGGGCACCCGGTGGACCCCTCGCGGCGCCGCCGGGCATGGCGCTGCTCGTCGGAGGAGGCGCGGCCGACGTGGTCGACGTGGTCGACGGGATCGGTGCCGGCTTCGCCCGGACGGCGCTGTTCATCTTCGTCTCGACCTACCTCGTCCTGTTCGTGCTCCTTCGATCGGTCGTCCTGCCGGCGAAAGCGCTCGTGATGAACACGCTGTCGATCGTCGCCGCGTTCGGCGCCCTCGTCTGGATCTTCCAGGACGGCAACCTGTCGGCGCTGCTCGGGTTCCAGCCCCTCGGCTATGTCGAGACCACCCAGCCGGTGATCCTCTTCTGCGTCCTGTTCGGGCTCTCGATGGACTACGAGGTCTTCCTGCTGTCGCGGATGAAGGAGGTCTGGGACCGGACCGGAGACAACACGGAGGCGGTCGCCCGAGGTCTCGAACGGAGCGGCCGGATCGTGACCTCGGCCGCCCTGATCGTCGTCGTCGTGGCCGGTTCGTTCGCGTTCGCCGACATCGTCCTGATCAAGGCCATCGGCCTCGGCGTGGCGATCTCGGTCGCGCTCGACGCGACCGTCGTCCGGGCGTTGCTGGTCCCGGCGACGATGCGCCTGCTCGGCGACCGCAACTGGTGGATGCCCGCGCGGCTCGAACGCTGGTTCGCGGGCCGCCTGCCCGTCGGCGAAAGCGAGACCGAGGCGGTCGGCCCGATGAGCCGTGCCGTGGGCAGCGCCGGTCGCGGGATCGTCCTGCTCCTGGTCGGTTCGGTCGTGGCCTTCGTGGCCGGCGGTTGCAGCGGGCCGATCCTGGCCAACCCCGCAGCGGGTCGCGGGCCCGGCCCCGCGACTGCGACGCCACGACCTTCGCCGAGCGACCCACGACCGATCGCCCTGCCGGCCGACGATGCGCCTCACGACCGGCTCACGGAGTGGTGGTACTACACCGGTCACCTGCGGGACAGCTCGGGCGGGCGCTATGGGTTCGAGTTCGTCATCTTCCGAGCCGAACGGGGCACGTTCCCGGTGACCTGGGCGTCGCACCTGGCGATCACCGACGAGGGCGGCGGGGCGTTCCACTACGCCCAGCGGAGCGAGATCGGACCGCAGGTCGACGTCGCGCCCACGCTGTCGAGCGGGCCGACGACGTTCGCGTTGGCGATCACGGGGCTCGAGCCCGGAGCGCCGGCCGTCGCGCGGACACCGTGGGTCATGCGTGGGAACGACGGACGCGACCATCTGGCCGCGGCGCTCGATCCGGCTGAGGCGGTCGCGGCTGGATCGCCGGCCGGGTTGGGTCTCGACCTCGACCTCCGACCGACGAAGCCGGCGGTCCTCCACGACGACGACGGCTGGATCGACTTCGGACCCGCCGGCGGATCGTACTACTACTCCCGGACCGCGACTGGACGCGGGTGGCACGATCGTCGTCGATGGCCGGCAGCTGACGGTCAGCGGGAACGCCTGGTTCGACCACCAGTGGGGCGACTTCATCTCGGTCGGCGGCGGCGGCTGGGACTGGTTCGCGGTGAACCTCGACGACGGGACCGACCTGACGATCTCAGAGGTGCGCTCGGCCGATGGGTCCACTGCGCTGGTCTACGGCACGCTCGTCGATCGGACCGGGACCACGCGCAGACTCGATCGGACCGACTTCTCGGTGACGCCGAACGGATCGTGGCGATCGCCCGGCACGGGCGCGATGTACCCCGCCGGCTGGACGATCGACATCCCGGGCGAGCGGCTCCGGATCGAGCTCAGCCCGACCGTCGCGGACCAGGAGCTCGACACGCGGGCGACGACCGGCGTGATCTACTGGGAGGGCTCGCAGACCGTCACGGCCAGCCGGGCCGGGGCGCCGCTCGGCGGCGAGGCGTACGTCGAGCTGACGGGCTACGCCCGCTAGGGCGCAGCGGCCGGAACGGTCGGGATCGAGATCCGGTTGGCGGCGGCGAGCTGTTCCATGGCCGACCGGGTCGCCGGGATCGAGCTCAGGACCTTGATCAGCCGCTTGGCATAGAGCTTGTACTTCGCCGTGTCCTTGATCGACACGCCGAGGGCATCCCGGGCGGTCTTCCGGAGGTCCTCGTAGAACCCGTCGAGCTGGGCACGGAGCGGAGCTGCCGCCTGCCAGCCGGACAGGCGATCGATGTTGTCGCTCCCCCACGCCGCATCCGCGGCGATCGAACGGATCGTCGTCGCGGCGGCGACGGCGTTGAACGACTTCGACTTGACCTGCTTGCGCAGTGAGGCGGCCGAGGCGTCGAGACGATCCTCGATGGTCACGCTCAGGCGCAGTGCCGTCGCCGCGGTCGACGGGACGGGCCCGCTGACGAGGCTCGGGTCGAACGAACCGGCGGCACCGCCGGCGGGTGCGCCGCTCGCGACCGGGACGTCGGTCGTGGCCGTGGCCGGGCGACCGGTCAACGCGAGGATGGCGGCCAGGCCGACCCCGACGATCAACCCGACGGCCACGCCGGCGACGATGAGCGCGGCGCCGTGGCGAAGCGGGACCCCGGCGATGACCTTGAGGCCACAGCTCGGGCACGTGACCTCGGTGAGGGACAGCGGTCGCCCGCAGGTGGGGCAGGCGAACCGCGGCCCACGCTGCGCCTCACCGGACTCGACGGCGGGCGGCATGTCATCGCTGAGGTCGCCGGATCCTGCGGTCGGGGCCGCGACGCGGTTGCGGAGCCCCCGCAGGACATTGATCGCCATGGGCGGTGCTGTCTCCGGATGCACCCCGGTCGAACGATGGACCCACCGTCCGCCGAGCCTCTCGACTGTAGGCCGCGGAGCTGCCGACGGCGACCTGACGAAGGTCCCGAACGGCCCGGTACCTCGCTCGGCCGACGGCGGCGACGGTGCCCCTGGACGGCACATGGCTGGATCCGGGCCACGACGGGCCGAATGGCACATGGCGACGGGGCGGTCGATGACCAATCTATGAGTGCGTCACTTAGCATTTAGGAGATCGTCATGGTCCGCCCAGCCGGCCCTCGGCTCGTCCGCTTCTGGCTCGTCGCTGCGATCACGATCGCCCTCGGCGCCTGCGCGGCTGGAAACGCCCCAGCCTGGACCTACGCTCCGGCGAGCGCCCGGCCCGCCGTCGCCGCCTCACCGGCCGGTCCCGGATCGAACCCACCGGCCGCGCAGGCCGTTTCGAGCACGGTCCCGTCGGCCTCCGGCGGGAGCTTCGAGGTCGAGGCGTTCGACCTCGGCTTCAAGCCGGCCCAGGTCTCGGTGCCGACCGCCGGGAGCTACGCGGTCACGTTCAAGAACACCGGATCGATCGCCCACGATCTGACCTTCGCCGACGGGACGAAGATCGCCGCCGAGGCCGGCGCCAGCGCGACCGGAACGGTGACCGTGCCGGCCGCCGGGATCTCGTTCCTGTGCTCGATCCCGGGCCACGCTGATGCCGGGATGAAGGGCATGGTCATGGTCGCTGGCGCTGCGCCGAGCGCGGCCGCCGACGACCATGGTGGACCGGCGCCGAGCTCGAACGTGGCCGCCGACCCCAACGCGCCGAAGTACGCCGTCTACGACGCGACCGCCCCGAAGGTGCTCGACGGCACGATCCACGACATCGATCTTGTCGTGGAGGAGAAGGAGATGACGGTCGCCGATGGCTTCGTCCAGGCCGTCTGGACCTTCAACGGCACGGTCCCCGGTCCGGTCATCCGCGTCCACCTCGGCGATACGATCCGCGTCCACCTCAAGAATCCGGTCACGAACAAGCTCGCCCACAGCGTCGACTTCCATGCCAGCCAGGTCGCCTGGAACGACGAGATGACGTCGATCAATCCCGGCGAGGAGAAGCTCTACGAGTGGCGCGCCGACTATGCCGGTGTCTGGATGTACCACTGCGGCACAGCTCCGGCGCTTCACCACATCGCCAACGGCATGTATGGGATGGTCATCGTCGAACCGAAGGGCGGTTTCAAGCCCGTCGACAAGGAGTTCGCCCTGGTCCAGAGCGAGTGGTATCTCGGCCCGCAGGGTCAGCCGGTCGATCTCAGCAAGGCCTCGGCGGGCGCGCCGGCCCCGGACTACGTCGTGTTCAATGGCGTCGCCAACCAGTACAAGGACAACCCGCTCGCGGTCCCGACTGGCGGCAAGGTCCGGCTCTTCGTCCTCGATGCCGGACCGAACATCGACAGCTCGTTCCACATCGTCGGCACGATCTTCGACACGGTGACCAAGGAGGGGATCCAGCTGACGCCCGACAACCCCGGTCACTTCGGCTCCCAGGCCGTCGACCTATCACCGGCCCAGGGCGCGATCATCGAGCTCACGACACCCGAGGACGGCCTCTACCCGATCGTCACCCACGCCTTCAACTTCGTCGGGCGCGGCGCCCTCGGCCTGCTCAAGGCCGGGGACGGCGACCCGCTCAAGTGATCCGCTGAGCGACGTGAAGGCCGATCTCACCAAGCGTGCGGACTACGCCATCCGGGCGATGATCGCCCTCGCCCGGCATGACGGCGAGAGCCCGCTCAGCGCTCGTCGGATCGCCGCCGAGATGGACATCCCAGCCCGCTTCCTGCCACAGGTCATGGTCGATCTGGCCACAGCCGGGCTCGTGCACGGCACGGCGGGTCGGAACGGCGGGCATCGTCTCGCCCGACCGGCGGCCACGATCGATCTCCTGACGATCGTGGAGGCGATCGAGGGCGACAGCCGGCGCCGGTCGTGCGTGCTCCGCGGTGGCCCGTGCGATGCGGCCGGCCAATGCGATGTGCACGCCGTGTTCAGCGCCGCGACGGACGCCCTCGTCCGGACGCTCGCCGCCGCCGACCTCGAATCGATCGCACGACCCGGCGCGCGAGTCACGCGAGTCACGTGACCGATCGCGGCGCGGCCCGGGCTCCGGGGTGGGCCGGCGGGCCGACGCTCAGCCTTGCGTGGCGGTCCTCCGGACCGTGGCCAACGCGACGAGCCAACCGACGACGACGGTCAGCCCATAGCCGACGCACCAGACACAGACCGCGTGGATCACGAACAGCTCGAGATACGTGAGGTAGGCGACGAACACGATCCCGAACAGCCCGAGCCCGTAGGCCGCCAGCAGGGTCCGACGATCTCCCCACCGCCACCAGGCGAGCCCGAGCGTCGCGATGGTCGCCGAGAAGGCCAGCCCGAACGCTGCGGTCGGGATCCCGAGGATCGTGCTGTACTCGCTGAGCGCGACGTCCTCGCAGCCCTTCGTCGGGCCGCAGACCGGCAGCCCGCCCGACAGCTTCGTCACGGTGAGGTAGGCGGCGATCGCGAAACCGATCGCCGCCAGCGTCGCGATGACCAGCCCGGTGCGACGGACGGTCACGGCGCCAGTGAAGGGGAGCCGGACGGGGCGGTGCCGGACGGGGCGACCGGGACGGCGTTCGACGGCGCGCCACTCGACGGCGTACCGGCAGCGACGATCGCGGCGTCGATCGCCTTATAGAGATCGTCCCACGACGTGAACGTCGCCAGCTGGACGATCGTGCCGTCGAGGACGAGCGTCGGTGTCGAGCGCACGCCTGCGGCGGTCCCGGCGGTCGTCTCGGCGGTGACCGCGGCGTTCTCGGCCCCGCCGTCGAAGCAGGCCTCCCAGGCGGCCCGATCCAGGCCGACCGCATCGGCGATGCCGGCGAGTCGGTCGCGACTGAACGCGCCCTGGTTCTCGCCGTTCTGATTGGCGTACAGCCAGTCGTGGTAATCCCAGAACTTGCCCTGCTCGCCGGCACACCGCGCGGCCGCGGCGGCATCGAGGGACTCGGGCCCGAGGAATGCGTAGTCGCGGAAGGTCAGCCGGACCTGACCCGGCTGGACGTAGCGGTCGACGATGGTCGGCTCGATGGTCCGGGAGAAGCTGCCGCAGCCCGGGCACTGGAAGTCGCCCCAGACTTCGAGCGTGACGGGTGCCGTCGGCGAGCCGAGCGTCCGACCATCGCGCGGGATGCCCGCCGGGATCGGGATCGCCGGCGCCTGCAGGCCGAGTGGAGCCGTCCCTCCGGACGATGGCGTCCCGCTGGAGACCGCGGTCGAGCCGCCCGGGCCGGCCGACGCCGACCCATCGCCGCCGGCGGGGCGGAGGTTGAGCGCGGCGATGACGACGAGCGCGACGACGATCGCCCCGATCGTGACCAGGGCGGTCGGAGATCGCCAGGCCGGCGGGGCGGCACGCTTCGCGGCGGCCGCCCGTTCGCGGCGCTCCGCTGCGCGCATGGCCGCGCGGCGCTCGCGTCGGTTCGGCGGGGGTGAGGGCGGTCGAGCGCGCCCTTGATCATCGGCGGACAGGGTCGGACTCCTTCGGTCATCGTTGGGCGCGACCGTACTGTAGCGCAGGATCGGCGCCGGCCCTTTGGGCCGAACGGCGCTCACCGGCCGGGCCAGCCGGCCCCTCTGCGAGCGCCGCCAGCGGAGCCCGTCCTCTCGGTTCGCGGCGCCGGTCCCCTCGGTTCGCGGCGCTCTTCGGGGTCCCTGCCCGGATGAGACTTGGTCTCGACACAACTCATGAGACTCGGTATCATCCGACCATGACGGATCAGGGCCCGCTGCTTGATGCGCTCGACCACGCGGGCTACCGCGTCACCGCGCCACGTCGGGCAGTGACCGCGCTCATCGCCGATCGGACGGGTCACTTCACCGCTGCGGACCTCGTCGCGGACGCGCGCTCGCGGCGGCTCGGGATCGGCCGGGCGACGATCTTCCGCTCGCTCGACCTGTTCGAGGAGCTCGGCGTCGTGGAGCGCCTCGACCTCCCGACGGGCGAGCACGCCTACATCCCGTGCGAGCCGATCCACCACCATCACGTGATCTGCACGAGCTGCGGCCGGACCGAAGAGGTCGACGATCCCGGTATCGACGGGGTGACCGGGTCGATCGCGCGCCGGACCGGCTATCGGATCGACTCCCACCGGCTCGACCTGTTCGGTCTGTGCCCCGCCTGTGCGGGCGCAGTCGATCTCGACTGAGCCGCCTGGAGGACCGCCGGCGATGCAGCCTCACGACCCGCCATCGACCGGTCTGAGACCCGATATCAACGTGTCGGCCACGGCGGATGGCGGACGGCAGCGAGGACAGCCGGCCGCTGTGGCGGTGGTCGATGGCGCCCTGGCTCCCTGCCCTCCTCGCGCTGACTCTCCTCCTTGGAGCATGCGACGGCGCCACGTCGTCGACCAGTCCGTCGGGGACGCTTCCTGTCGTGACGACGACGACGGTGTTCGCGGACATCGTCCGGAACATCGGCGGCGATCGCGTGTCCGTCCGGTCGATCATCCCGGCCGGCGTCGGTCCCGAGGACTACGAACCCAAGCCCGACGACGCCCGTCTCCTCGCGGGGGCGCGCCTCATCGTCAAGAACGGGGTCGGGCTTGACGACTTCCTCGACCGCCTCCTGGCGGCGAACAGCCAGGCGACGCCGGTGCTCACGCTCGGCGACGGGATCCCGACCGTGACCGTCGACGGCGAGGTGAACCCGCATTTCTGGCTCGACCCGACGCTCGTCCGCGATCACTACCTGCCGTCGATCGTCGCCGCCCTGTCGACCGCCGATCCGGCCGGGGCGTCGACCTACGCGGCGAACGCGGCAGCCTACGCCACGCAGCTCGACATGCTTGATGCCGCGCTCAAGGCGAAGGTCGCGACGATCCCGGAGGCGAACCGGAAGCTCGTGACGTTCCATGACGCGTTCCCGTACTTCGCCCGCCACTTCGGGTTCGAGCTCGTCGGGGTCGTCCTCGAGAACGTCGGCCAGGAGCCGACCGCATCGGACCTCGCTGCGCTGGTCGCCAAGGTCAAGGCCGCGGGCGTCAAGGCCGCCTTCAGCGAGGCCCAGTTCAGTTCGAAGCTGTCGCAGACGCTGGCCGATGAGGCGGGCATCAGTCGGGTGGTGACCACGCTGTACAACGATGCGCTCGGGCCTGCGCCCGCCGACACGTATCTTGGGATGATGACCTGGAACGTGGACCAGATCGTGTCGGCGCTGAGGTAGTGCCAGGACGGAGGCGCTGGTGATCCAGACGACGGCCGCGAGCCGGCCGCTCGAAGTCCCGCCGCAGTCGGCCACCGCTCCCGCCATCCGGCTCCGGGGCGTGTCGGCGGGGTACGGCGAGCGACTGGCGCTCGAGGGGGTCGATCTCGACGTGCCGGCCGGCTCGTTGCTGGCGGTCATCGGGCCGAACGGTGCCGGCAAGAGCACGCTGCTCAAGGTGATCGCCGGGTTGCTCGCAGCGCGAGCGGGAACCGTCGAGATCCTCGGCGGCCCGCCCGGATCGACCGCACGGCGGGTGGCCTACGTCCCGCAGGCGGAGACCGTCGACTGGGAGTTCCCCGTCACGGTCGGCGACGTGGTCATGATGGGCCGCGTGCCCCGGATCGGCGTCCTGCGAGGCCCTGGTCGACACGATCACCACGTGGTCGGCGTCGCCCTCGACACCGTCGGGATGCATGAGCACATCGACCGCCAGATCGGGGCTTTGTCGGGAGGTCAGCGCCGACGGGTCTTCCTGGCCCGCGCGCTCGCAACGGAACCCGACGTCTACCTGCTCGACGAGCCCGTGACCGGGGTCGACGCGACCACCCAGGAGGACCTCATGGCGGTCCTCGAGGCCGAGGCGAGCCGGGGCAAGACGGTCGTCGCTACGACTCACGACCTCGCCTGCGCGGCCCATCGGTTCCAGCAGGCGGCCTTGGTCAATCGACGGATCGTCGCCGTCGGTCCGGCCAAGGACCTCGTGCTCGACCAGCAGCTGCTCGCCGCCACCTATGGCGGTCACGTCCTGGTCCTGCCCGACCTCGGAGCCGGGGCCCTCATCCTCGACGATGCCCACCACCACGACGAGGACGCCGGGGTGGAGCGGCACTTCCACGAGGACCAGCGCTCGTGAGTGTGGTCGCGCTGCTCACCGACCCGTGGAACCTCGCGTTCATGCAGCGCGGCCTGATCGCGGCGCTCCTGGTCGGCACCGTCTGCGCGGTCATGGGCACATTCGTCGTGCTCAAGGGGATGGCCTTCATCGGCGACGCGGTCAGCCACGCCGCGTTCCCCGGCCTGGTCATCGCGTTCATGCTCGGGATCCCGCTCTACCTCGGTGGTGCGGTGGCCGCGGTGACGACCGCGCTGCTGATCGGCTGGGTCTCGCGCCGCGGCGGGCTCCGGTTCGACACGGCGGTCGGGGTGCTCTTCGCGGGGATGTTCGCCCTCGGCATCGCGCTCTTCAGCACGATCGACGACTACGTCGGCGACCTGTTCAGCTACCTGCTCGGCAACGTCCTCGGGATCACTGTCGGGGACCTCGCCCAGATCGCCGTCCTCGGGTCGATCGTCCTCGCGATCGTGGTCGTCCTCCGCAAGGAGCTCCTGTACGCCACGTTCGACCCGGCCGGCGCGGCCGCCTCGGGGCTGCCGGTGACCGCCCTCGAATACCTTCTCCTGGGCCTGCTCGGGGTGACGATCGTGGTCAGCATCCAGGCCGTCGGGATCATCATGGTCGTGGCGATGCTCGTGACGCCCGCCGCGACCGCCCAACTCCTCGTCGTCCGGTTCGGGCAGATGGTCGCGGTCGCGATCGGCGCGGCGCTGCTGTCGGCCGTCATCGGCCTGTACCTGAGCTTCTACCTGAACATCGCGTCCGGCGCATCGATCGTGCTCGTCGAGACGTTCCTGTTCGTCGTCGCCCTCGTCTTCTCACCCAGCCGCGGGCTCCTCGCGGGTCGAAGAGCGCCGTCGGACGTCCTGCCCGCGACGGGCCACTGACCGGTCCGCCCGCCCGCCGCCGAACGGCCACTGGTTCCAGACGTCACCGGGGGCGACGCCGAACGTACGGGGCGCGCTGAGACGGATTCATCAGCCCACGCTGAAACCTCGGGCCGGATACTCGCCTCGGACCAGATGACCGCCGCATCTGCCACCTGGAGCGAGCATGACCGTCACCGACCTGATCACCCGGGGACCGAGCGCCCGATGCGCCTGACCGGGCCCCGCTTCCTCGTGCTGCTCGGACTGCTCGGGATCGGGATCGTCGTGGCGACCGACCAGATCGTGCCCGGCCTCGACCGCCTATCAGGCCCAGATGCGGCTGTGGCTCGCGGCACGGGCATCGGGGATCGTCGCCTACCTGCTGCTGACCACCCAGGTCGTGCTCGGGCTCGTCCTCAGTCACCCGACGAACCAGACGACCTGGAAGCTGTCCAAGCGGCTGTTCCCGTGGCACGAGAACCTGTGGGTCTTCGTGCTCGCGTTCCTCGGCGTCCACATCGTGAGCCTGATCCTCGACCCGTACGCGGGCGTCGGTGTCGCCGGTTCGTTCATCCCGGGCCTGTCGAGCTACCGGAGCGCACCGGTCGCCCTGGGCACCCTCGCCCTGTACGCCCTCATCATCACGGGCCTGACCGCGCGTTACACCCGACTGCTGCCACCGGGGTTCTGGCTGAAGCTCCATCGGTTCAGCATCGGCGTGCTCATCCTGGCCTGGCTCCACGGCATCCTGGCCGGAACCGACACGCCAGCGCTGCGCGCCTTCTACATCGCCACCGGGCTCGCGGTGCTGTTCGCCGCGGCCTACCGCTACTGGGTCGGCCGGAAGCGCCGCCCGACGTTCGCGACGTCGCTACCCGACGCGGGTCGTGGCGCGGCCCCGGTCCGAGCCGAGGCGCCGGCCCGGGCGACGGCTTCGGCCCGGGGTGATGCCCTCCCGGCCGGTGATGGAGCCGGTCGATGATCGAGCTCCGACTGCTCGCGCGGCGCACGATGGTCGTCGTCGCGGTCGTGCTCAGCCTCGCGGTCGGGGCGATGGCGGTGCGGGCTGCGGCCGTCTGGACGGAGGCGTCGGCACCGCTCACCGTCGCGCCCGAATCGGTCTCATCCCTGACCCAGCGGCTGGCCGACGAGCAGGCTCGCTCGGCCGCCCTCGAGGAGCACCTCACGGCCCTGACGGCCCAGACCGAGGAGCTCACCGCCGCGCTCAAGTCGGCGACCGATCGGATCGCGAAGGATGCCAGGACCGCGAAGACCCTCCGGGACAAGCTCGCCGCGGCGAAGAAGAAGCTTGCCGCCATGAACCGGGCCGCGGGTCGGTCGAGCGGCAAGACCGCCACGGCCGCGACCGCCCCTTCCGGCGGCGGCGGGGAAGAGGGCGACGACGACGGAGGTTCCGACGATGGCTGAGGCGCTGCGTCCGGTGCCGCTCGGCGGTGTCGCCGATCGACGGACGGTGGATCGACCGGCCAAGGCCGCGACCGCGACGCGGACCGTCGAGGTCCGTCGGCCGGTCCATCTCGCGGTCGCCGTCGGCCTCTCCGCGGGGGCCTACGCAGCCGCCCTGGCGGGCGTCACCGCACTCCAATCGAACGCGGACCGGGACCTCGCCGCCGCTCAGGGGCCGACGTCGGATGTGGCCGACCTGCTGGCCGCCGAGCACGACCGGATCGGCGAGCGATTGATCCGCGCGGCGTCGACTTATGACGCCGCAGCCGCGGCCTACGACGACGTCTCCGCCCGGCTCGACCGGCTCGAGAAGGGCCTTCACAAACTCACGATCCAGGTCAAGGCCGTCGAGGGCAGCGCCGCCTGGGTGCCGCCGCCGGCTGCGGCCCGCCTGCCGGCGGTGTCGAAGAGCGCTCGACCGGCGTCGACGCCACCACCGGCGTCGAACGGCTCGAGCGGCGCCTCGGGGCATTGACCACCGAGATCGCCAGGCGAGCGGTCGCGGCAGCGCGCGTCCACCGGTTCGACGGTCGAGCGATGGGCTCGCCGCTCCGCCTGACCATCGTCGGACGGACCGCCCGGGCCGCGACGGCGGCATGGCGATCCGTCGTGGCCGAGTTCGAGGCCGCGGAGCAGGCGATGTCCCGGTTCCGGGCATCGAGCGATCTCATGACGGTCGACCGCGCCGCCGGCGACGATCGGCCGATCACCGTCGATCGACGGCTGACGCGCGCCCTGGTGGCCGCCGATCGCGCTGGTCGGATCACCGACGGCCGGTTCGATGCCCGGGTCCTCGGGACGCTCGAGCGGCTCGGCTACGCGGGGGCGGACGTCGGACCGGCGGCAGCGGCGGATCGCGGCCGAACGCGCGACGCCCGGACGGGCGACGCCGGCGTCCAGCCCGACGGATCTCGACGCTGGCTGCGTGCGGATCCGCGTGCGTCGATGGTCTCGCTCACCGAGCCGGTCGATCTCGGCGGGATCGGTAAAGGGCTGACGCTCCGCTGGGCGTGGCGTCGACTCGACCGTGGGGGGTTCTTCCGCCCTGACGGCGGAGCCATGATCGAGGCCGGTGGCGACCTGATCGCCGGGGGCGCCGCTCCCCAGGACGGGCCGTGGATCATCGCCATCGAGGACCCGCACGGCGGCGAACCGCCGGTCGCGACGGTCGCGCTCGTCCAGGGCGCGATCGCGACATCGTCGATCCTCGTCCACCACTGGACCGCGCCGGACGGCCGGCAGGTCCACCACCTGATCGATCCCCGGACGGGCGAGCCGGGTGGTGCGGGCCTGGCGTCGGTGACCGTCGCCGGTCCGGACCCGGCCTGGGCGGAGGTCTGGTCGAAGACCCTCTTCCTCCACGGAGCCGAGCGGATCGCGAGCGTCGCCCGACAGCGTGGGCTGACCGCCTGGTGGGTCAGCGACGACGGCCGGCTCGAGATGACCGCGGGCGCACGAGCGCGCACGACGTGGGTGGCCGCGGAGGCCTGAGTCGAGGGCCCGCGGGTCAGCGGGTCAGGGCCGACTCGAGCTCGGTCGCGCTGGGCATGCCCTCCCGGGCGCCGACCCGGGTCGTCGCGAGGGCCCCGGCGACGACCGCCCGTCGGGCCGCGTCGTCGATCGTCCGACCCTCGGTCAGCGCGGCGGCGAACGCACCGTTGAACGCATCGCCGGCCCCGGTGGTGTCGACCGCGTCGACCGGGGTCGGCGCCACGTCCAGGACCGTGTCGGCGGTGACGAGCAACGCCCCCGCCGGTCCGAGCGTGACGATGACGGCCCGACCGACGCCCGGTCCGGCGGCCGACGGCTCGAGCAGCGACCGGGCGGCTCGACCGATGTCGGACGCAGCCGCGACCGCGGCCTCCGAAGCGCGCCCGGATCTCCGGGCGTCGGTGCCGGTGAGCGTGAGGAGCTCGCCCTGGTTCGGGGTGATGACATCGGCCAGGCCCAGGATCGTCCGGTCGATCCCGCCGGCCGGAGCCGGGTTGAGGATCGTCGTCGCACCGGCGGCACGTCCGAGTCGGAGCGCCTCGCGGACGGTCGCCGTGGGCGACTCGTGGCAGACGAGCACGGCATCGCCGGCGTGGACGCCGATCCGGTCGAAGGCGCCGGCGACTGCCGACGGGTCCAGGCCGGCATTGGCGCCCGACGCGACCGAGATCATGTTCTCGCCGCGCCGGTCGACCAGGATGAGCGCGACGCCGGTCGGTGTCCCCTCGAGGGTCGTCAGCGCGGACACGTCGACGTGCTCATGGGCCAGGGCGGCCCGAGCTTCGCGCCCGAACTCATCGTCACCCAGCGCACCGACGAGGAGCACCGGCCGGCCGAGCCGAGCCGCGGCGACCGCCTGGTTGCCGCCCTTGCCACCGTGGTGCTGCTCGAACGTACCCCCGACGACGGTCTCACCCACGCCCGGCAGGCGCTCGCCGCCGATGACCAGGTCGACGTTGACCGACCCGACGACGATGACCCGACCGCCACTCACCCGCCGATCACGAGCCGGTGATGAACTCGCCGCCGTCGACGCCGATGATCTCGCCGTTGATGAAATCGACGCCCTCGCCGCTCAGGGCGACGATCGTCGCCGCGACATCCTGGGGGGTCGTCATCCGGCCGGTCGGGTTGCGCTTCTTGCGTGATCTCGATCATCAGGTCGTGCTCGGGGATCTTGAGCAGCGCAGGGGTCACGGTCACCCCGGCTCGGATCGTGTTGGCGGTGATCCCTTTGCCGGTCCGGGCGAGTTCCATCGCGAGCTGGCGCGTGTGCGACTCGAGCGCGGCCTTGGCCGACGACACCACGCCGTAGGACGGGACGACCCGGCTCGATCCCTCAGAGGTCATCGAGAAGATCTTCGAGCCCTGCTCGAGGAACCCGCCGCGGTACAGGTCCTGGACCCAATAGACGAGGCTGTTGGCCATGACGTCCTGGGTCATCTCCATCTTCTTCCGGTCGACGGCCTCCTTCGGGTCGTCGGCGATGAACGGGACGAGCGACCCGAACGCGAGCGAATGCATCACGACCCGCACGTACGGATGACGGCCGTCGGCCTCGGACCGGTCGAACCGCTCGCGGAGCGTCCGCAGCGCGGCGGCCCGTTTCTCGTCGTCGGCGGCGTTCGTGTTGATGAAGAGTGCCTCCGAACCGGCGGCGCCGATCGCGGCCTTGACCTCGTCCACGTGGGCCAGACCGGCCCGAAAGTCGAGGTGGATGCCGAAGATGCGATAGCCGGCCGCGGCCAGAGCCCGGCTCGTGGCCTCGCCCATCCCCGATGACGCGCCGAGGATGACGGCCCAGCGCTCCCGATCGTCGGTCATCGGTGAGGTGCCTCCGTGGTCGAGCCGCCGGTCGGGCGGCGGTGGGTCGGGCGGTGGCCCGCCGGCCGAGTCTAGCAGCGGCCGATCGCGCTCGACCCAGGGGGTCCGTGCACGCCTGCACGCGTTGCGCCGACGATCGGCACGCCATTTCGAGGCCGACGCGAGCCGCTTGACGAGCTCCGGCACCACGGCCTATTTTGGCAACTACCGAATTAGGTGAACGACGAAACGACGTGAACAAGGTCTATCGCGCGCTGTCGGACCCGACCCGCCGGCAGGTCCTCAGCCTGCTCCGCGAGCGGGACATGACCGCCGGCGAGCTGGCCGGCCGGTTCGACCTGGCGGCGCCGACCATGTCCGGCCACTTCTCGGTGCTCAAGGATGCCGGCCTGATCCAGGCCGATCGGACCGGGTCGACCATCACCTATCGGCTCAATGTGTCGGTCCTCGAGGAGGCGATGATGGCACTCATGGATGCGTTCAAGCTCGGTCCGGACGGGTCCGATCGATGAACCTGCGGCCCGTGGCGATCGCCGCCGTCATCGCCACCGGAGTCATGCTCGCGATGGCCGCCTGGGCGTGGGGCCAGATCCCCGCCGGTGCCGAGGTCCCGATCCACTGGGGCCTGGATGGCCAGCCCGACGGCTACGCCTCCAAGGAGATGGCCCTGCTGTTCACGCCGGTGCTGGCGACCGGTCTCGCAGCCCTGCTCTACCTCCTGCCTCGGTTCGAGCCGCGCGCCCAGAACCTCGCCCGGTCGGGACCGGCCTACGTCCAGGTCTGTGTCGCGGTCCTGTTCGTCCTGGTCGCCGTCCAACTCCTGGTGGTGCTCGCGGCGGTCGGCTCGCCGCTGGACGTGGATCTCGTCCTCGGCGTGGCCACCGGCGCGATGTTCATCGTGATCGGCAATGTCCTCGGCAAGGTCCGGAGCAACTTCATGTTCGGGGTCCGGACCCCGTGGACGCTGTCGAGCGACCTCGCCTGGAACAAGACCCATCGACTCGTCGGGCGCCTGTTCGTGCTCCTCGGGATCGTGACGATCGTCGTCGGGATCGTCGGCAGCCCGGTGGCCTTCTTCGTCGTCCTGCTCGGCGGGATCGGCGTGGTCCTCGTGGTCGCGTTCGTGTACTCGTACCAGGTCTGGAAGTCGGACCCCACGCGGCTCAAGGTCGGCGAGCGGTCATGAACGGCGTCGATCCGGGCCTGCTCGTCCTCCTCGCGCCGCTCGTCCTGCTCGAGCTCGGGCTGGCGATCTGGGCGCTCTGGGACCTGACCCGTCCGGGTCGCCGGGTCCGCGGCGACAGCCGCCTGATGTGGGGGATCATCGTCGTCTTCCTGTCCGGTGTCGGGCCGATCCTCTACTTCGTGGTCGGCCGGCAGGAGGCGACTGGCGCGCCCGAGCCGCGACCGGCCTGGCCGACGACCGACACGCCCTCGGCGAAATCGGATGCCGGCGCGACGCCAGCCGCCGAAGCGAGCGCCGCGACACTCGCCGCAGGCGCGACCACGACCGCGGCGACACTCGCCGCCGGCGCCACCGCGGGCTCCGTGGCCGCCCTCGCCACGTCAGGCTCGCCTGTCGTCACTTGCCGCGGACTCACGAAGCGGTACCCCGGGGGGATCGTCGCGCTGGACGGCCTCGACCTCGACGTGCCCGCCGGCTCGGTCTTCGGGCTGCTCGGTCCGAACGGAGCCGGGAAGACGACGACCCTGCGGATGCTCGTCGGCCTGGCCCACCCGACCGGCGGCTCGGCCTCGGTCGCCGGTGTCTCGATCGGGGACCCGCGGCTGACCGAGCGGATCGGGTTCCTCGACCAGGACCCGCGCTACTACGCCTGGGCGACCGGACGCGAGCTCGTCGACCTCGTCGGCCGGCTGCACGGGCTGGCCGGGGCGACCCTCGAGGCTCGCGTCGCCGAGGTCCTCGACCAGGTCGGGTTGGCCGCCGATGCCGACCGTCGGATCGGCACCTACTCCGGCGGCATGCGCCAGCGGCTCGGCATCGCCCAGGCGCTCGTCGACCGGCCGCCGGTGCTCATCCTCGACGAACCCGTGAGCTCGCTCGACCCGGAAGGCCGGCGCGACCTGCTGGCCCTCATCGCCGAGCTCCGAACGTCGGCCACGATCCTGTTCTCGACCCACGTGCTGGCCGACGTCGAACGCGTCTGCGACCGGATCGCGATCCTCGATCACGGCCGGCTCGTGGTCGAGGGACCGCTCGACGAGCTCCTCGACCGCTACGCCCTGCCGATCTACCGGATCGACCCGGAGGCGGGCCAGGCGGAGGCGATCGGACGCCTCGGCGCCGACCTCCGCACGCGCCCGTGGGTGACGGACGTCGCGGTCGACCATGGCGCCGTCCGGGTCACGGTCAACGACCCGGCGCGCGCGGCGCGTGAGCTCCTGGCGGCGATCGTGGCGGCCGATGTCGCCGTCGTCGGAGTCGAGCGCGTCCGGCCCACCCTCGAGGATGTCTTCCTCCAGCTGACGGGGACACCACCGCCACGGGCCGTCGCATGACCGCGCTCGGGATCCTCCTCGGGAAGGAGCTGCGCGAGGCGTGGCGGACCCGGCGACTGCCGGCCGTCCTCGTGCTGTTCGTGATCATCGGCATCCTGTCGCCGCTGACCGCACGCTACCTGCCCGAGATCCTCAAGGCGGCGGTCGGCGACCAGCTGACCGTGCCCATCCCGACCCCGGTGCCGGCCGATGCCGTGCTCCAGCTCCAGAAGAACCTGGGCCAGCTCGGGGCGTTCGCGGCGATCGTCCTGGCGATGGGTTCCGTCGCTGCCGAGAAGGAGCGTGGCACGGCCGCGTTCCTGCTCACGAAGCCGATCGGCCGGGGCGGATTCCTCGGCGCGAAGTTCGTCGCGCTCGGGATCGTCCTCGGAGTCGCGACCATCGCCGCGGCGGTCGTCGCGTGGGCATACACGGCATTCCTGTTCGAGCCCGGTCCGATCGCCGGCTGGCTCGCGCTGACGGTCCTCACCTGGCTCGGTCTGTGCTGCTGGGCCGCGATCACGCTCCTCGCCTCGACCGTCTCGGGGTCGTCCGCGGCCGCCGCCGGGATCGGGGTCCTCGCCCTTGTCGCGCTGTCCATCGCTTCGGCGATCCCGGTCGTCGGCCGATTCCTGCCGCTGGGTCTCGACGGCCCGGCGCTCGCGCTGGCCACCGGCCGAACCGCCGGTCTGGCGTCGGGCGAGCTGGCGACGGCGATCGCCGGCAGCGTCGTCCTGATCGCCGCGGCCGGCCTTGGTGCGTGGCTGGCCTTCCGCCGCCAGGAGCTCTGAGCGGCCGCGAGGCGCCGACGACCCCGACGGCCCGGGTCCTGGTCCCTCGGCGGGGTCCCGCGGCTCAGACGACCCCGTCGGCGCGGAGTCCGGCGATCGCCGGAGCGTCGTAACCGAGCTCCCCGAGGATCTCGTCGGAGTGCTCGCCGAGCAGCGGCGGCGCCGAGCGGATCGAGGCCGGCGTCGAGCCGAGCTTCGCCGGGAGGCCGACCTGGCGGATCGGACCGAGGCGCGGATGGACGACCTCGACGACCATCTCGCGGGCGGTCGCCTGAGGCCCCGTCAGCGCGGCCAGGACGTCGTTGATCGGACCGCACGGGACCTCGGCCGCTTCGAGCCGGTCGAGCCAGACCGCCGTCGGGTCGGCCGCGAGACGGTCGGCGAGCAGCGGGCGGAGAACGGCTCGGTTCGTCACGCGAACCGCATTCGTGAGGAAGCGTGGGTCCGTCGCGAGGCCCTCGAGATCGAGCGCGGCGCACAGCCGCAGCCACTGCCGGTCCGAGCCGACCGCCACGGCGATCTGTCCATCGGCGGTGGCGAAGGTCTCGTACGGGACGATGTTCGGATGGGCGTTCCCGCGACGCCCCGGGGACGTCCCGGTGGCGAACGCGTTCTGAGCCTGATTGACGAGGATCGCGAGGGTCGACTCGAGGATCGAGACGTCGATCCGTTGGCCACCCCCGTCCGGGACCGTGTCCCGCGCGCGACCCGTGAGCGCAGCGAGCACGGCGACGGCGCCGTGCAACCCGGTGACGACATCGGCGATCGCCACGCCGACCTTCGTCGGGCCGCCACCCGCCTCGTCCGCGGCGCCCGTGATCGACATCAGCCCGGCCTCAGCCTGGACGACGAAGTCATAGCCCGGCCGGGCGGCGTCCGGTCCGGTCGGACCGTAGCCGCTGATCGCGAGGTGGACGAGACCCGGCGCGAGCGCGGCGAGAGCGTCATCGTCGAACCCGAGTGCGGCGAATCCACCGACGCGGAAGTTTTCGACGAGCACGTCGGCCCCGGTCAGGAGTCGTCGGAGGACCTCGCGGCCGGATGCCGCCTTGAGGTCGAGCCGGATCGACCGCTTGTTCCGGTTGATGGCCAGGTAGTACGCGGCGACGCCCGGATCGTCGGGCGCGAGCCGTCCGGCCCCGACCCATGGCGGACCCCACGCGCGGGTGCCATCGCCCTCGGGCGGCTCGACCTTGATGACGTCGGCGCCGAGATCGGCCAGCAGCATCGTGCAGTACGGGCCGGCCAGGACCGTCGAACAATCGACGACGACGATCCCCGCCAGCGGGCCGGGTGTCCGCGGGCGAGCGGAGTCGGATGCCATGCCCGCGATGGTAGCGGCCGCCGTCGGGAGCGCGTCCACGTCGTCGGCACTACGCTTGGCCCATGACCGAACCGCGTCCCCTCACCCTGATGACCGTCCATGCCCACCCTGACGATGAGACGATCGGCACCGGCGGGACGATGGCCCGGGCCGTCGCCGACGGCCATCGGGTCGTCCTCGTGACCTGCACGCGCGGCGAGCTCGGCGAGATCGTCGTGCCGGACATGGACACCGCCGACAATCACCGCCGTTTGGGCGAGATCCGGGCGGGCGAGCTCGAACGCGCGATGGGTCACCTGGGCGTGACCGAGTGGGACAACCTCGGCTACCGGGACTCCGGGATGATGGGCACGGCCGGGAACCACGACCCGCGGGCGTTCTGGCAGGCGGACCTCGACGAGGCGATCGGTCGGTTGGTCTGGCTGGTCCGGACGCATCGGCCGGATGTCATCACGACCTACAACGCGTTCGGAGGCTACGGCCACCCCGACCACATCCGGACGCATCTCGTCGGGGTCGGCGCGTTCGAACGCGCCGGCGACCCCGGCGCGTACACCAGCCAGCTGGCGCCCGAGCACGGTGGGACCGGGCCCGCCGAGGCCGACGGCGGACTCGCCCCGTGGGCGCCGTCGAAGCTCTACGAGCAGGCGCTCTCGAGGTCGCTCCGCGAAGCGATGAACGAGGCCCTCGCGGAGATGGGCGAGCGCTCGTTCTGGATGCCGCCCGAGGACGCCACACCCGAGCAGCTCGCCGAGTTCGAGGCGTACACGGCGAAGATGCTCGTCCCGGACGAGGCGATCACCACCCGGGTCGACGTGGGACCGTACGTCGAGGCCAAGTGGGCGGCGATCCACGAGCACGTGACCCAGATCAGCGATCAGTCGCCGTTCATGTTGTTCGGGCTCGATGGCTGGCGCCGGTGGTGGTCGGTCGAGACGTACATCCTGCGCGAGAGCCGGATCCCGACGACGACGCCCGAGACGGACCTGTTCGCCGGTCTGGACTGAGCGACCCTTCGCGGGCCGGTCAGATCGCGCTCGCGCAGTACTTGCAGTTCGTCGAGTCGGCGGCGTTCGCCTCGCGGATGAGACCTACCAGGGAAGCAGCCGCTTCGAGGCGTCGAACAGCTGGCCCATGACGACCCGACCCGTCCCGGCCGGGTCCATGAAGTTCGGCTGGGCCTTGTCGAGGATGACGTGCGGTCGCATCCGGACCTGGACGAGCTCCGAGCCATCGAACGTCAGCTCGAGCGTGATCCCCTCCATCGTCGGCTCCGACCAGTCCTGGTCGAAGACGAAGTTGCCGAGCGCATACCAGATCGGCTTGCCTTTGTAGACCTCCATCGCGCCGACCCAATGGGCGTGGTTGCCGATGACCATGTCGGCGCCGGCGTCGATGACCGCCCGGGCGAGCGCCTGCTGCCCGGCGAACGGTTTCGGCGAGTACTCGGTGCCCCAATGGGGATAGACGATCACGACGTCGGCGCCGGCCGCCCGGGCCCTCTTGATGTCGGCGCGCACGACCGCCTTCGACAGCTGGGCGCTGCCGGCCGACCTGGTGCCGGCGGCGTAGGCCTTGGCGATCGTGTCGTAGCCCAGGATCGCGACCTTCGTCCCGTTCACGTCGACGATCGCCGGCTTGCGCGCGGCCGCCAGGTTCGCCCCCGCGCCGGTCGACTTGATGCCGTACTTCTTGAGGTTCTTGATCGTGTCGAGGATGCCCCGCGCGCCGGCGTCCCCGATGTGGTTATTGCCGATCGATACGACGTCGAACCCGGCGTGCTTGAGCCCGGCGATGAGCTTCGGGTCCGCCGAGAACGTAGTCCCCTCGGTGTGGTAGCGGAACGCGTCCGGTGCCGGGTTCTCGAAGTTCGCGACGGTCAGGTCGGCCGACTTCAGGAGGTCCCGGACGGCGCCGCTCCCGCCGGTCCGGCGGGTGACCGGGACCGGGTTGTCGAGCGCGGAGCAGCAGCGCCGGCCGGTGATCGTGGCCGTGCCCCCGTTGAACGGGAAGTCGACGCCCTTGCCCTGGATCTTGACGACCTTGGCGACGCCGCGATCGAGCATCACGTCCCCGGCGGCGACCATCGTCCAGATCTTCGACGGGTCGAACGGCGTGGTGCCGGGCGTCGGGGCGAGCGTCGCCGCGAGCGGCCAGTCGGCGAGGTCCGTGACCCGAGCCACCCCGAACAGGCTCTTCGTCCCCCACGCCAGGGCGCGCACGGCCGGGGTCACCTGGTCGGCGCGGAGGAACGCCAGACGGTCGCGGTTCTTCGCCAGGTCCTTGCGCAGTGTCGCGACATCCTTGGCCAGGATGAGCCGGCCGGAGGCGGTCGGCCGGTCGAGCCCGAGTTCGGCGAGGATCGCGTCGGCGTCGCCGTCGACGAGCTCGAGGGCGTCGTATCGGCCCTTGCCGGTATCGAGCGTCGTCTTGACATCGGCCGGCTTGACGGAGACCTCGGTCGACCGGAAGTCGACGACGGGGACGATCGGGACCGCCGCCACCGGCGCTTCGGTCGCTCCCGCCGATCCGCCGGGGCTCGACGCCGGGGAGGACGATCCGCCGGCCGAGCCGTTCGCCGCGGGTGACCCACCGATGACGCTCGATGCGGCGGCGACCGATCCGGCCGGACCCGGCGTCCCGACCGGACTCGGACCCGGCCCGGCGAGGAGGATGACCGCGACGGCCAGGACGGCGACGACGCCGACCGCGATGGCGACCGGTCCGACCGAGGGCCCGCGACCGCCCCGTCCGATCGGATGGGCATGCGTCCGTCGTCGGCGTTGCTGGCTCACCCGCGGAGTCTGCCAGATGGACGTCGGGCGAGCCGCGGACCGGTCCGATCGACGGCGCCGAGCGACCAGCCGGGGGCTAGACTGGCGTCAGGCCCCCATCCCCGCTCCCGCTGGCCCCGTGCTCTACCGATCCGCCCAGAGGGTTGGAGCCGACATGCGCGATCGTCGACCCGGCTGGATCCTGCTCATCAGCCTGCTGCTCGCTGGTTGCCAGGCGTCGCCCGCCGTTCCGGGCCCATCGGCCGCGGTGTCATCCGGACCCGCGTCGAGCTCGTCCTCGGTCGCTCCGACCGTGCTCCCCGCGCCGAGCCCGACCCCAGTCGACGACGACGCCCTGCTCTATGGCGGCAGCTATGCGCCGACCGCGGGACGGCCCGGCGGCAAGGTCATCGTGGCCGAGTGGCAGGCGGCGACCCAGCTCGATCCGTGGTACTCGAATGCGTTCCCCGACTTCGAGGTCCTCGCCGCCACGATGCGCACCCTCCTCCGGGTGACCGCGGACGGCCACTACCAGCCTGACCTGGCGGCGGCGCCGATCACGTACGCCGACAGCCTCCGCCGCGATGGCAGCGGAGAGGGGTTCACCGTTCACGTCACGCTCAAGCCCGGATTGGCCTGGTCGGACGGCGTGCCGATGACCCTGAACGACCTCAAGTACACCTGGCGATGGGTGAACGACCCGGCCCAGGTGGGGCTGACCCCGAGCGGCTTCGAGCTGATCGACCGCATCGACGTCGCGTCGGATGGCCTTGTCGCCGACGTCCACTTCAAACAGGCCTATGCCGGCTGGCTCGGCGCGATCGGCACGAACCACATCCTGCCCGAGCACTACATGAAGACGATCCCGATCAAGGACGCGGCAGCCAAGTCGTACCCGGTCTCGGCGACCCTGGGCCACGCTCCGACGATCGGACCCTTCCGGTACGTCACGGCGACATCCGACACGATCGAGCTCGTCCGCGACGAACACTGGGCCGGTCCCGCCGAAGCCTGTCCCGGACGAGCGTGCCTGGATGCGGTCACGTTCAAGTACTTCCCCGACAACAAGGAAGGAGAGATCGCGGCGTTCAAGAACGGCGAGGTCGATGTCGCCCTTGGTCTCGTCCAGGCCGACTACGATGCGATCAAGGACGTGGACCCCGCCGTCGGCCGAGCGATCCTCGAGCCTGGCTGGCTGTACGAGCACCTCGACATGAACGAGGCGGGTCTCGGTCAGGGCAAGGGCCATCCCGCACTCCAGGACCTCGTCGTCCGCCGGGCGATCGCCCAGGCCATCGACAAGAAGGCGCTGTGGACGACCGTCTTCCCGGGCACGCCGTATCCGGACGACAACCCATGCACGAACGCAACACCGACCAACTATTGGCGACTCCCGGATGCGACCTGTGACTCGTTCGATCTCGCCACCGCGAACGCCGCGCTCGACTCGGCCGGCTACACCCGCGGCCCCGACGGGATCCGCATCGATCCGAAGAGCAACACCCCGCTCGTCCTCGAGAACTGCACGCTCACGAACGGGTTCCGCCAGCTCGCCGCCGAGTTCATCGCCGCGTCGCTCAAGGAGATCGGCATCCAGGTCGACCTCAAGTACGTCGATGGAACCGGTGTGCTGTTCGCCGGTTGGTCGGACGTCAAGGCCGACACCGACTGCAACCTGGCTCACGGGACCTACGACCTCGCCGAGTTCGCCTACGTCCTGAGCTTCGACCTCTACGGCGACTACTACTACAGCTACCACTCCGAGCAGATCCCGACCGAGGCGAACAAGGGTGACGGTTACAACACGCTTCGATTCAAGAGCTCCGAGATGGACGGAGCGATCGACGTCCTCGAAGAGGCGATCCGACCCGGCGACCAGGTCGACGCGACCTACACGATCCAGCGGGTCTATGTCGACGAGATCCCCGAGATCGTCCTGTACTACCGGAACGAGGCGCGCGGGATCGCCGCGAAGCTCCAGAACTTCCACAAGGATCCGTCGACGGCATCCGACATCTGGAACGTCGAGGATTGGTGGCTGCAGCCGTAGCGCGACCGGGCCGACCGAGACCGCACGCCCGATCGCGACCGGGTCCTCGGCGACCCGACGATAGCGCCTGATCATGCCCGGCTGTCCGGACTGCGGCACCGACAACCCGGATCGCGCCCGGTTCTGCCTGGAGTGCGGGCGGCGGCTCGCCGACGGCAGCACCAGCGCGCACGAATCCCGTCGGACCGTGACGGTCCTCTTCAGCGACATCGTGGGTTCGACGGCGCTCGGCGAGAGCCTCGACCCAGAGGCGTTGCGGATCGTCCTGTCCCGCTACTTCGAGTCGATGGCGGCCATCCTCGAGCGCCATGGCGGGACCGTGGAGAAGTTCATCGGCGACGCGATCATGGCCGTCTTCGGTCTCCGGACGATCCACGAGGACGACGCCGTGCGCGCGGTACGCGCGGCGCTCGAGATGCGCGAAGCCCTCGCCGGGCTGAACGTCGAGCTCGTGCGTGAACGCGGCGTGTCGATCGCGACCCGGACGGGCATCCACACCGGACAGGTCGTGGCCGGCGACCCTGCTGCGCGGCAGACCCTCGTCACGGGCGACGCCGTGAACACTGCGGCGCGCCTGGAGCAGGCGGCCGCGGCCGGCGAGATCCTCGTCGGGGAGACGACGTGGCGACTCGTCCGCCACACCGCGACCGGGGAGCCGGTCCGGGCGATCGCGGCGAGGGGCAAGTCGGATCCGGTCCAGGCGGTGCGTCTCATCGCGATGCTCGCCGAACGCGACCCCGCGGTCGTCCCGGAGTCGGCCCCCCTCATCGGACGCGTCGCGGAGCTCGATGCGCTGCAGGCCACGTTCGAGCGGGTGATCGCCGAGCGACGGCCGGCGAGCGCGATCGTCGTCGGGCCCCCCGGAGTCGGCAAGAGTCGCCTGGTCGCGGAGTTCCTCGCCGCTGTCGCCGGTCGGGCCCGGATCCTCCGGGGTCGGTGTCTGCCGTACGGCGAAGGCATCACGTACTGGCCGCTGCGCGAGATCCTCCAGTCGGCCGCGGGGATCGTGGACGACGACCCGCCCGAGGAGGGCATGCGCAAGCTCGCACGCCTGCTCGAAGGCGTCGAGGATGGCCCGCTGATCGCGACTCGTCTCGCGAGCGCCGTCGGGCTGAGCGCCGAGGCGGCCCGCCGCGAGGAGATCTTCTGGGCGGTCCGCCGAACGCTCGAGCACCTCGCGTCCGACACGCCGTTGGTGGTCGTCATCGAGGATATCCACTGGGCGGAGCCCACGTTCCTCGAGCTGCTCGCTCAGATCGCCGACCTCGGCCGCGACGTTCCCTTGCTCATGCTCTGCCCGACGCGACCCGATTCGCTCGACCTTGAGGCACACTCGGGTCGTGGGCGGCCGGACGTGACCCTGATCGTGCTCGACGGCCTCCCCGCGGACGCTGCCGCAGCGCTCCTCGAGGCGCTGCCCGGCAGTGGGTCGATCCCGACCGCGCTTCGCGACCGGATCCTGGCGAGCGCGGAGGGAAACCCGCTGTTCGTCCAGGAGATGGTGGGCATGCTCGTCGAGGATTGGACGACATCCGCTGGCGGCGACGCGGACATCGACGCCGATGCCGTGCAGGTCCCGCCGACGATCCAGGCCCTCATGGCCGCCCGCGTCGATGGACTGCCGGCGCCGGAGCGCTCGCTGGCCCAACGGGCCTCGGTCGTCGGCCGTGAGTTCGACGCGCTGGGGGTCGCCGAACTGACCCCGCCGGAGGCCCGTGCGGACGTGGCCGCCGCACTCCTCGCGCTCGTCCGGCGCGAGCTGCTGACGTCCGAGCCGTCGGCCCTGAGCGTGGTCGATGCCTACCGGTTCCGGCACATCCTCGTGCGCGACGCCGCCTACGACGCGCTCCGCAAGACGGATCGAGCGGAGCTGCACGAACGGTTCGCCGACTGGCTCGAGCGAACGGTCGGCGACCGGATCATGGAGTACGAGGAGATCATCGGCTACCACCTCGCGCAGGCGCATCGGTATCGCGTCGAGCTGCGCGAGGGTGGACCACGCACGGACGACATCGGCCAGCGAGCAGGTGGCCGCCTCCACGCGGCGGCGCGGCGCGCCCGCGACCGGGGCGACTCGACCGCCGCGGTGCGCCTCTATCGGATCGCCGAGACACTCCCGAGCGTGGACCGGCGCAGTCGAGCCGGGCTGCTGCTCGACCACGGACTCGCCCTCTTCGATCTCGGACCGGAGGCCGGCGGCCGCGACAGAGCGGACGAGGCCCTCGCGCTCGCCGACGAGTCCGGCGACGCATCGATGGGCGCGCGCGCCAGGCTGCTTCGGCTCGATCTCGCACTCGCCGATGGGTCGCTGGCGACCGGCGACCCGACGATCGCGATCGAGCTCCAGCAGGCCCTCCGCGACGCGAGCGGTCCGGCGACCCCCGAGCCCTCGCCGAGGCATGGTCAGCGATCGGGGGCAACTCGTGGAACGAGAACGTGCCCGCGAGGTCCGCCGAGGAGCTCCGCACCGCTCGCGACTACGCCATCGCCGCCGGCGACACACGCTTCGCCCTCGACATCGAGCTCAACCTCCTCGTCGGGACCTTCGCTGGTCCCAGCCCGGCGAACGACGTCGTCGGACTCGCGCGAGCGCTGGCCGATCGGTCGACCTCGTACCCGACCGTCCATGCCGAGACACACGAGCTGCTCGCGGTCTCCGAGGCGATGGTCGGCCGGTTCGACGCGGCATTCGCCCACATCGGGCAGTCGATCACGACCCTCGGCGACCTTGCCCAGTTCGGGTCGCGTGACAATGCGCGGACCTATCTGGCCTGGATCCACCGACTGGCCGGCGACCTGCCCGCGGCCGAGGCCGTCCTCCGCGAGACCCTCGCCGATGCCGTCGATCTCGGCGATCGGTTCCTCGAATTGTTCGTGTCCTGCCGGCTCGCCGAGGTCCTCGTCAACCAGGGCCGGTACGCCGAGGCCGGCGATCCGCTGGTGGTCGCGGAGCGACACCCCGTCGGCGCGACGGAATCCCGGATCGTGGGCGCGCGGGCAAGGATCCGCGCCGCTGCAGGCGACCCCGCCGCGGTCGAGGACGTCGACCGGCTTCTGGCGATGGTCGCCGATGGACCCTGGATCAACGTCCGGGCCGAGGCGTACGTGGACGCGGCCAACGCCGTGGCCTCGCTCGGCGATCGGGCGCGAGCCGAGACGCTCGCCCGGGTCGCGCTCGATCTGTGCAACGCCAAGGGCAACATCGCGTTCGCGAGCCGGATCGAAGAGCTGCTCGACCGGATCGCCGGCTGAGCCGCGGACCGGACAAGAGAACGCCCCGTCCGGGCGGGGGACGGGGCGTAGGAAGAAGCGTCGATGGCGGACCCGACCGGATTCGAACCGGCGATCTCCAGCGTGACAGGCTGGCATGTTGGGCCGCTACACCACGGGTCCGTTGCAGCGAATGCGGAGGATAGCAGGTGCCGGACGGGTTGTCGTTCCGGCGCGGGCGCCTCAGCCGACTCTCCGCCGGCCATCGGCCGGCCCTCGACCGACCCGCGGCCGGGCCGCCGACGCCCGCCTATACTCGCCGTCCATGGACGTGATCGACCTGCGTTCGGACACCGTCACGAAGCCGACCGACGAGATGCGCCGGGCGATGGCCACGGCCGAGGTCGGCGACGACGTGTTCGGCGACGACCCGACGGTCATCGCCCTCGAGGAACGAGCCGCCGAGCTGCTCGGCAAGGAAGCCGGTCTGTTCGTGTCGAGCGGGACCCAGGGCAACCTGGTGGCCCAGCTCGCGCACCTCGCACGTGGCCAGGAGACGATCGCCGCGGCCTCCAGCCATATGGTCATGGACGAGGCGGCCGGCCACGCGGTCATCGTCGGGACGAGCATCCGGACCCTCCGTGAGCACCCCGACGGCACGGTCGACCTGGCCGAGATCGACGACGCGTTCCGCGACCCGACCGATCCACACGAGCCCATCACCGGGCTCGTCGCCATCGAGAACGCCCATGCCCACTCGATGGGCCAGCCACTGTCCCTCGCCTACACCGCCGAGGTCGGGGCGATCGCCCGTCGCCACGGCGTGCCGCTCCACATCGACGGTGCGCGGTTCTTCAACGCCGTCGTGGCGCTCGGGGTGACCCCCCGCGAGCTCGCCGGGCCGGCCGATACCGTGACGTTCTGCCTGAGCAAAGGGCTCGCCTGCCCGGTCGGCTCGGTGGTCGTCGGCAGCCGGGACGTGATCTGGCGGGCGCGCCGCGGCCGAAAGCTCGTGGGCGGCGGACTGCGTCAGGCCGGCGTCCTCGCGGCGCCCGGGCTGCTCGCGTTGCGCGACGGTCCGGCCGGGATGATCGAGCGCCTCGCCGAGGACCATGTCAACGCCCGCCGTCTGGCGGAAGGCCTCGCGGGACTGCCGGGGATCGTCTCGGCCGGTGATGTCGCCCAGCCCGAGCCCGGACCGCTCGATCCCGACCGCGTGCGAACCAACTTCGTGATGTTCCGCGTGAACGGCGATCGGGCGGCGTTCCTCGAGGCGCTCCGTGCGCGGAACGTCCTGATGGTGGAATATCCGCACGGTCAGGTCCGCGCCGTGACCCACCACGGGATCGACGCTGCTGACATCGAGACCACCCTGGCGGCCGTCGCCGCCGTCCTGCGCGAGACGGCTCCGACCGCTGCTCGGACGAACTGACCACGCCGCCCGGACCGGCCACCCCGGAGGACCCCGTGACCCGCCAGACGCTCGACGATCTCGCGCTCAGCCGCCCGGACCCTGCCCCGGATCGAGGTCCGCTCGACAACAACTTCTACGACCTGGTCGAGGCGCGCTTCCGGCGCATCGTGGGCGACCATCCGGACTTCGCGACGTTCATCGGCATCCATACCGAGGACCACCGGCTGGGGAACGGTGAGCGTGACGCCGTGCTCGCCGAGATCGCCGAGGATCGGACCCACCTCGCGGCGATCGAGGCGATCGACCCGGTCGGGCTGTCGGCGACCGTCCGGTTCGAGCGCGATCTCGAGATCCACAACCTCAAGCGCGACATCTTCGACGCCGAGGAGGTTCGGATCTGGGAGCGGCGGTCGACCGCGCTCGACGGGGTCGGCGATCCGCTCTTCGGCCTGTTCGCCCGGGACTTCGCCCCGCTGCCCGAGCGGCTCGAAGCGATCGCCAGCCGGCTCGAGGCCACGCCGGCGTTCCTCGACGCCTCCCGCAGCCGGGCCGTCCAGCCCCAGGTCCGCCTGTGGCAGACGATCGAGATCGAGACCGCAGGCGAGATCCCGAGCCTCTTCGACGAGATCGTGGCCGCCGGCGAGACGGCGCTCGGACCGGCCGAGCTGCGCCGGCTGAAGCGCGCCGCCGACGGTGCCAGGAGCGCCGTCGCCGACTACCGGACGTGGCTCGAGACCACGCTGGCCGACGGGACCGACGATTGGGCCCTCGGCCGCGAGCGATACGACGAGCTCGTCGGGCTGCGCGCGTTCGACGGGCTCGATGCCGACGACATCCTGGCGGTCGGCGAGGAGCAGCTCGCGCTCAACGCCGAGGCACGCGTGGCGGCGGCCCGCGAGATCGACCCGAACGTTCCCGAGCCGACGGTCGTGGACCGGATCAAGAGCGACCACCCGCGGACGTTCGAGGCCGCCCTGACCGCCTACCGCGACGTCATGGTCCGCGCTCGGCATCACCTCATCGAGCGGGACATCGTGACGGTCCCGGACGACGAGCGGATCGAGGTCATCCCGACCCCGGAGTACATCCGCAACGTCATCCCGTTCGCGGCCTACTTCGACCCGCCCAAGTTCGATGCCGATCCGAACGGGATCTACATCGTCACGCCGTCGGTGGGCGACGACCCGAACGCGATGCGCGAGCACAACTACAGCTCGATCAGCAACACCAGCATCCACGAGGCGTACCCGGGACACCATCTCCAGCTGTCGGTCGCGGGCAAGCACCCGAGCCTGACCCGGGCACTGACCAACGCCCCGGAGTTCGTCGAGGGCTGGGGGATGTACTCCGAGCAGATGATGCGCGAGCAGGGCTTCGACGACGCCCCGAACTTCCGGCTGAACATGTATACCGACGCGATCTGGCGCGCCTGCCGGATCATCCTCGACGTCCGGATGCATCGCGGCGAGCTCGGGGTGGACGAGAGCATCCGGTTCATGGTCGACCGGACGAGCTTCGAGGAGGCCAACGCCCGGGCCGAGGTCCTGCGCTACACCTACACGCCGACGTACCAGCTCAGCTACCTGCTCGGCAAGGTGCTCCTCCTCCAGCTCCGCGCGGACGAGGCCGCCCGGCTCGGACCGGCCTTCTCGCTGAAGCGGTTCCACGACACCCTGCTGCGCAACGGGAGCCTGCCGGTCAGCTTCCATCGCCGTCTCCTGGCCGGGACCGGCGGTGGCCACGCGTTCGGTGGCGGTTCGGGCGTCGATCGCGCCGCTGCCCGCTGACCGGCGGCTGCGTGCAGATCATCCCGGCCATCGACCTCGAGGGCGGCCGCTCCCGGATCGTCTACTGGCCCGGCGCCTCCGCCGGGGTCGGCGCCCCGACCGACCGACCGGATCGGATCGCCGCCCGGTTCGTCGAGCAGGGCGCGCGGATCGTCCACCTCGTCGACTTCGACGGAGCCCGGTCCGGGGCTCCGGCGAACCTCGAGGCGATCGGTTCGATCGCGGCGACGGTGGCGGTGCCCCTCCAGGTCGCCGGCGGCGTCGAGACCGCGGAGGCGATCCGCCTGGCCTTCGCGGCCGGTGCGACCCGGGTCGTCCTCGCCATGTCCGTCGTCGAAGATCGTGACCGGCTCGATGCGTGCCTCGCGGTGGCCGGCGATTGGCTCGCCGTCGGCCTCGACCCGCGGCCCGAGCGACTCGCCGCATATCCATGGAGGCGACCGGCCGCACCCACGCTCGACTCGCTCGTCGCCGAGCTGGTCGGGCGGGGCGTCCGCCGGCTCGTCCTGAGCCACGGCCCGACCGATCCCGATCACGACCTCCTCGCCCGGCTCGTCCGCTCGGTCGACGCCGATATCCTCGTGGCCGGTGGTGCCGCCGACGCGACCGCGATCTCGCGGATCCGCGACGCCGGCGTGGCCGGTCTGATCCTCGGAGAGTCGCTCCTGTCCGGAGCCATCGACTTCCCCGCTGCCCTGGAGGCTGCCGCATGACCCGTCGCCATCCGCGCCATCCCGCCCTGACCGTCGGCTCGATCGTCCTGTTCGCTGCGCTCGCCGCCGGCTGCACGGGACCCGGCGGGGCACCGTCTGCCGCCCCGCCGTCAGCGTCGGCCGCTCCGTCGGCGGCACCGTCCGCCGCCGCGGCCGGGTGCCCCACCAGTCAGCCCGCTCCACTGCCCGCCGGTGAGAAGCGGATCGTGACGATCGACACGGCGAAGGGCAAGATCGTGATGGAGATCGACGGCGCGCTGTCGCCGATCGCCGCCGGCAACATCGTGGCGCTGGCCGAGTGCGGCTGGTACGACGGGGTCGTCTTTCATCGGCTCATTCCCGGCTTCGTCATCCAGGGCGGCGACGGCGAATTCGGCCGGGTCGGGGCGGACGGGAAGCTGCCTGAGCCTGCGAAGGCCGGGACCGGCGGCCCCGGCTACACGATCAAGGACGAGCCCGTGACCGCGAAGTACGGCCGCGGTGTCGTGGCCATGGCCCGGTCGGCCGATCCCGACTCGGTCGGGTCGCAGTTCTTCATCGTCCTCGACGATGGGGCGACCGACGTACTCGCGTCGTACAACACGTACCAGATCGTCGGCCGAGTGACCGACGGGATGGACGTTGTCGATACGATCGCCGCGATGCCGAATGCCGGCAACCCGGCCGGCAACGCCGCGCTGGACCCCGTTCCGATGACCAAGGTCACCGTCAGCAAGTAGCCCGTCCCGGACGGATCACGAGGAGGCAGCCATGTCCCACGCGACGATCGCCACGGAGCTCGGCGACATCGAGATCGACCTGTTCACCGAGAGCGCCCCGAAGGCGTCCCAGAACTTCATCGACCTGGCCAGGAAGGGCTTCTACGACGACGTGATCTTCCATCGGGTGATCCCCGGCTTCGTCATCCAGGGCGGCGACGGCGAGCACGGCAAGAAGTCGTCGTTGAACGCCGGGCGCGTGGGCACCGGTGGGCCGGGCTACAAGTTCGAGGACGAGCCGGTCAAGGGCGACTATGTCCGCGGCGCGCTGGCGATGGCCAACTCCGGACCGAACACGAACGGCAGCCAGTTCTTCGTCTGCACCGACGACCTGACCGGCCGCCTGCCGAAGAACTACACCTTGTTCGGCCAGGTGACGAAGGGGATGGACATCGTGGACAAGATCGTGTCCGCTCCGCGCAACGCGCGCGACCTGCCCGACGATCCGGTCGCGATCACCGGCGTGACGATCGCCGAGGACTGAGCCCCGCGGCTCGACCGTCCGGGCGGCGCCGCCGCCACGACGGATGGCCGTGACGCCGATTAGGTTAAGGAATTTTCACCGCAGAACCTGACAAAACCCTTGGAATCGAGGCTCTCAGCCGGTACAGTAAGGGAGCTGCGAAAGCAGCCTCGCTGCCCCAGCTTCAAGGTCATGGGTAGGTAGGGTCAGGGTAGTCGGTGCAGCCGACGTGATAGATGCCTTTGTGGCGCGGCAGAAGAGTCCGTTTCGACGGACACCTTCACCGGGACAGCATCGGAGCGGTTTCCCTCGGGAGACCGCTCCGAACCTTTTCAGCCACGGTAAGGTGCAGGCCGACCCTCGACTCGACGCCCGATCGTCGAGACCGGCCACCACCCGAGGAGCGGTAGATGCGGTTCCGCACGACCATCCACCAGAGTGACGGGACGGCCACCGGGATCCGGGTCCCGGACGAGATCGTCGAGGCGCTCGGGGCCGGCAAGCGTCCCCCGGTCACGGTGACGATCCGTGGCTACAGCTACCGGAACACGATCGCCGTGATGGGCGGCGAGTATTGGGTCGGGGTCAGCGCGCAGCACCGCGCCGCGGCCGGCGTCGCCGGCGGCGATGAGCTCGATGTCGACATCGAGCTCGATACCGCACCGCGCGAGGTGACCGTGCCCGCCGACTTCGCCGCGGCGCTCGACGCCGAACCCGATGCCCGGCGCACGTTCGACGGCCTCTCGTACAGCAACAAGTCCTGGCATGTCCTCCAGGTCGAGGGCGCCAAGACCGACGAGACGCGCCAACGCCGGATCGCGAAGTCGATCGGCACCCTGCGCGAGGGTCGCGCGCGCTGACGGCGGCGCGTCAGGCGGTCCGGTCGGGAGACGCCAGGACGGCCCGCCCTAACGCTGCCGAGATCTCGCGCTCCCAGCGTCGAACCGACCAGCCCGACTCGACGACGAGCGCGTGGTACGTCTCGCTCGACGTCAGCGCCCAGATGAGGTCGACGGCGACGTCGCGCGTGTAGCCGGGTCGGAAGGCCGCGTCGGTCCAGGTCGCGACGTGGTCGTGGACGAGCTTCCGGCGGAGGGCCTGCCGGCGCGCCCAGATCGCGGCGATATCGGCGTCACCGGTCCCGCTCTGGAGCATCGAGGCGAGCCGGTCGTTCCGGGCCCAGAACCGGCCGATCCCCTGGACGTAGGTCGCCAGCTGACGCGCGGGATCGCCCTGGGCCGCGAGCCAGGCGGCATGCATCGCGGCCACGGCGTCGTCCGACCGGGCCGCCTCGATGATCGCCTCCACGACACCGACCTTGGACCCGAAGGCCTTGTAGATCGTGTCGACGGCGACGCCGGCTTCGGCGGCCAGCTCGGTGACCGTCGTGGTCGCGTACCCACGCGTCGAGAACAACTCGAGTCCGGCCTCGACGACCCGGTCCCGGGTGACCTGGCCCTGGGCTTCGCGAAGGGTGGATCGATATCGGCGTTTGGGGTTGACAGTGTTCATATCGATATAGTAGCGTTCTGGTCAATCGAGCGCAAGTCCACGAAATGCGAGGTTCGGAGATGCAGGCTGTCGGGTTCTTCCTCACCTTCCTGATCGCGTGGTTCACGCTGGACCGGCTGGCCGTGTCGCCGCCGATGCCGCTGCCCGCGCTCGCCGCGTTCGGTGCGGCGGTCGCCGTCCTGGCCATCGGTCAACGGATCGTGTACGGGACGAGGGCCGCGGACATGATCCGGGTCCTCGGCTTCGGCCGGCCGGTCGGCCGGGCGCTGATCGTCGCGGCCATCACCGGGGCGGCCGTCGTCGCGGCGTTCGTCCTTGGTGCGTCCGCGCTCGGGATCGCCCTCGAGCTCCGGCCCGAGTGGCCGCTCGTGCTGATCGGCGCGCTTGTGTTCCACGGCCTCGCCGAGGAGACCGTGTGGCGCGGCTTCGTGTACGGCCACCTCCGCCAGGGCCGGACGTTCCGCCGGGCAGTGCTTCTGTCGATGCCCCTGATCGCACTCACGCACGTGCCGATCATCGTCTCGAACGGCCTCCTCGTCGGCAGTCTGGCGTTCCTGACGGCGGCGATCACCTGCCTCCCGCTCGCGTACCTGTACGAGCGCGGCGGTCGGACGATCTGGGCGCCGGCGCTCGTTCACGGCATGATCGGCACCTGGCAGATCTTCGACCGGACGTACCCGGTGACGTTCGCGATCGTGGTGATGCTGGTGACGATCGTCCTGCCGTTCATCGTCTTCCTGTTCCGTGACCGCTATTTCGGGGCCGCGCTGGACGACCCGGCGGCCACCACGCCGGCCTCATCGCGGACGGGCCTTCCGGCGACGATGACGCTCGCGTAGCGACGTTCGCGGTCCACAAACCGCCGACTGCGACGAGTCGACTCGCGGTCCGACCCGACCAACACCGGATCGTGGTTCTCAGCCACGGTCCGGTGTCCCAGTACATCAGGCGGTCCGCCGCTCGGTGTCCTTGGAGATCACGCCGGCCTTCAGGACGAGCGGCACTGCAGCGGGATCGGCCAGCAGTCCGACATCGTCGAGTGGCTCACCGCGGACGAGGATGAGATCGGCGTCCTTGCCGACCTCGACCGTCCCGATCCGATCGTCGAGCCGGAAGAGCTCCGCGTTCGTCCGGGTGGCGCTGACGATCGCCTTGTGCGGCCCCAGGATCCGGGACTTCAGGACGATCTCCTCGCCGCGCCGGCCCTGCCACGGTCCGACCACATCGGACCCGGAGCCGATCGCGACACCGGCCGCATCCGCGATCCGCACGCTCTCGCGGCACTGCTCGGCGACCGATCGCAGCAGGGCGACCTTCTCCGGTGGCAGGCTCCAGCGTTCCGGGTGGGCCGCCAGCATGTCGAGCGTCTGGAGCGTCGGGACCATGAAGACGTGACGCTCCGCCATCCGCCGGGCGGTCGCCGGTTCGAGGAGTGAGCCGTGCTCGATCGACCGAACGCCGGCGGTGATCGCCACCTCGATGGCCGGCGACGTATGGCAGTGGGCCAGGACGTAGGTGTGCCAGTCCGCCGCCACCTCCACGGCCGCCCGGATCTCGGGCTCCGAGAACTGGACGCTGTCGAACGGGTCGGTCGGCGAGACGATCCCGCCCGAGGCCAGCAGCTTGATCTGGGTCGCCCCGCGCCGGAGCTGCTCGCGAGCGGCGCGACGGACCTCGTCCGCGCCGTCGACGATCTCCGTCCTCGCGATGAGCCCGGGGATCGCCGCTCCGCGGTGGACGGCCTCATGGGCGGCGCGCTCGTCGCCGTGGCCACCGGTCTGCGACAGGACGGACCCGGACGGCAGGATCCGCGGTCCCTTGATCAGGCCGGTCTCGACCGCCTTCGCCCAGGCCGGCTCGAGCCCACCGGCATCGCGGACGGTCGTGAACCCCTCGTCGAGCGTGCCCTCGATGTAGCGGGTGACCCGGAGGACGTGGTGGATGAGCGGTTCGTCGCCGAAGTCGCCGCGCGCGCCGATGAGCGCCAGATGGACATGGGCATCCGTCAGGCCCGGCATGAGCGTGCAGCCCGTGCCGTCGATGACCCTGGCCTCAGTGCGGGCCCGCCCTCGCCCCGCCGGTCGGATCGCGCCGATCCGTCCCGCCCGGATCTCCACGTCGTGCCGGCCGGACGGGTCCCGGCCGGTGCAATCGAGCACGGCGACGTCGCGAACGACGAGGTCGGGACCGGGGGCCGGGGCGGGAATCGGGCGACGGGATCGGGCCGTGGGGCTCACGCCGCGATGATGTCAGAGTCCGGACGGCAGAGTCCGGTCGATGGGGATCGGGCGTGACCGAGGTCTGCCGTCGTCTCGCGGCGAGACCGACGATCGCTGTGGCGGCATACTTGACGGCGTGACGATCCACACCACGCCCGATCTCGACGCACACCTGCCCGACGTCCAGGCGGCGCCCGCGGATCGCGGACGAGTCGAGCTCATCGTCCGACGTCCCGCGGTGGATCAGCGCGAGGTCCTGACCGAGGCGCTGCTCGACCCCGATGTCGGCCTGGTCGGGGACGGCTGGCTCGCCCGCGGCAGCGGCTCGACACCGGACGGGTCGGCGAACCCGGATGCCCAGTTGACGCTCATCAGCGTCCGCGTCCTCGAGGCGATCGAGCCCGATCGGTCGCGCTGGCCCCTCGCCGGCGACCAGGTCTACGTCGACCTCGACCTGCGCCTCGATCGGCTGCCGGCCGGGAGCCAGCTGGCGATCGGAACGGAGGCTGTCATCGAGGTCAGCGAACCGCCCCACACCGGCTGTGCGAAGTTCAGCGCCCGGTTCGGCAGCGACGCGCTCCGCTGGATCAACTCCCCGACGGGCCGTGCCCACCGGATGCGCGGGCTGAACGCCCGGGTCGTGGTCGGTGGCACGATCCGCCCCGGCGACGAGATCCGCCGGGTCTGACCCAGCCCGGCCGGATCCACGCACGAGGACGAGGCGCGGGCGTGTCGACCCGGTGTCAGTCGGCCGGCGCGACGGCCACTGGACCGCGCTCGTGCATGGCGCGCTCGGCCGCCAGCGCGATCATGAACGCCGCTCGCCCGTCCGCTCCTGACGGGCTGACCGGTTCATCGTTCTGGATCGACCGCGCGAAGGCGCGCGCCTGATCGGTGTAGGCCGCCGCGAAGCGCGGGACCGCCGGCGGCGTCGGGTCCCAGCGGACGCCGCCCGGACCGCCGAATGCCGATCCGGAGGCGATCGGCAGGCCGCCGATGAACGCGCTCCCGTCGGTGCCGTGGACCTCGGTGCGGACGTCTTCGCCGAATGCGACGCGCCGGCTCAGCTCGACGCTGCCGATGGCACCGGAGGCGAACCGGAGGCTCACGACGGCGGTATCCGCGTCGCCGTAGGCCTCCACCTCCGGGAACACCTGGACCGAGCCGGTCGCCTGGACTTCGACGACCTCGGAGCCCATCAGGAACCGCGCCGAGTCGAACTCGTGGATGCCCATGTCGAGCATGATCCCGCCCCCGCTTCGCGGATCGAGGATGTCCGGCGGTGGCGGATCGACGTCGTACTGCCGGCTGCTGAAGAGCAACGGTCGTCCGAGGTCGCCGGCCACGATCCTGGCCCGGGCTCGGACGTGGTCCGGGTCGTGTCGGCGCATCAGGCCGACCTGGAGTCGGACTCCCGCTCGTTCGACGGCCGCCAGGATCGCGTCCGTGCTGGCCAGGTCGAGCGCCAAGGGTTTCTCGCACAGGATGTCCCGGCTGGCCGCCGCCGCCGCCTCGACGACGGACCGGTGATGATCGGACGCGACGGCGACGAGGACCGCGTCGACACCCGGCGCCGAGATCGCGGCGAGTGGATCGGCGAAGGCCGTCGCGCCGCCGATCTCGTCGGCCAGGCGGTCGGCTGCGGCACCGTCGATGTCACCGATCGCGACGATCGACAGCTCGGGAGCACCGGCGGCGATCAAGCGCGCGTGGTTGCGGCCCATCCGCCCGGCTCCGATGATCGCCAGCCCGATCCGGGATGACATGGCTCCTCCGTCGACGAGGTCTCGGTGTCGACCGATCGTAGTGGAACCGGAGCTGGCGCGGGCAATCGGTTGCGCAGCCTCGTGGCGGCGGGCGGCCGCCGTGGTCGTTCGAGCACCAGAGCTCGCTCGGAGGTCGAGCCGCTATCATTCGGACCTCGCGCGCCTGTAGCTCAGTGGATAGAGCGTCGGCCTCCGGAGCCGAAGGTCGCAGGTTCGAATCCTGTCGGGCGCGCCACTGCAACCTTTTCCGGTAGCGCGAGCGCGAATCCGTGGGCGTACGCCGACGGAGTGAGCCTGACGGACACGATCCTCCTCCCTGCGACGGTGATCCGATCGTAGATGGCGTGGAGCAGATCGGCCTTCTCCGCAGGAACCTCAGCCGCCCTCCACGTCGCTGACAACGCCCGGAGCCACGCAACGGCTGGTCGCGGCGACGGGCGGTTGCGCCTAGTTGGCCGATTGGGCCACGTCGTCGGGCTCCAGGCGATTGAGTAGCTGCCGGGCGAGGTGCCGTCGATGGCTCGGACGACGCAGCGGGACGTGATCCGGAATCTCAATCGTCGCTTCGACGGCGACCCCCCCCGACCGGGTCGTTGCGGCCTGCGCCGGGGCCGCTGGTCGTCCAGGAGCGTGATCTCACCAGCCCTCCCGCCCGCTGGGGCCGGCAATCGGGCATGGTGCGATGCGCGTCAGTCCAGCTCGGGGATCCCCAGTCGCATGAGCTCATCGGCGATGACCTGGATCCCGAGGTCGCCCGGGTGGCTGTGGTCGGCTGCAAGATACTTGGCCGGATCGCTGAGGCCGTCCTGGCCGCTGAAGATGTGCAGGTAGTCGACTGTCTTCGCGCCGCGCTTCTTCGCGACCGCGAACACGGCTTCCGTCTGCGCCTCGGCCACCTGAGCGAAGAAGTCGCGGGCGAACGCCTTGCTCGGTGCCTCGGGCAGACCGACGAACGGGTCGTCCATGGACGTCACCCGGATTGCGGTTGGCTTCCCCGCCCGCAACTCAGCGATGGATGCGAGGATCGCTTCGTAGTTGCCTTCGAGCGTGGGCGAGTAGGCCTTGAGGCACGCGACCAGCGGCTGCGAGGGCGCGCACGTCCCCTTCGGGTACATCCCGAACGGGTCGCTGTCGTTGCCACCGACCGAGATCACGATGACGTCCGCGTTCTCGACCGAGGCGCGGGTTGAGCCGTCGCTTGTCAGGCTCTCCATCACCTTCGTGCTCGTGGCGTCGCCGCTCGCGATGAGGGTCAGATCGACCGGTCGCGAGAGCCGCTTCTCAAGCTCCGCGGCGTAGACGTCCATGAAGGACTCGCCCTTCGCGTTCTGCGCCGACATGTAGGAGTCGCCCAGGCCGACCACCCGCAAGGGCGGGATCGTCGACGACGCGGCTGCGGACGGGGGGCCCGAGGGCGACGCAGCCGTGGCCGGCGTGGAGGCCGCCGTCGGGACCGACGCGGCCGGGGGTGAAGACGTCACCCCAGAGCCTGCCCCGCAGGCTGCGACCAGCAACGCGAGCACGAGGCCGACGAAAGGGGCCCGAATTGTCATCTCGTTCTCCTGCCTGTAGGGCTCGCCGGTCGGGCTCCAATCGACGTTCGCCGCGCCTTCACGCCAATCTTCTTGGCGGTCATCGGGACACTTCCGGAAGCCACTGGATGCACGGCGCGTCGCTGCCGACGGCGTCGACCGGCGCCTGGTTGCCCGGGATCGTGGCGGCCACCGACGGCGATGCATCGGACCACGGGTCGTACACGAGGACACGTGCCGACCCGGACGCGGTCGCGGCCAGGAGCACCGCGAGCGCACTGCGATCGGGCGACCACGACGTGACCGCACTGGCGAGCACGCGCCGCTCGACCGCGCCGGTGGTGACATCCAGGCTCGTCAGCGTCGGACCACTAACCATGGCCAGGTGCCGACCATCGACCGCCATCGCGACGCTCATCGGGAACAGCGGCCCCGCCAGGGGCGTGGCCGTCCACTCGCCCGTGGTCGCGTCGACAAGCGCCAGATGGCCGCCGGCCCAGACCGCGACGTGCTTGCCGTCAGGTGACCAAGCCTCGATCGTCATCTCGGCATCGGGCGCCACGTCCCCTGGGAGGTTGAGCCATCGCATCTCGCCGGTCGTCGTCGACATCGTCGCGAGCTGCCTGACCCCACTGTGGATCGCGATCGCGGCGATGCGTGCGCCATCCGCCGACCAGACCGGATAGCCGGAAAGGTCAGCTGGGCTCCCAGGCGGGAGAACTGCCAGGGGCCGGGGACCGCCGTCAGCGACATCGATGACCTTCAGGCGGCGCCCTGCTGTCGGGTCGCCGCTCACCACGCCGTTGCCCACGCTATCTGCGTTGCGTCGCGGGCCGCCTCGACATCACCGGTGATCGCGTACGCGACCCGAGCCATCGACGCGTGGTGGCGGTCGACCAGCCGCGCGAAGGCCGCCTCGTCGCCGCTCGCGGCGAGGCGGGCGGTCACGTCGGTCGCCGGTGCGGCCTCTCGCGTGATGTCGGTCATGGGAGGTAGATGCGCCACGAGGTGCAAGTGTCCCAGCGCTCACAAGGCCGCCCACGAGCAAGCGACGATCAGCCCACATGAGGGCTAACCAAGGAGTCCGCCGACGTCGTCGGGCCAGCGCCGTCATTCGCCCAGTGTGTGGGCGGCGAGCTGCGATTCCCGATCGGTCGATCGGGCCATCTGGTCAGGCTCCGGCAGCCGCCGAGCGAGGATCCAGACAAGCTGCGCCGTCGTCGTTGCCCCCACCTTGGACCGCGCATTCGCCAAGTGGTGCTTCACGGTCGAGTGCGACAGGCCGAGGCGGTGGGCGGCGGCCTTCTCCGACCCTGCGACCAGGACCGCCTCGACGACCCGCACCTCGCGGTCCGTTCGCGCGACCGACCGACATCCGACCTGTCCCAGCCTGCGAAGTCACGCCAGCCGCCTCGCCGCGGCCACCCACTCATCCCGACCCTCGATCGGAATGTCGTAGGTTGCTAACGCGCGCCCAACACCTGTCGGGCGCGCCATAACAACCTGCGGCAGGGTGAGCACCAGACCGTGCGCGTTCGCCGCGGGGGTAAGCCGGGCGCTTATGATCGTTGGACCGGCCACGGTGATCCTCTCGTAGATGGCGTGAACGAGATCCGCTCGTTCGTCGGGTAGGTCGGCGATCAGGATCGCCTGACCGATCGCACGAAGCCAGGCAATTGCTCGCGCGGCCGGCATCGCCGCTGTCCCCTCGGCCACGAGCGATGCGCGTTCGGTCCGCAGCTCGGCCACTCGGGTCAGGTAAGCCTCGTCGGCGATCGATCCGCCCGCATGGGCCAGCGCTGCTGTCTTCAGTTGGCGATCGATCCGGCCGACCTCGATGGCCACCGGGCGACGGCCCGAGCCAAGACGCGGCGGGAGGGCGGGCATGGGGACGAGTCCTCTTGTTCTCGGTTGCCGCGGTGAGCGTCAGGCTCGACGCAGGCACTCTCCTGCCTGCGTCGAGCACCGATGGCTTCAGGCGTGGGCTTGCTGTTGCAGTCGGTCGGCCGTCGCGACATCTGCAGCGTCGGAGTACGTTCGGGGCCAGGTCCAGGCGGAGCGCAGGATGAAGGCCAGGATCAGCACCTCGATTCCGATGGAGAGGCCGTAGAAGGACGCCCACTCCCAGGTCGCCCCTGCCGCGTTGAACGCCGAGTAGGGGATGAGGAGCGATGCAACGACGAGGTTCGTGGCGCGGTTCACCCGGGCGGGCAGCGTCATGGAGAGCATCACCATCAGGGCCGGGATCGCCACGGACGCGAGCATGAAGGTCAACAGCGTCGGGCTGACGTCGAACTTCCAGACGAGGCCATTCAGGATGCCGTCGACGACGCCGGGCTTGTAGAGGTTGAAGAAGTCGACGTAGATGTAGAGGAACATGAAGCTGGTCCATGCGGCGGCGATCTTGGCCTGCACCGGGATCGGCGGGCCTGTCAAAGCGCTGTTGATGGGGACAGGTCGTGTCTTGTTCATGGTTTGCTCCTTCGTTCGCTTGGTGAGCCGTCCGCCTGACAGCGGTGGCTGGTGTACGAGTGGCGCTGTGGTGGGTCGTGACCTGGTCCGACGTTCAGACGGTGATCACGACCTTGCCGCGGGTGTGGCCTGCTCCGACGTAGCGGAGGGCGTCGGCTGCTGCGCTCAGCCGGTAGGTGCGGTCGATGACCGGGGTGAGCTCTCCTGCCTCGAGCCAGCCGGCGAGTGTGCGCAGGTCCTGGTGCTTCGGGACGGAAGTGAACGGCTTCAGCGTCTGGCGGGTGACCAGCGATCGCACGCGCGCCTTGACGAACCGGCCCAACGGGCCGACCCAGCGTCCACCTCGGCCGCTGTTGGGGATGAGCGTGCCGGTCGGTGTCAGAGCGTTTCGTACCGCCTGCAGCGGTTGCGCTTCCACGTTGTCGAGGATGACGTCGTAGCGCCGTCCCGCCTGGGTGAAGTCCGTTCGCGTGTAGTCGATGACGTGCGCGGCGCCCAGGGCCCGTACCAGCTCCACGTTGCGGGTGCTGCACACCCCGGTCACCTCTGCGTCCAACAACTTGGCGATCTGCACGGCGAACGTCCCGACGCCCCCTGATGCGCCCGTGACGAGCACCGTGTGCCCCGGTTGCACGTGCGCGATGTCGCGCAGCGCCTGCAGTGCGGTGATCCCCGACGTTGGCACCGTGGCCGCCTGCTCCATCGTCAGCCTCTCGGGTTTGCGGACGAGCTGGTCCGCGGGCACGGACGCGTACTGCGCCAGCGTCCCGGCGGTGCTCCAACCGAACACCTCATCACCCGGTTGGAGGTCCGTCACCGCCGCGCCGACGGCTTCCACCACGCCGGCCAGGTCTCTGCCGGGGATGGGGTGGCGTGGCCGACGCAGACCGAACGCCAGCCGCACGATGCTCGGCACGCCGGTCATCACGAAGTAGTCGCCAGGGTGGACCGAAGCGGCGCGGACGCCGACCAGGACGTCGCCGTCCCCCACGACCGGCCGGCCCACATCGGTGTACTCAAGCACCTCGGGAGGCCCGTAGCGGCGTTGCACGACAGCCATCATCCCCGCGTCGGCCAGCAAGGCGTCGCCGGCCAGGGCTTGGTCGCGGTCGCTGGTTGTTTCCATGGTCATCTCTAGCTCCTTGACTTCGAATCGCTTATGTCATAAGCGTAGGCCATAAGCGTACGGCATAAGCTATGATGGCGTCAAGGGCATCAGAGGAGACCACCGATGACACGCTTCACGACTCAGAAACGAGCGCCGCTCACCCGGGACCGCGTGCTACGCGCGGCGCTGGAGCTCGCCGACGAGGGCGGTACCACGGCGCTGACCATGCAGCGGATCGGGCGGCGGCTCGGCGTGGAGGCGATGTCGCTCTACCGACACGTTCGCAACAAGGACGACATCCTCGACGGGATCGTCGACCTCGTCTTCGCCGAGGTGGAGCGGCCGGCCGATCGCTCGAAGTGGCGAACGGTGCTCCGTGCCCAATCGATCTCGACCCGCGCGGCCCTGCGCCGGCATCCCTGGGCGATCGCGCTCATGGAATCGCGGATGAGGCCCGGCCCGGCGAATCTCCGCACACACGAGGACACCATCACCGTCCTGCTCGACGCCGGGTGCTCGGCGGTCATGGCGACGCACGCCTACAACCTCGTCGACAGCTACGTTCTAGGGTTCGCGCTCCAGGAGGTGAACCTGCAGTTCAGCAACGCCGAGGAGTTGTCAGCGGTGGTCGCCCAGGTGCCTGCGGATGCGTACCCGAACCTCGCGCGTGTCGGCAGTGAGCTGCTCGCGTCCGGCTTCGACTACGCAGACGAGTTCGAGTTTGGGCTCGACCTCATCCTCGATGCCATCGGGCCGGTCCTGCAGGGAGCCTGATCGCCGGGCGACCGGTCAAGCGGGTCGAGCCCACGGCGGGTCCCAGCCTGCGCGGACGGACGGCAACTACCTGCTGGCACTAGTGATCCGGTAGATGTTCCGGGATGTTCGGCCGGCAGTGCCCTTGAAGCGGCCGAATCCGGTCGGGCTGATGAGGACGATGCGGCCGAACCGCTCCGGATGCTCCGCGGCCGCGGCGACGACATACTGCCCCGGCAGCGAGAGCGCGACGACATCGACGGCGGTCTCGCCCGGCTGCAGGGCGGCCACCCGGATGCACTCGAGCTGCTCGCCGTAGAGGGCCCAGCCGTAGGGCACGTCGGGCCGATCCGATGTGCCGAATCCGAGCCAGTCGACGAGCACGACCCGTCGGTGCCGGGCCAGCCGCGACGCCAGCGGCGCGAGCTCGATTCCGGCCCCGGCCGCATTGAAGCTGTGCAGGAGCACGACCGTCCGTCCCTCGCCCTGCCGGTAGCCGGTGACCCGGCCGGCGGCGGTCTCCAGATCAAACGGGACACCCGCTACGGGAGGAGGCAGGGGCTGCGTCATGCCCGTGCCCTCAGCGCTTCGATCAGGTCGCCGAGCCCTCGTGGATCCGCGACCCACCCGTCCGCGCCCAGGTCGAGCGCCACCCGTTCATCCGGAACCGCGTTGCCGCCAACCAGGCGGGGAACCGACGGTCGCTCTCGACGCGCGGCGGCCAAGAGGCGCCCGGCCGCCGGACGACGCTCGACGTCGACGACACTCACGACGACCGCGGCGAGTGATCCCGCGTCGCGCATGGCCGCGACGAGAGACGCCGTCGGCGTGTCGGGGCCAAGGTTGAGGACGCCGTATCCGGCGTCGGCAAGGATGTCGGCCAGCATCGCGACTCCGAGTCCGTGACGCTCACCGGGCGGCATCGCGACGATGACGACGCCCTTCTTGCGGCCGGGGTGCACGAACCGGGGGCCCAAACGTCCGATCAGCGTCGTGGCCACACTGCTCGCGAGATGCTCCTGGTCGATGGAGACGCGACCCGCTTGCCACGACGCCCCGATCTCGTGCAGCGACGGGGCGAGGAGCCGAACGTAGATCTCGCCTGGCTCGAAGCCCGAGGCCATGGCAGCCTCGATGACCTGCCAGCTCCCAGCGACGTCCCCGCTGAGCATCCGCGTTCGGAGTCGCTCCTGCCAGGTCGATACCCGCGGATGGCTAGCCCCGCGGCGGCGGCGACCACGGTCGGGCGTCGTCGTCGCAAGCTCGAGGTCGGCCGGATCGACCAGCCACGTTCCGCCGACCTTGCGGGCCGGCAGGATCCCCAGCCGGACACGACGGTAGATCGTCATGTAGTGGACGCCGAGAAGATCGGCTGCTTCGTGCAGGCTGAGATGGCGTGCAGGGTCCGAGGTCATCAGCCCGCCAGCGTCCCCGCGAACACCTGCCAGGCGAGCGCCGACTTCGCGACCAGGCTGAGCACGAAATAGGCCCTCTCGCCGAACAGGTACGACTTCCACCGACCGACCCGCCGGTACTGGAGCCACATGTTAAGGGCGAAGACGTCGAAGAAGACGAAGAGCGACACGAAGATCGCGTAGACGAAGGCGGGCGGCTCGGCGGTACTACCGGGCGACCAAAGGTAGATGCCGATAGCGAGCCAGGGCGCGATGCCCACGATGCACCCGAGCCAGAACGGCCACAATGAGCCGCCCGGTCGCTCGTATCGTTCCTGGACTGCTCCGAAGAAGATCATCCCCGAGTTGACCGCGAAGATGGCGATCAGGGCAGAGATGTCGCTGATCCCGGTGAGCATCGCGATGAGGACGATCATCACCGACGACGACAGCGAGTACTCGGCCCAGCGAAAGTAGTTGTGCTCCGCCACCAAGCCGGCGGTGTAGCGCCCGAAAACACCGGGCAGCACGACGAGCCAGTGGAAGGCTGCCGACAACAGGAGGAAGAGGGCGACGCCGCCCGCTACGGAGACTTCGAACAGGGTGGTCGGCGCGCCTGCCGCAGTGCCCGGCGGCCCCTCCATGAACGTCGCCGTGACCGGCAGCGCGAAGGCGGTGGCGAGCGCGAGGACGGCGACCGCCTGGATGGCGTGGACGGAGCCAAGCCCGATGTTCCAGCGCCGCAGGGAGGCGGCCCGCGAAGCCGGGAGCTCGACCGTCGGGGTGGAGATGAGCTGGTCTGCGGCAATCACAAGATGATCCTTCGTTGGGACGAGGGTGGGGCCCGGAGGAGACGGGCCCCACCCTCGGGTGGGATCGGTGGTCCGCAGGGTCAGTTCGACGGCGGCAGGATGACCTTGTCGATGACGTGGATGACGCCATTCGAGGCCATCACATCGGGAGTCACGACCTTGGCGGTGTCGTTCAGATAGACGGTTCCGTCCTTGACCGAGACCGCGATCGGCGCTCCCTCGACCGACGTGGCTGAGGTGAGTCCGACGACCTTGTCAGCTGTGACCGAACCTGAGACGACGTGGTACAACAGGATCTTCTTGAGCGCAGCGGGATCCTTGAGGAGGCCGTCGAGCGTGCCGGCCGGCAGTGCGGCAAAGGCCGCATCGGTCGGCGCGAACACGGTGAAGGGGCCCTTGCCCTGAAGCGTCTCAACGAGGCCGGCGGCCTTGACCGCGGCCAGCAGGGTCTTGAACGAGCCCGCCTCGGTGGCGGTCTGGACGATGTCCTTGGCCATGGCGGCAGCCGAAGGCGAAGGCGCGGTGGTGGGGGACGCGGCGGTGGTGGGCGCCGGGGTCGCCGTGGGAGCCGTGGTGGGCGCCGTGCTCGGTGAGGCCGCGCTGGAGCAGGCCGCGATCGCGATGGCGAGCGCTGGCACGAGGAGGGCGATGGATCGTTTCATGACTGAATGACTTCCCTTCAGGCTTCGGACTGGATGTTGTCGGGTCGGGTTGACTCGACCTGGCGTAGTATTTAGCACTAAATTGATATTGTCAAGCACGGATCTGAGGGGGAGCGGCGGACAGGCCGACATGCCCTTCGCCAGGGCTGCGGGCTCGCGTACTTCAACCGGGCACAGGCTGGCCATCCTGGCTTCGTCGATCCCCTTGCGTTCGCCGGTTCATCCGCGTATAGTGAACCGTATGGTTCAGTATTCGGGCGGCCGACTCGATGCCTCATTCGCCGCGCTCTCCGATGTCACCCGACGCGGCGTTCTGGAGCAACTCGGACGTTCCGACGCTTCGATCACGGACCTCGCCCGAACGTTCCACATGACCCTCACGGGCATGAGGAAGCACGTCGGCGTCCTGGAGCATGCAGAGCTCGTCAGCACGGAGAAGGTCGGGCGCGTGCGGACGTGCCGGCTCGGCCCGCGCCGACTCGAAGAAGCGACGTCATGGATCGAGCAGTACCGCCAGCTCTGGGATACACGCTTCGACGAGTTGGACAAGGTTGTCCAGGAATTGGATCGGAAGGAGAAGGTCGATGGACGCAACGAGAGAGAGTGAGCCCGCCCTCATGGATAAGAACGCGACCGTGGAACGGAAGTCCGAGCGTGAGCTCGTAGTCACCCGAACCGTCAACGGCCCGGCGCGCAGCGTGTTCGAGGCGTGGACCAAGCCCGAGCTGCTCGAGCGGTGGTGGGCACCGAAGTCGTTTCCCATCTCGCTGCTCTCCTGCGAGACGGATGTTCGCGTCGGGGGCAAGTACCGTTTGGTCTTCGGTTACGAGGGCTCGACCATGGAGTTCTTCGGTCGGTACCTCGAGGTGACACCGCACTCGCGCCTGGTCTGGACCAATGACGAAGGGGATGAAGGTGGGACGGTCACCACGGTGACCTTCGACGAAACGGACGGCACGACGCTGTTGGTCGTGCACGATCTCTATCCCTCCAAGGACGCGCTCGACGGTGCGATCGCATCTGGGTCGACGTCCGGGATGCCCGAGGCGCTCGGGCAGCTGGACGAGCTTCTCGTCGAGCTGGGCGCGAGCTGAAGGGTCAGCGCACGGCCATCAGGGTCGCCCCCCTCCCAGTACTCGAGGACTCGTCCGTCACGAAGCGCATGACTCGCCTCGTACCCGGGTCCGGCCATGAGCGAATGCGAGAGCGGGTCGACGGGTGGATCCAGCGACGACGGATGGTCTACTGCTTCTCCGCTGCTTCACCGACGGGAGAAGTGCAGTCAAGCAGTTCCCAGGCAAGGGTGTCGGACAGCCAGGCCTGATAGCGGTCATCATCCCAGCCTCGATCGAGGACCAGTGAGTCGTAGACCGCGAGCGAGCACAGTGTCCACGCGATGTCGATCCCGACGTCGACCGTGAGGCCCGGCCGGAACGCCCCCCGGTCGGCGAGCATCCGAACGAACCGACCCTGTCCGTCGAGCCGCCACGCCTCCATCTCGTCCCACAGCCGCCCGAGCTCAGGATCGCTCCCCCTCGCGTCGCGCAGGGCACGTAGGAGCGGACCCGCACGGCGGTGGATCCCGGGCTGCGTCGCGGCATAACGCGCCACCTGCTTGTGCGGATCCGGTTCGTCGAGAATGGCGCGGATCGCCGGTCGGTCCTCCACACGGATCTCGGCGCGGCTCGCGCCACCGGCCAGCATCGCCTCGACCGCTGCCCGAAACAGATTGGCCTTGGTGCCGAAGACCCGGTAGACGGTCTCGACGACGACGCCGGCCTCGCTTGCGATCTCAGCCAGCGGGACGCCGTAGCCGCGTTCGCGGAACAGGAGACCGGCGGCCGTCACGATCTCGCGCCGCGTCTGTGCGGCCTGCGCGGCGCGGCGTGAAGACTCGTACCGGCGACGGGGCTTGACGCTATCGGTCATTTCATGCCACTCTGCATTATATGAAATCACATTAGCTTGCGCGATGATAGGCGAAGGAGGGTCCCATGTTCGCAGTCGTGGTCCGCGAGGCGGGCGATGCGGCGCAGATCGATGGAAGCGGAGGAATGGTGACTGCGAACGTGGCGCCACGCGTGCGCCAGGCGCCGGGCTTCGTCTCCGCACTCTGGATGAGCGACGGAGCGGGCAGGACCCTCAACGTGCTGGTCTTCACGTCCGAGGAGACCGCGCGGGGCGCCCTCGAGGCTTCGCGCGACGCGCCTCGACCCCCCTTCATCCGCGTCGAGTCTGCCGAGCTGTTCAGCGTGCTGGCGAGCGCGTAGCGGATCGAGGTCCGGTCAAGAGGCCGCGGGCTCACGCCCGAGGGCGAGGGGCGAACGGCATCCGGTTCGGGCATCATTGGTCGGGAGGATCGCCGCAGCCAGGAGCACGCCCGTGTCCGAGCCGCCGTACCGCCGCGTCCACGTGATCGTCAACCCGGCATCGGGCCGGGATGAGCCCATCCTCAATGTGATCAATGACGTCTTCCGACAGCACGAAGTGGATTGGGACGTCAGCGTGACCCACAAGTACGGCGATGCTGCCGCCCAGGCCCGGCGGGCCGTCGAGGACGGTGTCGATCTCGTCGCCGGCTACGGTGGGGACGGCACCCAGCACGAGATCGCCAACGCGCTCGTGGACACCGCGGTCGACACGGGACGTCACATCCCGATGGGCATCCTGCCCGGGGGGACGGGCAACGGCTTTGCGCGGGAGATGGGCGTGCCCGGTACCCTGCGCGAGGCGACCGAGGTCCTGTGCACCAGCGCGAAGACCCGCGCCGTCGATGTCGGCCGGCTGCGCGACCTCGGGCAGGCGACGGTCGACGACCGCTACTTCGTGCAGCGGTTGTACGTGGGGATCGAACCCGAGGAGCAGACGAGTCGCGAGACCAAGGACAAGTACGGAGTGTTCGCCTACCTGGTCAACGCAGCCGGGCACGCCCGGGGCACGAGCGCCATCCACTACCGCGCCGAGCTGGACGGCGAGTCCATCGAGTTCGACGCGACCAAGGTCTACGTGGTCAATTCCGGGATGATGGGGACCGGGCTCCGGATCACGCATTCGTATTCCGTCGATGACGGGCTGCTCGACTGCTTCCGGATCGACCAGCACGACTACGCGACCCTGGCCGCTGCGGCAGTCCGCTTCCTGGACCTGCCGATGGCGAACCTGACGAAGTTCCATCGGCAGTGCCGCACGCTGAGGATCGAGACCGAACCCGACCAGCCCGTATGGACGGACGGCGAATACGTCGGGCGCACCCCGCTGACGGTCGACGTCATGCCCGGGGCGCTGGCCGTTGTCGTCCCCTGAGCGGCGACCCGGCCTATCCCTGTTCCACCGGGCGTTCGACCGCCTGTACCCCGCGATCCGGTTCACGTACGAGCGGCTCCTGGGCCACGCCTGGTTCTCACGGATCGAACCGCGACTCTGGCTCGGCGGTGCGCCGACCTACCGGCGCGACTACCAGACGCTCGTCTCGCTGGGGATCAGCGCGGTGCTGGACACTCGGGCGGAGCGAACCTCCGATCATGCGTTCTATGAGACGCATGGCATGACGCATCTCGAGGTGCTGGTCCCCGACGTGACCGTGCCGGACGAGGCCGTCCTGACGGAGGCGGTCAGCTGGATCGACGACCAGATCGCGGATGGCCGGACCGTCCTCATCCACTGCGCGAAGGGCAGGGGTCGCTCCGCGACCGTGATCGCCGCCTATCTGATGAAGAGCGAAGGGCTGAGTTTCGACGAGGTCCGAGACCTGCTGCACTCGCGACGAGAGCTGGTGAAGCTCGAGGACCGGCACCGTCGCGTGCTGGAGTCCTGGGTCGCCAGGACTCGAACGTGACGACTCAGCGGAGGGTCGAGCCCAGTTCGGGTACTGGCTCGAGGACGACGACCGCGGTCTCCCGCGACCGCCGCTTGACATAGCCCGCGTGCCCCTGGCCGAGACCCACCCACTTCGCCCACAGGCGTTCGCGCTCGACTCCCACTGCGATGCGTCCATGGACACGTCGCGGGCCTTCGGGCAACACGATCAAGGCGTCCGGGTTCGCCTGCAGGTTGAGCCACCAGGCAGGCTCGGGATCGCCCCAGCCGTTCATCGCCAGGGTGACCAGATCCGGTCCGTCCTCGAGGAAGCCGAGGATGGCCGTCCGCTCCTTGCCCGTGCGCCGGCCGATCGTCGTCAGACGAAGCATGCCCCACTGGTCGACCCTCGCGTCCCGGAGGCCGAGCCGCCCGCCAGTGACGGAGTAGAGGGCGCGATGGAGCACCCAGGCAGACAGGATGAACCAGCGTGGCGGGAGGCGCGGGTCGCGGGTGGGCGCGACTGGCAGTGGCCTGTCGTCCGTTGGAACGTTCATGAGAGGGACCTCGGTCTACGGCGTAAACTACACCGTAAACCTAGGGCTACACTGTAAACTTGTCAAGCGTCTCGCGACACGAGGCCGCGGGATCGGATGATGCGAGGTGATGTGGTAGCCCAGCCGGGCGCACGCACCGCGCTCCGGGCGCCGTTGTCCAGGGAGCGGGTACTCGGCGCCGCCGTCGACCTGGCCGACCGGGGCGGGCTCGAGGCCGTCAGCATGCGCAAACTCGGTCTCGAGCTCGGCGTCGAGGCGATGGCGCTCTATCGCCACGTCCGAAACAAGGACGACCTCCTGGATGGCATCGTCGACGCCGTCGTGGCCGAGATCGACACGCGCGCCATCGACGGGGACTGGAAGGCGACGCTCCGCGGGCGTGTGCTCGCCGCGCGCCAGGTCATGCTCCGGCACCCATGGGCGCCCCGGGTCATCGAGGAACAGGCCACCGCCGGGCCCGCGACCCTGGCGTATATGGAGTCGGTCCTCGCGATCATCCTCGACGGCGGCTTCTCGCTCGACCTTGCGCATCACGCGCTCCACGTCCTGGGCAGCCGTGTTCTCGGCTTCAACCAGGACCTGTTCGACGACAAGAACGATGCCGCGCCGACACCCGAGATGGCGGCCATGATCGCTCGGTCGATGGCCGACTACCCCCGCATCACCGAGCTCGCCAGCGCGGTCAGCCACGAGGGGGGCCTCGGCGGTTGCGACGACGATGTCGAGTTCGCGTTCGGTCTGGACCTGATCCTCGATGGACTCGAGCGGCTACGCGCGACGTCGAGTCCCGCCTGATCCGATCGGTCCGCCCCGAGGTACGCTGCGAGTCCCCACACCAGGAGACCTGCCGATGCGCGTCACCGTCAGCCCGGACCAGATCCGATCCGCCTTCGAGGCGGTGAAGGACGATCCTTCGTTCGACGAGAGCCGCGGCCTGTGGGAACGCGGGCGACCGCCGGTCGAGATGATCCAGGCGATGTGCCTGCGGCCGGAGATCCTGCGCGCCTTCGCGGGCTTCGGGGAGTGCGTCTACCCGGGCGGGCTGCTCGAGCGGCGGGTCAAGGAGCTGGTGATCATCACCGCCTCGAAGTCCAACGACTGCCAGTTCTGCACGTCGTCGCACTGCGATCTCGTCGACATCGCCGACATCGTGGCCGAACCACTCGTCGTGATCGACCACACCGACGGACTGCCACCCCGCGAGCGGATCGCGATCGAGTACACCCGCGCCGCGATGGCCGACTCCAACGCGATCCCGGAGCCGCTGTCACAGCAGCTGCACGAGCACTTCTCCGACCCCGAGCTGGTCGAGCTGACCTTCCTCATCGGCTTCATCAACATGCTCAACCTGTTCAACAACTGCCTGGAGGTCCGCTACCACGGCGAGTACAGCCTCCTGAGGCCCGTCGCCGGCTGAGACGCATCCGGATCGGGAAGCACCCTGCCGACCCCGGTCGAACTAGCGCGACTCCGTGGTCCCGACTCGCAGTTCAGGCCGGGACCGGCGCGAGGTTCGCCATCTCCGCGTCGGCCATCGCCGCGTCGGCCTGACGCTCCGCCTCGACTGCGTGCCGAAGGCTGCGTCGAGCTCGCGACAGCAGCGCGCGCGCGGCGAGGTGGCTCACGCCGAGGGCGGCGGCCAGCTCGAGGCCGGTGAGGTCGTGCAGCTCGGCGAGGACGAGCGCCGAACGGTGCCGCTCCGGGATCCGGTCCAGGGCGCGCTGGAGCTCCTCCGACCCGCAGGCCTCCATGACGATGTGCTCGGCCGACGGCGCCGCCCCGTGCGACTCACCCGTCCATGGCACGAAGCGGATGACGCGCCGATGGCGGATATCGTCGAGGGCGACCCGCCGGGCGATCTGATAGAGCCAGGCCCGCGCGTTGGCTCGATCCTGGAGCGTGTGCTGGGCGCGGAACGCCTTGACGAACGCATCCTGGGTCAGGTCGGCGGCGAGCTCCGGATCGTGCAGCATGCGCACGAGGTAGCCGTAGATCTCGTCGTGATGCCGGGCGAACAGGTCCTCGATGAACGCGGCGGCGACCGCATCGCCGACCGTCCTGGGCGCTGATCCTTCGCGGGTCGTCGGATCGGGCTGCATGACTGGCTCCTTCGCCGTGGGCGTCGGTCGAGTGCCGAGCGGTCTGGATCGTCCGCCCGGGCCCACGGCGATCGGGATGCGCCGACCGGGCCGCGGGCCTTCCATCGGTGCAAGGGGCGCCTTACGCTTGCGTCATGGCCGAGACCGGCGCCTACGTGGAGGTCCACCGACGGGGAGGGCGGGACTTCGTCGTCCTCACCGGGCATCGCATCGTGCTCGGCCGCGATGCCGACGCCGATGTCGCCCTGACCGACGACCACGCGGTCTCCCGGGCCCATGCGGTCCTGGAGCCGATCGGATCGGGCTGGTCCGTCCGCGACCTCGGATCGGCGAACGGGACGACCGTCAACGGCGAACGGATCTGGGCCGAGCGTCGGCTCGAGACCGGCGACGAGATCCGCGTGGGCCGGTCACTCCTCGTCTTCCGCGAGGAGGCCTCGGTCCCGGGACGGGCGACCGAACGGATCCAGCCACCCCCCAGCCTGACGCCGCGCGAGCGGGACGTTCTCGTCGCGCTCTGCCGGCCCGTGCTGGCGGCGGACATGTTCACGGAACCGGCCTCGACCCACCAGATCGCGGAGACGCTCGACGTGAGCGAAGCGGCGGTGCGACAGCACCTCGTGCACCTCTACGACAAGTTCGACGTGTACGAAGGCCAGGAGAACCCCCGGCTGCGTCTCGCGAACGAGGCGATCCGCCGGGGCGCTGTCCGACTCGTCGATCTCAAGGGTCCCTGACCGGGCTGCTGGTTGGAGACGCTGTCCGGTAAGGCAGGGTTCAGACTGACGGCGTGGCCGTGACCCTGCCCGTCGGGTATCAGTTCGGCGGATACGTCATCAAGTCCCTGGTCGGGCGTGGCGGGATGGGCGTCGTCTACGCCGCCGAGCACACGACGCTCCAGCGCCGGGTCGCGCTGAAGGTCATCGTCCCGGAGATGGCCGAGGACGAGGCGTTCCGCGATCGGTTCCTGCGCGAGGCGCGCCTGGCGGCCTCGCTCCGCCATCCGAACATCATCGACATCTACGACGCCGGCCAGGTCGATGGCGAGCTCTACCTCGCGATGCGCTTCGTCGAAGGCGCCAGCCTGGCGACGGTCCTGCGCCTGGCCGGACGGCTCGAACCGGATCGAGCGCTGCCCATCCTGGCCAAGGTCGCCGGCGCGCTCGACGAGGCCCACGCGAACGGTCTGGTCCATCGCGATGTCAAGCCGGACAACGTGCTCCTCGGCGGCCCGTCGGCGCGGCGGCCCTCCGAGGAGGTGTTCCTCACCGACTTCGGCCTTGTCCGGCCGATCGATGCCCGGGCCGGAGCCACGCGAGTGGGAGCCGTGCTCGGCACGCTCAGCTACATGGCGCCCGAGATGCTCGACGGTAGCGCCGTCGACGGGCGGTCGGATCAGTACTCGCTGGCGTGTGTCCTGTACGAGTGTCTGGTCGGCCAGGTCCCGTTCGACCGCGAGCTCGATGCCGCGGTGCTGATGGCCCACCTGACGGTGCCGCCCCCACCCGTCACAGCGGCACGACCCGATCTTCCAGCTCGCCTCGACACCGTGGTCGCGAGGGGGATGGCCAAGCGCAAGGAGGACCGCTACGGGTCGTGTGTGGAGCTCATCGATGCTGCCCTGGCGGCGCTTTCTGGGTCGGCGATCGAGCGTGACGCGCCGCCCGTGTGGGCGACCGAGATCATCCCCGCACCACCACCGGGACCGGGACCGGAGGCGTCACGGATCGACCAGCCGGGGCTCGGACCGACGGCTCCGGTCGTCGCGCCATCGCCGCCGGCGCCCGCCTCGGGGTCTGGGACCGGCCCGACGGTCGCCGGCGTCAGGGCGCGCCGGTCGCGGCTGCCGATCGGGGCGGCCCTCGCGATCGGGCTCGTTGCGGTCGGCGTGGCGGTCGCGCTGGCGGTCGTGGTCCGACCCGGTGTGCTCGCCCCGTCATCCGCCCCGCCCGCGAGCTCGGCTCGAGGCCCGTCCCCAGCCGGCTCGGTCGGAGCGGTCCCGTCGCGATCGCCCGCGGCGAGTCCGTCGGCCGTGACCACCGCCCACGACCCGACCTGGCACGAGACCGGACCCCTGGCCCAGGCGCGCTGGGGTCATGGTGCGACGCGACTCGCCGACGGTCGCGTCCTGGTGGTCGGCGGGAATACGTCGAAGAACAGCGCGTCCGCGGTCGCGAGCGCGGAGCTGTACGACCCGCGCTCCGGGAGCTGGACCTCGACCGCGACCATGAGCCAGGCTCGGTCGTATCCGAGCGTCACGCTCCTCGACGACGGCAGCGTGCTCGTCGCCGGTGGTGCCGAGGACAACGTCCCGTTGGCGATCGCCGAGCTCTACGACCCCGTCGCGGGAACATGGGCGGCGCTCCCTGCGATGCACGTCCCACGGCTCCAGCACACCGCCACACTGCTCGACGACGGCCGGGTCCTCGTGACCGGCGGCGGCACCTCGAAGAACGATCGGGCGTCCACCGCCAGCGCCGAGATCTACGACCCGAAGACGCGGGCCTGGACGCGGACCGGCTCGATGGCCGTCCCCCGGAGCTACCACACGGCGACCCGCCTCGAGGACGGGCGGGTCCTCGTCACGGGCGGCAGCTCCACCTCGGTCGGGGCCGGGACCGTGCGCGCGAGTGCCGAGATCTTCGATCCGGGGACCGGGCGATGGACCACGGCGGCGCCGATGGCGGCCCATCGGTACGTCCATGAAGCTGTCTCGCTCGCCGATGGCCGGGTCCTCGTCGCCGGCGGTTGGTCGTCCGCGACCGTCAGATCCAAGTCGCTCGCGAGCGCCGAGATCTTCGATCCACGGACGAAGGCGTGGGCGACCGTCGGGGCGATGTCGACCGGGCGGGCGCAGTTCCGGATGGCCGCCCTGCCGGACGGACGGGTCGTGGCCGTCGGCGGCCTCGGACCGTCGAACGACCCACTGGCCGGGACCGACCTGTTCGATCCTGCCGCCGGATCGTGGTCGCCGACAGGAGCGATGGCCGACGCGAGCTGGTGGCCCGCACTCGTGGTGCTCGAGGATGGGCGGGCGCTCGTGGCCGGCGGCGCCTCCGACGCGAGCGGCGCCGCGCCGCTCGCAAGCGCCGAACTCTACGGTCCGCCGTGAACGTGCGAGTGGGCAGCTCGGATAAACGCGGACGCGCTTCCCGCGGTCTCTGGGCCTCAGCCCCGCAGGTAAGCGAGGACCGCGAGGACGCGACGGTGATCGTCGGGGGCGGGCAGGAGCTCGAGCTTCGAGAAGATGTTGGCGATATGGGCCTCGACGGTCTTCGGGGCGAGATACAGGCTGTCGCAGATGGCCTGATTCGAGCGGCCCTCGGCCATGAGCGCCAGGACCTCGCGCTCGCGCTCGGTGAGGTCGTCGATCGGGATCCGGGACCGGCGCCGTCCGACCAGCTGGGCGACGACCTCCGGATCGATGACCGACCCACCCTTTGCGATCCGTCGGATCGCATCGGCGAAGTCGTCGAGATCGTCGACCCGATCCTTGAGCAGGTAGCCGACACCGCCGGCACCGTCGGCGACGAGTCGGAGCGCGAAGGTCGTCTCGACGTACTGCGACAGGACGAGGATCCCGACCGAAGTCCCGTGCTCGGCCCGGATCGCCTCAGCGGCGCGGAGGCCCTCGTCGGTGTGGGTCGGTGGCATCCGGATGTCGACGATGGCGACATCGGGCCGGTACGCCCGGACCGCCTCGAGGAGCTCAGTCGGATCCCCGGCCTGGCCGACCACCTCGAACCCCGCCTCGACGAGCAGCCGGGCGATCCCTGCGCGGAGCAGGAGCGAGTCGTCGGCGAGGACGAGCCGCAGGGTCACGCGTCGGAGACCAGCGCCCGGATCGCGTCGCCCGACAGTTCGTCCTTCGGGATGAAGCCGAGCACCCGGCTGCTCGCCAGGCGCGGGCCGTAGGCACTCGCCTCGCGACTCGATGTGAGCACCACGAGGGGCGGCGGACCGTCGACCGCGAGCTCCCGGGCGACCTCGAACCCCTCGACGTCGGGCAGGCCGATGTCGAGCAGCACGAGATCCGGTCGGAGCGAACGAGCCGCGGCAAGCCCGGACGTCCCGTCCTCGGACTCGCCGATGACGTCGAACCCGTCGGCCTCCAGCAACGCGCGAGCCTGGACGCGGAAGCCCGCGTTGTCGTCGACGATGAGGATCGAATGCATACGGCCATCGTGGCATGGCCTGCCGCCTGCTCCTACAGGGTTAACCCGGACCGGCGGTGGCACGCCTTGATCGGCCACGAGCCGCATCAGGGCAGACCCTGGCCAGACCCGCGGGCCCACCCCGATGACCGAGCGCGTGAGCGGGCCGAAGGTCGTGACATCGATCGGCTGATGACCGTAGCGGAGCGTTCCCCATGTCGAATGCCATCTCGATGGTCGGCCTGACGAAGCACTACCAGGCTGTCCAGGCGCTGACCGACCTCACGCTGGACGTGCCGCCGGGCACCGTCTTCGGTTTCCTCGGTCCGAATGGCGCCGGCAAGACGACCGCGCTCAAGGTCCTCGCCGGCCTCGCCCGCGCCACCGGCGGCAGCGCGACCGTCAACGGGGTGCCGGTCTCGGGTGCCGGCGACCATCGGCGTCAGCTCGGGTATCTGGCGCAGACCCCGCGCTTCTACGACTGGATGACCGGTCGCGAGACTCTCCGTTACGTGGCGCGCTTTCGTGCCGCCGACGCTGACCGAGAGCAGCGGATCTCGCACCTGCTCGAACGGGTCGGTCTCGGCGAAGCGGGCGATCGGCGCACGAGCACCTACTCCGGCGGGATGCGCCAGCGGCTGGGGATCGCCCAGGCGCTCGTCGGCCGGCCCGCCGTGATCCTCCTCGACGAGCCGGTCTCAGCACTCGATCCGATCGGCCGGAAGGACGTCCTCGAGCTCATGCAGGAACTGAAGGGGGAGACGACGGTCTTCTATTCGACGCACATCCTGGACGACGTGCAGCGAGTGAGCGACCACGTCGCGATCCTCGACCACGGACGCCTCGTGAAGTCGGCCCCGACACACGTGCTGCTCGCCTCGTTCACCAAGAACATGCTCCGCGTCGTCCTTGGCGGTGCGTCGACCGCGACGGAGGTCGCGCTTCGTGGACTGCCCGGTGTCGCCGGTGCATCCCTGGTGTCGCGGGACGGTGAGACTTGGACTTACGACGTCACGACCGACGACCGGGCGTCCGCTGAGGTGCAGGGCGCGATCACCCGGTTCGCCGTGGACGCCGGTCTCACCCTGATCAGTAACGCCGAGGAGACCCTCGATCTCGAGACCGTCTTCCTGCGGCTCATCGACCAGAAGGAGGTGGCTGCATGACCGCCCAGACGACCGCGCTCGATGCTGCGCGGACCCAGGGCCGCGGCCGTCTCCTGCTGGGCGCTGGAACGGTCTTCCGCAAGGAGATCGCCGAATGGGTCCGCGGTCGTCGCGCCTTGGTCGTCGGCGTCGTCTCGGTCGCGGCTGCCGGATTGTCCACGCTCATCCCGCTCCTCGTCCCCAAGGACTCACCGGGCGCAGCCTCCTTGTCGATGGATCCGACGGTCAACGTGCTGATGGGTTGGGCCGGTCTCACCTTCGCGATCGTCGCCCTCTTGGCGACGATGGGCCTGGTGTCGGCCGAGCGCGACCGGGGGACCCTTGCCTGGAGCCTGACCAACCCCGTCTCGCCGACGGGCATCCTCGCAGCCAAGTGGAGCGCGGCGATGGTGGTCTACGGCCTCGTCGGTGTCGCCCTGCCGCTGGCGGTCTCCACCGTGGTCGCGACGGTCGCCTACGGCCAAGCGCCCGATCTCGCGACCGTCGGTCTGTTCGCGGTCCTGTATCTGACCGTCCCCGCGTTCTACATCGGACTGACGGTCGCCCTCGGGACCGGCCTGAAGTCAACGGCTGGGATCGCTGGCGTCGGCTTCCTCGTCATGTTCCTGCCGTCCGGCATCGGGGCGTTGGTCCCGGTCGTGAATGAAGTCTCACCCACGTCGATCGGCACCTGGGCGATCGCGACGGCGACCGGTCACCCGGCCTCCGCGCTGACGCTCGGCGGCTGGCTTCTCTCGATGGCGATCCTGGCCGTAGGCGCGAAGCTCGTCTTCGACCGCCAGGAGTTCTGACCGCCACCGCCTGCCGATCTCGAGCCGGTCAGGGGCCAGGGGCGACCCGACCGACTCGAGCCGTTCGCCTCGTCAGGGTCTCCCCCGATACGGCCGACCCATCCATCTGTCACTGTCCGCGCCATGCGACGACCGTCGATCCGGATGACGATCGGGATCCTCGGACTGGTCTGGGGCCTGGCCAGCGAGGCGGTCTACTACCAGACGGGTGCGCCGGCCCTCGACGTCCTGCGCGACCTGGCGATCGGCTGGACCTACCTGTATGGCGGTCTGGCCATCTGGTCGAGCCGGCCGGCGAATCCGACCGGCCGCCTGATGACCCTCGTCGGGCTCACCTGGTTCATCGGCAACGTCCAGTTGTCCGAGATCCCGCTGCTCCATGCAGTCGGGACGGCGTTCGCCGATGTCGTCGCCGTCGTGCTCATCGCGTTGATCCTCGCCTATCCGAGCGGCCGGTTGGAGACGCGGCTGGATCGGCTGACCGTGGCGATCCTGGCGATCGGCACGACCGCGAACAACGCCATCCGGCTGGTGCCGATGCCTCCGGACGTGGACCTCGAGCTGGGGCGCTTGTACGTCGGCGTCGCGCTGGCGAGCTTCGCCGGTCTCGTCGTCATCCGTCGATGGGTCGTCGCGCCGCGGGGTCGACGCGCCGAGCTTCTCCCGGTCCTCATCGCCGGCTCGGTCCTGATGGGCGTGCTGGTCACCAGCCTCGTCATCCAGTTCTTCGTCGTGCCGCCTGAGCTCGAGGCATTCCTGCTGGCGGCACGGGGACTCGCGCCGGCCGCGATCCCGCTCGCCCTGCTCGTCGGCTTCTACCGACAGAGCGAACTGCGGCAGCGCGCCCTCCTCGATGCGCTGCCTGACTTCATGATCCGGTTCACCCCGGACGGTCGTTACCTCGACATCCACGACGAGGGCTCGGGCCTCCTCGACGGACCCGTCCACCCGCCCATCGGCGGATCCATCGAGGAGGCCCTGCCACCCGACATGGGGCGTACGCTCCGGGTCGCCGCCGAGACGGCGATCTCCTCGGGCACGATCCAGACCCTGGACATGTCGATCGAACTGCCCTCGGGACGTCGCGACTACGAGGCCCGGGTCACGCCGAGCGGAGCGGACGAGGTCACCGCGATCATCCGCGACTTCACCGTCCAGCGAGCGACCCAGGACGAACTTCGCCGGTCGCGGGCGCGCATCGTGGAGGCCGCGGACGCGGCACGTCGCCGTCTCGAGCGCGATCTCCACGACGGGGCGCAGCAGCGACTCATCTCCGCCTCTCTGGCCGTGCGACTGGCCCGGTCGAATGCCGGCGAAGATGCCGGCCCGGCGATCGTCACGAGTCTGGACGCCGCCGCGATCGAACTCCGGGCGGCACTCGTCGAGCTGCGCGAGCTGGCCCGTGGCATCCATCCGGCGATCCTGACCGAGGCCGGACTGGGGCCGGCGATCGACACGCTCGCGGACCGGTCGACGGTCGCGGCCACCGTTCTCGCCCTGCCCGATCGGCGACTGTCGCCGGCCGTCGAGGCGACCGCCTACTTCGTCGTCTCTGAGGCATTGGTCAACGTCGCCAAGTACGCGTCCGCGACCCGCGCGACGGTCAGCGCCGAATGTTCCGACGAGGCCCTCCGGGTCGAGGTCGCTGACGATGGGGTTGGCGGTGCCGATCCGGCCGATGGCAGCGGGCTGCGTGGGCTTGCCGATCGGGTCGCTGCCATCGGGGGCAGCCTGTCGGTCCACAGCCCGGAGGGTGGCGGCACCAGGGTGGTCGCGGAGATCCCGCTCGGCGTCTAGGCCGGTCGCCCGGTTCGCCCGGATCCCACGGTGGGCCGCTCAGGGTTGGCCCTGATGCCGGACCGGGCCCAGCCCCGATGGCCCGACGGCCGCCGGGCGGCACCATCGCGAGGTCAGTCGTTCACCCAGACGCCTGACCAGTCCCGAGGGAGGCCCGAACCATGACCGCCTCAGGCGCAGCGTCGCAGCTCCAGACGTCTGCCGACGACGTCCAGCTCATCGGCGAACGTGCCAGCCGGCAGCAGCTCCAGAGTGTCGTCTGGTTCGTCGGTCTCAGTCTGGGGCTCGCGGCCGTCGCGGTCGGCATCGGTGCGCCAGTCGCCCTGCTCCCGTTCGTCCTGGCCGTCGGACCCGCCGTGATCGCGCTCCTTATCGCGTGGCGAGAAGGACACGGGGCGCTGCGAACGCTCCTCCACACGTTGACGATCCGGCCTGCGGATCGCCGCTGGTACCTCGTCCTGGCCATTCCGGTGCTCTGGTCTCTTGGGACCGTCGCTGTCGCGGTCGGCCTCGGTGAGCCGCTCGAGGGCCTGTTCGACTCACTGTTCCCGGCGGTCGTGATCATCCCGCTCGTGGTCCTGCTGCCCGCATTCACCGAGGAGCTGGCGTGGCGCGGCTTCGCGCTCTCCCGACTGCTGTCGGCGATGTCGCCGCTTCGCGCGGCGCTCGTCCTGGCCGTGCCCTGGACCCTCATCCACGTGTTCCTGTTCCTGCCGGGTCAGTGGTACGGAGACCTCGCGATCTGGCCGATGGTGGTCAGCATCTTCTCGTACTCGATCCTGCTGACCTGGATCTTCGTCGGCACCGGGGGGAGCGTCCTGATGACCGCCCTGTTCCATGCGGCGCTCAACGGCGTCGCGCCGATCATGGCCGGGATCGATGCAGACTCGTCGTGGGTCATCCGGAACGTCATGGCCGCAGGGATCGCGATCGCCCTGGTGGCCCTCGGCGGTCTCCGGCGCCCGGCTCCTGCCCGATGAACGGATCCGTCGACGGACTCGGCACGACCGACCAGTCGGTCGAGGTCGAGGTGCCCGTGCCGTCCCAGCGACGTGTCGTCGACGCGTCCTTCCCGGATCAGCTGTCCCTCGCCCGGCTGCTCGTCCTGTTCCTCGTCCCGGGGGCGCTGATGACCCTGGCATTCGTGGTCCTGGCCCCGATCGTGGAGCGGGCCGGCCTTCCGGCGATCGTCGCGCTGCTCCTGGCGATCGTCGGCGTGCTCGTGCCGATCGAGCTCGGCGTCGTGATCTGGGCTGGTCGAGGCTTGGGCTCGCGCCTCAGCGTGATCACCTTTCGACGACCGATGCGGCTCCGGACCTGGTTGTGGCTGGTGCCGACCCTGATCGTCGCGGCCTTCCTGGGCTTCGGCATCCATCAGGTCATCGAACCGCAGCTCATCAGGAGCCTGTTCGGATGGCTCCCCCAGTGGTTCGTGACCCCGATCGCGATCGATCAGGTCGGCGAGTACTCGAGCACCGTCTGGACGCTGACCCTCGTCTCCTTCTTCGTCATCAACGGGTTCATCGGCCCGATCGTCGAAGAGCTGTACTTCCGCGGCTATCTGTTGCCGCGCATGGAGTGGATGGGCCGCTGGGCCCCGCTCGTCAATGTCAGCCTGTTCTCGCTGTATCACTTCTGGTCGCCCTGGCAGATCGTCGCCCGCATCCTCGGGTTCGGACCCACGGTCTACGCCGTTCGCTGGAAGCGGAACGTGTACCTCGGGATGGCGGTCCACTGCAGCCTGAACTCGATCGCGGTGGCACTGGTCGCGACGCTGATCTTCGGTCGCCTCTGATCGGCCCGCCACGGACGCGGGGTCGCCCACCGGCTCAAGACGGCGTGCCGGTGGGCTCCGACGCCTGCCCGGGCGGCCTGCGGACGGCCCGCGCTCCATGCAGAATTGTCGGAGCGTCGCGTCGCACGAGCATCCAGCGACCGCCAGCAGAGGAGGACGGCGATGAGCGACCGACTGGCGATCCTCGGCGGCGCGCCCGTTCGTCCCGACGGCTTTCCGACGTGGCCGGAGGTCGACGAGACCGACGTCGAGGCGGTGACCGCCGTCGTCCGGTCCGGACGGTGGGGCGGCCACCCGGTCCCGGGCCCGCTCGCCACGGCGTTCGAGGAAGGCTTCGCCGCCCTCCAGGGAGCCAGCCACGGGATCCTGATGATGAACGGCACGGTGACCATGGAGGTCGCGCTCCGGGCGCTCGACATCGGCTGGGGCGACGAGGTGATCGTGCCCGCGCTGACGTTCGCCGCGACGGCCTGCGCGCCGATCGCCGCCGGTGCCCTGCCGGTCATCGTGGATGTCCTGCCCGGCACCTGGTCGATCGATCCCGACGCGGTCGAGGCCGCCATCACGCCACGGACCCGGGCGATCATCCCGGTCCACCTGGGCCAGAGCATGGCCGACATGGACCGGATCATGGCGATCGCCGCGCGACACGGCCTGGCGGTCATCGAGGACAGCGCACACAGCCACGGCAAGGCCTGGAACGGACGCGGCGCCGGCAGCATCGGGACGTTCGGCTCGTTCAGCCACCAGAGCACGAAGATGCTGACCGCTGGCGAGGGCGGCAGCCTCCTGACCGACCGGGCCGACCTCGTCGAACGGGTCAGCTCGATCATCGACTGCGGCCGGCCGAAGGACGCGGCGGGCCGGGACTACACGTTCGGCGCCAACTACCGGCTCAGCGAGCTCCACGCCGCACTGCTGCTCAGCCAGCTCGCCAAGTTCGAGCGTCAGGCCGACGAGCGGGCGGCGAACATGCTGGCCTTCGAGCGACTCGTGGCCGAGGCGGCGATCCCGGGCGTCCGCCTGCTTGACGTCGATCCGAGGAACACCCGGCGGAGCCTCTGGAAGTACATGTTCGCGATCGAGCCGGAGGCATTCGGTGGCGCCGACCACGAGCTGGTGTGCGACGCCCTCGAGGCCGAGGGGATCGGCAGCGAAGTGGGCTATCCGAGCCTGAGCCGCGATCCGCTCTTCCAACCGTCGCTGTCGCGGCTGCCGGTCCCGATGCAGTTCCCCGAGCGGCTCGACGTGGCCGAGATGGCCTTCCCGGTCGCCGACCGGGTCGGCGCCTTCGAGTCCGTGTATCTCGACGAGAACGTGTTCCGGGCCGGCGAGCGGGGCGTCGCCGACGTCGTCGAGGCGATCGCCAAGGTCCAGCGCCTCCTGCCCGACGAGCTCGGGGCGATCCGGGCGCGGCGCCCGACGGCCTAGCCGATCCGGATGCGCCCTGACCCAGGCCCTCGCCGGCCCCGCAGGGTCGCGCCGCTACGGCGCCCCGCCGGCGACGCTCGGTTCGGCCGCGGCGGCATCCAGGCCGGCCTGCGCTGTCGGTCCCGTCGCCGGGATCAGCGTGAGGTGGTCGAACGCGAGCCGGACCTTGCCGTCGCGCTGGACGAGCGCCATCCGCTGGCCGCCGCTGATGTCGGCACGGACCTCGCGACCGCCGACGTCCACCCGGAGCTGCGCGGTCGCGCCCTCGAAGATCACCCGGTCGATGACCCCCTCGACGACGTTGGCGTGGCCTGGCAGCTCGCCCTCGTCCAACACCGCGACGTCCTCGGGCCGGACGTAGACGAGAACCGGGTCGCCGACGGCGAACGGTTCGTACGCGGGACCGCGCAGGGTCAGCGAGCCAGCCGACACGGTGACGAATGTCGCCTCGCCTTCGGTCCGGACGTCCGACACCGTCCCTGGCAGGCTGTTGTTGGCGCCGATGAACTCGGCGACGAACGGGGTCCGGGGATGCAGGTAGATGTCGGTCTGGGTCCCGATCTGCTCGACCCGCCCCTCGTTCATGACGACGATGCGATCGGAGATCGCGAACGCCTCCGACTGATCGTGGGTGACGTAGATCGCCGTCTTGCGGGTCCGCCGCTGGAGGTCGAGGATCGAGTACTTGAGCGAGTCGCGCAGATTCTTGTCGAGCGCCGAGAGCGGCTCGTCGAACAGGAGGACGCGTGGGTCGGTGGCGAGCACGCGGGCCAGCGCGACCCGCTGCTGCTGGCCGCCGGACAGCTGGGCCGGCAGCCGCTTGCCGTAGCCGGCAAGCCCCACCATCGCCAGCATCTCGTCGACCCGGGCAGCGATGGCCGGCTTCTTCTGACCCTTGACCGACAGCCCGAAGGCGATGTTGTCGGCGACCGACAGATGCGGGAACAGGGCGGGCGTCTGGAACACGAACCCGATATTCCGGGTCCGCGGCGGCTGGTAGGTCACATCCTGGTCGTCGAAGAAGATCCGTCCGCCGCTCGGCTCGATGAGCCCGGCCGTCATCCGCAGGGTGGTGGTCTTCCCGCAGCCCGACGGACCGAGAAGGGTCAGGAACTCGCCGTCGGCGACGAGCAGGTCGAATTCACTGACGGCAAGCGTCTGGCCGTACGACTTCGTGACGGACTCGAATCGGACGGTCGACATCAGATCAGGTACGTCCCCTTGAGATAGCGCGTCCCGAACACCCGGAAGAAGAGGATCACCGCGGCGAACGAGATGAGCTGCATCGTGACCGCCAGGGCGGCGGTCGTCGGCAGCAGTCCCGCGGTCCGGACGAGATTGAAGATCCGCAGCGGAGCCGTCGTCAGGCCCGGCGGGTGGACGAACAGCGTGACGAGGTACTCATTGAAGACGATGACGAAGCTGAGCATCAGGCCGGCGCTCAAGCCGGGCCCGATCAGCGGGAAGACGATCTTGCGGTAGGTCTGCCAGCGCGTCGCCCCGAGGCACTCGGCCGCTTCCTCGTAGACGAGCGGCAGGTCCTTCATCGCGACGACGATCGGGGTCAGCATCAACGGGAAGCTGCCGACGACCATCGCCATCACCAGGCCGATCGGCGAGGTCGTGAGGTGGTACGTGAAGTTGTAGGTCAGGAGGAGCGAGATGCCGATGACCGCGCCCGGGACGTACAGCGGCAGCGTCAGCGCGGTGAACAGCGTCCGTTTGCCACGGAACGTGTAGCGGACGATCCCGTACGCGGCGGGCAGGCTGATCGCGGCGCTGATGAGCAGTGTCGCGGCCGCGATCCCGAAGCTCCACAGCAGGTTGATCCCGAAGCTGCCGAGGACGTACTGGAAGTTCGCCATGGCGTAGGTCCCCCCAGGCCCGGTGAACGAGTACACCAGCAGGGTCAGGAACGGCAGGACGAACACGAACAGGCACAGCCAGATGTACAGATGGCTCAGGGCGTCGATGATCGTCCGGCGGCTGATCCGGCGCCGACGCTGGCTCGCAGGAGCGGCCGTCCGGCCGGTCGCGATCGCGCTCAATCGACCAGCGCTCCGCGCGAGTAGCGGAGCGATCCCCAGGACACGGCAAAGGCGATGACCAGCAGCACGATGCCCATCGTCGTCGACAGCCCGTAGTCGTTCTGGACGACGCCACGCTGATAGAGCGTCCAGGCCAGCGCCCGCTGCTCCTGGATCGAACCGAGCAGCAATGGTTCGGCGAACGTGCCGATGCTCCAGCCGAACACCATGAGCATCCCAGCCACGATCCCCGAGCGGGTCAGCGGCACGACGATCCGCCGGAACGTCTGGGCCGGCTTGGCGCCGAGACAGGCGGCGGCCTCCTCGAGCGTCGGATCGAGATTGCTCAAGGCCGTCCCGATGTTCATCACCATGAACGGGAACGTGAAGATGGCCATCGCGAAGACCACCGTCGGCAGGCTGTACAGGGCCTGGGTGGCCGGGATCCCGAGCGCCTGGAGGAAGGGCGTCGCCGGACCGCCAGGGAGCAGGATGAAGCGGAGTCCGAAGGCGATGTACAGCGCCCCGAACATCGGGAAGACCATGAAGCCTCGGACGAGGGTCCGGTAGTGGACCTTGCGCACGAGGATGTAGGCGAACGGGAACCCGAAGACAAGGTCGACGAGCGTGGCGAGGATCGCCAGCTGGAGGGTGACGAGGAGGTTCGGCAGGTACCGCCCGAACATCGCCAGGTAGTTGTCGATCGTCCAGACCGGACCATGGATCGACAGGTAGCTGCTGCCCTGGGTGAAGCTCATCTGGAAGATGAACACCAGCGGGTAGGCCAGGAACGCGACCGCGACCACGGCGGCCGGCGCGAGGAGGGCGAACGTCGTCAGACGGCTGCGACGCTCCCGCCGTCGCACTTCGGGCGGGAGCGTCGTGATCGGTCGCGCCAGGACGACCTGGTCAGTCGCCATCTACGGTCGGGTCCGCCGTGCGTCGGCGGCGGACCGGTCCGTCACTGGCCGGTGGTCTTCTGGGCGTAGTAGTCCATCCACTCCTTGACGCCCTTGTTGTAGGCCTCCCAGTCGATCTGCTTGAAGTTCGACTTGATCTGGTCGAGCGTCGGGTAGTACTTGCTGTAGTCGGCCTTGAACCAGTCCGGCACCTGGTCGACATAGTCCGGCCCGAGGAAGCCCTCGCTGAGCTCGCTCCAGGGACCGTGCTCGATCGGCCAGGCGTTCGGGAACTGGACGTCCTTGCAGAGCCGCCAGTTGATGAAGATCTGGGCCAGGATCGGGTGCGGTGCCCCCTTCGGGATCCAGAGGTAGCCGTTGGCCGGGTAGACGGTCGCGGGCACGAGCAGGGCCGTGTCCTTCTGGCCGCCGAGGTACTCGAGTCGGGCGAGACTGTTCCAGAACGAGACCGCGTCGACGGCACCGCTGTGGAGCAACTGCTGCATCTCGGACGAATCGGACGTGTACTTGACGACGTTCGGTCCGATGTTGGCGACCGCCCAGTCGACGACCTCCTTCATCTGGGCCGGATCCTTGTAGTCCTTGCCCAGCTCGGACGCAAGACCGAGCAGGAAGCCGCCGGCGGTGATGTCACCGGGCAACGGCAGGGTGACCTTGCCCTTGAGCCGCGGGTCGGCCAGATCCTTGATCGCCTTGATGAACGGCGCTCTGGCGCTGTTGAAGACGATCGCCGGGAAGGCGGTCGACTGGAACGCGATCGAGGTCGGGACGTGCTGGAACTGGTCGAGGACCAGAGCCTGGTTCGGGACGAGACCCGACGGCAGGTAGCTGTCGACCGCGTCGTTGGCGATCGCCTCCGCCCAGTAGTTCTCCTCGATGGCCATGACGTCGTACGGCGACGGGTTGCCACCCTTCTGGGCGGCGTAGAGCGAGGTCAGGTAGACGCTCGGCGTCTGCGACCCCTCGTACGTCAGCTTGACGTCGGCGCCGAACTCCTTCTTGACGTAGTCCTGGAACTGCTTGACCAGCTCGTCGTTGGCCGTGTAGGTCCAGTTCCCGACGACCAGGCTGCCTTCGGCGGCGATCGCGGCCTTGATCTCGTCCGGGCTCATGTCCTTGTTGGCGATCGGGACGTGGACCGTGCCGGTCGGTGCGGTACACGACCCGCCGGCGGCGGCGCTCGCCGGCGCGCTGGCTGGCGCGCTGGCCGGAACGCTGGCCGGCGCCGTGGTCGGTGCGGTCGTCGGCGCGACGCTCGGGGCGGACGTGGCACCGCCCCCTGAACAGGCGGCCACGACGAGGCCGACGATGGCGATCGGGACGGCGAGTCTCGACCACCGAGCCGTGTTGGGATGGTTCACCGGGTCGTCCTCCTCCTGCGCGCTGGGGACCCCGCGCGGGCCCTAGTATGCCCCGTAGCGCGACAAACGATGTCCGTGGATTCCGGGTGACGCTCAACGTCGACGCTCGACACGTTGGCGCGGGGCTTAACGTTTACGCTTGACGATGTCACCCAGCCCGCAGGATACTCTGCGGGCAGCCCCCGTCAAGGGGGTCCCGACGGTCGAAGGGGCCTGGCCATAGCTGACGCGATCCTCCGCTCGCCATGGCGGGCGGGCAGATGAATACGCGGGCGGCGGCCAGCTCGGTCACGCTGCGCGACGTCGCCGGGCGGTCGGGGGTCTCGATCACGACGGTGTCGCGGATCCTCAACGGCCGGGAGTCGGGGGTCCCGATCCGCGACGAGACGCGCCAGCGAGTCCTGGCCGTCGCGGCCGAGCTCGGCTACAAGCCCAACCTCCTCGCGCGCGGCCTGCGCGGCAGCCGGAGCTCGCTGATCGGCGTGATCGCCCGCGACGTCTCCGATCCGTTCCACATCCAGGTGCTGCAGGGCGTCAACGAGGTGACCCGGGCACGCGACTACCGGTTGTTCCTCGGGCACGTCGACTACCGGCCGGATGTCGCCCTGACCTACGGCTCGATGTTCGAACGATCGCATGCCGACGGGATCCTCATCCTCGGCGACCTCACCGGCGGAGACGCCGCGTTCGCCGACCTGACCTCGCAGCACCGGTTCATCGTGGGGGTCTCGGACCGGACCGCGCGGACGTCGTTCCCGGGCGTCTACAGCGACAGCGCGCGGGGCACGATGCTCGCGCTCGACCACCTCTGGGAGCTCGGTCACCGCCGGATCGCCTGCGTGTTCGATCCGGGGACGGCCGATCAGCGCCAGCGATCCGAGCTCTACGCCTGGTTCATGGCCGAGCGTGGCCAGGCGGATCTCATCGCCTCGTACCCGACGTCCCAGCCCGACCCGGGGCCGAGCTATCGGCTGGGTCTCGAGCTGCTCGCCGAGCGCGACGGATCGTCGGCGCCCACGGCGATCTTCGCGACGTCGGACACGATCGCGATCGGGTTGATGCAGGCGGCGTATCAGGCCCGGGTCGTCGTTCCCGAACAGCTGTCGATCGTCGGCTTCGACAACATCGACATCGCCGCGTTCACGATCCCGCCGCTGACGACGGTCAGCCAGGCCGGGGTCGAGATGGGCCGGACGGCGGCCACGCTCCTGCTCGACATGGTCGAGAACGACCGACCGGCTGACGAGATCGAGGACGCCGTCGTGCCGCCGACCCTCGTCGTCCGTGAATTGACCGCAGCGCCGCTGGGCGCCGGATCGGTATCGCTCCCGGAGGTGACCGCATGAGACTCGGGATCAGCCTGGCCCAGGGATGCGATCGCGAGTACCTCGGGCTCGACCCGCGCACGGCCTGGGATCGGACGATGGACTCGGCGCGGACCGCGGACGCACTCGGGTTCGAGTCGATCTGGATCAACGATCACTTCCAGGTCGACCCGCCGCTGATCGACGCTCCGATCTTCGAGCCGTTCGTCGAGCTCACAGGGCTCGCACTGGCGACCCAGCGGGCACGGCTCGGGCACCTCGTCCTCGCCGCGGCCTACCGCAACCCCGGGCTCACGGCCAAGGCGATCTCCACGCTCGACGTCGTGAGCGGCGGTCGAGTCGAGCTCGGGATCGGCGCCGGCTGGAAAGAGGACGAGTGGCTGGCGTACGGCTACGGCTTCCCGGCTGCGCCCGAGCGGCTGGCGATCCTCGCCGACCACCTCGAGATCATCAGCCGGATGCTCGGGCCCGGGCGCGCCACGTACGAGGGGAAGCACGCGAGCGTGCACGACGCGATCCACGAGCCCAAGGGGCTCCAGCACCCGCGCATCCCGATCATGGTCGGGGGGAACGGGCCGAAGGTCACCTGGCGGCTTGCCGCGCGCTTTGCCGACGAGCTGAACCTCGACGCGCTCATGCCCGAGGCGGTGGCCACGGCCCTGCCCGTCATCGCCGAGCGATGCCGCGAGATCGATCGAGATCCCGCGACGCTCCGCGTATCGGTCTATGTCTGGGGCCAGCCGGCCGACGTCGCGCCCGGTCGCGAACGGCGCGCTCGGATGCGCGAGTTCGAAGACCTCGGGATCGACCGCCTCATCCTCCAGGGGTTCGCGGAGGTCACCGAGCCGGGGACCCTCGAGTCGATCGCCGAGGATGGGGCCGCCGTCGGCCTGCTCGAGACCGGCACGACCGTTACCTAGACCCGCCGAGGCGCGCCTTCAACGGGCTGTCCAGCCGCCGTCGACGAGCAGGGTCGTCCCGGTCACGAGCGACGCCGCCGGCGAGGCGAGGTACACGACGGCACCGGCGACATCCATCGGGTCGCCGATGCGATGAAGACCGGCGATCCGCTCCTCCACGTCGGCTCGGAACACCGGGTCGGCCAGGTCCGGCTCCGTGCCCGGTGTCCGGATGAACGTCGGCGCGATCGCGTTGACGGTGATGCCGTAGCGACCCCACTCGACCGCCAGACACTTCGTCAGATGGGCCACCGCGGCCTTGGTCAGGCAGTAGACCGACTCGGTCGGCAGGGCGACGAAGCCTGCCTGGGAGCTCAGGTTGACGATCCTGCCCGAGCCCTGCGCGATCATCACCCGGCCGGCAGCCTGACTCGCGAAGAACAGTCCCTTGATGTTGACATCGACGGTCAGGTCGAAGTCCGATTCGGTCACCGCCTCGGCCGGGGCGCTCGGGCCGAGACCCGCATTGTTCACGAGCAGGTCGAGCCGGCCGAACCGGTCGATCGTCTGATCGATCGCCGTCTGGATCTGGTCGAGCCGGCGGACGTCCATCGCCAGCGGCAGCGCCGCTCGACCCATCGCCCGGATCTCGTCCGCGAGGTCCGCGGCGCTGCCCGGCTCGCGCAGCCCGAGCGCCACGTCAGCCCCGGCGTCCGCGAGGGCGAGCGCGATCGTGCGACCGATGCCGCGGGCCGCGCCCGTGACGAGGGCCACCTGGCCGGTCAGCCTGAAGTCCGGGAACGACGTCACGGGATCCTCCGACCTCCCAGGGCTTAGCGTTAACGCTTAACGCTGCCATCGATGCCGCGGGTCCCGGCAGGATAGTCGCGGACGCGTTCGGGGTCAAGGTCGACCGCGGCCCGGCGGACGCTTACGATGGGGACGTCCGCCGAGGGGATCCGAGCCATGCCGCCAGACGATCAGACGCAGACCGATCCGGCCACGACCGGCACGACCACGACCCGCGACGGCGTGCCCTACCTCGCCGACATCGAGGCCGAACGGGCGGCCTGGTATGAGCTCACCGAACTCGTCCGGACCCTGACCCCGGAGGAGTGCCTCATCCCCGGGTACTACCGCGATCCGGACTGGTCCGTCCGTGACGTGGCGGCCCACATCGGGACGTGGCTTGCCGAGGCCGAAGTCCAGTTCGAGCGGATGCGCGCCCGGACCTACGGCGGCCACGATGTCGACATCGACGCGATGAACGCGCAATTCCTGGCCGCGATGGCGGATCAACCCTGGGAGGTCGCCTGGATCCAGGCGACCTCCGGCCGGTCGCGCATGGTCCAGACCTGGGCCGAGCTCGGCGAGCCGAACGATGAGGCGGCCTGGTGGATCCGCAAGTCCGCCGTCGATCACTACGAGGAGCACCTCGAGCGTCTCCGGGTGTGGGTCCCCGAGCTGGTCGGCCGGCGCGGACGGGCCGAGCCCGGCTGAGTCGGCCCGCGCCAGCGGCGCGGTCAGTCCCGGCCGGCGGAGCCCGAACCGACAGTCGGGCGGGAGGCGGCCGGGTCCATCGGGACCGCCGCCTGGTCGGGCTGACCGACGGTCGAGGCGCCTACGTCCCGGTCGCCGAGCCGGCGCACCCAGACCGGGGCGTCGGCGTCCGACGGGTCGGTCGGAGGCACCGTCCGAACACCGGCAGCCGCGGCGTCGCGCCGGCGGTGACCCGACCCGTCACCGGAGACGATCCGGCCGTAGCGCGCGGCGGCGTCGAGCAGGCGCTGCTCCGGCAATCGGGGATCCGGCGGCATCGGCTCGAGATCCACCCGCCGCGGACCGTGCCGGACGACCCGGTCGAGCAGACGGTGGAACGGGTCGCGGTGCGGCGCCATGGCTAGCCGGTCGTCCCGGTCGAGGCGTCGTACGGGCCGGCGGTCGCGGCTCGGGCCGCGCCCGCCGCGACGTTCGCGGCCGTCGTCTCGAGGTCGGTCGACGGGGTGGCCATCCGGCGGCGGGCGTGGAGGTCGTCGTGGATCTGCGCGTGGGTCCGCTCGTCCTCGGTCGGGTGGACGTGCGCGAAGTCATGGTCGTCGGGTCGCCACGGGACGCCGTCGGCGAACAGAACGCTGAACAGCCGGACGAGGTCCGGATCGAACTGGACGCCGGCGTGGCGGCGCAGCTCGGCGACCGCCTGGTCGTGGCTGATCGCGAGGCGATAAGGTCGACCGGCGACCATCGCCTCGTAAGCGTCGGCGATCGCGACGATCCGGGCACCGACCGGGATCTCCTGCCCGGACAGCCCGTGGGGGTAGCCACGGCCGTCGTACCACTCGTGGTGGTGGAGGACGATCGTGGCCGCGTCGCGCAGGGCTCCGGCCTGCTCGAGGACGACCTGGCCGATCTTCGGATGCTCCGAGACCACCCGCCACTCCGGGTCGGTCAACTCGCCCGGGTTCGTCAGGATCTCGTCGGGGATGGCCAGCTTGCCGAGATCGTGGAGCAGGCTCGCGGTCCGGACGCGGTCGATCTCGCCGTTCGGCAGGTCGAGGGCTCGGGCGAGACTCACCGCCATCTCGGCGATCATCGTCGACGGGCGGCCCGCCCACGGCGGGCGGGCGAACAGCGCGTCCTCGAGGGTCGCGGTCGCGGCCCCCATCGCGGCTCGCCCGACCTCGACCGCGCGTTCGCGGGCCTGGGGTCCGATCGCCGCCCGGCGGACGAGGCTGCCCTCCTCGATCTCATGGAAGACGTAGACCTGGTCGCGGCCGAGGGACTTGGCCGAGTAGAGGGCGGCATCGGCGTCACGCACGAGGGCGTCGAGCTGGAGGAACTGGCCGGGACCGCCGGCGACACCGGCGCTCAGGGTGACCGCGAGCACGTGCCCGTCGTCGAGCCGGACCTGGCGGGAGCCGACGAGCCGACGGAGCTTCTCGGCGCTCGCGGCCGCCGCGTCGGCATCGGTCTCGGGCATGACGATCATGAACTCCTCGCCGCCGTAGCGACCGACGAGGTCGACCGATCGGACGTTGCTCGTCAGGACGTCGGCGACCTCGCGCAGGACGGCGTCTCCGGCCATGTGCCCGTGGGTGTCGTTGACCCGCTTGAAGTGGTCGAGGTCGACGAGGACGATCGAGCACGGACGCTGGTATCGGGCGGCCCGGTCGAGCTCCTCCTCGAGCCGGGCGAGGAGGGCCTGACGGTTGAGCGCGCCCGTCAAGAGGTCGACCGTCGCGAGCGTCCACGCCTGGCCCATCCGCTCGGCGAGCCGGCCGAAGCCCGCCCGGAGGCGCGCGTCGTCGACGCGGCCGGTATCGACCATCGCCGTCAGATCGGTCGCGGTCGCGAGTCGATCGGTGAGCTCGAGGATGCGCCGCATCTGGCGCCGGCCGATCGTCGCGGCGTAGCCGGCCGTGCCGACCAGCGCGCCAACGAGGGCCACCGCGAGGATGGCCAATGCGAGTCCGGTCTGTTCCGTGATCGTCACCTGGTCCCGACACTCCCACAAGGTGCACGAAGCTAGACGCGTCCCGGTTTGAGCTCGGGCGCGGATGGTTCGGACTCGGTGCAATCGTCGAGGTCCGGCCGATGTCGGGCCATAGCGCGATGGTCACCGAAGGTCTGGGCCGCCGGTGGTACTACGCGTCGTAAGGGGTGGTGCGCGCCCGCACGTCCCACGGGCGTCCGGGACCTTGGTCCGGGGCCGCCGGTGGTCCAGTGCGCGAAGGTGCGGTCTTCGTCGCCCCGGCGCACCGGGTCCCACCCATCGTGCCCGGACCGACGACCCAGGACGGACCCGTCAGACCGTAAGGTGTGCGCCCACGAACGGGTCGTCGCTCGCCGCGTCGCCGATCCTGACGGACCAGCCGGTCCCGTCCGGCCAGGACACCGAGCGAACGGCGGCCCCCGGCCCGGCCGAGCCGACGTACTCGAGGCGCCAGCGTCGTGGCAGCGCGTCGAGAGCTGCCGACGCCGGCTCGATCGTCTGGATCGCCTCCTCGGCCCAGTCGAGATAGACGGCGTTGTTGACGTGATCCATCGGATCCAGCTCCTGGGGGCGGACCCGTCGGTCGACGCCGGGCGACCCGGCAGGCGGCGAGCGTGCGGACCCGGATCGGTTCGAAGCTGCGGACGGTCATCCCGAAGACCGAGTCGAAGACCGGCGGGATGCGGGTCGGGACCCCGTCCACCGACGTCAGCGCCCAGTCGACGACGAGCGTGGCGACCGGCCGGCCCGCGGCATCGACGAACTCGGTCAGGCGGCGGGCGAGGACCTTGCGCGCGGCAACGGCGCGGGTCGTGCCGACGATCTCGTCGCCGTGGCGGATCGGCCCATGGAGCTCCAGGTCGACGCCGCGAACCAGCCAGGCCAGCCCGCGCCGCCGATACCACTCGCGACCGAACCCTCGCTGGTCGGAGTGGACGGCCGCCAGGTCGGCGGCGTAGCGCAGCAGGACCGATGTCCGGATGGCGCCCGTCGGCGTCGCCTCGTCGAACCGGACGCGGTACGACAGGGTCGCCTGGAGGTCGGCCTCGGTCGGCGGCTGGACGATCTGCGGATCGTCGCCGGCTTCGGGGCTCGCCGTCATGGGCCACTGCCGGAAGGCGAGTCGGCCAGCCCGCCGAGCGTCTCGATCGTGATCAGCCGGATCCCGGCCTGCGGTGCGGTCTGGCGCTCGAGCCGGACACGACACGAGCGCTCGGCATCGAAGACCACGAGACCGACGGTCAGCTGCTCGTCCTCGTCGGCCGCGTGGCTCCGTGCGTCGTCGAGCTGGTAGAGGACATCGGCACCGATGCCTCGTGCCCCCCATTTGCAGTCCCAGGCCTCCGCCCGGCCGGCGGACTCGACGGTCACGTCGTACGGGTGGATCTCGGCGGCGACGCCGTCGAACAGGATCCGTCGCTCGCGTCGGACGACCGGGGCCGACAGGCCGCTCCGGCGGGTCAGGAGGCGTTCGGTGACCGCCTCGACGATCGCCCCGCGGACCTGACTGCGGATCTGCTCGCCCCGGTCGGCCACGGCCAGGGCGACCGTCAGGATCGCTTCGGCGGCATCACGTCGATCCGGTGGCGCAGGGTCCCCGAAGAGACCGGGGAACATCCGGCGCCAGGCCGCCGCATCGGTCCGTTCCCCGTTCATGACCGCCCGCGCGAGGAGGCGTCCGGCCGGATCCGTATCGGCGAGCAGGTCGGCAGCGCGAGCGACGAGCGGGTCGGCCTGGATCGAGGCGTAGACGACGGCTCGACCATCCCGGGCGGCGTCCTGGAAGCGCACTGGGCCGGCCGGCTCAGTCCGACTCGCCGAAGGCGAGCAGGACGACCTGCGGGAACGTCGACAGCCAGTCGATCGCGCGGTGCGGATCCGAGATCGACGCGAGCTCGGCGATCGCCTCGTCGACCGCCGCGACCGTCGCCGGCTCGGCGGCTGCGTCGCCCCGGGCATCGGCGACCTCGGCCAATCGCGCGGCCCAGGCCGCGTCGAGATCGTTGATGTACGACCACTCGTCCTCGACCTCCTCGCCAAGGTCGGCCAGCGCGCGTTCGGCATCGATGGCCCGCCGAACGAGATCGCCGATCAGGACCGGGTCGAGGCTCATGGCCGCCAGCCTAGCCGAAGCGGTGGCCGGGTCGTGCCGGACGGGCGGCGGGGCCGGGCGTCAGTGCCGGCCGGCGGTCACTCGGGCTGGGCGACGAAGCCGGGCAGCGGGAGCGGCGGCGGCGGGGTGCCGGCCGCGGCATGGGCGCGGACGATCGTGCCTTCGAGCGTCTTGCGGCACCGCTCGTCCCAGGCCCGGCTGTATGCGCGACCGGCGTCGATCCGGAGCCGGGCAGCCTCGGTCCGGCCGCCGCACCTGGCGAGTGCGTCGAGGGCGTCGAGGGCGACGCGATAGAGCACCGGCAGGTACTCGGCGAGCGCTGGGTCCGTTCCCATCGCCACAACCATGCGGCCGGCATGGGGCTCGCGGTCATGACCGACTCGTCCGGGTCGAGGTCGGACGTTCGGGTCAAGGGCCGCCGTTCCGTGGGCCGGCGGCGGCGGCGGCCGTGGCACCATTGGGACGATGACCGACACGTTGCCGCACGCGGACCGCTCGACGCCGGTGTCGGCCGGGACCTGGTACATCCTGCCTACGCCGTTCGACGTGGACGGTGCGGTCGATCTCGGCTCACTCGGGCGCCTCGTCGAGGCGGCGATCGCCTGGGGCGTGGACGGGCTCACCGCGATGGGCGTCATGGCCGAACCCGCCACGCTCACCGCCGCCGAGCGCGAAACGGCGCTCCGGACGGTCGTCGACGCGGCGGCCGGTCGCGTCCCGCTGGTCGTCGGCTGCTCCGGCTCGGACGTCGGCACGGTCGCCGGAGCGGCCGACCAGGCCCACCGGTTCGGGGCCGTGGCCGCGATGGTCGCTCCGCCGCCGCTGATCCGGAACATCGACCTCCTGCCCGCCTTCTATGCCGCGGTCGCGGCCCGGATCGATCTGCCCCTGATCGTCCAGGACGAGCCTGCGGCGACGGGGGTCACCGTCCCGGTCTCGGTCCTGCGCGCCTGCCTGGCCGGTGCCGGTGCCCGGACGGTCAAGCTCGAGGACCCGCCCACCGCGCCGAAGATCGGCCGGCTCCTGGCCGAGGATCCGGATCTGGCGGTCTTCGGCGGGCTGGGTGGCGCCGCGGCGCTCTGGGAGCTCGATCGGGGCGCCTGCGGGACGATGACCGGGTTCGCCTACCCCGAGATCCTGCGAGCGATCCGGCTCGCCCACGGACGGGGCGACCGGCTCGAGGCCGGTCGCGTGTTCGATCGCTACCTGCCGCTCCTCGTCTACGAGGGCCAGCCGATCGTCGGGCTGGCGATCCGCAAGGAGGTCCTTCGGCGGCGCGGTGCGCTCGCACATGCGGGCACGCGTGGGCTTGGCGGGCCCCTCGACCTGGCGACCCTGGCTGGTCTTGATGCGATCCTCGAGCGCCTCGGGATCGAACCGAAGCTCGATCGCTTCCAGCCGACCGCAGCGCCGGGCACGGTCGGCTGACCCCGCGCGCTATGGAGGGCTGACATGGATCTCGGATTGGCTGGACGAACGGCCGTCGTCGGTGGCGCTTCCTCGGGGCTCGGGCGGGCGTCGGCCGTCGCCCTCGCCGCCGAAGGCTGTCGACTCGCGATCTGGTCGCGCGGCATGGCCGGCCTGACCGAGGTCGCGACCGAGCTGCGCGACCGGTATGGGACCGAGGTGGTCGCCCTCGAGGGTGACGCGTCCGAACCCGGCACCGGTGCACGGATCGCGGCCGAAGCGGTGCGTGCCCTCGGGACCGTCGACATCGTGGTGCTCAACGCGGGCGGTCCTCCACCGGTCGACCCGACCGCGACCGACCCCGACGGCTGGGTCCGCGCGTTCCAACTGCTGTCGATCACCCCGATCGAGCTCGCGACCGCTCTCCTGCCCGGGATGCGCGAGCGTGGTTGGGGCCGGGTCGTCGGCATCCTGTCTTCGGGGGTCCGCCAGCCGATCACCGACCTCGTCTACTCGAATGCGGCTCGAGGAGCGCTCGCCGCCTGGCTGAAGACGACCGCCCGGACGGTCGCTGCGGACGGCGTGACGGTCAACGGTGTCCTGCCGGGCCGTCTCGAGACTCCGCGGGTCGACTTCCTGGATCGCAACCGCGCGGAGAAGACCGGCGCGTCGATGGAGGCGGTCCGGGCCGGCCACATCGCGACGATCCCGGCCGGTCGCTACGGACGCCCCGAGGAGCTGGGCGCCTGCGTCGCATACCTCTGCTCCGAGCCGGCCGGCTACCAGACGGGGACGTTCACCGCGATCGACGGAGGCATGATCGCCGGGCTGCCTTGATCCGATCCGCGACCCGCGCCCGGTCCGGGCCGGATCAGTCGCCGCCGTGCCAGCCCGACCGGATCCTGAATCCGTCGAGGTCGCCGAGCGCTTCGGACCAGGTCACGACCAGCCGCTCGACGGCGGCGCCGGGCGGACCGGCCGCGACGTCACTGGTGAACGCCTCGAGCTCGGACCGACGCCCTTCGGCGACGCATCGGACACCGCCGTCGGGCTCGTTGGCCACCCAGCCGGTCACACCCCGAGTCGCGGCGACCCGGACGACGAACATCCGGAAGCCCACGCCCTGGACCCGGCCGCGGACCACGATGTCCACCCGGGCGGGTCCGGACGGATCGGGCGGCGGACCGCTCATGCCGCCGCGGGCTGGACCCGTGGCCAGGCGAGGATGGCCACGTCGATCGCCAGCTCCGGGCTCACGTTGCCGGCGACACCCTCGGCGATCGCGTCGAGCCGGACGAGGAACTCCGCGACCGCGCCGTCGGGCAGGCCGCGAGCCGAGGACTCGAGCTCCTCGAGCAGCGCCGGGTCGTGGATCGCCCGAGGGCCGGCCAGACCGAGCAGCGCCAGGTCGCGGGCCACGTCCCGCCAGATCGCCACGAGCTGTCGAGCGGCCCGCCGACGTTCGGCCGGGGCCGCGCGCGTCGGTCCGGCGTCGTCCTCGGACTCGTCCTCGGGACCGACGGCTACGTCGACGCCCGCGCGCGTCGGTCCCGATCGTCCCGCCGGAGGACGTCCTGGCGACGGCGGCACTCCGTCGAGCGCCTCGGCCAGGTCGCGCGATCGCGCCAGCAGGTCGCGCACCGCGGCCAGCCGGGCGGATCGCCCGCTCCGGAGCAGGTCCAGCAGCGTCCGCCCGATCTCGTCCCGGATCGCGATCGCCTCGGGCGCCCGGGCGTAGCTCAGCGCGACCCCGGACCGGCCCTCGGCGAGTCGAGCGAGGCGGCCGGCGGTCGCGGCATCGACCAGCCCGAGATCGGCCAGCAACCCTTCGATCTCGCGCGGCCCGGTCGGCCCGAGCCGGATCCGGACGCAGCGTGAGCGGACCGTCGGCAGGAGCAGCTCATCGCGATCCGCACAGAGGACCACCGTGACCCCGGGCGGCGGCTCCTCGAGGGTCTTGAGCAAGGCGTTCTGGGCGTCCTCGTTCATCGCCTCGGCGTGTTCGACGATCGCCACCCGGGCACCGCCCTCGACAGGAAGGAAGGCCAGCTCGTGGAGGACATCGCGGACCCCGCGGACGGCCTTCGCGTCGCGCGGGTCGCCGATGACGACCTGGCCACCAGCCCCCTCGGGTGCCAACCGGTGGAGGTCCGGGTGGTTGCCTGCGGCCACGAGCCGGCACGCGCGACACGTCCGGCACGGACGGTCGGTCGGGTCCGGAGCGACGCACAGCAGCGCGGCGGCCAGGTCGAGGGCCAGCGTGGCCTTGCCGACCCCGGCCGGTCCGGCCAACAGGACGGCGTGCGGCACCGGACCGACGGCCATCCGGGCCACGGCGGCGAGCGCCGTCGGCTGGCCGCGGGTGATCCAGCGCGGATCGCGGACCGGCCGCACACCCGCGTCGGACATCAGCGGCGCTCCACCGTCGACCCCGGAGGCGGTCGCGCGGGCTACGCCGGGTCGGCCTTCTTCCGGGTCGTCGTCCGGCGCTTCGGTGCGGCGGTCTCGCCATCGGCGGCGGTCGCCTCCGACGCGGCCGACGCGGCCGAAGCCTTGGCGGCGGGCTTCCGGGTCGTCGTCCGGCGCTTCGGTGCGGCGGTCTCGCCATCGGCGGCGGTCGCCTCCGACGCGGCCGACGCGGCCGAAGCCTTGGCGGCGGGCTTCCGGGTCGACGTCCGGCGCTTCGGTGCGGCGGTCTCGCCATCGGCGGCGGTCGCCTCCGACGCGGCCGGCGCGGCCGAGGCCTTGGCGGCAGGCTTCCGGGTCGACGTCCGGCGCGTGGGCGACGCACTCGGCGTGACCGTCAGCGCATTGGCGTCGGCGGCCGACTCGGCCGGTCGGTCCTCGGTCCGCTTGGCCAGCTGGGCCCGGAGCATCGCCTCCACCTCGGGTGGGACTTCGCTCCACGGCTCGTCGGATCGTCCGCTCGGGACGCGATCGCGGTCCGGCCGGCTCGGGGCCGGTCCGCGGTCGTCACGACGGCCGTCGCGTGGCGGTCGCCCGCCACCTCCGGTCCGGCCGGAGACGTCCGGATAGCGGTTGATCCCCCCGCCACCGCCGCCACGCCCATACCGCTCGCGCTCGACGGCGGCGTTGTAGCCGCCGCCACGGCCGCCACGGCCGGCCGGGCGACCGCCACCACGGCCGCCGGACCCGCGGCGCTGCTCGGCGATCAGGTACTCCGGGATCGCCGGCTCGTCCTCGTCCGGACCCAGGTCGAACGGGGTCGACTCGACGGACGGGACCCGGGACTGACCGATCTGGGAGTCCCAGACCGATCCGAAGGCTCCGGGCCGCGGGCCGCGTGGTTGGGTCGACTCGACCGACGGCGGGCCGGCCTCCGACTCGATCTCCTCGTCGTCGTCGCGGTCGGCGACGACATCGACGGTCCCGGGGGCGGCAGTCGCCTCGAGCTCGCCCACCTCGGCCCGCCCTCGGCCTCGGCCACGACCGCGGCCACCGCGCCGCCGTCGGCGCCGCGGCTCGTCGCCGGACCCGTCGCCGTCGCGCTCGACCGTATCGTCGACCCGGGTCGCGTCGTCCTCGATCACCGGGACGGCGGCGGCTTCGAGCCGGGCCATCGCGGTCTTCGACAGCTTCTCGCCGGGGAGGGCGACGAGCCCGATCCCCGCGCTGGCCGCGATCGCGGCGGCCGGCTCCTGGTCTGGCTCCACCCGCCGGCTGCGGGTGCCGGTGCGGGGCGTCCGCCCACCGGCGGCGACAGGTTCGCGCTCGGCATCGCCGGTCCGGCCGCGGCCACGACCGGTGCCTCGCCCGCGACCGCGCCCGGTCCCCTCGGTGAGCTTGTCCGGGACCTCGGTCATCGACAGGTCCTCGCCGTCATCCGAGACGCGTCGACCGCTCCTCGACGAGCCCTTCTCGACCCGGGCGAGCTGGATGATGTCGCTGAACTGGTCCGCGACGTCGATGAGGTCGGATGAGGTGTTCCCGCGGAAGCTGATGACCTCGACCCGGACACCCATCTCCTGGACGGCGCGGATCGCCGGTGCGAAGTCGCCGTCGCCGGAGACGACGATCGCGACGTCGAGGTTCCGGGCGGTCTTCATCATGTCGACGACGAGCTCGATGTCGAGGTTGGCCTTGACCTTGCCGTCGCCGTACTTGCGGATGTCCTTGCTCACCACCTTGTAGTCGTGGCGAGCGAGGAAGTTGTGGAAGTTGCGCTGGTTCTCGTTGTCGGGATCGAGACCGGTGTACGCATACGCGCGCACGAAGTCCCGCCCGGCGATGGCCGACTTGAGGAGCGTGACGTAATCGATGTCCACGCCGGCCGCCTTGGCCGCGTAGAAGATGTTCGCCACGTCCACGAAGACGGCTACGTTCTTGCCCACATTGACTCCTTGAGCTGATATTCGGCCGAGCGGCGCGCCGCAGCGCGGCTCGCTGGTCGTGGTGATGAGGTCATGTCGTCGCCCGCACGGCGGTGCGACCCGCCGCGACGGGTCGTTCGAGCAGTCGATCGGATTCGGTGAAACCCCGGCGGTCCCAGCGGGCCCGCTCGGCGGCATCGGTCGGCCGGGCCACTTCGACGCTGGCACAGCCCTTGTTGCGCGCCGACCGGAGGATCTCCTCGATCAGCGCGTCGGCGACCGCATCCATGTCGTGGCGCGGATCGACCACGAGGAGGTCGACGGTGCCGACGAAGCCACCCGCCCTGACCGACGGTCGCAGCGCCAGGATGGCGACGCCGATGACCGAGCGTCGGAGCTCGGCCACCAGGACGCTGGCCTGGGGCAGATAGACCAGCTGGCGCAGCAGGTCGGGCGCGACGAGCGGCCCATCGCCGGCGGCCATCGAGTCCGTCCCGGCACTCAAGGTGACGAGTCGATCGATGTCCGTGATCCGAGCCGCTCGAACCTGGTAGTCCACGCTGACGGATGCGACCTCGCGAGGGTGGCGCGATCGTTGCGAACGCTGGGATCGGGATCGCCCGGGTGATCGCGAGCGCGCCTCCGGGGGCGAGCGGCGAACCGCTCGGATAGCCTCCCGCGGGCGCTCGTCGACCGGATGTTGCAATCGACGCGCCGATGGCTAATATACGGCATCGCTTCGGCGGCCACCTGCGCGCCGCCCGAGGTCCGACCGTCGCGCCATCGCTGCAGCGCACCGAGACCCCACCGCGAGCGCCATCCATCGTCCCCGGGGAGAGGGATCGGTGGACGGAGACGCACCGGAGCCATGGGCGTCGGCGATGAGCTGATGGTCGGATCCCAGGATCGATGTGCAGGGGATTCGACCGAGAACGTCCGACCGGTTCCGGCGGACGGAACGACAGGAGGAGCTGTACATGAAGGTCACCAAGCTCGGCGCGATCGTCGCCGGCGCGGTGTTCGTCGTCGCTGCATGCGGATCCGGTGGCGCGTCCAGCGCACCGTCCGCGGGTGGCAGCGCCGCCGCAGGCACCCAGCCTGAAGTCTGCAAGAACAAGAAGGGCACGAGCTCGAACGAGATCCACGTCTACTCGAGCCTTCCGCGCCAGGGTACGAACACGGAGCAGACCAACACGCTCGTCGAGCAGATCAAGAACACGCTCGACGGCCAGAAGGTCGGCAACTTCACGATCAAGTACACCGACCTTGACGACTCGTCGGCCGCGAACAACGGCGACTGGGACGGCGCGGTCGAGCAGCAGAACGCCAACAAGGCGGCCGCCGACCCCGACGCGATGATCTACATCGGGACGTACAACTCGGGCGCGGCCAAGCTGTCGATCCCGATCCTCAACCAGGCCTGCCTGGTGATGATCAGCCCCGCCAACAGCTACCCCGGCCTGACCCACGCCGTCGAAGGCGTCACCAAGCCGGGCGAGCCCGAGACCTACTTCCCGGCCGGCTATCGCAGCTACGCCCGGGTCATCGCCACCGACGACAACCAGGGGGCCGTCGGTGCCGAGTGGGCGAAGACGCTCGGCAAGAAGAAGGCCTACGTCCTCGACGACACGCAGGTGTACGGCGCCGGCCTGGCCAAGGCCTGGGCTCTCCAGGCGAACAAGATCGGCATCGAGGTCGTCAGCCCGAACAAGACGTCCGAAGGCTTCGACGCCAAGGCGACCGACTACAACGCCCTGGCCCAGAAGATCAAGGCGTCGGGTGCCGACATCATCTATGTCGGCTCGATCACCGGTCAGAACACCGGCAAGCTCTGGAAGGACCTTCGAGCCGCGATGCCGGACGTCACGATCATGACCGGTGACGGCGTGTTCGAGGAGTCCTGGTACAAGGGCACGGGCGCGGCCGGCAACGGCACGTACCTGACCTTCGGTGGCGTCGGCCCGGATCAGCTGACCGGTGCCGGCAAGGAATGGTTCGACAAGTACAAGACCGACCACGCCGGCAAGCAGCCGGCGACGTACACGGCCTATGGCAACGCCTCCGCCGCGGTCGCGCTGGCTGCGCTCCAGAAGGCCGGGACCAACGATCGTTGGGAGATCCTGAAGAACGTGATGGCGACGAAGGACCTGCCGACCGTTCTTGGCACCACGACCTTCGACGCGAACGGCGATGCCATCGGTGGCTCGATCAGCGGCTATCAGGTCGATACGTCGTGGCCTCCGACCTTCAAGCTCGTGACCCAGGTCAAGGGGCAGTAGCCTCTCGATCGAAGTCGATCAACACCGGGGCAGGCCTCGACAGGCCCGCCCCGGTGCCGTTCCCGGTCCCTCGGTTCGTAGCCATCCGGAGCTAGGGAGTCGCTGTGTCACGCGGGGCCCTCACCGGGATCGCCCTGTTCGCGGCGTTCCAGGTCGTCGGCGTGCTGATCTCCGGTCCGGAGGAGTTCTTCCAGACCGAGGTCATCGGCGTCTCGAACGGCCTGATCTTCGCTCTCGTAGCGCTCGGCTACACGCTCGTCTACGGCATCATCGAGCTGATCAACTTCGCCCACGGCGACGTCTTCATGATCGGCTCGATGATCGCGTTCTTCTTCATCTCGATCCTCTTCGGGGTCACTGCCGACACCCCCGTCTTCCTGAAGATCGGGATCATCCTGATCACGCTCGCCGCGACGATGCTGCTCACGTCGGTCCTCAACGTCAGCATCGAGCGGGTCGCCTACAAGCCCCTGCGCAACGCGCCGAAGCTCGCCCCGCTCATCTCGGCGATCGGCATGAGCTTCGTGCTGCAGAACATCGCGCTGCTCGTAGCCGGCCCGGCGAACAAGAGCATCGACAACGTCTTCGGGACGTGGAACTTCCTGTCGGTGTTCGGCATCAACGGCATCACGATCAACATCCAGCAGATCTTCGTCGCGCTCGTGACGATCCCGCTGCTGCTGGTCCTGACGTGGTTCGTCCGGACCACGCGGCAGGGCCGGGCGATGCGGGCGACCGCCCAGGATCCGGATACCGCTGGGCTGATGGGCGTCAACGTCGACCGGACGATCGCCATCACGTTCCTCATCGCGGGCGCCCTGGCCGGCGCTGCGGGTGTCGTCCAGATCCTCTACAACAACACGACGGTCTGGAATCTCGGCTTCCGGTTCGGGCTGAACTCGTTCACGGCGGCCGTGCTCGGCGGGATCGGCAACCTCCAGGGCGCGGTCCTCGGGGCGCTCGTGCTGGGCTTCATCAACGCCTTCAGCGATCGCTACTTCTCGGCCAACTGGACGAACGCGATCGTGTTTGGCGTCCTGATCGGCATCCTCGTCTTCAAGCCGTCCGGGCTCCTCGGCCAGCAGCTGGCGGATCGGGCATGAGCACGACCACGAGTCGCCCCATCGGTACCGGCATCGGCGGCTGGCTGAGCCACATCGCCGACACGGTCGCCGCCGCGCCCGGCCACTACGGCCGAGCCCTGGCTGCCCACCGGCGGCGGACGATCCTGCTGACGATCCTGGTGGCGCTCGGCGTCTCCTATCCCCTGCTCAACTCGTTCTTCCTGGCGTCGTTCAGCCGGACGGTGTTCTCGCTGCCGCTCCCCGACGACACGGTCGTCACGTTCATGATGATCTTCGGGATCATGGCCATCGGCCTGAACATCGTGGCCGGCTTCGCGGGCCTGCTCGACCTTGGGTACGTGGCGTTCTACGCCCTGGGCGCGTACACCGCGGCATTCTTCGCGTCGCCCCACTTCGGCAGCGTGAGCTGGGTCCTGTTCTCGAACGTCGCGGCCGGGTTCCCCGGGATCCACCTGCCGTTCTGGATCATCCTCCCCGCAGCGCTCATCGTGGCGGCGACGTTCGGCGCCCTGCTCGGAGCCCCGACGCTCCGGCTGCGCGGCGACTACCTCGCGATCGTGACCCTCGGCTTCGGGGAGATCGTCCCGATCTTCTTCAAGAACCTCGCCGCGATCACGTTCTCGCTGTCGATCGGCGGCCTGACCTTGATCAGCCTTGAGAACGTCAACCTGACCGGCGGCCCGCTGGGGATCAATCCCATCGATCCATTCGTGGTCTTCGGGATCTCCATGGGCGCGACCGCAGGGGTGGCCCCGGCCTACTTCGGCATGGCCCTGGTCGTCATCGCGATCGTCGTCGCCCGCAACCTGGAGCGGTCGCGGATGGGTCGGGCTTGGGGTGCGATCCGAGAGGACGAGACCGCCGCCGAGATGATGGGCGTGAACACCGTCCGGACGAAACTGCTGGCGTTCGCGCTCGGGGCGAGCTTCGCCGGGGCCGCCGGCGCGCTCCAGGCGTCCTACCTGGGTGCCTCGACGTCGGACTTCTTCACGTTCACGACCTCGATCCTCGTCCTGATCATGGTCATCCTCGGTGGGATCGGGAACATCTGGGGCGTCCTCGTGGGTGCGCTCGCGCTGACGTACATCGACAAGACCTTCCTGCCCTGGATCGGAACCCGGGTCCAGGCGATCGATCCGAGCTTCCCGAACCCGACCCAGTTCAATTTCCTGATCTTCGGGATCCTCCTGGTCGTCATGATGCGGTTCCGGCCCGAGGGCTTCCTCCCGAGCCGCCAGCGGGCGGCCGAGCTCAGCGTCCATGGTCTCCAGGAGGCCGAGGCCGAGATGGGCATCGAGATCGAGACCGACAACGTCGAGATCGCGCCACACGGCCAATCCGAGGTCGGCCCGGACTCACGGGCGGCCGAGACGCCGTCGGAGGCACGAGACGAATGACCGGCGTGCCGACGACCGCGGGCAACACCGGCCAGGTCGCCGACGACGACCTGCTCGTCAAAGCCCGGGCGGTGACGAAACGCTTCGGCGGGCTGACCGCCGTGAACGCGGTCGACTTCGACATCCCGCGCGGCTCGATCGTCTCCCTGATCGGACCGAACGGCGCCGGCAAGACGACGTTCTTCAACATGATCACCGGCTACTACACCGCGACCGCTGGCGAGATCTCCTTCGACGGTCAGCCGATCGTCACGCTGAAGGGCAAGAAGATGCGGTCGCGCAAGCCGCACGACGTCACCGGGATGGGGATCGGCCGGACCTTCCAGAACATCCGACTGTTCGGGACGATGTCCGCCCTCGACAACGTCCGGACGGGGATCCACGTCCATCTCAAGAGCCACTGGTGGGACTCGGTCCTGCGGACCCCGAAGATGCTCCGCGAGGAGGCCGACTCGATCGACGAGGGGATGCGTCTGCTCCGGCTCGTCGGTCTCGAGGCGCGAGCGGAAACGTGGGCGCGCAACCTGCCCTACGGTGACCAGCGCCGACTCGAGATCGCGCGCGCCCTCGCGACCCGTCCGAAGCTCCTCCTGCTCGACGAGCCGACCGCCGGGATGAACAGCAGCGAGACGCGTGAGATGACCGACTTCATCCGGAGCCTCCGGGCCGATCTCGGGCTGACGGTGCTCCTCATCGAGCACGACATGCGGGTGGTCATGGGCATCAGCGACCGGGTCACGGTCCTCGACTACGGCCAGGTGATCGCCGAGGGGACACCGGCCGAGGTCCGGGCGAACCCGCGGGTCATCGAGGCCTACCTGGGCCGCGGCGCGGCGGAGGCCTGACCGTGGCCCTGCTCGAGCTGACCGACATCCACACGTACTACGGCGCGATCCACGCCCTGCGCGGGGTCACGATGAACGTCGACGAAGGCGAGATCGTCACCTTGATCGGCTCGAACGGGGCGGGGAAGTCGACGACCCTCCGGACGATCTCCGGCTTGCTCCGGGCGCGCCAGGGCGAGATCCGGCTGCGCGGTGAGCGGATCGACAACCATCCTCCGCACGAGATCGTCGAGAAGGGCGTCTGCCAGTCGCCCGAGGGCCGGCGCGTGTTCGCCCGGATGTCGGTCCACGAGAACCTCGAGATGGGCGCGTTCTCGCGCCATGACAAGGCCGCGGTGGCGAGCGATTTCGAGCGGGTCTACGGTCTGTTCCCGAGGCTGCGCGAACGCGAATCCCAGAAGGCCGGAACCCTGTCCGGCGGCGAGCAACAGATGGTCGCGATCGGTCGGGCGCTGATGGCCGCGCCGAAGGTCCTCCTCCTCGACGAGCCGTCGATGGGTCTCGCCCCGATCCTCGTCGAGCAGATCTTCGACATCATCAAGACGATCAACCAGCAGGGCACGACCGTGCTGCTCGTCGAGCAGAACGCATTGATGGCGCTGGCCATCGCCAACCGCGGGTACATCCTCCAGACGGGCGAGATCGTCCTGAGCGATGAGGCTGCCGCCCTCGCCAAGAACCCGGCGGTCCGCGAAGCCTATCTCGGCGGGAACTGACCCGAGGGGGCCAGCGTGGCGGACCTCCAACCCGTTCGACCCCCTCGATCGAGGCTCAGCGGGCACGGCGCGCTGATCGGCACCCTGGTGGTGCTCGGCGTGCTGATGGCGGCGGTCAAGCCCTGGGGCGGCACCGGTGGCCCACCGGCCGCGACCCTGTTCCCGTCCTCGGTCGCAGGGCCGTTGACGACCGACGGGTCGGCCGCCGTTGCGACGCCGCTGGCGTCAGGGTTCGACCTGCGCTATCGCCCCGAACTCTTCGGCCCCCAGCCACCACCGCGCTGGGGGCTCTGGCCGGCGGGCTACCTCACGACCTTCGGGTTCGCCGTGGCGGTCCCGCCGACGGCCTCGCCGCGATCGAGCCCGCCGACCGGTCCGGGCGGATCGCCGACGGGCCGACCGATGGCGTCGGCGATCCCGCCGGCCGATCCCGGCGAGGACGGTGTCCCGGCCTGGCCGTCCCGGGTCGAGATCAATGAGGGGAGCCACCTGCTGATGCTCGGGATCAGCACCCCGGTCGGGTATCACGTGCCCCAGGTCCAGCTGTTCCGGTCCGACCCCGACGGCGGGTCGAGCCTGATCGAGACCGAGCTGCTGCCGTCGCCGTGGCCGGACCACTTCACGGTCATCGGCATCCGGAGCCGGGCGGCGGACGGGAGCCTCAAGATCTGGCCGAGCGGACGGTATCGCCTCGACTGGGTCACCGATCCAGGTGCGATCCAGCAATCGATCGAGATCACGATCCAGCCGGTCGACGATGGACCCGACGGTTCGCCGACGCCGTCCGGCGACCCGCCCGTCGCCCCCTAGCGGGTCGCCTAGAACCGCTTCTCGGCCGAGATCTCGTAGGTGGCCCGGGCCAGGAACATGAGCCCGACCGCGACGATCCAGATCCCCGGCGCCAGGTCTGGCCGGAGCCCCGCCGGATCGATCAGCACGAACTCTAGGACGCGCCAGGCGAACGCCACGAGAGCGACGACGAGGACGATCCCGTACGACAGGGCGCGGTCGAGGGCGAGCGGCCGGTCGCCCGCCGCGTAGGGCAGGCTCACGAGGGCCAGCACGACCAATGCACAGATGAACACGACGATGCCCTTGTCGGAGAACGCGTTCGTGGTGATCGGGGTCAGCCCCGCTTCGCCCCCGGTCGCGGCGAACCAGGGCAGGACGCAGCCGATGAGCATGAGGACCGCGCCGATCGCGGCGAGCAGGCGGCCCCGGCCAAGCGGACGTCGATGCACCCGATCCCCTCAGCCGCCCGAATAGACCTCGGGGCGCAGGACGCCCACGAAGCGCAGGTTGCGGTAGAGCTCGCCGTAGTCGAGCCCATAGCCGACGACGAACCGGTCCTCGATCGTGAAGCCCGTGTAGTCGACCGGGATCTCCACGAGCCGGCGAGCCGGCTTGTCGAGGAGCGTGCAGATCCGCAGCGACGCGGGACTCTTGCCGCGCAGATACCGGATCAGGTAGTTCAGGGTCAGCCCCGTGTCGATGATGTCCTCGACGAGCAGCACGTCCTCGTCGGCGATGCTCGCCGACAAGTCCTTGAGGATCCGGACGAGGCCCGACGACTCGGTCGCGGTGCCACCGTACGACGACACCTCCATCAGGTCGATCCGGACCGGGACGTCGATCGCCCGCATCAGGTCGGCCATGAACGGGAGCGAGCCCTTGAGCACGCTCACGAGCGTCAGGTTGCGACCCCGATAGTCCTCGCTGATCCGGGCGCCGAGCTCGCGCACGCGGGTCTGGATCGCCTCCTCGGTCACGAGGATCTCGCCGACGTCGGCCTCGAGATCCGCGGTCGCCTTCATCGGTCGGTCCCGGCCGGTTCAACAAGGGGGCTTGCGGGCGCGGCGGCGGATCGGCGTCGACGTCTGCGCCGGGGTGCAGCAGCGACCGCCGGCACGAGCGCGACCGGCTGGGCTCCGGTCGAGGCGGCGTCCACCAGAGCAGCCGGCTCACCCTCGGCCGACGCGACGACGGCCGGCATGACAGCACCATCCGCCGACCGGCCGTCGAGCAGCGCTTCGTAGGTCCGATCGGGCGTCACCTGACCCGGTGTGCCGGACAGCTCCTCGGCCAGCGCGAACCGCCCGTACTTGAGCATCAGCGCGCGGAAATCCCGGGCATAGAAGAGCTTGATCCGGACGTCCGGGTAGAGCTCGCGCAGCCGGCGCAGCTTCCGGTTCTTCTTGCGCACGAGCTTCTGGCGGAGCGTGGTCAGCTCGACGTAGAGGTCGAGATCCGGAAGGTAGAAGTCCGGGGCGAAGCTCTCGAGGACGTCGCCCTCGGTGTTCCACAGGATCGGGAAGACGTGGGGCTCGTACTCCCAGCGGACCGCATAGAAGTCGAGGATCCGGGACAGCTCGGCCTCGCTCGCGTGGGCGAAGGCCGGCGACGTGTCAGCACTGACATCCGGCGAGGTCTCCGGGTCGGGGTCGGCGGGACGCGGGCCGGCGGGACGCGGGTCGGTCACATCCCCGCCACGAGTGCGGAGTCCGCCGGCGGACGAACGCGTCGAACCATCGAAGCGCAGTCTAGCCGACCGCCGGCAACCGGGCTCGGCCTGGTCGGACCCGGATCGTCGATACCCCGGCCCGGATCGTCGATACTGATGGGGAGTATCATGCCGGCGACGGACGAGGGGCGTCCGTGTGCGAAGGACGAGACGAATCATGACGACCGCGACCGCCAGAGCCGGCCGCCCGGCCCACGGCCCCGACGCCCACGACGACTTCCGCCACAGCTACTCCAAGGACAAGGCGACGCTCGTCCGCCGGCTGAGCCGGATCGAGGGCCAGGTCCGTGGGATCGCGCGGATGATCGAGCGCGACGAGTACTGCGTGGACATCCTCCAGCAGACGGCCGCCCTCCGGGCCGCGGTCGACGCGGTGTCGATCCTGATCCTCGAGGACCACGTCCGTGGCTGCGTCCGGACGGCCGCCGAGCGCGGCGAGGCGGATGCCTACGTCGATGAGGTGATCGACGTCGTGCGCCGGACGATCGGCCGTCCGGTCCGTCCCGCCCGGGGCACCTGACCGCTCCGTCTAGCCCTCCGATCCCCGCCGGGGACACCGATCGGCCTCGTCCGAGCGCGGTACTTCCGGGCCTGTCGGGTCGGCGGACGGGGGATTTCCCGGATGCACCGGCCGCAGGACGATGCGTCCGATGGCCGATCGCTATCCACCGCTCGTCCGTGTGCCCGCTCGGACACCGACCGTCGGCGCTCCGGGTCCATACGTCGAACGCCGGCAGCGATCCCGCCGGCGGGAGGACCGCCTCGCTCACGAAGAGGCGGCCATGCTGGCGCGCGCGCTCGATGCCCTCGTGGCCGACGCCCCGGTCGAGTCGCGTCTGGCCAGTCTCCTTGAGCTCCTCGCCCGGACCGTCGGCGCACGCCGCGCGGCGGTCCTGTCGGCCGGCCCGGAGCGCCGCGTAGCGGTCTCCATCGGGGCCGACGAGGACGACCTCGATGCTCGCCTGCTCGCCGCCTGGCTCGACGCGGAGGCGCCCCGTTCACGGGCGGATCGCGCAGCGTCCGGTCGTGCGATCGTCACGTTCGCCAGGCGAGATGACCCGGCGGCGGTCGGGTCGGATCCGGATGGGGCCGAGCCCGCCGCCAGCACCGGCGATGCGACGCCCGGCGACGACGAGGTCGAGCGCTGGGACACCGGTCCCGCGGTCATCCGTCGGCTGCCGCCCGAGGCGCGTTTCGCGCTCATCGAGATCCCGAGCGCTGGGTCGGTGGTCCTCGGCTTCGAGATGATCGACGAGGACGGCGCCCTGGCGCTCGCCGACCGCCTGCCACCGACCCTCGCCCGCCATGCCGCCGTCGTCCTTGCGTTGGTCACCGAGCAGCTCGGCCAGGCCGCCGAGCTCCAGGTGCTCCGTGCCCGCGAGACCGAACGCGAGCGGTTCGTGTCGACGGTCGCCCACGACCTGCGGACGCCGCTGACCGGTCTGAGCGGCTATCTCGACCTGATCGCCGAGGGCCGCGTCGAGGACGCGGCGGTCGAGCGCGAGTTCATCGAGCGGAGCCGGCTCATCGTCGACTCCATGGGCGAGCTCGTCGGCGACCTGCTCGAGATCTCGAGGCTCGACGCCGGCAACCTCCGTCTCGATCTTCGGCCCTTCTCACTGGCCGAGGTCGGTGGCCGGGTCTTGGGCTCGCTGGCCCCCCTCGCGCTCGAGCGGCGGATCGACCTGCGGTCCGATCTGCCTCCGCGCATGCGCGCTGCCGTCGGTGACCGGCGCGAGGTCCAGCGGATCCTGACGAACCTGATCGGGAACGCCCTGAAGTTCACCCCCGAGGGCGGGCACGTCGAGCTCGCCGGGAGCTTCGACGGCGCCTACGCGGTGATGGCCGTCCGGGACGACGGACCCGGCGTCGCCGCCGACGACCGGTCGCGCATCTTCGATCGGTTCTACCGGGTCGACGCTCAGGCCGCGGTCAGTGGGACCGGGCTCGGACTCGCGATCGCCCGTGATCTCGCTCGGGCGATGGGCGGCGACCTCGCGGTCGCCTCGGTCCACGAGTCGGGATCGAGCTTCGTGCTCGTCCTGCCCGGCCCCGCCCAGGTCGGCGAGGACACGCTGGCCGCCGTCCTCGACCGGGCGCTCGCCGACGAGGAAGTGCTGCTCGAGGAGGCGGCCGTCCTCCGGGCGATCCGCTCGTCGAGCCGGCCGGTCGTCCTCCAGCCGCCGCGCCGCGATCCCGGCGGACCCACACCGGAGCCGGAGCCGAACCCGCGGCCGGTCCGACTCCGCGCGATCGACGGGGCCCTGTCACGGCCGGAGCCCCCGAACCCGGCCTGACCCACGGCCAGACGGCCGCCGGATCGACCCACACCGGATCCGTCAGACCCGCGACTTATCCACGAACGTGGACGGTTGCGCCGGGTTCGTGGATAACCGCGTTGACTTCGGGTCGGGCGTCCCGTAGCGTCCGGCATCCGCACGACGTGGCGGCGACCGCAGGGTAACGTGGCTCGCGAGGGGCGCCGGGAGACCGGGGCCGGAACCGGAGGAGCCGCGGAAGACCGAGCGGGCCACCGTGTCGGGCCTGTCACGACGACGCCGGGAGCGGCTCGCGGTCGGTCCACGCCCACCATCCAGGAGGCTCGTGGATCGTCTTCGCGAACCGCTCCCGTCGCGCGTCGAGGACCTGCCCGAGCTGCCGGCCGACGCCATGGCGCTCCTCACCGACGGACTCGCGGTCCTCGGCCTCGGCGACGCGGGCGACGACGTCCGCCGAGCGCTCGTCGACCACCTTCGACTGCTGCTGGAGTGGAACCGGGCGATCAACCTCACGGCGGTACGCGACCCCGTCCAGGCGGTCCGGCGGCACATCCTCGACAGCCTCACGGCGATCCCCGTCCTTCGACACCACGGCGCCGACGCCTTCGTCGACATCGGCAGCGGCGGCGGCTACCCGGGCCTGCCGCTGGCGGCGGTCCTGCCCGCCCGGCGAGCGCTGCTCGTCGACAGCGTCGAGAAGAAGGCCCGCTTCCTGCGGACCGCCGCGACGGCGACGGGTCTGGACCGCAGCGTGGAGGCGTTCGCCGGCCGCGCGGAGGCACTCGCCGCGGACCAGCGGCATCGCGAACGCTGGCCGGCGGTCGTGGCTCGTGCCGTCGGGAGTCTCGCCGAGCTGGCCGAGCTCGGGCTGCCGCTCGTCGCACGCGATGGGCTGCTCGTCGCCTGGAAGCGCGCGGACGGCGATCTGGAGCTGGCGCAGGCGGCGACCGCCATCGAGGCGACCGGTGGTTCCGCCCCGCGGGTCGTGCCGGCACCCGCCGGCCTCGGCCTCGACGGACACGTCCTCGTGATCGTGGCCAAGGTCAGGCCGACGCCCGGGATCTACCCGCGAGACCCGGCGGTCCGGCGGCGGTCCCCGCTCTGAGCCGCCGGCCCGAGCGACCGGTCGGCCCCGCCGGAACGGTCCAGCGCCCGGACGCCGAACTGCGGGAAACTCTCCCGGTGCGGATCGCTCTCCTGTCCGACATCCACGCCAACCTCGTCGCGCTCGATGCTGTGCTTGACGCCATCGGCGCGGTGGATGCGATCTGGCATCTCGGCGACGTCGTCGGCTACGGCCCGGACCCCGATGGGGTCGTCGGTCGGCTGAGCGAGCTCGGGGCGATCGGCGTCCGCGGCAATCACGACGCCGCGGCCGTCGGTGGCCTCGAGATCGACGCGTTCAACCACGACGCCCGCCGGGCGATGGAGTGGACCCGATCCACCATCGGCTCGACCACGCGCGCGTGGCTCGCCGCATTGCCCGAACGGCGGACCGAGTCGGGCTTCAGCCTCGTCCATGGCAGCCCGCGCGACCCGACCTGGGAGTACATCACCACGGCACCAGTCGCCCGGCGCAACCTCGAGCTGCTGGAGACGACCTACGGGCTCCACGGCCACACGCATCTCCCGTCGGTCTTCCGGGACGAGGACGGCTTCATCGAGACGATGAGTCCGTCCGACGGCTCGACGCTGACGCTGGACGCCCGACGCAGCCTGATCAATCCGGGCAGTGTCGGCCAGCCGCGCGATGGCGACCCGCGCGCGGGGGCGGCGGTCATCGACCTCGAGCGGCTGATCGTCACCTGGCAGCGGGTCGCGTACGACATCGCGGCGGTCCAGACGGCGATGCGCCGGCGCAAGCTGCCCGACCGGCTCATCCAGCGGCTCGACCATGGCCTCTGAACGTCCGGCGGGCGACACCCCGGCGTGATCGGCGGACGACGGTCCGTCCAGGGCCGCAAGCCGGGCGACAAGCGCGTCCGGGTCGAGCGTCCGCACACCCCCTACTTCCGCTGGGCTGGCCCTGGCCAGCTGACGGCGAAGGAGGCCGGCGACCGGCCGGCGACCCGTGCCGGGCGCGCCTACGTCCAGGTCAAGGGCTGGCTCATCGGACGTCCGCTCGCGTCGGAGGCGGAGATCGGCGAGCGCCTCTCGAAGGTGAAGGCGCTGGCGATCTTCAGCTCGGACGCGATCTCGTCGAGCGCCTACGCGACCGAGGAGATCCTGCGGGTGTTGATCCTCGGGGGTGTGGTCGCGCTCCAGTACGGGATCCAGGTCAGCCTGGCGATCTCGATCCTACTCGGTGCCGTCGCGATCAGCTATCGCCAGATCTGCATCGCCTATCCGACCGGGGGCGGGTCGTACTCGGTCTCGAAGCGGAACTTCGGACGGAACGCGTCGCTGGTGGCCGCGTCCGCGCTGCTCATCGACTACACGCTGACCGTCGCGGTGTCGACGTCGTCGGCCGTCGAGCAGATCACTTCGGCGGTCCCGGCCCTGGTGGACGAGCGGGTCATCATCGGGGTCGTCGCGATCGGCCTGATCACCCTCGGCAACCTCCGGGGTCTGCGCGAAGCCGGCAACATCTTCGCGATCCCGACCTACCTGTTCGTGTTCTCGGCACTGCTGATGATCGGCATCGGGACGTTCCGGATCGTCGTCCTCGGCGAGCATGCCGCGTTCTCGCAGGCGGACGTCGCCAAGACCGGCGGGACCCTAGAGGCGGTCGGCCTGCTGCTCTTCCTGCGCGCGTTCGCGGCGGGGTCGGTCGCGCTCACCGGCACCGAGGCGATCGCCACCGGGGTCCCGGCATTCAAACCGCCCGAAGCCCGGAACGCGGCGACGACCCTGGCGGTCATGGCCGGACTCCTCGGGATCCTGTTCGTGGGGATCACGTTCCTCGCGGTCAACTTCGGGATCACCCACGTGGACTTGCCCGAGAAGCAGACCGTGATCTCGCAGGTCGCGGCCAAGGTGTACGGCTCGGGCACCCTGGCGTTCTTCCTGTTCCAGGCGTTCACCGCGCTGCTGTTGTTCCTCGCGGCGAACACCTCGTTCAACGCGTTCCCGCGGCTGCTCGCGATCCTCGCGACCGATGGCTTCGCGCCGCGTCAGTTCGCGTTCCGCGGCGACCGCCTGGCGTTCAGCTACGGGATCGTCGCGCTGGCGGTCGTCGCCGCATCCCTGCTCATCGTGTTCCGTGGCGAGACCCACCTGCTGATCCCGCTGTACTCGGTCGGGGTGTTCATCGATTTCACGATCAGCCAGAGCGGGATGATCCGCCACTGGCGACGCGAGCGACCGCCCGGTTGGCGGCGGCGGCTGTCGATCAATGCGTTCGGGGCGCTGCTCACGGGCGCGGTCGCGATCGTCGTCACGTCGGTGAAGTTCCGGGACGGCGCCTGGCTCGTCGTCCTGCTGATCCCACTCCTGGTCATCGCGATGCGGCTGGTCCGACGCGAGTACGACGATCAGGCCGCGGAGCTCCAGGTCCCCGAGGACGTCATCGTCACCGGCCCGCACCGCGAGCAGCGCGTCGTCATCCCGGTCAACGGCATCAACCGGGCGGTCGTCCAGGCCGTGAACTTCGGGCGGACGCTCGCCCAGGACGTCCGGGCGGTCTATGTCACCGACGACGAGGAGGACGGTCACGCCCTCCGGATCCGCTGGGCCCGGCAGCTGCCGGGCGTACCGCTGGTCATCGTCGAATCGCCGTATCGCGCCCTGATCGGGCCCGTGGTCGCCTACCTCGACGTGCTCGATCTCGCCTGGCCGCCCGACAAGCCGGCGCCGATCACCATCGTCGTGCTCCCTGAGTACGTGGCGCGGCACTGGTGGGAGCGGTTGCTGTATAACCAGACCGCGAAACGACTGAAGGCCGCGCTGATCGACCGCGAACACACCGTGGTCGCCGACGTGCCGTATCGCCGCGGTGGGCGCCCGCACACCGAGCCCAGAGCCGACGGAGAGCCCAGACCCGACGGAGAGCGATGATCGGAGGACGGCGCCCGCTCCACGGGCGCAAACCCGCTGACCGCCGGGTCCGGGTCGCACGACCGCACTCGCCCTACTTCCGCTATACCGGCCCGGGTCAGATGGTCGCCAAGGAGGCGGCCAGCCGGCCACCGACAGCCGTCGGTCGGGCGATCGCCCGAGTTCGGGGTGTCGCCTTCGGGCGTGTGCTTGCCAGCGAGGAGGAGATCGGCGAACGCCTGGCAAAGCGCAAGGCGCTGGCGATCTTCAGCTCGGATGCGATCTCGTCGTCCGCCTACGCGACCGAGGAGATCCTGCGCGTCCTCGTGTTGGCCGGTGCCGGCGCACTCCTCGTATCGGTCGAGATCTCGATCGCGATCAGCCTGCTCCTGGCGGTCGTCGCCGTCAGCTATCGGCAGGTCTGTCGAGCGTTCCCGGGCGGCGGCGGGGCCTACGCCGTCGCTCGGTCCGAGCTGACCCCGCTCCTTGGTCTCATCGCTGCCGCCGCCCTGCTCATCGACTACGTCATGACCGTGTCCGTGTCGACCTCGTCCGCGGTCGACCAGCTCATCTCGATCGCCCCAGACCTGAACGGGTTTCGGGTCGAGTTCGCACTCGTCTCGATCGCGCTCATCACGATCGGAAACCTGCGCGGGCTCCGTGAGTCGGGCAACATCTTCGCGGTCCCGACATATCTATTCGTCGGTCTCGCGCTGACGATCGTCGCCGTCGGTGCGTTCCACATCGTTACCGGCCAGGCGGTCCCGCTCCCGCGCCAACCCGAGGCGGTCCCGCTCGGGACCGAGACGCTCGGCCTGTTCCTTCTGCTCAAGGCCTTTGCTAGCGGCTCGGTCGCCCTCACCGGGACCGAAGCGATCGCGAATGGTGTCCCAGCCTTCAAGCCGCCCGAAGCCCGGAACGCGGCCAACACCCTCACGGCCATGGCGATCCTGCTCGGCGTCCTGTTCATCGGCATCACGATCATCGCCCGGGCGTACGACATCGTCCCATCCATCGACGGTAGCGGTGGCCCGACGGTGATCGCACTCGTCGCAGGTACCGTCTTCGGCGACTCGCCGATGTTCTACGTCTTTCAGCTGTCGACCGCGCTGATCCTGTTCCTGGCGGCGAACACGAGCTTCAATGCGTTTCCGCGGCTGGCGGCGATCCTCGCCGAGGACGGCTACATGCCGCGCCAGTTCAGCTTCCGTGGAGATCGACTGGCCTACTCGTGGGGCATCGTCATCCTGGCCACGATCGCCGGGGCCCTCATCATCTACTTCGGCGGGATCACGACCCTTCTCATCCCCCTCTACTCGGTCGGGGTGTTCGTCTGCTTCACCCTGTCGCAGATCGGCATGGTCCGGCATTGGCGGCGCCTTCGCGAGACGGGCTGGTGGTGGCGCGCGACCGTCAACGGGATCGGGGCGATCCTCACCGGAGTCGTGCTGGTCGTCGTGGCTTCGGTCAAGTTCACCGGTGGTGCCTATCTCGTCGTGATCCTCATCCCGATCATCGTCGGCGTGATGCTGTTCATCAGCCGCCAGTACGGCGCATCTGGCGCCCAACTGGCCATCCGACCCGATTTCATCGCGGAGGAGCCCAGGCGCGAGGAGCGGGTGGTCGTGCCTGTTCCCGGGCTCAACCGGGCGGTCGTCCAGGCGATCAACGTGGGCCGCTCGATCAGCGACGACGTGCGCGCCGTCTACATCTCTGACGATCCGGAACAGGGGGCGATGATGCGTGAGCGGTGGGCGCGGCAGGTGCCCGGTGTCACCCTCGTCCTGGTGGAGTCGCCGTACCGGGCGCTTGTCGGTCCCCTGCTGGCCTATCTCGACGTCCTCGACCAGGCCTGGCCACCGGACAAGCTCGCGCCGGTGACCTTCGTCGTGATCCCCGAGTATGTCGCCCGCCACTGGTGGGAGCGGATCCTCTACAACCAGTCGGCCAAGCGGCTCCGCTCGGCGCTGCTCGGACGGCCCCATACGGTCGTGGTCAACGCCCCGTATCGGCGCGAGGATCCGTCCGGCTTCGACCAGCACGGTCCGACGGGCGGAGGATCGGCCGGGGACTGATCAGCGGGCGACCGCCTGGCCGACCGCCGCACGATCCGACCGGGGACCCAGCGGCGCGCCCCGGCACCGCTGCCTCGGGCGGACCGAGGACCGGCCGGGACGCCGGTGGTATCGTGACCGCCGTGCCTGAACCCAGCCAGGACGCGCTGCGTCGCGTCGTCATCGCCGTCAGTGGCGGGCCGAGCGACGAACGCATCGTCCGGACCGCCTGCGAGCTCGCCCGACCGACCAAGGCCCAGCTCGTCGCGGTCCACATCGTCGAGATCGGCTGGAGCCTGCCGCTCGACGCCGACGTCGCGGCCCACTCCGAGGAGGCCCAGCGCGTGCTCGACATCGTCGAAGGCGTGGCCGAGTCGAACAAGATGCCGATCGAGACGGTCCTGCTCCAGGCCCGCGATGTCGGGGCGGCGATCGTGGACGAGGCCAGCGCGGACGAAGCGGACCTGCTGGTCGTCGGGTTGCCCTACAAGAAGCGGTTCGGCGGCGACTTCGCCATCGGCCGGACCGTCCCGTACGTGCTGAAGAACGCGCCATGCGCGGTCATGGTCATCCGCGATCCGATGACCGAGGAGTCCACCAGATGAACATCGTCGTCGTCGGTTGCGGTCGGGTCGGGGCGGCGATCGCCGCCGACCTCGACACGCGCGGCCATCAGGTCACGATCATCGACGTTTCCACCGGCGCCTTCGAGCGGCTCCCGTCCACGTTCAAGGGCACCGCGATCCGTGGCGACGGGACCGACGAGGACACGCTGCGCCGAGCCGGCGCGGAGGGTGCCGACGTCTTCCTGGCGCTGACCGAGGGCGACAACCGGAACGTCATGACCGCCCAGCTGGCCGTCGAGGCGTTGGGCGTCTCGAACGTGGTGGCCAAGATCAACGACCCGGTCCGTGCGAAGGCCTATGCCGACCTCGGCATCGCGACGATCTGCCGGACCGACCTCATGACCCACGAGCTGTTGAGCCATCTGCAGCTGCCGGTCGGCCCGGCGCCGCGCGTCCGCGAGGCGGCGCCGCATCCGCATCACGACGACCCACCGCCCCCGGTGAGCGTGGGCGCGGGCGTCACAGCGGCCGGCGCGCTGCCGACCCGGGAGGCCTGAGCCGTGTTCGTCCTGGTCGTCGGCGGAGGCAAGGTCGGCTACTACCTCGCCAAGGAGCTCATCGAGTCGGGTCACGAGGTCGTGCTCATGGAGAAGGATCCGGGCCGGGCGGCTCAGATCGCCGACGACCTCGGATCGATCGTCATCGCCCGCGACGGCTGCGAGGGCAACCACCTCGCGGAGGCCGGCTGCGACCGCGCCGATGTCGTGGCGGCGGTCACCGGCGACGACGAGGACAACCTGGTCATCTGCCAGATGGCCAAGCACCACTTCGACGTGCCCCGGAGCATCGCCCGGGTCAACAACCCGAAGAACGAGGAGCTGTTCCGCCATCTCGGCGTGGACGAGCTCATCAGCCCGACTCGGATGGTCCTCGGCTCGATCGAGCAGGACATCCCGGTCCACGAGCTGCTCCACCTCGCGGCGCTCGGTGGCGGCGAGCTCGAGATCATCGAGGCCCAGCTGCGCGAAGGCTCGCCCGCGATCGGCCGGACCGCGCGCGACGTGCCGATGCCCGAGGGCTGCGCGATCTTCGCGGTCGTCCGTGACGAGGTCGCGATCCCGATCCGACCCGACACCGTCCTGGCGACCGGCGACAAGGTCATCGCGATCGGCCGGGCGGACTGCGAGACAGCGCTCCACGGCGAACTGATCGGCGATACCGAGACGCTCGAGCCGGCGGAGGCCTGACCGAGGCTCCATTCCGGTCACGACGGTCCACGCGGCCGGCCTACACTCCGCCCGTGAATCGCTGCCCCGCCTGTGGCGAAGAGAACCCCGTGCGCTTCCGGCATTGCGGCTTCTGCGGCGCGCTGCTCGCGACCGCCCGGCCGGAACGCGAGACCCGCAAGACCGTGACGATCCTGTTCACGGACGTGACCGGCTCGACGGCGCTCGGCGAGCGGCTCGACCCGGAGTCGCTGCGCGACGTCATGGGCCGCTACTTCGCGAGCATGCGCGAGGTCATCGAGCGCCACGGCGGAACGGTCGAGAAGTACATCGGGGACGCCGTGATGGCCGTCTTCGGTGTGCCGGTGATCCACGAAGAGGATGCCGTACGCGCCGTGCGGGCCGCCGCGGAGATGCGTGAAGCGCTCGACCGACTGAACGGCGCCCTCCGTGGCGAACGCGGTGTCACGCTCGAGGCGAGGACCGGGATCAACACCGGATCCGTCGTGGTCGGCACCGGCGGGCCGGGTGAGGCCATCGTCGTGGGCGACGCCGTCAACGTCGCCGCCAGGCTCCAGACCGCCGCGGCGCCGGGCGAGATCGTCATCGGCAGCGCCACGCGGGACCTGGTGCGCGATGCGGTGGAGGTCGGCCCGGCCACGTCGATCGAGCTCAAGGGCAAGGCGGAGGCCGTCGTCGCCTACCGGCTGCAGCGCGTGAGCGCCGGCGCTGACGGGCACCGTCGTCATCTCGATGCGCCGATGGTCGGCCGCGAACGCGAGCTCGAGGCGCTCCGGCACGCATTCGAGCGCGCGGTGTCGGATGGGTCGTGCCAGCTGTTCACGATCCTCGGTTCGGCCGGCGTGGGCAAGAGCCGCCTCGTGGCCGAGTTCCTCGGAGCCGTCCGCGACCGGGCCCTGGTCGTCCGCGGCCGTTGCCTTCCCTACGGCGAGGGCATCACCTATTGGCCGGTCGCCGAGATCGTTCGGCAGGCGACGGGGATCGATGACGGCGACGACGCGGAAACGGCGCGCGAGCGGATCCAGACCTTCGTCTCGGGGCTGCCCGAGTCCGCGGCGATCGCCCGCGGGCTCGTGGGACTGGTCGGTCTCGAGGTGTCGGCCGCCCAGGAGGAGCTCGTCTGGGCGTTCCGTCGCGCACTGGAGCACCTTGCGGACGAGCGTCCGCTGATCGTCCTCATCGACGACATCCATTGGGCTGAGCCGACCCTGCTCGACCTCATCGAGTCGGTGTCCGACCTGGCCCGGGACGCACCGATCCTCCTCATCTGCCCGGCCCGGCCGGAGTTCCTCGACGACCGCCCGACCTGGGGCGGCGGCAAGCTCAACGCGACGACGATCCTGCTCGAGCCGCTCGCCTCCGGGCCTGCCCTCGAGTTGATCGATGCCCTCGTGCCGGGTGTCGTCCCCGCGTCGGTGCGCGCCCGGATCGCGACGGCGGCCGAGGGCAATCCGCTCTACCTCGAGGAATTCGTCGGGATGCTGATCGACGACGGTGCCCTGGTGACCGGCAGCGACGGATGGACGTCCACGCGCGACCTCGAGTCGATCGCCGTGCCACCGACGATCCAGGCCCTGCTCGCCGCACGACTCGACCGGCTTGCGCCGCAGGAACGGTCGGTGGCGGAACGCGCGTCGGTCGTGGGACGGGTCTTCGACCAGCTCGCCGTCGTCGCCTTGTCGCCGAACGACGGCCGTCCTGACGTCCCCCGCAACCTCATCGCGCTCGTCCGCAAAGAGCTGATCCGCCCGGACCGTTCTGGGCTCGCCCAGGGCGAGGCGTTCAGGTTCCGCCACATGCTCATCCGGGACGCAGCCTATGAGCGGCTGCCCAAGGCGGAGCGTGCGGAACTCCACGAGCTGTTCGCCGGCTGGCTCGACCGCACGGCGGGTGACCGCCTGACCGAGGTCGAGGAGTTGGTCGGCTATCACCTCGAGCAGGCGTACCGCTACCGCGAGGAGCTGGCTCCAGTCGACGAACGAGCGCGTGAGCTCGCCCACCGGGCCGCGCTGCGGCTCATCGCCGCCGGCACCCGGGCGCTCGAGCGGTCCGACGTCGGCGCGACCGTCAACCTCTATGGCCGGGCGACGGCGTTGCTCGACCCGGACGACCCGGCCCGCCTCTCGATCCTGCCCGACCTTGGTCGCGCCCTTTACTCGAATGGACGCTTCGACGACGCCAAGGCCGTCTTCGAAGAGGCGATCGAGCGGTCGGAAGCGGCCGGCGACGAGCGAGCCATCGCCTATGCCCGGGCCATGCGCTATGTCGTGGTCGACGCCGATCTGACGGCGAGCGACTATCGACGGATCGCCGACGAGTGCTTCGCGACGTTCGAGCGACTCGCTGACGACCGAGGGATGGCTCTGGCTTGGAGGCTTCGCGGCTATGCCTCCTGGAGGACTGGGAGCGCGGCCGGCGACGAGATCGCCCTGGGTCACGCTCTTGACCACGCCCGCCGCGCCGGATCTCATTGGGAAGAGACCTCGATCGTCCTGGACATCAGCGTCGATCTCTATTGGGGACCGAGGGCCGTGTCAGACGCGATCGCCTGGTGCGACGACATCCTGGCCGGCGCCCCCGACGATCGGGCGATCGAAATGGGGATCGCCCACGCGCTCGCTCATCTGCACGCGCGTCTCGGCGACTTCGCGTCCGCACGAGCACTCGCGGCTCGATGCATCGAGATCGCCGCCGAGAGCGGACAACGTAGCGACGCCGCCTCGCTCAACGAGGTCGCGGCCGACGTCGAGACACTCGCCGGTGAGCATGAGACTGCGGAGCGGATGCTCGCTGAGGGATGCGACTGGTTCGTCGCGAACGGTTCGCCGCACGGAGTGCTCGAGGCACTTCATGGACTGGCGCTGGTCGCCTGCCGACGCGAATTCGATGTGGAGCGGCTGGCCGGGTTGGCGTCCGCCAAGAGCGGATCGACGCGCGCCCTGCTCGAGGCAGCGATGGCCGGAGGGCATCTCAACGCTGGGAGGCTCCTCGAAGCCGAGCGAGAAGCGCGCAAGGCGGTCGACTACTTCGCGACGACGGACTTCGTCACCTTCCACGCGAACAGCGCCATGATCTTCGGGGACATCCTGCGCGCGGCAGGCCGCCGCACCGAGGCGGACGCGGCCTTCAAGCAGGCCCTCGATCTGCACGCGCGGAAGGGCAGCCTGGTGGGCGTGGAGCTCGCGGCGGCCCGGCTCGCGGACGAGGGCAGTGGCCGGTAGGTCGGCCTTACCCAGCCACCGAACATGTCCCATGTCTTGACAACATTATTGTCAGGGTTCTATCCTCCCTGCATGTCCACACGGGCCCCCACCGACGATCGGCCGCAGCTCGCGACCGCCACGGCGCGAGGCTGACCATGGGTCATAGCGGACCCGAGCGGGACCCCTCGCATCCGGTCTTCGTGATCAGCGTCGCAGCCAGCCTGGTCCGCGTCCATCCACGAACCCTCCGGATCTACGAGGACGAAGGACTGCTCTGTCCGGCCCGGACCAAGACGAACATCCGGCTGTACAGCGAGGACGACATCCGTCGGGTGCTGTGGATCCGGCACCTCACCCAGGAGCGCGGCGTGAACCTCGCCGGCGTCCGGATCCTGTTCGAGCTCGAGGAGCGACTCGGGACCCGGATCCTGGAGACCCTCTTCGATGAAGCCAATGCTGCTGGACCCGACGACGAAAGTCGGACCGGGTACCGTGACCAACGCGGCCGCACCGCCGCACCACAGGAGACCCGTTGATGTCTGACCGACCGTCGAACCCGAGCAAGCCGAAGGCTTCCGGATCGAGCCCCCGGGAGCTGCCCCTCGTGGCGCTCCGCGAGACGGTCATCTTCCCCGAGATGATCGTCCCCCTCCAGGTCGGGCGCGAGAAGAGCGTGAACGCGCTGAACGCGGCCGTCGAGAGCGGTGGCCCGATCGCCCTCGTCACCCAGCGTCGCCCCGAGCAGGAAGAGATCGACGACCCGTCCGAGCTCTATGAGATCGGCACGCTGGCGAAGATCGCCCAGGTCGTCCAACTCCAGGACGGGACCGTCCGGGCCATCGTCCAGGGCCAGGGCCGGCTGCGCGTCAAGAGCTTCGCCACGACGACGCCTCATATCGTGGCGGTCGTCGAGGAGATCGCCGACGAGTCGCCCGCCGGGGTCGAGGTCCAGGCCCTGATGCGGACCGTCCAGGCCGGCATCGAGCAGTACGTCGCCAACGGCGCCCCCGTTCCGCCCGAGGCCGCCGTGGCCGCGCGCAACATCACCGAGCCGGGTCTGCTGGCCGACATGGTCGCCTACAGCCCGGACATGACCACGGAGCAGCGCCAGGAGCTGCTCGAGACGACCGACGTCATCGAGCGGCTGAAGCTGGTCCAGGCGTTCCTCGCCCGCCAGGTCGAGATCCTCGAGCTCAAGGGCCGGATCCAGTCCGAGGTCAAGTCCGAGATGGACAAGACCCAGCGCGAGTACATCCTGCGCGAGCAGCTCAAGGCCATCCAGCGCGAGCTCGGTGAGGACGACCCCCAGCAGGCCGAGATCAACGAGCTCCGCGACAAGGTCGAGGCCGCCGGCATGCCCGACGAGATCAAGGCCCGGGCGATCAAGGAGATCGACCGGATGAGCCGGATCCCGTCCGCCTCGCCGGAGGTCGGCGTCATCCGGACCTATGTGGACTGGCTCGTCGGCCTGCCGTGGAACACCTCGACCGACGACCGGCTCGACATCAAGGAAGCGGCCAAGATCCTCGAGGAAGACCACTACGGGCTCGAGAAGATCAAGGAGCGCATCCTCGAGTACCTCGCGGTCCGCGCCCTGGCCGACACGATCCGCAGCCCGATCCTGGCGCTCGTGGGACCGCCCGGCGTCGGCAAGACCTCGCTCGGCAAGAGCGTCGCTCGGGCCATGGGTCGCAAGTTCGTCCGGATGAGCCTGGGCGGGATCCACGACGAAGCCGAGATCCGCGGCCACCGCCGGACCTACATCGGGGCGCTGCCCGGTCGGGTCATCCAGAACATCAAGACCGCCGGGACCAACAACCCCGTGTTCATGCTCGACGAGATCGACAAGATCGGGATGGACTTCCGGGGCGACCCGAGCTCGGCCCTCCTCGAGGTCCTCGACCCCGAGCAGAACAACACGTTCCAGGACAACTATCTCGAGGTCCCGTTCGACCTCAGCAAGGTCCTGTTCATCGCGACCGGCAACCTGGTCGATCCGATCCCGGCCGCCCTGCGCGACCGGATGGAGATCATCCAGCTGCCCGGCTACACCCAGCAAGAGAAGGCCGAGATCGGCCGGCGGTTCCTCATCCCCAAGCAGATGGAGAACCACGGCCTCAAGCCGAAGAACATCGAGATCACCGACGAGGCGATGACCGAGCTCGTCCAGGCCTACACCCATGAGGCCGGCGTCCGGAACCTCGAGCGTGAGATCGCCAACGTCATGCGCAAGGTCGCCCGCTCGGTCGCCGAGGGGCGCAAGCGCAAGACCGTCGTCGACGTCAAGCGGCTCAACGACTACCTGGGACCGCCCCGGTTCGAGTACGGCGAGCTGGAGACCGAGGATCAGACCGGTGCCGCCACGGGTCTTGTCGTGACCGAGGTCGGCGGTGACATCGTGGCCGTCGAGGTCACGAAGATGGAGGGCAAGGAGGACTTCATCCTGACCGGCCAGCTCGGCGAGGTCATGCGTGAGTCCGCCCGAGCCGCCCTGTCCTGGATCCGGGCCAACGCGGACCGGCTCGGCATCGAGCGCGAGATCTTCGAGAAGAACACCCTGCACATCCACGTGCCCGCCGGTGGCATCCCCAAGGACGGCCCGTCGGCGGGGGTCACGATGGCGACCGCCATGGTCAGTGCCTTCACCGGCATCCCCGTCCGCAAGGATGTGGCGATGACCGGCGAGATCACCCTGCGCGGTCGGGTCCTGCCGATCGGCGGGCTCAAGAGCAAGATCCTCGCGGCCCATCTGTCCGGGGCCAAGACCGTGATCCTTCCCAGGAAGAACGAGAAGGACCTGCGCGACATCCCGGATGAGATCCGCAAGCAGACCAAGCTCGTGCTCGTCGACTCGATGGACCAGGTCCTCGATGCCGCACTCCGCCGCCGACCGAAGCCATTGGCTCCCCGGTCGGCCGGCCCGGAGCGCGGCGGAAGCGTCGAACGGCGCCCGGCGCCGGCCGTCCGTCCGCCGTTCCCCCCGGCGGACCAGCAGCCGGTCGTCGTCCAGCGCGCCGTCGAGGCGCCCTGACCGGCGGGCCCCCGTGGCGGTCGACTACCGCGATTACTACCAGGACCTGGGAGTCGCCCGTGACGCCTCCCAGGCCGACATCAAGCGCGCCTACCGCAAGCTCGCCCGGCAGCACCATCCCGATGTGAAGCCGGGCGACACGGCGTCCGAGCGACGGTTCAAGGAGATCAACGAGGCCAACGAGGTCCTGTCGGATCCCGACAAGCGAAAGCGCTACGACCAGGTCGGCGCCAATTGGGAGGCGTACACCCGAGCCGCTGGCGCGGCCGGCGGCGACCCGTTCGGTGGCGGCAGCCCGTTCGCCGGGTTCGGCGGTCCGGACGTCCGCTACGAGTACCGCACCTCGGACGACGGCGACTTCAGCGACTTCTTCCGGACGTTCTTCAGCGGCGCGGCCGCCGGCGCCGGGGCGACCGCGGGCCGCGGGCGCGGCCGGTCGGCGGGTCAGGCCGGAGGGTCGTCGTTCGACGACATCCTGGCCGGCCTCGGCCTGTCCGGTGCGCCGCCGCGGGCCGGATCGGCCGCGGGTGGTGCCGGTCGCGCCGGATCCGGGACGACCCGGAACCCGAGCGTCGAGGCCGAGGTCGAGCTGACCCTCGAGGAGGCCTATCACGGCACGAGCCGGCTCGTCCAGGTCGACGGCAAGCGCCTCGAGGTCACGGTCCCACGCGGTGTCGAGACGGGCAGCCGGATCCGCTTGAAGGGCCGCGGCGGCGGCGACCCGGACCACCCGGCCGACCTGTATCTGGTGACCCGGGTGAAGCCCCATCCGATCTATACCCGGATCGGTGCCGACCTGACCCGCGAGGTTCCGATCACGCTCGGCGAGGCGCTCCTCGGCGCAGAGATCACGGTGCGGACCCTGAAGGGCCGCGTGCGCCTGACGATCCCGGCGGGGACCCAGCCGGGCCGGACGTTCCGGCTCAAGGGCCAGGGCATGCCCAGGCTCAAGCCGAAGGCGAACGAGGCGCCGGCGGGCGACCTGCTGGCCAAGATCAAGGTCATCCTGCCGACGGACCTCTCTGATGACGCGAAGGCCGCCGCCCAACGCCTCGTCGAACTCGTCGACCAGCCCGACCCGCGCGGGACCGACTGAGCCGTCCGCGCCCAAAGAGTGACCATGATATTGATAAGAACCTTGTCAATGATGTTGATAAGCAATAGAATGTCGCGGGGATGCCGCATCGAACCTTGGCCCCCGTCGACCCGCTCCGAGACCCACCATGCAACTTGACCGCTTCACCCAGAAGGCCCAGGAGACGATCCTCGCCGCACAGAAGCTCGCGGAGGACCTCCACAGCCCGATCCTCGACGCCGAGCACATCCTGTCGGCGCTCGTCGAGCCGGACGACGGCGTCCCCGCCGAGACCCTGCGACGGCTCGGCGTGGATCTGCCGGCGTTCCGGGCCGAGCTCGCCGCGATCCTCGCCCGCCGGGCACGGATCGAAGGCGGGTCGCTCAGCCTCGACCCACGCGCGAAGCGCGTCGTCGAACGGGCCGAGGAGGAGGCTCGCCGGCTGGGTGACGAGTACGTCTCGACGGAGCACCTTCTCCTCGGGGCGGCCGAGGTCGGCGGCGAGGGCCAGGCGCTCCTCGAGCGTCACAGCGCCGGTCGGGAGCCGATCCTCGGCGCGCTCCAGGGCGTGCGCGGCGGTCAGCGGGTCACGTCGCCGAACCCCGAGGGCACCTATCAGGCGCTCGACAAGTACGGCCGCGACCTGACGGCCGAGGCCCGCGCGGGCAAGCTCGATCCCGTCATCGGACGCGACGACGAGGTCCGTCGGGTCATCCAGGTCCTCTCGCGCCGGACGAAGAACAATCCGGTGCTGATCGGCGAGCCCGGTGTCGGCAAGACCGCGATCGTCGAAGGCCTCGCCCAGCGGATCGTGCGCGGCGACGTGCCCGAAGGGCTCAAGGACAAGCGGGTCATCTCGCTCGACCTCGGCGCGCTCATCGCCGGCGCGAAGTTCCGGGGCGAGTTCGAGGAGCGGCTCAAGGCCGTCCTCAAGGAGATCAAGGACAGCGACGGCCAGGTCATCCTGTTCATCGACGAGCTCCACACGGTCGTCGGTGCCGGCGCCGCCGAAGGCGCGATGGACGCCTCGAACCTGCTCAAGCCGATGCTCGCCCGCGGCGAGCTCCACACGATCGGCGCGACCACCCTCGACGAGTTCCGCAAGCACATCGAGAAGGATGCGGCGCTCGAGCGGCGCTTCCAGCCCGTGCTGGTCGAGCCGCCGACCGTCGACCAGACGGTCTCGATCCTGCGCGGCCTGCGCGAGCGCTACGAGAACCATCACGGCGTCCGGATCACCGACTCGGCGCTCGTCGCCGCGGCGACCCTGTCGGATCGCTACATCACCGAGCGCTTCCTGCCGGACAAGGCGATCGACCTCGTCGACGAGGCCGCCAGCCGGCTACGGATGGAGCTCGACTCGATGCCGACCGAGCTCGACGAGCTCGAACGGCGCCGGATCCAGCTCGAGATCGAGCGCGAGGCGCTCCGCAAGGAGAAGGACGACGCCTCGAAGTCCCGACTCGAGGCGCTCGAGCGCGAGCTGGCCGAGATCAACGAAGCGTCCTCCGCCCTCAAGCAGCGCTGGGAAGCCGAAAAGGCCGCGATCACGGCGATCCGGGCCACGAAGTCCGAGCTGGAAACGATCCAGACCCGGATCGACCAGGCCGAGCGGGAGGCGGACCTCGCCAAGGCCGCCGAGCTGAAGTACGGACGGCTGCCCGAGCTCCAGGCCCTCCTCCGCGAGCAGGAGGCTGCCCTCGCCGCGCTCCAGGGCCCCGGCGCGCTGCTCAAGGAGGAGGTCACCGCGGACGACATCGCCGGGATCGTGTCGGCCTGGACCGGCGTCCCGGTCACGAAGCTGATGGAGGGCGAGACCGCCAAGCTTGTCCACATGGAGGAGCGACTCCACGCCCGGGTCGTCGGTCAGGACGAGGCGATCCAGGCCGTCGCCGACGCCGTCCGACGAGCCCGCGCCGGTCTGCGCGACCCGCGCCGGCCCATCGGCTCGTTCCTGTTCGTGGGCCCGACCGGCGTCGGCAAGACCGAGCTCGCCCGAGCGCTCGCCGAGTTCCTCTTCGATGACGAGTCGGCGCTGGTCCGGATCGACATGAGCGAGTACATGGAGAAGTACTCGGTCTCCCGGCTGGTCGGCGCCCCACCCGGCTACGTCGGCTACGACGAGGGCGGCCAGCTGACCGAGGCGGTCCGCCGCCGGCCGTACCAGGTGGTGCTCCTCGACGAGATCGAGAAGGCCCACCCGGATGTCTTCAACATCCTGCTCCAGGTCCTCGACGACGGCCGCCTCACCGACGGCCACGGACGGACCGTCAACTTCAAGAACACCGTCGTGATCATGACGAGCAACGTCGGCAGCTCGGCCATCGCCAGCGCGAGCGGTCTCGGCGATGCCGACCGCGACTCCGCGTACGAGGTGATGAAGACCCAGCTGAGCGAGGCGCTCCGCCTTCAGTTCCGGCCCGAGTTCCTCAACCGGATCGACGAGATCATCGTGTTCCACGCGCTGACGGATGCCGAGCTCGCGGCCATCGTCGATCTGCTGCTCGCGGACGTCTCGCGCCGGCTGGCCGCCCAGGACCTGACGCTCGAGCTGACCCCGGCGGCACGGGCGCTGATCGCCCGCGAGGGCCACGACCCGGCGTTCGGGGCGCGTCCGCTCAAGCGCACCATCCAGCGACTCGTGGAGAACTCGCTGGCACGGGCGCTGCTCCAGGGCGAGTTCCAGCCCGGCGACCGGATCGTGGCCGACGCGGACCCGGTCGGCGGGACGATCGTCTTCTCGACGGACGCGGCGACGGTGGCGGTCGACGCCGGGGCACGCCGCGATGCCCGGGCGACACCGACATCGTCCGGGTCGCGCCGGAACGCCTCGGTGCTCGACCTGCCGGACACCGACGAAGCATCCACACGCGAGGGCCCCGAGCTCGTCAACTGACCCGCGGCGTAGCATCGGCGGGATGAGATACGACGTCGCCGTCGAGCGGCTCGCCGCCCTGCCGCCGGTCCTGCCGTCCGAGCCGCCCGAGCTCATGCCGGTCCTTACCGATGGCCGGGTCCGGCCGACGTTCGCCCGGGCCCGGGAGACCGACCGGCCGGCCGGCGTCCTCGTCCTGATCGTCCCCGGCGACGACGGCACCGCCCGGATCGTCCTGACCGAACGCCCGACCTACGACGGTCTCCACTCGGGCGAGGTGAGCCTGCCAGGCGGCAAGGTCGAGCCGGAGGACGTCGACATCGTCGCGACGGCCCTCCGAGAGGCGGACGAGGAGATCGGCCTCGACGCCGTCGCGGCCGACGTCCGGGTCGTCGGTCTCCTCGACGAGGTCTGGATCCCGGTCAGCCGCTTCGCATTGATGCCGGTGGTCGCCATCGCCGGCCGGCGGCCGACGCTCGTGGCGTCGCCCGAGGAAGTGGCCCGGATCGTCGAGCCGCCGCTCAGCGCGTTCCTGCCCGGCGCCCCGATCCGGATGGTCGAGCGGACGATCCGCGATTGGCCGCTGCGCTACGGGGCCTACCCGATCGCGACCGACGAGGGCGACGAGCTGCTCGTGTGGGGGGCCACGGCCCGGATCCTCGGCCAGCTCGGGGCGATCCTGAGCACCGGCTGAGACCGGGCAAGTCGGGTCGCACCGGCAACCTGCGGAGCCCATAATCCCGTCGATGATCGACGGGACGGCGCCCGCCCAGCGCGGACCTGGCTTCCGGGCCTTCCTGTTCAGCGATCTGCGTGGTTATACGGCCTTCATCGAGACGAACGGCGACGAAGCCGGGGCCCGGCTCCTCGATCGTTACCGGGGGCTCGTCCGACGGGTCATCGCCGAGCACGACGGGGCGGAGGTCCGCACCGAGGGCGACAGCTTCTACGTGCTGTTCCCGTCGGCGACGGGCGCCGTCGCGGCCGGCCTGGCGATCGTCGCCGGCGCCGACCAGCTCACGACCGACGATCCGACGGTCCCGGTCCGGGTCGGGGTCGGCATCCACGCCGGGGAGGCGGCCGAGACCGCCGAGGGTCCGGTCGGTTCGGCCATCAACGTCGCCGCCCGGATCTGCGCCATCGCGAAGCCCGGTGAGGTCCTCGTGTCGGAGACCGTCCGCGGGCTGGTCCGGACGAGCTCGACGATCGCGTTCAGCAGTCGCGGTCGCCCAGCGCTCAAGGGTGTCGGTGAGCCGATCGAGCTATTCTCGGCCGTCGATCGCGGGGCGGCGCCGCGCCCGGGTCCGCGCCGGCCCAGGGGACTCAGCCCGACGAGCGCGCGCTTCGCCGGCGTGCTCGTCGTCCTCGCCGTCATCGGGTTCGGCGCGGGGATCCTCGTGTCGAACGGCCTCAGTGACCGATCGGGCCGGTCGTCGGCGCCACCTGCGACGCCATCCGTCGGATCCGTCCCTCCGAGCGGCGCCGCCCCGGCATCGGTCGCCGGCGAGCCGTCGGTCGGCGCCAGCGATGGATCCACCGGTGCCGACGACGACCTCATCGCGCTGCTCCCGCCGGCCATCGCGAAGACGTGCGCCCCGGCGACGGTCGCCCAGGGTGCGCTCGGCGGGAGTGCCCGCGTCCGCTGCGAGCTCACGTCGGAAGATGCCGACACGGTCTGGTATGACCGGTTCCAGGCGCTCGGATTGGCGACCGAGCAGGTGGACCGGCTGGTATCGGCGGCGGGTATCGAGGCCGGGCAGTGCAGCGAGTCGGTCACCTCGGCGGTCGGCGAGTGGCGGTTCGGGTCGGCGTACGGCGGCCGCCTGCTGTGCTACCAGGCGGATGGCGCGAGCTGGATCGTCTGGACGTACGAGAACGAGCGGATCGTGGCCCAGGCGACGCGCGGCGACGGGGACGCCGCGGCGCTCTTCCGATGGTGGAAGACGATCGGGCCCTATCTGCGCTGACGCCCGTTATGAACCGGGCGCGAGGGTCCAGCGTTCACGCGCCCACGACCATGCGGGGGACGCCGGATCGAGTGGCCCGTCGAGGCTCGTCAAGCCCGTCGCGATCGCATCGTGCTTCACCGTCGACCAGGCGAACAGGTAGGGCCGGTCGTGGGCGATCAGGTCCTGCAACTCTCGGTAGATGCGTGCCCGCTGCTTGGGATCGAGGGTCTCCTTGCCGGCGTCGATCAGCTCGTCGACGCGGGGGTTCGCGTAGCCCGTGTAGTCGAACCCCTGGAAGTCCGGGTCCTGGTTCGTCTTCGCGGTCGTGATGTTCCGCGAATGGAAGAACTCGAGGCTGTCCGGATCGACCGAGGTGCCCCAGCCGCCGAAGTAGGCGTCGAAGGGGTGCTTCGTGCCGGGGATCAGGTGTGGGTACTCGCCCGTCATCGAGCCGAGAAGGTCGAATGACAGCGGTTTCGGCTTGAGCTCGATGCCGCAGTCCTGCAGCTGGAACGCGATCAGGTCGAGGAACTTGATCCGGTCGGGCGTGTCGGACCGGACGGGGACGTCGAGCGCCAGCCGTCGCCCGCCGGGCTGGGCATACACGCCATCCTTGCCGGGTTTCCAGCCGGCGGCTTCGATGAGCTGTCGGGCGCCGGCCACGTCGCGCGCGCTGTCGGGGGGCGACAGGAACGCGAAGGACGCCGGCGAGACCCACGAATAGACCGGGATCCCCTCGCCGACCGTCGCCGCGTCCACGGCCGCCGGCTTGTCGACGCAGCGTTCGACCGCCTCGCGCAGCCGCGCATCGGCGAACAACCGACCCGGCCGGAGGTTGTACATCAAGGCGTAGAACCCGGAGTCCGGATACGTCATCAGCCGGATGCCCGGCGCGCGCTGGAGCTCACCGTACCCGTCGCCGAGGTCGGCGGCCTCGAATGCCGACAGGTCGAGCCAATCGACCCGACCCGCGATCGCCTCGTCGATGGCGGCGGTGACGTTCGGCTGGACCTGCATCGAGACACGATCGATGGCCGGCCGTCCACCGACGTAGTCGTCGAACGCCACCAGCTCGAGTCGCTTGCCGGGCTCGAGCCGGTCGAGCCGCCAGGGTCCGGCACCCACCGGCGCGTAGCGGGTATCGAGCACCCGGATCGCCTTCCCCAGCGCGTCTGGGCCGGTTGCGCGCACGGCCGCGACGACGTCTCGCAGCGCGCCGCCGAGCGCCCCGGCGTACGAGCAGGTGTCGAGACTCCCGTCGGACTGCGGGTAGTCGGCGGCCGGGTCGGTCGTGGCGCCCGCGGCCGCCAGGAGCGGCGCGGCGTCCTGGATGAGCGAGGCGCAGTCCGGTCGCGCCGCCCCCAGGACCTCGTCGGTCCTGTCCGCCAGGGCCTCGAGTGCCGCGAGGTCCACGGTCCGCGCCTTCTCGATGAACCGCTGGTACGACGCCTCGAAGACGTGCCTTGGAAGGATCGGGTTGTTGGCGAGGACGGTCGAATAGACCGACGCGGATCGGCGCGCCAGGCGGATCGCGACGTGGCGCTCGTCGATCGCCATCACCGAGGCGAGGTCGAACCCACACCACAGACCGTTCGTGCACGGCGGCAGGCCGAGACCCAGCGTGAAGGCGACGTCGTCGGCGGTCACCGGCGTCCCATCGTGGAACCGGGCGGGCCGGATGCCGCAGGTCAGGAGGAGGTCGTCGTCAGAGGCGACGCAGGGTCCGTCGGCGAGCTCGGGGACCGGGTCGAGGTGCTCGTCGAGCCGGAAAAGGCTGGCGTGGAGGAACGGGGTGACGACCGGCGAACCGAACCCGTCGAGCGCGCCCATCAGCGGGACCACGACGCGGAGCGTCTGCGGCGACGGCGTCGCGCTCGGGGTCGGGGCCGACGTCGGCGTCGGCGGAGGCGAGCTCGGGATCTCCGACGACCCGCAGCCGGTCGCGATGGAGGCGAGGGCGGCGAGGGCGCTCAGCAGGACGCCGGATCCGCGACTCCGCACGCGCACGGAGAGCCTCCCTCACTCCCGGGGGACCGGATGGGTCTCGCCACCATCGTAGCGGCACGCCGTCGCGAGGTCGAGGGTCGCGCCCGCGCTGGGTCGATCGGGCGGCGCGCTCTAGACGGGCTCGCCCTCGCGCGGGTCGTAGCCGTGGGCAGGATCGTCCTCGACGAGGTGGCCCTCGCCTTTGCCGACCGGGCCGCTGCCGATGGCGAGCGTGGCACCGTCGACGATGCCCAGCAGGGCGTCCTCATCGCCGGCGAGCTCGACGACGATCGCCCGCATCTCGGAGACGTCGGTCGATGCGCCGTGGACGATCCCCGCGGGCCACTTCACGGCCTCACCCGCGAACACGCGGACGGTCTCGTCCCCGACGCGCACGAAACCGCCCCCCTCGATGACCACGAACCAGGCGAGGTTCGGGTTCGTGTGCGGCTCGATCACCGCCTTCCGGGCGAACGCCAGCTCGGCGATCGTCCCCCGCCCATCCGTGTGGATGACCGCGCTCTGGACCCCGCGGCTGCCGTCCGGTCCCTCGGGTCGACGATGGCCGTAGCCGAAGCGCCGGATCTCCATGCCCTGGTCCACCCGAGCTAACGGCGACGGCGTCGCTTGGCCGCCTTCGTCGACCGGCCCGACCGCGCGGTCCGGGTCGACTTCGTGCGGATCGTCGCCTCGGGATGGGCGTACTTCGAGCGGGTGAAGTAGCGCTCCCGGGCCAGCTTGCGGGCGTAGCCCTCGAAGATCGGCGGGAACCGGACGAACCGGATCCAGATGAGGATCGCCGCTCCGCCGATCATCGTCGTCAGCGGGAAGATGAAGTCCCAGACGAACAGGCAGAACACGAGCAGCAGGCCGAACACGATGATCCCGGTCCACAGCAGCCACTCGTACAGCTCGAGGTAGGGTGCATGGTGGCGGAGGGCTCGGGTGCGGACGTTGTACAGGATCACGAGGACCGCGAGCAGGATCAGCGACGCGACCCAGGTGGCCCGGAATAGATCGGGGAATTTCGCCTCGGAGAACGGCTCGAACAGGTATTCCCAGGGCGGAAGCGTCACCGGCAGGCTCCTGCTGAGAGTGGCGGATGGTCGCGTCGGGAGGCCGAGTATGCCATGACGGGCGGTATACTCGGACCGATGGCGGAGGCCCGCCGCTGGGGGCGTCGGTCGAGGCGCGCCGGTGACCGGAAGCAGGAGGTGGTCCGGGGTGCGTGCCCTGCTCTCGGTCGCGAACCGCGAGGGTGTCTCGACCCTGGCCCGTGAACTGGCCGGCCTCGGCGTCGAGTTGTACGCGACCGACGGCACCCGGGAGCACCTGGCGTCGGACGGGATCGAGGTCGGATCGGTCTCCGAGTTGACGGACGTGCCGGCCCTCGTCGGCGGCCAGGTCAAGACCTTCCATCCGGCCGTCTACGCCGGCATCCTCGCCCGCCGCGACGTGCCGGCCCAGCTCGACGAGCTGGCCGAGCACGGGATCAGCCCGATCGACATCGTGGTCGTGAACGTCAAGCCGTTCTCGCCCCAGGTCGGCGCGCGGTCGGTGGCGCTCCACGAAGCGATCGAGATGATCGACGTCGGCGGAGCGGCGCTGCTCGGCGCGGCCGCCCGGAACTACGCCGGGGTCGCGGCCGTCGCCGACCCGGCCCACTACGGACGCCTTGTCCGCGAGCTCAAGGAGCTAGGCTCGGTCTCGGCGGAGTTCCGCCAGCAACTCGCCGCCGACGCGTTCGGGATCGTGGCCGCCTACCACGCCGAGATCGCCGCCTACATCAACCAGGTCTCGGGGACGACGTTCCCCGGCCGGCTGGCGATGGTCCTCGAGAAGGTCGAGGACCTGCGCTACGGCGAGAACCCGCACCAGCGCGCGGCCTTCTACCGCGAGACCACCCACCGGTCCGGGACGCTCGCCGACGCCAAGCAGATCCAGGGTTCGCTGCCGAGCTTCAACAACCTGCTCGACCTCGACGCCGCGTACCGGATGGCGACCGACTTCACCGCGCCGACGGTCGCCATCGCCAAGCACACCGACCCGGTCGGCCTGGCCTCGAATGATGAGCTCGTGGAGGCCTATCGGAAGGCGCTCGAGACCGACTCGGTCGCAGCCTTCGGCGGGATCGTGGCCGTCAACCGGGAGATGGACGGGGCCACCGCACGCGAGATCGCCGCCAACTCGTATGAGGCCGTCGTCGCGCCCGGCTACAGCGAGTCGGCGCTCGGCATCCTGCGGGCGAAGGCGGGCATCGAGATCCTGGCGGTCCCGCCCGACCCGTCCGAGGGGATGCGCGACTACGGCATCGCCAACCTCGACTTCAAACGGGTCAGCGGCGGTCTGCTCGTCGAGACCCAGGACGAGCTCGGCATCGAGGCGGGTCACCTCCAGGTGGTCACCGAGCGACGGCCGACCCTCGAGGAGCTCACCGACCTGCTGTTCGCCTGGCGGACGGTCCGTCACGTGCGCTCGAACGCCATCGTGCTCGCCAAGAACGCCGCGACGATCGGCGTCGGAGCCGGCCAGGCGAGCCGCCAGGTGTCCGTCGAGATCGCGCTCCGTCGTGCCGGCGACCGGGCCCGGATGAGCGTCATGGCCAGCGACGCCTATTTCCCGTTCCCGGATGGCATCGCGCTGGCCGCCAACGCCGGGGTGACGGCGATCATCCAGCCGGGTGGCTCGATCCGCGACGAGATGGCGATCGAGGTCGCCGACCGTCATCACCTGGCCATGGTCTTCACCGGACGACGCCACTTCCGCCACTGACGCCCGGCAACGCGCCGGGACACTCCACCGAGAGGAGGATCCCCGATGGAGCAGCTCCTGGCGCTCGAGATGGTCAGGGTCACGGAGGCTGCCGCGATCGCCTCGGCGCGGTCGATGGGTCGGGGCGACCGGATGGGGGCCGACCGAGCCGCCACCGAGGCGATGCGCCGGACGATGGATGAGATCGACATGGCGGGCACGATCGTCATCGGCGAAGGCGAACGCGACAAGGCGCCGATGCTCTACATCGGCGAGCAGGTGGGTCGCCAGGACGGCGACGACCGACGGTCCAGCCCGGAGATCGACATCGCGGTCGACCCGCTCGAGGGCACGAACCTCGTCGCCCACGGCCAGGCCGGCGCGATCACGGTCCTTGCCGCCTCCGAACGGGGCGGGCTGCTCCACGCGCCCGATACGTACCTCGAGAAGCTGTGTGTCGGACCGATCGCCGCCGGGCACGTCGACATCGCGTCGAGCCCGACCGACAACGTCCATCGGATCGCCGAGGCGCTGGGTCGCAAGGTCGGCGACATCACCGTCGTCATCCTCGAGCGACCGCGCCACGATGCGCTCATCGAGGAGGTCCGGTCGGTGGGTGCGCGGATCAAGCTCATCTCGGACGGAGACCTGTCGGCCGCCATCTCGTGTGCCGTGTCGGGGACGGGTGTCCACGCGGTCATGGGCATCGGCGGCGCGCCCGAGGGCGTCATCACGGCCGCGGCGCTGCGCTGTCTCGGCGGTGAGATCCAGGCCCGGTTCCGCTTCCGCAACGACGACGAGCGCGCCCGTGCCCGGCGGATGGGCAACGACGACGACGAGGCTCGGGTCTACACGACCGAGGACCTCGCGTCGGGCGAGAACCTCGTGTTCGCCGCGACCGGCGTGACGAGCGGCGACCTGCTCCAGGGCGTCCGATTCTTCGGTGGTGGCGCGCGGACCCACTCGCTGGTGATGGCCTACCAGTCCAAGCAGGTCCGGTTCGTCGACACCGTCGCGATGTTCGATCGGAGCCGGCCGCCGGCCGTCCGGCTCTAGCCGGGTTCGAACCGCCAGCGGCCGCTCGACGGTTCCCAGCTCGCGACGGGTCGGACGGCGACCGGGCCCTCCCGCTCGGCCTGCCGCCGGCGCGCGGTCGCCACGCGTTCGCCCCAGCCCGGCGGCTCGAGACCCGGAACCAGGTCGGCCAGCGGGGCGAGCACGAAGAGACGCGTCCGGGCCTCGGGGTGCGGCACCTCGAGCAGACGGGTCGCCTTCGACGGCTCCGCATCGGCGTCGACCGACCGGCCGGCCGGCGACCGATCGATCGCGAGACGTGCCCGGCCGAACACGAGCAGGTCGAGGTCGAGCTCTCGCGGACCCCACCGGCCGCGGACCTGTCGGCCGAACGCCCGCTCGATGCCCTTGAGCGCGATGAGCAACGTTGTGGCGCCCGCGGCGGCATCGGGACCGCTCGGGACGTCGAGCCCGACCACGGCGTTCAGGAACTCCGGTTGATCGACGACCCCGACCGGTCGCGTGGCGTACAGCCGGGACACCCCTCGCAACCTGGCACCCGGCAAGGCTCCCAGCGCGTGGATCGAGGCGGCGGTCGTCGTGGCGGCATCGCCGAGGTTCGCTCCGATGCCGACGTACGCCCGGGTCCGCCGCGTCATCGCCATCCGGCACTCGACCTCCGTCGTTCGGGTCGCCATCGCTAGACTCGCCCGGTGGGCGACGTCGACGTCATCATCCTCCACCCGCCGGCCTCGCCCGGCGCCGGTCCACTCGTGCAGGCCGTCGTGCGCGCTCGCGAGCGCCTGGCGGGCGCCCATCTCGCCGGCTTCACGCGGGCCGGCGCCCGGACCGCGCGCGTCGTCAGCGAGCCGTGGCCTGGACGTCCGTTCGGGGCTCTCGTCCGGGCCGTCGTGGCCGAGAGGAAGCCCGGTCATGGGCTCGTCCTGCTCGGATCCGGAGCCGTGCCGCTCGCGACCCCGGCCGATCGACGCGCGTTCCTCGCTGCGGCGGCCGACGATCGTCTGCGGGCGCTCGCCAACAACCGGTTCTCGGCCGACATCCTCGCGGTCTCGGCAGCGGCGGTACCGTCACTCCGACACCTGCCCGCGGACTTCCCTGGGGACAATGCTCTCGGGCGCTGGCTCGACGAGGTGGGCGGGGTGCCGGTCGACGATCTCCGCTCGCGCTGGCGACTCGCGATGGATCTCGATTCGCCGCTCGACGTGATCCTGATCGACCGCGCCCGGGGCCGGACAGGCTCGGCCAGCCGACCGGCCGAACTGCCGTCGGGCGCCGACCGGGTGATCGACCGGCTCGACGCCATCCGGCGGGTGATGGCGGATCGGCGGGCGGAGCTCGTGGTGGCCGGTCGCACGTCGGCCGCCACGATCGGCTGGCTGGAACGACACGTCCGCTGCCGGGTCCGCGCGATCGTCGAGGAGCGCGGACTCCGAGCGTCCGGTCGACAGGCGCTGGCCGGACCGTCGCCCGACCTGCGCCGGCCACGGTCGATCCTCGGGATGGTCCTCGAACGGGACGGGCCTGGCGCGCTCGGCGCCCGGTTGGCCGAGCTCGGCGACGCCGCCCTTGTCGACACGCGGGTGCTGCTCGCGGATCGGTCCGGGGTCGACGACGCCGGTTGGCCGACGCCGGAGGAGCGGTTCGCCTCAGACCTGCTCGACCCGACCGCGGTCGCTGACCCGTGGCTGTCTCGGCTCACCGCGGCCGCGGCCGGCGCGTCGATCCCGGTCCTCCTCGGCGGCCACTCCCTCGTCGGTCCCGGCGTGCGACTCATCGGCAGCGGGCGCTGAGCCCGATGGACCCGCTGGAGCCGATCGAGGCCGGACTTCGCCCGCTCGCGGACCCGGCGCCGCTCCCGGTCGAGGGCGAGCCGCGCCTCGTGGCCCTGATCCGCGACGAGATCGCCCGGGAGGGCCCGATCACGTTCGCCCGGTTCATGGCTCTCGCCCTGTACGAGCCGGAGCTCGGCTACTACCGCACGACATCGGACCGGACGACCCGCGCGGGCGACTTCCTGACCGCCTCCGAGACCCACCCGATCTTCGGCGCCGCGATCGCCCGCCAACTCTCCGAGATCCACGCGCGGCTGGGCGCCCCGGACCGCTTCGTCGTGCGCGAGCACGGCGCCGGCTCCGGCGCCCTGGCACTGGCGATCCTCGATGCGCTCACCGGCCGGGGCGCCCTCGGCCGGGTCGCGGGATCGCCCGCCCTCGCGGCGGCGATCCGGTATGTCCCGATCGAGCTGGACCCGGATCGCCAGGCCGGGATCGTCGACCGGCTGACGGCGGCCGGTCACGGGTCGGCGCTCGAACCCGGGCTCCCGCCCGACCGCTCGGAGACCGGGGTCGTGCTGGCCAATGAGCTGCTCGACGCGTTCCCGGTCCATCGGGTCATCGGCCGGGCCGGCGGCTTGCGCGAGCTGGCGGTGGACTGGCGGGACGGGGCCTTCGTCGAGATCGAGATCCCGCCGTCGACCCCGGCGCTCGAGGCCCGCCTCGCCACCGAAGGGGTCGCACCTGGCGGATGGGGCGCGCGGCGAGATCTGCCTGGCGCTCGACGGCTGGCTGGGTTCGGTCGCCGCCGGCCTCGCGGGCGGGGTCGCGCTCGTCATCGACTACGGTCACCCGGCGGCCACGCTGTACGCGGAGGAGCGCTCCCGCGGCACCCTTCGGGCCTACGCGAGCCAGCGCGTCCACGACGACTGGGCCGTGGCCGTCGGACGGCAGGACCTGACCGCGCACGTCGACTTCAGCGCCGTCGATCGGGCTGCGATCGCGGCCGGCCTGACGCCGCTCGGGTCCACGACCCAGGCCCAGTTCCTGGTCGGCGTCGGGACCGAGGCGCTGCTCGAGGCCGTCCGCTCCGACCCGTCCACCACCATGGAGGACTGGCTGGCGGTCCGGTCGTCGATCCGACGACTCCTCGACCCGCGGGCCCTCGGTGGGTTCACGGTCGCGGCGTTCGGTCGCCACCTGCCCGCCGAGCCACCCCTGGCGGGGTTCAGCCTCGACCGTCCCGCCTGACTTCCGCGCCCATCGCCATGTACGTCATTCGCCCTATTGTCCCCGGGACCGGAGCAGGCGCACGCTGACGGCGCCGGGGGGCGACCCGCATCCCTGCTACGCGCGCTCGGCGCGGGCCGCTTCCCCGGCGTCCCTTCCCCCTCGACATCCGCACCGCCGGCGGGTCGTCGTCCGTGCCCGTCGCGGCGCCTGCCGAAGGCCGCCACTGCTAGAATGCGACTGGTGTGAGGCCGCACGGTCCCACATGTCGCCCACGCCCGAAAGGGCCCCATTCGCCACGTTCGGGAGCGCCGCCCAGCCGCGACAGCGATCCGGGGCGTCTCCGCTGCGAGGGTTGGATTGACCGCCATCTGGTACGTCGTCGGGTTCGCCTTCGCGGGCGTCTCGTTCGTCCTGCTGACGATCGGCGCCGCCTGGCTGATCTCGCACCGGAACCGGGGTGACGTCCACAAGGGCCTGCCCTACGAGTCGGGCATCGACACGTTCGGCGATACCCACGGACGGTTCGGGCTGTCGTTCTACATCTACGCCCTGTTGTTCGTGGCGTTCGACATCGAGGTCGTCTTCATCTACCTGTGGGCGATCGTCTTCCGCGATCTCCTGCTGGGCGGGCTCGTGAGCATGCTGATCTTCGTGGGCATCCTCCTGCTCGGGCTCGCCTACGCCTGGCGGAAGGGGGTCCTGACGTGGCGCTGAAGCCGGGTCGCCCGGGCGCCCCCGAGGGTCCGCCGTCCGCCACGAGCGGCACCGCGCCGACCTCCGCGCTCGAGGTCGCCGGCGGCCACGACGTCACCGTCCCGATCGTCGTCCCGAACACGCTCTGGGCGTCCACTGACCCGACCGCGTATCCGGGCGGGGGCACGCCGGACACCCATCTGCGCGAGTGGGGTGCGACCGACGCCGGCCGGCGCGACGACGCGCGCTGGGGTGCCCTCGAGATCATCCCGACCAAGGCGGACGTCGTCCTCGACCTCATCCGGGCGAACAGCCTCTGGCCGCTCCTGTCCGGGCTGGCCTGCTGCGCCATCGAGATGATGTCGGCAGCGACGTCCAAGAACGACATGGACCGCTGGGGGATGTTCCCGTTCCGGGCCAGCCCGCGCCAGGCCGACGTGCTCATCGTGGCCGGGACGCTCACGACGAAGATGGCCGGTCCGCTCGTCCGACTCTGGGAGCAGATGCCCGAGCCGAAGTGGTGCGTGGCGCTCGGCGATTGCACCTGTTCCGGCGGTCGCTACAAGCGAAGCTACTCGACGATCCAGGGGATCGATCGGGTCTTGCCGACCGATGTCTACATCCCCGGCTGCCCACCCCGGCCGGAGGGCTTGATCTACGGGATGATGCGGCTCCAGCAGCTCGTCCTCGAGCGTCGCGGCCATTGGCCGGAGCGGGCGATCGGCCCGACGGTCCCGGACGGGATCTAGCCCATGGATCGCGCCCTCAAGCGCCGCCTCGAGGCCCGCTTCGGGGACCGGCTGCTCGGCCCCGTGCGGCAGCGCCATGACGAGACCGAGATCCGGATCGCTCCGGGCGACCTGCCCGAGATCATGCGCTCGCTCCACGATGAACCGGAGTTCCGCTTCGAGGCCCTGATGGACCTGTGCGGCGTCGACACCGGCACCGTGATGCAGTCGGTCTATCACCTGTGGAGCGACACCACGGCCGACTGGCTGCGGGTCGTCGCCGATGGGTTGTCGCGGGACGACCCGCGCGTGCCGTCGGTCACGTTCCTGTGGAAGGGCGCCGAGTGGCAGGAGCGCGAGGCGTATGACATGTTCGGGATCGCGTTCGAGGGCAACCGCGACCTGCGTCGGATCTACATGCCGCCCGACTACACGAGCTTCCCGCTGCGCAAGGACTTCTTCCTGCCCGATGACGCCGCCCGGTCGCCGGGCGGCGGGGTCCGTCACATGGAGCAGACCCACGCCCCGTCGAACGCGACGCCGGATGCCCGCGTCCGCCGGACCCGGGCGAGCTGAGCCGGCCATGACGACCACGCGCCACGCCTCGGCGGACGACCCGCGGGTCATGCTCGACGAGGACATCGGGGTCTTCGAGCCGATCCCGCCCTACCCGCCCCGGACGGAGCGCGAGGCCGAGTTCTACACGCTCGGTGACGGCGAGATGTTCATCAACATGGGGCCGCAGCACCCGTCGACCCACGGCGTCCTGCGGGTCGTGCTCAAGATCGAAGGCGAGCGGGTGGTCGACCTCGATCCGGTCCTCGGCTATCTCCATCGCGGCGTCGAGAAGCTGTGCGAGAACGCTGACTACCACCAGACGATCGCCTACACGGACCCGCTCGAGTACGTCAGCGCGCTGTTCAATGAGTGGGCCCCGGTCATGGCCTTCGAGAAGCTCCTGGACGTCGAGGTGCCGCGCCGGGCCGAGTACATCCGGGTCCTGTCAGGCGAGCTCAACCGGGTCGCCAGCCATGCCCTGTTCATGGGCTGGATGGCGCTCGACCTCGGTGGGCTGACGCCGATCCTGTGGAGCTTCATCGAGCGCGACGACATCGTCGACATGCTGGCCAGCCTCACCGGCCAGCGGATGCTCTTCAACTACTTCCGGATCGGCGGCGTCAACGGCGATCTCAACCACGAGTTCATGAGCCGGCTCGGCACGTGGATGAGCAAGGCCACCGAGCAGATCGAGGCCAACCAGACCCTGCTCAACGAGAACGAGATCTTCGTCCGGCGGATGCGCGGGCTTGGCGTCCTCGATCGCGAGACGGCCTTCAGGATGTGCATCACGGGACCGAGCATCCGGGCCTCCGGGGTCCCGCTCGACATGCGTCGGGCGCACCCCTACAGCGTCTACCCAGAGCTCGAGTTCGACATCCCGACCCGCCACGAGGGCGACTGCCTGGCGCGCTACCTGCTCCGGCTCGACGAGATCAAGCAGAGCCTCCGGATCATCGACCAGTGTCTGAACGAGATGCCCGACGGGCCGATCACGGCCAAGCTGCCCCGGCTCCTGCGACCCCGCCCCGGTCGGGCGTACGCGGCCGTCGAGGGTCCGCGCGGGCAATACGCCACCTACGCCATCAGCGACGGCACCGACCAGCCGTTCCGGATGCGGATCCACGACCCGAGCTTCGTCCACCTCCAGTCGGTCGGACTCCTGACGCCGGGCAACCTCATCGCCGACACGATGGCGATCATGGCTTCGCTCGATCCGATCATGGGCGGCGTCGACAAGTAGATGGCGAGCCCCAGCCGGACCTTCGGCCGCCTGACCCTGCCGGGCAAGATCCTGTTCACGGTCGTCCCGCTCGTGCTCATCCTCGGCGCGGCGATCACCGCGGCGGCGCTCATCGCCGCGCCGCTGGCGATCGCCTTCGTGAACGCCAACCTGCCCCTGTTCCGGTTCGTGCTGGCGGTGACGGTCGTGCTGTTGATGACCGTGCCGACCGCGTTCCTGATCATCTACATGGAGATGAAGGTCATCGCCCTGATGAACCTTCGCTACGGGCCGGATCGGGTGGGGCCGTTCGGCTCGCTCCTGTCGGTCGTACACGGGCTCAAGGTCCTGATGAAGGAGGACTTCACCCCGACCGGCGCCGACACGATCGTGTTCACCTGGGCACCGGTCGTCGTCTACATGGCGAGCGTCATGACCCTGCTCGTCCTGCCGTTCGCGCCCGGCCTCCTCGGCGTCGACATGAACATCGGCCTGCTCTATTTCTTCGCGATCGGCGGGCTCGGGGTGGTCGGGCTGCTCATGGCCGGCTGGTCGAGCTTCAACAAGTACTCGCTCCTCGGCGGACTCCGGTCGGCCGCCCAGGTCGTCAGCTACGAGATCCCGCTGACGCTGTCCGTCGTCGGCGTGATCCTGCTCGCCGGCACGCTCAGCCTGAACCAGATCACGCTCGACCAGTCCGGCAGCCTGTTCGACTGGTACGTCTTCAAGCAGCCGCTCGCGTTCATCGTCTTCCTGATCGCGGCGACCGCCGAGGCCAACCGGACCCCGTTCGACCTGACCGAGGCCGACTCCGAGATCGTCGCCGGCTTCGCGACCGAGTACTCGGGGATGCGCTTCGGCTTCTTCTTCTTCGCCGAGTACGTCAACGTGTTCATCGTCTCCGGTCTGATCGTCGCGCTGTTCTTCGGCGGCTGGAACGCCCCGTTCGCGTGGCCCGCCCAGTGGGCGATCACGCCGAGCCCCGATCCGGCCGGATTGGGCGTCGGTCTGTTGCTCGCGCTCGCGCTGATCCCGCCGATCGCCATCGTCGTCCTGGCGATGCCGTTCTACCTGCTGAACAGCGGGATGAAGCTGTGGCACGCGCTGGTCATCGGCTTCGTGCTGTTCAACGTCGTGGCGGTCGGCGCCATCCTCGGCCTGGCCTTCCTGAGCTTCGACTGGGTCGTCGGGCTGGTCTGGTTCCTCGGCAAGACCTACGCCTTCGTATTCCTGTTCGTGTGGATGCGCGGGACCCTGCCCCGGGTCCGGATCGACCAGCTCATGGGCTTCGCCTGGAAGTGGCTCCTGCCCGTCTCGCTGCTCAACCTGTTCGTCACGGCCCTGGCGATCCTCGTCGTGGCTCCGCGATGAGGGACGCCCGATGAGCCTGGTGCCCGGCCTCGGCCTCGTGAAGGGGATGGCCCTCACGCTGCGCCGATTCTTCGAGCCGAAGGTCACCCACCTCTATCCCGAGGACCCGGCCGAGATCCCGCCGCGCTTCCGGGGCCGGCTCCAGCTGCTCTACGACGAGTACGGCACGCTCAAGTGCGAGACCTGCTTCCAGTGCGCCCAGGCCTGCCCGATCGAGTGCATCGACATGGGCGGGACCGATACGAAGGGCCGCTACGCGGTCCACTGGGGTGCACCCGAGACGTATGGCGAACGACGTGAGGAGTCGGCGCTCCGGCGATCCGGTCGCACCGTGCCCGACCCGGTCTACGGCCACTTCCACGCGGTGGACCTCGCGCGCGTCGACGCGATCCTCGACGAGGCGGACCACGACCCGAAGGCGATGCTCGGGATCCTCGCGGCGATCCAGGATGAGTACGGCTTCGTCCCGGTCGCGGCACTGAAGCGGGTGAGCGAGACCACCGGCGCCTGGTACGCGATGCTCTACGGGACCGCGACCTACTACGACCACCTGGCGGTCGGGGCTGCCGGCGGAGGCAGCCAGCCGGCCGCCTCGGCCGACGCCGCGTACGTCGGTGCGCTCGACGGCGCGCTGGCGGGGCGGACGCAGGCGGGCGAGGCCCCCACGACCGGCTCGAGCGCGGCCGACGCATGACCGGACTGCTCAAGACCCCCGCACGTTGGCCGAAGGTGATGCTCCCGGATCCGGCACCCGCAGACCCGACCGATCTCGACGGAGCGGTCCGGGCAGGCGCGTTCGACGCGCTCCGGATGGCGATCCGGGCCATGACGCCGGCCCAGGTGAGCGCGACCGTCGCAAGCTCGGGCCTACGCGGTCGCGGTGGCGCCGGCTACCCCACGGGCTCGAAGTGGCGGGCGGCGGCCCTGACGGACGGGCGGACCCGCTACGTCGTGGCGAACGGCTACGGCGCGGACCCGGCTGTCCAGACCGATCAGACCGTCATGGAGCTCGCCCCGTACGCCGTCGTCGAGGGCACGGCGCTGGCCGCCTATGCCATCGGCGCCCGGGAGGCGTTCATCGCGGTCCGGGCCGAGGCCGCCGAGACGATCCGACGGCTCCGGGTCGCGATCGCGGCCGCCGAGGAGGCCGGCTTCCTCGGGCCGGACGTCCTCGGGTCCGGCTGGGACCTGACGCTCGAGATCCGTCCCGTCCAGGGCGCGTATATGCTGGGTGAAGAGACCGTCCTGCTCAAGGCCCTCGAAGGCAAGCGCGGCCAGCCCGAGCAGCGACCGCCGCACCCGGCCGAACGCGGCCTGTTCGGTCGGCCGACCGTCGTCGACAACGTGCAGACGCTCGCCAGCGTCCCGTGGATCCTGCGTCACGGTGCCGATGCCTTCGCGGCGATCGGCTCGAAGGCCAGCCCCGGGACGATCCTCGTCCAGGTCCGCGCGCCGGGCGGGTCTGGGATCGCCGAGGTCCCGCTCGGGACGTCCCTCCGGACGGTGATCGGGCTCGTCGGCGGACGGGGCGCCCGGAAGGAACCCGAGACGCCGGTCAAGGCGATCCTCGTCGGTGGCCCGTCGGGTGGGTTCCTCCCGCCCGACCTCCTCGACACGCCGTTCGACTACGAACCGCTCCGCGCGGTCGACGCCCACGTGGGGTCGGGGTCGATCGTCGTCGCCGACGAGCGCGCCTGCATCGTCGACCTGGCCCGGCTGCTGACCCGCTTCTGCGCCGACCAGGCCTGTGGCAAGACGATCCCCTGCCGGATCGGGACCCGCCGCCTGTCGGAGGTCGTCGACCGGATGGCCGCCGGGACACCGCGGCCGGCCGACGTCGAGCTCGCCGCGGATCTCGCCGCGGACATCGTCGGCTCGGGACTGTGCGACCACGAGCGCCTGGCGACCCTCCCCGTCACCAGCGCGATGCGATACTTCCGACCCGAGCTGGACGACCATCTCCTCCGCAGCACCTGTCCCGCCGGCGTCTGCCAGCCGATCGCGCTGGCGGCGGCCGGGGCCCATCGAGGCGCTTGATGACCGACCTGATCGTCCGACCCGAGACCGACGCGCCGGCCGAGCCGGAGTCGCTCGCCGAACGGCTGCTTGACGTCCAGGCGCCGCAGCGCCCGCAGTCGACGCCCGCGTTCCGGATCGAGGTCGACGGGCGGGTCGTCGAGGGCCACGAGGGCCAGACGATCCTCGAGGTCTGCCGCGACAACGGGATCGAGATCCCGACCCTGTGCTACGAGCCGAAGCTGCCCGGGTTCGGTGCTTGCCGGATGTGCGTCGTCGAGGTCGAGGGCGAGGAGCACCCGCCGATCAGCTGCTCGCGGGTATGCGAGCCCGGGATGAAGGTCGAGACCCAGACCGAGGCGGTCCGCCGTCTCCGGGCCACGAACCTCGAGCTGATCTTCAGCGATCACAACGCCTACTGCCTGCCGCCATGCCAGAACAAGTGCCCGAGCCACATCGACATCCCGGGCTTCCTCAAGCAGAACGCCGAGGGCGAGTGGCGCGAGTCGACCCGGATCTTCAAGCGGACGATCCCGTTCCCGAGCGTCCTCGGCCGGGTCTGCCCGGCCCCATGCGAGGAGCATTGCCGGCGCGACGAAGTCGACGAGGCGATCGCGATCCGGGACGCCCACCGCTATGCCGGCGACCAGGTCATCAAGTCGATGCTCGACGAGGGGATCGACCCGCCGCTGCCCTTCGAGCCGCAGCCGAAGAGCGGTCGCCGGGCGGCCGTGATCGGCTCCGGGCCGGCCGGGATGGCCGCCGCCTACTACCTCCTGCTGGCCGGTCACGCCGTGACGGTCTTCGAGCGCGACCCGGCGCCGGGCGGGATGCTCCGCTACGGCATCCCCCAGTACCGCCTGCCGAAGGTCGAGGTCCTCGAGGCCGAGTACGAGTCGGTCACCCGGCTCGGCGGCACGATCGTCTGCGACCAGGGGCTCGGACGCGACTTCACCCTCGACGACCTCCAGGGCCAGGGTTTCGACGCCGTCCTCATCGCGATCGGCTGCTACGACACGAACAAGCTCGGGATCCCGAACGAGGAGGCCGACGGCGTCATCGACGGGCTCGAGTACCTCCGGACCGCGACCCTCGGGCTGCCCTATCCGGGCCATTCCGGCAAGCGCGTCGTCGTGATCGGCGGCGGGTTCACCTCGATGGACTGCTCGCGGACGTCGGTCCGTCAGGGCGCCGCCGAGGTGACCCTCGTCTATCGCCGGGACATGAAGGACATGCCCGCCTCGAACGAGGTCCACGAGGCGATCGAGGAGGGTGTCCAGGCCATCTTCCAGGCCGCGCCGACCCGGATCATCGTCGACGACGCCGGCAAGGTCAGCGGCGTCGAGTTCATCCGGAACCGGCTGGGTGAGCCGGACGCCTCCGGCCGGCGCCGTCCGGAGCCGTCGCCGGGCACCGAGTTCACGATCGACTGCGACCGTGTCCTGCTCGCCATCGGCCAGGGCCCCGAGCTCGACTGGATCGGGCCGGGTTCCGAGGGACCCGAGCCGACGAAGAACCGGCGGCTGAAGGCCGATCCGGTCACGTTCGCGACGGGCCGCCCGGGCGTCTTCGGCACCGGTGACGTGCGGATCGGTGCGGCGACGGTGGTCCAGGCGATCGCCGAAGGTCGGCGCGCCTCGTATGCCGCAGACGCCTACCTGAAGGGCCTCGACCTCAGCGCGATCAAGACCCGCCAGACGCTGGCCGAGCCGCAGCCGGAGTTCCTGTCGATCGTCCCGTTCACGAGCGAGATGAAGGAACCGCGCTATCGGCTCAAGGCGATGGAGGCCGAGGTCCGCAACAAGAGCTACATCGAGTACGAGCTCCCGTATACCCCGGCCGAGGCCGTCGCAGAATCGAGCCGCTGCCTCCAGTGCACCTGCGAGGCCATCGGCTTCTGCGACCTGCGCCGGCTCGGGATCGAGTACGGGACCACGCTCCCGACGCTCGAACCGCAGTTCCACCAGGGCGCCGGCTACCGGAGCGTGACCGAGAACCGGTTCACCGGGGTCAACCACGACTACATCCGGGACGACAGCCACGCGTTCATCCTGCGCGAGCCATCCCGCTGCATCGACTGCGGCCGCTGTGCGCAGGTCTGCTCGGAGGTCGTCGGGGCCGCCTGCTACGACTTCATGCGGATCGGCTTCGACACGCTCGTCACCACGCCGCTCGACATGAGCCTCAACGACACGCCCTGCGTGTCGTGCGGCCGGTGCGCCGAGACGTGCCCGACCGGGGCGCTCATGCCAAAGCCGCGGGTCCTCGAGAAGTACGAGGTCGACGAGAGCCGCTGCATCCTGTGCGGGATCTGCGTCGACGCCTGTCCGTACGATGCGCTCCGCGACGGGGCCGACTTCGAGCTCGCCCACATCGATCGGTCCGAGCCGATGATCGATCTCATCGCGCTGGCCGCCGTCGATCGCGAGACCGAAGCGACCTACATCCGACGCGAGCGCGACTGGCTCGAGCGGACGATGGCCGCGGGGCGGACGCCCGACCCCAGCCGGCTGCTGCCGGTCCTGCCCGCGTCGATCGCGGCAGCAGCCGGCACCCCGGCGGTCGGCCGCCATCACGAACGGCTGGCGAGCACGGGCAACGGCAACGGTCATGGGGGTCACGACGGCCACGGTGACGGTGGGGCCGGCGCCGGCCACGCCCACCACGAGTAGTCGAGGAGCGCAGGTGGCGATCCCGGACACGATCCCGATCATCGGCGCGAGCTGGACCGACGTCCTGTTCGTCCTGTTCGCCGGGATCCTGCTCGGCTCGGGCCTGCTCGTCGTGACGATGCGCGACATCATCCGCTGCGGCCTGGCGATGATCGTCTGCTTCGGGGCACTCGCCGGGATCTACGTGCTCCTCGGCGCACCGCTCATCGCCGGCGCCCAGGTCCTGGTCTACATCGGGGCGATCAGCGTCCTCGTCTTGTTCGCGATCATGCTCACCCAGACGAAGGGCGGGCCGGCTCGTCTCGTCTTCCAGACCCAGGCCATCCCGGCGGCGATCGCGTCGGTGATCCTGGCGATCATCCTGGCCCTCGTCGTGTCGGCCACGGACTGGGGCGCCGCGGCAGCCCGGGTCGAGACGGTCACGGCCGACATGGCCCGCGTCCTGTTCCGGGACTACGTCCTCCCGTTCGAGGCGGTCAGCGTCCTGCTCCTGGCCGCGGTCATCGGTGGGGTCTATCTCGCCAAGCGCGAGCGCGAGCCGGGCGAGGAGGGTCCGCGATGAGCGGGTCGCTCGACTCCTACCTCATCCTGTCGGCGCTGCTGTTCTGCATCGGGACGTTCGGGTTCCTCGCCCGGCGGAACGCGATCAGCATGCTCATGTCGATCGAGCTCATGCTCAATGCGGTCAACCTGTCGATCGTGGCGTTCGGGGCGTTCAACCCGCTCCTCCGCGACCAGGGCTCGATCATCGCTCTGATGGTGATGGCCGTTGCCGCTGGCGAGGCGACCGTCGGGCTGGCCATCGTCATGGCCATCTTCCGGAACCGGCGCACACCGCTCGTCGACGAGTACGACTCGATGCGGCAGTAGGGCGATGCCGTACGAGGCCCTGATCATCGCCATCCCGGCGCTTCCGATCGCCGGGTTCGTGTTCACCGCTCTGTTCGGGCGCCGCCTCCAGGCTCGCTTCGGGCGGAACGCCGCCAGCGCGGTCCCGATCGCGGTCGTGATCCTCAGCTGGATCGCGGCGATGATCGTCGTCCCGCCGGCGCTCGGCCACGCCGAGCCGTTCGGCGAGCACGGACTGAGCTTCACGCTCTACGAGTGGATCCCGGCCGGCAAGTTCGTCGTCGACGTCGGCTTCCACGTCGACGCGCTCACGGCCTGCCTGCTCATCGTGGTCACGACGATCGGCATGCTGGTCCATGTCTACTCGATCGGCTACATGGCCCACGACCCGGGGACGTGGCGGTTCTTCGCCTACCTGAACCTGTTCATGTTCTCGATGCTGCTCCTCGTCCTGGCCGACGACTTCCTCGTGATCTTCGTAGCCTGGGAGCTCGTCGGCCTGTCGAGCTACCTGCTCATCGGCTTCTGGTACCGGAAGCGGTCGGCGGCCCTGGCGAGCAAGAAGGCGTTCATCGTGAACCGCGTCGGCGACGTCGGGTTCGCCCTCGGGATCATGCTCATCTTCGTGAGCCTGGGGACGCTCAACGTCCAGGAGGTCATCGACCGGATCGGGACGCTGGACCAGGTGACGATCCTGGCCATCGCCCTGCTCGTGTTCTGCGGGGCGATGGGCAAGAGCGCCCAGTTCCCGCTGCACGTCTGGTTGCCCGACGCGATGGAGGGCCCGACCCCCGTCTCGGCCCTCATCCACGCCGCGACGATGGTCAACGCCGGGGTGTACCTCGTCGCGCGGGTGAACCCGATCTTCGCCTATGCCCAGCAGGGGATGCTGGTCGTCGCCGCGATCGGCATCTTCACGGCCCTGCTCGCCGCCTCGATCGCGTTCACCCAGACCGACATCAAGCGGGTCCTGGCGTATTCGACGCTGTCCCAGCTCGGCTACATGTTCGCGGCGCTCGGCGTCGGCGCCTGGGTGGCGGCGATCTTCCACCTCATGGCCCACGGCTTCTTCAAGGGGCTGTTGTTCCTCGACTCCGGCTCGGTCATCCACGCCGTCCACGAGGAGCAGGACATGCGCCGGATGGGCGGCCTGGCCAAGAAGATCCCGATCACCTACTGGACGATGCTCGTCGGCTCCCTGGCCATCGCCGGCATCCCGCCGCTTGCCGGGTTCTTCAGCAAGGACGAGATCCTCGGTGAGGCGTTCAGCAACGGCTTCATCGTCGTCTGGGGGATCGGCATCGTCGTCGCGATGATGACCGCGTTCTACATGTTCCGGCTGATGGGCATGACGTTCTGGGGCCCGAGCCACGTCGACCCGGAGATCGAGCCGAAGATCCACGAATCGCCACGGTCGATGACCGGTCCGCTCATCCTGCTGGCCATCCCGTCGGCGCTCATCGGCCTCGTGCTCGGCCTGCCGTTCGGGGCCAGCCGGATCCAGGAATGGCTCGAACCGGTCTTCGCCCGCAGCACCGAGATCATGGCCCGGACCGAGACGCCGGTCGAGCTGCTCGGGATCGACGGGGCGCTGATCCTGCTCAGTGTCGCGGTCGCGACGATCGGGATGATCCTCGCCTGGCGCTACTTCGGGGTGGACATCGGCATCCTGCGCCGGGACCCCCGTCCCGACGAGGTCCACGCGATCGCCAGCTCCACATCGGCGACGCGGTTCCTGTATCGCGCGTCGCTGAACAAGTGGTGGTTCGACGAGCTCAACGACCTGCTCTTCATGCAGATCGGCGGACGGGTCGCGAACGCCGCCTGGTGGTTCGACCGCGTCGTCGTCGACGGGGTGGTCAACGAGATCGGGTCGATCTTCATCGGCTTCGGCGGTGGCCTCAGGCGGGTCCAGACCGGCCGGGTCCAGAACTACGCACTCGGCATCGCCATCGGCCTGATCGTCATGGCCGGCTCCTACCTCGTGATCGTGAGCCGCTGAGCGATGAACGACCTCTGGCTCCCGTGGCTGAGCGCCATCACCTTCACGCCGCTCATCGGCGCGCTCGTGATCGCGTTCATCCCGGCCAAGGACCATCGGGCGATCCGGATCGCGGCCCTCACCACCGCGCTCATCGCCTTCGGGCTGTCGCTGGTGATGCTCGCCCAGTTCGACCCGACGAAGCCCGGCTTCTCGTACAAGGAGACCGTCGACTGGATCCCCGTCTTCGGGATCCAGTACAAGGTCGGCGTGGACGGTCTATCGGCGGTCCTCGTCGTCCTGACCACGACCCTGTCGTGGATCAGCATCCTCGCCTCCTTCGGCCCGATCAAGGAACGGGTGAAGGAATACATGATCTCGTTCCTCATCCTCGAGATCGGGCTCATCGGCGTGTTCATCGCGCTCGACCTGTTCCTGTTCTATGTGTTCTGGGAGGTCGTCCTCGTCCCGATGTACCTGATCATCGGCATCTGGGGCGGCTCCAACCGGATCTACGCGACGATCAAGTTCGTCCTGTACACGCTCGTCGGGTCGCTGCTCATGCTCGTCGCGATCCTGGCGACCGCCTACACGTTCGCCTCGACGACCGGGTCGTGGGTCGGTGCGTTCGACTTCGAGACGCTCCGCGCGTTCTCGGCGACCGGCGGGTTCAGCCAGGGCCTCGAGATCTTCGCGTTCCTCGCGTTCTTCCTCGCCTTCGCGATCAAGGTGCCGATGTTCCCGTTCCACACCTGGCTGCCGGACGCGCACGTGGAGGCGCCGACCGCCGGCTCGGTGATGCTGGCCGCGATCATGCTCAAGCTCGGCGCCTATGGCTTCATCCGGTTCGCCGTTCCGCTGTTCCCCGACGCCGCCCACACGTTCGCGGTCCCGATCATCATCCTCAGCCTGATCGCGATCATCTACGGCGCCGTCGTCGCCATCGTGCAGCCGGACCTCAAGAAGCTCGTCGCCTACTCATCGGTCAGCCACATGGGCTTCGTCACGCTCGGGATCTTCATCTTCCAGGAGCAGGGCCTGCAGGGCGCGATCCTCCAGATGGTCAACCACGGGCTGATCACGGGCGCCCTGTTCCTCCTCGTCGGGGTGATCTACGAGCGGACCCATGATCGGACGATCGCCAAGATGGGCGGGCTGGCCGGCCGGACGCCGGTCTACGCCGCCGCCTTCGGCTTCTTCGTGTTCGCCAGCGCCGGGCTGCCCGGGCTGTCGGGCTTCGTCGGCGAGTTCCTCGTGCTCGTCGGGGCGTTCGCCGCGGGTGCCTGGATGGCCGTCATCGCCACGTTCTGCATGATCCTGGCCGCCGGTTACCTGCTCTGGATGTTCCAGCGCGTGTTCACCGGCGAGCCGTCCGAGTTCCTGTCCGGTCTCGGCCACCACCTGACCGATGTCCGTCCGGTGGAGATCGTCACGCTCGTCCCGCTCGGCACGCTCATCGTCGTCTTCGGCCTGTTCCCCGGCCTCCTCCTGACGCTCGTCCAGGGCACGGTCGACACCACGCTGGCCAGCGCCGCCCACGGGCTGCCGATCGCCCTTCATCCGTTCGTCCGATGAGCGACCGGCCGGCCGATGTCTGAACAGGACCTGCTGACGATCGCTCCGCTCGTCGCCGCGCTGCTCGTGGCGAGCGCGATCATCGTCGCCGACCTCATCCGCCCCGGGTCGCGGCGCCTGCCGCTCGGCGTGGCGCTCGTGGGTCTGGCGATCGTCGCGCTCGTGATCGCCTGGACGGGACGGTCTCCCGCGATGGCCTTCGGTGGGTCCTACCAGGTCGACGCGCTGACGACGTTCCTCGATCTGCTGTTCGTGGCGATCATCGGCTTCACGCTCCTGTTCGCACCCGACTACCTCGAGGCGCGTGGCCTGCCGCTGGCCGAGTTCGCCGCGGTGCTCGTCTTCGCGATGACCGGCGCGATGCTGATCTCCGGGTCGGCCGACCTCCTCGTCCTGTTCATCGGGCTCGAGCTCATGGTCCTGCCGGGCTATCTCCTGGCCGGGTTCGCGAAGCGCGACGCGCTGTCGACCGAGGGGGCGATCAAGTACTTCCTCCTCGGCTCGTTCAGCTCGGCGATCTTCCTGTTCGGACTCGCCTTCATCTGGGGGCTGACCGGCTCGACCCGGATCAGCGACGTGTCCGACGAGCTGGCGGCGATCGTCGCCGGGACCGCGCCGCTGTCGGCCGGCCTGGCGATGGGGCTGGCGTTCCTGACGACCGGCGTCGCGTTCAAGATCGCAGCGGTGCCGTTCCACTATTGGACACCGGACGCCTACCAGGGCTCGCCGACGCCCGTCACGGGCTACCTGTCGGTCGGCCCGAAGATCGGCGCGTTCGCGCTCATCCTGCGGTTGTTCGTCGGCGCCCTCGGGCCGCTCCACGCTGACTGGCTGATCATCATCGTCATCCTGTCGACGATCACGATGACGCTCGGCAACCTCGTCGCGATCACCCAGGACAACGTCAAACGGATGCTCGCCTACTCGTCGATCGCCCACACCGGGTACATGCTCGTCGGGCTCGCCGCCTGGGCGAGCGACGCCGACGGCGCAGCCCGGCTCGAGGGCATCGAGGGCCTCCTGTTCTACGGCGTCGCCTACAGCGTCATGAACCTCGGTGCGTTCGCGGTCATCGCCGCGCTCCAGCGCCGGCGCGGTGTCACGAGCAGTATCGACACGTTCGCCGGGCTCGGCCGGCGCGAGCCCGCGCTCGCGATCCTCATGACCCTGTTCCTCCTGTCGCTCACCGGGATCCCGCCGACCGCCGGGTTCTTCGCCAAGGCGTACGTGATCCTCGCCGGCGTCGAGGCCGGCGGGCCGGCCGGCGTGCTCGCCGTCATCGCCGTGCTCAACGCGGCGGTCGCCGCGTTCTACTACCTCCGGGTGGTCGTCTACATGTTCATGCGCGACGGCAAGGACGAGCCGGTCCGGGTCGCGAAGAGCGGCATCATGCGGGCGGGCCTCGCCGGGGCGGCGATCCTCACCCTGGGCATCGGCTTGTTCCCCGAGCAGCTCGTGCTCGCGGTCGAGCAGGCGGCGAAGTCGCTCGTCCTCTGACGGCGTCGGTCGGCGGGTCGACCCAGGCACCGCGCCGGATCGGCGGGTCGCCGCCGGGTCAGGGAGTGACCGTGGTTCCGGGCAGGATCTTCTGGAGGTTGGTGGCCATGATGTCGGGCCCGATCCCGCCGAGCGCACCGGCGCGCACGATGCCGTCCTTGTCGATCCAGAAATGGACCGGCAGCGCCAGCGCTCCCCACGCCCGCTGAGCGGTGCCATCCGGGTCGAGCGCGACCGGGAACCGGGCGTTGAGCCCCTCGGCGAAGGCCGCCACGGAGCCCTCATCCTCCTTGATATCGACCGCCACGATCTCCAGACCGGAGCTCGCATAGCGCGTCGCGAACCCGTTCATCAGCGGGAACTCGTCGATGCACGGCGGGCAGGTCGTCTGCATGAAGTTGACCCAGACCGGCTTGCCTTTGAGCGCGGCGAGGTCGATCGTCCCGCCGCCGACCCGGGTCACCTTGAGCGCCGGAGCCGGCGCGCCGACCCCGAAGAGACCACCCGAGGCCGTCGGGCTCGACGACGGGCTCCCCGATCCTGTCGGGCTGCCGGAGGCCGATGGCGAGGCGGATCCCGACGCGATCGCCGACGCCTCAGCGGACCCGCCCGGCGACGGCGCCGCCGAGCTCCCGGGCGACGCTGGCGCCGAGGACGGTCCGACCGACGGCGAAACCTCGGCGACCGATGGGGCGGGGGTGGCATGGGATGGGCTCGGCACGAACGCCACGACCGCGACGAGGATCAGTGTCGCGGTCAGCACGCCCGCGAGCAGCCCGAGGACGACGGCAAGGCGTGGCGGCATGGCCGGAGGGTACCAGTACCAAGCGGCCGCGGCGGTCTGCCGGGGGACCGGCTAGGATGACGGGCCCATGAGCGCGCTCGTCGACGGTCTCCAGCACCGCCTGCTCCCTGCCCTGCTGGCCGCGATCGGCGTCTCGCTGGTCGCCGCCGGGTTGCTGTCGTACGCGTCGCCGGTCGATGCCACGCCGAACGCGTCGGACCTGCCCGCGATCGTGACCGAGACGCCCCATCCGAGCGCACGGCTGACGTTCCCGCCGTTCTCGAGCCCGAGCGCCGCGCCGAGCGGGACCGTCGCGCCGGGGAAGGTCGTCGCCACCCGCGTCGTCGTGCCTGCGCTCGACATCGACCTGCCGGTCATCCGCCAACCCGGCGGGGCCAACGCCTTTCCGCCGTGCGACGTCGCGATGTATCTCCAGCAGCTCCATCAACCGGGCCAACCCGGTCCGACCTATCTCTACGCGCACGCCCGGACCGGGATGTTCCTGCCGATCCTCGAGGCCTCGAAGATCAACAACGGCAAGCGGATGAAGGGGATGCTCGTCCAGGTCTACACCTCGGACGACCAGCTCTACCTGTACGAGATCGTCGAGGTCCGGCGCCACGTCACGACCCTCGACGGGGCGCTCCGCGACAAGCGCGAATCGGTCTGGCTGCAGACGTCGGAAGGACCGGTCGGGACCTTCGAGAAGACCCAGGTCATCGCCCTGCCGCTCAGTCACGGACCGGCCGACCACAAGGAGGCCCATCCCAAGGCGGACCCGGTCTTCTGCCACTGACCCGACCACCGGGTGGCGGCGCCGAGGGGCCGCCGCGAGCGCGCGGCGAGTGCGTAGGCCGCCCCGCGCTCCGAGCGCTCGTGACCGCCCGACCGGACCCCTAGATCCAGCCGATCCGGCGCAGGACGAACGCCAGCAGGAAGGCGAGTCCGAAGATCGCGGCGGTGACGAGCCAGAACCCGGCCGCCTCGGTCCCCGCGAAGGCCGCCCCGGCCTCGCTCATCCCGAAGATGCCACCGAACGCGGCGATGCCCGCCAGGACGACGGTCACCCCGGTCAACCGTTTCATGATCAGCGACAGGTTGTTGTTCACCGTCGAGAGGTAGACGTCCAGCGTGCCGCTGACCAGCTCGCGGTACGTGTCGAGCTCGTCGGTCAGCCGGATGAGATGGTCGTAGACGTCCCGGAAGTAGAGGATCTCGTCGGGGTCGACGAGGGCGAGGTCGCGGTTCGTGAGCTGGTTGAAGATCTCGCGGACCGGTGCCGAGGCGCGGCGGATCGCGATGAGCTCGCGCTTCAGGTCGAACAGCCGCTCGAGCGTCTGCGAGTCGCCCTTCTCGATGACCGCGTCCTGGATGAGGTCGATCTCGTCGCCGAGCTTGTCCATGAGCGGGAAGTAGCCGTCGACCAGGTCGTCGCACAGCGACCACAGGAGGTGATCGGGGCCCCGCTCGAGCACCGCCGCCAGCCCGGCGCCGCGGAGGTGGTGGGTCGCCCGCGGATCCCACGCGTCGGCGTGGGCGGTCAGCAGGAACCGCTCTCCGAGGACGATGTCGATCTCGCTCGGCACGATCGGGTCGCCGTAGACGAGCGCGAACATGACGATGTGGATGCGATCCGCCGTGACCTCGATCTTCGCCCGCTGGTTGCCCTCGAGGATGTCCTCGGCGATGAGCTCGTGGAGGCCGAGCAGCTGGGTGATCGCCGCGATCTGCGGTGGCGCCGGATCCGTGACGTCGATCCAGGCGACGGTCCCGTCGGGCAGCGGCGAGCGGGGGACCGCGGCAAGGCCCTCGGACTCGACGATCCCGCCCTCGGTCCGGATGACGACCCGGACCGTCCCGCCGGCCGTCGTCACGATCGGCGCCGGATGGATGGCCTCCAGCGTGTCAGAGCGCAAGGGTGGGCGCGGCGTCGTCGGCGCCATCGATGGATCGGCCCCCTCCGCTGTCCGGACCGAGCTCGCCCGTCCGGCGTCCATCGCCGTTCGTCTCGGTCGGCCCGGCCGCCAGCATACGCGTCCGCCGTGCTCCGAGCGCGAGTGCCGGGACGGCCGCGACGACGACCACGACGGCTGCGACGAGGAACAACCCGACCATGATCCGGGCGGCCTCCGCCGACGCCCACCGCTCGAGGGCCGCGATCACAAGCCCGTCGCGGAACGGCCGTCCGACGAGCTCCGGTGGCAGGAACTGGGTGTAGGCGTCCGGTGTGGCGTAGATCCGGGCCGTCAGGTCGTCGATCGTCGTCGAGCCGTAGGCGGTCAGCACGGCCAGGCCGACGGCCATCCCGATCATCCGGGCGACCGTGACCGTGGCGGAGGCCATCCCGAACGCCGCCCGGCCGGCCGACTCGACCGCGGCGGTCGAGCGCGGCGTCACCGTCAGCCCGAAGCCCAGGCCGAACACGGCGACCGCGAGCGCGGCGAGCGCGATCGACGTCGTCGGCGTCCAGCTGGCCATCGCGACGAGCGCGATCGCGCTGGCCGCAAGCCCCACGAAGGTCACGATCCGGAGCGAGACGCGGCGCACCACGAATCCGGACACGAGCGCCCCGACGGCGGTCGCTGCGGCCAGAGCACCGAGCACGACCTGTTGCTCGGGTGGTCCGCCGTACAGCACGCGATCGACGAAGACCGCCGCGCCGACGATCGCCGTCGCGAAGGCATAGCCGGTGAGCAGCGACACGAGCGCCGCTGCCGAGAACTCGCGCTGGCGGAACAACCGGAAGTCGATGAACGGGTCGCGCCGACGGAGTCCGCCGATGACCGCCAGACCGAGCCCCACGACCGAGATCGCGACGAGGACGGCGATCACCGTCGACGTCGGCAGACCGAGGATCTCGCTGCCCGACGGGCTGCCAAGCAGGGTCAGGGCGATGAGCCCGGCACCAAGCCCGACCGTGAACACGAAGGCGCCGGGCAGGTCGATCCGCGCCGTCTGGCGGGGCGTCTCCCAGCCATCGCTCGCCGCCCAGGCGAACGCGAGCGCGACGATGCCGATCGGGACATTGATGTAGAAGACCCAGCGCCAGGCCGGGGCGAGGACGTCGACGGGGGTCCCGGCCGTGATGCCGGCGGCGGCCAGGGCCGACTCGGCGTGGATCGCCCGGAGCAGGGCCGCGCCGACGAACGGGCCCGCGGCCATCCCGAGGAACGTGAGCGCGCCGATCGCTCCGAGCGCCCGCGGTCGGGCGTCGCCGCCGAACAGGTGGGCCGCGGCGGCCGTCGCCACCGGGATGAGCGCCCCGCCACCCACGGCCTGGACGAACCGGGCGGCGATCAGCATGTCCAGGCTCTGCGCGGCCCCGGCCAGGAACGACCCGACCGTGAACGTCACGAGCGCGCCGAGGAACAGGCGCCGGGCGCCCCACAGGTCGGCCAGGCGGCCGGCGAGCGGCATCGTGGCGACGTAGACCAGGAGATAGCCGTTGACGATCCAGGACGCGCGGCGGAGCTGGGTCCAGTCGGCCAGGTCGACCACGATCGACGGCAGGGCCACGGCCGTGATCATCAGCTCGAGCCCGGCCAGGAACACACCGACCCCGAGGACGGCCAGGAGGACCAGCGACGCTCGGCGGCTCACCGCGGGAGTGTAGCCGGGTCAGGCTCGCGGCTCGGTCGCGGCGGTCGTCCTGGTCCGAAGGCCAGGCAGGTCCCATCATCGGAGGGTCGAAGGTGCCGACCGGGCACCGCTGCCGAGGGATCGCCGATGAGCGCCGAGATCCTCGCATCGAGCGAGCGCAAGATGCGCGCCGTGCTCCGAGCGATGGAGCGGGACTTCGACCGCGTGCAGACCGGGCGCGCCTCGGCGTCACTCGTCGCGGGGCTCCCAGTGGATCGCGGCGCCGGCGCGGCGCCGCTCGACCAGCTGGCCAGCATCTCGTTCCCCGACCCACGCCAGATCCTGATCCGGCCCTGGGACCCGACCGTGCTCCGCGCCATCGGTGGCGCGATCGCCCAGAGCGGCATCGGCCTGACGCCGACCATCGACGGGACGGCGATCCGACTGTTCATCCCGCCGCTCACCGAGGAGCGCCGGCGTGAGCTCGCCGAGCGCGTCCAGCGCCGGATGGAGCGGGCGCGGATCGAGCTCCGACAGGTCCGCCACGAGGCGGTCGCGGGCCTGCGGGCTGAGGCCGCCGACGCCGGGGTCGGCAGCGATCGGACGCAGCGCGACATCGAACGGCTCCAACGGCTGACCGATCGGTCCGCCGCCGAGGTCGAACGCCTCGGCCGGATCAAGATGGACCGCCTCATGGAGGTGACCTAGGAGGATCTCCGCCGATCGATCGAGCGCGAACGGATGTTGACATCCGGTCTCCAGCGACATAGCATCAACCTCGATTTATATAAATCCGTGTTGAGCCGTCGCGCTCGACACCCGCCGCGGAGCCTCCCCTGAGCCCCTCACCCGCCAGGATCCGTTCGACCATCGCGTCCGTCGTCGACCAGCCCGATGAGCTGCGCGACCTCCGCCTGTTCCATCGCGCGCTTGCCGACGTCAACCGGTTGCGGATCGTCCAGCGGCTGTCGACCGGCGCGGCGACCGTGACCGAGCTCATCGAGCACGTGGGGCTGTCCCAGCCGCTCGTCAGCTGGCACCTCGGCAAGCTCCGGACGTCCGGCATCGTGACGACCCGTCGGAGCGGCCGGGAGACGCTGTGCAGCCTGCGTCCAGAAGCGTTCGACGAGGCGATCGCCCGTGAGCGGGCGCTCCTGGGCCTGGGCCTGCCGCGCGCGAGCGTCGGATCGCCGGACGAGGTCGGGCCATGAGCGAGGGCAAGCCCTCGGGCGGCGGGTCGCTCGTCCGACCGGAGACGCGGACCCGGGTCAAGAAGCTCGGCGAACCCGTCGCGTTGTTCTTCGGCCGGCTCGGTCTGACCCCGAACGGCCTGACCCTCATCGGGTTCGGCATCACGATCGTCGCGGCGATCCTGGCCGGAGCCCAGCTGTGGCTGGTCGCCGGCATCGTCGTCATCGTGGGCGGTGTCTTCGACATGTTCGACGGCACGCTCGCGCGGGCGACCGGCATGGTGTCGCCGGTCGGTGCCTTCATGGATTCCGTCTTCGATCGCTGGGGCGAGGGGCTCACCGCCGTCGGGATCGTCGTCGGCTGCGTGGCAGCCGGGTTCGATCTCGGCGCTGGACTGGCTGCCTTCGCGCTGGTCTCGGCCTTCCTCGTCAGCTACACCCGCGCGAAGTCCGAGGGGCTCGGGTTCACCCAGGGGACCGGCATGGCCGAGGTCGGGCTGGCCCCGCGCGAGATCCGCCTCGTGATCCTGTCGGCCGGGCTCATCCTGGCCGGTCTGGCCGGGGGGGTCGGTCCGACTCTGAGCGGCGGCTCGGTGTGGCTCGCTCTGGCCCTTGGTGCCATCGGCATCCTCGGCACCATCACGATCATCCAGCGCATCCTTCATGTCAGGCAGCAGGCCGTCGCGAGCGGCGGGAAGTAGGGAGACAGCCAGGTGGCCAAGACCGGGAAGAACGGGACCAACGGCACGAACGGTACGAAGCCCGCAGCGGGCGCGCGGCGACGCGGGGACGGCAAGGTCCGGGTCGCGATCGTCGGCGTCGGCAACTGCGCGAGCAGCCTCGTCCAGGGGCGCTACTACTACGAGAACGCCAAGGACGGCGACTTCGTCCCCGGCCTCATGCATGTCAACCTCGGCGGCTATCACGTCCGCGACATCGAGTTCGTGGCCGCCTTCGACATCGACAAGAACAAGGTCGGCAAGGACGTCTCCGAGGCGATCTACCAGAAGCCGAACAACACCTACGTCTTCCAGCAGGTCCCGAACCTCGGCGTCAAGGTGGACCGGGGGATGACCCACGACGGCCTCGGCAAGTACCTCAGCCAGATCATCGAGAAGGCACCGGGGCCGACCGCGGACGTCGTCGGCATCCTCAAGGAGCGCGAGGTCGATGTGATGGTCTCCTACCTGCCGGTCGGCAGCGAGGAGGCGACGAAGTGGTATGTCGAGCAGGCGCTCAAGGCGGGCGTCGCATTCGTCAACGCGATCCCGGTGTTCATCGGCCGCGAGCCCTACTGGCAGCGACGGTTCGCCGAGGAGGGCCTGCCGGTCATCGGTGACGACATCAAGAGCCAGGTCGGGGCGACGATCAGCCATCGGGTGCTCACCCGGCTGTTCATGGACCGTGGCGTCCGGCTCGATCGGACGTACCAGCTGAACTTCGGCGGCAACACGGACTTCCTGAACATGCTCGAGCGCGAGCGCCTCGAGTCCAAGAAGATCTCCAAGACGAACGCCGTTACGAGCATGCTCGATTACGACCTCGACCCGGACGACGTCCATGTCGGCCCGAGCGATCACGTGCCGTGGCTGCTCGACCGGAAGTGGTGCTACATCCGGATGGAGGGCACGACGTTCGGCGACGTCCCGCTCAACGCCGAGCTGAAGCTCGAGGTCTGGGACAGCCCGAACAGCGCCGGAGTGATCACCGATGCGATCCGCTGCCTCAAGCTCGGGCTCGACCGCGGCCTGACCGGGACGCTCGTCGCTCCCTCGAGCTACTTCATGAAGAGCCCCCCGATCCAGATCCACGACGACATCGCCTTCAACCGGGTCGAGGCCTTCATCCGGGGCGACGACAACGAGACCCTGGTGGGGACCGAGGCGCCCCAGAAGCGGGCCCTCAAGCGCCTGGCCGGTCCGAAGGCGAAGGTGGCGGCCGGGGCTCGGTGACGTCGGTGCCGGACCGGCCCGTGACGAGCGGGCCGGTCGATCCCGCGCCGCGTCGAGCGCTCGAGGCGCCGCATCGGCGCGTGGCCTCGACCCCGCGGATCGTCGAACGGGCGGCCCTCTTCGGCTACCGCTCGGCGGAGTGGCTCCTCAGCCGCCTGCCGACCGGCCCGTCGGCCCGGGTCGTCGGCTGGTTCGTCCAGGGCTCGTACCTCCTCTGGCCGAAGAAGCGGCGCTGGTCCAATCTCAACTTCGGCCACGTCCTCGGGCTGCCACCCGACGACCCCGCCGTCCGACGCATGGCGCTGCGGGCTTACCGGAGCTACGCCCGGTACCTCGTCGAGATCATGCAGCTCCCCGGGATGCCCCGCGAAGAGGCGGGCGCGATGCTCGATCCGGCCGCCCTCGACACCGTCGAACGGATATGGCGCGACTCGAAGGGGCTGATCTTCGTCGCCTGCCATGTCGGCAATAACGAGGCGATCGCGGCCGGGGTCGGTGCCCGCGGCTGGCCGCTGTCTGGCCTGGCCGACGACTCCACGTTCCCCGAGCTCTTCGAGCACCTCAAGGAGGAGCGCTCGCGCTGGGGCTCGACGGTGATCCCGTGGCGCAACCTGCGCGAGGTCTACGGGGTCCTCCGTCGCCAGGAGATGCTCGCGCTCCTCGTCGACTGGGGCTACCGCCCGGATGACATCCCGGTCCGTCTGTTCGGTGCCTGGACGACATTCCCCGCGGGTCCGGCCACGCTCGCCGGCAAGTCCGGCGCGACGATCGTGCCGGTCGTCGCGCGGCGGCTCCCCGACGGCCACTTCCATGCCACGACGGACGACCCGATCCTCGTCGCGTCGACCGAGCCGGCGGAGATCCTTCGAGCGACCCAGGCGGTCGCCGACGCGATCCAGCGGGTCATCGCCGCGGCACCGGACCAGTGGTACAGCTTCAAGCCGATGTGGCCCGAGACCGCTGCCGAGGCCGAGGAGCTCGAGGCCCGTGCCATACGGATGGCGGCCGGGTGAGCCGGAGCGCCGCGGTCCCGCGCTCGGAGGCGACGGTCCGGGCGACGCCGCGCCAGCAGCTCGTGGCCGGGGCCGTGTCGGTCGCCTCGTGGCTGGCCTGCCGCCTGCCGGAGGGGCTGCTCCACGAGCTCACCGATCTGCTCGGCGAGCTGTGGTACCGGCTCGACCACCGGCGGGCGAGCCAGGCCAGGCGGAATCTCGGTCGGGTCGCCGCCTACCTCACGGCCGTCGATCTGGCCGACCGCCGGACGCGAGCCGCCGCGGAGGACCCACAGGCGCTGGAGCGGCTCGTTCGGGCCGCGTTCCGGAGCTACGCCCGGTACTACCTCGACGTGGCGCGCGCGCCGGCGCTGACCCCGGCGTACCTCGCCGAGCGACTGGCGGTCGAGACACCCGACTCGTTCGAGGCGGCCTTCGGCGCACCGGGACCGCGGATCTTCCTCGGCCTCCACTTCGGCGCGATCGAGCTCCAGGCCTACGTCGCCGCCGTCCATGCGGAGGGGCCGCTGACCACGCCGATGGAGACGATCGACGATCCGGCCCTCCAGGCCTATTTCGTCCGGACCCGGAGCGCCCTTGGGATCCACATCGTCGGCCTGCGCGAGGCCCGGCGCGAGATCATGGCCGCCCTCGAGCGGGGCGAGCCGGTCGGGATCGTCGGGGACCGCGACCTCACCGGCGGCGGGATGCCCGTCCGGATGTTCGGGGCCGCGACCTCGCTCCCCCTCGGACCGGCCCTCGTCGCGATCGAGAGCGGGGCGCCCACCTACGGCGTGTCGGTCCGGCGTCGACCGGGCGGCCGGTACATCGGCCGGCTCGACCCGCTGACGATCCCGCCAACGGGTTCGCGCCGGGAGCGGGTCACTGCGCTGCTCGAGATCGAAGCGCGCTGGTTCGAGCGCCAGGTCGCCCGGGCACCCGAGCAGTGGTGGGCGGTCTTCTTCCCGATCTGGCCGGACCTCGAGGCGGACCCGTCATGACCGATCGACTCGGCCGGGCGGACCTCCACATCCACACCCTGGCCTCGGACGGCACAGCCGGCATCGGGGCGATCCTCGACCACGTCGAGACCGGCACCCAGCTCGACGTCATCGCGATCACCGACCACGAGCGCATCGACGCGGCGCTCGCCGCCCGGGCCATCGCCCACGACCGCGGGGCACGCTTCGAGGTCGTCGTCGGCGAGGAGGTCACGACCCGGGGCGGACACCTGCTTGCCCTGTTCATCGAGGAGCCGGTCAGACCGCTCCGGTCCCTCCGCTCGACGATCGCCGAGATCCACGATCTGGGCGGCCTGGCCGTCCCGGCCCACCCGCTCGTCCCCTACCCGCTGTGCGCCCAGGGGTTCGTCCTGCGCCGGCTCCTCGGCGAGTCGGACCCGCGCTATCACCCCGATGGGCTCGAGACGTTCAACCCGACCGCGCTCGGCCGGCCGGGGCACGCGCGCTGTACCCGGTTCGCGACAGAGCACGGGCTGGCCGCGATCGGCGACAGCGACGCCCACGCCGCCGAGGCGATCGGCACCGGCTGGACGACGTATCCCGGACGCAGTGCGGACGACCTCCGCGGGGCGATCCTTGGCCGCGAGACCCACGCTCACGGCAGCTTCCATGCGACCGGCAGCCAGGTCTCGACGTTCGGGCGACAGCTCCGCAAGTACGGCCGGGACGTGCGTGACGAGGTCCGGGGCCGGGTCCGTCGCGACGGCACCGGCCGCGACCACGGCTATCCGGGCGGTCGCGCCCGGCCGCCACGCTACGCGCCGGGCGCGACCGCGGATGAGGTCCACGGGTGAAGATCGGCCTCGTCACTCCGTACGTCTACCCCGTGCCCGGCGGGGTGAACGAGCACGTCCGCTTCCTCTACGAGAACCTCCGGCTGCACGGTCACGACGTCCGGATCATCAGCAGCAGCCACGGTCTCCAGCGCGCCTCGGAGGGCGACGTGATCCGGCTGGGCAAGGGCTTCAGCATGCCGATGAACGGCTCGGTCGGGACCGTCACCCTCTCGCCGCGCTACGTCGGCCTCGTCGACGACATGCTCGAGCGCGAGCGGTTCGACGTGCTCCACTTCCACGAGCCGTTCGTGCCGTTCCTGTCGCTCATCCTGCTCCGCCGGTCGCGGAGCGTGAACGTGGCCACGTTCCACGCTTATGCCGGCTTCTCGCTGTCGTACGAGTTCGGCGCGCGGGTGATGCAGGGTCACGCCGAGCTCCTCCACGGCCGGATCGCTGTGAGCGCCGCGGCGCGCCACTTCATCGACCGCTACTTCCCCGGCGACTACAAGGTCATCCCCAACGGTGTCGACATCGACCGCTACCGCAAGGCCGTGCCGATCGCCCGCTGGCAGGACGGCACGCGCAACATCCTGTTCGTCGGTCGGCACGAGCCGCGGAAGGGCCTGCTCGTGCTCCTCAAGGCGTTCCGGATCCTGCGCAAGACCGGCTGCCCCTGCCGCCTGCTCGTCGTCGGGTCCGGCCCGCAGGAGCGCGAGGCACGCCGCTACGTCATGACCCGCCGGCTGGCCGGCGTCGAGTTCCTCGGCCGGGTCACCGACGCGGAAAAGGCGCAGCTGTTCCGGACTGCGGACGTGTTCGTATCGCCGGCCACCGGTCGTGAGTCGTTCGGGATCGTCCTGCTCGAGGCGATGGCCGCCGGGGCGCCGATCGTGGCCTCGGACATCCACGGCTACAAGGGCGTGGTCCGGCGCGGCGAGCAGGGCCTGCTCGTCCCGCCCGGCGAGCCCCGCGAGCTGGCCGCGGCGATCTCCCGGCTCGTGCTCGACGACCAGCTCCGGGCCGACATGAGCGCGAGCGGGATGGTCCGGGCCGAAGGCTTCAGCTGGGAGCGGGTGACCGAGCGGGTCGAGGCCTACTACGGCTTCGTGATCCGCCGTCTCGCGGCCCAGGGTGCCCTGCCGCCAGACTTCCGCGCCGAGGTCCCGCCATCGCCCCGCGCCGCGACGGCCGGCCAGGGCCCCGCTCCAGCGCCGGCCGACGCCGCGGACGCCGGGGCCGCGCCCGCCGCGGCGATCCGCTAAGGGTCCGGCGCGCCCCAGGAGCGTCGGGCGCATCCTGCGACGGGCTCGTCAACCGGCCTCACCGGTCGAGGCGACCGAACCAGGGTCCCGCCGCGCCGCGGCCTGCTCCGCGGCCGCGATCCGCCAGGTCCAGGCCGCGTAGCCCACGATCACGCAGGTGATCAGGAGGAAGACGAACAACGTCGGGCCGGCCGGGACCTGGCCACCCGCCCAGATCGGCGCCATGAGGTTGAACCCGCTCGGCACCGGGTCGGTGTTGACCGGGAACTGGAATGCGTACAGATAGGTCGGCAGGAGGCCCTGGTAGGCGTTCACGATCGTCGACGGGAGCGGCAGGCCGGACAGGTTCGGGTACCACACGACGAACCAGATCACGCAGGCGAGGATCGCTCCAGCCGCGAACCGGCGTGGGTCGCGGGCGGTCGCCACGACCCATGCCACCGGGGCCAGGGCGACGAGCACGACGAGGGCGATCGGCTCGATCCTGAACCCGATCTGGTTCACGACCGCCGTGTCGGGCAGGACCATGCTCACGAGCAGGAGCCCGACGACGCCGATCCCGGCCGTCAGCGCGATCCAGCGGATCCGCCGATCGACGTCGCCGGGTTCACGATCCCACGGCCCGAGCCGCAGGATCTGGACGATGAGGGCGATCCCGACGACGACGAGCACCGCAGCCAGACCGGCCGAGCGCCAGGTGAGGACGATCTGGCCGGGCGCGGTGGCGACGCACGCCTCCGAACCGGGGTTGACGGCGGTCACCCGGACGAACGAGCACAGCGGCCCCTTGGACAGCCACATCAGGGCCGGCCCGAGGATGGCCGCCGCCGCGGCGACCCGGGCCAGCGCCCACGTCCGCGCGGACGGCCCGTTCCGAAGCTCGGCGATGAAGTAGGCGAGAGCGATGAGCAGGAACGGGATCGCCGCGTAGTAGTGGTACTGGAAGGTCGCTCGGTCGATCCGGGCCCAGGGCATCCACTGGAAGGCGAACGCGACGAACACCAGCCCGAGCGCCAGGCTGCGTCGAGCGAACGCCTGCCAGGCCACGAAGGCCATCGCCGGGATCGACAGCCACCAGGCGATGAGGTTGCCGGCGTCGTAGATCGCCGCCGACGTGCCGGCGGCGAAGCTGTCCTGGTAGAACCAGACCGGCTTGAGATCGAACGGCCAGGCCCAGTAGGGCGACGAGGCGGCGTGGGTCGCACGCAGGCTGTTGTGGTAGTCGTACATCGACTTCGTGAGGTCGACGAGCGTCTGGCAGCTCGTCCCTGGTGCGCACGCCCCGATGAGCTGGTTGCCGAGCGCCGCCCAGGGCAGGTAGGACACGACGTAGACCGCGATCGGGATCACGCCGAGGCAGACGACGGCCCAGACGATCGGCAGCCCGAGCATCGCGCCAGGGCGGAGCCAGCCCTCGGGCGCCGGCGCACCGGGCTCGGTGAGCCGGACCGGGTCGTCAGCCCGGGGCAGCGGGGCGAGCGGTCCGAGACCCCACATCGCGGCGAACCGCAGCAACGCCCAGACGGCGACCGAGCCGAGCACGAGCGCGAGCGCCAGCTCGACCGGGTTGATCGCGAGCGAGCCGATCTGGTACGTCGTGGTCGCCCGGCCGAGCGGGACCGCGACGAGGAACACCAGGATGCCGAGGATCGCCGGGCCGACGATCGCGAGCCGGACCTCCTCGGGCGACCAGGCGATCGGGTGGAGGACGGTCACGAGGACCGCCCCGAGGGTGAGCGCGATCATCATCACGACGAACACGTAGTTCGCGCCCGCGGTCGCGCCGCTGTTCGGCACGAACAGGGCCATGTAGCCGAGGACCGTCGTGCCCAGGACGAGCCCGAGGATGAGCCCGATCCGACCCAGCGCGGACCGGCCCAGGATGAGGACGGCGATCCCGGCGATGGCGTACAGCGCGATCCACTTGGACGCGAGCCCGAGCCCGAGCAGGAGCCCCACGATCGGCAGGACGATCCAGAACGCCCACGGGCTTCGCCAGCGGCCCGTCCAGATCGGTGCGAAGAGCGTGTAGGCCGCGACGATGAACAGCCCCACATAGACGTCGTTCATGCCGATCCGGCTCTGGACGAACAGCATCCCGTCGACGAGGACGAGGATCGCGGCGATGACGGCGACCTCGCGACGCCGGAACAGGATCCGCACGAGCAGGAAGATGAGCCCGGCCATCAGCGCCCCGGCGAGCACCCCGGGCAGGCGCCAGGCGAACGCGTGGTCGCCCGCGTCGATCGAGGCGAGCGTCCCCTCGGCGGACGCGACGAGGATCGCCTGACGGTCGCCGCTCGGGTGGTCGCCGTTCGCGTCGAGCGTCCACGCCTGCGCGGTGAACGGAAGGCGGGCGTCGGCGAACACGGCGTTACCGTGCGGCTCGACGACGTAGATCGTGTCGGCGGACCCGTCCGGCGTCCGGCCCAGGACGTGGACCATCCCGGTCGGTTCGTCGAACAGGATGCGTCGGACGTCGCCGGGCATGTCGAATGTCGTGTCGATGTGCGGCCGCGATGTGCCGTCCGACTCGCCGAGCTGGATGACGGCGACCCGGTCGCCCTCGAGCGCCACGTACAACGTGGGCTTGTCGATGCCCGTCACCTTGGCCATGCCCCGGGCGGCCGAGTCCGTCCCGACGCTGTCGATGACCTCGCCCGTGGTCGGCGACACGAACGACACGCCGCTGGCCTCCGAGACCGCGATCAGCGGCAGCGGCGTCAGCGCGAAGCCTTCGAGCCGACCGTCGGAGATCGCCGTCTCGATCCCGTCCCGCTGTTCGGACGCGACGCCCCCGAGGATGACGATCCGCGAAGGATCGGGGCCGCTCGCGGCGGTGATCGCCTGCTGGTACGCAGCGGCGTCGCCGCCGGTGATCTCGGCCAGTGCCGCGGCGGCTGCGGCCGGATCGGCGACCGCGGCCGCGTCCGCCGTCAGCCCCTGGCCCATCCCGCCATCGGCCAGGTCGACGAGACCCTCGAATCGGTTCCGGCCCAGCTCGTCGCCGGTGTTCGGATCGATGACGACCACCTGGCCGTCGGCGGTCGCGGCGGCCAGGCCCGTCCCGTCATCGGTCAGCGCGATCCTGACCACCGGCGCACCGACCTGGGCCAGGGGTCCGGGTGCCGGCTCGGGCTCGGACGGCGAGCGGTCGCCGGGCGACGCGCGCAGCCCGTCGAGCTCCTGGCTCGTATCGATCGCCAGGATCTGGCCGGCGTCGGTGCCGATGAGGAGGCGGTGGCCGTCGGGATCGAGGGCCAGCGTCGAGCCGCCCGGGATCGACCAGGTCGCGATCAGCTCACGCGTCCCGAGGTCGTACGCCCGGAGCTGATCCGACCCGACCGCGTAGAACCGGTCGCCGGCTCGCGCGTCCGGCAGGTGTGGATGGTCGAAGACCACGTCGCGTGACAGGATCGACAACCGCACGTCGACGTCGCGAGCGGGGTCGAGCCAGGCCGGTTCGACGAGGATGTCGCGGACGTCGAACCCGAGCTCGCGCTGGGCGGTCACCCGATCGTCGCCGGCCGCGACCAGGCCGACGGCCATCGCGTACTTGGCGAGGTGCGGGTGGGTGTACTCGTAGATCGAGTGGGGCATCCCGTAGCGCCAGTCCTGGAGGAACTCGGTCGCCGTCCGGGCGTGGTAGACCTCGTCGAAGTGCATCCGGTACGGCTCCGAAAGCCGGAACGTCCGGAGCACGAGCGCGGCCACGACGATGACGAGGAGCAACCACAGGTCGAGCCGATCGAACCGCCCACCGCCTTCGCCGATCAGCCGTCGGGACCGGTCGGGCATCAGGTTCCGGACGCGGCCAAGACCGAACGGCAGTGGCAGGCCGGCCGACCCTGAGTCGTCGGCCGTGGGGGCGGCCCACGAGCTGACCGGCTCGACCGTCCCCGGCGGCAGGCTCGGGGGCCCGATCCCGGCGGCCGCTGTGGACGGTGTCGCCGCGGGGAACGCGACGCTCGTGGCGGCGGCGCCGAGAGCCGAGCCGGGGACGAGCTCGGCGTCGACGTCCGCACTGGCGTCCACGTCCTGCGCCGGCTCGGGCAGGTCCTCCTCCCGCTCCCAGAGGGCATCGGTCAGCGCCTCCTCGTCGAGCCGCCGGACCGCCCGGAGCCGGAGCTCGGTCGCGATCCAGACGAAGACCGCCACGTGGAGCGCGACGACGATCGTCACCCCTTGGGGCGAGCGGATCGCGTCGCCCATCCCGAGCCAGTCCGTCACACCGGGGTTGTGGAAGAACCCAGTGAGCAGGATCGCGTAGAGGTTGGCGAAGCTGGCCAGCGCGAGGACGATGTACGCCACGCGCCACCGGAACGAGGTCGCCGCCAGGATCGCCCCGAGCGCGAACGCCGGGAACAGATAGCGCTCGTGGACGCGGGTCGGCAGGATGAAGAACGCGACCGCCAGGAACGTCAACGCGACGACAAGCAGGCGACGATCGTCGACGAGCGCGCGGATGGGTCCCCCCGGCGCCTCGGGCAGCGTGATCGCCGCCCGGCGCGGGTAGACCGCCACGATCGCGCAGACCGCCACGATCGCGATCAGCAGGAGCGCGGTGCCGACGTACAGTGCCGGGATCCCGGCGATGAGCGTCGCGGTCTCGCCCGCCTTCGTCCCGTCGATGTCGCGGACCGCGTTGTAGAACCCGTTCTCGGCCAGACCGTAGCCGTCCTGCGAGAACAGAGCCCAGGGGTTGTAGGCGTTCACCGACACGTAGGGGTAGCCGCCGGCCGCCTTCGCGACGACCTTGAAGAGGTCGATCAGCGACAGCCCGAACGGCAGGGCCAGGACGATGGCGGTCCCGAACCCGACCACGGCGCTCGTGACGAGCCGGATCGGCCCCTCGCCCAGCCGCGTCAGCCAGGGCTCGCCGTGGGGTCCGGCGGGTAGCTCGGTGGCGGGGTCGTCGTCGGCCTCGGTCGTCACCGGCGGTCGCAACCAGTCGATGAGATGGCGACGCAGGAGGACGACGGCGAGGATGGGGATGAGGATGCCGAGCTGCGGCTTGATGATCGCGGCCACGACCGCGAAGAACGAGGCTCGCTCCGGCCGATCGCGCCACAGGTCGCGAAGCCCGAGCAGCAGGAAGATCACGCCGACCGAATCGACCTGGCCCCAGATCGCGCTGTCGAACCACGTGACGGGGTTGATCAGGATGAGGATCGCCCCGAGGAGCGCGGCCCGGCGTGATCCACCGAGCTCGAGGACGAACGAGTGGACGAGCCAGGCCAGGACGACGTCGGCCAGGATCGCCGGCAGCTTGATGATCTCGCCGATCCCGCCGAGCGCGTGGCCGATCACCCCGAGCAACCACAGCACGTAGAGGTAGCCCGGGGTGTAGTCGATGAAGAAGCCGCGGCTGTAGAAGCCGAAGGGACCGTGGGCCGCGAGGTCGTTGGCCCACGCCAGGAAGGAGGAGCGGTCCGAGCCGAATCCGGAGCCGGGGAGCAGGACGTATGCGATGATGAGCCGGAAGGCGAGCCCGAGGATCAGGACCACACTGAGCGCGAGGACGGCCTCGAGCGACCGCCTCGGCGCTGAGGTGCCTCGGTCGGGCACACCGGTCGTGGGGGATGCCAGGGAGGTCAGCCTCCTGAACGAGCGCTGAGGTGGAGCGGAGTATAGCGCAGGGTCCCTCGTCGGACGCCCGAGCGGACCGCTCCGCCGATGCCCGCTCCGGGTCCGGCCCGACGGTCCTCGTCGGCCTGACGATCGCCGCCCTGCTGCTCGCGATCTACCTCGTCAGCAACCCGAGCCGGACCAGCTACTACAACCACTTCGTCTGGCAGGCCGAGGCGTTCCTCGACGGGCGAGCGGCGATCCGCTACCCGGTCTACGACGCCCCGGGCGTCCGGGGCAACGACCTCTTCCAGGACGTCCTCGTCACGCCCGGTCCGCATGGTGAGACGACGGGCTACGCCCTCCTCCCGTTCCCGCCGCTGCCGGCCGTCGTGCTCATGCCGTTCGTGGCGGTCTGGGGCCTGGCGACGGATGCCCAGCTCATCGCGGCGGTCATCGGGGCGATCGACGTCGCCATCGCGTTCTGGGTCCTGGGGCGCCTGCCGATCCGGCCGCGCGTCCGGGTCGCGACGACGCTGTTCCTGGGACTTGGGACCGTCCTGTGGTACGCGGCCGAGCTCGGGACGACGTGGTACCTGGCCCACGTCGTCGCGATGGGCCTGACGCTCCTCGCGATCGGCGTGGCGCTGTCGCGCGATCCAGCAGCTGCCGGTGGGCTGCCGGACCCCGTCGTGGAGCCCGGGGCTCCCAAGAGCCGGTTCGGGCTCGATCGCGGGCAGGTGCTGGCGGGCATCCTGTTCGGGCTCGCCTGCACCGCCCGGCTGACGGTCGTCTTCGGGCTGCCGTTCTTCCTGCTCGTCGGTGGCGGCGGCGATCGGCGCCGGCGGGGCGCATCCGTGCTCCTCGGGATGGCGATCCCGATCGGCCTTCTCGTCGCCTTCACCTATGCGACCACGGGTCACCTGACCAACCCCGGCTACGACGCGCTGTACCGGATCGAGACGATCTTCTATCCGGAGCTCGGCTACCACCGGGACTGGGCGATCGAGGACCCACGCTACCTCGTCCAGAACCTCCCGCTGGCGGTGGCCGGCCTGCCCGACATCCTGCCCCCCTGTGCGCCGGGGGCGGTCCGCGGCCTGTTCGACGCGGCCTGTCCGCTGGCCACTCCGCGTGACGTCGGGATGGGCCTGTTCGTGACCAGCCCGGCCTGGCTGCTGGCGTTGGCGTCCCTGCGCTGGTTCGGTCGCGATCGGCTCGTGACCGGGGCGGCTACCGCGGTGCTCCTCATCGCGGTCGTCGACCTCATGCACTTCAGCCAGGGCTGGGTCCAGTTCGGCTACCGGTTCAGCAACGACTACGCGCCGTTCGCCCTGTTGCTCGTGGCCCTCGCGCTCGAGGCCGGCGGTCGGCTGCGCCGGATCGGCTACGTCCTGATCGGGCTGTCGATCGCGATCGTCGCGTGGGGCGTGACCTGGGGCCATCTGCTCGGATGGTGAGCGGCGGCTCGGCGCAGCGGCTGGATGTGGGGCTCGTGCTCGCCGCGGTCGGCTCCGGCGCCGTGGCCCTGGCGCTGACGATCCCGACACTCCGGCCCGGCGTCGCGTTCTGGGACACGGGCGAGCTGCAGACGGTCGGACCGCTCCTGGGGACGGCCCATCCGACCGGGTTCCCGACGTGGGTCATCCTCGGCTGGCTCGGGTCCGTCGTCCTGGCGCCGTTCGGCGAGCCGGCGTTCCGGATGAACCTGCTCAACGCGCTGTGCCTGGCGGTCGCCTGCGGCCTGACCGCGGTGCTCGTCCATCGGCTGACCCGGCGGTCGTGGCTGGCGCTGGCGATCGGGATCCTCCTGGCCACCGCCCCGATCGCCTGGTCGATCGGGACCCATGCCGACGCTCACGGTCTCCACCTCGCGCTGTGCGCCCTCCTCCTGGTGATCCTCGTCGATTGGGAGCGGCTCGAGCGCGACGGTCGACCAGGCGCTGACCGGCGGCTGGTCGCTTCGGCGATCGTGTTCGGCCTCGCCCTCGGCGACCACAGCCTGGTGCTGCTGTTCGCCCCCGGGATCATGCTGTTCGTGCTGGCCGTCGCTCCGGACATCCTGCGCCGGAGACGGCTCGTCGCCGGCTGCCTGGCGGCGTTCGGTCTGACCCTGGTCGTCGTCTTCCTCGAGCTTCCGCTCCGGGCGGGTCCGTTCCGGGCAGCGCTGGTCTACGGCCACCCGGAGACGTGGGCCGGCTTCTGGTACATCGTCCTCGCCCAGCAGTTCCAGGGCAGCCTCGTCGACCCGTTCGGCGACCTTGGGACGAAGGCGGTCGCGGTCGTCGGACTGGCGACCCGGCAGCTCGGACCGCTCGTGGTGCTCGTCCCGTTCGGGTTCGTCGCGACCGCGCTGCGGCGGCCGCGCTACGCGCTCCTGACCGGCACGACCCTGGCGCTCACCTGCTGGTTCGCCGCGTCGTACGACAACGCGCAGATCGAGCGCTACTACCTCGTCCCGCTGCTGATCGCCCTCACCTGGCTCGGGGTGCTCGTCGCTGCCGCGTGCGACGGCCTCGAGCGCCTGCTCGCGCCGGGACGGCTCGATCGGCATGGTTCGCGGGCTGGGCTCCCGGTCGTCGGGTTCGCGCTGGCGGCACTCATCGTCTTCCCGGCGGTCGTGGTCCTGCCCGAGCGATGGCAGGCCGTCGACCAGCACGCGATCCACGACGCCGGCGACTGGCTCGACGCGATCCTCGACGAGCGCGTCGCCGGACCCGACGCGGTCGTCCTTTCGTGGTGGAGCTACTCGACCCCGCTATGGTACGCACAGCAGATCGAGGGTCGACGTCCGGACATCCGAGTCGTGGACGACCGGACCCGCCTCGACGAGGACCTCGGAGACATCGACGACGTGATCGACGCGAACCTCGGACGCCGCCCGGTCATCGTCATCCAGGTGGATCCGGACGTCCTCGCGGGCCTGCGGACCCGCTACCACCTGACGGCGCTCCCGGCCCCGGGCGACCAGCCCGTCTACCTCGTCGACGGCGTCCTCGCCCTCGGCCGCCGAGGTCCGGGCCGATGAGCGTACCCAGCGTCGACGCCGCGCCCACCGCGCCGGACACCGGCCCGGAAGCGTCCACCTCGGCCGTCGTGGCCACGCTCGATACCGCGAGCCGGCTCGCCGAGCTGTCGTACTTCTTCCCGGCCCACAACGAGGAGTCGAACCTCGAGCCGCTCGTGGCGGAGGCCCTCGAGGCCCTGCCCGGCCTGGCCGACCGGTTCGAGATCGTCATCGTGGACGACGGGTCGACCGACGGGACGGCGGCGATCGCCGACCGGCTGGCCGAGGCCCACGTCGGCCTCGTCCGGGCGGTCCACCATGAGCTCAACCAGGGCTACGGGGCGGCCCTGCGGTCGGGCTTCCGCGCCGCCCGTTTCGGGTATGTGGCGTTCACCGACGGGGATCGCCAGTTCCGGGTCGCCGACCTCGGGCGGCTCACGGCGCGGATGGCCCGATCCGACCGGCCCGATGTCGTGATCGGCTACCGCATCAAGCGGGCCGACCCGATCATCCGGACGCTCTACGCCAAGAGCTATCGGCTGGCCAATCGGATCTTCTTCGGGCTTCGAGCCACCGACGTCGACTGCGCCTGCAAGCTCTTCCGGCGCGAGGCCCTCGAGGGCATCCGGGTCGAGTCCGGCGGGGCATTCCTGTCGGCCGAGCTGATCATCAAGCTCCGGGCCCGTGGCCGGACGGTCGTCGAGGTCGGCGTCCCCCACCATGCGCGGACCGCCGGATCGCCGACCGGCGCCAAGCCGTCCGTCATCGTCCGGGCCGTCCGCGACTTCTGGCTGCTGCGCCTCCGGCTGTGGGCGTCGCCCGGGCGCGCCCTGACCCGCGGCGAGGCGGTCCTCGGGACGCCACCGACGGTCGACGGACCCGGAGTCGCCGGCGGTCGCTGAGGGCCGTCCCAGGCGCTATTCCGGCCGCGGACCCTCACGCGTCCCGGCATCCCCGCCGAGATCGAGCGAGTTGATGAAGTCGCGGAAGACGTCCAGGCGCGGATCGGCCGGCGAGGCCGAGTCGTCGGTCGACTCGAGGTCCTCGATCGAGCCCGCGTCGCCGTCATCGGGCCGGACCCCGGCGCGATCGAGGACCTCGTCGGCGGCGAAGATCCGAACGCCGGCCCGGACGGCGAGGGCGAGCGCGTCGGACGGTCGCGAGTCGACCTCGAGCTCGCGGTCTCCCGACTGGAGGAAGAGCCGGGCGTGGAACGTCTCCTCGGCGAGCGACGAGATCACGACGCGGCGGACCGACACCCCGAGCTCGTCGAGCGTGGTCGAGAACAGGTCATGGGTCAGCGGGCGCTCCGAGGAGACGCCTTGGAGCTTCATCGCGATCGCATTCGCCTCCCACGGGCCGATCCAGATCGGGAGGTAGCGCTCGTGGTCGAGCTCCTTGAGGATGACGACGTGCTGGCTCGACGGCATGTGGACCCGAACGCTCTCGACGACCATCTCCACGAGCTGCGTCATGACCGGATTATCCCACGGCCACCGGACGGGAAGCCCACCGGCCGCCGTCAGCCCGCGCCGAGGGGTCGCGGGCGCAGACCCCGGACGAGCAGGCCGATGAGCACGCCGACGACGAACCCGGCGATGTGGGCGAAGATCGCGACCCCGCCGACGACCTCGTCCACCCCGAGCGACGCCAGACCATCGATGACCTGGAGGACGAACCACAGGCCGAGGACGATGATCGACGGGACCTCGGTGAGCTGGAAGAACACGACGAGGAACACGATCGTCAGGACCCGCGCCCGTGGGAACAGGATCGCGTAGGCGCCGAGGACGGCGGCGATCGCCCCGGAGGCACCGACCAGCGGCACATCGGAGGTCGGATCGATGGCGATCTGGGCCAGCGCGGCGACGACCCCGCCGGCCAGGTAGAACAGCAGGAAGCCCGGCCGGCCGAGCCGATCCTCGACGTTGTTGCCGAAGATCCAGAGGTACAGCATGTTCCCGCCGATGTGCAGCCAGCCGCCGTGCAGGAACTGGTAGGTGATCAGCGTGATCACCGGCAGCGACAGCAGGTCACCCGACCGGACCGCGGCCGACACGTCGGCCGGGACCACCCCGAACGTGTCGAACAACCGGCTCAGACCGGCCTCGCCGCCCGTCGCCTGGATGGCCAGCTCGATCGCGAACGTGACGAAGCAGATGCCGAGGATCGCCAGCGTGATCAGCGGCGCTCGGCTTGGCGGGTTCGCGTCCCTCAGCGGGATCACGGGGTCACGGCTTGGGCGTCTTCTTCGGCTTCTTCGTCACCTTGGGAGTGGGACTGGGGCTGGCCGACGGACTCGCGCCGCCGCCGGGGCTCGGTGACGCGGTCGGGGCCTTCACACCCTCGAGGAGCGAGCTCATCAGCCGGTTCTTGTCGATCCAGACGAGCGTATCGGGGACCGTGTCGGTGCCGGCCACCACGTACATCCCGCGGAGATCGCCCCAGCCGGCCTCGTCGCTGGCGAGTCGATATTGGCCCTGGATCGCGCCGCCGTCCTTGGCCAGGCCGAGGACCCGCCGGTTGCCCCGGTCGTAGCCGTAGATCGCTCCCGCGCCCTTGTCGGTCCCGCTCGCGATGAGCGAGTAGACCGGTGCCGCGCGGAGGATCGCGTCGCCCGGATCGCCCGGCTTCCAGCTCGTGTTGCCGCCCCGGACGAAGCGGTTGATCGTGCCGGTCCGCGACAGGTAGATGTCGCCGTCGATGACCATCGACTCGACGGTCGCGACGTCCTGTGGGGCGGCCAGCCAGCCACTCGGATCGGCCGGGAACCCGGAGCCGTCGAAGGCCGGGGTGTAGGCCAGGATCTGCTTCGCCGACGGATCCACGACATACAGGTTGTACAGGCCCTGGTCGGCATTGCGCACGAAGGAGCCGATCGCCCGGATGTCGTCGCCCCAGCTCGACGATTCCTTGACCTTGACCCGGGCCAGGGTGCCCTTGCCGGTCTTGTCGGCCGGCCGCCAGCGCCACAGGGCGTTCTTGGCATCGAGGATGAGCAGGTCCGGTCCGGCCGGGACGATATAGCGCGGTTCACCGACCTTGACGCCGCCGACCGACTGGCCGGTCTTGTAGACCGGGGCCGCCTTGCCGCCCTTGAGGTCGACGCGGTACACCGAGTGGGTCGCCGCGTCGAGCACGTACGGCGCGTTGTCCGGACCGAGCGCGACGCCCTTGAGGTCGACCGGCGGGTCGGAGTCGGCGAACGAGAAGAGGGTCGTCTCGGCGACCGACTCCATCTTGTACAGCTCGTCGAGGCCGGTCCGCGCCTGCGCCTTGAGCGGATCGACGGCGCTCGCCGGGATCCCCGCCCCGGCGGCTGTCTCGAGCTGCTGCCAGGCCTTGCTCAGGAGGTCCTTGGCGCGCGGCGGGTCGTTCTTGACCAGGTTCACGCCCGGCGCGTAGACCTGGTCGATGTCGCCCTTGGCCTGCATGAGCGCCTTCTGGCCGGCGGTCAGCGAGCCGAGGTCCGGAGCCGATCCGCTGTGCCCGCCGAGATACCAGACGCCGAGTCCGAGCGACCCGGCGACCACGATGAGCGCGAGGACCGCGACCGCTGCCCGACGCTGGGTCTCGCGTCGGGACGACAGCGTCGTGACCCGCCGGTCGGTCGGGCCGGCCCGCCGGGGCAGGCGATCCTGGACGCCGCCGAAGAACCGGCCGGCGGCGCCACCGGCGGCCGTCTTCGCCTTGCTGGCCGATTGCTGTACGGCCGCCGCCCCGGCGGTCACGCTATCGGCGAGCGGGATCGGCGAGCGGTCGGGCGAGCCCGCAAGCGGCTCGGGCGGCTTGACCGGGACGAGCTTGCGCTGCTTGGTCGTGGCCGACACCTCGGTCGCCTCGAACGCGATCGCACCATCGCTGCCGGTGCCGTCCGCGGCGATGAACCGATGGTGGAGGTGCTCCATCGCCGATTGCGGATGGAGCGTCACCATCGCGTCCTTGAGCTCGTCGGGGCCGAGCCGGCCGACGAGGTTCGGCGACGCGAGGACGACCGAGTCGCCGACCGAGATCTCGCCCCGCCAGACATCCGGTTCGATCTCCGTCGTCGGCAGACCACGCTCGCGGTGCGGATCCGGCAGCGTCGACAGGCGCGCCTGGCGGATGAGGTAGGCCTCGGCCGGACCGACCGTCACCACGTACAGCTCGTTGCCGCGGACCACGGCCGCGGCGACCCCGATCGGCCCGTTCGTCTCGTCGCCGCCGAGGCGGTCCTTCTGGTGGCCGAGCTTCTTGTTGGCCGCCTTGATCGCCTTCTCGAGGCAGACGACGATCCCGGCCGACTCGTCGTAGTAGTACTCGCGTCGGATCGTGTCGGAGACGAGCCGGGTGATCTCGCGCAGCCGCGCGCCGGGGGTCCGGGCGGTGACGAGCAGGTAGAGATTGCCCTTCGACCTGACGATCGACCCGATGGTCGGCTCCTCAGGGACGACCGTATCCGGCGAGTCGGGGAGGCGGTCTTGCTCGGCGACGAAGCCGAGCTTCATCTGGAGCCGTACGGCCAAGAGCGGGCCTCGTCTGCGATCTGGCGAGCTTGACGGTCCGGGAGCGCTCCCCGGCCGGCTTGGTCGAGGACTCGGAGTGGGACTCGCGACCCCGAGGCGGCTGGCAGGTCTGCCGGATTATACGCGCCGCACCCGGACCCGAAGCCCGGCCGCTGAGAAGCCGCCTGGGGCCGTCCGGAACGCATCCAGGAGCTCGCCGGAGCGCAGCCGCAGCTCCTGGGCCACGATCGGCTGATCGGCCTCCACGAGCAGCGCGTCGGCCTCGATCGCGACGAGGCGGCACGCCCCGGTCGCAGCGGGGACCCGCTCGGCCACGAGCGCGTCCCAGGTCGACGTCGCCCGAGCCGTCCGCAGCTCGGCCTCGAGACCCAGTTCGCGGGCGGCGGCCGGCAGCAGGTCGCCGATGCGCTGCATCGGGGCGCGCCGGGACGTCACCCGACACCGGCCCGGATGCCCGGCCCGCTCAGGGTCGCGCCGTCCTGGCCCATCTCGACCGCCCAGCTCGCCCCGGCGGCGCGCAGGGCCGGGTCGAGGTCGTCGAGCGTCGTCGTCGTCACGAAGGCCTGGGGCAGCTCGGCGATCGTGCGCACCAGGTGGGCCCGGCGTTCCGGATCCAGCTCGCTGAAGACGTCGTCGAGGAGGAGGAGCGGCGGTCGTCCGTCGAGCACGGTCAGGACCTCGAGCTCGGCCAGCTTCAGCGCGAGGATCGCGGTCCGCTGCTGGCCGCGCGAGGCGAACCCGGCCAGGTCGCGTCCCTCGAGCTCGAAGACGAGGTCGTCGCGGTGCGGCCCGATGAGCGTGGAGCCGTTCCAGGCTTCCTTCTCGGCCGTCTCGGCCAGTCGCCGGGCGAGCGCATCGCGGACCGTCTCGCCCGGTCGCCGCGGCGCATTGGTCTCGTAGCGGACCGTCAGCCGGCCCTCGTCCGGGGCGATCTCGGCATGCGCCCGGCGGAGCGACTCGGCGAGCGCCTGGAGCGTCGCCAGCCGACCGTCGACCACCGCGCTGCCAGCGTCGAGCAGGGTGACGTCCCAGTAGCGCAGCTCGTCCCGACCGGCGCTCCCTTCCCGGATCGCCCGGAGCAGGCCGTTCCGCTGCTGGAGCGCCCGGCCGTACGTGGCCAGGTCGGCTCCGAACGCCGGCGAGCGGTTCGCCGCCAGACCATCGATGGCGGCGCGGCGCGGACCGGGCGATCCGGCCACGAGCAGCATGTCCTCGGGGGCGAACATGACCGCGCGCATGACGCCCGACAGCGCGGTCGCCCGACGAGCGACGCCGTTGACCCGGATCCGCTTGCGCTGGCCGCCGGCACCGTCACGGACGAGGGCGACCTCGACCGCGATCGGCTCGACCGTGGGACCGAGGACGACCGGGCTGACCCGGCCCTCGACGCGGGCCACGTCGGTTCCCCAGCGGATCAGCTCGGCGTCGGTCGTCGTCCGATGGGACCGGCCCCAGGCCAGGAGCACGATCGCCTCGAGCAGGCTCGTCTTGCCCGCCGCGTTGGGCCCCCAGACGAGCTGCGGACCCGGCCCGAAGCCGGCATCGAGGCTGGCGTAGCCGCGCAGATCGCGGAGCTGGATCGACTCGAGCAGACCGCTATCCGGATCCCGGGACCCGGCCCCCTCTCAGGACGTCGTCCGGACCGGCATGACGACGTGGGTATAGGCGTCGTCGCCGACCGGTCGGAACACTCCCGGCGAGAGCGGTCCGTTCAGCTCGAGGGCGAACTGGTCGACATCGACGTTCTGGAGCACGTCGACCAGGTAGCGGGCGTTGAACGCGATCGTCGTTCCATCGCCCTCGATCGTCGCCTCGACCTTGCCCTCGTTGTCGCCGACCTCGGCCGCCGCCGTGACGACGACACCCGGTTCCCCGTCGACACCGACGCCGAGCTTGACGATGTTCGCCGCCGAGCTGGCGATGAGCGCCGCCAGCCGGACCGCCTTGAGGAGCTCCTCGCGATCGATCACCGAGCGGGTCGTGTGACCCTTCGGCAGGACCTGCTGGTAGTTCGGGAACTGGCCGTCGATGAGCCGGCTGACCAGGTCGATGCCCTCGAGATGGAACAGGATCTGGTTCTTGCTCGGCGCCAGGACGACGTCCACGGCGTCGTCGACGTCGGCCAGGATCCGGCTCAACTCGTTGAGCGAGCGGGCCGGCACGACGATCGCGGTCTCCTCGACGGGGTCGAGGGTCGGGATCGTCTTGACCGCGATCCGGTAATTGTCGGCGGCTGCGAGCGTGAGCTGGTCGCCTTCGAACCGACACAGGACACCGGTCAGGATCGGCCGCGCCTCGTCGCTCGCGGCGGCGAACGTCGTCTCGTTGAGTGCCTGGCGGAGCGCCTTCTGCGAGATCCGCGTCGTCGGCCGCTCGCCCGCGGTCGGGATCGCCGGGAACTCCTCGGCGTCGATGCCCTTGACGTGGGTCTCGAACCGACCGGCCCGGATCCGGAGCGTGTCGGCCGCCTGGAGCTCGAGGTCGACCTTCTCGCCGGCCGGCAGACCCGCGACGATGTCGGCCAGCAGCTTGGCCGGGACCGTGATCGCGCCGTCGACGTCGATCTTGGCCGGGACCCAGTAGGTGATCCCGATCTCGAGGTTCGTCGCCGTGAGCTTCAGCCCGCCGTCCTCGGTCCGGATCAGGACGTTGCTGAGGACCGGGAGCGTGCTGCGCGATGAGACCGCCCGGCTGACGACCGACAGGCCGCGAGCCAGGTTCTCCTGCATGACCGAGACGTTCACAGGCGGTTCAACTCCGAGAGGAGGCGGGTCGATTTGATGCGTGTCGGACGGGTTCGACCGCCCTCCCTGGGTCGCCGATCCGGGTGGCCCACACGGGCCCGTGGGTCGATCGTCGATGAGACATCCGTATCTTAGAACGTCGTCATCACCATCATGCGGTGGATGGCGTGGACGGCCCCGAGTGGAGCTGCACGTTCGCCGTGTGCACGACAGGGCCGATCCGGTGGACGCGCCGCCCGGCTACCGGGGACATCCGGGGGACGCCCGGTGGACGAACCAGTCGCCGCCCGGGAAGGGTCGTGGCCGAGGGCCGTCGTCGTCCACGCGGGCCGCTCATCGGTCGACCAGCCCACCCGCCAACCGACCCCTCTTGTCCACACCGGGGCACCCTTTTCCACCGAATCGGCGCCGTTATCCACAGGCAAGGGGCCGAACGGTGTCTCGGCGCACCGACGCAGGGTGGCGTCAAGCACCCGAAGCGAGGGGCCGTCAGTCGGCGTAGATGAGCTCGCGGACCGCGGCGATCTCGCGCCGCAGCTCGTCGTTGACGGCCGACTCGCGGTTGATCTTGTCGCACGCATGGAGGACCGTCGAATGGTCTCGACCGCCCAGCTCGGCGCCGATCCGGAGGAGCGAGACGTCGGTCTCCTCGCGCATCAGGAACATCGCGATCTGGCGAGGCATGACGATCGCCTTGTCGCGTTTCTGGCCCTGGAGCGCGTCCATCGGGACGCCGTAGTAGTCGGCCACGACCCGGGCGATCCGTTCCGGCGTCACCTGGCGCTTCTTCGGGTTGTAGATGACGTTGGCCAGGACCGCCTGGGCCAGCTCGATGCTGATCGGTACCGCGCTCATGCTCGCGTAGGCGACGATCCGGTTGAGGGCACCCTCGAGCTCCCGGATGTTGCTGACGACCTTGCGGGCGATGAACTCGATGACGTCGGACGTGATGGGGACCGCACCCTCTTCCGCCTTGGCCCGCAGGATCGCGATCCGCGTCTCGAGATCGGGTGCCGTCAGGTCGGCGATGAGACCCCACTCGAACCGGCTGCGCAGCCGCTCCTCGAGCGTGACGATCTGCTTCGGCGGCCGGTCGCTCGACAGGACGATCTGCTTGCCGTCCTCGTGGATCGCGTTGAACGTATGGAAGAACTCTTCCTGCGTCCGCTCCTTGTCGGCGATGAACTGGATGTCGTCGATCAGGAGGAGGTCGATCCGTCGGTAGCGCGCCCGGAACTCGTCGATCTTGCCTTGCTGGATCGAGGTGATGAACTCGTTCGTGAACTTCTCGGACGTCGCGTAGACGACCTTCTTGCGCGGGAACTTGGCGATGACCTGGTTGCCGATCGCGTGCATGAGGTGGGTCTTGCCCAGCCCGACCCCGCCATACAGGAACAGCGGGTTGTAGGCGTGGCCCGGGCGCTCCGCGACCGACAGGCTGGCGGCGTGGGCCAGGCGGTTCGCCGACCCGACGATGAAGTTGGCGAACGTGTAGCGAGGGTTGAGGTTCGACGCCCCACCCTCCCCGCCGACCCGGGTCGGCTCGAGCCGGACCTGCTGGGCGTTCGCGGCCGGACCCGGACCGACCGGCGTGCCGGGCCCCTGGTCGGTCTTCGCGGCCTCCGCCGGCGCGGACCGGACGACGAACTCGACCTGGACGCTGTAGCCCACGATCCGGGCCAGGGTCTGCGAGATCAGCGACCGATAGCGGGTGTCAAGCCAGTCCTTGGCGAAGCCGTTCGGGACGGCGATCCGGAACCGGTTGTCGTCCACGTCGACGAGCTGGGTATCGCGCAGCCACGTCTCGAAGTTGGCCGGCGACAGGGCGACCTGGAGCTCGCCGAGTGCTGCACGCCAGACTTGCTTCGCGTCCATCGATGGGGTCTGACCTGTGACGGGGGTGACGATGGGTAGCGGGTGACCGGGTCGCGGGCTCGGGGGAACCGTGGCGTGGGCTCGTTCGGCGCGCTCTTGCAGGCCGGCGTCGGTCCGCTCCAGGGGCTCCTCCGGAGGTCCTCCAGAGGTTGCCACCGCGCTTCCCGGCGCCGGGGGCCCGCGAAGGATAGCACCGCCCGAAGGAGCCCCGCAAGGCATTCCGGCGCGAATCGGCGGATACTCCCAGGGAGTATACGTGCACGGGCCGATCAGACGGTTCGGATGGCGCCGGGCGGAGCGTGCCGGCCGGGCGATCCAGCCTGCTGGCGACGCGCGCGGACGTTTGACACCCCCTTCGGGCGCGTTCCATAATCGCGGGAACGTCGACGCGCCTTGCGCTTTCGAGCGCCCGGCGCGTTCGCGTGCCTCTAGGGGTCGAGAACGGTCGTCCCCGGAGGTCGGATGGAGAGGATCGCGCACAGCCCCGATGAAGCAGACCTACCAGCCAAAGAAGCGCCACCGCGCAAAGGAGCACGGCTTTCGTGCCCGGATGAAGACCACCGGGGGCCGACGCATCCTGGCCGCACGCCGGGCGCGTGGCCGCAAGCGGCTGACGGTCTGACGAGCGAACGCGGAGCCCAGGCGCCGCGGCTCGTGGTGCTCTCCCGTCCGAAGGACTTCCGGGCGCTCCAGGGCGACGGGACCGTTCGGTCCCACCCGCTCCTCGTGGCCCGTTTTCTGAGGACCGACCTCGAAACGACACGGATCGGTCTGTCGACCGGCCGGCGGCTCGGTGGCGCGGTCGTCCGCAACCGGGTCCGACGGCGGCTCCGGGAGGCGCTCAGGGCGATGGCGCCCTCGTTCCAGGCCGGCTGGGACGTCCTGTTCATCGCCCGCCCGGCGATCGTGGCTGCGAGCCACGAGGAGATCACCGAGGCGGTTCGTCGGCTCCTCCAGCGCGGAGGGGTCCTGGGAGGACCGAAGACAGCGTGAAGACGGTCGGGATCGGCCTGATCAAGCTCTACCGCATCGTCTTCTTCTGGCTGCCCTCGAGCTGCCGGTTCGAACCGACCTGCTCGCGTTACACGGAGCAGGCGATCGCCAAGTACGGCCTCCTCAAGGGAAGCTGGATGGGCTTCCGCCGGATCGCCCGCTGTCACCCCTGGAACCCGGGCGGCTATGACCCCGTCCGCTAGCGACGGCGGACCAGCGCGGTCCCTGCGCTCCCGCATCCGGCCGTGGCTCCTGCCCATCGTCCTCGTCCTCGGGGTCGCGGCGATCGCCGTCGCCTGCACGCCGATCGTCGGCCCGACCCCGTCGGCCCTGCCTCCGACCGCGGCGCCCGCCTCCGCCGGAGCCTCCGCGGCGCCGAGCGCGGCCGCCTCGGCCACGGTCAACCCGGCCGCGGTCCCGCTGGCGCCGGCCCAGCCGGGCACGGACCCGTTCTCGACGATCGCCTGGCTCTTCACGCCGATCTTCCAGGCGCTGTTCATCACGCTGGTCTGGTTCGACCAGGTCACTGGCAGCATGGTCATCGCGATCATCCTGCTGACGCTGCTCGTACGCGTCCTGCTGATCCCGCTCTACCGCAAGCAGATCGTGTCCCAGAAGCGGATGCAGCTGCTGGCGCCGGAGCTCAAGGAGATCCAGCGCCGCTACAAGGGCGACCGGGTCAAGATCCAGCAGGCCACCAGCGAGTTCTACAAGGAACGCGGGGTCAACCCGGCGTCGGGTTGCCTGCCGCTCATCCTCCAGCTCGTCCTGCTCATCCCGATGTACACGGTGTTCAAGGACGGGCTCCAGAACTTCGACCCGACCCAGATGCTGAGCATCCTCGGGCACCCGATCGTCACGATCTCACCGCCGTGCGATCCGGTGCCAGTGATCGTCAACGGCATCGTCCAGCCGTGCATCGACTCGAACTTCTTCGGGATCGACCTCAGCCAGCCGAGCGTGCTGTTCACGACGCCGATCCTCGGCATCGGGATCTCGATCCTGGCCATCATCTCGGCCTTCCTGCAGCTCCTCCAGTCGCGGATGACCCTGCCGCCGGCCGGTGCCACGGCCGACGACCAGAACACCCGGATCCAGCGCCAGACGATGCTGTTCGTGCCGTTCATCTCGGTGTTCTACGGCGGCTTCCTGCCCGCCGGCCTGTTCATCTACTGGATCACCTCCACGCTGTTCTCGATCGTCCAGCAGTACCTGATCCTTGGCTGGGGCGGCATGTTCCCCGTCTTCGGCTGGTATCCGGAGTTCGCCAAGGGCCATACCCCGCGCTTCCCGGTCGCCGTCCCGGCGCCCGATCCCACGAAGCGGGCACCGACCTCGGTGCTCACGACCACCGACGAGCGGGCCGCCCGTGCGGCCTCGACCGTCCGACCCCGCGAACGAAGCGGCCGCTCGAGCCGCCGAGGGAGACGACGCTGACATGAGTGCCTACCAGGAATTCACCGGCAAGACGGTCGAGGAGGCCCTGCGCAACGCCCGCGAGACGTTCTCGGTGGGCCTAGACGACCTCGACTTCGAGATCATGACCCCCGGCAGTCGAGGGGTCCTCGGCATGGGCGCCGAACCAGCCCGGATCGTCGCCGCGCCGCGTCTCGCCCTTGGTGGTGCGGCGCCGAAGCGAGAAGCGGCCCAGTCTTCGCCGCTCCCGGCACCGAGCCGCGATGACGGCCCGCCCCGGACCGACGACCGAGCCGCCCCCCCGCCCCGCCAGGACACGGAGGCTCAGCCGGCCGTCGCCGAGCGACCCCCACGGACCGATCGACCGCCACGGACCGATCGACCGCCCCGGCGCGACGATCGTTCGGCTCGTCCGCCCCGCCATGACGACCGGCCGCGGCGCACCCCGTCGACCGATCTGACCGAGCGCGACCAGGCCGAGCTCGCGGCGGCCCGCGGGTCCGTCGCCTCCGAGCGGGCCGAGCTCGATGCGGCCGAGGCCTCGCCAGAGGCGCTGCAGGCCGGCAAGGAGATCCTCGAGAAGCTCATGGAGCTGCTCGAGTTCGATGTCCGGGTCGAGCTCCAGACCGGCGCCACGAGCCGGCTGAACGTGGTCGGGGACGAGGACGAGAAGGAGGCGCTCGGCGCGCTCATCGGCCGCAAGGGCGAGCGCCTGTCCGCGCTCCAGCACCTCGTCAACCTGATGCTCTCGCGTCGGATGGGCGATTGGACCCGCGTCCTCGTCGACGTCGAGGACTACCGGGGCCGGCGCGAGCGGCAGCTCGTCGAGATCGCCCGTCGTGCAGCCGAACGGGTCATCGAGACGGGCAAGATGCTCCAGCTCGAGCCGATGTCCGCACTCGAGCGGCGCTGGATCCACATCGCGCTGCGTGACAACCCCGACGTCGTGACCCAGTCGATCGGCGAGGAGCCGAACCGGCGCATCGTCGTCCTGCCCCGGGCCTGACACACGCCGATGGCCCCGCGCGTCTTCATCCGCCCGAGGCGGTCCCATGTCGCCGGGCGGAGAACCGGCCCACTGGTCAGCACGAAACTTGCTGGTAGGATGACGCACGCATCATGACCACGACCGAGACCCAGCTCACCACGACCGCCCTCGAGACGAGGCGCTGGCGGCCTAGCCGCGTCATCGTCGCGTTCGTCGTGGGCGTCCTCCTGGTCGCTCTTGTCGCGGTCGGGTCCGTCGTCGCCTATGAGCAGAACTACGCCGGGAAGGTCGCCGCGGGCGTCACGGTCGGCGGCGTCGACGTCGCCGGCCTCACGCGGGACGAGGCAGCCGCGAAGCTCGAAGCGGCCTTCGCCACGGTCGGCACAGGCACGCTCACCGTCGACACCCCGACCGGCTCGTCGACACTGACCTACGCTGAGCTCGGCCGGCGACTCGATGTCGACGGGATGCTCGATACGGCCTTCGCGATCGGACGGACCGGTAACCCGGTCGAACGGGTCGTCGAGGAGGCCCGCACGATCGTGAACAAGGTCGACGTCCCGCCACGTGTGGCGATCGACCAGGCCGTGCTGACCGGCGCGCTGGCGACGCTCGCCGGTGGCATCGACCGAGCGCCGACGTCCGCCGCCGTGACCACGGGGACGACCGACTACGAGGACACGCCCGCCGTCTGGGGCCGCCTGGTCGACCAGGCCGCGATGACCTCGACGATCTCCGACGCCCTCGCCGCGCCGGACGCGCCGAGCACGCTCGCCGTCCCGCTCGCGGTCACGCCGATCGCCCCGTCGGTCACCGACACGGACGCGATGATCGCCCGCTCGCGGGCCGACCGGATGATCGCCGCGATCACACTCAACCACGGCAAGGACAAGTGGACGATCCCGGATTCCGCCGTCCGCAGCTGGATCTCGTTCGGCCTGTGGCCCGACGGGACGTACGGGCCCCTGACCGATCCGACGAAGATCGAGGCCTCGGTCAAGACGCTCTCGAAGAAGGTCGACCAGAAGGCGGTCGACGCCTCCTTCTACACCGGCAAGAGCGGCGCGGTCGTCGGGGTCAAGGCGGGTCGCGAAGGCCGCAAGCTCGATGTCGACGGGACCGTGACCGCCGTCCAGAACCTGCTTCTCGCTCGGGCCGGTCAGGGCAAGGACCCGGGTTCCGCGATCGTGCCGGCGCTGGCGATCGTCAAGCCGACGCTGAGCACCGAGGAGGCCGAGAAGGCCGCCCCGAAGATGCGCGCGATCTCGTCGTGGACGACGTACTACCAGTCGGGTGCGCACAACGGCTTCAGCGCGAACATCAGCGTCCCGGCGATGGCCATCAACGGGACCGTCCTCGCCCCGGGCCAGAAGTTCAGCTTCTGGAAGACGATCGGCGAGGTCAGCACCCGGACCGGCTACAAATACGGCGGGGCGATCGTCGACGGGCGCTCGGTCGAGGGCAAGACGATCGCCGGCGGGATCTGCTCGTGCTCGACGACGATCTTCAATGCTGCGCTCCGGGCCGGCCTCGAGATGGGTTCGCGACGCAACCACTACTACTACATCTCGCGCTACCCGAAGGGTCTCGACGCGACCGTCTACCAGAGCGACGGCGGCGGGGTCCAGGACATGACCTTCCGGAACGACACGAAGTACCCGATCCTGATCCGCGCCTATGCTCGGCCCGGGATCGTCCGGTTCACGATCTACAGCGTCCCGACCGGACGCAAGGTGATCCTGACCCGACCGATCGTGAAGAACTATCGGCCCGGCCACACCGAGGTCCGCTACACGAAGTCCCTCCGCAAGGGCCTCCGCGAGCAGATCGAGTATCCAGCCGACGGTCAGGACGTGTGGGTCACCCGGATCGTCAAGGACAGGACGGGCAAGGTCATCCACAAGGAGACCTTCTACAGCCACTACTCGCGGGTCATCGGGATCATCCTGGTCGGCACCGGCAAGTAGGCCTGCCGGCGCGCTGGTGCGTGAGCGCATCGGATGCGCCCCGATCGGCCGCCTGAGGCATCGCATCGGGATCGCGAGCCCGTATCATTCCGCGACACCCGACCCCTGCGGTGGAGACGGACGCCATGTCGATGACCCGCCCGCGCCGCCTCCGCTCAAGGTCCGGCCTGGCGCTGGCCGCCACCCTGGTCGTCTCGCTCATGACGGTCGCCCCGACCTCGGCGGATCCGCCCGCCGACGGCACCAGTCAGACCGTCCGCGGCGTCACCGTGGATCCGAGCCGGCTTCGACCGGCGCCCGCGCGACCGACCGCGCGCGAGGCGGCCAACGCCAAGGTCACGACGCCTCGGCGTCACCACCGACCCGGCCAGCGGGTGGCATCTGAGGGGCTCCGACTGACGTCCCGTCCGACGTCCGGCCCGGCTGCCCCGAAGTCAGCGAGCCGGCCGCCCCGGACCGGGACCGCGAACGCCCCGGCAGGGCCGTCGATCGCCGCCGTCAGCGAGGGCTTCAGCGCCTTCACCTTCCAGCCGGCGACCGGGGTCGGAGCCGACCCAGCCAACGTCAACGCGGCGATCGTGGGCAGCGCCTTCGTGGCGATGACCCGGGGCCGGCTGTATGCGTCGTCTCTGACGACCCACCTTGGGACCTACAACTGGACACCGGACGCCTTCTTCGCACTCCCATACGACGAGTACTACTGGGGCGCCAGCGTCGCGAGCTCGACCTATCGCGGACGGTTCGTCGCGGTCCTCCCGAGCTTCGATGACCAGGTGAAGGGCTGTGCCCACGGCTGGCTGAACGTCGCCGTGTCGTCCACCGGGAACCCCGTCGACACCTGGACTCGGTTCAGGATCCCGATCAGCGCCGCCTACACGGACCAGGTCGGCATCGGCGTGTCGGACGACAAGGTCGTGCTGACCGCGAACGAGTGGTCGCTCGACGCCGGTCAACCCGATTGCATCGGATCCACCTATGTCGGAGCCCGGGTCCGCGTGGTCGACTGGGCGGATCTCATCGACAAGGGGACGCTCACCGTCCGCGACGTCAGCCCAGCTCCGCGGACCGGCTACTACTCGTGGGTCGCCGCCTCGAACGTGCCCGGTCCGAGTTCCGCCGCCGCAGGCACGACCGTCCAGCTCGTCGGCGACGCGAACATCGGCGGCTGGGGCCATCTCGCCCACACCACGATCACCGGCAGCGCGAAAGCCGGGACGGCCAAGATCGGCCCGGTGACCGATCTGAGCGCGTCCGCGTCCGTGCGGCTCCTGATCGGGCCGCCGGCCGCGATCGCCGCGTTCCCGAGCGGCAACGGCTACCAGGACGAGCGCGTGGTGTCGGCCGCCTGGCGCAGCGGCCGCCTGTGGCTGTCGACGAACGACGCGTGTCGACTCGATCCGGACCCGGACTACCGGGCCTGTGCGCGGTTCGTGGGGCTCGACACCAGCACGAGCCCACCCACCCTCGTCGAGGACGCGACCTTCGTGGACGTCGAGCGCGACACGTTCCTGCCGCTCGTCGGACTCTCCCGGAGCGGCACGGCCTACTTCACGATGAGCGGGTCGTCGGCGATCGCCCACGAGACGATCGCCCAGTACGGCACCTACCGCGCGCTCGGCCAGTCGATCGGTGGTGGCCCCAGCGAGGTCAAGTTCCAGCTCGGAGGACCTCTGTTGAGCTCACCGTTCTGGGGCGACCTCGGGTCGGTCGTGCCGGATCCGGGCGACCCCGGCGCGGTCTGGGCGGTCTACCCGACGATCGCCACCGGCTACGGGTCCGACGGGTTCGCGACGAGGCTGAAGGGCGGCCTGACCGGCGATCCGGGCGGATCGATGACGATGGGCAACGGGACCGGCTGGACCGGCGGTCCCAACACGATGCTCTACCTCACCCCCGACCCGGCAAGCCCGATCCAGTGGGCCCGCTACTCCGCGTCACCCGACACGGTCGACGATGGCGACGGCCCGCGTCTCGTCAACGGCCGCGACGCGGCCGCCGAGCCGCTGACCTGGAACGGCATCGATCTCGCCGACCCGAGCCTCGGTGGCCCGGCGACCGGCGACTCGTTCACGGCCTGGGTGCAGTGGCGGACCCAGGACGGACGCTGGTCGACGCCCATCTCGGCGACGCTCCAGGTCGATAACGTCCCGCCGACGATGACCGGTCCCTTCCTGGCGTTCGCGCCGGGCACCGTCGGAACGACCGCGCCGGTCCGGATCTCATGGACCGGTGCCGACGTCCCGAGCGGGGTCAAGTCGATCTCCCTGAGTGTGCAACGAACGCTGCCAAGCCATACGAACGTGATGTACTGGTACCCGCCGGGGTCGACGAGCGCGCTCAAGAAGCTCACCGTGAAGGGACGCTACCTGATCTTCGTCCAGGTCCTCGACCAGGCGGAGCTCGGCGCCGGCGCCGATACCGGCTACGCCACGATCAGCGCGACCAAGCCGACCTCCAAGGGCCTCACCCTGGGTGGTTCCTGGGCCACCCAGACGAGCTCGAACTTCCTGGGCGGGTCGACCCGCTACTCCTCGTCGAAGGGTGCCCGGTTCAGTTACGCGTTCACGGGTCGAGCGGTGGCATTCGTCTCGACCAAAGGTCGCGATCGGGGCAAGGCCGAGATCTACGTCGACGGCGTCAAAGTCACGACGATCAACCTGTATTCGAGCTCGACCAAGTACCGCCAGGTGGTCTGGCAGACGTCGTGGCCGACCGCGGGGGCCCACACCGTGAAGGTCCGGGTCGTGGGCACCGGGAGCCGTCGCCGGATCGATGCCGACGCCTTCCTGAAGATCTGACCGGCCGCTCCGGAGCCTAGCCGGTTCGTCGCGCCTGACACGCGTGATGCACACTGCTCGTTCCGACGCTCAACGCCCGCATCCAGTCCGAGCCATGCCGCCACTCGACTCACGCCTTCCCACTGGCACGGTGACGTTCGTATTCACCGACATCGAGGGTTCGACCCAGCTCGTGTCGATGCTCGGGGAGGCGTACGGGCCTGTATTGGCGGCCCACTCCGCAGTCATCCGGAGCGCGATCTCCGGCCATCGCGGGCGCGAGGTCAGCACGGAGGGCGACGCGTTCTTCGCGGTCTTCGCCTCGGCTACTGACGCGATCGACGCCGCCGCCGACGTCCAGCGCGCTCTCGCAAGGTACCCGTGGCCCGATGGCGGAATCGTTCGCGTACGGATGGGCATCCATACGGGCGAAGGCCGCCTCGGCGGCGATGACTACATCGGGATCGACGTGAATCGAGCGGCCCGGATCGCCGCGGCAGCACATGGCGGTCAGGTCCTCCTCTCGGACACGACGCGGTCTCTCGTCGAAGCGAACCTCGCCATCGGTCTCACGCTTCGGAGCCTGGGCGAGCATCGATTGAAGGACCTGCCAGCTCTGGAACGGATCTGGCAGCTCGATATCGACGGTGTGGCCCAGGAGTTCCCGCTCATCCGATCCCTCAGCGCGCGCCCGGGCAACCTCGCAGTTCCGCCCACACCACTGATCGGCCGCGGCGCGGAGCTCGCCGTCGTCGCCGGTCTTGTCGGCCGACGTCGGTTGCTCACGATGATCGGGCCAGGCGGCACAGGAAAGACACGGCTTGCGCTGGCGGTGGCCGAGCGGCTTGCACCGGACTTCGCCGATGGCGCGTTCTTCGTGGCGCTTCAGGATGCCCGAGAACGGTCCGATGTGGCAGCGGCCACTGCCCGTGCCCTCGGGGTCCGCGAGCGGCCGGACCGTGATCTCGAGCAAGGGGTGAAGGAGCACCTGCGCGATCGGGATCTCCTCCTGGTGCTCGACAATTTCGAACAGGTCCTCCCTTCGACGCCGTTCGTCACCGAGCTCCTGGCCGACTCGTCGCGGGTTCGGGTCATCGTGACCAGCCGAGCGGTGCTCCACGTATCGGGCGAACAGATCTACGACGTTCCGCCGTTGAGCCTCCCGGTCGAGGCGGATCTGGCGGCGCTCGAAGCGCTGGGTCGATCCGAAGCCGTCGCGCTGTTCGTCGAGCGGGCGGGTGCGGTACGACCAGGGTTCGTCCTGACCCGAGACAACGCCCGCGCCGTTTCCGAGATCTGCCGCCGGCTCGACGGACTGCCGCTCGCAGTGGAGCTCGCCGCGGCCCGCGTCCGGCTCCTGACGCCTGAAGCGATGCTCGACCGGCTCGAGCGCCAGCTGCCCGTGCTCGTCGGCGGCGGGTCGGACCGGCCCGCTCGGCAGCAGACGCTCCGGGCCGCGATCGACTGGAGCTACAACCTGCTCGAGGGCCCGGAGCAACGCTTGCTCGAACGACTGGCCGTGTTCGCCGGGGGCTGGGGGATCGAGGCGGCCGATGCGATCTGCAACTCGAGCGCCGAACTCGGGATCGAGACACTCGACGGACTCACGACGCTCGCCGACATGAGCCTGATCCGGACCTTGCCGTCCGGAGATGGAGAGGCTCGGTTCGGGATGCTCCAGGTGATCCGCGAGTTCGCAGCTGAGAAGTTGGATGCGGCGATCGACGCGGGCGAGATCCACCGTCGACACGCGACGTACCAGGTCCGCCTGGCGGAGGTCGCCGGGCCGGAGCTCCGGTCAGCTGAACTTCGGAGGTGGCAGCAGCGGCTGCGGCTCGAACAGGAGAACGTCCGGAGCGCATTGCGCTGGGCCGTCGAAGGTGGCGACGCTGTGGTCGGTCTTCGGACGGCCGGCGCCATCTGGGACTACTGGCACTACTGGGCCGAGCTTCGGGAGGGCGTTCGCTGGCTCGACGCCCTGCTGGCATCACCGAGCGCAGCGACCGCACCGAGCCTTGTGCGGGTCAGAGCCCTTCGGGCGCTCGCCGGGCTGCTGTATTGGCAGGGCGACGCTGCTCGATCCTTCGCTCTCTATGACGAAGCCCTGTCGATCGTCCGAGGGCTCGGCGATGACGCGCTGATCGCTGCGGTCCTTCAGGACAGTGCCTGGGCGGCGCTCGCCCTGGGCGACCTTGCGCTCGCGATCGAGCGCGCGGAGGAGGGCGTCGAGCGCTATCGCCGGGCTGGCGACGACGACAGTGCGGAACTCGTCCGAGCGTGGACGCTGATCTCGCCGGTCATCATGGGCCACGGAGGCGACACGGATGCGGCGATCGCGGCCAGCCAACTCGGCATCGAGATCCATCGTCGGCATTCCCGTGCGCATGACGTCGCGGACTGGCTCGAAGCCCAGGCGATGATCTATCGGGCTACCGGTGATGCCGCGCGGGCCGACACGGCGGGCAAGGAGACCCTGCGGGCCTGGCACGCGCTCGGAACGCTGGGTCGGCTGCCGCTCAGCCTCAAGATCCTGGCCGCTGTCGAGCTCGCGAAAGGTCGGGCCGATCGAGCCGTCCGGCTCGGTGCCGCGGCCGATCGCTACAACGATGAAGTCGGTGGGGAGCTCCCGGATGCGATCGCCCAGCTCGGCGACCCCGTGGAGGAGGCCCGGCCCCTACTCGAGCCGGAGGAGCACGCGCGAGCTGTGGCCGAGGGTCGGAGCATGAGCCTCGACGAGCAGATCGCCTACGCCCTCGAGTGACCCTGAGGCGCAGCCCGCGTCCTTCGATGTGGTGGAGATGGGGGAGAGTCGAACTCCCCGTCCAGAACCCATCGCCCGGGACCACTACGAGCGTGTCCGATGGTTTGTCGTCGACCGCCCGAGCGCCCATCGGCAGGCTACCGGACGGTCCAGTCATGTGTCCCTAGATCGGGCTTGGTCCGACGTTACGTGACGCTGGCGTCGGCCGCATCCTCGCTAGATGACGCTTCCACAGCCCGCGAGGAGGAGGCTGCTTCCACGCTCACCTTACCGCCTAAGCGGCGAGGGCGAGAGTCGACTGGCGGTTGCCAGGTACTTCGTTTTGCCGCCTGTTTAACGAGGCCTGACGGCACCTCGGCTCGCACTCCCGGGTATCAGGACCCTGTCGAATCCACGCATCCCCGTGGTCCGAGTCTACCCCACCGGTCGGTTCCGGCCAAGCCGGCCGGTCACCGGACCGTCGCCGTCCGCCGGGGTCAGCCGGGCTCGCCGAGGTGGCGGCGGATCGCCGGGAACACGTCGTCCTCCCAGCCATTGCGGTTGAGGTCCCAGTCGCGGCGAGCGTCGAAGCCGGTCTCCCGCAGTCGGAGGATCGAGCCCCCGTCCTCGCGGGGCTCGATCGACCAGTCGCTGAGGATCGTGTTCGCGGCCCCTTCCAACGGCACATCGGGGAGCGTCGACCAGCGCCACGCGATCCGGCGCTCGATCGGGTCGAACGTCTCGATCCGACCGGCGAAGCGGCCGCCCTCCTTCGCCCACAGGAACCAGCCTTCGGAGCCGGCCCGCGGCTCGAAGCCCTCGAGCGGACCCCACCAGGCGGCCCACTCGGCGATCACCGCGAACGCCTGCCAGACCGTGTCCGGCGCAGATTGAAGGTCGATCCGCCGCTCGATGCCGCGCCGCCAGGGTTCGCCATCCAGGAACTCGGTGAGCTCGTCGAGCTCGCGTGTCCAGCCCTCGACGTTCATGGCCCGGTCGGTGGGTCGCTCGAACCCGGACTCCGTGACGATCAACACCGTCCCGCCGCTCGAGCCCGGGGAGAGCCGGAACTCGACCAGGGTGGACGGGCCAGCGTCGATCGCCACGTCCCGTTCGCGGGCCCAGCGCCAGGCGAGATAGGTCGGTGGCTCGACCGCCTCGACCCGGACCGCGAAGCCGCCCTCGCCGTCCCAGCCGAACCGACCGCTGCCGCCCGGACGCAGGTCGAGCTCGGCCGCCTGGCCGAACCAGCCGCGGATCTCCTCGCGCGCCGTGAGGGCGTGCCAGACGCGTTCGGGGGATGCTCGGAGCTCGATCCGCCGCTCGATCGCGGCGACCGGGTCGGTCGTCGTCGGGTCATCCGTGTCGCTCGTCGTCGCGGTCATCGTCGGGTCGCTCGTCATCGGGTCCCTCCGGAGGCCGGCGGGAGCGGATCGTCGTCCTCGCCGAGATGGTGTCGGAGCGCCGCGAGGCGCTCGTCCCAGAACGCCGAATAGGGCTCGAGCCAGTCGTCGACCGACGCGAGCGGTCGCGCCTCGAGCTCGTGGAGCCGTTCTCGCCCGGCGCGCCGGACCCGAACGAGGCCGGCCTCCCGGAGCGCGTCGAGATGTTTCGTGACCGCCTGGCGCGTCATCGGCAGGCCCCGTCCCAGCTCACCGATCGACAATCCGTCGCCGCCCGCCGCTCGCAACCGGTCGAGCAGCGTCCGGCGGGTCGGGTCCGCGAGGGCCGCGAAGACGGCGTCCATGTCGCGGACGATACGCAACTCACGGGTTGCATGTCAAGCGTGGGTCCCGCCGTGCTGGATACCATGGCGGCGATGCGTCTCACACCGTGGGAGGAAGAGCGCCTCCTCCTGTTCACCGCCGCCGAACTCGCCAGACGTCACCGCGACGCCGGACTCCCGTTGAACCAGCCAGAGGCGGTCGCGCTCATCTGCGATGCCATGCTCGAAGCGGCGCGGGCCGGCGCCGACCTCGCGGCGGTCGAGGCTGCCGGGCGGTCCGCCGTTCGTGAGGATGAGCTCATCGACGGCGTCCGCGACCTCCTCGACGAGGTGCGGCTCGAGGTCCTGCTCGGCGATGGGACGCGACTCATCGTGCTCGTCGACCCGCTGGGCGAGGTCGACCCGCTCCGGGCGTCGGCCGACTCGGAGCCGTCCGCCGGCCCGACGCAGGCCACGGACGGCAGCTCGTGAGGCCGGGCGAGGTCCGGTTGGCGCCCGACGAGGTCGAGCTCGGCCCAGGTCGCGAGCGGCGGACGATCGTCGTCGTGAACCGGTCGCGTCGGGTGGTCCGCGTCTCGTCCCACTATCCCTTCGAGCGCACGAACCCGCGCCTGATGTTCGACCGGGCCGCGTCGACCGGGTTCCGGCTCGACATCCCGGCCGGTGATTCGGTCCGCTGGGCGCCGGGCGAACGCCGCGAGGTTCGCCTGGTCCGGTTCGGCGGGCGGATCGGGCGGGACGAGGGGTGACCCGCATCTCGCGGGCGGCTTACCACGACCGGTACGGCCCGACGACCGGCGATCGCGTCCGCCTCGGCGACACCGACCTGTGGCTGCGGATCGAGCGCGACCTGCACGACCCGGGCGATGAGCCGCTGTGGGGCTACGCCAAGAACGTCCGCAGCCGGATGGCCCAGACCGACGCCGCTGGCCCATCCGAGCTCGATGTCGTCGTCGCCGGCGTCGTGGTCGTCGACGCCACGGTCGGCGTCGTCAAGGCGGACATCGGGATCAAGGATGGCCGGATCGTCGGCATCGGCCGCGCGGGCAATCCCGAGGTCAGCGACGGGATCGACCTGCCGATCGGTCCGCACACGGATCCGATCATGGGCTACGGCCTCATCGCGACCCCCGGAGTCGTCGACTCGCACGTCCATCTCATCTCCCCAGCGCTTCTTCCGGCGGCGCTGTCCGCCGGGACGACGACGCTCATCACCGCAGGCTTCGAGGAGCCGCCGCGCCAGATGCTCCGCCGGCTCATGGCCTTCGAGGCGTGGCCGCTGAACGTCGGCCTCCAGGCCGGAGCCCGGACCGATGCGGACGGCGGGCTGGATCCGCTCCTCGAGGCTGGCGCGGTCGGGTTCAAGATCCACGAGGACTACGGCGCGTTCCCCGAGCTCATCGACCGAACGCTGGCCGTCGCGGATCGGGCCGACGTCGCCGTGTCGCTCCACACCGACGGACTTCACGAGGCGGGCGAGCTCGAGGACACGGTCGCGGCGATCGCCGGTCGGACGGTCCACGCGTATCACGTCGAAGGGACCGGGGGCGGTCACGTGCCGGATCTCATCGGGCTCGTCCGCGAGGCATCGATCCTCTGCTCGTCGACCACGCCCACGCTGCCGTTCGGCGTCGCCGCGGCAGACGAGCACGTCGCGATGGCGCTCCTGAACCATGGCGGCAACCCGTGGGTCCCAGCCGACGTCGAGCTCGTCCGCGAGCGGATCCACCCGGCGACGATGGCCGCCGAGGGCCCGCTCCACGAGCTCGGTGCGATCGGCATCGTCAACTCGGACTCGCAGGGGATGGGGCGGATCGGCGAGGTGCTCCGCCGCACGCTCCAGCTGGCCCACGTGATGAAGGCCTGGCGGGCGAGTGCCGCGGGTGCGGGCTGGCCCGGCCTGCCCGACGACGGGTCGGATCCGTTCGACGATAACGCTCGGATCCTGCGCTATCTCGCCAAGGCGACGATCGAGCCGGCGATCGTCCACGGTCTGGCCGACGAGGTCGGTTCGCTCCGGCCGGGGCGCCTCGCCGATATCGTCCTGTGGACGCCCGGCTTCTTCGGCGTCAAGCCCGAGGCCGTGCTCAAGGCCGGTGCGACGGCCTGGGGCCCCCGCGGCGAGGGCAACGCGAGCCTCGAGCGCTCGGAGCCGACCCGCTACGGGGCCGACTGGGCGGGCAGCGGCCTCGCTCCCGCCGATGTCGCGCTCACGTTCGTATCCGCGGCGGCGCTCGACGGTGGTCTGGCCGCCCGGCTCGGTTCCCGCCGCCGGCTCGTGGCCGTGCGCGGCTGCCGCGGGCTCGACCGGTCGTCGCTGTGGTCGAACCGGGCCACGACCCCGGTCGAGGTCGACCCGGTCGACGGCCGGGTGACCCTGGACGGACGCGTCCTGGCGGTCGAGGCGGTCGACGAGGTCCCGCTCAGCCGACGGTACCTGCTCCGCTGAGGGTCGGATCGGGCATACGTGTGTGGTCCGATCCGAACGTCAGCTCCGGCCGCGGCTGAGGTCGGCGAGCTCTCGGGCGACATCGCGCCGGGAGTCGCGATCGGCGATGTCCCGCCGCCGGTCATGGAGCTGCTTGCCCCGGGCGAGTCCGACCTCGACCTTGGCCCGGCCGCGCTCGTTCAGATAGAGCTTGAGCGGGACCATCGTCTGGCCCTTCTGCTTCGTGCGCGACAGCAGCTGGGTGATCTGGGCCCGGTGCAGGAGCAGCTTGCGCGGCCGCTTCGCCTCGTGGTTGTAGCGGTTGCCGGTCTCCCACGGGGCGATGTGCATGCCGTACAGCCAGGCCTCGCCCTTGTCGATCCTGGCGTAGGCGTCGGCCAGGTTGACCTTGCGCGCCCGGATCGACTTGATCTCGGTCCCGGTCAGGACGAGCCCGGCCTCGAACGAGTCGTCGATCGTGAACTCGTGGCGCGCTCTTCGATTGAGGGCGATCGTCTGCTCGCCCATCGGTGGACTCCTTCGGCTGGCAGCGGGCCGTCGCACGAGAGTGTGCGCCAGCCGGTCGGGGTGAGTGGGCGCCGCGCGGGACCCAGCAGGCGGATCATCCGGGCGCACGAACGCCGGCCCTCTCGGACCGGCGTTCGAAAGCTTCAACCACCCGCAGGGGTGTCCGCTTAGACGGCCACTCCCTGCGAGGTGGTGCAGCTACTACGATCTATCACTGCACATCACCTCCTTTCGCTCGCGGCAAACCGTAATCGAACGGGCCGCCGAGCGCAAGCGGGACCTTCCGTTCAGGCGGCCCGGCGATGGCCGGCCCAGCCCGACGCCGGCGTGGCGAGGACCTCGAGGGCCCGATCGAGCACGGGATCCGAGCCGGCCGTCGCCGTCGTGCTGTCGACTGCGACATCCGGGGTCAGGCCGACGCGATGGATCCATCGCCCGTTCGGCGTGAGCCACTTCGCCACGGTCAGTCGGAACCCGCCGTTGTCGTCCGCGAGCTGCTGCCAGACCTGGATGGTCCCCTTGCCATACGACTTCGTCCCGACGAGCGTCGCCCGCCCCAGGTCCTGGAGTGCCCCGGCGACGATCTCGGCCGCCGATGCGCTGCCGCCGTCGATGAGGACGGCGACCTGGATGGCCGGATCCGTCGCCGCGCCGCCGGCCACGGCGCTCGTCGGGACGCGCGCGCCGGAAGCGTCTTCCTGGGAGAAGATCGTCGTCCCGGCTGGGACGAACTGACTGACGACCTGCTGGGCATCGAGGACGTAGCCGCCCGGGTTGCCGCGGAGGTCGACGACGATCTTCGTCCTCCCGGCTGCGACGTCCGCTGCGACGGCCTGGCTGAACTCGTGCGCCGCCCGGTCGCTGAAGCCGCGCAGTCGGATGTACCCGACCGACCCATCGGCCAGCGTGCGCGCCGTCACCTCCGGCTGGACGACGACCGCGCGGACGATCGGCAGGTCGAACGGCGCGCCGGCCGCTCTGATGATGCTCAGCGTGACGGTCGTGCCTTTCGGACCGCGCACCTTGGCCAGGGCCTGGTCAGCGGTGAGCCCATCGACCGTCACGCCATCGACGGCGACGATCCGATCCTCGGCGCGGAGCCCGGCCTTCTCGGCCGGTGCCCCCGGGGTAGGCTCGACGACGATCAGGGCGCAGCCGTCGCCGAGGGTCGCGCAGGCACCCGTGCCGGACACGCGCCGGGTCTCGACCTGCGCGCCGATGCCCTCGAACTGGCCGGAGAGCCCCTGCAGCGACTGTCGGTACTCGTCCGGGCTCAGATACGCGGAGAACGGGTCGTCGAGGGCGCCGATCATCCCCCGGATCGCCCCGTCGATGAGCTTCTTGCGATCGACCGGTCCGCCCGCGTAGTCCTCGGTGACCGACCGATAGGCATCCCAGAACGGCTGGAATGCGGCCGCCTCGTCGACCGGCGTGCCCGGGGTGGTCGCCTTGAGCGAGCCGAGCGCGAAGCCGGACACGAACAGGGCGGATCCGGCCAGGATCGCGACGATCGTCAGGGCGATCGGGAGAGCGAGCGTGCGTCTCGAGCGAGCCTGGGCGGCGGCCGGCGGTTCGGCGGAGACCGGCGCGGGCCCGGGCGCGGATGGGGGCTCAGGCGCTGGGCCGGGCTCGGTGGGGTCGAGAGGGTCGGTCATCGGTTCGGGTCCTGTGTGGAGGGGCAGGAGTGGCTGGGGCGGCACAGCGTACGACGACGCGGCCGGAAGGGCTGCCGGCGGCCCTCAGGCGGCGCTGGCGCGGACCGCCGGAGGGGCCGGCGACGTGGCGGGCGGCCGCGATCGCGGCCTACTTCAGCAGGTAGCTCCGGACCGACACCCACGACCCGAGGACGCCGAGGCCGATCCCGGTCGTGAGGACGATGAGCGTGAGATCCCGGCCGAGGCTCCCGAGCTGGAGCGGCAGCACCTCGAAGAAGCCGGTCATGACCTTGCCGAGCGGATCCGCACCGAGCGCCAACAGGACGAGCGTGATCAGCGCCCCGATCAGGCCGACGAGCGCCCCTTCGAAGATGAACGGCCAGCGGATGAAGGCATCGGACGCGCCGACGAGGCGCATGATCTCGATCTCCTCGGAGCGCGCGACGACGGCCAGCCGGATCGTGTTGACGATGATGAACAGGACGACCACGCCGACGAGGGCGAGGATGACGAGCCCACCGGTCCGGAGCAGGTTCGTGACGGTCAGGACCCGCTCGATGAGACTCTGGACCTCCTTGACCCGCTCGACCGACGGATCGGCCCGGAGGAACTCGACGACGTTCCCGAAGACCTTCGGGTCCTTGAGCTTGACCTCGATCGAGCCCGGCAGGGGATTCGTGTCGAGGAACCGGGTGAGATCCTCGCGACCCTGCTGCCGGAGTCGCTCCTGGAACCGGAGGAGAGCCGTGGCGGAGTTCACGTACTCCACGCTCGCGACCTCGGGCAGCGCGCCGATGCGGGCGGTCAGCGCCTCGATCGCGGGCGTCGTCGCGGTCGGCTTGACGTCAGCGACGACCTGGACCTTCTCCTCCACGAACTCGAGCCCGGCATTCAGCCCGGTCAGCACCACGAAGAAGCCGGCGAGGAGCACGAGCATGAAGACCATCGTCGCCGTCGCTGCGAGGCTCATCACCGCGTTGCGCCAGAACCCCTGCCAGGCCCGCCGCAGGCTGAACACGATGAACGAGATCACGACCGGCTAGTCCTCACGATGATAGGCGGCCGCCTCCTCGTCCCGGATGATCCGGCCCTCCTCGAGCGCCACGACCCGCTTCCGAAGCGCGGTGACGATCTCGGCGTTGTGGGTCGCCATCAGCACGGTCACACCCAGCTCGTTGATCCGGAGCAGGAGCTGGAGGATCTCCCAGCTGATCAGCGGATCGAGGTTGCCGGTCGGCTCGTCGGCGATGATCAGGCGCGGATCGTGGACGAGCGCCCGGGCGATCGCCGTGCGCTGCTGCTCGCCGCCCGACAGCGTGCTCGGCAGCTGACGTGCCTGGGCGGTCAGGCCGACGAGCGCGAGCACCCGGTCGACCGCCGGCGCGATCTCGCGGCGGGGAGTGCCCGTCACCTCGAGCGCGAACGCGACGTTCTCCCAGACAGTCTTCGTCGGGAGGAGCTTGAAGTCCTGGAAGATGATCCCGATCTTGCGTCGGATCTTCGGCACCTGGCGGCGCGCCAGCCGGGCGAGGTCCTGGCCATCGAGGATGACCGCGCCCTCGGTCGCGATCTCGTCGCGGATGAGCAGCCGGATCAGGGTGGACTTGCCCGCCCCGGACGGTCCGACGAGGAAGACGAAGTCGCCCTCGGGCACGACGAGGTCGACGTCGCGCAGCGCGACGTTGCCGTTCGGATAGGTCTTCGTGACATCGTGAAGGACGACCACCGCACCATCGACCGGCGACTCCGTCGGGGCGAGGCCGACAGGGCGGCCGCGGTGCGAGCGAGCGGCGGCTCGAAGAGGGGCCAGGGTCACGATCTGCTCCGAGGCGGCGGTCCGGATCGGCGTCGAGCGCCGATCGCTGGCGTCCCGGCTCCGACCGCAGGCACGAACGAAGGAGCCACGTCAGCCCGAGGCTACCACGCCACGGCCGGGACGACCGGCGCGCACTCGGCTCAGAGCAGGCCGGGTGAGATCGGCAGGTAGCGTGCGAAGTCGGCGAACGGGCGGTCCCAGCACAGGAGCAGCGGGAAGCCATCGATCCGCAGCCCCGCGGCGAGCAGGGTCGGGACGAGCCGCGGAGCACCCCCCAGCGCCCAGACCGCCCGAGCGCCGCGAGCCGGCACGGCTCCGACGAGATGGCCGACGACCGCCTCGAGCAGCGACGCGTCCCGGATGGCGATCGGCCCGACCCGGCCGATCTCGCCGGCGTAGCCATACCCGAGTGGGGCGCCATCGGGACCGCGATACAGGAAGCCGAGGCGCTGCTCGGTCCGCAGGAACCGGTGGTCGTCCGGGTGCTCGGCCCCGAGCAGCTCGCGATCGAGGGCGTTGACCGTCGCGGCGAGCTCGCGATGCCCGGACCCGCCGGGCGGGCCGGCCGCGATCTGGTCGAACGGGATCGAGACGATGCCCGAGGGCAGTGCCGGGAACGCCTCCGGACGGCGGACCTCGCCGCGCAGGTCGAGGATCGGCATCCGCGGCGCGATCCCGTAACGGGCATACAGTGCCGTGGAGATCGGCTGGAGGCCGTCGACGGCCGTAGCGAGCGTCCCATGGTGCTCCGGGCCGGGGAGCAAGCGCTCGAGGATCGCGCGGCCGAGACCCTGACCCTGCGCCTCCGGCCGGACGAACAGCATCGACAGATACCAGATCGAGCCGCGCTCGAGCGCGGAGCCGAACCCGAGGATCCGCTCGCCGTTCGAGCCCGACGTCGTGGCCACGACGAACCGGTCGGGATCGGTGGCGAGGGCGTGAGCGTGGAGCCGGCCGATCGGTCCGAGCTCGTCGGGGACCTCCTCCTGGCCGAGCGGGCGCAGGTAGTCGTTGATCGACTCCCGCCAGACGGCCGCGCAGATCGGCAGGTCCTCCGGCCGGGCGGATCGGAAGGCGATCCCGATGAGGGCCGCGGGCAGGGTCCGCGTCGGGTGACTCACCCGGCGACGCGCTGGCCGTCGGCAGGTTCGACGTCGGTCGCCAGGCGCTCGAGCTCGGCGAGCATGAACGCGTCGAGGTCGCCGTCGAGCACGGCCGTGGTGTTGCTCGTCTCGTAGCCGGTCCGGAGGTCCTTGACCATCTGGTAGGGGTGGAGGACGTAGCTGCGGATCTGGTTGCCCCAGCCAGCCTCGACGTGTTCGCCCTTGAGCGCCCGCAGCTCGGCTTCCTTCTCCTCGAGGGCACGTTCGAGCAGACGGGCCTTGAGGACCTTGATCGCGGTCTCCTTGTTCTGCGTCTGCGACCGCTCGTTCTGGCTCTGGGCCACGGTCCCGGTCGGCAGATGGGTCAGACGCACCGCTGAGTCGGTCTTGTTGACGTGCTGGCCGCCGGCGCCCTGGCTGCGGTAGGTGTCGACCCGGATCTCGTCCCAATCGAGCTCGATCTCGATGTCGTCCTCGGCCTCGGGCATGACCTCCACGAGGGCGAAGGTGGTCTGGCGCCGGTTCTGGGCGTCGAACGGGCTGATCCGCACGAGCCGGTGGACGCCACGCTCGGCGCGCAGATAGCCGTAGGCGGAGCGGCCCTGGACCTCGACGGTCGCGCTCTTGATCCCGGCCTGCTCGCCTTCCTGCCGATCGACGACGTCGGTCGCGAAGTCGTGTGCCTGGGCCCAGCGGAGATACATCCTGAGGAGCATCTCGGCCCAGTCGGTCGCCTCGGTCCCACCGGCCCCGGCACTGATCGACAGGATCGCCGAGCCCGCATCGTACGGCCCGGAGAACATCAGCAGGGAGCGGGACCTCCGGAAGTCACCTTCGAGCCGGGCGGCCTTCGCGTCGAGCTCGGCCTGCAGCTCCGGATCGGCGGACTCTTCGACGAGCTCAAGCAACGTCAGGAGCTCGTCCGCTCGGTCGAGCAGGTCGCGCCAGTGGGCGACCTCAGTCCGCAGGCCGTCGGCCTCGCGGAGGACCTTCTGTGCGGTCGCCTGATCGTCCCAGAAGCCGGGTTCCTGGGTCAGTCCCTCGAGTTCGGAGACGCGAGCGTCCTTGCCATCGAGGTCAAAGACGCCCCGAGGTCGACCGGATCCGTCCAGCCAGGTCGCGGATGGCGGGCGCGTCCACTTAGGAGCGACTCGCCTGGGCTTCCTGGAGGAGGATCGGACGAAGCTCGATCAGCCGCAGGGCGGTCTTGCTTCGGGCGACGACGGGGTTCACGCAGGGACAGTAGCTGTTCGCGGGACAGATTCCGCAGTTGCCATCGCAATCGAGGGCAGCTGCATAGCTGCAATTCCGACAGTCCCGCTCGCAGGCGATGAGATCGATGAACGACGCTTCCTCGACCTGCTTCACGACTCCCTCTCTAGTGGGCAGGGGGATTAGCGGGGCGACATCGCGGAGAGCACTCGGAAGGGGCCACCCTCCTGGCCGATCCGATCCGGAAAACTTGGCCCAGTATATCGGGACAAGTCGCTTCCGCCAAGAGGGAGAAACGGTTGAATCGGGACGCCGATCGGCGATTCAGCGGCTCTCGCCGAGCTCCGTGAACGGCGACTCGCCGATCGTCAGGTAGATCGCGAGCGCCCCCAGCTCGTGGATGTAGGCGCCCACCAGGCGGGCCGGGTCGGCGGCGATCCGGCTCGTCGGCGTCGGCGAACCCCAGGCCGTCAGCCCGAGGTCGCGGGCCATCCGCAGGACCCGGAACATGTGGGGCGGGTCCGAGACGAAGACGGCGTCGTCGATCCCCTTGGCGCGAAGCATCGGGGCGACCGCCCGGAGCGACTCGAGGGTGGTCCGGCCGGCGTCCTCGACGAGGATCCGATCGTCTGGGACGCCGCGGGCGAGGGCATAGGCGCGCGCGACGGCGGCCTCGGTCGTGCGGTCCCCGGCCAGCTTGCCGCCGGTCACGACGAGGTAGGGGTAGGCGCCGGTCAGGACCAGATCGACGGCATGGTCGAGCCGTGCTGCGAACACCGGCGACGGGCGTCCGTCGTACTGCGCCGCGCCGAGGACGACGACCGCCCCGGCCGGCCGTCGGTCGTCCCGGCCGCCCTGGTCCCAGATCCGGAACGCCGCGTAGGCGCCGACGAGCAGGACGATGGCCAGACCGACGACGAGGACTCGGGCGAGCTCCCGGATCACTCCGGTGGACGGTCGAGCGACCCCTCCGTCACCGGCCGTGACAGCGCTTGTACTTCAGGCCCGAGCCGCAGAAGCAGACGTCGTTGCGGCCGATCCGATCACCCGATGGGGTGAAACCCGGACGGAGCGCCCCCGGCGCGCCCCCGGTGGATGGTCCCGTGCCGACGACCTCGTCGCCGAGCGATTCGCGGACACCGCGCACCGCCGGGCCCGACGGGAGCCCGCGGGCGACCGCAGCCGACGCGACGCCCCCTGCGGCCGACGCCGCGCCCGCCGCTGTCGCCGCCAGCCCTCGACCGTCACCGTCGCCGTCCGCGCCGCCGCTCAGGCCGGCGATCGTGCGTGCGTCGGGCATCGGCATCGGCGCGGCCGGTGGCGGCACCTCCTGGCGGGTCACCGTGACCCGGAAGATCGTGCTCGCGAGCTGGTGGCGGATGAAGTCGCGGAGCTCCGTATAGAGCGCGAACGCCTCGCGCCGGAACTCGTTGAGCGGGTCCTGCTGGGCGTACCCGCGCAGGCCGATCCCACGACGCATGTCGTCGAGCTCGGTGAGGTGCTCGACCCACAGCGAGTCGATCGTCCGGAGCAGGACGAGCCGCTCGATCATCGTCCAGTCGGTCTCACCGACCTCCGCTTCCTTCGCGTCCAGCTTCGCGTCGACGAGCGCGTGGAGGTGCGCGCCGAGCGCCTCGCGACCGCCGACCTCCCAGAGCTCGTCCTCGGTCGTTCCTTCGCCGTCGAGGCCCATCGCGACGAGCGCTGCGGCCAGCCCCTCGAGGCTCCAGTCGGCGTCCGTCTCGCCTCCGACGAACTGGTCGAGCAGCGCGTCGACCTCCTGATCGAGCAGGTCGACGATCGTCTCACCGAGGTCCTCGTTGCGGAGGACCTTGTCGCGCTCGGCGTAGATCGTCTCGCGCTGCTTGTTGATGACGTCGTCGAACTCGACGACGCGCTTGCGGATGTCGAAGTTGAAGCCCTCGACCCGGCTCTGGGCGCTCTCGATGGTCTTGCTCACGAGGCGCGACTCGATGGCCACGTCCTCCTCGAGCCCGAGCCGCTCCATGAGCCCTGCGACGCGGTCGTTGGCGAACCGCTTCATGAGGTCGTCGTCGAGCGACAGGTAGAACCGGGTCGTGCCCGGGTCGCCCTGGCGACCGGCTCGGCCGCGGAGCTGGTTGTCGATCCGGCGGCTCTCGTGGCGCTCCGTCCCGATGATGTGGAGCCCGCCTGCCGCGACGACCCGCTCGTGGTCCTCGTCGCAGATCGCCTTGGCCTCGGCGAACGCCTCGTCGTAGGTCGTCTTGTCGACCTCGGCCGGGTTCAGACCCCGGCGGTGGAGGATGTCGCTGGCGAGACCCGCCGGGTTGCCACCGAGCAGGATGTCCGTCCCCCGGCCGGCCATGTTCGTTGCGATCGTGACTGCGCTCGTCCGCCCGGCCTGGGCGACGATCGGCGCCTCCTTGTCATGGAACTTGGCGTTGAGGACCTCGTGCTTGATCCCGCGCCGCTTGAGCATCTCGGACAGGACCTCGGACTTCTCGACCGAGACCGTGCCGACGAGGACCGGCCGGCCGGCCTCCTGCATCTCGACGATCTCCTCGATGAGCGCACTGAACTTGCCCTGCTCGTTGCGATAGACGAGGTCCGCTTCGTCGTTGCGGACCATCGGCCGGTGGGTCGGGATCGCGACGACCTCGAGCTTGTAGATCTTGCTGAACTCCTCGGCCTCGGTCATCGCCGTACCGGTCATCCCGGCGAGCTTGTCGTACAGCCGGAAGTAGTTCTGGAAGGTGATCGTGGCGAGCGTCACCGACTCGCGCTGGACGCGCAGGCCCTCCTTCGCCTCGACCGCCTGGTGGAGGCCCTCGCTCCAGCGTCGGCCGGGCATCTGGCGACCGGTGAACTCGTCGACGATCACGATCTCGCCGTCCTTGACGATGTAGTCGCGGTCGCGCTTGTAGAGGGCGTGGGCGCGAAGGGCCTGCTCGAAGTGGCGGGCGAGGGCCGGGTCGGCGTCGTACAGGTTCGGGACGCCGAGCCACTTCTCCATCTTGTCGATGCCGTGCTCGGTCGGGCTGACGGCCTTGTCCTTGAGATCGATGAAGTAGTCGCCGCCCTCCTCATCGCCCTCAGGCCGGGGCGTCAGGCGCGGGACGAGCCGGGCGAACGTGAAGTACTTGTCGGCCGACTCCTCGGCCTGGCCGCTGATGATCAGCGGCGTCCGCGCCTCATCGATGAGGATGTTGTCGACCTCGTCGACGATCGCGTAGCTCTGGCCGCGCTGGACCCGCTGGTCGAGCTCCACGACCATGTTGTCGCGGAGGTAGTCGAAGCCGAACTCGTTGTTCGTACCGTACGTGACATCGGCCTCGTAGGCCTCCCGGCGCTCGACCGGACGGAGGTTCATGAACCGCTCATCGCTCGTCGGGTAGCCGGGCTCGAACAGGAACGACGCGTCGTGGGTGATCATCCCGAGGCTGACCCCGAGGAAGTGGAACACGGGACCCATCCACTGCGGGTCGCGTCGGGCCAGGTAGTCGTTGACGGTGACGACGTGGACACCGCGGCCGGTCAACGAGTTGAGGACCGCCGCCAGGGTCGGGACGAAGGTCTTGCCTTCGCCGGTCCGCATCTCGGCGATCTTGCCCTGGTGGAGGACGGTCCCACCGATGAGCTGGACGTCGAAATGGCGCATCCCGAGCGTTCGCTTCATCGCCTCGCGGCTGATCGCGAAGACCTCGGGCATGACCTCGTCGAGCGCGGCCTGGATCCGCTCGTACTCCTTGGTCCGGCGCGCCTTCGCGAGCTCGCGGCGGCGCTCGAGATCGGGGTGGTGGAGCTCGTCGTCCGACGGTTCGTCCGGGGTCGAGACCTCGCGGATCTCCGTCCGGATCGCGTCGAACCGGGCGCGGATCTCGTCGTCGGTCAGCGGTTCGAGCTCCGCCTCGAGGTCGTTCGCCTCATCGACCACCGGCTCGATGCGTTTGATCTCACGATCGTTCGAGTCGACGAAGCGGTTCAGGAAGCCAAGCATGGGCCGACAGTATAGGCGAGCATCGTCGTGCGACCCGTCAGCTGAGGTGCCAGAACCCCGAGCCGTAGCCGACCACAAGGATGACGAACGTCAAGGCGGCAAGGCCGACCCAGAACAGGACCGACATCAGCGAGGAGGTCGGGTTCATCTCGGGATTGGCCAGTTTCGGGAGCCGGCTGCGACGGAGCGCTGCGCCCCAGCGCGGCGTCCGGAGCTGTCGACGCCAGTCGCCGTCCTCGGTCGGCGGGATCGGCTGGAGCTCGCCGCCCTCGTCGCGGCGGTTGAGCTGGAGGCTCATCGCTCGCCGGGCTTCGCGGCCGCGAACCGGGCGGCCATCGGCGTCGCTCGGACCGGAGCACCGGGCGGGGAGGGCGGCCGGTCGTCGGCCGGGCTCGGCCGGTCGTCGTCGCTCAGATCGAGGGTCCGGGCGATCCCGTCCTCCCACATCAGCATCTGCTGGGTGAGGGCCATCTCGCTGCTGAACAGCGCGCCGACGGACTCCCCCCGGTGGATCCGCTTGATCGCCTCGCCGATGAGCGGCGCGATCGAGAACGTCTTGATCTTCGCGATCCGCTTCGCGGCAGGGAGCGGGATCGAGTCGGTCAGGATGACCTCCTTGAGGCTCGAGGCCCGGATCTTCTCGACCGCGGGGTCGGACAGCACGCCGTGCGTCGCACAGGCGTAGATCTCGTTGACGCCTTCGCGCTCGAGCGCCCGGACGATCTCGATGAGCGTCCCGCCGGTGTCGACTTCGTCGTCGACGATCACCGCCCGCTTGCCGCGGACGTCGCCGATGACGTTCATCAGCTCGGCCCGGTCGAGATTGCCGACCCGCCGCTTCTCGATGATCGCGAGCGGGGCGTCGAGCAGCTCGGCGAACGTCCGGGCCCGCTTGGCGAACCCGAGGTCGGTCACGACCACGAGGTCCTCGAGGTGCTTCGTCCGGAAGTAGTTCGACAGGATATGGACGGCGGTCAGCTCGTCGACCGGGATGTTGAAGAAGCCCTGGATCTGGCCCTGGTGGAGGTCCATCGTGAGGACCCGGTCGGCACCGGCCACGGTGATCATGTCGGCGATCAGCCGGGCGGTGATCGGGACCCGGGGCTGGTCCTTCTTGTCCGACCGCCCGTAGCTGTAGAACGGGATGACCGCGGTGATCCGACCGGCGCTCGCACGCTTGAACGCGTCGATCATGATCAGGAGTTCCATGATCGACTGGTTGACCGGGTGGCTCGTCGGCTGGACGAGGAAGACGTCCTTCTCGCGGACGTTGTCGAGGATCTTGACGAAGATGTTCTCGTTGGCGAACTGGAAGACCTCGGCCTTGCCCAGCTCGACTCCGAGGTAGCGGCAGATCTTCCTGGCAAGGTCGGGATTCGCGTTGCCGGTGTAGATGTCGAAGCGGTCCGAATATACGGGCGCTTCTTCTCCGCCGAACTGGGTCACCGGTTCCACCTCACGCCGTCGGCCCGTCGCCGGGGTCATTGTCGTCGATGGCACCCTGCTCCGCCAGCCCCGCCCGGAACGCGGCGATGGCCACGACCCGATCGCCCTCGGCGAGGCGCATGACGATGACCCCTCGCGCGCCGGAGCTGTAGCGGTTGATGGTGTTCGTCTCGGTCCGGATCACCTGACCGCCGGAGCTGATGAGGAAGAGCTCCTCGTCCTCCTCGGTGACCTGCTGGACGGCGGCGACGTCGCCGGTCTTGCGCCCTTCGAGGGCGATGAGCTGGACACCCTGGCCGCCGCGATGCTTGACCCGGAACTCGGTCAGCGGGACCCGCTTGCCGTAGCCGGTCTCGGTCAGGACCAGCAGATCGGCGTCCGGCTGGACCACGCTCATCGAGATGACCGAGTCGCCCTGGCGGGCGAGGCGGATGCCGATCACACCCGCGGCCGGCCGGCCCATCGGCCGGACCTCGGTCTCGTGGAACCGGGCGATCTTGCCCTTCGCCGTCGCGATGATCACGTCGTCGGCGCCGGTCGCGGTGTCGACCCAGGCCAGTTCGTCGTCCTCATCGAGGGTGATCGCGATGATCCCGCTCGAGCGGACCTTCTCGAACTGCTCCAGCGGGGTCTTCTTGACGATCCCGCGCCGTGTCGCGAGCACGAGGTACGTCCCGCCCTTGAAGTCGTGGAGCATGATCGTCGCCATCGGGACCTCGCCGGCGTCGACCTGGACACCGGGCAGGTTGATGATCGGCATGCCCTTGGCCTGGCGGCTGGCGTCTGGGATCTGGTGGACCTTCGAGCTGAAGACGCGGCCGCGATTCGTGAAGAACAGCGCCCAGTCGTGGGTGTTCGCGACGAGCAGATGCTCGACCGCGTCCTCCTCGCGCGTGACGTGGCCGATGATCCCCTTGCCGCCGCGGTGCTGGCGGCGGTACGTGTCGACCGGCTGGCGCTTGACGTAGCCCCGGCCGCTGATCGTCACGACCACGTCCTCGTCGGCGATGAGGTCCTCGTCGGTCATCTCCCGGTCGGAGTCGTCGACGATCCGCGTCCGGCGCTCACCGGCGTACTTGCGCTTGAGCTCGGTGAGCTCCTCCTTGATGATCGACAGGACCCGGCCCGGGTTGGCCAGGATGTCCTCGAGCTCGGCGATGAGCTGGATGACCGCGAGGTATTCCTCTTCGATCTTCTGGCGCTCGAGGGCCGCCAGGCGGGCGAGCCGCATGTCGAGGATCGCCTGGGCCTGGAGGTCCGACAGCTTGAACCTCGTCATGAGGTTCGCCTTGGCCGCCTCGACGTCGGCCGACTCGCGGATCGTCTTGATGACCGCGTCGAGGTTGTCGAGGGCGATCTTGAGGCCCTCGAGGATGTGCGCCCGGGCACGCGCCTTGCCGAGGTCGAACTCGGTCCGGCGGCGGATGACGTCGCGCCGATAATCGATGTAGTGCTGGAGGACGGCCTTGAGCGGCAGCGTCTGGGGCTGGCCGTCGACGAGCGCCAGCATGTTCAGGTTGAACGCCGACGACATCGCCGTGTGCTTGAACAGGTTGTTCAGCACCTTGTGCGGGTTGACGTCCTTCTTGAGCTCGATGTAGATGCGCATGCCGTCACGGTCCGACTCGTCGCGGAGGTCGGCGATGCCCTCGATCCGCTTGCCGTTGACCAGCTCGGCGATCTTCTCCATGAGCGCCGACTTGTTCACCTGGTACGGCAGCTCGGTGACGATGATCGCGGTCTTGCCCGAGCGGGTCTCCTCGAAGGCGACCTGGGCCCGGACGACCACTCGGCCGCGACCGTGGGCGTACATCTCGCGGACCGCGTCGACCGTCTCCTGCTCGCCGGTGAAGGCGTTCCGCCGGGTCTCGAAGCGGAACAACGTCCCGCCGGTCGGGAAGTCGGGTCCGAGCACGTAGGTGCACAGCTCGTCGGACGTCAGCTGGCGGGTCGTCGACGAGGGCGACCGTCGCGTCCACGATCTCGCCGAGGTGGTGGGGCGGGATGTTCGTGGCCATCCCGACGGCGATCCCCGACGAGCCGTTGATGAGCAGGTTCGGGAGCTTGGCCGGCAGGACCGACGGCTCCTGCTGCGTCCCGTCGTAGTTCGGGACGAAGTCGACCGTCTCCTTGTCGATGTCGGCGAGCATCTCGGCCGAGATCGCGGTCAGGCGCGCCTCGGTGTAGCGCATCGCGGCTGCCCCATCGCCGTCGACCGAGCCGAAGTTGCCCTGGCCGTCGACGAGCGGGTAGCGCATCGAGAAGTCCTGGGCGAGTCGGACAAGGGCGTCGTACAGGGCGACATCGCCGTGCGGGTGGTACTTGCCCATGACCTCGCCGACGATCGCCGCGCACTTGCGATAGGCGCTGGTCCCGCTCAGGCCCATCTCGCCCATCGTGTACAGGATCCGGCGATGGACCGGCTTGAGGCCGTCGCGGACATCGGGCAGCGCTCGGGCGACGATCACGCTCATCGCGTAATCGAGGTAGCTCACCCGCATCTCGTCCTCGATGCGGATCGTCCGGATGTCGCCGATATCGTCGGTCACGGTCTAGCGTCTCCTGGCGTGAACATGGGGTCGGGGAAGCGGTCGCGATGGGCCGCCGGTCCGGGCAGACCCATCTCGCCGGCGAAGCGGGCGACGGTCGCGCCTGCCCGCGAGGTCGGAGGCGCGCCCGGCCGACGTCGGATCCCGTCGAGACGGAGCCGGATCGCGGCGGCTGCGTCGGTCGGCAGCTTCGGCAGGGTGTCGCGGATGACCCAGGCGCGGTGGCCATCGGCCGTCGTGGCGGCCAGGTCGGCTTGACGTTCGACGAACGCGAGAACGGCCGTCGGATCGACCTGGACGAGCGACCGGAGCGCCCACGACAGCGCTTTCTGGACGTCCGGCTGGTCGTCGCCGATGAGCTCGTCGATGAGCGCGATGCCGTGCTCGGCGACGTCCGGCGTGCGGCCGCCGCGGTGATCGACGAACGGCAGGGTCGCCACCGTAGAGCCGATCAGGCGGCGCTCCCAGCGGGACGGCGAGAACACAAGGCTCTCGAGCTCGGCCCAGCGGTATCGCTCGAGGATGATCCCCCGGCCGACGGGATGGGCGAGGCTGTCGATCGTGATCCAGTCGCCGGCCTCCCGGGCCGCGCGGCGCAGGAGCTGCCAGGCGCGTTCCGGGTCCTCGGGCAGGAGCCGGTCGAGGAGACTGAACGCGAACCAGCGAGGCTCGAGCTCAGGCTCGTCGAACAGACGGTCGGCGATCTCCAGGTAGCCGACGGCTCGCTCGCGGCGCGTCGCGGCCCGGAACCCACGCTCGACGGCGGCGGTCAGCGGCCAGCGCACGCCGTACGTCCGCCCGATGCCCGGCGCGATCCGCTGCGTGCCGGCGCGATAGTCGGGGTCCGCCAGCTGACCGAGCCCCTTCGTGAGCTCTGCCGTGAACGCGTCCGGGTCGCCGACGAGCTCGGCCAGCCGCGCCCCGAGGGCCTCCGCGACCGGCTTGCGCTCTGCCACGAGCTCGACCGCGCGAGCGGTCACCGCCGACCGGGGCTGCGCCTTCTGGCCCGTGTCCACGGCTGTCGTCACGGGCGGTCCCCCGCCTCGGGCGGTCGCGCGTCCGTGATCGGGTCGCGCGCGGCCCGTGCCCGGTAGCCGTAGCGGGCCTGGAGCTCGCTCTTGCGGGCCGCGTCCGCGGCGACATACAGGCCCTCGGCGGTCGCGAGCTCGATCCCATCCGTCGCCGTGATGCGACCGGCCGTCTCGACGAGCCGGCGGCGGCTCCGGACGATCCAGCCCTCGGCCCGGATCGGCTCGCCGATCGGGATCGGCCGCCGGTAGCCGATCGACATCCTGGCCGTCACGCCCCAGTTGTCCTCGGCGACGAGGGACCAGGCCATCACCTCATCGAGGATGGTCGCGACGATGCCACCGTGGGCCACGTCGACCCAGCCCTCGAACCGGGCGTCGAGCGTGAGCTCGGACCACGACCGCCGGTCGCCGAGGTGGAGCACCATCCGCAGGCCACCGTCGTTGAGCTCGCCGCAGGCGAAACAGTTGTGCGGCTCGAACTCGAACCGATCGAGGCCGGTCGTGCCCTGGGCGTCGTCCCGTGCCGTCATGACCTCAGACGTCAAGGTTCTGCACCTTGCGTGCCTCGGTCTTGATGAAGTCCTTGCGTGGCGCGACCTTCTCGCCCATGAGCATCGTGAAGACCTCGTCGGCGAGCGCCGCGTTCTCGCTGTCGACCCGAAGCAGCGTTCGCGACTCGGGGTTCATCGTCGTGTCCCAGAGCTGGTCGGCGTTCATCTCGCCGAGGCCCTTGAAGCGCTGGACCGAGACGCTCTTCACGTTGAGCTGCTTGACGATCGCGTCGCGCTCCTTCTCGGAGCCGGCGTACTTCGTCACCTTGCCGGTGCTCACCCGGTAGAGCGGGGGCTGGGCGATGTACAGGTAGCCCTGCTCGATCACCTGGGGCATGTGCCGGTAGAAGAACGTGAGCAGCAGCGTCCGGATGTGGGCGCCGTCGACGTCGGCATCGGTCATGATGATGACGCGGTGATAGCGCAGCTTGGCGATGTCGAAGCTGTCGCCGATGCCTTCGATCCCGGCCCCGAGGGCGATGATCAGGGGCCGGACGTTCTCGCTGGCCACGATCTTGTCGAGCCGCGCCTTCTCCACGTTGAGGACCTTGCCGCGCAGCGGCAGGATCGCCTGGAAGCGCCGATCGCGGCCCTGCTTCGCGGAACCACCGGCCGAGTCGCCCTCGACGATGAACAGCTCGCTCCGCTCCGGGTCGCGTTCCTGGCAGTCGGCGAGCTTGCCCGGCAGGCTCAGGCCGTCGAGCGCGCCTTTGCGGATGACGAGATCGCGCGCCTTCCTGGCCGCCTCACGAGCGCGAGACGCCGTGAGGCACTTCTCGATGATCCGACGGCCATCGCCGGGGTTCTCCTCGAGGTACTGGGTGACCCCGTCCGAGACGACCGTCTGGACCTGGCCCTTGACCTCGGCGTTGCCGAGCTTGGCCTTCGTCTGGCCCTCGAACTGGGGCTCGACGAGCTTCACGCTGACGACGGCCGTCAGGCCCTCGCGGACGTCGTCACCGCTCAGGTTCGGGTCGTTGTCCTTGAGCACGCCCGCCTTCCGCGCCCAGTCGTTGAGCGAGCTCGTCAGCGCCGCCCGGAACCCGGTGATGTGGGTCCCGCCGTCGACCGTGTTGATGTTGTTCGCGAACGCGAGGACGCTCTCGGTGTAGGTGTCGTTGTACTGGAGCGCGACCTCGACCGAGGTGCTCCCCTCCTTGCGCTCGACATAGATCGGGCGTTGGGTGAGTGTCTCGCGATTGCGGTTCATGTGCCGGACGAACGACATCAGTCCGCCCTCGAAGTAGAACGAGCGCTCGCGGTCCGCCCGCGCGTCCACGAACTTGATCCACAGACCCTTGTTGAGATACGCCGACTCGCGCAACCGCTGGCTGATCGTCTCGAACGACCAATCGAGCGTCTCGAACATCTCCGGATCCGCCCGGAAGATGGTCCTTGTCCCGTGCCGGCCCCCCGACGGGCCGATCTTCTTGACCGGTGTCGTCGGCTTGCCGCGCTTGTATTCCTGGGCCCAGACGAACCCGTCCCGGGCCGTCTCGACGCGAAGCCACTCGGAGAGCGCGTTGACCACGCTCACCCCGACCCCATGCAGGCCACCGGAGACCTTGTACCCGCCCCCGCCGAACTTGCCGCCCGCGTGGAGCACCGTGTGGACGACCTCGAGGGCGTCCTTGCCGGTCGAGTGCTTCCCGACAGGCACACCGCGGCCGTCATCCTCGACGGTGACCATGCCGTCGGGCGCGATCGTCACGTCGATCCGGGTGGCGTGACCGGCCATCGCCTCGTCGATCGAGTTGTCGACGACCTCCCAGACCAGGTGATGAAGACCGCGCGTATCGGTCGACCCGATGTACATGCCGGGCCGACGCCGGACGGCTTCGAGGCCCTCGAGGACCTGGATGCTCTCGGCGGTATACGACGCGCCGCCCTTGCGAGTCGGCTTGCGTCGCTCGGCCGTCGTGCTCGCCCCGGTCGTTGCGGCGGTCGCCGCCCTCGCAGGCGTCGCCTTGGGCGTGGGTTCCGTCGCTCGCTCGGTCACGCAGGTCCTCCGGTCAGCCGGTCGTAGAGCCGTCCCAGCTCCTCGTCGCTGTAGAACTCGATGACGATCCGTCCACCCCGGCGCGTGCGCGCGAGCGAGACCTTCGTCCCCAGGGCTCGCCTGAGGTCCTCCTCGACCCGCTCGGCATCCGGATCCGCCGGACGACCCTCGGGCCGATCGGCGACGCTCGGCTCGCGCAGGCGACGCGCGAGCTCCTCGGTCTGGCGGACCGAGATCCCCCGACCGATGACGATATCCAGGAGGCTTGCCTGGGCCGCCGGCTCGAGACCGGCGAGCGCCCGGGCGTGTCCCTCGCTGATCCGGCCATCGGCCAGCGCAGCCTGGACGGCCGGCTCGAGATCGAGCAGACGCACTGAGTTGGCGATCGTGGACCGGGCGCGGCCCACCTTCTGGGCGACGACCTCCTGGGTGAGCCCGAATTCGTCGATCAGCTGCCGATACGCGTGGGCCTCCTCGAGCGGCCCGAGATCCGCGCGCTGGATGTTCTCGACAAGGGCGAGCTCGAGCTGGTGCTGGTCCGCGAGCTGACGGACGACGGCCGGGATCCGGGTCAGACCGGCCAGGCGCGACGCCCGGACACGCCGTTCACCGGCGACGAGCTGGTACCCCTCGAGCGTCTCGGTCACCAGGATCGGCTGCAACACACCGTGCTCGGCGATGCTCGCCGCCAAGGCCTCGAGGTCGGCGCCATCCATCGACCGACGGGGTTGGTATGGGTTTGCGACGATCCGATCGAGCGGGATCTCCGAGGGGGCGTCGACCGCTCCTGGTCGGCCCGGGATCAGCGAGGCGAGGCCCCGACCGAGCGCGGCCGGCCGGTCGCCGGGTCGCGCGGTCATCGCTCGACCGCCGGGAGTCCGTAGCTCATCGCCGCCGAGCCCGCGAGCACGAGCTCGTCCCCGATCGGCTCGGGCGGTGTCGCGCGGCGGTCCCGGCGGAGGAACTCAGCCGCGAACTCGCGGTACGCGTCCGCACCTTTCGAATCGGGCCGGTAGAGGGCGATCGGCAGGCCGTGGCTGGGCGCCTCGGACAGGCGCACGCTGCGCGGGATCACCGTCTTGTAGACCGTGGATCCGAGGTGTCGGCGGACTTCGGTCGCGACTTCCGTGGACAGGTTCGTCCGCGCGTCATACATCGTGAGGAGGACTCCCTTGATCTCGAGCTCCGGGTTGAGGTGGTCTCGGACGAGGTTGATGGTGGCGGTGAGCTGGCTGAGCCCTTCGAGGGCGTAGTACTCGCACTGGATCGGGATCAGCACCGACTTCGCGGCCGTCAGCGCGTTGACCGTGAGCAGTCCGAGCGACGGCGGGCAATCGATGAGGATGTAGTCCCGCTCGGCCCCGATCTCCTCCAGCACCGTCGCGAGACGACGCTCGCGCGCCATGAGTCCTGCGAGCTCGACCTCGGCGCCGGCGAGTGCGAGCGACGCCGGCACGAGCTCGAGACCCTCGACCGGCGTTCCGACGATGAGCTCGGACACCGCGACCGCCCCGGCCATCGCCCCATAGATCGACCGCTCGACGAGCGGGCGCTCGATCCCGAAGCCGCTGGTGGCGTTCCCCTGGGGGTCGAGGTCGATGACGAGGACCCGTTCGCCCGCTCGAGCCAGATAGGTCGCGAGGTTGACCACCGTGGTGGTCTTCCCGACGCCGCCCTTCTGGTTGGCACAGGCGATCGTCTGGCCCATCAGGCCCCCGGTCGAAGGGTGCTCACAAGCGTCGATTCTACCATCCGGAGCCCGTTCTCACTCTCGCCGGGCGCCCATGCGCCGGGTCTCCGCGATCGTGACGGGCCGCGCTCTTCTGGGACTCACCCGGGCGTTATCGGCACGGCTCCATCAGGACATGCGCCTGTCGCTCGGGCGGGTACCGGGCGATGTTGCACGTGGAACATCGCAGCATCTGCGGACCGGCGGCGGCAAGGTCTGCGACGTGCGCTGCGGGGTGGGTGCACGCAGCGATGAGTGCTCTACGCAGCGGAGCCGAGGAGGATAAGGGCTGCGACGCCGGACAGGACAAGAAGTCCCAGCCCGAGAAGCCTGGACCCCTCCACGGCTCGATCTCGGTCCCTGTGAGTCCACGCCTTAGCCATCTCATGCCGTTCGACGCTCCCCGTCCAGAAGACCTGCCAGCCTGGCGGCCAGCGGTGATAGCGCCGCCGGTGCGTCTCGGTGAACTGTCGCTGTGCCGACCACACGAGAACGACCACCGCAAGAAGGCCCGGCCAAGCCGACCCGAAGCGCCCGCTGGCTGCGAGCACGACGAAGGACACCACGAACCCGGCGGCGACGATCGACCCGAAGAGCCAGCCGAGGGCGATCGGATGGACAGCCAACTCGGCTCGGCCCGGCGTCAGCCGCCCCTCGCCCGGCCCGTCGTCCTTGGGGCGAGAGGTGTCGGCTCGACCAGGCTCATCGTCGATCGCATCTGGACCGAGTCCACGCACTTGCGCTCCGTTTCACGTGCAACATCTCGCTGGGGTCCGCTCATACGCGCACAGAGATCCCGACCGCCAGTTTCCCCTATCGGAATGGCCTCGGTATACTCCAGCACGACGTTAGCCACTCGGACGTCGGGGCCGTTCGCGCATCCGTCGAGCGGCCGGGCACAGGGCCGAGGTTCGACTCAGCAGATGCGTCTGACACTCGCCGCCGCCGGCGCCGTCGTGGCGGCCCTTCTCCAAAGCACGATCGTCCGCTATCTCAGCATCGGCGACGCACGACCCGACCTCGTCCTCGTGTTCGCCGTCCTGGCAACAACCGCCGGCAGTGTCGAGGCCGGACTCATCTCGGCATTCATCGGGGGCTTGATGATCGATCTTCTGGCCCCGCGACCGGTCGGAATGACCGCGTTCATGCTCATCCTGGCGGTCGGCGTGACCGCGGTGCTCGGCCGCGTCCTCGAGCGGGCCCGCTACCTGGTCCCGATCCTGGCCGTGTTCCTGACCAGCCTGATGACGAGCGCGCTCTTCCTGGTCCTGTACGGAGCACTGCGCGAACCGATCCCGGTCGCGGACCCGATCCGGGCGATGCTGCCCGACGCCCTCTACAGCACGGCGATCGCGGCCGTGATCTGCCCCCTCGCGATCGCGCTGCGACAGCGATCCGCCGAACGGGAGCGCGTCGCGTGGTAGCTCCCGCGATGGTCGACGAGCGGCCGTCGCGCGAGCGTCAGCTCATCCGGTTCCTTGTATTCGGTATCGCGGTGCTGATCGGCGTGAGCGGCCTGACCGCACGACTCGTCTACCTGCAGTTCGTGCGTGGCGAGGTCTACCAGGCACGCGCTGAGCAGAACCGCACGGTCGCGCAGGCGCTGCCATCCACGCGCGGCCTGATCTACGACCGCCGCGGGCGCCAGCTGGTCACGAACGAACCGAGCTACGCGATCAAGATCCGGCCATCCGACCTGCCGTTCTCGGACCGTGACGAGGTCGTCGCCCGGTTGTCGGCGCTGCTCGGGATCGAGGCGTCCGAGATCAACATGACGATCGACTCGAACCCCGGCTCGCGGTTCGACCTCGTCCGGGTCGCCCAGGACGTCCCGATCCAGACCGCCAACATCATCGCCGAGGAGCGGCTCGCGCTGCCGGGGGTCGAAGTCGCGGTCGAATCGAAGCGGCACTACGTCGACGGCCCCCTGATGTCGCAAGTCATCGGGTATACGGGGGCGATCGATGCCGACACGCTCAAGGCCCTCAAGGATCAGGGCTACCAGCCGGACGATCTGATCGGCCAGGCCGGCGTCGAGTCGTCGTACGAGTCGACGCTCCGCGGCGTCTACGGCCAGGAGACCGTCGAACGCGATGCCGCCGGCCGCAAGCTCCAGGTCCTGTCGACCGATCGCGAGGCCCAGCCCGGCGATTCCCTCACGCTGACGATCGACACGAAGGAACAGAAGCTCGCCGAGCGTGCGGTCAACTGGGCCATGAACCGCGCCGGTCTCAAGCGTGGCGTGATGATCGTGATGAACCCGCAGACGGGCGAGATCCTGGCGATGGTCAGCCTGCCGACGTACGACAACAACAAGTTCGCCGAGGGGATCACCCGCAAGGACTTCCAGAAGCTCCTCCGCAACCCGGAGAAGCCACTGCTCAACCACGCGATCAACGAGCAGTTCCCGCCGGGCTCGACCTACAAGCTCGTGACCGGGCTCGGCGTCCTCGCCGACAAGAAGCTCGGCCCGACCGAGCTCGTCCAGACCAAGGCCTACATCCAGATCGGGCCCGATCGGTTCTGGGACTGGAACCACGCCGGGTTCGGGCGGCTCGACATCCGGAGCGGCTTCGCCCACTCGAGCGACACGTTCTTCTACCAGATGGCCCAACGGCTCGGTATCGAGCGACTGGCCTACTGGGCGCATCAGCTCGGGTTCGGGGCGAAGTCGGGCATCGACCTGCCCGGCGAGGTCCCGGGGATCGTGCCCACCAACCAGTGGAAGCAAGACACGTTCGGCCAGGCGATCTTCCCCGGCGAGGTCCTCCAGGCGGGCATCGGCCAGGGCTATGACACCTCCACGCCGCTCCAGATCCTCAACGCCTACGCGGCGCTCGCGAACGGCGGCAAGCTGTATCAGCCGCAGGTCGTGCGCGAGATCGTCGACGCGGACGGGACCGTGGTCCGGCCGTTCGCGCCGAAGCTGATCCGCAAGGTCAAGACGACGGCGCGGAACTTCGAGATCATGCGACTGGGTGCGCGGGAGGTCGTCACGAGCGGGCACACCTTCAACCTGCGCGAGCTGCCGATCGTCGTCGCCGGCAAGACCGGCACGGCCGAGTTCGGGATCCGCGACTCGAAGGGCCTGCTGCCGTTCCACAACTGGTTCGTCGCCTTCGTCCCGAAGCACCGGAACGTCGCCAAGCCGGACTCCGAGCTCGCGGTCATCGGTTTCGCGTACGACTCGAACACGGTCGGCAACACGGCGACCGAGATGGTCAAGTACTACCTGCAGCTCCATTACCACGTCAAGCACGACCTGCGCCGGTTCGACCTCCTTCGGCGCGGCAACTTCTACGGCGGCAACTGATGGGCGTGCTGAAGGCCGAGCCGGCCAGGGCGCAGGACTGGGCCACGAAGTCGGTCGGGGCCGCCTGGCGTGCCTTCGACTGGCAGATGACGATCTTCGCCATCCTGCTCATCGGCTTCGGCCAGGCGATGGCCTACAGCAACACGGTGGCCGCCGGCGACGGGCTGTTCGACGCCGGGTCGACCTTCGCCCGTGGGCTCGTCTGGACCGCGGTGGCCGTCGTCGCCTTCGCGATCGCGGCCGCCTTCGACTACAAGTGGTTGCGCACGTTCGCCTGGCCGCTCTACTTCATCAATCTGGGCCTGCTCGCCCTGACCCTGCTGATCGGCGACGGAGTCAGCGGTGCGGCCCGCTGGATCTCGATCGGCCCGTGGTTCCAGTTCCAGTTCAGCGAGCTGGCGAAGATCCTCATGATCGTCGTCCTCGCGAACTACCTCGCGAGCCGCCAGAAGACCCTCGACTCGATCTGGACGATCCTCGGCGCCTGCGTCCTCATGGTCCCGGCCTGGATGCTCGTGCTGCTCCAGCCCGACCTCGGCACATCCCTCGTTCTGGCGGCGATCCTCGCCGGGATGCTGTTCATGTCAGGCGCGAGCGCGCGCTGGCTGGCCGTCCTGGCGGCGGCGATCATCGCCGCGGTCCCGATCGCGTGGACCTACGTATTGCGCGACTACCAGAAGGGTCGGCTGCTGAGCTTCCTGTACCCCGAGTCCGATCCCCAGGGGTCGGGCTACCAGCTCCTTCAGAGCCAGATCGCCGTCGGTTCGGGTGGCCTGTTCGGCAAGGGCCTCACCAACGGGACCCAGAACCAGCTCGACTTCCTCCCGGTCCAGACCACGGACTTCGTCTTCGCGCTGCTGTGCGAGGAGCTCGGGTTCCTCGGCGCGATGCTCGTCCTGGGTCTGTTCATCGCCCTGATCTGGCGGATCCTGCTCACGGCCTGGCGGTCGCAGGAGCCGTTCGGGCTCGCGCTCGCGGCCGGCGTGGCCTCGATGCTGATGTTCCAGGTCGTGGTCAACGTCGGGATGGTCATCGGGGTCATGCCGATCACCGGCATCCCGCTCCCGTTCATCACCCACGGCGGGGCGTCGCTGATCAGCATCGCCCTGGGCCTCGGCATCCTCCAGAGCATCAACATCCGGCAGAACCGCGCCGAGTGGTGAAGCCGCCCCGCGGCTAGCTCTGCCGTGTGGCCGATATGCCCGGACGCGTGGCCCGTCGTGGCCCGCCTGGCCCGCGGTGCGGGCTTTACTCGCGTGGTGCGAGAGACGCAGCGCGCCACCGCCACCGACATCCGGACCCCCGCTACCGCCGGCGGAACAGCCCTCGGCGCTGGTCATCGACCTGGGCGCTCCGGCGCCGCCCGGCCTTCCGCAACAGGCCATCGACCTCGTCGCGATAGGCCCGACCGATCGCCATCCGGTCGAGCCACTCGAGGTACTCGAGGTCGGATCGGGCGATCTCACCGAGGGACCAGCCCGAGTAGCGGCCGAAGTTGAGCACGGTCCCGGACGGGTTGCCGGGCGGCGGTCCGGCCGCGCCTTCGCCGTCGGCGGTCCGCATCCGGGTCGGGTCGTAGCCCCCGCCGACCGTCGAGCGGCCGCTCGTCCAATCGCGCGATACGGTCTGCGGTCGCGGCGTACCTCCGACACCGAAGGGCCCCAGGTCGGGTCCGGCGGGACCGCCCGCCGTTCCGGCCCCGGACGGCCGGTTCGCGGCCGACGGGTCGGCTCGGTCGCCCGATGCGCCGGCTCCGGTCATGCCCGGCATGCCGGACCCGGGCGCTCCCGGTGATGCCGATCCCGCTCGGAGCGCGCGCTCGCGGTCGTACCTCTCGCGCCGGGCCGCGTCGCCGAGGATCTCGAAGGCGGTGTTGAGCTCGAGCATCCTGGCCGCCGCCTCGGGTCCGGGCGTGACATCCGGGTGGTACTTGCGAGCGAGTCGCCGGTAGACGACCTGGATGACCTCGACATCGGCTTCGGGATCGATCTGGAGGACCTTGTACGGGTCGAACGCCGGGTCGCGCGGATCGGTCATCGGACGGATTCCGCCCCGGCCTCCGTAGCGAACCGGCCTCCGACTGCCTCCATCGCGGCGATCTCAGCCTCGGTCGACGGTCCGCCGTCCGGTGGCGCGCCGCCGAGCTCGCTGGCGCGCCGGAAGACGTACTTGAAGACGTCGCGGGCCGCGGCCGTGACCGGTAGGGCCAGGATCGCCCCGAGCAGCCCGAAGATCGCCCCGCCGATCACGAGCGCCGTGATGATCGCACTCGGGTGGAGGTCGATCGCATCACTCTGGATCTTCGGCACGAGGAAGTTGTTCTCGACGAGCTGGATCGCCAGGTAGAGGAGGAGCGCCGCGAGCGCAGGTCCCGGTCCGGCAGTGAGCCCGAGCAGGACCGCGGGGACCGCGGAGATGATCGGCCCGATGATCGGGATGAGCTCGCCGAGGCCGGCGATGATCGCCAGGAGCACCGCGAACCGGCCGAAGATCGGGTCGACGACGAAGCCGAGGATCGTCAGCCCGACGAACGACGCGAGCCCGACGACCGCACCGAGGACGAGCTGCCCGCGGACCCACTTGCCGAACACCTCGTGGACGATCCCGACCATCGCCCAGGCGTCCGGGCGCCAGGCGCTCGGCAGGGCCCGATCCAGCCCCGCCTGGAGTCGCGGCCGATCCTTGAGCAGGAAGAACAACCAGGCCGGCAGGATCAGGTAGCCGAAGATCGAAGTGACGAACGATGCGGCGCTATCGACGAGCGGCCGCAGGAAGCTGATGTCAAGGTGATGGACCGCGTCGAGTCCGGCGGCCACCAGGGAGTCGGCGAACGTGCGGAGCTCCTGGGGCAGACCCAGCTGGTCGTAGAGCTCGTTCAGGTGGTCGAGCTGATACTGGATCTGCTTGATGATCGCGGGCAGCTCGTCCGTGAAGACCGCGATCTGGCGGACGAGCGGCGGGATGGCGATCGCGAGCGCCAGCACGACGACCCCGATCGAGATCGCGAAGACGAGCAGGACCGACAGACCGCGCGGGACGCCGCGCCTGGCGAACCGCTCGACGAGGGGGTCGAGGAGGTAGGCCAGCAGCAGGCCGACGACGAACGGTCGGATCGCCGACCCGGCGGCGAACAGGATCACGCCGGCGAGGATCGCGCCGACGATGACGACGGCCACCCGTGGGGTGGGGGCTCGGAGGCGGATCGTGGCTGCCCCGGTCCGGGGAGCTGCAGCCGTCGGTCCGGCGTTCGGCGCCAGCTCGGCCGCTGGGGCGTCGTCCTCCATCGTGGGTCAGACTAGCAGACGTGGACGACCGTTCCTCGGGGCCTGCCGGCGAGCCGCGCCAACGCTGGCGGGTCGTGTTCGCGCACGATCCGGAAGGGCCGGAAGGGCCGCGATCGGATCCGGTCGGAGCGTGGACCGCGGCGCTGTCGGCGGCCGGGCTGCCGCTCGCCGTCGGTGGCAGCAAGGCCGGGCGGGCTCGGATCTCGTTCGCGGCGCCATTGCCAGCCGGGATGGCCGGTGAGGCGGAGCTGGCGGACATCGTCCTCACCGAGCGTCGGCCTCGAGCCGACGTCTTCCACCGACTGTCGATCGGGCTCCCGTCCGGCGACCGCCTCGTGGACCTCTACGACGTCTGGTTGGGCGAACCCGCCCTGGCCGGACGGGTGGTCGCCGCGGACTTCCGCGTGACGGTCCGCGGCGCGGATCCGGCGGCGGTCTCGGCCGCTTGCGCGCGTCTGCTGGCTGCGCCTGCCCTGGAGCGGACCCGCTCGAAGGGCGCCGACCGTGCCGTGAGCTACGACCTCCGGCCGCTCATCCTCGACCTGGCCGCCGAGCCCGCGCCACGTGGCGTGAAGGCCGACGCATCGAGCGGCGATGAGACCGTCGTGACGATGCGCCTGCAGATGGGCCAGGAAGGGGCGGCCGGACGACCTGGCGAGGTGGTCCTCGCCCTGGCGGACGCGCTCGATGGCTCGCTCGACGCCGAGACGACCGTTCGCGCGCGGCTGCTGACCCTCGACGACCCGGTGGAGCGGGGCTGACGAACGCCCTCGCCGAGGCCCCGCGACCGGTGTCGCGGCCCGAGCGCGTTTGACGCTCGGACGGGCTCGCCGTACCATTCGCGTTCGCGCCAGCAACATGCTCGACGTCCGACCCTGTCTTCCACCACCCCTGAGGATCCATGTACGCAGTCATCGAGACCGGCGGAAAGCAGTACCGGGTCGAGGTCGGCACCCAGCTCGAGGTCGAGCTGATCGATGCCAAGGCCGGTGACACGGTGACGCTCGATCGGGTCCTGCTGGTCGCCGACGGCGACGTCGCGACGATCGGACGACCGATCGTGACTGAAGCAAGCGTCAGCGCCGAGGTCCTCCGCCAGGAGCGTGGCGAGAAGGTCATCTCGTTCAAGTACCGGCCGAAGGCCCGCCGGCGCGTCAAGAAGGGTCACCGCCAGGAACTCCACGTCCTGCGGATCGCCGACATCGTCCTCAATGGCAAGAGCGCCGCGGCCGTCGTCAAGAAGGCCGAGGCGGATGCCAAGACCGAGCGTCAGCGCCTGGAGGAGGCCGCTCGACGTCAGGCCGCAGAGGACGCGGCACTCGCCGCCAAGCTCGCCGCCGCCAAGGCGCCGAAGGCCACCGACGACGCTGCGAGCTCGACATCGAGCGCCAAACCGAAGGCGGCCGCCAAGCCGGCCGCGAAAGCCGCCGCCAAGCCGGCCGCGAAGGCCGACGCCAAGCCAGCACCGAAGCCGGCCGCCAAGACAGCGGCCCCGAAGCCATCCGCCGCCAAGCCGGCGGCCGATCCGGCGCCCGCGCCGAAGAAGCCGCGCGCCACGAAGAAGGACGAGTAGACCCATGGCCCACAAGAAGGCAGGATCGAGCTCGAAGAACGGCCGCGACAGCGTCGGCCAGCGCCTCGGCGTGAAGGTCGGCGATGGCCAGCTCGTGCCCGCCGGCTCGATCATCGTCCGCCAGCGCGGGATGACATTCCTGGCCGGCGACGGCGCCGGTCTCGGGCGCGATTACACGGTCTTCGCGACCGTGACGGGCAAGGTCCACTTCGAGCACCAGACCAAGACCAAGAAGCGCATCCGCGTCGAGGCCGTCTCGGCCGACGCATAGCCAGCACCGTAGCCGACGACCACCGGCGGGCTCGACCCGTACGGAAGGCGCCGGAGGAGAGCCCCGTCGTGAAGCCCGACATCCATCCCAAGTACCACCAGGCCGAGGTCCACTGCGGCTCGTGCGGGACCACGTTCACGGTGGGCTCGACGCGCACCGAGCTCCGGGTCGACGTCTGCAGCAACTGTCACCCGTTCTATACGGGCAAGCAGACGATCATCGACACCGCCGGCCAGGTCGAGCGCTTCCAGAAGCGACTCGAACGCTCGGCGCGAGGGTAGCCATCCGCATCCGTACCGCCGGGTCCCGCCCGGTGAGCCGGTAGACTTCCCAGATGGCGCGGTACACCTATGGCGGGCAGGCCCTGATCGAGGGCGTGCTGATGCGCGGCCGGGACGCGATCGCGGTCGCCTTCCGCAGTCCCGAGGGTGGGATCGTCTGGGAGACCGAGCGACTCGACTCCGGGTTCCACGGCAGCCGCTGGTCGCGATTGCCGCTGATCCGCGGCCTCGTCGTCCTCTACGAGACGCTCGTCGTCGGCACCCGCTGGCTCGTCCGGTCGGCGTCGCTGGCGGCGTCGGAGGAGGGCGTCGAGCTCGGCCGCGGGGCGGTCGCGCTGATGCTCGGCGTCACGCTGGCGGCGGGCATCGGGGTGTTCTTCCTGCTGCCGCTGATCATCGCCACGGTCACCACGAGCAACATCGACAACGGGTTCGTCCAGCACCTCGTCGAAGGACTCGTCCGGATCGCGATCTTCATCGGCTACCTGGTCCTCATCGCCCAGGCCAAGGACGTCCGGCGCGTGTTCCAGTACCACGGCGCTGAGCACATGACGATCCACGCCTGGGAGGCGGGCGACCCGCTGACGACCGCCGAGGTCCGCAAGTACCCGACGGCGCATCAGCGCTGCGGGACCGAGTTCCTCGTGGTGGTCATCGCTTTGTCGATCCTGATGTTCAGCCTCGTCGGGCGCCAGACACCCTTGGTGATGATCGTCAGCCGGATCGTGCTCATCCCGGTCATCGCGGCGCTCGGCTACGAGCTGCTCCGGTTCGGGGCACGCCATCGGGGCAATCGCGTCGTCCGGGCGATCATGACCCCTGGGATCTGGGTCCAGAAGATCACGACCCGCCAGCCGACCGACGACATGATCGAGGTCGCGATCGTCTCGATGGAGCAGGCGCTGGCCGCCGACGGCGAGGCGATCCCCGACGGCAGCGCCACGTTCGAGCGCGAACCGCTGAGCGCGGCCGAGGCCCGGTTCAAGGCGCAGCGCGACGCCGATCACGAGGCCGAGCCGAGCGGAGCCGGCCAGAGCGACCCGGGTGACGGCGCCCCATCGAGCGTCGGCGGTCAGCTGCCCGTCGCGGTCGAGACCGAGCGACCCGCGCCCGGCGCCGGGTGAGGCGCCACTCGAGCCGGTCGGCATGATCGACGACAAGCTTCAGGAACTCGTCGCGCGCTACGACGCCATCCAGGCCGAGCTGTCGTTGCCCGAGACGTCCCAGGATCCCGATGCCCTGCGACGGCTCGGGCGGGAGCTGGCCCGGCTCGAGCCCGTGGTATCGAAGGTCCGCGAGCTCGAGGCGACCCGTCAGCAGCTCGCCGGCGCCCGTGACATGCGCGACAGCGAGACCGACGACGAGCTCAAGTCGATGGCCCGCGAGGAGATCGATCGGCTCGAGGCCGACGAGACGCGCCTGATCGAGGAGCTCAAGGTCTCGCTCCTGCCTCGCGATCCGGCCGACGATGGGAACGTGATCATGGAGATCCGGGCCGGTGCCGGCGGCGAGGAGGCAGCCCTGTTCGCGGCCGAGCTGCTCCGGATGTACCTGGCCTACGCCGCCAAGCACCGCTTCCATACGGAGGCGATCTCGCTCAACGAGACCGGCATCGGCGGGATCAAGGAAGCGATCCTCGAGGTCGGCGGCGACGGCGCCTACTCGCGTCTGAAGTTCGAGGGTGGCACGCACCGCGTCCAGCGGGTGCCGTCGACCGAATCGTCCGGCCGGATCCACACCTCGACCGCCACGGTGGTGGTGATGCCCGAGGTCGAGGAGAGCGAGATCGAGATCGACGAGGACCGCGACCTGCGCATCGAGGTCAAGCGCTCCTCCGGCCCAGGCGGCCAGTCGGTCAACACCACCGACTCGGCGGTCCGGATCACCCACCTCCCGACCGGCAAAGTCGTCGAGATCCAGGACGAGAAGAGCCAGCACAAGAACAAGGCGAAGGCGATGGCCGTCCTCCGCGCCCGCCTGCTCGAGGATCAGCGCGCGGAGCAGCGCGCCGCGGATTCGGTCGCGCGGCGGTCGATGATCGGGGCCGGCGATCGCGCCGACAAGATCCGGACCTACAACTATCCCCAGGATCGGGTGACCGACCACCGGATCGGGATGGATCTCTCGAACCTGCCCAAGGTGCTCGGCGGTGACCTCGATCGGCTCATCGACGCGCTGATCACCACGGACCAGGCGGAGCGACTGTCGGCGCTCGTCGACGGCGAGGACGACGAGTCCACCGATGGATCGAGCCGACGAGGATGAGCACGGCGTAGTCGAGGAGCGAGCCAAGCCCATGGCGACCGTCCAGGAGCTGTTGTCGATCGGCGTCGAGCGACTCCGCGCGTCCGGCTCGGAGAGTCCGCGCCTCGATGCCGAGCTGCTCCTCGGGCGGTCGGTCGGGTTGGACCGATCGCGGATCATCGCCTATCCGGAGGCGCCGGTCGGGGAGTCGGCTGCGGCCGCGTACGAAGCGGACCTCGCGCGACGCGAGCGCGGCGAACCGATCGCCTACATCCGCGGCCTCAAGGAGTTCCACGGTCTGGCGTTCGCGACGGATGCCCGCGCCCTGATCCCGCGACCCGAGACCGAGCGGGTCGTCGACCTCGCTGAGTCGGAGGTCGTGACCCGGCTGCTCGCGGCGCCCAGGCCGGCCGGCACCCGACCGGTCCGGGTCGCGGATGTCGGCACCGGGGCCGGGCCGATCGCGATCGCACTGGCGATCGTCCTGCGCCGCCGGCGGATGCTCGACGAGGTCCGGATCCTGGCGACGGAGATCGACACCGACGCCCTCCGGCTCGCACGCGAGAACGCCGTCGCGCACGTGGTCGCCGACAAGATCGAGTTCGTCGTCGCCGACCTGCTGCCGCTCGACGGGGAGCTCTTCGACGTCGTCGCCGCCAACCTGCCGTATATCCCATCGGCCGAGGTCGACCGGTTGCCGGTCGCCGCCTCGTTCGAGCCACGACTCGCCCTCGACGGCGGCCCGGACGGCCTGGATCCGATCCGGACGCTGCTCGATCGGCTGCCCCGGATCCTGCGTCCCGACGGCGTGGCGCTCCTGGAGATCGGCTCCGATCACGGCGACGCGGTCTGCGCGGCCGTGGCCGAGCGGGTGGCCGACTGGACCTGCGAGGTCCTGCCCGATCTGGCCGGTCTCCCGCGCGTCGCTCGGATCGAGCCGGCGCGGCCCGAACCGACCCACTGACCGCGTGCCCGACCGCGGTCACGGCGGCTCCGAGCCGCAGTTCCCGATCCGCCTCCTCGCGCTCGACCTCGACGGCACGCTCGTCGGACCCGATCTCACGCTCCGACCGCGCACCCGCGAGGCGATCAAAGGCGCGATCCAGCGCGGCGTCCGGGTCGTGATCGCGACGGGCCGGATGGCGACGAGCGCGCAGCCGTTCGCGGCTGCGCTCGGGCTGGTCGACCCGATCATCGCCTACCAGGGCGCGCTGGTCCGCGAGATGCCCACCGCCGAGCACCGCATCGGCCGGCTCGTCTACCACCGGCCGCTGGCGCCGGCCGTCGCCCGCGAGACGGTCGTCTGGACGCGGGCCCACGGCTTCGCCCCGCACGTGAACCACCTGGAGCGGTTCATCATCCCCGACGGCGACCCGCGCACCGACGACTACTCGACGTTCCTTGGAGCGCGCGCGGAGATCGTCCCGGATCTCGAGCGCTGGATCCGCCACCCGATCTCGAAGGTGCTGGCAGTCGGCGACCCGGGGGCGCCCCAGGCCTGGCTCGAGGAGGCCCGCGGCCACTTCGCCGGGCGGGCCGAGGTCACGGTCAGCCACCCGGAGTTCCTCGAGTTCCTCGCGCCGGGGGTCTCGAAGGCCCAGGCCGTGCGCTGGCTCGCGCGCCGCCTCGGCATCCCGCTGGCACAGACCCTTGCGATGGGCGACCAGTACAACGACCTGGAGATGATCGCGGAGGTCGGTCACGGCGTCGCCATGCCGGCGGCCCCGGCCGGCGTGCGGGCGGTCGCGCGGTACGTCGCGCCGCCGCTGTCCGACGAGGGCGCGGCGCAGGTCATCGAGGCCTTGGTGCTGGCCGGCCGGTTCGCGCCACGGAACGTCGAGCTGCTCCAGCCCGGCGGCGCGGTCGCCGTGCGGGCCTCGGGAACGGCAGGCGACCGATGACCCGTCGCGTGCTCGCCGACGACGCGGCAGGGCGCGCGGAGGCCATCGCCGCGCTGCGGGCCGGGGCGCTCGTGGCGATGCCGACCGACACGGTCTACGGGCTTGGCGTCGCCCTGTCCGCGCCCGATGGTCTGGGTCGGCTGTTCGCCGCCAAGCGACGACCGCTCGACAAGGGGATCGTCCTGCTCCTCGCCGATCATCGTCAGGCGGACGACGTCGGGACGCTCGACGCCGCCGCCCACGTGCTGGCGGCCGCGTTCTGGCCGGGCGGTCTGACGCTGGTCGTGCCCCAGCTCCCGAGCGCGCGCCTGCCGGCCGAGCTCACCGGCGGCGCAGCCACGATCGGCCTCCGTCTGCCGGCCCATGACGCGCCGCGCGCTCTGGCCGCCGCCGTCGGGCCGCTGCCCGTCTCCTCGGCGAACCGATCCGGCGATCCGCCGGCGGTCTCGGCCGCCGATGTCGTCGCCCAGCTCGGCGACAGCCCGGATCTGGCGGTCATCCTGGACGGTGGCTCCGGCGTCGGCGGCGTCGCCTCGACGGTCGTCGACTGCGCGAGCGGTCCGCCACGGATCCTGCGCGCCGGGGCGATCGCCGCCGAGACGCTGGCTGCCGTGCTCGACGAAGCGGAGCTGGAGCACCACCTCCGGGACTGAGGTCCGACCTCGACCATCGCCCACCGGGGTCTGCCGACGCCATCCAGCGCCGGACGTTGTGGGACCATGAGCCACGGCCGCCGCCGGGCGCCGCGGCCGAGCGACGCAGACCGAGGGGCCGCCGATGACCGCCACCGCTCCCACGGGACTCGCCTGGGCCCCGATCTCCGATGTCGATCCCGAGCTGTGGGAGGCGATGATCGGTGAGCGTCGCCGCCAGCACGAGAAGGTCGAGCTGATCGCGAGCGAGAACTACGTCTTCTCGGCCGTCCTTGAGGCGCAGGGCAGCTGGCTCACGAACAAGTACGCCGAGGGTCTGCCCGGCAAGCGCTACTACGGCGGCTGCGAGTTCGTGGACATCGCCGAGCGTCTCGCCCAGGAGCGCGCCCTGCAGCTGTTCCCCGGCGCCGAGCACGTCAACGTCCAACCGCATTCCGGCGCGCAGGCCAACATGGCCGTCTACCTGAGCACGGTCAACCCGGGCGATCGCGTCCTCGGGATGAAGCTCGACCAGGGCGGCCATCTGACCCACGGGATGGCACTCAACTTCAGCGGCCGGTACTTCGACATCCACGGCTATGGCGTGAGCCGAGACGACGAACGGATCGACTACGACGCGCTCGAGCAGCAGGCGAACGAGGTCCGCCCCAAGCTCATCATCGGCGGCGCCAGCGCCTACCCGCGGATCATCGACTTCGAGCGGATGGCCGACATCGCCCACTCGGTCGGCGCGCTGCTCTGGGTCGACATGGCCCATATCGCCGGTCTCGTTGCGGCCGATCTCCATCCGAGCCCGTTCCCACATGCCGATCTCGTGACGACGACCACCCACAAGACCCTCCGCGGCGCCCGCGGCGGGTTGATCTTCGGCCGGCGCGAGCTGCCGCCGACCGCCGACCCGGCGGACTATCCGATGGTCAAGCCGAACCTTGCGGCGACGATCGACCGGAGCGTCTTCCCCGGCGTCCAGGGCGGACCGCTCGAGCACGTGATCGCCGGCAAGGCGGTCGGGTTCAAGCTCGCGCTGATGCCGGAGTTCCGCGACTACCAGCGCCAGGTCCTGGCCAACGCGCGCGCCATGGCCGACACCCTCGCCGGCGAGGGCATGCGGCTGATCTCCGGCGGCACGGACAACCACCTCATCCTGGCCGACGTCACCTCGTTCGGGGTCACCGGCAAGGAGGCCGAGCACCTCCTCGACGAGATCGGGATCACCGTGAACAAGAACGGCATCCCGTTCGATCCGAACCCGCCGAACATCTCCTCGGGGATCCGGATCGGCACGCCGGCCACGACCAGCCGCGGCTTCGGCGAAGCGGAGATGCGCGAGATCGGCGGGATCATCGTCGAGGCGATCCGCCGTCGAGACGACGCGGCCGTTCTGTCGCGCCTCGCCCAGGACGTCGCCTCGATCGTCGCCCGGTTCCCGGTCCCCGGTCTCACCGAGGTCTGATGAGCTTCATCCAGGACGTCGGGGCGATCGCCCCGGCTCTCTTCGTCGCGTTCGCGTCGGCGGCCCTCCTGGCGCTCGTCCTGACCCCCGCCGTCCGACGCTTCTCGCGGGCGTTCGGGCTCGTCGATCGTCCGGATCCGCGCCGGGTCAATCTCCGACCGATCCCGCGCGGTGGCGGGATCGCGGTCGCCGCGGCGTTCCTGACCGTCGCGATCGTCGTCGTGATCCTCGTCGATCGACACGACGTCCCGGCCCTGTTCATCCCGTCGACGGTCGGGCCACAGGAGCTCGGCGCCCTGCTCATCGGCGGCCTCGCCGCGGCGGCGATCGGCTTCCTCGACGACGTCCTCCAGATCCGCGCCCGCTGGCAGCTCGCCGGACAGCTCGTCGTGGCCCTGGCCGCCGTCGCGCTCGGCGTGACCGTGGACACGATCGCCAACCCGGTCGGACCCGGCCAGATCCGGCTCGGGGACGCGTTCGCGGTCGCGTTCAGCGTGGTCTGGATCGTCGGGATGATCAACAGCATCAACTTCATCGACGGGCTCGACGGACTCTCGACCGGGATCTCGCTGATCGCGGCGCTGACCCTCGGGCTGATCAGCCTGACGACCGCGGTCGGGCCGGTCGGCCAGCCGTTCATCGCGGTGCTGTGCTTCGTCCTGGCCGGTGCGCTCCTCGGGTTCCTGCGCTGGAACTTCCACCCCGCGTCGATCTTCGTCGGCACGAGCGGGGTCATGTTCATCGGCTACACGCTGGCGGTCCTGTCGATCCTTGGGACGGCCAAGGTCGCAGTCGCCCTGCTCGTTCTCGGCGTCCCGATCATCGACACGTTCTGGATCATCGTCCGACGCCTCGCGAATCGGACGTCGCCCTTCACCCCGGACCGCGGTCACGTCCACCACCGGCTGCTCGATCTCGGGCTCGGCCACACCCAGACGGTCCTGCTCATCTACGGCATCACGGCCGTCCTCGCGGCGCTGAGCTTCTTCCTGTCGGGTGCCGGTCAGCTCTACGCGTTCCTCGGCGTCGTGGTCGCGTCCGGCATCATCCTGTTCCTGCTCACGGGTCGGGACACGGTCCAGGAGGATCTCGAGGCAGATACCTACGACGAACCGATCCGACGGGATGGCGACCGATCCACGGGCGCAGCCCAGGTCCAGACTGACGGACCGGAGCCGCCTCCGAGCACGAACTAGGCGCGCCGCGGGCCGGTCGGGGCACGGAGCCCCCGAGACTTCGGTGCCCCACGGCACCGAAGTACTACCCCACTAGTACCCCCGTTGACGAGCCGGTGCTAGCATCGGTCCGAGACCGCCGTAGTGCCCCGCGGCCGGTCGATCGGGGACCCATGACCAACCAGCTCCTCCTTGGCATCGCCGTCGTCGCCGTCGCCCTGCTGATCGCGTACGAGCTGATCGAGACCTGGCGCTGGCAAGGCTTGGCCAATCGACCACCCTCCCGGTTCCGCGTGATCCGCGGCATCCGCGGTGCGATCGGCGGGCTGGTCGGGATCGTGACCATGCGGCGTTTCCGCCGACCGAAGCCCGAGCCGGTGACGCCGCTCACGGACGACGACCTCGCCCGGCGGCTCGGCGACGCGCCACCCGGCCCGATCCACATCCACCCGGGCCGGATCGTCGTGTCCGGAGCCAGGGTCCCACCGCCACACCTGGTCCAGCCGGTCGTCCCGATCCCGCCCGTGTCGGCGCCCCGGCCGTCACGGCTCCGCCTCGCCCGCGACATGATCGGCGCCGCCCTCGTGATGGCCGGCTTCGTGGTCGTGTTCGCGAACGTCATGTCGCCGATCACGGAACGGCGAGGGGACGTTCTTGGCGAGACCGCGACGCCGGCGTTCAGCATCGAGGTCCGCACCGCCGTGCCGGTCACGCCTGAACCGTCCCCGGCGACGGCGACGTCCCCGGATCCGATCGCAGGCCCCTCCACCTCCCCTGACGGGACGGGCCTCGCCAGCGCGACCGCGACGCCGACGCTGGCGCCCAGAAAGACCGACAAGCCCGCCGCCGAGCCGCGGCCGACCCCGGCTCCGACGGCCGCTCCGACCTCGACACCAAGACCCACTCCAAAGCCCACGAAGAGGCCGACGCCGACTCCCAAGCCTGCCGCGCGGATCACGGCATTCGATGCGACGCCGGCATCTCCGGCGGTCAACGACAGCGTCACCTTCAGCTACGGTTTTTCGAACGGCACCGGTTGCGCCATCTCGTTCGACGATGGCTCAGGGCTCCAGGCGTGTCCGGCCTCTGGCGGCAGCGGCAGCATCGCCCACTCGTATGACACCGCGGGCACCTACCACGTCGTCGTGACGATCGACGGACCCGGTGGTTCGGACTCCGCCGCGGTGACGATCACGGTCGCAGATGCTGCGCCGTAGGGCGGTCGCCGCATCGGCCACGACGCTGCTCGTCCTCAGCCTCCTTGCGCCGATATCGGTCTACGGCGCCGGCGACCCCCCCGTCTGCCAGACCGACAGCATCACGCTCAACGAGGACGGCACGAAGTCCGGCAACTTGACGTGCACCGATATCGACGGCGAGGACCTGACCTACTCGCGGGAGACCCAGGCGAGTGACGGAGTGGCCGTCGTCGCCTCTGATGGATCGTTCACGTACACGCCAGACCCCGACTTCAACGGCACCGACGAATTCACCTTCTCGGCGTCGGATGGCGATCTCACGTCGGACCCAGCCACGCTGTCGATCACCGTCGACGACGTGAACGATCCACCGAGTTTCGATGCCGGAGCCGACCAGGCGGTCCTCGAGGATGCATCTCCTCAAAGTGTGAGCGGATGGGCGTCGAACCTCAGCGAGGGTCCTCCTAACGAAAGCTCCCAGACGTTGTCCTTTGACATCACGGCGAACTCCGATCCCTCGATGTTCTCCGCCGGACCGACGGTCACGTCGGCAGGCACGCTCACCTACACGCTGGCCGCTGACGCGAACGGCTCGGCGAACGTGTCAGTCCGGATCCACGATTCCGGAAGCACGGCCAGGGGCGGTCAGAACGTCAGCGCGTCGCAGGCGTTTTCGATCGACGTCACGCCGGTCAACGACAGGCCGAGCTTCAATCCCGGGTCGGACCAGACCGTTTCGGAGAATGCCGGCGCCCAGTCGGTCGGCGGGTGGGCGACTGGCGTCGACCGTGGCGCCCCCGATGAGTCGAGCCAAACGGTGAGTTACGTGGTTACGGGCGACACCAACGCGGCGCTCTTCTCGGCGGCCCCGGCCGTGAGCTCGGCGGGCACGCTGACCTATACCCCTGCGGCGAGCAAGAGCGGCACCGCGACGATCACCCTGCACATCCATGACACGGGCGGCAGCGCCAATGGAGGGATCCCCGACGGAGTCAATGAGTCGTTCGACATCACCGTCAACGGTGTCAACGACCCTCCGTCGTTCACCGTCGGAGCGGACCAATCGGTGGCCGAGGATGCTAGCGCGCAGTCGGTCAGCGATTGGGCGACGGACATCTCACCGGGGCCACCCGACGAGTCGAGCCAGACCGTGTCGTTCGTCGTGACCGGGAACACGAATTCCTCGCTCTTCTCGTCAGCGCCGTCTGTCGACGGTGACGGGACGTTGACGTACACATCCGCTGCGAACGCCAATGGTTCAGCGGATATCACGCTTCATGCTCACGACTCGTCGGGGGGCAACAGCCCGCCGCAGACGTTCTCGATCACCGTGAGTCCGGTCAATGACGAGCCCAGTTTCAACCCCGGGCCGGACCAGAACGTCTCGGAGAATGCCGGTCCTCAGTCAGTCTCGGGATGGGCGACGGCGATCAACAAGGGCGCACCGAATGAGTCGGGTCAGGCAGTCAACTTCGTGGTCACGAACGTCACCAACCCGACGCTCTTCTCAGCGCAGCCGATCGTTGGTCCAACCGGAGCCTTGGCCTACACGCCCGCCGCGTCTAAGAACGGCAGCTCGACAGTCACTCTGCACATCCACGACAACGGTGGCGCTCCGGGTGACGCCGACGGTGCCAACGAGACGTTCACGATCACCGTCAGCGGCGTGAACGACCCCCCGTCATTCACGATCGGCACCGACCAGGTGGTCGCCGAGGATGCCGGCGCGCAGTCCGAGCCGAACTGGGCCACCGATATCTCCGGCGGCCCCAGTGACGAGTCGCAGGCCGTCACGTTCGTGATCGACGGCAACACGAACACGGGACTTTTCGCGAGCGGCCCGGTGGTCAACCCGAGCGGAACGTTGGCGTTCACCCCGGCGGCCGATGCCAATGGATCGGCCAACATCACGCTCCACGCTCGAGACTCAGGTGGGGCGGTCAGCCCGCCCCAGTCGTTCACGATCACAGTGACCGCCGTCAACGATGAGCCGAGCTTCACGCCCGGGGCTGACGAGTCGATCGCGGAGAACTCAGGCGCCCGATCCGTCCCGAACTGGGCGTCCGGAGTCGATCGAGGCGCCGCCAACGAGTCGACCCAATCGATCAGTTATGTCGTCACGAACGACACGAACCCGACGCTGTTCACCGTCGGCCCTGCGGTGAGCCCGACTGGGACGTTGACGTACACCCCGGCCGCGACCAAGAACGGGATCGCCACGATCACCCTGCACATCCACGACAGTGGCGGCACGCCGGGCGACCCGGATGGGGCCAGTGAGACGTTCACGATCACCGTCACCGGGGTCAACGACCCGCCGACCTTCATCAAGGGTGCCAACCAGACGGCACTCGAGGACGGAGGGCCGCAGTCCGTGTCCGGTTGGGCGACGGCCATCAGCCCAGGCCCCTCCGACGAGTCCGGTCAAACCGTCAACTTCATCGTCGATACCGGTGTGCCGGATCTGTTCTCGAGCGGACCCGCGGTCAGTCCGTCCGGGACCTTGACCTTCACGCCGGCGGCAAACGCGAACGGCGTGTCGACCGTTTCCGTGTCCCTCCATGACAACGGCGGTATCGCGAACGGTGGGGACGACACGAGCGCCGTGGTGACGTTCACGATCACGCTCACTGCTGTGAACGATCCGCCGACGTTCACGAAGGGCGCGAACCAGACCTCGACGGAGGATTCGGGCGGCCACGCGGTCGCCGGCTGGGCGACGAACATCGTCAAGGGGCCCGCGGACGAATCAGCGCAGATCGTCGACTTCGTCATCGACTCGAACTCGAACCCGGCGCTGTTCAGCGTCGCGCCTGCCGTCTCGGGTGCGGGCGAGCTCTCCTACACGTTGGCCGTGAACGCGTCCGGATCGACGACGATCGGTCTCCATGCACACGACAACGGCGGAGTCCTGAACTCCGGTGACGACACGAGTCCGACCCAGACATTCACGATCAACGTGACTGGCGTCAACGATGCCCCGACGTGCGTCGCTGGGAACAACGCCACGTTCGTCAACGCCCCGCTCGTCGGCGCGGCGATCACGACCTGCGCGGATCTCGACGGCAACAGCCTGACGTACTCGCGGGTCACCGATGCCAGCCACGGGACGGCGGTCGTCAACTCCAACGGCACGTTCACTTACACGCCCGCGACCAACTTCCTAGGCAACGATTCCTTCACGTTCAAGGCCAATGACGGGACCGTGGACTCCAACGTCGTGACGATGGCGATCCAGGTCCAGGCGGACCCGATCGCGCGGAACGACGTCGCTCCGACCGACTTCCCCGCGATCATGCAGGGCAGCGGGCCGACGGCCATCCCGGTGCTCGCGAATGACGTCGACAAGCAGGGCGGCCCACTCACCATCGTCTCGGCGACGCAGGGTCACAAGGGAGTCGTTGCCATCACCGGTGGCGGCACCGGAATGACGTACGACCCGACCGGATTGAACAGCGGTACGGACACCTTCCAATACACGATCAAGGACAACACGGACCGGATGAATACGGCCGTTGTGGTGGTCGTCATCACGCCCGACACCATCAAGCCGGTGATCGTCGCGCCGACCGTTGGGATCGTCAGCGGCGGAACGCTCGGAACGACGACCGGGCGGGTCCGGATCAGCTGGGGCGCCACCGACGTCGGCACCGGACTGAAGTCGATCCAGCTCCAGGAGAAGATCGGCACCGGGCCCTACAAGACGGTGGCGCTGGCGACGCCGAAGGCGAAGAGCATCGTGCGCACGTTCACCTTCGGAAAGCAGTACAAGTACCGCGTCCGGGCGACCGACATCGTCGGCAACGTCAGCGCCTACACCGTCAGCGGCCCGTTCGTCATCGGCCGGACGCAGGAGTCGTCGACCGCGATCGTCTACTCGGGGCCGTGGGGGATCGCCGCGTCCGCTTCCTACTCGATGGCCAAGGCCCGCTGGTCGCAGACCGCCGGGGCGAGCGCGACCTACGCGTTCAACGGCGAGGGCATCGCCTGGGTCAGCTCGAAGAGCACGACCCGCGGCCAGGCTCAGGTCTTCATCGACGGCGTCCTGGCCGCGACCGTCGACCTGCACGCCACCAAGACGACCCACCGCCGAGTCGTCTTCAGCACGAAGTGGGACACGTTCGGCGCTCACTCGATCCAGGTCGTCGTGCTGGGCACCCCGGTCCACCCGCGGGTCGACGTCGACACCTTCGTCGTCGCCAAGTAGCCCGGCGCCGCCCCGTCCGCCGGACGCAGGCGGCGCAACCTGGTCGCAACCAGTCGTTTGCCCGCGTTCGGGACGCGCTGCTATCATCCGGGGGCTTTGTCGGGTCAGGCCGGAGCCTATTTCGCCCTGTTCTCTGAGATCGGCATCCTCCTGCTGGTCACCACGCTGGTTGGTGCCCTCGCGGGGTACTGGGTCGACAAGCAGCTGGGGACCGTACCGGTCTTCGTGATGGTCGGGTTCTTCGTCGGTGCCGGGATCGGCACCTTCGGGATCTACCGGCTGATCACCAGGTTCCTGGCGAGGTTCGAAGACTGACGGGCCTGCGGCCCGAGGGATAGGCGGCGAGAGCGCGGCAGGCGTGCCGCGCTCGTGTTGTGGAGGGAGCATGTCGAGCGAGCTGGTCGCGGCGACCGCCGAGACCGAGGAGCCGGGAGCCGGCAAGGCCCCGAGCCGTCGTCGGACGCTGCGCAACCTCGGCCTGGTCGTCGTCGCTGTCGTCGCGCTCGACATCCTGGCCCTCCTGTTCGCTCCGCCGTTCCCACGCGGCGGCCAGCCCGGAGACGCGTGCAACTTCCCGGTCTGCTACATCAACGGCACGCTGGAGTTCCCACCGCCACACGTCGTGATCGACCTCGATCCCGGCAACCCGATGCCAGAGGGCTCGGCGGTCGTCACGTTCCACCCGAGCATCACCTCCACGATCGTGACGATGTGGATCATCATGGCCATCCTCATCGTCCTCGCCTTCGTGGCTACTCGCCGGATGCGGCTCGTGCCCCAGTCCCTCCAGAACCTGTGCGAGTTCGCCTACGAGTCGCTCGAGAATTTCGGCGTCGGTCTCGGCGGCGATCAGGCCCGGCCGTATATCCCCCTCTTCGCGTCGTTCTTCGTGCTCATCCTGTTCTGCAACTGGAGCGGGTTGATCCCGCCGGTCGGCAAGCTCGAAGAGTTGCGCGCCCCGACCTCGGATCTCAACATCACGATCGGGCTCGCCCTGGTCGCATTCGTCTTCTTCGAATACCAGGGCTTCCGGCGCCACGGCGTCGGGGGATACCTGAGCAAGTTCTTCCCGGTCTACGAGTTCCGCAAGGGGATCGGCGCCGGGATCATCGCGTTGTTCGTCGGCCTGATCGAACTCATGCTCGAGTTCGTCAAACCGGTCACCCTGTCGATGCGACTCTTCGGCAACATCTACGGTGGAGAGGTCGCGCTGGCCGCCGTCAGCGCGTTGTTCCTCGTCGTTCTGCCGGTCGCCATGTACGGTCTCGAAGTCATCCTGAACTTCGTCCAGGCGCTGATCTTCAGCGTCCTGACCCTGATCTTCACGCTCCTGGCCATCGAGAGCCACGAGCATGAGGAGGGCGAGCTCGTGGACGAGGGCCTGGAGGCCTTGAGGGAACCGACGGCGGGGCAAGCCGCCTCGCCTGCACATTGAGCCGGTCTCAGCCGGCCGACCACTCGGTCCAGATCGACCCGGCCGCCGGCCGGGCGTAGGAGGAGCAACTCGATGGAGAACATCGGCGCTGGTCTCGCGGCCATGGGCGTCATCGGCCCCGGCATCGGCATCGGCATCCTGGCCGGACTGGCCGCATCGGCGATCGGCCGGAACCCGGACGCGGCGGGTCAGATCCGCGGACTGTCGATCATCCTCGCGGCATTCGCCGAAGGGCTCGGCGTCCTGGCGATCGTCGTGGGCCTGCTCGCGATCTTCATCAAGCCCGGCGCGTAGGCTGACGAGGAGCTCCGAGTGGGTCTCTTAGCGTTCGTCGGGGCGACGACGGGGACGGCCGTCCGTCTCGCGGCGGAGGAACCGGCGGCCGGTGGTCTGACGATCAACCTGTTCTGGATCATCGTCGCCGCGGCGAACTTCATCCTGTTCTTCGCGCTGTTCCAGATGTTCTTCGCCAAGCCGATCGCAAAGATGTTGAACGATCGGCGGGCTCAGATCGCCCAGGGCCTCGCAGACGCCGAAGCGGCCCGTCACGAGCGCGAATCGTCGGCCGCCGAGCGGGCCGAAGCGATCGCCGTCGCCCGGCGCGAGGCGAAGGAGATCATCGACCGCGCCCAGAAGGTCGCCCAGGAGACCCGCGAGGCGGACATCGCCGCCACCCGCGAGGAGCTCGAGCGCCTGCGGGTCCGGGCAGCGAACGACATCGAGGCGGAGAAGCAGCGTGCTCTGAGCGACCTGCGTGCCGAGGTGGCCGATCTGGCCCTCGCGGCGGCCGGTCGGGTCGTGGGCGAGACGATGAGCGACACCCGTCAGCGGCGACTCGTCGAGGAATTCCTGCGCGAGACCCCGGGCGCGGAGGCCAAGGGCTGATGACGCGTTCGACCACGGGTGCCCGGCGCTACGCGGAGGCGGCCTTCGAGATCGCCCTTCGCGACGGCACCGTGGAGGCCTGGCGGCGCGAGCTCGACCAGGCGGCCGAGGTCCTGGACGACCCGACGATCGCGGAAGCCGTCCACAATCCGGCGGTCGCCACCGCCCTGCGTGAGGAGGCCATCGCGAAGGGCCTCGGCCCGTCGGTGAGCGCGAACGTCCTCAACCTGATCCGGTTCATGGTCCGACGCGGTCGGATCGAAGAGCTGCCCCGTGTCGCCGAGGAGTTCCGACGCCTCGACGACGAGCGCAATGGCGTGACCCACGCCATCGCGACGAGCGCTTCGCCGCTCGAGGCATCCGAGATCCAGGCACTGACCACCCGGCTCGAAGCGATGACGGGCGGCAAGGTCGAACTGACGGTCGAGACCGACCCGAGCGTGCTCGGCGGGCTCATCGTGCGAGTCGGCGATCGCCTCATCGACGGGAGCGTCCGCGGCCGCCTCGAGCGGCTCCGGAGCCAGCTCGTCTCGGGCGCCCTCTAGGAGATCCATCCGATGGCCATTCGTTCCGACGAGATCATCAGCATCATCCGCTCGGCGATCGATTCGTTCGAGCAGGGCGCCGAGACGCGCAGCGTCGGCACGGTCGTCGAGGTCGGCGACGGGATCGCCCAGATCTACGGGCTCGAGGGCGCCTTGTCGTCCGAGCTGCTCGAGTTCCCTGGCGGGGTCATGGGCATGGCGCTCAACCTCGAGGAGGAGACCGTCGGTGCGGTCATCCTCGGCAACTCGACCGCGATCAAGGAAGGCGACACGGTCAAGACCACCGGACGCGTCGTCGAAGTGCCCGTCGGGCCGGAGCTCCTCGGCCGGGTCGTCGACCCGCTCGGGCGGCCGCTCGACGACAAGGGCCCGATCAACGCCAAGAAGACCCGGCCGGTCGAACGGATCGCCCCGGGCGTCATCGTCCGTCAGTCGGTCGACACGCCGGTCCAGACCGGGATCAAGGCGATCGACGCGCTCATCCCGATCGGTCGGGGCCAGCGCGAGCTGATCATCGGCGACCGGCAGACGGGCAAGACGGCCATCGCGATCGACACGATCATCAATCAGAAGGGCAAAGGCCTCGTCTGCATCTACGTCGCGATCGGCCAGAAGCTGTCGACCGTCGCGAACACCGTCGCCGTGCTGGAGGCGAACGGCGCGATGGAGCACACGATCGTCGTCGTGGCCGGCGCCGAGGATCCAGCCCCGGTCCAATACCTCGCGCCGTACTCCGGCGTGGCGATGGGCGAGGAGATCATGGAGGAAGGCGTCGAGATCGCCGGCCAGGGTGTGGTCAAGGACGCGCTGTGCGTCTACGACGACCTGAGCAAGCACGCCTGGGCCTACCGCGAGATGTCGCTCCTGCTCCGCCGACCGCCGGGCCGCGAGGCATACCCCGGCGACGTGTTCTACCTCCACAGCCGGCTCCTCGAGCGGGCGGCGCGTCTGAACGCCGACAACGGCGGCGGGTCGCTGACGGCCCTGCCGATCATCGAGACCCAGGCCGGCGACGTGTCGGCCTACATCCCGACGAACGTCATCTCGATCACCGACGGCCAGATCTTCCTCGACACCGACCTGTTCAACTCGGGCCAGCGGCCCGCGCTGAACATCGGCATCTCCGTCTCGCGGGTCGGTTCGGCCGCTCAGACCAAGGCGATGAAGCAGGTGGCCGGCCCGCTCAAGCTCGACCTCGCCCAGTACCGCGCCCTGGCTGCCTTCGCCCAGTTCGCGTCGGACCTGGACAAGGCCACCCGCGACCAGCTGACCCGCGGCGAGAAGCTGTCCGAGGTCGTCAAGCAACCGCAGTACCAGCCGCTCGGCGTCGAGAAGCAGGTCGCGATCCTGTACGCCGCCACCAAGGGTGCGCTCGACGACATCCCGAGCCCGCGGGTCAAGGAATGGGAAACCGGCTTCTACCGCTACCTCGAATCGGAGCGGCCGGCCATCCTCACCGAGCTCGCCGAGACCAAGACGCTCACCGATACGCTCGCCGAGGCGTTCGACGGCGCGATCGCCGCCTATCGTGAGAATTTCCTCGCCTAGACGGCGAGCCGAAGGAGACCGCACACAGCGTGGCCAGCCAGCGCGACATCCGACGTCGGATCGGCTCGGTGAAGAACATCAAGCAGATCACTCGGGCGATGCAGTTCGTCGCCGCGAGCAAGCTCAAGCGCGCCCAGGACGCCACGCTCGCCTCGCGGCCCTACGCCGAGAAGCTCGACGAGGTCCTCGCCGACCTCGCGACCGTCCTGGGTGGCGAGGATCACCCGCTGCTCGTCCGCCGTGAGGGGGGCAAGCGGCTGATCGTCCTGATCACCACCGATCGGGGTCTCGCCGGGCCGCTGAACACGAACACGATCCGGTTCGTCTCGCGGGAGATCACCGAGCATGCCGGTGAGCTGGCCGTGGTCAGCGTCGGCCGGAAGGGGCGCGACGCGATGCGCCGGGCGCGGGTCCCGATCGAGGCCCACTTCGCCGGCTTCGGCGATCGGCCGTCGTTCGCCGACGTCCTGCCGCTGGCGCGCCTGATCACCGACGCCTACCTGGCGGAGGAATACGGGCGGATCGACATCGTCTTCACGCTGTTCGTCTCGACCCTGGTCCAGCGACCGACGCTCGCCCCGCTCCTGCCGGTCGAGCTCGCCGAGGACACCGAAGGGATCCCCGGCAACCAGTTCATCTTCGAGCCCGACGCCGGCACGGTCCTCGAACAGCTCCTCCCGCGCTACGTCGCGACTCGCCTCTACCAGGCGGTCCTCGAGGCCAAGGCGAGCGAGGAGTCGAGCCGGATGGTCGCGATGAAGAACGCGACGGAGAACGCCGAGGACCTCATCGAGGACCTCACCCTGAGCTACAACAAGGTTCGCCAGGCGAACATCACCCGCGAGATGATCGAGATCGCGACCGGCGCCCAGGCCCGCTGATGCGGGTGCTGGCGTCTTCGAGGAGGAACTGACGAGCATGGCGACCGCCACGACGCACGCGACCGGCCGGGTCATCCAGATCACCGGCGCTGTCGTCGACATCGAGTTCCCGGCCGGCCAGCTGCCGGCGATCTACAACGCCGTCGAGATCCAGCGCCCGGGGCAGGAGCCGCTGACCTGCGAGGTCCAGCAGCACCTCGGCAACAACTGGGTCCGGAGCGTGGCGATGACCACGACCGACGGGCTCGCCCGCGGCGTCGACGCCGTGGACACCGGCGCGGCGATCACCGTCCCGGTCGGCGAGGTCACCCTGGGTCGCGTCTTCGACGTCCTGGGTCACCCGATCGATCTCAAGGGTCCTGTCACGTCGCCGACCAACCTGCCGATCCACCGCGAACCGCCGGCGTTCGACCAGCAGACGACCGAGGTCGAGGTCTTCGAGACAGGCATCAAGGTCATCGACCTGATCTGTCCGTTCAAGAAGGGCGGCAAGATCGGCATCTTCGGCGGGGCCGGGGTCGGCAAGACCGTCATCATCCAGGAGCTGATCCGGAACGTCGCCCAGGAGCACTCCGGCTACTCCGTGTTCGCCGGCGTCGGCGAGCGGAGCCGCGAGGGCAACGACCTCATCCACGAGATGACCGAGTCGGGCGTCATCGCCAAGACCGCATTCGTGTTCGGCCAGATGAACGAGCCGCCCGGTGCGCGCCAGCGGGTCGGTCTGACCGCGCTGACGATGGCCGAGTACTTCCGCGACGAGGAAGGTCGCGACGTCCTCCTGTTCATCGACAACATCTTCCGCTTCACCCAGGCGGGTTCGGAGGTCTCCGCGCTCCTCGGCCGGATGCCGAGCGCGGTCGGCTACCAGCCGAACCTGGCGACCGAGATGGCGGCGCTCCAGGAGCGGATCACGTCAACGAAGAAAGGCTCGATCACCAGCCTCCAGGCGGTGTTCGTCCCGGCCGACGACTACACCGACCCCGCGCCGGCCACGACGTTCGGCCATCTCGACTCGACGATCCGCCTCGAGCGCTACATCACCGAGCTCGGGATCTACCCCGCGGTCGACCCGCTGACGTCCACCTCGCGGGTGCTCGACCCGCTCGTCGTCGGTCAGGACCACTACGACGTGGCGCGCGAGACCCAGCGGGTGCTCCAGCGCTATCGCGACCTCCAGGACATCATCGCGATCCTCGGGATCGACGAGCTGTCGGAGGAGGACAAGGCCACCGTCTCCCGGGCTCGCCGGCTGCAGCGCTTCATGAGCCAGCCGTTCTTCGTCGGCGAGGTGTTCACCGGCCGGCCCGGGCGCTACGTCGCGATCAAGGACACCGTCGCTTCGTTCAACGAGATCCTCGAGGGCAAGGCCGACGACCTGCCCGAGCAGGCGTTCTTCCTCGCCGGGACGATGGACGATGTCCGGGCGAACGCCGAGAAGCTGGCCGGCTGACGATGACGATCCACCTCGAGATCGTGACGCCGGAGAAGGTCGCCTACGTCGACGACGTCGATGCGGTCGTTCTGCCCGGGAGCGAGGGTGAGCTCGGGGTGCTGCCCCACCACGCACCCCTGGTGACGAGGCTGGGCCTCGGCGAGCTGCTCATCCGCAAGGGCGGTGTCGAGGAGCACTTCGCGATCATGGGTGGCTTCCTCCAGGTCCGTCCCGACCGGGTGGTCGTCATGGCCGAGACCGCCGACATGGCGGCCGACATCGACCTCGAGAAGGCCCAGGAGGCACGGCGCGAAGCCGAACGGGCGCTCGAGTCGGGCTATCACGAGGGCGCCGACCTGACCGCGGCCCGGGCTGCCCTCCAGCAGGCCCTGCTCCGGATCCGGGTGGCCGAACGACGCCACCGCGAGGGCCCGCGGCGCCGCGGGTGACCGACGACATCGGGCCGATGGCGGCGCGGAGATGAGTCCTCATGGCTGACGCTCGGCCGTTCCACTGGGAGTTCACGCCCGAACCGGTGACCCGTGAGGTCTTCCGGATCGAAGGCGGGCGGCCGCTCAACGGCACCGTCGCGATCAGCGGCTCGAAGAACGCCGCGCTCAAGCTCCTCGCGGCGGCCACCCTGACCGGGGAGCGCTGCCGGTTCACGAACGTCCCGGAGATCGAGGATGTCCGGGTCATGGCCGACACCCTGCGCGACCTCGGCGTGACCGTCGATCATCCGGCCGACAACGTCTACGAGGTCGCGTCCGGCGATGTCGAGTGGCTGTTCGTCCCGCTCGAGGCCGCGGCGAAGATGCGAGCGAGCTTCATCTTGCTCGGGCCGCTCCTGTCGCGCTTCGGCCGGGTCATCATCAGCAACCCTGGCGGCGACCGGATCGGCCGACGGCCGGTCAACCTCCACGTCGACGCGATGCGCGCGCTCGGGGCCGAGATCGAGTACCGCAACGGCTACTACTTCGCGAAGGCGCCCGGCCGGCTGCGGGGTGGCGCGGTCGACTTCCCGTTCGTGTCGGTGATGGGGACCGAGAACGCGATCCTCGCCGCCGTGCTGGCCGACGGCCGGACGGTCATCCGCCCGGCTGCCCAGGAGCCGGAGGTCGACGATCTCATCGAGTTCCTCAACAAGATGGGCGCCGAGGTCACCAGGACGGCTCCGGACACCGTCGAGATCGAGGGTCGGAAGCGGCTCCGCGGAGCCGATCATCGCGTCGTCCCGGACCGGATCGAGGCGGGCACGTTCGTGGTCGCCGCGGCGATCACCGGCGGGCGGGTCACGCTCGAGGGTGCGCCGTGCGAGCATCTCGCGGCGTTCGTCGAGACGCTCGGACGGGTCGGGGTCAGCGTCTCGTGCGGGCGAGACACGATCGAGGTGTCCGGTGCCGACCGAGACGCCTACCGGGCCGTCGATATCGAGACGGCCCCGTACCCGGGTCTGGCGACCGATCTCCAGCCGCCGACCTGCGTCCTCCTGACCCAGGCGGACGGGGCGAGCCACGTCCACGAGGCGATCTTCGAGGACCGTCTCGAGTTCCTCGGCGAGCTCCGCCGGATGGGCGCCCGGGTCGAGATCGCCGACCCTCATCACGCCACGATCCTGGGCCGCAGCCCGCTCCACGGCGCCGAGACGGAGATCGGCGACCTCCGGGCCGGCGCGTCGATGATCCTGGCCGCGCTCGCCGCCGATGGCGTGTCGACGATCCACGGCGCGCACCACGTTCACCGGGGGTATGAGAACATCGGACGCAAGTTCCAGGACCTCGGCGCGCGGATCGAACGCGCCGCCGAGCCGGCCGGGTCCGTGACGTCAGCCTGAGCCCACGCTGAGTCGGGCCTCCGAACAGGAGTCAGTCACCGCCCCATGAAGATCGGCATCGACCTCGGCACGGCCAACGTCCTGGTCTACGTCCAGGGCAAGGGGATCGTCATCCAGGAGCCGTCGGTGGTGGCCGTCGACGATCAGAACCGGATCGTGGCGGTCGGCGAGGATGCCCGCGAGATGATCGGCCGGACCCCCGGCAACATCCAGGCGATCCGCCCGATGAAGGACGGGGTCATCGCCGACTACGTCATCACCGAGGCCATGCTCAGTCACTTCATCGGCAAGGTGAAGAAGGGCCGGATCAGCTTCACCAAGCCCGACGTGATGATCAGCGTGCCGGCCGGCGTGACCTCGGTCGAGAAGCGGGCCGTGCGCGACGCAGCGCTGAAGGCCGGGGCCCGCGAGGCATACCTGATCGAAGAGCCGCTCGCCGCGGCGATCGGGGCGAATGTCCCGATCAGCGGGCCGTCCGGCAACATGGTCATCGACATCGGCGGTGGGACGAGCGAGATCGCGGTCATCGCCCTGGGCGGGATCGTCGTCTCGACGAGCCTCCGGGTCGGGGGCAACAAGTTCGACGAGGCGATCGCGACCTACATCCGCAAGAAGTACAACCTGATGATCGGCGATCGGACGGCGGAGGAGGTCAAGATCCAGATCGGCACGGCCCTGCCGCTCGAGCGCGAGCTGCAGATGGAGGTCCGCGGCCGTGACCTTATCGCGGGTCTGCCGCGCACGATCCCGATCACGAGCTCCGAGGCGATGGAGGCGATCGAAGCGCCGCTCCAGCAGCTCGTGTCGGCCGTTCGGATGGTCCTCGAGCAGACGCCGCCCGAGCTCAGCTCCGACATCATCGACAAGGGGATGGTGATGTCCGGCGGCGGATCGCTGCTGCGCAACATCGACAAGCTGCTCACCCAGGTCACGGGCGTGCCCTGTCATGTCGCCGAGAACGCGCTCGATTGCGTCGCGCTCGGGACCGGCATCGCCCTCGAGCACTTCGACTTCTTCAAGAAGTCCCTGGTCCAGCAGGTCTGAGAGACCTCGGGCCGATGGCGTCGCGGCGCTCCGCCTCGTACCTCGGTGAGCGAGTGGCGACTTGTCGTTGAGGTTGCCCATGCGCCCTGGATCCGCGAACCCGACGCCCTGGTCTCGCCCATGCTGAGCGGAGCCGGCGGGCCGCCCATCCCTCTTCGGGCGCGCGCGTTCATCGATCTCCACTGTCACACCCGGGGCAGCTTCGACTCGCTGACCGACCCGGCCGCGGCGATGCGTGCGGCCCGAAGCCGTGGACTGACCCATCTGGCGATCACCGACCACGACCGGATCGACGTGGCGCTCCGCGCCCGCGACAGCGCGCCCGACGGACTGACCGTGATCGTCGGCTCCGAAGTCAAGACGGCCGACGGCGATCTCATCTGTCTGTTCCTCGAACGACCGATCGAGCCCGGGCTGCCCGCCGCGGAGGCTATCGCCGCCGCGCGCGACCAGGGCGGCGTGGTCGGGATCCCCCATCCGTTCGACCGATTCCGCGGGTCCCTGCTCAACGATCAGCGCCTCGAGCGCCTGATCGCGGATGTCGACTGGGTCGAGGGCTGGAACGCTCGGGTCATCGGTCGTGGCGGCAACCAGCAGGCTGCCGAGTTCGCGCTCCAGCACCGGTTGCCGGCCGTCGCAGTGTCCGACGCCCACTCGACGATCGAGATCGGCGTGGCCTACACGGTCCTCGATGGCGACCCGTCGACCGCAGCCGGCCTGCTCGACGCCCTGTCGACCGTCGCGATCGTGCCTGGTCGGGCATCCTATGTCGCACGGGCGATCACGCCGCTGGCCAAGCTCATCCAGCGGACACGTGGCAACGGGCGGGTGCGGCCGGAGCCATCGGACGCCGCCGGCGCTGGGATGGACCGATGACCGACGATCAGAACCGACCCGCTGACGCCGACCTCGAGGCCATGGGGGAGCTCGAGCGGCTCGAGGTCGGCTCGGAGCGCCCCGACAGCTCAGGCGACGACCAGGTCACCGCGGATCAGCTGTCGCTCGGTCGCCGGCTGCGCCAGCCGCGGACGATCGTGTCGATCATCCTGCCGCTCATCCTGCTCGTCCTGTTCGCGCGGGCGCTGCCCGGGTTCAAGGTCGGCGAGCTCATCGGATACGTCCAGGAAGCGAACAAGGCGCTGCTGCTGGCCGCGTTCCTGGTGTTCTACCTCGGGTTCCCGCTCCGGGGGCTGCGTTGGTCGGTGCTCATCCGCGGGACGGGTTATCGGCTCAAGGTCAAGGACTCGACCGAGATCATCCTCATCTCGTGGCTGGTCAACTGCCTCGTCCCGGCCAAGCTCGGGGACGTCTACCGGGCCTATCTCCTGAAGATCAACAGCCCGGTCTCGCTCAGCCGCACGTTCGGGACGGTGTTCATCGAGCGGATCCTCGATCTGTTCGCGATCGTGGTCCTCGGCCTGCTGTTCGGCTTCATCAGCTTCCGCAAGGGGCTCCCGCCCCAGGTCCAGGTGGTCTTCGCGATCGGGCTGATCGTCGTCATCGTCCTCGCGGTCGGACTCCTCTCGATGCGCAACTTCGGCCGGCGGATCATCGTCCGGTTGCCGCTGCCCCACAGCGTCGTCGAGCTGTACGACCGGTTCGAGGAGGGTGTCTTCGCCGCGACGACGCTCCGGGCGTTGCCCGGTCTCGTCGTGATCACCGGCCTCATCTGGACGACCGAAGCGCTCCGGCTCTACCTCGTGATCCTCGCGCTCGGGTTCAGCGATGTCCAGATCGGGCCGAGCGGCGCGTTCTTCGTCGCACTGACCGGCTCGCTGCTCACCGCCGTGCCCTTCACGCCCGCGGGGATCGGGGTGGTCGAGATCGGGGTCGTCGGTGTCCTGACCCAGATCTACAACGTCCCGCCGACCGAGGCCCTGGCGATCGTCCTCGTCGATCGGTTCATCAGCGTCCTGTCGATCATCTTCTTCGGCGGGATCGCCTACTTCTTCTCGCCGATCCGGCGCGGGAAGGGGATCGTGGAGGCGGCCGGGCCGCAACCGGAGCCGACCGGCTGACGTCCTGATCGACCGCCTCCGCGCGACCGGTCCGCCGGTCGATCGCTGGACGCGCCACTGCACTGATCAGGCGGCCGATCGTGCTCCTGGCCGTCATCCGGGCCGCCTGGACGACCATCCCCGTGCACCGCTGGCCCGGTGCGTCCGCGCACACCTGGTCCTAATCGAGACCTTGCGAGGGGGCCTACCGGACCCCGGCGGACCGCACTCGACCCGTCCCAGCCGCGCTCCGGTCGGCGTGCACGAACCGGTACGAACGGGTGATGGGGAGGCACACCGGCCCGGCCGATAGTTGCTGCGTGACCCCGGGAACGGCCCGGCCTCGCCAACGGAGCGTATCCAGCAGCCGATGACGACCCAGAACGGCCGAGCGTTCAACGAATGGCTTCGAGCCCAGCTCAAGGCCAAGAAGATGTCGCAGCGTCAACTCGCCCAGCAGTCGGGCGTCGATCACTCGACGATCTCGCGACTGATCCGTGGCGATCGGATGCCGTCGCTGGGGACCGCCACGAAGCTCGCTCGAGGTCTGCGCGAGCTGCGCGATGACGCCGATACGCCCCAGTACCTGGGACTGATGTCATCCGGATCGTCGAACCCGACCGCCCGCGTCGAATACGCGCTGCGCGCCGACGACGTCCTCGGCGAGCCGCAGGTCCGCCAGATCATGGAGTACTACCTCGCCGTCCGGATGCGCCGACTCGGCCGCACCTACGGCCCGACAACCGAACCCGCTCGACCGATGCCGTCCCCGTATCTGCGGGGCGGCGGGGCGGCCCCGAGCCCGGTCGGCGCCGGGACATCCACGAGCCAGCTCAACGGTCCGACCCGCCTCGGGACGGTCCGCTCCACCAGCCGCCCGCCATCGGGCCGACCCACGAGCCGCTACTGACCACCGCCTCCATCGACCCGGATCCCTCCCTCCACGTCCGGGTCTCGGGGATCGCGAACGCCGGCCCACTGGGGGGGCCGGCGTTCGCTTTTGTCCGTCGGGTCAGGGCGCCGGCAGGTAGACCGAGATCGTCCGGCCGGGCGCCGGCTCCCAGCGATCGACCAGGCTGAGCGGCCCCGGCCAGAGGCTCTCGACCTCCGCATCCTCGGCCGGTCCGCCGCAGCCCTGGACGAACAACGCGTCGCACAGCACGACAGCCGCCGCGGTCGGGTCGGGGACGGGCCCACCGACGATCGGCACGAGCGGGATCGCCTCGACGACGGCGCGGCCATCGCGTTCGAGCGGGAAGCCGTAGGCCTCGGTCGACTTGAACGTCGGGAGCCCGATGAGCTGGATCGGTCGATCCCCGGCGGCGGCCTCGATGCGGTCCGCGGCGATCCGCGCGGCGGGCCACCCGCCATCTCGAGCGACGGCCGGCGGCCAGTTCACGACGTTCCACGCGATGAGTACGACCAGGCAGACCACGATCCCGGCGAGCCCGGCCCGGAGCCCGTTCGCCGGGATCTCCGGTCCAGCGGCCTCGGTCTCTCCGATGGCAGGTGCTCCGTCCGTCGCGGGGAGCTGAACGTCGGCCTGGGGTAGTGCGCCGCCCGCACCGCCGTCGGTGACCTGGCGGTCCGCGCGACCGGCCGCCAGCCGTAGCTGGAGGCCGTGCCAGACGGCGGCGACCACCATCCCGAGGGCGACGAACACGACCGGGTCGAGGAACGCGTGGTAGTGGTCGACCGGCAGCGGGGTCACCGTCGACAGACCCGCCGCCCCGAAGGTGAGCACGACCCAACCGAAGGCGAGTGTGGCCAGCAGCCAGCGGGCCGCGGTCCGCTCGCGGCCCGAGCCGGCACCGGCGCGCCAGGCCAGGCCGACCACGACGACGACGCCGACGACCACGCCGATGACGAGGCCGTTCGTGAGCAGGCCGGTCAGCGGCCAGGCCAGGATCCGTAGTCCGACGAACAGCAGCCGGATCGGCAGGGCGATCGTGACGCCGGTGCCACCGGAGGCGATGAACGCGAGCGCCGCGCGGCTCTCGGCGAAGTCATGGCCGAGCTCGTAGGCGAGCAACGGGACATAGCCGAGCGCGATCAGCGCGATCCCGCCGAGACCCGCCCAGGTGAGGCGTTGGCGCTCGGGGCCGGCCGGCGTGACCCGCCAGGTCGCGACCCAGAACGCGACGATCGGCGGGAAGAGGGCGACACCCAGGACGTGGCATTGCATCGTGACGAGCAGGCCGAATGCGGCGAGGAGCCACCAGCGGGCACGGCCGGTCGTCCGGCCGCGCCAGGCGGCGGCGAGGGCGACCGCGCTCGAGAGCGCGATGAGGTTCGGGTTCCAGATGAAGGTCGACTCGTCGATCGCGCTCGCCGACAGGGCCATGAGCAATGCGGCCACGAAGCCGGCGATCGGACCCGAGATCGACCGCGCCAGCCACCACGTGACGGCCACGGCGGCGATCCCAGCGAGGGCGATCGCCGCGACGACCACGGTCGGATCGGCGGCGGACACGAAGGCCGCGGGGGCCAGCAGGTAGTAGTACAGGGCGCCATGGTGGAACGCCCCGATCGAGGTCGGCGGGCCAAGGAGCGGGATCTGGCCGTCCCGGACGAGCTTGAGCAGGACGAGCATGTCGTGACCCTGATCGGCATCCCAGGTGCCGCGACCGGGCAGCCCGACGAACCTGACGGCAGCCGCGATGACCACGATGGCCCCAAGCCCGAGCAGCTCGCGCCGGTCAACCCGCGACCGGCTCATCGCCGGGGCCCCGACCGATCGCCCGTGGGCAGGTCGGGGACCGGCCCGAGCGGCCGTCCCGCCAGGAGGTCGCCGACCCGGCCGGCGTTGACCGCGTCGTAGCCGTCGCTCATGTCGGGGGTCTCGAGGTAGTAGGTGACGTGCCGGAGGCGCGGGTGTCGGACCAGGGCGCCCATCCCGGCCGGCCCGATGCCGCCCGCGCCGACGTGCTCGTGGCGATCCGCCCGCGAGCCAAGCTCCGCGCGGGAATCGTTGAAGTGGATCATCGCCAGGCGCTCCAGGCCGATGAGGCGATCGACGTGGCCCACGAGCCGATCGACCTCGCCCGGATCCGAGATCGGGTAGCCGGCGCCCCACAGATGGGCAGCATCGAGGCAGATCGACACCCGCTCGGCCCGGACCCCACGGGCCGCGATGGCGTCGAGCATCGCGGCGATCTCCTCGAGCCTGGAGCCGAGGACGTCGCCGCTCCCGGCCGAGTTCTCCAGGACGAGGACGGCGGCGTCGGGATCCTCGTCGATCTCGGCCAGGACGCGAGCCACGCCATCCGCGAGCCGATCGATCCCTGAGGCGGCGTCCGTCCCCCGATATGAGCCGCTGTGGACGTTGACGAACCGAGCGCTGTAGCCGGGCGCGGCTCTGAGCTCCGAGACGAGGACTTCGACCGACTTCGCGACAGCCCCGGGGTCGGCCGCGGCGAGGTTGACGAGATACGACGCGTGGATCGCGACGGGGCCCATCTCGAGGTCTGCAAGCCGGGCGCGGAACTCAGGAAGGTCCTTGGCCGGCTCGGCGCGGCGTCGCCAGGCCGTCGGGTTGTCGCTGAAGACCTGGAGCGTGTCGAGACCGATCTCGTGCGCTCGGTCGACGGCCCGGACCATGCCCGGGCCGAGCGGCAGGTGGGCGCCGATGCGTCGGCCATCCGGGTCCATGGCGGCCATCGTACGGTCTGCTGCCCGGCTCGCGTCGGTCGCGGGTCGGCCGTCGTCGTGGCGGCCGGGCGTCGTCGCATGCTAGGTTCCGTCGATGGAGCGTCTGTCGTACGAGGAGAAGGTCGTCCGGTCGTTCATCAAGCACGATCGTCTCGTGTCGATCCCGGCGCGCGACAAGAAGCGTCAGGTCGTGCTCCGCTACCTGGTCGATCGGTGCTTCCCGGACGATCGCGCCTACCCGGAGAAGGAGGTCAACCAGCGGCTGGCCCTCGTCCATCCCGACGTGGCCGCGCTTCGACGCTATCTGGTCGACGGTGGCTACATGACCCGGGCGGCCGGCGAGTATCGCCGGGTCGCCCCGCGCTCGGAGCCGTCGGCACCGCCGGGCGGCTAGCCGGCGCGGACGCCAGGCGCGCGGCCGGCGGAGCGGGTTCGCGACCTCGACGAACCCCCGGCGGCCGACCAGGTCGGAGCGTAGTCGCCGTCGAGGACCGGCTCGATGAGGCCGAGATCGCCATCGTCACGCCGGTAGAGCAACGCCAGCCGCTCGCTCTCGGCATTGACGAACAGGAGGAACCGGTCGCCGAGCTCGTCCATCTCGGCGATCGCATCCTCCTCGAACATCGGCTCGATCCCGAACCGTTTCGTCTTGACGATGCGCCGTGGGTGGCCGGCCTCAGCGGTCCCGTCGGCCAATCGGCTGAGGATCTGCTTCTCCTCGGTCGGTCGCGCCCGGACCCGGGGCTTCTCGCGATGATCGACCGCCCGCCGCTCGAGCTTGTCGACGACGATGTCGATCGCCGCTCGGTGGCTGACGGCCGCCGCCCGGCTGCGCAGGGTACGACCGTCGATGATGAGCGTCACCTCCACGATCCGGGAGTCATCGAGGCTGCGGTGGCGCTCGACCGACAACTCGACCAGCGCGTCCGACCGATCGTCGAGGATCCGCTCGATCCGGGCGAGTTTGCGCTCGGCGTAGCTTCGGTCGGCCTCGGGGACCTCGAAGTTCTTGCCCTTGACGATCGTCCTCACGCGTAGCCTCCCAACGCGTCGGGCGGTCGGCGTCGCCGAAGGGTGACGCCGGAGGCGCGCCCCGAAGGGTGAGCTCGACGCGGTTCGAGTATAGGCCCCGGACCCCGTCGGAGCGGGCGTGCCGTCGGTCACGGACCGGGATGTCCGCCGGCCGATCGTCGGTCCGGTCGTCCTGGCGGTCGTCGACATCCGCCCGCCATCGTCGAGGTGAGCCGGGCCGTCGCGACAGGTCGATGGTCGCTTGTCAGCGCTCCCGGGCGACCGTCAGGCCAGACACCGCGACGGCGCCCGCCGCCATGAGGACGTCGCCGCAGCCCGCGAGCGTCGCCCCCGTGGTCGTCACGTCGTCGATGAGCACCACCCACCGACCGCGGACGGTCGCCCGAGCGGCGACGACCGGATCGCGTAGACCGAACGCGCCGGTGACGTTCGTCCGGCGGCGTGTCCGGTCGAGCTCGAACTGGGCGATCGTCCGTCGCCGGCGGACGAGGATGGGTGCCATCGGCAGACCGAGCCGGGCAGCGACGACCTCGGCGATGAGGACCGCCTGGTCGTAGCCTCGCTCGCGCGCCCGGTCGGCGTGGACGGGCACGGGTACGACGAAGTCGCCGCCCGCCGCGACCCGACGCCAGCGTGCCGCCGCCGCTTCTCCGAGGGGCTCGGCCAGACGGCGCTCGCCGGCGTACTTCAGGGCATGCAACGCGGCCCGGACCGTCCCGGTGAACGGCGCCGCCCATTCGAGCTGGACGAGCGGGGCGGGCAGCTCGGCTGGCAAGCCGATCGGTGCCCCGGCCGGCCGGTCGAGCCGAGCCGCCAGCGCCGGGCGACATGCCGCGCAGATCGGTTCGCCCTCCCTCCCGCACCCCGGGCACGTCGCCGGCAGCGCGAGATCCAGCAGGCGCTCGGTCAACCTTGCCACCGCCCGATGATGCCGGGCGGTCCTTCACGGGTGCTTATCGGAGCCAGGCAGGCCCCGGGTCACGCGCCTTCGAGGCGGATCCGGTCGCCGATCGCGGTGCCCGTCCGGTCGATCGTGCCGATCGGGAGTTCGAGCGTCCCGTTCGCGCCGCGCACGTACCAGACGATGCCGCGCCACGGCGGCAGCGCGCGCCGGACCGCGACGACCTCGCGCGATCCATCGTCGGGCGCGGCGCGGCTGAGGAAGACGCAGTCGATCGGGAAGCGCATGAACATCATGTGGATGCCGTTGCCGCCCGGCAGCCACAGGCCGGCGCCGTCGGCCAGGCTGGGGCGGCCCATCAGGCCCTTGAACCTGGCCCAGAGCGAATCGGCCGACTCGAGGGAGTCGGCCAGGGATCCGCCGCGGGTCAGGTTGGCCGCGCGCATCGTCAGGTCGTCGAGCGCGCGACGTCTGACGACGCGGCGCACTCGATCCTGGCTACGGCGTCTTGAGGTTCTTGACGATCAGGATGATCGCCGGCCCGAGGATGACGATGAACAGCGACGGGAAGATGCAGCCGACGAGCGGGAACAGCATCTTGATCGGCGCCTTCGCGGCCATCTCCTCGGCGCGCTGGCGGCGCTCGATCCGGAGCTGCTCCGACTGGACCTGGAGCACCTTCGAGATCGACACACCGAGCTGTTCCGCCTGGATGATCGCGCCGATGAAGTTGGTCAGCGGCGTGACCTCGGTCCGCGGGATCATGTCGCGCAGCGCTTCGCGGCGCGACTTCCCGACCCGGACCTCGGCCAGGGCCCGACGGAACTCGTCGGACAACGGGCCCTTGAGCTTCTCGACGACCTTGGCGAGCGCGGCGTCGAAGCCGAGACCGGCCCGGACGGAGATCGTCAGGAGGTCGAGGGTGTCCGGGATCATGATCAGGATCGCCTTCTGACGCGCCCGGATGCGCCGGCCGAGCCAGAACTCCGGGGCCACGAAGCCGACGAGCCCGCCGACCATCGCCCCGAGGATCCCGCCGATGATGCCCATGTTGAGGATGGCCAGGAACAGCAGGAAGAACAGGATCGAGAAGATGATCGTGAAGATGCCCTTGATGCCGAGCCACTCGGTGACGCCGAGGTCACCGGGGTTGCCGGCGAGGGCGAGGCGCTTCTGGGTCCGATCGCCGAACGACTGGCTCGTGACCCGCCCGACCGCGCCGGACATCCGCCCGGCGAGCGGGCGCAGCGTCCGCTCGAGGAACGGCTGCTGAAGCTCGAGCTCTTCGAGGTTCTTCGCCTGCATCGTCCCGAGCTGGGTGAGGCGAGCCTGGACCGGGTCGACCGATCGTCCGCCGATCAGTCCGAAGACGATCAGCAGGATCGAGGCGGCCGCGATGCCAGCAACGAGGAGAGGCAGGATGGGCATGACTCAGACCTCGATGTCGACGATCTTGCGGATCGCCATGAAGCCGAGGAACATCATGAACCCACCGAAGAACAGGATGATGACGCCGACAGGCAGACCGCCGACGGCGACCTCCTTGTCGAACATGGGCTGCATGAAGCTCGGGGCTGCGATGAACAGGAACATCGCCAGGCCGATCGGCAGGAAGCCGACCACGTAGCCCGACAGTCGCTGCTGCGCCGTCAGCGTCCGGATCTCGCCCTTGATCCGGACCCGCTCGCGGATGGTGAACGCGATCGAGTCGAGGATCTCGGCGAGATTGCCGCCGACGGTGTGCTGGATGGAGATGGCCGTCGCCATGAGCTCGAGGTCGTCCGACCGCACGCGGCGGACCATGTTCTCGAGCGCCTGATCGAACGGCAGGCCGAGGTTGACCTCACGGATCACCCGACCGAATTCGAGCGAGATCGGGGGCCGCGACTCGCGGACGACCATCTCGATCGCCTGGAGGAACGACGACCCGGCCCGCAGCGCGTTGGCGATGAGGGTGATCGTGTCGGGCAGCTGCTTGTTGAAGGCGTTCAGCCGGCCGTTCTTGCGGCGGCCCAGCCAGAAGCGGGGCAGCCAGGCGCCGACGAGGGCGCCGATGACCAGCAGCAGCGGGTTGCCGAGGCCGCTGAACACGACCGACAGGGCGAGCATCGCCACCGGGATCCCGACGATCGTCGCGCCCCAGAGGAACAGGAACTCGCTCGGCTTGAGCTTCAGGTCGGCGCGGGCGAGGTCGCGCGACAGGTTCGCACCGAAGTCGCGCTGCTCGACGACCTTGTTCAGGCTCGCCAGCGTCGTGCTCTGGTTGAGCAGGTCGGCGATGCTGCCCTGGCCGCTGGCCGGCGTCTTGGTCTTCTCGGGCTTGCCGGAGGCGTACCGCTCGAGGCGCGCACTGATCCCCGAGCTGCCGCCGGACGACGCCAGGCCGAACGCGATCAACAGGATGGCGAGGGCGGTGATCCCGGCTACAACGAGGGTCATCTGCTCCACGGCGGACCTCCTGACTTCCCGGCCGCTAGTACGTGAAGCCGAACAGGCCCGGGGGCAGGTGGATGCCCTGGGTCTCGAACTTCTCGACGAACTTCGGCCGGATCCCCGTCGGCTTGAGCCGACCCTGGATCTTGCCCTCGACGACGCCCGTCTGCTCGAAGACGAACACGTCCTGCATCACGATGACATCACCTTCCATACCCTGGACCTCGGTGATGTTGGTGATCTTCCGAGTGCCGTCCTTGAGCCGGCTCTGATGGACGATGAGGTCGACCGCCGAAGCGACCTGCTCGCGGATCGCCCGCAGCGGAAGGTCGACACCGGCCATCAGGACCATCGTCTCGAGCCGAGACAGCATATCGCGCGGAGAGTTGGCGTGGCCGGTGGACATCGAGCCGTCATGGCCGGTGTTCATGGCCTGGAGCATGTCGAGCGCCTCGCCCGACCGGCACTCCCCGACGATGATCCGATCGGGCCGCATCCGGAGCGAGTTCCGGACGAGCTCGCGGATCGGGACGGCGCCCTTGCCCTCGATGTTCGGGGGCCGCGACTCCAGGGTCACGACGTGTTCCTGGCGAAGCTGGAGCTCGGCCGCGTCCTCGATCGTGATGATCCGCTCGTCGTTCGGGATGAATGACGAGAGGACGTTCAGGGTGGTCGTCTTGCCCGAGCCGGTACCGCCTGACACGAACAGGTTCAGGCGGGCCTCGACGCAGGCCTTGAGGAAGTCGAACATGTCGGCGGTCGCCGTGCCGAACCGGATCAGGTCGTCCACCGTGAAGGGGGAGGCGGAGAACTTCCGGATCGTGATGACCGGCCCGACCAGCGACAGCGGCGGGATGATCGCGTTGACGCGCGAGCCATCGGTCAGGCGGGCGTCGACCATCGGCGACGACTCGTCGACGCGGCGACCGATCGGGGCGATGATCCGATCGATGATGCGCATCACGTGGTCGTCGTTCTGGAACACGACGTTCGTCAGCTCGAGGCGGCCCGACCGCTCGATGTAGACCTGGCGCGGGCCGTTGACCATCACCTCGGTGATGCTCTCGTCGCGCAGGAGCGGTTCGAGCGGACCGAGACCGATGATCTCATCGGTGATCTGCTCGAGCATCCGGACACGCTCGGCCCGGGTCAGCGCGAGGCCTTCCTCGTCGATGACCTTGCCGAAGATCTCCTCGATCTGGCGCCGGACCTCGACCTGGTTGGACAGGTCGAGCTTCGGGTCCAGGTCCTGGATGACCCGGCTCTGGATGCGGAACTTGACGTCCCGGAAGGACTCCCGGACGGGGCCCTGGGACATGAGCCGGGTCGCCTGCGGCGGCGGCGTTCCAGCCGGGCCACCAGGAGTCCCGCCGGCAGGAGCCGGCAGGTTCTCGCCCGGCGCTCCGGGGGACGAACCAGGTCGAGCGCTCTCGATCCGCTTGAGGAGGGACATCGCCTTACACCCCTTCAGGCCCCGAGGGGCCGACTGCTACCGCCATGCGAACAGCGACTTGCGGGAACCCGTCTTGGCGTCTTCGGACTCCGCCGCCTTGCGCTCGCCACCGGTGATGGCGGTCGCCAGGCGAAGGACGTCCTGGGACACCTGGGCCTCCCGATTGGACAGGACGAACGGCACGCCGCGGTTCAGGGCGTAGACGACGCTCCGCCCGTCGCTCACGATCGTGTGATCGACCTTGCGGCCGATCGAGTGCTCGACATCCGCGACGCGGATCCCGAGCGTGGAATCGGCCCGATTCAGGATGAGCTTGATCTTCGAGGACTCGTAGCCGAGCTGGTCGGCCACCTCGAGGAACAAGCGCATGTTCTTGATCGAGGTGATCTCGAGGGTCAGCGCCGTCAGGATGACGTCCGCCGCGTCGAGGATCGCCAGGGTCGTGTCGCTGAACGTGGCCGTGCAATCGACGACGACCACGTCATACGTGGCGCGCAGGCCGTCGAGGACCTTGCGGACGCCGGCCGTGGTGATCGTCTCGGCCATCTCCGGGGATGGCGGCGCGAGAAGCACCTTCACGCCCGACGAATGATTGATGACGAACGTGTCCATCGACTCGAGCTCCCCGGCATCGAGCTCGGGCATGAGGTCGGCGATCGACTTGTTCTTCGGGTTCAGGTTCAGCAGGACGCCCACGTCGCCGAACTGGAACGAACCGTCGACGAGGACGGTCTTCTGGCCGAGCTCGGCGGCCGCGGCGACGGCGAAGTTGACGGCGATCGTCGTGCGACCGACGCCGCCCTTCGGGCTGAACACGGCGATGAGCTGGCCGGGTTCCCGGTTGTCGCGGCTGGCCGCCGCGCTCGCGGCCGCTGCTGCGGCGACGTTCGTGACGGAGATCCGGCCCTGCTTCTCGCGTTCCCGCGTGTAGACCTGGCGGATCGAGGCGGTCAGCTCATCGCTGCTGAACGGCTTGACGAGGAACTCGCGAGCGCCGGCGAGCATCGATCGGCGGAGGTAGTCCGCCTCGCCCTGGACCGACATCATCACGACGGCGGCCGTCGGGACCTCGGCCGAGAGCTGCTCGGTCGCAGCGATCCCGTCCATGTCGGGCATGTTGATGTCCATCAGCACGACATCCGGGCGCAGGCGCCCGGCCATCTCGAGCGCCTGGCGGCCGGAGTCGGCTGCCCCGACGACCTCGATGTCGCTCTCGAATCCGAGGAGCTTCGTGAGGTGGTCGCGCGTCTCGGCGATGTCGTCGACGATGAGGACCTTGATCGAGTCTGCCATGTGTGGCGTTCAGCCTTCGTTGCTCGTCGGTGCTTCGATGGATGGTGCTCGGTGGTTCTCGGTGATCGCTACGGTCTCGGTGGAGCGGCTGACGGGCGCGGGATCCGTTCGGATCTGGCGCGCCCGTCGCCGGGTCTAGTGCGCTGGTTGCAACAGATGGCGCTGGCGGAGAGTGGCGATGCCGGGCGCCTCCGTCACTCGCCCCTACCTCTTCGGCAGGATGGCCTCGACGACCTGCGGCGGAAGGACGCCGTACTCATCGACGAGAGTCTTCAGGATGATGCCGGTGGTCGGATCAGGCGGCGGCTCGGTCGTGTTCCCGGCGTCGTCGATGAAGTCCTTCGGCGACCGGAGCACGAGGCTGATACAGCCGTCTGTCTGGGCGTACTTGATGATCTCGGACTGCTGGGCCGTGACCGCGAGGACCACGATCTCCTGCTGACCGTTCAGGGTGGTGCCGGTGCCGGGTGCCGGCGAGGCGCCATTGGACTCAGTGGTGGTCGTGACCGGCGGCAGCAGGGTCGAGACGACCTGCATGTTCTGCAGGAGCAGCTTGACCGTGATGCTCGACAGGCCCGCGACCGGGGTGACGGTATCGGTCGTCGGATCCACGGTCACGACCGGGAACGACGCACCGCAGCCGCCGCCGCCGAAGCCGACCACCGCGTCGACGCGATCGCCGACATTGATGAGCGTCCCGACGCCGGTCACCTGGTCGACCTGCACCGACTGGGCGCGAAGGCCCTTGGCGAGGAGCGGACCCGGTGCCAGGCCGACAGAGCTGACGGCGAACATCGAGCGGGTGATCTGAGCGCCCGCGACCACGTTGGTCCGGACGATCTGGCCGATGACCGGAGACGGTTCCTGGACCGCGTCAGCGGCCCGGTCCGCGACGGCGACGGTCTTGACCGTCAGCATGTCGCTGCGGACCTGCGTCCCGAGCGGGATATCGACCGATGCGATGACGGTCGGCAGTTCGGTCGGAACGGCATTCTGCCCCTGATTGGACGAGCCTCCGCCGCTGCTGAATAGAAAGACGATCGCGACAAATGCAACCGCTGCGAGGACGACCCCGACAAGCAGGATCAACCGGTTCGATTTCTTCAAAGCCACTCTCCCCAGCCGTGTGACAGGTGGCACCACTGTAGCATCGGGCAAAGGGCGCGCGACTATACCAAAGGGCTAGGACCATTAGGAGGAATTAGCCAGAAAACGAGCACGATTCGTGCGTTGATCGGGTCCTGGCCGGTCGGTTCGCCCGACCCGGTGCGCGGCCCGGCGAGGGTCGGTCCGTGGCCGTCCGGAGGGGTCCGACGACGCCGCCGGAGCGATCCCGTCGACGACCCGAGTCGGACGTCCCGGAGGGCCGTCTGGCGGGCGCGTTTGCGGCTCGCTGGGACGGTCGGGGCGGCCGCCGACAGAGGACCGTTCGGCCCCGGTCCGGCCGGAGGTCGGCCGTCCTCCGCGGACTGCCGGCGGCCCGGCCGCGGTGGTCGCCCGGACGCGGGTCGGCCGCGTCTGTGAATCGTCGAGCGGCCCCCGATCGAGGGCCGCTCGCGGCGGATCCGGGACGTCGCTCGCGACGCCTCCTCGGCGTTAGACCGAGGTCCCGACCCGGCTGAGGATGCTGCTGATCTGGCTGCCCAGGAACAGCAGGGCGAGGATCGCGACGATCGCGATGAGGGCGAGGATGAGCGCGTATTCGGCCAGCCCTTGGCCGCGCTCAGCTGGACGAGATGAAGGGATGAGTGCGCTGATCGCAGAAACCACCGATGTGAGGCCCTCCTTTCCGTCGAGTGTCGCCGCCTGCGCGGCGCGGTCGCCGCATCGAGGCGGCGCTGCCGCCGGGCACCCGTGACGCGTCGATCGGATCGAGCCGCGGCTGTTCGGTCCCGGTGGGAGCGACACACTATGGGGAGGTCCGGTGGGGTGTCAATACGGAGGGCTGCCCATACGGCTGCCCGCGCGAGGCACCGGTGTGGCGTTCCGGGTCGAGGGTCCGCCGCGAACGACGGCGTTCGAGACGCGTCGACGCCGGGCCATCGGAGGGCCCGGCGTCGTGGCACTGGTGGTGCCGCGCGCATCCGACCTGGATCGCGCGCGGGTCCATCGAGCTAGACCGAGTTGCCGACGGTGCTCAGGATGTTGCTGATCTGTCCGCCCAGGAACAACAGGGCGAGGATCGCGGCGATCGCGATGAGGGCGAGGATCAGGGCATATTCCGCCAGACCCTGGCCCGTCTCGTCGCGATCGCGACGGATGAGAGCGATGAGGCACGACATGGCTCTTCTCGATGACCTCCTTTCCTCCGAAGTCCCCGCCTGAGGAAGAGTCGCCGTCCAGCCATCGGTCGCGTGGGTCGCGTGGGTCGCGTCAGCAGCTCGACCCCGGTGGGAGAGCAACACTAGGAGCCCGCCGTCGGGCGGTCAAGAGCATCCGCGAGCCGGTCCGGGAATCGATCGACGCCGGACCCATGAAGGGCCCGGCGTCGGTTCGTTACGTATGAGCCGCGCCGGTCGTACCCGGCGGACTCCCGTGGCTTCGGTGCTAGACCGAGTTGCCGACGGTGCTGAGGATCTTGCTGACCTGCCCGCCCAGGAAGAGGAGGGCGATGATCGCAACGATGGCGATGAGGGCGAGGATCAGCGCGTACTCGGCGAGCCCCTGGCCCTCCTCGTCGCGGTTCAGCCACGCGAGGAACGAATTGATGAGCGCCATAGCCGTGAGGCCTCCTGGATGATTGCACACCCCCAGTCGAGGGCGTCGTGAATATAGGGGCGAGTCTGCCCGCTTGCCATTAGCCAATAGGTACTGGTCGCCCGTGGCCCGTTGGTCGCCTATGGCAACTGGTTGCTGAGCCAGTTGAGCACGGCGGCGACCTGGTCGTCGAAGAATACGAGAAGGATCACGATCACGAGCGCGGACAGTCCGAGCACGATCCCATACTCGACGAGGCCCTGACCTAGTGGTGCGAGCCGGCACATCTTCGTGCGCTCGAGGGCCACCGGAGCTCAGTCCGCCGGGGGCAGGTCGGCGTTGATGCGCACCTGGGAGCCGTCATCCGACAGCTCGGCCTTCGCGCCGAGCGTCGTCGCCCTCGCCTGGATGTCTCGCCAGGACTTGGCCGGCAGGGCGATCGGCGCGATGTCCGCGGCCCGCGCGGCAGCCTGCTCGTCGCGCCGCTCGTCGATCATCGCGGCGAGGGCCGCGGGTAGCTCGGGCTCCGGCTTCGCCCGACCGCGCAGTCGGCCCCCTCGGCCCGTCTCGGCCGCCTCGGCCTCGACGTCGACCGCCGGGGGGTCCTCGGTCTCGCGGACCGAGCGGACGAGCGCCTCGAGCGACGTGGGACTCCAGTCGAGCCGAAGGACGACCCGATCCGGGCCACCGGCCAGAAAGCCCGCGAGCGACTCCTCGAGCATCCGGAACAACCCCGACTCGAGCTCCATCGGCAGCCGCCGATCGCTCCCCATCGAGTCGAAGTCGACCGGGATCCCTGCGCGCCGGCCACGATCGCGGGCGGACCGCCGGATCGTCGGCACGAGACCCAAGTCGTCGAGGACCATCGGTCGGACGTCGAAGATGAACGACTTCGTCGCATCGAGGGTCGATTGGACCATCGCGATGAGCTCGCGGGTCTCCGGCCGGGCGGCGGCCGGGTCGCTCGCGATGAGCCGCTCCACGATCTGGGCCTGGAGGACGATGTTCGTGAGGCTCTGGGCCGGACCATCGTGCATCGCGCGCGCGATGTCGCGCCGGAGATCCTCCTGGGCGGCGAGGATCATCCGCGAGACCGCCGGCGACACGCGGGTCATGTCGATGCCCGCTCCCTCGCCCTCGCCCGGGCCGTCAGGGCTCGACGTCGCGAGGAGCGGCACGGTCCCGGGATCGGTCATCACCCGGAGCTCCTCGGCGACCGCCGCCAGGCCATCACGGTAGCGCTTCAGGACCTTGGCCTTGCCGTTGAGGACGTCGACCTGCGACTCCATGACGACGGCGCGGCGGGTCAGTCCGACCAGTTGGGCGTTCTGGTCGGCAAGCTCCATCGGCGCGCTGGACTCGGTCGGCCGGTGCGTGGCGATCTTGTTGGCCAGTGCGGCCCGACGGGCCTCGTGGCGCTCGCCCTCGGCGGAGGCCTGCTGGACGAGCAACTCGATCTCGGCCAGCTCCGTGTCGAGGCTGGCGACATCGCGATCGACGCGCTCGGCGAGCTCGGCTGGGCTGCCCGGTGGGCTGCTCGCCTGATCCTGTCCGGGGGACGGCTGGTCCTGGCCGAGGGCCGGCTCGCCTGCTGTGTCGGTCATCGCGGGGTCGGGGTCTCCATGGCTCGGTTCGGCGCTCAGTCCTCTGGCATCCGGATCCAGCCCTGGCGCATCGCGTACACCACAGCCTGGGTGCGGTCGTTGACCGACAGCTTGCGGAGGATCGAGCTCATGTGGTTCTTGACCGTCTGCTCGCTGATGGACAAAGCGTACGCGACCTGCTTGTTGGTCATGCCCTGGGCGATGTTGTCGAGGATCTCGACCTCACGCGGCGAGAGCGGGGCGAAGATCGGGGCGGCATCCTGGCCGTAGACGGCGAGCTCGCGGAATTCCTTGAGGACCCGCGAGGCGACCGCCGGCTTGGCGAACACCTTGTCGTTGATGAGGTACTCGCCGTCGGACACCCGTCGGATGATCGTTACGAGGTCGTCCGGTCCGACATCCTTGAGGATGAATGCGGCGGCGCCGGCCTTGATGGCGTCGAACAGCGCGTCCTCTTCCTCGTTCTGGGCGAGGACGATGATCCCGACCGACGGCAGCTCGCGCTTGATCCGCTGGGTCGTCTCGATCCCACCGGGGCTCGGCAGGGTGAGGTCCATGAGGATGATGTCCGGCGACGTCTCGAGCGAGAGCTCGATGGCGCTGCGGCTGTCGTCCGCCTCGCCGACGATGAGGAAGTCGGGCTCGCGCTCGAGCAGACCGCGCATGCCCATCCGGAACAGGGCGTGGTCGTCGACCAGGAGCAGCTTGGTCTGCTCCATGTTGCGTCGATCGGGTCCACCCCGACGACGCTCCGGGCCCGAGTAATCCATGGCACTCATGAGCTCTCCTTTTCGAGCGGCACCGATAGCCGGACAACGGTGCCGGCCTCCGGACGCGAGGACACTTCGAGCGTGGCGCCGATGAGCTCGGCGCGCTCACGCATGAACTGCAGACCGAAGTTGCGACGACCCCGGGTCGCGACGGCGCCGATGTCGAAGCCGGCGCCGTCGTCCTGGATGTCGGCGACCCAGTGGTCGTCGTCGATCCGGGTCGTGATCGTCACGTGATCCGCCTTGGCGTGCTTGCGCACATTCTGAAGGGCTTCCTGGACCACACGCAGCACCACCGTCTGCTGGGCGCTGTCCAGCCGGGTGTCCGCTGCTCCGAGGTCCGTCACGACGTCGATGCCGGCGAGAGCCGCCGTCGTCTCCGCCGCATCGCTGATCGCTCCATCGAGGCCGAGCTCATCGAGCAGCGGCGGGCGGAGCTGACTGATGAAGGTCCGGACGTCGCCGAGCTCGCGTCGCAGCAGCTCGCGCATGAACCGGAGCTCGGTGCGCGCCATCCGGGGGTCGCGGTCGAGGACGCGCTCGATGTACTCGACCTGGAAGATCGCATTCGACAGGGCCTGGGCGGGTCCATCGTGGATCTCCTGGGCCAGGCGCGACCGTTCGGCTTCCTGGGCCTCGACGATCCGCATCTCGACGTCGGGCGGTGCCACGGCCCCGTCGGCACCGGGCACGAGCGTCGCGTCGCCGCGCTCGAGGAACAGCCAGGCGTTCTCAAGGGTCCGATGCGCGAGCTCGAACCGCGCGAGCTCGGACTGGTGGCTACCGACATCGGTCTCCAGACGCTCGACATGCGAGCGGAGCGTGCGCGCGCGTGCATCGTCGGCCCCGGCCTCCGCGGCCTCCACGGCCGATGGCTCGGCGTCGATCGCATCGTGGTCGGCGACCCGTTGCCGACGCGGCCGGCGGTCTGACCCGTCGAGCTCGTCGCGCAACGACTGGTAGCGCGTCAACTCATCGAGGAACGCGGCACGGTATTGGCCGATGACGGCATCGAGGCTGTTGGCGGAATACGAGAGCGCGGCTTTGGCCTCGGCATGGAGCTCATCGAAGCGGCCATCTCGAGCGTCGCCGACCCGCGTGCCGTCCATGTCGCCCGAGTATAGGGGTCCGGCCATCACGGACAGCCGATCTCGAAGACACGCGTCTTCGCGAGGGCGCGCGCATCGGCTGGGTCGGTCGGTGCTGGTCCGAGGTCGAGCTCGTGGAAGCAATTCACGCCCGGGGTTGTCGTGTCGGCCAGGACGGCGGGCCAGCGACCATGCTCGTCACTGCTCATCACGAGGTAGCGCGTCCCGGGGAACGCCTTGGCCAGGTCGACGACATCCGTCGGCGGCTCGTCGGGCAGCGCCAGGGTCGGGATCCGACGGGCCTCGGCGAGCCAGATCGGAAAGTCGGTGATCACCGGCCCGGCCGACGCATCGAGCGGTCGCCCGACAGCCGCCATCCGGTCGGCGAGGAGCTCGTACCGGCGAGCGACGTCGGTCGCCTGGTTGGCATAGCCCACCAGACCGACGCTGAACAGCAGCCCCGAAGCGATCGTCAGGGTCGGCCCGAGCCAGGCGACCGGTCGCGTCCAGCCGCGGATGACGCCGACACGGGCGATGAGTCCGTCGAGCGCCAGCAGAGCGCTGACGATGAGCAGGACATGCATGGCGCCGGCGGCGTGGAGGAAGGTCCCCCAGGTCGTCGCGACGGGGAAGAGCAGGCTCGTCACGAGGAATGTGACGACGCTGACCACGACGAGCGGCCGGAGCGATCGGGCCCGACCCGTCCATGGCAGGGCGATGAGCCCGATGAGGGCGACCGGGAATCCCGGCGCCACGAGGACGTTGACGAGGTTGTGCCAGATCCCCTCGACCCGCATCTCGATCAAGCGGACCGGTCCGACAGCGAGGTAGCGCGCCAACGTGGGTGGGTCGTTCCAGGCGAAGATGTCGAAGCCGCGGATCGACAGGGCGTTGGCGAGTGCCTGGCCCGGCAGCGGGTTCCCGAAGACGGCCCAGTCGCGGATGGCCCACGGCGCGAAGATGACGAGGGCGACCAGGGCCGGCACGGCGACGAGCGCGAGCCGATGACCGCGCGGCCCGCTCCACCAGGCGAGGCCCGCCCAGGTCAGCGCCAGCCAGGCGGCCTCGTTGCGCGTCAGCGCGGCGAGACCCAGGACGAGCCCCAGCCCGAGGACGCGCGGGTCGCGCAGCGCGCTGCCCTCGGGCGGCCGGCGCAGGATGCGGGTCATCAGCAGGCTCGCGCCGAGGGCAAGCGTCGCGAAGGGCATCGTCGAGTCGGGCAACGCCCCGAACAGGACGAGCGGGAGATAGACGACCGCGGTGAGCCCGGTCCCGATGGCCAGCGTCCGCGCCCGCCCCTCAGGGAACCCGCGCTCCTCGGCCACGTCGGCGGCGAGGCGCCAGGCGAGGACGGGGATGAGCGAACCGATCAGGACTGCGGGCACTTTCGCGGCGTCGAACGTGTGGCCGAGCACGACCATCGCGGGCAGCGCGAGGAGGCTCGGCAGCGGCAGCCAGACCTCGAATGCCGGCCGCGGGAACACCAGCGGTGGTGTCTGATAGCTCCAGATCGCGTCGCTGACGAGCCCCCGTCCGTCGAGCAGGTTGCGGGCCACGCCCACGTAATAGGCCGTGTCCTCGGGTGTCGGGTAGCGCAGTGTCGAGGCGAAGATCGCCCGGGCCACGACCGCGGCGATGAACAGGAACCCGGCCGTCAGCCAGGCTTCGCGCGAGGTCATGCGTGGCAGCGCGGATCGGCCGCGTCGAAGCAGATCGGGAACAGGGCGGCGTCGGAGCCGGCCGTGTCATCGCCAGGCCCGGTCGAGTCGCCACCTCGGGCTGATGGCTGGCGCCAGATGCTCGGACCGACCCAGAAGGGACGCTCGCCGGCGGTCGCCAGCAATGTCGCCAGGGCGGGGACGCTGTCACGCCGCTCGACGAGCAACCAGCGAGCGCCGTAGGCCTCCGCCACGGCCTGGATCGTCCCGATCGGGTCGGCGGGTGCCACCACCCCCGGGTGGCCGGTCCAGTACTTCACCCCACCGGTGTCAAGGCTCATGACCACGTCGGTCGGCGCGGCCGCGGCGGCGGTCAGGGCGGCGCCGGCGGCGACCTTGAGATCGCGCTCAGCGGCCCAGACCGACCGGGTGGCGAAGCTGAATGAGATACCCACGATCATCGCCAGGCCGACGATCCCGACGACGAACACTCGAGACGCTGCCGCGACATCCCAGGATCGGCGCGAGCCGGCCCAGATCACCGCCGCGACGACGCCCTCGAGGGCGAGGACCGTGGCCTGCGGGGCCAGGGCCACCGCCGAGTGGATGAATGTCCCGTTCGGGACGTGGACGGCCGAGACCAGTGCGGAGAACGCGAAGAGGATCGCGGCATACACGAAGAACGGCGCGTAGTCCGGCGACCTTCGCCTGAGCCACGCACCGACGACCATCGTCGGCACGAGGATCACGCCGCCGACCAGGACGACGAAGCTGATCGTGGCCTGGAGTGCGCCCTCGACGCGGCTCGCGACGATCGAGCCGAGACCCTGATCGAGGAAGGTCATCAGTGTCGGGTGGCCCTCGATCGAGTTCATCTCCGCGAGCGACTGGATCCACAGGATGCGGCCCGAAGCCGACGACGGCGAGATCGTCCCGAAGACGGCGAGCTGGCGCGCCCACCACGGCGCCATGACGATGAGGAACAGTCCGAGCGCAGCGGCCGCCGACCACCACGGCAGGGCCGCCGGGCGCTCCGACCGCCAGGCCCGATACCGATCCCAGACGAACAGTGCGCCGAGGGCGACACCGACGAGGATCCCGTCGTTCCGAGCGAGCATCGCCAGACCGACGAGCGCCCCGGCCGCGACGAACGCTCGTGGGCTGCCCTTGAGCCCGCGGGCACCGAGCCACAGGGCCCCGAGGACGATCGGCTGGTAGAGCGAGAAGTTGTCCGGCTGAGCCATGAACACGAGCGCCGCCGGCACGGCGACCAGCAGGCCGGCCCCGAGGGCGACGTCACGTCGTGCGCCGGCCTCGATCGCGAACGCCCAGGTCATCGGGGCGGCCAGCGAGCCGATCAGAGCGAATGGCAGGGCGGACACCCAGCCGGCGGTGCCGAGGGCCGCGAGGAACGGGACCTGGACGAGCGACGCGAGCGGCATCCAGTGGGCGTTGCTCGGGATCGGCAGGTGCGGATCGGCCGGCAGGGATCCGCCCAGATCGACGAACGTCCAGATGAAGTCGATGTTGAATCCGTGTCCGGCCTGGAGCGCCCGGGCGACGTTCACGTAGTAATAGGAATCGACATACGCGGGGTCGGGAAAGAGTCCGATCAGGGCCAGCCGCACGATGACGGCGAACGCGTAAAGGGCCAGGACGGTACGCATCGCCGGTGCAGCCTAGCACCGGATACCCCCTACTCAGACCGGTACGAATCACCCATGACCGCAGCCATCCGGGGCGCTTTGGCACCGCCTCCCGACGGGGTAGCATCGGGTCCGGAATGACCGCCCTGACCGCCCCGTTCGACGCCGTCCGACCGTCGCCCATCGTGCGCCGCGCGGTCCGCGACGGCCTGGGTCTGGCGGGCCTCGCCTTCGCCGCCTTCCTGTTCCTCGTGGTGGCGCCGCGGGCCGGGACCTTCGGGTTCGACGCCTACGCCTACTGGTCCGTCGATATGACCGACCCGTACACCGTACCGGCCGGGACCTTCGGAGCCTTCACCTACACGCCGATCATCGCCCGGCTCTTCTCAGTCTTCGGCGCCCTCGCCTGGCCGACGTTCCTCTGGCTCTGGACGGCGGTCGGCATCGCGACCGTCATCTGGCTGGGCTGGCGACACGCCCTCCTCGTCCTGGCGTTCCCGCCGGTCGCGCTCGAGATCTACCACGGCAACGTCCAGCTGCTGATGGCCGCGGCCATCGCGCTCGGGTTCCGCTATCCGGTCGCCTGGTCGTTCGTCCTGCTGACGAAGGTGACGCCCGGGGTCGGCCTCGTCTGGTTCGCGGCCCGGCGAGAATGGCGGCACCTCGGGATCGCGCTGGGGTTCACCGGAGCGCTCGTGGCGGTGTCGCTCGTGCTCGACCCTCAGCTCTGGGTCGACTGGCTCGACGAGAGCATCCTCAAGACGGCCGGTGGGGCGCCGCTCGGCCAATTCTCGATCGCCATCCCGCTGCTGATCCGCCTGCCCATCGCGGCCGTCCTCGTGTGGTGGGGCGGGCGCACGGGCCGGCCGTGGACCGTGGTGGTCGCCGCGACTCTCGCACTGCCGATCCTATGGCCGAGCGGTCTTGCTCTCCTGGCTGCGCTGTGGCCCCTCGCCCAGCGGCGGCCGGAGCTTGAGCCGCGCGGGACCCGGTCGCTCAGGTCGGTGCCGACCGCCTGAACGACGGGAGCCGCAGCGCGCGGATCCCTGCGCCGAGTGCGGCGAGCGAGGCGTAGCCGCCGTCGCGCCGGCCCAGCCAGGCGACGACCGGGATGAACAGCGGCGGCATGTCGTCGAGGCTGTAGTACCACTCGGCGTCGGAGTTCCGGATCGCCACCACGAACTCCTGCCACAGCTGGACCATGAACAGGCTGAGGATGGCCAGGAGTCCGGCTGCGACCCACCACGACCGTCGCCGCGCGCCGATCAGCGCGAATGGGATGACCGACGGCTTGATCACCACGAGGACCGCCGGCCAGGCGATCAGCAGACCGCCGCAGATGAATGTGGCGATCCACATGTCCGAGTTGCCGTAGATGAGGTTGCTCACGCCACGCGGCCAGGCGAACAGCACGGCCATGATCGGCCACGTCCAGAGCGCCGGGCGGAGCTTCCAGAGCGTCAGACCGACGACGAGCCCCGGGATGATCCACCACAGCGGGAACGGCAGCCAGACGAGCGGCACGAACAGCAGCAGGCCGAGCGGCGGGTAGAGGACGTCGACGTCGGGCTGGACGACGTACGGGCCGGCCAGCTGATGGGGCAGGTAGTACACCCCGGTGTCGAGCCAGCGCTGGCCGATCTCCCGATAGAACGCGAAGTCGGTGCCGATCGCGTCCTGCGAGGCGATGTACGGGATCAGATAGGCGAGCTCCAGAACGAACGCCACGAGGAACACGCCGGTCAGCGTGAGCGCGACGACCCGACCGATGTTCGGAGGCACGGCCGGACGATACATCGCACCGGGGGCAGCGGACGACTCGCCGCGACGCCCGGGCTCCGATCCGGACGCGACGTGGACTTGCTAGCCTTCGGCCATGGAGCCACGACCCGAAGGTGCCCCGGGCGCCGCCCGTGCCCTCCGGGATCGGCGCCCCACGCTCGTCGGGCTGCTCGTCGCGGCCGTCGCGTTCGGGTTGTACGCGTTGTGCTCCTACCGGTTCGATGCCGGTCGTCCGGACTTCTTCTATCTGGCCGACGCGCTCATCCACGGCCGGATCTGGCTGGACCGGGCGCTCGGGCCGTGGGACAACGTCATCGTCGACGGTCGCGTGTTCGTCCCGTTCGCGCCGTTCCCGGCCATCGTCTTCATGCCGCTGGCCGCGCTCTTCGGTCCGGTCCGACTCGACCAGTGGGAGCAGATCATCGACTCGGCGATCGCCGCGGTCGACGTCGGTTTGTGCTGGTGGCTCATGGGCCGGCTCGGCGTCCGATCGCTCCTCGACCGTCTGTGGCTCGTGGTCCTGTTCGGCTTCAGCACCCAGATCCTGTGGGTGACGACGCGCGGCGGGGTGTGGCACACGGGTCACCTCATCGCCGCGCTGCTCACGCTCGCTGCGTTGATCGAGACCGCCGGGCGTCGCCGGCCGTGGCTGCTCGGCCTCCTGGTCGGTGCGAGCTTCCTGACCCGGGCGCCGCTCGCGCTCGCCGCGCCGTTCTTCGCCTGGGCGATCGCCGACCGGCGCGGCTCCGATCGGCGTCGGCCCGGCAGCTGGCCGTGGCGGTCATGGGTCTGGTACGCGATCGGGATCGCGCCGGCCGCGGTCTTCTTCCTCTGGTACAACGCCGCGCGCTTCGGGTCGCCGCTCGAGTCGGGCTACGTGCTCGCGTCCCTGCCACCGTTCCTCGAGGCGCAGCGAGACAAGGGATTGTTCTCGCTCAGCCACCTCGGGATGAACCTCGACTATCTGCTCATCCACCTGCCGACGTTCGCCGTCCAAGGCCCCAACGGGCTGCAGATCGTCTGGCCGCCGAAGCCGGATGGACTCGGCATGTCGATCCTGTTGACGAGCCCCGGACTCCTTCTCGCCGTTCGCGCCGACTGGCGATCCCGGATGAGCGTCGCGCTGGGTCTCACCGCGCTCGCGGTCCTGGTGCCGAGCCTCCTCTACTACGGCGGCGGTTGGCTGCAGTACGGCTATCGCTACGCGCTCGACTCGATCCCGTTCGTGATGGCGCTGATCGGGGCCGCCGTGGCCCGACGCGGTCTGCCGGTCTGGGGCAAGGTGCTGATCGTCTTCGGGGTCGCGGTCGACGCCCTCGGGGTGTACTGGGCCTACAACCTCTGACCCGGACGGCGCTCAGGCGGGCGTCGGGGCCGGGATCGGGATCGCGTCGGGATCCCCGAGCGAGCGCGGTTCGAGAACGGCGGGGTAACGGAGGCCGGCAAGCAGCGCGACCGACACCAACACGATCCCGGCCCACGACCCCTGGTACGTCGTCGTCGCGATCAGCGTGGCGGCGATGAGTGCGAGCTCGCGCCGGATGAGGAGCATCGCCGGAACGAGGAACAGGAGTCCGAACGGGTGGAGCGACGGCGTGCCCCACACGGACAGGACGCCGATCCAGGCCGCGGCCCCCGGCCGGTTCGGCAGCAGCAGCACGGCAAGGCTCGTCGCGATCGTGACGGCCAGGCCGACCCCGGCCGGCGTGAACCGGCCCAGGGCGATGCCACCGAGGTCCCACGCGGGATCAGTGGCGCGGCCGAGCTGGCGCAGCCACTCGAACCACAGGTCGACGCCGGTCAGCGGCAGCGTGATGGCCGCGATGGCGACGACGATCCCGGCGGCGATCGCTGCCGCGACCGGTCGATGGTGGACGAGGAACAGCCACGGCTGGACCTGGGACGCCTTGAACGCACCGATCGCCGCCGCCAGCACGCCGAGTCCGGCCGCGGAGGTCGCCGGATCGGCCACATCGCGCTCGACGGGGACGAACGGCGCGACGGGTGGGGTCCGTCGCCAGAACATCACGACGAAGGCGAGGAAGAGGACCACCTGGACGTTGCCGCCGATGATCGGCTCGGCGAAGGGCGACCAGGCGAGGACGAACGGGACCCACAGCCACGGGATCGCCAGTCGGCGGATGGCCGCGACGGCGGCACCGAAGCAGGCCGCCAGCCAGACGAGCTGGAGCGCCGACCTCGGGACGTCGAGCAGTGCCTCGAACAGCAGGAGCGTGAACGGCGGGTACAGGAACGGCTGGGTCGGACCCGGTGGCGAGGCGAAGGCGGACGAGAGATAGGGCGCGCCGCCGTCCTGCCAGCGTTGCGCCGCCCGGAGCGGGATCTCGAGGTCGACGCTGAACGGGTAGACGAACAGGAGGTGGTTGAGCAGTGACCAGCCGATGATCACGATGGCGATCGCGGCAAGACCGACCCGCAGCAGGCGGTTGGGCCCCGTGCCGACCTCGAGGATGAGCGTCAGGCGGGCTCGCATCGGGTCAGTGTACGGACGCCCCGACGATGAGACGGACCGACTAGGACTGCCGGGCCACATCGGCTCGCGACCGGGTCCGTATCCTCAGCGCATGACGTCATCCCGGACGGAGGCGGCCCTGCCTGCGTCCGTCAGACTCCCCGATCGCCTGTCCGTCGGCACCCGCGGGCTCGTCGTCGCGATCGTCGTATCGCGGGTCGTCGTCCTGTTCGCGGCATGGGTCGCCGAGCAGGTCGTCACGGTCAACCCACGACTGACGAGCGGCGACGGTGGTCCGATCCTCCGCAGCCTGACCGCGTGGGATGGCTGGTGGTATCTCGGCATCGCCCGGGACGGCTACCACGCCGCACCACTGGTCGATGGCTACCACGACTACGCGTTCCTGCCGCTCTGGCCATCGCTCATCCGGCTCCTGTCGTGGCCGTGGCCGGGTCTCGCCGGCCCGATCGCCGTGGTCCTTGCCAATGCGCTGTTCGTGGTCGGCCTGGTCGTGCTCGTGCGCCTCGGCGAGAAGGTGGTCGGGACCGAACGCGCCGCGCTCGGAGCGATCCTGCTGGCGATCTTCCCGTTCAGCGCCGTCTTCTCGATGGCCTACGCAGAGAGCCTCTTCCTGTGCTTGTCGGCGGGCGCCTTCCTCGCCGCCGAACGCGACCGCCGCCTCCTTGCCGGTATCCTCGTCGCGTTGGCCGCCGTGACACGTCTCCAGGGCGCCGTCCTCGCCCTGCCGATCTGGCTGCTCCTGTTCCTGCGAGACGGTCGGCGCCTGCGCCCGTCGCAGGCCTGGCTCCTGCTCGGCCCGCTCGCCGCGGCCGCGTTCCTGGGTGGCGTGTCGCTGTTCGCCGGGGGCGCCGGCGCGTACGGTGCAGCCCAGGCCGCCTGGGGTCGAGCGGGCGTCGGGGGCGCCGCACCTGACGCATCGCTGATCAGCCTCCTGTCGCTGATCAACTTGGTCCAGCTTCTGACATTGCTGGCGGCGGTGTTCCTGCTCGTCTTCCTGCGACCCGACCGGATACCGCTACCCTACGGGCTGCTGACGGTCCTCTCACTCGGGCTCGTGTTCGCCAGTGGCTCGCTCGAGTCCATCGGCCGGCACGTGATGCTGGCCTTCCCGTACTCCTGGCTCCTGGCCGGTCGACGGGCGCGCTGGTTCCGGGTCGGCTGGCCCGTCGTGTCGCTCGTCCTGCTGTTCATCCTGAGCACGGCGATGTTCGCCGGGAGGTTCGTCCCGTGACCCAGAGCCCGACCGTCAGTCGGCGGATCATCCTCGACTTGTTCATCCTGTCGGGGGCGGCCGGGCTGATCTACGAGGTGGTCTGGGCCCGCCAGCTCGTCCTCGTGTTCGGCAACACCACCCAGGCCGTGTCGGCCATCCTGACCGGCTTCTTCGGCGGGATGGCGATCGGCAGCGCGCTCGGCGGCCGCCTCGCGGACCGCGTCCGCCGGCCGCTCCGGATGTACGGCCTGCTCGAGCTCATCCTCGTCGTCGTCGTGATCCTGACGCCGATCACCTTCCGGCTCATCCACGAGGTGTATCGCGGCGCCTTCAACTCGCTCGAGGCGAGCCCGGGCGCCCTGGCCTTCGTGCGGTTCGCGCTGGCGCTCCTCGCCCTTGCTCCCGCCACGATCCTCATGGGCGCGACGCTGCCGACGCTCACCCGCTACCTGACCCGACACGCCGACCACTTGTCCGACGCGTTCGGCCGCCTGTACGCGGCGAACACGCTCGGCGCGATCGTCGGGACGATCGTGGCCGGATTCATCCTCATCGAGCTGGTGGGGCTGACCGGGACGCTCGTCGTCGGCGCGGCCTGCTCGGCCCTCGCCGGGGCGATCGCCCTTGTGCTCGACCGACGGGTCGCTCGATCCTCGACACCGGAACAGGTCGCGGCGAGCGGCACGGTCACGGCCCCAGCGGCCGTCGCCGCCGAGCCGGCCGACGTCCCGGCGCCCGTCACGGCCGCTCCGGTCCGATCGGCCCAGGGCGAGTCGTCCAGCGCCGCGCCGATGTCGTCGCGCGCGATGTCGACGCTCCGGCTCGGGATCCTCGTCGCGTTCGTGTCCGGGCTGACCTCGCTCGGCTACCAGACGCTCTGGACGCGACTGCTCGCGTCCGGGACCGGCAACTACACCTACGTGTTCACGATGATCCTGGCGCTGTTCCTCATCGGCATCGCGCTCGGCGCCATCACGTTCAACATCATCCGGCCCCGGATCCGGAGCACGATCGGGCTGCTGGCCGTCGCCCAACTCGGGACGGCCATCCTGGCGGTCCTCGGAGCGGTCCTGATCATCCCCAGCGCTTCGACCGGCGTCCTGGATGTCCAAACGTCCTCGGTCGGGGCATTCGGTCCGTTCCTCCGGACGAGCGCGCTCGTGGTCCTGCCGGCCACGTTCGTCATGGGGCTCAGCTTTCCCGCGGCGTCGGCACTGGTCGAGGGGGATGACCAGGAGGTCGGCGGTCGAGCCGGCCTGCTGCTTGCGTCGAACACGTTCGGCGCCATCGTGGGGACGTTCCTCCTCCCGTTCGCGATCATCCCGCGGATCGGGTCGCCCGATGCTCTCGCTCTGATCGCGATGATCAACGCCGGTCTCGCGGTCGTGCTGGCGCTGTGGGGCGGTCTGGGTGGAAGGCCGGCCCGGGTCGCCATCGCCGCGATCGGGACGGGTCTGGTCGGCCTGCTCATCGTCATGGTGGCGGTCGGAGGCGCGTTCGTGGACCCATCGGTCGCCCGGATCGAACGGATCGGTGGGACCGTGATCAAGTCGGCGGAGGATGAGATCGCATCCGTCCAGGCCGGCGTCGACAAGAACGGCAGCAAGCACCTGTGGGTGACCGGAACGGCGATGACCCTCCTGACCGTCGATGCCAAGCTGATGCCGATCCTGCCGCTCATCGCTCGACCCGAGGCCAAGTCGGCCGCGGTCGTCGCCTTCGGCATGGGCTCGGCCTACCGGGCGGCGCTCAACGCCGGGCTCCACGCCGAGGCGGTCGAGCTGGTGCCGTCGGTCCCGACGATGTTCGGGGTCTACTACGACGACGCGGCCAGCGTCCTTGCCGATCCGAACGGGAAGGTCATCGTCGCCGATGGTCGGAACCATATCGAGCTGACCGATCGACGCTACGACATCATCGTGACCGACCCTCCACCGCCGCTCGAGAGCGCGGGCGTGTCGGTCATCTCCTCCGAGGAGTACTACGCGGCGGGCAGGGCGCACCTCAACCCAGGCGGCGTGATGATGCAGTGGATCCCCTGGGGCCAGACGACCGACGAGTTCCTGGCTCACCTCCGCTCGTTCCGTGCCGTCTACCCGGAGGTCCTCGTCGCCTTCGGTCCCGGCGGGTGGGGCCTGTTCATGCTCGGGTCCGACCAGCCGATCTCGTTCGACAAGGAGAACATCGACAAGATCCTCGCCCGACCCGGCGTGGTCGAGGACCTGTCGTCGGCGTTCGACTCCCCGGCCCACGATGCGGCCGGCTGGGCGGCCGAGATCCCGTCCCTCGTCTGGATCTCGGGCGACGAGGTCGAGAAGGTCGTCGGCGACGGTCCGTTGATCACCGATGACCGCCCCCTCCCCGAGTACTTCCTCCTGCGCCACGCCTTCGGATCGGGCTCGCCGCCCGTCAGCCCGGGCGATCCTCCGGCAACTCTCGGCCAGCCCGTAGACTGCGCCTCGATGCCCGAGCGCTCCGACGCGGCCCGTTCGTACGACTCGCTGACGCTCGTCCTGCCGGCGTACAACGAGGAGGACCGGCTCGGGCCGGCGCTCGACGAGCTGTTCGGCTACCTCCGGCGGCGCGGCGGCCCGCCGCGCGAGGGAGCGCCGCCGATCGACGAACCTGCCGGCTCGGATCCACGTGCTCGTCGTCGACGACGGCAGCTCCGACGCGCACCGCCGAGCTGGTCCGGGCTCGACCCGAGGCGACCCCCGAGGTCCGGTCGGCGGGGCAGGCGGGACCCTGGCGCGGAGCGTATCTCGACCTGCTGACGGTGCCGCATGGCGGGAAGGGGGCGGCGGTCAAGGCCGGGATGCTCGCGGCTGACGGCGATGTCGTCGTCTTCGCCGACGCCGACATGGCGACGCCGCCGGACCAGCTGCCGGGGCTCATCGAGGCCCTCGGCGACGCCGACGTGGCCCTCGGCAGCCGGATCCAGCCGGACGGCTCCGACATGCGCCGGACCCAACCGGGCTTCCGGCGCCTGCTCGGCAAGCTGTTCCATGCGCTCGCGGCCATCTGGGTCACGGGTCCGGTCCGGGACACGCAGTGCGGCTTCAAGGGCTTCACGCGCGAAGCCGCCCAGGACCTGTTCGCCCGACAGCGGATCACGAGCATCGTGTTCGACGTCGAGCTGATCTACCTCGCCCGGCGGCGTGGCTACCGGGTCGACGGTCGTGCCGATCCAGTGGTTCGACCGGCGCGGCTCGCGGATGCAGACCCGCCCCGGTCTGGCGCTGCGGGTGGCCTGGGACCTGTTCCGCATCCCGTTCCTCCACCGTGGGGTCCATCGACGCCGATGACCGGGACCGGCGCGTCGGGCTTGAGCGACTCGTCGGGGCTCGGCGGCTCGTCCGCCATCGTCCGCGCCCTGCCTGTGCTGGCGATCGTTGTGGCCGTGGTCGTCGTCGGGGCGGTCCTGGCGAGCGCCGGGCCGACCCTCGGCTACGACACGAACGCCTACCTCGCGGCCGCCCGCCGCTTGCTCGACGGTTCGCCGGTCTACGACACGTCGATCGACCAGGCCGGCGCGGCCGGGCTGTACTACTACTCGCCGCCGTTCACGTTGCTGGCGGTCCCGTTCGCGCTCCTGCCGGCCCCGCTCGACGTCGTCGCCTGGATGGTCGGGCTCATCGCCGCGTTCGGGGTGGGAGTCGCCATCCTCCCCGTGTCGCGTGACGTCCGCTGGCTGACCGTGCTGCTCGCCGGTCTGTCCTGGCCGTTCGCCTACGCGATCAAGCTCGGACAGGTCGGGCCGATCCTGTTCCTGCTGTTCGCCATCGGCTGGCGCTGGATGGACCGACCCGGTGCGTCTCGGGGTGGCGATCGCATCGGGCACGATCGTCAAGCTCCAGCCGGCGATCCTGTTCGTCTGGGCAGGTCTGACCCGGCGCTGGACGGCGATCGGCGTCGGTCTCGCGACCCTCATCGTCGCGGCAGCGATCGCGACCGTCGTCTGCGGCTTCGACGCCTGGGCCGCCTGGCTGACGATCCTCCGGTCGATCAGCGCGCCGATCACGACCCCGCACAACTTCACGCCGGGAGCGGTCGCTTACCAGATGGGGGTCCCGGAGAGCCTGGCGACGGCCATCCAGGGGGTCGACACGCTGATCGTCGTCGGCCTCGTGATCTGGACCGGCCTGCGCTCCGGTCCGGTCGTCGGCTACCTCACGGCGGTGACCGCAAGCCAGCTCCTGTCGCCGGTGCTCTGGGATCACTACGCGATGCTCCTGCTGCTGCCGACGGCCTGGTTGCTCGACCGCCGGCAGTGGTGGGCCGTGGCCATCCCGCTGGCCACGTCGATCGTCCTGACCGGCCTGCCGCCGGTGGTCTACCCGGTCGCCTTCTGGGTCGCGCTCGTCGCGCCGATCGTGGTCGGCGAGCGCGCCCGGCCGGACCCTTGCCTGCGCAACGACCTGGACCCGATCCGGTGCTATCCTCGGGAGCGTGACCACCGTCGCCGTCGACGCGGAGCCCGCCTGTCCGGGGGGCCCGGCCGAGGCCCCACAACCTGCCCCTGCGCGTCCGTTCGTCGGCTGGTCGCCGTCCGTCGTCCATTCGCGTCGATCGCTCGCTCGACCTGGGATGCGCTGGCCGAGTCGAACCCGACGTGCGACCCCGTTCTCGGCCTGGGCCTTCCACCGGGCGTGGTGGGACGCCTACGGCGCGAACGCCCACGAGCAGACCCTCGTCGTCGTCGATGCCGACGCGGGACCGGACGCCGAGCCGATCGGGATCGCTCCGCTGATGCACCGGCACGAGGTCGAGGCGTCGGACCCGGCGACCCATACGACGATCCGCCACGGGTCGTCGCTCGAGCTGACGCCGGTGCCGCCGACGGCCAAGGCCGTGTTCTTCGGCGCGTCGTATCACGCCGACTACGCCACGATCCTCACCGACCCGGACGACCTGCCCGCGGTCGCCGACGCGATCGTCGAGGCGCTCGCCCAGCCGGCCGACACCGACCGGGATCACCCCGCGCCGTGGGACGTCATCGACCTCCGTCGTCTGCGCTGCGCCGACCCGGCGGCTGACGCGCTCGCGGAGGCGTTCGATCGCGTGGCGGCCGGTCGGCGCTGGGCGGTCGCGCTCGAGCGCGAGGATGTCTGCCCGGTCGCGACGATCCCCGACGGACGTCACCGACCTCGACGGGTTCCTGGCGCTCCTCGGCAAGAAGGAGCGCCACGAGGTCCGGCGCAAGATCCGCCGCGCCGAGACAGCGGGCGCGCTGACCCTGACCGAGTCGGCGGCACCCCTCGCCGACCTCGACGCGTTCATCGACCTCCACCAGCGACGCTGGGGTGCCGATGGGCTGTTCCCGCCGACACCCGGCGGCGACGCCAGCCGCCGCTTCATCCGGCGCCTGTTCGAGGGCGTTCGGCCCGGCGGGACCCGTCCGTCTGTGCTTCCTGACGGTCGGCGAACGGCGGATCGCGGCCGGGATCACGTTCGAGGACCGCGACACGCTCGGCTACTACAACGCCGGGGTCGATCCGGAGGCTCGCGACCTGTCGCCGGGCGTGTTGATGATCGCCAAGTACGTCGAGCGGGCGATCGCGACGGGTCGCCGCCGGCTGGACTTCCTGCGCGGCGACGAACCGTACAAGTACGAATGGGGCGCGATCGACGAACCGATCCAACGACTGCTCGTCCGACGAAGTCCTGAGCGATGAGCGCACCCACCCAGGGCGATCCATGTGTCGAGCCGGTCCAGCGGCCGGTGGTCCCGGGTGGCCGGATCCGGGTCGTGGAGGTGCTCGCGACGGGCACGAACGGAGGCGCCCAGGAGCACGTCTTCGGGCTCCTGACCCGGATCGACCGGGAGCGCTACGACGTCCATGTCGTCTCCCTGTCGCCCGGCAGCTCGGTGCGCAAGCTCGAGCGGAACGGCATCCCGGTCACCGTGGTCGATGAGCCCGACGACGCGATCGCGACCGGTGCGCTGGCCGCACTCCTCGCGGATCTGCGGCCCGAGGTCGTCCACAACCACATGTACCGCGCCGAGCTCGTCGGCACCCGGGCGGCGATCGCTCTCGGGGAGATCGGCCGGCTCCGACCGTACGTCGTGTCCACCGTCCACTCGAGCCGGGTCCGGTCCGAGGAAGATCGCCAGCAACTGCGGATCCTCACGCCCCGGATGGACCGGCTCATCGCGGTCTCGCGGTCGATCGTCGAGAAGCTCGAGCAGGAAGGCCGCGATACGGCCCCGATCGAGCTCATCCACAACGGGGTCGATCTCGAGCGCTACGACCACCAGGGCCCGTGCTGCACGCTGCGCGAGGAGTACGGGCTGCCGGCCGAGGGGCCGATCGTCGGGGTCGTCGCCCGGCTCGAACCGGAGAAGGGCCATCCGACGCTCCTGGAGGCGTGGCCGGCCGTGCTCGCCGCCGTCCCGGACGCGACGCTCCTCGTGGTCGGCGAGGGCGGTCGCCGCGACGCGCTCGAGGAGCTGACCGCCGCCCTCGGTATCGCCCATCGGGTGGTCTTCACCGGGCGGCGCGATGACGTCCCCGCGGTCACCGCTGCGCTCGATATCGCCGTCCTGCCGTCGTATCGCGAGGCGCTCGGTCTGACGGTCCTCGAGGCGATGGCCCTGTCGCGGCCGGTCGTCGCCTCCGACGTGGGCGGGATCCCGGAGATGATCGAGGACGGGCGGACTGGCTTGCTCGTCCCGCCCCGTGACCCGGCCGCCCTGGCCGCCGCGATCATCCGGCTGCTGCGCGATCACCCGCTGGCCGACACGCTCGCCCGGAACGGCCACGACATGGTCCATGAGCGGTTCTGCATCGAGCTCATGGTCCGCGCCGTCGAGGCGATCTACGACGAGGGTGCGCGCTCGCTGCGCCTGACCGAGGTGGCCGCCGGATAGGACGTTCGGGTGGTCTTCGGGCACGTTCCGATGGGTAGCATCGGGGGGTGATGCCAGAACGCACCACCCCGGCCGTGCCGGGGGATCGGATCCCGCGGCTGACGATGCCCGAGCTGTGGGCCGCGCTCGCGGTCCTGCTTCCCGTCCTCGGCTCGCTCATCGCCTCGCTGTCGACCGTCGACCTCGCCTACCACGTCCGAGCCGGTCAGCTCATCCTCGACACGGGCACCCTCCCGTCGCCGGACACGTTCACGTTCACGGCCGCCGGTCTGCCCTGGCTCGATCAGCAGTGGGGCGCCCAGGTCCTGTTCGCTGGCGTCTTCCGGATCGGCGGCTGGGCGCTCCTGGCGGTCCTTCGGGCTTCCCTCGTCGGGCTCATCGCCTGGCTCGTCTTCCGCGCCTGTCGGTCGTCCGGCGCCGGCACGCGCGTCGCAGCCTGGCTGACGCTGGCCGGGTTCGGCGTGGGTCTCGTGGCGCTCGGGCTGCGGCCGCAGCTGCTCGGGATGGTGCTGTTCGCAGCCACGATCGCGGTCCTCGCGGCCCGCGATCGACGACCCAGCCTCGTCTGGGCGATCCCGCTGCTCGTCGTCGTATGGGCCAACGTCCACGGGTCGTTCTTCCTGGGTCCGGCGGCGGTCGTGGTGGCCTGGCTCGAGGACGAGGTGACCGCTCGGCCGGGCGCCAGGCGTCTGCTCGGGGTCGCGCTGGTCTGCCTGGCTGCCACCTTCATCGGTCCATATCTCGGCGGCGTCTGGGTCTACGCCACGGGGCTCGCGGTGAACCCGACGATCCGCAGCCTCATCAGCGAATGGCAGGCCACGACGCCGCTGTCGTTCGTCGGCGTGGTGTTCTACGGCTCGATCCTCGGCGCCGCCGCGATCGTCGCGATCGCCGTCCGGCGCGGATCGGATGATCCCGGCTCCGTCGGTCGGTTCGTGCGAACGACCTGGCCGACCCTGGCCTGGCTGATCGGGCTGGCCCTGGTCGGTGCCTACGCTGAGCGTGGGGTGGCCTGGTGGTCGATCGCCGCGCCCGTCGCCGTCGCCCGGCTCGTCCACGTCGCGTTGGCGCGGCTTCCGAGCTCCGAGCCGACCCAGGATGCGGGCGGCCGCGCCACCGAGCGTCGAAGCCTGCTGACCACATCGATCGTCGCCGTCCTGGTGGTGGTCGCCGTCGCGATCCTGCCGATCTGGCGGGGCGGCGATCCGCGCTACGGCCCGACCGGGCTGCTGACGGAGGCCCCGCGCTCGATCACGGAAGCGGTCGCCAGCGTCGCGCGACTGGAGGACCGGATCTGGAATGCGCAACGCTGGGGGTCGTGGCTCGAGTTCGCCGTCCCAGGGTCGCCGGTCGCGGTCGACTCGCGGATCGAGCTGATCCCCGCCGACGCGTGGGCCGACCACGTCAGGCTGTCCGGCGGCGCGGCTGGCTGGGCCGACATCCTCGACCGGCACGGCGTGACGATCGTGGTCGCGTCCTCGACCGAGCAGCGCGGGCTGATCCCGCGGATGCGCGCGTCCCCGGGCTGGCGCGTGCTGAGCGACGGCGAGGACGGGGTCGTCTTCGTCCGGTCGGATCGGCCGTGAACGTGCCACCCGGGCGTGCGGTCGCAATCGGCTCGCTCGTGACGGCGAGCGTCGTCGCCCTTGTCGCGCTACCGGGTCTGCGGGCGGCGCTGTCGCAGACCGCGCTGTACGACGGCGGCATCACGGCGTCGGCCGGCACGTTCATCCGACACGGCGCGCTCCCGTACCGCGACTTCTGGTTGCTTTACGGACCGCTGACCGGCTATGTCGCCGCGATCTGGACCGCCATCTTCGGGACCGACCTCACGATCCTCCGCCTGGCCAGCCTGGTGGTCGTCGTCGCCACCGGGGTCATCGGCTATGGGCTCATCGGCGATCGTGTGCCGGTCGCACCGAGGGTCGCCCTGGCGGCGATCACCGCCCTCGTCCCGGTCTACCACGTGGGCCCCGATCTGGCTCCCTGGGGTCTGGCGATGGCGCTCGCGCTCGGGGCCATCCTCGCGACGACCCGGACCGGGTCACGAGCGTTGTTCGCGGCTGGCGTCCTCGTCGGTCTGGCCATGCTGGCTCGCCCCGATCTCGGCGGCTACGCCCTCGTCGCGATCGTCATCGCGACGAGGAACTGGCGACCTGTCCTCGGTGCGGTCGTCGTCGTCGCGCCAGTGGCGCTCGTCTTCGTGCTCGCCGTCCCGATCCCGACGCTCCTCGAGCAGCTCGTCTGGTACCCGGTCGTCGGTCCACGGACGTTCCGTGGCGTGCCGCCGCCGGGCCCGCTCGCCGTGCTCGAAGCGGGCCGCGCCGTCGACTGGCTGCTGTACTGGTCGCCGCTCGTTCTCATCGCCCTGGCGATCGTGCGTCGGGTGCGGACCGGGTCGATCCCTCCGACCGACCTTGCGCTCTTGATCCTGGCCATCCTGTGTCGCCTTCAGACCCTCGGTCGGGCCGACACCGCGCACGATGCGCAGGCGGCCGTCCCGGCGATCCTGCTGGCGGCCTACATCCTGTCGGGGATCACAGCGCGGGTCGGCCGTTACGCGATCGCCGTCGGGGCGGCCGTGTTCATCGCGCTGGCGGCGCTCCCGCTGGTCTGGCTCGTCCAGCCCCAGGATCCGTACGATCGCGCGCTCGTCGCCGCCGTCGACGAGGTGCGCGAGCGGACCCGGCCCGACGAGCCGATCTTCGCCGGCGAGGTCCGCAACGGCCACGCGTTCCTGAACCCGCTGCTGGCCTACTACCTCGCCGATCGTCCGCCCGGTGTCCGCGACACGATGTACAACCCGGGCGTGACCACGACCGCCGCGACCCAGCAACGGATGGTCGACGATCTCCGGCGCAACCGGGTCCGCTATCTCATCCTCGACGCGCGGTACGCGGACTGCTACGAGACCTCGAACGAGAGCCGCGCGGTGGGCTCCGACCTGCTCGACCGAGCGGTGGGTCAGGACTACCGGGTGGTGGCCGACTATGGCGCCGTCGTCATCATGGCTCTGCCCGATGAGCCGTTTGCTATCGTCGCGCCCGGGGACTGGGTCGATCCCTCGCCCCCGCCTGATCGCGACCCCTTCGTCTGCCAGAGGAGTGCTCCGAAGCCTTGAACGATCTTGATGTCGTGGTGCTCGGCGGCGGCGGTCACGTCGGTCTGCCGCTGAGCCTCGTGCTCGCCCAGGCGGGCCTTCGGGTCGGGATCTTCGACACGAACGCCCGGACCATCGAGATGATCGAGGCCGGCCGGATGCCGTTCCTCGAGACGGGTGCCGACGCGCTCCTCGCCGAGCTCCTGCCGACCGGTCGGCTCGAGCTGTCCGACGATGCGGCGATCCTGAATCGGGCCGAGACCGTGATCGTCGTCATCGGCACGCCGGTCGACGAGTTCCTCGGCCCGTCGATGACCGTCTTCGAGCGCGCCGTCGACCAGATCTCGCCGCATCTCCGGGACGGGGCCCTCGTCATCCTGCGCAGCACCGTCTACCCGGGCACGACCGAATACGTCACCCAGAACCTCGCCGAGCGAGGCTGCCGGGTCGACGTCGTGTTCTGTCCGGAGCGGATCGCCGAGGGTCACGCGCTCGAGGAGCTCGGCAGCCTGCCGCAGATCATCGGCGCCGATTCGGATCGGGCAGCCGAGCGAGCCGAGGCCCTGTTCGGTCACATCGTCGAGAAGCGGGTCCGCACGACGACCCGCGAGGCGGAGCTCGCGAAGCTCCTGACGAACACCTGGCGGTACATGAAGTTCGCGGTCGCGAACCAGTTCTTCATGATCGCCCACCAGGCGGGGATCGACTACTCGAACGTCTTCCGGGCGATCCGCGAGGACTACCCGCGCGCCCAGGACCTGCCCGGGCCCCGGATTCGCGGCGGGCCCGTGCCTGTTCAAGGACACGATGCAGCTGGCCGCGTTCACGGCCGACCACTTCCCGATGGGCCAGTCGGCGATGCAGGTCAACGAGGGCCTGCCCGCGTACATCGTCTCGGCGCTCGAGCGGCGCTACGGCTCGCTCCACGGCAAGACCGTCGGGATCCTCGGGATGGCGTTCAAGGCCGAGTCCGACGACACGCGGGCCTCGCTCAGCTTCAAGTTGCGCAAGCTGCTGGCCTGGGCCGGCGCGCGCGTGCTGTGCACCGACCCGTTCGTCGCCGACGATCGGCTCGTCCCGCTCGACGAGGTCATCGATCAGAGCGAGATCGTCGTCCTCGGCGTGCCCCACCGGGCGTATCGCGGCCTGTCGTTCGGCAGTCCAGCGGGACGTCGTCGACATCTGGGGCGCGCTCGGCGACGGGATCCGGCTGTGAGGGTCCTCGTCACCGGCGCCGCCGGGTTCATCTGCGGCTACCTGGTGCCCGACCTGCTGGAGCGCGGCCACGAGGTCATCGGGGTCGACGACTTCAGCAAGTACGGCCCGCTCACGAAGTCCTACGACGGCCATCCGGGCTACCGGTTCGTCGAAGGTGACGCGAAGGACGTGGCGCTTCTCACCGAGCTCGCGGCGGACTGCGATCAGGTCGTCGCGGCCGCGGCCATGATCGGTGGGATCAGCTACTTCCACGAGTTCGCCTACGACCTCATCGCCGAGAACGAGCGGATCCTCGCAGCGACCTTCGACGCCGCGATCGCGGCGCATCGCGACGGTCGGCTCGAGCGGATCGTCGTCCTCAGCTCGTCGATGGTCTACGAGTCGGCCACGGTCTTCCCGACCCCAGAGGGCGCCCAGCTGTCGAGCCCGCCGCCGATCTCGACCTACGGCTTCCAGAAGCTGGCCAGCGAGTACTTCGCCCGCGGTGCCCACGAGCAGTACGCCCTGCCGTACACGATCCTCCGGCCGTTCAACTGCGTCGGCATCGGCGAGCGGCGCGCCGTTCGCGACACCGACGTGATGAGCGGCAACGTGAAGCTCGCGCTCAGCCACGTGGTCCCCGACCTCGTCCTCAAGGTGCTCAAGGGCCAGGACCCGCTCCATATCCTCGGCGACGGCAGCCAGGTCCGCCACTACACCTACGGCGGCGATCTGGCCCGCGGCATCCGGATGGCGATGGAGTCGCCTGCGGCCATCGACGAGGACTTCAACCTGTCGACCGCCGCGAGCACCACGGTCCTCGAGCTGGCCGAGACGATCTGGCGCAAGGTCAACGGCCCGGATCGGCCGTTCCGCCCGTCTCCGACCCGCCGTTCGAGCACGACGTCCAGATGCGCGTCCCGGACGTCCGCAAGGCGCGCGAGATCCTCGGGTTCGAGGCGACGACGACGCTCGACGAGATGCTCGACGAGGTCATCCCGTGGATCCGGGCCGAGGCCGAGGCCGGGCGGATCTAGGTGACCGGGCTCGACGACGTCTACCGCCAGCGGTTCCCGGAGGTCTCCCGGCGCCAGAAGGACATGATCTGGCCGGAGATCACCCGGTACCTCGAGCAGTGGATCGACCCGTCCGCGCCCGTCCTCGACATCGCCTGCGACTCCGGCTACTTCATCCGCAACGTCCGCGCGGCGGACCGCTGGGCCGCCGACCTGCGCGACGTCCGCAGCGAGCTGCCCGGCCGACGTCCACTTCGTCCAGGCGAACGGTCTCGATCTCGAGACAGCACCTGCCGGTCGGCACGTTCGGGACCGTCTTCATGAGCAACTACCTCGAGCACCTCCACGGCCCCGAGGCGGTCATCGAGCAGCTCGCGGTCGCGCGTCGCCTGCTCCGACCCGGTGGTCGCGTCGATCGTCCTCCAGCCGAACATCCGCCTCGTCGGCGGCGCCTACTGGGACTTCATCGACCATCGCGTCGCGCTGACCGAGCGCAGCCTGGCCGAGGCCGGCGGGCTGGCCGGGTTGCGCGAGGTCCGGCTGATCCCGGCGTTCCTGCCCTACTCGACGAAGAGCCGGCTGCCGAGCCACCCGCGTCCTCGTCCGGGCCTACCTGCGCGTGCCGCTCGCCTGGCGGCTCCTCGGCCGGCAGACGCTCTACGTGGCGGAGGCACCGTGACGGCCGGGACGCGGACGGCACCGAGGACCGGGCCGTCCGGCGGCTGGCGATCCCGCTGATCGGCGCTGCCGTCAGCGTCATCGCGATCGCCGTCGCGCTCCAGGGCATCGACCTCGCGCGGACCCTCGCCCTGCTCGGCGGGCGTCCGACCCGGACCGCTGGCGCTCGCCGCCGCCGCTCTGGTCGTCCAGCTCGGCGTCCGGGCGGCCCGCTGGTCGCTCCTTCTGCCGCCCGGGCCCGCCGGACGCGTGTCGCGCGCGGCGTCTCGTCCCGATCGTGCTCATCGGCTACCTCGGCAACGCCGTGCTGCCGGCCCGGCTCGGTGACCCGATCCGGGCGGTCCTCGTCGGCCGACGCGAGACGATCCCGGCGTCGAGCGCGTTCGGGTCGGTGGTGCTCGAGCGCGCGATCGACACGCTGACGCTGGCCCTCATCGCCGCGCCCGCGGCCGCGCTGGCCGGTGCGCCCGACTGGGCGGTCCGGACGGCGGTCCTCGCCGCGGTCCTCGCCGGCGCGGTCATCGTCATCGTCCAGACCCCGCTCCCGACGACGATCCTCGGCTGGCTCGACCGCGCGGGTCGCGCGCCGCCTGGCGGCCGTGGCTCGTCCGGTCGGACCGGTTCCTCGCGGCGATGGACGGCCGAGGCCGACGGCCCGCCCTCGCCGGCGCCGGTGGGCTGAGCCTCCTCGCCTGGGCCGCTCGACGGGGTCACCTACTGGGCCGTCGCCCAGTCGCTCGGCATCGACCTGACGCCGGCCGGCGCGATGTTCGTCGCGGGCATCACGGTCCTCGGGACGGCGATCCCGTCGGCACCCGGCTACATCGGCACGTTCGAGCTCGCGGCATCGGCCGCGGCCCGGGCGCTCGGCGTCGCTCCCGAGCCAGGCGCTCGCGTTCGCGCTGCTCGTCCACGCGCTGACGGTCCTGCCGCTCGCGATCGGTGGGGCGGCATCGCTGGTCTGGATCGGAGCCCGGTTCGGTGAGCTCGTCGACGCTGCGACCGGCTGCCGCCGACGACGGGCCGGGTCACGGAAGCGCCCGGATGACGCGACGCCGCGACACCCGAGCTCGCGATCGTCCTGCCGGTCTACAACGAGGGCGAGGCGGTCGAGCCCGTCCTGCGGGCGATGGCGGCGGGCGTCGACGACCCCGCACGAGCTCGTCGTCGTCTACGACTTCGACGGCGACACGACCGTCCCGGTCGTCGCCCGCCTGGCCGCCGACATCCCGGGGCTCCGCGGTCTCCGCAACGACCTGGGTCGCGGCGTGCTCAACGCGATGAAGGCGGGGATCGCCGGGACGAGCGCGCCGTACGTCCTGATCTCGATGGCCGACGGCTCGGATGAGCCCGCGATCGTCGACGCGATGGTCGCCCTGGCGAGGTCCGGCGCCGACGTCGTCGCAGCCAGCCGCTACATGTCGGGCGGTCGGCAGATCGGCGGACCGCCGCTCAAGCGGCTGATGAGCCGGACGGCCGGCCTGACCCTGCACTGGTTCGCCGGCGTCCCGACCCACGATCCGACGAACAACTTCAAGCTCTACAGCCGGCGCTTCCTCGACGCCACGCCGATCGAGAGCGAGGCCGGGTTCGAGCTCGCCCTCGAGCTCACGGTCAAGGCCACGCTCGACGGGCGGACGGTCGCCGAGGTGCCGACGACGTGGCGCGATCGGACCGCGGGTCAGAGCAACTTCAAGCTCCGGAAGTGGCTGCCCCACTACCTCCACTGGTACGCCGTGGCGTTCCGCGGCCGGCTTCGTCGGCTCAGTGGCCGCCGGACCGCCTAGCACTCACTGAGGCAGCGCGCCGACCGGGCCCTTGCCTTCGAGCGCGCGCCGAAGCGCGTCGGCCCGGGCGGCGTCGGAGACGCTGCGGGACGCCGCCGATCGCGAGCGGGTCCAGGAGTGGCGTCCCATAGGCGGCGACCAGCCGGTCGAGCGAGCGCGGCGACGGCACGAGGATCAGCGTCCGGTCGGGATCGACGGCCGCCGGAAGTCCGGTCGAGGGCGACGCCGACGAGCGCTCGGGTGCGCTCGGCGCGCTCGAGGAACAGCGCCGCGCCCGGCGACGAGCAGCTGCAGGTTCCAGGCGACCGCCAGGACCAGCACCGTCCCGCCGGTGGCGACCGCGACGAGCCGGACCCTGGGTGTCAGCGTGAGCCCGACGACGCGCGGTCCGATCAGCGCTCCGGTCGCGACCATGAGGAGCGCGCCGGCGAGGTACGTATAGCGCGTGTAGAGCGCCGCGTCGTCGACGAGTTGCGCCCGGACGAGGCCCGTCAGCACGTACAGCACGACGATCCCGCCGAGACAGCCCACCACCCGCGCCGGCAGACCTTCGCCTCGGACGAGACCCCAGCCGGAGATCGCCACGATCGCGACCATAAGGCCGATCCCGATGAACGGGCCGAGGCCGGTGATCGCGCCGGCGGCCGCCCCGGCGCCCTCGACGACGAACGCCGGGACCTGGCTGAGCGCCTGGAGCGTGAACGGGTCACGCGCGGTGGCGACACCCGCTCGACCGAGCGCGAGATACCACGCCACGTAGATGATCGATGGGACGACCGCCACCACGAGGTAGCGGCGTCGGCGGCGATCGGCGAGGAGCTCGAGACCGACGGCGGCGACCATGACGAGCCCGAGCCCGGATGTCGTGACGGCCACGACGAGGAGGACCGTCGCGATGACCGCGCGTCGCGGTGACGGGCTCGCCGTCGAGTGCGAGCATCGCCCCGAAGCCGAGCGCAGCCGCACCCGACGAACCCGATCTGCATCGCCCAGAACAGATCCTCGAAGCCGCTCCCGAAGACGAGCAGGACGAGTCCGGCCGCGAGCCCGACGATGGGACCCGCCGCGCGTCGGACGAGCACGAAGACCTCGCCGGCGACGACGAGATGGAGCGCGATCAGAAGGACAGGTACGGCACGTAGGAGCCGAGTCCGAAGATCCCGAACATCAGCCGGTAGACGACGATCGTCGTGCCCAGCCAGTGCTCGTTGAACGGGCGCAGGAAGCTCCCGACGTCGAGCGAGCGACCCTCGATCACGGCCCACTCGTCGGCGAAGAACGTCAGGCCCTGGCCGAGGGCCAGGAGAACGACTCCGGCGACCGCGGCGGCGAGAACGAACAGCCCGGTGCGCCGGTCACCCTCGCGGCGCCCCGAACGTGCTCGATCTCGATGCACCTCCGGGCCGCAGCCGGCGTCGATACGCTCACGGCCCGGCTGAGGGTGCCCTCGCGCCGGCCCGGTGGTCGCCATCGCCCGGTCGTACTCCCCGTCCCAGCCGGCCGGGCGGTGCCGCTCGTCGTCCAGGAGCCAGATGCACGACGATCGTGAGCCCGAGCATCGCGAGCGAGCCGACGATCCCGACCACCCCGCCGATCGGCAGCAGCGACCCGATCTCGGCGGTCGGGCGGCACCGCGGCGACGATGTTGAGGGTCATCACGACGGTCAGGGCGAGCCACGTCGGCCAGGATCCGGCGGTCGGGGATGAGCGGGGCGAGGAAGATGAGCGCCGCGTAGGCGTAGCGCTCGTGGACCGACGTCAGGAACCCGAACAGGACGAGCGTCGACGCGGCCAGGCCGATCGAGCAGCCCGCGCTTCGTCGGCGCCCGCCAGACGGCCCGCATCACGACGATCTCGAGCAGCGCGACGAACAGGTAGCCGAGTCAGCCGCGGTGACAGCGGGCCGATCAGCGCGCCGCCGTCGGCCACGAAGTCGTCACCGGCGATCAGGGTCTGGAACACCCACCACGGGTTCCAGGCGCGCAGCGACATGATCGGGAAGACCTGGGTCTGGTGCCGGCCGAGCGTGGTCAGGTACGCCATCGGTCCGCCATCCGCGACGAACGGGAGCCACAGGACGACCACCGTGCCGGCGACGACGACGCCGGCGGTAGCGCCGACCGCCAGCCGGAGCGGGCCGATCGGCCCAGGCGCGAACGGCGGGACGAACGCGAGTGCCTGCGGCTTGGCCATGAGTGCCACACCCAGCGCGACCGCGGCCAGGTGCGGACGCCCGCCGATGGCCAGGATCGCCGCGACGAGACCGGCCAGCACGTAGATCGACTCGAACTGGCCCCACCAGGCGCTCGTGTAGATGACGACCGGCGAGAGCAGGACGCCCGAGCGCGGCGCGATCGCCCAGCGCGGTCGGTCCCGAGGCCAGATAGGCGACGCCGAGCGGCGAGACCGGCATCGGCCAGAGGAGCCGGCACCTTGAGCACGAGCCGGACGTCGGATCGGCCGCATCGGCCACGGTCCGGAACGCGGGCTCGACGATGCCCGAGTACCCAGAACACGTAGACCATGACCGGTGGGAAGGCCAGATCCGTCCGGTACGCCTCGCCGAGCGGGTTCGTCGCGATCCAGTGCGTCCACGCCGCGAAGATGTCCATGTCGGACCGGAGCCCCGGCGACGGCAGGAGGACCGCACGAACCGACCGCCAGGATCAGCCCAGCGCGAGCAGGACGAGATCGAGGGGTCGGAGTCGTCTGCTGGCCGGTGGTCGTGTCCGGTTCGGTCGGGCGTTCGGGCGTCGCCGTCGGATCGCTCGGCTAGAGGCGGGTCGAGGCCCAGTAGCGCTCGGCGAAGCCGGGCACCGCACCGAGGCCGGCCACCCGCTCGATCATTCGAGCGGACGGTCGCCGCCATCTGGGCCGGCCACCGAACAGTCGATCGAGCTGGCTCGCATAGATCGAGATGCCGCTGATCTTCCACTCGACCTGGTCGGTCACGTCGGCGAACTCGGGCACGATCGAGACCTCGGACGGCAGTCCCGCGAGCGCATCCGGCCCGAGGTTGGTCAGCTGTCGGAAGCCGCTCCACCAGGAATACGGGAAGTCCTCGTAGAAGGTCACCTTGCCCGCCCAGTCGGGCCCGGGCATGACCCACGCGGGTGGTTCCCGAAGGAGCTCCAGCCCGACGCGTCGGACGAGCTGGTGGTCGACATGACCGCCGATCCCGAGCGGGAAAGTAGACCTTCTGCGGTTCCAGCCGAGCGATCTCGGTCCGGAGCAGATCCACGGCCGGAGCATCGTCGTCGCGCGGAGCGCCGAGGAGCTCGTCGTCGCCCTCGTAGCCACGGAAGACGGCGTCGGGCAGATCGAGCAGCACGACAGCCGCCTCGGCGTAGTAGGCGTAGCGCTCCTCCTCGAGCCGTCGGATCGCCATCGCGTCGTCGGCCGCCTCGGCATCGGTCAACTCGGTCGTGAGGACCGCCCCCTGGGTGGGGATGTCGTCGACGAGCACCTGTCCGGCGAGTGGCTCGTTATGGATCGAGGCTCGCCGGTACCAGCTCGACCGCTGCCAGAACCGCTTGGCCGCGGCGTCCGCGTCGGTCTGGGTCGCGTCGAGCCGATCCGAGGTCGCGGCCCAGGGGGGCGCGGTCGCCCCGCTGTCGTCGATCGGGTAGTCCGCGCTGAGATTGGCGCGGTTGAACGCTTCGGTCACCGGCCAGAGTGCCTTCGACCCGAAGCCGAGCGCCTCGCGCTGGTACTGCGTCAGGCCGTCGTTGACGCCGGTCCCGGAATAGACCGTGATGATCGTCACGTGCTGGCCGAGCTCGCGCAGACTGCCGATCAGTCCGCCGCACGACAGCGCGACGTCATCCGGGTGTGGGGCGACGAACACGTGGCTCATGGTCCGGCCGAGTATACCGGCCTACTTCTGCCAGCCGCCCGCCCCGACGAGCGGGACGAAGACGCAGTCGCCCTCGGGTCGTTGCTCCCAATCGTTGCCGTGCCGGGTCGCCAGGATCAGCCGCTGACGGTCGCGCGGCCCGACGGGGATGACGAGACGGCCGCCCTCGGCGAGCTGCTCGAGGAGCGAGATCCGGGATCTCCGGTGAGCCCGCCGTGACGACGATCCCGTCGAACGGCGCGTCGTCCGGGGCGCCGAGGCTGCCGTCGCCGACCCGGACCTCGACCCGGTCGCCGTCGTCCAGCTGGTCGAGGTGGGCCGTCGCGGTCGCCGCCAGCTCGGGCAACCGCTCGATCGAAAGGACGCGGGCGCCCAGCCTCGCCAGGATCGCTGCCTGATAGCCGGATCCCGTCCCGATCTCAAGGACGCGGTCGCCGGGTCGGACCGCGAGGAGCTCGGTCATGCGCGCGACCATGTACGGCTGGCTGATCGACTGACCCGAGGCGATCGGCAGCGCCGCATCGTCGTAGGCGTGCCGTCGGACCGCGGCATCGACGAACCACTCCCGCGGGATCGTGCTCATCGCTGCGAGCACTCGCTCGTCTGCGATGCCACGACGGCGGAGCTGGGTCGCGACCATCGCGGCGCGTTCCCGCGCGGACGTGGCACCGGTCGGATCGGCGCTGGGTCGGGCACCCATGCGACGAGGATACGCTCGTGCCTGCGCCGGAGGACGTCCGCCGGCGCCCTGGGGCCGCTGCGCCGGTGCGCCGACTCAGGGCGAGGGCGGCGCTGCGCTCGAAGGACTGGTCGGAGCCGCGCTCGAGGGTGCGGCTGACGCAGGCGGCGACGCCGCGGGCGAGGCGGAGGCCGGCGCCGACGGGCTGGTCGACGCCGGGTTCGACGGGACGGAGCTGGAGCTGGCGGACGGCTCGAGCGACGGCGACGCGGACGCCGAGCTCGATGGCTCCACCGACTCGCTCGGGATCGGGGACGCCGTCGGGAGCGGCGTCACGATGCCACCCTTGCCCAGGAAGATCCCGTTGAGCAGGATCGCTCCGAACACGACCGCCACGACGATGACGAAGACGGCCGAGGCCCGGTCCTGGATCTTGACTGCCACATCCGATGGCGTCGGCGCCACTTCACTCTGGTAGCGCTGGCCCTTCGGCCGGCCAGCCTGACCGGCTGCGGCCGCCGTGGCGGCTGGGACGGCGAGATCCGTCGCCAGGTCGCCATCCTCCTCCTCGTCCTCGCCGACCTCGACCTCCGAGGCGTCTTCGTCGTCCAACTCGGTCTCGAGGTCCTCCTCGGTCTCGAGGTCTTCCTCGTCCACGACATCGGGGAGCGGCCCGTCCGAGGACGTGGTGACGTCGTCAGTCTCGGTCTCGAGGTCCGCGTCGACCTCGAGGTCCTCGTCGGACACGGGCACAGCGGCCGAGCGATCGTCGGCGCCGTCGGCGTGTGTGCCGGCCTCCGCCTCCGCGCCGGTCTCCGGCTCGAGCGCAGTCGCCTCAGCGCCGGTCTCCGGCTCGGGCGCGGTCGCCGCCCCGTCGCTCGCGCCTTGCTCGACGACCTCGCCGGCCGGATCGTCCGTTGGGTCCTCGGTCGGGCCCTCGGGATCGTCGGCAGCGGGCTGCTCGGGATCGGTCATCGAGTCGCGTCTCTCCTGGTGCGGCCGAACGATGTCACGGGCCGGCAGAGGCGGAGTGTACCGAAGCCCACCGTCACGCGTCGCGGAGTGCCGGGACCAGCAGGCCGGCCAGACCTGCCAGCATCGTCGACGCTCCGAACGCGGTCAGGACCGTTGCAACCCCGAACGCGTCGACGAGGAAGCCGCTCAACGCCATGGCCACGGACAGCGACGCGAACACGAGCGAGAACCGGATGCCGACCACCCGACCGATCATGTCCCCAGGCGTCCGTTGCTGGAAGAGCGTCTGGCTCGGGATGATGTAGACCATGTTCGAGATCCCGACCCCGACCGCCAGCCCGAGAGCGGCGGCGACGTTGCCGGTCAGTCCCAGACCCACGATGCAGGCGCCGTACGCGGCATAGCCGAGGATGATCAGCCGACCCTTGGCCAGGCGCGGACCGAGCAAGTCCGATGACGAACCCGCCGACCAGGTTGCCCAGGCCGAGGCCTGCTTCCATTAGGGCATATGCCGTCGGAGTCGCCAGCCGGTCGTCGCGCAGCACGGTGTCGACATAGATCAGCGTCACGGAAATCAGGATCCCTGTTCCGAATTGGGCAACCACCGCCTGGGCCGTGTTCGTCGAGCAATGTGGTCTCCGTCCGCAGGAAGCGCCATCCGGCACGCATCTCGGTCGATGACTCCCTGCGCCCGCTTCGGCGAGCGGCATGGACGACGGGCGGGACGGTCACCGTGAGGATCAGCAGAGCCGAAATCACGTACGTCGCTGAGTCGAGCCAGAACGCGAGCGCGATCGCGCTCGCCGAGGAAGGCGACGAACAGGCCGGCCAGCGAGTATCCGACGATGTCGGCCAGCGTCTCCGCCATCCAGTTGGCGGAGTTCGCCGTCAGCAGGTCGTCCGGTCGGACGATCCGGGGCATGATCGACTCGCGGGCGGGCCGGAAGAAGATCGAGATCGACGTAACGGCGAAGATGAGCGGATAGACGAGCACAACGTTCTGCGTCACAGCTATCGGGATGAGGAGGACGACCGCAGCCCGAAGGAGGTCGCTGACGACGAGGACCTGCTTCTGGTCCCAGCGATCGACGAGGGTCCCGCTGATCGGGCCGAGCAGCAGGTTCGGCAGCGCGGCGGCGAGGAAGACGAACCCGACGGCGACGGCCGATCCCGTGTACGCAAGGACGATGACCGCGAGCGCGATCTGGTTCAGTCGGTCGCCGAACAGGCTGATCACCCCGCTCGTCCAGAGTGCCGAGAACGAAGGATCCAGCGCGAGTCGGACGTACGGGTGCCGCCGAACGCGTCGACGGAGCCCCGGGACCGTGGGAGCGGACTCGAGCCCGGTTTCAGCGAGAGCCGGCGTCCCTCTCCCAAGCAGGACGGGCCGCTGCAGGATCGACGCCTCAGTCAGACCACCGACGAGACCGGTCGCGGGTCTGACGCTTGTTCGGCCAGAGGACGTCGCCTGGTCGACCGCCGTGGCCGCGATCACGCCCGGAATGGGCTCGATCGATCCCGCCTGATCGTCCTCGGCCTCCTCGGTGGCGGCCTGCCCGGGAGACCGGAGGACCGTCGCGAACAGGAAGAAGCTCAGACCCGAGCGAGATGACGACATCGCCCAGCGACGCGACGTTCCGGACGACGGGGATCGGGATCGGGACCACATCGGAGAGCGGGCCGAGATGCCGAAGGAACTCGGCGTCGATCGGGGGCGGGAGCAGGATGTGGAGGGTCCCAGTCACGTCGGTCGGGGTCAGGCCCGCGGCGACCAGGCTTGGTTCCCAGATGGGCATGTACCCGCCGTTGACCGCGATCACGACGGCATTCGAAAGGATGCCGACGAACGCGATGGCCATCCCGGGTCGACGCCGGTTGACCCACGTGCCGACAAGGAGCAACCCGTACGACCCGACCAAGAGCGGAAGGCGAAGGTTCTCGGCGGCCGGCAGGTTCCGGGCGAGTGCCGCCTCGGTCGCGTAGCGAAGGATGACGGCGAGGAAGATCGCCGCCATCCAGCGGAGGCGTACGTCGGCCAGGTTGCGGAGCCTGCCCCCCGCGACCAGCCCGGCGATCAAGCCGAGCGCGATCCCGCCGAGGAGCACTCCCTAGCGCGTGTCGGCGGGACTTGTCCCCGACGCCGTCGCGGCCGACCCGTGCTCACCGATGAGCGGTGGCAACGGCCGCAGTCGGACCGGAGCGCTCGAATCGGGCTCGCCGCGTCCCGGATCGCGGATCCCCTCGACCCACTTCGTCCTGACGAACGCGTCGACGACCTCCGGGTCGAACTGGATGCCCGCGAACTTGCGAAGCTCGGCCAGCGCCTGCTCTGCGGTCAACGGCGTCATCCGGTAGGGCCGCTTGGCAGTCATGGCCTCGAATGCGTCGGCCACGTGGAGGACTCGCGCGAGCCGCGGGATCTCTTCTCCGATCAGTCGATCCGGGTACCCGGAGCCGTTGTACCACTCGTGGTGGTGGCGGATGATCGGGAGCTCCGGCGCCAACTTGTTGACTGGCGAGATGATCTGGGCGCCCAGGACCGGGTGACTGTTCATGATCGTCCGCTCCTCACGCGTCAGGCGATCCGCTTTGAGCAGTACATGGTCAGGCACACCGATCTTCCCCACGTCATGGAGTAGGCCACCCCACTCCAGTGCCTCCATTTCAGCGGCGTTGCAGCGCATCACTTGGCCGATGTCGCTTGCAATCATCATCACTCGACGGCTGTGCATGCTCGTCGTCGGGTCACGCTTGTCCACAGCCTCCGCGAGCGCACCGATCGTCTGCGTGAACATCTCCCGCATCTCGACGAAGCGCTGGTAGGCGACTCTCGTCGTATACAGCGGCAGCGCGAATAGAAGCGTGGCCCAGAGACCGGCATTGTTCGGCAGTGGGTAGATCTGGGACATCAGCCAAGCCAGCGGAGCCAGGGCGAATAGATTCGCGAGGTAGGCTCTGAGTGTCCCCGAGCAGCACCAGTCTGAAGCGCTGCCCATCGCGCAGACTCACACTGGCTGCGGTCAACACGGCATTCAAAGCGAAATAGATGGCGGCACCACCCATCGTCGCAATGAACGTTATCGCCGGGTCGTTCGAGCCGCCGCGGATTGCCTCAAAGACCAGCCCACCGATAATGGCTGGAAGGATGATCCCAGCGTGGTTGGCCAGCATCCCATACCACGGGACTCGTCCTCGGAGCTCCCGCATCTCAGTAGTCCCGATTGCCGCAACCCATCCAGCTGCGACTGGGCCTCCCAGGATCATTGCCGCGACCACTGTTGCGAATGAGACTGAGACGATTGTGCCTCGGGGCATCCGGACTGGAAGCGCCGACGCAAACAGGGTCATCACTGTCCAGAAGGCCAGTCCTATGGCCACTCCGATTTCACTCGGTGGCTGGACCGCGGAGATCTCCGGCGTCATTCCCAGGATGTACCCAGGTTTGCCGGCAAACACAAGGCTCGTGACCACGAGTGCAATAGCACTCGAGAGCACGAGCCCAGTGACGTATATCTTCAGTGCCTTCGGCATGCACCTGATCCCTACGACCCGATCAGCAGGGGAACTCTAACCCCTTTCTGCTACAGGCCGGAACGGGACTGTGGTCCTATACGCCGTGAAGTGACGCTCCACCCGCGAGTGCAACGGCCAGCACGGCTCCGAGGGCTACTACGAACTGGAAGAGGCGGACCTTCATGCTCGGTTCCTCCCCTCCTCCTCACTTTACCAAGGCTTGCCGTTGGTCTCTGGTGCCATGATCGACCCTCCTTGCGGTCCTCGCTTGCCCAACGACGACGCGAAAACCGACCTGACTGAGTCCGGTCGGTTGCACTACCCGCTCCGCTCGCCCCTAAGTGCCCAATTCGGGGAGAACATCAGCGCGTCCAGACGTATTGACATTGCTTCCTAGTACCGAGGTACTAAGCAGTGGGCGGACTATAGGGATGCCCAATCTGGACCGGTCAATACGCAACGTTACCTATCGTCACAGGCTCTCAAGCGGCGGAGGGTCGACGCCGAGTTCGTCCCGCAAGCACGGCCGCGTAGTGAGCGTACTGCTCAGCTGCCGCCGCATGGGCACCGGTACGGCGATAGAGCTTGAGGAGTGAGAGTTCGACTTGCTCGGCTTCCGGATCCACCTCGATTGCATCGTCGTGCCAGGCCGATGGCGCGATCGAACGAGCCACTGGCCGTATCGGCAATTACCGCTCGCTCGATGATCTCCAGGTATGCGGCGTGCATAGAGTCGCGGTAGGCGACGGCCCACTCCTCATAGGTGAAGTCCAGCGCGAAACGACCGCGATACGTGGTGCTCAAGTCCTGCACGTTGTCAGGGGACGCTCTCGTACTCGGCCGCACGAATGGCCTTCCGCGTTTGCATCGAGCGACTCGTGATGAGCTCCGAGTCGAGCCAGACGACGTCCGAGTCGTGATGCACATATCCGGGTGTCATGTCCTCGGAGAACGCCGGCTCGAATACGCGGCGAAGGAAGTAGATCGTCTGGTTCAGCGAATTGACAGCCAAATCCGGCTCAAGATCGGGCCACAGCGCATCGAGAACCTGGTCACGCGTCGCGGACGCATTCTGGCGCGACACAGAGAAAGCAAAGCAGGGCCAAGACCTTTCGACGAATGTCAGATCCGTGGATCAGGATCAGTCGCCGATCGTGAACTTGCACGCGACCCTGATCCTCCACGAAGACGAGCGGCGCTAGCCGACGAGCGAGTCCTCGACCTAGGTTCGATGCTCCGGGCATGTCCTCAGTCCACGTGCGACCTGGCGAAGGCGTCGATGTCCTCGAGGCTCACCGACCGCATCGAGAATCGAAGCGGCTGCAGAATCGGGTCAGCTTGATTGCTCGTGGCCGAGACTGCCGCCGAAGCGGCTCCCGCCATCGGATGCGGGCGTCGCTCGGCCTCCTCGCCACCATCTGCGTGCCCTCTGGGTCGAGGTCACCAGGTTCGGTCAACGATCGCCTCTGCGATCATCGACGAGGCTGACTGCGTCGTCCCTGGCTGGCCGCAGTCGCACCGCCGACGTGAAGGTCGACTCGCCTTGCGAGCGACGCCCTGCAGAATCCGAGCGCGGAAGCAGTACAGGCGGGCGCTCTGTAGAACCGCCAGGTGAATGCCGCACCCACTGCCCGTTCTGCGCTCCTGGGACCGAGATGCCACCGCGCCTGAGCGCCATGGCTAAGCGTCACCCGCGACTGAAATGCCGCGACTCCATGCGGCCTGTCAAGGCGATCCGACTCCAAGTTCGCGCGCGCTTCCTCGAAGTCGCCGCGTCGCGACGCGCGACTTCGGCCATTGTCAGATCGTTGATGATCACTCGACAACGGTCGATACGTGGGGCGCTCTCCGCCGCCCGGAGCCTCGACGTCTGCTGCCTCCCAACCTGTCGCATACGCTGCGTGAACGAGGCGATGTCTACGAGAACCTCAGCGCGAACGGCGTCAAATGGGCTCGACTCGGCGATCGCCGAATTCGCGGATTGCGTCTGCCTCTGTTCCTGGTGGACGAGGGCCCATGCCCGGAGCGATGCGCGCCCCTTCAGCTCGAGCCCCGCTGACGTGGCGGTCAGTGCGTCGATCGCCGCGTGGCGGCTGCTAGTGCCTCGCCGCATTGCCCCGCGACTCAATCAAGATCCGAGATGTTGAGCCAAGTGATCCCAACGTAGTGGCGAAACCCGCTGCCGCTATTGCTCGGCTGGCCATCTCCAGGAGCTGGAACCGAATTTCGTCTAGGTTCGCGTCGACAGATCCATCGAGGAGTGCGCCCACCGCTCCGTCGGCGATGGCGTTGAGCACCGATGACGTGGTCAACGCCTCTAGAGTTCCGCGACGTCTCGGCGCCACGAGGTGTCCGGCGATGTATAGAATGCGATGAGATTCAAGAGCGAGTGATCGGCGAGCGTCTGATCATCGTCCGACATCGCGATGTCCACTGCGTGTTCAGCGTGGGAGAACGCTGTCACTCGGCCGCGTTGGAGCTCCATGCGGGAAACGAACAGTTCGAATGCGGCGTTGTCGTCAGGGCCCGTTCGAAGGACGTAGGACTCAGCGAGTGCGAATTCGCCGCTGCCCATGATCGTCGGGACGGCTGCCTGGATCACGGCGCTCAGGTCGTCGAGGTCGCCCGCCTCCGCGAAGTGGTAGGCGGCCAACCGCCAGTCGCTGGCCGCCGCGTGCCGCGCGACCGCCCGATGCAGGTCGCGCGCGACATCGTCGCCCTTGGTGCGGCGCAGGCGTGACTCGAGGAACTCGCGAACCAGAGGGTGATAGCGGCGCGCACTGCGTCGTCCGCTCCCCCGACTCGACAGGAGACCGAGCCGCTCGGTGACCGCGATCAGCTCGCGAGCGCGCGACGGCCCGAACCCGGTGACGACCTCGGCGAGGATCGGATCGACCGCCTGCAGCAACGACGTCGTCATCAGGAAGTGCTGCGTCTCGTCGTCGAGGTCGCCGACGACCTCCTCGGCCAGGTAGTCGTAGAGCTCGCCGTGTGCCCCGGTCAGACCGTGGACGAAGGCCCTGATCTCGCCCGGGGATCGATCCCGGAGGGCGGCGTTGACCATCTCGAGCGAGGCCGCCCAGCCCTCGGTGCGATCGGCCAGGTCGGCTAGCACGTCGGGTTCGAGCGGCCGTTTGTATGTGTCCCGGAAGAGCCGTTCGGTCTCGTCGAGGTCGAACCGCAGGTCGCCGGCTCCAAGTTCAGCCACTTCACCGAGCGTGCGCAGCCTCGCCAAGGGCAGGTCGGGCTGCTTGCGACTGATGAACACGAGGCTCAGGCGCTCGGGGGCCCGCGTCACGAGCTCGCGCACGAGGACACGGACGTCCGGCACGTCATCGACGAGGTGGTAGTCGTCGAGGATCAGCGAGGCGCCGCGGTTGCCGAGTGCCTGGAGCTCGCGGATGAACGTCGCGAAGATCGTGTCGCGGGAAGGACCGGTCGCGACGCCGATCTCGCCCAGCAATCCCTTGGTCGCCGGCGCGAAGTCGGGCTCGATGACCCGACCCGCGGCCACGAGGTAGTGCAGGAAGCTGACCCAGTTCCGATCGTCGTCGTCCAGGCGATACCACATCGCGGGGCGGCGGTGATGGCGGGCGAAATCGGCGAGGAGTGTCGTCTTGCCATAGCCCGCTTCGGCCGTGATGAGGACGACCCGATGGTGGATCTTGACCTTCAGCCAGTCGAGCAGGCGCTCCCGCCGTAGGGTCTCGCGACGCAACGGGGGTCGCTGGACCTTCGCCAGCTGGACCGGGAATTCGTGCACGACCTCGCCGCCGATCGGGAACGCCATGGGCGGATCGGCCGCAGGTCGGCCCGGCCCGACCGGGACCGGTTCGCGCGGACCGCCTCGGCCGTTCCGTGGCTGGTCGAACGATATGGACCGCGTTCCTGGGGTGTCAACGGGGCGATCGGCGAGGGCCGGTCGTTCGGGCAGGGCCATGGCGGCCATGGTGCCCGGCGACGCTCACCTCGGCGTTCAGCTGCGACCCCGTCGCGGGCTCGATCCGCACGACCGCCCGATCAGTGGATGCCGGCCGGCTCCGACACGCGGACGCGATGGGCGAGCGCCTGAAGGACCTGGATCTGGATGTTCGGGTATTCCTCGAGCAGAGAGAAGAACTCGCGGTGCCCGACGACCAGCAGGCGAGCCGGCGTGTCGGCGGTCACGCTCGCCGTCCGGACGCCGCCATCGATGAGGGCGATCTCACCGGCGAAGTCGCCGGCGCCCAGGGTCCTGAGCCGGACCCCGTCACGCTCGACCCCGAGCGAGCCCTCGATGACGATGAAGAACTCATGCCCGCTGGTGCCCTGCTTGATGAGCATCTTGCCTTGCGGCACGTCGATCTCATCGGCCAGACGCCCGACCAGCTCGAGGTCCTTCTTGCCGAGGCCGCGGAACAGCGGACACCCGCGCAGGAGCTCGAGCTTGTAGTCCTTGCCGGCCATCGCCACTCCCTCTTGTCGGCCACGGTTCTGGCCATGATACGCGCGTCTCGCGTGCGCCAGCCCTCACGGGCGCCTCCGCTCAGCCCTCGTATTCGAAGCCGATCTTGAGCTCGACCCGGTACTCCACGATCTCGTTGTCCTCGACGATCGCGCTCGACTTCACGACCTCGACGGTCCGGATGTTGCGGACGGTCTTCGACGCGGTAGCCACGGCGACCCGGGCCGCGTCCGACCACGAGCGCGGGCTCGTGCCGACCATCTCCCGGATGATGATCACGCCCATCGGTCCCTCACACGGCTGCTTCCGCCGCGCTGCCGAGATCGGGCGCCGGACGGTCGGTTCAGTCTAGCCGGGGGGAGCGCGGCATCGGCCGCCGCGGCCCTCCGGCGGGGCGGCCTCGGGAACGTCAGGCTGGAGCGGCGCCGGCCGTCGTCGCGCGCACCTTGTCGAAGCACGAGCTGCAGTAGACCGGCCGGTCGTTCCGCGGCGCGAAGGGGACGATGGCCTGTCCCCCGCACTCGCCGCAGATCGCGGCGTGGAACTCGCGCGGCCCGTCGGTCGAGCGGGCACGCTTGGCAGCGGCTCGACAGCTCGGACAGCGCTGGGGGTCGTTCTGAAGGCCCTTGCTCGCGAAGAACGACTGTTCTCCAGACGAGAAGAGGAACTCCTCGGAGCAGTCGCGGCAGTAGAGCGTTCGATCTTGGTACACCCTGGGTCCCTCGTCCTCAGCAGGTGATCCGGCCGATCGAACGGACGGGGACGGAATCGAACGCGCCGCTGGGGTGGGGGTACGCGCGCTCGGCTCCGACCGTGCCCGGACGGTCGCGACTCTGACGCGGAGGATACGCGCCGAGTCAAGGGCCGGGAAGGGCGCTGAATCGTGTTCCGGGAGGGTCCGGTGCACTGGCGCACCGAAGCTATTCGGAACCGAACGACGTGGGTTACCGTCCGGTTGGCATGTCCAGACTGCGTCTTGCCCCGATCGGCCTGCTGTCCACCATCCTCTTGAGTGCCTGTGTCGGCGTCGGCGCCTCGCCCGGAGCCAGCGCCGCACCCAGCGCCGACCCAGGAACGTCGCCCGGCCCGAGTCAGGCGGCGAGCCCCTCGTCGGGCGCACTGATCGGCCATCCGACAGGCCCGAAGGACGTGATCCTCCGGATGGCGACGGGTGGCGGCTTCGTCGCCCCCGGCACACTCCTCACGGAGATCCCCGAGTTCAGCCTGTATGGCGACGGGACCGTCGTGGTCCGTGATCCGGCGACCTCCTACGTCGAGCCCTCACCGGCCAGCGGAGTCGCCCGTCGAACGCCCTTCCAGACCGCCCGCCTGTCCGAGGCCGAGGTCCAACGGATCCTCGCCGACGCGATCGGACCGGGCGGGATCGGCGACGCGAAGGACGTCTACGTCCCGTGTTGCGTCGCGGACGCCCCATCCACGACCTTCACGCTCGAGGCCAGTGGTCTCGACAAGACCGTCACCGTCGGCGCGCTCGGGATCGAGGCGCCGAGCCAGGGCACCGACCAGGCCGAACGCAAGGCGTTCCAGGAGCTGGCCGGACGGTTGGTGGGGCTCGATCTGGGGTCGTCGAGACCCGCCACGTACGAACCCGCCGCGTACCGCGGGATCTTGTCCGATGCCGCCTCGCCCGATCCGTCGGTGCAGACCCGGCCATGGCCGTGGACGGGCTTCGGGCCCGACGGGTTCACCTCGTCGTCGGCCCCCGGTGCGATGCCGATCCCGACTCGGACTCTGAGCGCGGCCGACGTCGAAGCGCTCGGCATCACCGACCTCGAGGGCGGCGCCGACGCCATCGCACTCAAGACCGCCGCGGGGAAGGTCTACCTGCTGGCGCTCCGTCCGCTGCTGCCCGACGAGCGATCCTGACCGACGGGGCCTCATGGCCGGGACCGGTAGCCTGGCCGGTCCCGAGCCCGACGCCCGCCTCCGGCCTAGCCGGCGACGTCCGCGTACCGCTCGCCGGCGTACGACACGAATCGGGTCTGGCGCTTCTTGAAGTAGAGCTGGATCTCGCCGGTCGGGCCGTTGCGGTGCTTGGCGAGCTTGAGGTTGATGACTTCGCCCTCCTGGTCGGCGTCATCGGCGCCGCGCTCCTTGTCCCGCCACAGGAACATCACCAGATCGGCGTCCTGTTCGATCGCCCCGGACTCCCGAAGGTCCGACAGGCGCGGTTCCTTGCTCTCGCGCATCTCCGGCTGCCGTGACAGCTGCGACAGGGCGATGACCGGGACGGAGAGTTCGCGGGCGAGCGCCTTCAGCCCGCGCGAGATCTCGGAGACTTCCTGGACCCGGTTCGCGTCGCGGTTGCTCGTCGTCGCCTGCATGAGCTGGAGGTAGTCGACGACGATGAGATCGAGCCCGGCCTCTGCCTGGAGGCGGCGTGCCTTCGTGCGAAGCTCCATCGCCGTGATGTTCGGAGTGTCGTCGATATACACCGGCGCCTCCGAGAGGGCGTTCATCGCCGGTGCGAGCCGCGCGAAGTCCATCTCCTCGAGGAAGCCGGTCCGAAGTCGCTGCGAGTCGATGTTCGCCACGCTCGAGAGCAACCGAAGGACGAGCTGTTCCTTGCTCATCTCGAGGCTGAAGACCCCGACGCTCTGGCCCTCGTTCACCGCGGCGTACTCGGCGATGTTCAGCGCGAAGCTCGTCTTGCCGACGCTCGGTCGGGCGGCGAGGACGATGAGGTCGCTCTTCTGCAGGCCGGTGGTCAGGGCGTCGAGGTCCGCGAACCCGGTCCGGACGCCACTGATCTCGCCCCGGTGGGCGTGGAGGTAGTCGAGTCGATCGTAGGCGTCATGGAGGAGCGTCTTGAGCGGGCTGAACCCGGTCGAGATCCGACGCTGGCTGACGTTGAACAGTTCGCTCTCGGCGCGATCGATCGCCTCCTGGATCTCGGCTGGATCCTCGTAACCGATCCCGGCGATCTTGCCCGCGGCGGAGATCAGGTTGCGGAGCACCGCCTTGCGCTCGACGATCCGGGCGTACTGGACGGCGTGGACGGCGGTCGGGGTCTGGTTCGAGAGGCTCGAGAGGTACGACCGTCCGCCGACGGTCTCGAGCTGGTCGGTCCGTTCGAGCGCCTCGGCCACGGTGACGATGTCGACCGGCTCGCGCTTGTCGAACAGCTCGAGCATCGCCGCGTAGACCGATCCGTTCGCCGGTCGGTAGAAGTCCTCGGGTCGGAGGAACTCGGCGATCTCGACGATCGCATCCCGATCGATGAGGATCGAGCCAAGGACCGACTGTTCGGCCTCGGTGCTCTGGGGCGGCAGTCGGTCGATCAAGGCACACCGAAGCTACGGGGGATGTGTGTCAGGTCGAGTGTCATCGACGCAGTGGCCGCGGCGGTCCACCAACCCTTGGCCCACTGGCGCGGTCCGTCCACGAAACGGACGGCGTTGTTGGCCGACTGTGGAGGGACCTGTGGACAGCCCTCAGTCGAGGCGGCGGATGACGCCGATGAGCTTGCCCTGGATCCGAACGTCGTCGTAGTACATCGGCTGGTATTCGGCATTGGCCGGCTGCAGTCGGATCCGGCCCTGTTCCTTGTAGAACTTCTTGAGCGTGACCGCGTTCTCCTCGACCTGGGCGACCACGATGTCCCCATTGCGCGCCGTGGTCTGCGGTCGGATGACCACGTAGTCGCCGTCCGCGATGTGAGCCTCGATCATCGAATCGCCGCGGACCTTGAGGACATAGGCATCGCCACTCGGTGCGAAGACGTCCGGGACCGCCAGCGTCTCGTCGGCTCGCTGGTACGCCTCGATGGGACCGCCGGCTGCGATCTCGCCGATGATCGGCAGGAGGTGCGCCTCGGCAGACTGCCGATTGGGGCGTCAATTCGCTCGACAGACCGAGCTCGATCGCCGCGGTCGGCGTCAGCCGGATCGCTCGCGCCTGAGCGGCCCCTCGTTCGAGGTAGCCCTCGCGCTCGAGGATCTGCAGATGGTGGTGGACCGCGGACGTCGACGCGAGCCCGACCGCGCGGGCGATCTCACGGACCGACGGGGGGACCCCCCGGGTCCGCAGGGTGGCCGCGATGAAGTCGAGGATCTTGACCTTCCGGTCCGCGTCGTGCTTGGTCATACGATCTCCGTTCGGACCTTCACCGTACAGAACGGACGTTCGATTGTCAAGGGTCCGGCGGCAGGCGGCTGGCGCTCGCGCGCACGGCTGGTACACTGCGCAGTCCCGACGAGGCCCGCGGCGATCGCGCCGGGCCTGTCGATGGGCGGAGGGGTCCAGGAGCGAGATGGCGGAGCGACGACGACGGCGACGGCTGCCCGGTGGGACCCTCAATCGGGTCCTGGCGGTGGCCGCCCTGATGCCGACGGCGAGTCGCTCGGCGATCTACGTCCGCCTCATGTGGTCGCTCATCAACGACGACCGGGTCCCGGCCAGCCGCAAGGCGCTCCTCGGCGGGTCGCTCGTGTACTTCGCCCTGCCCTTCGACGTGGTCCCCGACGATATCCCGGTGCTCGGTCTGCTCGACGACCTCGTCGTGGTCGTTCTCGGGGTCGACCTGTTCTTCGACGGGATCCCGGCCGGCATCCTCGACGAGAAGCTGGGCGACCTCGGGATCGACCGGGCGGCGTTCGAGCGCGATCTCGGGCAGATCCGCCGCCTCACCCCGTCGCCGGTGCGACGATTGGTCCGGCGCCTGCCGCCGGCCGTCGACGCTGCGGCCGACGCCGTCCGCGCTTCACGTCTCGGGCCGCGGGTCCGAGCGCTCATCGACAAGGAGGGTTCGTTCGCGTGAAGGTCATCCTGACCGCCGATGTCGCCACGCTCGGCAAGAGCGGTGAGATGAAGGTGGTCACCGACGGGTACGCCCGCAACTTCCTCATCCCCCAGAAGCTGGCGGTGCCCGCTGTCGGCGGGGCGTACCGCGCCTGGCAGCACGACGTCGCCAGCCGCGAGGACAAGCGCCGCCGCGAGCGTGAGGAAGCCGAGATCTACGCGACGCGCATCGCCTCGACCACGCTGACGATGGGGGTCAAAGTCGGCGACGGCGGCAAGCTCTACGGGTCGATCACGGCCAAGGACATCGCCGACGCGCTCGGCCGGCGCGGCATCGTCGTCGACCGCCACAAGGTCGACCTCGAGGAGCCGCTCAAGAGCCTCGGCACGTACAAGGTCGCGGTCAAGGTGTTCAGCGGGATGGCGCCGGAGGTCACGATCGTCGTCGAGCCCAAGGGCTGAGGTCTGCGCTCGGCGCTGGTCACGCCCACCAGTTGAAGTACGTCGAGCCCATCCCCCACAGGTTGACGGCGAAGCCGATCGCGATCGCGAGCCACGCCTCGAAGCCGATCCGACCGCCGAGCCCGCGGACGGTGAGCAGGAACAGGAACGGGTAGAAGTCCTGGGCGTAGCGGAAGCCGAACTGGGCGCCGCCCGGGTCGGCGTGCAGCAGGATCGGGATCAGGATGAGGCCGACGGCGAGCCACGCGCCGAGCCCGAACCAGTCGGGCCGACGGGCCTTGATCGACCAGAGCATGATCGGCGAGGTCAGGACGATGCTCAGCCCGCCGAGCAGTCGGGACTGGATCCACGGGAACCCCTCGACCTGGACCGGCATCGTCAGCAGCAGCGCGTAGAGCTTCCGCGGGATGTTGGCGATGCTGAAGAAGCCGTTCCGGTATTGGTCCTCCTGGAGGAGCCCCGGGATCAGGGCGTAGCCGTTCTGGGTGAACGACCCGAACCGGAGATAGTCGTAGATCAGGTACTCGGCGAGGGGGAAGAGAGCGAGGAGCCCGAACGGCCAGCCGAGCGTCACGAGGCTCCTCAGATCGGGCCGTGTCTGCCACGCGGGCGGGCGGTCGGCGCCGATCGCCCCGAACGTCGTCGGGTCGTCGGTCTCCTCGCGGACCGTCCGATCGGCCAGGTAGGCGATGAAGAACGGCGCCGCAAGCGCCAGCGGGAGTCGGGCCAGCACGGCGCAGGCGAAGAGGAGGCCGATGAGACCGGTCCGGGCGTCGAGCTGGCAGGCCCGGATGGCCAGAAGCATGAAGAACGTCGCGACGACGTGGGCGAAGTGCCAGGACGAGCCTGCCTGCGCCGAGTACCAGACGATCGTCCCGAACGCGAAGACCAGCGACATCACGATCCGGAACCGGCGCGAGCCGCCCATCCCCTCGATGAGCCAGGAGATCAGCACGACGTTCGCCGCGCCGAGCAGGATCGACGCCCAGGCCTGATCGAAGTCCGGACCCGCTACGAGCACGACCGGCAGCAGCAGCAGCGCGGGCATCGGCGGATAGACGACGTAGAAGAGGCCGTTCCCGCCCGGGACGAGCTCGTTGAGGTACGACGGAGCCTCGGTCAGCCCGAGTCGGCCATGCAGGAACGCGTCGGCCAGCGGGACGAAGTAGTCGAGGTTCGCCGCCCGATGGTTGTTGATGAACGCGTAGACGAACCAGGCCAGACCGAACAGCGTGGCTGGGATGAGCAGGCGATCGACCCACGACGCGGCCGGATCCTGGCCGCCGACCGCGGTCCCGACGGTGGGGTCGGCGGGCCTGCCGGCGCCCGCCTCCGGCTGGGCCACCCCGGCGGCGAGCCCTCGACCCGTCTCGTCGGTCATCGTGGGGCGATGATAGCCGCGTGACGGTGCCGACGATCCTCCATGTCGACCTCGACGCGTTCTTCGCGGCGGTCGAGCAACGCGACCGACCCGAGCTCCGCGGCAAGCCGGTCATCGTCGGTGGCGGTGACCCGACGGCACGGGGCGTCGTCAGCGCCGCGTCCTACGAGGCGCGTCGGTTCGGTGTCCACTCGGCGATGCCGCTGCGGACCGCGTATGCCCTCTGCCCGCAGGGCGTCTTCCTGCCGGTCGACGGTCGCAAGTACCAGCGCGCCAGCCGCGAGGTGATGACGATCCTTCGCCGGTTCACCCCGCTCGTCGAGCCGATCTCGATCGATGAGGCGTTCCTCGACGTGACTGGATCGCGGGCGCTGTTCGGCGATGGGCCGGCGATCGCCGCCGCGATCAAGACTGCGGTTGCCCGTGACGTCGGCCTGACCGCGTCCGTCGGGGTCGCGACGACGAAGCTGGTCGCCAAGGTGGCATCCGACCTGCGCAAGCCGGACGGGCTCGTGGTCGTCGCGCCCGGCGACGAGGCGACCTTCCTCGCGCCACTGCCGATCTCGCGGCTATGGGGCGTCGGCGAGAAGACGGCCCTCGCCCTGGCCGAGTTCGGGGTGACCCGGATCGGTGAGCTGGCCACGCTGCCCGAGGATGTCCTCGTCCGACGCTTCGGCAAGCACGGCGCGTCGCTCGCGGCCCGGGCGCGCGGGATCGATCCCGACCCCGTCGGGGCTGGCGACCCGGCCAAGTCGATCGGTCATGAGCACACGTTCGACGTCGACACGTCGGATCCGGACGCCATCGAGCGGACGCTGCTTGCGATGGCGGACGGTGTCGCAGCGCGTCTCCGATCAGCCGGTCTGAAGGCCGGGACGATCCAGGTCAAGATCCGCGATTCGAGCTTCCGGACGATCACCCGCCAGCGGACGCTGGCCGACCCCACCGACCTTGCCGAGCCGATCTGGCGCGTGGCGCTCGAGCTCGCCCGGCCCGAGGTCCGCGGCCACCGGATCCGTCTCCTTGGCGTCACGGCGAGCCATCTGGGCGAGCGTCAGCAACTCGGGATGTTCGGGTCCGATGCGGCCGTCGAGAACGGTAGCGATCGACGGCGCCGGGCGACCCAGGCGGCCGACGCCATCCGCCGCCGGTACGGCGATGCGGCGGTCACTCGCGCGCGCTTGCTCGGCGCTGGGCTCCCCGCTCCGTTCGAGCGCGATCCGATGAAGCCGCTCGAGCGCCGGACCGGGATGCGGGATCCTGAGGACGATCCGGACTCGCCTTAGCACCGGAGCGGCTGACCTGGGCTCCGTGTCGGCGGCCAGCGCCGGGCGGACGAGCGGATCCGTCCGTGATGCGAGTCGCTGCATCGTGAAGGTCGGCTCCGTGTCGGCGGCCAGCGCCGGGCGGACGAGCGGATCCGTCCGTGATGCGCGCTGCATCGTGAAGGTCGGCTCCGTGTCGGCGGCCAGCGCCGGGCGGACGAGCGGATCCGTCCGTGATGCGAGTCGATGCATCGAATGCAGGCTCCCCGCCGAGCGCCAGGGCGTCGTCGAGGGCGACCGTGTCGATCGCCACATGTCCGAGGACTGCGACAAGGCGAGCGAGCTGGCCGACACGGATGCTCGATCGCCGGCCGTTCTCGAGGCGGGAGATCGTCGACTGCGGGACCGAGCTGAGCCCAGCGAGCGCGCGCTGGCTCAGATATCGCGATCGACGAGCGCCCAGGAAGCCTCGCCCGATCGCGACGAGGTGTCGATCGGCCGGGCCGGTCCGATCCGGTGACGCGGTCATGGGGGTATTCCCGCACACAACGCTTCACCGTCGATCACCTGGACATCGCCGGCCACGCCCGGTGATGCACCGAGTGGCATCGCCGGCGAATGCGCGGCCGAGACCTCCGAGTCCTCGGCCATGGCCACGCCCGGTGATGCACCGAGTGGCATCGCCGGCGAATGCGCGGCCGAGACCTCCGAGTCCTCGGCCATGGCCACGCCCGGTGATGCACCGAGTGGCATCGCCGGGGAATGCGCGAGCGCCAGCGCCGTGATCGACGACGGCTCGTGAAAGTGATGGCACCGGGTCCAGGACCGCGCTCCGACGACCGTGTGACATCGAACCTGTCACAGCTCCCGGCGAACCTTCGCACAGGGCTTGACATCGAACAGGCGTTCGGTCTACTGTCGAGCCAGAAGTGAACAGACGTTCTGTCGCCGAGGTGCCCCGGCCGACGACGATGTCGAAGCCGAAGAAGGAGCCGATGATGGCGATGATCCGAATGGAACCCACCTCGGTGCGGGTCCGTGCAGACTGGTTCTCCGGGCGCCCTCGCGAGATCGTGTGGGGTGACGAGCGACTGCCGATCACCGCGCTCGCCGCGGTCAGGCACGAGGACTCCGCCTATCCGATCGCGGTCGGACCACGAACCCTCTTCGAGGTCGTGACACCTCGCGCACGGGTCGCGCTGAGCTTCCAGCACCAGTCGCGGCGCTGGACGATCGAGGGACTCGACGAGGACCGCTCCGCGGCCTGAACCCGACTCGACCGACCGGGTCGTCGATCCTCCCATCGACGGCTCCGGAGGGACCCCTCGCCGGACGGGTGCGCCGGTACCGCGCTCGTCCGGCGGGAGTGTCCCGACCCGGCCCGCCTCGTGATCCGTGCCGCGGCCCTTCGGCGCGGCGCCTACAATCGGTCCGTGGAGACCGACCCGCAACCATTCGCCGCGTTGACCCTTGCAGGGTTCGTCGACCGTCTCGCGTCCTCGGACCCGGTCCCGGGCGGTGGGAGCGCCTCGGCTGTCGCGGCCGCGCTCGGCGCGGGACTCGTGGCGATGGTCGCGAGCCTGTCGGTCGGACGACCGAAGTACGCGGCGCACGAAGCGACGCACGGGATCGCCGGTGCGTCCGGGCGCGAACTGTCCGACCGGTTCCTTGACCTGGCGGACCGCGATGCCGAGGCCTACGCGGGGTTCTCGGCGGCGCTCAAGCTGCCCAAGGACAGCGATGCCGAGCGATCGGCTCGATCCGTTGCCCTGCGGGCCGCCGCCCGGGTGGCATCCGAGGTCCCGCTGGCCTGCGTCGAAGCGTGCCGTGAGCTCGTCGAGGCCGCCGAGATCCTGGCGGGTCGCTGCAACGTGAATGCCGCCAGCGACCTGGCCGTGGCCAGCCTGCTCGGTGAGGCCGCGGCCAAGGGCGCCGCGGCAAACGTCCTCGTCAATCTCCCCGCCGTCGAGGACGAGGCGTTCGCCGCCACGATGACGGCGCGGGTCGAGCTGCTGCTCGCCGAGATCGCGGCGTTGGGGAGCGCCACCCGGTCGGTCGTCGAGTCGGGCGACGCGCGCGATCCTCTGCCGGCCCCGACCGTCTGACGGTGACCGACGGAGGGGCCCGGCTGTTGCTCGGCGCGCCGATCGCCGCCGAGATCCGTGCCTCGGTCCGCGATGACATCACGAGCTTCGTGGAGCGCCAGGGGTTCGCGCCCACTCTGGCGATCGTCCTCGTCGGTCGCGATGCACCGTCGGCGGTCTACCTGCGCCAGATCCTGCGCGCGTGCGAGGCGGCGGGGATCGGCGGCCGGCTCGTCGAGATCGAGAGCGACGGCCGGGGACCCGACGACCTGGAGGCCGTCGTGACCGCGGCGATCCGCGGGCTCAACGACGATCCGTCCGTGGCCGGGATCATCGTCCAGATGCCGCTGCCGCCGACGGTCCGTCTGCGCGCCGTGATCGATGCCATCGACCCGGCCAAGGACATCGATGGGATCCACCCGCTCAACGCCGGCCTGCTCCGGCTCGGTTACGACGGCTTCCTCCCGGCCACCGCGCACGCGGCGATCGAGATGCTCCACCGCTACGACGTCGCGATCGAGGGCCGCGAGGCCGTGGTCGTCGGTCGGTCCAATGTCGTCGGGATGCCGGCGGCATTCATGCTCGTGAAGGAACATGCGACCGTGACGGTCTGTCACTCTCGCACGCACGATCTGGCCGCCCACGTCGGGCGGGCCGAGATCCTTGTCGTGGCAGCCGGCCGACCGGGCCTCATCACCGGGGCGATGCTCCGACCCGGTGCCGTCGTCGTCGATGTCGGGATCAACGTCGTCGGAGATGCCATCGTGGGCGACGTCGACTTCGAGTCCGCCCGCCTCGTGGCCGGGGCGATCACCCCGGTGCCGGGCGGCGTCGGGCCCGTGACCAACGCGTTGCTGCTCACTCACCTCGTCCGTGCCGCCGTCCGCCAGGCCGATGCCCGGCCAGCCTAGGAGTCGACCTCGATGACTGTCCCATCCGACCTTGACATCGCCCGTTCGGTCACCCCGCGTCGGATCGTCGACGTCGCGGCCGAGCTCGGTCTGACCGAGGCCGACATCGAGCTCTACGGCCCGGTCAAGGCCAAGGTCAGCCTGACGGCCATCGAGCGTCTCGAGGCACAGAACCCGCGCGGCAAGTACATCCTCGTCACGGCGATCACGCCGACGCCGCTGGGTGAGGGCAAGACGACCACGACCGTCGGGTTGGCCCAGGGCCTGAACCGGATCGGGAAGCGGGCCGCGGTCGCGATCCGTCAGCCGTCGCTCGGGCCGGTGTTCGGGATCAAGGGCGGGGCGGCCGGCGGCGGCTACAGCCAGGTCATCCCGATGGAGGACTTCAACCTCCACCTGACCGGCGATGTCCACGCGATCGGCGCGGCCCACAACCTGGCCGCGGCGTTCATCGACAACAGTCTCCACCACAAGAACCCGCTCGGGATCGACCCGTTCACGATCGCCTGGCCGCGCGTCGTCGACATCAGCGACCGCGCGCTCCGGCGGATGGTCATCGGTCTCGGCGGACGCGAGAACGGCGTGCCCCGCGAGACCGAGACCGTGATCACCGTGGCGAGCGAGGTCATGGCGATCCTGGCGCTGGCCCGCGACCTGCCCGACCTCCGAGCGCGGCTGGGCCGGATCGTCCTGGCCCAGACCACCGACGGTCGACCGGTCACCGCCGAGGATCTCAAGGTCGCCGGGGCGATGACGGCGCTCCTCGTCGACGCGATCAAGCCGAACCTGCTCCAGACCCTGGAGGGCGGGCCCGCGTTCGTCCATTGCGGGCCGTTCGCGAACATCGCCCACGGGAACAACTCGATCCTGGCCGACCGGCTGGCCCTGGCCACGAATGAAGCGGTCTGCACCGAGGCCGGGTTCGGGGCCGACATGGGTGCCGAGAAGTTCTTCGACATCAAGTGCCGCGCCTCGGGGTTGCGACCGGACGCGGCCGTCATCGTCGCCACGATCCGGGCGTTGAAGATGCACGGCGGCGTGGGTCGGATCGTCGCCGGCAAGCCGCTCGATCCGGTGCTGGCCGTCGAGGACGTCGAGGCCGTGCGCCGCGGCGCCGAGAACCTGGCCGCGCAGATCGAGACGGTCCGCGCCTACAACGTCCCGGCGGTCGTCGCGATCAACGCGTTCCCGACCGACACGCCGGCCGAGGTCGCCGCGATCCAGGACGTCGCCCGGGCGGCTGGCGCTCGCGACGCCGTCGTCACGACCCACTGGGCGGACGGTGGCCGCGGCGCCGAGGCGCTCGCCCATGCGGTGTGGGCCGCTGCCGAGGATGGGGCCCCGGAGTTCCAGTTCCTCTATCCGGATGACGCTCCGCTGCGGACGAAGATCGAGACGATCGCGACCCGGATCTACGGCGCGGCCGGGGTCGAATACCAGCCGGCAGCGGCCAAGGCCCTCAAGCTGTACGAGGAACTCGGGTTCGGCCACCTGCCTGTGTGCATGGCGAAGACGCAGTACTCGCTGAGCCACGACGCCAACCTGAAGGGTCGACCGCGCGGCTTCACGTTGCCGGTCCGTGAGGTCAGGTTGTCCGCCGGGGCTGGCTTCATCACCCCGCTGTGCGGCGAGATGCGGACGATGCCAGGGCTGCCATCCAAGCCGGGCGGCGAGAACATCGACATCGATGCCGACGGGAACATCGTCGGCCTGTTCTGACCGGGCCTACGTCCCGAGCCGCGAGAGGGCGACGATCACGAACGCCCAGGCCACGAGCAGCCCCGCCGCGGCGCCCAGGATACCGGCGCCCCAGGCTGGCCAGTCGACCGGTCCGAGCGCCGCGTCCTCGGCGTGTGCGTGGTCGTCATGACCGTGCGTCTCGCCGTGGTCGCCGAGTCCGTGCGGCTCGCCCGTCATCGGCGGATCGCTCGCGTGCTTGTCGCTCATCCGGGACCGTACCTCCAGCGGCATTCTGGCAGATAGACTCCGGGCGATGCTCACCCTCGTCCTGACCCGGCACGGGCTGACGGATCGGTCGGACCCGGAGCAACACCTCGGGCAGCGGATCGACGTCGGGCTCTCGGCGGCCGGTCGCCAGCAGGCCGAGGCACTGGGCCGGCGGCTCGCCGGCGTCGCGGTCGAACGGCTGGTCGTGAGCCCGCTGCTCCGCGCTCGCGAGACCGCCGAGATCGTCGCAGCCGCCCTGCCGGATCGGCCCCCGATCGTGACCGACGGCCGGCTCGCCGAGATGGACTACGGCGACTGGGAAGGACTCACCTACGAACGGATCGACGAGCTCGACGCCGTCCGCCGAGAGCGCTGGGAGGCGGACCCTGCGACGCAGGCCTGTCCGGGTGGCGAGTCCGGGGACGACGTGGCCGACCGGGCGCGGAGCTTCCTCCTCGATCTCATCGCCTGGCACGACGGCCTCCAGGGCCGACCGCACGAACGCCCGGTCCTGGCGGTGGCCCACAGCACGCTCAATCGCGTCCTCATCTGTGTGGCGACCGGCATCCCGATCACGGAGTATCGGCGCCGGTTCAGCCAGGATCAGGCCAACCTCAGCGTCCTTCGGTTCGAGCACGGGGTCGGTCCCTCCGACGCTCGGATGATCGTGCTGAACGACACCGCTCACCTGCGCCTCCCCGGTACGCAGCCCTGGGGATGACCAGCCGTCCCGAGGCCGGTCTCATCGTGAGTCTGCGCGGGCTCGATCGCGATGGCCGGCTGTTGTTCGCGACGCGGGTCCTGCGGATGTTCGGCTATGGGTTCCTCGCGGTCGTCCTCGTGCTGTACCTGGCGGCGATCGGGCTGGATCCGCTCACGATCGGGATCGTGCTGACGCTCACGCTCGTCGGCGACACCGTGATCTCGCTCTGGTTGACGACGAACGCCGATCGGTTCGGCCGGCGCCGAGTGCTCGTCGCCGGGTCGATCCTCATGGTCGTCGCCGGTGTCGTGTTCGCCCTGACGAGCTGGATCCCGCTGTTGATCCTGGCCGGCACGATCGGCGTCCTGAGCCCGACGGGCAACGAGGTCGGCCCATTCCTGGCCGTGGAGCAGGCCGCCCTCAGCCAGGCGGTCGGCAACGCGCGCCGGACCGCGACGTTCGCCTGGTACAACGTCGCCGGCTATGTCGCCACCGCGACCGGTGCGCTCGGCGCCGGCGTCATCAGTGGGTCGCTCATCCGGTCCGGGGTGGAGCCCGCTGTCGCCTACCGCGCGATCGTCGTCGGCTACGCGCTCGTCGGGCTGGCGATGGCGGTCCTGTTCGCCCGGGTCGGCCCGGCGGTGGAGGCTCCGCCGCGCGCGTGGCAGCCGGGTGAGATCCGGCGGCGCCTGGGCCTCGGTCGCTCGCGGCGGATCGTCCTGAAGCTGTCGGCGCTGTTCTCCATCGATGCGTTCGCCGGCGGCTTCGTGCCGCAGAGCCTGATGGCCTACTGGTTCAACCTGCAGTACGGCGTCGAACCGGGTCTGCTCGGGCTCATCTTCTTCGGCGCGAACCTGCTGGCGGCGGTCTCGAGCCTGTCCGCCGCGCGGATCGCCGCCCGGATCGGTCTCGTCAACACGATGGTCTTCACCCACCTGCCGTCGAACGTGCTGCTGATCCTCGTGCCGATCATGCCCAACCTGCAGCTCGCGATCCTCGTCCTGCTCCTCCGCTACAGCCTGAGCCAGATGGACGTGCCGACCCGCCAGTCGTACGTGATGGCGGTGGTCGAGCCCGATGAGCGCTCGGCTGCGGCCGGCGTGACCGGCATCGCCCGGACGACGGGCGCGGCGCTCTCCCCAGCGCTGTCCGCCCCGCTCGTTGCGAGCGCGTCGTTCGCCGCCGTGCCGTTCTATCTGGCAGGCGGCCTGAAGATCGTCTACGACCTCCTGGTCTGGCGCTCGTTCCGAGCGGTCAAGCCGCCCGAGGAGCGCGACTGACGCCCGTGGGCCTCAGCTCGTCGGAGGCTCCTCGGTCCTCGGCGGCTCCTCGGTCCGCCGCGGCAGGCCCGGTCGTCCGAGGTGGAGCCACAGGAAGAGGAGCACCCCGAGGACGATCACGACGGCGATCAGCAGGTCGAACGGCTGGAGCGCGTGGCGGATCTGGGTCCAGTTCTCGCCGAGGAGGGTGCCTGCGTAGACCAGCAGGATCGACCACACGAGCGCGCCGGCCGTCGAGTACACGATGAACTTCGGGACGTTCATCCGGGCGACGCCGGCCGGGAAGCTGATGAACGTCCGGACGATCGGGAGGAGACGGCCGACGAACACCGTCTGGGAGCCCCACTTGGCGAAGAATCGATCGGCCAGCTCGATGTCGTGCGGCCGGATCAGGATGTACTTGCCGTACTTCTCGAGGAACGGCCGGCCGCCCCACGCGCCGAGGGCGTAGGCGATGAGCGAGCCGCAGGTGTTGCCGATCGTGGCCACCACGACGACGATCCAGAAGTTCCAGGGTTGGCCGCTGAGCGGCTCGATCTTCGCGGGGTCCGAGACGAGGAACCCGGCGAACGGCAGGATCAGCTCGGACGGCAGCGGGATCATCGCCGACTCGATCGTCATCGCGATCAGCACCCCGAAGTAGCCGAGGGCGCCGTACAGCTGGTCGAGGAACGGGATGACGATCTTGTCGATGAACTCGAGCACGTTCGACTCCGGCGGGGAAGGGGAACGGCCGGCAGCATAGCCGACTATCCTCGGACCCGTGACCGGTACCGTGGTCCTGACCGGAGCGGCGCTGACGATCGCCGATGTCGAGGCCGTCGCTCGCCACGGCGCCGACGCCGAGCTCGATCCCGACGCCCGCGCACGGATGGACGAAGCGCGCGCCGTCGTCGAGCGGCTCGTGGCCGAGGGTGCCGTCGCCTACGGGGTCACGACAGGTTTCGGCGACCTCGCCAGCGTGTCGATCCGGGCCGAGGACACCGGACGACTCCAGGAGAACCTCCTGATGAGCCACGCCGCCGGCGTCGGGCCGGCGTTCGCGGCCGAGGTCGTCCGGGCGATGCTGCTGCTTCGCGCGAATACCCTCGCCCTCGGCCACAGCGGCTGTCGGCCGCTCGTCGTCGACCGGCTCCTCGCCTTCCTCAGCGCGGGGATCCTGCCGGTCGTCCCGGAGCAGGGCTCGCTCGGCGCGTCGGGCGACCTCGCGCCGCTCGCCCACCTGGCGCTGCCGCTCATCGGGCGTGGGGAGGTCGAGCTCGACGGCCGCCGGATGCCGGGCCTCGAAGCGCTCCGGGCGGTCGGTCTCGAACCCCTCACGCTCCAGGCCAAGGAGGGCCTTGCCCTGCTCAACGGGACCCAGATGATGGGCGCCGTCGGGGCGCTCGCTTTGGCCGATGCCGATCGGTTGACCCGGACGGCGAGCGTCGCGGCGGCGATCAGCGTCGAGGCGCTGCTCGGCACCGAGGTCGCCTTCTCGGCGGCCTATCAGCTGGCGCGGCCGCATCCGGGTCAGGTGGCCGTCGCGGCCGAACTCCGGCACCTGCTCCGTGACTCGACGCTCCAGGCGAGCCATCACGGCCACGCCCACAAGGTCCAGGATCCCTACTCGCTGCGCTGCGTGCCGCAGGTCCACGGCGCGGTCCGGGATGCGCTCGACCACCTCCGGCGTGTCCTCGACATCGAGCTCAACAGCGCGACCGACAATCCGTTGATCTTCCCGGGCGGCGGCGTCGCACCGCCTGGGGTGGTCGCGACCGGCGGTGGGCTCGTCATCAGCGGTGGCAACTTCCACGGGGAGCCCATCGCCCTGGCGCTCGACTTCGCGAAGATCGCCGTCGCCGAGCTCGGCTCGATCTCCGAACGGCGGACGGCGCTGCTCGTCGATGCCCGGTTGAATGGCGGATTGCCGCCGTTCCTTGCGGCCTCGTCCGGGCTCGATTCCGGGATGATGATCCACCAGTACACGGCGGCGGCCCTGGTCTCCGAGGACAAGGTCCTCGCCCATCCCGCCTCGGTCGACTCGATCCCGACGAGTGCAAACCAGGAGGATCACGTGTCGATGGGCTCGATCTCGGCCCGTCATACCAGGGCCGTGGTCGAGAATGTCGAGCGGATCGTGGCCATCGAGCTGCTGGTCGGCGCGCAGGCGCTCGACGCCCGGCTCGCGCTCATGCCCGGCACGGCCCCAGGCGCCGGGGTGATCGAGGCGCTCCGCCGGATCCGGGCCGTCGTCCGCCCGCTCGATGGCGACCGCGAGCCGGCACCGGACATGGCCGCGGCGTACCGGCTCGTCCATACCGGCGCGCTGGCCGACCTCGCCGGGCCGGATCGCGACCTGGTCGGTGCCGCCTGACCGGGCGCGGCGCCGTAGACTCGCCCCGTGGCAGCGATCCGGATCGTCGACGTCACCGATGAGGCGGCCTTCCGCCTGATCCCGCCGTGCGCCGACCCCGGGTTCGATCATCGTTCGTGCGACTACTGGGAGGACGGCGCTCGCGGTTCGAAGGCGGCCCGGCTGAGCTGGCTCGAGCCCGAGCCGCCGGCCGCCTCGACGCCGCCGACCGGCCGCCAGAACCCGTTCCTCGACCCCGACGACCAGCCGGTGCTCAACCCCTTCGCCCCGAGGCGTGCGGACGCTCCGACGTTCAATCCGTTCGCCGCCGACGACGACAGACCCGACGCCAATCCGTTCGCGCCGCCGCCGCCCGCCCGACCGGTCGTTGGTCCCGGCGGCCCGCGCAAGCTCGGGCTGCTCGCCCGGGGGCTGGCGGTCTTCGGGAGCTACGCCAAGGTGCTCCTCGTCGACGACATCGCGCTGGCCTACGCCCAGTTCGGTCCGCTGTCGGCCTACCCGCGCGCACTTCGCTTGCGCGAGCTCTATCCGCGGCTGCCCGACGCTCCGCTCCCGGCGGTCATCACCTGCATCGCGACGACGGCCGAGGCCCGCGGCGCCGGACACGCCCGGCGCCTGGTCGAGGCGGTCTGCACCGACCTGGCCGAGCGAGGATTCGCCGCGGTCGAGGCGTACCCTGAGATCGGCAGCCGACCGGATGCGACGAGTGGCGCGACGCCGGCGTTCTGGCTCGGCGTCGGGTTCGCGTTGGCGATCGACGATGAGCGCTTTCCGGTCGTTCGCCGCGAGCTCGTCTAGGACAGGAGGCGTCCCGTTGTCGCTCATCCAGGCCCTCGGCAGCGTCTCGAAAGTCCGCGGGGCGTTGATCTTCGTCGCCGACATCGACCGGGAGCTGACGTTCTATCGCGACGTCATCGGGTTGCGCCTGCTGTACCGGACGCCGTCGTTCGTCCGGTTCGATGCGACCCAGGGCACGAGCCTCGCGCTGATCGCCGGCGGGATCGCGAGCGACGAGCCGAAGGACTACCGGCGCGGCGGCGTCGTCCCGGAGGTGATCGTCGACAACCTTGAGCTGGCGCTGCGCCGGCTGGCGGCGGCGAACGTCCGCCACGAGGATGTCGTCTCCACGAAGTTCGGTCGGTTCTGCTTCTTCTGGGACCCCGAAGGCAACCCGCTCCAGTTCTACGAGTCGGCCTTCGTCCGCCCCGATGTCGATCCGGAGCGGATCCCGGGCTAGTGCGGAGCCCCGAACGGATCTGGCGGCTCCGAGGCCCGGTCGCTGCCATCGGGATCGCGGCGATCGTCGCCGCGTGCGGTTCGGTCCCGGTGACGCCGGCTGCCGTCGCGACCGTCGGCCCGTCGAAGGCGGCCGGATCGATCGGTCCTGCGTCCGACGCGCCGGCCACCGCGAGAAGCGAGTCACCGGGCACGGAGACGCCGTCGTCCGGTGCGTCCCCGGTAGGCCCTGCCGTGCCGATCGACCTCACGCTGCTCGACGTGCTGCCACCGACGGTGGCCGGGTTGCCGGTCACCGCCGACACGGACCCAGTCGGGAACGACGACCCCGGACTGGCCGACACGGTCGCTCGGATGGCGCAGGGGATCGTCGCCGATCCGGCCACCGACGGGATCGCGGTCATCTCAGTGATCGCCCTCGAGCCCGGTGTGTTCGATGCGGGCTATTTCCGGGCGTGGCGCGATACCTTCGACGAAGGCGCGTGCTCGCAGGCCGGCGGCGTCGGTGGCCACGCCGAGTCGCAGATCGGCGGTCGGACCGCATACATCGGGAGCTGCAACGGTGGGGTCACCACGTATCACGTCCGTCTCGACGGACGGGACGCGATCGTCTCGGTGTGGTCGCTCGGCGGGACGCGCCTCGGTGAGCAGGTGGTCGCCGCGCTCCGACCCTAGGGTCTCGGACCCAGGCCGCGCAGTCGGAACGCGTTCGCGTGGGCTGGGAACCCCTCGTGATCGGCCAGGGCGAGGGTCGGCTCCGCGAGCTCGGCCAAGGCGCTGGGACTCAACTGTGCCGTCGAGGTCGAGGTCAGGAACGTCCGCGCCGTGACCCCGCCGTTGAGCCGTGCGTACCCGCCGGTCGGCAGCGTGGCCGGGATGCCGATCGTGTAGCTCGAGGCTCCGATCGGCGTGTCCTGGCCGAGGAGCGCCTCACCGGCGTAGTGCAGCCCCGCGAGCGTCGCGGCCGGATCGACGGTCGCGATCTGGACGTGCTCGGCGGCATACGCATCGGCGAACGCCACGGCCTCATCCATCGTGTCGACCAGCATCACGCCGCCGAGGTCGCTCAACGCCACGCGGGCAGCCGCAGCCCGGACCGCTGGCAGCCCGACGACCTGCTCGGCGATCGCCGCGTCCACCGCGATCGCGAGGGCCTCGGAGTCGGTCACGAGGGTGGCCGCCGAATCCGTCCCGTGTTCGGCCTCGTTGAGCAGGTCGATTGCCAGCCGCCACGGATCGGCCGACCCGTCGGCGACGATGAGGCTCTCGGACGGCCCGCACAGCATCTGGGTGCCGGTCCCATGACGCTGCGCCCAGACCTGCGCGGCGGTGACCGCGGGCGACCCAGGCCCGACGATCTTGACGACGCTCGGGATCGAGGCGGTCCCGAACGTCAGCGCCGCGATCCCCGCGGGGCCGTTGGCCCGGATCACCCGACGGATCCCGAGCTCGTGCGCCACCGCGAGCGTCGCCGGGTCGACGCGACCGTCCGGCGGATCCGGCAGCGGTGGGACAAGGACCACGATGTCCGGCACGCCGGCGACGACCGCGGGGGTCCCGATCTGGCACAGCACCGACGGGTAGCTCGCCTTCCCGGTCGGGACGAACAGGCCGACGCTCGGGATCGGAGCGAACCGCTCGCCGAGGACGAACCCCGGCCGGACCTCGCGTTGCCAGTCATGCGTCGTCGCGGCCAGCTGGGCTTCGTTGAAGCGTCGGCTGTTGGCGATCGCCTCGCGGATCCCCGCGAGCAGACGCGGGTCGAGCGCGGCGTGGGCCGTCTCGATCTCGGCCTCGGAGACGGCCAGGCGGTCGGCGGTCAAGCGGACGCTGTCGTGGCGCGCCGTCGCATCGAGGACGGCCTCGTCGCCTCGGGTGCGGACCTCCTCGAAGATCGTCTCGATCGCCGCCATCAGGTCGCGATCGAAGATCGCCGCGGTGGAACGCGCGAGGATGCGCCGGCGCTCGGTGTCGTCGAGCTCCTTCCAACGGCGGACGGCGAGGACCTGCATGGCCCCGGGAGCGTACCCGACGGCGTCCCGGCCCGGCGTAGACTCGGACGATGACCGCAGCCTCCCGCGACGCCCTGCCCGGCGCACGCCTCGTCCGCGCGCCGCGCGGGACGGATCTCAGCTGTCGTGGCTGGCAGCAGGAAGCCGTGCTCCGGATGCTCATGAACAACCTGGACCCGGAGGTGGCGGAGAACCCCGACGCGCTCGTCGTCTACGGCGGGACCGGCCGTGCGGCGCGCAGCTGGGCGGCGTTCGACGCGATCGTCCGCGAGCTGCGGGCGCTGGCCGACGACGAGACACTGCTCGTCCAGAGCGGCAAGCCGGTCGGCGTGTTCCGGACCCACCCCTGGGCGCCCCGGGTGCTCATCGCCAACTCGAACCTGGTCGGCCGCTGGGCCACCTGGGACACGTTCCGCGAGCTCGAGGCGGCCGGCCTGATGATGTACGGCCAGATGACCGCGGGATCGTGGATCTACATCGGCACCCAGGGCATCCTGCAAGGTACCTACGAGACGTTCGCCGAGTTGGCGCGCCAGCATTTCGGCGGCTCGCTCCGGGGCACCGTGACGCTCACCGCTGGGCTCGGCGGGATGGGCGGCGCCCAGCCACTGGCCGTCACGATGAACGACGGGGTGGCGCTCTGCATCGAGGTCGACGAGGCACGCGCCAGACGTCGCCACGAGATCGGCTACGTCGATCGGATGACGGCCGATCCAGCCGAGGCCCTGGCCTGGGCTCGCGCGGCCGCCGCGGAGCGGGTCCCGCTGTCCATCGCGCTGGCCGGCAACGCGGCCGAGATCGAACCCGCCTGGGCGAAAGCGGGCGAGCGGTTCGACATCGTCACCGACCAGACGAGCGCCCACGACGCGCTCGGCGGATATGTCCCCGCCGAGATCGGCCTGGCCGACGCCATCACCCTCAGGACGACCCAGCCCGCCGTCTACATCGACCGGGCGATGCAGTCGATGGCCGACCAGGTCCGGGCGATGCTCGAGTTCCAGTGGACCGGGGCGATCGTGTTCGACTACGGGAACAACCTGCGGGCCATGGCGCTCGAGGCCGGTGTCGAGGAGGCGTTCTCCTATCCGGGCTTCGTGCCCGCGTTCATCCGGCCGCTGTTCTGCGAGGGCAGCGGCCCGTTCCGGTGGGTGGCGCTGAGCGGGGATCCGGAGGACATCTACCGCACGGATCGGGCGCTCGTCGAGCTGTTCCCGGACAAGCCCGGCCTCCATCGCTGGCTGGAGATGGCCCGCGACAAGGTCCCGTTCCAGGGCCTCCCGGCACGGATCTGCTGGCTCGGCTACGGCGAGCGGGCGAAGGCCGGGCTCGAGTTCAACCGGCTCGTCGCGAACGGCGAGCTCAAGGCGCCGATCGTCATCGGCCGGGACCACCTCGACTCGGGCTCGGTCGCGTCGCCCAACCGGGAGACCGAGGCGATGCGTGACGGCAGCGACGCGGTCGCCGACTGGCCGCTGCTGAACGCGCTCGTGAACACGGCGGCCGGCGCATCGTGGGTGAGCATCCACCACGGTGGCGGCGTCGGCATCGGCTACAGCCAGCACGCCGGGATGGTCGTGGTGGCGGACGGCACTGACCTGGCGGCCGAGAAACTCGAGCGGGTCCTCACGACGGACCCGGGCATGGGCGTCATCCGCCACGTCGACGCGGGTTACGAGCGGGCGATCGCGGTCGCCCGGGAACGCGGCGTCCACGTGCCGATGCTCGACGAGGGGGCCTGATCAGCCTCAGTCGAGCGACGAGCCTGGGCTGCTCATCCCGGCGTCGGCATCGAGGAGATCGATCTCGGGCGACGTCGGCTCGGGCATCGGGATGCGCTTGAGCGAGCGGACCGACGAGAACAGGATCGGCACAAAGGAGAAGCAGCCGAGCACGCCACCGATGACGAGCGCGCCACGGGCACCGATGAGCGGGAACGAGGCCAGGATGCCGCCGATGATCGTGCCGATCGGGATCGTCCCCCAGACGAGGAACCGCATCGTCGCGTTCATCCGGCCCTGGATCCGTTCCGGCGTGATCGCCTGGCGCAGGCTGACCTGGTTGATGTTGTAGACGACGCCGGTGAGGCTGCCCAGGAAGATCGACGCGGTCAGCAGCGGCACCGCGGTCTCCGGCTGGGCGAAGGCGGCGAGCAGGGTCGTCGGTCCTGACAGGGCGATCGACCACAGGATCGTCCGGCCGACCCCGATCCGCTCGGCGATCCGCCCGGCGATCAGCGCTCCGACGAGGATGCCGACGCTGCCGAGCCCGCCGATGACCCCGACCATGAACGGGGTCAGCTCCAGGGTCCGGTAGGTGAACACCGCGAACGTCGCGAACGCGATGTTCGAGAACAGGTTCGACAACCCGGTGCTCGCGGCGATGTAGCGCAGGTAGGGGTGGCCGAGGACGTAGCGCAGGCCCTCGGCGATCTCGGCCCGGATGCCGGCGACCGGGCCAGGCGAGCCCTCGGCCGTCACAACTCCTTCCGCGACCCGTTTCGGCTCGCGCTTCCGGATCCAGAAGATCAGGCCACCCGACAGGACGAAGCTCACGGCGTCGAGCAGGACCGCGATCGGTGCGGTCAGGAGCCCGACGAGACCACCGCCCAGTGGCTGGCCGAGGACCTGCGCCGCGGATCCGCTGATCTGGAGCTTCGAGTTGCCCTCGATCAGGTCGTCGGGCTCGAGGATCGCCGGCAGGAACGACTGGTCGGCGACGTCGAAGAAGACCGTCAGCGTGCCGTTGACGAAGCCGACGATGAACAGCTGCCAGATCGAGAGCACGCCGAGCTCGTAGGCGATCGGGATCGAGACCAGCGAGGCGGCCCGGCCGAAGTCGCCGACCACGAGGATGAGCCGTCGGGGCAGGCGGTCGACCCACGCGCCGGCCGGGAGCGTGAACAACAGGAACGGCAGGAACTCGACCGTCCCGAGCAGGGCGACCTGGTAGGCCGGGGCATCGAGCAGGAGCACCGCGATGACCGGGATCGCGACGAGGCTGACCTGCGTCCCGAACAGCGAGATCGTCGCAGCCGTCCACAGCTTCCGGTAGTCGGACGAGCGAGCGAGCAGGTTCCGGCGGGGAGCGGCCAAGGCGGACCTCGCTGGGCGACGGGGGTGGCCGTGAGTCTACCGTCTAACACCGGTTAGTCAATGCGATCCCGCCGAACGCGGGCGCGGACCGTCCGGAGGGTGGACCGCGCCGGTGATCGGCCCCTGTTCCTGGGCGCGTCCGGCACACCGGCGACCTGTCACGATAGCCGCGTGGCGCGGCTCGTCGAATTGGTCCCGAACTTCAGTGAAGGGCGGCGAGCGGACGTGGTCGACCGGCTCGCGGGCGCCGTCGAGCGGACGACCGGCGTCCACCTCCTCGACCGGACCAGCGACGCCAGCCATAACCGGAGCGTGCTCACGCTGGCCGGCGACGCCGAAGCGGTCGCCGCGGCGCTCGAGGCGACGGTCGCCGTCGCGATCGAGACCATCGATATGGAGGAACAGACCGGCGAGCATCCGCGGATCGGCGCGGTCGACGTCGTCCCGTTCGTCCCGCTCGGCGACACCTCGATGGCCGACTGCGTCACCCTGGCCCGGGCGTTCGGCGCCCGGATCGCCGAACGGTTCGGGCTCCCCGTCTACCTCTATGCCCGCGCCGCGACGCGTCCCGACCGGATCAAGCTGGCCGATGTCCGGCGCGGGCAGTACGAGGGTCTGAAGGCCGGGATCGGCAGCGACCCTGACCGCCGACCGGATTTCGGCCCGGCGCGGACCCACCCCACCGCGGGGGCCGTGGCCGTCGGGGCGCGGCCGTTCCTCATCGCCTACAACATCAACCTCGCGTCGACCGATGTCGAGCTCGCCAAGCGGATCGCCCGAACGATCCGTGAGTCCGGTGGCGGTCTGCCGAGCGTGCAGGCGAACGGCTTCCGGCTCGAGGACCCCGACTGCGCCCAGGTCTCGATGAACCTCCTCGACTTCAGCGTGACGCCACTCTGGCGCGTCTACGAGGCGGTGGCGGCCGAGGCCCGTGCCGCGGGGGTCGAGCCGGCCGCGTCCGAGCTGATCGGGCTCGCACCGCTGGCAGCGCTGCTTGCGGTCGCCGAACGGGCTGGCGCCGCGCCCGACGCTCCGGCCGAGGATCGGCTGGCGAGCGCCGCGGCATACCTCCGCCTCCAGGACTTCTCCCCGCTCCAGGCACTCGAGCTCCGGCTCGCGGCCGCGCAGGCCGGCGACCGATGAGCCTCCGGCTGATCGAGGGGGGTCGGACGGACGCCGCCACCGCCGGCCTGCTCGTCGTCGGGGCGAGTGCCGTCGCGACGCTCGCCGGCGGGCTCAGGCGTGGCCCCGATCAGGGCGATCTCGCCGTGCTCGAGGCCGCCGCCGCGGGCGGCCCGGAGGCGCCCGATGCGCCGGTCGTCGCCACGTGGGGCGACCGGATCGCGGCGGTCGGACCGAAGGCCGAGGTCGAACGCGCACTCGAGGCTTCGGGTCTGCCGCTCTCGCGCTTCGCCCGGATCGACGCCTCGGGCGGGCTGGTGACGCCGGGCCTGATCGACCCGCACACGCACCTCCTGTTCGCCGGCAGCCGCGAGGGCGAGCTGACGCTCCGCCAGCGAGGTGCCGGCTATCTGGAGATCCTCGCCGCAGGGGGTGGGATCCTGTCGACGGTCGCTGCGACCCGCGAGGCGACGGTCGATGAGCTCCTCGCCCACGGCCGGCGCTGGCTCGACGAGATGCTCCGCCATGGGGTCACGACGATCGAGGCGAAGTCCGGTTACGGGCTGGACCTCCGGACGGAGCTCCGGCTGCTGGAGGTCGCCCATCAGCTCGGCCAGGAGGGACCCGTCGACATCCTGCCGACGTGGCTCGGGGCGCACGCGGTCCCGATGGAGTTCCGCGACCGGCGAGACCCGGCCGAGGCCTATACGAAACATCTCTTGGACGAACAGCTCGCCGGGGTGGCGGCCCAGGGCCGGGCCAGGTTCGCCGACGTGTTCTGCGAACGGGGCGTCTTCAGCCCCGATCAGAGCCGCCGGATCCTGGCGGCGGCCGAGGCGTACGGGATGCGGCCGCGGCTCCACGCCGACGAGCTGGCGCCGTCCGGCGGCGCGGAGCTTGCCGCCGAGATCGGTGCACTGTCGGCGGACCATCTCGCGGCCCCGTCGGCCGCGGGGATCGACGCCCTGTCGGCGGTCGCCGGGTCCGGTCGACCGGTCGTCGCCGTCCTTCTCCCCGCGACGTCCTGGTTCCTGATGAAGCCGTCGGCGGCGCCGGCTCGTGAGCTCATCGACCGTGGCGTGCCGATCGCCCTCGGGACCGACTTCAATCCGGGCACGTCGCCGACGGCCAGCCTTCCGTTGGCGATGACCGTCGCCTGCCTCGCTCTCAAGATGACGCCGGCCGAGACCCTGAGCGCTGTCACGATCAACGCCGCGCACGCCCTCGGAATCGGGGACGTCGTCGGTTCGATCGAGCCCGACAAGCAGGCGGACCTTGTGGTCTGGCGGGTGCCGACCCCCGATCAGATCCCGTACTGGCCCGCCGCGGACCTCGTCCGGACGGTGATCAAGCGCGGTCGCCCACTGCTCCAACGGGATTGAGCCAGCCCGTCCCCGGCGATCAGGTCTTGCCGCGGGCCTCGAGCAGGATCGTCGTCGTCTCGGCCGGCAGCCCGGAGATCGTGATGTTCAGGCGTGCCTGGGGGGGCGGGGGGGTCGTGCCCATCTCGTGCAGGAAGCGAGCCAGGGCGTCCGCACAATCGGCTTCGTCGTCGCAGATGGGCATCGGGACGACGATCCGCGGATCGAGCTGCGCGACAAGCTCGGCCGTCTTCGTCGCGGACAGCTCACCACCGATCGGGACGCAGGCGATGTCGATCGGGCCGATGTCGCCGAGCTTCTCCTCGGTGAGCAGATGGCCGATGTCGCCGAGGTGGATCGTGTGCATCTGGTCCAGCTCGACGACGAACGCCGTCTGGCGACCCCGGTCGGCGCCGCGCGTCTCATCGCGGTATGTCCGAACACCGGTCAGCAGGACGTTGCGGACCTCGTATTCGCCCGGCCCGTCGAGGACGAAGGCGTCCTCGAGGCTGGTCGGCACGATGCTTCCCCCGTCGCGCGACTTCTTGCCCTTGGCCTTGGCCAGCGGCTTGTCGTCCGGGTGGCTGAACGTGACGATCTCGCCGGTGATCCCGCGTCCGGTCGGTCCGACGACCGACTGGTACGGATCTGCCACGACGACCGCATCCCTGCCCTTGAGGCGGATGCAGGTCCGCCCGTACCAGCTCAGTTCCATGTGCCGGGATTCTGACACAGCGGGCTCATCGCCATCTCATCCCGGACCGGCCGGGCGCGGCGCCGAGGGGCAAAGGAAGACCGGAGGCGCCTGCCCAATCGGCGCCTCCGGTCGGAGGGAGGGAGTGGAACACTTTCGAGTTCCAGGGATGACAGTAGACGGAGCCGGATTCAGGCGCGAGATGGCAGAGGGTTAAGAAAGGAACATCCGTAGCCCGGGACGTTCAGCCGGTGCCGGCTGGACCTTCGCGTGGAAGGGTCCGAAGGGCGACCCGTGTGACAATCCGGGCATGGATCCCCGTTCCCGGTCGGTGCGTCTCGGCGCGCCGCTGGTCCTCGCCGCGGTGCTGCTCGCCGGCTGCGGCACGTCCCCGGCGAGCCCGACACTCACCCTCGCCCCGACCGCGTCGGCGGGCGCGTCGGTGGCGCCCACCCAGACCCCGGACCCGGCCACCGTCTACGCCGACATCGAAGCCCAGGTCGAGGGGATCCGCGAGCTCACGGCCAAGACGCCCGTCGAGCCCAAGCTCCTCGACGACGCGGCGCTCAAGAAGAACATGGCCGACAGCTTCGCCCGCGACAACCCGCCCGAGGTGATCGCGGCCGGTCAGCGCCTGTACGAGCTGATGGGCCTCGTCCCGAAGGGTTCGTCCCTGGCCGACCTGTACGTGAAGCTTCTCGGCAGCCAGGTCGCGGGCTACTACGACCCTGACGCCAAGCAGCTCTTCGTCGTGTCGAAGGGCGGCGGGCTCGGACCGATCGAGAAGTTCACGTTCTCGCACGAGTTCGACCACGCCCTCCAGGACCAGAACTTCGGGCTGAAGAACCTGGCGCTCGAGTCGATCGGGCAGGGCGACGCGTCGCTCGCCCACCTCGCCGTGGCCGAGGGCGATGCGACGTTGCTCATGACCCTCTGGGCGCAGCAGTACATGCCGCCAGCGGAGATGCTCGGCATGCTCGCCCAGGCCAACGACCCGGAGCAGCAGAAGGTCCTCGACGAGATGCCGCCGATCCTCAAGCAGACCCTCCTGTTCCCCTATCTCCAGGGTCTCCAGCTCGTGATGAACGCCAAGACGAGCGGGGGCTGGCCCGCGGTCGACGCGCTGTACACCCGACCGCCGGCCTCCACGGAGCAGGTCCTCCATCCGGAGAAGTACACGGCCGGCGAGGCGCCGATCGCCGTCGCCTACCCGAAGGATCTCGCGGCGCGGCTCGGGACCGGCTGGTCCGTGGCGATGGAGGACACGCTCGGCGAGTTCCAGCTCGGGGTCTGGCTCGAGTCGACGGGCAAGGTCCCGAGCGCGACGGCCACCGCAGCCGCCCAGGGCTGGGGCGGTGACCGAGTGGTGCTCGTCGAGAACGGTGATCGCACCGGGGCGGTGATCGACACGCGCTGGGACACGCCGGCGGACGCCGCGGAGTTCGCAGCCGCGGCCCGAACCACGCTCGACGCGATCGGCGGGGCGAACGCGATGATCTCCGTCGACGGCACGGACCGGGTGACGCTCTTCCTCGCGACCGACGACGCGACGATGAGTGCGCTCGCGTCCGCCCTGGGCCTGGCCGGCTAGCGACCGCCTCGCGCTACATCTGCTCCGGGGCGGAGATCCCGAGCAGGCCGAGCGCGTTCGCCAGCGTGGCCTTCGTCGCGGCGACGAGGGTCAGCCGGGCGGCCGAGCGCTCCGGGTCGCTCGGGTCGACGACCTTGGCGTCCCGATAGAAGGCATGGAACGTCGAGGCGAGCTCGGTCGCGTAGGTGGTGAGGCCCTGCGCCTCCTCCGCTGCCGCGGCGTCCTCGACGACCTCGGGCAGCCGGGCGATCTCGCGCACGAGGGCGGCCTCGGGTCCATCGGCGACGTCCTCCGGTCGCACCCGCTCAGCCGGGACGAGCCCGACCTCCGAGCCCTTGCGCAGGATCGACGCGATCCGCGCATGGGCGTACTGGACGTAGTAGACCGGGTTCTCGTTCGACTGCTTCTTCGCGAGCTCGATGTCGAAGTCGATCGCCGAGCTCGGGCCACGCGATGCGAAGAACCAGCGGGCGGCATCCACGCCGATCTCGGCCAGCAGCTCGTCGAGCGTGATGAACGTCCCCGCCCGCTTGCTCATCGAGATCTCGGCCCCGTCGCGGACGAACCGCACCCAGGCGACGAGGAGCATCCGGACGGCCGATTTGTCGAAGCCCATCGCCTCGGCGGCGTTCCGGACGCGGGCGACCGTGCCGTGGTGATCCTGGCCCCAGATGTAGATGAGCTCGTCGAAGCCGCGGCTGAATTTCTCGGTGACGTAGCCGAGATCCGACGCGAAGTAGGTCGGGACGCCGTTCGAGCGGATCACGACCCGGTCCTTGTCGTCGCCGAAGGCGGTCGATCGGAACCAGAGCGCGCCGTCCTGCTCGTAGATGTTGCCGCCGGCCCGCAGCCGCTCGATGGCTCGTTCGACCCAGCCGGCCTCGTGGAGCGAGCGCTCGGTCGTCCAGACGTCGAAGTGGACACCGAGATGTTCGAGCGAGGATTCGATCCCGGCCCGGACGCGTTCGGACGCCCATCGACCGACGACGGTATCCGCGTCGGCGCCCGGCGCCTCCGCCGCGCCGATGACGTCGTCGGGCAGGGCGGCCGCGAGCTCGACGACGTAGTCGCCGTGATAGCCGTCGTCGGCGACCGGCTGACCGCGCCGCGTGGCCAGGACCGACCCTCCGAGCTTCGCCACCTGGCTCCCGGAGTCGTTGAAGTAGTACTCGCGCGTGACCCGCTGGCCGCCGGCCTCGAGGACGCGGCAGAGGAGGTCGCCGACGAACGCTCCGCGGGCGTTGCCGAGCGTGAGCGGCCCGGTCGGGTTCGCGGAGACGAACTCGACGTTGACGTGGCGCGGCTCGGTCGCGCTGATCCGACCCCACGATCCGGGGGCCACGAGGATCGACCCCGCCGTCTCGGCCAGCGCCCGGTCGGCATAGACGACGTTGATGAACCCGGGGGGCGCCACATCGACCGAGCCGACCGGGGTCGTATCGGGCGAGTCCGCCGCCTCGCGCGCGAGCTCCACGGCGAGGACCCGGGCGATCTCGAGGGGCGCGCGACGGTACGGTCGGGCGAGCTTCAGCGCGAGGTTCGTGGCCGCGTCGCCGTGATCCGGGTGCGCGGGGCGCTCGACCTTGACGAGCGTCGTCTCGTCGCCCTCAGGGAGCGCCGGAAGGTCGCCCGCGGCGATCGCCCGGGACCACGCCCGCTCGATCGCGTGGCGCAGCTGACCACGGAGCGTCGGGTCGTCGGGGAGCGGCACGGCCGTATCGTAGCCGGTCGGCGGATCAGATCGAGAAGCGGTCGCCGGGATCGACGACGTGGGCCTCGACACCCGCCGCGTCGCGAACGGCCGCCGCCGCCGCCGCGCGGTCGTGGCCCATCAGGATGTGGGTCAGCAGGACGCGCTCGACGCCGCTGTCCGCGGCGACCCGCCCGACGTCGAACGCGTTCAGATGCTCCGAACCGTCGGCGACCGTGTCCGCCCCGAAGGACGCCTCGGACAGGAGCGTGTCGCCGGGCCGGATCAACGGTCGCAATCCGGCGGCGTCTCCGCAATCGCCGGAGTAGACGAGCCCGGGCCCGTCGCCGGCGCAGACCCGGAACGCATAGCTGTCCTCGGTATGGCGGATCCGTCGAGCCTCGAGCGTGATCGTCCCGAGGTGGCGCGTCCCATCGCCGCCCAGATCCGCGATGTCGAGCGATGCCGCCGCGAAGCCCGGTTCGGCGTGGAGCGCATCGATCCGCCGCGCCAGGTCGCCAGGACCCAGCACCGCGACCCGCCGCGGAGGTCGGAAGTCCCAGTGCAGGTAGTGCCGCAGCGGGACGAGGTCGATGAAGTGATCGGGATGCAGGTGGCTGATCACGACCGAACGGAGGGTGCTCGGCTCGAGCGCCCCGGCGAGGTTCGTGAACGTCCCCTGGCCCAGGTCGAGGACGACGGCGTCGTCACCCGAGGTCACGAGGTACGCCGCCCCGACCGCGCCGGGCCGGGATGTGTAGGCCGGCCCCGCGCCGAGGACCTGCAACTCGATCATCGCCGCGGGGTCGGGTGCATGCCGCCAGCCTACCCGCGCCCGAACCGCGCCGGCAACGGGATCCGGACACGGTCCTGCCCCCGCCGGAACGCGAATGCCTCGAAACCCGCTTCGGCGGCGATCCGATAGCCGGCCTCCAGGCCATGGGCGAACCAGTCCATCCGGTGGGCGTCGGAGCCGGCCGCGACGCGCTCACCACCGAGCGCTCGGAACCGATCGACGACGGCCGGCCCCGGGTACGTCTCGCGCGGGGCCTGGCGCAGGCCGCTCGTGTTCACTTCCAGACCGGTCCCGGACTCGATGAGCGCCCGGAGGATCGGGTCGTAGAGGTCGAGTCGTTCGGCGAACGCCGCCGGTTCGACCTGGGTGGCGACATAGCGCTTCACGAAGTCGAGGTGGCCGAGCGTGTCGAACAGCCCGCTTCGCGCCGCAGCCTCCACCTCGGCGAAGTACGGCGCGACGATCGTATCGAGGGACTTGCCCTCGACCCACCGCTCGACCCGGGAGATGTGGTACGGCGAGTCCGCCGCGACGTGGACGGAACCGATCACGAAGTCGTACGGATGCGTCGCCAGGTGATCGCGGATCTCCGCTTCGCGCGTCGACTCGTACGACACCTCGAGGCCGTAGCGGATCGCCACGCCGTGCGGCGCCCAGCGTTCGGCGGCCTCTCGCACCTCCCGCTCGCGAGCGGGCAGGTCCGGGGCATGGTTCGGAGCGCCCGGGTGGAAGTCGATGTGGTCGGTGATCGCCAGCTCGCGGATCCGACGCTCGACGGCGGCCGCCGCGTAGGCGTCGATCGGGACATCGCTGTCGCTCGACCGGTCCGTGTGGAGATGGGCGTCGAGCGGCAGATCACGTGCCTGTGGGTCCTGTCCGGGCACGTCCGGCGATCCGGCCGCCGTCACCCGGCGATCAGGCCCGTCTCGTGGCCGATCCGGTCGAACGCGGCGAGCGCGAGCTCGAGCTGCTCGTCGGTGTGAGCGGCGGTGACGATCGTCCGGATCCGCGCCTTGTCGAGGGCGACCGTCGGGTACACGATCGGTTGGGCGAAGACGCCCTCCGCGAACAGCCGGTCGCTGAACCGGGCCGCGGTCGCCGAGTCACCCATCATGACCGGGGTGATCGGCGTCTCGGAGGCTCCCGTATCGAAGCCGAGGCGGGCCAGCCCGGCCTTGAACCGGCGGGTGTTCGCCCAGAGGCGGTCGATGAGCTCGGGCTCGTCCTCGAGGACGTGGATCGCCTCGAGGCAGGCCGCAGCCACGGCCGGCGGGTGTGACGTCGAGAACAGGAACGGCCGGGCGCGCTGGGTGAGGATGTCGCGCAGGTCCTGCGAACCCGCGACGTAGCCGCCCAACACGCCGATGGCCTTCGACAGCGTGCCGACCTGGATCGCGACCCGACCGTGCAGCCCGAAATGATCGACGGTGCCGCGCCCGTTCCGGCCCAGCACACCCGAAGCATGGGCGTCGTCGACCATGACCGCCGCGCCGTGGGCCTCGGCGGCCTCGACGATCGCCGGCAGGCGCGCGATATCGCCGTCCATGCTGAACACACCGTCGGTGACGACGAGGACCAGCCGATACGGGAGTCCGGACTCCGGTCGCCCGCGTTCCTCTGCGTCGGCGAGGATCTCGCGCAGCGCGTCGACGTCGCCGTGCGGATAGATCTTGCGAGGCGCTTTCGACAACCGCATCCCGTCGATGATCGAGGCGTGGTTGAGCGCGTCCGACACGATCAGGTCCTGCTCGCCGGTCAGGGTCGGGATGACCCCGGTGTTGGCGGTGAAACCGGACTGGAAGGTCAAGGTCGCGGCGACGCCCTTGAAGCGGGCGAGCTCGGCCTCGAGCTCCTCGTGCAGGCTCATCGTCCCGGCGATCGTCCGGACGGCGCCCGAACCCGCCCCGAACCGCTCGACCGCGGCCAGCGCCGCCGCGCGCAAACGGGGGTGATGAGTGAGTCCGAGGTAGTCGTTCGAGGACAGGCTGATGAGGCGCCGCTCGTCGACCGACACGATCGGGCCCTGTGCCGAGCTCATCACCCGAAGCGGCCGGTACAGGTTGCGCGACCGGAGGTCGTCGAGCTCCTCGGCGAGGAATTCCAGTGGGTCAGGCCGTGTTGCCCGTTTCATCGGAGATCGCCTCCGTCGTGAGCCGACACCCTCAATGGAGTGTCACCACTCGCCCTCCGAGGACCAAGGCGACGCTCCGCTAGCCATTGGTCCGAGGATCCGTCCAATCCATGATGACCTTGCCCGAGTCGCCCGAGCGTGCCGCCGCGAACGCGGCCTCGTAGTCGCGGAAGCTGAAGCGGTGGGTGATCGCCGGCCGGATGTCGAGGCCGGACTGGAGCATCACCGTCATCTTGTACCAGGTCTCGTACATCTCGCGGCCGTAGATGCCGCGCAGGGTCAACATCTTGAACACGATCTGGGTCACGTCGAGCGGGATCTCGGCAGTCGGGATGCCGAGGATCGCGACCCCGCCGCCGTGGGCCATCGCCCCGATCGCCGACCGGAGGGCCGCAGCATTCCCGGACATCTCGAGGGCCACGTCGTAGCCCTCCACCAGCCCGAGCTCGGCCCCGACCTCGGCCAGGTCCCGTTCCGACGGGTCGATCGCGACCGTCGCGCCCATCCGCAGGGCGAGCTCGCGCCGGTACCCATTCGGCTCGGACGCCACGACGAACCGGGCGCCGGCGTGCTTGACCACGGCGATCGCCATCAGCCCGATCGGGCCGGCGCCGCTGACGAGGACATCCTCGCCGAGGACCGGGAAGGCGAGCGCAGTGTGGACCGCGTTACCGAACGGATCGAAGATCGCAGCGACCTCCGGGTCGACGCCCGGCCAGTGATGCCAGACGTTCGTCATCGGCAGCGCCACGTACTCGGCGAAGGCGCCGTCGCGGCCGACCCCGAGGCCGATCGCCTTGGCGCACAGGTGACGCCGCCCGGCGAGGCAGTGACGACAGCGACCGCACACGACGTGGCCCTCGCCGCTGACGAGGTCGCCGGGGTGGAAGTCGGTGACGTTCGAGCCGACCTCGACGACCTCGCCGACGAACTCATGACCGACGACCAGCGGGGGCCGGATCGTCGCGGCCGCCCACGGATCCCAGGACTCGATGTGGAGATCGGTCCCGCAGATCCCCGTCCGCTGGACCCGGATGAGGACGTCGTTGATCCCGATCTCCGGTCGGGGGACCGGTTCGAGGCTGAGCCCGGGTCCGGGCGCCGACTTGACCAGGGCGAGCATCGTCGCCATGGCCGTCAGCCGGGATCCGTCGCGTCGACGACCGGGTTCTCCACGGTTCCGATCCCCTCGATCTCGACCCGGACGCGATCGCCCGGCTCGAGGTAGACCGGGGGGACGCGGAAGACACCGACCCCGGACGGCGTCCCGGTCGAGATGATGTCGCCGGGCTCCAGGGTGATCGAGGCGCTGATGTAGGCGATCAGCGTGGGGATGTCGAAGACCGTGTTCCCGGTCCGGTTGTCCTGCATCGGCACGGCGGTCCCGGCGTCAGGCCCGGAACCGGGGATCCGCCAGGAGCGGATCGGCAGGTCGGGCGGACCGTCGAACTCGTCGGCCGTGACGAACACCGGACCGATCGGATAGAAGGTGTCCGAACCCTTGGCCCGGAGCCACTGGCCGTCGCCGTGATCATCGGGCCCGAGCGCCGGCTTGACCCCCTGCCAGTCCCGCGCCGAGATGTCATTGCCCACGACATAGCCCGCGACATGCGCCATGGCAGCGTCGACCTGGACGCGACGCGCCCGGGCGCCGATCACCACGCCGAGCTCGGCCTCGAGGTCCAGGGCCTGCGTCCCCTCCGGTCGCACGACCGGTTCGCCGTCGGCGATGACCGAGGCGGCGAACTTCGCGAACAGCAGCGGCCGATCGGGACGCTCGATGCCCTGCTCCTCGACGTGGTCGAGGTAGTTCAGACCGACACACACGACCTTGCCGGGGACGATCGCCGGCAGCGGCCGGCGGCCGGCGGTCGGCCGGGGCTTGGCACCCTTGCGCAGCGCTCGGTCGACCGCCTTCTGGATCGCCGGCAGACCGGGCCGGCCGCGCTGTCGGTACAGATACCAGCCGGCCTCGACCTCCGTGACGTGGCGGAGGAGGCCGCCCTCGCGCTCGAGCGATCGGCCGGTCAGCAGACCGGCGTCGGTGAGCACCCCCCAGCGGGGCCTCCCCCGCCGATCCGCGTAGCTGTAGATGCGCATCGAACCAGCCGGCTCAGGACGCGCCGGGCGACGCGGCCGGGCTCCCGGCGGGACTCGCCGGCGCCTGGCTTGCCGGCGAGCTCGCGGCCGGACTCGCGGGCGTGCTCGGAGCGGCCGACGACCCGGCATCCGGCGACGCGGCCGGCGAGCCGCTCGGCGCCGCTGACGATCCCGGCGCCGGCGTCGGGGACGGCCGGGCGCACTGCTGCTCCGGGTTCTTGAGCTCGGCCTGGGTCTTGAAGAACTCGAGGATCTGAGCCGTGTCGAGCTTGTCCTGGAACAGGACGCGTCCCCAGAGCAGGGCCGCGATCGGTGCCTTGATGTCCTCGAACCGGGTGATCACGGGTCCGATATTGCCCTTCTTGAATCCGCATACGGGACTGTCCGGGAAGTCCCTGAACAGAGCCTGGAGGGCCTGCTGGGTGGCGTCGTCGCAGGCTCCCTTGTCGCAGCTGTACAGGATGACCAATCCGCCGTGTTCCAGGTTGTGGATCCAGCCTTGCGGCAGCGTCGCGTCGTCCGGGCCGTAGTAGCGGGCGATGATCGGCCCACCGGGCGGCGCGTAGTGGTTCCCCGAGGCGGGCGGGCAGTTCGCGTAGCGCTGCAATTCGGGGGCAAGGATGTGACTGCGACCCATGTCCGGCTGGACCTGACCGAGCGGAGCGGGCGAGCCGTCCGGCAGCGGCGTGGAAGCCGCGGCCGGGATCGTCTCGGTCGTGCACGCGTAGGCCTTGCTGTTGGCCTGGACGAAGATGAGCCCGCCGGCGAAGACGACCGCGGCGACGGCGATCAGACCGAGGATCTCGCCGCGGTGCCGCTCGAAGAACGAGCGCCGACGGGGTGTGTAAGTCCGCGCTCGGGATCGATCCCGCTCCCGCTCGCGCTGGCGTCGGCCGCGCCGGCGCTCGCCGTCCGGGCCGTGGGACGGCTGCCGTTCGGTCGGGGTGGCGCCGGGCTTGGTGCCGCCGGGCTTGGTGGCGCCGGCGCCACTCGGGCCGGCCGCACCGGTCGATGGTTCCTGGGGTTCGTCGCTCACAGAGTGCCTCGATGGACGGGCGCCGTGGGCGCGGCGCAATGGGGTTCAGGGTTCGGCGGGTCGGTCCGCTTCCGGCAGAGGGTACCTTCCGGGAGCCTTCCCTGTCGCGGAGCGGTCCCTGCCGGCGTGCGATCGCCCGCGTGGCAGAATCGTCGGCGATGACCGCGGATCAGCCATCCGAGCCGCGACCGCGGATGCCGACGGGCGTTCGGATCTTCCTCGTCTACGCCTTCGCGGTCCTGGCGCTCATCGGGCTGTCGCTCCGGTTCGTCATCGACATGGCGATCTCGGCCCCGGTGAGCCTTCCCGGCGTCCTCGTGATGATCCTCCTCGCCTATACGATCTTCACGATCACGCTCGTGCTCCAGCGCAAGCAGGCGGCACGCGGGCTGAGCCTCGGGCTCGCGAGCCTGACGATCCCGGCGGTCCCGCTCGGCTTCTTCAGCTTCACCGTGGCCAGCACCGGCGCCGTCGCCGCCCTGTTCTTCCTGGTGCTGGCCGTCATCCTCTTTCGGGGCCTGCTCCGACCCGAGGTCCGGACCTACTTCGACCAGCTCTGAGCCCGGCTGGCGAGCGCCCGATGCTATCCTCGCCGTCCCGATGTCCGATCTCCCGTTCACGCCGGCCGACCCCGGGCTGGCCGCTCGATTCGCCGCCTGCCTCGACGTCGAAGGCAAGATCCCGCGCGCTCTCGAGTCGCTCGGACCGGTCGCCGGGCGCGACGTCCTCGTCGTGGACCCCGCAGGTGGGCGCTGGGGGAGCCAGCTCATGTCCCTTGGTGCCCGGGTGACCGGCTTGCCGGACGGCGCCGCGGAGGCCGGGCTCGCCGTCGCCGACAGCTCAGCCGACGTCGTCGCCGGGCTCTGGTCGGCGTTCCGGGCCCCGAGCCCCGACGAGCTGGCCGAGGCCGATCGTGTCCTCCGACCGGACGGTCGCCTGCTCGTCGTCCAGGACTACGGGCGCGACGAGGTCTCGGGGCTTCGGGGCGACCTTCCGGAGTACAGCGACTGGAGCCGTCGCGACGGGTGGTATCTCTCGAACGGGTTCCGGATCCGGGTCATCCACTGCTTCTGGTCCTTCCCGACCGTCGATGACGCGCGATCGTTCCTGGTCGATGCGTTCGGGGTGGCTGGCGAGGCCGTCGGCGCGGCACTGCGCCGACCACGGTTGAGCTACAACGTGGCCGTCTACCATCGCTGGCGCCTCGGCCGGGAGCCGGCGTCCTGATCCGGACCCGTGCCCGTGTGATCGGACCCGCTGGTAGGCTCGCGCGGTGACGCTGACACGAGCTGGGCGATGACCCAGCCGACCGATCCACGCTACGGCGGCATGGCTCCGGATGCGGACCAGCCGGAGCCGCCCGAGGAGTACGACGCGGAGCCGCGACGGCCGCGGATCACGCCGCTGCGCGTGATGCTCGGGATCGCACTGATCGTGTCGATCGGCGTGGTCGCCTACGGCTTGATCGTGCGCGACGCGTCGCAGATGCCCGCCCTCGTGGTCGGGGCGTTCATCTCCGGCATCGTGTTCATCCTGCTGGCCCTGGCCGGGGCCTGGGCGGCGTTCAGCCGGGCGCGCGACGGTGAAGGGTTCCGGTCATTGATGTACGCGCTCCTCGGAGGGATCTGTGTGCTCCTGGGAGCGGGCGCGCTGGCCTCCGCGACCATCCTGACCCTGACCCTCGGGAAGTAGCCCCGCGGAGACCCTCTGGTAGACTCGGCGGCGCCCGCCCCCATCGTCTAGAGGCCTAGGACGCCACCCTTTCAAGGTGGAGATCAGGGGTTCGAATCCCCTTGGGGGCACCACGTCCGGTGCGCTCGCCTGCGCAGACGCATCCGCGTCCGTCCTGCTCGAGCCTGGCCCGGCCCCGACCCTCTTGCGTCGCCTAGACCGAGTTGCCGACGTCGCTCAGGATGCCGCTGATCTGTCCGCCGAGGAACAGCAGCGCGACGATCGCGATGATGGCGATCAGCGCGAGGATGAGTGCGTACTCCGCGAGACCCTGGCCGCCGGCCGCGAAGCGGTCCGAGCGGGTCGCGGGCTTGCGATGCTCTGTACGTGGGTCGATCGGACTGGGCGAGTGACTGACCATCGAACGGATCCCCCCGTTGGCTTTGGCTGGGTTGGCGGTCGATCGTCCGATGACTTCTGGCGGTCGACCTGCAACCCAAAGTACTACCGTCGAGCACGGGAAGACCGTCCTCGGATCGGAAAGCGGTGCTTCGCGACACCCGATCCCGGCGAGCGCGCTCGTCGGTGAACCCTCGCCTCATCCCGCGCCCTGCCCCGTCGCGGTGTCCACGACGCAGAAGCGGTTGCCCTCCGGGTCGGCCAGGATGACGTAGTCGGCGTCCGGCGGTCGTTTGTCCCAGTGGATCTCGGTGGCGCCCAGCGCGACGAGCCGCCGGACCTCCCCGGCCTGGTCCTCGGTGTACAGGTCCAGGTGGATGCGCGGCGGGATGTGGACGGTCGAGTCCACCCGGTCGAGCGAGAGGTTCGGCCCGACGCCATCCCGGGGGTGGAGCAGCACGAAGTCGTCGCTGTCGCCTTCGCGCGCCAGGTAGTCGAGTGCGGCCGTCCAGAACTCCGTCTGGCGGCGGAGATCGTCGACGCGGATGACGATCGAACCGACGCGGATCATGGGCGCCACTCTACCGCGGTGGCTAGGCACGACTGGTCCCGGCCGGAAGGCAGCCCCGGCGCGGCGCTTCCGCCGACTGCTCTGCTACGATCGAGCCGATGGAGATCATGGGCGTCCAGATCCGGACGATCGTCAAGGACAACGTCGCGACGCGTTGCGACGGGTGCCTCGAGGTCATCCATGGGACCCCATGGCGGATCAACCTGCTCGACATCGTCGCGCCGGAGTCCGCCGCGTCGTGGGCCGATCGGCCCGCGATCAACCCAGGCCCGTTCCAGTTCCATCCCGATCCGAGCCATGTCCGACACTGGATGGCGGACAAGGGCTACCTGTTCTGTCGCCGCGGCGAAGTCCGGGAGCTCATGCGCCCGATCCCGATCCCAGGCGACGTGCCGCGCTGGGGCCTGTGCGATGGCCTGCATCGCGACGCCCACGAGTTCGTCCCCGCCTGACGACGGTCCGGCCGAGGCAGCCCGCGCCGGACCCGACCGCCTGACCACGACCCGACCCGACCGCCGAGTCACGAGCCGACCAGACCGATGAACCTGACCGTCCTCCTGCCCGCCCTGACCTCGATCCTGGCCCTCATCTTCAGCCTGCTCGTCTTCGATCAGTGGCGCGACCGGCATCGGGGCTACCAGCTCATCTGGGCGCTCGGGATGCTGTTCTTCGGGATCGCGTCCGGCTGCGAGGCGATCGGAGCGGCCAGCGGCTGGAACGAGCTCGTCTACAAGACGTGGTATCTGGCGGGTGCCGTGTGGACGGTCGGCTGGCTCGGGCTCGGGACGGCCTTCCTGCTCGGCCGGACGCGCTTTGGCTACACGTTCGCTGTCCTGCTGGTCCTCGCCGGGCTGGCGATGCTCGGTGCTCAGGCCCGGTTCCAGTACCCGGATGTCGGTCGCGTGCCTGTCCTGTACTTCATCATGGCCCTCGTCCTGGCCATCGCCGTCGGGGTCGAGACCTACTTCTCGAACGAGCGCTGGCCGCAGCTCGCGGCGCTGGCCGTCGTCGGTGCGTCCGCGCTCGGCCTCGTCCTGACCGTGACCGCCGCGCTGCCGCCGCCCGGCTATGCCGTGGACCCGGCGACCGGGGCTCCGACCGCGGCGCTGATCCCCGGGACGCTGCGCCTGCTGACCCCCTTCATGAACCTCGCCGGCGCTGGTTCGCTGCTGTTCGGGGCGATCTTCTCGACCTACGTGTTCATGCCGAAGCGGCGGGTGCTCGATTACTCGTTGGACCCGAACCAGCCGGGTGACCACTTCCTGTTCAACCTGCTGATCTCGCCGATCGCGATCGTCGTCAACCTCGTCGCGTCCATCCCGCTCGCCGTCCGCGCCTTCCTGACCGGACAGATCAACAGCCGTGCCCCGGCGACCGCGCTCATCGCCCTCGGCGCGTTCGTGCCGACGATCACCGATAGCCTCAACCGGTTCGGCTCGACCGAGTTCTTCCAGCTCGGCAAGCTCATCGGGGTGATCCTGCTGTTCGCCGGCTTCCTCGTCTCGACCGAGGTCTTCCGCGAGGTCCGCATCCCGTTCACCCACATCCGGCTGCGCGCCGCGCGGACCGAGACGGTCTCCGAGGGATCGACCGACTGACCCGCTGATCGCCCGTCCGGCCGAGGTGGCGGCTACCCTTCCCCCGATGCCGGTCGATCGACGCGTCGCCATCGGATCGCTGTCCGTGGTGATCGCCGCCACCCTGTTCGGGACGCTCGGCCCGTTGTCGCTGCTCGCGAACGAACGGGCCGGGGTCGCGACGATCGGCTTCGTCACCTGGCGCGCCCTGTTCGGTGCTGCGATCGTGGCGGCCCTCGTCCTCGTCCTCACCCTGCGTGGCCGACCCCTCGTCCGACTCGGCGCCGTCTCGATCCGCGCTCGCGTCGCCCTCCTCGCCGCCACCGTGAGCGGCATCGTCCTCAACCTGGCGATCTTCGGAGCGTTCGGTCGGATCACGGTCGCGCTCGCGCTCCTCGCCTTCTACACCTACCCCGCCCTGGTGACCCTCGCGGTCGCCGCGCTCGAGCGCCGCCGACCGGATCGCACGCAAGTCCTCGCCCTCGTCATGGCGATGGTCGGCATGGCCATCGTCGTCGTGGGTGGCGTCGACCCGTCGGGGGACCTGACCTTCGACGTCGCCGGCCTGCTGCTCGCGTTCGTCGCGGCGCTCGGCCAGACGGTGTTCATCCTCGTCAGCCGGCATGGCTACCCGGAGGTCCCGGTCGACGAGGCATCGCTGACCGTGCTCTTCGGTGGGTTCCTCGGGTTCCTGATCGTCGCCGTCGTCGCCGGACAGGTCGGCGCGGTCACCGGTCCGATCCTCGACCCCGCGGCGGTGCCCTACCTCCTGGCGGGTGGCATCCTCGGGGCCGGGATCCCGACGACGCTGTTCCTGGTCGGGGTCCGGATGATCGGCGGCGTGCGGTCCGGCATCCTGGCGTTGATCGAACCCGTGGTCGGGGCGCTCCTGGCAGCGGCGCTGCTGGACGAGTCGCTTCGTCCGATCCAGTTCGTCGGCGGCGCGCTGGTGCTCGCGGCGGCCGTCCTCCTGCAGCGGCCTGGACGCCGCGCCGGGCCACCCGGCGAGGTCGTCGGGGACCGGCCAGCCGGCGGGCCGGTCGGCCTCGCGGACCCGACCGGGGGCGAGCCCGAGGTCGGGGTCGCACCCCTCATCTGACGGGTCCGGGCGAGGCCCCGCGCTATACTCGGCCGGTCCACGAGCGCCGCCCCCGAGGTTCGATGCGAGTCCGAAAAGCCGTCTTCCCCGCCGCCGGTTGGGGCACCCGCTTCCTCCCGGCCACCAAGGCGCAGCCCAAGGAGATGCTCCCGCTCGTCGACAAGCCCGTGATCCAGTACGCGGTCGAAGAGGCCGTCGCCGCCGGGATCGAGCAGGTCATCATCGTCACCTCGAGCCAGAAGCGGGCGATCGAGGACCACTTCGATCTGTCATACGAGCTCGAGCATCTGCTCGAGGAGCGCGGCGACGTCGAGATGCTCCGGCGGATCCGCCACATCAGCGACCTCGCCCAGATCGCCTACGTCCGGCAGAAGGAGCAGCTCGGTCTCGGGCATGCGGTCCTCGTGGCCAAGGAGCTCATCGGCCACGAACCGTTCGCGGTGATCCTGTCGGACGACGTGGTCGTCGCCGACCGACCGGCGATCGGCCAGCTCATCCACGTCTACGACCAGGTCCACGCCTCGGTCCTCGCCGTGACCGAGGTGCCTCGCGAGGAGACCGGGCGCTACGGGATGATCGACCCCGAACCTGCCGGTGACGAGCTCGATCACGGCCGGCTGCACCGGGTCAAGGGCGTCGTCGAGAAGCCCGATCCAGCGGTGGCGCCGTCGAACCTCGGGATCATCGGGCGGTACGTGCTGACGCCGAAGATCTTCGACAAGCTCGAGCAGACCCCGCGCGGCGCCGGCGGCGAGATCCAGCTGACCGACGCGATCGAGGCGCTGATGGAGGAGCAAGAGGTCTACGCCTACGAATTCGAAGGCACGCGCTACGACGCCGGCACGACGATGGGCTGGCTGAAGGCCTCCGTCGAGCTCGCCCTCCAGCGACCCGACCTGTCCGCCGAGTTCCGGACCTACCTCGCCAACCTCGCCCTCTGACGTTCGCCGAGACGCGCAGCGCGTCACCCTCCACCAGGGGCGCCCGTCATCCGGTGCGGTACCATGCCCTGCCGAGCCCGGCCCGGCCGGCTTGCCAACGACAGCGAGGGACCAGACTTGGCTGAGATCGGAAGCATCCTCGGCGGGCGATACCGGCTGATCGAGCTGCTCGGCCAGGGTGGGATGGCCACGATCTACCGCGCGACCGACAGCCAGCTCGGGCGTGACGTCGCCGTCAAGGTCCTCCGCCCGGAGTACGGACGCGACCCCGACTTCGTGGCCCGCTTCCGGATGGAGGCCCAGGCGGTCGCCTCGCTCAACTCCCCGAACATCGTCGCCGTCCACGACTTCGGCATGGACGAGGCCGGTCCGTTCATCGTGATGGACTACGTCGACGGCGAGGACCTGGCGACGCTCCTCCGCCGGACCGGGCCGCTGCCGCCGGCCCAGTCGGCCCGGATCGCCGCCGACGTCGCTCGCGCCCTGGCAGCCGCGCACGCTCGCGGGATCGTCCACCGCGACATCAAGCCCGGCAACATCATGCTCGCCCAGGACGGCCGGGTGATGGTGACGGACTTCGGCATCGCCCGGGCCATCGCCGAGGCCCAGACGACGCTGCCGGGGATGACCCTCGGATCAGTCCAGTACATGAGCCCGGAGCAGGCGCGAGGCGAGTCCGCCACCGAGCGCTCGGACGTCTACTCGCTCGGCGTCGTCCTGTTCGAGATGCTCGCCGGTCGCCGCCCGTTCGAGGGCGACAGCGCTGCATCGATCGCGATGGCCCGGCTGACCCCGCCGGTGCCGATGCCGTCGCTCTACCGGGCAGGGATCCCGCCGGTCCTCGAGGCGATCTGCCGGAAGGCGATGGCGATCGACCCGGCCGAGCGGTTCCACTCGGCTACGTCGATGGCCAACGCGCTCGATGACGAACTGGCCGACCGGGCCGCCGGGATCGCCGCGGCCGGCGCCGGGGCAGCGGCCGCCGCGACCGTCGCGGCCGGCGTCGCCCGGGCGAACCCACCGATCCCGTACGCCCCCGAAGCCTATGCGGCGAGCGGCCCGCCGCCGCCAACGACGCCACCGCTTGCCCCGACGACCAGCGGTGCCGGGCTGTGGGCCTGGACCTCCGGTCTGCTCGGGCTCGCGATCCTCCTCGCCGTCGGCTTCCTCGTCTTCCGGCTCCTGACCGGGTCCTCGACGCCGACCACCACGCCCGTCACCGTCCCGAACTTCGTCGGATCGACCCTCGACCAGGCGACCCAGCTGGCCGAGGCGAAGGGGATCCAGCTCACGCCGCAGTTCATCAAGAGCAACGACCAGCCTGAGGGGACGATCACCGCCCAGGATCCCGGCCCGAACACCACGGTCGATGCCGGTTCGAAGATCAGCGTCACGGTCGTCTCGGGCCAGGAGCTCGTCGCGGTGCCCGACCTCCGGAACATGACCGAGTCGAAGGCGCTCCAGACCCTCGTCACGGCCGGGCTCACGCCGGGCACCGCCGTCGAGGCGTTCGATCCGACGGTCCCGGCCGGATCCGTCGTCGCCTCGTCGCCGACGAGCGGGACCCAGGTGGCCACCGGCACGACCGTCGACTACGTCCTGTCGAAGGGCCCCGAGCCGACCGCCTCCCCGACGGCGAGCCCCACGCCCGCCCCGACGCCGACCCCGACGCCGACCCCGACGCCGACCCCCACGCCCACCCCGACGCCGTTGACCAACGTCGGGGAGTATCGCTGCGAGACGCTCGGCCAGGCGAAGACCGAGATCGCCGGTGACGGGTTCACCCTGGGCACCGTGGAGGCCCAGCCACCCGGCTACACCGCGGCCGACGACTCGTTCGTGTTCGAGCAGTCACCGACGCCGGGCAAGAAGCTGGCGGCCGGGTCGCCGATCGCTCTGAAGGTCTACGACCCGGCGTCGTATCCGTTCCCGACCTGCCCACCGGCGCCGTGATCTCCGCGCTGGGTCGGACGGCGCTGACACGCGCGGGTCCCGACTAGCCGTCGATCTCGATCCAGAACCGGCTCGGCGGATCGGTGGCCAGCCGGCCCGACCCGATGTCCGGGTCGGCGAACGGATGTTCGTCGTCGGCGACGTGGACGGTGACCGCCTCGGCCACGAGGGCCGTCGGTGCCACCCAGCACGGCCGGATCTCATCGCCCTGGAGCGGGTCGCGCCCACGGTCGATGGCGCAGTAGCCGAGCCCGCCGAAGACCGCGTGGCGGAAGTTCACGCAGGTCGCGCAGCTCGTGCTCGAGCGCCGGCAGACCCAACAACGCGCGGCCTCGGCCTGGGGGTTCCCACAGTGCGGGCAGCGCCAAACCGGCATGGCCGGATGGTAGCTGCGAGATCGGTCGCTGTCGAGCCGGCGGGTCCGGTGGTCGGCGCGGCTCCGACTACTTGTTGATCGTGATGAAGGTCTGGGTCGTGGTGTTCCCGTAGTCCTTCGTGTGGACGAGCGCCGCTGCGATGCCGCGGCCGAGCGAGGCGCCCTTCGGGATCGACGTCCGCCAGCGGGCGCGGCCTTCGCCGTCGGTCGACATCGTGCGGGTGATCGGGGCGACCCCCGGTGGGGTCAGCGTGAACGTGACCGTCGCCCCATCGAGCGGATGACCGTCCGGATCGGTCACGACGACGGTCAGGGTGACGTCATCGGGCAGTCGCTTCCGCACGAACTGGTAGCGCGACGCGGTGATCTCGGCGCGGAGCTTGCCGGCGCCGCGGTTCACGCTGATCACGACCGCGGACTGGTTCTGGGCCGGGTCGGTCGCGGTGATCCGGATGTTGTTCGGACCGTTCGCGACGGCGAGCACGAGCTTGAACGCACCGTCGTCGCCAGCGGTCCCGGTGACCGAGGCGTTGTTCGCCGTGTTCTTGGCGACGAGCGCGCTTCGGGCCTGGGTCTTGCCGATGATCGTGACGGTCTTCCCGTTGACGACCGCGTCCTTGCCGGGGCGAGTCACGGTGATCTTGGGCTTCGTCGTGTCGAGGATGAACGTGATCGCCTTCGAGATCTCGCTCTCGCCGCCGGGCCCGACGAGGGTCGCGGTGAAGTCGTTGCGGCCCTTGGCGAGGGCCAGGCCGGGGACGATGAACGCCGGCGTCTCGCCGACGGGGATCTCGGCCACCTGCTCCGGCCCGGCGTCCTGGAGCTGGCGGTAGATCCGGATGACGACGTCGGACTTCCCGGCGAACGACGCCGGAACGGTCCCGCTGAGATCCACCGAGCCCTGGTTCGTGTACGACTCGGCCGGGACACTCAGGGCGGGCGCGTTCGGCGCGATCTCCTCGACCGGGCTGGGGCTCGGGCTGGACGTCACCTGCGAGATCGTCTGGGTCAGGCTCGTCGAGATGTAGGCAGCCGCCCGGCCGAGGACCCCGATCCCGGCGAAGACCACGACCCCACCCAGGAGGACGATGCCGACCACCAGAAGCACGCGCAGGTAGATCGGCATCCCCGAGCCGCGCTCGATCTTGCGATGCGGGGCCAGGCGGGTGGGGGCGGGTGGCCGGGTCGATGTCCGCTTGGCGGGTGCCGGACGTCCCGTCGACGGAGGACGGGGGCGGACCTGGGACGTGCGCTGGCGCCGGCTCGTCATCGGACCGCATTGTCGCACGTGACGACGATTCGACCGGGCACGCTGCGCGCGCCGCCGCGTTGTACTCTGGCGAGGTGAGCGGGCGTTCGGTGACGTCCGCCCGAACACGAGGGATGTGTGCAGGCTCGCAAGCCCAAGAGCGGTCACCCCACGGGTCCGAGCGGACGCCCGTCGTTCGGGGTCGGCCCGATCGCGCGGGTGTCGACGGCGACCCCGCCGGCGGCCGGCCAGCGGCCCGGCTACCCGCCGCTTCCCGTCATGGCCCGGGGCGGGGCGTTCGGGCTGCCGAACCTGCGTCGGAACGTCTGCCCGCACTTCTACATGACCGGGACCCGCGGCGCGATCCCGATCCAGGCGCCGCACCTGCTCAAGGCGCTCATCCGCCAGGACGCCAACATCTCGCGCTGCCAGCTCCGCGGCGGCGTCCACCTCGAGCAGGGCTACGTCAACGACGTCTGTCTGACCCCGCGGTTCAACCAGTGCGTCTTCTACGAGGACGAGCTGTCCCGGGAGTGACGTGAGCGACCTCACCTACGAGGAGGCGCTCCGGGCCCTCCAGGATCGTGGCCGATTCGGCATCCATCTTGGGCTGGGCCGGACGCAGGCGCTCCTCGCCGAGCTTGGCGACCCCCAGCTGACGTTCCGGGGCGCACTCGTCGCAGGGACGAACGGCAAGGGCAGCGTCCTCGCCCTGGCCGGGTCCGCCCTGAAGGCAGCCGGCTACCGCGTCGCCGAGACGCCCAAGCCACACCTCGTGAGCTATCGCGAGCGGCTCCAGATCGATGGTCGGCTCGTCGACCCGCGGACGTTCGCGCAGCTCGTCGGTGAGGTCCTCGACGCGGCGGCCCGGATCCCGCGCCGCTCGGGGCCGCCGACGGAATTCGAGCTGTTGACCGCCGTGGCCTTCCGCTGGTTCGCCGAGTCGGCGATCGATCTCGCCCTGGTCGAGGTCGGGCTCGGCGGGCGACTCGACGCGACCCACGCCTGGGACGGCGGTGTCGCGGCGATCACGAACGTCGATCTCGACCATACCGACCGACTGGGTGCGACGGTCAGCGCGATCGCCCGCGAGAAGGCCGCGATCATCGAACGCGGCGATCTGGCCGTGACCGGCGCGACCGGCGACGCGCTCAGGGTGATCCAGCGCCGGGCGCGTCGGCTCGGAGTCCCGCTGACCGAAGTGGCCGCGCCACGCGTGCTCGGCTGGGACCGCGACGGGATCGTCGTGGCGCTCGAGGACCTCGGCGAGACCCGGATCGGGCTGCGCGGGCGGCATCAGGCGGCGAACGCGGCGGTCGCCGCAGCGGTGCTCGATGCGCTCCAGGCCGTGGGGATCGCCTCCGTCCCGGCCGATGCCAGGCGCCGCGGCTTCGCCGGCGCACGCTGGCCCGGCCGGCTCGAGCTCCTCGAGACGACCCACGGGGCCAAGGATGGGTCGGCCCGCGAGGTCCTCCTCGACGGTGCCCATAACCCGGCCGGCGCCGCCGTCCTCGCTCGAGCCCTCGACGATCTCCGGCCGACACTCCAGGGCGGCGACGACGCCGACCCGCCGCCGGTCACCCTCGTCCTGGCGACGATGGCCGACAAGGACGTCGCCGGGGTCCTCGCCGCGCTCGCCTCCTCGCCCGTCGCTCGATCGGCCCGGGTCATCTGCACCCAGGTCGACCTGCCCAGGGCGCTGCCGGCCGCCAATCTGGCCAAGGGCTGGGCGGCGGTCGCGCCCGGGTCGGATCCGACGGTCGTCGGATCGGTCGAGGACGCGCTGGCCCGTGCGCTGGCCGGAGCCGACGGACCGGTGGTCGTCGCCGGCTCGCTCTACCTCGTCGGTGCGGTGCGGGCGATCCTCGTCGACGACCCCGAGCTCCGGGCTGAGCCGCCGGCCGCGGCCGCCAGCCAGGCCGCCGGACCCGAGTCGCTGGTCGCGATCCGATGAGCTCCGGAACCGATACCTCTTCCACGACGACGATCGGCGGCCGCGTCTTCGAGTGGGGCGCCCGGACGTACGTCATGGGCATCGTCAACGCCACGCCCGACTCGTTCTCCGGCGACGGTCTGCGTGCCGAGGGGCGTTCGTCGGACCCCGTCCTGTCCGCGGTCGCTCAGGCCGAGCGGATGGTCGCGGACGGGGCCGACCTGCTCGACGTCGGGGGCGAGTCGACCCGCCCGGGGCACGCGCCCGTGTCGCAGGCCGAGGAGCTCGACCGGGTCGTTCCCGTCGTCGCGGCGGTCCATGCTGCGCTGCCCGGGATCCCGATCAGCGTCGACACGACGAAGCCGGCTGTCGCCGGGGCCGCGCTCGACGCAGGGGCGGCCTGGATCAACGACGTCTGGGGCGTCGCCGAGGATGCGACCCTGCCGCGCCTCGCAGCGACCCGCGGCATCCCGATCGTGCTCATGCACAACCGCGCCGAGCCGCACTACCGCGACCTGATGGCCGAGGTGATCGCCGATCTCGCGGAGGCGATCGACCGAGTGGTCGCGGCGGGCTGCCGGCGCGAGACGATCGTCGTCGATCCGGGCTTCGGCTTCGGCAAGACCGCCGAGCACAATCTGCTCTTGTTGCGCGACCTGGCTGCGCTCCGCGTCCTCGGCCGGCCGATCCTGCTCGGCACGTCGCGCAAGTCGACGCTTGGCAAGGTCCTCGACCTGCCGCCGGAGGAACGGCTCGAGGCGACGCTCGTGACGACGGCACTCGGCATCGCCGCGGGCGTCGACATCGTCCGCGTCCACGATGTCCTGGCCAACGTCCGGGCCGCCCGGATGACCGACGCGGTCGTCCGACCGGACGGGTCGTCGCGATGACCGATCGGATCGTCCTTCACGACATGGTCTTCATGGGTCGTCACGGCGTCCTCGAGCAGGAGCAGCGGGAGGCCCAGCCGTTCCACGTCGACGTCGAGCTCGGCCTCGATCTTCGGGCCGCCGGCATCGACGACGATCTCGCTCGGACGGTCGACTACGGGGCGGTCTTCGAGACCTGCCGGAGCATCGTGGAGTCGACGAGCTTCCGGCTCATCGAGGCCCTTGCCGAGGCGATCGCCAACGAGCTGCTCGCCGACTTCCCGATCGAGGCGATCACGGTCCGCGTCCGAAAGCCGAACGCCCCGATCGACGGGACGTTCGCATGGGCCGGGGTCGAGATCCGACGCGAGGCTCCCGACCGACACTGACTTCGAGTGGCCTGCCAATGGGCATGGTCAGGCCGGGACCCCGACGCCGGGGGAAACGTCGGGGCCCGGATGTGATCGCGCGTGACGCGCGGGGGCTACAGGTCGGCGGGGCGGACCCCCAGCGTGACCTGGATGTCGATCTTCTGGCCGTTCCGGAGGATGCCGAGGGTCACGGTCCGACCCGGCGCGAACTGGGTCAGGACCGAGTCGAGCGGGTGCTCGCTGTCGATCGTCTGGCCCTCGATCGCGACGATGATGTCGCCCTGCTTGACGCCCGCCTTGGCGGCCGGGCCATCGGGCACGATCGCCTCGCCGGAGGCGCCCGATCCGCTCTGACCGCCGTCGACGTAGGCGCCCTCGTTGACCGCCAGCCCGAGCTCCTTGGAGCGCTGGAGGTCGAGCATCTCGTAGCGGATGCCGATGTACGGCCGGGCCAGCTTCTCGCCGGCGACGGCCTGGTCCATGATCGGCCGGGCGATGTTGATCGGGATCGCGAAGCCGATGCCGTTCGCGTTGGCCGCGATCGCCGTGTTGATCCCGATCACGTTGCCGCCGGCATCGAGCAGCGGCCCGCCGCTGTTGCCGGGGTTGATCGCGGTGTCGGTCTGGAGCAGGTTCGTGATCCGGCCGCTGTCGACGTCGATGGACCGGCCGGTCGCCGACAGGATCCCGCTCGTGACCGTGTTCGTATACGTCCCCAGTGGGCTGCCGATCGCGATCGTCGTCTGGCCGACCTTGAGCGTCGACGAGTCGCCGATCGGGGCCGTCGGGAGGTCCTTCGCCTCGATCTTGACGATCGCCAGATCGGTCAGCGTGTCGATGCCGTAGATCGTGCCGGTGAACTCGCGACCGTCCTTGAGCTGGACCTGGAGCCGGTCGCTGCCGGACACGACATGGCGGTTCGTGAGGATCCAGCCGTTCTTGTCGTAGATGACGCCCGAGCCGACACCCTCGGACGGGATCGCCGCGGGATCGGTCGTGTTCGCGTTCGCCGAGCTGACGATCCGGACGACCGCCGGACTGACCTTGGCCGCGACCGCGATGATCGCCGACGACTCGTCGATCTTGACCTGCTGTGGCGCGCTGGCGGTCTGCCCGGCGGGCACCGTGGCCGCGCCGGTCGCCGGTTGATCGAGCGCGCCGCTCGCCCGGAGCACCAGATACGTCCCGCTCGAGGCGAGGATCGCCGCGATGAGCGATGCCGCCAGGACCGGCCCGAAGATGCCCCCGGAGCGGCGCGGCTGGGCCGTCGCCGGAGGCGCGACGGCGACCGTCGTGGCCGCGGCGGCCGATGGCTCGAACCACGACTCGGGGGTCGGCTGGGCCGGGCTCTGCCAGGTGACCCGATCGCGATCGATCCGCTCGGGCGCCGGTGAGAACGCCGCTGCAGGCTGGTCGAACGGGGCTGGTGTCGCCGGGCCGGGATCGACGGCGGGCGCGGCGATGACCGCCGGTGCCGGGATGATCGTGGGAGGTCGGCTCACCGGCGCCGGGATGACCGTCGGGATCTTCGGTGCGGCCGCCGCTTCGTCCGGGCTGGCGGCTTCGGGCGTCGGCCCTTCCGCGGCCGGCGGCGCGTCGGGCGTCGGTCCCGACGTCGTCGTGATCCGGGCCGGGCTCGCCGGGGTGGGCGGCTGGCCGTCGGTCGTCCGGGCGGCGGGGTCGTAGGGCTCGGTCGGTCGTTCGCTCATGGGTCGAGATGGGCTCCGGGCATCAGGAGGATCGGCAGGTCATCGCTAGCGTGGCGGACCGGGATTCAGTCAGGAGGCGGCGGATGGTGAAGAATCCGCTACTTCCGGCCGGATCGGTCCATCCGGGCGCAGTTCGGGCTCCGGATCCGCTCCGGGTGGCCGGCTGGTCTCGCTGACGGCGCGGGGGTCCTTCGGCAGGCTGACCGTGAACGTAGTCCCGCCACCGAGCCGGCTGTCGACCACGACCCGGCCGTTGTGGAGGTCGACGATCGACTTGACGATGGCCAGGCCGAGCCCGCTGCCGCTGCCGCGCGCCTCGTTGGCCATCGTCCCGCGGTAGAACCGGTCGAAGATCCGCGGCAGCTCGGACTCGTCGATGCCGACGCCCGTGTCACGCACCACGATCCGTGCCCCGTCGTCGTCGGGCCGGAGCTCGACCGTGACCGACCCGCCGCGGGGCGTGAACTTGAGCGCGTTGCCGACGAGGTTCGTCACGACCTGGCCGATCCGCTGCGGATCGTGGCGGATCCGGATCGGGTTCGGCGGGAGGCTCAGGCTGAGCTCCACGCCGCGCCGCTCGGCCGTCGCGGTCGCCTGCTCGACGGACGACTCGACCGCGGCCCGGAGATCGTCCGGGCGCAGGTCGAGCAGGACGAGCCCGGAGTCGAGCTTCGAGAGCTCGAGCAGGTTCTGGGCCAGCCAGTCCAGTCGCTCGAGCTGCTGGCGGCTCGATTCGAGGAACTCGGCCCGGGTCACCGGGTCGTCGCCCGCGGACTCGCTCAGGAGCTCGTTCGACATCCGCAGTGCGGTGATCGGGGTGCGCAGCTCGTGCGACACGTCGGCCAGGAAGTCGCGGCTCCGGTCGCGGTCGCGCCGGATGATCTCGACGCTCTCCTCGAGCCGGTCGGCCATCGCGTTGAACCGCCGCGACAGCTCGGAGATCTCGATGGCCCCGGTGGCGGCGAGCCGGGTGGGGACCCGGCTGCCGAGCTCGCCGCGCTCGAGGTCGCGGGCCGCGGTCGTCAGCCGTCGGAGCGGGGTGGTGAACCGCCGGGCGAGGAACGCGGCCACGGCCACCGACACGATGAACGCGATGACGCCGACGACGATGAACAGCCCGGTGACCTGGGTGATCGTCGACGCGCGGTAGGTGTACGGGTTCGACAGGGCCACCTCGACCGCCCATTGCGAGTTCGACGACGCATCCGCCGGGAAGATCGCGGGCGTCGCCGAGAGCGGTTCCCGCGCCTGGCCGCGTTTCGGCGGCGCGGTCAACCCTGCCGAGAACGCGCCATTGGGCGCGGGTACGACCGAGACGTGACCATCCGAGTCGATGGTCGGCGTGCCGACCTTGATGGTCACGTCGGCCTGGGCGACGTTGTTGGCGATCGCCTGCACCGTGCTCGAGCTGAAGAACTCGACGGCGTTGTCGGTCAGGTGGTCGTTCGGGGTGACGATCGGCCCGTCGATCTGCTCGCGTGCGGCCAGTACGACCACGGCGAGGGTCGACGTCGTCCGACCCTCGAGGTTGAGCTGCTCCTGCTCGAGGAAGTAGCCGTCCAGCCGGACGATCACGAGCGGTCCGACGAGCAGCAGCGTCAGCGAGACGACGGAGATGAAGCCCAGGGTGAGCCGGCCCTGGAACGTCCGGGGCATGATCCGCCGGAGTGGCCCTTGCCCGTGTGCGGGCCCCGTCGTGGACGCCGCCGCTGGATCAGCGCTCGGCGAATGCGTAGCCGGCACCCCTGACGGTCAGCACGAACGCGGGGTTCGAGGGATCGTCCTCGATCTTCTCGCGGAGGTGGCTGACGTGGACGTTGATGGTCTTCTCGTCCTGATCGAGCGCCTCGTAGTCGCGGAGGAGCTCGAGCAGCTCGCGCCGGGAGTAGACCCGGCCCGGGCGGCTGGCGAGGTGGCGGAGGATCTCGAACTCGGTCGCGGTGAGGCTGATCCGCTTGTGGCCGCGCTGGACGCGCCGGCGCTCGAGGTCGATCAGCAGGTCGCGGTGACGGATGACCCGGCCGCCGGCCGCATCGGCGAGGTCGCCGTAGGCCCGCCGGAGCAGGGCCTTGATCCGGCTCATCAGCTCGCGCAGGCCGAACGGCTTCGTGAGGTAGTCGTCGGCGCCGAGCTCGAGCCCGATGACCTTGTCGACCTCGTCATCGCGGGCGGTCAGGACGAGGACCGGCGCCTTCGATCCGGCGGCCCGCAGCCGCCTGAGGACCTCGAACCCGTCGATGCCGGGCAGCCGCACGTCGAGCACCACGAGGTCTGGCGCCTGGCCGGTCGCGAACTCCAGGCCCTCCTCGCCCGACCGGGCGACCACGACCTCGTAGCCCTCCTGCTGCAGGGCGAACTGGATGCCTCGCGCGACGGCGAACTCGTCCTCGACGATCAGGATGGTGGCGGCCATGGCCGTGATGCTACCCCGAACGGCGGGCCATCACCGCAGAGGGGTCGGACGCCGGCCTGTGCTACCGTGCGCGATGCACATCGACGGAGGATCCCCGACACCATGAGCACCGATCGGCCGACCCTGGCCGCCACGAAGCGCGAGATCACCGGCAAGCACGTCGCTCGCCTGCGCAGCGCGGGCCAGCTCCCGGCGGTCGTCTTCGGGCACGGCGTCCCGTCCCAGTCGCTGACGCTCGACGGCCACGACTTCGAGCTGCTCCAGCGCCGGATCGGCCAGAACGTCCTCGTCGACCTGTCGGTCGATGGCAAGAAGGCGACCCCGGTCCTCGTCCAGGGAGTCCAGCGCGACCCGGTCCACCGTCGGATGCTCCACGTCGACCTGTTCGCGGTCCGGATGACCGAGGAGCTCACCGTCGATGTCCCGCTCGTGATGATCGGCGAGTCGTACGCCGTCGAGAAGCTCGGCGGGACGCTCCTCCACATCCTCGAGAGCGTCAAGATCAAGGCGCTGCCGGATCACCTGCCGCAGTCGATCGACGTGTCGATCGACGGGCTGGCCGACTTCGAGGCGACCGTCCACGTCCGCGACCTCACGATCCCGTCGGATGTGGCCCTCCTGACCGACCTGGACGAGATCGTCGCGCGCGTCCAGCAGCCGCGGATCGAGGAAGAGCCGGTCGTCGCGGTCGCCGAGGGCGAGGAGGGCGAAGGCGAGGCCGGCGAGGGCGAGGCCGGCGAGGGCGGCGAGTCCGGAGCCGCGGCCGAGGAGTCGGACGAGAGCTAGTCGCCCGAGGCGACCGTGGTCTCGTCGGCGCTCGTCCGGTGCGGCATGTGCCGCGCCGGGATGATGCCCATCCGACCGGCCTGGTAGTCGTCGACCGCCTGGATGATCTCCTCGCGCGTGTTCATCACGAACGGCCCATAGCGGGCGATCGGCTCCTGGATCGGCAACCCGCCAAGGATGAGGATCTCCCAGCCGGCCGACGCGGCGGTCGGCTGCCGGTCGGCCGCCCGGACCGTGATCGACGCCCCGGCGCCGAGGATCGCGAGCTGGCCCTCGTCGAGCGGCCTCCCCTGTGGACCCACCGTGCCGCGTCCGACCAGCGTGTAGACGAGCGCGTTGAAGTCGGCCGGCCAGCCGAGGTCGAGCTCTGCGCCCGGACTGACCGTCGCGTGGAGGTAGGTGATCGGCGTCCGGGTAGCGCCCGGCCCGGCCCGGCCGTCGAGCTCGCCGGCGATGATCCGGACGAGCGCGCCACCATCGGGACTGGACACCAGCGTGACATCGCGTCCGTCGATGTCCTGGTAGCGGGGTGGCGTCCACTTGAGCTCGGCGGGCAGGTTGACCCAGAGCTGGACCCCGTGGAACAGGCCGCCGTGGACGACGAGCGCGTCGGGCGGCATCTCGCTGTGGAGGATCCCGGCCCCGGCGGTCATCCACTGCGTCCCGCCGTCCGCGATGAGCCCACCGCCGCCGGTCGAGTCCTGATGCTCGACGGCTCCGTCGATGATGTACGTCACGGTCTCGAACCCGCGGTGCGGATGCCACGGCGCACCTTTGGCCTCGCCCGGGGCGTACTCGACCGCACCGAGATGGTCGAGGAGCACGAACGGGTCCGCGAACGACAGCTCGACCGACGGGAACGGGCGGCGAACGACGAAGCCCTCACCCTCGAGCTGCGACCGGGCCGTCACGACCTGGGCGACCGAGCGCGCCGCCTCGCGTGGGGCCGGCGCCGCGTCGAGCCGCGGCAGCGTGAGGGTGTCGGCGGTGACGGCGGGCATCGGAGCTCCAGTCCTAACTAGTTGCGACCGCAACTACCGTACCACGAGACGTCAAGGGCGCCGGGCGATGACCTCGACGACGGGCGCGCGCCACTCGAAGGCAGCGTCCGACAGATCGGCGAGTCGGCGGGCCGTCTCCTCGCGGAGACGGCGTCGAAGGGCAGGCTCGAGATCCTCGAACAGCTCGCTCTCGGCGTACTGCTCCAGGAAATCCACGTAGGTCGCGGGATCGTGGCGATGGACGAGCCAACGCTCATCGGTCCGCACGTCGCGGAACCCGGCGCGTCGGAACTGGGCGGCCGCGGCGGCGACCGACGCGAAGTCCCCGCTGCGGGCCTCCTCGACCTCGCCTTCGTCGTCGAAGTCCAGGGCATCGAGCGCATCCTCGAACGCCTCATCAGGCGCGAATGATCCCTCGTCGGGACCGACGAGCCACGTGACGGTCGCCAGCACTCCCCCGGGCCGGAGGACCCGGCGCGCCTCACGCAAGGCGACGGCCCGATCTGCGACCAGCTGGAGCACGAACGACGACAGGACGAGATCGAAGGATCCATCCGGGAACGGCAACCGTCCGGCATCGCCCGCGACGAGCTCGAGGCGGTCGTGACGATCGCCGAGCTGCGCCCCGGCCTGGGCAGCTGCCACACCGAGCATGCCGCTCGAGGCATCCAGTCCCACCACTCGGGCGGCCGGCCAGCGCCGGACGGCCTCGATGGCGAGGAGACCGGCACCCGTGCCCAGATCGAGGATCCGTGGGCCCGGTCCGTCCGGGTGGTCCGGGGGCGGCTCCGGCACGACCCGGTCGAGCAGTTCGACGGCGGTCGGGGCGAGGACGGGTTCCCACCACGTCCGATAGCGCTCGGCGGAGGCGTCATAGCGCGCGGCGATCGTACCCATCGGTTCGATCGTGCCACAGTCGAGGCGCGTCAGGTCCCGCCGCTGAGCCTCTGGACCTCCTCCCCGATCGCCTCGCGGAAGGCCGGCAGCGCACGATCCACGGATCCCGACAGCGCGGCCCCGAGGGCCGCCGAGCCGCCGCCGATCCCGACGAAGGACCCGTCGGGCACGCGCCCGCGCAGTGCCAGGACGAGCCCGAGCACCTGGTCGACCGGGAGTGCGTGCGACGAGCGAGGCGCCGCCCGTGACGCGGTCCCTGGCGACGGCCGGGCAAGGTCGTCGAGCGAGACGACCACGATCGTGCCGGGTGGGATCCCGATCGCGGCATCGACGAGGACGCAGGCGGTCTCGGGCGGGACGTCCAGGAGGGTCTCGACGTCGAGCGCCGCCGCCACCCTGACCTCGCATCGGGCGAGGACCGACGCGGGCAGTCGCTCGATCGCGATCGGTCCGGCGGCGTCGTCACCGCGCTCCGGCTCGCCACAGACGATGAGCCAGACCGGTCGTGGGCGGACCATCGGTCAGGCCCGCTCGATGGACAGGTCGAGGAAGTGTGTCGCGCACGAGATGCACGGGTCGTAGCTCCGGATGAGCTGCTCGATCCGGATCGTCGCCTCGGCGTGGGGCAGGTCGAGGACCTGAGGGACGAACGCGGCGAGGTCGGCCTCGATGGCGCCCTGGTTCTGGCTCGTCGGAGGGACGATCTGCGCGGCGGCCACCCGGCCCCGCTCGTCGACCTCGTAGCGGTGGAACAACAGCCCGCGTGGCGCCTCCGTCGCCCACGCCGCCACGCCGGGTCGCGCCGTCCAGTCGACCGATGGCCGGCTCGGAGGGCGATAGCCGGCGACGATGTCGAGCGCCTCGGCGGTCGCACCGATGAGCTCGATCGCGCGGGCGGCGATCGACCAGTACGGGTTCCGCCGGATCGGATCCGCGAGGCCCGACGTACGGAGCGCCTCGGCCGCCAGCGGGTGGAGCTCGGCGCCCGCAAGCGAGATCCGCGCCGCCGGTCCGAGGAGGTAGACGCCCCCGTCCCGCGTCCGCGCGTGGAGGGCGTTCGAACCCTCATGGTGCTCCTCGTGGAAGGCGTCGCGCCAGTCGCTCGGGCGGAGGTCGACGCCGTCGTTCGACACGATCCGTCCGTCGTTGAACGGGTACTCGTCCGGGTGGCGGAGCGCGACGAGCCGGGGTTCGCGTTCATAGGCCGGGACCGTGAGCGTCCGGACGAGGTCGAGCGTCGCGTGTGCCTGGGCGAGCGCGGCCTCGAGGTCGGGACGCAGCGCCTCGAGCTCCGATCGGCGCGGGACGCGGCTGAACCCACCGACTCGGACGCTGATGGGATGGATCGGCCGTCCGCCGAGGAGCTTGACGAGTCGGTTGCCGGTCCGCTTCAGGGCGAGCGCCTGCTCCACGGCCGGGCGGTGATCGGCCGCCATCTCGACCGCGCTCGGGTAGCCGAGGAAATCGGGCAGGTGGAGCAGATAGACGTGGAGCGCATGGCTCTCGATCCACTCGCCGCAGTACAGCAACCGTCGCAGCTGACGGACCTCCGGCTCGATCACCACCCCGAACAGGTCCTCGAACGCGTGGACGGCGCTCATCTGGTAGGCGATCGGGCAGATGCCACAGATCCGGGCGACGATGTCGATGACCTCGTCGGGCGTCCGCCCGACCACGAGCTGCTCGAAGTAGCGCGGCGCCTCGAAGATCGCCAGGCGCGCCTCCTCCACCACCCCGTTGCGGACGCGCAGGCGGAGCGAACCCTCGCCCTCGACCCGGGTGACCATCGGCACCTCGAAGACCGCGTCGAGACCCTCGGGGACGAGCGTGTCATGCATCGGGCGTCTCCCGGGTCACGCCCGACGTCCCGGGGCCGACACCCGCCGGTCCGACGCCGCCGAGCTCGGTGACCACCGACCGGAACGGCTCGGCGTAGGCGGTGAACCCGGCGAACAATCGCCCGACGTCCGTCGGGGCGCGGCCCTCGACGACCTGGAGGTGGCGCGCCAGGCCACGGACGTTCGCGGATTCCCGTGGGCCGAAACAGCCGTAGCAGCCTCGACCGTAGGCCGGGCACAGGGCGCCGCAGCCGGTCCGGGTGACCGGCCCGAGACAGGCGAAGCCGCCGGCGACCGCGACACAGACCGCGTTCCGTCGCTTGCATTCGAGGCAGACCGACTCGTCCGGGAGCTGCGGCCGGCGTCCGACGAGCAGCGACGTCAGCAGCTCGAGCAGCTGGTCCGGGTCGATCGGACAGCCTCGGAGCTCCGCGTCGACCGCCACGTGGTCCGAGATCGGGCTCGCGAGGGCCAGCGAGTCGATGTACTCCGGATGCGCATAGACCGCGGCCCGGAACGCCGATTCATCGCCCCAGTTCCGCAGCGCCTGGATCCCGCCGGCCGTGGCGCAGGCACCGATCGTCACGAGCAGCGGTGTCTGGCGCCGGAGGCGGACGATCTCCTCCGCCTGCTCGGTCGTGCTGACCGACCCCTCGACGAGGAGGATGTCGTAGGGCCCGTCGGATCGGTTGGTGGTCGCCTCGGCGAACTCGACGATGTCGAACCGCTCGGTGAGCGCAAGCAGCTCGTCCTCGAGGTCGAGCAGCGTGAGCTGACAACCGTCGCACGATGCGAACTTCACGACGCCGAGCCGGGGCCGGATCGTCGCCCCTGCCTCCCGGGCGCGTCGGACCGGGGAGCGCCGATCCGACGCCGGTTCGCGCTGACCGGTCATCAGATCCCCTCCCGACCGAATGTGCCCGAGAGGGCGGCGACGTTGAAGACCGGGCCGTCGCGACAGACGAAGTACGGCCCCATCTGGCAGTGCCCGCACAGTCCGACACCGCACTCCATGTGGCGCTCGAGGGTGACCCAGATCCGATCGGGAGCCAGCCCGCGATCACCGAGCGTCTCGACCGTCGCCTGCATCATCCGCTCAGGCCCGCACACGAAGGCGACGGCCTCTGAGCCGTCCCAGGTGGCCCGGTCGAAGAGGTGGGTGACGACGCCCACCCGGCCGAGCCACTCAGGGCCTGCCCGGTCGACCGTCAAGGCGACGTCGAGATCCGGGCGGCCGGCCCATGCGTCGAGTTCGTCGCCGAACAGCTGGTCGTGCCAGGTCCGCGCACCGTAGTAGAGCCGGACACCACCGAACCGATCGCGCTCGACCAGGATCCCATCGATCAACGGTCGGAGCGGTGCCAGGCCGATCCCACCGGTCACGATCACGACGTCGCGGCCCACGGCCGTCTCGATCGGCCAGCCCCGGCCCATCGGTCCGCGGAGCTGGAGCTGGTCGCCGCGCTCGAGCCGGGTGAGCGCGGTCGTCGTCGGGCCGGCGGCCCGGATCGTGAGCTCGATCCCGTCCGGCCGGAAGCGCGAGATCGAGATCGGGGCGGATGAGAAGGCCGGCAGGCCGACCATCGCGAACTGGCCCGGCAGGCCGGCGACGATGCCCGGGTCGACCTCGCCAAGGACGAGCGTCGTGGTGTCGGCCGACTCGGATCGGGTCGCGACGACCCGCGCGATGCACGACCGGACGTCGGGATCGTCCGATGCCTCGGTCCGGGCCGGGATGGGGGGCGGGACTGCCGTGGTCGCGGCGGTCTGCGTCGCCGTCCGCGCGCCCGAGCGTGAGCCGGCGATCGCGTACAGCTCGGCCCGGACGTCGATCCCGACCGGACACCACGTGACGCAGCGGCCGCAGCCGACGCAGCCCGAGCTGCCGAACTGCTCCCACCAGGTCCCGAACTTGTGGGTCAGCCACTGGCGGTAGCGATCCTGCGGCCGAGGTCGGAAGTTGCCACCCGCGACCCGCCCGAAGCCGGCCGTGAAGCAGCTGTCCCAGGTCCGTTCGGCGACGGACTCCTGGCCATCGAGGTCCGACCGCTGGCCGACGCTCGTGCAGAAGCAGGTCGGGCAGACGAGCGTGCAGTTGGCGCACGACAGGCAACGCTCGGCGATCTCCGCCCAGTGCTGGTTGTCGAGGTTCGCGAGGAGACGCGCCGGCAAGCCGTCGGTATCGACCGGGTCGCCGATCGATCGTCGCGTCGCCGCGACCGCGGCCGCCGCCTCGGCGCTGCGCTCGGGCCTGATCGGAGCCAGCGGCAGTCGGGCGGCGAGGTCCGCTCCGACCAGCGAGCCGACCCGGACGACGAAGCCGTCGTCGAGCTCGGTCAGCGCCAGGTCGAAGCCCGACCGGACCTCGGGGCCCGTGCCCATCGACGTGCAGAAGCAGGTCGAGGCGGAGGTCACGCACTCGACCGCCACGATGATCACGTCGGCGCGTCGCGCGGCATAGTCGGGATCGACCGCCGGTCCAGCCGTCAGGACGGTGTCCTGGATCCCGATCGCGGCGAGCTCACAGGCTCGGACGCCGAGGAACGCCATGGGCGTCGTCGGCGGCGCCACCGCTTCCGAGCTGACCGTCGCACCATCGCGTCGACCGATCGAGACCGGGACTCGTGGCGGGAACGTGAACCGCTTCCAGGCGGTCGGCCCGACGACGTAGTCGAACAGCCGGTCGCCACCTCGATGTTCGAGACGGTAGTGGCCTGGGGCTTGGTCCGCCCGCCAACCCGCCGGCAGGTCGGCTCCTGACGAGATGTCGTCATACACGACGGCACCGTCCGCGACGGTCGGTCCGATGACCCGGCGTCCGTCGATCCCAAGCGCGTCGATCAGCCGGTCGAGGTCCGCTCGCGCGAGGAAGCCGATCGGCACGCTGGGCTCGATCGTCGGCGCGGGGACGGTCACCATGGTTCGGACCCGGGGTGGGTGAACAGGTCGAGCAGTTGGAGACGGGTCGCGCTCAACCGACGACTGACGGCATCGAGCACCCGCGGGTAGAGGGCCGCGGCGAGACGCTCGTCGGCGGCCAGGGCGAGCCGGAGCCCGGCCCCGTCGAACGCGATGAGCTCGCTCGGCTCGATGGCTACCACCGTCGACGTCGCCCGCTGCGGGGCGGCGATCGCCGACCAGCCGTAGAGGTCGCCCGGTTCGACGGTGAGGATCGTGACCATCCCGCGCTCCGGGACGAGCATCCGGAGCGCGAGCCGACCGGACACGACCACCCCGAGCTCGTCGGACCGGCCGCCCTCGACGAGCAAGACCTCGCCGGTCTTCGCGCTTCGGGGGCGAGCCAGCGTGAGGAGGCGAGCGACCGTCGGGTCATCCAGGCTGGACCCGAACCAGGTGCCCCGCATCGAGGTCTCCAGGACGCGACGAGCGTCGTCGGCGATCTCGGGATCCGGGCTGATCATGGCTGCCTCCGCGTGCCGATCGCAGTTCGGCCCGGACGACACGGACCTGTCCGGGATCGCCCTCATGAAGCCACCGTTCGGGGTGGGCTCGACAGTGCCGCGTGGCCCGAGCCGTCCGGCGGACGGCGCCTGCGTTGGGGCCATTCGTCACGGTCCAACGGGTCCTGCGGCCGCAGTCCGGCCAGATCTCGACGCGCGACGCTATGGTCGAAGGAGCGGTGCCATGAACAAGATCCTCATCGCCTACGACGGCGGGGAACCCGCTCGCCGGGCCCTGCGGAGCGCCATCGAGCTCGCCCGCCGGTTCGAGGCCAAGCTGTCCGTCGTGAGCGTCGTCCCTGTCCATCCCGGCCGGGTGCCGATCGACCCGTGGGACGACGCCGCCGTCCATGCCGACGAGCTCATCGAGGCCCGGACGATCCTGCGCGAGGCTGGTTTCGATGCCGAGCTCCTCGAGCCGTCCGGCGACCCGGCGAAGACCATCGAGCGGATCGCGGCGGAGGGTGGGTTCGATACGGTCGTCGTCGGCTCACGTGGCCTCGGCGCCCTCGATCGCGTCCTCCAGGGCAGCGTCTCCGAGCACGTGGCCGTGCACTCCGAGGCGACCGTGATGATCGTCCGCTAGTCCCACCGCGCTGCACCGACGAGCGACCGTCCCGGCACCCTCTCCGGGGCGGTCGCCTCGCATCGCCGGAGGCGCCGCGGCGACGACGTGGCTGCTATCGTCCTCGGGTGCGTCTGCCGATCGTCCCGCCGCTCGAGCCGATGCTGGCCAAGCCTTCGGATGGACTGCCCGACGGCGACGGCTGGCTGTTCGAGCCCAAGTGGGACGGGTTCCGCGCGATCGTCTTCCGTGACGGCGACGAGCTGTTCACCCAATCGCGCGACCTGAAGCCTCTGGATCGCTACTTCCCGGAGCTGGCGGAGCCCCTCAAGGCCGCGCTTCCGGAGCGCTGCGTGGTCGACGGCGAGGTGGTCATCGCCGGCCCGGATGGGCTGGATTTCGATTCATTGCTGCTGCGGATCCATCCCGCCGAGTCCCGGGTCCGGATGCTGGCGGCGGAGTCACCCGCCAGCTTCGTCGCGTGGGACCTCCTGGCGCTCGGCGACGAGGACCTGCGCGCAGTGCCCCAGGCCGAGCGTCGGGCGCGTCTCGAAGGGCTGCTCGGGACGGACACCCCCCGGATCCACCTGACGCCGGCGACCCGCGACCGAGGCCTCGCGGCCGACTGGTTCGATCGGTTCGAAGGGGCCGGACTCGATGGGGTCATCGCCAAGCGGCTGGACGCCGCCTATCAGCCGGGCAAGCGGGCGATGTTCAAGATCAAGCATCAACGGACCGCCGACTGTGTCGTCGCCGGGTTCCGCTGGCACAAGAACGGGCCCGGGACGCTCATCGGGTCGCTCCTGCTCGGTCTGTTCGACGACGAGGGTCGGCTCCACCACGTGGGCATCACGGCTACGTTCACGATGGCCAGACGCGCCGAGCTGGCCATCGAGCTCGAGCCCCTGCGCGACCATGCGATGGACGGTCATCCGTGGGCCGAGTGGGCGGAGTGGGCCGACGCCGCGGCCGCGTCGGGCCAGCGGGTCCCTGGCGCGACCAGTCGCTGGAACCGGGGTCGAGACCTGTCGTGGGAAGCCCTCCGCCCGGAACGGGTCGTCGAGGTCGCCTTCGACCACCTCCAGGGCGACCGGTTCCGGCACGGGACGACGTTCGTCCGGTGGCGCCCGGACAAGCGACCGGAGGATTGTCGCTACGACCAGCTGTCGGAGACCCCGGCGTACGAGCTGTCCGCGATCTTCGGGACCGCCGAGGGTTGACCTCGGGTCGAGCGGCCGGCCGGCGCCCACGGGTCGCCTTCTTCGGGGCCGGTTGGATCGTCCCGAAGCACCTTGCGGCCCTCGACCGGCTGGATCGGACGGACCTGGTCGGGGTCATGTCGCGAAGCATCGAACGAGCCGCCGAGACCACGGGCGGCCGCGGGGCGGCGACCTACACCGACACCACTCGCCTGCTCGACGAGCAGCAGCCGGACATCGTGTTCGTCTGCATCCCGCCGTATCGGACGCCCGCGGCCTGCGCGGAGCTGATCGCACGGGGCATCCCGTTCCTCGTCGAGAAGCCGCTGGCCGCGCTCGACGAGGCCGCCCCGCCCCGGATCGCGGGCGCGATCGAGCGGGCCGGGCTTGTGGTCGCCGTCGGCTACCACTGGCGCGGTCTCGACTTCCTGCCCGAGGTCCGCCGCCGGCTCGAAGACCGGCCGGCCGAGCTCGTGGTCGGACGCTGGCTGGACGACACCCCGGCCCCGGACTGGTGGGGCCGGCTCGACCAGGGCGGCGGCCAGGTCATCGAACAGGCGACCCACCTCTACGACCTGGCTCGGTTCCTCGTCGGCGACGCGGCGGTCGTCGGTGCGGCCTCGACCCGGGTCCCGCCGGCGCCGCCGGACCGAGTCGTCGATGTCGTCGGCTCGACCTCGGCCGTGCTGCGGTTCGCCTCGGGCGCGGTCGGCTCGTTCGTCAACACTCGGCTCGTCGCTCCGCCGGTCATCGAGCTGGAGGTCACCTCGGCCGATCTCAGGACGACGATCCGCCTGGCCACGGAGCTCGACACGCTCAGCTGGGAGGCGGTCTTCCTCGAGCCGTCGGGGGTGACGAGGGTCGCCAACGTGCGCGACCCGTATGAGGTCCAGGCCGAGGCCTTCCTCGACGCGGTCGAGGCGGGCGATCCGAGCCGAGTCCTCACGACGTACCGCGACGCGCTCGGGACGGACCGGCTGACGCGGGCCGTCGTGGCTGCGACCGGAGCCCGCGGATGAGCCGCGGCCGGCGTGCCTTGGTGGCGATCGCCGGCGGGATCCTGATCGTGGTCGGCCTCCTGGGACTCGTCGCCGGTGCTGGGCTCGTTGCGATCGCCGTGTTGTCCGCCCTCTCGGGCGACGGGCCGGGCGGAGGAGGGACCGGGCTCGGCACGGGCCTCTGGGTCGCCGGGCTCGTCTATGGGTCGGCCGGCCTGGCGGCAGTGGTCAGTGGGGTCGGCGTCTGGGCCGGTCGTTCCTGGGGCCGCGTCCTCGGGGTCCTGATCGCCGGCTTGGGGCTCGTCCTCCAGGGACCTCTCCTGGTCGGCCGACGACCCGAGGCATCCGCCCTGATCGGCGTGATCCTGTCGGGCTACGTCCTGGTCGCGCTCGTCGTCGCTTGGCGCTCACCCAAGGAGCGCTCGTCACAGCCCAGCGACCCGGATCCACACACCGACTGAGTCGCGGTCGCGGAGATGACGTCCACGGGGGACCTCGTCACGATGGGCCGTCGGCCTCGGTCGGCTTCGCCGCCTTGATCGGCTTCGCCGCCTTGATCGGCTTCGCCGCCGGCTCCGTCGTCGCCTTCGCCGGGGACGTGCGCTCGAGCCACGCCGCCCGATCGGCCTCCGGGTACTCGGTCATCGGATCGTAGTCCGGGTCGAGGGCCTCCTGCGGCGGGCGATCGGCTTCGGCCACGTGGATCAGGTTGACCCGGATACGGGTCCACGTCGTCGATCGGCCGCGCATCGAGTCGACGAGCACGTCCGCCGGCTCGAGGGCCGTCGCGACCTCGGGCCAGCGCACCTTCCAGCGCTCGAGCCCGGCCAGCGCGTCGTCCTTCCTGGCCGCGCGCGCGATCTCGATCACCGGGATCGACGAGGTCCGCCGGCCGGTCGGCGTCGGTCGGGTCCCCGCCCAGCGTCGCTCGAGCGCGGCCCGGTTCTTCTCGCGCTCGGCTTCCGCCTCCGGCGTGTCGTAGTCGGCGTCAGATCGACGCTGCTTCGAGGGCTGGACCCGGGGCGGTTCGCCGGGCTGCTTGCGGTACGTCGGCGGCCAGGGAGCGTCGCCCTGGCCTTCCGCTTCGTGGCGCGCCGACAGCTCGAGGAGCGCCTCGAGCGAGCCGACGAACGCCTCGATCCGCGCTCCAGGATCGCCCCGCGAGGCATACAGCGCGGGCACCGTGGTGAGCGTGAAGTCCTCGGCCTCGACGATCGGCACGTCGGCCCAGTCGAGCGGCATCGAGACCCGGGCGTCGGGGGTCGGGCGGACCGAGTAGACCGACGCGACGGTCCGGTCCTTCGCGTTCTGGTTGTAGTCGAGGAAGACGCCGTGGCGCTCCTCCTTCCACCATTTCGACGTCGCGATGGACGGCGCCCGGCGCTCCACGTCGCGAGCGATCGCCAGGGCCGCGCGACGGACCTCCGGGTAGCTCCAGCGACGCTCGATCCTGACGTTGATGTGGATCCCGCGCGAGCCGGACGTCTTGGGCCAGCCGACGAGCCCCACGGCGTCGAGCGCCTCGTTGGCGACGAGCGCCACCTCGCGGATCTGCGACCAGGGAACGCCCGGGACCGGATCGAGGTCGATCCGCAGCTCGTCGGGATGGTCGAGGTCGTCGGCGCGGACCGGGTGCGGGTTCAGGTCGATGCAGCCGAGGTTGGCGACCCAGGCGAGGCCCGCGGCTTCGTCGAGGACGATCTCGTCGGCCGTCCGACCGGACGGGAACGACAGCGTCGCGACGCGGAGGAACGACGGTCGGTTCTCCGGGGCGCGCTTCTGGAAGAAGAAGTCGCCGGCGGCTCCATCGACGAACCGCTTGAGCGCCATCGGGCGTCCTTTGACGCCGAGGAGCGCGCCATCGGCGACCGCCAGGTAGTAGCGGACCAGGTCCAGCTTCGTGTGGCCGGCCTGGGGGAAGTAGACCTTGTCCGGGTTCGTGATCGTGACGTCGCGATCGCCGATCCGGACGATCTCCTGGCGCGGAGGCATCGTCGAACGATAGCGCGTCGGACGCGCCGAGCGGGCACATCGAGACGGCGTCGACCGCCGTGCGCTCGAGGATCACCCGCGGGATCCGTCACCGAACCGCCGGGCGGCCTGGTGGATACTGTCAGCTACCGGGCTGTCGATTCGTCGCGGGTCGTTCGTCGTCTCAGTAGAACGTGGCGGCCGTGGTCGCTGGGCACGCAAGGAGGATCCGATGCGCTACCTGCTCCTGATCTATACCGACGAACAGATGGACGTCATCCCCGCGGAGGGCACGAGCGACGAGCTGGAGGCCTACAACGCGTTCGGCGAGTGGACGCGCGAGAAGGGTCTCTTCGAAGCGGGCGAGGCGCTCCATCCGACGTCGGCCGCGACGACGGTCCGAGTTCGCGACGGCAAGACGCTGGCGACCGACGGTCCGTACGCCGAGACGAAGGAAGCGCTGGGTGGGTTCTACCTGATCAAGGCCGCCAACCTGGATGAGGCGATCGAGGCCGCGGCGCGGATCCCGGGCGCGAAGCACGGCGCCATCGAGGTCCGCCCGATCTTCGAGTTCGCCGCCGAGCCCACCGCCGAGGCCGTTGCCAGCGCCCACTGACGCCCGGACCGTCGTTGACCGCCTGTTCCGCGAGGAGTCGGGCCGGGCCGTCGCGACGCTGATCCGGCTGACCGGCGACTTCGACCTGGCCGAGGAGGTCGTCCAGGAGGCGTTCGTGGTCGCCCTCGAGCGCTGGCCGCGCGACGGCGTGCCCGCCAACCCGGGCGCCTGGATCACGACGACGGCCCGGAACCGCGCGATCGACCGGCTGCGTCGCGCGAAGGTCCTGGCCACGAAGGAGCCGGCACTCCGCCGGCAGGCGGAGATCGATGCCGAGCTGGCGGCGATCGAACCCGCCGCGGAGGATGAGATGAGCCCGATCGCCGACGATCGCCTGCGCCTCATCTTCACGTGCTGCCATCCGGCGCTCCCGACGGAGGCCCAGGTCGCGCTCACGCTGCGCACGCTCGGCGGGCTCACGACCCCCGAGATCGCCCGGGCCTTCCTCGTCCCCGAGCCGACGCTCGCCCAGCGTCTCGTCCGGGCGAAACGGAAGATCCGCGACGCCGGGATCCCGTACCGGGTCCCACCCGACCACCTGCTGCCCGAGCGGCTCGACGCCGTCCTCCATGTCATCTACCTGATCTTCAACGAGGGCTATTCGGCGTCGTCCGGCGATGCGCTCGTCCGGCGCGAGCTGTGCGGCGAGGCGATCCGGCTCGGCCGCGTCCTCGTCGAGCTCATGCCCGACGAACCCGAGGCGCTCGGGCTGCTGGCGCTCGTGCTGCTCCATGACGCGCGACGCGAGGCACGGGTCGGTGCCGACGGCGAGCTGATCCTGCTCGAGGACCAGGACCGCTCGCGCTGGGACCGGACGAAGATCGGTGAGGGGACCACGCTGATCGAGCGGGCGCTTCGGATGCGTCGGCCCGGTCCGTATCAGGTCCAGGCGGCGATCGCGGCCGTCCACGACCAGGCGTCGACCTCGGCCGAGACCGACTGGGCCGAGATCGCCCTGCTGTACGACGCGCTCGAGGCGATGGCGCCGTCACCGGTCGTGGAGCTCAACCGGGCCGTCGCCGTCGCGATGGTCGACGGTCCGGCGCGCGGCCTCGAACTGCTCGACGGACTCGCTGACGCCGGTGAGCTCGACGATTACCACCTGCTCCACGCGGCCCGGGCCGACCTGCTCCGGCGACTCGATCGCCGCTCCGAAGCGACCGTCGCGTACCGGCGCGCCTACGAGCTGACCGGCAACGCCGCGGAGCGGAGCTTCCTCGCCCGGCGATTGGCGGAGGTCGGCGGCTAGCGTCGCCGGCGGTGGACGGGTCGCGCCGCCCGGCCCAGACTTGACCCGGCGATGATGCGTGCGCAATGGCCGATCCTCGCGCTGGTGGCGGTCTCGCTCCTGACCGCCGAGGTCGGGCTGGGCGCCACACCGGGTCCTGCCGCTCCGGCCGCTCAACCTCCGCCCGTCACCGCCGCAGCGGCCTCGGTCGCTGGCGCTCCGCACGTCGTCGTCCCGGCCGGTGATCCGGTCGGCCGGACGAGCCTCCCGAGCGCGATCGTCCCGGGCGCCGTCGACCGGACGAGTCTCGCCCTGCGCGCGACGTATGACGTCCAGCTGAAGCTCCGTTACCGCACCGGCACGTTGTCCGCCGTCTCGACGATGACCGTCACCAACGTCTCGGGTGGAGCCATCGACCGGATCGAGCTCAACGCGGTCGCCGCCAGGCTCGGCCGGCTCAAGGTCTCGAGCCTGACCGTCGACGGCACGGCCGTTCGGCCGGCGATCGCCGACCAGACGCTGACCGTCCCGCTCGGCGGCATCCTGCCCGACGGCGCGGCGACCACGATCGGCATCGCCTTCAGCGCGACCGCGCGACGCACCCTCACCGGCTCGAACTGGTTGTTCACCCGGGCGAACGGGGCGCTCCAGCTCTATCGCTGGCTGCCGTGGATCAGCCGCCCGACAGCGTTCGACCGGCCGAACCATGGCGACCCGTTCGTGACCGTGTCGAGTCCGTCCGTCCGGGTCCGGATCACGACCGATCGGGCGATGCGGCTGGCCACGAGCGGCCGGCGGATCGCGACGAACGGACGGACCTCGACCTGGCTCGCCGAGGATGTCCGCGACTTCAACGTCGTGGCCAGCCCGGCGTGGATCGCCCGGACGCGCAAGGTCGGCAGGATCAGCGTCTTCGTCTATGCGTTCCCGGGCGCGAACGGGACGCGGCTCATGACGCTCGCGGTCCGCGCCCTTCGCCAGTATCAGACCCTGATGGGCCCGTACCCGTACCCGACGTTCGTGGTCGCTGAGAGCGGTGGCGGCTCGGGGATGGAGTCACCCGGCCTCATCTGGATCCCGCGCGGTCTGACCGCCGGCCAGCTGCCGTGGCTGGTCAGCCACGAGGTCGCGCACCAGTGGTTCTACTCGCTCGTCGGCAACGACCAGGCACGCGAACCGTTCGCGGACGAGGCGATGGCCGACTACCTCGCCCGGCGCATCACCGCGACGCAGCGCGCCAGCCGGTGTGCCACCGGGGACCTGGACCGGTCGATCTATCGCTACTCGAAGGCGTGCTACTTCGAGATCGTCTACGTCCAGGGCGGCCGGCTCCTCGACAAGCTCCGGCGACGGATGGGCGGGACGGCGTTCTGGGCCGGGATCCGCGACTACCTCGCGACCAACCGCTTCGGCGTGGGTGGCACGAAGCTCCTCCTCGAGACGCTCGACGCTCACACCCCGCTCGACCTCACCGGACCGATCCGGCCGCGGTTCCCCAGGATCCTCTGATCCGGTGCCCGTGCCGCTGCTGGCGGCCGTCGGTCGTCGGCGAGGCACGCGCCGGTGGGCGGATGGTCAGGGGTCCGATTCGGGGGTAGTGAGGGTTCGTCGACGCGCCTAGCCTCCGCGTGTGGACCGGTCCACGCGCCTCCTGCTCGCGCTCGGCGGGCTGTCCGTGGTCGTCCTGCCGATCGGCGCATTCCTGCTCGGAGTGCGTCTGGCCGACGGGGCTGGCTTCGGCCTGCTCGACGCCGCTGCGGCCGTGGTCATCGCCCTGCTGAGCGTGGCCCTCGTCCTCCAAGTCTGGTTCTTCCGCGACCGTGCCCGGCTCGCGGCGCGAACGGCCAGGCTCCAGACGACCCTCGAACGGACCGAGCTCCAGCTCGCCGAGGCCGGCTCGCGCTATCGGATGCTCGTCGAGCACGTGCCGGCTGCCGTCTATATCGACATGGCCGATGTGGGCGTGACCGATGGCGGGCGACTCGCCTACATGAGCCCGCAGATCCGGGGCATCCTCGGCTACCTGCCAGAGGAGTTCATGACGGACCCCGAGCTGTGGCCGAGCCGGCTCCACCCGGATGATCGCGATGCCGCGCTCGCCGCGTACGTCGAGCACTGGCGGACCGGCCGGCCGCTCCGGGCCGAATACCGGATGATCGCCCGCGACGGCGCCGAGGTCTGGGTCCGCGACGAGGCCTTCGCGATGCCCGAGGAGACGATCACCGGCCGCTCGGTCTCGCAGGGCCTCATCGTCGACACGACGGATCGCAAGCGGCTCGAGGCGCAGCTCCTCCACGACGCGCTTCACGACCCGCTGACCGGACTCGCCAACCGGGTCCTGTTCCGCGACCACGTCGAGCGGGCGCTCGCGCGGCGCCGGCGGAGCCGGACGAGCGTCGCGCTCCTGTTCCTCGACCTCGACGACTTCAAGGTCATCAACGACTCGTTCGGTCACCGCGCCGGCGATGGCGTGCTCGTCGAGATCGCCGGACGGCTGACCGAGGCGATCCGGGCCGACGACATCGGCGCCAGGCAGGGCGGCGACGAGTTCGCCATCCTCCTGTCGCGCGTGCGGAACCTCGAGGAGGCGGTCGCGAGCGCGGAACGGATCCTCGCCGAGGTCGGCCGCCCGATCGAGATCGATACGCGCGCCGCCATCGTCGGTGGCAGCATCGGGATCGCCCTGGCCAGCGGCCGCGACACGGTCGCCGACGACCTTCTCGCCCACGCCGACGCGGCGATGTACGAGGCGAAGGCCCAGGGCAAGGGCCGGATCGCCGTCTTCGAGTCATCGATGCGGGTCCGCGCCTGGAGCCGACTCGAGGAGGAGGCCGACGCCCGGTTCGCCCGGGCCCGACCGCGCGACCGCAGCCGGCGCGACGACCGGCTCAGCGCCGCCGGCTGACGCCCTCGGGTCGTCGGACCTCGATCAGAGCCGGACCGGCAGCCCGATGCTCGCCGAGCGGTACAGCGCCTCGATCGTCCGAGCCTGGCCGAGGGCGTCAGTCCGATCCAGACGCACGGTCGTCCGGCCGCGGATCGCCGCGCTGAGGTCGTCGAGCTCGAGCTGGTACGGGTCGTCGGAACCGACCTCCGTCTCGACCCCGTCATGGATCAGGATCGCCGGTCGGGCGTGCCACGGGTCGGTGAGTCGCGCCGACCCGGCCGAGCCGATCGCCTCGAGTCCGCGATGCTCCGCCGTGAACCCGGACATGAACGAGGCCACGACCCCGCTCGGGAAGTGGAGCAACCCGTCGAACCGGATGTCGACCCCGGTCGGGCCGGTGGTCTGGAGCCCGACGACGAGATCGGGCTCCTCGCCGGTGAGCAACCGCGCGCCGCTCACGCAATAGCAGCCCACGTCCATCAGCGATCCGCCGTCGAGCTCGGGTGACGACCGGACGTTGGCTGGGTCGTCAAGGACGAAGCTGAACGTCGATCGGATCGTCTGGAGGGTCTCGAGTCGCGGCAGCAGCGCGACGAGTCGATCGGCCTGCGGATGATGCCGCCACATGAACGCCTCGGACAGGACGAGCCCGGCGCGCTCGGCGAGGTCGAATGCCTCCTCGACCTCGTGCGGGTGGCGGGTGTATGGCTTCTCGCACAGGACGTGCTTGCCGGCCGCCAGGGAGCGCATCGTCCAGGGGTGGTGGAGCGCGTTCGGGAGCGAGATGTAGACCGCCTCGACGAGCGGGTCCTCGAGCAGGTCGTCGTACGAGCCGTGCGCCCTCGGGATGCCGGCTTCGGCGGCGAAGGCATCCGCCCGTGCCTGGGTCCGACTGCCGACGGCCACGACGCTCGTGGCCGTCGACGTCGCGGCGCCGGCGAGCAGCTTGGCGGTGATCCCGCCGGTCCCGAGGATCCCCCAGCGGACCGGTCCGGTCATCCCCATCGATCGTCTCCTTTCGGCTCGGCAGCGGTCCAGTCGCCGACGGGCCCCGATGGGCGACCCCGTTGGCTCGTCACGACAGGTCGAAGCGCTCGATCGCTCGCTCAGCGAGGACCCGCCCGATGGCCAGTGACGCGGTCGCACCGGGTGATGGCGCATTGTGGACATGGAGCAGCCGACGCGATCCGCCGAGCCGGAAATCGTCGACCAGCGTCCCGTCGATCGCCACCGCCTGGGCGCGGACCCCGGACGGACCCGCGACGAGATCGTCCGTCCGGAGATCCGGCACATAGCGCCGGAGCTCGGCGGCGTAGGCCGTCCGCGACACGTCCCGCCACATCTCGGCGAGCCCCGTCCGGAGATGACGGCCGGCGAGTCGCAGGAACCCTCGGTAGGCGAGCGTCTCGGTCAGGTCGCGCAGGTCGACGTCGGTCCGTCGGTAGCCTTCCCGGGCGAAGGCCACGACGGCATTCGGCCCGACCCAGACCTCGCCGTCGATCCGCGGCGTGAAGTGGACGCCGAGGAACGGGAAGCGTGGGTCGGGGACCGGGTAGAGCAGCCGGCGGACGAGCGATCTGGCCTCGGGTCGGAGCGTGTAGTAGTCGCCCCGGAACGGGACGATCCGCGGGACCGACGGACCGGACCTGCCGCTCAGCGCGGCCACCCGATCGGCCTGCAGACCGGCACAGGAGATGACCTGGCCGGCGCGGATCTCGCCGCGGCTCGTCGTCACGACCACGCCATCCGTCCGCTCGGTCAGGCCGGTCACCGCTCGTCCGACGTGGATCTCGGCGCCCTGGGCTCGGATCGCGTCGCCGATCGCCAGCGCCACTGCCCGGAAGTCGACGATCCCGGTCCGCGGGGACCACACCGCACGGATGCCCGTCGCGTTCGGTTCGAGCTCCCGGATCCGCTCGGCACCCACGAGCTCGAGACCGTCCACGCCGCCGGCCCGGGCCCGCTCATGGAGGGTCGCCAGTGCGGGCAGCTCGGCCTCGGTGAGCGCGACCACGAGCTTGCCCGGGTGGCGGACGGGGATGTCGTGCGCCTCGGCGAAGCGCTCGACGGCCGCCTTGCCTTCGCGACAGAGCGTCGCCTTCAAGGAACCCGGCGCGTAGTAGACGCCGGCGTGCAGGACCCCGCTGTTGTGCCCGCTCTGGTGACGGGCGAGCTCCGGCTCCTTCTCGATGACGGCGAGCCGCAGTCGGGGCCGGCGCTCCAGGAGGCGGTACGCCGTGGCCAGCCCGACGATCCCGCCGCCGATCACCGCGACATCGACATCGACATCGACGCTCGTTGACGACCTCGTCATCCGTCGGCGCGACCGACCCGGACGACCGGGTTCACGAGCCGCCCCAGCCCATCGATCGCGATCTCGACGCTGTCCCCTGCCGTGAGGCTGAACGGCGGGTCCGGGACGATGCCGGTCCCGGTCAGGAGGATCGCCCCGGCCGGGAAGGACAGCGCCCGACCGAGATGGCCGACGAGCTCCTCGAAGGATCGGCGCAACCGGTCCGAGCTCGTCGCGCCGTCGAACACGACGGCGCCCGCACGCCGGATGGTCAGACCGATCCGGAACGGCGCACCGACGTCGGCCGCCGCCACGAGCGCAGGCCCGAGCGCACAGGCACCGTCGTAGACCTTCGCCTGCGGGAGGTAGAGCGGGTTCTCGCCCTCGATCGTCCGCGACGAGACATCGTCGCCGATCGTGTACCCGGCGACGGTCCCATCCGCGGCGACGACCAGCGCCAGCTCGGGCTCTGGCACATCCCAGGCGGAATCGGCGCGGACCCCGATCGGATCGCCGGGACCGCGCACGCGCCACCCATTCGACTTGAAGAACAGCTCGGGTCGGACGGCGTCATAGACACGGTCGTAGACCGTCGGCTCGGTCGACTCCTCGATCCGGGCATCGCGTGAGCGCAGGTACGTCACGCCCGCCGCCCAGACCTCCTGGTCGTCGACCGGGGCGAGCACCCGCAGCCCTCGGGCGGATCCCACGCCCGGCGCCCTGGCGATCGCAGCGCCGAGACCATCGCCGGTCGCGAGCAGGCCGGCCAGCGTCAGCCCGGGCTCGAGCAGCTCGTGCGGTCCGTCGTGGGTGTCGCCGCGGGCCAGCCTGACCGTACCGGGATCGACCTCGACGCGGAACAGCCCGCGGGTCATGGTGAGAGATCGATCGGCGGGTCGGCGCAGGTCGCGCTCGCCGCAGGGAGGACGAGATCGAGGTAGTACGCCTCGATGAGGGCCCGCAGGCAGTCGTCGTAGGGGGCCGCCGTATGACCGACGCCGTCATGGGTGACGACGATCCCCGACCCGAGCGCCGTGGCCAGGGCCGCCGTGGCGGGATACGGCGTGGCCGGGTCACCGGTCGTACCGATCACGAGGATCGGCGGCTGTCCGGCGGGCGCGACCGGCGGCGGCAGCGGCGCACGGACCGGCCAGTGGACGCAGGTCAACTCGAAGCCGACCCAGGCGCCGACGCGTGGCGTCTCGGTCCGGAGCTTGTCGTAGAGCGCCTCCCAGGGTTTCACGTCGGCGGGGCCTGGTCGGTCCAGGCAACCGACCGCGGCGTAGGCCGACACCGACCATGGTGAGTCGGGCATCCAGTAGGCATCGGCGAACCCGAGCAGATCGGTGCCGTCGCCGCCCTCGGCCGCGGCGAGGGCCGACGCGAGCGCGCTCCGATCCCGCCAGTAGAGCGTCGAGAAGACGCCGCTCATCGCCTCGCCCGGACCGAGCGGGACCCGCCCGCGGGTCGGGATCGGCGCCTTGGCGATCCGGCCCATGAGCGCGTCGAACGCCGCGGCTGGGTCACCGCCGCCGTGGAACGGACAATCCGGGTCGTGCCCGCAGTCGGCGAGGAACTGATCGAGCGCGGCCTCGAACCCGCGCGCCTGGGCCTCGTTGAACGCGAGTCGGTCGATGGTCGGGTCCACCGCCCCGTCGAGGACCGCGGCGCGCAGCCGCTGTGGGAACAAGGTGGCGTAGCGCGCGCCGAGATACGTCCCGTACGAGTAGCCGTGGTACGAGATCGTGTCCTCGCCGAGGGCAGCGCGGATCCGGTCCATGTCGCGCGCGACGGTGTCGGTCGAGACGTACGGGAGGAGGCGTGCCTCGGTGCGCTCGCAGGCGTCGGCGACCGACGTCCAGGTCGCGAGGTTCTCGTCGACCTCGGCCTTCGTGTCTGGCGATGGATCGAGCCCCTCGAGCTTCATGATCGTCGCCGGCGGCGGGCAATCGAGTGGCTCGCTCCGGCCGATCCCGCGTGGGTCGAAGCCGATGATGTCGAAGGCATCGAGGACGGCGTCCGGCAGGCCGGTCCCGCCGAAGCGGACCATGTCGACCCCCGAACCACCCGGGCCGCCCGGGTTCACGAGCAGCACGCCGATCCGCTTCGCCGGGTCGCGGGCTCGCTGCCGGATCAGGGCGAGGTCCACGCTGCCGCCGGCCGGGTCCCGGTCGTCGAGCGGCACGCTGAGCGTGGCGGTCTCGAAGTCGCCCTCGGGCCGCCACCCCAGCGTACTGGCGGGCCGGAGCGCGGGATGGGCGGACGCGGAGCTGGGCGACGGATCGACCGGTGCCGCGCTGGCCGCCGGCGACGTCGGGACCGGGCCGTGACTGGTCGCCGGCGACGCGACCGCCGACCCGCCACAGCCGGCGACGAGCAGGGCGACGAGCACGATCGGCTTGAGGCGCGAAGCACGGCTGCGGCGGTGCCTCGGGTCGGCTACCGGTCCGGTCACATCGGTCATCTCCGATCGCGCAGCAGGTGGAGCCCCTGGGCGGCTGCGCGATCCAGCGTGTGGAGGGTGGACGTCGTGGGGAATCATAGGGGCGGCAGCGGCGGACGCGAGTCGGGATGTGACGCCGCGATCGCCGACGAGGAGGGAGGCGGGACATGCGGACGGTGACGCTCGGGCGGGTCGGTCGATCCCAGCTGACTGCGGTCACGGTCAGCGGTCCGGTCGGACGGCAGCTGGCACCGGCGCTCGTGGTCGTGGCGGCGCTGACCCTGGTCCTTGCTGCGTGCTCCGGGAGCTTTGCACCATTCGGCCGACACGGTGAGGGTGCGGTCCAGACGGAGACCCGAACGGTCGCGGCGTTCAGCCGGATCGACGTCAGCGCCGGGATCCGGGTCGTCGGCTCGATCGGGCCGGCCCAGCCGCTCACCGTGTCCGCCCAGGCGAACATCCTGCCGGTCATCGCGACGGACGTCGTCGACGGCACGCTCAGGATCCACAGCACCGAGGGCTACACGAGCACGGAACCGGTCCAGGTGACGTTCGTCAGTCCGACCCTCGACGGCCTGGTGCTGAGCGGCGGCTCGAGTTCCGGGATCCAGGGCCTCGCGGAGACGACGCTGTCCGCAGAGCTCAGCGGCGGGAGCGTGTTGACCGCAGCGGGGACGGCGACCACCGTGCGTCTCGTGGTGAGCGGCGGGTCGCGGGTCGACCTCGGAGCGCTTGCCGCGACGAGCGTGGCGGTCGAGGCGTCGGGCGGGTCGAACGTGATCGTCCAGGCGTCCGGGACCGTCTCGGGCTCGGCCTCTGGGGCGGCCCACGTCACGGTCGGCGGGGGCGCCCAGGTCAGCGTCGAGGCGACCGGCGGCGCCGTGGTGACGACGCAGTAGCGACCGGCGCGGCGCCGACGAGCGAGGGAGCACGCCGAGGGCCGACGGCCCGCGTCAGGGCAGCGGGCGCCAGCGCTGCGACAGCCAGAGCCCGAGGATCGTCAGCAGCGCCCCGAGCCCGACGAACGCGACACTGAGCTCGGTGACCTCGGACTTCGAGATGAGGTAGGTCGGCAGCGACTTGAAGACCTCATCGAGCTGATCGGCGCTCTCGGCCGGCTCGTAGGTCCCACCCGTCAGCGTCGCGACCTGTTTCAGGGTGTCCTCGTCGATCCCACGTCGGAACCCACCGGGCGGCCCGCCACCGCCGCCGAACTGTCCGCCCGGTGGTTCCCGCCCGACGAACTCGGGGGCGCACTCGGGATCGAACCCGGCGCCGGCCTCCGTCCCGAAGCCGATCGTGTAGACGCGGATGCCCCGGTCGGCGGCCTGCTGCGCGGCATCGACCGGCTCCGGACCCACGTTGTTCGCCCCGTCGGTCAGCAGGACGATGATGTCCGGGACGTACGCTCCCGGTGCGACCGGCGTCACCTCGACGCCGGGCCGGAACTCGGTCTGCGCCGGGGCCACGTTGGGGTCGATCTCGGCGATCGCGTCGATCGAGCTGAGGATGCCGCTGCCGATCGCCGTCCGACGACCGGTGGTCAGGCTGGCCACGGCGTCGAGCAGTGCCTCCGTGTCGGACGTCGGCGCCTGGACGAGCTGGCCGAAGCCGGCGAAGGCGACGATGCCCATCCGCGTCGTGGCGTCCTGGCGTTGGATGAAGCCGGACGCGGCGTCCTTGGCGGCGATCAGCCGGCTGGGCGGGATGTCGGTCGAGCACATGCTTCGCGAGACGTCCATCGCGAGGATGATCGAGGTCTGGCCCGAGGGCACGCTCACCACCGCGACCGGTCGGGCGAGGGCGACGACCAGCGAGGCGAGTCCGAGGACGAACAGCGCGAACGGAAGGTGGCGGCGCAGCCGAGACGATCCGGGCGATGCGGCGAGGACCAGCGACAGGCTCGAGTAGCGGACGGCTCGCGGTCGGCGCCGGCGCAGGAGCAGGACGATCCCCACGACGAGGGCGGCAAGGACGGCCAACAGGATCAGGGCCGCCGGCCACAGGAAGGCCATCGGTCAGCGCTCGCGCCGCGGCCGCATCGGCCGCATCCGCCGGATCATGGTGTCCGACCCAGCCACAGGACCGACGCCAGGGCCCCGAGCGCGAGGATCAGGACGCCAGCGCCGGCGAACAGCGAGGTGATCTCCATCGCCTCGGGCCGGACCACGAGCCGGGTGTCGAGGGTGTCGTACACCTCGCGCAGGTCGGCCTGATCGGCGGCGCCGAAGTAGGCCCCGCCGCTGACGTCGGCGATCGCCTTGAGGCTCGCCTCGTCGAGCTGGGTCTGGACCGTGAAGCCGTCGAGCTGGAGGGTCGTGCCCGCGGCGGTCCCGAGACCGACGGTGTAGATCCGGACCCCGCGGTCGGCCGCCGTCCGGGCGGCGGTGAGCGGATCCGGAGCGACGTTGCTCTCGCCGTCGGTCAGCAGGACGATCGAGGCCGGCTCGTGGGTCCCGGCTGGCACTGGGGTCGGCTCGGGGGTCGGCTCCGGGGACCGGTTCGAGTAGTAGTCGGGACCGCGCGTGTCGGCGGCCTTGGCGATCGCGTCGAGCGAGGCGAGGATCCCCTGGCCGACCGACGTCCCGCGCTGGGGCTGGAGCCGCTCGATCGCGGCGAGCACCTCGGCCTGGTCGCTCGTCGGGACCTGGACCGACAGGCCGCTGTCGCTGAACGCGACGACACCGATCAGGACGCTCGTGGGCTGGCGCTGGACGAACTCCCGGGCCGCGGCCTTGGCCGCTTCCATCCGGGTCGGCGTCAGGTCGGTCGCGGCCATGCTCCGCGACACATCGAAGGCCAGGATGACCGTGCCCTCGTTGCGCGGCAGGCCGACCTCGGCCTGGGGCCGGGCGAGCCCGATCACGAGCAGGGCGATCCCCGCCACGAGGAGTGCGCCCGGGAGTCGCCGCCGGAGCCCGGCCGGGCGTGCCGCCCGTCCGTCGCCGCCGGCGATCAGCCCGTAGCCCGCGACCCGCCGCCGCCGCCGACGTTCGAGCGCGAGATAGGCGCCGACACCGAGCGGGATCGCCGCGAGGAGCAGCAGCATCGCGGGCCAGTCGAAGGTCATCGGCCGCGTCCTCGCTGGCGGCGCGTCGCGAGCCGGACGATCGCCCGGATCAGGTCCTCGTCGGTCGACAGCGACATCAGCTGCGCGCCCGTCCGCGCGAACGTCGTGCCGAGCTCGGCCTCGCGCTGCTGTGCGGCCGCCCGGAAGCGCTCGCGGAATGCCCGGTCGTGGGTGTCGATGTAGACCTGCTCACCGGTCTCCGCGTCCTCGACGATCATCGGGCCGATGTCGGGCAGCGACATCTCGCGCGGGTCCCACAACCGAACGCCGACCACCTCGTGGCGCTGGCTCAGCAGACCGAGCGGTCGGTCCCAGCCCGGGACGCTGATGAAGTCGGAGATCACGAAGATCAGCGAGCGGCGCTTGATCGAACGCAGCCCGGCCTGGAGCAGCGGGCTCAGGTCCGTGAACGCCGCGTTCGGCAGGTGTGGCTGGTCGAGGAGGTCGTTGATGAGCCGGAGCACCTGGATACGACCACTGCGGGCCGGGATCGTCCGCTCCAACCGGTCGCCATAGAAGATCGCCCCGACCCGGTTCCCGTGGCGGGTGAGGAGGCGGGCCAGGGTGGTGACGAAGTCGATGAGCACCGCCCGCTTCTGGCGCTCCGCCGGGACCGACCCGAAGTCGACCGAGGGGCTCAGGTCGAGCAGGAACCAGGCGGTGATCTCGCGATCCTCGTGGTACTGGCGGACGTACGGCACGTCCATCCGCGCCGTGACGTTCCAGTCGATGTAGCGGACATCGTCCTCCGGCTGGTACTCGCGGAGGTCGGCGAAGTCGATGCCGTAGCCGTAGAACAGGCTCCGGTAGTCGCCCTGGAGCAGCCCGTCCAGACGGCGGACGACCTTCCAGTCGAGCCGCTGGAGGATCCGTTCAGGCGCCGACGTGGACGTTGCCATGGTCACGCAGCGGGACGACGGGAACGGGGATCCGGCCGAGGATGGTCCGGAGCAGGTCGTCGGCCGAGATGTCGTCCGAGAGCGCCTCGAACGAGAGCACCACCCGATGACGCAGGACGTCGAGCGCCATGTCGAGCACGTCCTCCGGGAGTGCGTAGTCACGGCCACGGACGAAGGCCAGGGCTCGCGCCGTCAGGATCAGGTTGATCGACGCGCGGGGACTCGCCCCGAACGTGATGTAGCGCTCGAGCTCGGGCAGGCCGACCGAGGTCGGCGCCCGCGTCGCGGTGGCCAGCCGGACCGCGTACTCGAACAGTGTGGGGTCGACGTAGACTCGGTCGGCCTGCTGCTGGAGCGCGATGAGCTGGGCGGTGGTGATCACCGTCTGTACGGGCTGGAGCGGGCCGGTCATCCGCTCGACGATCACGAACTCCTCGGTCGCGCTCGGGTAGCCGACGACCACCTTGAGCATGAACCGATCGATCTGTGCCTCGGGCAGCGCGTAGGTCCCCTCGGTCTCGATCGGGTTCTGGGTCGCCAGCACGAGGAATGGGTCCGGGACCGCGAGCGTCTCGCGGCCGATCGTGACGTGGCGCTCCTGCATGACCTCCAACAGGGCGCTCTGGACCTTGGCCGGCGCGCGGTTGATCTCGTCGGCGAGCAGGAGGTTCGTGAACACCGGTCCGAGCGACGTCGAGAATTCACCGGTCTTCTGGTTGTACATCCGGGTGCCGACCAGGTCGGCCGGCACGAGGTCCGGGGTGAACTGGATGCGCTTGAACTCGCCGCCGATCGACGCCGCCAGGGTCTTGATCGTCATCGTCTTGGCGAGACCGGGCACGCCCTCGACCAGGACGTGGCCCCGGGCGAGGAGTGCGACGATCAGTCGTTCGAGCAGGTGGTCCTGACCGACGATGACCTTCTTGACCTCGTAGAGCACGCGCTCCATCGGCAGGGTCGGGTCGGTGCTCGTCTGGTGGTCCACAGCCACTCCCTTCAGCCTGGTCCGCCCGGAAGGGCGGGTCGGTCGTCCATATCCAGTCAGTACGCGGGCAGGCCCGCGGCGCCTCCGGCGACGTTGATCGGTACGGCCAGCCCGATCCCGATGAACACGTCGTCGTCGGTCGGGTTGACGAGCGCGGCGACGATGCCGATCACCCGGCCACCGCGGTCGACGAGCGGCCCGCCCGAGTTGCCCGGGTTGACCGCGGCGTCGATCTGGATGAGACCGGTCAGGGTCCGGTCACCGTCGCGCTGTTTGAACGAGCGGCCGAGGCCGGAGATGACCCCGCTGCTCATCGACCCGCTCAACCCGAACGGGTTGCCGACGACGAACGCCTCGTCGCCGACCCGGACGCTCGCCGGATTGCCGAGGACGGCCGGGACGAGCTGAGCCGGGGGCTGGTCGGCCCGGACCACCGCGATGTCGTTCTCGGGTTGCTCGCTGACGATCGAGGCACTCGAGGTCGTGCCGTCGGCGAACGTGAGCTCGATCGAGTCGGCGTTCGCGACGACGTGCAGGCTCGTGAGGATGTCGCCCTGGTCGGTCACGACGACGCCGCTGCCGAGGTCCGTCTCGTCCTTGGTGTCCGTGCCGCCCTGATGCTTGGCGCGGATGAGCACGAGCGACGGCACGACCGCCTGGTAGACCTGGGCCGAGAGCGCCGGTCCGGGCGTCGCCGAGGCCAGCGCATCGGCGACCTGCTGGTCCACGTCCTTGAGGGTCAGCGCGGGTCGGTCGGGGACGACCAGCCGGAACAGGAGCAGCCCGATGAGGACGGCGACCGCCCCGGCGGCCACCGGGACGACGCGCCGCGCCCCGGCCCGGGCCGTCCGCGCTCGCGACGCGCCGGCCGGCGGGTCGGCAGCAGGCGGACCGAGGGCCGGACGGTTCATCGCGACGTCCCCGGCGGCGTCGAGGCGTTGCGGGGAGCGACGGCCGGCGCGATCCGGCTGCGCAGCCCCGGGACGGGGCGGACCATCGTCTTCGCCGATCGAGTCGCCATGACGCGGGGCCCGTGGGACGGCCCAGGGTGCCGCTCACCCGATGGGGGAGTCGCCTGGGCGGCCATGCTACCAAAGGTCGGCCGAAGACCCCGCTCGACGGGGTTCGCGCTGCGCCATCGGTGCGTGCTCGGCCGCCGGCCGGGGATCGAGGCCGGCCGAGGGGCTCCACGGGATCGGTGACCTTCGGCACTGGCCGGATGGCCGGTCGGTGACCATCCTTCCCTGATCACACGGCGCGGTCGCCACCGGGAACCGATGGGATCGTGACCTGGGACGGAGGACGTTGCCATGGTCCGAGTGCTCGTCGTCGATCACGATGTGGATCTCGCGGACCTCAAGGTCGATACGCTGCGCCGCGCCGGGTTCGAGGTCGACCAGTGCGGTGGTCCCACGCATGCGCTCACCGCGTGTCCCGTGCTGCACGGGATGCCTTGCTGGCAGGTCGAGTGGGCGGATGTCCTCGTCTACGACGTCTGGGCCGCGGGCTCCGGTGAGGAGGTCCTGACCCACGACCTGATCGAGCAGTATCCGGGCAAGGCCATCGTCCTGACCTCGCAGGGCATGGACGTGGGCTGGGCCCAGGCCGACGCCGGAGCCACGGTCTCCGGGTCCCATGCGACGGGCGACCTGGTCACAGCCGTCAAGGCGGCCTATGCCGCCCAGGAGACGACGTCGTCGGCGGCCGCTGAGGACGTCTATCCTCGCTGACCTGGAGCGCGACCCTTGGTGATCAGGTCGCTGACGACCGGTTCGCCGTTCGAGCCGCCTGCCGGCTGGCGATCGCGGCGAGGATGTACGGCTGGACGATCATGACCGCGGCGACGGCCAGGACGATGAGCGCGGTGAGCTCGGCACCGGCCTGGAGCATGACGACGGTCAGCAGGATGACCATGAACGGCGCCTTGAACAGGACGACGAGGAAGCCGGCCATGACCCCGCCGATGAGGACGTCGTCGCGGACACCCGGCAGCACGAGGCCGATCGCCAGGGCGACGCAGACCGACGCGAAGATAGCCGGGAACGTCGGTCCGCCCAGGAAGCCGCTCTTGAACGCGACCGCGAGCAGGGCCAGCTTGACGAGGGCCATCGCCAGGAGGGTGACCGAGCCGTAGGCGGCCGGATCCGCGACGACCGTCTGGATCTGCGTCTCGCCGGAGAACAGCACGATCGGCGCCACGACCCCGACGACACTGAACACGACGCCCGCCGCGAGCGCGCGCTCGACCTCGCGACCCTGGAACCGTCCGAAGACCGCGCTCGCGACCCGGAATAGCGCCCCGGCGATGATCGCCAGGAACAGGCCGATCAACCCGAACAGCACGACGAGGACGACGTCGCTCGGCGTGAACGGCTGGCTCGGCGACAGGTGGAGGTAGTTCTCGAGCCCCGAGCTGCCGGCCGCGAAGAAGATCAGATACCCGATCGATCCGCCGATGAGGTTGGCTGGCAGCGTTCGGGTCTTCTCGACGGGGTCCTTGATCAGCTCGGAGCTCAGGACGCCGGTGAACAGCGGGTTCGCGATCAGACCGTTGTAGGCGGCGCCCAATGTCGAGAACACGAGCTGCGCTCGATGCTCGGCCGGGATCCCGACCTTGTCGTTGTAGAGCGCGGCGATCTTCGAGGCGATCCCGCCGATGCCGCCCTCCGGGCCGATGACGGCGCCCGAGAACAGCGATACGAGAGCCATCACGACGGTCACCGGCAGCGACCGCCAGTCGATCTTCGAGACGTCGCCGGACAGGCTGTCGAGCATCGACTCGTCGAGATTCGTCGGTGCGTGGCGGTACTTCACGAGGAGACCGACGAGGAGTGAGAACGGCAGGCAGATCACCGGGAACATCCAGCGGTTCGCGGTGACGAAGTCGTTCTCCCACAGCAGCCGGTTGATCGTCTCGAAGACGGTCAGCCAGACGAGGACCGAGACGGCGCCGATGACCGCCACGACGACGACGTGGAGGTACGGGTGGACCGGGCGCTGCGGCGTCACCGAGCCTTCGCCGATGTCCCGCTCATCGCCCGATCCCGTGACCGAGGTCAGGGTCGCCGCGGTGTCGCTCGTGGTCGGATCCGTCACGGCTCTGGGCTCCGTCGGGGTGGCTGTCCGGCGTCCGAAGTATGCCGGTCGGGAGACGGCGGCTGCCGGCCCGGACCGGGCCCGCCCGCCGGCCGGTCAGCGAGCCTGGAGCGGGCGTCCAGCCAGCGGGACCCGTCACCGAGGCATCCGCATCCGTGCGGTGCAAACGATGCAACTCGTGCTACGCTCGGCGCCTCGCAGCGGGTCGGAGGCGGCGGACTGGCCGAGATGGACACACCCCTGGGCATCGGCATCCTGGGCGCTGGCTGGATCACCCGCGCCCACGGGTTCGCCATCCGGACCCTGCCGTACGCAGCACCGCTCGCCCGTCCCGTCGGGATCGCGATGCTGGCGGGCCGGGATCGCGGCCGGGCCGAGGCGATCGGCCGGGGCCTCGGCGTGGACCGGATCGTGACCGACTGGCGCGAGGTGGTCGAGGACCCGGAGGTCGACATCGTCGCCAACCTCATGGCGGTCGGCGGCCATCGTGAGGCGACCGAGGCTGCGCTCACCCTCGGCAAGCCCGTCCTGTGCGAGAAGCCGCTCGGCGTCGACCGGTTCGAGGCCCACGCGATGACCGCGGCCGCCGCGACTGCCGGCGTCCCGGCGGTGTGCGGCTTCAACTATCGATTCATCCCGGCGATGCGGCTCGCGCGCGACATCGTGCTGAGCGGCGCGCTCGGGCGGATCGTCCAGTTCCGGGCCGTCTATATCCAGGATTACGCCGCCGGAGCGGCACCGCTCCGGCGCCACAACGGGTCGCGAGCGGTCACGGACTACGCCCACATCGTCGACTTCCTGCGCTACCTCGGCTGCGAGGCCGACGCCGTCCAGGCCACCACCGCGAAGCTCACGGAGTCGGGTCCCGATGTCGAGGACGCCTACGTCGCGGCGGTCGACCTGCGCGGTGGCGGGATCGGCTCGCTGGAGGCGACGCGGGTCGCTCGCGGCTGGAAGGGGCGTCAGGTCGTGGAGGTCAACGGGACCGACGGCTCGTTGTGGTGGGACATGGAGGACCTCAACCGGCTCCACGTCTTCTACGCGGCGGACGAGGCGGCAGGGCTCGGCGGCTTTCGCGATGTGCTCGTGACCCAGCCGGGTCACCCGTTCCTCGCCCAGTGGTGGCCACCCGGGCACACGATCGGCTGGGAGCAGAGCTTCATCCACCAGTGGCAGGACTTCCTCAGCGCGGTCATCGAGGACCGGCCCGTGCCTGCTCACCAGGCGACGTTCGAGGACGGCTTCCAGGCGGCCGTCCTGTGCGACGCGATCCTGACCTCCGCGAGCGAGGGACGACGGGTGTCGATGGCCGAGATGACGGCCGGACTGCCGGCGGCGGCGGCGCGGTGAGCGCGGATCGATCGCCGCGCGAGCTCCGGATCGCCCTTGTCGGCGCCGGGACGATCGCCCGGGCCCATAGCGCGGCGCTGGTCAATCTGCCGCATCTCTACCAGGGGCTCGCCTTCCGGCCGCGGTTGGTCGCCGTCGCCGACGTGAACGAGACGCTGGCCCGCGGGCTCGCCGAGAGCTTCGGCTACGAGCGAGTGACCGGAGACTGGCGCGATGTCGTGACGGCCGACGACGTCGACCTCATCGTGGCCTGCCTGCCGCCGGTCCTGAACACGGAGGTCGTCGTGGCGGCCGCGGCGGCGGGCAAGCACGTCGTCTGCGAGAAGCCGCTCGGCGGATCGGCCGAGTCGGCCGCTGCGATGCTCCGAGCCTGCCGGGCGGCCGGCGTGTTCCACGGTCTCGCCGCCGGCTATCGCTGGTCCCCGGCGGTGCGTCAGATCCGGGAGCTCATCCGGAGCGGCGAGCTCGGGGAGATCCGCAGCCTCCGGGCCTCGTTCATGCTCGACTACGCGGCCGACCCCGACGTCCCGCTCCTGTGGCGGTTCCGGAAGGCGCTGTCGGGCGGTGGCATCGCGATCGACACCGGCTATCACCTGGTCGATTGCGCCCGGTTCCTCGTCGGTGAGATCGCGACCGTGCAGGCGCTCGCGTCGACGTTCATCGCCGAGCGGCCCCTGCCCGGTGCCGACGCGACCGGCAACCGCGGCGGTGGGTCGGACGGCTCGAGCCGGGGGACCGGGCTCGTGGACGTCGAGGATGCCGCAGCGGCCCTGCTGACCTTCGAGAACGGTGCCTATGGGGTGCTGGAGACCAGCCGCGTCGCGATCGGCAAACGCGTCTCGCTCCAGCTCGAGGTCTACGGCTCACGTGGGTCGGCCGACTGGGACCTCGAGCGACCCGACGAGTTCCGGGTCTGCCTGCCCGGCGACGTCACCACGTTCGGGTTCCGCCGGGTCCTCGTGAACCCCTGGCATCCCGGCGCCGCCGAGCTTCTCATCGCCGGCACGGACGGGACGTCGATCGGCTGGCTCGGCCAGGAATGCGCGATGTGGAACGAGTTCATCAGCGCGATCGCGGAGGGCCGTCCGGGCAGCGCCGACTTCACCGACGGGGTCCGGGACAGCGCCGTCATCGATGCCCTCTATGCAGCCGCCGTGAGCGGCCTTCGGGAGCCGGTCGTCCTGCCGGCCGGGATCGATCAGTGAGCGAGGAGGAACGATGACCACGGCCGACATCGACCGGACCGGTCCGTCTTCGGGGCCCGGCGCCGAACCGGGCTGGCCCGTTCCGACGACGGAGTCGAAGAAGCTGTTCGCCCGGGCGAACGCGGTGTCGCCCGGCGGTGTCCAGGGCGAGGGCCGGAGCGCCACTCCGTACCCGCTGTTCATGGCCCGCGCCCAGGGGTCGCGCATCTGGGACGTCGATGGCACCGAGTACATCGACTTCCATGCCTCGTTCGGGGCGATCCTCCTGGGTCACAACGACCCGCGGATCAACGCCGCCGTGCGGCGCGCGATGGACGAGCACGGCATCTCGTTCTCGACGGCCAACCCGCTCGAGGTCGAGCTGGCCGAGCGGCTCGTCGGGATGATCCCCTCGGCCGAGCGGGTCGTCTTCAGCTGCACCGGGACCGAGGCGACGTTCCATGCGATCCGCCTGGCTCGGGCGTTCACCGGCCGCGAGCGGATCCTCAAGTTCGAGGGCAACTACCACGGCTGGCACGACTACGTCGCCTGGAGCCACCACTTCGCGACCGATGACGATGGCGAGGTCCCGACGGCCGTGGCGGCATCGGCCGGCATCCCGGCGTCGGTCCGCGATCTCATCGTGGTCCGCGAATACAACGATGCGGCCGGGGTCCGCGACGTCCTCGCCCGCGAGGGCGACACGATCGCCGCCGTGATCCTCGAGCCGGTCTTCCACAACGCCGGGGCGGTCGCGCCCGAGCCGGGCTTCCTCGAGGCGCTGCGCGAGGCGTGCACCGCGGCCGGCACGCTCCTGATCTTCGACGAGGTCATCACCGGGTTCCGGACACGGACCGGGTGGCGCGCAGGAGCGCTATGGGGTGATGCCGGACCTGACGACGATGGGCAAGGCGCTCGGCAACGGCTTTCCGATCTCGGTCCTCGCCGGACGGGCCGAGATCATGGACCGCCTCGGGCCGAAGGGCGACGTCCTGTTCGCGGGCACGTTCGCCGGGCATACGCTGAACGTGGCCGCGGCGCTCGAGTGCACCCGGATCGTGCTCGACGGCGCCATCCACGACCACATCCGCCGGCTCGGTGAGCGGCTGACCGGACGGGATCCAGGCCGCGATCGACGAGACCGGCGTCCTGGCCCAGGTCCATGAGATCGCCGGGGTCTGGACGATCTACTTCACCGACCAGCCGATCCGCCGGTTCCGGGACTTCGCCCGGTTCGCGATGGACAAGGACCATCCGGTCCAGCGTGGCTACCGGAACTGGCTGCTCGAGCGCGGGATCTACGTCCACCCGCACTACATGATCCGGGGCTACATCACGGGCGCCCACACCGAGGCCGACATCGACCGGCTGGTCGAGGCGACCGCGTCCTACCTGTGGGCGTACCGCGACGTGCTCGCGACGCCGGCCGAGTCCCGCTGACCACCGGCCGCCGCGGCTAGGCGCGGACGTCCGGGTTCGGCAGGAGGATGTCGTCGACGGCCCGGACCAGGTCCCAATACGAGGCGATGAAGCCGCGCAGGGTGCGCACCGTCGCGCCGTACGTGTCGAACTCCTCGACCGCCAGCCCGTCGGGCTCGTAGGCCCGACCGAAGTCGGGGATCCGCGCGAGCAGCTCGTCGACGTAGGCGGGCGGGACCGGATCGTCGAACCGGGGCCGGACCTCGATCGACGACGCGTTGAAGCGCTGCTGCCAGGCGTGCGGCATCGTGAGGGTCACGTCGCCGCCGATGAACTCGGACCAGTGGAGGTGGTTGCGGAACGCCGCGACCAGCACGCGTGTCCGGTAGCCCCGCTCCCGGAACAGCGCCGCCGCGCGTTTGGCCACCGCGATCCCCGCCCAGTCGAGGGCAGCCGGGTCGACGCTCAGTGCGTCGCGCTCGTGGATCGCCTTCAGCCAGTCGTCGAGCCGACCGACCATCAGCGTGCAGACCGGGCTCATCGTCTCGATGTCGAGACCGGCCGCCGTCCGGCGATCGAGCCCGCGCTCGACGGCCGCGCCGACCGCGAGCGCCTGGCTGAGCGTGAACGACACCGTCGCGTTGATCGAGATGCCGAGCTCGGTCGCCGCCTCGAGCGCTTCGAGTCCGGCGGACGTGGCGGGGAACTTGACCTGGAGGTTCGGCGCCAGGTCCGCGAACCGGCGGCCCTGCTCGAGCATCCGGACGGGATCGCGGAAGAAGGTCGGGTTCGTCTGGATCGACAGGCGTCCCTTGCGCCCGCGCTCGCGGTCGTAGACCGGGGCCAGGATCGCGGCCCCGCGGACCGCCATCTCCTCGATCACCTGCCAGGTGATCTCGACGTCGGTCGCGGTCGGCCGCTCAGCGGCGATGTACCGGACGCGCGGACGCCAGACGTCGAGCTCCTTCTTGAGGACCTCGCCGACGATCGTCGGGTTGGACGTGGCCCCGACCGCCCCGTTGGCGACGGCATCTTCGAGCTCGGCCGTGGCGCACGAGTCGTTCCAGTATTCGGTCGGCGTGGTCCGGGCCATCCGGGCGAGTGGTCGTTCGACAGCGACGGTCATGGCCGGACCCTCAGATCCCGAGACCGCGCAGGTAGTCGCGGTTCGCGCGCTGGCCGGCGACCACCGACTCCGGCGTGTCCGCGGTCCGCAGGAACTGGTCCTGCTCGATGACCAGCCAGCCGGAGTAGTCGTGCTCGCGAAGGGCGGCGATGACGCCGTCGATCCCGGAGTCGCCGAGACCGAGCTGGCAGAACACGCCACGTCGGAGGCACTCGTCCAGGCCCATCCCGTCCGCCTTGACCTCGTCCATGACCGCCGTCCGGCAGTCCTTGATGTGGACGTGTCGGATGAGCTCATGGTAGTCGTGGACCGACCGGGTCGGATCGGCCCCGCCGAACCGGAAGTGGCCGGTGTCGAGGCACAGCCCGAGCACGGACGGATCGATCCGGTCCATGAGCCGGGCGATCTCGTCGGCCGTCTCGATGTACGTCCCGGCATGGGGGTGGACGACCGGCTCGAACCCGGCGTCCCGGCAGATCACCGCGACCTCGTGGAGGTTGTCGACGAGCGTCTCGAACCGGTCGTCGGTCAGCCACGCCTCGGGGTGCTCCTCGATCCGGCCCGAGAACGCACGCCGATCCGGTTCGTCGAAGTGGTCGGACAGGACCGCGAACCCCGTCGGGCCGGTCGGCGACCCATCGGCCATCAGCCGGAGCGTGTCGCGCAGCCAGGCGCGGTCGTCGTCGACCTTCTCGGCCCGGCTGAAGTGTTGCGGCAGGAACGCGCCGACGAACTCCAGCCCGCGTGACGACAGCCGCTGGTTCACCTCGCGGGCATCGCCCATGAAGCCGACCGACCCCAGCTCCGTCCCCTCGAACCCGATGTCGACCATCCAGTCGAGCATGTCGTCGGGCGTCGGCATCCAGGCGTCGTCCTGCATGATCTCGTCGACCCCGAACGAGACCGGGGCGCTGGCGACGCGCAGGGCTGGCTGTGGCATCGGCGGGAACCTCCGGGACGCGCTACGGCGTGATGACGATCTTCACGGCTTCGCCCGATCGGATCCGGGCGATGCCGGCGACGGTGTCCTCGAGCGGGATGGTCGCGGTGATCATCGGGGCGAGATCGAGCGCGCCGCTCTCGACGAGACGGATCGCGGCCGGGAATGTGAAGTTCGAGATGTACGAGCCGAGGATCGTCAGGCCCTTCTCGACGATCTCGACCTGGTGGACGGGCGGACGGGCGTTCCCGTTCATCCCGAACATCACGATCCGGCCGCCCATCCCCGCGGCCTCGATCGCATCGGGGAGGACGCTGCCGACGGCGTCCACGACGACGTCCGCGCCCTTCGGCAGGAGTTCGGACCGTCGAGCGGCCCACTCCTGGGGCGTGACCACGACGTCGGCGCCGAGCGCGCGGGCCACCGGGGCGCGATGGGGACTCGGCTCGACGGCCACGATCCGGCCGGCCCCGGAGGCGTGGAACACCGCGATGAACAGGCAGCCGATCGCGCCGGCGCCGAACACCACGACCGACTCGCCGGGCCGGATCGCCGCCCGGTTCGTGCCGTTGACCACGCACGACAGCGGTTCGACGAGCGCCGCCATCGCGGCCGGGACATCGGTCGAGATCGGATAGACCGAGTTGGCCGGCGCGGTCACGTAGCGCGCCAACGCGCCATCGCGATAGACGCCGAGGGCCACGATGTTGACGCAGTTCGCCGGGCGCCCGGCACGGCACGGATCGCACGAGCCGCACTTGGGATCCGGATCGACGACGACCCGGGTGCCGAGGACGATGTCGCTGACGGCCGACCCGAGGGCCCGGACGACGCCGACGAACTCGTGGCCGATGATCACCGGCGGGGTCGATGGATGCCCCGGTGGCACGTTGATGATCTGGACGTCGGAGCCGCACACGCCACAGGCCTCGACCTCGATGAGCACCTCGTCCGGTGCCGGCGTCGGGTCGGGCACGTCGCGGACGACGAGCCGACCCTCGCCTTCGTAGACGGCGGCGCGCATCAGGCGGGTCCTCCAGTCGTGCCGGCGCTCATCCGAGTCGCTCGCGGACGGGTCCGGCCAGCGCTTCGAGCGTCTCGTCGTCGAGCGGCAGCGGAAGATCGACGATGGCCTCCTCGGCCCCGGCCGCGCCCCATGCCTGGAGCTGACGGATCACGGCATCGCGGGTGTCGGCCAGTGGTGAGCTCGCGGCCCAGGTGCGAGCGGCGGCGGCGGTCCCGCCCTGGCTGGCGAAGATCGAGGCGAGGGCGTCCACGGCGGCCTCGCGGCTGGCGCGGATGCAGATCGGCTGGACACCGACCGTCCGACGGATCGTGCCCGGATCGCGGCCGACCTCGGCGCAGTGCCGGTCCAGGACCTCGGACTTGTGGGCGAACGTGGCGGGATCCCCTTCGCCGTTCCAGATGTCCGCATCGCGAGCCACGATCCGCAGCGCGCGCCGCTCGCCGCTCGCCCCGAGGAGGAGCGGCATCCGGGCCTGGAGCGGCGGCGGGTCGTTGCGCAGATCGTCGGCGTGGATGAAGTGGCCCTCGAACGTCACGGGCTCGCCGTCGAGCATCCCCCGGGCCACCCGGCTCGCCTCGTCGAACCGGGTGATCCGGTCGCCGAGCGAGAGGACGTCGTAGCCGAACGCCCGGTGCTCGGGTTCATGCCAGCCGGCGCCCAGCCCGAGCATCGCCCGGCCGTCGCTGGCATGGTCGAGAGCGGTCGCCATCTTGACCGTCAGACCGACGTTCCGGTAGCCGACGCCGCAGACCATCACGCCGAGCGGTGCGCGGCTCGTCCTGGCCGCCCAGGCGCCGAGCGTCATCCAGCCCTCGAACACAGGCCCGTGCGCGCCGAGGACCGGGCCATCGGCGTCGCCAAGGATCGGCATCAGGTGATCGTTCGCGAACAGGCTCGAGAAGCCGAGCCGCTCGACGCGCTCACCGGCCGCCATCAGGTCCGGCCAGCTCGTGGCCTGACCCCAGACCTGGAACCCGATCCGGATCGGCGCGCCGGGTTCGGGCGGCGGCCCGAGGAGGCCGGTCCGGGCCATCGCTAGGCCTGCCGTCGGAAGCGACGGCCACTACTGAGCAGGAGCGTGCCGATCGCGAAGACCGACAGGGTGACGACCAGGATGACCGTCGCCAGGGCATTGACCTCGGGCGTCACACCGAACTTGATCTGGGTGTAGATGTAGAGCGGCAGGGTCAACTGCGGGCCGATCGTGAAGAACGTGATCACGAACTCGTCGATCGACAGCGTGACAGCCAGGAGCGCCCCGGCCACGATGGCCGGCGCGATCAGCGGCAGGATGATGTGGCGGAGCGTCTGGACCCGGTTCGCCCCGAGGTCCGCGGCCGCCCACTCGAGCCGCCGGTCGAAGCCCTGGAGGCGGGCGGCCACGATCAGCACGACGAACGACGTCGTGAACACGAGGTGGCCGGCGATGACCGTGTGCAGCCCGAGCTGGAGGTTGAGGGCTCGGCGGACGAAGATCAGCAGGCCGATCCCGAGGAGCACGCCCGGGATCATGATCGGCAGCGTGAACAGGAGCCGGCCCGTGCCCGCGAACCGGGTCCGGCCGCGGACGAGCGCGAAGGCCGCGGTCGTCCCGATGATCGTCGCGAGGATGGCGACGATGACCGCCACCAGGACCGAGTTGAAAAGGGCGGTGTGGATCGCCGTGTCGGCGATCATCGCTTCGTACCAATGGGTGGTCAGCCCGGTGATCGGGAACCCCGGACTGTCGGCCTTCTCGAACGAGAACAGGATGAGGAAGACGATCGGCAGGTAGAGGAACGTCAGGACGGCGCCGGCGATGATCGCCAGCAGGGCCCGGGTCAGCCGAGAGTGCGGGCTGACGGGCATCGTGTCGAGCGCGCTGATGCCTCTAGCCACGGGTCACGACGTCTTCGACCCGCAGCGAGCGCCGGAAGATGATGAGCACGACCGTCACGAACGCCGCGATGATGATCGCCAGGGCGGACCCTTCGGGGATCTGCGACTGCCGGGTGAAGTTCACGATCTGGTTCGCGATCAGGTTCCCCGACGCGCCGCCCACGAGGGTCGGCGTGAGGAACTCGCCGAGGATCGGGATGAAGACGAAGATGCAGGCCGTGATGATGCCGGTCCGGATCTGCGGCACGAGGATGTGCCGGAACGCCTGGTCCGGCCGGGCGCCCAGGTCCTGCGCCGCGTTGAGCTGGGTGAAGTCGAACTTCTCCAGCGCGGCATACAGCGCCAGTGCCGCGAACGGGAAGTAGACGTAGATGAGCACCACGAAGACGCTGTAGTCGTTGTAGACGAGCAGCGTCGTCGGTTCCTTGATCAGGCCGATGGCCATGAGGAACTGGTTGAGCGCGCCGGTCTCGCCGAGGATCGCCTGCCAGGCATAGACCCGGAGCAGGTAGCTCGTCCAGAACGGGACGATGACGGCGAGCAGGACGGCGCGCTGGACGCGCCGGCTCACATACCGGACGAGGAAGTAGGTGAAGGGCAGCGCCAGGGCGAGCCCGGCGATCGTCACGGCGGCCGCCATGACGAGGGTCTTGGCGAACGTCCGGATGTACGTCGGCTGGTTGAAGAACCGGGCGTAGTTGTTGAGGTTCCACTCCGAGACGACATCGAAGTTGGTGTTCGTCCGCCAGAAGCTGAACACCAGCATGATGACCATCGGGATGATGAACAGGAACGTGAGCATCAGGACGCCGGGCAGGAACGGGACGGCCCGTTCCAGCCGCGCGCGCACGCCATCGCCGGACCCGGCCAGCGGGGCTTCGTCAGCCTCGCTGGCCGTCTCCGTCGTCATGCGTGTCGTCCGATCCGCGACCCTCGACTAGGCGCCGAAGACCTCGTTGAAGGCGTCGATGACGGCCTGGGTCGAGGTGCCTGGGCCCTTGAGGTCCATCGTCTGGACCGTCTCCGGCTTGTTGTACAGGAACCGATCGGCGCGTTCCTGCTGGCCCTGGTTGACCAGGATCTTGTAGGCCGCCTCGTTGAACAGCGGCCGGCCGTTGAGGATGAAGTTGGCGGCGATGTACTCGGCCTGCTCGGCAAGCTCGAGGAACGGCATGATCAGGGCTTCGTTCTGACCGCCCTTCACGACCATCTCGGAGTCCATCCAGCCGATGGTCCCCTCCTTGGGGGTGAAGACGTTGAGGTCCGGACCGCCCTGGTCCTTGACCCGCGCCTCGGTGCCCAGGTTGCCGGTCGCGATCCAGGCTTCCCCGGTCTTCAGCTTGGCGATCGTGTCAGTGGCCTGGTTGGCCAGCGTGAGGATGTTCGGCTTGAGCCGCGTGAGGGCTTCCTTGGCCTTGGCGATCTCGTCGGGGGTCATGCTGTACGCATTGGCCGCCCCGGTGAGCTTGCCCATGTAGGCCATGACCTCGACCGGCTGGTCCTCGACGACGACCCGCTTCTTGTACTTCGGATCGAGCAGGACCTCCCACGAGTCGGGGGCGGGCGAGACCTTGGCCGGGTCGTAGTAGACCTGGACCGGCGACCAGCCGAACGGATAGCCGAGGTAGCCTTCCGGCTTCGTCCAGATCGGGAACGATCGGGCGATCGAATAGAGCTGCTTGGCCACCGCGAGCGAGTTGATGTCCCAGGCCTCGATCAGGCCGGACTCGAAGTAGTGGGGGACCCACAGCGCGTCGCCCGACACCATGTCGAGCTGGCCGCCGACCTCCTTGAGCTTCGTGTAGGCGTCGACGTTGTCACTGAACAGCGTGCTGTTGGCCTTGATGTTGTTGGTCGCGGCGATGGCGTCGAGCTGGGCCGGGTACGAGTGGTCGCCCCAGGTCATCCAGTTGAACGTGCCCGTCGGCGCAGCCGCGGCACTCGGGGAGGCCGCCCCGCTCGATGCCGCCGCGGTGGGGGCGGCAGTCGCGGCACTCGACGCCGCCGGGGCCGAGCTGCTCGCTGCGGTCGAGCACGCGGCAGCGATGCTGCCAAGCCCGACCGCCGCACTGGCCGCTCCCATCACCTTGAGGAAGTGCCGTCGGCTGTAGTCGCGCATCGGTTCGGTCATTCCACGTTCCTTCCATCGAGCACGGCTTGGACTCGTTTCAGTCCGTGATCAGAGCGGCGTCGTCCGCGGGCCACCATACGCACACCTCCTCCCCCAAGTCCTCCTCCAGGTGGGTCGATCGAACGTTCGTGCCATGCGGGCGGACCGCCACGATGTCGCCCGCGTCCGTTGTGAGCGTGATCCGGGTGTGGTCGCCCAGGAAGGCGACGTTGACGATGCGCCCGGGGAACCCCGGGTCCGCGGCGGTTTCGTCGACCGGTCGCACCACGACGTACTCCGGTCGCACCATGATGGTCGCCGGCCCGTCCGTCGAGCCGGTCGGCGCCGCCACCCGGCCGCGTCCCGGGATGGCGAAGACGCGTCGTCCGTCCTCCGTCGCGACCGAGCCCGAGACGAAGTTCGTCTCGCCCACGAAGCTGGCCACGAATCGTCCGACGGGGTGATCGTAAACCTCCCGGGGCGTTCCGGTCTGCATGACGTTCCCGCCCGACATGATCGCGATGCGGGTCGCCATCGACAGGGCTTCCTCCTGGTCGTGGGTCACGAACACGAAGGTCGTGCCGACCTGGCGGTGGATCCGGGACAGCTCGGTCTGCATCTGCTTGCGGAGCTTGAGGTCGAGCGCTCCGAGCGGCTCATCGAGCAGGAGCACGGCTGGCCGCTTGGCGAGCGCCCGGGCGAGGGCCACTCGCTGCTGCTGGCCGCCGGACATCTCGGACGGCAGGCGTCGGTCGAAACCGCCGAGCCCGACGAGCTCGAGATACTCCCCGGTGCGCTTGGCGACCTCGGCGGTTGGCAGCTTCTCCATCCGCAGCCCGAACGCGACGTTCTGGGCGACCGTCATGTGCGGGAACAGGGCGTAGTTCTGGAAGACCGTGTTCACGTTGCGCCGGTGGGGCGGCAGGTCGTTGACCTTGCGGCCCTCGATCCGCAGTTCGCCCGACGACATCGGGATGAACCCGCCGATGAGGTTGAGGGTGGTCGTCTTGCCGCAGCCCGAGGGCCCGAGGAGGCAGAAGAACTCGCCCGGCTCGATGTCCATCGACACGTCATCGAGCGCGACCGTGTCGCCGTAGCGCTTGGTGACATGGCGGAGTTCGATGGCCGGTGTCGAGTCAACCAACTCGGATCCTCGCCGTCGCCCGCGGGACCGCGGCCGGACCTCGGACGACGCCGGCCGGGAGCCGTCGTCCGAGGGGCTGGATCGCACTGGACGAGACCGACGCGCACCGCTGCCCCATCTCGGCGGAGGGGGACATCGGACAGGAGGCGAGCATCACGCACCCTCTTGTGCAACCGTTTGTACGATGCTAGCGTCCGGCGCTATGGGACGTCAATACAAGGATCTGCGCCCGGTCCGCGATCGGGCCCGATGACGCCCTCGAGTCCGCTGGCCCGAGCGGTCGACCTGCGCCCCGTGCGGAACGCGACGGACGACCGGATCGGGGCCCGTTCGCATCGTCTCCTGGCTGCCGCGCTGGCCCGGCTCCCGACCGGGCTGCAGGTGTTCCACGGCCTGCCGTTCGACCTTCGGCCGGGTCCCGGTCAGAAACGCTGGATCCTCCTCGACGGGCCGGCGACGATCGATCTCGGCGCGGGCGGCCCGGCGAGTCACGTCGTCGTCGCCCACTTGTGCGACACGTGGCGCGACGATGCCGGACGGCGGCCCGCCGGGCTGGCCGTGGGTCACGTGGTCCCGGCCGGCGAGCCGCTGGCGCGGTACACGGTCGTCGACCGGCATGGCCCGCCGCGGAGTCGCCTGATCCGGCGCCGGTTCGAGATCAACGACGGGCTGCTGGCGTGGGGCACGACCGCGTTCGCGGCGATCAGCCACCGCGCGAACGAGGTCGTCGACTGGCGCGGGCCCCACCCGGTCCAGGGCCCGGGCCGCTACGCAGCCGCGGGCCAGTCGGGGTCGCTGACGATCATGCCCGGGACGTATGGCACGAGCCAGACCGGGGTCTCCGACTTCGTCCCGAGCGCGACCGACGATGCGCTCCTGTGGCTCCATGCGATCGATCTCGGGCCCGGCGCCGAACCGATCGAGCTCCAGCTCGAGCCGCTGGCCGAGGGCCGCCCGGGCAGCGACGTCGTCGTGGCCGCGGTGACCCTGTTCGACGGGTCGGCCAGCCCGTTGGCGCGCCTGCCGCGGTCCCAGGTGCGGGTCGCAGGACTCGCCGGGCGCCTGCCCGAGATCGACCTCGGGATGGTCATCCGCTCCCAGCCCGCGCCGGATCCTGCTCGGGGCGATGCGGGTGCGGGCGAGATCGTCGGCTGGGGGACCCCACGAGCCGATCCCGCGGCGCCGCTCGCGGAGGCCAGCATCGTCGACCTGACCATGACACCGGACGCCCGGATCGGCCTCGACGGCTGGACCGTCATCGGGCGGGAGCTTCTCGCCGGGACGTCAGCGCCGGACCCGGCCGGACGGCGCTCGATCGAGGTGCTGCCCGCTCGCGACGTCCCGGTCGAGGTCGCGCTCGTCGAGACGACGACCGGCGAACGCGTGCCAGGCCGGGTCCGGTTCGTCGCCGCCGACGGGCGCTACCTCCCGCCGGTCGGGCATCGCGACGAGGTCAACCCGGGCAACTACGAGGACAACGGCGCCGATCTCATCCTCGGAACGGCGGCCTACGCCTACGTCCCCGGCGACTTCGCGATCGAGCTGCCGGTCGGCGCCGTCGATGTCGAGGTCGTCAATGGCTTCGATCGCCCGCCGTACCACGCCCGGCTCGAGATCGACCAGTCGACCCGTCGACTCGAGCTGCCGCTCGCGCGGTCGATCGACCTCCGCAGCCAGGGCTGGCGGACCGGCGACAGCCACGTCCACTTCCTCGCGCCGTCCAGCGCGCTACTCCAGGCGGCGGCCGAGGACGTCGATCTCGTCAACCTGCTCGCGACCCAATGGGGTGACCTCTACACGAACGTCACCGACCTGCCCTGGGGATCGATGGCCGATCCGACCGGCCGGCGTCTCGTGGTGATCGGGACCGAGAACCGCCAGAACGTGCTGGGTCACCTGGCGCTGCTCGGCGCCACGGCGGCCGACCCACCCACTGGCCAGCGCCGGACCGCCCGAAGGCCGGATCGCCGGGGCCCTGACGGCGCTGCTCGCCGACTGGGCCGACCGCTGTCGGTCCGCAGGTGGGCTCGTGGTCGCCGCTCACTTCCCGCTGCCGTATGCGGAGATCGCGGCGGACATCGTGACCGGCCGGATCGACGCCATCGAGACCCAGGCGTTCGCCCCCGGGCTCGACGATCCAGCGGTCATCGAGTGGTATCGGTTCCTCGACCTCGGCTATCGGCTGCCGATCGTGGCCGGGACCGACAAGATGTCGGCCGAGGTCCCGGTCGGGGCCGTCCGGACCTATGCCCACCTGGCGGCCGACGCCCCACTGACCTTCGACACCTGGGCCGACGCGGTCCGGGCCGGTCGGACGTTCGTCACCTCCGGCCCGATCCTCGAGCTGAGCGTCGACGGGCACGAACCCGGCGGCGCGATCCGGATGGGGGGGCCGGGCAGCCTGGAGGTCGTGGTCCGCGCGCGGGCCGCCCAGGCCGTGATCGCCACCCTCGAGCTCGTCGTCGGCGGCCGGGTCGTCGCGACCGCGACCGCGGCCACCGGTTCGACCGAGCTCGCGCTCCACGAGACGGTCGAGGTCGGCGCCGGGACCTGGATCGCCGCCCGATCGCGGAGCGAGGGGCGTCATCCAGTCGGCCTTCACGAGCTCGATGGCGGCCCACACGTCGCCGGTCTATGTCGAGGTCCAGGATCGCCCGCTCGTGCCGTCGGCCCGCGATATCGACGCCGTCGAGCAGATCATCACCGGTGCTCGGACCTGGGTCGCCGAGCTTGCCGCGATCGGCGCTGCCGCCGAGCGGGAGCGGATGGTCGGCTACTTCGAGCGCAGCCTCGAGACGTTCCGGGAGCACGTCGGCCGATCCGGGCGGGCGTGATCCTCGGGCGGCCGCAGGTCCGGATCCGCCCGGATCGTCGCCTCGCGACGCCGGAGAGTCAGGCGCCGCCGACCGGGATCGCGGCCGGCGCGCCCGCCCAGTCGTCCGCGATCCCGGCGTAGGCCGGGTCGTTGAGCTGGGTCACCGGCTTCGTGTCGCCGGCGAGGAAGTTGAGGTAGTAGGCGTTCGTGCCGGGGGCGGTCACGACCGTGTGGTACCCCTCGTGGACGAGGACGAGGTCCCCGTGGGCGGCGGCGATCGAGACGTCGAGATCGGTGTCCCGCGTGTAGATCCGCTGGATCGCGAACCCATCGGCCGGCGACAGGCGGTAGTAGTACGACTCCTCGTGATAGCTCGTCCCGAAACGCCCGTCGTGGCGGTGCGGCGGGAAGCTCGACCAGTTGCCGCTCGGGGTGACGATCTCGTAGGCGATGAGGCGTTCCGACTCGAACGTGGGATCGAACGTGCAGGTGACCCCTCGCTCCACGTTCGCGCCGCCCCGGACGAAGCTCGGCAGCTCGTCCGGCGTGTACAGCCGGGCCGGATAGCCACCCGATGCCGGCGCCGACCCGATCGCGACCTCGAAGGCGTCGACCGCCTCGATCCGATAGCCGGTCGACGGCGGGAGGTAGGCGACATGCGGCTTCTCGGTGAAGACGTCCCGCCGCGACACGGCCTGAGACGCGCCGTCGAACCCGAGTCGACCCGCGCCGGCGAGCGGGACGATCGCGAGCTCGGACCCGCCGGTGTCGCCTTCGACGACCTCGCCCGGTGCCAGGCCGACGACGCGGAATGACAGGTACCGCCAGCCGACGCTCGCGGGCGTGATCTCGAGCAGCGTGCCGGGGCCCGCGGTCGAGCGGACGTGACGGACCGGCGGGGCGGTCACGCCGACACCTCGGCCGTGACGTCCACCACGCGGATCGGCCGACCCTCCCGCCAGCTCCGGGTGGCGGCGATCGCGAGGCGCAGGGTCTCGAGCGCATCGAGCGGGCCCGGGGACGGCGTCCCGCCCTCGGCGATCGTCCGGAAGAACGTCTCGAGCTCGACCCGGAACGCGACCTCGAACCGATCCGGGAAGTTCTCGTAGTGGTCGGCCTCGAACCCGAACCGTCGCGAGTGGACCGCCGGGGTCTTCTGGTGGGCCTCGACGACGACCTTCCCGGTCGCGCCCGCGACCTCGGTCCGGATGTCGTAGCCCCACTCGGAGTGACGCGACATCTCGACGACGCCGAGCGCGCCATTCTGGAATCGGAGCGTCGTCACCGCCGTGTCGACGTCGCCGACCTCCGCGAAGCGCTCGTCGAACACGACGGACCCCCAGGCGTGGACCTCGTCGACCTCACCCACGAGGAACCGGGCGAGGTCGAAGTCATGGACGCTCATGTCGAGGAACGAGCCGCCGCTGTGGCGGAGGAACTCGATCGACGCCGGATACGTATCGCGCGAGTAGGCCCGGAACTGTTCGATCCGGCCCAGCTCGCCGGCGTCGATCAGCGTCTTGGCGCGGACATAGCCCGGATCGAACCGACGCATGAAGCCGAGCTGGACGGGCAGACGGGTCTCCTGCCAGAGCGCGACGACCCGGCTGGTCTCGGCAAGGTCGAGGGCGATCGGCTTCTCGCTCCAGACGGCCTTGCCGGCCCGCAGCGACGCCTCGATCAGGCTGGCGTGGGTGCTCGTCGGCGTCGCGATCACGACCACCTCGACCGCGGGGTCGTGGATCGCGTCGAGCGTGTCGGCGGTGGCCCGCGTCGCCCGCAGCAGCGCCTGACCGCGCTGCGCCGCCGCGAGATCCGGATCCCCGACCACCACGACCCGCGCGTTCCGGATCCCCGCCACGGTCTGGACGTGGGTGGAGCCCATCCGGCCGACGCCGAGGAACGCCACACCGATGCTGTCGGGGTCATTCACCTTGTATGGGGTCATGCGTTCTCCTGGATCCAGCGATCGGACGTCTCAGCGATCCGTGCCACCTGCCGGTCCCGTGGCATGGGCGACCTCCTGGGCGACCCGCTCCGCGACCCGTTCGGGCGAAAGCCCGTGTCGATCGAGCAGGAAGGCGTTCGGCGCCGACTCACCCCAGAGGTCCTGGATCCCGATCCGGACGAGGCGGCGGGGTCGCCGTTCGCTGAGGATCTCGGCGACGAGGCCTCCGAGGCCGCCGATGATCGTGTGTTCCTCCACGCTGACGACCAGGTCGACCGGGCCCGCCGCATCGGCGATCGCCGCCGCGTCGACGGGTTTGATCGACGGGACGTGGAGCAGCCCGGCGGAGACCCCGGCGGTCTCGAGGATCGCCGCGGCGGCGAGGCAGCGGGCGGTCTGCAGGCCGGTCGAGACCATGAGCACGTCCGATCCCTCACGGAGACGGATGACCCGGCCCGGCTCGAAGCGGTAGCCCGGCTCGAACACGTCCGGGCCGGCGTCCCGCGCGAGCCGGAGGTAGACCGGCCCCGCGGTCTCGGTCGCCCAGCGCACCATCGCCGCGCATTCGGTCGGATCGGCCGGCACCAGGACGGTCATGCCCGGCATCGCCCGCATGATCGCGAGGTCCTCGACGTCCTGGTGGGTCTTGCCGGTGAACCCGGTGAGCAGGCCCGCGTAGCCCGCCCCGATCTTGACGTTGGCGTGGGTCTGGGTCATGACCATCCGGACCTGGTCCACCGCGCGGTGGGTCATGAACACCGCGAACGATGAGAGCCACGGGACGTAACCGAGCGTCGCCAGCCCGACGGCGACGCCGACCATGTTCTGCTCGGCGATGCCCATCTGGAGGAAGCGGTCCGGAAAGGCGTCGGCGAACCGGTCGGCCCGGGTCGACGTCGCGAGGTCGCCGTCGAGGACGAGGACGTCGGGGTCGTCGGCGGCCAGCTCGATCAGGGTCTCGGCCCACACGTCGCGCAGCGGCCGGGTCACGCGTCCGGCTCCGTGGTCGGCCCGAGCTCCAGCCGGGCCGCGGCGGCCTCGTCGGCCGTGGCGACCCGGGCGTGCCACTCGAAGCGGCCCTCCGCGAACGACAGCCCGCGGCCCTTGACGGTCTCGGCCAGGATCGCGGTCGGCTGCGACCCGTGCGCGGCCGCGCGGGCGTCCGCACAGGCCCCGACGATCGCGTCGAAGTCGTGGCCGTCGATCTCCAGCACCCGCCAGCCGAACGCCTCGAGCGCCTCACGGAGACGGACGCCGGCCCACGGGTCGCGCCGGTCGCCCCGGGCGTCGGGATCGCCACCCGGCGCCCAGCCGTACTGCTGGAGTCGGTTGCGGTCGACGATCGCGCTGAGGTTGCCGAGCTCGTACTTGGCCGCGACGGCGATGCTCTCCCAGACCATCCCCTCCTGGAGCTCGCCGTCGCCGAGCATGACGAACGTGTGCGGGTCGAGCCCGCGCAGCCTGGCCCCGAGCGCGATCCCGAGCCCGACCGCGAGCCCCTGTCCGAGCGAGCCGGTCGACGCCTCGAGACCAGGCAGCCGGGTCATGTCCGGATGGCCCTGGAGCCGGCTGTCGCCCGAGTCGAACGTCGACAGCTCTTCGACGGGGAAGTAGCCCCGGAGCGCCATCGCGGCGTACAGTCCGATCGCGCTGTGGCCCTTCGACAGGATGAACCGATCGCGCTCCGGCCAGTCGGGTTCCTCGGGCCGGATCCGCAGGACCCGGAAGAACAGCGCGATGAGGAGGTCCATCGCGGACAACGGGCCGCCGGTGTGGCCCGCACCGCTGTGCGCCACGGACTCGACGACGAGCAGCCGGCCGCGCCGGGCCAGCTGCTCGAGCTCGACGTTCGGACCGGCTGTCGCCTCGCGGGTCATCGACCGGCCCGCGGCTCGGCGGCCGATCCGACCGCTCGACCACCGCGGATCCGGCCGTTGCGGGTCCCGCTCGTCGGGAGGATCCGCGTGCTCTCGCGGACGACCAGGTCGAGCGGGACGGTCACCGCGTCGGGCAGTCCGCCGCCCTGGATCGCCTCGATGAGCGTCGGTCGCGGCGGCGAGCCCCATCTCGGCCGACGGCACCGCGACGGTGGTCAGCCGGGGGTTCGAGATCCCGGCGAACGGGATCCCGTCGAAGCCGACGATCCCGAGGTCGTCGGGGATCCGGACACCGAGGACCCGGAGGGCGTCCATCAGGGCCAGGGCGAGCTTGTCGTCGTAGCACACGAGCGCCTCGGGCAGGTCGGCGGCGATCGTCGCCGCGAGCTCGCCCGGGTCCCGCCAGGCCTCGCCGGAGCTGGCGTAGACGTGCGGCGCGGAGCGGATGCCGCGCTCCTTCAGGGTCCGCGCCACGGCCTCCGCCCGGACCGTGTTCGAGGCCCGGACGCCGCCCTCGACATAGGCGATCCGCCGATAGCCGCTGTCGACGAGGTGGTTGACCGCCGACCGCGCGCCGCCGGCGTCGTCGGTCTGGATCACCCCGGGGATGCGTGGTCCATCGTGCCGGAAGAGGCTCCGATGGTCGGGCTGGACGAACACGAGTCGACCGGGGTCGGCCCGCTCCTGGGCATCCTTCGGCGAGATCACGCACGACACGATCGCCACGCCGTCGGTCTGGTGCTCCGAGAAGATGCGCAGCGCGAGGCGCTCGCGCGCGAGATCCTTCTCGCCGGCCACGATCATCACCCCGTAGCCGCGCTGGCGCGCCTCCTGCTCGAACGCCGAGGCGACCTGGCCGTGGACCGGGTCGCGCAGGTCGGGCAGGACGAGCCCCAGCGTGCGCGTCCGACGGACGCGGAGGCTCCGGGCCGCCGCATTCGGGACGTAGCGCAGCTCGGCTGCGGCGGCCCGGACCGTCTCGCGCGTGGCCAGGCTGATCCGCTGATCGCCGGCGAGCGCGCGGGATGCGGTCGAGTCGGAGACCTTCGCCAGCTTGGCGACGTCGTTGAGCAGGACCCGGCGGCGGGGAGCGGTCGCGTCGCTGTTCCCTGTCAATCGCCCTCCCGGCATCGGAGGCGGTGACGCCGACACGGATGCGCCCGAACGGGGCGAACCGGTGTCCGACGGACGGCATGGGGGCGGCAGGCGCCGGGACTGGACCCCTTCGCAACGCAACCGATTGCGCAGAACCGTAGCATCCCGATCCGGCCCACGTCAACCTCGGCGGAGGGTCAGTCGGCGTCGCTCGCCGCCGGCGCCTGGAGCAGTCCGCGAAGGACCTCGAGGAGCCCGGCGGCGACCGCGAATGGATCGTCGCGCTCCCAGTGCGGCGGGCTGTACAGCTCGTTGTCCCACCAGCCGTCGAAGCCGGTCGAGCGGACCGCGTCGACCCACTCCTGGAGCGGGATCTCGCCCATCGCCCGGCCAGACGCGCCGCGTCCGCTGGTCCGGTCCGTGGTCGCCGATCGGGCCGAGCGAGTCGGCGAAGTCGACGCCGAGGATCACCCGTGGATCGAGCCGGGCGAGGTCGTCGGGCGTGACGCCGCGCTGCCAGAGGTGCCAGAAATCGAGGACGAGCCCGACGTTGTCCCGCTCGGCGGCATCGATCACCTCGACGGCCGCCGACAGCGACGACAGCGGTGTCCAGGCGACCGGTTCGAGGTAGTAGCGGATGCCGTGCGGCGCCCCGAGGTCGGCGACCGATCGGAGCGCGCTCGCGGTGACGTCGCGGAGCTCGGCCGCGCTCAGCTCGGCCGGACCGCTGTAGGCCCCACCCGGGTTCACGGGGCCCGTCAGCAGCTGGACGAACGACGCGCCGATCCCGGCGGCGAGCTCGGTCAGCGCCGTCGGCTTCCCGGAGCATGGCCGCCCGCTCCCCAGATCGCCAGCGTTCCACGTCCGCGAGCGCCCCGAGGTTGACCGGGCTGAGGCCGTCGAACGCGCGTCGAAGCGTCGCAAGGTCGAACCCCTGGGCCAGGTAGCGGCGGAGATGCTCCTCCCGGACGAAGATCCCGTCCCAGCCGGTCTCGCGGGCCACCCGGATCTGCATGAGCGCCGGGAGGTGCATCGTGGAGTTCGAGTTGTAGACGAGGCGCATCCGGCTCGCTCCTGGCGCGCGATCGCGACCCGAGACCGGCCGCCGGTCGCGAGGGCTTATAGACCGAGGGCTCGGAGGTAGTCGAGGTTCCGCTGTTGGCCGGCGATGACGCTCTCGATGGAGTCGGCGCTCGAGAGGTACTGGTCCTGCTCGACGACGATCCAGCCGGCGTAGCCGCCGGCCCGAAGCGCGTCGACGATGTCCCGGATGGCCGCGTCGCCCGTGCCGAACTCGCAGAACACGCCACTTCTGAGCATCTCGTCGAGACCCTCTCCGCGCTCGTGGCCGCGAGCGATGACCTGGGTGTCGCAGTCCTTCAGGTGGATGTGCCGCAGCCGGGCGGCGTAGTCGCGCGCCAGCTCCGACGGATCGGACCCGCCGAACCGGGCGTGTCCCGTGTCGAGGCAGAAGCCCAGGATCGACGGGTCCGAGCGATCGAGCACCGCGCGGATCTCGTCCGGAGCCTCGATGATCGTGCCCGCATGGGGGTGGACCGCGGCCCCGAAGCCGGCCGACCGGCAGAGCTCCGCGGCCCGGTGCAGGTTCTCGACGACCGTCCCGAGCGCAGCATCCGAGAGCTGGGCCTCGGGATGCTCCGGGATGCGTCCGGCCCAGCGGAACCGGAGCTGGTTGTCGAAGTCGGCGGCCAGGACCATCACGGGGCGGGATCCCGCCGGCGTGGCATCGGTCATGAACCCGAGGTGGCCCGCGAGCCAGTCGAGGTCGAGCGCGAACCGATCCGGATCGTCGAGATGGAGCGGGATGAACGACCCGACGAACGCGAGGCCCCGGTCGGTCAGTGACGCCCGGACCTCGGCGGCGGTACCCAGGTAGCCGGGCGGGCCGAGCTCCGTGCCCGCGTAGCCGATGTCCCGCATCGCATCGAGCGTCTGGCTCGGTCCGGGCATCCACTCGTCGTCGTGCATGATCTCGTCGACCCCGAACGAGACCGGGGCCGACGCGATCCGGATCCCCGGCTCCGGCGCGCCCGCGGTCACGGTGTCACCAACGGCAACCGCGGGTCGGGCGCCATCGTCGGCCACAGGGTCTTGACCCAGGCGAGGTCGGGATCGTCGGTGTTGGCCATCGTCCGACGGTCGCCGGCCAGGGCGTTGAGGAAGTAGGCGTCATAGCCCTGCGTGGACGCGAACGGGTGGTAGCCTTGGTCGACGATGACGAGGTCCCCGTGCCGGACGGGCAGGAGGGCATCCCGCGATCCGTCCCGGTGATAGATGCGCTGGATGGCCCAACCCTCCGTTCGTCGCAGCTGATAGAAGTAGGTCTCCTCGAGCACGGCCTCGCGCGGCGGGTCGTCCACGTCGTGTTTGTGGGGCGGCCAGCCGGACCAGTTGCCGGCCGGGGTGAACACCTCGCAGATCAGCAACCGGTCGGCAGGGAAGCCCGGCATCATGATGTTGTTGACCTGGCGGGTGGCGTTCCCGGCCCCGCGGATCTCGATCTCGACGTCGCCCGGGCCGACGAGGATCGGCTCGCGTCGCGACGCCGGGGCGGCCGGTCGAAGGTGCCTGGGCGACCGCCACCACGGCGCGCTGGCCGGGCAGCGGCCGGCCGACGATCCGGGCGTTCGTCCCGGCCGGGACGTAGGCGCTCCAGGGCATCCCCTCGAACACCGATGGACGGCCGGTGAGCCGTAGCGTCGGCATCCGGTCGAACGCGACCTCGACGCCGCCGCCGGAGATCGTGACGATCGCTGCCTCTTCGTCCGGACGATCGAGGACGACGGCCTCGCCCTCGTCGAGCCCGAATGCCCGGAACGACAGGTAGCGCCAGCCCGACCGGACCGGGTCCGTCGCCACGACGCCGGTGGCATCGGGCCGGATGTGCAGCTCGTCGGGCGCCAGGCGCATCGGCAGCTTGGCGGCGTGGATCACCGGCTCCGCGGAGGCGGGTCCGCCGCGATCAGGCAACGAACTTGAGGACCGCGTCCCGGAACGTGACAGCGCGCGCCTCGGCCACGTCCGGTCCGTCGCCGATCGTCAGCCCATACGGCGCCAGGTTCGGGTCCTTGACCCCGATGCCGAAGCTGATCGACCGACCGAGGAGCGCATCGCTCTTCGGCAGCATCCCGACCCAGTACTCCTCGCGCGGGTGGGTCGTGCAGCTGCAGTCGAAGGGACAGCCCTTCCCGGTCACCGTCCGCCGCTCGAGGAGGTGGTCCATATGGCTGTAGACGTGCCAGCCGGACTCGGCGAGGACCCTCGAGCCGACCTCGGTCGCGACGTTCTGGGCGATCTCGGCGGTCGGCAGCATCACGACGAGGTGCGTGGCGATGTCGCCGTCGGGATCGGTCAGGGTCCGGAAGCCGATCTCCGGGACCTCGCCGAGGATCGACTTGACGATCGCCTTGTTCGCCCGCAGGCGCGTCGTGATCTCGATCGAGCTTGCGGAGCTGGGCGAGCAGGACCGCGCCGGACAGCTCGGTCATCCGGAAGTTCATCCCGAGGAACGGGCGCGGCGCGTACTTCGACTCGAGCCGGTAGGGCGCATGGCCCTGGTCGTGCATCGCGAAGCAGCGCTCGTAGAGGTCCTGGTCGTCGGTCACGAGCAGGCCGCCGTCGCCGCAGGTGATCGTCTTGAACTCGTTGAAGCTGAACGTCCCGATCTTGCCGATCCCGCCGACGCCCCGGCCCTGGTAGCTCGCGCCGGCGGCCTGGGCGCAGTCCTCGATGAGTGGGATCCCGTGCTTGTCGGCGATCGCCTTGAGCTCGGTGAGCCGAGCCGGCGCGCCGAGCATGTGGACGACGAGGATCGCCGCGGTCCGCGGGGTGATCTTCGCCTCGACGTCAGCGGGGTCCAGGTCGAACGTGTCGTCGACCTCGGCCAGGACCGGCGTGGCGCCGGCGTACACGATCGACGAGATCGACGCCACATACGTGAAGCCCGGGACGATCACCTCGTCGCCCGAGCCGACGCCGAGCCCGAGCAGGGCGATCCACAGGGCCGCCGAGCCGCCGCCGCTCAGGCCGAGCGCGTAGCGGACCCCGGCGAGCCTGGCCATCTCCTCCTCGACGTGGTGGACCTTCGCCGTGAAGTTCGGATCGTCGGACGGGCCGTACCGGCTCAGGTAGCGGCTGTTGAGCACCTCGAGGACCTCGGCGATCTCCTCCGTGCCGATGAGCTCGATCCCGGGGCCTGGCATGGTCTCTCCTTGGCTGGTCGGTCTGGATCCGGCCGCGCGCTGGCGCGGACGGGCTAGGACGGCTCGGGCGGTCTCGACGCGGTCACCGGATCTCCACGCGCTGGCGGAGGCGCTGCCGGTCGTAGCCCTCGCGCGCATCCCGGACGCCCTGTTGCTCGCTGGCCGCGGCGACGGGGACGTCCCACCACGACTCGAACCCGGGGACGCGCTTCTCGGGCTCGGTCGGGACCACGATCACGGTGATCCGATCGGCCGCCTTCGCCTGGGCCAGCGCGTCGCGCAGCTCTGCGGGGGTCTGGGCGAACAGTCCCAGCGCGCCCATCGCCTCGGCGTGCTTTCGGAAGTCGACTGGGACGTACGGACCGGTAAGCCGATTGCGGACCGGGTCGCGGAACCGGAGGTCGTTCCCGAAATCCGGGACGCCGACCGAGCGTTGGAGCGCGAGGATGCACTGGAAGCCGTGGTTGTCGAGGACGACGATCGTGAGCTTCAGCCCCTCGGCGACGGCCGTGACGATCTCGGAGTTCATCATCAGGTACGACCCGTCGCCGACCATGACGACGACGTCGCGATCGGCGTCGGCGAGACGGACGCCGAGTCCCGCAGCGATCTCGTAGCCCATGCACGAGTAGCCGTACTCGACGTGGTACGCCTTCGGGTCGCCGACGCGCCACAGCCGGAGGAGGTCGCCGGGCAGGCTGCCCGCGGCGCAGATCACCGTCGCGTGCTCGCCGACGGCGTCGTTGACGATGCCGATGACCTCGGCCTGCCCGAGGTCGCCCGGTTCGTCGTGGACGGTCCGGAGCTCGGTGACGGCCGCGTCCCATTCCTCCTTGAGGTCGCCGACGCGATCCCGGTAGGCGGCCGCGGTCCCGGCGTAGCCCGCCGCGGAGAGTCCCGCCTGGAGCGCCCGGAGCGCCTCGCGGGCGTCGGCGACGACGGGCACGGCGTGCAGCTTGTGGGCGTCCATCGGTCCGATGTTGACGCCGATGAAGGCGACGTCCGGGTTCTGGAACGTCGTCCTCGAGGCGGTGACGAAGTCGCCCATCCGGGTCCCGACGCAGAGCACGACATCCGCATCGCGCGCCAGCCGGTTCGCGGCCAGCCCGCCGTTCGTCCCGGCCGGGCCGGCGTTCAGCGGATGATCCCAGGGGAGCGCGCCCTTGCCGGCCTGGGTCTCCACCACCGGGATGCCGAACCGGGTCGCGAACGCATCGAGCTCGTCGGTCGCCCCGGAGTAGATCGTCCCGCCGCCGGTGACGATGACCGGCGCCGACGCGCCGCTGATCAGGCGGACCGCGTCCGCGATGTCGGCGGCGTCGGGCGCCGGGCGGCGGACGCGCCAGACGCGACGCTCGAAGAACCGCTCGGGCCAGTCGTACGCCTCGGACTGGACATCCTCGGGGAGCGAGATCGTGACCGCCCCCGTCTGGACCGGGTCGGTCAGGACGCGGAACGCCTCGGGGAGCGATGCGAGGAGCTGCTCCGGCCGGGAGATCCGGTCGAAGAAGCGCGACACCGGGCGGAACGCGTCGTTGGCGCTGGCGTCGCGTTCGACCGGATGCTCGACCTGCTGGAGGACCGGGTCCGGCACGCGGTTGGCGAAGTAGTCGCTCGGGAGGAGCAGGACCGGGATCCGGTTGACGGTCGCCGTCGCAGCGCCGGTGACCATGTTCGTCGCGCCCGGACCGACCGACGACGTGCAGGCGTAGGCCCGGAGCCGGTCGTGGTGCTTGGCGAAGGCGGTCGCGATGTGGACCTGGGCCTGCTCGTTCTGCGGCCGGTAGTACGGCATGTCCTGGCTGTCGCCGAGCTCCTCGAGCGCCTGGCCGAGAGCCGGCGACGTTGCCGTGCCCGAAGATGCCCCAGACGCCGGCGATGAAGCGCTGCTGCCGGCCGTCGCGCTCGACGTCCTGCCCGGCCATGTAGCGGACGATCGCCTGACCCACGGTCAGCCGGACAGTACGCACCGTCGTCTCCTTGCGCAACCGATTGCAGCGACGGTATCATCGCGGCTCATTCGACGTCAACAGGGGTCGGAGCTCGAGCCATGACCGTGGTCCACGACCCGAGCGCGACACCGCTCGCTCGGCCGGTCGATCTGTCGGCTGCGTGGAACGCCAGGGACGCCGATGTCGCGGCCCGGTTCGAGCCGATGTACGGACCGGCGCTGGCGCGGCTGCCGGACGGCCCGGCGGTCTTCCGGGGTCTCCCGTTCGCGCTCGGGACGCGCGCGGCCGGCCGGCGCTGGGTCCTGCTCGACCGCGAGATCACGATCGACCTCCGGGGAGTCGGTCGGGCCAGCCACCTCGTGGTCGCCCACTTCTCCGACAGCTGGCGCGATGCCGGCCGGCGAGCGGACGCCCGGCACGCCCGTCGGTTGGGTGCTGCCGACCGGCGAGCCGCTCGCCCGCTACGAGCTCCTGACCGTCGATGGCGCGGTCAGGGTGTTCGACGTGCGTCGTCGCTTCGAGATCGCCGACGGGATCATCGGCTGGGGGTTCCTGCCGTTCGCCGCGATCGGTCATCGCGACGACGAGGCGATCGACTGGCGCGGCCCGTACCCTCGACAGGCGCCGGGTCGCTACGCGCCGGCCGGTCATGGCGGCGCGCTCACGATCCTGCCCGGGTCCTGGGGGGCGGCCCAGACCGGCATCGCCGACTACGTGCCGACGCCGCTCGACGACGCGACGTACTGGCTCCACGCGATCCCGCTGGGCGAGGTCGAGCCGGCCGGCCTCCGGCTCGTCCCGCTCGGTGATGGACGACCCGGCACCGACATCGTGATCGCCGCGCTCACAGTCTTCGACGGGACGGCCGACCCGCTCGTCCTGACGCCGCGTCGCCAGCTGTCGATCGAGGGCGGCACAGGCGAGCTCCCGGAGGTCGACCTCGGGATCGCGATCGCGTCCCGTCCGCTCCCGCGACCGTCCGCTCCGGGCGCGTCCGCCGGTCCGATCGGCTGGGGCGGGCCGGCCGCCGATGAGCGCAGCGGCGCGAGCCCGAGCCCCGAGGGGACGGCGCCGTCGCGCGTCGTCGTCGACGTCGCCGTGACGCCGGACGCCCGGATCCGCGTCGACGGCCGGGAGGTCCGGGTCGCCGACCTCGAGGCGGGTGTGGATGGACCCGGCGGTCGCATCCGGATCCGACCGCTGCCGCCCGCCGATGTCCGCGTCGATGTCCGGCTGTCCGTCGCCGATGAGACGGCGCCGGCCCGGGTCCGGTTCGTCGCCGAGGACGGCCGCTACCTGCCGCCGCTCGGCCATCGCGACGAGGTCAACCCCGCGATCTTCGAGGACACGGGCGCCGGCCTGATCCTCGGCGACGACACCTATGCCTACGTGCCGGGTGCCTTCCGGATCGACCTGCCGGTCGGCGCCGTCGACGTCGAGGTCGTCAAGGGCTTCGATCATCGACCCGTCCGTCGCCGGCTCGTCGTCGAGCCCGGCCTCCGGGAGCTCGCGATCGCGATCGACCGACCGATCGACCTCCGTGCGGACGGCTGGCTCGCCGCCGACACCCACGTCCACTTCCTGGCGCCGTCGACCGCGCTGCTCCAGGCGGCCGCCGAAGATGTCGCGTTCGTCCATCTCCTCGCGACCCAGCTCGGCGACGAGTTCACGAACGTCCCGGACCTGGCCTGGGGCGCCCAGGCGGATCCGAGCGGGCGTCATGCGGTGATCGTCGGGACGGAGAACCGCCAGAACATGCTCGGCCACCTCGGCCTCCTCGGAGCGCGCCACCCGGTCCTGCCACTCGCCTCGGGTGGTGGACCGGAGGGCCGGATCGGCGGCGCGATCGAAGAGCTGCTGGCCGACTGGGCCGACCGCTGCCACGCCGAGGGCGGCCTGGTCGTGGCCGCGCACTTCCCGCTGCCGCTGGCGGAGATCGCCGCCGACATCGTCGCGGGCCGGATCGACGCGGTCGAGATGCAGACGTTCGCGCCGGGTCTCGACAACCCGACGGTCCTCGAGTGGTACCGCTTCCTCGATCTCGGCTACCGGCTGCCCGTCCTCGGCGGCACCGACAAGATGTCGGCCGAGATGCCGCTCGGAGCCGTCCGGACGTACGCCCGGCTCGAGCCCGACGATCCCCCGACGTTCGCGGCCTGGTCGGCGGCGGTCCGCGCGGGGCGGACGTTCGCGACCTCCGGACCGGTCATCGAGCTGTCCGTCGACGGGCACGAGCCCGGCGACGTCATCGCCCTGCCGACGTCCGGCGGGCGGCTCGAGGCCCAGGTCCGCGCCCGCGCGGCGCAGCCGATCGTCGCTGCGGTCGAGCTCGTCGTGAATGGCCGCGTCGTGGCCCGCCAGGACACCGACGAGGCGAGCGACGATCTGCGCCTGGCCGCCACGATCGACGTCGACGCCGGCTCCTGGATCGCGGCGCGCTCGCTCAGCGACCACGAGATCCGGTCGGCGTACCGGACGAGCATGGCCGCTCACACGTCGCCGGTGTATGTCGAGGTCGTCGACCGGCCGCTCTTCGTGGTCGACGACGCCGAGGCCGTCCTCGCGGTGATCGACGGGACCGTACGATGGCTCGAGACGATGGCGACGATCGGAGATCCGGCCGTCCGGGCCCGGATGGCGGCGCGGATCGCGGAGAGTGGCACGACGCTCAGGGGCCGGATCGGCCGGACCAGACGGGAGGATCCCAGACCGTGAAGATCGCCCTCGACCCGTACATGCTCCGCGATCGGCCGTTCGGCGAGGTCTGCCGGATCGCGGCCGACATCGGCTACGACTCGATCGAGCTGTCACCGCGACCCGACTTCATCCCCTTCTTCAGCCATCCGCGGGCCGACCGGGCTCGGGTCGACGAGTTCCGGACCGCCCTGCGGGAGACCGGGATCGAGCTGGCGTCGATCCTGCCGCTCTATCGCTGGTCGAGCCCAGACGAGGACGAGCGCCAGGCGGCCGTTCGCTACTGGAAGCGGGCGATCCAGCTGGCGGTCGACGTCGGCTGCACGGTGATGAACTCGGAGTTCAACGGGAGGCCAGAGGCTGCGGCCCGCAGCGAGGCGCAGTTCTGGCGGTCGATGGAGGAGCTGCTGCCGATCTTCGAGCGGGAAGGCATCCGGCTGAACCTCGAGGCGCACCCGGACGACTTCATCGAGCGCAACGACGAGGCCGTCGCCCTCGTCCGAGCCATCGACTCGCCGATCGTCGGCTACGTGTTCTGTGCGCCGCACACGTACTACCTCGGCGATGACATCGCGCGCGATGATCGAGCATGCCGGGCCGATCCTCGCCCAGGTCCACATCGCCGATGTCCTGAACCATCGCGCGTCGTCGGGCAACCGCTACATCGTCAACCCGCCGGGCTCCGCCGCCCGCGTCCATCAGCACCTCGACATCGGTCAGGGCGAGGTGGACTGGGAGGCCTGCTTCGGGGCGCTCCGACGCGTCGGCTTCGACGGCATCCTCACCAGCTGCGTCTTCGCCTGGGAGGAGCGTGCGGTCGAGTCGTCGCGGTTCATGTTCGAGCGGATGAGCCACTACCTCAGCGGTTCGCGCCCGGCCGCCGGCTGAGCCCAGTCCAGCTCCGGAGGTCGCACGATGGACATCGGTCTCTATACCGACTCGCTCAGCCGGCTCCCGTTCGAGCGCGCGCTCGATGTCGCCGCCGACAGCGGCGTCCGGTCGATCGAGATCGCGACCGGTGGCCAGTCGAGTGCGCCCCATCTCGCGATCGACGACCTGCTCGCGAGTGGGCCGGCCCGGGCACGCTTCCTCGAGGCGTTCACGAGCCGCGGTCTGCGGATCGCGGCGCTCAACTGCTCGGCCTGGCCGATGCACCCGGTCGTCGGGGCGGCGCATTCGACGCTGATCGACAAGACGCTGCGCCTCGCGTCGGAGCTCGGCGTGTCGAAGATCGTCTCGATGTCCGGCTGCCCCGGCGATGGTCCCGCCGCGACGACCGTCAACTGGACCTGGTACCCGTGGCCCGAGGACGCGGTCGCGCTCGGCCGACGCGGCTGGGACGAGGCTGTCGCGCTGTGGACGGACAAGGCCCGTCTGGCCGAACGCTCGGGAGTGACCCGGATCGCGTTCGAGCTGCATCCGCTCCACATCGTCTACAACGTGCCGACCGCCCTCGCCTTCCGGGCCGAGGTCGGCGATCGGATCGGGGTCAACCTCGATCCGAGTCACCTGTTCTGGCAGCAGATGGACCCGCTCGCAGCCGCCCGGGCGCTCGGCACGGCCGTCCACCACGTCCACATGAAGGACACCGAGGTCAAGGCCGACCAGGTCGCGCTCGCGGGAGTGCTCGACAACCGGTCGTTCGTGACCCCGGAGGAGCGGGCCTGGGTCTTCCGGACGGTCGGTCGCGCCCATCCGGCCGCCTACTGGGCGACATTCGTCGACACGCTGCGCGAGATCGGCTACGACGATTCGCTGTCGATCGAGCAGGAGGATCCGTACGCGTCCCAGGAGGACGGCGTCCGCGAGGCCGCCGGGCTCATCGCCGGGCTCCTCGACGCCCGCCCGTCATGACCGGACGGTGAGTCGCACGCTGACGATATCGCCGTCGGCGAGTCGCTCGGCGTGGCGGATCGCATCCTTGATCGGCACGACGTAGCGTCCGTCCTTGGGGAAGAGCGCGGTGTCCCAGCGACTGTCCCCGATCCGGACCCCGACCGGGATCATGCCCCAGCCGTAGCTCACGAGCGCCGACACGCCCCGCAGCGCGAGCGACTCGGCCTCGGGCACGGTGATGAAGTGGAACGGCGCTGGGCCGCGCCAGTGCCAGAGCGCGCCGCTGAACTCCAGGTCCAGGATCTCAGCGTCCATCTGCACCTCGGTGGGTCATTCGAACGGACGCCGTTCGAGGGCCATCGCGCCTACGGCCTGGGGCAGTGGAGCCGACACTCGGATCCGCCTCGCCCCGTAGAACAGATCTTCGCCCTTCGGTGCTCCCGGTCAACCATCGCCGCGATCTGCGACCTTCGACCCATTGCGCCAGGGCGACTCTTGTGTGATCGATAGATGCATGACACCGAAGCGCTCTCCCGTTCTGGCCATCCTCGCCTTGTTTGTCGCCGGCGGCGCCCTGGCCGGCTACCTCCACGTCAGCGGGTCGAATGGCGGAGGCGAGGCGATCCCATGGCACGTCACCGGCATCGGTGGCGCGAACAGCAGTGCGGCCGACACGAGCACCAGCGATCCGCTCGTCTTGCGAGTCCACGTCGAGCAATGGCCGGTGGACATCGAAGACGACTCGTGGTTGATCCAATCGGTAGACGAAGGTTCCGATGGCGTGACCATCACCCTGCGCCCAACGGACGCCTACCGAGCGCTCGTCGAAGGGCATGGGCTGATCGGGATGTATGACACGGGCGGATGGGTCAGCGTCCACCTGCACGAGCGACTACCCACCTGCACCACGTTGCGCGACGGGGCGACGGGCACCGAGTACCACTATTGCAGCGCGACGCCTCAACCCTGATCAGGGTCGTCACCCTGGCCCTGTTCGGCGTCATCGTCGTCCTGGGCGGCGCCGTGATCGTAGGAGCCGCCACCACACCTCGCGGACCGCAACGTGCGGACCGCACGACGCCCATCTACGATCCGCCGGTCCTCGCCGGGCAGCAGCTCTGGGGCTCCTGCGCTGGTGGCGTCTACGCACGCCTCGGAGAGATCGTCGTCCTGACCTCGACCGGCCATTGCACGAGCGAGGGGACGGTCGCCTACGACGCGGATGGGGTCACTATTCGCGGCACCTTCGGCCCGGCGGCCCGGGATGCGACCTGCCCATACCCTGGCCACAAGTGCGCGAGCTCCGACATCAACTACCTGGTCGTGGCGCCGGACCGCATCCCCTGGGGTCATCTCAACGTCGTCGACATGGGCGTCGGAGGGTATCGGGTCATCCCGGCCGGGACGAAGGCGCTGGGCTGCCCAGACATCGCCATCGGGGACCAGGTGGAGATCGACGGGCGGAGTGACTACCGAAGCGGCACTGTCGCCGAGAAGGGTGACTACCTCCACGACGAAGATGGCGACTACTTCCCGTGCATGATCGCCGCACGGATCCAGGTGGCCACCGGCGACTCTGGCGGGGTGGTCCTGGTCCGCGGCATCCCGGCCGGCGTCACGAGTCGCTCGTTCAACGGGAACCTCGGCTTCACGCCGTTGGCCGAAGGACTGGCGCAGTTGGGACTCGAGCTGTGCACGACGCCGGACTGCGGGCTGACACGGCCGTAGGAGACGAACACCCCACCTCGCGCTCCGGCGAGCGCCGATGCGTCGTACAGCGTCCGGCGTCGTATCGTTGATCTCGTTACCGAGGAGGACGTCTGGTGCGCAGCGTGACCTATTCGATGGGCGTCTCGCTTGACGGCTACATCGTCGGGCCGGATGGCGGCTTCGACTGGACGGTGCCCGACGCCGCGGTCTTCCGCTTCTGGATCGACGAGATCCGAGAGGTCGGCGTCCACCTCATGGGACGACGGCTGTACGAGACGATGCTGTACTGGGAAACGGACGACCATGACACGGCCTTCGACGACGCAGAGCTCGAGTGGGCCGCACTCTGGAAGCCGCTCCCGAAGGTGGTGTTCTCCGCCACCTTGTCGGCGGTGCAGGGCACCGCCCGCCTGGCCTCGGGCGGCCTGACGGAGGAGATCGAGCGGTTGCGAGCCGAGCCGGGGAAGGGCGACATCGCGATCGGCGGCGCGACGCTCGCCGCCGAGGCGGCCGCGTTGGGTCTGATCGACGAGTACCGACTCATGGTCTACCCGGTGCTGGTCGGCGGTGGGATCCCGTTCTTTCCCCAGCGCGAGCGCCGGGTGGATCTCGAACTCGTCGAGACGCGCACATTCAGCTCGAGCGTCGTCTACCTCCGCTACCGGGTGGCGCGCTAGTCGCCAGACGGCGTCTCTCTCAGCCGCCGTCCGAGCGAGGTCGAGGCACGCGTTGACGGTCAGTCGGTGGAGCCAGGCATCGAACCGGGCCGGATCACGCAGCCCGCGCAGGTTCGTCCATGCCCGAAGGGTCGCCTCTTGGACCGCGTCGCGCGCTCAGGTCGCCGCGACGAGCGACCGCGGATACGCATACTGACTGGGATTCGGAGCCGACCGGTTCTCGACCCGGTGTTCGACGGCGACCGATGGGCTTGCGGCTTCGGCACGACAACCTGGCGAGGATGACCCAGTTGAGCCGTTCCACTGAGCTTCGGCCCCGAAGCGATCCACATCCCAGCCAGGGCGAGGTCTCAGACGCTGCGCGAGGGACGCCCCGGTCGACGGAAGGACCGCCGACCGGGCTCGATGCCGACCGCGGGGCGATCCGACGAGGCTCGCTGCGGTTCCTCGACGACCACGTGGAACAGCGCTATCAGCGCCAAGCCGGCGCGGAAAGCCAGACCGGATTCCGAATCGCCACCGGCGCTGCGGCGGTCATGTGGCTCCTGGCCGTCGTCGTCGTTCCGACGAGCACACCCGTTCCCGCGGAGCTCGCGATCCCCGTGTGTTTCGCGATGGCGCTCTTCAACTCGGCAGGCCTCCTGCTTTCGCCCAGGGCGGACACGCTGGATCGACAGCACTCGATCATCTCGGTCCTGACCGCCGTGAACGGGCTGGTCATCCTGTGGCTTGCGTCCGCGGGCGGCGTCCTGCCGGGATACGGGATCAGCGCCATCATGCTGCTGTTTGCCTTCGGGTTCGTCGCACGCACCGGCTTCATGTTTGCTGCGATGCGCACGGCCGTCATCGTCGTCGGCTTCGTCGTCGCTGCCGTCCTGTATCGGGGCCGGAGCAGCCTCCTCGTAGACACGTTCATCTTCGGAGCCGCCGTGATCGGTACGCTCCTGGCTCTGCGACTCCTCGAGCAGTCACGCCGCCGTGTCTTCTTTCAGGACATCGTCATCACCCGACAAGCAGACGCGTTGAGGGTCGAGAAGGACAGGGCCGATGCGCTGTTGCTGAACGTCCTTCCGGAATCGATCTCATCGCGCCTCCTGGCCGGCGAACTGACGATCGCCGATGAGTATCCGGCCGTCACTGTGCTCTTTGCCGACATCGTCGGGTTCACACCGTTGACCGCGCGGTTGCCGGCCGACGAGGTGGTGGGGCTGCTCGGCCGACTCTTCGCGCGCTTTGACGAGCTCGTGGCCGAACGCGGACTCGAAAAGATCAAGACCATCGGTGATGCGTACATGGCCGCGGGCGGATTGCCCGAGCCGCTCGATGACCACGCAGCTCGCGTCGTCGATCTCGGCCTCGCGATGATCGACGTCGCCACACGAGAGAGCGACCGAGTCGCCGACCTTCAGCTCCGAGTCGGCGTGCATTCTGGGCCGGTGATCGGCGGCGTGATCGGCCACCGCAAGTTTGCGTTCGACATCTGGGGGGAGACCGTGAACATCGCCAGCAGGCTCGAGTCGCAGGGCATCCCTGGGCGCGTCCAGGTCAGCGTCGAAACCTGGCGGATCGTGAAGGACCGGTTCGATGCGGAGCCCCGCGGTTCGATCCACCTTCGCGGACACGGTCCCATGGAGACCTTTGCGATCGTGGGGCGCCGCCGACGTGAGGAGGTCAGGTCGCCATCGTCATGAACGGTCGGTACCGAACGCAGGACCTGTTGGTTGCGAAGTCGTTCGGCTCAAGCGTCGTGGCACGAGCGTGAACGGCTGAGCGTCGGCCGTCCAGTCAGCAGGTCCTCGTCCCACTGGCTCGCTCCACCCTATCGCCAGTCGACGTTCACGACCTCGATCGGCTCGGAGATGCCCTTGAGGGTGGCGCTTCGGGGATCGGACGTACGGTGCGCCTCGCCCACTGTCGCCACGCTGGCGACGATATCGCCGCCGCCGCCGAGCGCCGCGATGCGGGCGGCCTCATGGACCCCCCGGCCGTGGAAGTCGCCATCGACGCGGGTCGCGTCCGAGGCGTGGAGTCCGATCCTGACCTGGGGCGCAAAACCCTGTGTCGCGCGATGCTCCTGGAGCCTCCGCTGGATCGCGATCGCCGCGGCGACAGCGAGATCCGGTGAGTCGAAGCTGACGAAGAAGCCATCGCCGGTCGTCGAGATCTCCTCGCCGGAATGGGCTGCGAAGAGCTCCCGAAGCGCCGTGTTATGCCAGCGCAGGATCGCCTCCCATGCCTCGTCACCGAGCGCCTCGACGAGGGTCGTCGAGCCGACGATGTCGGTGAACATGAACGTCTTCATGACCCGTCGTGCGGGACCCGCCTTGCCGCGCAGCTGCCAGGGCAGGAGTTCCGTGACGTCCTCGAGGATGATCGCCGCGGTGGGGCAGGCGAACGCGGCCGCGCGGAGGATCTCCTCGTCGACCGTATCGGGTCCGACGACGTCGGTCTTGCCGTAATCACCCGCGAGCCAGTCGAACGCCGTGGGGGCCAGGGTGATGCAGTTGCCCGCGCCGACACACTTGTGGCGATCGACCCGTGCCCGGACGACCATCAGCGTGACCCGACGGCGGCGAGCCCGCGGAACGCGAGCGAGGTCGCCTCGGCACGGCTCGATGTGCCGAGACGAGCGAACAGCCTGGCCAGGCGCGTGACCACATCCTCCTCGGAGCTGTCGATCTCGGCGGCGATCTCGGCGTTGGTCCGACCCTCTGTCAGCAATTGGAGTAGCCGGCGCTCCGCCTCGTCGAGGCGGGGCTGGTCCGTGTCGGCCTCGGCGGCTGTGGCGACCGGAGTATCCATCGGGCCTGCCAGCTCGACCAGCTTGCGACCGACCGGACCGGTCAGCCATGCGACACGGACCTTCTCGTCCGCTGTGCCCTGAGCGATCCGTGCCAGCGTCTGCTGGAGGTAGCCACGAACGAAACCCTGCATCTCGGGCGGGCCGCCTGCCAACACCGCCCGGGCCGCCGGGATCACGATCTCCAGGCTGACATCCTCGTGAAGCCCCGCCTGCAGGGTCTGGAACGCCGCACTGCCCGCCGCCACCGCGGATCCGATATCGCCGCGCACAAGGGCGACGGCCGACAGGGCGGCATCCGCCTGCGCACCCCACGGGGCGTGTCCAGGCAGGAGCGGAAGCAGCTCCTTCACCTGCGCTGCGGCTCGTTCCGTGAGCTCGACCAGAGTCAGGTCGGGAGAGTCTCCGGCTGCGATCAGTCGCGCACTTTCGATGGCGAGGCGAGCATGGGCCTCGCAGCGCGCGGATGCCCGACCGCCGTCGGTCGCCATGGACACGGCCCTCTCGAGGTGCTCGCGCATGCCCTCGGCATCGCCGCCACCGGCCGCGACCATGCCGCGCCAGGTCTCGAGCTGGATGGCGCGGCTCCGCGACGGTGCGATCGACGCAGCGGCGGCGGCCATCTCGAGCCAACGTTCGGCCGCCGCGAAGTCGCCGAGGTCGAGCCGGCAGAGCGCCATCCCGCCGGCCGTCAGGAACTCGATGCCCCGGTCGCCCTGCAGTCTCGCCGCCCGATGAGCCTCCTCGCCACGCGATAGCGCAGAGTCCGGGACGACCTTCGCCCGGGACCAGACGTGGACGCCGAACAGCATCTGGAGGTCGAGACGGGCCCGCTCACTCTCGGTGACGTACTCGGACAGCCGGCTCGTCACGCGCCGGATCTCCTCGAGATGACCCGCCGACGCCGACAGGTGCATCACCGCTCCGTAGCGCGCGTAGGCCATCGCGATAACCGTAGACATCACGCCGGTCCGGTCGCCGACCCGTTCGAAGATGCCGAGCGCCCGCTCGAGGAGCTGTGTCGATTCGATCAGAAGCGAGCCGACTGGTGACGCGAGGATGATCGTCTCGAAGTCGGCTCCGGCCGCGATCGAGGCCAGCATCTCGGTCGCGCGGCCGGCCCTGATCTCGCCGGTGAACCACGCACGTCCCCGCGAGAAGTCGATCATCCCGACCTCACGGAGGGCGGCAGCGAGACCGCGCTCGTCGCCCAGCCCTTCCGCGAGGGCGATCGCACGGCGATATGCCTCCTCGGCATCGTCGAGGTCGAGCTCGAGCGCGGCGCCACCGAACGACTCGCCCAGCGGACTTCGCAGGAGGGCCTGACCGAGTTCGAGGGTCGCCCGGAGTTCCAATGCAGCGTCGCCGAGCTCGGCCGCCCGAAGGCGGACGCGACGGGCCAGCTCCGCGGCGGCATCCTCGTCATGGCTCATCCGGAGCGCCGAGGCGCGACGGAGCTGGACATCGAGTTCGCTGGCCGGGTCGCGCATCGCCTCGGCGAGGGCGGCCAGCTCGGTCAGGCCATCGAGCCGGTCGTCGGTCCGGCGCAGGACCGCGTACGCGTCGTCGCGGGTCGTGAGCAGGACGCGTCGGTCGGCGGGCGATGCGACGACCGGCAGCGCCTGCTCGACAAGCCGAAGCGCCTCCTCGGGGGCGTTCGAGGCGAGAGCGGCGGTCGCCGCATCGATCGAGAAGCGTGCAGCCTGGGCCGTGTCACCTGCCGCGAGCGCGTGCTGGGCGAGCATCGGCAGGCCGGCCGGGGCCGGGTCGCCACCGTCCAGCAGCAGCTCGACCACCGCGGCGTGGACCTGGCGGCGACGGCCGGCCGACAAGAGGCTTGACGCGAACTGGCGGACCTGCTCGTGTGTGAATGTGTAGTCGGCGGGCTCGCCCTGGGCTTGCAGAAGCAGGAGGCCCGCGCCGACCGCGGGCTGGAGATCGTCAGCCAGCGGGTCACCACCCTCATTCGAGTCGATCGTCCTTGCCGTCTCCGGGGGGATCTCCCCAGCGCCGATGCGCGCCCGGATGGCTCGAAGGTCGCGCAAGCTGAAGCTGCGGCCGAGGATCGCTGCATCGCCCATCGCGGCCCGGGTTCGTGGCGGCAGTCGCGCAGCCCGGCGGTCGATGAGCGTCCGGACCGCGGAGGGCACGAGCCGGGCTGCGTTGCGGCCGAGCCGCCACTCACCATCGATCTGCTGCAGCGTTCCGGCCTCGCGGTGGGCCCTGGCGATCTCCTCGACGATGAAGGGAACGCCCTCGGCCTGGGCATGCATGGCGGCCGCGGATACGGCCTCGACAGGGCCGCCGAGGACGCGCTTCGACAGCTCGGCCGATTCGAACGATCCGAAGCGTGGGGGTCGCAACCGCCGGACAAGGCCCATCCGCTCCATGTCGGCGACGAAGTTCACGGCCTCTGTGACTGAAGCGAACTCGTCCGGCCGGATCGTCAGGAACAGGAAGATCGGCTGTTCGGCGTCACTCCGGACGACGTATCGCAGGAGTCGGAGGGTGTCGTCGTCCGCCCACTGGACGTCGTCGATCAACAGTGCGATCGGTCGGATCCTGGAGAGTTCGGAGACCGCGACGCCTGCCAGGTCGAACGCTCTCAGGAGCTTGGCGTCCGGCGACAGGTTCTCGTATCCGGGCTCGTCACGACCCGAGATGGCCTCCGTGACTCGCCTGACCGCAGCCTCGGCCGGGGTCCCCGAGGCCGTCTCGCGGATCGCGATCGACGCGAACAGGCTGCGCGCGAGGAGGAACGGCCCGCGGATCTCCTCGTCGGCCGTGATCGCGACGCACGTGAACCCGCGCGCCGACGCGAGTTCGACCGCGGCGAGCAGCAACCGTGTCTTGCCGATGCCCGGCTCGCCTTCGAGGGTCACCGCGGCCAGGTGGCCGGACGCCTCGCGGAGCTCCTGGGAGATCGCCTCGAGCTCGGCGCCCCGGCCGATGACGGCTCCGGTCGCCCGACGGAGCTGCACGGCGAGTGAGCACTGGGGTCCGACGAGGGGGTCGAGCGCGCCGCTGTCGGCCAGCCGAAGAGGCGAGACATCCTCGATCGGCGGAACATCGCCCAGCATGTCGCGGATTATGCCCTTCTCCCGTCAGCTCGCAGCGCGGAGCTGGGCGGCATCCTTCTCGACTACCGCGCGACCAAGGCGAGTGGCTCCGTCAAGGCTGGCATGCACAGGTCGTCACAGCGCACGGCGAAGGCGACAGCATCCCGGGGCCGGGGCCGGATCACCGCCGGAATGCGCCAAGACGGACGACTCGGCGGTTCACCCGGGAAAGCGTGGAGCCGACACTCGGATTTGAACCGAGGACCTGCTGTTTACGGACCATTCAACGCCGCCACAGCCACCCGACCCCGTGGTCCCGATGACTACGGCTTCGACGACGAGGGGATGCCCGCGCAACCGGCTGTTCTTTCGAGCTCCACCACCCGAGCCGACGGTCTGGGACGAGGAGTCCGAGGACCCGTACGTGACGGCGTCTAAGCCGTCACAGCGCCCGGTCGCCGACACGCTGGGCCTCGCCGCCATCGCCGCCATCGCCGCCCTCGCCGCCCAGCATCGCGATCTGCTCCTCGGCTGGGGCTACAAGGTCAGAGGTGACCTCGTGACCCCGCAGGGCAGGCTGGTGGTCATCCACGCCACGGACCTGGGTCGCTACGTGGACGCTGGGCTGGCGAGCGAGACCCCTCCCAACGTCTACGGCGTCCACGACCCCGATGGTCACTCGATGTGGTTGTTTCACCCGCCCCCGTCGGCGAGGAGTGCCAATACCCGCTGGGTGACCTTCTGTTTCATCTCGACCAGCGATTCCTCGCTGTAGAACGCGGCGTGTGGCGTCAGGACCACGTTCGGGAGCCCGATCAATGGGTCGTCTGCCGGGATCGGCTCGTGCTCGAGCACGTCGAGGGCCGCGCCCGCCAGACGACCTGACCGCAGAGCGTCGACCAGGGCATCGTGGTCGACGAGGCCGCCTCGGCTGGTGTTGACCAGGATGGCGGTGGGACGCATCAGCGCCAGCGTTCGCGCGTCGATGAGATGGCGGGTCGAGGCGTCGAGCGGAGCATGGATGCTGACGATGTCGCTCGTCGCAAGCAGGTCGTCGAGTTCGACGACCTCCACACCCGAGGCGCGTGGTCCCAGCGGATCCCAGCCGACCACCGTGTAGCCGAGCGCCCGCGCACGCCGTGCGAACGCCGAGCCGATCCGACCGAGCCCGACCACGCCCACCTGCTGGCTCGATGGGCGGCGAACGCGCCCCGCCAGGCGGAAGTCCCAGATGCCCGCCCGGACCCCTCGGTCGAGCGGAACGATCCCACGGGTCAGGGCCAGGACCAGTCCCAGGGCATGGTCGGCAACTTCGTCCGTGCAGTAGTCCGGCACGTTGACGACCCGGATGTCCAGCGACGCGGCGGTCTCAAGGTCGATCGTATCGAGTCCGACACCGTACCGGCCCACGACCCGACAGGCCGGCAGGGCGCGCAACACCTCCCCGGTGATGGGTGCGTATTGGACGATCAGCCCGGCCGCCGCGCTGGTCGTGCCCGCGGCGATGACGTTGGCCTCGGTGCGGCAGTCGGCAACCTCGAGCCGGAACCCGGCTGCCTCGACCATGGCCCGTTCGATCTCGGTCGATGGATGGTCGCAATCGGTGATGAGGATCGTGCCCGCCGCTGTCATCGTCCGGCGCCGGTCGTCGGGTCGAGGAGCGCCTTGATGACCGTCCGCTCGCGGACAGCCTCGAACGCGGCCTCCCAGTCGCCGAGCGGGAAGACGGTGCACATGCCTCCGAGCTGCGGGGTTCGCTCGAGGATGGTGATCGCCGGCGCCCACGCCGTGCCGTTCGAGCTCATCGAGAAGGTCGCATCGACGGCCCGCGAGACGGCCAGATCCCATGGCACCCTGACGACCGGCTGGCCGCTCATCCCCACCGCCGCGAACCTACCGCGGCGCCGAACCGCTCTGAGCGCGAGGGCGATCGCCTCGGTGGTTCCGGTCGCGTCGATGACCACGTCTGCCCCGCGGCCGGCGGTGTGGTCCTGGATGAGCTCGACCGCCGAGTCGTCCAGGACCGTCAGCGCTCCGACGGTCCCTGCGAACCGGAGGCGGTCCGAATCTCGCCGGCCGGCCACGACGACTGTCGCGGCACCCATCGCGAGCGCACCGGACGCGAGCAGGATGCCGACCGGCCCGGGGCCCACGATAAGGACGACGTCGCCGGCCTCGACGCCGGTCCGCGCGAGGGCGGTGACCGAAACGGCCATCGGCTCGGCCAGGGCCGCGACTCGGTCAGGCAACCCGGCCGGGACACGGTGGAGGAGATGCACCGGCATCGTCAGCCGGTCGGCGAATGCGCCGTCGATCCCCCAGCCGGGCGAACGCTTGCTGGCACACAGCTCCGCGAAGCCACGGCGGCACAGGTGGCAGGTGCCGCAGGCCAGGGAGTGCGGTTCGCTGACCACTCGTGCTCCAAGCCAGGCCTGATCGACGCCGCCACCGAGCTCGACCACGGTCCCCGTGAACTCGTGGCCGAGGGTGACCGGCGGCCAGTACGGGAACTCGTCCTGGACGATGTGCAGATCGGTCCCGCAGATCCCGGCGTACCGGACGGCGATCTTCACCCAGCCGGCCACTGCCTCGGGTTCCGGCCGTTCCTGTAACGCGAGGTGGCCGACACCGCGGGTCGTCTTGACCAGGGCGCGCATCAGTGCCCACCCGTCGCAACGAGGTACTTGACTCCTTCACCCGCGCGCAACCGCGCGAACGCCGCCGGCGCCTCATCGAGCCCAACGACGTCGCTGATCAGCGGTCTGAACGCCGCCGGGTCGTTCGCCAGCATCCGGAGTGCGGCGTCGATGTCGGCCGGCTGGTAGACCCGATTGCCGAGGACGGTCAGTTCCTTGAACAGGATGGCCTGGAGGTCGAGCTCGACGGGCCGCGCGTAGGTGCCGACGAGGCCGATGCGCCCGGCCGGCCGGACGAGCCGAGGCAAGAGTGCGGCAACAGCTAGCACCGCGGCAGCGTCGAACGCAACGTCAGCCAGGCGGCCCGACGTGAGCCGCTCGAGGTCGCCGAACGGATCCACGGTGTCGAGCGTGTCGAAGCCGAGCGACTCGGCGAACGTCCGCCGGGCCGGGGCAGTCTCGCCGATGAGGATCGTGGCCGCTCCGACGTGTCGCGCTGCGAAGGCCAGCAGGAGCCCGATCGGTCCTGCGCCCATGATCACGATCGTGTCGCCAAGGCCGACGTGAGCGCGACGGGTGGCGTGGACGGCGACCGCCAGCGGCTCTGCCAGGGCGGCCACCACCGGATCGAGTCCGGCCGGCACGACGTGCACCCGCTCCGAGTCCACGACGACCCGCCCACTCAGCCCGCCATCCCGGTCGATGCCGATCAGGCGCAGGTTGGCGCATACGTGTCGCTTGCCAAGGCGGCAGGCCGAGCAGTCGCCGCAGGCGATGAGCGGATCGACCACGACCGCCCGCCCTGCCAGTCGCCCCCCCGTCGCTCGCCCGACCAGTTCATGTCCTAGGACGAGCGGGAAACGAGCCCGGGGATGGGAGCCTTCGACGATATGCAGGTCGGTCCCACACAGGCCCACCAGATCGACGTCGATGGCGACTGCGTCGCCGGTAGACTCCGCCGGCGGTCGCTGTTCCACGATGAAGCTGTCGACGCCGGTGAGCACGAGGGCCGGCCGGTTCATCGGCGGACCCGGGCGCCGGCACCTGCCATGAGCGCCTCGACCTCGGCTTGCGTCGCCATCGACGTGTCGCCCGGGGTCGTCATCGCCAGGGCGCCGTGCGCGGCTCCGTATTCGACGGCGATCTGCGGCGGATGGCCGGCGAGCCAGCCGTGGATGAGGCCCGATGCGAATGAGTCGCCACCGCCGATGCGATCGAGGATATCGAGGTCGCGCCGGGTGGTCGCTGGGTAGACGACCCCATCCGACCAGAGCAGGGCACCCCAGTCGTTGCGATTGGCCGTCCGGGCGACCCGAAGGGTGACCGCGATCGCCCTCAGGTTCGGGTAACGCGTCGCGGCGACCGCGAGCATCGCCGCGTAGGCCTTCGACTCGAGCTGGTCGAACGACCCGTCCGTGCCGGCGACGTCGAGGCCGAGCGCGGCGACGAAGTCCTCCTCGTTGCCCATGAGCACATCGACCGATGCGACGATCGCGGCAAGGACCCGCTGGGCGGCGGCACCACCACCTCGGCCGCGCCACAACGAGTCGCGGTAGTTGAGGTCGAATGAGACGACCGTGCCGTGCCGGTGCGCCGCCTCGATCGCCGCCGCGATCAGGCCCGGGGTGGTGTCCGAAAGTGCCGCGAA
>CAWAMH010000004.1:0-19063 GCA_963783135.1 uncultured Chloroflexia bacterium | reverse complement strand
CCGAACACGAGCCCAGGGTGGTGAGGAGGGAGCGATGGACGCACTCGAGCGCATCTTCGGGACGACCAAACCGGTCATCGCGATGCTCCACTTCCCCGGCCTGCCCGGGCGGCCGCATCACGACCAGGTCGCCGGACCCGACCGCTTCGTCGAGGTCCTCCGGCGGGACCTCACGATCCTCCAGGAGGCCGGCGTCGATGGCGTCCTGTTCTGCAACGAGGCCGACCATCCGTACCAGCTCGCGGTAGGCCCGGAGATCCCGGCGGCGATGGCGGCGACGATCGGCGCGCTCCGGTCCGAGGTCCGTGTCCCGTTCGGGGTGAACATCCTGTGGGACGCGATCGCCAGCCTCGCGCTCGCGCGGGCGACCGGCGCCCGGTTCATCCGCGAGGTCCTGACCGGGGTCTACGAGAGCGACCTGGGGATGATCGAGCCACGGATCGGCGACATCGCCGGCTACCGGACGATGATCGGCGCAGCCGACGTCGCCCTGTTCGACAACATCGCCCCAGAGTTCGCCAGTGCGATCGGCAGTCGGAGCGTCGCGGATCGGGCGAAAGGCGCCGCGTTCCTCGGGATGGACGCGATCCTCATCAGTGGGCCGGCGGCCGGCATCCCGTTCGAGATGAGCCACCTGCACGAGGCGAAGGATGCCGCGCCGGGGACTCCGGTCATCGCCAATACCGGCGTCCGCGCCGACCGCGTCGAGGAGATCTTCGCCGTGGCCGACGGCGCCATCGTCGGGACGAGCCTGAAGGTCGACGGGGTCACCTGGAACCCGGTCGACCGCGACCGGGCGATGCGTCTCATGGACGCGGTCCGGAACGTGCGCTCTCGACCGACGGCGGTCTGAGCCAGATACGGGGCGATCCGATGGCTGGTAGCGCCGGCAATGGTCTGCTCGTCGCGATCGATGTCGGCACGTCCGGCGCACGAGCCGCGGCCTTCGACCTCGATGGGCACCGCCTCCTCGAGGCGCGGCGCGGATACCAGACCCGTGCCCCGCGGCCGGGCTGGGCCGAGCAGGACGGTCGGGCCTGGCGATCGGCCGCCATCGGGGCTCTTGGCGATCTCGTCCGACGGATCGTTGCCGACGGGCTCGGGCAACCCTCCGAAGTCAGGGCGATCGGGCTCACCGGGCAGTGTCCGTCGGTCGTCCTCGTCGACGAGCACGGCGAGCCCGTCTCGGCCGGACTGATCTACCGCGACAACCGAGCCACGGCCCAGGCGGAGGCCATTCGCGAGCGGTACGGTGATGCGGCCATCCATCGACGAACCGGCCATCTGCCGTCAGCCTTCCACATCGCCCCGAAGCTTCTCTGGCTGCGCGAGCATGAACGTGCCCAGTTCGCCGCCGCTGCGTTCGCCCTCCAGCCGCGTGACCTCGTAGCACTGGCATTGACCGGCGAGGTCTCGACCGATGGGACTCATGCCGCCGCGACGTTGGTCTACGACATCCGCCACGGCGACTGGGACGCTGCGCTCCTTGACGACCTCGGACTCGCCCGGACGCTTCTCCCGCCGATCGGCCGCTCCGATACGGTCGTAGGTGGGTTGCGTTCGGCCGTCGCCAGGCGGGTCGGGTTGGCCGCCGGGACGCCGGTCGTCCTCGGTGGCGCCGACAGCCAGGCCTGCGCCCTCGGGGTCGGTGTGGTCAGCCCGGGGCCGGTAAGCGAGATGGCCGGCTCGTCGACGTGTCTCAATGCGGCCGTACCAGTGCCACTCGATGTGCTGTCGGTCACCCACTACCCGCATGTGATCCCGGGATCGTTCACCACCGAGACTGGGATCAACACGACCGGTGCCGCCGTCGCCTGGCTCGCTGGCCTACTCTACGCCGGGCGTTCGGGTCGCCCGACCGGTGCCGACTACGCCCTGTTCGACGCCGAGGCCGGGCTCATCTCGCCCGGGGCCGACGGTGTCGTGGCGCTGCCCGTCCTGGGCGACGGCGAGCGGACCGACCCGGACCTGCGAGGTGCCTTCGTTGGGCTTTCCATCCGCCACGACCGCGCCGTCCTGGCCCGCGCGATCCTCGAGGGCGTGGCGTTCGCCATCGCCGACCAGCTCGACCTCCTGCGCGCCGGCCACGCACCCGTAACCGAGCTCCGCATCTCCGGTGGCGACGCGCGGCTGGCGACCTGGACCCGGATCAAGGCCGACGTGCTCGGCATCCCGGTCAGGACCTTTCCGGGAGATGCGGCGGTCACAGGCGTCGCGATGCTTGCTGGGCTCGGCGCCGGGGTCTACCGCGATCCGGCCGAAGCGATCGAACGGTGTGTCCGTTTGAGCCCGGCGATCGAGCCCGATCCACGAACGCATGCCTCGTATGTCCTGGCGCGAGCCGACTACATCGGGTTGACCGAATCGGCTGCGGTAAGGGCCACGGACCAATCGACCGACAGCGTCTGACCGTCTGTCAAGCGTTCGGATCCACCCCACGTGGCCTCATGCGTGACTGGTGTCCGAAGCCTCTAACCCGGTGCCCGCGGCCAGGGCGGCGGCCGGGTCGGGCAGCAGCGCGGGGCCGTGACCCGGCACGACTCGCGCCACGCTGCCGTCGGCCAGGAGCCGGCCGATCCGGTCACGGGTCGTCCTGTGGGCGGCCGCGTCGCCCTCGGGCGGCAGGATGAGCGTCGGGCGATCGGTCAGCGCGTCGCCGGCGATCAGGGTCCCGTCTGCGATCAGGTAGGCGAGGTGGTCGGGTCGGTGGCCGGGCGTCGCCAGCAGCGGTCATGGTCGCGTCCTCCTGGCCGACGATCGCGCCATCGTCGATCGCCGTGGCCGGCCACGACAGCTGGGCCGCACCGCCCGGACCCACGAGGATCGGCGCGCCCGTCCGCTCGCTGAGGTCCTCCGAGCCGGCCGCATGGCCGGGGTCGACGTGGGTGAGCGCGATCGCGACGACCCGCCCCCCGAGTCGTGCGACCTCCGCCTCGACCGCGTCGAGGAACGCCTCGCCAGGATCGCCCGGATCGACGACCACCACCTCGCGCTCCCCGACGAGCACGGTGTTGGCCGGCCGGCCCTCAGGCCCGAAGGCGCTCTGGCCGGTCATCACCCGAAGGCCGGCCGCCACCCGACGGGTGCCGATGGGGGGTTCGGGTGCGATGGCCAGACCGGTGCGGATCGCTGCGAACGTCGTCGCCCGCTCGAGCCGCTGGAGCGTCGTCGAGGTCGGCGGCCACATCCCGATCGCGCCCGCCGCCATAGCCGCGAGGGCGGCTCGCGGGGTCAGCCAGGTGTGATCAGCGACCTCGCGCGCATCCGGACGGATCGCCACCCCGGGCGGCAGCTCGGCCACGAAGAACCGGGCGTCGAAGCGGCGGTCCATCGATCGCGGCGTGGTCCAGTGAGCGATCTCGACGAGATCGTCGGTCCGGAGCGCGAGGTCGAGTCGGGTCACGAGCGCCTCGAAGGTCTCGCCGGGTCGGGGTCTCGCCACGGAGCGGTCGGCGTCGCGTCCCGTCGGCCCGTCGGCGAGCAGAACGCCGACCTCCTCCCACGTCTCGCGGATCGCGGCGATCCGATGGGCCACGCGAAATGCCGCCTCCGCCCGCGACCCGCGCGCCCGGGCGACGAGGCGCGGACCCGCGTCGGCGGACTCGACGCGTCCGCCCGGGAAGACGTGCAGGCCGGCCGCGAATGCCATCGAGTCGGGGCGGCGGGTCAGGAGGACCTCGAGCCCATCGGGCGCTGGCCGGACGAGGACGATCGTCGCGGCCGGGCGCGGCTCGCCGGGCGTGTCCTTCGCCGGTCGGACAGGCGCCTCAGGAGCCATCGCCGGGCCCGGCAGCCGGGTCGGGACCAAGGTCGAGGACGAAGCCGAGGAGCTCGACGCCCGGCTCCGGCTCGCCGTCGCGTTCGGGGGCACGCCGGAAGCCCATCCGCAGGTAGAGCGCGTGCGCGTCCGTCATCAACGGACGGGTCAGCAGGACGAGGCGCTCCCGACCGTCCGCGCGTGCCCGCCCGATGCAGGCGTCGACGAGCGCCCGCCCGACGCCCCGTCCCTGCGCCGAGGGGTCGACCGCGAGCATCCGGAAGCCGGCCTCGCCCTCCCCCTCCAATTCCGAGTACGGCGTGCCGGGCCCGGGGACATAGGTGACGCCGCCCAGGACCGTGCCGGCGTCGTCGACGGCCACGAAGATCGGGCAGGTCCGCGCCCGCGTCGCGACATCGCGGACGAAGTCGAGGTAGCCGTCGTGACCGTCCTCGCCGACCGTCAGGTAGGCCGCGACGCTGACCGCACCAAGCGCCGCGTACTCCTCCGGCCGGACCTCGCGAATCTCGACGGTCACGGACCCACCAGCTGGGCGGCCAGCGCCTCGGGTTCGTTGACCGGCTGGCGGCAGGCGAAGTGGCGACAGACGAACGCCGTCGGCCGACCGTCAAGCTGGAAGCGGTCCTGGAGCAGCGGGATCTCGGCCGACGCCGGGTCCGCGCCGCAGGCCACGACGAGACTCGGCCGGAACCCGATCCGGACCGTGCTCAGGAGCCGACGCGACGCCGGATCGTCCGGAGCACCGACGAGGGCCACCTCGATGACGTCGGCCAGCGCGAAGTCGAGGGCGACGAGCCACTGCGCGAAGCCGCTCGGATAGCGTCCGAGGACGTCGGTCACCTGCCCGAGCGCCGCCTCGGCTGCCGATCGGTACCGGCCGTCACCGGTGAGCGCGTCGAGCTCGAGCATGACGGTCGCCGCCATCGCGTTGCCCGACGGGACGGCGTTGTCCTGGAGGTCCTTCGGGCGGACGACGAGCGTCTCATGCAGGTCGCTCGTGTCGAAGAACCCGTCGGCCGGATCGGCGAACCGCTCGAGGATCGTGTCGGCCAGCCCGCGCGCAGCGACGAACAAGCGCTCGTCGAACGTCGCGCCGTACAGCGCGAGCAGCCCCTCAGCCAGGAAGGCATGGTCCTCGAGGACGCCGTCGGCCGTGGCACGGCCGTCCTTCCAGCTCCGGCGGAGGCGGCCGTCGGGGAGCCGCAGGTCCTCGAGCACCATCGCCGCCGCGCGGGTTGCGACGGCGTGGTAGCGGTCCGCGCGCTCGCGATCCTCGGCGCCACCGGTCGACTCGAGCGCGACGATGGCGTCGGCGAACGCCGCGAGCGCGAGTCCGTTCCAGCCGGCCAGGACCTTGTCGTCGCGAGCCGGCTGCGGACGCTCTGCCCGCACCGCGAGGAGGCGGGACCGGGCGGCGGCGAGACGGCCCGCGACGGCGTCCGCGGTCGCGTCGAACGCCGCCGCCAGCTCGTCGTCGGAGCGGACCCGGCGCAGGATCGTGCGGCCCTCCCAGTTGCCGCCGTCGGTCAGGTCGTAAGCGGCGGCGAACAGCTCCGCGTCCTGGGCGTCGAGCGCCGCGCGCACCTCGGCCGGCGTCCAGACGAAGGTGGCACCTTCCTCACCTTCGGTGTCCGCATCCTGGCTGGCCGCGAACCCGCCGTCGTCGGTCAGCAGCTCGCGGGCGAGGTAGTCCAACGTCCCGACCGCGACGTCGAGGTAGCGCCGCTCGCCGGTGAGCTGCCAGGCGTGGACGTACACGCGCGCGAGTTGCCCGTTGTCGTAGAGCATCTGCTCGAAGTGCGGCACGAGCCAGATCGCATCGGTCGCGTAGCGGTGGAAGCCGCCGCCGAGCTGGTCGTGGATCCCGCCGTCGGCCATCGCATCGAGCGTCCGGCGGGCCATCGCGAGCGCCCGGCCATCGTCGGCGCCGGCGGCCGACCGGCGGAGGAGGAACTCGATCGTCATCGGCGCCGGGAACTTCGGCGCGCCGCCCCACCCGCCATGGCGTGGATCGAACGACCCCTCGAGCGAGGCGACCGCCGCGTCGAGGACCGTCCGGTCCGGCAGCCCACCAGCCGCGGTACTCGGACCGCCGGCAGCGGCGGCAGCGCCGGGACCAGCTGCCGTGGCCGGACCACCCTCGCCGAGGCGCGCCGCGTTGGCGATCGCCGCGACGATCGCGGCGCTCGACCGGTCGAGCTCGGAACGCTGCTCGCGATAGGCCCGCGCGACGCCCTCGAGCACCTGCCGGAAGGACGGCAGCCCGTGTCGCGGCGTGTCCGGGAAGTACGTCCCGCCGTAGAACGGCCGGCCGTCGGGCGTCAGGAACATGCTCATCGGCCAGCCACCGCCGCCGGTCATCGCCTGGACCGCAGCCATGTAGACCTGGTCGAGATCGGGCCGTTCCTCGCGGTCCACCTTGATCGCCACGAAGTCGCGGTTGAGCTCGGCGGCCGTCACGGGGTCCTCGAACGACTCGCGCTCCATGACATGGCACCAGTGGCAGGCGGCATAGCCGATCGACAGGAAGATCGGCTTGTCCTCGGTCCGGGCCCGGGCGAGCGCCTCCTCACCCCAGGGATACCAGTCGACCGGGTTGTGGGCGTGCTGGAGGAGGTACGGGCTCGTCTCGCCGGCGAGCCGGTTCGTGGGCATGCCCCGATGGTAGCGCCGGAGCGGGCCCTCACCCGCGCCCGGCGCTCGTATCATCGGGATCGTGACGGCGCCCTCGGCCAGCTCCCCCTCCAGCGCCGCGTCGTTCGCGGCGCTCCTCGGCCGGACGACGATCGTCCTGCTCATCGCAGCCGTCGGCGCCACGATCCTGACCGCGGTCCTCCGATTCGCCGACGCGCCGCACGGCGCCGTGTTCGTGGTGTCGGCGATCGCCCTGGCGGGCCTGGCCGGGGTCATCGGGTCGGGCACGGACCAGCTCGGCCATCGGCTGGGTCCGGGCAAGACCGGCGTCCTCCAGTCGGCGCTCGGCAACCTGCCGGAGCTGTTCATCTCGATCTTCGCGCTGCAGGCCGGCCTGGTCGTCGTCGTCCAGACGGCGCTCATCGGCTCGATCCTCGCCAACAGCCTGCTCGTCCTCGGGCTCGCATTCTTCGCCGGCGGGCGACGGTTCGGGGTCCAGGTCTTCGGGGCGGGGCCGGTCCGCACGATCGCCGTGCTCCTCGTCCTGGCGGTCGCCGCGCTGGCGATCCCCACCCTGGCGACCGCGCCCGGCGCCCCCGACGCCGGCCACGCCCAGGAGCTCAGCGTGTTCACCGCGGTCGTCCTCCTCGTCCTCTTCGCCGCGTCGATCCCGTTCTCGATCGCCGGCGGACCCGGCGCGAGTGCCCTCGAGGCTCCCGTCGACCGCGTCTGGCCGCTGCCGCTGGCGATCGGCCTGCTGGCCCTCTCGGCGATCGGCGCTGCATTCGTCTCGGACTGGTTCGTCGAGGCGCTCGAGCCGTCGCTCGGGTCGCTCGGGATCTCGGAGGCGTTCGCCGGTCTCGTGGTCGTCGCGCTCGCCGGGAACGCGGTCGAGAACGTCGTCGGGATCCAGCTCGCCGCCCGGAACCAGGTCGACCTGGCGATCAGCCTGATCATGAACTCGAGCCTGCAGATCGCCCTGGCGCTCACGCCGGCCCTCGTGATCATCAGCCTGGTCATCGGTGGTCCGCCGCTGACGCTGGTCCTCAGCCCACTGCTGCTCGGGTCACTGGCGCTGGCGGTGATCCTCGGTGCGCTGATCGTGTTCGACGGCGAGTCGACCTGGCTCGAGGGCCTCGCGCTCGTCGCGCTCTACCTGATCATCGCTGCCAGCGTCTGGTACGGCCCGGCGATCGGGAGCTGATGGCCGACCCACACGCGGGGGGCAGACGAACCGCGATCGACGAGTGGCGCGTGTTCCTCGGCCCGCGCTACCGACGGTTCCTTGGCATCGGCGTCGGCCAGGCGACGGTCTCCGCCCTGGCCGGCGACGGGCTGACGATCCCGCTGCTCCTGACCCTCGGGGCGCATCCGGCCATCGCCACGGTCATCGGCGTCCTGCCGTTCGCGTTCTCGTCGGCCCAGCTGCTCGTCCCGCGGCTGCTGCGCCGGTTCGACGGCAACCTCCGCGGCGTCACGATCGCGATCCTGCTCGTCGGCGAGACCCGTGGGTTCATCCTCGCCGGGCTGACGGTCCTCGCTTGGGCCGACATCCTGCCGGGGCCCGTCGCCGTCGTCGCGATCGGCGCCGTCATGACGATGGCCGGAGCCGCCACGACGATCGGCGGGGCGAATCTCCTCGCCTGGTACGGGGCGATCCTGCCCGATCCCGAGCGGCGCTTCGTTGCGCCCCGCGTGATGGGCGTGAACCTGGGGCTTGGCGCGTTCCTGCTGCTCCCGGTGGCCGTGCTCGTCCAGCTCGCTCAACCGACGATCGGCATCCTCGTCTATGCGCTCGTGTTCGTCGTCGCCGGGCTCGCCGGAGTCGGCGAGCTGATCGTGGTCGGCCGCCTGCGACGCCCGGGCCGTGTGCTCGTCGCGGAGCACCCCTCGGGAGCCTCGGCAGCCTCGGGGCCGACGATCGGCGGCCAGGCGACCGACGCCGGCACGCTCGACCGGTTCCTGCGCTCGATCACCCTGGCGGCCTTCGGGGCCGGCTTCGGGCCGTACCTCTCGATCTATGCGATCAGCGTCCTCGGACTGCCGTCGGCGTTCGCGATCCTCCTCGCCGCGCTCGCCTCGGGGGCATCGCTCGTCTCGGCGACGATCGTCGGCGGCCTGCTCGGGCGCGGCTCCTCGTCGCGGACCCTGCGGCTATCGTTCCTCATGCGCGGCGGATCGATGATCCTTGGCCTGCTCGCGTTCCCCCAGAACCCGCTCGCCGGTCTCGTCCTGTGCGCGGTGGCCATCGTGGCGAGTGCGGGAGCGGCCGCCGGGACGTTGTCCGCGAACGAACGACTGATGCGCCTCGCGCCCGGTGCCGACCTCATCGGGGCGCAGGGTCGGTTCGTCGCCGGGACGGCGGCAGGGATCACGGCCGGGCAGCTGGCCAATGCCGCGATCCTCTTCGTCCTGCCCCTGGGCTACCCCACGTTCGCCATCCTGTTCGGGGTGTCGGGATTGACCCGGTTCGTGACCGCTGCCCGCGCCGACGTGTCGGCGACGTGGTCGTCGAGCACGGTCGCCTACCGCGTCGAGGACCTCCGCGGCCCGGACGATCGACACCCGCCCGGATGACGCGCCGGCGTCACCGTGGGCGGCGGTAGGTGCTCTCCGATCGCCGGACTACCCGGTCGATCCTGATCTCTTTGCGCCGGTCGTCGATCACGTAGACGATGCGAAGGTCTCCGACCCTGACCCGCCAGAATGCCGAACCGACGACCTTGAGCGCGCCGTTCGGTCGAGGGTCGAGCGCAAGACCCCGGAGCGGGAGCCGGACCCGGGCCGCGACATCGGCCGGCAGCCGGCGGAGGTCACGTTGCGCTGCCGGCATGATGAGGACCCGGTATCCGGACCGGCCGGTCACGCAGGATCGGAGCCGTACTTCGCTCTGGTTTCGGCCGCGAGCGTCCGAAAGAACTCTTCGGCCTCGAGGGCGCCGCCTTCCCGGGCATACTCGGCCTCGGCTTCCCTGGCGGCCGCGATGTCCTCCGCGTCCTCGACCGCGACGAGCCACGCCTCGAGCGCCTCGTCGGCGATGTCGCGGACGGTCCGATCCTGGCGTGCGGCCTCGACCTTGACCGCCCGGTAGAGATCGTCCTTGATGTCGAGCGTCACCTTCATGACGCCATCATCCCATTTTTCTGGTTTGCTGGCAAGATGGCCAGATTTGGGCCTGGTGCCGACGGCTGCAGTCGCCGCTCCGATGACACGAAAGGTTTTCTCCGCGATGCGAGTCAGTGCATCACACCGCTGACGGGCGGCTTCGGATGACGAGCCGGCCTCGGAGCGACTCGGGCATCCCGGTGCGGCGGGACATCCGGTGCGCGGGACATCCGGTCCGGCGGGACATCCGGCTATCGTTGGTGGACGATGACCATGATCCAGCGAGCCGTCCCCGGCTTCCTCCCCTCGACCTCCGGGTTCCACTTCGCGAACCGCTGGCCGAGCGGCCCGGCCCTCCGGTACGGCATCCGTATCCCGGGCCCGGTGCCGTTCGAGCTCGAGCTGCGGATCGGCGACACGGCGAACGGCCTGTGCGGCGGGATGGCGCTCGCCGCGATCGACCGGTGGCTCGAAGGCGAGCGCCCACCGGCCGATCGCACGCCACCGAGCGAGGGCACGCCACTCTTCGACGAGATCGTCCGGCGCCAGGTGGACAGCCTCGAGCTCGGGCTGGCCGTCGCTCGGTTCTATCGCGCCGGGGCGATGAGTGTCGCCGGCCGCGACCGGCAGGCCATCCGTGACGCCTGGCCCATGATCCGGCGCGAGATCGATGCCGGTCGGCCCGCCGCGCTCGGGCTGATCCACGTGGCGTCACGGGATCCGCGCCACCTCATCGGCGACCACCAGGTCGTCGCCTACGGCTACGCGCTCGATCCCGATGCCGGGACCGTCGAGCTATCGATCTACGACCCGAACCACCCCGACGACGACACCATCCGCCTTCGGATCGCGCTCGACGGACCGCATGGCCCGGTCCGCTACGACTACATCGCCGGCGAGGCGCCGGTCCTGGGGCTCGTCCCGCTGCGGCGTCGGCCGGACTGACGCGCCGATCGACGCCGCGACCGGGCGGGACGCGAGCAGACCCCAGCGCCAGGCGATGACCCCGGCGCCGATGCCGATCGCCAACGCGGCGAGCCCGCCGACGAGGATCGCAAGCGAGACCCCACCGACGGCGGCGATGGCCCCGAACGCAAGCCCACCGAGCGGCGTCGAGCCGGCGAAGACCGTCGTGTAGACCGCCATCACCCGGCCGCGGAGCGCGTCGGGCACGGCCAGCTGGATGGCGGTGTTGGCGGTCATCGCCATCGCGATCCCGCCGGCGCCGATGCCGAACATGCAGACCATCGACAGCGCCATCGAGTGCGACAGCGCCATCGCGATCTCGAGGACCCCGAGGACGATCGCGCCGCCGATGAGGACCCGCTGGGTCGGTCGCCCGAGGAACGCGACCGTGAGCGCCGCGGCCAGCGAACCGACGCCGGACGCCGCCATGAGGAACCCGTACACCTCGGCGCCGCCACCGAGCATGTCCTTGGCCATGGCCGGGACGACGACCGCGAAGTTCATGCCCACGAGCGACACCAGCCCGACGACCGACACGCCGAGCAGCACGACATGCGTCCGGCGGACATAGCTGAGGCCCTCGGCGAGGGTCTCGAACACGGCGTGGACGGTCCGCGGCATCGCGGTCCGGGCGACGGCGTTCAGCTCGTCGGTCCGCATCGCGAGCAGGCTGGCGATGACCGCGATGAACGAGAGGCCGTTGAGGAAGAACGCCGTCGAGATGTCGAACACCCCGATGGTCAGACCGGCCACGGCCGGACCCACGATCCGGGCGGCATTGAAGATCGCCGAGTTGAGCGCGACGGCGTTGCCGATGTCCTCCCGGCCGACCATCTCGATGACGAACGATTGGCGGGTCGGCATGTCGACCGCCTGGGTACAGCCCAGCGCGAACGCGAGCAGGATGATCTCCCAGACCTGGACGGTGCCGGTCACGGTCAGCAGCCCGAGGATGAACGCGAGGCTCATCGAGATCGACTGGGTCGCGACCAGCGTCGGGCGTTTCGGCAAGCTGTCCGCGACGATCCCGCCGAACAGGCCGAAGACCATCACCGGGACGAACTGCGCCGCCGCGACGACGCCGAGCATGAACGGGTCGTTGGTGATGGTGAGGACCAGCCAGCCCTGGGCGACCGACTGCATCCAGGTCCCGACCAGCGAGATGAGCTGGCCCGACCAGAACAACCGGAAGTTGCGATGGCGGAGGGCGCGGAAGCCGTCGAGCCCCGCGACGGTACGGGCCGGGCTCATCGCTTCGGCCGCGAGCGGACCGCCGGCAGCTCGTGCGGGTGTGCGGCGTGTGCGGCCTCGGCGTGCGCCTGCGCTCCGGCCGCGTCGCCGGCCAGCTCCGCGTCGATCTCGGCGAGGTGCTCGGTCAGATGGGTGTGCCGGCCGTTCGCCTCGGCGATCATCGCCTCGAGGCGGTCGGCCTTGCCCCGCAGGGTGGCGATCTGGCGGTCGACGCGTCCGAGGGCGTCCTCCACGATCGTCCGTCGCTCAAGGGGGTCGTGGGTCTCGCGGAACCGCGCGCGGTTGCGGGCACGGGCCGTCTCGTCCTCCAGCAGCTGGGCGATCTCGGCCAGGCTGAACCCGGCGTCGTCGCGGAGACCCTTGATGTAGCGGAGTCGGTCGAGATCGTCGGCGTCGTAGAGCCGGTAGTCACCGTCGGAACGAGCGGCCGGCTCGAGCAGCCCGATCTCCTCGTAGTAGCGGATCGAGCGGGTCGTCAGCCCGAGCTCCGCGGCGACCTCCTGGATGCGGAGGAGCCGCGCCGGAGCCTCCGTCGCGGCGTCGGTCGGAGCCCCGGTGGCGGCGTCGCTGGACGACCCGCCGCTGGTGGCGTTTGGGGTGTGCACGAACCTTAGGATAGCAGAACCTTGACGTTGACGTAAAGGTTACGGTTGTCCTGTGCGGGGGCGGACCATCTGGCCGGGCCGCTGGCGCATACTCGGCTCATGGCGCGACCATCGGCGGCGGTCCCCGAGACCGTCCTGTACGCCAGCGGGAAGGTCAAGTACACGGGCTTCCTCCTCGACGGAGAGCAGCACGGCGCGTGGCAGTGGTATCGCACCGACGGCAGCCTGATGCGCACGGGCGAGTTCGACCGGGGGCGACAGACCGGGATCTGGCGGACGTTCGAGCGGTCCGGTCGGCTGGTCAAGGAGACGGACTTCACGAAGGCCGGCTGATCGCGGGGCGAGCCTGTCCCGACGCCGGTTCGTCCGTGATGCGAGTGGGTGCATCGGCGGGGGTCCTGGGGCGCGGCCCGACGCCGGTTCGTCCGTGATGCGAGTCGGTGCATCGGCGGGGGTGTTGGGACCCGGCCCGACGCCGGTTCGTCCGTGATGCGAGTCGGTGCATCGGCGGAGTCTCGGGGGAGGTCTCGCGATCAGAGATCGACGCCGTTCATGCGGCGGCCCACTCCGGTGTGCCTGAGATCGCACCCAAGAGTGGATCGGTGGCTGCTCGACGCCCGAGCCCCGGCCGGATCCTGACCGCGTCGGCGAGGGTCGCCATCGCCCGATCTCGATCACCCGTGGCGGCCAGAAGGCACGCTTCCGCGTACTTGAAGTGTGGGTCCTGCCGACGTGCCTCGGGGACCGCGGCCAAGGCATCGCGCGCCTCGTCGAGGCGGCCAAGCTGGGTGAAACCGGCGGACAGCTCGGCGCGCCCGCGGGACGATTCCGGTCGCGCACTCGCCGCGGCGAGGAGCCGTGGCAACGCCGCATCTGCCCTGCCCGCGAGGCGCTCGGCGATCCCCGTCGTTTCCAGAAGCTCAGGGTTCTTCGGCGCTCCCGCGAGAGCGCGTCGGGCACTGATGATCGCCTCCTCCGGCCGGCCGAGGCCGATGAGCGCAAGGGCCCGAGCTTCGTGGAGGACGAGATCGTCGGGATGATCCGCCAGCTCCGCGTCGGCGACGGCGAGAGCCGCATCCGGGTGTCCGAGCGCCTCGTTCATCACCGAGCTCAGACCGTGGAGCAGCGTGCGCTCCGCCGGCACAAGATCTGCTCGCGCCAGGGCGGGCGCGATCTCTGCCGCCGCGTCTGCGTAGCGATACGCCGCGTAGAGAGCGATCGCGGACTGCATGGCCGGCTTCGGGTCGGGCACCGCCGCCAGCGCCTCCAGATCGGCCCGCGCCCCTGACGCATCGCCGAGTGCCGATCGCACGACGGATCTTCCCGACAACGCACCGACCATGTCCGGATGGCGTTCGATGAGCCGCGTGTACTCCGCCTCGGCCTCCGCGTATCGGGTCATCAGTCGGAGCACGGACGCGCGTGCGAAGAGCGCCTCGGCATCTTCCGGGTTCCGATCGAGAGCGCGATCGGCGGCCTCGAGCGCCTCGTCGGCCCGGCCCTGGAACATGAGCGCGAGAGGCTGGCTGCCACCGCCGGCTCCCGACACCGCACCCAGGTGTCGGTCGAGCGGCGTCGCAGACATGATCGCGATGAACCCGACCGTGAAGGCCGCCTCGTACTGGCCCACCCAGATCGCGCCGCCCGTAAGCGCGAGGAGGGTGCCGACGCCGACCATCCGGATCTCGAAGGGGGCCGGGTGACCGAGCGCCAGCCGCACGACGTCCTTCAGAACGGTGTGGCCGTCGAGATCGCCGATCGGGAGCAGATTGACGAGACTCCAACCGAGGGTCGCGAACAGGACGTCGTCGATCAGGACCCGCGTCGTCGGGCCCGCCGGGAGGGCACGCGCTGCGATCACGGCGACGACTCCGAGCAGGAGCCCCGCGAGCGGGCCGGCGCCCGCGAGGATGATCCGGCGATGGATGCCCGGATCGGCCCCGATGGTCATTCCCCCGCCGCCGTGGAGGATGATCCTCGGAGCGGAGCCGAACGCCCGGAACGCGACCGCGTGTCCTGCTTCGTGGGCGAAGACCGCGACGATCGCGATCGCGATCCAGGCCAGCATGAGCGGATCCATATGCCGTGCCAGGCCGAGGACGACGGCAAGAAGAAGGAACGACGCCCGGATCTCGACCGGGACGCCGAGGATGGAGAACCTGACGGCAGACAAGCGGCGGGCCCCTCGGAGCGGGTGCCGATAGCCTGGCGCCAGGCACCGATCCCGCCACCCACCCGAAGGTCCCGCTCCAGCGACCGATGGAACGATGCCGCCTCCACGACGACGCCGGGCGTCGTCGTGTGTGGTCCTAGGCGAGCGCGATCAGCGAGAGCTCCTGGCCCAGGTCGATCAGACCGGGGACGATCGGGACGGCAAGCGCGACATAGCCGCCGAGCCGGATCGCCCGGCGATGAACGGTCGACGGCCAGAACGAGACCGCGAAGACGTAGCAGATCGGGGCCAAGAGGAGCAACGCCCAGGGTCCGGAGAACAGGATCGGGAGCGCGAGGATCAGGATCAGCCCACCCGCGCCGGCGTAGAGCGCGGAGACGCGGTCCGTCGGCTCGCGCGACACGCGCTGGTCGAGGCGGGTCGCCAACATGGCGACGAGCAGCCCGAACGCGAAGAACAGCCCGATGAACATCGCCGCGGAGACCATCGGCTCGCCGAGGAGGCGGAAGTCCCTCGCCTGGGCGTCGATGATCGAGGTCCCGGCGACGGCCAGCAGCAGGACGGCGAAGACGAGACCGCTCGCCAACGCCCCGCTCGGGAACAGCCGACGCAGGACCATGTACAGCGCGCCGGGGACGATCGAGACGATGACGGTCGTCACGATCAGGAACATCGTCCCCTCCACCGTGAAGTTCAGGACCTTGGCCCCGAAATCCGTCTCGATCGGTGTCGGGCCGTTCATCACGGCCACGATGCGCATGATCAGTCGGTTGACGAAGCCGAGCAGGAAGCCGACAGCGACCCCGGACACGACGCCGATCCAGACTGCCCGGCCATAGGCGAGATAGGCGGCGTCGATCGCGATGTCGGCGGCCGCGTGATCAGCAGCCGAGGCGTCGGCGCCCGGAGCCGGACTCGCGGGTGGCGCGCCTGCCGATGCGGAGGGCTGCTGGGCCATGTCGGCCTCCGGGTCGTACGAGCACCGCTATAGCGCTTGACGATATACCTCCTTCGTTGGAAGTCAAGCGCCCGACTCACCCGGATTCACGACGCCCGGTATCTACCCTGTGACATCGGGCAATCCCGGTGGCCCAGGCAGGCGATGGACGTAGGAGGACGGATGACGGTCGAGGCACTCCGTCGGGGACGACCCGAGGTGCTCGCCGATCTGCTCGCCGGTCATGGCCGCGAGATGCATGCCGTGGCCTATCTCATCGTCCGCGACCGGGCCGCCGCCGAGGACATCGTCGCCGACAGCCTGCTCGCAGCACTCGATCGCGGTCACTCGCTGCGCGACGCGGACGCCCTCCGGCCGTGGCTCCTGCGGATCGCCACCAACAGGGCGCTCCGCCAGCGCGCGCGCGGCGCCCGGGTCGTCGAGCTCGCTCTGGTCGATGAGATGACCAGCCCGACCACCGGACCGGACGCCGACGAGCTCAGCGCGCTGTGGCAGGCGGTCGCCGGACTCCCCCCGCGGATGCGCGCGGCGGTCGGTCTGCGCTACTACCTCGACCTTCCCGTCGAGACGGTAGCGACGGTCCTCGGCGTCAGTCCCAACACGATCAAGACCCAGCTCAAGTCGGCCCTCGCCCATCTGCGGCTGGCACTGGCCGACGAACCGACGGTACTGGCCGAGGTGCGACATGGCTGAGCTCGACGACGCCGGCCTCGAAGTCCGACTCCGCCGGGCCCTGGGCGAGCAACTTGACGCCCTGCCGTTCGAGCTGACTGCCGCCGGCCTCGAGGCGCGTCGCCAGGCGCGGGAGCGGGGCCGGGCGAGCCGTCGGCGCTGGATCGTCCTGGGCCTCGCGGCGATGCTTATCCTGCCGGCCGGCTGGCTCGCCGCCGGTGCGCCACTGCCGCGACCGACCCTGCCGAGCGTCGCGCTCCAGACGCTGCCCGTCGTGCCGCCGAGCGGTCCGGAGCCGAGCGTGACCCGACAGGCCCTTGGGAACGGGACGATCGCCTACTCTGTAGCCGACGTCACTGTGGGAACGCTCGGCCACCTGCACGTGATGAACGCAGATGGGACGGGCGATCACGAGATCACCCGGGGATACTGTCCGAGATTCTCCATTGACGGAAGCAGCCTCGCCTACCGGTCGGGCTCGGCCGAGACACGCCATCTTGTGGTCGCGAATGCGGATAGCTCGAGTCCGCGCGTTCTGCCGGACTTCGGCGGATCGGAAACCTTGTCGCCCGACTTCAGCCAGGTCGCCTGGATCAAGGCGCTGAATCCCAACGACTCTCCCCCACTCCCCGCGACCCGTGATCGGAGCAACGAGCTGTGGGTGACGCTCGTGTCCGGAGGAACGGGGGTTCGTGTCGCCCCGAAGTCGGCGACCTCGAACGAGCACTACATCGACCCGGTCTGGTCGCCCGATGGCCGTCGGATCGCGTTCGCTGGCGTCACCGAGGTGGCCGCGCTCCCAACCTCGTACGAGTATCGCTCTGCCATCTATGTCGTCGACGCCGACGGTTCCGATCTTCGTCTGATCACGGCTCGACCTGGGGTAGGTGGAACCGGCTCGTGGTCACCGGATGGTCGCTATCTCGTGTATCCGGGCAGTCCCGATGGAACGGCCCTGCCGGCATTCAGCAACGGCGCTGATGTCTACGCAGGCCTCAATCCTCCTGCAGACATCTTCGTGATCGGTTCGGATGGAGCGGGCGACCGAAACCTGACGAACACGCCATGGGACGAGAGCGGAGCCGAGTGGTCACCCGATGGCTCACGTCTAGCGTACGGAGGAGCACGCGTCGAGGGGGGGCTGCTGTCGAGGGTGGCGACCCTCGAAATGGCGGAAGGAGCCCCTGTCGGCCCGCCCACCTTGGGTCCCGCGACGAACACCTTCCTATGGTCCCCGGATGGCACCCGGTTGCTCTTGATCCACGGGCTCGAGCTGGGCTTCGTTGACTCGAAGTTCGAGGAGGCTCCAACGTGGAGGTGGGTCGGATCCATCGGCTGCGGGGCCTGGCAGCGGCTCCAACGATGAGGGATGCCATGCGCGGAGTCGCCGTCGTCGTAGTCGGACTCCTGCTGGGCGGATGCTCCGGCGCCTCGATCGGCGGGACGCCAGCCCCGTTGCCGTCGATCTCCCCGCCGGCGGTTTCGGGCGCTCATCCGGCTCCGTCGGCGTCGGTCCACGAGACTCCGGCCCCTTCACCCTCCGCGATCGCCATCCGGGACGGCGAGCCTTGGATCGTCTACCAGTGGGGCAACGACGACGGGCGCGGTCTCCCCCTGATCCGACCAGACGGCAGCGACGGCCACTGGGTCCTGACCGATCTGCCGATGCCGCTCTACCACCCGGATTGGTCGCCGGACGGCAAGCTGATCGCCTTCGAGCTTGGGCAGGACGCCGGCGAGATCTGGACCGCCAACGCGGACGGGACCGACCCGACGAAGGTCGTGGGCTGCGACGGGGTGTCGTGCCGGTGGGTCGCCTCACCAGCTTGGTCGCCCGACGGAAAGCACTTGGCCTACGCGCGGTTCGACCCTGCGGGCGTGAACGGATCCAGGCGCGACGTCGTCTCGATCGAGGTGCTTGATCTCGCGAGCGGAGCACGTCGCATCGTGGCAAAGGCTCCTCCTCGCGGCTCCGAGTACGTCGAAGCTGTCGGCCCGCGATGGTCGCCGGACGGCAAGGAGATCGTCCTCGTCCTGACGAACCAGCTCATGCCGCCGACGGAGCCGCTCCTTGGCAGCTCGATCGCGGTCGTCAACGCGGACGGCTCCGAGGTCGATATCCCGCGCATCCTGACCGACCCGGAGCTGCTCGGCGCGTACCCCGATTGGAGCCCGGATGGGAAGCGAATCGTGTTCAACACCCATGAGCTGGCCCAGTTTCAGGACTCGACAGAGGCAGCGAACCTGTACACGGTCCGCCCGGATGGGACCGGCCTGACCCAAGTCACCCATTTCGACAAGAACGACACCCGGGCGACCCAGCCGACCTGGACACCTGATGGCAAGCGGATCATCTTCACCTGGGTCGGGTGCGAGCCGAATTGCCAGGACGCCCAGTGGGGGAACCGCATGATCGGCTTCATCGACGCCGACGGCTCCGACCTGTCGGTCCTTGACGGTCAGCCCGCGACCCACCCGCGGCTGCGCCCGACACCCTGATCCGACGCAGGGGCGCCCGGTCTCATACCATCCCAACATGGACTACGGACTCGTGCTCCCGACGATGCATGCCGGCGCCACTGCCGAGGGGATCGAGGCGGCCGCCGAGGTCGCCGAGCGGGTCGGCTGGTCCGACGTCTGGACGACGGACCACGTGCTGATCGAGCACAATTCCGCCGACGAGTACGGCCTGATCTACGAGGCGATCCTCGCCCTGGCCCACGTCGGAGCTCGGCATCCGACGCTCAAGCTCGGCACGAGCGTCATCGTCGTGCCCCAGCGCCAGTCGGTCGTCTTGGCCAAGGAGCTGGCGACGCTCGACGCGCTGTCGCGCGGTCGGCTCATCGTCGGCGTCGGGATCGGCTGGGACCGGATCGAGTTCGGGAACCTCGGGATGGCCGACCGGTTCGCGGTCCGCGGCG
>CAWAMH010000003.1:0-21494 GCA_963783135.1 uncultured Chloroflexia bacterium | reverse complement strand
AGCGCCCGGTCGACGCCGTCACTCGGGCGGCAGCTCGCGGTAGACCAGGTCGATGTCGATGCCCTGGCTGCGTCGGATGTACTTGGCCCCATAGAAGAGGACCAGGCCGATCACGACGATCATCCCCATGAATGCCGGGATCTGCCACAGGTTGTCCATGTTGCCGGCCAGGGCGAGCGCCGGGAAGGACACCGTGCACCAGGTGAGGAAGAGCATGACGAGGATCGCGAGCGGGGCCACGATGTACAGCACGGGCACCCCGAGGAACCGCACGTTCGCGGGCGACGCCTGGTAGAGCTCCGGTCGCCGGCTCGGGAACGCAAGCGCGGCGATGGCGACGATGACGACGCACACGACGCCGGCCTCGACACCCAGCGCGAGCCACGTGAAGAAGTCGGTTGACAGGACACTCCAGGCGAGCATCCCCGTCACGATGGCCATGATCAGCAGGATCGCCGGGACCGGCGAATGGGTCCGCTCGTTGACCTCGGCGAACTTCTCCGGGAGCAGTCGGTCGAACGACCAGGCGAAGACCGACCGGATCGGCATGAACGTGTTGCCGACCATCGCCGGGAGGCTCCAGAAGAGGAACGAGCCGAGGATGACCAGCGCAAGCACCGGGATGTTCTGGACCAGCGACGACAGGAACTGATACCAGGGCCCGCTGGGGATGGCATAGGCCGTATTACCGCCGGTGTTCAGCGCCGTGGCCAGGTCGTAGGGCACGACCTTGAAGAACAGGATCAGCCCGATGAGGATGAACACCCCGTCCCAGATCAGGCCACCGAACATCACCGACAGCTGGCGGCCGCGATTCGAGGCGCTCTTCAGCTCACCTGACAGGTAGACCGACCACCAGCTCCACATCATGAACACCATGAGGGCGAACACGGTCGGGGCGGTCGCGGAGATGTCCCCGGCATTGGGTGCCGCGCCGGCCGTTCCCGCCGCCGTGACGACGGCGGCTGTCGTGCCGCCGCCGAACTTGGCGTTCAGGGCATCGAAGTTCGAGTTGAAGCCGGCGCTGTCGCCGACGAGGAACGCGAGGAACGCGACGAACGTTCCGAACGTGGCGATGATCCAGAAGGCGTTCTGCCAGCGGAACGTGGTCTTCAGGCCGGCGATCAGGATGGCCGTCACCAGGACGATCATCGACACGCCACCAAGGAAGACCCACTCGTTCTTCGTCTGGAAATTGGTTCCCCACTCGACGAGCGTCGAGTTGTCGAACAGGACCCCGAGCGACACGAGGATGGGTCCGAGAGCGAAGACTGGGAAGAACCGAGCCCAGAATGTCGCCCCGATCATGGCCGACAGTGCGGCCGCGAAGTTGCTCACCATCGCCAGGGGCGGGGCGAGGATACGACTGACCCAGACGTAATCGCCCCCCGTCCGAGGCATCGCCGACGCGAGCAAGGCCATCATGATCAGGACCGGGACGTTGAGGACGACGGCGATGATCGTGGCCCAGATCGGATCGGCACCGGGGAACGCTGAGAGCGACCACAGAACACCGATCGCGAGGGTCGCCCCGACGGGCGCCGAGAACACGGCGTTGAAGATGGTCGCGTCGAGCGCGGACGCCTCACGGACCAGGCCCGTGCTCTGGCGGACGAACAGTTGGCTGCCCCCGGAACCCGAGCCAGTCGTAGCCACGGTGCCCTCCTCGTCCTCGGCAGTCGGAGCGCTTGACAGGCTGGGCCGACCGCACCGATAGTCGAACACAATCGCACACTGTTCGTCAATCCTTGTTGTCCATCCGGGAGACCCTGCGTGTCGGATGCTGTGACACGGACAGCCCCCTCGGCCGGTCGGTCGCGTCCGCTGGCGGCGGTCGACCGGCGGCACCGGATCCTCGAACGGGTCGCCGAGGATCAGACGATCCACGTCGGCGAGCTCGCTCGCGAGTTCGGTGTGTCGGAGATGACGATCCGACGCGACATCCGCCGGCTCGAGCGGGACGGGTTCGTCCGCCAGACGTACGGCGGGGCCACGGCCCATCTCACCCGCTCGCTCGACGTCGCGTTCAACGCGCGCGCGCTCCAGCACACCCGGGAGAAGCGTCGGATCGGGATGCGCGCGACCCGACTCCTCGGTGACGCACGAGTCGTCTATGTCGGGATGGGCACGACCGCCGAGCAGTTCGCCCGGTTCCTCCCCGTCCACCAGGGACTGCTCGCGGTCACTGCGTCGCTCCCGATCGCGAGCCTGCTCGGGACTCGGCCGGTCGAGGTCGTGGCCCTTGGCGGGACCGTCCGGCGCGACGAGCTGACCTGTGTCGGGCCGGCCGCGGTGGCGACGCTCGGGCGCTATCGGTTCGACCTCGCCGTGATCGGCGCAGCCGGGCTCAGCGCGCGCTGGGGCGTGACCGAGGTCGACGACGCGGACGCCGAGGTCCAGCGCGCCGCGATCGACCGTTCGGACCGGCTGATGGTGATCGCCGACGGATCGAAGATCGGCGCGGCGGTCAACTCGGTGGTGACCGAGGCCGGCCGCATCCACCACTTGGTCACCGACGAGACTGCCGACAAGGCCGAGATCGCGGCGATCGCCGCGCTCGGGGTGGAGATCGTCGTGGCCGGGCCCAAGGACGACGTCGCCCACGACGGCGAGGCTCCGGACGCCGGGTCGCCGCCCGGCCCGGCTGGTTGAGGAGGGAGCCATGGACGCACTCGAGCGCATCTTCGGGACGACCAAACCGGTCATCGCGATGCTCCACTTCCCCGGCCTGCCCGGACGGCCGCATCACGACCAAGTCGCCGGACCCGACCGCTTCGTCGAGGTCATCCGGCGCGACCTCGCGATCCTCCAGGAGGCCGGCGTCGATGGGGTCCTGTTCTGCAACGAGGCCGACCATCCGTACCAGCTCGCGGTTGGCCCGGAGATCCCGGCGGCGATGGCGGCGACGATCGGTGCGCTCCGGTCCGAGGTCCGGGTCCCGTTCGGGGTGAACATCCTGTGGGACGCGATCGCCAGCCTGGCGCTCGCGCGGGCGACCGGCGCCCGGTTCATCCGCGAGGTCCTGACCGGGGTCTACGAGAGCGACCTGGGGATGATCGAGCCACGGATCGGCGACATCGCCGGCTACCGGACGATGATCGGTGCCGCCGATGTCGCGCTGTTCGACAACATCGCCCCGGAGTTCGCCAGTGCGATCGGCAGTCGGAGCGTCGCGGACCGGGCCAAAGGCGCCGCGTTCCTCGGGATGGACGCGATCCTCATCAGCGGGCCGGCGGCCGGCATCCCGTTCGAGATGAGCCACCTGCGCGAGGCGAAGGATGCCGCGCCGGGGACTCCGGTCATCGCCAATACCGGCGTCCGGGCCGACCGCGTCGAGGAGATCTTCGCCGTGGCCGACGGCGCCATCGTCGGGACGAGCCTGAAGGTCGACGGGGTCACCTGGAACCCGGTCGACCGCGACCGGGCGATGCGTCTCATGGACGCGGTCCGGACCGTGCGCTCTCGACCGACGGCGGTCTGACGCCGAGATGGCACGGAAGACCAAGGTCTACTTCGCCACCGATCTCCACGGGTCCAGCAAATGTTTCCGCAAGTTCGTCAATGCCGGGACGGCGTACGGAGTCGACGTCCTCATCCTCGGCGGCGACGTCGCCGGCAAGGCGCTCCAGACGATCGTCCGGGGAGCTGACGGTCGGTATCGGTGCTCGTTCATCGGCACGAGCTACGAGGTCGACCCGGGGCCGGACCTCGAGGAGCTCGAGCGGCTCATCGCCGATCACGGCTACTACCCCTACCGCGCCGAATCCGGGGAGCTCGACGCGCGGAAGGCCGACGGCAGCCTCGACGGGCTCTTCGTCCAGCTCATGCGCGAGCGGCTGACGAGCTGGCTCACCCTCGCCGACGAACGACTCCGCCCGACCGGGAAACGGCTCTACTTCATGCTCGGCAACGACGACCCGATCGAGCTCCGGACGCTCCTCGACGAGGCGCCCTGGGGGACGCACGACGAAGGCCGGGTGGTGATGATCGACGAGGACCACGAGATGATCTCGTGGGGCTACTCGAACATCACCCCCTGGCACACCCATCGGGAGATGACCGAGGACCAGCTGACGGCTGCGCTCGGCGGGCTGGCGAGCCAGCTCGCGGCACCGGAGCGGGCGATCGTCAACGTCCATGTCCCGCCGTACGGCAGCGGGCTCGATGAGGCACCGATGCTCGATGCGGATCTCACCGTCCAGACATCGGCCGGCCAGGTGAAGTTCGCCGCGGTCGGCAGCACCGCCGTGCGCGACATGCTGCTCGCGGTCCAGCCGCTGCTCGGTCTCCACGGGCACATCCACGAGTCGGGCGGGATCCGCCGGCTCGGCCGGACGATCGCCATCAATCCGGGGTCCGACTACGGCACCGGCGTGCTCAACGGGGCGCTCATCACGCTGGAACGCGACAAGGTCGCGGCCCACCAGCTGGTCCGAGGCTGAGCGGTGGCCGGACGTGCGCAGCGCGGCCTGCTCGTCGCCATCGACGTCGGCACGTCCGGCGCTCGAGCGGCGGCGTTCGATCTGGACGGCCGGCGCCTGCTCGAGGCGCGGCGCGGCTATCCGACCCTGTCCCCACGGCCGGGCTGGGCCGAGCAGGACGCCCGGGCCTGGCGTTCGGCCGCGATCGGCGCGCTCGGCGACCTCGTCCGCCGGGTCATCGCCGACGGTCTCGGCCGCGCCACGGATGTGAAGGCCATCGGGCTCACCGGGCAGTGCCCGTCGGTCGTCCTCGTGGACGGGAGCGGTGACCCGGTCTCCGCGGGTCTGATCTACCGCGATAACCGCGCCAGCCCACAGGCGGAAGCGATCCGCGATCGGTTCGGCGACGCCGCGATCCACCGGCGGACCGGGCACCTGCCGTCCGGCTTCCACATCGCTCCGAAGCTGCTCTGGCTGCGCGAGCATGAGCCGAATGCGTTCGCGGCCGCGAGGCTCGCGCTCCAGCCGCGGGACCTCGTCGCCCTGGCCCTGACCGGAGTCGCCGCCACGGACGGGACGCATGCGGGTGCGACGCTCGTCTACGACCTTCGGCGGGGCGACTGGGACACGGATCTCATGGCCGATCTCGGCCTGGACGCGTCGCTGTTCCCGGCCGTCCGGCCATCCGCGGGCGTCGTCGGAGGGCTGCGCGCGACGCTCGCCCGGCGGGTCGGGCTCGCCGCCGGGATCCCGGTCGTCCTCGGCGGCGCGGACAGCCAGGCCTGTGCCCTGGGGGTCGGGGTCGTCGCCCCCGGATCGGTCAGCGAGATGGCCGGCTCGTCGACCTGTCTGAACGCGGCGGTGCCGGCGCCGCTCGACGTCCTCGCGGTCACTCACTACCCGCACGTCATCCCGGGGCCGTTCACGACCGAGACCGGGATCAATACGACCGGGGCGGCGATCGCCTGGCTGGCCGGCCTCCTGTACGGCGGTCGGAGCGGTCGGGCGACCGACGCGGACTACGCCCGGCTTGATGCGGAAACGGGGCGCGTGGGCCCGGGTGCCGGTGGGGTCGTCGCCCTGCCGGTCCTGGGCGATGGCGAGCGGACCGACCCGGACCTGCGCGGCGCGTTCATCGGGCTGTCGCTCCGACACGACCGGGCGGTCCTCGTCCGCGCGATGCTTGAAGGCGTGGCCTTCGCGATGGCCGACCAGCTCGACCTCCTCCGTGCCGGCGATGCGCCCGTCACCGAGCTCCGGGTGTCCGGCGGCGACGCGCGGCTGGCGACCTGGACGCGGATCAAGGCGGACGTGCTCGGCATCCCGGTCCGGACCGTACCGGGCGATGCCGCCGTCACCGGCGTCGCGATGCTGGCCGGGCTCGGCGCCGGCGTCTATCGGGACCCGGCCGAGGCCATCGAGCGCTGCGTCCAGCTGAGCCCGGCGACCGAGCCGGAGCCACGCACCCGGGTCGCCTATGTCCAGGCCCGCGCCGACTATCGCGGGCTGACCGAGTCGGCCGCCGTCCGGGCGCCGGGTCCGTCGATCGAAGGAGGCTGACGATGCGCGTCCGGCTCGGGATCGACTCGTGCTTCGCGGTCAAGCGCTGGCCGCTCGTCGAGGACTGGGCACCGATCGTCCGCGACCGACTCGGGCTCCGGCTCGTCCAGCATTCGTTCGATCTCGTCGCGACCGGGTCGCCGATGGCGGCGGCCCAGGCCGCCGGTGGCGAGATCCGCGCCGCCGGTCTCGAGCTCCACTCGACGTTCACCGGGCTCGCGGCCTACTCCGACAACCTGCTGCTCCATCCGGATCCCGCGGGTCGCGCCGCGGCGACCACCTGGTTCGAATGGGCGATCGACTGGACCGCCGCCGCGGGCGGGCACGCGACGGGCGGGCATGTCGGTGCGTTCAGCGTCCCCGACTGGACCGATCGCGAGCGTCGAGCCGAGCTCTGGTCGGGGCTCCAACGGACGCTCGACGGACTCGCGCGACGGGCACGCTCCGCGGGACTCGACTACCTCCTCGTCGAGAACCTGGCGGCGGCGCGCGAGCCGTCGACGATGGCGATGATCCGTGAGCTCATGACCGACGGCGACGACGCCCGCGCGCCGATCCGGCTGTGCCTCGACGTCGGTCACATGTGCGTCCCGGGCACGATCGGCGATGAGCGCGATCCCTACGCCTGGCTGCGAGCGCTCGGGCGGGTCGCGCCGGTCGTCCAGCTCCAGCAATCGGACGCCGAGGGCGATCATCACTGGCCGTTCACGCCGGCTCGCAACGCGACGGGTCGGATCGATGCGGATCGGGTCCTCGCAGCCCTGGCCGAGGGCGGGGTCGAGACGACCGATCTCATCCTCGAGGTGATCCCGTCGTTCGAGCAGGAGGACGGCAGCGTGCTCGACGACCTGGAGACGTCCGTCGACCACTGGCGGGCGGCGCTCCTTCGCGCCGGCCTGGACGACGCGGCCTAGCGCCGCGCCTCTTCGGGCGTCTCGTACCAGCGAACGCGCTCGCCCACTCGGGCTCGTGCCTTCCAGCCGAGCGACTTCGGTGCGGCGTCGATGGCCGCGAGCAGCGCGGTCAGTTGGGTCTCGATGGGATACGGCGGGTCGGTCATCGGTGTCTGCCGGACGAGGTCCGCGATCGCCCCCAGGTTGCGCTCGGCCGTATGGCAGAACCCCCAGTCCGCCCCGAGGACGGACCGGATCCTGACCAGGTCGATCGGCGCCGGGGCGCCGTCGGGTCCAATTGCGGCCACCAGCCGGCGGACGCTCTCGAGCGGGTGGTCGGCCAGGAGACAGGCGGCGTCGCCGAGGTCCTTGCGGTTGGTCTCCCAGATCTGGAGCTTCGTGAGCAGCAGATCGGCCAGGTCGAGGGTGAGGCCGTCGGTCGCCAGCCGGTCCCTGAGCTCGATCGTGTGGGACATCACGAGCTGGTCGATGACGATGTCCACCGACCAGTGTCCGGTGGGTCCCGCGTAGATGAGCCGAGACGCGCCGTGGATCGCGTTAAACAGCTTGTCGCCGACGTAGCCCTCGCCCTCGAGGAGCCGCCTCAGCGCCGTGACGTCCTTGGCATGAGCGACGAGATCGAAGTCGCGATACTCGCGGGCGAACGGCGGACGATGCGCGCTCGGGCACTCGATCCGGACCGCGATCCCGCCCATGAGCCGGACCCGGAGCCCGGCCACGACGGCGAGCCCGACGATCCGGCGCGCCTCGGCCTCGATCTCGTCGCTCGGCGGGGCTGGCAGGCGATCATCCGGCGGCGCCGGGGCCGGGTCACCCGGCGGCTGGCTCATGGCCGGTCAGTCTAGCGACCGGTCCCGTCCACCGTGCCCGCGGCCAGGGCTGCAGCCGGGTCCGGCAGGACCGCCGGTCCATGACCCGGCACGACTCGCGCCACGCTGCCGTCGGCCAGGAGCCGGCCGATCCGGTCACGGGTCGTCCGGTGGGCGGCAGGGTCGCCCTCGGGCGACAGGATGAGCGTCGGGCGATCGGTCAGCGCGTCGCCGGCGATCAGGGTCCCGTCTGCGGTCAGGTAGGCGAGATGGTCGGGTCGGTGGCCCGGCGTCGCCAGCACGGTCACGGTCCCGTCCTCCTGGCCGACGATCGCGCCATCACCGATCTCCGTGGCCGGCCACGACAGCTGGGCCGCACCGCCCGGACCCACGAGGATCGGCGCGCCCGTCCGCTCGCTGAGGTCCTCCGAGCCGGCAGCATGGCCGGGGTCGACGTGGGTGAGCGCGATCGCGACGACCCGCCCCCCGAGTCGTGCGACCTCCGCCTCGACCGCGTCGAGGAACGCCTCGCCAGGATCGCCCGGATCGACGACCACCACCTCACGCTCCCCGACGAGCACGGTGTTGGCCGGCCGGCCCTCGGGCCCGAACGCGCTCTGGCCGGTCATCACCCGAAGGCCGGCCGCCACCGGGTGAGTGCCGATCGGGGGTTCGGCTGCGATGGCCAGACCGGTGCGGATCGCTGCGAACGTCGTCGCCCGCTCGAGTCGTTGGAGCGTCGTCGAGGTCGGCGGCCACATCCCGATCGCGCCCGCCGTCATGGCCGCGAGGGCGGCTCGCGGGGTCAGCCAGGCGTGATCCGCGACCTCGCGCGGATCCGGACGGATCGCCACCCGGGGCGGCAGCTCGGCCACGAAGAACCGGGCGTCAAAGCGGCGGTCCATCGACCGCGGCGTGGTCCAGTGGGCGATCTCGACGAGGTCCTCGGTCCGGAGCGCAAGGTCGAGCCGCGTGACGAGCGCCTCGAAGGTCTCGCCGGGTCGGGGGCTCGCCATGGGGCTGTCGGCCGCGCGTCCCGTCGGCCCGTCGGCGAGCAAGACGCCGACCTCCTCCCAGGTCTCGCGGATCGCGGCGATCCGGTGGGCCACGCGAAATGCCGCCTCCGCCCGCGGCCCGCGCGCCCGAGTGACGAGGCGCGGGTCCGCGTCGGCGGACTCGACGCGTCCGCCCGGGAAGACGTGCAGGCCCGCCGCGAAGGCCATCGAGTCGGGGCGGCGGGTCAGGAGGACCTCGAGCCCATCGGGGGCGGGGCGGACCAGGACGATCGTCGCGGCCGGGCGCGGCTCGGCGGGCGTGCCGTTCGCCGGTCGGACGGGCGCCTCAGGAGCCATCGCCAGGCCCGGCGGCCGGGTCGGGACCGAGGTCGAGGACGAAGCCGAGGAGCTCGACGCCGGGCTCCGGCTCGCCGTCGCGCTCGGGGGCGCGGCGGAAGCCCATCCGCAGGTAGAGCGCGTGCGCGTCCGTCATCAACGGACGGGTCAGCAGGACGAGGCGCGCCCGACCGTCCGCGCGTGCCCGCCCGATGCAGGCGTCGACGAGCGCCCGCCCGACGCCCCGTCCCTGCGCCGAGGGGTCGACCGCGAGCATCCGGAAGCCGGCCTCGCCCTCCCCCTCCGATTCCGAGTACGGCGTGCCGGGCCCGGGGACATAGGTGACGCCGCCCAGGACCGTGCCGGCGTCGTCGACGGCCACGAAGACCGGGCAGATCCGCGCCCGCGTCGCGACATCGCGGACGAAGTCGAGGTAGCCGTCGTGACCGTCCTCGCCGACCGTCAGGTAGGCCGCGACGCTGACGTCACCGAGCGCCGCGTACTCGTCCGGCCGGACCTCGCGGATCTCGACGGTCACGGACCCACCAGCTGGGCGGCCAGCGCCTCGGGTTCGTTGACCGGCTGGCGGCAGGCGAAGTGGCGACAGACGAACGCCGTCGGCCGACCGTCGAGCTGGAAGCGGTCCTGGAGCAGCGGGATCTCGGCCGACGCCGGGTCCGCGCCGCAGGCCACGACGAGACTCGGCCGGAACCCGATCCGGACCGTGCCCAGGAGCCGACGCGTCGCCGGATCGTCCGGAGCACCGACGAGGGCCACCTCGATGACGTCGGCCAGCGCGAAGTCGAGGGCGACGAGCCACTGCGCGAAGCCGCTCGGATAGCGCCCGAGGACGGCGGTCGACCTGGCCGAGCGCCGCCTCGGCTGCCGATCGGTACCGGCCGTCTCCGGTGAGCGCGTCGAGCTCGAGCAGGACGGTCGCCGCCATCGCGTTGCCCGACGGGACGGCGTTGTCCTGGAGGTCCTTCGGGCGGACGACGAGCGTCTCATGCAGGTCGCTCGTATCGAAGAACCCGCCGGCCGGATCGGCGAACCGCTCGAGGATCGTGTCGGCCAGCCCGCGCGCAGCGACGAACCAGCGCTCGTCGAACGTCGCGCCGTACAGCGCGAGCAGCCCCTCAGCCAGGAAGGCATGGTCCTCGAGGACGCCGTCGGCCGTGGCACGGCCGTCCTTCCAGCTCCGGCGGAGGCGGCCGTCGGGGAGCCGCAGGTCCTCGAGCACCATCGCCGCCGCGCGGGTTGCGACGGCGTGGTAGCGGTCCGCGCGCTCGCGATCCTCGGCGCCACCGGTCGACTCGAGCGCGACGATGGCGTCGGCGAACGCCGCGAGCGCGAGTCCGTTCCAGCCGGCCAGGACCTTGTCGTCGCGAGCCGGCTGCGGACGCTCTGCCCGCACCGCGAGGAGGCGGGACCGGGCGGCGGCGAGACGGCCCGCGACGGCGTCCGCGGTCGCGTCGAACGCCGCCGCCAGCTCGTCGTCGGAGCGGACCCGGCGCAGGATCGTGCGGCCCTCCCAGTTGCCGCCGTCGGTCAGGTCGTAAGCGGCGGCGAACAGCTCCGCGTCCTGGGCGTCGAGCGCCGCGCGCACCTCGGCCGGCGTCCAGACGAACGTGGCGCCCTCCTCGCCCTCGGTATCCGCATCCTGGCTGGCCGCGAACCCGCCGTCGTCGGTCAGCAGCTCGCGGGCGAGGTAGTCCAACGTCCCGACCGCGACGTCGAGGTAGCGCCGCTCGCCGGTGAGCTGCCAGGCGTGGACGTACACGCGCGCGAGTTGCCCGTTGTCGTAGAGCATCTGCTCGAAGTGCGGCACGAGCCAGATCGCATCGGTCGCGTAGCGGTGGAAGCCGCCGCCGAGCTGGTCGTGGATCCCGCCGTCGGCCATCGCATCGAGCGTCCGGCGGGCCATCGCGAGCGCCCGGCCATCGTCGGCGCCGGCGGCCGACCGGCGGAGGAGGAACTCGATCGTCATCGGCGCCGGGAACTTCGGCGCGCCGCCCCACCCGCCATGGCGTGGATCGAACGACCCCTCGAGCGAGGCGACCGCCGCGTCGAGGACCGTCCGGTCCGGCAGCCCACCAGCCGCGGTACTCGGACCGCCGGCAGCGGCGGCAGCGCCGGGACCAGCTGTCGTGGCCGGACCACCCTCGCCGAGGCGCGCCGCGTTGGCGATCGCCGCGACGATCGCGGCGCTCGACCGGTCGAGCTCGGAACGCTGCTCGCGATAGGCCCGCGCGACGCCCTCGAGCACCTGCCGGAAGGACGGCAGCCCGTGTCGCGGCGTGTCCGGGAAGTACGTCCCGCCGTAGAACGGCCGGCCGTCGGGCGTCAGGAACATGCTCATCGGCCAGCCACCGCCGCCGGTCATCGCCTGGACCGCAGCCATGTAGACCTGGTCGAGATCGGGCCGTTCCTCGCGGTCCACCTTGATCGCCACGAAGTCGCGGTTGAGCTCGGCGGCCGTCACGGGGTCCTCGAACGACTCGCGCTCCATGACATGGCACCAGTGGCAGGCGGCATAGCCGATCGACAGGAAGATCGGCCTGTCCTCGGTCCGGGCCCGGGCGAGCGCCTCCTCACCCCAGGGATACCAGTCGACCGGGTTGTGGGCGTGCTGGAGGAGGTACGGGCTCGTCTCGCCGGCGAGCCGGTTCGTGGGCATGCCCCGATGGTAGCGCCGGAGCGGGCCCTCGCCCCCGCCCGGCGCTCGTATCATCGGGATCGTGACGGCGCCTTCGGCCAGCTCCCCCTCCAGCGCCGCGTCGTTCGCGGCGCTCCTCGGCCGGACGACGATCGTCCTGCTCATCGCAGCCGTCGGCGCCACGATCCTGACCGCGGTCCTCCGATTCGCCGACGCGCCGCACGGCGCCGTGTTCGTGGTGTCGGCGATCGCCCTGGCGGGCCTGGCCGGGGTCATCGGGTCGGGCACGGACCAGCTCGGTCATCGGCTCGGTCCGGGCAAGACCGGCGTCCTCCAGTCGGCGCTCGGCAACCTGCCGGAGCTGTTCATCTCGATCTTCGCCCTGCAGGCCGGGCTGGTCGTCGTCGTCCAGACGGCGCTCATCGGCTCGATCCTCGCCAACAGCCTGCTCGTCCTCGGGCTCGCCTTCTTCGCCGGCGGGCGACGGTTCGGGGTCCAGGTCTTCGGGGCGGGACCGGTCCGCACGATCGCGGTGCTCCTCGTCCTGGCGGTCGCCGCGCTGGCGATCCCCACCCTGGCGACCGCGCCCGGCGCCCCCGACGCCGGCCACGCCCAGGAGCTCAGCGTGTTCACCGCGGTCGTCCTCCTCGTCCTCTTCGCCGCGTCGATCCCGTTCTCGATCGCCGGCGGACCCGGCGCGAGTGCCCTCGAGGCCCCGGTCGACCGGGTCTGGCCGTTGCCGCTGGCGGTCGGTCTGCTGGCCCTCTCGGCGATCGGCGCGGCATTCGTCTCGGACTGGTTCGTCGAGGCGCTCGAGCCGTCGCTCGGGTCGCTCGGGATCTCGGAGGCGTTCGCCGGTCTCGTCGTCGTCGCGCTCGCCGGGAACGCGGTCGAGAACGTCGTCGGGATCCAGCTCGCCGCCCGGAACCAGGTCGACCTGGCGATCAGCCTGATCATGAACTCGAGCCTGCAGATCGCCCTGGCGCTCACGCCGGCGCTCGTGATCATCAGCCTGGTCATCGGTGGTCCGCCGCTGACGCTGGTCCTCAGCCCGCTGCTGCTCGGGTCACTGGCACTGGCGGTGATCCTCGGTGCGCTGATCGTGTTCGACGGCGAGTCGACCTGGCTCGAGGGCCTCGCGCTCGTCGCGCTCTACCTGATCATCGCCGCCAGCGTCTGGTACGGCCCGGCGATCGGGAGCTGATGGCCGACCCACACGCGGGGGGCAGGCGAACCGCGATCGACGAATGGCGCGTGTTCCTCGGCCCGCGCTACCGACGGTTCCTTGGCATCGGCGTCGGCCAGGCGACGGTCTCCGCCCTGGCCGGCGACGGGCTGACGATCCCGCTGCTCCTGACCCTCGGGGCGCATCCGGCCGTCGCCACGGTCATCGGCGTCCTGCCGTTCGCCTTCTCGTCGGCCCAGCTGCTCGTCCCGCGGCTGCTGCGCCGGTTCGACGGCAACCTCCGCGGCGTCACGATCGCGATCCTGCTCGTCGGCGAGACCCGTGGGTTCATCCTCGCCGGGCTGACGGTCCTCGCTTGGGCCGACATCCTGCCGGGGCCCGTCGCCGTCGTCGCGATCGGCGCCGTCATGACGATGGCCGGAGCCGCCACGACGATCGGCGGGGCGAATCTCCTCGCCTGGTACGGGGCGATCCTGCCCGATCCCGAGCGGCGCTTCGTTGCGCCCCGCGTGATGGGCGTGAACCTGGGGCTTGGCGCGTTCCTGCTGCTCCCGGTGGCCGTGCTCGTCCAGCTCGCTCAACCGACGATCGGCATCCTCGTCTATGCGCTCGTGTTCGTCGTCGCCGGGCTCGCCGGAGTCGGCGAGCTGATCGTGGTCGGCCGCCTGCGACGCCCGGGGCGTGTGCTCGTCGCGGAGCACCCCTCGGGAGCCTCGGCAGCCTCGGGGCCGACGATCGGCGGCCAGGCGACCGACGCCGGCACGCTCCACCGGTTCCTGCGCTCGATCACCCTGGCGGCATTCGGGGCCGGCTTCGGGCCGTACCTCTCGATCTATGCGATCAGCGTCCTCGGACTGCCGTCGGCGTTCGCGATCCTCCTCGCCGCGCTCGCCTCGGGGGCATCGCTCGTCTCGGCGACGATCGTCGGCGGCCTGCTCGGGCGCGGCTCCTCGTCGCGGACCCTGCGGCTATCGTTCCTCATGCGCGGCGGATCGATGATCCTTGGCCTGCTCGCGTTCCCCCAGAACCCGCTCGCCGGTCTCGTCCTGTGCGCGGTGGCCATCGTCGCGAGTGCGGGAGCGGCCGCCGGGACGTTGTCCGCGAACGAACGACTGATGCGCCTCGCGCCCGGTGCCGACCTCATCGGGGCGCAGGGTCGGTTCGTCGCCGGGACGGCGGCAGGGATCACGGCCGGGCAGCTGGCCAATGCCGCGATCCTCTTCGTCCTGCCCCTGGGCTACCCCACGTTCGCCATCCTGTTCGGGGTGTCGGGATTGACCCGGTTCGTGACCGCTGCCCGCGCCGACGTGTCGGCGACGTGGTCGTCGAGCACGGTCGCCTACCGCGTCGAGGACCTCCGCGGCCCGGACGATCGACACCCGCCCGGATGACGCGCCGGCGTCACCGTGGGCGGCGGTAGGTGCTCTCCGATCGCCGGACTACCCGGTCGATCCTGATCTCTTTGCGCCGGTCGTCGATCACGTAGACGATGCGAAGGTCTCCGACCCTGACCCGCCAGAATGCCGAACCGACGACCTTGAGCGCGCCGTTCGGTCGAGGGTCGAGCGCAAGACCCCGGAGCGGGAGCCGGACCCGGGCCGCGACATCGGCCGGCAGCCGGCGGAGGTCACGTTGCGCTGCCGGCATGATGAGGACCCGGTATCCGGACCGGCCGGTCACGCAGGATCGGAGCCGTACTTCGCTCTGGTTTCGGCCGCGAGCGTCCGAAAGAACTCTTCGGCCTCGAGGGCGCCGCCATCCCGGGCATACTCGGCCTCGGCTTCCCTGGCGGCCGCGATGTCCTCCGCGTCCTCGACCGCGACGAGCCACGCCTCGAGCGCCTCGTCGGCGATGTCGCGGACGGTCCGATCCTGGCGTGCGGCCTCGACCTTGACCGCCCGGTAGAGATCGTCCTTGATGTCGAGCGTCACCTTCATGACGCCATCATCCCATTTTTCTGGTTTGCTGGCAAGATGGCCAGATTTGGGCCTGGTGCCGACGGCTGCAGTCGCCGCTCCGATGACACGAAAGGTTTTCTCCGCGATGCGAGTCAGTGCATCACACCGCTGACGGGCGGCTTCGGATGACGAGCCGGCCTCGGAGCGACTCGGGCATCCCGGTGCGGCGGGACATCCGGTGCGCGGGACATCCGGTCCGGCGGGACATCCGGCTATCGTTGGTGGACGATGACCATGATCCAGCGAGCCGTCCCCGGCTTCCTCCCCTCGACCTCCGGGTTCCACTTCGCGAACCGCTGGCCGAGCGGCCCGGCCCTCCGGTACGGCATCCGTATCCCGGGCCCGGTGCCGTTCGAGCTCGAGCTGCGGATCGGCGACACGGCGAACGGCCTGTGCGGCGGGATGGCGCTCGCCGCGATCGACCGCTGGCTCGAAGGCGAGCGCCCACCGGCCGATCGCACGCCACCGAGCGAGGGCACGCCACTCTTCGACGAGATCGTCCGGCGCCAGGTGGACAGCCTCGAGCTCGGGCTGGCCGTCGCTCGGTTCTATCGCGCCGGGGCGATGAGTGTCGCCGGCCGCGACCGGCAGGCCATCCGTGACGCCTGGCCCATGATCCGGCGCGAGATCGATGCCGGTCGGCCCGCCGCGCTCGGGCTGATCCACGTGGCGTCACGGGATCCGCGCCACCTCATCGGCGACCACCAGGTCGTCGCCTACGGCTACGCGCTCGATCCCGATGCCGGGACCGTCGAGCTATCGATCTACGACCCGAACCACCCCGACGACGACACCATCCGCCTTCGGATCGCGCTCGACGGACCGCATGGCCCGGTCCGCTACGACTACATCGCCGGCGAGGCGCCGGTCCTGGGGCTCGTCCCGCTGCGGCGTCGGCCGGACTGACGCGCCGATCGACGCCGCGACCGGGCGGGACGCGAGCAGACCCCAGCGCCAGGCGATGACCCCGGCGCCGATGCCGATCGCCAACGCGGCGAGCCCGCCGACGAGGATCGCAAGCGAGACCCCACCGACGGCGGCGATGGCCCCGAACGCAAGCCCACCGAGCGGCGTCGAGCCGGCGAAGACCGTCGTGTAGACCGCCATCACCCGGCCGCGGAGCGCGTCGGGCACGGCCAGCTGGATGGCGGTGTTGGCGGTCATCGCCATCGCGATCCCGCCGGCGCCGATGCCGAACATGCAGACCATCGACAGCGCCATCGAGTGCGACAGCGCCATCGCGATCTCGAGGACCCCGAGGACGATCGCGCCGCCGATCAGGACCCGCTGGGTCGGTCGCCCGAGGAACGCGACCGTGAGCGCCGCGGCCAGCGAACCGACGCCGGACGCCGCCATGAGGAACCCGTACACCTCGGCGCCGCCACCGAGCATGTCCTTGGCCATGGCCGGGACGACGACCGCGAAGTTCATGCCCACGAGCGACACCAGCCCGACGACCGACACGCCGAGCAGCACGACATGCGTCCGGCGGACATAGCTGAGGCCCTCGGCGAGGGTCTCGAACACGGCGTGGACGGTCCGCGGCATCGCGGTCCGGGCGACGGCGTTCAGCTCGTCGGTCCGCATCGCGAGCAGGCTGGCGATGACCGCGATGAACGAGAGGCCGTTGAGGAAGAACGCCGTCGAGATGTCGAACACCCCGATGGTCAGACCGGCCACGGCCGGACCCACGATCCGGGCGGCATTGAAGATCGCCGAGTTGAGCGCGACGGCGTTGCCGATGTCCTCCCGGCCGACCATCTCGATGACGAACGACTGGCGGGTCGGCATGTCGACCGCCTGGGTACAGCCCAGCGCGAACGCGAGCAGGATGATCTCCCAGACCTGGACGGTGCCGGTCACGGTCAGCAGCCCGAGGATGAACGCGAGGCTCATCGAGATCGACTGGGTCGCGACCAGCGTCGGGCGTTTCGGCAAGCTGTCCGCGACGATCCCGCCGAACAGGCCGAAGACCATCACCGGGACGAACTGCGCCGCCGCGACGACGCCGAGCATGAACGGGTCGTTGGTGATGGTGAGGACCAGCCAACCCTGGGCGACCGACTGCATCCAGGTCCCGACCAGCGAGATGAGCTGGCCCGACCAGAACAACCGGAAGTTGCGATGGCGGAGGGCGCGGAAGCCGTCGAGCCCCGCGACGGTACGGGCCGGGCTCATCGCTTCGGCCGCGAGCGGACCGCCGGCAGCTCGTGCGGGTGTGCGGCGTGTGCGGCCTCGGCGTGCGCCTGCGCTCCGGCCGCGTCGCCGGCCAGCTCCGCGTCGATCTCGGCGAGGTGCTCGGTCAGATGGGTGTGCCGGCCGTTCGCCTCGGCGATCATCGCCTCGAGGCGGTCGGCCTTGCCCCGCAGGGTGGCGATCTGGCGGTCGACTCGTCCGAGGGCGTCCTCCACGATCGTCCGTCGCTCAAGGGGGTCGTGGGTCTCGCGGAACCGCGCGCGGTTGCGGGCCCGGGCCGTCTCGTCCTCCAGCAGCTGGGCGATCTCGGCCAGGCTGAACCCGGCGTCGTCGCGGAGACCCTTGATGTAGCGGAGTCGGTCGAGATCGTCGGCGTCGTAGAGCCGGTAGTCACCGTCGGAACGAGCGGCCGGCTCGAGCAGCCCGATCTCCTCGTAGTAGCGGATCGAGCGGGTCGTCAGCCCGAGCTCCGCGGCGACCTCCTGGATGCGGAGGAGCCGCGCCGGAGCCTCCGTCGCGGCGTCGGTCGGAGCCCCGGTGGCGGCGTCGCTGGACGACCCGCCGCTGGTGGCGTTTGGGGTGTGCACGAACCTTAGGATAGCAGAACCTTGACGTTGACGTAAAGGTTACGGTTGTCCTGTGCGGGGGCGGACCATCTGGCCGGGCCGCTGGCGCATACTCGGCTCATGGCGCGACCATCGGTGGCGGTCCCCGAGACCGCCCTGTACGGCAGCGGGAAGGTCAAGTACACGGGCTTCCTCCTCGACGGAGAGCAGCACGGCGCGTGGCAGTGGTATCGCACCGACGGCAGCCTGATGCGAACGGGCGAGTTCGACCGGGGGCGACAGACCGGGATCTGGCGGACGTTCGAGCGGTCGGGTCGGCTGGTCAAGGAGACGGACTTCACGAAGGCGGGCTGATCGCCGGGCGAGCCCCGGCCCGATGCCGGTTCGTCCGTGATGCGAGTCGGTGCATCGACGGCGGGTCGTTGGGCCTGGCCCGACGCCGGTTCGTCCGTGATGCGCGTCGGTGCGTCGCGGAGCGGCCCGTGAAGCGCCGATGGAACGAATTGCGCGACACCAGCGCCATACCGTATCAGCGCGACCAGACGCGTCGCGACCTGACCGGAGTGGACCGTGGAGCAGCGAGAGCTCGTCGAGCGCGCACGGAGGGGCGATCATGACGCCTTCGCCGTGCTCGCCGCCGGTGCCGTCACGCGGCTCGATGCGGCCGCCCGGCTGATCCTCCGAGATCGCGAGCTCGCGCGGGACGCGGTTCAGGAGGCATTGGTCCGGGCCTGGCGAGACCTCCCGGGGCTTCGCGACCCCGAGCGGTTCGATGCCTGGCTCCACCGATTGATCGTCCACGCCTGTATCGATCAGGCGCGGATCCGACGACGGCGACCGATCGAGGTCGAGATCGACACGATCCTCGCCGGGTCGACACCCGATGAAACCCAAACGGTGGCCAATCGAGACGAGGTCGACCGGGCGCTCGCCCGGCTCGGCCCGGAGCATCGAGCGGTCGTTGTCCTGCACTACTACCTCGGGTTGCCGCTGCCGGAGGCTGCCGCAACGCTCGGCATCCCACTCGGCACGGCCAAGTCGCGACTCCATCGGGCGGTCGGCTCGCTTCGGCGAGCCTTCGAGCCCGATGCGCCGGAGTCCGAGCTGGAAGGAGGGCGGCTCGCATGACGCCTGACGACCGCTTCGATCGACGCCTCGAGTCCAGCGTGACCGACCTCGCGGCAGCCCGTTTCCCCGACTACTTCGATGACGTTCTCGCGGTGACCGGCCGGACTCGGCAGCGACCCGCCTGGACGTTCCCAGGAAGGTGGATTCCCATGGTCGACATCGCCGTTCGACCGCCCATGTCGTCGCGGGTCCCGTGGCGGACGGTCGGACTCCTCATTGCCTTGCTCCTCGTGGTGGCCATGGCGGCCGCCGTCTACGTCGGCGCCCAGCGCCGTAATGCGGCGCCCGCGTTCGGGCTGGCCCGGAACGGCGCGATCGCCTACACCGATGCCTCCGGTGGCCTCTACGTGACCGACCCGCTCACCGGCGGAACGCGGCGGATCGTCGCCGACGCCACGGGCTCACCGCTGTTCTCGTTGGACGGGACGAAGGTGGCCTTCCTACGTCGGGCCGGAGCGGCTATGGACGTGTATGTGGCCAACGCCGACGGCAGCGGCGAGGTGAAGGTGACGAAGACCCCCCTCGTGTCGATCGCCTACCTGACCTGGTCGCCCGACGGGAAGACGCTCGCTATCGGCTACGGCGTCGGACCGGAGGACGACCAGCAAGGTCGCGTCGACCTCGTTCGGACCGACGGAAGCGGCGTGACCGCCCTTAACGCCCAGCTCGAGAGCGTCTGGGGACCCAATTGGCGTCCGCCCGATGGGACTGAGCTCCTCGTGACGGGCGCGAAGGATGGCCGCGACGCGCTCCTGCTCGTGAGGCCCGATGGCACGAACCTCCGCTCGCTTGGTGCCCCCGGCGCGACGGGTACCGACTACGGCATCTGGGGGGCAGTCTGGTCACCCGATGGATCGCGGATCGCCTACACGGTCTACCAGGACTCCGGCGCGACGATCCACGTCATCAATCCGGATGGGTCCGGGCACATTGTCCTGCCCAGGCCTCCGGACGCCCTGGACCAGGAGCCGGTCTGGTCGCCGGATGGCAAGCACGTGGCGGTCTTCCGTTCGCAAGGACTCCCCGACAACACGATCGACGGGTGGGTCGCAATCCTGCCAGCAGACGGGAGCGGCGCCGGTGTCGACGCCGCCATCCGGACGAACTCCACCGAGGCCTCCGGGGGCAACATCCACGGCGGCCTGAGCTGGACGACCACGTGGTCGCCGGATGGCAGCCAGGTCATCGCAACGCTGCCGATCACCGAGAAGGTCGTCGCCATCGACGCGGCGACCGGGCGGGCGACCAAGCTCGACTGGAAGACGACCGAGGTTCCGGACTGGCAGCGGCTGGCGCCCTGACGGTGCAATCGATGCGTGACGCCCGGGTCGGACACGCCTCGAGCCAGTCGCCGACCTAGCAACGCCTCGCGCCATAACCCTTCCGGTGCGACGCCCGACCGACACCCGGTCGGGCGTCGTCGCGTCTGGCCTACGCGAGCGCGATGAGCGAGAGCTCCTGCCCCAGATCGATCAGGCCGGGCACCATCGGGACGGCGAGCGCGAGATAGCCGCCGAGCCGGACCGCTCGACGGTGACCCGACGACGGCCCCCAGAAGAACGAGACCGCGACGATAAAGCCGATCGGGACGAGGAGCAGCATCGCCCAAGGTCCCGAGAACAGGATCGGGAGCGCGAGGAGCAGGATGAGCCCGCCCGCACCGGCGTAGAGCCCCGAGACCCGGTCGGTCGGTTCGCGCGACACGCGCCGGTCAAGTCGGGTCGCTAGCAGGGCGACCAGCAGTCCGAACGCGAAGAACAGCCCGATGAACATCGCCGCGGAGACCATCGGCTCGCCTAGGAGGCTGAAGTCCCTCGCCTGGGCGTCGATGATCGAGGTCCCCGCGACGGCCACCAGCAGGACGCTGAAGACGAGGCCGCTGGCGAGCGTCCCGCTCGGGAACAGCCGACGCAGGACCATGTACAGCGCGCCAGGAACGATCGAGACGAAGGCGGTCAGCACGATCAGGCCGATCGTTCCCTCGAGGGTGAAGTTCAGGACCTTGGCGCCGAAGTCGGTCTCGATCGGTGTCGGTCCGTTCATCACGGCCACGACACGCATGATCAGTCGGTTGACGAAGCCCAGCAGGAAGCCGGCCGCGACCCCGGACACGACGCCGATCCAGACCGCCCGGCCATAGGCGAGATAGGCGGCGTCGATCGCGATGTCGGCTGCCGCATGGTCAGCGGTCCGGGGCGTCGGTGACGGGTGCGGGACCGGCGGGTGGCGCGCCTGCCGATGCGGAGGGCTGCTGGGCCATGTCGGACTCCGGTTCGTACGAGCACCGCTATAGCGCTTGACGATATACCTCGCCCGTCGGAAGTCAACCCCAAGCCCGACTACCATTCGTCGGACGACACGCGACAGGAGGGATGGATGGACTTCGGACTCGTGCTCCCGACGATGCATGCCGGCGCCACTGCCGAGGGGATCGAGGCGGCCGCCGAGGTCGCCGAGCGGGTCGGCTGGTCCGACGTCTGGACGACGGACCACGTGCTGATCGAGCACGATTCCGCCGACGAGTACGGCCTGATCTACGAGGCGATCCTCGCCCTGGCCCACGTCGGAGCTCGGCATCCGACGCTCAAGCTCGGCACGAGCGTCATCGTCGTGCCCCAGCGCCAGTCGGTCGTCTTGGCCAAGGAGCTGGCGACGCTCGACGCGCTGTCGCGCGGCCGGCTCATCGTCGGCGTCGGGATCGGCTGGGACCGGATCGAGTTCGGGAACCTCGGGATGGCCGACCGGTTCGCGGTCCGCGGCGCGTACCTC
>CAWAMH010000002.1:0-109646 GCA_963783135.1 uncultured Chloroflexia bacterium | reverse complement strand
CGGCGATCAGTCGCGGAGCGCGCTGGCCAGGTTCCGGAGGAGGTTGAGGCCCTCGTCGACCTCCTCCGCCGGGGCATACGGCCCCGGCATCAGGAAGCAAGGTCGCCCGCCGAGAGCGACCCCTTCGAGCTGACCCCAGCTGACCTCGAGCGGCCGTCCGGCGGCGATCCGGGCGGCTCGCTTGTAGATGAACACGACGGCACCCGGGCGCCATAGTGCGATCTTCTGCCACAGCGCGCCGACGCCGGCGGTCAGGTCGGCGTCCGATGCGGTATCGCGCGCGGTCGGCTGCTTGATGAGGTCGGAGATCCCGTGGCCGGCGGCGACGAGGGCGTCGTCGGCCTCCTCGACGGCCGTGCCGGGCGGGATGATCCCGGTCTGGCCGAGCCGCGTCCAGAACCGGCGGCCGAGGGTGCCCTGATGGTAGTGACCGGCGGTCACGCTGACCGGCGACGGGTTGAGCCCGACGAACAGGAGCCCGCCCCGCTCCGGTGGCAGGTCGGCGAGGGTCTCGACGTCGCGCCCCGAGATCGTCAGCGTCACCCGATGGGGACCGGGACCCGGTCGGTGGAGGAGCTCGTCGAGGGTCGTCACCTCGCGGCGACCGGACGCGGCAGCGCTGGCACGCGGCGTCGGGTCAGGCGGACGGAGCCGGTGGGGTCGGCGGCGGCGGCGCGGTCGGCGGCGGCGTGACTGTCGGTGCGTCCGTGGGCGCGCTGGCCGCGGCCGCAGCCGACGCCGCATCGCGTTCCTTCTGGATGTCGGAGACCTCCTTGCGGGTCTCCTTCACGCCCCGCCCCAGCATGCTCCCGAGCTGGGGCAGCGTCTTCGGACCGCGGACGATCACGACGATCACGAGGATGACGATGAGGATCACGAGGATGTTGTCCATCGGCCGAATGGTACAGCCTCGGTCCGGCCCGGGCGGACGCCGGCTCGGCGGCTCCGACCGGGCAGCGCGACGCGTATCGTGCGACTCATGCCCGACCGTGCACGCTCCGCCGAGCCGCTCCTGGTCTTCGGTCCGCGCTCGATCACGTACGACTTCGGACCCGACCATCCGCTGACGCCGCGCCGGTTCGGACCCGGCATCGACCTGCTCCTGGCGCTCGGCGCGGAGCCCGGCCTCGCGCCGGAGCCGGCGACCGACGACGAGCTGGCCGCGACCCACGCCCGCGAGTACATCGCCGCGGTCCGGAGCTTCGGCGCCGATCCGGGCCGGCCGCCCGCGTACGGGATCGCCCCGTTCGGCGACGTCCCGGCGTTCCACGGCATGCATGAGGCATCCGCGGCGGTCGCCGGTGGCTCGCTCCGCGCGGTCGAGGCGATCATCCGCGGCGATGTCCTCCACGCTCACCATCCCGGTGGGGGACTCCACCATGCGATGCCCGCCCGGGCCTCCGGCTTCTGTGTCTACAACGACGTCGCCCTGGCGGTGGCGGCGGCACGGCGGCACGGTCTCCGCGTCCTCTACATCGACCTCGACGTCCACCACGGGGACGGCGTCGAGGCGATCCACGCCGACGATCCCGGGGTGATGACGGTGTCGATCCACGAGACCGGGCGCTACCTCTTTCCCGGGAGCGGGGAAGCGAGCGGCGGTCGCGGGGACGCAGCGGGGACCGTGGTGAACGTCCCCCTCGAGCCGTTCACCGGCGAGGTGGGCTGGCTCGGCGCGGTCCGCGAGCTCCTGCCCGACCTCGCGGCGGCCTTCCGGCCCGACATCATCATCAGCCAGCACGGGGCCGACAGCCACGCCTGGGATCCGCTCGCCCACCTCCGGGTCACGACGACGGCGATGGGCGCCGCCGCACGGCTCGTCGACGAGCTCGCCCACCGGCATGCCGGTGGGCGCTGGCTGGCGACGGGCGGCGGCGGCTACGACGTCTACCGGGTCGTGCCGCGGGCATGGGCGGTCGTCTGGCTGGCGGCCGCCCACCGCGAGGTGCCGAGCGAGACGCCCGTGGGCTGGCGGGCCCGCTGGGCGGCCGAGGCGGATGCTCACGATGGCGGGCCGCCACCCGAGCGGTTCGACGACGAGCCGAACGCGGGTCTCCGTGCCGGGTCCGGCCAGGCCGCAGCCGATGAGCTCGCCCCGAGGATCGTGGCCGACGTCCACGCCGTGGTCCTGCCCGAGTCGAATAGCGACCACTGATCGGTCCGCCCGAGGGGTCGACCCGGCCAGCGGATGCCGCGCCGACCGACGTGCCGCTCCCGATCGGCCCGGGCCGGCGGTCCCTCCGCCCGGGCCGGACGGCCCCTCTGGTCCCGCCCGAACGGGCCCCATGGCCCGCGCGCCGGCCACCGGCCAAACCTACGGTGAGGGCGTCGATAGAGGACAGGCCCGCCTAGGAGCGGGCGATACCAGAAGGACAAGGGGTGCTGTGATGGAAGGCACGAGGGATCTCTCCAAGGGTCTGGCCGCGTTGCGGGTCATCCTGGGGTTCGGCTTCCTGTATGCAGGTCTCGAGAAGCTGCTCGATTTCGCGGGCACGGGCGCGGCCTGGAGCTCGGTCGGGTTCCTGAAGTTCGGGACGGGCGGGGCACTGCCCCAGATGGCCGATGCCAAGGCCATCGTCAATCCGACCCACGACCTGTGGGTCGCCATCGCGGGCAACGCGACGGCCCTCCAGACGGTCGACTTCCTCGTCCTGTTCGGTGAGCTGGCGATCGGCACCGCGCTGATCCTCGGGTTCGCTACCCGGTTCGCCGGCATCATGGCCGCGCTGATGATGGGCCTGTTTTACGTGGCGAGCTGGAGCTTCGCCTTCGGCCCGATCACTGAGCAGTTCATGTACGGCGCCGTCGCCCTGTTCCTGGTCTACGCCCGGGCCGGCGATGCCTACGGTCTGGACGCGGTCCTCGAGCGGACGTCGTTCGTGAAGCGGACCCCGGCCGTGGCGGCCTTCCTCCACTGAGGTCCAGCTTGCCGGCTGGACCGGCAGCACCTAGGAGCGGCGAGTCGCAGGACTCGCCGCTTCGTCTATGCCAGGGCGGCAGTGAGGCTCGTCGGTCGCCGCCAGCTCGACCCGAAGGTCCGCGCTCCATCCGGGCGACCGCGGTGATCGTGGCCAGGATCCGGCAGCGGATCCTGCAGCAGTCCGGACCCACGACCTGCCCGGACACACCATGAAGCGGCGGGCCCGAGCAGGCGACGCCGCTTCATCATGATGGTTCCCCCCAACGCTCGACGACCGGTGTGACCGGGGCCGGGCGAGATCAGTGGACCGCGGCCATGACCACCGAGGCGGTGGCCAGGATGCCGGCGGCCGCGCCGCTCAGCGCCAGGGCGAGTCGGATCTTGCCGTCCCGCTTGACGGGTCCGCCGAACGCGACCTCGCCGCCGTAGCGAGCGGTCCGCGCGAGTCGGCCATTGTCGGCCTCGCGAAGGAGGTCGGCCTGATGCTGTCGAGTGATCTCCTGGGTGAAGTAGGCGTTCATCTCGATCCCCTCTCGATGCTTCGGTCCAGGTGGCCGGTCGTCTGGGGACATGCTGGGCTTCAGGAGGCGTGGTCGCGACCGCATGGCCGACCCTCTCGTGGTCAACACCCACCACGTTGCGAGGTCGCACCGGTGCCCCGGGTCCTGTCAGCGAGGCGACAGTCACGAGGATCCGCTCTCTCAGGTCAGGGCGACACCAACGGTGCCCGCCTGCCCGGCGATGAGCCCCTCCGACGGCAGCCCTGGCGTTCCGACCCGGGCCATGCGTCGCCTATCTACGGTCCGGATGGAACGGGCGGATGGCACCCGCCTGCGACAATCCTTCGGGGGTCAGCTGTCCGGCAGCGTCCCACGGGGGCCGCGCCGCCCCGGCAGTCAGTGAGGGAGTGTGGGATGAGCTCATTACGACCCGCGACGTTGGTCGCCGCGGCGATCGCCACCATCCTGATGGTGATCGCCGTGAATCCGTGGTTCACGGTCGACAAGCAGTACAAGGATCTCGTCGCGTACGGGTTCTGGATCTCGTCGATCGTCATGATCGTCCTGATCTACCTCGACACTCGTGGGCGAGCCAACGCGGATCAGATCGAGATCGAAGGCCCGGCGATCACCAGGTTCCTGTTCTCGAACTCCCTGGCCGGGCTGATCTGGCTGCCGATCCGCCTGTTCCTGGGCTTCTCGTGGCTCGCGGCCGGGTGGCACAAGTTCCAGGGTCCGGGCTGGCTGGATGGCGGTACGGCGCTCCAGGGCTACTGGACACGAGCGGTCGCGGTGCCCGACACGGGCAGCCCGGCGATCACCTACGACTGGTGGAGGAACTTCCTCCAGTTCCTTCTCGACAATCACTCCTACAGCTGGTTCGCCTATGTGGTCACGTATGGCGAGATGCTCGTCGGGCTGGCACTGATCTTCGGGCTTCTCACCGGGATCGCCGCCTTCTTCGGCTCGTTCATGAACATGTCCTTCATGCTTTCCGGGTCGGCGTCGTCGAACCCGGTGCTGTTCTTCCTGGCGATCGGTGTGATCCTCGCCTGGAAGGTCGCCGGCTACTACGGCGTCGACCGCTGGCTCCTCCCACTGCTCGGCACGCCATGGCGACCCGGCAAGCTGGCCGCCAACGGTCCGGAGACGACGCCCGGATCGGCCTGATCGATCCTGGACCCGGCTCGTTCGATACCCCTGCCGGCTCGGTCGGGGGTATCGCCATCCGGTGCGACCGCGCCGGGACGGCGGCCCCGTTCACGAGCGGGAACATCTGTTCGAAATCGAGGGGCCGGCCTATACTCGGCGTCCCGTGGCCTCTCGAAGCACCGCCGCACCACCCAGCGCGCCCGAAGGTGTCGCCGTCGATCCGCTCGGGGCGTTCGGCGGGGCCACGCGCGACTGGTTCGAGGCGACCTTCTCCGCCCCGACCCAGGCCCAGCGCGAGGGTTGGGCGGCGATCGCCGCCGGTCATCACACGCTCATCCACGCCCCGACGGGGAGCGGCAAGACCCTCGCCGCCTTCCTGTGGTGTCTCGACCGGCTCGCGCGAGATCCGTCGCCGGCCGCGACCCGCGAACGTCCGGGCCTTGTCCGGGTCCTGTACGTCTCGCCGCTCAAGGCGCTGTCATACGACATCGAGCGCAACCTCCAGGCCCCGCTCGCCGGGATCGCGCTCGCGGCGGCTCGCCGCGGCGATGAGCCCCCCGTCATCTCGGTCGGGCTGCGGACCGGCGACACGAGCGCCGAGGAGCGCCGAGCTCACAGCCGCCGGCCGCCCGACATCCTCATCACCACCCCGGAGTCGCTCTACCTCCTGCTGACGAGCGCCGCGCGCGAGGGGCTCCGGGGCGTGGAGCACGTCATCGTCGACGAGGTCCACGCGATCGCCGGCACGAAGCGGGGGGCGCATCTCGCGCTCAGCCTCGAGCGCCTCGAGCAGCTCCGCGCGCCCGATGCACCGTCCCTCCAGCGGATCGGCCTGTCGGCGACCCAGCGGCCGCTCGAGACGATCGCCCGGTTCCTTGGTGGGGTCGGCGTCGACCGGGAGGTCCGGGTCGTCGACGCCGGCGCGCGCAAGCCGCTCGAGCTGTCGGTCGTCGTCCCGATCGACGACATGAGCCGACTCGGCGAAGCGTTACCGCTTGACGAGCAGCCCGGTGGTCCGGCGGCCGGACCGGAGGCACGCGTGAGCATCTGGCCGGCGATCCACCCCCGGATCCTCGAGCTGATCCGGGCGCATCGCTCGACGATCGTCTTCTGCAACAGCCGACGGCTGGCCGAACGGCTCGCCCAACGGCTGAACGAGCTCGCGGGCGAGGAGCTCGTCCGGGCCCACCACGGGTCGATCGCCCGGGAGCAGCGGGTCGCGATCGAGGAGGCGCTCAAGGACGGCCGGCTGCCGGCCATCGTCGCCACCTCGAGCCTCGAGCTCGGCATCGACATGGGCGCCGTCGACCTCGTCATCCAGGTCGAGTCGCCGACGTCGGTCGCCCGCGGTCTGCAGCGGATCGGCCGGGCCGGCCACCAGGTCGACGCGGCCTCGCGCGGGGTCATCTTCCCGAAGTACCGCGGCGACCTGCTCGAGGCGGCGGTCGTCGCCGAGCGGATGCACGCCGGGGCGATCGAGACGACGACGATCCCGCGCAATCCGCTCGACGTGCTGGCCCAGCAGATCGTCGCGATGACGGTCATGGACCGCTGGACCGTGGACGACCTGTACGCCACGGTCACCCGGGCGATGCCCTACGAGACGTTGGGCCGCGAGCCGTTCGAGGGCGTCCTGGCGATGCTCGCCGGGGCCTACCCGTCGGACGAGTTCGCGGAGCTGAAGGCACGGGTCGTCTGGGACCGGGTGACCGGGGTCGTCGAGGGCCGACGGGACGCCCGGGTCGTCGCGGTGACGAGCGGCGGCACGATCCCGGACCGCGGTCTGTACGGCGTGTTCCTCGTCGGCGATCCGGGGACGCCGGGACGCCGGGTCGGTGAGCTCGACGAGGAGATGGTCTACGAGAGCCGGGTCGGCGAGGTCATCACGCTCGGCGCTTCCGCCTGGCGGATCGAGGAGATCTCGCACGACCGGGTGGTCGTCAGCCCGGCGCCCGGCGAGCCGGGCAAGCTCCCGTTCTGGCACGGCGACGCGGTCGGGCGTCCGATCGAGCTCGGCCGGGCGCTCGGGGCCTTCGTCGGCGAGGTCGAGGCGGATCTCGGCCGCGGCGCACGCGGTCGGAGCGCCGCGCTGGCCCGGCTCGGTGAGCGGCACGATCTCGATCCCCTCGCCGCCGAGAACCTGGTCGCCTATCTCGAGGACGAGCGCGCGGTCACGGGTGCCCTCCCGACCGACCGCCGGATCGTGGTCGAGCGGTTCCGCGACGAGCTCGGCGACTGGCGGCTGTGCCTGCTCACGCCGTTCGGCGGCCGCGTCCACGCGCCGTGGGCGCTGGCTCTCGAGGCGCGCCTCGCGGAGCGGCTGGGCGCCGAGGTCCAGACGATCTGGTCCGACGACGGCATCGCGATCCGGCTGCCGGACGGCGATCTCGACGGCATCGAGGAACTCCTCTTCCCGGACCCCGATGAGATCGAGGAGCTGGTCGTCGGCAAGGTGGCGGACTCCGCCCTGTTCGCTGCCCGGTTCCGCGAGAACGCGGCGCGCGCGCTGCTGCTCCCGCGTCGCCGCCCGGGGACGCGGACGCCGCTCTGGCAGCAGCGCCAGCGGGCAGCCGACCTGCTCGCGGTCGCGAGCCGGTTCGGCAGCTTCCCGATCCTCGTCGAGACCTATCGCGAGTGCCTGTCCGACGTGTTCGACCTGCCCGCGCTGCGCGAGGTGCTGGCCGGGGTCGCCCGACGCGAGGTCGCCGTCCATCGGGTCGAGACGGTCCGCGCGTCGCCCTTCGCGAGCTCACTGCTGTTCGACTACGTGGCCGCCTACATGTACGAGGGGGATGCCCCGATCGCCGAGCGACGCGCCCAGGCGTTGACGCTCGATCGCGACCTCCTGCGAGAGCTGCTCGGTCAGGAGGAGCTGCGCGAGCTGCTCGACCCGGCCGCGCTCGCGGATCTCGAGCTCGACCTCCAGGCGCTGTCGGATGATCGCCAGGCGACCACCGCGGATCAGCTCCACGACCTGCTCCGCCGCATCGGCGATCTCACCGAAGTCGAGGTCGCGGGTCGGTCCGCCGCACCCGCCGCCGCGAGCGCCAGCTGGCTTGGCGAGCTGGCGACGAGCCGCCGGGCGGTCGCCGTCCGGATCGGCGGCGAGACGCGCTGGATCGCGATCGAGGACATCGCCCGCTACCGCGACGCCGTCGGCGTCCAGCCGCCTGCCGGCGTGCCGCTGGCGTTCCTCGGGCCGACGGCGCAGGCACTCGAGGGCCTGCTCGCCCGGTTCGCCAGGACGCACGGACCGTTCCTGACCCCCGACCCGGCGATCCGCTGGGGTCTGCCGCTGGGCGTGGTGGAGGATGCGCTCGGGCGTCTGCTGGCGGCCGGGGCGATCCTCCGGGGGGAGTTCCGGCCCGGTGGCGCGGAGCGCGAATGGTGCGACCCCGAGGTCCTCCGCCAGCTTCGTCGTCGGTCGCTGGCCCGGCTCCGCCGAGAGGTCGAGCCGGTCGATCCGGCCGCGCTCGGGCGGTTCCTCCCCGACTGGCAGGGGATCGTCGCGCTGGCCCGCCTGGGCGGCGGCGCGGCCGAGGGGCCGGCACCGCTGCGCGGGACCGCCGCGCTCGAACGGCTGGCCGAGGTCGTCGATCAGCTGAGCGGCCTCCCGATCCCCGCCTCGATCCTCGAGCGGGACGTCCTGCCCGTTCGCGTGCCCGGTTACCAACCGCGCCTGCTCGACGAGCTCGGGGCGCTCGGCGAGGTCGCCTGGGTCGGGCGGGGGAGCCTGGGTCGGGACGACGGTCGGATCGCCCTTTTCCGACCCGGACGCGAGATCCTTCGGCTAGCCGGCGCCGCGCCTGCCACGGAGGGCGAGGACGGCGAGCGGCCCGACGGGCCGCGCCATGCGGCGATCCGGGAGTTCCTCGATCGGCGCGGCGCCTCGTTCTATCGGGAGCTCCATGGGGCCGCGGGTGGCGGCCCCGACCGCGCCATGCTTGACGCCCTATGGGACCTCGTCTGGGCCGGTGAGGTCACGAACGACACGTTCGCCCCGCTCCGGGCGCTTCGCTGGGCCCGACCGGGCCGCGAAGCCAAGCGCCGGCCGGGCCGGCTGACGAGCCTGGGGCCGCCCGAGGCCGCCGGGCGCTGGTCGTTGGTCGTGGCCGAGGACGACGCCGGGCCGACCGCCACGGAACGCGCCCATGCACTGAGCCTCGCGCTACTCGAACGACACGGGGTCCTGACCCGCGAGGCGGTCGCGTCCGAAGGGGTCTTCGGCGGGTTCAGCGCGGTCTATCCGGTGCTCCGAGCGCTGGAGGAGTCGGGCCGCGTGCGGCGCGGCTACTTCGTCGACGGGCTCGGCGCCGCACAGTTCGCGCTGCCCGGCGCGATCGACCGGCTCCGCTCGGTCCGGGACCCCGTCGAGACGCCCGCGCGCGCCCGCGTCCTGCTGCTGGCCGCCGCCGATCCGGCGAACCCGTACGGCGCCGCGCTCGCCTGGCCGCGCCGCGACGATGCCGACCGGCGGGCGTTCGCCCGGGTGGCCGGGGCGTATGTCGCCCTCGTGGACGGCGTGGCCGCGCTGTTCCTCGAGCGCGGAGGCCGGTCGATCGCGTTGTTGCCGGCCGCCGACGATCCCGTCGTGGCCGGCCTCGCACTGCGCGCGCTCGGCGCGCTCGTGGCCGACGGCCGGATGCGCGAGCTGCTCGTCGCGAAGGTCGACGGGGGTCCCGTGGCCGAGTCGCCCTGGCGCGGCGCGATGCTCGAGGCCGGCTTCGCGCCCGGCTACCGCGGTCTCGCGCTCCGGGTCCGCTGACTCGTGCCGGAGGGCGACACGCTCCATCGGACGGCCGACGGGCTCCGGCCGTACCTGGTCGGCCGGATCGTGACGGGCGCCCGCGCAGCGGGTCCGGGCTCGCTCCCACGGGTCGAGCGACTCCCGGGCTCGACCGTCACCGAGGTCGAGGCGCTCGGCAAGAACCTCCTCATCCGGTTCGACAACGGGCTCGAGCTGCGGACCCACCTCCAGATGAATGGTTCGTGGCATCGCTATCGACCGGGCGAGCGCTGGCGCCGCCCGCCGGGTCGCGCCCGGCTCGTGCTCGAGGTTCCCGGTGCGGTCGCCGTGTGTTTCGACGCGCCGGTCGTCGAGCTGTTCGAGACCCGGGCCGAGGAGCTCCACCCGGTGCTCAGCCGGCTCGGACCGGATCTGCTCGCGTCCGACTTCGAGCCGGGCGGGACGGCCGAGGTGCTCCGCCGGCTGTGCGCTCCGGCCCGGGTCGAGACGACGATCGGCGAGGCCCTCGTCGACCAGCGGGCGCTGGCCGGGATCGGCAATGTCTTCAAGAGCGAGATCCTGTTCATCGAGCGGGTCGATCCCTGGGCGACCGTGGCGTCGCTGTCCGATGCGACGCTGGCGCGTCTCGTGTCGACGGCCCGCCGACTCCTCGTCGCGAACGCGGACCGGAGCCGGAACCGCGGCCGTGAACGGATCACGACGGATGGCGCCACCGCGGCCGGGGGTCAGCCGTTGTGGGTCTACGGCCGGGCCGGTCGCCCGTGCCGTCGCTGCGGGACGTCGATCGCCCGTCGCTCGCAGGGCGGGGAGCTGCCGAGGCTCACGTTCTGGTGCCCGCGCTGTCAGGAGGGATCGTGAGATGGACTCGATCGGGGTGCGCTGCGGCCCGACGTCCGACGGCTGGTCGTGTGGGGTCGACGTGGTCGGTGATGACCGGACCGCCACGCATCACGACGTCGAGGTGACGACCGGCGACCTCGCCCGGCTGGCGCCCGGCGCCAGCGACCCGACCGACCTCGTCCGACGCTCGTTCGTCTTCCTGCTCGAGCGCGAGCCGAAGGAGGCGATCCTGCGCACCTTCGACATCACGGTCATCGGCCGCTACTTCCCGGATTGGGAGGCCAGCATCCGCGGCTGACGGCGGCCACACCGATCGACCGCCTGCGCGGAGCGGGAGCGACCGGGGCCATGCGTACAATCGCGAGCGATGTGTGAGCACTTCGTCGCCCGCGCCACCGAACCGTTCCGGCTCGACGAGCTGTGGCCATTCAGCGAGCGGCTCGAACGCTACGGACTGGCCGGGTTCGGCTGGGGAGCCTCGTGGCTCACCTCGGCGGGCGTGCTCGAGACGTACCTCGACACCCGGGCGTTCCGCGACGATCCCGGCCGCGGTGCGGTGGGCGCCAACGAGACCACGAGCCTGCTCGTCCATCTCCGCCGCCCGTCCCGGCTGTCCACCCTGGGGCTGCCCGACACCCAGCCGTTCGTCGATCCCGCGGGCCGCTTCGTGTTCAGTCACAACGGGGACCTGCGCGACATCCGGCCCTGGCGCCGCCGGTATCTGGCGGAGGGACGGATCCACGGCCGCGCGGACACCGAGGTCGGGGCTCGCTGGCTCGAGGACGCCTGGGTCGATGGCGAACCCGTGGAGCACGTCCTCGCCGCCCTCCACGACACGTTCGGTGGGCAGGCGAACATGGCCGTGCTGACGGCCGATGGCAGCCCATATCACTACGCGGGCAATGGCGAGAACCCGGTCTTCACGTTCCGGCTCGGTCGGATCGAGCTGGCCTCGACCGGGATCTATTCGCTCGACCGTTCGCTGTTCCGGTACGTCGCCCCGGGAGCGAAGGACCGCCGTCTCGTTCGGATGCACACGACGGTCCGGCTGGGCGTCGGCGTGCCCGTCCCGGCCTGAGGCTGTAACACCCGGACACGAGACGGCGTCGTCACCCCGACGGCGTACGATCGGGACCGACCCGACGATCGGCACGGCCGCACGAGGGCGAACGGATGCACGGACCGGCAGGCGCGACCGTTCAGGCGGGCTCCGATGGACGGCCGACGGAACCGCTGAGCCTGCGCGAGCTCTTCGACCTCAACGCTTACTGGCTCGCCATCAACATCCTGTGGGGCGCGATCGGGATCAGCCTGCTCCCGATCCTGATGGTCGACCTGGTCTGCGACGGCCAGGAGGCGTGCGGCACGCTGACGCCGATCCTGCCGGGTCTGTCCGTCGGAAAGGGCACGGCCGAGGCGATCATCGTCAACCTCGGCGTCATCATCGCGATCCTCGTCCAGCCGACGATCGCCGCGATCAGCGACCACACCTCGAGCCGGATCGGCCGGCGGAAGCCGTACATCATCGTCGGCACCGTCCTCGACATGGTCTTCCTCATCGGCTTGTACCTCGCCGGGGCGTGGATCGGCGTCCTCGTCTTCTACTGCCTGCTCCAGTTCAGCTCGAACTTCGCCCAGGGTCCGTTCCAGGGCTACATGCCCGACCTCGTCCCGGCCGAGCAGGTCGGACTGGCGAGCGGGCTCATGGGCCTGATGATCCTGCTCGGGGTGGGCGGCGGGGCGATCCTCGTCGCGGTGGCGATCTCGCTCGGCGACGCCCGCTACGTGATCTTCCCGATCATGGCGGTCGAGCTCGTCACGATGCTGCTGACCGTGACCCGCGTCCGTGACGGGCGCCAGGGGATCCCGCGCCAGGGGCGCTCGTGGCCGCGCGTCGCTCGCGAGGCGTGGGGCACGGACATCCTCCGCGAGCGGAGTTACCTCTGGCTGCTCGGATCGCGGCTGTTCTTCCTGATGACCGGCACGACCCTGGTCGCGACCGCGTTCTTCTTCATGCAGGACACGTTCGGACTCGCGCGCGGGCCGGCGGCCAATCTGGCCGGCCTGGCCGCGATCCTCATCGTGGTCTTCGGCGCCCTCGCGACCGTGCCGTCGGGCCGGCTGTCGGGCCGGATCGGCAAGAAGCGGATGATCTACGGCTCGGCCGTCATCGGGCTCATCGGGATGGTCCTGCTCGCGCTGGCCCCGTCCACCGGCCTCGCCCTCGCCTTCGCGGTCCCGATCGGTGTCGCGTCCGGCATCTTCCTGGCCGTCGACTGGGCGTTGATGACCGACATCATCCCGAAGGCCGAATTGGGTCGCTACATGGGGATCAGCAACGTCGTCACCGGCTCTGCCGGAGCGATCGCGACGGCGGTCGCGCTCGTCCTCATGGATGCCGGCAACCGCGCGTTCGGCCTTGGCACAGGCCCGCGTCTGGCGTTCGCCGTCGCCTGCTCCTACTACATCATCGGCTCGCTGCTGCTCACCCGCGTCGACGAGCGCCGTCGCGAGGACGCCCCGGCCCCGGTCGACGTCCCGGTCGGGCCGAGCGCCGCGCCGGCCGGCTGATCGAGCACGGCGACCCGCGGCCGTCCTACGGGTCGAGGCCGACGAACCTCCGGAACCGCGCCAGGGGCCGGAGACCGGTCCGCCAGTCGGCGACCTCCGCTCGCCATGTCGCCGGGCGGAGCCAATGGAGCGGATCGGGCGTCTCCCACAGCCACGGCACGGCCGCCCACAGCAGGACGAGGTAGTCGAGCCGGATCGGGCGTGCCCCGAACCCGAACAGGGCCTGGAGCTGGACGATCGTCAGCGGCAGCATCACGAGGCTCAGCGCGGCTGAGGCGAGCAGCCAGACGATGCCCCAGCCCCGAGCCTTGGGCGCGAGGATGAACCAGAACGGCGCCGGGACCCATTTCATCCAGGTCGCCAGCCCCCAGAGGAACCCGGCTGGTCCCGGGCGCACGAAATGCGCCGCCCAGAGCATGAACGTCAGGATCAGCGTGATATTGCCGGTGTCGAGGTTGGCGGCGATCGGGAAGGACAGCAGCAGGATCGCGATGGCGGTCGGCAGCGGCTTGCGTCGATAGGCCCAGTGGATCGTCCAGAACAGCATGAGGATGGCTCCGCCCCGCCAGACGAACCAGGCGACATCCCACGGCAGGAGCGCCCAGGGGGCGAACAGCGGCAGCATCCACGGCGCGTAGACGTAGGGCAGGAAGGGGCCGGTCGGCGCGTACGGGTTACCGCCGTTGAGCCAGATCCGGACGCCGGCCCAATACGCCCGGGCATCGGCCCCGGCCAGCTCGCCGCGGGCGATGAGCCCGGCGCCGATCACGCCGGCCACGAGGATGAGGATCGCCATCGCGAGGAGGCGATGCGGATCGTGGAGGCGCGAGACCTCGCGCCGAAGCGCTCGCTGGAAGACCCCGGCGCGGCGGCGGGTCGGTCGTCCGATCCGGTCCGTCGGGAAGCCCGCGACCGTGCGACCGAGGTTGCCGGACACCGTCCGGCGGTCCGGGGCGAGATCGCGGCGCTCGGTCATCGGACGGCGATTGTCGCACGGTCCCGGAGCGCGTCTGTGCGGCGCGAACCGACTCCGATCCGAGCGTGGCGGTGGACGAGCCGTGGACGGGCCGTTGACGGGATGCACCCCAGGTCCGGGATTCTGTGGACAGAACCCCTTCTTCCGCCGACCGGCGCGGCGCATGATGGGTGCCCTCGGACGGGAGGCATGGGGTCCGCGGACCCCACGACGGGACGACCCGAAACGGTCGCCAGATCGTCACGTCGGCCAGGGCGAGACCGGCCCATCCGGACCCGTGAGCGCACGTGCCATGACGCTCCGAGAGTACGGACTCGTCGCCCAGGCGACCGACTGGTTGACGTTCGCGATCGCCGTGATGATGGTCCCCGCGCTCGTCAGTGCGGAGGTCGGACCGATCGGCCTCGTGCTCCAGACCGGTGGCGTCCTCGGCACGCTCGCCTTCAAGGCCGCCGGGCTGGCCGTTGTCTACGCGTTCCTGTCGTACACCCGCCCGATGGGCCAGTTCATCGGCCTGACCGCGGTCGTGATCGTCGGCTTGATCGGCACCGCCGGGAATCTCTGGGCGCTGGCCCAGGTGACCCGCCTGGTCTGACGGGACCGGACAACGAGTCGGCGAGCGCCGGCATCACCGATCGGCGGTGCTCACGACCAGGGCGTCGTTCCGGGAAGCATCTGGCCGCACCACGGCCTGCCGGATGATCGCCAGGACGGCCCCGAGGACCACGACCGCACCGACCCACTGTTCGGGCCGCAGTCGCTCGCCCAGGACCACGGCGCTCGCGGCGACCCCGATGATCGGGATCAGGTAGAAGCAGGTGGCGGCGATCGATGCCGGCACGTGCCGCAGAGCGCCGAGGTAGAACCAGTAGGCGCCGGCGTAGTACAGGACGCCTGACCCAACAGCGCTGGCGAGCCCGAGCGCCGTCAGGGATGCCGGGCGGATCGTCCCGCCGGCGACGCCGGCCAGGATCACGAGGACGAGCGCCAAGAGGAGCGCGTGCGCCTGCTGGGCCAGGACGACCTGGCTCGTATCCTTGGCGTCGGGGATCCAGCGCCGGGTGATGACCGTGTACGCGGCGCAACAGGCGATCCCTGCCAGGGTGAGTGCGACGCCGACCGACTGGCCGCCGCTCGCGTTCGGCGCGTCGATGACGGCGATCATCCCGGCGATCGCCACGATCGAGAGGACGACGAACAACGGCGTGATCCGCTCGTGCAGGAACACTCCGGCCAGGAACAGGATCATCAAGGGCTCGAACGCCCACAGGAGGACCGACAGGCTGGCGGTGATCGTCGTCAGCCCGATGAGGCTCAGGGCGTACGCGAGCCCCGGATTGAGCAGGCCGAGGCGACCGAGGAGCGGCGAGCCCGTGCTCCGGAACGCGATCCGTTGGCGACGCATGAGGATGCCGAGGACGACGAGGCTCGCGGCAAGCTGGATCGGCAGCAGCGTCAGCGGCGGGATCTCGTCGAGCGCGGACTTGCTGATGACCGTGCCGAGGCCCCAGCAGGTGGCGGCGAGGATCAGCGCAGCGAGGTCACGCCGCGCGATGGACGAGCGAGTCGGGCGTTGCGCTTCCGCAGCCACGTCGGCCGCCGCCTACGCCAGCGTCCGGCGCATCGCGACGGCATTCGTCGAGCACGCGGTCAGGAACTCGACGGATCCTGCGACATCGGCAGGCACCATGGAGCGGTCGATCACCGCGAAGCCAAGGTTCCTGAACCAGCGCTCGGCGGTCTCGGTCAGGAGGATGAGGTCGGTCGACCCGTGGTCGCGGGCGACCTCCTCGGCCGCGTTCACGAGGCCTCTCCCGATGCCCGAGCCGCGTCGGTCGGGAGCGACCGCCACCGAACGCAGCAACGCCACGGGACCGAACGGCTCGACCGCGGCGCAGCCGACGATCCGACCGGCCTCCCGCGTGACGACACCGCTGTCGAACGCCTCGCGGGCGCCGTCGAGCGGCAGCCCCGATGCCGTCAGGAGGTCGCGGATGGCCGGCCAGTCGACGGGTTCGGCGCGAACCGGTCGCATCAGCAGCAGCCGACGCCGCCACAGCAGCCAGACTCGGCGATCGGAAGCTCGCGCGCCGCGGACAGGTCGATCAGCGGTCGCGCATCGGCGGGCTTGGTCGCCTTGACGATCGCGCTGATCATGCCCTCGGTCACGATGTGCGACGGGGTGATCGACACGTCCATCAGCCCGACGGCCTCCAATCCGGCCCGGAACTCCGACATCGACAGGGCGCCCGCGATGCAGCCGGCGAACGAGCCGCGCTCGGCTCGCTGAGCCGGGTCGAGCGAGTCCTCGGCGACGATGTCGCTGATGCCGATCCGACCGCCGGGCCGGAGCACACGCGCGATCTCGGCGAACACGGCCGGCTTGTCGGTCGCCAGGTTGACGACGCAGTTGCTGATCACGACGTCGATCGACTCGGCCGGCAGCGGGATCGCCTCGATGTGGCCCTTGAGGAATTCGACATTGGCCGCGCCCGCCTGAGCGGCGTTGGCCCGGGCGAGGGCCAGCATCTCGTCGGTCATGTCCAGACCGAACGCGCGACCGGTCGGTCCGACTCGCTTGGCGGACAGCAGGACGTCGATCCCCCCGCCCGACCCGAGATCGAGGACCCGCTCGCCGGGATGCAGGTCGGCGACCGCCGTCGGGTTGCCACAGCCGAGCGACGCGAGGACCGCCGCGTCGGGCAGCTCATCGCGTTCGAGGGCGGAGTACAGACCGGCGCCGATCGTCTCGGGATCGCTGCAGCATGCCGTGCCCTGCGACGCGCGCAGCGCAGCCGATGCGTAGTGCTCGCGGACGGTCTCGCGGATGGTGTCGGTCGTCGTCGGCACGGTTTCTGTCGTCACTGATCTGGCTCCCTGGTTCCTGGACGCGGCTGCTGCTGTATTGATACTTGTCAACATAGGTACTTGTCAATACAGTAGGCTCATGAAGCGCCAGACGGACCCCGACGTCCTCCTCCTCCAGGCGGCCGCGGACCCGACCCGGCTCGCGATCCTCCGCCAGTTGAGTGATGTCTCCGAGGTCTGTGCCTGCGACTTCACGGCGTGCTGCGACGTCAGCCAGCCGACGGTCTCGCATCACCTGAAGGTGCTCCGCGACGCCGGCTGGATCGAGGGCGAGCGGCGCGGTACCTGGATCTTCTACTCGCTCCGACCGCAGGCCGTGGCTCGCTTTCGAGAGCTCGCGGGCGGGGTCGGTTCGGTCGTCACGCTCCCGCCGCCGACATCGCGACGACTGCCGGTGCTGGAGGCGCGAGCCTAGGGCTCGGCGCCTGCCCGGCCGGCCGCCGACTCAACCGGCGATCGACGCGCGCCGACCGCGGCCAGCCGCCCGTAGCGCGACTTCGACGAACGGGCGGATGCGTTGGTTGATCTCGAGATAGGTCTTCTGGAAGGCGGCCAGACGCTCTTCGTCGTCGCCCTCGACCTCGGCCGGGTCGTCGAGGCCCCAGTGGAGCGTGTTGTGCTGGCCCGGGAAGACCGGACATGACTGGCGCGCCCGATCGCAGACGGTGATCACGTAGTCGAACGACTGGTCGAGGAACGCATCGACCGACTTGCTCCGTGCAGCCGACCAGTCGATGCCGCCGTCGGCAAGGACCCTGACGGTGTACGGGTTCACGCCTTTCGGCTCGGTGCCCGCCGAGAAGACCTCGAACTCGGCGCCCCCAAGGCGGCCGAGCACCGCTTCGGCGATCTGGCTGCGGGCGCTGTTGCCGGTGCAGACGAAGAGGACGCGGATCGGGGCCTCGGGCATCGTTCGGTCCTTCCTGCGGCCGCGGGCCCGGCCCACGGCGGCGATCGTCGCTTCGAGGTCGATGAGCTCGCCGTCCAGTCGATCGAGGTCATCCCGCTGGCGCGCGATCGCCTGGCGCTGACCGGCGATCAGGGGTGCCAGGTCGCGGTCGACCTCGCCGCGCTCGAGGCACAGTCGCGCCATCCGGCCGGCGTCCTCGGGACCCAGCCCGAGACGCCGCAGGCTGACGACGAGTCGCAGGCGGGCGAGGTCCTCGTCCGCGTACTCGCGATACCCGTTCGGCTGGCGCGTCGCCGGCGGCAGGATGCCGACCGACTCGTACCAGCGGACCGCCGACGGGGCGATCCCTGCGCGTTCGGCGAGCTCGGAGACCTTCACGGTGCCACCGTACACCCTCAAGTCACTTGAAGGTCAAGTCTCATCCTGCGGTCGAGACGATGGCCGTAGAGTGGGTGGCTGCCACTCCTGTATCCTCTCGGGCAAGTCGCGGAGGGGTCGCCCAGCTCGTGCCCGAAGGTACCCGTCAGGACACCGAAGTCGTGGCTCTGCAGCACGACCTGTGTGAGCGCTTCGGGGTTCTTCCGGAACCCTCGCCTGCCGGTCTCAAGGTCGGTGTCGGCCGCACCGTCGGCTCAGGCGTGCTGCCCCTGAACGGACTCCGTCATCGGCCCGTGGGAGACACGACGGGCTGGTACATCTGGGCTGGGGATGAGCTTCCTGTCGATCCCACGTTCTTCCGACCGGTGCACGTCGAGCATCTGGATGACGTTTGCCCTGAGGCACTCCCATACCTGGCGCTGCCCCCAGGGTGGCGCTTCCTGATCGCACCCGATCACGAGGAAGTCTGGGAGGACCGGACCCTGCTTGACGCCTGACCGTCCGGCTCGGGCGACGGCCCCTCCTGTATCCTCGCGGGAACGCACGGCGAGGTCGCCCCACTCGATGCCCGAAGGTACCGTCATCGTCATCGGCGGCGCAGAGGACAAGGTCCGGGATCGGGTCATCCTCAGCCGGTTCGTCGCGCTCGCCGGCGGGACCGATGCCACGATCGCCGTCATCAGCACCGCCTCGTCGCTCGGGCTCGAGGCCGGTCAGCGCTACCGCCAGGTCTTCACCGAGCTCGGAGCGGCCACGGTCCATACGCTCCACGCGGTGACCCGCCCGCAGGCCAACGACGACGCCGCGGTCCGCGCTGTCCACGACGCGACCGGCATCTTCATGACCGGCGGCAACCAGCTCCGACTCGCCTCGACGCTCGGCGGGACCCGCCTCGCTGACGCCATCCTCGAGCGGTTCCGGCTCGGTGCCGTCGTCGCCGGGACGAGCGCCGGCGCCTCGGCGATGAGCAGCCACATGATCGCGTTCGGCGCGTCCGGGGCGACGCCGAAACAGCGGATGGCGCAGATCGCGGCCGGCCTGGGCGTGCTCCCCGGCGTGATCATCGATCAGCATTTCCAGCAGCGGAACCGGCTCGGCCGGCTGCTCAGCCTCATCGCCCAGAACCCGAGCCTCCTCGGCCTCGGGATCGACGAGGACACCGCCGGGGTCGTCGGGCCGGACCATGTCCTCGAGGTGATCGGCCGTGGCAGCGTCACGATCGTCGACGGCGCCGCCTCGGAGACCGACGCGTGGGAGGTCCGCGGTCACCGGCCGCTGATGATCAGCAACGTCGTCCTCCATTCGCTCCCGGCGGGCTACAAGTTCGACCTCCGCCGCCGGCATCGCGTGGCGACGCCACAGCTGCGCGCGATCAGCGGCGGCGAGGCCGCGACGTGACGACGTCCGAGAAGAAACCGGCGCGGGTCCCGAAGCCAGCGACCAGGGCCGCCGCCAAGCCCGCGGCGGCCACCAAGCCCGCGACGGCCCGGCGTCCGGCCGGCAAGCCCATCGCGGCGCGGCCCGAGCCGACCCTCCGGATCGTCGAGACGCGCATCCTCCGCGGTCCGAACTACTGGGCGCGCGAGCCGGTCGTGCGGCTGCTCGTCGACCTCGGCGTCCTCGAGGAGTTCCCCTCGAGCAAGATCCCCGGCTTCGCCGACGGGCTCGTCGAGCTGCTCCCCACGCTCGAGGACCACGCCTGTTCCCTCGGCCGTCGCGGCGGCTTCGTCACCCGGCTCAAGGAGGGGACGTGGGCCGGTCACGTCGCCGAGCACATCGCGCTCGAGCTCCAGAACCTGGCCGGCACCGACGTCCGCCATGGCAAGACCCGCGCAGCCGGCGCCTACGGGCAATACAACGTCATCTACGAGTTCCGCGAGGAGAGCGTCGGCGTCGAGGCCGGCAAGATGGCGGTCGCGCTCGTCAACCACCTCGTCGACCCGGTGGCCGCCCCGTTCGACCTCGTCGAGGAGCTCGAGCGGCTCATCCTGCTCGCCGAGCGGTCCGCCTTCGGGCCGTCGACCCAGGCACTCATCGATGAGGCGATCAGTCGCGACATCCCGTTCATCCGGCTCGATCGCCACTCGCTCGTCCAGCTCGGCCAGGGTGTCCATCAGCAGCGCATCCGGGCGACGATGACCAGCCAGACGAGCGCGATCGGCGTGGACGTCGCCAGCGACAAGAGCCTGACGAACCGGCTGCTCGACTCGGCCGGGCTGCCCGTGCCGCGCGCCGACGTCGTCGACACCGAGGACGATGCGGTCGTCGTCGCGAAGCGGCTCGGCTTCCCGTGCGTGGTCAAACCGCTCGACGGCAATCACGGCCGCGGCGTCCATCTCGACCTGCGCTCCGAGGAGGCCGTCCGGGCTGCGTTCCACGGGGCGCTCGCGCAAAGCCGCGGCGGCGATGTGGTCGTCGAGACGTACGTCGCGGGAAAGGACTACCGCTGCCTCGTCATCGGTGGCAAGGTCGCGGCGATCGCCGAGCGTGTGCCGGCATCGGTCACCGCGGACGGCGAGCGATCGATCCGCCAGCTCGTCGAGCTCGCGAACCAGGACCCGCGGCGCGGCATCGGCCACGAGAAGGTCCTGACCCGGATCAAGGTCGACGGCGCCGCCGAGGAGGTCGTCCGGGCCCAGGGCTGGGAGCTCGATGCGGTGCCGCCGGCCGGGACCTGGATCAAGCTCGCGCTGACCGGCAACATGTCGACCGGCGGGACGTCGATCGACCGGACCATCGAGGCCCACCCGGACAACGTCGAGATCGCCGAGACGGCGGCCCGGATCGTCGGCCTCGATGTCGCCGGGATCGACTTCATCTGCCCGGACATCGCCACGCCGGTGCGCGAGACCGGCGGCGCGATCGTCGAGGTCAACGCGGCGCCGGGCTTCCGGATGCACACCCATCCGACCGAGGGCGAGCCCCAATACGTCGCGAAGCCGGTCATCGACAACCTGTTCCCGCCCGGCTCGGCGGCCCGGATCCCGATCATCGCCGTGACCGGGACGAACGGCAAGACGACGACCGTCCGGATGATCGCCCACATCCTCAAGCTCATGGGCCGGCGGGTGGGGATGACCTCGACCGACGGCATCGTGGTCGATGGCCGGCTCATCAAGAAGGGCGACATGTCCGGCCCGAAGTCGGCCCAGATGGTCCTCCAGAACCCGACCGTCGACACGGCGGTGTTCGAGGTCGCGCGGGGCGGGATCCTGCGCGAGGGCCTGGGCTACGACCGCAATGACGTGGCCGTCGTCACGAACGTCACCGGCGACCATCTCGGGCTCGGCGGGATCGACTCGATCGGGCAGCTGGCGAACGTCAAGGGCGTCGTCGTCGAGGCGGTGCCGCGGTCCGGGACGGCCGTGCTCAACGCCGACGACCCGCATGTCGCTCGGATGGGTCGCCACTGTGCCGGTCGAGTGGTCTACTTCACGCTCGCGACCGAGAAGGGCAAGGATGGCTTCGACCGGGTCGACGGTCATCTGGGTCGCGGCGGGGCGGCGTTCGCGATCGAGCCCACCCCCGAGGGCGACCTGATCGTCCTCCGGCTCGCGTCCCGGACGATGCCGGTCCTCTACACGCACCTCATCCCGGCCACGTTCGGCGGCCGGGCCCGGATGAACGTCGCCAACGCTCTGGCCGCGGCCGCCGCGGCCTGGGCCGCCGGCGCCCACCTCCACGACATCCGGCAGGGCCTGCGGACGTTCTCGACATCGTTCTTCCAGGCGCCTGGACGGCTGAACCTGCTCGAGATCGGCGGGGTGAAGGTCGTCATCGACTACTGCCACAACGTCGACGGGATGCGCCAGCTGGCCGACTTCGTCGAGCGGATGGTCAGCGAGCCGGAGGTCCGCGGTGGGCGCGCGGCGAAGGCCGCCCCGAAGACGAACGGGACCCGGCCGCGCGTGGGTCGCGCCATCGGGGTCATCGGCATCCCGGGCGACCGGCGCGACGAGGACCAGCAGCAGTACGGCGCGATCGCCGCGACCGCCTTCGACGAGATCTACGTCCGCGAGGATCGCAACCTGCGCGGCCGCGCGGCGGGCGAGACGGCCACGAACGTCGTCGCCGGGGTCAAGGGCGCCCGCGCGTCGGGCACGGCCCGGACGGCCAAGGCCGAGAAGATCCTCGACGAGATGACCGCGGTGCGGACGGCGCTCCGCCGGGCCGCCCCGGGCGACCTGGTGGTCATGTGCGTCGACGATGCGGTGGGTGTCTACCGCGAGGCGATGTCGGCGGCGCGCGCTCCGGCCGGCCCGACGGCGTTCACCGACCCGGGCGAGCTCGAAGTCCCCGAGGGCTGAGCCGGACCGCCCGTCGCTCGGCGACGACGGCTCCGGCCAGTGCCGCGAGCGCGGCGATCAGGCCCGGGCGTTGTTCCCGACGATCCGGATGATCCCGACGATCTCCACGAGCGAGATGAGGATCAGCAGCACCCCGATGGCCATCTCCATGATCCGTCTGCGCTCCTCGGGCTGAGCCGGTCGGGGATCGGCCGGGCTGCGCCGATGATGCGCGGCGGCCGCCCCCGATGCAAGCCCGGCCGGGTACCATCCGCCGGTGGATCGGGTGACCTGGCGCGATCGCCTGCGCTATCGCTTCGACGAGTTCATGGGCCGGGGCACGATCGCGCTGATCCTGGGCCTCTTCGTCATCTCGATCGCCCTGATCGTCGTCGTCGCGGGCGTGCTCTGGCTCGTCGGTGAGGCGCGCGACCAGGACCTCGACTTCCCGACGCTGCTCCGGTTCGGTCTCCTGCGGACCCTCGACCCCGGGACGATGGGCGGCGACCAGGGCACGCCGGGCTTCCTGTTCGGGATGTTCGCGGTGACCCTCGGCGGGATCTTCATCATCAGCACGCTGATCGGCATCCTGAACACCGGGCTCGAGGGCAAGCTGGCCGACCTGCGCAAGGGCCGCTCGCGGGTCATCGAGCGCGAGCACACGGTCATCCTCGGCTGGTCGCAGCAGATCCATACCGTGATCTCGGAGATCGTGGCGGCGAACGAGAACCAGCCGCGGCGCTCGATCGTCGTCCTGGCCGATCGCGACAAGGTCGAGATGGAGGACGAGATCCGGACCCGGGTCGGGTCGACCGGCCGGACGAAGATCGTCTGCCGCTCCGGCAGCCCGATGGACGTCGACGACCTGCGGATCCCGAGTCTGGCGACGGCCCGCTCGATCGTCGTCCTCGCTCCGGAGGGAGACGAGCCCGACGCCGACGTGATCAAGTCGATCCTGGCGATCACAAACCATCCGGACCGCCGGCCAGAGCCGTATCACATCGTGGCCGAGATCCGCGACCGGGCCAACGTCGACGTCGCCCGGATGGTCGGCCAGGCGGAGGTCGAGCTCATCCTGTCCGAGGAGGTGATCTCGCGGATCACCGCCCAGACCTGTCGCCAGTCGGGCCTGTCGGTCGTCTACGCGGAGCTGCTCGACTTCGCCGGAGACGAGATCTATCTGACCGAGCAGCCGGCCCTGGTCGGCCAGACGTTCGGCGAGAGCCTCGGGCTGTTCGCCGACGCCACGGTCATCGGGCTGCTCCCGGTCGGTGGCAGCCCGCATCTGAACCCGCCATCCGCGACGGTCGTCGGGTCCGGTGATCGGCTCATCGTCATCGCCGGCGACGACGACCGGATCCACCTGTCGGGCGGCCCGGGGATCCCGGTCGATGAGACGCTCCTTCGGGTCGGGACTGCCGCGCACGCCGACCCCCGAGCGGACGCTGGTTCTTGGCTGGAACCGTCGGGCATCGGCCATCCTCCGTGAGCTCGATGCCTATGTGCCTGACGGCTCCGAGACGCACGTGGTGGCGGCCGGGGCCGGCGTCGCCGCTGACGTCGGACGGCTCGAGACCCGGCTGAAGGCCCAGCGGGCCACCTTCGAGTCGGGCGATCCCAGCGACCGCGCCGTGCTCGACGCGCTCGGCGTCGAGCGCTACGACCACATCATCGTGCTGTGCTCCGACCTGCTCGATCCGGCGCGGGCCGACGCGCGGACGCTGGTCACGCTCCTCCATCTGCGCGACATCGCCGCGAAGCTCGACCAGGACTTCTCGATCGTGAGCGAGATGCTCGACCTGCGCGATCGGGCGCTGGCCGAGGTCGCGCGCGCCGACGACTTCATCGTCAGCGACCGGCTCATCAGCCTGATGATCGCCCAGGTCGCCGAGACGAAGCATCTCAACGCGGTCTTCGGCGACCTGCTCGACCCGGACGGCTCTGAGATCTACCTCAAACCGGCGGGCGACTACGTGGCGCTCGGCCAGGCCGTTTCGTTCGCGGCGGTCATCGAAGCCGCCCGCCGGCGCGGCGAGGTGGCGTTCGGCTATCGACTCACGGCGGCGGCCAACGACGCCAGCGCGGCCTACGGCGTCGCGATCAATCCGCCGAAGCTCGCCGAGATCACCTTCGGCCCGGCCGATCGGGTGATCGTCCTCGCCGAGGACTAGCCGGGACCGCGCCGGCCCGCGGCCCGCGTCGGCACGCGGCCCGCGTCGGCCCGCGGCCCGCGTCGGCCTCGTCGACCCTCGTCCGTGATGCCGCTCGGTGCATCGCGCCGGCACGCGCCGGCACGCATCGGCCACGTCGAGCCTCGTCGGTGATGCCGCTCGGCGCATCGCGCCGGCCCGCGTCCGGGATGGCCAGCCGGGTGGAGCGCGACCTCGGCGATGCATCGACTCGCATCATGGAGAAACCCTCGGCGGGTCTCGAACCTATCGCCGAGGGCGCTCCTGGAGGCGGGGCAGCAGCTCGGTCAGCTCGGTGGCCACGTCGATCGGTCGCGCACCGAGCTCGTCGAGCAGGGCGAAGACCTGCTCGCGCTCCTCGTGACACATCAGGACGATGACTCGGGCGGCGTCGGGACGGGCGCCGCGCGCCTCGGCGTTGGCGCCGGCGCCGTTGAGCTCGGCCCGCAGTGCCGCCGTCTCGGACGGATAGACCGCGACCTCGTCCGCCGACCGACCGCCAGCCTCGATGCCGGCCAGCAGCTCGCCCACGACGGCCTCGCGCGACCGCCCGCGCAGGTAGCCCTGGGTCTCCTTGATCGCGACCCGCTGGGCGCGCCGCGCGGCGATCCGCCCGATCCCGCGCAGCGTGTCGTCGGGCCGGTCGCCGGCGGTGCCGATGATCACGGTGATCGGCGCCGTCCGCCCGGCCGCGCCGCCGGCGATCCCCTCGGCCACGTCCATCACCGCGTCGATCCCGGCTTCGTTGTGGGCGAAGTCGACGATCACGATCCGGCTGCCGAGCCGGAACAGGTTCAGCCGGCCCGGCGATCGGTCCGCCGTCGGTCGGAAGTCGCGCAGCCCCTCGGCGACCTCGTCGAGCGTGGCGCCGAGCGCCCGGGCGCCACCCGCGGCAGCGAGCGCGTTCGCGACGTTGTGCCGGGCGATCCCACCGATCGTGATCGGGATCTCCGCGACCGGGACGATCCCGGCCGAGACACCGCCATCGACCTCGACGAGCGTCCCACGTCGGACGACATAGGCCCGGCCACCTCGAGCGATCTGGCCCCGGACCGGCGCCGAGGCCCGCTCATCGAGCGAGAACAGCGCGACCCTGGCCCGGACCCGACGAGCGACCGCGGCGACGAGCGGATCGTCCCCGTTGAGCACGACCCAGCCGTCGCGGCGGGTGATCCGGCAGATCGTCGCCTTGACCTCGGCCAGCTCGGGCAGGGTGTGGATCCCCTGAAGATCGAGGTGGTCCGAGCTCACGTTGGTCAGGATGCTCGCCTCGTTCGACTCATAGCCGACGCCGCGGAGGACGATCCCGCCGCGAGCCGTCTCGAGCACGGCCACGTCGACGTCCGAGCGGGCCAGGATCCGATGGGCGCCGCCCGGACCCGTCCAGTCACCCGGCTCGACCATCCGCTCGTCGACGAGGACGCCGTCCGACGTGGTCGTGCCGACATGCCGGCCGGCGAGGATCAGGATGTGGCTGATCAACCGGGTGACCGTGCTCTTGCCGTTCGTCCCGCTGATCGACACGATCGGGATCCGTCGGTCGTCGTCCCGGATCCAGGGCGGTGGGGTGCTGCTCGCGTCGTCGATCCGCGCCTTCCAGCGCTCGAGGTGTCGGGCCTGGCTGCCCGTCAGCCGTGCGGTCCGGGCCGGCGAGACGTTCCGCTCGGTCAGTGCCAGCGCCGCATCCGCGACCGTGCGCGCGCGCTCGGCGCCGGTCCACGGGTAGGTCACGATCCAATGCCCCGGGTCCGACGATCGATGGACCGCCAGACCCGCCCGCTCGTTGCCGTGCTCGACCCGCAGGCGGCGGATCCATGCGGCGAGCGCCGCGACCTCGTCCGGCCACTCGCGCTGCGGCACCGCCCGGCCGAGCTGGACGAGGAGATGCTCACCCGGCTGACGCTGGCCGTACCACGTCCGACGGCGCCCGATGGCGAGCTCGATCTTGACCACCGGCTCGAGCCGGTAGACGGAGGGTCCCTCGAGCAGCCGGATCTCGATGACGCGCACGGTCCGGGCAGGATAGCGCGGTGGGTGAGCCGCAGATAGACTCGCCCGATGCCATCGCTCCACGCGCCGGGTGCCGCGGTCAGCCCAGACGAGCTCGAGGAGCTCGAGGAGATCCTCGAGGACGAGCTGCCGGCCTACCTCGAGGACCTCGCCACGCTGGTCAATGTCGACTGCGGGAGCTACACGAAAGCCGGCGTCGACCACGTCGGACGCTGGACCGCCCGGTTCCTCGAGCGGCTCGGCGCGTCGGTCGACATCCGACCGGACGAGCTCCTCGGCGACACCGTCGTCGGGACGTTCCACGGACGGCAGGGCGGGCCGCGTGTGCTGCTCATCGGTCATCTCGACACGGTCTTCCCGGAGGGGACCGCCCGGACCCGTCCGTTCCGCATCGAGGCCGGCGTCGCGCACGGCCCGGGCGTCACCGACATGAAGTCCGGGCTGCTGGCCGGGCTCTACGCGCTCCTCGCGCTGCGCGCGCTCGGGACCGAGGACGACGACACCGTCGTCGACCTGCCGTTCGAGCGACTCGTCTTCGTCGCCAACCCGGACGAGGAGATCGGCTCGCCCAGCTCGACGCCGCACATCCGTGAGCTCGCCCTCGAGTCGGACGCGTGCTTCGTGCTGGAGTGCGCTCGCGCCAACGGTGACATCGTGTCGGCCCGGAAGGGGACCGTCGACCTGCGGCTGACCGTCCACGGCCGCGCTGCGCACGCCGGCGTCGAGCCCGAGAAGGGCCGCAGCGCCGTCCTCGAGGCGGCCCACCAGGCGATCGCGATCCAGGCGCTCAACGGCCGCTGGCCGGGGGTCACGGCCAACGTCGGGGTCATCCACGGCGGGACCCGTCCGAACGTCGTGGCCGAGGAGGCTGGTCTCGAGGTCGATCTCCGGGCCACCACCCGGGAGCATCTCGAATCCGCCGAGGCGGCGCTCCGGGCGATCGCCGCGGCGACGACGGTGCCCGACACGAGCGTCACCGTCGAGGAGGCCGGCCGGCATTGGCCGATGGAGAAGCTCGAGCGATCCGGGCGCCTCGTCGACCACGCGGTCGCCCTGGCCGGACGGCTCGACTTCCCGCTGGCCGACTGCGCGACCGGCGGTGCATCGGACGCCAACACGACGTCGGGTCTCGGCATCCCGACCCTCGACGGGCTCGGACCGATCGGCGGGAACGATCACTCCCCGGCGGAGTACCTCGAGGTCGACTCGATCGTGCCCCGGACGACCCTCCTCGCGGCGCTGCTCCTCGCCGTCGCCCGCGACCCGCTCGTCGCCTCGTGGCGTCCGCATCGGGCATGAACGATCCCGCCGCTCCCGGCCACGCCGCCCGTCGCCTCATCACGAGCGGCGGTCCGTACGAGGCGAGCGTGGGCTACAGCCGCGCGGTCGTCATCGGCGACCAGTGCTGGGTGTCGGGGACGACGGATGCCGGTCCCGACGGGCGGTCGCTCCATCCCGGCGACCCGGCGGGTCAGGCGCGGGCCGCGCTGGACACGATCGAGCGGGCGCTCGGCGAGGCGGGCTTCACGCTCTCGGACGTCGTCCGGACGCGGCTCTACGTCACGACCGAGGCGGCGATCCCCGGCCGTCCTCGCGGTCCACGGCGAGCGGTTCGGCGCGATCCGGCCGGCCTCGGCGCTCGTCATCGTGGCCGGGCTCATCGAGCCATCGTTCCTCGTCGAGATCGAGGTCGACGCTCACCGCTAGGACGGCGCGTCGAGCCCGACCCCGGTCCGACCGAGCCGGGGCTCGTCAACCCCAGCCGAGCGCCCGCGCTGTCAGCCCCAGCCGAGCGCCCGGGCGACGGCCACGAGGATCACCCCGACGGCCAGCCCGAGGAACAGGTTCCGGCGCCACCACATGAGCAGGACCGAGGCGATCACCGCGACCCACTCGATGCCGATGTGGAACGCGGGCTGCCCGTCGGTGGTCACGACCATGACCGCGACCGCGGCCAACGCGGCGAGCACGGCCGGACCGACGAGCTGGAGATAGTCGAGCGCCGGCTTCGGCAACCGCTCGATGCCCGGCGCCAGGAGCGGCAGGGCGCGCGACGGGTATGTCACGGCACCCATGAGCAGGGCGAGCAGGATGAGGTCGGTGCTCACCGGAGGTCACCCCCCGGATCGGATGTCCCCGCCGGCCCGCTCGGCTCCCGCTGGCCCCACCGGCGGCGTCGCGGCTCCCGCCGGCGCCGTCGCGGCTCGCCGGCGACTCGTCGATGGGTTCGGTCTCGAACGCCTCGTGCGGGGAGGCGGGCATCGCGTACCGCTCGGCCGAGGCGGCCGAACCGAGCGGTGCGACCTCGTGTGCCTTCGCGCTCGGGACGAGCAGGCCGGCGAGCGGCCCGACGAGACCGCCGACGACGATCCCCACCCCGGTCCCGAACGCGAGGCTGACGACCACCCCGACCGTCGCTCCGACGGCGGCGGCGACGAGCTCACGCCGGCCGGTGATCAGGCCGACGCACAGACCGGCCATCGCGGCCGGGAAGACGACATCGAGCCCGAGCCGGGACGGATCGGTGAACTGGCCGCCGAGCATCACCCCGGCGAGCGTCGCCAGGTTCCACGGGATGAAGGTCGCCACGACGGCCCCGATCCAGTAGCCGCGATCGTCGGCGCGGCCGATCCGCTGGAAGTGAGCGATCGACAGCGCGAAGGCCTCGTCGGTCAGGAGGTGAGCCATCAGCGCGCGCGTCCGCGTCGGACGGTCGCGGAGCCACGGTGCGAGGGCCGCCGAATAGAGCAGATGGCGAGCGTTGAGCAACGCGGTCAGGACGATGACCCCCGGCCAGGCCAATCCGCCGGCGACGTAGCCGACCGCGGCGAACTGGGCGGCGCCGGCGAACACGAAGACGCTCATCGCCATCGCCTCGATCGGCGAGAATCCGGCGCCGCGCGCGGCCAGTCCATAGACGAACCCGAACCCGGTGGCCGACACGGCGATGCCGGCCGACTCCTGCCAGAGCTGGCGGCGCGACGTCGCGACGTCGGTCGTCGGAGGCGCGATCGGGGACGTCATCCCGGGATGGTACCGCGTGTTGGCCTACCGAGATAGGCCAATCGCGCCCGTGGTGTCAGCGCAGGAACGTCTTCCCGCAGGTGCCGTCGCAGGCCACGTAGACCGCGTGCTTCTCGACCGCGTAGCCCGCGGCGTGGAGCAGACCGGAGCAGCCCTTCGTCGGGCACTTCCAGACCCACCAACGGTCGTTCGAATCGAGCGGCGTGGACTCGGTCGCGAGCTTGTCGGTCAGCTCCGGGTGAGCCTCGAGGATCGACGCGATGGCGCGTGCTCGCGCCTCCTCGGGCTCGCTGGTGTAGGGGTAGTTCTGACCGACGTTGGACGACACGGATCCCTCCCGGACGACGATTGGGCGACGCCGGTGGCCGCGGGTCGTGAGCGCAGCAGCCACCGGCAGGGCGGAGTATAGGGGAGGGTCGGATCGGGGTCAGCGCCCGGAGTGGCGGCCGTCGCTCCGGCGTCCGTCAGACCTATGCCGGTGTCGGTCCGGACCGGCTGCGACCGGTTCACCAGACAGCGGGCAGTCCTGCACTCCGAGGATCCGTGGCCGCCGCCAGCGTGCCGTCCCGACTGGGCCCGCCATCGACGAGCTCGATCGCGTGGCAGTGACCGAGACCGCTGTCGAACGCCGCCGTCCGGGCCACGGGATGACCGAGCTCCTCGAGGCCGTCGAGCAACCCCGGCCGGAAGCGGGGTTCGGCCCGGACCGTGTCGGGTGGCGCGAAGTGCTCGGCGGGCTCCACGAACCAGCGCGGCATCCCGACCGCCGTCGCGACATCGACCCCGCCGTCGACCAGGGCCGAGACGACCTCGGCGTGGATCTGGGGCTGGGCGTCGCCGCCCATCGAGCCGAGCACGACCCAGGGCCGGCCGTCGCGGAAGAGCATCCCGGGAAGCAGCGTGTGGAGGGTCCGCTTCGACGGCGCAAGGACGTTCGGGTGATCCGCGTCGAGGCTGAAGTACGAGCCCCGGTTCTGGTAGGCGATGCCGGTCTGGCGGCACACGACGCCCGAGCCAAAGCCCATGTAGTTCGACTCGATGAGGCTCACGGCGTTGCCGTCGGCATCGACCACCCCGAGCCAGACCGTGCCGCCGCCGCTCGGGACGGTCGCCGCCGGCGGACGGGCCGCCCGGTCCGGATCGATCCGTGCGGCGAGCTCGGCCGCGTAGCCGGGATCGAGGAGGCGTTCGAGCGGAGCCGGCGACGCGTCGGGGTCGGTCAGGTGCGCATCCCGGTCGGCCATCGCCAGCTTCGAGGCCTCGATCCCGAGGTGGGTCCAGCGAAGGTCGGCGCCGGTCCCGGCCGCGAACGTGGCCGCCGCTGGCGGCTCGAACCGCTCGAGGATCGCGAGGATCTCGAGGGCCACGAACCCCGAGCTGTTCGGCGGGTGGCTCGTCGCCCGGACACCGCGGTAGTCGATCCCGATCGGCTCGGTCCAGGTCGAGCGGTGGGCAGCCAGGTCGTCCCGCCCGATGAGCGACCCGGCGGTGTCCAGGGTCCGAGCCTGGTCGTCGGCGGTCTGGCCCTCATAGAACTCAGCCCAGCCGAGGTCCGCGATGCGGCTCAGCGTCGCCCCGAGCGCGGGCAGCCGGACGCGCTCTCCCGGGCGCCACGCCCGGCCGTGCGGGCGGTAGACGTCGAACCAGGCTGCATCCCGGCCGAGGACCGAGGCGAAGAGGCTCGCGCTGCGCTCGACGGCGCCGATGAACCCGTCCCAGGCGGGGAAGCCGTCGATCGCGAGCTGGATCGCCGGCGCCAGGATGTCGGCTCGGGACAGCCGCCCGAACCGGTCGTGGGCGTCGCCCCACGAGCGGACCGCCCCGGGCACGGTGACGGCGGGACCGCCGCGGGCCGGGAGGCGCTCGAGACCCTGCCGGCGGAGGGCGGCGGCATCGGCCCGGACCGACGACCGACCCGAGCCATTGAGCGCCGACTGGCGCCGGGCGGCGGCATCCCAGATGAGCCAGAACGCGTCGCCGCCGATCCCGCATGAATCGCCGTCGACGACGGCCAGGACGGCGTTGGTCGCCACCGCCGCGTCGACCGCGCTGCCGCCCGCGCGGAGGATGGCGAGCCCGGCCGCGGAGGCGAGATGGTGCGGGGCGACGACGGAGCCGTGCGAGCCGCGGGCGAGGGGGATCGGGACGAGCGGGCGCGTCACGCCGGCCAGTCTAGTCCGACCACCCGGCGCGGCTCCCGTCCGCTGGCACGACCCGGGCTGCCCGTGCGGTCGGCGGCGCGTCGCGGGGCTGGCGCCGCGCGGGTACCCTTCGTCCGTGGAGACCGCCACCGACGACGGCCACCGCCCCGGGATCCTGCGCCGGATCCTGGGCGACGTCCCGCGCTCGCTCGGCGCGGTCCTGCTCGGGACGTTCACCCTACGCTTCAGCACCGGGCTGACCGGTACCCTGCTCATCTACTACCTGGCTCATCTGGCCGACCTGCCTCCCGCCGAGGGCGGTCAGACCGTCGATGCACGGGCCCTGGGGCTGATGACCGCGGCGTTCTACGCCTCGGAGCTGCTGCTGGCGACCCCGTTCGGGATGTTGTCGGACCGCTGGGGTCACCACCGGGTGATGCAGTTCGGGCCGGCGTTCGGGTTCGTCGCGGTGATCCTGACCTTCTTCACGACGAACCTGTTACTGCTCGGCGGTACCCGAATCCTCGAGGGCGCATCGACGGCGGCGTCCGTGCCGTCGATCCTCGGGTTCATCGCGGTGATCTCCGCCGGTGACGAGCTCCTCCGGGGCCGAGCCGCGGCGCGTTTCGAGGCGGCGACCCTGGCGGGCCTCGGCGCGGGGGTCGTGGCCGCTGGGGTCGTCTGGCCGATCTTCGGACCGGTCGGCTTCCTGCTCAATGCCGGGATCTACGTCGTGTCGTTCCTCATCTACCGGTTCGGCGTCCCCGAGACCCCGGGCGACACGGAGACCACCAAGCAGCCCCATCCGGGCGCCCGCCGCTACATCCAGGTCCTGGGCAGCTCGCACGTCTGGCTCCTCGCCCCGACGTGGATCGCCGTGAACGCGGCGATCGGCTTGTGGACGACCCAGTCGCTGTTCCAGCTCGTCAAGGAACCAGCCCCGAGGTTCGCCGACCAGTTCCTCATGGGCTGGGCCGACCCGATCATGATCAGCGTCGGTTTCGTCCTCGCAGGCATCGTCTTCTTCGCCGGCCTCGCGTACTGGGGCGAGCGGTTCCGCCAGATGCGCCGGACGACGATCCTGTTCTACGGGATCCTCGGCGGCGGTGCCTGCGTCCTGGCCGTCGCGGTGATCAACCACAGCCTCGGGCTGTCCCCCGTCGTCACGCTCGTGGCGGGCGCGGTCGTGATCGCCGGTCTGTTCGTCCTCGCGGGGGCGACCCCCGCGGCGCTCGGCATGCTGGCCGACATCTCCGAGGCCTTCCCGGCGGACCGCGGCGCGATCATGGGCCTCTACTCGGTGTTCCTCGCACTCGGCCAGATCATCGGCAGCATCGTCGGCGGGTTCGCGGCCGACTGGCGCGGGATCGACGGGATCCTCATCGCGACGATGCTCGCGCTGGTCATCGCGCTCATCCCGCTCGGCCGGCTCCGGACGGTCGAGCACCTCATCGACGGAGGGGCCGAGGGCCAGGTCGCGCTCGGCTGAGGGCTGGTCGCCGACCGTATCATCACCGCCACGCAGGAGGAGGCCCCGTCCGTGAGCCCAGTCGCGATCGTCACCGACTCCGCCGCCGACCTCGACCGCGCCGTCGCGAGCCGGCATGGGATCGTGGTGGTCCCGCTCATCGTCAGCTTCGGCGCGGACAGCTACCGGGCGGGCGTCGAGCTGACGACCGAGGCGTTCTGGGAGCGGATGGTCGCCCCCGACGCGCCCTTCCCGACGACCGCGGCGTCGAGTCCGGGCGTGTTCAAGGAGACCTTCGAGGCGGCGTTCGCCGGCGGAGCTGAGGCGATCGTCTGCGTGACCGTCGGCTCGACCCTGTCCGGCACCCACAAGAGCGCTCAGGTCGCCCGCGAGCTGCTCGCCGACCGGGAGATCCACCTCGTCGATTCGAGGAGCGCATCGATGGGCCAGGGTCTCCTCGCGATCCTCGCGGCCGAGCTCGCGGCGACCGGCGTCCCGGCCGACGGCATCGCCCGGACCCTCGAGGCTCGGGTCGACGACGTCCTCGTCGTGGTCTGTCTCGACACGCTCGAGTACCTCAAGAAGGGCGGCCGGATCAGCGGCCCGCAGGCGGCGATCGGGTCGCTGCTCGGGGTGAAGCCGATCATCTCGGTCAAGGACGGGGTGGTCGACACGGTGGACCGGGTGCGGACCCGGACGAAGGCCCGCGAACGGGCGATCGAGTTCATCACCGCGGACCCGATCGAGCGCCTGTCGGTGCTCCATACCGTCAGCGCCGACGTCGAGGCGTTCCGCGACCAGCTCGTCGCCCACGCCTCGGGCGGGATCGATCCAGCCCATGTCTCGATCGAGCTCGTCGGAACGTCCGTCGGCCCGCACCTCGGGCCGGGAGCCGTGGGCGCGGCCGTCCTCCGCAAGCGCTCCAGCTGACCGACCGGACCGGAGGCCCCCGACCGACGACCCGGGATGGGCCGAACGGCCTATGGACGCGGTCGCAACCGCTCCGCAACGTTGGCGCAACCGGACCGCGACGTCAGTCGAGGCCCGCGGCTATACTCCCGAAGACTTCGAACCGTGTGTCGCCTGGCGCCCGAGCGGCCCGATCGCGACGCCCCGTGGGGTCGTCCGGGAGACGACCCAGGATCCGGCCGACGCTGTCCCGGCGGCCGAACGGAGGAATCGTTCACTCATGACGACCGAGCAGGCCGCTGCGTCCATCAACCCGTGGGCGGTCGCGCAACAGCAGTTCGACCTCGCCGCCGAGCGGCTCAACCTCGACCCCGGTCTGCGCAAGGTCCTCCGTGAGCCGCGGCGCGAGCTCACCGTCCACTTCCCGGTGAAGATGGACGACGGCAGCGTCCAGGTCTTCAGCGGCTACCGCGTCCAGCACAACCTCGGCCGCGGCCCGGCCAAGGGCGGCATCCGCTATCACCAGGACGTGACCCTCGACGAGGTCAAGGCCCTGGCGATGTGGATGACCTGGAAGTGCGCGGTCGTCGGGATCCCGTACGGCGGCGGCAAGGGCGGCGTCATCGTCGACCCGAAGAAGCTCTCGATGAAGGAGCTGGAGGGTCTGACCCGGCGCTACGCGACCGAGATCAGCATCATCATCGGCCCCGAGAAGGACATCCCCGCGCCCGACGTCAACACGAACGCCCAGACGATGGCCTGGATCATGGATACGTACTCGATGCACAACGGGTACACCGTCCCCGGGGTCGTCACCGGCAAGCCGATCGCGCTCGGCGGCTCCGAGGGCCGCAACGAGGCCACGGCCCGTGGCGCGGTGTTCTGCATCGTCGAGGCCGCCGCGCATCGCCGGCTCGACCTCCACAGCGCCACCGTCGCGGTCCAGGGCTTCGGCAACGCCGGCTCGATCGCCGCCAGGCTGATCCGCGACGAGGGTGCCCTGGTCGTCGCCGTCAGCGACTCGACGGGCGGCATCCACAACCCGGAGGGCCTCGATCCGGATCGGGTCATCGCCTGGAAGAAGGAGCATGGGACGGTCCAGGGCTTCCCCGGCGCGACCGACATCACGAACGCCGAAGTCCTCGAGGTCGACTGCGACATCCTCATCCCGGCCGCGCTCGAGAACCAGATCACCGAACGCAACGCCGGCCGGATCAAGGCGAGCATCGTGGCAGAGGCGGCCAACGGCCCGACGACCCCGGAGGCCGACGCGATCCTGTATCAGAACGGCGTGTTCACGATCCCCGACATCCTGTGCAACGCCGGTGGCGTGACCGTCAGCTACTTCGAGTGGGTCCAGGATCTCAACCGCGACTTCTGGGACGAGGCCGAGGTCAACCAGAAGCTCAAGGTGATCATGGTCAAGGCATTCCGAGACACCCTCGCGATGTCGCTCGCGGAGGAGGTCAACATGCGGACCGCCGCCTACCTCCTCGCGGTCCAACGTGTGGCCGACGCCACCGCGATGCGCGGCCTCTACCCGTAGTCGTCCCGTCGCCCCGTCGCACCGCAGAGTTCGAGACCCCGGCCGGCCAGTCGGGGTCTCGGGGTTTCGGCGGTGTACCATCGCGGCCATGCTCGACCATGAAGAGAAGTTCCTGTTCAAGGAGGAGATCCTCCATCTGGCCACGTCGGTGGGGGATTCCACGATCCTCGACAACGTCGAGGACCTGCTGACCGACGTCATCACGAGCCCGCGCTTCGACTCCGAGGTCTTCACCCTCGAGCGCAGCCTCCAGGTGATGCTCGGGGCCAGGGCCGGGACCACCCTCGTCGGGCTGCTGACGGTCGCGCCCGAGGTGTTCGAGGAGGTCGCCGACGTCAACATCCCATCGGAGGTCCACGAGCGGCTCGTCGCCTGGCGGGCACGGTTCGGGCTGGCGATCGACAACGCCCTCAACTTCCTCAACAACCCGGACGGGATCCAGGGCCACAACTTCGCCACCCAGGTCGCCCACGTCGAGGACCGGCGCGTCCTCCAGGGTCGGTTGACGTTGGTTCGCTACAACAACGAGCCGCAGTTCTTCGTGGCCGATGCGAGCGTCTACCTCGGGCTCGTGGCCGACGTGATGGAGCGCCTGGCCCCGTACCTGGAGCCCGACGCGATCGACGCCGACACGCTGTCGCGCCTGCGCGACGCGGTCCAGCTCATCGAGCGCCGCACGACCCGCGCCTGACCGGCGCGATGCGCCAGGTCTATCTCGCCGCCACCGGCCAGAACCGCGGCAAGACGACCGCCAGCCTCGGATTGTTCGACCTCTTCGTGGGTCGCGGCCTCGACGCCGGGTTCATGAAGCCGGTCGGCCAGCGGACCGTGATCGAGGACGGCGTCTCGGCCGACGAGGACGCCGTGCTCATGCGCGAGGTCTTCGGGCTGACCGACGCGATGCCGACGATGAGCCCGGTCCACATCCCACGCGGGTTCACGAAGGCGTACATCAACGGCGACGTCGTCGAGGATCTCGGCGCCCGGGTCCGGGCCGCCCACGCCCGGCTCGCCGAGCGTCACGACATCGCCCTGATCGAAGGGACGGGTCATGCCGGGGTCGGCGCGGTGATCGGCCTGTCGAACGCCGTGGTGGCCGCGATGCTCGAGGCCCCGGCGGTGATCGTCAGCGAGGGCGGGGTGGGCCGGCCGATCGACGAGATCGTGCTCAATGCGAGCCACTTCGCGAGCCACGGGGTCGAGGTCGCCGGGGCCATCGTCAACAAGGTCGACCTCGATGCCCAGCCGGGCCTGAGCCGGGTCCTCGAGCGCGGGCTCGCGCCGTACGGCATCCCGCTGCTCGGCGTGCTCCCGTACCGGCCGATCCTGTCGAACCCGACGCTGGCGATGGTCCTCGAGGGCGTCCACGGCGAGACCCTCCATCCGGGACCGGACCTCGACCGGGTCATCGACAGCGTCGCGATCGGGGCCATGGAGCCGGTCCACATGCTCGAGCGGATCGGGCCAGGCACGCTCGTCATCGTGCCCGGCGATCGCGAGGACGCCATCCTGCGGCTGACGGCCGCCCACACCGCCGGGACCGAGGTGGCCCTCGGGCTCGTGCTGACCGGTGGCTACCGGCCGAGCCAGACCGTCATCGACGAGATCCGCTGGGCGGACCTCTTCGCGACGCTCGTCGCCGAGGACACCTACGAGGTCGCCTCGGAGGTCCACGACCTCCTGGTCAAGACCCACCCGGCGGACCTCGAGAAGATCGCCCTGATCAAGGCGCTCGTCGCCGAGCGGCTCGACCTCGATCGGATCCTGGCCGTCGCGCGCTGAACCGGCGTCCCGGGGCGGACCTGCTCAGGCGTGGTGCCCGAACCGCGGCAGGTAGCGGGCGTTGACCTCGAGGATCGCCGCGAGCAGGCCCTCGGCGGCGCGCAGGTCGGGGACGAGCGGGTTCGCCAGGAGCGCCAGAAGGGCGACCCGTTCGTCGCCGGTCAGGGCGGCCTCGATCGTCAGCTCCTCGTAGGCCTTGACCCGCTGGACCAGGCCGCGCATCTCGGGTTCGAGCGGCGCGAGCGGCAACGGGTGGGCACCGGTCCGGTCGATCCGGGCCGGGACCTCGACAACGGCGTGGGCGGGCAGGTCCGGGAGGGCGCCGTCGTTGCGGACGTCGACGACCTGGGTGTCGCCGGTCCCGGCATGCAGCGAGGCGATGAGCTGGGCCGCGGCCTCGCTATAGAAGGCGCCACCGCGCTGCTCGAGCAGGGCCGGCTTGTGGTCGAGCGCCGGGTCTTGGTAGAGCTCCAGGAGCTCGCGCTCGATGGCCATGACGTCCTCGGCCCGGGTCCCGCCCTCGAGCTGCTCGGCGAGGACATCGCGGGTCGCGTAGTAGTAGTGGAGGTAGTAGGACGGCAGAGCCCCGAGGGCCGCGATCAACTCGGGCGCGGCGCCGCTCTCGTCGGCCAGCTCGTCGGCGTGACCGGCGATGAGCTCGGGCAGCCGGTCGACCCCGTCGACCCGGATCGCCCGGATCCAGGTCAGGTGGTTCAGGCCGACGTGCTCCAACTCGACCCGATCGGGCGTCACTCCGAACCGGACGGCCATCCGGCGCTGGATCCCGATCGCCACATTGCATAGGCCGATCGCCCGGTGGCCAGCGTCGAGGAGCGCCTGGGTGACGATCCCGACCGGGTTCGTGAAGTCGACGATCCAGGCGTCGTGGGCACCTCGGCGGGCGACCTCCTCGGCGAGGTCGAGGACGACGGGCACCGTCCGCAGGGCCTTCGTGAACCCGCCCGGGCCGGTCGTCTCCTGGCCGATGCAACCGAAGCGATGGGGCAGCGTCTCGTCGGTCAGACGGGCGGCCTGGCCACCGACCCGGAGCTGGATCAGGACGTATCCCGCCCCGTCGATCGCGGTCACGTGGTCGGCCGTCGTCCGCAACCGACCAGGCCAGCCCTGACGGCGGAGGATCCGGTCCGCCAGCCCCGCCACGATCGTGAGCCGGTCCGGATCGATGTCGTGCAGGATGAGCTCGTCGACAGGCAGACTGGCGGCCCGATCGACCAGGCCCTGGACGAGCTCGGGCGTGTAGGTGCTCCCGCCGCCGATGACGGCGATCTTCAGACCCATCGACCTCCCTCGCGATCCCTCGTCAGGGCTTGACAACCCACCCGTCGGCTGGCCACATTAGTTATAACGTTATCAGCAAGTGACCCGCTGACGATAGGGGAGCGATGGCGACGTTCCAGCTCGACCCCGGGCCTGTGCCGCTCCATCATCAGGTCTACCTTGACCTCCGCGCGTCACTGGACGGTGGCGAGTGGCGGTCGGGCGATCGACTTCCGACCGAGCGCGAGCTGGCTGCCCGCTACGGCTGCAGCCTGATCACCGTCCGACGGGCGCTCGGCGAGCTCGCCCGCGAGGCTCGCATCGAACGGACCCGGGGTCGCGGCACGTTCGTGACCCGCCCCGCGATCCGGCTCGACATGGGCGGTTCGCTCAGCTTCTCCGAGGAGATGGTCGATCAGGGCCACACGCCGGGGACCCGGGTCATCGCGTCACGGACCGAGACGGCCGGACCGGTCGTCGCGACCGCGCTCGGGATCGAGATCGGCGCGCCCACGCTCTACGTCGAGCGTCTCCGGCTGGCCGACGACGAGCCGCTCCTGCTCGAGCAGGTCCACCTGCCGGCGGACCGGTTCCCGGGCCTGCTGAGCGCAGACCTCGCTTCGGGCTCGCTGTACGACCTGCTCGCCGGCCGCTACGACGCGCCGGTGGCGTTCGCCCGCGAGTCGTTCGTCCCGATCAGCCTGCCGGCGCGCGAGGCGCGGCTGCTCGGCCAGCACCCCGACCGGCTCGCCCTCCTCGTCGAGGGCGTGGCCTACACCCGCGGCGGCGTGCCGGTCGAGTACGCCCGGACGTACGTCCGGGGCGACCGGATGCGCTACCAGGTCGATCGTGAGATCGCCCGTTCCAGCCAGCTCGCCGAGGTGGAGCGGTGAGGCGCTCCACCGATCATCCCCGACCCCACGTCGATCGAAGGAGGAGGACATGGTGGATCTGAAGCTTCGAGCCCTCGTCGGGCTCGCCACGGTCGCGATCATCGCGAGCGCGTGCGGATCGGGCGCGGCCACGACCGGCCCGTCCGCGGTCGCGCCCACAGCGGCCGGTTCGTCGAGCGCGGGCGGACCCAGTGCCGGCGCACCGAGTGCCGCCGCCCCCACGGCCAGCCTTGACACGACCCCGGTCACGATCAAGGTCTGGGACTACTACGGGGACACGACCCCGATCAAGCCGGCCCTCGCCGGGTTCGCCAAGGAGTTCCCCTGGATCACCGTCGACTACCAGGCGCTCGACTGGGACTCGATGAACGAGAAGTTCACCGCCGGGGTCGGCGCGGGTGAGGTCCCCGACCTGGCCACGCTCGACATGACCTGGCTCCCGACCCTGGCCGCCAACGGCGCCCTCGAGGACCTGACCGCCCTGTCCGGTGGCCAGCTCAACGGCGCACCGATCGCCGACCAGTACACCCAGGGCGCTCAGGACGCGATGCACTACGGCGACCAGATGGTCGCGATGCTCTACGACTTCGACACCTACGCGCTGTACTACCGCAAGGACCTGTTCGACCAGAAGGGGATCGCGGTCCCGAAGAACTGGGACGAGTTCCGGGCCGCCGCGAAGCAGCTCGCCGAGTCCTCCAAGCCGGGTGGCAAGCCCGACAAGTACCTGACCGCGATCCGGCCGAACAGCTTCCATCTGTCCCAGTTCCTGTACCAGGACGGCGGCGCGCTGCTGAATGACGACAACACCGAAGCGGTCTTCAACTCGGAGGCCGGGGTCAACGCGGTCAACGCCCAGAAGGCGTTCCTCGATGACGGCTCCGGCAAGTACTGGTCCGACGCGGACGGCGACCTGACCCCGGTCATCAAGTCCGGCGAGGTCGCGATGTTCGAGGACGGGCCGTACTACATGGGCCTGCTCAAGAGCGGCGTGCCGGAGCAGTCGGGCAAGTGGGCCGTCGCGACCGCGCCGTACTCGAAGCAGCCCGGCAGCTACCTCGGTGGCACGGGCCTAGGGATCCCGGTCCAGGCCACCCATAAGGAGGCGGCCTGGCAGCTCGCCCAGTATCTCCTGCGTCCGGAGAACGCCGTGAACGTGTTCACGACGGCCGGTGCGGCACCCGCCACGACCGCCGCGCTCCAGAGCTCCGAGCTGACGAAGCCGGATCCGTACTTCGGGAACGAGCAGCCGTTCTCGGTCTTCCTCGAGTCGATGAAGACGTCGCGGCCGTTCCCGTACGTCGCGGCCTGGACCCAGATCGACGAGGCGATCGGGCTGGCGATGGAGAAGGCGCTGCTGGGCAAGGCCGATGTCAAGCAGGCACTCGACGACGCCGTGACGCAGACGAACGCGCTCCTCAAGCCGTGATCCGGGCCGACCGCGCCGAGCGGGCCTGATCCGACCGTGACCACGACCTTCCGGCGTCGCTTCCGCGGGGCGTCGGCGGGCTATCTGCTGATCGCCCCGGCGGTCGTGGTCACGGTCGTCTTCCTCATCATCCCGATGATCGTGTCGGGTTACTGGAGCCTGACCCACTACAACGGGATCAAGCCGCCCCAGTTCGTCGGGCTGGAGAACTACGCGGACGTACTGGCCAACCCGCGCTTCCAGCGGGCGTTCCAGAACACGGTCTTCTTCGTGATCATGGGGATGGCGATCGGCCCGCTCCTCGGTCTAGGCACCGCCATCCTGCTCAACGACAAGCTTCGGCTCCGGGCGTTCTACCGGACGGCCTTCTTCCTGCCGACGATGACCTCCCTGATCGTGGTCGCGACGATCTGGAAGCTGATGTACGCCGACAACGGGATCATCAACGACGTCGCCGCGCTGTTCGGTCTGCCCGGTCATGCGTGGCTGACCGACCCGACGACGGCCCTGCCGGCGGTCGTCATCACGGCGATCTGGCAGGGGTTCGGATTCGAGACCGTCGTCTTCCTCGCCGCGCTCCAGTCGATCCCGCGCGAGTACTACGAGGCGGCGACCGTGGATGGCGCCGGCCGCTGGGCGAAGTTCCGCTGGGTCACCGTGCCCGGGCTCCGGCCGACGATCGTGTTCGTCTACGTCATCGGGATCATCGGCAGCTTCCAGACGTTCGACCAGGTCTTCGTCATGACGAACGGTGGACCGATCGACGCGACCCGGACGATCGTGTTCGACCTCGTGGACCGGTTCAACCGGCTCGACATCGGTGGCGCATCGGCCGTGGCCTACATCCTGCTCGTGTTCCTGGCGATCCTCAGCTATGCCCAGCTCCGGCTCGGCGAGGCGCGCGACTGATGGCCACCGTCCGCCGCCGCCGGGTCGACCGGATCGGCAAGAACGGCTTCCTGATCCTCGCCTCGATCCTCATGATCGTGCCGTTCGTGTGGGCGCTGTCGACCTCGTTCAAGCTGCCCGGCGACGTGTTCGCCTACCCGCCGCGGTTCCTGCCCGACCCGTTCACGGCGGACAACTACCGGACGGTGATCACGAAGATCCCGTTCCCGCGCTACCTGCTCAACAGCACGATCGTCACGGGCACGATCGTCATCCTCAACGTGATCTTCGGCACGGCGGCCGCGTATGCCTTCGCCAAGCTCCGCTTCCCGGGCCGCGACCCGATCTTCTTCCTGCTCCTGCTGACCCTGATGGTCCCGTTCCAGGTCAATCTCATCCCGCTCTACAAGATGATGGTCGAGCTCCACAAGGCGATTCCGGCGATCGGTGCCAACACGTACTTCGGACTCGTGGCGCCGAGCGCGGTGTCGGTCTTCGGGATCTTCCTGATGCGTGGCTTCCTGCGCTCGATCCCCGACGAGGTCCTCGAGTCGGCCCGGATGGACGGCGCGTCCGAGTTCCGCGTCCTGCGCTCGATCGTCTTCCCGCTGGCCGTGCCCGGGATGGCGACGCTGGCGATCTTCACGTTCCTCGCCGCCTGGAACGACTTCCTGTGGCCGCTCGTCGTGACCAGCTCGGACGACATGCGCACGCTGCCGGTCGGGCTCGCCCTGCTGGCCCGCCGGAACGCGTCCGACTGGGGGACGACGATGGCCGGGACCGTGATCACGGCGGCGCCGATGATCCTCATCTTCCTGCTCCTCCAACGCCGGTTCATCGAGGGGCTGACCGCCGGGGCCGTCAAGGACGTAGGCTGACCGGCGTGAGCACCGTCCGTCGCGGCCGGCACTTCCTCGAACGGGACGGCCGGCCGATCCTCCCGGTCGGGGCGCATCACGTCCCCGTCGAGGGTCCGGACTGGCCGTGGCGGGTCGGGCCCGAGGCGTTCGACACGACCTTCGCGGCGATGGCCGCCGCGGGCCTCGACACGGTCCGCATCGACCTGCTCTGGGCGGCGGTCGAGCCGGAGCCCGGCGTCTACGACGAGATCCCACCTGGCGATCGCTCGACGGGGTCCTCGCGGCCGCCCAGCGCCACGGGCTGCTCCTCCATCCGACGTTCTTCATCGGCGGCGAGGTCGGTGATGCCTACTGGGACGTGCCATGGCGGGCCGGCCGGCATCCCCACCGCGATCCCGAGCTGATCCGGCTCCAGGCCGATCAGGTCGCGCTGCTCGCCGACCGATGGCGTGGCGACCCGGCGATCCTTGCCTGGGACCTGACCGACGAGCCGCCGCTGTGGCTGTTCCCCGACACGACCGACGACGACGCGCGGACGTGGACATCCGCCCTGGTGGATCGCCTCCGCGCGTCCGACCCGGACCATCTCGTCACGGTCGGGACCGCGAGCCAGGAGATCGCCGCCGGGCCGTTCCGGGCCGATGTGGTCGGCCCGCTGCTCGACTTCACGACGGTCCATCCCTACCCGATCTACTCGCCGGAGCTCTATCCCGACAGCCTCCTCGGTGCGCGGATGACCCACGCGGGCGCGTTCGAGACGGCGCTCGCCGCGGGGGCGGGGCGACCGGTGATGGTCCACGAATACGGCGCGTCGTCGGCGCAGTTCGACCCGGACCGCATCGCGAGCTACGACCGCCTCCTCGCCTGGTCCGCGCTCGGCCGGGGTGCGATCGGCTTCCTCGCCTGGTGCTGGACCGATGCCGAGCCCGCGGCGTTCGGCCGGGCGCCGTACGTCCGCCAGCCGCACGAGACCCAGTTCGGCGTGACGGATCACACCGGTGCCCTGCGGCCGCGTGGCCGGGTCCTCGCCGAGCTGGCGGCGACGGTCCGATCGATCGGCGAAGAGCTCGACGCGCTGGCCGGGGATGGACCATCGGCCCTGGCCGCGATCCCGGTGCCGCACGAGTACGTCCACCCGTACGACCCGGTCGCGTACGGGCTGGACGCCGCACCCGCCGGTCCGTACGAGCCGACCGAGCGGGTCTGGAGCCCCGAGCGCGATCCGCGCCCGCTCGTCCAGGCCTGGCTCAACGGGTTCGTGCTCGCGGCGCGCGCCGGCGCGTCGGTCGCCTTCCCGCGCGAGCGACTCGACGACCGCTGGCCGGACGCGCGGCTGCTGATCGTGCCCGCGCCGTTGACCTCCACGTCGTCGTCGCTGCTCCACCTGCGGACGAGCTTCTGGCGCGGTGCCACCGACCACGCCGCCGGCGGAGGCACGCTCTGGCTGTCGCTGTCGGCCGACTCGGCCGTGCCCGAGCTTGGTGCGATCGCCGGCTGCCATCTCGCCGATCGCGCGCCGGCGGATCGACCCGGCGTGCTCCGGTTCGACCAGCCGTGGGGGCCGTTCGCGGTCGGCGACGAGCTCCGCCTGCCCGACGGCGATGGAACGCTCGCCACGCGCTGGGCCCGCCTCGCCATCGATGACGGTGAGGTGGTGGCCGTCGACAGTGACGGGGACCCGGGGCTGGTCGTCGTCCGGCGCGGAGACGGCTGGATCGCGACCTGCGCGGCGCCGGTGGAGCTCCTGCTGGCGGCCGCTCCTGAGCGCCACGGGCCGGACGATCCCTCGTGGGGGCTGTACGCGGGTCTGCTCGAGGTCGCCGGGCTCCGGGAGCCGGTCGGTGTCGACCATCCGGATGTCACGACCGGGTCCCTGCGGGGCTCCGCGGGCGGTCTCGTCGCCGTCACGAACCACGGCCCGGCGACCATCCGGACGCGTCTGCGGTTGCCCCCCGGGGCGACCGACATCCGATCGTTCGGACCGACGGGATCGCAGCGACTCGCCGGCGGCGAGATCGACGGCGAAGGTCTCGGTCCCGAGCTCGAGCTGGCGGCCCATGGCGCCGCGCTCATCGGTTGGCGGACCCCGGCGTGAGGGCTGGCTCGGGGCGGGGCGCAGCGGTCATCGCGCGAGCGCCCCGACGATGAACCCGGCGCGCCCCGCGATCCTGGCGGTCGACGGTGGCAACTCGAAGGCCGACGTCGCGCTCGTCGCCGCGGACGGGTCGCTCCTCGCCTCGGTCCGCGGCCCGACGATCTCGCATCAGGCGGTCGGGCTCCGGCGCGGCCTCGACGCGCTCGAACGGACGACCGAGCTGGCGTTGACGTCGGCCGGTCTCGATCCGGCGACGAGACCGGTCGCCGGGCTCGGGATCCACGCCCTGGCCGGCGCGGACCTGCCCGGTGACGTCCGGTCGCTGCGGCGCGGCCTTCGCCAGCGCGGCCTGACCGATGAGCTGGTGGTCCTCAACGACACCCATGCCGCGCTGCGGGCCGGGAGCGACCGGCCGTGGGGCGTGGCCGTCATCTGCGGCGCGGGGGTCAACGGGCTCGGGATCGGCCCGACCGGACGACAGGTCCGGTTCGCGGCCGTCGGCGAATATGCCGGCGACCGGGGCGGCGGCGACGACGTCGCGATGGCGGCGCTCGGAGCGGCGATCCGGGGGCGCGACGGGCGAGGGCCCCGGACGTCGTTGGAGCGTCTCGTCCCCGCCGAGTTCGGCTACCGGCGTCCAGGCGAGCTGACGATCGCGCTCTACACCGGCCGACTCGACGAGCGCGATCTTCGGCAGCGACTCCCGCCGCTCGTGTTCGGAGCGGCCGCCGATGGCGACGCGGAGGCACGCCGGATCGTCGACGCGCTCGCCGATGAGATCGTCGCCTGGGCCCTGGCGATGATCCGCCGCCTCCACGTCGTCCGGCGCGAGGTCCCGGTCGTCCTGGCCGGCGGGATCTTCCAGACGACATACGGCCCGCTGGTCGAGCGCATCCGGTCGCGGATCGTCGCCGTCGCACCTGCAGCCCGGATCCGCCCACTGGCCGCTCCGCCGGTCGTCGGGGCGGCCCTGCTCGGGCTGGATCGCCTGGGCCTGTCGTCGAAGGAACACGCCGCGGCCGAAGCCCGGCTGCGTGCCGCGTTGACGTTCGAGCGACTCGGCGTGGCGCCGGCCCGGCCCTAGCCGAGCGGCTCGTTGTCGATGAGCCGGGTCGAGCCGAACCGGACAGCGACCGACAACAGCGCGGGGCCGTCGACCCGGTCGAGCTCGCTGAGGGTCTCTGCATCCGCGCAGCTGATGTACTCGACATCGGCGAGTGGCTCGGCGGCGAGCACGTCGCGGACGACGTTCCGGACCGCCTCGGCCGATCGCTCGCCGGCGGCCCAGCGGTCACGTGCGGCGTCCAGCGCCCGATGGATGACCGGGGCGGCGGCCCGCTGTTCGGTGGTCAGATGGACGTTCCGCGACGAAAGCGCAAGCCCGTCCGACTCGCGGATGGTCGGACAGGCCACGACCAGCGTGGGCAGGGCCAGGTCGCGGGCCATCCGGTCGACCACCTTGACCTGCTGGGCGTCCTTCTGGCCGAAGTACGCCCGCTCGGCGCCGACGAGGGCGAACAGGATCGCGACCACCGTGGCGACGCCGTCGAAATGGCCGGGCCGGGCGGCGCCTTCGAGCGGCCGGGCGATCGCTCCGACCGATACCGTCGTGTCGAAGCCGGGCACATAAACCTCGTCGACCGGCGGCGCCCAGACGAGGTCGACCCCCTCCTCGACGCAGATCGCGACATCGCGATCCTCGTTCCGGGGGTAGCGGCCGAAGTCGTCCGGCGCGTTGAACTGGCGGGGGTTGACGAAGATCGTCACGACGCTCGTCGCCGATTCCGCGCGCGCTCGCTGGATGAGCGCCCGGTGCCCGGCATGGAGCCAACCCATCGTCGGGACGAGCCCGACCGGTCGAGGAGCCTCGGAGAGCGCGGTCCGAAGCTCCGCGCGGGTCCTCAGGACGCGGGTCACCGGTCGGGCACGCTCAGCCGATGGGCAGCCAGCGGTGCGCCGCGGGCGGAGGCGGCGCACCTCCTAGCCATCGACCCGCGCGATCACAGGTCGCGGTCGAGCGGGATCCCTCCCGACGGGATGCCGGCGGCCGACGGTCGGTCGAGGCTGGACTGACCGAGGACGTCGCCGAGGACCGCCTCGTCCATGCGGACCGACTGCTCGGGGCCCGGGAACGTGCCGGCGGCGACGTCGGCGGCGTACGCCCGGGCGGCCGCGACGATCGTGCCGCGCAGGTCGGCGTAGGGCTTGGCATGCCGCGGGATGAAGTCACCAAGCCCGAGCAGGTCGGTCACGACCTGGACCTGGCCACCGCAGCCGGCGCCCGCACCGATCCCGATCGTCGGGATCCGGAGCCGGTCGCTGATCGCCGCCGCGAGCTGCTCGGGGACGAGCTCCAGGACGATGGCGAACGCCCCGGCCTCCTGGATGGCGAGCGCATCTCCGAGCAGCGCCCGCGCGCCTTCGCGGCTCTTGCCCTGGACCCGGACCTTGCCGATCGCGTTGATCGACTGCGGGGTCAGACCGATGTGGCCCATGACCGGGACACCGGCCTTGACGAGTGCCTCGACGATCCGGGCGCTTCGGACGCCGCCCTCGATCTTGACCGCCTGGGCGCCGGCTTCGCGCAGGAAGCGGCCGGCGTTGTCGAGCGCCTCGTCCGGGTTGGCGTACGACAGGAACGGCATGTCACCCACGACGAGCGCCCGACCCGCCCCGCGGACGACCGCCTTCGTGTGGTGGATCATCTCGTCCATCGTGACCCTGACGGTCGATTCGTAGCCGAGCATCGCCTGGCCGAGCGAGTCCCCGACGAGCAGCATCGGGATGCCGGCCTCGGCGAGCAGGTGGGCCGTCGGGTAGTCGTAGGCCGTCAGCATCGGGATGCGCTGGCCGTCGGCGTGCATCCGGGCGATGTCCACGACGGTGATCCGGCCCGCCGGCGGAGGGGTCGGGGCCGCGTCGGTCGCGGCCGGCGCGGGCGAGGTCTGGCGATCGGGCTTCGGGGTCGTGCTCATCGGTCGGGCTCCTGCGGACTCGCGCCCAGTCTACGCGGCCCGCAGGAGCTCGCTGGCGATCGACCCGCCGTGCGGGCGGCGTCGTGGGGGTCTCGGCCGGACCGTGGCCCCGTTCTGACCTTGATGCGCCGAGCCTCAGGCCTCGGCGGGCGGCAGGATCGCACCGGGCGTGCCGCCGCCCGCACCGGGCCCGGGCACGCTTGGTCGGCGGCGCCGGACCTGGCGGACGACGACGAGCACGACGATCGAGATCAGCCCGAGGACGAGGAGGATCGGCAGCCACAGGATCCCGAACCAGATCCCGGCGGCGGCCAGCGCCTGGCCGACCTCGACCAGGCTGGCCGTCGCGCGGTCGGCCTCTGCGGCCGGGTCGAAGCCCTTGCGTGCCTGCTCGACCGCCATCGTCTCGAGTCCGAGCGTCACCGTCAGCGTTCCGTAGGCAGCTTGCTCCTCGAGATGCTGCTTCTCGGTCTCGAGCTGCTCGATCTGGCCCCGGACGTCGGTGAGCTGAGCCTGGACGTCGAGCACGTCGCTGATCTTCGTCGCTCGGGCCATGATCGCCTGGAGGGCGCCCTCGGTGGCGTGGAGGTTGGCGATCCGGGCACCGAGGTCGCGGACCTGGCCGGTCACCTCGTCGGTCTGGGTCTCCTCGCCGAGGACCTTGACGGCGAGACCACGGAGCGCGGCCAGCGCCTCATCCCAACGGGCGGCCGGGATCCGGTACGTCACGTCGGCGACGGCGCCTTCACCGTCACCGGATCGCTGCGAGCCGCTGACGTAGCCGCCGAGCGCGACGATCCGGGCGTTCGCCGCGCTCAGGCTGTCGTCGATGGCGGCGACCTGGAGCCCGAGCGTGCCCGTCTTGATGATGAGGAGATCGGACGCCGCGACCGCGGTCTTGCCGCCACCCGGCTGCGCGGCCGGCGCCGGAGCGGCGGCACCGTCGACCGCCTCGGCGCCGGTGCCGGAGCCGTTGGCGTCCGAGAGCTGCGAACCGGTCGTGCCGCCCCTCGGCGGCGCCAGGCTCGCGCTCGACGAGGTGCACGCCGCGAGCAGCGCGATGAGTCCCGGGAGGACGAGCCAGCGCCATCGCCGCGTCGTCTGGATCGGTCCGGACATCGTCGGAACCTCCGCCCTGGCGACGCCACCATCCTGGGGCGACCGCCGGCCCCGCTGACGCTGCGACTCCCGCGGCGGTTCCCGGCGTGCTCCGGGTGATCAGGCGATGGAGAGTGCCGCGAGCGTGGTGTCGGCGTCCGCGTCTGCCCGCCCGCCGCGGGTCATGTCCGATCCGTGTCGGCCCGTCCGCCGTTGTCCATCTGGTCCGCGTCGGCCGGCGTATGAGCCCCATTCGTAGAAAGCGGATCAGACACCCACCTGCCCGAGGTTTCGACCCTCTTCTGCCGCGGTATACGAATGGTGGTCATGTTTCGCGCCGCAAGGTCGGTCTCGTGACGCGGCAGGCCCGGATCAGAGGGACCGACCTGATCGAACCGGTCGGCTAGCAATGGTGCTGATAACACGGGCCGCAGATCGGGATCGGTTGGGCACCGACCCCCTGAGATCGAGCGGAACCGCGAACCCCGGCAGCAGCTCGGTCCGCGGGCGCCGTCAGCCAGCGGTGCGGCCGCCCGCCGGCGCGCGTCCGCCGTCGCCCTTGCGCCGCCGTCCAGCCAGCGGCGCGGCCGTCAGCCGGCGCGGGCGTCGAGGCGGGTGACGACCCGGTCGAGGAGGCGGTCGGCGACCTCGCGCTTCGACAGCAGCGGCCAGGCCTCTGCCTCCGCGTCGGCGGCGTACACCGTGACCCGGTTCGTGTCGGTCCCGAACCCCGAGCCCGCCTCGGCGACATCGTTGGCCACGAGCAGGTCGACGCCCTTCCGGCGGAGCTTGTCGGCGGCCCGCTCGAGCGAGCCGGTCTCGGCGGCGAACCCGACGAGGACCGGAACGGGATCGAGCGGAGCGCGCGTCCGGTCGCCCTCGCTGTCGAGCCCGCGAGCGATGCGGGTCACCTCGGCGAGGATGTCCGGGGTCGGCTCGAGCTCGAGCGTGAGCGAGCCGCCGCGGACGAGCTTCTGCTCGGCCGGCGCGACCGGCCGGAAGTCGGCGACCGCCGCGGCCATGATCAGGCAGTCGAACGCGGCCCGGCCGTCGGCGGCGGCGAGCCGCCCGAGCAGGGCTGCGCGGAGCTCGCCCGTCGAACCGACCCGGACGATCGTCGCCGCCGGCGGCAGCGGGATGCTCACGGCTGCCGCGATCAGCGTCACCGCGGCGCCCCGGTCGAGCGCCGCCTCGGCGACGGCCACGCCCATCCGTCCGGTCGATCGGTTGCCGATGAACCGGACCGGGTCGATCGGCTCGGCCGTGCCACCCGCGGTGACGATGACGTGCCGGCCTTCGAGATCCGTCTCCCGTGGTGGGTCGGCGAGCCGCGGTGGGCGCACGGCGGGGTCCGGCGCGCGGACGGGGCGGTCGCCGACGGCGGCCACGACCGCATCGATGATCCGGGGCAGCTCGGCCAGCCGTCCGACCCCGACCTGGCCCGACGCCAGGGGTCCGCTCTCGGGCTCGACGATCAAGTAGCCGAAGGCGTCCCGGAGCCGGCCGACGTTCGCCTGCGTGGCCGCGTGCCCGTACATCTCGCCGTCCATCGCCGGCGCCACGACGACCGGGGCCGACGTGGCCAGGCAGGCCGCGGTGACCGGATCCGCCGCGAGGCCGGCCGCCATCGCGGCCAGCCAGTGCGCGGTGGCCGGCGCGACGACGATCGCGTCGGCGGTGTCGGCCACGACGATGTGCCCGATCCGGCCGTCCGGCAGCAGGCCGAGGACGTCGTCCTCGACGCCGTGACCGCTCAGGGCGGCCAGCGTCAGCGGTGCGACGAAGCGGGTCGCCGAAGCAGTCGCGAGGACCTGGACCTCGGCCCCTTCGGCGCGGAGGAGGCGGACGAGCTCCGCGCTCTTGTAGGCGGCGATCGAGCCGGTGACCCCGAGGCCGATCAGCCGACCGTCGAGCCGGCCGGTCACGCGAGCCCGGCCTCGAGCGGCTCGCCGCCGCTGACCTCGGCGTGGAGGATGGCCAAGCCCTTGAGGGTGAGATCGGGGTCGATGGAATCGATGCCCGGGATGGATCGCGCCCAGGGGGCCGCCGACAGCCCGCCGGTGAGGATCGCCCGGACGTCGTCGAGGGCGACACCGCTCGCATCGGCCAGCTCAGCGCGGATCCGGCCGAGCATCCCCGCCACGAGCGCCTGGTAGCCGAAGATCGTGCCCGAGCGCATCGCCGAGACCGTGTCGCGACCGATCGCTCGATCCGGCGCTCGCAGCTCGATCCGGGGCAGCTTCGCGGTCCGTGCCGCGAGCGCCTCGAGCCCGAGCTCCAGGCCCGGAGCGATCGCCCCGCCGACGAAGGCGCCGTCGGCCGCCACGGCGTCGAACGTCGTGGCGGTCCCGAAGTCGGCGACGACGGCCGGTGTCCCGTACAGCCGCGCCGCGGCCAGGGCGTTGACCAGGCGGTCGGCACCCACCTCGTCGGGTCGGTCGACCCGGATCGCGATCGGGACATGCCCGGCGCTCGCGACCAGGAGCGGGATCGACCGCCGGATCGCGACCGCGGCGAGGCCGTCGGTCAGCGCCGGCACGACCGATGCGCAGGCGATCGCGTCGGCCGCCTCGAGGGCGGAACCGTCCAGCCGGAGGAGCGCCTCGAGGAGCGTCTCGAGCTCGTCGTCGGTCGCCCGCGGGACCGTCCTTGCGCGCCGACTCGCGGCCAGCTGGCCGTTCCGGAACAGGCCGGTCGTGAGGTTCGTATTGCCGATGTCGATCGCGAGGAGCATGGCCGGATGATACGGCCGGCGGAACCCGGGCTTGCCGGTCCACGGCCGACCTTGTTCATGCCCGGTCGGAAGGAGTAGATTCCGAAGCGACGGGCACCGGCCCCGTGAACCCCCGCTCCAGGGCCCCCACCCACCGGGAGGACCGCGTGTCGTCCGTGCCGCCGCCAGCGAAGTTCTTCGTCAACCGGGGCATCGTCTCGAGCCGGACGGACCTCTACAACCTCCTCCGTCCGCTGCTCAAGCAGACCGTCACGTACCGCTACCAGCGCGGTCACGAGATCGTCAGTCACGGGACCGGCTGGGTCGAGCGGATCGTCCTCGACCACCCCGAGGTCTCGACGTACTTCACCCCGCTGTCGATCTGTCTCAACATCGACTCGTTCGAGCACCTCGAGTTCGACACGCGGCCCGACCAGCTCCTCGTCTACACGCTCGTCCAGGGCGACGAACGGGTCGTCCTCGAGTTCGCCCCGATCGGCGACGACGGCCACGAGCCGCCGCTGCCCCGCCAGCTCGAGTTCGACACGAGCGGCTTCGTCCAGATGGAGCTCCTTGGGCTCGATCGCGAGGACGCCTAGCCAGGGTCGGCGCCAGCCCGGCGGCTCTTCGACCAGAGCGCGTGGCGCGACACCGGCCCGGTCGGCGCCGGCACTCGCCGCGTCCGGCGCCCGGCACTCGCCCGTCCCACGCTCGCCAGGCGCCGCGTTCCGTGCCTTCAGGCGCCGCGCTCACCCCGGATGAACGGGCGGCCGAGTGCGGCCGGCGCGCCGAGCCGCTTGCGTGCGGCCTCTCGTGAGCCGATGACGAGCACGACGATGACGAGGATGTAGGGGACCATCTGGAGGAAGAACGTCAGCGAGTGGTTCGCGTAGATCGGGTTCTGGATCCCGAAGAACTCGGTCGGGCCCTGGAGGTCGAACTGGAGGCGGGAGATCGCGCCGAACAGATAGGCGCCGATCGCGGCCTTGATCGGATCCCACTGGGCGAAGATCACAAGACCGATCGCGATCCAGCCGCTGCCGTTGACGGTCAGGTCGCCGAACCAGCCGGGCTGGATGGCGAGCGTGATCGTCGCCCCGGCCAGCCCGGCAAGCAGCCCGCCGAGCGCGACGTAGCGGTAGCGCAGGCGATAGACGTCGACGCCGACCGCGTCGGCCGCCGTCGGATACTCGCCGACCGCCCGGAGCTCCAGGCCCTGGCGGGTCCGGTGGATCCAGTACCAGGCGATCGGCACGACTGCATAGCCGAGATAGACGAGGACGCTCTGGTCGCGCACGAACGCGCCGATGATCGGGATCTCGGCCACGACCGGGACGGTGAACTTCGGCAGGAGCGAGATCGCCCCCGCCTTTGACAGCCCTTCACCCATGACCCGAGCGAGACCCGTCCCGAGGAAGGTGAGGGACAGGCCGGACACGACCTGATCGGCCTGGAAGGTGATGACCATCACGGCATGGAGCAGGCTCAGGAGCATGCCGGCGACCATCGCCAGGAGCAGCCCCAGCCACGCGTCGCCGGTCCCGACCGCGACGCCGTAGGCGACGACGGCGCCCATCAGCATCATCCCCTCGACGCCGAGGTTCAGGACGCCGGATCGTTCGGCGAAGATCTCGCCCACCGCTGCGAACAGCAGGATCGTCCCGGTGGCGATGCCGGCGGCGAGGACCGTCGTCGGGTCCATCAGACGGTCCGCCGCACGAACCGGATCCGGTAGCGGAGGAGGACCTCGCTGCCGATGAGCGAGAAGAGCAGGATGCCCTGGACCATCGCAGGGATCCCGGCCGGCTGGATCTCGCGCCCGGCCAGGGTCAGCGCCCCGAACGCGATCGCGGCCACGATGACCTTGATCGGATCGAACTTCGCGAGGTAGGCGACGATGATCGCGGTGAACCCGTAGCCGGGCGAGATCGCGCCCTGCAGCCGGTGGACCACGCCGGCGACCTCGCTCACCCCGGCCAGCCCGGCGATCCCGCCCGAGATCGCGAAGACCACGATCGTCATCCGGGCGATGTCGATCCCGGCATACCGGGCGGCGCGCGGGCTGTCCCCGATGAGCTTGATCTCGTAACCCCAGCGGGTCCGCCGGAGCACGAAGGCGACGACGATCGCGACGACGATCGCGATGACGAACCCGAGGTGGACGGTCATCCCGGCGAAGCCCCGGTTCAGCCCAGCGAGGTCGGTCAGGCGCGGCAGCCAGGCCTCGCGTGGGAACTGCTTCGTGAGCTGGAAGCCGCCCTCGCTCCACGGCCCGAACACCCAGTAGAGGTTCCAGGCGATCGCGATGTAATTGAGCATGAGCGTGACGATGATCTCGTTCACCCCGAACCTGGCCTTCAACACGCCCGGGATGAGCCCCCACACCGCTCCGCACAGGAAGCCGACCAGCATCATCGCCGGGAGGATGACGAAGCCTGGGGCGCCCGCCGGCAGCAGCGGGACGAGGACGACCGCCGCGGCGCCCCAGGCGCCGACGAAGAACTGGCCCTCGGCGCCGATGTTCCACAGGTGCATCCGGAACGCGAGTGCGCAGGCGACGCCCGTGAGGATGAGCGGGGTAGCGGTCACGAGCGTGTCCGAGATCACCCCCGGCTCGCCGAACGCCGCCGACAGGATATGCAGGTAGGTCCGGACCGGATCGCCACCGGCGATCGCGATGATCAGCGCGCTCAGGAGGAGCGCGACGACGATCGCTCCGACGGTGGTCGCCGGGCCCAGCCAGCGCGGCACCTCGAGACGCCGCTCCAGGCGGACCTCGACGGGCGATCGGAGGCCGAGCCGACGCGAGGGCGCAGCCGGCGTCACGTCTCGACGACCCCAGCCGCGGTGACGAGCCCGGGCTCCGGCTCCGAACCACCACCGGTCATGAGCAGCCCGATCTCGCCGACCTCGGCATCGGCGACCTCGAACAGACCGACGACCCGGCCTTCGAACATCACCGCGACGCGATCCGACAGGGCCAGGATCTCGTCGAGGTCCTCGGAGATCAGGAGCGTCGCGGCCCCGTCGGCACGGCGATCGAGCAACAGGCGGTGGACCGCCTCGATCGCTCCGACGTCGAGACCCCGGGACGGCTGGACCGCGACCATCAGACGCGGCTGGGTCTGGATCTCGCGGGCCAGGATGAGCCGCTGGAGATTGCCCCCGGACAGGAGCCGTGCGCTCGTATCGATGGACGGTGCGGCGATCGCGTACTCGTCCTTGAGTCCGCTGGCGACACGGCGCACCGCCGGCGTGTCGATCACCCAGCCGCGGGCGATCGGCGCCGAGCGATAGCTCTTCATGATGAGGTTGTCCGCGACCGACAGGTTCGGGGCGCTGCCGACGCCGGTCCGATCCTCGGGGACGTGGGCGACTCCGCGCCTGATCGCCTCGCGGGCGGAGCCGGGACGCATCGCCTGTCCGTTGATCTCGACGAGACCCGTCCACGGTCGGAGTCCGGTCACGACCTGGGCCAGCTCGCTCTGCCCGTTGCCGGCCACCGCGGCGATCCCCAGGATCTCGCCGGCCCGGATATCGAGCGACGCGCCCCGCAGGGCCGGCAGGCCCTTGTCGTTGTCGGCGTGGATGTCGCGCAGGGACAGGACGACCGGGCCGGGGGCGAACGGCGTCCGGTCGAGGTTCTCGAGGACCTCGCGCCCGACCATGAGCCGAGCGAGGTCGGCCCGGGTCGCTCCGGCCGTCGGTCGTCCCGCGGCGGTGACCTTGCCCCGGCGCATGACCGTCACCCGGTCGGCGATCGCCAGGACCTCCTGGAGCTTGTGGCTGATGAACACGATCGAGTGCCCGTCGGCGGTCATCGACCGGAGCGTCCGGAACAGCTCGTCGACCTCCTGGGGGGCGAGCACCGCCGTCGGCTCGTCCATGATCAGGACCCGGGCGCCGCGGTAGAGCATCTTGAGGATCTCGACCCGCTGCTGCTCGCCGACGGACAGCTGCCAGACCTTGGCCCGGGGATCGACCGTCAGCCCGAACCGCCGGGCGAGGTCGCCGATCTCGACCTCGAACCGGTCGAGGCGAAGACGGAACCGCGGCCGGTCGAGTCCGAGGATCACGTTCTCGGTCACGGACTGGGACGGCACCAGGGTGAAGTGCTGGTGGACCATCCCGAGGCCGGCGCCGATCGCGTCGCGGGGCGAACGCAGCGCGACCGGCCGACCGTCGACCCGGATCTCGCCCTCGTCGGGCCGATACAGGCCGGCGGCGATGTTCATCAGCGTGCTCTTGCCGGCGCCGTTCTCGCCGAGGAGGGCGTGGACCTCGCCGACGCGCAGGTCGAAGTCGACGCCATCGTTCGCGACGATCCCGGGAAAGCGTTTGACGATGCCGCTGAGCTCGAGCGCCGGTGCGCCACCCGGCCCGGCGACGGGTGCGGTCGGATCCCGGCCGGGAGCCTCGGCCGGGTCGCCGCCGGGATCGCTCATCGGATCGATCGAGCGTCGTCCGCCCGGTGGGCCCGCCGGAGTCGCGTCCAGCGGGCCGGCCGGGATCGGTCTACTTCGGAAGCTCGCCGTTGATGCCCTGGGCGAACCACTTCATGCAGTACGTGCAGGGATTGCCGGCCGCGCCGGGCGGGAACTGGTCGAGGTCGGCCTGGACGAGCTTCGAGCCGGCCGGGACCTTGACGGCACCGGTCGTGTCGTTGATCGGACCGGAGAACACGTCGAACCGGTTGAACTGGCCGGCCAGCATCTTGGCCAGGGTGTCCTTGACCAGCTGGACGTCGGCCGCCGGCAGGTCCTTGATCCCCGGCTGCGGCGTCTGGCCGTCCATGAAGCCGAACAGACCCATGGCCTTCGAGTCGGCGTCGAAGTATTCGTAGCCGGCCTTGTAGGTCTTGGCCTTGACCTGCTCCGCGATGCGGGCGTACTCGGGGCCCCAGATCCAGTACGGAGCGGTCAGGCAGTGCTCGACCTTGCACGACCCCGGATGGTCGTAGGTCACGCCCCACTTGCCCTTCTCCTGGGCGACATCGGCCACGGCCGGCGTGTCCGCGCCGGTGAATACGACGTCGGCACCCGCGTCGAACAGCGAGGCGGCCGCGTCCTTCTCGGCCTTCGGGTCGTGCCAGGTGTTGATCCAGCGCACGTCCATCGTGCACTCGGGGCAGGTCTTCTTGGCGCCGAGCATGATCGCGTTTCCCAGCCGGATCTCCTCCGGGATCTGGAACGTGCCCATGTAGCCGAGCTTCGGATTGCCATCCTTCTTGGCGCGCGACCCGGCGAGCATCCCGGCGAGGTACTTGAAGTCCTCGATCGCGCCGAAGAAGTTGCCGAAGTTCTTGCCGTTCGACTTGTAGCCCGTGAGGTGCAGGAAGGTCTGGTCCGGGAACTCGCCGGCGACCGTCTCCATCGGGTCCATGTACCCGAACGACGTGCCGATGATGAAGTCGAAGCCCTTCCGGGCCAGGCTCCGGAAGACCTGTTCGGACGGAGCGCCCTCGGGCACCAGCTCGACGTACGCGACGTGCGAGTTCGGCACGTTCTGCTCGACGTACTTCAGGCCTTCGTAGTGGGCCTGGCTCCAACCGCCGTCGTCATGCGGGCCGATGAGGACCATCGCGACGTTGAACTTGCCCTGCTCGATATCGGGGATCTGGAGCGCCGGGGCGCTCGCTCCCGCGCTGGCTCCGCCGCCGCCCGGGGCAGCGCTCGACGAGCCGCTACTACAGGCTGCGAACAGCACTGCGGCCGCGACCACGACCGACATCAACATGGGGCGCCTGGTCAGCACGTGTCCGCCTCCTCACATCGCCAGCGGACGGGTCGCGCAGCCCGCCTGGGCCGCCTCGCTCCCGACACGCCTGGGCCTCCTCGACCGACCGGTCCCCGGGTCCGTCGGCCAGCGAAGCATAGTCGCCCAGCGGACCTGTCGAAGGGTCGAACGACACGATTCCCGGTTGCCGTCCTGTACCATCCGGGCGATGTTCGAACGAACGGCGCTGACCGAGGGCCCGCGCGTCATCAGTGCCCGGATCCCCGGCTCGCGCTCCGTGTCGATCGCCGCCTACGTGCTCGCCGGCTCGCGGCTCGAGCAGCCGGATCAGGCCGGCGTCGCGCACTTCATGGAGCACATCACCTTCAAAGGCACGGCAGCGTTCCCGACGACCCGGGCGATCTCCGAGGCGATCGAGGGCGTCGGTGGCAGCTTCAATGCCGCGACCGACCGCGAGTCGACCGTCTACTGGGTCCGCGTCCCGGCTCGGCAGGCGCAGCGGGCGGCCGATGTCGTCGCCGAGCTCATCGTCCGGCCCCGGCTCGAGGACGACGAGATCGACCACGAGCGGTCGGTCATCGTCGAGGAGATCCGCTCGTACCTCGACGACCCGTCGGAGTACGCCCAGATCCTCATCCAGCAGGCGATGTTCGGCGAGGGCGCGCTCGGTCGCGAGATCTGCGGCGACGAGGAGGGCATCCGGAGCCTGCCTCGATCGACGATCCGCGAGTTCTGGGCGGCCACCTATCGACCATCGAACGTCGTCGTGGCGATCGCCGGCGATCTCGATCATCCGGCCGCCCTCGACCTCGTCGCGCCGGCGTTCGGGACCGGTGACGGCGTGTCGCCGACCTTCGATACGGCCCCGGATCTGCCGGCCGGCGCCCAGTACCTGCTCGGCAACCGGGACACGTCGCAGGCCCACCTGTGCCTCGCGGTCCCGGCCTACCGGCGCGACCACCCGGACGCGTGGACCGTCGGGGTCCTCAACGGGGTCCTCGGCGAGGGGATGAGCAGCCGCCTGTTCCTGTCCGTTCGCGAGGAGCTCGGTCTGGCCTACGACGTCGGTTCGGGGATCACCGAGTACGCCGACTCCGGCTCGCTGGGGGTCTACGCCGGGGTCGACCCGGACAAGCTCGAACCGGCCCTCGAGGCGATCCTCGTCGAGCTCGCGCGCCTGCGCGACGACACCGTCCCGGCCGACGAGCTCGCGAAGGCGAAGGCCTACCTCTCGGGCGGCCTCGAGCTGCGGATGGACGACACCCGCCATCTCGCGTCATGGATCGGCGGCCAGGAGGCCCTCCACGATCGGGTCCTGACGCTCGACGAGGCGCTCGAGGCGGTGGAGGCGGTCGGGGCCGAGGACGTCCGTCGGGTCGCCGGCGAGATGTTCCACGACGACCGGCTCCGACTCGCGGTCGTCGCCCCGCGTGGGCACGGACTCGGCCTCGAGCGGGCCCTCCGGTTGCCGGGCTGACGATGTCGCCTTCGAGCCCGACCGCGGAGCCCCCGGACGGCCTCGAGGCGGAGGCCACGACCGAGCCGGCCGAGCCCATCGAGCCGACCGAGCGGGCGTCCGAGCTGCGCCTCGCGCGCCTCCACCTGCGGACCGGATCCCTCGGCCTCGCGCGGGCCGAGCTCGAGACCCTGGCCGGGGCCGGCGCGCTCGACGACGAGGCGCTGCTCGACCTCGCCGAGGTGCGCTGGCGGACCGATGACCTGACCGGGGCGGGAGAGGCCGCCGCTGCGTACATCGCCGGCGGACGGATCGCGCTGATCGCACTGGTCGTGGCGGCAGAGGCGACCGCCGCGCTCGGGCGGCCCGGCGAGGCTCGACGGCTGGCCGCTCGCGCGCTCGAGATGGTGGATGGCGCGATCGATCCCGTCTTCGCCGGGATGCCACGGAGCGACGTCTGGCCGAAGCGCCAGGTGGAGCGGGTGCCCCCCGGCCCCGCGAACGGCGCGACCGTGACGGTATCGACAGCATCCGGCGGGCTGCCGGCAGCTGGCCCGCCGATCGGGGCACCGGTCGCGTCGGTCGCGGCGGTCGCCGGCGCGGGACCGATCGCCGGGGGGACCGCCGCCGGGTCGCCCGCCCCCGGGTCGCCCGCGCCCGCCTCGCCCTCCACAGGGCCGATCGAAGTGGCGGTCCCGATGGCTGCGGCCGAGGCCGGTCGGGACGCCGGTGAGCCGATGCCGGATCCACAGAGCGAGCTGGCCGCCGCCCGAACGGCGCTGGCCGCCGGGGACCGGTCGGGCGCCGCGATCCGCCTGTCGATCGTCCTGCGACTCGCCCCGTCGCTGGCCCCGGCGGTGCTCGACCTCGCCGCCGCCGAGCCCGGCCCCGAGTTCGACCTCGTCCGGGGCGATGCGCTGCGGCTGGTCGGACGCGAGTCGCAGGCACGCCGATCGTTCGCCGCCGCCGCCGTGCGCCGACCGACCGGCGATCCCCAGCCGGCGGCCCAGCCCGAGTCGGACGTCGCCGCCGACGGAGGCGAGCCGGAGTCCTGACGGGGACCTCGCCCGCTATCCTTATCCCGCAAGCACCCCACCGCACAGGACCTTGAACCCGTGACCGAACGCACCCTCGTCCTCATCAAGCCCGACGGCGTCCAGCGGCTGCTCATCGGCCGGATCCTCAGCCGGTTCGAGGACCGCGGGCTGAAGCTCGTCGGGCTGAAGCTCGTCCAGGTCAGTCGCGAGCTGGCCGAGCAGCACTACGCGATCCATCGCGAGCGGCCGTTCTTCGGCTCGCTCGTCGACTTCATCACGTCGAGCCCGCTCGTCGCCTTCGCGGTCGACGGGCCGAACGCGATCGCCGTCGTGCGCTCGATGGTCGGGGCGACCCGGCCGAACGAGGCGACCCCCGGCACGATCCGAGGCGACTTCGCCCTCGAGACCGCCCAGAACCTCATCCACGCCTCCGACGGTCCCGAGACCGCCGCCGCCGAGCTCGCGCTGTGGTTCGGACCCGGCGAGCTGGTCGACTACGAGCGCGATATCGATCGCTGGGCCCTCGCTCCCGACGACTGACCTCCGGCCCGGGTCCCGCCCGGCAACGCTGGCCGGCCGCCGTCCCGCCGGAGAAGATCAGGAGGACGGGCCGGGACTGGCACTCGGCGTCGGCTCGCCGGCCGGGCTCGCGCTCGCACCGGCTGACGGTCCCTCCGACGGACTCGAGCTCGGCTCGGCACTCGGACCGGACGACGGACTCCCGCCCGGCTCGGTCGGGCTCGGCTCGGTCGAACCGCCCGGGCTCGCGGATGGGACCGGCGTCGTGAGATCGGGTGACTCGCTCGCGCCGGGGGATGGTGGCTCGGTCTCGCCAGGGACGAAGGTCTCCGACGGTGGGGCCGGCTCCGGCGCCGGCGCCGCCGCCGCCGCCGACGCTCCAAGGCCACCCGTCGCGACCGCGAGGCCCGTGATCGCCAGGATCAGCACCCCGACGGACGCGATCGGTGCCCGGTTCGCGCGCCAGCCGACCCGCACCCGTGCCTCGAGGGCTGCGATCGCGGTCGCCGGGGCGGCGGCGCCGGCGACCACCGGAGCGCCCGATCCGGTCGATCCGGGCGGATCGGCTGCGGGGCGTCGCGGCAGCTCGGTCGCGCCGGCCAGCACCCGGGCCGAGGGCTGGCGCGCACCGGCCAGCGCGATCCGGCCGTAGTAGGTCAGCGACGCGAGCCCACCGATGAGTACGATCCAGCGCATCGGACCCGCCGAGATGCTGAGGTCGATGAGGCGCGTCCGGACGTCCCAGCTGACCAGGCCCGGGAGGCCGATCGTGCCAAGGACGATGAGCGCGAGCGCGACGGCGAGGACCGGCGACCGACGGGCCCAACCGCCCAGGTCGGGGATCGAGCGTGTGCCGTAGCGGGTCCGCACCGCGACCGCCCAGGCCGCGAACGCCGTCTTGACCACGACGAAGATGAGGATCCAGGTCCGGGTCGGCTGCCACGCCGATGGGTCGAGGACCGCCAGCCCGAGGATGACGAACCCGGCGTCCTGGACGATCGAGTAGCCGACGACGTGCTCGAGGTCGTCCTGCAGCCAGGCACCGACCGCACCGAGCGTGATGCTCATGACGCCGACCGCGAGGACCACCGCCCGCTCGACGTCGAGCGGCAGGAGCAACGGCGCGATCGATCGGTCGGTCCAGGCCAGGGCCACGACCGCGAACCCCGCCGGCGCCCAGGCCAGCAGCAGCGGCAGGGCGATCTCGGGGGCGGAGTCGGACAGGCGCGCCGCCCATCGGTGGAACGGGATCTCGCCGAACCGGATGGCCGCGGCGAGGGCGACCGACAGGTAGGCCAGGCCGAACACGGTCGGTTCCTCGGCCAGGGCACCGAGCGGCCGGGCGATCCAGGCCATCCCGACCAGCGCCATCGCCCCGGCGACGGCGATCGCCCGGAACTCGCGGCTGGCGACCTGGACGTTGCCGGCGGTGACCGGGCGGGTCAGGGTCACGAGCGAGCCGACGAGCGCTCCGGCCAGGATCGCCACGAGCGCGATGATCGAGTCGCCGATCGACAGCGCCAGGCCGAGCGCCCCGAAGCCACCCAGGAGCGCCGACGGCAGGTTGCGTTGGTACGACGTCGCGAGACCGACGATCGCGATGATCAGCCCGGTCGAGCAGCCCAGGGCCACGAACAGGCGTCCGAAGTCGGTCGTCTCGATCCGGCCGGGACCGATGGTCAGCCGATCACCGGGGACGATGGCCAGAGCGGCGATCGTGGCCGCGAGCAGGCCGAGCAACCCGATCGCCAGCGACAGGCGCCGATAGCGCCGGACGATGAGTGCCGCCGCGGCCATCCCGAATGCGATGGCCAGGAAGGGGATGAGGCTCACAGCGCGCGATCGTCGGGCGTCGGTCCGGGTCGATCGTCGGGCGTCGGTCCGGGTCGATCGTCGGTGTCCGGCTCGGGTCCGTCGTCCGAGGTCGGCGGCTCCGGCCGGTCATCGATCACGGCGGCGGATCCGGCCTCGGACGGTGGCCCGTCATCGACCGGGGGTGCCACCGGCTCGTCGGCGATCGGGGCATGGGGCGGTTCGGGACCGGCCGGGATCCGGTCGGCGAGACCGACCGCCTCCGGCGGCCACAGCTCGACCTGGGTCGTCGGGACCGCGCGCGGGTCCGGGCCGGAGGACGGTCCGCTCGGCGTGGCCTGTGCGACCCGGTGGGCGTCGGTCGGTCGCTCGACCGGTCGGTCGACCCGTTGGCGGCGTTGCAGCCAGGCCGGTCGGAGGCTGCTCGCGGCCGTGGGCGTGATCGGGTGGGCCTCGAACAGCGCGCTCCGGCGCGGCTCGTTGCGGAGGGCCAGGCCGCCGGTCGCCGCGACGCCACTGACACACAGCACGGCTGCGGTCCCCAGCAGTCCGATCGTCAGACCCGCGGTCATCAGCTGCTCGAGCGGCGGCGGCGTCCCGGCCAGGCCGACGCGGACGAGCTCCGCACCGGTGACCAGCACCGCGAGCGCCACGCCCAGCCGGAAGACGTCAGCCCCGCGGACGATCGGCGCCACCGCGATGACCGCGAGGGCGAAGCCCGTGGCGCTGGCGGCGGCCGGACCGAGGGAGACGCTTCCGAGCCCGCTCGTGCCATAGCCGACGACGAACGCCGCCGCTGCCGCGAGGGTCTCGGCCGGCAGACCCACCAGCGAGCCGCGGGTCGCGGCCGTCGTCTCGCGCAGGACGACGAACAGGAGATACCCGCCGAGCACCGCGGCGACGACCCGCGCCGCGAGGGCCGCCGGCCCGGGCAGCGGGTCGGCCAGGAACGGTGCGGCGCTCATCGTCACGACCAACCCGATCAGGGCGACCCGGGCGTCGCGGCCGGTGATCGCCACCAGCGCTCCGGCGACGGTCACGACCGCGGCGATGGCGAGCAACACGCTCACGGCGTCGCGGCTTGGAGCTCCGGGTAGGTCGGCGTCTGGAGGATGCCGAAGACCCCGATCGGCCAGTAGCGCAGCCACGCTCGACCGATGACGGAATCGCGCTTGATCGGGCCGAAGACGCGCGAATCGGACGATGCCGCGCGATGGTCGCCGAGGACGAACAGCTCATCCGGTGCGATCGTCCAGTCGGTTCGATCCGGCGGCGCTTCGGTCGGCTGGTTCGGCGGCGTCCCGGGGTACGTGTACGACTCGGCGAGGGGCTTGCCATTCACGTACACCTGGCCGTCGCGGACCGAGATCGTGTCGCCGGGCAGCCCGATGACCCGCTTGATGAACGGGGTGTTGCCGCCCTGGTCGTAGCCCTCCGGCGGGGAGAAGACCACGACGTCGCCCCGGCTGTAGTCGTCGATCCGGGGGGTCAGCTTGTCGACCAGGACGTACTCGCCCGGCTGGAGCGTGTTCTCCATCGACATCTGCTGGACCTGGTAGGGCTGAGCGACGAAGTTCTGGATGACGAGGAAGATGATGAGGGTCAAGACAAGTGTCTCGACGACCTCGAAGAGACACCCAAGAGGGCGTTGGCTCACAAGTCCGGCAGTATAGGTGCTGTGCTATCGTCCTGCCCCGTGACCCCCTCCCGCCGCGGGCGGTGAGCCGATGCCCCGACGCTGGATCGAGACCCTCATCGCCGTGCTGGCGGTGGTCGCCCTCGGGCTCGTCCTGTACAACGCCACGCTGGTCGATCGGCGGCCTCCGACGGTGTCCCGGATCACCCTCAGCGCGACCGCCCACGACGACGATCATGTCGCCCAGACGCTGACCGCGATCGACCTCGCGTTCAGCGAGCCCGTCGACCGGACCTCGGTCGAGCAGCGGTTCCGGATCGAGCCCTACGTCAGCGGGACGTTCAGCTGGGACCGCGACACGACGGCGATCTTCACGCCGGCCAGCAAGCTGCCATCGGCGACGGACTTCCGGGTCACGGTCGGCGCGGGCTTCGCCGACCCGGCCGGCAACCCGGCGCCGGATCCGGCCGCCCCGTTCGAGTTCCGCACGGTCGGGCCGCCCGTCGTGCTGTCGATGGTCCCGGCGACGGGGACGGCCGGCGTCACCGCCGACTCGAACGTCGAGCTCGTGTTCGATCGCCTGATGGACACCTCGTCGGTCGAAGCCGCGCTCGCCATCGCGCCGGCCACGCCGTACCGGGCCAGCTGGAGCGGCCCATCGCTCACGCTCGCCTTCGACCGACCACTCGCCTTCGGGACGGGCTACACCGTGACGGTCGGGAGCGCGGCCGCCGACACCGACGGCAGCCACCTCGCGGCCCCGTACAGCGGCGCCTTCACGACCGTGGCCGCGGGTCTCGGGGTCGACGCCGTCGTCCCGGCAGATGGCGTCGCCGGGATCGGCGTCCGGACGCCGATCGCGGTGATGTTCGATGGCCCGATCGACCCGGCGTCGGTCGATGGCGCGATCCGGATCACCCCGGAGATCGGCGGCGAGACGCGGATCGTGGAGCGGACCAGCGATGCACCTGCGGCCGGGTCACCGTCGGCCGACCCGAGCTCGCCGGTCCCGGTGCCGTCGCCCGGTCCCGGTACGGTCCTCCTGTTCACCCCGTCGAGCCCGCTCGCGCAGCACACCACCTACACGGTCGAGCTGGCGCCGATCGTCCAACGCGCCGGTGACCCCGGCCAGGTCGCCGCCGGTCGGACGTGGACGTTCACGACCGGCGGTCAGACGACGAGTGCCCAGAACCAGATCGCGTTCCTGTCCGACCGAGGCGGCATCCGCAACGTGTGGCTGATGAACCCGGACGGTTCGAACCCGCGCCAGATCACGACCGAGCTCGCCCCGGTCAGCGCGTACGACGTCGCGTCCGACGGTCGGTCGCTCGTGTACGCCGCCGGCGGTGTCATCCGGCAGGCGAAGCTCGACGGCACCGATGCCACCAGCCTGACCCCGACCGGACTGCTCGAGTACGCACCCACGCTCGCACCCGCGGGAGCCGGCGTGCTCGTGGGGCGGCGGGACCTGGCGGGCGCCGACCTCGGCTGGTGGCTCGAGCCGCTCGCTGGCGGGACCGCGTCCGGGTCCGCCCGTCAGCTGCTGCCGACCGGCGCGCCGCCGCCGGGCTCGATCGGCCTGCCCGGTGATGGCCTGGTCGCGGGTCCGGGCGTCTCGTCCTGGTCCAGCCGGGCCGCGTTCGACCCGACCGGGCGCTGGCTCGTGCTGGTCACGCCCGATGGCCAGGTCGTCCATCTGAACCTCGCGCCGGACGCGCCCGAACCGATCGCCGTGGCGCTCGCGATGACCGCGCCGACCGGTGTGCCCGCCTGGGATCCGGCCGGGGCGGCGTTCATGGTCACCGGCACGGCGCCCGGTGGATCGGGTCTCGTCCGGATCGAGCCGGACGGCACGGCCACCGGCGTCCTGTTCCCGGCGGTCGGTCCGGCCGCCGCCGCGAGCCAGGGCGGGATCGCCGTGCTCATCGCCCCGACCGGCGACCATGTCGGGTACACGGCGAGCGGCGCCCGGCCGCCGGTCGCCCTGACCGGTACCGCCGATATGGCCGACCGCACGCCGGGCTTCTCGCCGGACGGCACCACGCTCCTGTTCGCCCGGGTGGTCGCCGCCGACCCGACCCGGTCGGCCGGGGTCTGGCTGTCGGATCTCGATGGACGGGATCTGCGTCAGTTGTCGACCGACGGGGCGTACGCCCGCTGGCTGCCCTGACGACCGTCTGCATATCCTCGGTCGGTGACCGTGTTTGACCCGCCTCTCGGCCGCTTGTTACACTCGCCCGCGGCCTGAAAGGTTTCGCTCCGGTCGAGGCCGGAACAGCCCCGCCAGCACCCTCCCCGGTCCCGCCGACGTCGCGGCGGTGTGCGCGTGGCGCATCGGGGATCGCCCGTGACAGGAGGAAGCCCAGACCCCGATGGATGCCCAAACCCTGCAGCTGATCATCCCGATCGCCGGGATCGCGGCCGTGCTGTTCGCCCTCTACCTCGCCCGGGACGTGCTCAGCCGCGATCAGGGCCCGCAGGCGATGCAGGACGTCGCCGGCACGATCTTCGAGGGCGCGGTCGCCTTCATCCGGCGCCAGTACCGGACGATCGCGGTGCTGGCCCTGTTCGCCGCGGTCATCCTCGGGGCGATCATCGCCACGGTCGAGACCAAGGACTTCGCCGAGACCGAGTACTTCGGGCTCGATCTCGGGCTGCGGACCGCGTTCGCCTTCCTCGTCGGGGCGACGTGCTCGATGGCATCCGGGATCATCGGCATGTACATCAGCGTCAAGTCGAACGTGCGGACCGCGGCCGCTTCGCGCCGGAGCCTCGTCGAGGCGGTCCAGGTCGCGATGCGCGGTGGCGCCGTGTCGGGCTTCCTCGTCGTCGCTCTGTCGCTCCTCGGTGTGTACGGGATCTTCGCGCTGTACGGCGGGCTCGATCACCCGGCGATCGCACCGTTCCTCATCGTCGGGTTCGGCTTCGGCGCGTCGTTCGTGGCCCTGTTCGCCCAGCTCGGCGGCGGGATCTACACGAAGGCCGCTGACGTCGGGTCGGATCTCGTCGGCAAGGTCGAGGCGGGCATCCCGGAGGACGACCCACGCAACGCCGGGGTCATCGCCGACCTCGTCGGCGACAACGTCGGCGACTGCGCCGGCCGTGGGGCGGACCTGTTCGAGTCGACCGCCGCCGAGAACATCGGGGCGATGATCCTGGGCGTCAGCGTCTACGCGATCGCGCTCAAGGCCGGCTGGCCGAACCCGGCCGGCTGGATCTTCTTCCCGCTCGTCGTCCGCGGGTTCGGGTTGTTCGCGACGATCGTCGCGGTCGCCTTCTTCATCCGCGGCCGCGAGGACGAGGATCCGATGAATATCCTCAATCGCGGCTACTGGGCGACGACCCTGCTGTCCGCGGTCGGGCTGTTGATCACGACGAACCTGATGATGTCGACCGGCAGCCAGACCGGGCCCGACGGGTTCCCGACCTGGATCTACTTCTTCGGCTGCGGGGTCGTCGGCCTCGTCACGAGCATCGTGTTCGTCTACATCACCCAGTACTACACGGCCGGGTCGTACCGACCGGTGCGCGAGATCGCCGAGGCGTCCAAGACCGGTCCGGCGACCAACATCATCGCCGGCGTGGCCGTCGGCTTCGAGACGACCGCCGTGACCGCGATCTCGATCGTCATCGCCCTGTTCGTGAGCCACTGGCTGGGCGACCGGGCCGGGATCGTCAACGAGAACGGCGTCAACGTCGGCGGCATCTTCGGGACCGCGGTCGCGACGATGGGCATGCTGATGACCACCGCCTACATCCTGGCGATGGACACGTTCGGGCCGATCACCGACAACGCCGGCGGCATCGCCGAGTTCAGCCGGGCCGAGGCCGGTGCCCGGAATATCACGGACCGTCTCGACGCGGTCGGCAACACGACGAAGGCCCTGACGAAGGGCTATGCGATCGCCTCGGCGTCGCTCGCCGCGTTCCTGCTGTTCTCGGCCTACATCGACAAGGTCAACCTCATCCTGCGCGTGCAGGGCCGGCCATTGATGGACTCGATCAACCTCGCCAGCGTGAACGTGTTCATCGCGGCGTTCGTCGCGGCGATGCTCGTCTATCTGTTCAGCTCGCTGGCGATCCGCGCGGTCGGGACCACGGCCCAGGCGATCATCGTCGAGGTCCGGCGCCAGTTCCGCGAGATGCCCGGGATCATGGACTACAGCCAGCGACCCGATTACGCCCGGGTCGTCGACATCACCACGGCAGCCGCCCTCCGGGAGATGATCCTGCCGGGCGCCCTCGCGGTGGCGACACCGATCGTCGTCGGGCTCCTCCTCGGGTACGAGGCCGTGGCCGGCTTCCTGATGATCGGCACGATCACCGGGGTGATGCTCGCCACGGTCCTGAACAACAGCGGCGGCGCCTGGGACAACGCCAAGAAGTACATCGAGTCCGGCCAGCTCAAGGACGCTGCCGGGAACGTCCTCGGCAAGAAGACCGATGCCCACGCCGCCGCGGTCGTCGGCGACACGGTCGGCGACCCGTTCAAGGACACGGCCGGGCCGTCGCTCCACGTCCTGGTGAAGCTCATCGCGACGATCGCGCTGGTCCTCGCCCCGTTGTTCGTCCGCTAGCCGTCATCCCGGCGCGGCGGACGAGTCATCGTCCGCCCAGGGAGCATCGATGGACACGATCGTCCAGGCCGTGGTCATGGGGATCGTGCAGGGACTCACGGAGTTCCTGCCGATCTCGAGTTCCGGGCACCTCATCCTCGTCCCGTATCTCCTGGGCTGGACCGACTCGTTCATCAACTCGCTCGCGTTCAGCGTCATGCTCCACATGGGCACGCTCGTCGCCCTGCTCGTCTACTTCCGGCGCGACTGGTACGTGCTGGTCCCGGCCGGCCTCGCGACGATCCGCGATCGGTCGTTCCGCGGCGACCCGGACCGGCGGCTCGCCTGGCTCATCGCGATCACGACGATCCCGGCGCTCATCGTCGGTCCGCTGCTGAACGACATCATCGAGACCAGCGTCCGGTCGGCCGGGCTCGTCGCGATCACCCTGCTCATCGGCGCCGCGATCATGTGGCTCGCCGACCGGCTCGGACCGAAGGATCGCGAGCTCGACCGGCTCACCTTCCCGCGGGCGCTCACGGTCGGGATCGCCCAGGCGGTCGCGCTCATCCCCGGGATCAGCCGGTCGGGGATCTCGATCTCGACCGGGTTGTTCGTCGGGCTGTCGCGCGAGTCGGCGGCGCGGTTCAGCTTCCTGATGGCGACGCCGATCACGCTCGCCGCTGGCGTCTACGAGGCGATCAAGCTCATCCGGAGTGACGGTGGTGCAGTCGTTCGAGCTGGTGCCGCTGCTCCTCGGCATGACGGCCGCGCTGATCTCCGGGCTTGCTGGCGATCCACTTCCTGCTGCGCTACCTGCGGACGAACACCCTGGCGATCTTCGTCATCTACCGGATCGTGCTGGCGATCCTCGTCATCGTCGCCGTCCTGCGCTGAGCGAACGACGATGGAGGTGATGAAGCAGCTCCGCCAGCGCTCGATCCGGGACCTCGTCGACCAGCGCCCGATCCGGACCCAGCAAGAGCTGGCGGCGGCGCTTCGGGAACGTGGCTTCAAGACGACCCAGGCGACGATCAGCCGGGATGTCGCCGAGCTCGGGCTGATCAAGGTCAACCGTGAGGGTACGGTCGCGTACGCACTGCCGCCGCGACTCATCGAGGCCGAGACGAGCGGCGAGGATCGGCTCCGCAAGCTCTTCCACGACCTCCCGGTCGAGATCCGCGAGGCCGGGTTGCTGCTGATCATCCGGACGCTGCCCGGCTCGGCCCATGCGATCGCGGCGGCGCTCGACCGGGCGCGCTGGCCCGAGGTCGCCGGGTCCGTCGCGGGCGACGACACGCTGTTCGTGGCGTTCACGGATCGCACGTCGCTGGGTCGGATCAAGCGCCGCCTGCTGCGCCTGACCGAGGGCTGATTCGGGGCGCTTTGACACCCCGGGACCCGCGGGACTACCATTCGCCACCGGCCGAACTTCAGGTGCGCGGAAGCCGCGGACACCTGGAGTTCTTTCCTTTACCCAGGCCCGAGCCTGGACGTCGCGAACGGTCGCAGACGGGGGTCTACCCGGCGTGAATACGAAGCCCACCTACCTCAGCCGAGACGGCCTCGAGAAGCTCCGCGCGGAGCTCGACGAGATGACCAACGTGCGCCGCGCCGAGGTCGCCACCCGGATCCACGACGCCAAGGAGCACGGGGATCTGTCGGAGAACGCCGAGTACGAGGACGCCAAGAACGAGCAGGCGTTCGTCGAGGGCCGGATCCAGACCCTCGAGGCGCTCATCAAGAACGCCACGATCATCGATGAGAAGCACTCGACCGAGCACGTCCAGATCGGGTCGACGGTGTCCGTCGAGAGCGACGACGGCAAGGAGACGTTCACGATCGTCGGCTCGACCGAGGCCAGCCCGCGCGAGGGCCGGATCTCGAACGAGTCGCCCGTCGGCCGAGCGCTCCTCGGCCGCAAGAAGGGCGATAAGGTGGTCGTCCGCGTCCCTGCCGGCGACTTCGCCTACACGATCGTCACGATCCGCTAGATCCTCGGGCCAATGGCGTCGCGGAGCTCCGCCTTGGACCTCGGAGCGCGACTGCCGGCCCCGCGCTGAGGGTGCCAACTCGACGGGAGGCACGAGGAGCAAGGACGCGATGGACTGGGCCGACGAACTCGCCGCATCGGTAGACGGGCCGCAGGTCGTCAACGACAGCAAGACGCCGTCCGGGACCGTTCACGTCGGCAGCCTGCGCGGCCCGGTCATCCTCGACGTCATCGTGCGTGCGCTCCGGACCCGCGGTCTCGAGACCCGCTTCCTGTACGGCGTCGACGACCTCGACCCGATGGACGCCCAGGCGCTCCTGACCCCGGACGCCGTCGAGCACGAGATGGGCCGCCCGCTGGCCCACGTCCCCGACCAGGCGGGCGATGGTCACGCGTCGTACGCCCGTCATCACGCCCAGGCGTTCATCGACACGTTCGCCGGTCTCGGGATCCGACCCGACCGGTATTACTGGATGAGCGAGATCTACCCGACCGGCGAGATGGATCCGTTCATCCGGGTCGCCCTCGACCGGGCCGCCCAGGTCCGCGAGATCTACCGCCGGGTCGCGAATGTCCAGCACCCCGACGAATGGCATCCGCTCGGGATCATCTGCCCGACCTGCGGCAAGGTCGGCACGACGATCGTGACCCGCTGGGACGGCGAGCGGGTCTTCTACGAGTGCCGGCCGGACCAGGTGACGTGGGCGCACGGCTGTGGCGCATCCGGCTGGGTCTCGCCGTTCGGCGGGAACGCGAAGCTGCCGTGGAACCTGGAGTGGGCGGCCCAGTGGAGCCTGTTCGGGGTCACGATCGAACCGTGCGGCAAGGACCTGTCGACCGCCGGCGGGTCGCGCGACCGGTCGGACGCGATCGCCCGCGAGATCTTCGAGCGCGAACCGCCGCTCAACGTGGCCTACGAGTTCCTGAACATCGGCGGCCAGAAGATGTCGACCTCGAAGGGTCGCGGGGCGGCGGCCCATCGGATCGTCGAGGTCGTGCCGGCCGAGCAGCTCCGGCTGCTGTTCCTCCGGCCCCGGCCGCAGAGCGCGATCGAGTTCGATCCGGAGGGGACCGACGCGATCCCGCGCCTGTTCGACGAGTTCGACCGGCTGGCCGCCGCGACCGCCGGTCGAGAGGTCAAGGGCAGCCTGCCGCCGTCGCCGGAGTCGGTGTTCCGCTACTCGTTGCTCGACCCCGACACCGATGTCACCGCCGAGGCGGCCGCCTACCGGCCGAGCTTCGGCCACGTCGCGACCCTCGTCCAGGTCAAGCCGATCGAACCCGCCCTGTTCGCGCCGGACAAGGGCGCGCCGCTGAGCCCGCGCGAGGTCGCCATCCTCGACGAGCGGGTCACGGCCGCGCGGCGCTGGCTCGACGCCTACGCACCGGAGTCGGCCAGGATCGCGGTCCGGACGGATGGCCTGCCGCCCGCCGTCGCCGAGCTCGGATCGGCCGAGCTTGCCTACCTCGGCGCCCTGGCCGAGACCGCCGCGGAGCAGCGCCCCGAGGGCGGGACCGCCTGGCAGGCCCTGATCTTCGCGACGGCCGCCGAGCTGGGGCTGCCGAACGGTCGCGCCTTCGCGGCGCTCTATGCTGCGTTCCTCGGTCGTTCGAACGGACCGCGAGCCGGCTGGCTGCTGGCCGGTCTGGAGCCGGGGTTCGTGCTCGAGCGGCTGCGTGAAGCGAGCGGGCGGGAGGTGGCGAGCGCATGAGCGTCGGGTTGCAGCGGCTCCGTGACGACGCCGCGACCGTCCGCCAGGGAGCGATCGACAAGGGCGAGGACGCCACCCTCGTCGACCGCGCGCTCGGTCTCGACGGCCGCCGGCGCGAGCTCCTTGCCGAGGGTGATCGACTGAAGGGTGAGCGGAACCAGGCCTCGAAGTCGATCGGCGAGGCGGTCCGCGCTGGCGCCGATCCGAACGGTCCGGACGTCGCCACGCTCAAGGCGGCCTCGACCACCGCCGGCGAGCGGATCGTCGCGATCGACGCCGAGCTGGCCGACGTCGAGACCGAGCTCGACGACCTGATGCTCCGGATCCCGAACCCGGCCGACCCCGAGGTGCCGGTCGGCGACGAGGACGCCAACGTCACGGTCCGCGAATGGGGCGAACAGCTGCCGCGCGTCCAGCCACGGGCCGGCGATGTCGGCGCCGACGCCGAGGGCGCGACCTGGGAGCGCCAGCCGCACTGGGACGTCGCCGCCCGGCTCGGCATCCTCGATCTCGAGCGCGGCGCGAAGATCGCCGGCTCCGGCTTCCCGGTCTACCGCGGGCTCGGATCGACCCTCCAGCGCAGCTTGATCAGCTGGTTCCTCGACGTCCACGGCCGCGAGAACGGGTTCACCGAGATCTGGCCGCCGGCGGTCGTCAACGCCGCCTCGGCGCGCGGGACGGGCCAGATCCCGGACAAGGAAGACCAGATGTACGTCGTCACCCGCGACGAGCTCTACCTCGTGCCCGACCGCCGAGGTCCCGGTCACGAACCTCCACCGGGACGAGATCCTCGAGGCCGCCGAGCTGCCGATCCGCTACGCGGCCTATACGCCGTGCTTCCGCCGCGAGGCCGGGGCCGCGGGCAAGGACACCCGGGGCATCCTCCGCGTCCATCAGTTCGACAAGGTCGAGATGGTCCTGTTCGAACGACCCGAGGCATCGTCGGACGCGCTCGAGTGGATGACCGGCCGGGCCGAGGATCTCCTCCAGCGCCTCGGGCTGACCTACCGGGTCGTGCTGATGAGCACCCGTGAGATGGGCTTCACGCAGGCCAAGAAGTACGACCTCGAGGTCTGGGCGCCCGGCGTCGAGCGCTGGCTCGAGGTCAGCTCGTGCTCCAACTTCCGCGACTATCAGGCCCGTCGGATGGCGGTCCGCTATCGGCCCGAACCCGGCGCCAAGCCGGAGCTCGTCCATACGCTCAACGGCAGCGGCCTCGCCCTGGCCCGGGTCGTCGCGGCGCTGCTCGAGACGTATCAGCGTCCGGATGGAGCGGTCGACGTGCCCGACGTGCTCCGACCCTATCTCGGCCGCGATACCATCCCGCTACCGGACTGAACGCGTGGGCGCTCGGTCCACCGAGGGAGGTCGACCGTGGAAACGCCCCAGGAACCGACGCCGGAGTCCCCGGCCGAGCCGACCGGCGGCGCGCCCGAATCACCCCAGCCGCCACCCGCGCCGGCTGTGCCTCCGCCTGCCACCCCGCCGCCGGCTGCGGCCGCGCCGTCACCGGCACCACCGCCGTCGGCCTGGGAGCGCCCTGATGACGTCGTCGGACCTGCGCCGGGTTACGAGTTCGGTGGGGCCGGTGAGCGGCTCGTCGCGTACCTCGTCGACTCGCTCATCATCGGAGTCCTGGTCATCGGGGTCGGGCTGGTCGGTCTCCTCGTCGCGTTGGTCGCCTGGCCGCTGGCGTTCCTGATCTGGACGATCGGCGGCCTCGCGGTCTTCATCGGCTACTTCCCGTACTTCTGGACCAAGACCGGTCAGACGCCCGGACTGCGGATGTTCCAGCTCCACGTCGTTCGCGATCGAGATGGCGGCCCGGTGAGCGCAGGGTCGGCGCTCCTGCGGCTATTCGGGCTGTACGTCATCGACGGCCTCGTCTTCTACCTCGGGTTCATCTGGATCTTCGTCGACAAGCGGAAGCGCTGCTGGCATGACCTGATCGCCGGCACCGTGGTCGTCAAGCGGACGGCGTGACCGACGCTTCGACCGAGCACCCGCGCCATCGCGGCGGCGACCCGGAGCTGCCGGCTGGCCATCGTTTCGTCACGCTGGCCGACGATCCCTCGCTCCGTGGGCCGATGGGCGATCACAACGTCTGGGTCTGGCCGGAGTTCATGCTCCAGGACACGACGGCCGACCGGCATTGGGATCGTCTGTTCGCCGATTGGCCGCGGTACCAGGCGTGTCTGCTCGGCCCGGACGGAGCGATCGTCTCGGCGTTCAACTCGGCGCCCCTCGTCTGGGATGGGACCGATGCCGACCTGCCCGGCGGCTGGGACGACCAGTTCGAACGATCGGCGGCGGATCTCGACGCCGGCCGGCTGCCAGACACGCTCGGGGCGCTCCAGATCGTGGTCGCGCCGTCCCAGCAAGGCCGCGGTCTGGCCCGGCTCACGCTCGGGTCGATGCGCCAGACGGCGGTCCAGAACGGCCTCCGGCGGCTCATCGCCTGCGTCCGCCCTACGGACAAGGCGCGCTATCCGCTGATGTCGATCGACGACTACGCGGACTGGCGCCGACCCGACGGCCTGCCGATGGATCCGTGGCTGCGGACCCACGTTCGGCTCGGCGGCCGGGTCGTCCGGGGCTCGCCCCGGTCGATGACGATCTCGGGCTCGATCGCCGACTGGCGCGAGTGGACGGGTCTCGAGTTCCCGGTCAGCGGGCCGTACTACCTGCCGGTCGCCACCAACCCGGTCGAGATCGACCTGGCCGCCGACCGCGGGACCTATCGCGACGCCAACATCTGGGTGGTCCACGACCTCGACGGTTGACGGTCCGCGAGATCGTGGTGCGTCGGTGCCGGATCCATGCCTCTGATCGTGCCGACCGGGACCTTTGTACTAGTCCGCCAGGACCCCGGTTCATGCGATGGTCGGATCGGTCGGGACGAGGGCTGTGCTGCCCTCGACGACGCGCAGGGAGGGTCCGACGTGGATGCTGCAGCCGGCCAGGTACGAGCCCCGATGATCGTCCGCCAGGGCGACGTGCTCCTTCGACCCGTCCAGGACATCCCGGCCGCCGCGCGGGAGGTCCCGCGCGACGCGGGACGGCTCGTTCTCGCCTACGGCGAGGTCACCGGTCACGCCCACGTCGTGGACGCTCCGCCCGAGGAGGCCACCCTGTTGTCCGTCGGCGAGCGCGCCCGGTTCCTCCGGCTGATGCGCGACGTGGAGCTCCGCCACGAGGAGCACGACACGCTGTCGCTGCCGGCCGGGACGTATCAGGTCATCCAGCAACGGGTCTGGACCGACGCCGATGGCGACGAGGAGAACTGGCGGTACGCCGGCGACTGAACCCGTGACGAACGGGTTTGGCATCGAGGTCGGCATCGCCTGGGTCGCCGTCTGGAGCGGCCTGACCTATCTCCTGAGCGAGCGACCGACGAGGAGCGGCCGGCCGCGGCCCTCGCGGCCGACGATGGTCGCCGCATCCGGTTTCGGGGCGGCGCTCCTGATGATCCTCGTCGAGGCGTTCCGGTCCCGCGACTCGGCGGCCTCGGGTATGTACATCGTGCTGATCGCGACCTGCGGCGCGATGGGCTGGGTCGCGCTGGCGTCGGTTCCGGCGGCCATCCGATCGCGCGGCGAGGCTCCCAGGTCCGGTCACCGGCCCGGGCAGGCGCTCGCGATCGCCTCCGGGCCGCTCGCCTTCGCCGCCGGCCTCGTCGTCTTCGCCGGGATCTCGCCGGTCGACATGGTCGACTGGACGACCACCCACCTGGCGCTCGGGGCGATCCTCGCCGGCTGCGTCGGCTGGGTGGCACTCCGCTGGACCCGACCCGGTGTCCAGTGGCCTCGATCCTGGCCCGTCACCCCGGTCATGTCGACGGCGCGGCGGCCGGCACCCGAACCCGCAGCGACGTCGGCCCTCAGGACAAGCTTCCAGCAACACTGGGCGATGGACCGACTGGCCCCACGGCCCGTGGATCGATCGGCCGCGGAAGCCGCCGCAGACGCGCTCTACGTCGAGCGCGGTCTCGCTCCGCCGGCCGTCCGCGTCTGGCTGCGGTCGCCGCGCGAGATGGTGATCGCCGGGCTGCTCATCGACGACCTGTGCACGCGGCTAGCGGGCGGCGGGCCGGCCCTCGCGGCCTGGGAGGCGGTGGTGGCCGGCCATCCGGGGATCGACGCCGAGGTCGCGGTGGTCATCGACGGGCAGCTGCGATCGATGGCGGACGGGGCCGGATCCCGGGCCTGGCCCACTGGCGCGACCTTTGCCCCGGTCGACCTGGTGCCGCCGTCGCGCCAACCGGACCCGGCCCGGATCGGTCATTGGGCCGCGAGCGACCGGGCGGCTCCACTCGACCCGATCGTCGGGTACCAGCTCGAGCGGGATGGGTTCGATCGCACCGAGCGAGCGTCGTATCTGACCGCGACACGCCACGTCGCCGGCGCCGCGGAGCTCGGGTGTCTGGCCGCGACCGGGTCGATCTGGCCGACGTCGACGACCGCGCACGTCGGCCGATTGGCGGCGACCTGCGACGCCTGGCGGTCATTCGATGGCCTGAGCGTCTTCCAGGATCCGCCGGTCGAGGTCCGGGTCGACGCGTCGGGCCAGGTCCACGCGGACGACGGCCCCGCGCTCCGCTATGGCGACGGCTGGTCGGTCTGGGCGCTCCACGGCGTGGCGTTGCCCCGGGTCGCCGTCGAGGACCCGGCCGCCATCTGGTTCGCGGACGTCCGGAACGCGACGGGTCGTCAACGGACCGCGCTGCTCGACCGGTTCGGACGCGAGCGCTACACGACGGAGGCGACGAAGAGCGCCGAGCTCATCGTGGCCGAACCGGACCTGAACCTGCGTCGCGTCCTCATCGAAACGTACGGTGCGGAGCGCTTCGTGCAGGCGGTCGGCGAGGTGATCCACACCGATGTCGACGGGCTCGGGCAGCCGCGCCGTCTGTGGCGGGCCGAACGGCGCGGCGACGACCCACTCGTGATGGTCGAGGTCCGCAACTCCACGCCGGAACCCGACGGTTCGCGCCGGACCTACTGGCTGCGCGTCCCGCCGCAGATGCGCGACTGCCAGTCGGCCGTCGCCTGGACATTCGGGATCGCACCCGGCGAGTTCGTCGTCGAAGCGGAGGCGTAGGCCGGCTCCGATCCGCTGCTATCCTCGGCCTCGGAGAGGTGGCAGAGTGGTCGATCGCGGCGGTCTTGAAAACCGCTGATACGCAAGTATCCGTGGGTTCGAATCCCACCCTCTCCGCCAGACGCTGTCGGGCGACGACCGAGGTCTATCCTTGGCCGATGGACTACCTGAAGCGGATGGTCGGCCTCGACGTGGCGAACGGGGCTCCCCAGACGTACATCGGCATCGGCCTGGTCGTGCTCGCGGCCGCGCTCGTCGTGCGCGCCGTCGGACGGGTGATCGGGAGACCGGTCCGACCCTGAGGATGCGGCCGACGATCGACCCCGGCCTGTGCGCCGCGTGCATCCACGGTCGGCCGATCCGGTCCGCCCGCGGGTCGAGCTTCTGGTTGTGCGGACGGTCGGCCACCGACCCGGCCTTCCCGCGCTATCCGGGCCTCCCGGTGGTCGCCTGCCGCGGCTTCGAGCCGGACGCGGAGGCGGGTGTTTCGGTCGCCAAGGGGCCCTCGGACGACGACGACTAGCCCCTTCGTCCCGCCGCACGCCCCGTACGTAGGTCAGGTGGGCTCCGCACGCCCTCGACCGTAGGCTGGACTTCAATCCGTTCGAGCGAAGACGGAGGCGTCCGACCGTGTTCGGGACCCTCGCCCATCCACGCAAGCCGATCCTTCTGCTGCTCGTCTTCGGCGCGTTCCTCATGATCGTCGGGATCACGGCGATGGCCCAGGCCGTCCTCGTCTCGACGACGTACTCGCAGTCGATCCTCGAGGCGGTCGTCGGCAGCGACGCCGCGACGGTCCGCGCGATCGTCAACGCGAACTCGCTGAAGGCCGAGGACTTCGAGCCCGACGCGACGACCTACACGCTGGCCGCGACCCTCCAGCGTCCCCTCCACGACCTGCTCTCGCCTGGCGGCATCGCCCGGGTCGAGCTCCGTCGGCCGGACGGGGTGGTCATCGCCTCGGACGATCTGGCCGCCGTCGGTTCACGCGCAGGCCCGACCGACGACTTCACGAAGGCGCTGAACGGGACGCCGACCGCCACGTTCGCCAAGCCGGCCACAGCGGAGGCCCTCGGTCCGGGATTGACCACCGAGTCGCTGCTGCGCGAGTACCTCCCGCTCAAGCGCGGCGATCGCGTCCTCGCTGTGGTCGGGCTGTGGCGGGACGGCGAGCCGGTCAGCGCCCGGCTCGGATTCGGTCCGCCAGGACATCATCGTCGTGACCCTCACGGCGGGTCTCGTCGCGGCGTTCGTGCTCTTCCTCGTGTTCCGCGCGGCGCAGGCGCGGATCAACCGTCAGACCGACCAGCTCGTCGAGGCGACACGACGCGACCCGCTGACCGACACGCCGAACCACGGCACGCTCGTCGCCGCACTCGCCGCGACGATCGAGACGGCGCGGACGACGAAGGAGCCGATCGCGGTCGCCCTGCTCGACATCGACAACTTCCGGCTGCTCAACGACACCCACGGCCACGCGGCCGGCGACCAGGCGATCCTGACGCTCAGCGCGCTACTCCGGGTGGAGTTCCCGGCCGGGGCGATCCTCGGCCGGTACGGTCCCGACGAGTTCCTCGTCATCGAACCGTCCGTCGAGGTCGCGGTCCTCGAGCAGGCGATCGAGCGACTCCGCCTCGCCCTCGCCGAGCGCGCGCTCCAGTTCGGCGAGTCCGAGTCGCTGCCGGTCACGATCAGCGCCGGCATCTGTGCCTACCCGGAGCACGCGAGCTCGGTCACCGACCTGCTCTCGGCGGCGACGATCACGCTCCAGGAGGCGAAGAGCAGCGGCGGGGACGCCATCCGGGTCGCCGGCTCGAACCTCGAGATCCCCGTCGAGACGCGGACCTTCGATGTCTACCAGGGGCTCGTCATGGCGGTCGACGGCCGCGACCGGTACACGAAGCGACACTCGGAGGACGTGGCCCGCTATGCCGTCTACCTCGGCCAGCGGCTCGGCCTCGAGCCCGACCTGGTCGCCACGATCCGGGTCGCCGGCCTCCTCCACGACGTCGGCAAGATCGGCGTCCCCGACGGGATCCTGCGCAAGCCGGCGCGGCTCACCGACGACGAGTTCGCGGTGATGAAGCAGCACGTCGCCCTCGGCGACCTCATCGTCCGCGACCTGCCCGACTGCGACCTCATCCGGGCCGGGATCCGGCACCACCACGAGCGCTGGGATGGCGGCGGCTATCCCGACGGGCTGGCCGGCGACGAGATCCCGCTCGTGGCTCGGATCGTGGCGGTGGCCGACGCGTTCTCGGCGATGACGACCACCCGGCCCTACCGGAAGGCGCTCGACGTCGACGAAGCACTGCGGCGCCTCGAGGAGGCGGCCGGCAGCCAGCTCGAGTCGCGGCTCGTGGCGGTCTTCGTCGAGGGCCTCCGGACCGACGACGAAGCGCCGCTGCCCGGGAACGAGACCGCCCCCGGGCGCCTTTGGGCGCCGTACAGCAAGGTCGCCTGAACCGATGTCGCGGCTCCGCGGCCGTGGCGACGATCAGAAGGACCGATCCGTCCGGGCGTTGTACGCCGCGCTCCTTGCGCTCCTCCTCGCGGGAGTGCTCGCCGGGCCGGTGGTGTCCGCCGCCTCCCAGTCCTGGTCCATCGCCGCCGACCGGCTGACCATCCCGTACGGGACGTCGGCGACGGTCAAGCTGACGATCAAGAACACCTCATCGGACAACGGCGGCTCGTCGGGGATCGGCTGCGTCACGGTCGCCATCCCGACCGCCTATGTCGTGACCGCGGTCGATGTCACCTCGGTCACCGGCGGTCTGTCCTGGTCGGCGAGCATCGCCAGCTCGCCGCGCGGGATCGTCGCCGTCGGCGATTCGAACGGCGACCGCCTCCGCGGCGACCCCGACGACGACGTCCTCAACCTCAAGGTCTCCGTCACCGGGAAGGCCATCGGCGTCGCGAACTGGACCGCGAACGAGTACCAGAACGTCGGCTGCAACGGCAACTATCAGAAGCCGATCGTCATCCTCATGACGGTCCTCCCCTTGCCCGGGACCGCCACGCCCAAGCCCACGCCCGAGCCGACCCCGGATCCGACCCCGACCCCGACGCCGACCCGGGCACCGACACCGACCCCGACGCCCACCGCCGTGCCGACGGCGACGCCGACCCCGACCGCGACAAGTCCGGGCGCGACGCCGACTCCCAGCCCGACCCCGACCCGACCACCGACGGCCACACCGACCCCGACGCCCACGACCCCGGGCGCGACTCCCAGCCCGACCCCGACCGCGTCGACCGCCGGACCGACCCCAGCCGGCGGGGGAGGCGGCGCAGCGGGCGGCGGAGCTACTGGCGGGAACGGTGGCGGCGCCACAGGTGGCGGCGGTGGAGCCGGCCCACCCGCCCCCGGATTCGACATCGGCGATCGCGACCCGCTCGCGTTCGAGGGCCTGGACACCGGTGGCCTGCTCGGCCTCGGCGGGCTCGACTGGGCCGTGCCCGGCGCGATCCTGGCGGGACCTGGGCTCCTGCTGATGCTGCTCATCGCCGCCCAGGCGCTCGGCGCGCTCGCCTGGCTGCCGGTGGTCCGGCGCAAGATCGGGTCGTTCGGGCCGGCCGGCCGAGGGCGGACCCGGCCGGTCTGACCCGACTTCGCCCCGCTTGACGCCATCCCGGGGCCCGGCCTAGACTCCGCCGACATCACGAAGAACGGGCGATGAACGGGACGAGTACCCGACGCACGTCGACACAGAGACCCGGTGGCTGGTGGAAACCGGGACGACGACGGCGGGGCATGGACCCGGGAGCCTCCGGACCGAACGGGAGCGATCCCCAGTAGGCTCCGGCGCAGAGCGCCAGCGATATCGGGCAGCGCCGATCGGCGACCGGGGGTCCACGGACCCGGCGGCCGACCCGTCGGTCAGATGAGTGCGGCACACGCCGAATGAGGGTGGCACCGCGGAGGGCACGGCCTTTCGTCCCGGGGACGATCGGCCGTTGTCGATTCCATGGCCCGGATCGGGGATCCGGGACCGCCGCACCGCCCCGGAGGCGACCACTCGGATGTCCACCGTCGACCCGCTCAGCCTGACCGAGACGAAACGACTCGTCGCCAACGCGGACACCATCCTGCTCCGCGCGACGCGCGACGCCGATCTCGAGACCCCGATCGGGGCGTTCCTCCGGCTCGACGATGGCGGCCCCGCCTATCTGCTCGAGTCGGTCGAGGGTGGTGAGCGGCTGGGTCGGTACAGCTTCCTCGGCGTCGGCCCGCGCCGCTTGCTCGAGGTCCGGGAGGGCGTCGCGAGCGTCCAGAGCCGGCCGCTCAGCGTCGACACGTACCACCCCGACCTGCCGATCGACCGATCGCCCGCCGCCGATCCTCTGGCCGCGCTGCGCGCGTTCGTTCCGCGGCGCCGCGTCCAGCCCGTCGACGGGATGCCACGCTTCACAGGCGGCGCCGTCGGCGCCCTCGCCTACGACGCCGTGTCGACGTTCGAGCCGACCGTGCCGCTGCCCGCTGCCGATCCGGTGGGCGCGCCGACGGCCGGGTTCATCGAGACGGACCTCGTCCTCGTGTTCGATCACCTGACCCATACGATCAGCGCCATCGCCAGCCTGCACACCGAGACCCCCGACCTCGAGGGACGCTATGCGATCGCGGAGCGGGCGATCTTCGAGGCGCTCGACCGGACCGCTCGTCCGAGTGCGTCGGAGCTGGTCGCGGCGCCCGCCGCGCGGCTCGCGCCGAACGTGACCGACCCCGGGGCGACCGGTCCGGTCGCCGAGGCGCGGGTCGATACGAGCCTCGGCCGCGACGCCTACATCCGGGCGGTCGAGGTGGCGAAGGACGCGATCGCCGCGGGCGAGGCGATCCAGGTCGTCCTGGCCCGTCGCCAGTCGTTCGACCTGCCGATCGGGCCCGAGGGCCGGCCGATCGATGGCATCGGCCTGTACCGCTCGCTTCGTCGGGTGAACCCCAGCCCGTACCTGTTCTTCGTCCGAACGCCGTCGTTCGAGGTCGTCGGGGCGAGCCCCGAGCTTCTCCTCCAGGCCGAGGGCGACCGGCTGACGACCCACCCGATCGCCGGGACGCGGCCGCGCGGCGCGACCCCGCAGGACGACCAGCTCCTCGCCGAGCAGCTCCAGCGCGACCCGAAGGAGAAGGCCGAGCACGTCATGCTCGTCGACCTGGGCCGCAACGACCTCGGTCGGGTCAGCCGGCCCGGGACGGTCCGGGTCAGCAAGTACATGGAGGTCGAGCGCTACAGCCACGTGCTCCACCTCGTGAGCCACGTCGAAGGGCGTCTCCGCCCGGACCTCGACGCGCTCGACGCACTCCGCGCGGTCTTCCCGGCCGGGACCCTGTCGGGCGCGCCGAAGGTCCGGGCGATGCAGCTCATCGCGGCGGCGGAACAGGAGCGTCGCGGCCTGTACGGCGGCGCCGTCGGCTACCTCGGCTACGACGGCAACCTCGACACGGCGATCACGATCCGAAGCGCGGTCCTGCGGGCCGGTCAGGCCCACGTCCACACCGGGGCGGGCATCGTGGCCGGCTCGGTGCCCGAGAAGGAATTCGAGGAGACCGAGCACAAGGCGGCCGCCCTGCGGCGGGCCATCGAGCTGGCGGCCGGGACCGGCGATGCCCCGGGCCGGACGACTCCGGGCGCCTCGGAGCCGGGCAGCGCGACGGCGGCCGTCGCCGGTGGGTCCTCCGGGACCGGTTCCGGAGGGTCGGCCGGGTGATCCTCGTCATCGACAACTACGACTCGTTCACGTTCAACCTGGTGCAGGCGCTCGAGGCGGCCGGCGCCGAGGTCGTCGTCGTGCGCAACGACGCGATCGATCGGGCGGGGGTCGAGGCGCTCGCCGATGACTCGGCCACGCCCCTCCACGGGATCGTCGTGTCGCCCGGTCCGGGTGACCCGTCATCCGCCGGCGTGTCGGTCGCGGCGATCGAGGTCGCCGCCGAGCGCTCGATCCCGCTCCTCGGGGTCTGCCTCGGGATGCAGTCGCTGGCGGTCGCCTTCGGCGGCTCGATCGTCCGCGCCCCGACCCTCGTCCACGGCGAAGCGTCCGAGGTGACCCACGACGGCGAGGGGCTCCTGCGAGGGCTGCCGCCGGCATTCATGGCCGCCCGCTACCACTCGCTCTGCGTCGACCGCGACACGCTGCCCGACGAGCTCCGGGTCACGGCGATGACCGAGGAGGACGGCGTCATCATGGGCCTCCGGCACACGACGCTCCCGCTCGAGGGCGTCCAGTTCCACCCCGAATCGGTCCTGACGCCCGAAGGTCCACACCTGCTCGCGAATTTCCTGCGCCTGGCCGGCGAAGGCGAGGCGGCGCGGCTCGACGACGTGGCCGGCTCGTTCGCGACGGCGGGGCTCGGTGAGCCGGCGGGCGACTCGTCCGACCCCGATGCCGACGCCGATCCTGAGGCCTCGACCGGACGGGCGGCCGACACGCCGGGTCTGACCGGGACGGCGACCCGATGAGCGACGCGGTCCGCGCTGCGCTGGCCGCGGTGGTCGACGGCCGGACGCTGACGATCGACGAGGCGCGCGGCGCCATGGGCTCGGTGATGGACGGTGAGGCGACGCCGGCGCAGCTCGCCGCGCTCCTCGTCGCGCTGCGGATGCGCGGCGAGACGACCGACGAACTGGCCGGGTTCGCCGGCGCGATGCGCGACCGGGTCGTCCGGGTCGACGCGCCCGATGGGACGATCGACCTGGTCGGCACGGGCGGTGATGGGAGCGGGACGTTCAACATCTCGACGACGGCCGCGCTCGTCGTGGCGGCGGCGGGCGTCCCGGTGGCGAAGCACGGCAACCGGGCGATCACGTCGCGGTCCGGTTCGGCCGATGTCCTCGATGCCCTGGGGGTCCGGATCGACCACGACGCGGCGAGCGCGGGCGAGGCCCTCCGGCGCGACGGCTTCGCGTTCCTCTTCGCACTGAACTTCCATCCGGCGATGCGCCACGCAGGCCCGACCCGGCGCGAGATCGGGGTCCGCACCGCGTTCAATCTGCTCGGACCACTCACGAACCCGGCCGGCGCCAGACGCCAGGTGCTCGGGGTCGGGGACGCGGCCGCGGCGCCCCGTCTCGCCGAGGTCGCCCAGCGCCTCGGGACCGACCGGACGCTGGTCGTCCACGGGGCGGGCGTCGACGAGCTACCGCTCGACGGGAGCGGGGTGATCCTCGATGTCGGCCCGGACCGGATCGAGCGACGGTTGGTCGACGGCGCGGAGCTCGCCGGGCTCGGTCTCACGGCAGGATCGAACGCCGACCTGGCCGGCGGGACGCCGGATGACAACGCTGCGCTCGTCGAGGCGGTCCTCGGGGGAGCTTCCGGACCCCGGCGCGACGTCGTGGTGCTCAACGCCGCCGCCGCGTTCGTCGCCGCAGGCCGAGCGGCCGACCTCCGCGCCGGCGTCGAGGCCGCGCGGCGGGCCATCGACGAGGGCAGCGCGACAGCCCTGCTGGCCCGGCTCCGGGCCGAGCGGATCGAGGCCGACGCGGCCCGCGCGGCCGTCGAGGCCGAGGTCCAGGCCCACGAGACCGCGACCGCTCCGGGGCCTGCGTCGTGACCGTCGCGACACGGCGGCCGCTGGGTCGGTCGGACCGCGAGGGGGTCCGGCGTCGGCCGGCCGGCGGGGTCGTGGCCGACATCGCGGCGCGGCGGTTCGCCGACCTCGAGCCCGAGCTCGCAGCAGCGACCCGCGCGGAGCTCGCTCGCCGGGCCGCCGCCGCTCCGCCGCCGCGCGACCTCGTCGAGCGCCTGGCCCAGCCCGGGCTCCACGTCATCGCCGAGGTCAAGCGCCGGTCGCCATCGGCTGGTGCGATCACCGGACCCGACGAGGATCCCGTGGCGCGCGCGCGCGCCTACGAGCGCGGCGGCGCGAGCGCGATCTCGGTCCTCTGCGAGCCGCACTGGTTCGGCGGCTCGATCACCGACCTCACGGCGGTCCGAGCGGCGGTCGGCCTGCCGGTCCTCGCCAAGGAGTTCGTCGTCGACGCGCGTCAGCTGCCGCTCCTGCGGGCGGCCGGCGCCGATGCCGTCCTGCTGCTGGCGGTCCTCCACCCGGCCCGCCGGCTCGGCGCGCTCGTCGACGCCGCGCTCGACCTCGGGCTCGAGCCGCTCGTCGAGGCGCACGACGCGCGCGAGCTGGACCGAGCGATCGCGACCCGCGCCCGGGTCGTCGGCGTGAACAATCGCGACCTGCGCACGCTCGACGTCGACCCTGAACGGGCGATCGGGCTCCGCGCCCTCATCCCGGACGACCGCATCGCCGTCGCCGAGTCGGGCGTTCGGGAACCCGCGACCGTGGCCGGCTGGCGGGCCGTCGGCTACGACGCGGCGCTGGTCGGCGAGGCGCTCATGCGCTCGGCGGATCCGGCTGCCGCCGTCCGCGCGTTCGTGGCCGCCGGCGCATTCCCGGTCGATCCGGCCGTCGCGGGCCGGCTCCCGGCGGTGAAGATCTGCGGAATCGCCGATGCGGACGGGGTCCGGGCGGCCATCCGGGTCAGGGCCGACGCGATCGGCCTCAACGTCGTCCCGGGCACGCCGCGGGCCCTGCGCCTCGAAGCGGCCGCGGAGCTGGCCGCCGCCATCCGGGCGTCCGCACCCGTCGACACGCGGCCGCGGATCGTCGCGGTGACCGCCGAGACGGACGCGGACCGTCTCCGCACGATCGTCGCCGCGATCGATCCCGACGTCGTCCAGCTCAACGCCGAAGTGGCCCCCGAGTTCGCGGCGTCGCTCGGTCGCGCGACCTGGGTGGCGCTCCACCTGCCGGCTGCCGATCCGGCGGATCCGACCTCGGCGGCCCGCGTGTTCGTCGAGCGTGGCCGGGCGCACCTCGCGGCCGGCGTCGAGCGCGTCCTGCTGGACACCGCAGGAGGGCCGCATCCGGGAGGGACCGGCACCCGATCCGCGCCGGCCCTCGCCGCGGCCGTCGCCCGCGAGCTGCCGGTGATCCTGGCCGGGGGCCTGACGCCGGCCAACGTGGGTGCGGCCGTCCTCGAGATCCCGGCCGTCGGCGTCGACGTCGCGTCCGGGGTCGAGCTGCCACGGGTCTCCGGCGAGCGACCACGCAAGGATCCGCTCCGGGTGGCGCTCTTCGCGAAGCGCGCTCGTGCGTCGCGAGCCGATCGACCGAACACGCCGGCGCGACCCACCCCGGTCGACCCCGGCCTGCTGGAGGCCGACCGGGCGGGACGCTGGGGTGTCGACCGGGCCTTCGGCGGTCGCTACGTGCCGGAGACGCTGATGGCCGCCCTCGAGGGTCTCGAGCGGGCCTACGCCGAGATCCGCCACGACCGCCGGTTCTGGGCCGAGTTCCGCGAGCGCCTGGCGACGTACTCGGGCCGTCCGACGCCGATCTACCGCGCCGACCGTCTTGCGGACGCGACGCTGGCGGCCGCCCGGACGCTCGTCGGCGACGACGCTGCCGCGTCGGACCGCCTTCCGACGACGCTCCGGCTGTACCTCAAGCGCGAGGACCTGGCCCACACCGGCGCGCACAAGATCAACAACGCGCTCGGTCAGGCCCTGCTCACCCGGCGGCTCGGCAAGTCCCGAGTCATCGCCGAGACCGGGGCCGGCCAGCATGGCGTCGCGACCGCCACGGCCTGTGCCCTGCTCGACCTGCCGTGTGTCGTGTTCATGGGCGTTGAGGACATCCGCCGCCAGCAGCCGAACGTGCTCCGGATGCGCGCGCTGGGGACCGAGGTCCGCCCGGTCACGAGCGGCTCGGCCACGCTCAAGGACGCGGTCAACGAAGCGATGCGGGACTGGGTCACGAACGTCGAGACGACCCACTACGTGCTTGGCTCGGCGATGGGTCCGCACCCCTACCCGACGATCGTCCGCGACCTCCAGCGGGTGCTCGGCGACGAGTCGGCCGCGCAGCTGCTCGCCGTCGAGGGCCGGCTGCCCGACCTCGTGCTCGCCTGTGTCGGTGGCGGCTCGAACGCGATCGGCATCCTGGATCGGTTCATCGGCGAACCGTCCGTCCGGCTGGCCGTGGCCGAGGCGGCCGGTGACGGCATCGCGACCGGCCGTCACGCCGCGGCGCTGGCGGGCGGGACGCCGGGCATCCTCCACGGCAGCCGGTCGCTCATGCTCCAGGACCGTGACGGGCAGGTCGTCGAGGCGCACTCGATCTCGGCCGGGCTCGACTACCCTGGGGTCGGACCCCAGATCGCCGCCCTCGTCACCGCTGGGCGGCTCGAGCTGGCGGCCGCCACCGACGCCGAGGCACTCGCGGCGGTCCGCGCGGTCGCCCGCGTCGAAGGCATCCTGCCCGCTCTTGAGACCGCGCACGCGTTCGCGGTCCTGCCGCGGCTTCTGGCCGGGATCGAGGGCTCGGGTGCGCCGTACCCCGCCGACGCGCTGGTCCTCGTCGGGTTGAGTGGCCGGGGCGACAAGGACCTCGCTGCGCTCGAGCGCGAGGTGCCGGCATGACGGTGAGTCCGGCCACGGCCAAACCGACGCGTGCGTCGTCGGCACTCGTCGCGCCGGCGGCCACGGACCCTTCCGCCGGCACCGACGCGACCGCGGGCGCACGCCGGATCGCCGCGGCGTTCGCCCGCGCCGATGCCGCGGGCCGGGCCGCACTCATCCCGTATCTCGTGGCCGGCTATCCGGATGCCGAGACCTCGTTCCGCGTCGCGCTCGCGGCGGCCGATGCCGGGGCCGACCTCCTCGAGATCGGCCTGCCGTACTCGGACCCGCTGGCCGATGGCGCGACCCTCCAGCGCGCCTCGCAGGTGGCGCTCGCGGCCGGGATGACATTCGACGGCTCGATCGGGCTCATCGAACGCATCGCCGCCGCTCGGCCCCAGGTCCCTCTCGTCCCGATGGCCTACGCCAACCAGGTGATCGGCGGTGGCGACGGGGCGGCGACGGCACGTCGGCTGACGAACGCCGGCGCGAGCGGCGTGATCGTCGCCGACCTGACCCCCGATGAGGGCGCTCCGTTCGAGGCGGTCGCCCGGGACGCCGGGCTGGCGGTCGTCTACCTCGTCGCGCCGACCACCGAACCCGCCCGTCGGGCGATGATCGCGGCGCGGACCGGGGGATTCCTCTATTGCGTGTCACTGGTCGGGGTGACCGGCGCCCGGGCCACGCTCCCACGGACCGTCGGGCGGCTCGTCCGCGACGTGCGAGCCGTGAGCCCGGTCCCGGTCGCGGTCGGGTTCGGCGTCAGTCGACCGGCGCATGTCCGGGCGCTCGTCGGTGCCGGCGCGGACGGCGTGATCGTGGCCTCGGCGCTCGTCGATGCCCTCGGCACGGACGGGCGGGCGGTCGACGCGCTCGGCCGGCTCGTCACGGATCTGCGCGCCGCGACGGTTCGACGGGCACGCTGAGCCTTCGACCTTGACCTGGGTCGTGTGAGGCGCCAAGGTCCGCGGATGACGGATGGCGCCACGGTGTCGAGATCGGCGCTGGAGTTCCAGGGCGAGTTCCGTCACTACCAGACGAGCATGCTCGGCCTCGTCAGCGAGTCGCCGTCGGCGGACCGTCGCTACCACCTGGTCGCACCCCCGGGATCGGGCAAGACGATCATCGGGCTGGAGCTCATCGGACGATTCGACCGGCCGGCCGTCGTCTTCGCTCCGACGACGACGATCCAGGCGCAGTGGCTCGAGAAGCTTGCGATGTTCACGCCCGACCCGGCGACGGTCGGAAGTCAGGACCCGACGGCTCTCGCGTGGGTCACCGCCCTGACCTACCAGGTGATCTCGACGCCCGACGCGGCGACGGATGCGCTGCGCGATCTGGCCATCAGCGCCTGGGCCGAGGAATCGGCGTCGGACCTGATCACGGTGTCCGACCCGGCTGAGGCGCGGATCCGCATCCGGCGCATGGCCGGGGCCAATCCTGACGCGTACGAGACAGAGCTCGCCAACCGCGTCAAGCGGGTACGGCATGACGTGCTGTCGGCCGACGGCGCAGCGGTGTACCCGTACCTCCATCCCAACGCTCGTGCGTTGATCGACCGGATCGTCGCGGCCGGGGTCGGCACGATCGTGCTTGATGAATGTCATCACCTGCTCGACTACTGGGCGATCGTCCTGCGGGCCCTCATCGCGCGGCTCGATCACCCGTACGTGGTCGGGCTGACGGCGACCCTGCCGTCACTCGACGACGGCAACGAGTACGAGAACTACACCGCGCTGCTCGGCGACGTCGACTTCGAGATCCCGACACCGGCGGTCATCAAGGAAGGCGATCTGGCCCCGTTCCGCGACCTGGCCTGGTGGGTGACCCCGACCGACACGGAGCGCGCCTACCTTGGAGATGTTCAGCATCACTTCGAGGAGGCTGTCGAGGCGACGACGGCGTCGCCAGGCTTCAAGGCCTGGATCGGCACCCTCCTGACTCCGGGCCAGGACCCCGACTCGATCGATCGGCGATCCGCGTCGACGGCCGAAGACCGATGGGTCGACTGGGCGCTGGACCACGATGAGCTGGCTCGGGCGGCTGTTGCGGTCGCTGGCGTGAGCGGGCTCGACCTGGCAACGGGGCCTGCTGGTCTGCTCGCCCAGATGGGCGGAAGTCCACCGAGGTTCGACGATTGGTTGATCCTGCTCGAACGGTACGGACTTGATCGGCTCAAGCTGAGCGCCGACCCGATCGATCATGCCAGCCTGGCGGCCCTGCGCCGAGCGATCGCTCCATTCGGGCTGACGCTGACCGAACGCGGACTGCGCCAGGGCCGGTCCGTGATCGACCTTGTCCTCTCGTTCTCCGAAGCCAAATGTCGTGCGGCGGCCGACATCCTCGAGCTCGAGGATGTCGCGCTGGCCGACCGACTCCGGGCCCTGGTCGTGACCGACTTCGAGCGCCTCGGGTCGGGCGCGGAACGCGCCGGGATCGCCCTCGATCGCGACGCCGGTAGTGCCTTTCGTGCCTTTCGGACCATCGCTCTCGACCCACGCACGGCAGGCCTCAACCCCGTCCTCGTGACCGGTACGCACGGTCCGTACGACGATCCCATTCGCCCCCGAGCTGTGCCGTCGGCTGACGTCCGGCGGTCGGGCCGATGGACTTGGGCTGGAGCTGACCGTCCGTGCGGTGGACGGGGTCGCCGAGATCCACGCGGATCAGTCGCACTGGCGCCCAGGGGTGTACGTCGGCCTGGTCGGCCACGTCTTCGAGGAGGGCGCGTGTCGGGTAATTGTCGGGACCCGCGCGCTCCTAGGCGAGGGCTGGGATGCGCCGTCCGCGAACACCTTGATCGACCTGACCAGCGTGACCACGGCGACGGGAGTCCAGCAGCTTCGCGGTCGGATCCTCCGCCTTGACCCGGCCTGGCCCGAAAAGGTCGCCCATGCCTACGACGTCGTCTGTGTGGACCAGTCGCTCGACCGGGGCCGGATCGAGCTCGACCGGCTCATCAGACGCCACGATCGGACCTGGGGCATCGTGCCCACCGGGGGCGAGCATCCTGGCGACGTCGTGCGCGGGCTGGATCACGTCGATCCGATCCTCGCTCGCGAGCTGCTCCGGCCGTCCGAGATCGCATCCACCATCGACTTTGCCACGGCTGGACTCGTGCCTTCCGGACCGCCCTGGCAGCACCTCGATCTCGATGCGGCCAACCGGCGCACGATCGATGCCATCCCGCACCGGGACGCCGTCCGACAGCTCTGGCGAGTCGGTGAGCCATACGACAACGCGATCGAGTGGTTCAACCGCCTGCGGCTCCGGATCGCCGACTTCCGAACCGTGGCGACGGTCCAACGGACCCTGCGAGCGCTGTTCATCCGTGTCGCGGCTGTCGTCGCGTCGGGCGTGGCCTTCGGCTGGTTCTGGGGTCAGTTCGCGCCGGTCCTCTACCTGCCCGTCTTCGAGGGCAGGCTGATCGCAGTCGTCGTAGGCGTCCTGATCGGCGGACTCCTGAACGCGCGCGCGGTCGTCGGTCTGGTTCGCGGGCTCCTGGTCGATCAGCCTCCGGACGCGATCGTCGGGGACGCGGCGCGAGCCGTGCTCGGTGCGCTTCGTCGAGCGAACCTCGTCAGCGGTCGGCTCACGAACGAGTCGATCGTCGTCGAGTCGCTTGACGATGGCACGATGACCGTCGCCATCCGAGACCGATCCGCCGGCGAAGACTCGGCGATCTTCGCCCGCGCCCTCGATGAGCTCTTCGCGCCGGTCGACTCGCCGCGATATCTCATCCGGCGTGACGACGGTCGGATGCCGTCGCTGCCACTGCAGCTGATCTGGCTGCCCGTACGAAGGATGCTGCGTCGTGGCGGCGGCGAGCGGCCGGTCTACTACCCCGTGCCGACCATCCTCGGCGTCAACCGAGAGCGAGCCGATGCGTTCGCCGCGGATTGGCGTCGGTGGGTCGGCGGCGGTGCGCTCGTCTTGGCCCGATCGCCAGATGGTCAGCGGGTGCTTGCGCTCGCGCGGGCCGATCGCCGCACCTCAGCTGAGCGCGTCCTGACGGAGCGATGGCGCTGAGGGTCGACCGGGCCTTCGGGTCGTATCCTCGATTGATGCACCTGGACCGGATCGACACGGGCGAGGAGGCCGGCCAGAAGCGGACCTTCCGCTGGGCGATCGACTGGCCGGGTTGGGCGCGAAGCGGCAAGGACCCTGAGCTGGCGCTGGAGGCGTTCGTGGCCGCCGCGCCGCGTTACGCGCTCGTGGCCGCACAGGCCGGGATCGCGTTCCCGACGGGCGAGGGAGCCGTGACGGCCCATGACGTCTACCTCACTGACTCCGTCCCCGGCGGCGCCGGCACCGACTTCGGCGTCCCGTCGACGGTCGCTCCCACCGATCGGCGCCCGACCGACGAGGTCGAGGCCGCTCGCCTGGCGCGACTCGTCGAGGCGGCCTGGACCGTGTTCGATCGCACCGCGGCCGCGGCGCCGGCCGAGCTGCGCAAGGGTCCGCGTGGCGGCGGCCGCGACCGTGACAAGGTCGTCGCGCACGTCGTGATGGCCGATCATGCCTACGCTCGCGAGATGGGCCTCCGCCTGCCCGAGCCGTCGCCCGACGACCGTCCGGCGGTCGACGCAGCGCGGGCAGCGATGCTGACGATCCTGCGCCGGCCGTCCGACGGTTCGCCGCTGGCCGACCGCCGCTGGACCGCGCGCTACGCCGCGCGGCGGATCGCCTGGCACGCGCTCGACCACGCCTGGGAGATCGAGGACCGGACCGAGCCCGGCTGATACCGTCGGTCCCCGCGAGCCCTCAATCGGCCTGGTCGCGCTCCTCGAGCGTCACGAGGGCCTCGATGAGCCGGCGGTAGATCTCGACGAGGTCGGCCTGGGGGAGCGGCCCCGCGTTGGCCATCGCCACCCGGAGCAGCACCTCGCGCTCGCGCTCGGGGTCGCGGACGCCGTCCCGGCCGGCGGCGGCCTTGAGGCGGCCGGCTTCGAGCGCCAGCCGGGCCCGCTCGTTCAGGCGGTCGACGATCGACCGGTCGAGCTCGTCGATCCGGGCCCGGAGCGCTTCGAGCTCGTCCTCGTGGGCGCTCACAGCGGCAGCTCGCCCGACTCGACCCGGCGGGCGATCGACTCGATCGCGAGGGTGTAGCCGTGGGCACCCTGCCCGACGATCGACTCGAGTGCGATGTCGTGGAGGAAATTGACCTGCCGGAACGGCTCGCGCGTCGCCGGGTCGGACAGGTGGACCTCGATGAACGGCCGTTCGACCGACAGGAGCGCGTCACGCAGCGCGACCGAGGTATGGGTGAGCCCGCCCGCGTTGACGATCGCGACGTCGAAGTCGCGGGCGTGGAGCCGGTCGATGAGCGCCCCCTCGTGGTTCGACTGGAAGAACTCGACCCCGAGGCCGAGCTCGTCCGCGCGGCGCGCGATCGCACCGTGGATCTGGTCGAGCGACGCCCGCCCGTAGATCTCGGGCTGACGCGTGCCGAGGAGGTTGAGGTTCGGCCCCTGGAGGACGAGGACCCGGGTCATCGGACGGGGACCTGCGGGGCGGCCGGTTCGAGGATCGCCCCGATCGCGGTGGCCACGACCGCATCCGGCACGTCGGAGCGGACGACCACCCCGTCGGCGGTCGGCAGCACCCAGCGCAGCCGACCGCCCGCATGCTTCTTGTCCGTGCCGAGATGGGCCCGCACGGCGTCCGCGCCGAACGACAGCCGGGCGACCCCGAGCTCGAGCCGGTCGAGCAGCCCGACGATGCGCGCGGCGCGCTCCGGCGGGGTCACGCCGACGTCGAGCCCGATCCGACACGCGGCCCGCAGCCCGTAGGCGACCGCCTCGCCGTGGAGCAGGGTCTCGTAGCCGCCGGCGGCCTCGACGGCGTGTCCGAGCGAGTGGCCGAGGTTGAGCGCGAGCCGCCCCGCTGCGGCGGTGCCGGTCGCGCCGGCCGCCCCGCCCCGCTCGCGCTCGTCGGCGAGGACGACCTCGACCTTGGCCCAGGCGGCCCGCTCGACGAGCTCGGCGACGGCGCCGGTCTCGAACGCCGCGTCGGTGCCACGGGCGATCGCGTCGCCGTCGGCCTCGAGCAGCTCGAACAGGCGGTCGTCACCGAGGGCCGCCATCTTCACGGCCTCGCCGAGCGCCGCTCGCCGCTGACGGTCGGGAAGTGTCCGGAGCGTCGCCACGTCCGCGATGACCGCGACCGGCTGATGAAACGCGCCGACGAGGTTCTTGCCCTCGGGCAGATCGACCGCGGTCTTGCCGCCGATCGAGCTGTCGAGCTGGGCGACGAGCGTCGTCGGGACGTGGATCAGCGGGATGCCCCGGAGGTAGACCGCGGCGAGGAACCCGGCGCTGTCGCCGAGCGCGCCGCCACCGACCGCGACGAGGGGTTCCGAGCGCTCGACGCGGAGCTCCGCCAGGGCGCTCGCCGCGTGCTCGATGAGGCCGAGCCGTTTCGCGGTCTCGCCCTGCGGGAAGACCCCGAGCTCGTGCGCCAACCCGGCCGCGCCGAGCGCGCCGACGAGCGACGCACCCACCGCCTCCCAGGCACCCGGCTCGGACACGAGCAGCGCGCGGCCGACGCCGAGTCCGCGCAGCTGCTCGACGAGGACGCGAGCGGCGATGCCGTCGCCGAGCACGATCCGGCCGATCGGCGTCGCCGCGTCGAGCAGCGTCGTCCCCTCGGGAGCGGGTCCCGCCACGGCCGCATCGACGGCGTCGACGACGGTCCCGACCGCCGCCAGCCCGTTGACCCGCTGGCCGACCGCGTAAAACCGCTCGCGGGCGGACGCCAGCGCCCGGATCGCCCCGATCGGGTCGGTCCCGGCGAGGAGCGGCCGCGGGTTCGGACTGTGCCGGAGCCGCTGGGCGAGCGCCTCGGGCGCCCCGTCGAGCCAGACCACGCGTCGGCCGCGGTACAGCCGCCAGCGATTGCGCGGGTCGACGACCGCGCCGCCGCCGGTGGCGATGACCCGCTCGATCCTCGGGCTTCGGCTCGGCGGTCCGAGCGCGACGATCGCATCCCGCTCGCGGGCCCGGAAGCCCGTCTCGCCCTCGCTCGCGAAGATCTCGGCGATCCGCTGACCGGCGGCGTTCTCGATCGTCTCGTCGAGGTCGATGAACCGGGCGTCATGGCGGGCGGTCAGCCGTCGGCCGACGGCGCTCTTGCCGCTGCCTGGCAACCCGACGAGCACGACGTCCATGGTCGGCTCAGTCGTCCCCGCCGGAGCCGGCTTCGCCGTACCCGTCATCAGCGTCACCGGCCCCGGCCGAACGCGCGCCGGCGCGGCGTCCACCGGCGACCGGCGCCTCGGGCAACCGGGCGATCCGCTCGCGATAGCGACCGACGTTGTCGAGGGTCTCGGCCAGCGAGTCGCCGCCGAACTTGTCGAGCACGAGGTCGGCCAGCACGAGCATCACCATCGCCTCAGCGACGACGCCGGCAGCGGGCACCACGCTGATGTCGCTTCGCTCGTAGTGCGCTTTCTCGACGGGCTCGCCGGTCACGAGGTCGGCCGACGGCAACGGCCGGGCGAGCGTCGAGATCGGCTTGACCGCCCCGCGCACGACGAGCGGTTCGCCGTTCGTCACGCCACCGGTCAGTCCGCCGGCATTGTTCGAGCGGTGGATCCAGTGCCCATCGTCGGCGCGACCCTCGATGACGTCGTGGACCTCCGATCCGAACCGCCGCGTCTGCTCGAATCCGAGTCCGAATTCGACGCCCTTCACGATGTTGATGCTCATGACCGCAGCAGCGAGCGCTGCATCGAGCCGACGGTCCCAGTGGACGTACGAACCGAGGCCGATCGGCAGCCCGTGGGCGACGACCTCGAAGACGCCACCGACGGTGTCGCCGGCGGACCGCGCTTCGTCGATCCGGGCGATCATCCGCTCCTCGGCCTCGGGATCCGGGCAGCGCAGCGGCGACGCATCGGCCTCGGCCCGCGGCCGGGTCGCCCGGGCCGGGTCGACGGCGACGCCGCCGACCTCGGCCGTGAACGACCAGACGTCGACGCCGAGCTCGGCGAGGAACGTCCGGGCGACGCCACCGGCGGCGACCCGCGCGGCGGTCTCCCTGGCCGACGCCCGCTCGAGCACGTTGCGGACGTCGTTGAACCCGTACTTCAGCGCGCCGGCGAGGTCGGCGTGGCCGGGCCGGACCCGGGTCACCGGCTGGGCCCGCTTGGTGCCGCCGTCGGCGGCGGCGCGCAGCTCGGCGGCGACCTCGTCGCTGAGCGGCTCGACCTGCATGACCCCGGTCCAGTTCTCCCAGTCGCGGTTGGCGATCTCGAGCAGGATCGGCGATCCCAGGGTCAGCCCATGGCGCACCCCCGAGACGATCTCGGCCCGGTCGTGCTCGATCGCCTGGCGCGCCCCGCGACCGTAGCCGCGCTGGCGACGGGCGAGGTCGACCGCGATCGCGTCGGCGGTCAGGCTGAGCCCGGACGGGATCCCCTCGACGACGACCCCGAGCGCACGACCATGCGACTCGCCGGCCGTGAGGAAGCGGAGCCGTCCCACGCTCAGCCGGTGGCCGCGGCGCCGGTCGGCTCGCCCTCGGCCGACTCGATGCCCCCGGCCCGGGCCTCCTGGAGCTTCACCTGCATCAGCTCGAGCGGCGCCGGCTGACCCGTCCACAACGTGAACGCGGCCGCGCCCTGGTGGAGGAGCATGAGCTCGCCGTCGGCCGTCTCGTCGCCGGCCGCGGCGGCGTCGCGCAGCAGCCGGGTGCGCCGGTAGATGAGGTCGAGGACGAGCAGCTCGGGCGGCAGGAGCTCGCCCGGGATGGGCGTCTCGTCGCCGTGCAGGCCGATCGAAGTCGCGTTGACGAGCACCCGGGTCTTCGCCAGCTCCGACTCGATGATCGACTCGTGCCAGGGCATCGCCTTGAGCTCCATATGAGCGGCGCTCCGGCCGAAGTGCTTGACGAGCGCCTCGGCCCGATGGAGATGGCGATTGAACACGACGACCCGGGTGAAGCCTTCGGTGATCAACCCGTAGACGACGGCCCGGGCGCCTCCGCCCGCGCCGAGGACGACCGCCTGGCGGGGCATCTTCTGCTTACCCACGAGCTTGTCGAGGGCGACCTTGAAGCCCGGGACGTCGGTGTTGTGCCCGACGAGCCGCTTGCCTTCCTTCGTGATCGTGTTGACCGCGCCCGTGGCGTGGCCCTCCTCGGTCAGCCGGTCGACGAGCGGGACCACCTTCTCCTTGTGGGGGATCGTCACGTTGGCCCCGAGGAAGTCGTCGCCACGCAGCTCCCCGACCGCTTCGGCCAGCTCGATCGGCGGGCGATCCCAGAGCTCGTAGGTCGCGTCGATGCCGCGCTCGTCAAAGGCGGCCTGCTGCATCGCGCCCGACAGCGAATGGGCCACCGGGTGGCCGATGAGGACCACGCGCCTGGTCATGCCCGCACCCCTTCGAGCTCGCTGAAGAAGCCTGGATACGAGATCGACGCGCTGTGCGGCGCCTCGATCGTCGTGCGTCCGCGGGCGACCAGGCCGGCGATCGCGAACGTCATCGCCAGGCGGTGGTCGTCGAGGCTGTCCGTCGGCGCGCCGGTCAGCGCGACCGGCCCGTCGATCGCGAGGTCGTCGCCGTCGACCTCGACGCGGGCGCCGAGCGCCCGGAGGCCGGCCGCGATCCCCGCGATCCGGTCGGATTCCTTGTGGCGCAATTCGCCGGCGCCCCGGATCGTCGTCCGGCCTCGAGCCTGGGTCGCCGCCAGGCAGAGCACCGGGATCTCGTCGATCGCCGCGGCGACCTCGGCCGGCGAGACGTCGATGGCCTCGAGCGAGCCGGACCGGACCGTCAGGTCGGCGAGCGGCTCGCCCACACCGTCGTCGGGGTCACCGAGCGCGACTTCGTCGATCCGCGCGCCCATCCGGCCAAGGAGATCGACGATCGCCCGGCGGGTCGGGTTGACGCCGACGCCGCGCAGGGTCAGTTCGGCGTCCGGGTGGATCGCGCCCGCGACCAGCCAGAACGCCGCGGCGGAGACGTCCGCCGGGACCCGCTCCGCGACGACTCGCACGCGCATCCCTCCCTCGACACTCCAGGCCGCCCCCGGCCCGCCCTCGATCGTCTCGTGGTCCACCGGCACCCCACGCGCCCGGAGCATCCGCTCGGTGTGATCGCGGGTGGCGATCGCCTCGCGGACGGTCGTACGGCCGTCGCCTCGCAGCCCCGCCAGCAGGATCGCCGACTTCACCTGGGCGCTCGGGACGATCGTCGTGTGATCGATCGCCCGAAGTCGGGTATGACCGACCACGGTCAGTGGCGGAAGGGAATCGTTCCGGCGCGCATGGAGCACGGCGCCCATCGAGCGCAGCGGTTCGATGATACGGGCCACCGGTCGGCGCCGCAATGAATTGTCGCCATCCAGGACGTGGGTCGCCTCGAGGCCGGCCAGGATCCCAGCCATGAGGCGGAGCGTCGTCCCAGAGTTCCCGCAGTCGAGGACGCCGTCAGCCTCGCGAAGCCCGTCGACCCCGGGTGAGACGACGCGATACGCGACGCGTCGGCCGTCGCCGGAGCGTCGCTCCAGCTCGACCCCGAGGCGCTCGATGAGCGCCGCGGTCGTGCGGACGTCCGCGCCGTCGCCGGCACCGTCGATCGTGCTCTCGCCGTCAGCCAGCGCCGCGAGCAGGAGCGCCCGATGGCTGATCGACTTGTCGCCGGGCAGGCCGGGTTCGCCGCGCAGGCGCGCGGCCGGCCCGACCACCGCTGCGTCGTTCTCGGCGGGGTCGGTCTCGGGGACGACGGCCGGGGAGCCGTTCAATGCTTGCTCGCTCCGCCGACCTTGAGGGCCGCCCCGGACAGGACCGGGTCGCCGTGGAGCCCGCTGACCTGGGCGTGGATCGGCCGGATCGCGGCCATGAGGTCGGCGAACTGCTCGAGCGTGATCGACTGCTCGCCGTCGGACAGGGCCTCGTCGGGACGCGGGTGGACCTCGACCATGACGCCGTCGGCGCCGGCCGCCACGCCGGCCAGCGACATCGGCTTGATGAGCCAGCGCTTGCCGGTGGCGTGGCTCGGATCGACGATGACCGGCAGGTGGGTCAGGTGATGCAGGAGCGGGATGGCCGCCAGGTCGAGGGTGTTCCGGGTGTACGTCTCGAACGTGCGGATGCCGCGCTCGCACAGGATGACGTTCGGGTTGCCGCTGCTGACGATGTACTCCGCGCTCATCAGCCACTCCTCGATCGTGGCGCCGTAGCCGCGCTTGAGCATCACCGGACGGGCGATCCGGCCGACGGCGGTCAGCAGCGAGTAGTTCTGCATGTTCCGGGTCCCGACCTGGAGGATGTCGGCGTATTCGGCGACGATGTCGACCTGGTTCGGCTCCATGACCTCGGTGATGACCGGCAGCCCGGTCCGCTCGCGGGCCTCGGCCAGGTAGCGGAGCGCCTCGACGCCGAGCCCCTGGAACGAGTACGGGCTCGTCCGCGGCTTGAACGCCCCACCGCGGATGATCGTCGCCCCGCTCGCGGCGACGCCCGTCGACCGTCTCCATGAGCTGGTCGCGGCTCTCGATCGAACAGGGCCCGGCCATCATCGTCAGCGAGCCGTCACCGATCGTCGCGTCGAGGACGCGGATGACGGTGTCCTCGGGATGGAACTCGCGCGAGGTCAGCTTGAACGGCCGGCTGATCGCGGTCACCGTCTCGACCCCGGGCAACGCCTCGAGCCGGCTCATCAGGAACGGTTTGCGCGTGCCGATCTCGCCGACCACGGCGATGACGACCCGCTCCGTCCCCTCGTGGTCGTAGGGGGTCAGGCCCTCGGCCAGGATGTGGCTCTTGACGGCGTTGATCTCGCCCTCGGTGGCGGCGGTGGCCATCACCACGAACATTCCTGCGCGTCCTTCCTCAAGGTGGCGGATCGGTCGGGACAAACAAAAAAGCAGAGGTCGTGACCTCTGCTTTCCCCGGCACGACCCGTGCTCCCGGGCCTAGGCTCCGGGAACGATCATGCCGGGGTCGGAAAGTAGAAGTACTGGCTCATGCGTGCACGGAGGCTAGCCGAGCGGGCCCGCTCGTGTCAACGTGATCGATCGTGGCCGAGGGCCGGTCGGGGCCGCGTCGGGGCCAGGGGCGCGCGAGGCCCGAGCGCTACGATATCGACCCCACCAGTAGGACGACGCGTTGCGGGGCCTCGACCGGGGTTCGGCCCTCCGGCCCCAGCCAGCGCGACCTCGGCCCCACCCGGTCCGAGCTCGACCGGGTGCCCCAACGGACGCGCCGTGCCGGCCGGCGGTCCCTGCGGTCGTATCCCGGGCCTATCGGACCTCTGGTTACTGCTGGGGTCGATACTCGACCGGGGTGCGCCTCGTGGCCTTGCGGCGGCGAGCCCGTGGCCGAGGGGTCGGGTCGGGGCCGAGGCGCGCGAGGCCCGTGGTAGGATTCCGCGCGGTCCGGGGAGAGGTCGCATAGAGGCCTAGTGCAGCGGTTTGCTAAACCGCCATGTGGGGTAACCTGCATCGAGGGTTCGAATCCCTCCCTCTCCGCCATCTCCTGGTCAGCCGGTCCCCTTGCGTGCGCCCGTAGCTCAGCGGATAGAGCGTCAGGTTGCGGACCTGAAGGTCGTGGGTTCGAGTCCCGCCGGGCGCGCCACTTCCCCTAAGGCCGGGTGAAACCGTCCTTGTACTGGGCGTAGCTTTCGCGGGCGAGGTCGCGCAGCGCGGCGTCGTCGATCAGGTCCGGCTTCGTGATGTTGATGCAGCTCCGGCCGATCTTCGTCCCCGGGAACCGGTCGTGGATGGCCTCGACGAGATAGCCGCTCCCGTGGCGGGCCATCCCGTACAGCGCGATCGATCCTTTCCGGTTCGCCAGGCCGACCGAGAACCAGCGCCCCGCCGGGCCCTTGCTGTTCGAGTAGTCGTAGGACCCGTATCCGATCAATGGACCCTGGTACTCCCACATCGTGACGTCGGCGTCGGGGATCGCCTCGACGATCACCTCGTGGAGGTGCTGCATCTGCGAGCGCCGTGGCTCCGCCAGCGAGGCGATGTGATCCAGCGCAGCCTGTCTTCCGGCGTCCATGTCCAACCTCCCGTCGGGCGCGCATCCGTGTCGGTCGCGCTCGTCTCCTCACGATCCGGACCTGCATCCTAACGGTCGCCGCGCGCGGACCGCCCGCCCGTGGCCCAGCGCGCGTCCCCGCGCGGCGTGCCATCATCGCGTCCACGTCGGATCGGACGCGCTAGGGAGGGTCGGGACTCGGTGCTCCAGGCCGCCGCCCGGTTCCCGCTCGGTTGGGCCGCCGCCGCGTTCGCCCTCGCCCAGCTCGCCGATCTCGCGACCTCGCTCAGCGTTCGGCGCGAGTTGAACCCGATCGCCGCGGCTCTCGCCTCGCAACCACTGGCTGGCCTCGCGGTCAAGCTCGCGCTGATCGTGTTCGTCATCGCGGTGGCGCGGATCTGCGAGCCGCGCCGTCCGCTCCTCGCCAGGTTCCTGCTCGCGTTCGGCGCGCTCGCGGGTCTGGCCGGAGCCCTGTCGAACACGCACCTGACCCCGTTCGTGGGCGGCTGACGACACCGGCGGGTGGCGGCACGACGTTGACCGGGTCGCCCCGGTCGCGGCCGATCCCGGGCCGACTCGGCCGCGGTTCCCGGCCGGTCGGCTCCCGACCGCTCGCGAGCGCCCCGTACCGACCCGCCCGCCGGCGCCGGCCGACCCTCCCGGCTACAATCCGCCGACGCGCCCCAGCCAGGTGAGCCAAGGAGGGCCCTGTGTCGTCCCAGCAGCGGACAGTCGGCCGTCGAGTCGGCAGCGTCGCCCTCGTGGTCGCGATGCTCAGCGTCATCCTGACCATCCCCGTCTCGGCGGCGACGGAGTTCGTGAGCGGGACGCTGACACTCACCCAGAAGCTGTCCCTGAGCGGCAAGGCCGTCGCGATCATCACGGTCGTCGACCAGGCCGCCGCCCCGGACGCCGGCGCGATCATCGGCCAGCAGCGGATCGACGGCATCGCCGCAGTCCCCGTGCCGTTCTCGGTGCCCTACGACCCGGCGCGCGTGAACGCCAAGCACGCCTACGGTCTCTTCGCGACGATCGTCGACGGCTCCAAGACCTGGCAGAACCCGCAGGGCATCGCGGTCCTGACCGGGGGCCCGACCTCGGGGATCGATGCGCTCCTGACCGCTGTCCCAGCTCCCGCCGCGACGATCACCGGCACCATCACGGAGAGCGAGAGGACGACATTGAGCTCGTCGGCGGTCGTCATCGCCGCCTTGATCAAGCAAGAGACCGGCACCCTGGTCTCCCGCCAGGTCCAGCCGATCTCGGGTCAGACCCCGGTCTCGTTCACGGTCGGCTTCGATCCGTCGGTCATCGACCCCGACGCGACCTACGTGATCAAGGGCGGCATCGTCGACGGCGGCACGGTCTGGGAGAACCGCCAGGGCGTGCCGGCGATCACCGGCGGGACCGCGGCCTCGAACGTGACCATGCCGGTCACCCGCGCCCCCGCCCCGATCCCGGCCCCGACGCCGGTACCCACGGAGGCGCCGTCCGGCAGCGCGGCACCGTCCGGCAGCGCCGCGCCGTCGGCGACCGCCGGCCCGACCGAGAAGCCGAGCGCGACGCCCAAGCCCAGCGCCACTCCGACGCCGACGCCCAAGCCGACCGCCACGCCGACGCCGACGCCGAGCCCGACCGCGACGCCGAGCCCGACCGCGACGCCGACGCCGAGCCCGACGGCGACGCCCACGCCCACGCCCACGCCCCGCCGACGCCGACGCCGAGCCCGACGCCAACGGCCGTCCCGAGCGTCAGCGCCACGCCGACCGCAACGCCTAGTGGCCCGACCGCGACACCCGCGACCGGCGCCGTCACCGGGACCCTCGACTATGCCGAGCCGCACAAGCTGTCGGCGACGTCCGTCGCCGTCGTCGTCCTGGTCCGAGGCACGGCGCGTGCCGACGAGGGCTCGATCGTCGCGACCCAGGTCATCCCGAACCCGGGTGCGCTCCCGATCGCGTTCCGCCTCGTCTATGAGAACGCCGATATCGACCCGGCCGGGACGTACACGGTCCAGGCGGGCATCGTCGACAACCCGAACGTATGGACCACGGCGAAGGGCACGAAGGTCATCACGAATGGCGCTCCGACGTCCGACGTGAAGCTCGAGCTGGCCTACCAGCCGGACCTGGTCAAGGGCGAGGTCTCCGGCTCGATCACCGGCGTGGGGATCCAGGCATCGCCGACGAGCTACTCGGTCGCGGTCCTCGTCGAGCCGTCCTCGGGTGAGTCGATCGGCATGGACCTCAACCCGACCGAGGGCACGATCCCGGTCGCCTTCGCGATCCCGTTCGCGCTCGACACGATCGATCCGGCCAAGAGCTACGTCGTCACGGCCGAGATCGTCGACGGGACGACGACCTGGGAGAACACGACCGGCGTCCCGGTCATCACCCAGGGCAACGCGATCTCAGACATCCAGGTCGTCGTGACGCCGGTCGTTCCTGCACCATCGCCGACCCCGGTACCGGCCGCGCCCGCCGAGTCGGGCGGTGACGCGACGCCGGCCCTCCTGCTCATCATCATCGCGCTGATCGTCGGTGCGATCGGGTTCTTCCTCTGGAGCCGCTCCAAGCAGGAGTCGCCGACTCCAGGCCCAGGTGATGCCGCGGCCGGGGCGGCGGCTGCGTCGGCCGTCGACGCGACGGCCGCTGACGCGGGTCAAGCCGCGGACGATGCCTCGGCGACAGTCGCTGAAGCTCCGGCCAGCGGTGACGGCGAGCCACCCGCCGATGCGCCGGACGAACCGCCGGTCGCCGACGATCCGGGCGGGGCGGGGTCGCCGAGGGCCTGACCGGCGAGCGACCGCCAGGGATCGAGGGCCTCGCCGTCGCGCAGTTCGAGCCAGCGGACCACGTACGCCGCCAGCAGCGGCGACACGAGCAACCGGGCGGCGAGCGCGTGGCCATCCTCGTCGTACTCGACGGGGACGACGGCCTCGCGGGCGAACGACTCGGCCAGGTTGTCGAGGCTCCGGATCGGCGCCAGGTGCTGGCGGAAGAGTTCCACCCAGCGGCGGAACGCCTTCCGTTGCCAGCTCACCGGCCGCTCCGAACGGATCTCCCAGAAGATGGCCGCACCGTCCGCGAGGGCGGCTGCGGATCGGGACGCCGGCCCGGCCCCCAGTCCGGTCCGAGTGGCGTGCCCGATCCGCCCGCTACCGAACCCGATGCGCCGAGGGACCCCACCGGGGATCACCCGTCGACCGCGTTCTCCGGTCAGCGTCGATGCGACCATGAGCGCAGACTCGGGCCGGCCGGTGAACAGCGCGTCTTCGGGCCATCATCGTCCGGTCAACATCGGATCGCACAGGAGTGAGCTGCCGTGGAACGGATCGGCTTCGTCGGGCTGGGGACGATGGGCGCCGCGATGGCCGGCCACCTCGCCCGGTCCGGTCATCCCCTGACGGTCTGGAACCGGTCTCCCGGGCGAGTCGCGGAGCTCGTCGCGGCCGGCGCCGTCGAGGCGCCCGACCCCGCCCGCCTCGCCGCAGCGAGCGATGTCATCGTGGTGTGCGTCTCGGATACGCCGGACGTCGAGGCGGTCCTGTTCGGATCGGACGGCGTGGCCGCCGGCGCGCCGAGCGGGTCGCTCGTCATCGACTGCTCGACGATCGCACCGGCCGCGACGCGCGACTTCGCGATCCGTCTCGCCGAACGGGGCATCGACCTGGTGGACGCTCCGGTGTCGGGTGGCTCCGAGGGCGCCCAGAAGGCGACGCTGACGATCTTCGTCGGCGGCGCGCCGGCCGCCGTCGAACGGGCCCGGCCGATCCTCGCCCACCTCGGCACCACGATCACCCACGTCGGGCCGGTCGGTGCGGGTCAGGCGGTCAAGGCGGTCAACCAGGTGATCCTGGCCGGGACCTACCTCGGGGTCGCGGAGGGCATCGTCCTCGCTCTGAAGGCCGGGCTCGACGTCGAGCAGGTCGTCGGGGCGCTCGGCGGCGGTGCCGCCCAGAGCTGGGTGCTCGCCAACCGGAGCGGGCGGATGATCGCCAACGACTACCCACTCGGGTTCAGGGTCGCGCTCCATCTCAAGGATCTCGGGATCGGTCTCGCCCTCGCCGACGAGCTCGGGACCGACCTGCCGGTGACCCGCCTGTGCGCCGAGATCGAGCGGAGCGTCGTTGCTGCGGGCCATGCCGATGAGGACATCTCGACGGTCGCCCGGGTCCTTCGCGGCCGGTCCGGCCTGCCCGATTGACCGACGCTTCCGGCCGCCGCCGGGGACCGCGCGCTCAGGCCAGGGCCGGGCTCGGCGTCCCCAGCAGGAGCAGTGGCTCGCCGAGCTTGCCCGAATAGGTCGGCCGGAACCGCTCGACGTCGTAGAGCCGCTCGACGTCGACCTTGCGCGGTCCGAGCTGCGGGTCGGGCATCGTCGTGTGGGCGTAGTGGCCGTCGCGGATCGCGACCATCCGACCGCGCTGCCCCTCGGCGATGAGATCCATCGCGACGTTGGCGAACGTCATCGCGACCATCTGATCGAGCGAGTCCGCCTCGCCGCTGCGAAGGTCGTAGGTCAGCTCGCTCGAGACGGTCTCGATGCCCGTCCGCGCGCGAAGCTCCGCGGCGAGTGCCTCGCCGACGTTGACCTTATGGCGGTGTCCGTAGGCGTCGGCCTCGCCGAACTCGGCCAGTGAGCCACCCTCCCACATCGCACCCTCGGCCGCGATCACGAACGCGTAGCGACTCGGGTTGCGTCGGTGGTCGTCGGCCATGACCTCGGCCAGGCGCACGAGATCGAACGGTGCCTCGGGGATGAGGCAGCGGCCCGAGGTGACATAGGCCGTGAACAGCGCCGAGAACCCGGCATCTCGGCCGAAGATCCGGAAGACGCCGATCCGTTCGTGCGACCCGAGCGTCGTCCGCTGTCGGTTGATCATCTCCTTGGCCCGCGTGATCGCCGACGAGAAGCCGATGCAGTACTCCGTCCCCTGGACGTCGTTGTCCATCGTCTTGGGGATCGCGATGACCGCCACCCCGTTGGCGGACAGCGCCTCGGCGAAGCTCAGCGTATCGTCGCCGCCGATCGCCACGAGGTAGTCGAGCCCGAGCGCCTCGATATGGTCCATGACGAGCGGCGTCAGGTCGAACAGATCGGTCCCGCTCGCATATCGCTCGGCGTCGGACTCGGACAACCAGCCCGGGAGCTTCGAGCGGGGCATCTTGCGCGGGTTCGTCCGTGACGTGTGCAGCCAGGTGCCGCCGGTCCGGTCGATCGTGCGCGTGTTGATCCGGTCGAGCTTGCGCAGGTAGTCGGAGTCGAGCTCGGGACCCGGGCGCATGTGGGTCAGACCCTCCCAGCCTCGCCGGATGCCGATGACGTCATAGCCGAGCTCGGTCGAGCGGTAGACCACGCTCTTGATGACCGAGTTGAGACCGGGGACATCGCCCCCGCCGGTGAGGACGCCGATCCGTCGGGTCCGGGCCATCTGGACACTCCTGCTGTCGTTGATCGGACCATCGAATCCTAGACCCACCCGTCGACGCGCGATGGGCGGCCTGTATCATCGGGCCATGAACTACGAGCTGTTCATGGGCGAGGCGCTCGCCGAGGCCCGCCTGGCAGCCGAGCGCGGCGAACGACCGATCGCCGCGGTGGCCGTCGTCAACGACGCGATGGTCGCCCGCGCCCACGACCGCGTGCGCGAGACGAACGACCCGACGGCGCACGCGGTCGTCGTGGCGCTCCGCGAGGCCGCCCGCCGGTTGGGGACCCCCCAGCTCGGTGATGTCACCGTCTTCGCCACGCTCGAGCCTTGCGCGATGTGCGTCGGGGCGCTGCTGACGAGCGACGTCACCGAGCTCGTGTACGCCGTGCCGAACGCCACCGACGGCGCGGCCGGGACCGTCCTCCAACTCGCCCAGCACCCGACGCTCGCGCGTCGCCTCCAGGTCGTCAGCGGGATCCGCCGGGCCGAGGCCGAAGAGCTGCTGGACGGAGCGGCCCACCCCGTCTGACGCTCGATCCAGGCCTGATCGGGCGGCTCTGGGACCATCGGGCGAGGGGGCTCGGCCGACCGCCTCTGGTATCCTCTCGCGCGGAGAGGTGTCCGAGTGGTTGATGGTGCCGCTCTCGAAAAGCGGTGTGCGAAAGCACCGCGGGTTCGAATCCCGCCCTCTCCGCCAGGACCCACCGGATCCGGACGTCCGGTCGGTCGCGGAGAGGTCGCCTAGTGGCCTAGGGCGCCGCACTGGAAATGCGGTACAGGGCAACCTGTCGCGGGTTCAAATCCCGCCCTCTCCGCCAATGATCCTCGGGCCGACGGCGTCGCGGAGCTCCGCCTCGGAGACCTCGGGGCGATGGCCTCCCGGCCTCGCGCCTCGGTGAGTGAGTGGCGGCTTGACGCTGCGGGTGCCTACTCGCCCTCGGCTCTCCGAGTCCGCGCTGCGGCCTATCCGCGGTAGACTGGTCGGGCCGTGCTAGGCGGGGAACTAGCGGTGCCCTGTACCTGCAATCCGCTCCAGCAGGGCTGAATCCCCTCCCGAGGTCTTCGTTCTCGAAAGCCGCCGTCACGAGCGACGTTGAGGGCCGGGTCCCGCGCAGCGGCGACTCGTGAACCGTGTCAGGTCCGGAAGGAAGCAGCACTAAGCGATCATCGCCGGGTGCCGCGGAACGGCCTGGTCCGAGCCGCTCGAGACACGTGGGCGCGGGATCGTCCGATCGACGGAGGGTGCACGGCGATCTTCCTGTCGACCGATTCCGAGCGTGGTGTGGACCCTGAGCTGAGCACCGAAAGCAGCGCTCCCCACGAGGGGTCGCACCTCGCCCTCTACCGGCGCTGGCGTGCCCAGACGTTCGACCGGATCATCGGTCAGGACGCGGTCGTGACGACCCTCCGCAACGCGGTCCGGACCGGACAGGTCGCCCACGCGCTGCTGTTCGTCGGGCCGCGCGGGACGGGCAAGACGTCCATGGCCCGGATCGTGGCCAAGGCGCTCAACTGCACGAACCTCCAGGACGGCGATCCGTGTGACACCTGTCCGTCGTGCGTCGCCATCCGCGAGGGCCGCGCGCTGGATGTCGTCGAGCTGGACGCCGCGACGAACAACAAGGTCGACGACATGCGCGGTCTGCTCGAGCGGACCTGGACGGCACCGTCCGACCTGCGCCGGAAGGTCTACATCATCGACGAGGTCCAGCGGATCCGAGAGGGGTGGGACGTCCTGCTTCGCACGCTCGAAGAGCCGCCGGACCACGTCGCCTTCATCTTCTGCACGACCGACCCCTCGCAGATCCGACCGGCGGTCCTGTCGCGCGTCCAGCGGTTCGACTTCCGGCCGCTGACCGTTCCCCAGATCGAGGGCAAGCTCAACACCATCCTCGCAGCCGATGGCCGACTCGCCGAGCCGGCGGCCGTCGAGCTCGTCGCCCGCCAGGCCGCCGGCGGCATGCGCGACGCCGAATCGATGCTCGACCAGCTCCTTGCGTCGAGCGGCGAGCGCCTCACGGTCGAGGCCGTGCGCGACCTTCTCGGTCTGGTCGATGCCGAGGTGATCGACGGCTTCCTCGATGCACTCGTCGGCGGCGACGCCCTGGCCGGACTCCGGATCCTCGACGACCTCGAGGCGACGGGTCGCGACCTGGGCGCCTTCCTCGACCAGCTCGTGGATGCCCTGCGCGTCGCACTCGGCGAGGCGCTTGGCGGCACGCCCGACGTCGCGTCCGGTCGGCGGGTCGACGAGCTGACCGCGGCCGCCAGACGCATCGCGGCGATCGACCCGGGCCGACAGGGCATCGGCGGGCTGCGGTTCCAGCTCGAGCTGGCCTTGATCGGTGCGGCGGCTGGGAGCCGCGGATCGCTGCCGGCCCGCCCGGACTCGGCCGAACGAACGACCGGGGCCGGTGTCGCGGTCGGACCCGGCGTCCCGTCCGCGGAGTCGGCCGCCCGCGCCACCGCGCCGCCACCGGCCGACGTCAACCCGCCACCGGCTCCGCCACGCCGTCGGCCCGCGGCCCGGCCGTCGCCCGATGTGCCCGCGTCGGCCGCCGGTCCGGATGCCGACGTCCCGCCCGTCGCCGACCCGTCCGATGGACCCGAGGCGGCGGACGGACCGTCGCGGACCGCCGATCGCGGCGCCCCCGACGCTGCCGCACCTGCCCCCGATGCCGACGCCGCCGACGATGCGGCACCCGCGGCCGCTGGCGCGGCCGCCTCCGATCCCGACGCCGAGTCCGGCCGCACACCTGATCGACCCGTTACCACCGGGCCCAGTCTTGCCGCCGATCCAGGCGCCGCCGCCGAACCCGGGGCGCCCGCTGATCCCGGCCCCACCCCGGACGCGGGGCTTGCGCCTGGAACCCCGGTGGCCGGATCGGCCGGCTCGGCCGTCCCGGCGGCGCTCGACGAGCTCGACCGGGCCTGGCCCGGGATCGTCGCGGAGCTGAGCAAGTCCCCGCCGATCAAGCCGCTCATCGAGGTGTGCCGGCCGATCGCGGTCGACGGGGATGTGGTGACCCTCGGGTTCCCTGAGGGCAAGTCGTTCCTCAAGGACGTCGCGGAGCGTCGTCGGTCGACCCTCGAGGACGGGATCGGTCGCGGTCTGGGCCGGCCCGTCGTGGTCCGGCTGGTAGCGACGAACCTCGACCTCCTCGCGCCGCCGGAAGACGAGGACGCCGAGCGGGTCCTCGAGGCGGCCCGGCGCATCTTCGCCGACGACCTCGTCGACGCCGGCGAGGTTGGCTGATACCCGGTGGCGCTGCGCCCGAGCGGCGCATCGGCCAGACTTGACGGACCGAACCGCGACCGACGGCGGAGCCACGGAGGACGATCCCGGATGAGCATGGCCAACCTCCAGCGCATGGCCCAGCAGATGCAGCAGGAGATGCTCCGCGTCCAGACGGAGCTCGAGTCGGCGAAGATCGACGGCTCGGCCGGCGGCGGGGTCGTCCAGGCGACCGTCACCGGCAAACAGGAGCTCGTCAGCGTGACGATCGACCCGAGCGCGGTCGATCCCGCCGACGTCGAGATGCTCCAGGACCTGGTCGTGGCCGCCGTCAACGACGCCCTGCGCGCGTCGCGCGAGCTGGCCGAGACGAAGATGGCCGCGGTCACCGGCGGCCTTCGCCTGCCGGGGATGTAGGTCCGCAGCCGCGTGTCGAACGTCGTCCCGGAGCCCGTCGCCCGCCTCATCGAGGCGTTCTCACGGCTGCCCGGCATCGGCCCGAAGACCGCCCAGCGGCTCACGTTCCATCTTCTGCGCGCGCCCGACGCGGAGGCGCGTCAGCTCGCAGCCGCGCTC
>CAWAMH010000001.1:0-518852 GCA_963783135.1 uncultured Chloroflexia bacterium | reverse complement strand
GGTGTAACCATTCTCAAGGAAGACATCGATATGCGGGAGACAGTTAAAGGCTATCTGATGCGGGTAGACCTTTTTTCAACTTCTTGGTTACTGAGCAGGGCGCGTACCTGCGTCTCCAGCTCGTATATGGCCTTTTTGCCTGTGCCTGAAACAGCCTGGTACGTCGAAACCACCACACGCTTGATCCGCGCAGCATCATGCAAAGGCTTCAGAACAACGACCATCTGGATCGTTGAACAGTTCGGGTTGGCGATAATCCCCCGTTTCTTATAATCTTTAATGGCATGCGCATTTACCTCCGGCACAACCAGGGGGATGTCGGGCTCCATCCTGAACGCGCTCGTGTTATCGATGACGACGCAGCCGTCTTTGGCCGCGATAGGCGCAAACTTCTGGCTTATAGAGCCGCCCGCCGAGAAAAGTCCGATCTGGACGCCCTTGAAGGAATCCTCGTTCAGGACCTCAACCGGCACGTCCTGACCCTTGTATGAAAGCGTCACACCGAGGCTTCTTTCCGATGCGAGGAGCTTCAGATTCTTTACGGGAAATTTTCTCTGCTGGAGCGTCTCGATCATCTCGTTTCCAACAGCCCCTGTGGCGCCGACAACCGCAACATTGAACTCTTTCATGCCCTTGCCTCCAATCTCCTCTTCAGATGATTCATCAATCCGCCTTCATTGATCAACTCGATCATGAAGGGTGGAATCGGTTTTGCGACCACGTCTATACCGCGTCCTGATATTTTGCCTGTGGACAGCTCTATCTCCAGCAGGTCCCCATCCTTCACCTTGTCGACGATGTCAGCCTCCAGCAGCGCAAGTCCCTTGTTAAATGAGTTTCTGTAAAATATGCGCGCAAAGCTCCGCGCGATCACCACCGGGATACCGACGGCCAGGATAGCTATCGGCGCATGCTCTCTGGAAGAGCCGCACCCGAAGTTAGAGCCCCCTACAATGAAATCCCCTTTCGTGACCTTTTCCTGGAAGTCGGGCACCAGGGGCTCCATACGAGTGGGAGCCGAGCACCTTGGGGTCTGTGTGCGCAAGGTAACGGGCCGGTATGATGATGTCCGTGTCGATATTGTCGCCGAATTTCCAGACTCTTCCTTTTTAAGATCATAGGACCTCCTCGGGGTGGGCTATCTCGCCTTTGATTGCGCTGGCTGCGGCCACCGCTGCACCCGCCAGGTAGACCTCGCTCTCAGGATGTCCCATCCTTCCGACAAAGTTCCGGTTGGTGGTAGAAACAGCCCCTTCTCCGCGGGCCAGCACACCCATATGGCCACCCAGGCACGGGCCGCAGGTAGGCGGTGATATGATGCAGCCGGCATCGAGGAAGACCTCGAAGTAGCCTCGGTCGAGCGCCTCCCTGTAAATCTTCGGCGTGGCCGGAATAACGATGCAGCGCACGTGTTTCGCAACCTTCTTTCCGCGCAGGATCTCAGCTGCTATAGTAAGGTCATCGAGCCTGCCGTTGGTGCAGGAGCCGATCGACCGCCTGGTCGATCGCCACGTTCCTGACCTCACGAACGTCCTTCGCATTCGACGGAAGGAAAGGCAACGCAACCTGCAGTCCCAGCTTACCCACATCGATCTCGTGGACTTCGCGGTACTTCGCGTCTTTGTCGCTTTCAAAGACTGTGTAAGGCCTTTTCGCACGGCCGGAGACGAACTCTTCGGTCTTCTTATCCACGTGGAATATGCCGTTCTTGCCGCCGGCCTCGATGGCCATGTTGCAGATCGTCAAACGCCCGGACATCGGGAGTTTTTTGATCGCCTCGCCGGTAAACTCCATGGCGCGGTAGAGCGCTCCGTCCACGCCGATATCGCCGATGGTGTGCAGGATGATGTCCTTGCCGCCGACCCACTTGCCGAGTTTGCCCGTGTAGATGAACTTCATGCTCTCCGGCACCTTGAACCAGGCCTCGCCCGTGATCATGGCGGCGGCGACGTCGGTGCTGCCCACGCCGGTCGAGAACGCGCCCAAGCCGCCGTAGGTGCAGGTGTGGCTGTCCGCGCCGATCACCACGTCGCCGGGGACCACGATCCCCTGCTCCGGAAGGAGCGCATGCTCGATGCCCATCCTGCCGACCTCGAAATAGAGAGAGAGGTCATGCTCCCGCGCAGAACTGGCGGAGCAGGCTTGCACTGCTCGGCCGAGGCGATGTCCTTGTTCGGCGCAAAGTGGTCGGGAACAAGCGACGATCCGCCCGGGATCGAACACCTTTTTGCGCTCGCCGTCCGCGAAACTCCTTGATCGAGATGGGCGCCGTGATATCGTTCGCCAGCACGAGGTCGAGCTTCGCGTTGATCAGTTCGCCGGGCCTCACTGCTTTCTTGCCGCAGTGCGCGGCCAGTATCTTTTCTGTAATGGTCATCCCATGTTAGCGCGCCTCTGTCATTTTTCGTTTCTTTACGAACTCCAGCTTATTGAGTGCATTGACGTACGCCTTACCCGCTGCCACGATAATATCCGTGTCCACCCCTTGGCCAATCACGGAGACCCCTTTCTTCCTCGAGCTTTACAAAGGCCTCCCCCTGAGCCTCCGTGCCGCCCGTGATGGCGTTGATAAGAAATTAGACACTTTGCTCTGCGTCTTGATGATGCGACGTATCGCCTTAAACATGGCATCGACCGGTCCGTCCCCGAACCCGGCCTCCTGATGCACGGCGCCGTCAACCTCCATCTGCACGGTCGCGGTCGGTATCGTCATTTCCCGCAACGACGTTAAGGTAAGAGAGCTTGAACTTCTTCGGCATCTTCTCAATCTCGTCCACGATGATCGTTTCGATGTCCTCATCGAACACCTACTTTTTTACGTCACAGAGCGGTTTGAACCGCTTAAACGCCAGGTTCAACTCCTCGTCAGTCAGGACATAGCCCAGATCCGCGATCCGGTCCCTGAAGGCATGGCGGCCCGACTGTTTTCCGAGAACGATCGAACTTTTAGAGATTCCGACCGACTCCGGCGTCATGATCTCATAGGTCAGTTTGTCCTTGAGGAGCCCGTCCTGGTGAATGCCGGACTCGTGGGCAAAAGCATTGGCCCCGACGATGGCCTTGTTCGGCTGACACCATGCCGGTGATCTTGGAGACGAGCCGGCTCGCGAAATAGATTTGCTCTGTCGCAACGCGTGTACGGAGCAAAGGCCTCTTTCCGCGTCTTGATCGCCATGACGATCTCTTCGAGAGAGGCGTTGCCTGCCCGCTCGCCGATGCCATTGACGGTGCACTCCACCTGCCGGACACCCTGCAGGACCGCGGCAAGCGAATTGGCAACGGCCAGTCCGAGGTCGTTGTGACAGTGGACGCTGATGATCACGCTGTCCATCCCCTGAACCTTCTCCATCGGCCCGAATGAGCCGGCCAAACTCGAAGGGAATGATATAACCCACCGTATCGGGGATGTTGACGATCTTCGCCCCTGCCTTTACCGCCGCCTGGACCACTTCACCGAGATAGTCGATATCGCTTCGGGTCGCGTCCATGGCCGAGAACTCCACATTGTCGACATAAGAGCGGGCAAGCTTCACCGCGGCTACCGCATCATCCAGCACCTCTTTTTTGGTCTTCTTCAACTGGTACTTCAGATGAATATCGGACGTAGAGATGAAGGTATGTATCCGTGGATATTTCGCCACTTTTACCGCTTCCCACGCCCTATCTATGTCAAGCTTATTGGCACGGCAGAGGCCTGCCACCTCGCAGCTCTTGATCGTTTTGGCGATCGTGGAGACTGCGTTAAAATCATCATCCGATGAAATCGGGAAACCGGCCTCAATCACGTCCACTCCCAGCTTTTCCAGCTGCTTGGCGACAAGGAGTTTCTCCTGAGTGTTCATGGTGGCGCCGGGCGACTGCTCTCCATCCCTCAAGGTCGTGTCAAATATGAGGATCTCTTGTGGGACATCTCTTCCCCCTTAAGCGTTTTACAATGAACCCGATGAGTTCGTCTTCCCGCTCCACCGATGCCTCCACGGCAAGATAGTAAAGGTTCTCCGGTTTTTCCAGCTGATCCAGTTTAATCGCATCCTTTTCCGTAGTGACGAGACGGACGATGCATGCCGGCGCCACTGCCGAGGGGATCGAGGCGGCCGCCGAGGTCGCCGAGCGGGTCGGCTGGTCCGACGTCTGGACGACGGACCACGTGCTGATCGAGCACGATTCCGCCGACGAGTACGGCCTGATCTACGAGGCGATCCTCGCCCTGGCCCACGTCGGAGCTCGGCATCCGACGCTCAAGCTCGGCACGAGCGTCATCGTCGTGCCCCAGCGCCAGTCGGTCGTCTTGGCCAAGGAGCTGGCGACGCTCGACGCGCTGTCGCGCGGCCGGCTCATCGTCGGCGTCGGGATCGGCTGGGACCGGATCGAGTTCGGGAACCTCGGGATGGCCGACCGGTTCGCGGTCCGCGGCGCGTACCTCGACGAGACGGTCCGACTCTGGCGTCATCTGTGGGGCGGAGCGACGGGTTCGTTCCACGGCCGCTTCCACCACATCGACGACTTCGTGTTCGAGCCGCTGCCACCCCAGGGCGCCGCGCTCCCGGTCTGGTTCGGCGGTCGCGCCCCGGCCGCGCTCGAGCGAGCCGGTCGCCTCGGCGACGGCTACCACTCGAGTTCGACATCACCGGCGACGTACGCCGAACGCATCCCGGCGATCCAGGCCTCCGCCGATGCCGCCGGCCGTCCGATGCTGACGCTGTCGGCCCGGGTCCGCGTCGTCCCCGGCCCGGCTCAGGACGGCGCCTCCGACTACGCCTTGCGCGGCACGCCGGACGAGATGCGCGCCGAGATCGCCGCGTGGGCCGCGATCGGCGTGACCCACCTGGCCGTCTACTTCGAGTCGGTCACCCCCGAAGCGATCGTCCGCGACGTGGAGTGGTTCGCGCGGGAGGTCGCCGCGAGCTAAGCCGTTGCCTCTGTTCGATCGGTGGACGATCGATCTAGAGTCGATCGATGATCCTCGAGTTTGTCGATCGGGTCGGACGCGCCGACACGGTTGAGATCCCGGATGAGCCGGCGACACGCTTCAACCATCGGATCAGCGCCGACGAAGCCGCGCGCCTGCTGGCAGCCCACGGCGACCAGCTCCCGTTCGAGATCATGGCCGAGGGCTACGGCGACGACGAAGACAGCTGCGGCCTTACGTTCAATGACCTCGACCCCGGCCCGTTGGGCGTCACGCTTCGCGATCCGATCGGGTGGGCGCCTTACGAGATCTGGGACGTCGCGGGCACGCTTCGCCCTGAGTCAATCGACTGGCACTGTCCGGGCGACGACGCTGAACACTGGGAGAAGTCACGCTGGGCCGAGGACGGTGGCACATGGGTGCTCTGCGGCCACTGCGGGTCGGTCTCGCCGCCCGACGACTTGGAGCCCTAGACGGCCCGCGAAAACTCCAGTTGAGAGGTCGGCGGCGGGCTATCCTGGCGCCGTGGCGCGACCTCTCGCCCCCGGTCTCTACGAAACTCTGGTCACGACGACCCTTGCCAACGCCATCGACGCGGCCCGTAGCGAGGGCTGGTGGGCGGAGGTCGAGAACTCCGACCCAGTCCTCATGCCAGATCTGTTGGGTCGGTACATCCACGAAGCTGCGAGTCGGTCGATTCGGGCCATTGGCGGAGACGGAGCCGATCGCCTGGTCGCTCAGGTTCAATTAGTCAATAGCGTCCTCGCTCTGCTCCGATCCGCCGCTCCGAACCTCAGCGTGGCGGACGACGACGCCGTTCAGGACGGACAGGTCCTCAAGGAGCTCCAACCGCCGTCTCCGATTCCGATCGATCGGCGGCGGTCGTCACGTCCGGGTATCTCACTTAGCGAGAGTGCGCTCCTGGTCAATGGCCACCGCGACTACCAGATCGGCGGCGAGGTCGCGCGCGAGATTGCGAGTGCCGACCGGATTGATCTCCTATGTGCATTCGTCCGGTTCGCCGGGCTGCGACTGGTCCGCGATGAGATCCAGGACTTCATCCGACGCGGCGGACGGATGCGCGTGATCGCGAGCGTTTACACGGGATCGACCGAGAAGAGAGCCCTAGACGAACTAGTTCGCCTCGGCGCCAAGGTCAAGGTCTCATATGAAACGTCGCAAACCCGACTACACGCGAAGGCCTGGCTCTTTCACCGTGACAGCGGTTTTCACACCGCCTACATCGGGTCGTCGAACTTGACTCAATCCGCAATGGTCGATGGTCTCGAGTGGAACGTCCGGGTGAGCCAGATCGACAATCCCGGGATCATCGATCGGGTCGGAGCCACATTCGAGCAGTACTGGAACGAGACGGCATTTCTCGAGTACGACCCGAAACGCGATGGCGACGCCCTCGAGCGCGCATTAGTCGGCCAACGAGAGCCCACACAGCAGTCGGGGCTCGAGACCGTGATCGGCCTCAACCTTGACCTCCAGCCACAGCCTCATCAGGTGCAGATCCTCGATGCATTGTCGACCGAGCGTCTCCACGGCCACAGCCGGAATCTCGTGGTGGCCGCCACTGGCACTGGCAAGACTTGGGTTTCGGCATTCGACTTCAAGCGGCTGCGCCAGGACGGACTCGAGCGCCTTCTTTTCGTGGCACACCAGGACCAGATCCTTCAACAAAGTCAGACGGTGTTTCAGCTGGTATTGAAGGACCCCGCCTTTGGCGAGAGGCTAGTCGGGGGCGATCGACCCGTAATCGGCACCCACGTGTTCGCTTCGATCCAATCGCTGCATCGCCAGATCGATCGCATTGACCCCGAGGCCTGGGACGTTGTCGTCGTGGACGAGTTTCACCACGCTGAAGCACCCACCTATCGCAAGCTCCTTGGTCACTTGAAGCCGAAGGTCCTGATCGGCCTCACGGCAACGCCGGAGAGAGCGGATGGGGAGTCGATCCTTGGGTGGTTCGACAACCGCGTCGCGGCGGAAATTCGACTCTGGCAGGCACTCGAGCAGAGCCTCCTCAGCCCGTTTCACTACTTCGGAGTGAATGACGGGACCGACCTCGGCTCAGTCTCGTTCGTTCGAGGCCGGTACTCGGTCGCGGAGCTCGAAGGGCTGTACACGTCCGACCACGCCCGGGCGACACGGATCATTGATGCCGTTTCGCGCGAGGTCGTGGAACCGACGCAGATGCGCGCTCTCGGCTTCTGCGTTGGCGTGGCGCACGCCGAACTGATGGCCCACGAGTTCGACCTCGCAGGCCTGCCGGCCGTAGCTCTGCATGCGGGCTCCACAAACGATGAGCGTCAAGCAGCCATCGCGAAGCTGAGACGGGGGACGCTACGTGCGATCTTCACCGTCGACCTCTTCAACGAGGGCGTCGACATTCCCGAGGTGGATACGATCTTGATGCTCCGCCCGACCGAGAGCTCAACGATCTTCCTGCAGCAACTTGGCCGAGGGCTACGACGCACGGAGGGTAAGAGCGTCCTGACCGTCCTGGACTTCATCGGGCTGGCACACCGCGCCTATCGCTACGACGTCAGGTACCGGGCACTGGTTGGAGGGACCAGGAAGCAGGTCGGAGCTGCGGTGGAACAAGGCTTTCCGATGGTGCCTCCCGGATGCGCTATTCGACTCGATCGAATCGCGCAGACCACCGTCATCGACAACATCAGATCCAGCTTGCGGCTTGGTCGTGGTGCCATGGTGGAGGATCTACGATCTCTGGATCCCAGTACTCGTCTGGCCACCTTCCTGGTCGAGGGCGGATACGATTTAGACGAGATCTACGCTCGGCCCTCCTCCGGCCAGACTTTCACCTCCCTGCGACGCCAAGCCGGCCTCGAGCTCCGTCCGGCGGTCCCCTCCGAAGCTTGGCTGTCAAAGGCCCTGGGTCGGGCCCTGCACGTTGACGACGACGAACGACTGGATCAGTGGTTGGATTGGATTCGAAGGGATCGACCGCCGAACCTGGCGCCTGCAGGAAGTCGCCTGGAGCGAATTCAGTGGATGCTCTTCGGCCTATTGGCTCAGCGATCCCGGCCGGTCGCTGACCTTGGTGTCCTGCTCGAAGAGCTATGGGCATCACCGGGGATACTCACGGAGCTCGGCGACCTCCTGGAGATTCTTCGAGATCGCGCGCGAGTGAGGACAATCCCCCTCGAAGGAACAGGATCCGTTCCACTCCGTAGTCACGCCACGTACACACTGCGGGAGGTTGTCGCGGCCTATGGGCGAAAGGATCGGTCTGGCTCTCTCCTAGACCTGCGTGAGGGGGTGTTCTGGGACCTCGCTACGCAAACAGACTTGTTGTTCGTCACCTTGCAGAAGTCGGACGCCGACTACTCACCCACCACTCGATATCAGGACTTCCCAGTTTCGCCGACGCTCTTCCACTGGGAGACTCAGAACGCCACGAGCGAAAGCTCGCCCACAGGCCGACGCTACGTCTCCCATCGCAGTGGCGGCAGTCGCGTCGTGCTCTTCGTTCGAGATCGGCGCACCGACGATCGGAACGAAACCATGGCCTATCGCTGTCTCGGTCATGTCAGCTACATGAGCCACGAGTCGGAGCGTCCGATGCGCATCACGTGGCGGCTGGACAGGCCAATGCCGGCCGACCTGTTTCAGTCTGCGAAGGTCGCGGCCGGTTAGGTTAACGCTCGGTGCCCGCGAGCCGCCGGATCGCACCGCGTTAGTCGGCCACGCGCGCGTCGTCCGATACCCGACACGCTGGGTGCACGGCGGGACGACGATCACGCGTGTATCGAACTCTCATTGATTTAGCAGACTTAGCCGGCCCGTCACCGGCATCCAACTCTTGGTGTGGTGGACTCAGCCACAGAGAGCGGCCGAGGGTCCCAGCCCGATGACGCCGACAGCAACCGAGCCTTCTGCCACGGTGCTACGCGGGAACAAGGTTGGAGGCAACGGTGCTGCGGCTGCCAAGGGGGTTGCGCCTGTGTGAGGTGTGCGGCGGGGTGCGTGGCCGGACGCTGGAAGATCAGCTGTCGGTCTGCCTGTGTCAGGGCGTCCGCTGCAATTGGTGTGGGACGGTCCGCCGTCGCCCGATCAGTGACTACTACGATCCGGCGGAGGAGATCTGGGTCCACGTGCCGTGGTTCGGGCTCATGGCCCACCGCTGCCCGGCCCCGATGGAGCGCCGCCACGGCGAGCACTTCACCTTGCTACCAGAGGAAGAGGGCTTCGTCGCCTATTCCGCGACGATGACCCGCATGACGCTGCTCTCGATGGGCTTCGAGCACGGCGACGAATTGTAGTCATGCGATGCACAGCACCGACTTCCCGTCCCGGTCGGACTTCGAGCCCGGACCGGACGACTTCCTCCTCGCGCTCGAGCACAACGCACTAGCCCGCTGGTGGCGCGCCCGCGCCGGGACCTCCGGCGAGACGGGCGCGCGGGTCATCCCCTGGGTCCGCCCGATCCTCGAGCCCGACCCGACCGACCCGGTCGAGACCACCGACACGATCGAGGAGGCGGCCGCCGACGGCTGACCGACGCCGACCGCCCGACGCGTCGAGCGCCGCGCTCGAGCCTGAAGCTCAGAGCTTCGGCAACACCTGGAGGTCCGACTGGGCCGGGGCGAACAGGTCGCCGACCTCAGCCACCCGGTCGGGCATCGACCGGACGGTCCAGCGCTGGGCGGTCAGGTTCGGATCGTCGAGCTCGTCCCAGGTGATCGGTGCGGAGACCGGCGCGCCGGGGGCCGGACGGACCGCATACGGTGCGACCAGGGTCTTGATGTACGTGTTCTGGGTGTAGTCGAGCCGCGCGCGACCGTCGCGCCGCTCCTTCGCCCACTCCCACGACACGAGCTCCGGGACCGTCGCCCCGACGGCCCGTGACACGCCCTCGACCCAGGCGCTCGTCTCGTCGTAGCCGTAGCGCGGCTCGACCGGGACCCAGACCTGGATGCCGCGCTTGCCGGTGAGCTTCGGGTAGCCGCGAACCCCGAGATGGCCGAGCGCGGTCCGGAAGAGCCGGGCGAGGATCAGCGTCTCGGCCCAGCTCGTGCGCTCGCCTGGGTCGATGTCGATGAGCGCGAAGGTCGGTCGGTCCGGCGCGGTCAGCCGGCTGGTCCAGGCGTGGACCTCGAAGGCCGCCTGGTTGCCCAGCCAGCACAACGTCGCGGTCCGGTCCGCCACGAGGTGGGTGTTCGCGCCGCGCGACTCGACACCCGCCTCCCGCCAGCGGCGGAGCCATGTCGGGTCGGTCGGCCGCAGGTCCTTCTGCCAGAAGCCGGGCGCCATCGCGCCGTCCGGGAAGCGCTGGAGGTTGAGCGGACGGTCCTCGAGATGCGGCAGCATCGCCGGGGCGATCAGCCCGAAATAGCGGATCAGATCGCGCTTCACGACTGGCCGAGCTTCGTCCCCCGACGAACTGTGCCCCGACCCATCGCCCGGCGGCGTATCGCCCGGCGCCGGGAACAGGACCTTGTCGAGGTTCGTCAGCTTGAGCTCGACGCCGCCCACCGACCACTCACCGGCCTTCCCGAGCCGATCGAGGACGGCGAGCTCGTCGGCGGTCGCCGGCGCCCATTCGGGTTTCATCACGCTCGTCCTCCTCCGTCGACCTTCCGCCGGCGCCGCGGTGATGCGCTGACTTGCATCACCGACGGATGTCGTGTCTGCCGCCACGAGCTCGTCGGCCGGCGACGGACCCCCACCCCCGAGCTCGAGCCCGACCTCCGCTTCTGCCACGGAGCTCGCGATCGGTGACTCACGCGTGACCGTCACCGGATCACGGCCGTCGTCGATGCCCTTGTAGGCCGACTGGCGCACGAGCCCATCGCGGCTCCAGCCGCCGAGCTCCGCCCGGATGACGAGTCGCGGCTCGATCCAGTGGACGCCGCGCAGGTCCGGCCGCGACCCTGGCGATGGGTCGAACGGCACGACGTCCGAGGCGAGCGCATCGAGCCGGTCCCGGAGCTGCCGCCGCGCCCGCGCGTCGAAGCCCGAGCCCACCTTCCCGGCGAAGCGCAGCCGCCCATCGTCCATGACCCCGACGACGACGGCGCCGAGCTCCTTCGCGTTCCCCTCCCCCGGTGTCCAGCCGCCGACGATCAGGGCCTGCTCGGGCCGTGACTTGATCTTCAGCCAGGCGGCGGTCCGGCGGCCCGGCTGGTAGTGCGACCGGCGGTGCTTGGCGACGATGCCTTCGAGCCCCTGCGCCTCGGCGGCGCGGTAGAACACCGATCCCTCGCCGACGATGTGCGCAGCGAAGCGAACGTTCGAGCCGTCGATGACGATCGCCCGGAGGAGTCGCTTGCGCTCCTCGAGCGGGACGTCGAGCAGCGACCGACCGTCATGCCGGAGCAGGTCGAAGACCTGGTAGACGAGTGGCGCGTCGGCGGCGTCGACGTCCGCGGCCGCGGCCTCAGGGCCACCACCCTCCGGGGTCCGAGCGCCGCGACCGTACATGCCCGGCACCCGGCCCCCGGTCGACTGCGAGATCCGCGCCTGGAGCAGCGAGAAGTCCGGTCGGCCGTTCGGGTCGAGCGCCACGACCTCTCCGTCGATGATCGCGTCGTCGGCGGACAGCCAGCGCGCCGGCGGCCCGAGCAGGCGCGGGAAGTAGGTGGCCGCGTCATGACCGTTCCGGGTGTGGATCCGGACCTTGCCCTCGGCCACGATCGCCTGGACCCGGTAGCCGTCCCACTTGATCTCGAACAGCCAGTCCGGATCGTCGAACGCCCGATCCGACAGGGTCGCGAGCATCGGCTCGATGAACACCGGTGGGCCGGCTGCCGGCACCGCCGCCGACAGGTCGATCTCCGCCTCGGCGGTCGGCGCTCGGCTGATCCAGTAGGCGTCGCGGGCGGCGTTGACCTCGTCGTTCGTCCGACCCGTCTTGACGCTGGCCGGGTGATCCTCGGCGTCCCAGCCCTCGACGGCCGTCTCATCCCGCTTGTGGATGAGCAGCCACTGCTCCGCCTCGTCGTTCTCGAAGGCGCGCGTGCCGGTCTTGCGACCCGACGTCCGGACGATCGTGAACCGACCGCCGATCTTCTCGCCGTGGAGCCGGAACTTGAGCTCGCCCTTGGCGATCGCCGCGGGTGGATCCGGGGTCTCCGCCTCGGGCTCCCAGGTCCCCCAGTCCCAGACGATGACGTCGCCGGCCCCGTACTGCTTGGACGGGATGACCCCCTCGAAGTCGAGGTACTCGATCGGGTGGTCCTCGACATGGATCGCCATCCGGCGCTGGGCCGGGTCGAGCGTCGGCCCGCGCGGGACGGCCCAGCTCACGAGAACGCCGTCGATCTCGAGCCGGAAGTCGTAATGGAGCCGCGTCGCCCGATGGCGCTGGATGACGAACCGCCCGCCGCGCGCCCGCAGCGCGGCCGCACCGGCGGCCTCGGGGACGGCGCCGGGCGCCGGTTCGGGTGTCTTGGAGAAATCGCGCTTGCGGCGGTACTGCTCGAGGGGCATGCGAGCCCGAGCGTCAGGCGCTCTTGCGCCGGCGAGCCGGCTTGGCCTCCTCGGCCTCGTCGTCGGCTGCCGTCGCCTCGGCGGGTGCCGACTTCGACTTCGCCGCGCCGACCGGCGTCGGCGCGCTCGAGCCGCGGGCGTCGACCGCCGCCTTGACGCTCGCCTCGAGGGCGGCCATCAGGTCGACCAGGTTCGTGGCGGGCTCGGCCTCGGGCGCGGCGACGGTCTCCTCGCCGGCGACCTTCGCCTCGATGATCTTGAGCAGCGCCTCGCGATAGTCGTCGTGGTACTGCTGCGGGTCGAACTCGCCGGTCATCGCCTCGATGAGCTGCTCGGCCATCTTCCGCTCGGCCGGCTTGATGTCGGGCTCCTCGGCCGGCAGGTCGAGCTCGCCGATCGACCGGATCTCATCGGGCCAATGCAGCGTGGTGAGGAGCATCGTCTTCGCGAACGGGTCGATCGCCGCGAGCGCCTCGCGATCCTTGATCACGACCTTGCAGATCGCGGTGAGGCCCTTCTCCTGGAGGACGTCCTTGAGCAGGTAGAACGCCTTCCGGCCGATCTGGTCCGGCTCGAGGTAGTAGGCCTGCTTGACGAACTTGACGGCGCCGTCGTCGACGGTCTCACGCTGGGTGAACTGTTCGATCTCGATGGAGCGGACCGTCTTGAGCGGCACCGCCTCGAGGTCCTCGTCGGTGATCACGACGTACTGGCCCGGGGCGTACTCGAAGCCCTTGACCGTGTCGCCGCGCGAGATCACGTCGTCGTCGACCGGACAGTAGATCTTCATCTGGATCCGGGACAGGTCCGACTTGTGGAGCATGTTGAAGCTCACGCCCTTGCTCTCGGTCGCCAGGTAGAGCTTCACCGGGATGGTCACCAGCCCGAACTGGATGGCCCCCCGCCACATCGCGCGCGCCACGATCTCACCCTCTGTGCGGACCGCGAGGGTAGCACGGGAGCGCCAGCCGGCAAACCCGGGCGTCTGCCCGAGCCACCCTGGTCAGCCGGCCCGACGGAGCTCCGCCTCGGCCTCGCCGATCCGGAGCGAGGACCCCGTCGCGGAGCCTGTCGAGCCCCGCCGCGACGTCGCGCGAGCTGTTGCCGATCGAGGTCAGCGTGGACTTCAGGCCCTTGATCAGCTCGAGCTGCTCGCGGACCCCGTCGAGCGCCGTCCTGACGGCCGTCGCGTCGACCTCGATCGCCTGGTCGCGCAGGCTGACCTGGGCGAGGAGCCGGGCCAGCCGGACCGCCGCCTCGAGCGTGCCGGGGTCCGGCGCCTCGGGGTCGACGACGCAGTAGACGTCCCCGGCCCGGACGTCGAACGGAGCGATGCCCGTCGGCGCGTGGTTCGGGGTGAACACGACCAGCCCGACGGCCGCTCCCCGGTTCGTCTTCGCCTCGCGGATCTCGTCGCGCATCTGTCGGCCGGACATCGCCCGGTCCTTGGCCTCGATGACGATGCGCAGCTCGGCACCGGCCGTCTGGGCCGGATCGACGGTGAGGACGAAGTCGCCCTTCTTCGAGCGGATGACGTCCCCGGCCTCGGTGCCGGTCCGGTCGATGAGGTCGCCCGAGCCGCGGGCGATGTCGCCGAGCATCGACTCGAGGAGGTCCTCGAAGTCGGCGCCCTTCGCCGCGGAGCGGGAGCGCTCGCTGGCGCGGGCCGTCGCGGCCGCCTCGATCGCGGTCAGCCGGTCGTTGAGCTTCGTGAACCCGTCCGTGACCTCGACCCGGAACTGGTGGAGCGGCGAGTGCATCCGGGTCGGGTCGAGGAGCTGGGCGAGCCGCGAGGCGTCGCCGTCGAAGTAGGTCCCGAGCAGCTCGCGCATCTTGCCGATCGCGCTGTCCCGCTTGGTTTCGTCGAAGAGGTCCGTGACGAACGACTGGAGCCGACCGCGATCGCCGAGGAACGACTCGAGCGTCCGCGGCAGGCGCCCGTCCCCGTCCGCGAAGTTCTGGCGGAGCATCTGGTCGAGCGCGATCGCCGCCTTGTCGTTGGCCAGGGCGGTCTTGGCGAGCAGACCGTCGAACTCGCGCCGGACCGCGTCGACGTTGACGGTCACGCCGGCGTCCTGAAGGGCCACGAGGCCGATCCGCAGCGCCCGCTCGACGAGCGTGGGCCGATCCTCCATCGGGCGTTCGGCGATGAAGCCGGCCAGCGCCCCGTCGACGAGGACGAGCCGCTCGACGACGATCCGGTCGCCGTCGAGCTCGACGCAGGTCGCCGAGCCTTCCGAGCCGTCCTCGACGGCGGCCTCCGGCGGCGAGAACGGGATGACGTTCGCGTTCTTCATGGCCGAAGCGTCGCGGACGGCTGTGACAGCTCACGTGTCACGCCTGCCTCGGGCCGCGCGACGAGTCCGCCGCCGACCGTACGGGCCCGAAGTCCACCAGTCCCGAGCAGACCACCCGCACCGGTGTGCAGCGGCACCGCCAAACGTCCGGGGAGCACGGCCGACGGTGGTCAGGCCGATCGATCCACCCCTATCATCGGGGCCCGGGAGTCCTCCACTCCCGACTGGGAGTCCTCGCGAAGCATGCCCACCCAACCGATCCTCGTTGTGATCGGAATCGCGATCGCCGTGAATCTGGTCATCATGGGGGCACTCGTGGTGACCCTGATCGCACGGCGCCGCAGCAGTCTTGCCACCCCGGATGGCATCGTCGAGCCGCCGCCGTATCGTTACAGCGCGATGGCCACGACGCCGCCGACCGCTACCAGTGCCATCTCGTTCATCGACGACGAGGTCGATGACGAAGACGGCTATGACCGCACGGACGAGGACTTTGACGACGACGTGAGTGCCACCGAACCTGCCGACTACCGACGTTTCCGCCCGGTGATGTCCGACGAGGGCGAACGGGTCGAGTCGACCATCGAGTCGTTCCTGACCGGCGGGTCGACGAACGCGGTCCCACCGCCCGCCAGCCCCGCCCCGACACCCATCGGAGCCGCCTCTGGACTCGGGGCTGCGACGCCGATCGGAGCGACGACCGGCGCGGCGCCGACGCCACGACCGGCGCCACCGGCCGTCCCCACCGAGCCGATCCCGTTGCCGGTCGGTCTGACCGCCGCGAGCCAGCGGCCCGTGGCGAGTCAGCGACCCGTCGCGCCCGCGTCAGCGAGCCTGCCATCGCCATCGGCCGACGATCGGCTCGACTGGGAGGTCCGGCTGCGCGATGAGGAGGCCCGGCTGTCTCGGTATCGCCGGCCGATCTCGGTGGTCCTCGTCGAGGTCGACGGGATGGAGCGGCTCGTCCAGCGCCTCGGACCGGATGCGGCCGAGCGGCTCGTGCCGCCGGTCGGCCAGACGCTGACCCGCCAGGCCCGCGGCGCCGACCATGTCGCGCGGATCGGGCTGAGCCGGTTCGCCGTCCTCCTGCCCGAGACCGACGAGATCCAGGCGATCAACTACGTCGAGCGGATCCGATCGGAGTGCGATCGTTGGCTGGCGGCGGGCGCGGTGGCGACGCGGCTGGCGATCGGCTGGGCGTGCCCGACTCCGGGCGGGGACCTGCGGACCGCGACGCGGATCGCCGAGGACCGACTGAACGAGGATCGACGGCGCTCATACGTCCGGACCGACCTGGACTTCGAGCCGGCGCCGGCGCCACCGGCGCAGCCGTACCCGGCCCAGGACGACCCGGCGGGGCCGATCGCGACGATGGAGCTCACGCCGCCCGACGGCGCGGAGTAGCCCGCGGGCTGACCGAAGGGTCGGGCTCGGCTCGCGCGTTGCCGCGCGGACCGAGGCGAGCGCTGGACGCGCGAAGAGCGGCTAGCGCTTCTTTCCGCGGACCGCGAACAGGTGGGCGTTCCACTCCGATGGGCCGCCGTCCGGGGTCGCCGAGCTGCCGTGCCAACCGCACACGCACGTGACCGTCTGGTCGCGGTGCTTGTACTCGTCGATGACGTGCTTGAACTCGGGCGTGGGAACGGGCTTGCTCAGCGGGGAAGCGGCCAACATCGACTCCTGTCGGGCTCAGGGGTGGGCGACCTATTGTGCGTCATCTGGGCGGATCCTGCCGGGCGCGCCCTCGAGCAGCCGCTCAGTGCATCCCGATGCGATAGCCGAGCCGCGCCGGGAGCCGGCTGAGCTCGCGCACGATCCGGTTCCCGCGGCCGCCGGCTTCCTCGGCTCGCTCGCGCCGGACGATCGCCTCACGGACGACCATGGCCCCGACGGACCGGAACGGGTCCGGCGGGAACCGGCGCGGCGACCGACCGACGATCGGCAGCGCGAGGACCGGGTCGTCGCGTCGATCGAGCGCGAGCGCCGCGAGGATCCGGCCGCCGAGGTGGGCGGCTCCGACGCCGTTGCCGCTGTACCCGTGGCCGAAATGGACCCGCCCGCCCGGCAACGTCCCGAAGAACGGGCGGTGGTCGTCGCAGATGTCGATCGGGCCGCCCCAGGCGTCCTCGATCCGGACGTCGGCCAGGCTCGGGAACAGCCGCCGCAGCCCGGCAGCGGCCAGCCGCGCCGAGCCCACGTCCTCGGTGAACGTCTTGCCGACGCGGCCACCCCAGCCGGCCCGGCCGCCACCACCGCCGAGGGCGATCCGGCCGTCGGGCGTCGTGCGCAGGTAGTGAAGGGTGAACCGCGCGTCGCACAGGCCCTCGCCGCCGGTCCAGCCGAGCTCCGCCAGCCGATCCGGGATCGGCTCGGTCAGGACGATGTAGCTGGACCAGTTCACGAGACGTCGCTGCGAGTACGCCCAACCCGCCGCCCAGGCGTTGAGCCCGAGGACCACCTGCTCGGCGCGGATGCGGCCGGGGACGCCGCCGGCGTCCGTCCGCAGCTCCACCGGACCGCCGCCGGACGGTCGATCGATCGCCACGAGCCGGGTCCCCTCGTGGATCGTGACCCCGCGTTCGAGGACCACCCGCCGGAGTCCGCGCGCCAGTCGCGCCGGTTGGACGGTCGCGGCCGACGGGATGAACACCCCGTTGCGGAGGACCGGGCTGGCGCAGCGCGCGGCGACCTCGGCCGCGCTCAGCGGGATGTACTCCGCGGCACCGCCGTTCCGGGCGCAGGCCTCGGCTACCGCGTCGAACGCGCGGTCGTGGACCGGTGTCGCGCTGGCGATGACGTAGCCGGCCTTGCGGAACCAGGCGTCGATCCGGTTCGCGTCGCACCAGGCGCCGATCGCATCGACGGTCGCGGCGGTCTCACGGGCCAGCGTGACCGCGTGTTCGACGCCGAAGTCGCGGATGACGTCCGGCAGCTCGTCCCACCAGGACGTGACGAAGCCGCCGTTCCGACCGCTCGGGCCGCTCCCGCAGATGCCCTGCTCGATGAGCACGACCGCGCGCTCGGGTCACGTTCGGCGATCTGGACCGCGGTCCACAGCCCGGTGTAGCCGCCGCCGACGATCGCCACGTCGGCGCTCGTCTCGTCGACGAGCGGTGGGACCGCCTGGCCCGGATCGGCCGCGATCGCCTCGCGCAGCCACCAGCTGGGTCGCCGGCCGGGGCGGACGTCGCCGAGCGGGTCCACGGCCGAGAGCGTCATCCGACGGCGACCCCGGACGCCGACGGGTCGCTGGCCGCCGGTCGGTCGTCGGCCGCCAGGCGATGGAAGGTCGACCGAAGCGCGGGATAGAGCTCGACGTAGCGTGCATAGACCGTGTCATAGGCGGCACGCCGGGCCGGATCCGGCGTGATGCGGTCCGCGATCCGGACGATCGAGCGGATGCCCGTCGGCAGGTCCGCGAACGCGCCGACGCCGGTCCCGGCGACGATGGCCGAGCCGACCATCGCCGTCTCGGCGAGCGCCGGGACCGCGACCTCGAACCCGGTCACGTCGGCCTTGAGCTGGTCCAGCGCCCGGGTCCGGGCCAGCCCGCCGGACACCCGCAGCTCGCGGACCGGGATGCCCGCCGCGACGATGGGCGCGGCCACATGACGGAGGGCGAGGTCGGCGGCCTCGAGCACTGCGCGGACGAGATGCGCCCGCTCGTGCCGGAGCGTCAGCCCGACGAAGGCGCCACGCGCGTCGGGGTCCCAGATCGGCGACCGCTCGCCGGCGAGATACGGCAGGAAGACGAGCCCGTCCGCACCCGGCGGGAGCGCCAGCGCTTCGTCGATCAGCGTCTGCAGCGGAGCGGCCGAGCCGAGGACGCCTTCGACCAGCCAATCGAGCGCCTTGCCGGTCGCGTTCATCGCCCCACCCAGGAACCAGCGATCCGCCACCGGCGCGGCGGCGCCGAACACGCCGGGGATCTCGACCGGCCGATCCGTGTAGACCGCGAAGCCTCCCGACGTCCCGCCCGTGTCGATCGCATCGCCGGCTTCGAGGAGTCCCGCGCCGATGAAGCTCGCATGCGCGTCGGCCATGCCCGCGACCACGGGGACCCCGGCCCGCAGGCCGAGCTCTGCCGCGGGACCGGGGAGCAGCGGTCCGAGGACCGTGCCGGCCGCGACCCGCGGTGGGATCCGGTCGATCGAGAGGCCGGTCCGGGCGACCCGCTCACGGGCGGCGTGCACCTGGCCGGGCAGGCTCGTCTCGGCCGCCACGCCGCTCAACCGGAAGGCAAGCCACTCCCAGCTCGCGAGGTACCAGCGTGCGTCGGCCGCGACCGCTCCGACGGTCCGTTCCGCCCAGAGCGCCCGAGGCAGGATCCCAAGCGCCCATCCGGCGTGTCCGGTGGCGTCCCCGAGCTCGGCGTCCTCCGTGTCGGATCGGGTATCCATCCAGGTGATCGCCGGGTGGACCGGTCGGCCGTCCGAGGCCACCACGACGAGTGTCGGGCCGTGCCCGTCGAGCCCGATCGCCTCGACCGTGACCGGTCCGGCCGCGGCCAGGAGCTCGGCAGTCATCGACCGGATCGCCATCCACCAGTCCGCGGGATCCTGCTCCACCGCCCCGGAGACGCCGTCCGTGGTCAACGGATAGCCGGCCCGGGCGAACGCGAGGAGCCGTCCGTCCAGGCTCACGAGCCCGGCCTTGGCCTGGGTCGTCCCGAGGTCGATCCCGAGCAGCGCCGGCGTCGTCACGGCTGAAGGGTAGCGGCCGCGACCTCGGCTCCGACCTCGGACTCGACGTCCGCGCCGAGATCCTCCGCCGCCAGCCGCGCATCGGCGGCCAGCGCCTGCGGCATCGTCCGCCAGCCGATCGGTAGCGCCGGCCGCCAGGCCCGGAACCCGACGGTCAGCCAGCCGGCGACGCCTCGTTCGAGCGGCCCCCAGCGCAGCCCGTAGTCGGCCCGGATCCCCGGCGGCAGGAGCTGGACCGCGGGCCACAGCGTCCAGCCATAGGCCACGGGCGGGACCGTTCGCAGAAGCGGATGGAGCGGACCGAGCGGCGGCCCGAGGACGACCCGTGCCAGCTCGCGCGCCGTCGGGGTCACCCGGATCGGACCGTCCGGGCCGAGCTGACCGGCCAGGTACGCCTCGAATGCGAGGAGGTCCGCCGGCAGGAGGTGATCGGGGATCCCGAAGGCCCGTCCGATCGGCCGCGTCTCCTCGTAGTAGCGGGCCCGATCGGCCCGGCCGAGCGGCGCGATCCAGGCGTCGTGGGCGACGATCGTCGCGTCGATCAGCGTGGCGTGGACCCACAGCGCGAGCGCCGGGTCCCGGGCGTCATAGGTCGTGGCGCCGCTGATCCGGCGCGCCTGCGGGTCGCGGACCGGGCCGCTCACCCCCCGGTGGAGCGCGTTGAGGCGGCGGATCTCCGCCCGAGCCGCCGACGTCGACCCGTAGACGATCGCGAGGTAGCTCCGGAGCGTGGCCCGAAGACGCCGCCACGGATCGGCCCGGAAGTCGCTGTGCTGGTCGACGCCCTCGGCGATCAGTGGGTGGGCGATCTGCATCAGCAGCGCGCGCGGACCCGCCCCGAGGAGCAGCATGGCCTCCCGGTTCAGACGCCAGGCGACACTCGATGGGCCGTACAGCCCCAGGACGCCCGTCGGGTCGGGCATCATCCGGATGGCGACCGGGCGCGTACGCATCGACGAGGGAGTGCGGGTCCGCGTGGGGATCCGCCTGGGTGCGGATGCCCGGGGTCGCGCGCTCGCCGCTCGCATCGTCCACACCGCCATCGTAGCCGAGGGGATCGCGATGACCGCCACACGCTGGGGCGCCGATGTCGACCCCGACCGGCTGGCGATCCTTGGACCACGTGGAGCCGGCTCGACCTACTGGCCGGAGGTCGGTCGACTGCTCGTCCGCTCGTACCGGAGCCTGTCGACGGCGGTGTCGGGCTCGACCGGGTCGGCGGCGGTCGCCGACGACCGGGTCGCCTAGCGCTCTTCGGTGCTCCGGCCGACGACCCACCAGGCGATCGGGAAGACCCCGGCGGCGAGGATCAACTTGAGCAGGTCGCCGAGGAGGAACGGCTGGACCCCCGCCGATAAGGCCTTCTGGAAGTCCATCCCGGTCGCGGCCATGAGCCACGGCACGCCGAACGCGTAGATCGCGAAGTTGCCGATGGCCATCGCCGCCAGCGCGCCGCCGAACCTCCGGTCCCAGCCGAGCTCCGCAAGCCGGCCGACGAGCCCGCTCGCGACCACGAAGCCGATGAGATAGCCACCCGTCGCGCCGAGGACGAGGTGGCCGTCCTGGACGGTGCCGATGATCCCCAACCCCTGCTTGTGCTCGGCATAGACGGGCAGGAACAGCCCGAGGACGAGGTACAGGACCGTCGCCAGCACCCCTCGCCGCGCGCCGAGCGCACAGCCCACGAGGAGGACCGAGAACGTCTGGCCGGTGATCGGGACCGGCGAGCCCGGGACGGGGATGGCGAAGTTCGCCGAGAGCGCCATGAGCAATGCGCCCGCGACGATCAGCGACACGTGGCGGGCGCGGGTGCTCATCCGCTCGCCGATCGTCACCGGGACGAGGAAGTCGCCGATGGTGATGCCGCGCTCCGCAGCGGGCAGTCGGTTCAGGCGGCTCGCTTGGCTGACCATCGCCCGGGAGTCTAGCAGAGGGCAGAGGCCATTCGACGGCCCCGAGACCGCTTCTCCGACGGCCCGAAGGCAGCGGCGTCGAGTGCGCGGCGGGGCCTCTTGCTCGAACATGACAGGAGCTGACGGCGCCGCGTGGCATCATCCGCGCATGACCGACCTCGCCGCGTTGCGCGACTGGCTCGAGCGCTACGAACGCGCCTGGCGGAGCAACGACGCCGGGGACGTCGCCGAGCTTTACAGCGACGACGCCGTCTACCGCTGGCGGCCGTGGGATACGGCCGGCCACGGCGCCGCGATCGGGCGCCAGGCGATCGTCGAGGCCTGGCTCGACGAGCCCGACGATCCGACGTCGTGGAGCCTCGAGTGCGAGCCGCTCGCGGTCAACGGGACCCTCGGGATCGCCCGCTGCGTGACGAGCTACAGCCGGACGGAGCGGCGCCCGGCGCCGACGATCTACGACAACATCTGGCTGATCGAGCTCGACGACGCGGGTCGCTGCCAGGACTTCACGGAGTTCTACATGGAGCGCCGCCCGCCGCGGACCGCCGAGTGACCGCCGACTGACGGGGGTCGCGTCCCTACTCGTACTGGACGGCGCGGACGATCGACACCCGGGCGGCGAGCCGGGCCGGCCAGGCGGCCGCCAGCATCGCGACGACGACCCCGAAGATCGCCGCGACCGCCAGTACGGGCCAGTTCGGCTCGAACGCGAGCCGGATGCCACCGCCCGCGCTCAGCCCGACGAGCGCCGCACCAGCCACGACGCCGGTGACACAGCCGATGATCGCGCCGACCACCCCGAGGACACCGGCCTCGACCACGACCATCCGCCAGACCTGTGGTCGGGTCATCCCGGCGGCGCGCAGCACGCCGATCTCGCGGACGCGCTCGTAGACGTTCATCGTGAGCGTGTTGACGATGCCCAGCGCCGCCACGAGGACGGCGACGAGCGCGAGCGCATCGAACAGGCCGAACACCCGGGCGAGCGTCGCGTCGACGGCGCCGGCGATCCGATCGACCGGGTTCGCCTCGAGCGCGAGGCTCGTCGCCAGCTGGCTCAGCGCCGTGCGCTGGTCCGGACCGGCGTCTGGCGCGAACCGGACCGCGAACGCATCCGCCCCGGTCACGCCGAAGCCGTCGGTCGCGTCGGGCCAGCCGACGAGGATCGCCTCGCCGGTCCGACCCGGGATCGACCGCTCGACGATCCCGACGATCCGCAACCGGACCTGTTCCGCGGCGCCCACGGGCAGCGCCATCTCGTCGCCGACCCGCAGACCCAGGGCGGTCGCGATGCCGGCCGGGACCACCGCCGAGCCACCTTCGTCGAGGGCGTTGAGGGCCGCGGTGCGGTCGCCGGCCACGAAGGTCAGCCGGCCGTCGGCGAGGAGGTCCGCCCCGACGACGGCGGCGGCATCGAGTCGGATCCCGCGGAATGCGGCCTCGAACGAGGCGATCGGACTGACCCGGGCGACGCCGGGCGACGCGGCCAGCTCGGCCCGCCCGGGCTCATCGGGACCGATCGGTCGGATCGAGGAAACGAGAACGTCGCCCGGGACGACGCCGGCGATCCAGGCGGTCGCCGCGCGACGAGCGTCCTGGGCCACCCCGCCGAGGGCGACGATCATCGCCAGGCCGACCATGAGCGCCCCGACGGTCAGCGTCGTCCGGCTCCGGTCGCGCAACAGCGAGCCCCGGGTGAGCCGGGCCGCTCCCGGGGCGATCAACCGGAAGGGCACGGCGGCGATCGCCCCGAGGGGCTCCAGGAGGAACGGCGTGAGCAGCGTCGCGACGAGAAGGATCCCGTAGACCGCCAACCAGCGGATGCCGCCGGACGACCCGGTGGCGCTCGGCCACAGCAGGACACCGACGAGGGCGATCACGAGGAAGACGACGACGAGCCAGCGGAGACGGGCCCGCACCGTTCGACCGGTGCCGGTCGGCCGGAGCGCTTCGATCGGCGGGATCCGGCCGGCGCGGTCGGCCGGTTCGAGCGCCGCGGCCAGCGTGACGATGGCGCCGACGACGATCGCGAGCACGGCGCCGGCCGGCTCGAGGACCGGGCCATCGATCGGGACGACACCCGTCGCCGCCAGATACCACGCCACCAGCGCGGCCAGCCCCGCGCCGACGACGATCCCGAGCACGCTCCCCGCCAGTCCGATGAGCACCGCCTGGACCAGGAAGAGTCCGTTGACCTGGCGGCGCGTCGCGCCGGCCGCCCGCAGGAGGCCGACCTCGCGGCCACGCTCGGCGACCGTCATCGACAGCGTGTTGAAGATCAGGAATGCGCCGCCGAACAGGGCGAGGGCGGCGATGAGCGCGGTCGTCGCCTGGAAGTCGATCGTCGACGCGCGGATCGCGGCGGCCAGGTCGGCCGGCCCGGAGACCACGAATGGCTCGCCGCTGATGCGCGTGTCGAGCTCGGCGGCGACCGCTGCGGGCGTCGCGCCATCGGCGAGCTGGAGGTCGACCCGCGACACGACCGGAGTGTCGAACAGCGCCTGCGCGTCGGCCAGCCCCACGATGACGGTCCGCCCATCGGTCGTCGCCAGGGGTCCATCGCCGGCGAGGATCCCGACGATCGGCTCAGGCCGCGGGCCACCGGGGCCGAGCAGCGTGATCGACCCGCCGACTCCCTGCGCCGTGTCCCGGGCCAGCCGCTCGGTGATGACGGCACCGGCCGGGTCGGCGGCCTGCGGGAGCTCGCCGGCCACGAGATCGAGGTCGTGGACGAGGGCATAGGTCGCGGCATCGATGCCGAGGACCGTGACCGGCGCGGGCAACGCCGCGCTCGGCGGGGTCGCCACCGACGCGTCGAGATACGTGCGGCGCTCGAGGATCGGGGTCGCGCCGTCGACGCCGTTCGTCTCACCGATCGCATCGACGCTGGCCGCCGACAGGCCGCGCTCGGTGAAGCCCTCGACCCGGACATCCGCCCGGCCGAGGGTGTCCCGGACCGTCCGGTCGATCGCCTGGTCGATGGCGGCGTTCGTGGCCAGCGCCGCGAACAGCACCGCGACGCCGAGCGCGATCCCGACGACCGTCAGGATCGACCGGAGCGGACGCGCCGCAAGGCTGCGCCAGGCGTACGAGGACAGGCCGCCCATCGGCTCAGAGTCCGAGCTGGGCGAGCCGGGCGATGAGCGGGGCTGCGGAGTGGTCGGCGCGCCGGCCGAGCTGGATCTCGTCGCGCAGCCGGCCGTCCTGGACGAAGTAGACGCGGTCGGCGTAGGCGGCGGCCTTGGCATCGTGCGTCACGAGGACGATCGTCTGGCCGCGCTCGACGCAGGACCGCCAGAGCGCCTCGAGGATCTCCGTCCCGGTCGTGAAGTCGAGGTTGCCGGTCGGCTCGTCGGCGAGGACCAGGGCGGGTCGGGTGACGAGCGCGCGGGCGATCGCCACCCGCTGCTGCTCGCCGGCCGACAGCTGATCGGGACGATGGCGCTCCTTGCCACCGAGGTCGACGAGCTCGATCGCCTCGCGGATCCGCTCGGCGGCCGCGCCCCGGCGTGGGTCCTCCCCCGCGATCGTGAACGGCAGGCCGACGTTCTCGGCGACGTCGAGGAGCGGGATCAGGTTGAACGACTGGAACACGAACCCGGTCTTCCGCCGACGCAGGCGGGTCGCCGTGTCGTCGGACATCTCGCTGACCGAGTCGCCCTCCAGGACCACGACCCCGGAGGTCGGACGGTCGAGCCCGCCGAGGAGCTGGAGGAGCGTGCTCTTGCCCGAGCCGGACGGGCCCATCAAGGCGACGAACTCGCCGGCCTGGACGGTCAGCGACACGCCGCGCAGGGCATCGACGGTCGTCTCGCCGAGCCGGTACGCCTTCGTGAGGTCGCGGGCCTCGAGGATCGCCGTCATCGGCTGCCGAGGAAGACGCCGGCGATGCCGCCGACGATGGACTCGAGCAGCCCGCCCGCCGCTGGTCGGTCGACGACACGCAGGCTGTCCGCCGCCGTCGACGGCGGCGTCGGCCCTGGCTGGCTCGACGGACCCGGGACGGATCCGGAGGGGTCGTTCGGCCCGACCCGGGCGAGCGGATCCGGTGGTGGCTCGGTCGGCGTCGGGGTCGGCGCGGCGGTGGGCTTCGGCTTGGGCTTCGGGGTGGCCTTCGGCTTCGTGCTCGACGGCGTGGATTTGGTCGGGGTCCTCGGCTTCGGCTTGCTCGCGACCGGGCCGGACCCGCACTTGTCGGCGAACAGGACGGTCCACATCTTCTTGCCGCCGGCGCCCTTGTAGGCGCCGATCCCGATCCGGTCCCAGGCCTTGCCCAGGATGTTCGCGCGGTGACCCGACGAGCCCATGAACATGCTCTGGATCTGGGCGGTCGCGACATCGTCCGGGTAGTCGTTCCAGCCGATGTTCTCGCCGGCCACCTTGTAGCAGTAGCCGCGCGCGGACATCTCGTCGAAGACCTTGCCGCCGCCCGGGATGTCGTGGCTGAAGTAGTCGCGCTTGATCATGTCCTTGCTGCGCCAGCGGGCGATCGACCCGAGGGCGGCGTCCCAGCGGAGCGCCTTGCGGCCGGCACTCGCCCGGGCCCGGTTGGTCAGGGCCATGAGCTGCTGCTCGGACGCGGAGTTGAACGCGTTCGCGCTCCAGCCGAGCGTGGCGGCGGGGGCGGCCATGACCCCGATCACGCTCGCCACGAGGGCAACGGCGAGGCTGAGACCCGCCCGTGACGGAGCGCGCCGTGGGGTCCGACGCGGTGGCGGCGCGACGGTCAGGCGGGAGCGCTCGGCCGGTCGGGCGGAACGCACCGGGACCGCCGGAGCGAGGCGATCCGACATGACCGCACCGTAGTCTCCCGCTCCGGTCCGGTCAGCCCGCGCGATGGTCCCGGTGGACGGGTACCGGGGTACCACCGAGCGGGTCCGGACGACCGGCGCGAGGCGCCTTGCGAGGCTGGGAGGGGCCGAGGCGTTTGACAGGCCACCGGATCGGGCGCACCGTGAAAGCCGTCACCGCGTCGGATCGATGCGCGGCGCCGAGAGGGCGTCTGCGGACCCTGGCGCCCGGTCGAGGCATGTGTTGCGAGAGATCCGCAACCCCGGGGGCCTCACCGGTTGAACCGCCAGATCCGCCCCCCGAGCGACCCTCAGGGTCTCGGACGCCCCACGACAGGAGCCAGCTTCATGCGAATCGCGTTCGCTTCCACCTATCCGCCACGAAGATGTGGCATCGCCATGTTCACCAGCGACCTCGCCGCCACCTTCGGCCATCGCGAGATCGTGGCCCTGACCCCGCCGGACCACGCCGGCGCCTACCCGACCGAGGTCCACCATCGGATCCGGCGCGATGATGCGACGGACTACCGGCACACCGCGCAGGCCCTCGATCGGTGCCGCCTCGACGCCGTCTCGATCCAGCACGAATACGGGATCTGGGGCGGCGAGGACGGTGACCAGGTCATCGACTTCGTCCGGGAGCTCGATCAGCCGACGGTCGCCACCCTGCACACGATCCTGCGCGATCCGACCCATCACCAGCGGCGCGTCCTGGTCGACCTCGTCGAGGCCACCAGCGCGACCGTCGTGATGTCGGGCGCCGCGGCCGCGCTGCTCGAGGAGGCGTACGGGATCGATCCCGCCCGGATCGACGTGATCCCGCATGGCGTCCCCGACCTGCCCCTCGTCGACCCCGACACGGTCAAGCCGAGCCTCGGACTCGAGGGACGGCGGGTCATCCTGAGCTTCGGCCTCCTCGGTCCGGGCAAGGGCTATGAGCACGCCATCGCGGCGATGCCGGAGGTCGTCGCGGCCGTGCCCGACGTCCGCTACGTCATCCTCGGAGCCACCCACCCGGACCTCATCCGACGCGAGGGCGAGGCCTATCGCGACCGGCTCACCGCACGGATCGCCGAGCTCGGGCTGACCGATCACGTCGTGCTCGTCGACCGGTTCGTCGGCCGGCGTGAGCTCGGCCGCTGGCTCGAGGCCGCCGATGTCTTCGTCACGCCGTACCCGAACCTCGATCAGATCGTGTCCGGGACGATGTCCTATGCGATGAGTGCCGGGAAGGCGATCGTCTCGACGCCGTACGCCTATGCGACCGAGCTCCTGGCCAGTGGCCGCGGCGTCCTCGTCCAGCCGGGATCGCCGACCGAGCTCGCAGGCGCGTTCGTCGATCTCCTCACGGATCGCGAGCGACGCGCCGCGATCGGCGCCCGGGCCTACGCCCACGCCCGCCGCGCGGTCTGGCCGGAGGTCGGCGACGCCTACCGCCGGGTGTTCGCCCGCGTCGCGTCCCAGCCGGCGGCCACGATGGCGTTCCCCTCCAGCCGGGTCCGGGCCGACGATCACACCGCTCGGGTCCTCGCCGATGTCTGATCCGGCACCGCTCTTCCCGGTCAGCCGGGTCCACTTCGATGAGCTCAGCGCCGGGATCGGGATCATGCAGCACGCCATCGGCCGGCGCCCCGACCCGGAGCACGGGTCATGCACCGACGACGTCGCTCGGGCCCTGCAGGTCGACCTCCTGCATGGGGCCGAGCTCGGCTGGCCGGTCGTGGCCGGGACCGCGGGGCGCTCGTTGCGCTTCCTCGAGGCCGCCTTCCAGCCCCGGAGCGGCCGCTTCCGGAACTTCCGGTCGATCGACGGCGAATGGCTCGACACGATCGGGTCCGAAGATGCCCATGCACGCGCCGCGCTGGCGCTGAGCCAGGCCGCGGCAGGCGCCGGGGATCCGGCGTTCCGCGCGGCGGCCGCGGCGCTCTTCGAGCGATCGCTGCCGGCGACCGTGCAGCTCGACTTCCTTCGACCTCGGGCGGCGGCACTGCTCGCCTGCGAGGTGAGCGCCGGGACCGGCAGTGCCAGCGCGGTGGCCGTGCTGCCGCGCCTGCTCGGCGAGTTCATGCAGGCGACGGAACCCGTCGACGGCTCCGATCGCGCCTGGCCGTGGCCCGAACCGGTCCTGACCTACGAGAACGGCCTGGTGCCGCGGGCGCTGATCGCCGCGGGTGCGCGGCTCGGCGACGCGGCCGCGATCCGTCGGGGGCTCGACCTGCTCGCCTGGCTCGTCGGCAGCCAGACCGCCCCGGAAGGCCACTTCTCGCCGATCGGCAACGACGGTTGGTGGCCACGAAGCGGGCGCCGCGCGCGGTACGATCAGCAACCGATGGAAGCGACCGCCCTGTTGCTCGCCGCCGAGGCCGCCTACGCGGTGACCCGCGAGCCGCGTCACCTGACGACGATGGACTGGGCCTACGCCTGGTTCCTCGGCCGGAACGACGGTCGCTGTGCCGTGGCGCTGCCCGCCGAAGGGGCCTGCCAGGACGGCCTGACCCGGACCGGGGCCAATACGAACCAGGGTGCCGAGTCGACGCTCATGTGGCTCATCGCGCTCGAGCGGATCCGGGCGATGCGACGCGCGTCGATCCCGGCCCTCGTGACATCCGACCGTCCCGGCGTTCGCCAGGTCGCAGCGCCGGCGTGACGCAGGCCGGCGCGACCGAGCTGTTCAGCCGGCTGCCCGGCAACCCCATCCTCACGGCGGCGGACCTGCCGTACGTCGCGAACACGGTCTTCAACCCGGGGGCCGCTCGGGTCGGTGGCGAAGTGCTCCTCCTGGTCCGGGTCGAGGACCGGCGCGGCATCTCCCAGCTGCACGTCGCGCGCAGCCCCGATGGCGTGCGTGACTGGCGGTTCGACCCCGAGGCGCTCATCGTCCCGGACCCGGCCAATCATCCCGAGGAGATCTGGGGCTGCGAGGATCCACGCCTGACGTGGCTGCCCGAGCTCGAGCAGTGGGCCATCGCGTACACCGCCTACAGCCGGCGGGGGCCGCTCGTGTCGCTCGCGACGACCACCGACTTCCGGACCGTCCGACGACTCGGCGCCGTGATGCCGCCCGAGGACAAGGACGCCGCGCTCTTCCCGCGCCGGATCGACGGCCGCTGGGCGATGATCCACCGGCCCTCGCCCCTGCGCGGCAACGCTCATATGTGGATCTCGTACTCGCCGGACCTCCGCCACTGGGGCGACCATGGTCTGCTGCTCGAGGCCCGGGACGGCGCCTGGTGGGATGCCGGCAAGATCGGCCTCGGTCCCCCACCGGTCGAGACCGAGCACGGCTGGCTCACGATGTACCACGGGGTCCACCACACCGGTGACGGCCCGATCTATCGGGTCGGGTTCGCGCTGTTCGACCTCGACGACCCGACGATCGTGCTCAACCGCTGCGACGAGTGGGCGTTCGGGCCGCACGAGCGCTACGAGCGAGAGGGCGACGTCGACAAGGTCGTCTTCCCGTGCGGCTGGGTCGTCGATGCCGAGCGGGACGAGGTGCTCCTCTACTACGGCGCGGCCGACACATCGATCGGGCTGGCGACGGCCCGGCTGAGCGACGTCCTCCGCCACGTGCTGGCCTGTCCTCGACCGGCGTGAGGGTATCCTTGGCGACGTCGCCCCGAGCCTAGCCTCGGGCGGAGCCCACGCATCGGGTCATCGACCGCGTGTGCGCCATCCCAGCCGTCACCTCCGGGACCCCGAGCCTCCGATGCGTCAACTCCCGGGAGGGACCGTCACCCTCCTCTTCACCGACATCGAGGGATCCACCACCCTCCTCCAGACCCTGGGCGGCCGCTACGGCGACCTGCTCATCGAGCACCATCGGATCCTGCGGGCGGCGTTCTCCGCGCAGGACGGGACCGAGGTCGACTCGGCCGGCGACGGGCTGTTCTTCACGTTCCCGAGCGCTCGCGCCGCGCTCCTCGGGGCGATCGAAGCCCAGCGCCGGGTCGCCGAAGCCGACTGGCCCGGCGGCGCGGTCGTCAAGGTCCGGATGGGGATGCACACCGGCGAGCCGATGAGCGCCGCCGACGGGTACGTCGGGATCGACGTCCACCGGACCGCACGGATCTGCGCCGCGGGCCACGGCGGGCAGATCCTCGTCTCGCAGACGAGCCACGACCTGCTCGGCAGGGACCTGCCGACGAATGTCTCGCTCGTCGATCTCGGCGAGCACCATCTCAAGGACATCGTCGCGCCCCAGCGGCTGTTCCAGGTCGCCGCCGAGGGCCTCGCCGGCACGTTCGCGCCCTTGCGGACCTCGGGCGGTCGCCCGAACAACCTCCCCCGTGAGCTGACGACATTCGTCGGGCGCGACCGCCAGCTCGGTGACGCCAGCGCGATCCTGCGCACCGCTCCGCTCCTGACGCTCGTCGGGCCGGGTGGCGTCGGCAAGAGTCGCCTCGCGCTCCGGCTCGCGGTCGATCACATCGATGAGTTCGACGAGGGCGCCTGGCTCGTCGAGCTCGGCACCGTCGGCGACGACGATCTCGTCCTGCAGACGATCGCGACGACGCTCGGGGTCGCTCAGCAGCCGGGCCGCGACCTGATCACATCGGTCGTCGACCATCTCCGGGTCGGGTCGCGACTGCTGATCCTCGACAGCTGCGAGCACGTCCTCGGCGCGACCGCGACGACGGTCCAGACCATCCTCGGGGCGTGTCCGACCGTCCGGGTGCTGGCCACGAGCCGCGAGGGGCTCGGCATCGCCGGCGAGGCGCTCTACCCGGTACCGTCGCTGTCGCTGCCCGAGAGCGACGGGCCCACCTCGGCCGAGGAGCTGGGGCGGTCCGAGGCCGTCGCATTGTTCGCCGATCGGGCGATGGCGGTCCAGCCGGCGTTCCGGGTCACCGCGGACAACGGGCGAGCGATCGCCCAGCTGTGCCGGCGTCTCGACGGGATCCCCCTCGCACTCGAGCTCGCCGCTGCCCGGACGCGGTCGCTGTCGGTCGACCAGATCGCGGCCCGACTCGACGACCAGTTCCGGTTGCTGACCGGGGGCAGTCGGGTCGCGGTGCCGCGCCAGCAGACCCTGCGGGCAACGATGGACTGGAGCTTCGACCTGCTCTCCGAGGCCGAGCGGGCCGTCCTGCTCCGGCTCGCCGTGTTCGCCGGCAGCCTGTCGCTCGAGGCGGCCGAGATCGTCTGCGCCGGGGATCCGGTCGATGCGCTGGACGTCCTCGATCTCCTGTCGCGGCTGGTCGAGAAGTCACTCGTCGTGGCCGAGCCCTCGGGCGACGGTCGGTACCGGCTGCTCGAGACGATCCGGCTGTACGCCCGGGACCGGCTGATCGCGTCGGGTGAGTCCGAGGCGGTCCGCCGCCGGCACCGCGACCTCTACCTGGCCCTCGTCGAACGCGCCGCGCCCGAGTTCTTCCATGGGGCCGAGTCGGGGGCCTGGCTCGAGCGGCTGAGTCTCGAGCACGACAACCTCCGCGCGGCCATCCAGTGGAGCACGGACGAGCCGACCGAACACGAGGCCGCCCTTCGGCTCGCCGTCGGGCTGTGGCGGTTCTGGGAGATCCGCGGACACCCGTACGAGGGTCGCGGCTGGCTCGAACGGACGCTGGCGGCGGCCGACACCGGCGCGCCGTCGCCGCTGATCGCCGACGCGTTGACCGGCGCGGCGGTCCTCGCGTCGATGCAGGGTGACGACGCGGCGGCCGTCGGGTTCCATGAGCGGATCCTGGCCATCCAGCGACTGCTCGGCGATCCGACGGGTGTCTCGTACGCGCTCAACAACCTGGCCGGTGCCGCCGTCCGGAAGGGCGACTACGTTCGCGCCCGGGCGACCTACGAGGAGGCCGTCGGCCTCACCCGCACGACCGGCGACGTGCGCGGTCTCGCGTTCGCGTTGATCAACCTGTCCGGCGTCGCGGCCGACCTCGGCGACTCGGCGGCGGCCAGGGCCGGGTTCGATGAGAGCGCGGGGATCTTCGAGCGGCTCGAGGACCGCTGGGGCGGCGCATTCGCCCGCGACGAATTCGCGACCGTCCTCACCCGACACGGCGACGCCTCGGAGGCGCGGACGCTGCTCGGGGAGGCCCTGACGACCTGGCTCGAGCTGGGCGACGAGCGCGGTGTCGCCCGGGTCCTCGTCCACCTGGCCGATGTCGCGAGCGCCGAGGGCGACCTCGCCGAGGCTCGCCGGCTGACCCGCCAGAGCCTGGCGATCCGTCAGGCGCTCGGCGACATGCCGGGCATCGCGGCCGCGATGGAGAGGCTCGCCTGGGTGCTTGCGAGCGAGGAGCCCGAGGCGGCTGCCCGGCTGATCGGTTCGGCCGAAGCGCTCCGCGAGGCGATCAAGGCGCCCATCCCGGCGGCGACGCGGACGGAGCACGCCCAGCGACTCGCCGCACTCACGGAGCAGCTCGGCGAGGCGGCCTGCGCCGAATGCATCGGGCAGGGCCGGACGATGGCCCCGGTCGAGGTCGTCGCGACGCTGCCGGGCTGAGGGCAGGACCGGGTCTAGACCCCCTCGTGGACCTCGACGATCGAGTCGGCGAGCAGGCCATGGGCCTGGCGGTGGACCTCGATCGCCGCTTCGGGCGTCGGCGCCTCGACCAGGCAGAAGACCTTGCCGGTCGTCTCGTCGTACCAGTAGCGCTGATAGGTCACGCCGTGGGCGGGACCGACCTCGACATCGCGCGCGTGGGCACCGGCGACCGCTTCGGCGGTGAGACCTTCGATGTGGTCATGGGTATCGAGATAGAGCGGCATCGGACGCCGGACTCCTTCCTGTGCTGGGGTCGTGGAGGGAGCGAACGCGCTTCCCGGCGGGTCGTCAAGTCGACGGCCGACAGCAGGATTGTCAATCAATCCGCGCGAATGCGTGGGCAGGCTCCGGGGCGACCCGCCTAGACGCCGACGGCGCGGTCGGTCGCCCGGGGCACGAACGAGAAGACCGGCAGGACGAGCACGTACATGCCGTCGAACGAAGATGGCCGCAGGAAGGGTCGCCTCGGGACGAAGGATCGCCCGAACCGCGCCAGCGAGAGCCGGCTGCCCGGTGGCTGGGTCTTGCCCCAGATCGTGCTCGTCAATGGGTAGAGCGGGTCCATCAGCGTCACCTGGGTGACCCGATAGGTATCCGTCAACAGCGGGTCAGCGGTCGCTCGGAAGCCGGTCATCACCCACGCGTGGCGACCGGCCCAGACGAGGACGCCGACGGGCTTGCCGGTCACCCGGATGGCCTTCGCGGCGGCCTTCGTGGCCGCACCGAGCGTCGGGAAGGCGACCGCGGCGAACGGTCCATAGCCGAGTCGACCGAGCGCACGCGCCCAACCTACGGGCGAAGCGCCCTTCCCCCGTCGCACGCCGGCCGGCCAACGCGGGCCCAGTGTCCGTGCCAGCTTCCAGAGTCGATGCTGGGTCGCGGCGGTCCGGTCGTTCCGGGGCGCCATCATGTTGATCATCATCTGCATGCTCGCGCCGACGCACTGGACGAGGTTCGTCTGGCGGACGAAGTCGCCGGGGCCGGCGACCTCGAAGGTGTACCTGCCGGCCGGCGCGGCGTCAGCCGCACCGACGGGTTCGATCGGACCTCCGCCACCGCCGAGCCCCAGGGCACCGGCCAGCAGCGCGGCGGTCGCGATGCGGCGGACACGGATGGCCATCGGCCAAGGATAGCGTCGGACGTCGACACGACTCGTGGCACGAGTGGCCGGTCCCGACGAGCCGCTATACTCCCGTGGCTCGTTCGCCGAGCGGCGCGACCACGGCGCCGCAGCCTCCGGCGACCGACGCGCCGCGGTGGCCTTAGCTCAATAGGCAGAGCATCGGATTGTGGCTCCGAAGGTTACGGGTTCGAGACCCGTAGGCCACCCCACCCATCCCCGATCGGCGTCGCCGTGAGCGGGTCAGGCGACCGGTGGCCCGAGCGGCTCCGGCGACCCGACTGGCTCTGGCGGCGGGCCAACGGTCGGCGGGCCGCCCGCGTCGGGTCCCGGCCCGGGCCGTCCCCGGTCGATCCACCACCAGAGGAGCGAGAGGGCGGCCAGCGCCGCCAGAGCCAGGGTCAGCGTCGTCGCGGCGACGCTCTGCGTGGCCGCCCCTGCCGCCGGCTCCGGGCAGTGGGGGACCGGCGGTCCCCCGGTCACCGGATCGCGGCACGGATAGACGTCGAGGATGCAGCCGACCGTGCACAGCGGGCGAGGAGTCGAGCCCACGCCGAGCACCCAGATCGAACCAGCCGTCAACAGCAGCAGGATCGCCAGTCCGAGAGGCGCGAGTCGTCGCATCGGATCCACCACGTTCGGTCGCCGCGGCCATTGCTGGTCCGGTGTCGAAGGGCAACCTATCGCGGCGCGAACCGACCCGTATGTGAGGCGAAGGTACGACGCCGTCCGGACCTCGCCCCGCGCCTAGGTACCCGGCGCCCTGATGTTCACGATCACGACGTAGACGACACCGAGCGCGAGACCGATCGCGATCAGGATGAGCAGCGCGCGTCGGTTCCAGCTGTCCACGCCCTGAGAGTAGACCAACAGGGCAGACCGGACCGACGCCGCGGATGTCCAGTGGAGCGGAACTGAGCAGACCTCCGACGACCCGACACGTGGGTCCGGATCGGCTCAACGGCAGTGCCAGCCGCCGTCCACGAACAGTTCGACCCCGTTCATCGCCGGGTTCTCGAGCAGGAAGACAGTCGCCCCGACGATGTCGGCCATCGTCGCTAGGGTCCCGGTCGGGGTCTGCGATCGCGCCCGTTCGACCGCCTCCGGCTTCTCCGCCCAGTACGGCGAGTCGCCGACGATGCCGGGATGGATCGAGTTGACGCGCTTCGGGCGGAGCTCCTCCACCAGCGACCGGGTGAGCCCGACGACGCCGCCGTTGACGGTCGAGACCGTGGTGGACCCCGGGTACGGGCGCTCCTTCGCCATCCCTCCGAACAAGACCAGCGACGCGTCATCGGTCAGCCGCGACAGGAGGCTGTGGACGACCTCGGTGTAGCCGACGAGCTTGAGGGTCACGAGCCGGATCGCCTGCTCGATGTCGTACTCGGGCACGCTGTTGGAATCGCGGTCGATGGCCGCGAGGACCAGCCGCTGGACCGGCCCGACGCCGGCCAGGGCCGACGCGATCGACCGCGGCTCGGTCAGATCGAAGGTCAGCCCCTGCACCCGCCCGGGGACCGTCGCCACCGCCGAGGCGACATGCTCGGAATGGCGCCCGGTGAGGACGACCTCGCGCCCCGCGGCAGCGTAGTGCCGGACGATCTCGAGCCCGATCGCCCGGGTGCCCCCGACCACGATGACTGCACCCGGATCCACCATCGAAGCGTCCTCCTGTCGTCTGCGAGCGCGTCGGTCAGGACGCGTCGAACCGGCGCCACGAGTCCGCCCAGCGGTACGCGTGGCGGCTCGGCGGCTGGGGCGCCTGGGTCTCGATCCAGCGGACCCTGCCGGCACCCGTGTTGTAGAACCCGTGGAGCGACCCGACGCCCGCGAACGCCACATCGCCGGCCGTGAACCGATAGAGCTGCCCGTCGAACTCACCCTCGATCTCGCCGTCGAGGAAGACGTACGCCTCCTCGAACGGATGGTCGTGGGCCTGGGCGGAGCCACCCGGCTCGTAGTCGACCGTGAACATCGTCAGCAGGTCGGCCCCGAACGTCCGGTCGACGAGCATCTTCACCGAGATCCCGCTGTAGGCGAGGACGGCCGTGTCCATGCCCGCCGGTCGCCGACCGCGGGCGGGATCCGCGACCCGGAGCGCCTCGGCCTGTGGCGGGGTCCCGTCGTAGTGACCGACCAGGCGCAGCGTCGGGTCCCCGAACGGCGGCCGAACGGCACGCTTCGCCAACGCGTCGAGATCGAACGGCTCGCTGGCGTAGTACGTGTCCTTCCGACCGGCGTCGGGCGCCAGCCGGGTGGGCGTGTTGATCGCCACCCAGCGGACCGGCTCGGAGCCGGCATTGCCGAGGGCGTGATGGATCCCGATCGGGATCAGCGCGAAGTCCCCGTGCTCGAGCCGGTGGACGGTGCCGTCGAGCTCGATGATCAGGGCACCCTCGAGCACGTAGAGCGCCTCCTCGAACGAGTGGACGTGGCGCTGGATCCAGCCACCTGGCGCGAACGAACCCGCAGCGAGCTCGGTGTGGACGGCGCCCTGAGCCGGCCCGACGACGACGGTCCGAGACAACCCGGAGGCGTTCGGCCCGGACGGGATCCGCCCCTCCTTGAACGACCAATCGATCCGCCCGACGTAATGCATCGCGTCTCGCTCTCCAGCGTTCATGAAGGTTCTGGTGGCGCCGTCGAGGGCGACCCAGAGCGACCTCCGTGATCATCCCCCGATCGTGTCGTCGCGCGAGTGCCTGCTCGTATCGGCGCGACCAGCCATCCACGCTGACGGCCAGCAGGAGGAGCACCCCATGGGTGGCCTGCTTGTAGCATGACGACGGAGACGGTCGGTTGCGGAGTCCAACAGGATCCGTCACGAACACCAGGAGGAGGCCGCCGATGCCGATGACGATCGCTGCCCCCGGCTCGATGAACGTCGACTTCGAGGAGCGGTGGAACGTCGAGCGGCTCCGGACCTACCGGATCGGGCGCGCCCGGGCCGCCCTGGCCGGGTCCGACGTCGGCGCGCTCCTCCTGTTCGACTTCAACAACATCCGCTACGTCACGAGCACGCACATCGGCGAATGGGCTCGGGACAAGATGACCCGCTATGCGCTGCTGACGCGTGGCGGTGACCCCCACATCTGGGACTTCGGCTCGGCCGCCAAGCATCACCGGCTCAACTGCCCCTGGCTGCGACCCGAGAACATCCACGCCGGGATGGTCGGGCTGCGCGGGGCGGTCGCGCCCGACGCCGGCCTGTTCCGGTCGGCCGCCCGGGAGATCCGCGACCTGCTCAAGGCGGAAGGCGTAGCCGACATGCCGATCGGGGTCGACATCGTCGAGCCGCCGATGCTGGCCGCGCTGGAGGCGGAGGGGATCGCGGTCCGCGACGGGCAGCAGGTGATGCTCGATGCCCGCGAGGTGAAGTCGGTCGACGAGATCCTCCTGCTGAGCACCGCCTGCTCGATGGTCGACGGCGCCTACCAGCTCATCTCCGAACAGCTCAAGCCGGGGATCCGCGAGAGCCAGCTCGTGGCGAACGTGACGAAGTTCCTGTTCGACCTCGGGTCCGAGCACGTCGACAACATCAATGCGGTCTCGGGCGAGCGCTGCAGCCCGCATCCGCACGTCTTCAGCGATCGCATCATCCGGCCCGGCGATCAGGCGTTCTTCGACATCATCCAGACCTTCATCGGCTACAAGACGTGCTACTACCGGACGTTCGTCGTCGGCTCGGCGAGCGATGCCCAGCGCGACGCCTACAAGCGGGCGCGCGAGTGGATCGACGCGTCGATCGAGCTGATGCGCCCGGGCGTCACGACGGACCAGGTCGCCAAGGTCTGGCCGAAGGCCGAGGAGTTCGGCTTCGACAACGAGATGGAGTGCTTCGGTCTCCAGTTCGGGCACAGCGTCGGGCTGTTCCTCCACGAGCGGCCGATCATCAGTCGGCTCAACTCGCTCGACCACCCCGTCGAGCTCAAGGAGGGCATGGTCATCGCGCTCGAGACCTACTGTCCGGCGTCGGACGGCGTGTCGGCGGCCCGGATCGAGGAGGAGGTCGTCATCACCGCCGATGGTCCCCAGGTCATCACCCGGTTCCCGTCCCGGGAGCTGTTCGTGGCCAACGAGTACTGAGGCGCGAGCCGATGTCGACGTCCCGGACCGCTCCCCGGCCGCACGGCCCCGAGATCGACCCCGAGGTCCGGCTCGAGATGTACCGGATCATGGTCGAGTGCCGCGCGTTCGAGACGCGTGCCCAGGAACTGTTCTTCGAGGGGCTCGTCCGCGGGACCACCCACCTCGGTGTCGGCCAGGAGGCCGTGGCCGCCGGCTTCGCGGCCGCGATGCGCGCCGACGACTACACGTTCTGCACGTACCGCGGCCACAACCACACGCTGGCCCGCGGGGTGCCGATGGCGCCGATCTTCGCCGAGCTGTTCGGCCGGGCGACCGGCCTGCTCGGCGGCAAGGGTGGCTCGATGCACCTGACCAGCGTCGACCATGGCGTGATGGGTTCGTACGCGATCGTCGGCGCCCACCTGCCCATCGCGCTCGGCGCGGCCTGGTCGGCCCAGTACCGCAAGTCGGGCCAGGTGGCTGTCTGCTTCTTCGGCGACGGGACGACCAACATCGGAGCGTTCCACGAAGCGCTCAACATGGCCGCCGTCTGGAAGGCCCCGGTGGTCTTCGTGTGCGAAAACAACCAGTACATGGAGTACACCCCGATCGGGGCCGTCACGGCGGTCGAGCACCCGGCGGCCGATCGGGCCTCGGCGTACGGTCTGGAGTCGGTCCTCATCGACGGCAACGACGCCGACGTCGTCTACGAGACCGCCCGCGGCGCGCTCGACCGGGCGCGATCGGGCGGCGGACCCGCGCTCATCGAGGCGCTCACGTATCGCCACGGCGGGCACTCCCGGGCCGATCCGGGCAAGTACCGTCCGGACGACGAGGTGGCCGCCTGGAAGGCGCGTGACCCGATCCCGGCCTACCGTGCCCGGCTCTCCGCGGCCGGCGTCGACGAGACGACCCTGGCCGCCATCGAAGCCGAGACGGCGGCCAAGGTCGACGCCGCGGAGGCGATCGCCCGGACCGGTCCGGAGCCATCGGCCGACGTCCTCGAGACCCAGGTCTGGGCCGACGGAGGCTCGGCATGGCGGAACTGAAGGCTCAGGCCGATGGGGTCGACGGAGCTCCCTCTACGGAACTCGACGGGGTCGTGACGTCGCATGCCTGAGCTGACCTATCGCGGCGCGGTCGCGGCGGGGATCGCCCAGGAGATGCGGCGCGACCCGTCGGTCGTCCTCATCGGCGAGGACGTCGGGGCGGCCGGTGGTGTGTTCAAGCTGACCGAGGGCCTGTTCGAGGAGTTCGGACCCGAACGCGTCCGGGACACGCCGATCAGCGAGCAGGCGATCGTCGGTGCGGCGATGGGCGCGGCGATGACCGGGCTGCGACCGGTCGCCGAGCTGATGTTCAGCGACTTCTTCGCCGTCGCCTGGGACATGGTCGCCAACCAGATCGCCAAGACCCGCTACATGACCGACGGCCAGGTGGCCCTGCCACTCGTGCTCCGGACCGCCAATGGTGGCGGGCTCCGGTTCGGCGCCCAGCACAGCCAGAGCATCGAGAACTGGGCGATGGCCATCCCCGGTCTCAAGGTGGTGGCGCCGTCGACCCCGGCCGACGTGGTCGGGCTCCTCGCGGCCGCCATCCGCGATCCCGACCCGGTCATCTTCTGCGAGAGCAAGTCGCTGTTCGCAACGAAGGGCGAGGTGCCCGACGGCGAACATGTCGACGTCCTCGGCACGGCCCGCGTCGTCCGGGCGGGTACGGATTGCACGATCGTGGCCCTGGCCGGGATGGTCCCGCGCGCGGCCGAGGCGGCCGACCGGCTCGCGGCCGACGCTGGCATCTCGGCCGAGGTCATCGACCTGCGCTCGCTCGTCCCGCTCGACACGCGGACGATCCTCGCCTCGGTCGCCAAGACAAGCCGGCTGTTCACGGTCGAGGAGAACCCGCGGTTGTGCGGTTGGGGCGCTGAGATCGTCTCGATCATCGCCGACGAGGGCTTCTACAGCCTCGACGCGCCGCTCGTCCGGATCACCTCTCCGCACGTGCCGCTGGCGTCCGCAGCCGCCCTCGAGGACCTCGCGATGCCCTCCGTCGAGCGGATCGTGGCCACCGTCCGACGCCGTCTCGAGGAAGCGCGGTGACGAGCGCCACCCAGGTCACGGTCGGACTCGTCGGGACCGGACGGATGGGCTCGGCGATGGCCCGCGCACTGGCCCGGGCGGGCTGCCGGCTGGTCGTCTACAACCGCGGCCGGGACCGGGCCGAGGCGCTCGCGTCCGAGCTCGGTGCCCGCGTGGCCGCGACCCCGGCCGCGACCGCCGCCACGACCGATGTCTGCCTCTCGATGGTGGCCGACGACGCAGCCGTCCAGGAGGTCTACACGGGGCCTGACGGGATCCTCGCCGGCGCCCATCCCGGCAGCGTGCTCGTCGATCTCAGCACGGTGACGCCGGCCGCGATCCTCGCCCTCGAGGGACCGGCCCGGGCCGCCGGGGCGGGGCTCCTCGACGCCCCGGTCTCGGGCAGTGTGGCCACGGCCGAATCGGGTCAGCTCACCCTGATGGTCGGCGGCAGCGCGATCGATCTCGAGAAGGCCCGGCCGGCGCTCGAACCACTCGCCAAGACGATCTTCCACGTCGGCGGGCTCGGCTCCGGGGCCGCGATGAAGCTCGCGGTCAACACGATCGTCTTCGGGCTGAACGAGGCGGTCGCCGAGGGGCTCGTCCTGGCCGAGGCGGCGGGCGTCGATCGAGCGCTCGCCTACGACGTGATCGCGGCCAGCGCGGTCGGCGCTCCCCTCGTCGCCTACAAGCGCGCCGCGTTCCTCGAGCCCGAGTCCACGCCGGTCGCCTTCGCCCTCGACGCTCGCCGAGAAGGACCTCGGTCTCATCGCCGACCTGGCCGAGCGGGTCGGCGTCCCGATGCCACAGGCGCGCACGAACCTGAGCGTGATCCGGGCCGCCGAAGCCGACGTCGGCCCCGACGCGGACTTCTCGGCGGTCGCGACCCATCTACGACGACATCCGTCCAGCTGACAGGAGGAGCCATCCGCGAGCAGGAGGACGCGACCCGAACACGCAGGACCGGGCGGCCGGCCGTCGACCGACGCGCCGACATCATCCAGCGTTCGTCAGAAAGGGAGCGAATCGTGACCGATCGGACCCTCATCCGTGGCGGCATCGTCCTGACCCAGGACGAGAGCCTGGGCGAGCTGCCGCGGGCGGACATCCTCATCGAGGACGACAAGATCGCCCAGGTCGGCCCGAACATCTCGGCCGCCGACGCGAAGGTCATCGACGCGACCGGGGACATCGTCATCCCGGGCTTCATCGACACCCATCGGCACACCTGGGAGACCTCGATCCGGACCTGCGCCCCGGACTACACGCTCGGTGCGTACTTCGCCGCGATCCTCGACCAGTTCGCGCCGAAGTACCGGCCGGACGACGTCTACGCCGCCAACCAGTGGGGCGCGCTCGAGTGCGCGAACGCGGGCATCACCACGCTGGTCGACTGGTCCCACATCATGAATACCCCCGACCACGCCGATGCCGCGGTCAAGGGCCTCCAGGACGCAGGCATCCGGTCCGTCTTCGCGTTCGGGTTCCCCAACACGTCGATCCAGGCCTGGTGGTTCGGGCCGGACTACGCGGGCAGCGTCGAGCGCATCAGCGGCGACGAGGCCCGGCGCGTCCGCAAGCAGTACCTCAGCTCCGACGCGGGATTGATCACGATGGGGCTGGCCACGCGGGGCACGAACTTCTGCAAGCCGGACGTCGTCCGGTACGAGTGGGAGCTCGCCAAGGAGCTCGGGGTGAACATCACGGTCCACGTCGCGATGGACCGGTTCGGTTACACGAAGGGCCAACTGAAGGCGCTCCAGGGGATGGACCTGCTCTACCCGAACACGACGTACGTCCACGGGTCGCACCTGACCGATGACGAGTGGCTCATGGTCCGCGACTCGGGCGGCAACGTCTCGATGGCGCCGCAGATCGAGCTTCAGATGGGCCACGGCTGGGCGCCGGCGCAGCACGCCGAGAAGCTCGGGATCCCGGTCGGGCTCAGCTCCGACGTCGCAACCACGGCACCGTCGGATCAGTTCACCCAGATGCACGCGATCTTCGCGTCCGAACGGGCCCGCCGGCACCAGGCCTCGTGGGACGAGGGCCTCGACGGGAACGTCCCGACCTCGGATCTCATCACCGTCCGCCAGGTCCTCCGCTGGGCGACGCTCGACGGGGCGAAGGTGGCCGGGATCGCCGATCGGACCGGGTCGATCACCCCGGGCAAGAAGGCCGACCTCGTGATCATCGACGGCGGTGCGGTCAACGTGGCGCCGGTCATCGACCCGGTGGCCGCTGTCGTCCTGGCGGCGGACGTCTCGAACGTCGAGACCGTCTTCGTCGACGGCCGGATCGTGAAGTCGGACGGCAAGCTCGTCAAGGACCTCAGCGGCCCACGCAAGCAGGTCGAGGCGTCGCGCGACTTCCTGGTCGGCGCCGTCGAGGCGCAGCCGGGCTGGCTGGTCCCGGCCGCTCGCTGAACCACTGACTCACCCGCCGGGCGACGGCGGCGCCCGGCGACCATCCGCTCGACTCGAACGAGGCCCCCGCGCCCCCGGCGGGGGCCTCGTCATGTCCCCGCGGCGGGAGGCTCGTCGCCCTCGCGACGCGCGAGGTGCTGGGCCAGGAGGACGGCCGCACCGATGAGTCCGACATCGTCGCCGAGTGCGCTCGGGACGAACCGCACCCGCTGCGCCGCGCTCCGGAACGAGAGATCGCGCACCGACTCGCGGGCGGGTCCGAGGAGACGCTCACCGAGGCCGCGGGCCAGGCTCCCGCCCACCACGACGAGATCCGGGTTGAAGACGTCGATCAGCGAGACGCTCGCGGCGGCGAAGGCGGCGCAAGCATCGTCGACGATGCGACCCGCGGCCTCGTCGCCGGATCCGGCCGCGGCGACGACCTCCCGGGCACCGAACGCCAGCCCGGCCGACTTGATCAGTCCCGCCAGCAGCGGCGACTCGCCGCGATCGACCGCTTCGCGTGCCGCTCGGGCGATCCCCGACCCGGAGGCGATCGCCTCGAGATGCCCGGCGGCCCCGCAGCCGCACAGCGGTCCGTTCCGGTCGACGACGAGATGGCCGAGCTCGCCAGCCGAGCCATCGGGACCGCGCAGCAAGCGGCCGTCACTCACGATCGCCCCGCCGATCCCGGTCGAGACCGTGACGTACAGATAGTCCCGACAGCCCCGGGCGGCGCCGGCGGCACCCTCGCCGATCGCGGCGACCTGCGTGTCGCGGTCGATGACGGTTGCCAGGCCGAGTGCCTCGCGGACCCGGGCTGCGAGCGGGATGTCGCGGAACGCCGGCCCGAGGTTCGGCGGATCGACGATCGTGCCCCTGATCGGGTCGACCGGTCCGGGCGCGGAGATCCCGACGCCTTGGATCTCGGCCCGGAGGATCCCGCGCGCCTCCTCCGCGGCCAGAACGTGCTCGAGCTCCGTGACGCAGGCCGCGACGATCGCGTCGGCGCCCTGCTCGACCGGCGTCCGGGTGTCCCGTCGTGACCGGATCGAGCCGTCCGGCCCCACGGCCGCGGCTCGGACCTGCGTGCCTCCGAGGTCGAGGGCGAGACTGATCCCCCGCAGAGCGAGGGGAGCGCTCGATGCTGGATCCTCCGAGACCGACGTCCGCATCCGGTCATCATGCCCGAGTCGACCGGTCCGTCGGAGGGTTGCCCGGGTCATCGGCCCGGGACTAAGATGCCGGCGACCCACCGGTCGCGTACGGAGTCCGTCCGAGTCCGCCCTGCGGCGGCCGGATGCATGGACTCGCGACGACCGGCGGGACGGGAGTACCTGCGATGGCGACGGTCACATTCGATCACGTCACCAAGAAGTACGGTGAAGTCCTCGCGGTGAACGACCTCAACCTCGAGATCACCGACGGCGAGTTCATGGTGCTGGTCGGCCCGTCGGGCTGCGGCAAGACGACCAGCCTCCGGATGATCGCCGGGCTCGAGGAGATCAGCGCCGGCACCCTCCGGATCGGCGACAGGGTCGTCAACGACGTCGCCCCCAAGGATCGCGACATCGCGATGGTCTTCCAGAGCTACGCGCTCTATCCCCACATGACCGTCTACGACAACCTGGCGTTCGGGCTCAAGCTGCGCAAGGTCCCCAAGGCCGACATCGACAAGCGCGTCCAGGAGGCGGCCGGGATCCTCGACCTCGGCAAGCTCCTCGCCCGCAAGCCGAAGGAGCTGTCGGGCGGCCAGCGTCAGCGCGTCGCCCTCGGTCGGGCGATCGTCCGCGAGCCGGCCGTGTTCCTGATGGACGAGCCGCTGTCGAACCTCGACGCCAAGCTCCGCGTGCAGACCCGCGCCGAGATCGCCCGGCTCCACCAGCGGCTCAAGACGACGGTCGTCTACGTCACCCACGACCAGGTCGAGGCGATGACGATGGGCACCCGGATCGCGGTGATGAGCGACGGCCTCCTCCAGCAGGTCGGCACCCCCCAGACCTTGTACGACACCCCGATCAACCGGTTCGTGGCCGGGTTCATCGGGAGCCCGTCGATGAACTTCGTCGACATGACGCTCAAGGGTTCGGGCGAGACCTCGACGATCGACGGCGACGACTTCAGCCTGCCGCTGCCGCCCCGCTTGCGCGAGTCGGTCGGGCCCACGGTCGGCCGCAAGGTGGTCGCCGGCATCCGGCCGGAGCACCTCGACATCGGGACGGCAGGCGACGGGGACGCGACCATCCAGGTCAAGGCCGACGTCGTGGAGTACCTCGGCAACGAAGAGCTGCTCCACGTGACCGCCGGAGCCAAGGAGCTCGTGGCGGTGGTCGGGGCCGAGCATCGGGTCCGACCCGGCGACATCATCAACATGGTGGTCCCGCTCTCGAAGCTCCACGTGTTCGACGCCGAGACGGGCGCCTCGCTCGCCAGCGATGCGACGGCGACCGCGACGACGACCGCGACCGCGGTCGCCTGAACTCGGCCCAGACGATCCTTCCGGGGGGCGACCATCGACCCGTTCGACGACCCTGACTCGGATGCCGAGCTGCACGAGACCACGGTCGACTCGCGGGTCATCCTCGAAGGCCGGACGCTGACGTTCCGGCTCGACACCGTCGAGCGGGCCGACGGCTCACGCCACGAGCGCGAGATCGTCGGCCATCGCGGTGCGGTCGCGATCGTCGCGCTCGACGACGACGACCGGGTCCTGCTCGTGCGTCAGTTCCGGCCGGCTGCCGGTCGGACGCTGCTCGAGATCCCGGCCGGCGGGCTCGATGCCGGCCCGGGCGAGTCGATCGAGGACCCCGCCACGGCGGCCGCCCGGGAGCTCGAGGAGGAGACCGGCCAACGCGCGGGCCGTTGGCAGGATCTCGGCAGCTTCTGGCCGGCGCCGGGATTCTCGGCGGAGCGGCTCCACCTCTACCTGGCGACCGAGATCGGTCCCGCCGACGGCCGCCGCGGACCGGACGCCGACGAGGCGCTCGTCCTCGTCCGGGTGCCGTTCGACCAGGCCGTCGCGGCGACCGAGGACGGACGGATCGCCGACGCGAAGTCGATCATCGGCCTGCTTCGCGTGGCCCGGCTCCGGGGACCGGCGGCGGGAGCCTCCCGGCTCCGACCGTGACCGATCGATCCGTCCGGGCGCTCGTTCCCGCGGACGGCCCGGCCGTCATCGAGCTCGAGCTCGCGAACTACGACCAGGCCCCGATGCCGGGTGTCAGCCGGGCCGAGATCGCCTGGCTCGTGTCGCGGATGGAGATGGTCCGGGACGAGACGGTCGTCGCCGTCGAGGACGGCCGGGTCGTCGGCCAGTGCACGCCACGGGCGGATGCGCTGACGGTCCATCCGGACTTCCGCAGGCGCGGCCACGGCCGACGGCTCGTCGACGCGGCGCGGGAGCTTGTCGGACGGCGAGGGCTCGCGGAGCTGTCGTTGTGGGGCGACGTCAGCCGATCCGATGCGGCCGCGTTCATCGCGGCCCTTGGCTTCGTCTATCGCTCGAGCATGTGGCAGTTCGTCCTGCCGCCCGAGCGCGAGGTCCCGGCCCCGACGTTCGCGCCGGACGTCGTGGTCCGGCCGGTCCGGCCCGGGCGCGACGACGCGGCGTACGTCGCACTCCTGAACCGGGTCTTCGAGGACCACCCCTCGCCGCTGTCGTGGCCAGAGGCGTTCATCCGCGAGATCCACGCCCGGCCCGACTTCGACCCCGCCGGCGTCCTGGTCGTGGCGTCGGCGACGGAACCGGAGCGGCTGATCGGTGTCTGCCGAACGCTCGTCCTGCCTGGCGACGGTGGCCGCCAACGCGGCGAGATCGGCATCGTCGGTCTGCTGCCCGAATGGCGCGGACGTGGTCTCGGACGTCAGCTCGTCCGATGGGGCGTCGGCTATCTCCGGGCCGCTGGCCACGCCGAAGTCGAGCTCTCGGTCGAGGCCCGCAACGCCCGCGCGCTCGAGCTCTACACCGCCGAGGGATTCGAGGCCCGGGTCGAGTGGCCGCACTGGGTGCTGCCTGCGACCTGACGCGTCAACCCTCGGCGGGACCCAGACGTCGGAGCGCCGCGCGATACAGCTCGGAGTCGGGCGCCAGCGCGACCGCGAGCTTCAGGTGGGTCCGGGCAGCGGCCCGCCGGCCGAGCTGCTTGAGACTCTGGCCGAGCGCGAAGTGGGCGTAGTCAGCGGACGGATCCAGCTCGAGCAGCGCCTCGAAGGTCGCGCGCGAGCGCTCGTGCTGCCCGCTGTTGTAGTAGGCCCGGCCGAGTGCCTCGAGGATCGAGCCCTTGCCTGGCTCGGCTCGAGCCGCTCGCTCCAGGACGATCGCGGCTTGAGCGTGATGCCCGCGCCGGAGGAGCTGCTGGCCGCGTTGCAGCAGCGCGTATGCCGACTCGCGCTCGTCAGCGCCGCCGACGGCCGGGTCGGACCCGTCGGACGGGTCGACCTGCGGATCGTCGCTGTCATCCGGCTCCGGGGCGGATCGGCGGTCCATCGCGCGATGGTCGCACGGGTCGCCGCGACACGCCGTCGCGGGGCCGGATCAGCTCCCGGCGCGCCACTCCGCAAGGTCGACCGGCCGCAGCCTCGGGCTCTCGGTCCGACCGGGGATCCGGCCGCGCTTGGCGATCGGCCGTCCGTCGATCTCCTTGATGTCGCCGGTGAAGTCGATCGGGGCGGCACCGCTGATATACGAGCCGACCGCGAACGAATCGACCGGCGCGCCGGCCTCGGCGAAGTACCGGATCCGGTCCGGGCTCAGGCCACCCGACACGACGATCCGCACGTGGCTGAACCCCTCGAGGTCGAGTCGCGCCCGGATCTCCGTGACCAGGTCGGCGGTGACCCGGCCGCGCTCGGCGGGCGTGTCGAGCCGGATGCCGTACAGCCGATCGCCGAGCGCGTGGGCGACCCGCAGCGCCTCCTCGGCCTCGTCCTTGAACGTGTCGATGAGCACGATCCGGGGCACGTCAGGCCCGAGGTCGCGGTCGAACGCGATCGCCGCCTCGACGGTGTCGCCGAAGATGAGCACGAGCGAATGCGGCATCGTCCCGGTCGGGTTCAGCCCGGCGAGTCGGGCTCCGGCAGGGGTCGACGCGCCGACACAGCCGCCGACGATCGCTGCGTAGTCGAGGACGTCGGTCACGTCGGGATGGACGTGCCGGGCGCCGAACGAGATCACCGGTCGCGGCGCGGCCGCCTCGACGCATTCGTGCGCCGCGGTCGCCCAGCCGGTCGATTGAGCGAGCATCCCGAGGATCGCCGTCTCGTACAGGCCGAACCGGCGGTAGCGCGCCCGGATCCGGAGGACGACCTCCTTCGGCCCGAACGTGTCGCCGTCGTCGAGCGCCTCGACCGTGACCTCCGACGGGTCCGCCTCGCCGAGGACGTGGGCCATGAGGTTCTTCGCCTCGTCGATCCCGCACAGGATGCCCGCCTCGCGGCTGAAGACCTCCATGACGACCATCGGGTCGAGCCCCTCGCGCTCGAGGATGCTCTCCGCCCGGGCGAAGTAGACATCGGCCGACTCGCCGGACAGGATCTCGTTCGACGGACGGACCCGGAGGATGCCCATCAGTCGGGGCCCTGGCCCGGTGGGGTGTCTGCGGCCTCTCGCACGGTCGGCTCCGGGTCTCCCGCTGGACCCGGCCATTCGAGGCTGGGCTGGCTCGGCAGTGTAGCAGCCGGGACGACGCCCGGACCCCGATCGACTACGTCTCGTAGCTCGCGTCGGCTCTGCGCGGATGGCGACGCGCCCGGGTCGCCATGAGCAGGATCACGAGCCCGACGACGAGTGCGATCGCCACGATCGTCCGGATCCGCAGCCCGCCGAGATCGGCCGCCGCGGTCCAGGTCTCCCGCGCGCCGATCGCCCGCGCCTGGGCGGCGCGAAGGTCGCCCGCGGCCAGCGCCGACCGTGCGGCGACCAGCTCGCCGACCGGATCCTGACCGAGCAGGCCGAAGCGTACGAGCCAGGACGACGACGTCGCGGCGCCCGATCCTTCGGCCGCCACGATCTGGTCGACGATCGCGCGCTCGACCGACGCCTCGGCCGCGGCGGCCTCGAGATCACCGGTCTCGAACGTCTGGCGCAGGGTCGGTGGGAGCTGGAGCCCGGCCACGGCCGCCGCGACCGCGAGATCGTCGCGGGCGTCGAGGACCGCTCGGGCCTGGACCATGGCCGCGCTCGCCTCGGAGAACCGCCAGGCTGCGAGAGACGCGTCGATCGACGTCGGGAGCTGCCAGCCTGTCGCCTCCTCCACGAGACGGGCGCGGTCGAACCGGGCCAGGGCACGCGCATCCAGCAGGGCGGCGTCCTCCGGTCGGACGACCCAGGTGCGCCACAGGTCGGTGGCGTCGACGCCGGACTCCGTCTCGACGAGGTCCAGGAAGCCGCGCCAGTCGGTCGGACTGCCGGCGGGTCGGGCGACCGCCGCCTGCAGGACGGCGCGGAACCCGTCCGCGCCCGTCCGAGCGGCGATCTGCCGGATCAGCTCGGTCGAGGCGGCGTAGCCATACATCTCGTCCGCTTCGACGCCGACCCCCCGACCCGGCTCCGCCGGCCAGGCATTCAGCGGGAACGCGCCGCGATCGGGGACCGCGGGTGCCCGGGTCGCGGTCTTGCCGAGCTTCAGGCGATCCGCCGCGCCCAGCGCGGCATAGGTCGCGAGACCCTCGACCATCCAGCGGTCCGCGAAGGTCGTGCCGTCGAACCACAGGTGAGCAGCCTCGTGGAGGACGACCGGCGGTCCTGCGGTATACGCCAGGCGGATCGTGCCCACCGAGGGGTCGTAGACCCCCGCGAGACCGTCGATCGAACGCGAGACGGCCTCCTCGACCCCGATCGTCGCGGTCTGCGGGTAGTCCAACCCGATCGCCGCCGAGAGGGCGGGCAGGGCCTTCTTGAGCAGCGCGATCGTCTTCTTGCTCCAGGTCGGGTCGTCCTTCCAGGCGCGGACCGCGAAGTGGGCGACCGATCCGCCGAGCGGGACGTCGAGCGGCGTCTCGGCGAACGCACCGGCCCGATCGGCCAGGACGTAGCCGGACAGCGCGAACGGGTCGGCGAGGGTCCCGGACGAGACGGTGGTCGTGCCGTCGGCTGCGGTCGTCGGCTTGCCGAGACGGCCCGCCCCGACCGAGACCTTGAAGCCGGCCGGGAACCGGACGCTGGCCGACGAGCCCGAGACGCCCTCGGTCCCGAACGCCCAGACCGGGAACGCCACGAGCGACGGGCCGACCCGGACCTGGCGCGAAGGCTTGCCGCCCGGATCCGGCAGCACGAAGCCGAGCCGGATCGTGGTCGTCCGGCCACTCCCGAGGCGTTTCGCGAAGCGGATGGCGACGAGCGTGGACTTGGCGGACCGGGAGGCCACCGAGACGCCGGCCTTCGCCCCGTTCTCGGTCGCATGGAAGCCGGTCGCCCCGGGCAGCACGGCCAGGTTCGCGCGGTCGTAGACGTAGCGCGACGTGACCGTCTCCGGAGCCCGGTTCGTCACGCTCAGATCGACCGTCACCTGGACCCGGTGCCGCTCGGGCTGGACGACGTACCGAGCGGTCCCGACCAGGGTCAGGCGGGGGCCGGCGGCGGCGACCGGTGACGCCGCAGCCGGGACGCTCAGGACCGGCACGGCGAGCGCGGCGGCGGCGACCAGCCGGACGAGCCGCCCGACGACCGGCCGGTTCACGACCGGCAGCTCATGACCGGCGCCCCATCGACGAGCGGCTCACGACCCGAGGAGCTCCGGCATGCGGTCGGCGTAGCGCTCGAGGAGCGCCTCGTTGCGGGAGCGGCGCTGCGACTGATCCGGGATCCGCCCGCCGATCCAGAGCCAGCCGGCCGCTTCGGGCAGGAGCGTGTCGCAGATCGCCAGCGATCGGGCGAGCGCCAGACCGAGCTCGTCGCGGTCGAGGAGGCGGAGCGGGATCTCGCTGCTCAGCGTCGGGCGTCCGTCCTCGGCCAGGGAGAACTTGACGAACGGGAACTCGTCGTTCCAGCGGAGGAGCGTCCGGTACGACTTGCGGAAGCCGTCGCCGATCGGAGGCGCGAAGTGGACCCAGGCGATCAACCCGACGGCCGGGTCGAGGATGATCGTGACCCGGACGTCGAACCGGCGTCGCCCATCGAGCTCGAGGTCCCAGGCCGACACGCCGTCGCGCTCGACCCGATCGGTCGGCCCCACCCCGAGCTCGGCGAACCAGCCTTCGACATCCGCGGGCGTGACGACCTTCGGCAGCGGCTCGGGTGCGGCGTCGCCCGGTCGATCGGCGGACCGTGCGGCGACGTCCGGTGCGTTCGGCGACATGGCCGGGACAGTCTAGCCGAGGTCCGCCAGGGGCCCGACCGACGGCGAGGCCGGCAGCGTTCCGGGCGCGCGGGTCAGGAGCGAGGGTTCACCCGCCGGTCAGTCCCGGGCCCGGCGCGACGCCGTCGCCTCGATCGGGATCGCGATCGGCTCGGCCGCTGGCGCATCGCCCGGGGCCGAGGCGGTCTTCGGCCGGCGCGGGGCGGCGGCCCGGTCGATCGATCCGCCACTGGGGACGACCCGGCGGCTGAAGTCGGTGGTCCGGCAGCCTTCGGCGACCCGGACGTTCCGACCGATCCGTGCCCCGCGCGGGATGACCGACCGCTTCCCGACGACGCTGATGCCCGTGTTCAGACGGGTCGGCTCGCGCCGGTTGGGCGTGTCGTCGTCGCCGTCTCCGACCACGGCGCCAGGGCCGATCACGGCCTCCTTGTCGATGATCGATCGATCGACGATCGCCCCGCGTCGGATGATCGTGTCGAACATCACGATCGAGTCGCGGACGACCGCCCCGACCTCGACCCGGACGCCGGGCGACAGGACCGAGTTGACGACGGTCCCGTCGACGATGCAGCCGTGGCTGATCAAGCTCCGATGGACCTGTGCGGTCTGACCGATGCGCGCCGGGGCGCGTTCCTCGGAGCGGGTGTGGATGATCCATTCCTTGTCATAGAGGTCCAGCTCGGGATGGTCGTCGAGGAGCGCCATGTTGGCCTCCCAGTAGGACTGGATCGTCCCGACGTCCTGCCAGTAGCCGTCGAACCGGTAGCCGAACACGCGGGCGCCGCCGTCGATCATCGCCGGGACGACGTGGCTGCCGAAGTCGACCCGCGCCTCGTCGAGCCAGCGCCGGAGCGCCTTCCGGGAGAAGACGTAGACGCCCATGCTGGCGAGGTCGCTCTTCGGCTGTTTCGGCTTCTCCTGCCACTCGACGACCTTGTTCCCGTCGTCCATCGCGAGGATCCCCATCCGGGTCGCGTCGGACAGCGGGACGCGCCGGACGGCGATCGTGACGTCGGCCCGGCGGCGCCGATGGGCGGCCAGGAACGGGGCGTAGTCCATCTTGTAGATGTGGTCGCCGGCCAGGATCAGGACGTCGTCCGAGCCGGCGTGCTCGATGACGTTGATGTTCTGGAGGACGGCGTCGGCGGTCCCGCGATACCACTCGGCGACGCGGCCCCGAGCGATGTACGGCTGGAGCATCTTCACGCCGCCGGTGTTCCGGTCGAGGTCCCACGGCCGGCCGAGGCCGATGTGATCGTTCAGGGAGCGCGGGTTGTACTGGGTCAGGACCACGACGTCGGTGATCCCCGAGTTCACGCAGTTGCTCAGCGTGAAGTCGATGATCCGGTACTTGCCACCGAACGGCACCGCGGGCTTGGCGCGCACCGACGAGAGGATGGAGAGACGCTCGCCCTCTCCGCCAGCCAGGATGACGGCCATCGTCGGTCTCATCGCGGTGCCCTCGAGCTCCGGCCGGGGTCGGTGTCCCCGCCGGTCGATGCTAGCACGGCATGGATGAGCGGTCGCCGACCGGCACGGTCAACGTCCGGTGAACGGTCGGTGCTACCGGTGAACGGTCCGTGCTAGCGGTGAACGCTCCCTGCTAGAGGAACAGCCGCGGGTTGACCCAGGTGTGGTTGAGCTGGACCGCCCAATGGAGGTGTGGACCGGTCGTGTGGCCGGTCATCCCGACGTAGGCGATGAGCTGGCCCTTCTTCACGATCTGCCCGGCATGGACCGGGATGTTCGTCTTGACGTGGCCGTACAGCGACAGCAGGTGCTGGCTGTGGGCGATGATCACGACCCAGGCGCCGTCGGACAGCGGACCCGCGTAGATGACCTTGCCCGGTCCGGCCGCGTGGATCCGGGTGCCGAGCGGGTCGGCGATATCGATGCCGGTGTGGAAGTGACGGCAGTTGCCGAGTGGCGGCTCCCAGGCGAACCCGGTACAGCCGAACTCCTGGGTGACGGTCCCGGCGAGCGGCCAGTCGAGCGTCCCGGAGTACTGGGATGGGATCCCGCCGCCACCGTACTGGCGGTTCATGAGCTGGCGGATCTTGCGATCGATGGCGGCGTTCTCGCGCGCCTCCTGGGACAGGATCTTCTTCGCCTGGGCGGCGTTCAGGGCGAGGCCCTTGTAGGCCTTGCGCTGGAGGGCGAGCTGCTTGGCCGTTTCGGCCTCGAGCTTCTTGAGCTTCGCCCGAGCCTTCTTGAGATCGGCCAGGCTCCGGTCGAGGACCTTCTTCTGGGCGGCCGTCTCAGCCCGCAGCTGGCCGGTGTCGAAGCGGGTCTGGCTGACGGTCTGACTCAGCGCGAAGAGCGTCTCCTGGTCCTTGGCGATCTGCTCCGCGAGGGCGCGGTCCTGGTCGCCGATGTCGATGAGGTAGCCGACGTCGGCGATCGCGTCGGAGAACGAATCGGCCGACAGGATCGTCTCGAGCATCGAGGTCCGGTCGCTGTCGTAGGCCGCCCGGAGATGGTCGGCGAGGAGGGCCTTGCGGTCCTTCAGCTGGGCCGATTTCGCATCCTGCTCGGCCTGGATCTCGGCGAGCTGGGCGTCGAGGTCGGCGAGCTGGGCGACCTGTCCGTCGTAGATCGTCTGGATGGCGTCGACCCGACCGGCCATGTCCTTGACCTCGGCCTTGACGTCGGCCAGGTCGGCGTTGATCCCGGCGAGCTTCGCGGTGGTCGTCTTCATGACGCCGCGGAGATCGGCCTGGAGCCCGTTCAGCTCGGCGACCTTGCGCTTCTGGGCGGCGATCCGGTTCTGGATCGCCTTCTGCTTGGCGAGGGCGTCCGACAGGTCGTCACCGGTGGCGACCTGGGGCGAGCCGAGCGACCCGCTGAGCAGCGGGAGGAGGAGGGCCGCGATGAGGCCGATCCGGACCGTCGCCCGCAGGGCGCGTCGCCGCGGACGCGGCCCGGCGCTGGCTCCGACCGGCGTGGACCGGGCCGGGGTCACGTCGGGCGTGCGCTCACCCGGGCGGTCTGGTGCGGGTTGTCGGACGATCATCGAGGCGACGTCACGCTGCGAGCAAACTCCGTTGCGCGCGTCATTCGATCGACGCGACTGGCGGCTACGCCCGCCGGTACGCGCCGTCCCCGGGGCACACCCGGGACGACTCCGGCTTCCGGGCATCATACGCCTGAACGTCCAGACGGCCCGTCGAGGGACCCGGACGGGCCGCGGCCGAGTCCGGATCGCTGCCGCTCAGGTCCGGAGCAGGATCGCCCAGAGCGCGCCGAGGATGAGGAACGGGCCGAACGGGATGTAGGTCCGCAGCGTGACTCGTCGGGCGACGAGGAGGACGACGATCACGACCCCCGCCACGATGATCCCGGCGAACGTCCCGAGCACGGCCCGATAGGCGCCCGAGATCAGACCGACCGTCACGAGCAGCTTGACGTCGCCGAGCCCGAAGGCGCCGGGTCCGAACAGGAGCGACGGCAGGTAGAGCAGCAACGGGATGACGACGGCTGCGACCAGCGCCAGGATCCACGCGGATCCGACGAGCGGGTTCTGGCCGCTGATGGCGTACAGGAGGGCGACCGGGATCATCGGCAGGGTCAGGACGTCGGGCATCAGCCGCTGGTCGAGGTCCGTCGCCAGCAGGAGCACGAGCACGACGACGTAGGCCCCGAACAGGACGAACGCGAGAGCGGCCGTGCCTGGCGGGAAGATCGTCGTGATCCCGCCCAGTCCGATCGCCCCGAACGCCGCGACGACGACCGTCCGCCAGCCGGGCCGTCGGCCAGGCCGGAACCCCTCGGCCTCGTCGTGGGCCGGCCAGCGGACCGAGACCCGATCCGCGGCGACGCCCCAGACCGCGCCGACGACCGCCAGGAGGATCGTCAGCGGCGAGATCCCATCGGCGAGGTAACCCTCGAACATCGCGCCGAGCCCGTCGACCTGGCCCGCGCCGGGTGCTAGGGCGCCACCCCGGCCAGGGCGAGCTCGACGAGCGTCGCGTGGGTGACACCGTTCGAGCCCCGCGACGCGAACGGCAGCGGCTTGCGGAAGTAGCCCGTCCCTCCGATGTCGAGGTGGACCCAGGGCTTCGTGACGAACTCGCGGATGAACAGGCCACTCTTCACCAGCGAGCCGTCCGCCGAGCCGGCGTTCTGGAGGTCGCCGTACCAGCTGTCCATGTCCGCGACGTAATCGTCGACGAGTGGGATCTGCCAGTAGCGCTCGCCGGCCCGGGCGCCGGCCGCCAGCACCTCGTCGAACCAGGGCTGGGGCGTGCCGAACGCACCCGTGACGAGGTGCCCCAGGGCACGCGCGACCGCGCCGGTCAAGGTCGCCACGTCGACGAGGTGGGTCGCGCCGAGCTGCTCGGCGTAGGTCAGCGCGTCGCCGAGGATGAGCCGGCCCTCGGCGTCCGTGTTCGTGATGTCGACCATCTTGCCGTTGAGCGCCTTCACGACGTCGCCGGGCCGGGTCGAGTGCGGGCCGGGCATGTTCTCGACCGCCGGGGCGACCGCGAGGAGCGGCGTTCCGGGCGCCAGCCGCGCCACGGTCTCGATCGCGGCGATGACCGTGGCCGCGCCCGTCTTGTCCATCTTCATCTCTTCCATCCGATCGGATGGCTTGATCGAGATGCCGCCGGAGTCGAAGCAGACACCCTTCCCGACGATCGCCAGATGGCGTCCGAGGGCGTCGTGCTCGCCCTTCTTGCCGGAGCGCATCACGATCATCCGCGGCGGGTTGTCGCTGCCCCGCCCGACGGCCAGGAACATGCCCATGCCGAGCTTGGCCGCTCGATCGGGCGAGATGACGTCGATCCACAGGCCGTTGCGCTTGGCGATGTCGGTCGCGGCGTCGGCCAGGACCTCTGGGCTCATGTCGTTCGAGGCCCGGTTGGCGAGGGTCCGGGCGACGTTCGCGCCTTCCCCGATGATCCGGCCACGCTCGGCGGCGACGGTCAGCGCCGCCTCGTCGCCGCTCGGGACGACGACGATGAGCTCGTCGAGCTTGGGCGGCGCCGAGTCGACCTTGTCGAGATAGATCCCCTTCGGCTCGTAGTGGCCCTCGACGATGCCGCGGACCAGGAGCTCGACGACCGTGGCCGCATCGCCGTCGAGGGACGCGGCGAGGTCGCCGATCCAGACCGCGAGGCGCTCGACGTTGCGCCCGCCGAGCCGGCGCTCGATCGTCGCCCCGAGCCGGTGGATCGTCTCGCGATCGATCGTTGCCGGCTCGCCGGCGCCGGCGACCACGAGCCGTCGGACGGGTAGCTCACCGGCCGCGGCGAGCGTCGCCTTGTACCGCTTGGCGGATAGCTCACCGAACGCGTCGAGCGCCCGGAGCTCGCCGCCGGAGCGTCGATCGAGCTCGCCGAGCGGGCCGTCGAACGTGGCCGCGCCGACGAGCGGGATCGCCAGGACGTCGGCGGCGACGTCCCACGGTTGATCGGTGGAGACACGCAGGTGCATCGAGCGTCGGACCTCCGGGCGAACATGGCGCGGTGGGCATGGATCCGGGGCAGTGGCGGCCAGTGTAGCGGGACTTATCCCCCGCCGAGGGCGTCGGTCGCGGCTGACAATCGGCCGCGAGCCTCCTCGATCCCGATGACCGCCTGATTGAGGCCGCCGCGCGCGACGTCGGCCATGATGATGATCATCGCCCGGCTGTCCGGCGGCAGGGCGGCCTGCGCGGACCGCAGCTCCTCGAACGCGGCCCGCACGTCGGCGGTGATCTTGCCCTTCGACTTCACGAGCAACGTCCAGACCTTGCGGACCGCGCCGTCGAACGCGGCGTTCCGATCGATCCAGCGGGTCAGGATGTCGACGTCGGTCGTGTTGGCCAGCCGGTCCCGCAGCTGACGCGACTTCGCGAGCGCGGCATCGGCCTTGTCCAGGACCGCGAGCGCCTTCTTGTACTCGAACTTGCGACCGAGCTTGGCCGCCTCGGCGGCCCGCGTGTCGTGCTCGGCGAGGCTCGTCGTCAGGTCGATCGCGGCGACGCTGCCCCCGGTCAGCGCGGCCCACGACCCCGCCAGCCCGTCGGTCGCCGACAGCGCCGACGTGAGGCGGTCGTAGCGGACCCGCAGCGTGGTCCCGATCCGGGTCGGATCGTCCGGGCCGATGCCCGGGATGGCCCCGAGCCGGGCGCGCAGCTTTGCGGTCGCCTCGGCGATCAGGGCGAGCTGGGACTCGCCGTCGGCGATCGTCTTCTGGAGCCCGGCGGTGTCGCGATCGACCAGCTTCGTGAGCGCCTCCCGGCCGATGTCACCGAACGCGTCGACGTCGTCCGACAGCGCGCCGAGGTCGCTCGTCGCGGCAGCGAGCTCGGGTTCGAGCGCCTTGTCGACGGTCCAGGTCAGCTCGGGCCGGGCGCCGGCGACGGGCGGTCGGTTCGTCGCCGTGACGATGCCCGCCCCACCGAGCGCGATCAGCGTCGCCATCGCGAGCCAGCCTGCCGCACCCGCCGCGCGGCGGACCCGCGGTGGAAGGCGACGACGCGGCGGGCGTTCGGGCTCGGGCGTCGGATCGGCGGGCGGTGCCCACGCATCGAACGGGGACGGCTCGGCGGGAGGTGGCTCGGGCGTCATCCGCTCCTCAGACCGGTCGAGGCTCCTGGTGGGCCTTGCGGCGCCGAAGATAGCCCAGGTTGCCCGCCATGTCCTGCGGCCGGAAGCCGAACGCGTCCTCGAGCGCGGTCAGCGGGCCGATGTTGTCGAGCTTGAGCTGCCGGAGCTGATCGGTCGCCACGGGGAACGGCAGATGGAGGACCTCCGATGTCCCGGCCACGAGTCGGATCAGCGGGATCGGCATCGGCACGATCGCCCGACGCCGCTCCAGCGCGGTGCAGACCTCGGCGGTGATCTCGCGGTAGGTCCAGTAGCGTGGCCCACCGAGCTCGTGCGATCGGCCGACGTGGGCGGGCTCTTCGAGCGTGAGGCGCACGACGCGCGCCAGGTCGGCGACCGCGAGCGGCTGGAACCGGCTCCGACCGTCGCCGGGCACCGGCACGATCCCGGGCGACAGCCGGACCAGGTCGGCCACGATGTTGAAGAACCCGTCGCGCTCGCCCCACATCAGCGACGGCTTGAGGATCGTCCAGTCGAGACCGCTCGTCGCGACGAGCGCCTCGGCGCGCGCCTTCGAGCTCGCGTAGTGCAGGGTCGGATCGTCGGCGACGCCCAACGCACCGAGATGGACGAGACGTGGCACGCCGCGGTCGGTCATCGCCGCCACGACGTTCCGGGTCCCGCCGGTGTTGACCCGGGTCAGATCGCGGCCCCCCGACCGATCGCGTGGGATCGCGACGAGGTGGACGACGGCGTCGATGCCGTCAAGTGCGGGCCCGAGCGACGCGGGGTCGCCGACATCGCCGACGCGCGTCGTCAGCGAGGCTCGCAGCGACGGATCGAGGCGCAGGACGACCCGAGCGCCGGTCTCCGGGCTTCGGACCAGGCCAACGACCCGATGACCGGCGCGGAGCAGCTCCGGGACGACATGGCTGCCGACGAACCCGGAGGCACCGGTGACAAGAACCGTGGGCATGGCGGATCGATCCTCGGGCTGCGTCCCGGCCGCTTTCGCCGAGCGCATCGGCGGGCCGCGCTCAGGGCGACCCGTCCGTGACACGTTCGGCCGTGACGCCGGACCGGATGTCCGACCTCCGACCGGAACGGTAGCATCGACCGATGCAGCCGCCCGCCGCGCTCGATCCGAAGCCCCTCCGGCGGCTCATCGCGGCGATGCCGAAGACCGAGCTCCACCTCCACCTCGACGGTTCGCTCCGGATCGACACGGCGCTGGAGCTCGCTCGGACCCGGGGGGTCGACGCGCCACGGACGTTCGCCGCGATGTACGCCGCGCTCGTCGCGCCGGAGCGGACCACGTCCCAGGCCGAGCTCCTCGAGCGCTTCGACCTGCCGATCGCGCTCCTCCAGGACGCCGATGCGCTCGAGCGCGTGACCGTCGAGCTCATCGAGGCGAAGGCCGCCGACGGTGTCCGCTACCTCGAGATCCGCTGGGGGCCGGCGCTCCACACGCAGCGTGGCCTGTCGCTGACCGACGGGATCGCCGCGGTCTGCCGCGGCGCCGCCCAGGCCTCGATGCGGACGGGCGTCGTCACCCGGCTGATCTGCACGGCGCTCCGGTCACACGACCCGGCGCTGAACGTCGATCTGGCCGAGACGGCCGCTCGGTTCCGGGGCCAGGGCCTCGTCGGCTGGGATCTGGCCGGACAGGAGGAGCGCTACCCGGATCCGGGTCGGTTCGCGCGGGCATTCGAAGCCGCGCGCGCGGGCGGTCTCAGGATCACGCTGCACGCGGGTGAGTGGGGCGGTGCAGCTCAGGTCCGCCGGGCCCTGGCCCTCGACCCGGAGCGGATCGCCCACGGACCGCTGGCCATCGACGAGCCCGCGCTCGTCGCCGAGCTGATCGCCCGCGACGTGACGCTCGATCTGTGCCCGACGAGCAATGTCCAGGCGGGGATCGTGGCGTCGATCGAGGAACACCCGTTGGCGCGCCTGGCGCGAGCCGGTGTGTCGGTCACGCTGTCGACCGACGACGCGACGGTCTCGGACGTCGACCTGTCCGAGGAATACCGGCGGGCGGTCGAACGGATCGGCCTCAGCCTGCCGGAGCTGTGGACGATCGATCGGCGCGCACTCGATGTCGCCTTCGCCGAACCGAACATCCTCGCCCCGCTCCGGACCGACTTCGACGCCTGGGCGGCGTTCGTGCCGGAGCTGGCCGAGGCGGCGGGGGAGGTCTGAGCGCGGCTCGGCCGGGTTCAGGTCCGGGCGAGGTCCGCGAGGATCGCCCCGAGCTCGGCGGCGTCGGCCGCCACCGCGGTCGGTCGCTCGTCGAGGGGCAGCGCTTCGATCTGCGCGCGCGTCGTCACGCCGGTGAGCATGAGCACGCACCGGGCGCCGACGGATCGGGCCGCGGCGAGGTCGGTCTCGATCCCGTCCCCGATCATCACCGCATCGCCCGCATCCGCACCGACGGCGCGCGCCGCCTCACGGAGGAGGAGCGGCTCGGGCTTGCCGATCGAGATCGCCCGGACGCCGGCGGCGGTCTCGACCGCGGCGACCATCGAGCCAGCTCCCGGCATGAGGCGCGTCTCGGTCGGGTAGACCGGGTCGCGGTTCGTCGCGACGAGGAGCGCGCCCGCCCGGGCCGCCTCGACGGTGACCGCCAGGCGGTCGTAGGTGACGTCGGGGTCGAGGCCGACGACGACCGCGTCCGGCCGGCCGGCGGCCGTGAACCCGTCGATGCCCTCGCTCTCCACGCGCTCTGCGGCGGCGGCCGAGGTGACCACGGAGAAGCCCGCATCCTCGAGCTCGCGGACGAGGCCTGAGCCACCGAACGCGAGCACTCGGCGCGGTCTCGGGTCCTGTTCGGCGAGCCACAGCGCGGTCGCCCGCGGCGAGCTCACGACGCGCTCGGCGCTGACCGGGGCGCCCATCGCCGCGAGTCGATCGACGTAGTCGGCGCGGTAGTGCATCGAGTTGTTCGTGACGTAGACGACGTCGTCGCCGACCCCGGCGCGGGCGGCCAGCACCTCGGCGACGCCCGCCACCGGGAGCGAGCCGCGATAGACGACACCGTCCAGGTCGACGAGGAGGAGCACCGGCGCATCGTAGCGGCCATGGACCCGGCCCATCGCCAGGTCGTACCATCGCTCGACGGCCGGGCACAGGCCCGGCCAGGGGAGGATGAGCCCAGGTGAGCGCTGGTGGTCCGAGCGCCGGCACGAACGGCTTCCTGTTCTGCGACCTGCGCGGCTACACCGCCTTCGTCGAGCACCACGGCGACCAGGCCGCCGCCGAGCTCCTGGCGACCTATCGAGCGCTCGTCCGGAGGGCCATCGCGGCCCATGCCGGCGCCGAGATCAAGACCGAGGGCGACTCGGTCTACGTCGTCTTCCCGGCGGCCAGCGCCGCGGTCGAGGCCGGGCTCGAGATCGTCGCCGCCGCGGCGGCCGCCTCGACCAAGGAGCGCCCGATCCGGGTCGGGGTCGGGATCCATGCCGGTGAGACGGTGGCCACGACCGAGGGCCTGGTCGGTGGCGCGGTCAACATCGCCGCCCGGGTGTGTGCCAAGGCCCAGGCCGGCGAGGTGTTGGTCACCGACACCGTCCGGGCCCTGACCCGGACCTACCTGCCGTATCAGTACACGAGTCTCGGACAGCAGCAGCTCAAGGGCATCGCCGGGGGCATCCCGCTGTACCGGGTCGAGGCAGTCCCCAGCTCCGCCCGGGCGCGGCTGGCCCGTCAGCTCGGCGCCCGGCGCGGCCGGGTCCTCGTCCTGGCCTCGCTCGTCGTCGTCGCCGTCCTCGCGGCGACCGGGGTCTATGCCCTCAACCGGCCGACCGACTGCCTGAGCCTGCCGCCATCGACCAAGGACGTCGTGGCCAGGATCGATCCGGCCCGCAACTGTGTCGTGGCGATCTATCCGGTCGGCCAGCGACCGAGCTCGATCGCGGTCAGCGACGGGATCGTGTGGGTCGCGAACCTCGAAGACCAGACCGTCACCTGGTTCGATCCGACGGCCGGCACGTCTGGCACGACCGCCGCCGGCGGCCCGCCGATCAGCGTGGCCGCCGCGCCTGGCTCGGTCGCGGTCCTGGACCACTCGGCCCGGTTCGGGGGCCGCGATACGGCCTCCTCCAGAACGATCAGGTGGCCCACATCCTGAACGCGAAGAAACGGATGATCCTGGCCCCTGCCCCGCTGCCAGATCCTCGTGGCTCGCTGAAGGACACAGCATCGACCGTGGGCATCTCCGGCTACCAGGCCGTTGCGGTCGTCGCGGATCAGGCCTGGGTCACGAACGCACAGACGGGTCAGGTCGTTCGCATGCCGCTGAACGGCGGTGGATCCAGCATGGTCCAGATCGAGGAGCCGGATCAGATCGGGCCCGAACGATCTCGGCGCTGGGATCGGGCCGATCGCCGCCGGGCAAGGGACGGTCTGGATCGCCAACACCGACCAGCCCTTGCTGTATCGGATGGTCGGGCCGACAGACCGACCCGACCGGATGACCCTCGATGGTCATGGCGGATCGACGGCGATCGACGTCACCGACGAGGCGATCTGGCTCGCCCGCAACGACGGTCGGGTGACACGCTTCGAGACCGGCGATCGGTCGATCGCGTCGTACCCCGTCGGCGGCTCGAACGTGGACCTCGCGGCTGGTCCGTCATCGATCTGGGTCGCCGACTCGTTGGGTCGGACGGTCCGGGCGGTGGATCCGAAGACCGGTACGGTCACGGGAGCCATCAAGGTCGGTGGCCGTCCAGCGGGCGTGGCGATCGCTCCGGACGGCTCGATCTGGGTCACGATCCAGGCCCCATGACCCAGCGCGACCATCAGGACCCACTCGTCGGAACGGAGCGCCTCCTCATCGACGGCTCGAACCTGCTGCACGTCCTCGGCCGCGGCAAGGGCGGGCCGGCACCCGCCGCGACCCTCGTCGGACGGTTGCGCGCCGTGATCCCGGCCGGGGTCCGGATCGAGATCGTCTTCGATGGTGCCCCGGATCACGGTCTTGGTGGGACGCGCGTGGCATCGGGCCTGACGGTCCGGTACAGCGGCCGGATCAGCGCGGACAGCCTGCTCGACCGGCTAGTCGCGGACGCCATCGGGACCGGCGGGTCGCCCGAGGACGCGCATCGGGCGGCCGACGCGATCCTGGTCGTCACGGACGACATCGACCTGGGGGGCGGGATCCGCCGGCGCGGAGCCAGGACCGCCCGGGCGGCGTGGCTCGTCCGGCGCCTGGACCGGGCCGTCCTCAGCGCCCCGGCCCCGGGGGTCCGTCGAGCACCGCGACCGCCCTCGGCCGGTGGCGCCCCAGGCCCCGGCGCGCCCGGGCGAGAAGCTGCCGCCGACGCTGACGCCCGGCGCTGGCAGCCGGGTCGCGGTGCCACGAAGAAGACCGGCAACCCGCGCCGTGGTCGACCCCGCCAGTCGGGCCGCGGTCCCGTCTAGAATGCGCGGGTGAGCATCGTCGATTCGCTCGAGCAGCTCTGGAACCAGATCCTGACGCTGATGGGGCAGCTCCTCATCCCGGACTGGGGCGGGCTCATCGGGCTCCTTCCACTCGCGCTGCTCGCCCTCCTGCTCGGACCGGTGCTGACCCTGTTGGCGCTCGCCTGGTTCGTCTACTTCGTGCGCAAGCCACGCGCCAAGCTGACCGTCGTGGAGGGTCCCCGGCGGGCCCGGCTCGATGCCGGCGGCGATCCGATCTACCCGACCGGTCAGCCCTACTGCGCGCTCGACGCACTCATCTATCCAAGCGGGGCGACGACCTGCTCGACCTGCGGCCAGGAGCTCGCGGTCATCTGCCCGAAGTGCGGCATCGGCCGCCAGGCCCGGATCCAGACGTGCGCGAACTGCGGGCTCGTGCTCAAGATCGACCGGCGCGCCGAGCAGCGCTCGCTCCAGCCCTCGGGCCCGCCGCCGGGCGGCGCGGCCGCAGCCTGATGGCCGGCGCCGGCCAGCTTTTCTTCTCCGCCGGGGTCATCGTCGTCGCCGTGGCGTTCGCGGCATACGTCGGGCATGCCGTGCTCCTGGCCAACGGCCGGCGAGCGCTGCCGCGGGTCATGGTGGTCCCTGAACCTGCCTTCGCAGGCGTCGTCAGCGGCTCGTTCGTGGACCGCACAGCGAGTGGCTCGACGTCCGTCGGTGCGGCCGGGGTCCAGCCGGCGAGCCCGCTGTCGCGGAGCGCCTCCGCCCTCGGTCTCATCTCGGTGATCCTGCTCGGCCTCGCCCTCGTGGCTCGCGCCGTCGCCGTCGGCCGCGGGCCGTGGGGCAACATGTTCGAGTTCACGGTGGCGTTCGGGTTCACGATCCTGGCCGGCTATCTCGTCCTCGAGCGGCGCTACCCGATCCGGTCGATCGGGTTCGTCCCGTTCGGCGTGTCGCTCGCACTGCTGCTCTACGCGAGCAGCCTCCCGAACGAGGTCAAGCCGCTCGTCCCAGCCCTTCAGAACGCGCCGCTCCTGACCATCCATGTCGGGATGGCCACGATCGCCTACGGGATCTTCGCGACGAGCTTCGCCGCCGGCCTTGGCTACCTCATCCAGGGCCAGGCCGACCGCTTCAGCTGGCTGCCGTCGCACAAGGTCCTCGACGAGGTCGCCTACCGGGCGGTCATCATCGGGTTCCCGATCTTCGCGACGATGATCATCCTCGGCTCGTGGTGGGCATCGATCGCCTGGTCGCGCTACTGGGGCTGGGACCCGAAGGAGACGGCGGCCCTGGTGACCTGGCTCGTGTACGCGGTCTATCTCCACGCCCGCAACCAGCGCTCGTGGGCTGGGCGGCCGGCCGCGCTGCTCCTCGTCGTCGGCTTCGGGATGGTCCTCGTGACCTACTCCGGCAGCCTCTGGTTCAACGGCCTCCACGCCTACTCGGGGTTGTAGTGGACGCCGGGAGCGCATGACCGTCCGGACGCCCGACTGGTGGCAGCGCGGGGTCATCTATCAGATCTACCCACGGAGCTTCGCCGACAGCGACGGCGACGGTGTCGGCGACCTGCCGGGCATCCTCGCCCACCTCGACCATCTCGAGTCGCTCGGGGTCGATGCGCTGTGGCTGTCGCCGATCTACCCGTCGCCCGGACTCGACGTCGGTTACGACGTCGCCGACCACGCGGCGATCGATCCGGTCTTCGGGACGCTCGACGACTTCGACCGGCTGGTGGCCGCCGCGCACGAGCGCGGGCTCGGGATGATCCTCGATCTCGTCCTCAATCACACGAGCGATGTCCACCCGTGGTTCGTCGACTCGCGCCGGAGCCGGGACAGCGAGCACGCCGACTGGTATCTGTGGCGCGATCCCGCCGGCTGGCGCCGCGGCAAGCCGATCCCACCGAACAACTGGGCCTCGGTGTTCGGTGGCGGTGCCTGGGAGTGGGAGCCTGCGCGCAAGCAGTTCTACCTGCACACGTTCCTGCGTGAGCAGCCAGAGCTGAACTGGCGCAACCCGGCGGTCCGGGCCGCCCAGCTGGCGATGGTCCGCGGTTGGCTGGATCGGGGCGTGGACGGGTTCCGGTTGGACGTGTTCAACGCACTGTTCAAGCACCCGGATCTGCCATCGAACCCCAAGCGCGAGCCGCCCCCGACCGGGCTGGCCAGGCTCCGCGCGTGGAACCGCCAGCAGCACCCCCACGACCGGAACCAGCCGGACCTCGAAGGCTTCCTGGCCGAATTCCGGGCGATCGTCGACGAGGTCCCCGGACGGATGACCGTCGGCGAGCTGTTCGACGACCCCCTCGAGGCCGGCGTCGGTCACTCCCAGCCGCGTCACCTCGTGTTCGAGTTCGGGCTGCTTCAGCAGCCGTGGCAGGCGGAGCCGCTGGCCGACGTGATCGACCAGCGCGAGGCGCGCTACGGACCCGAGCGCTGGCCCACGGTCGTCCTGTCGAACCACGACCAGCCGCGTCAGGCCAGCCGCCTGGCCAAGGGACCCGAGCGCGACGCGGTCGCCAAGGCGGCGGCGGTGTTGTTGCTCACGCTGCGCGGGACACCGTTCCTCTACTACGGCGAGGAGATCGGGCTGGGCGACGTGAAGGTGCCTCGGAAGGAGATCGTCGACCCGCCCGCGCGGCGCTACTGGCCGCTGCCGCTGTGGTGGAACCGCGATCAGTGCCGGGCGCCGATGCCGTGGACCGCGGGACCCAACGGTGGCTTCACGACCGGCCGACCGTGGCTGCGCCTCGCGCCCGATCACGCCACCCGCAACGTCGCCGACCAGTCGGCCGACCCGGGCTCGGTGCTCTCGGCGTATCGGACGCTGCTCGCGCTCCGCCGGACCCTGCTGCCGCTCCAGGTCGGGTCGTTCAAATGGGTCATCCGTGCCCGGGATGGCGTCCTCGCCTATCGCCGCGACGCTCCCGGCGAGGCCGTCCTCGTCGCGATCAATCTCGGTGCCGATCCGGTCTCGGTCGCGTTCGGCGACCCGGCCACGGCGGCCCTGACGTGGGAGCCGGTCTACTCGACCGATCCGGCCGCAGCTGGCCGGCGGCCGCTCGACGGCATCACGCTGAGGCTGGGCGGTCGCGAGGCCGTCATCCTCCGAGCGTCGGTCGCTCAGCCGCCGACGGAGCCCGGGACTGCGCCCTCGGGTTGATCCTTGTCCAGCCCGTTCGGCCCGATCGACCCGGTCACGGGCGGCTCGGTCGGGCTCTCATCGTCGATCGAGCCCAGTGCATCGAACTGGGCGACGAAGGCCTTGGCGCCGACCGACGCGAAGAACCGCCGACCGACTCGAGCCGCCTCCCGCGCCTCCGGTCGGTGGAGACCGACGACCGCGGCGAACTCGAGGTCGATGGTTGCCACTTCGAGCAGGTATCCAAGGTCGCCCATTCGGACGATCGCGTCGCGATACCCCCGGACCGCATCGTCCACTCGGCCATCGAGGGCGGCCAGACCCGCCTCGAGCGAGACCAGCCGGATCCGCGAGAACGGGGTCCGGCTGCTCGACGCGGCGATCTCGGCGATGCACTGTCGGACGATGTCCGCATCGCCGACACGGATCGCAAGCCGGCCGAGGACGACCGCGCGTTCGTCCTCATCCCAGCCGGTCCGTTTGAACTCGTCGATCCGCCGGATCCCCTCATCGAACCGACCGGCCGCGTAGTCCGCCCAGCTGAGCGTCAGGGCGTGCCCGAGGTGCTGGAGTGGGGTCGAGATCGAGGCAAGATCCGTCTCGGCGCGAGCGCGCGCCGACTCGAACGCGACGCGGTCGGCACCCGACGACGCGAGACTCATCCGGAGCCAGTGCGTCTCGATGTCGACCGTAAGTGGCAGCTCCTCGTGGCTGAGCTCCTCGAGCTTTTGCACGACGCTGTCCCAGTTGCCCAGGTAGTAGTGGTTCCAGGCCGATCCGACCATGAAGTTCAGCAGAGAGTCCCGTTGACCGGTCCTGCGGGCCACCTCGATGGCACCATCGACGACCTCGACCGCGGCCGTCACATCGATATACGCGAGCTTGAGCGTGGCGTTGTTCCTCGCCCGGAGCTCGGTCCTCGGGAAGCCGTGGATCTCGGCCAGTCGGAGCGCGCCGAGCAGGATCGCCGTTCCCTCGAGTTCACGTAGGGCGCCCACCGACGATCCTTTCGTCACGAGCGTGTCGAGCGTGATCTCCGTCTCCCCGAGACGTTCGGCGATGGCGATCGCGCGGTCGGCCAGGACGATCGCTCGGTCGTGCTCGCCATTGAGCATGTGCGCCCGACCCAATTGCGAAGCGATGGCCGCGACGACCGGGTCGGACGCGGGATCCTGGAGGGCGTCGACCTCGGCCAGGAGTGGTGTCAGCAGCTCGGCGGCCTCGACCGCCTTTCCATCGTGGAGCATGACCATGGCCCGTTCAGCGGAGGCCCGGCCGGCGCCGAGCAGATCGCCCGCCGCCCGATGTTCGGCGGCAGCTTCTTCATACAGCCGCATCGCGTCGGCATACCGGCCGGCGGCCGTCGCAGCCTCGCCCGCCCGTTCTTTGAGCGCGGTTCGCTCGAGGGGGTCTTCGGTCACAGCCAGCGCCTGGATGAAGTAGGACATCGCCTGGTCGAACGAGCGCAGCTGGATGGCTCGGTCTGCAGCGGCCTTGAGCGCGACGCGAGCCTGGGCGGCCAGCGTGTCTGCCTCAGCGCCTGGGGCGGCATTGCGGTAGGCGTCCTGGTAATGGCAGGCGAGGATGCTGGCGAGCTCATCGTCGCCGACCGTCTCGAAGTACTGGGCGGCCGCGAGATGCCGGGCGCGGCGTTCGCGCTTCGTGAGCGTGCTGTAGGCCACCTCGCGGATGACCGCCTGGACGAACAGGAACTGGCCACGTTCAGGAGAGCGTGGGTCGGCCTCGACCCGGAGCAGTTCGCGGGTGACGAGGCCGGCCAGCCGGTCATCAAGCCGCGCACGGTCCGACCCGGCGAGATTGGCCAGCGCTTCGGCGGTGAAACTCAGCCCGAGGACCGCAGCGTCCTGGAGGAGAGACCGGTCGGTCGGATCCAGCCCATCGAGTCGCGCCGCCACCAGCGCGTGGAGCGTCTCCGGTACGGACAGGTGGTCGAGCGATCCGCGGAGGACGTAGACGTCGCCCTCGCGGACGAGCCGGTCGTCGGTGACCAGCATCCGCACCGTCTCCACCGCATACAGCGGGATCCCCTCCGCCCTGGCGAGGATCGCCGCGACGGCCGGTTCGGGCAGGCCCGGGACCAGACCGTTCAGCAGCGCCCGCATCGCCCCCGGGCCGAGTGGCTCGAGGTGGATGCCGGTGAAGTTCCGCTGACCACCGCCCCAGTCGGTGCGGCGGTCGAGGAGCTCGGGTCGGGCCAGGGTCACGATCATGATCGGGTGGGCGCGCGACCACTGGATCAGGTGGGCGATGAACTCGAACTGCCCGCTGTCGGCCCACTGGAGGTCCTCGAACACGAGGACCACGCTGCCCTTCGCCGAGATCCGCTCGAAGAACGTCCGCCAGGCGGCGAACAGCTCGCCGGCGTCGCCCCGGTCGCCGCCGGCGTCGTCGCTCAGCCCGAGCAGCGTCATCAGCCGCGGCGCGATCCAGGCCCGCTCGGTCTCGTCGGGGACGTACTCGTCGAGTGCCACCCGGAGCTTTGCGAGCGACTCAGCCGGGCCGTCGGACTCGGCGATCTTCGCCCGGCTCCGGATCATCTCGCCGAGCGCCCAGAACGTGACCCCGTCGCCGAACGACGGCGAGCGACCCTGGTGCCAGTAGACCGGCTCGCTCAGGCCGTCGATGTACTTCTCGAACTCCCAGGCGAGGCGGGACTTGCCGATCCCCGCCGGGCCGACGATCGAGACGAGCCGGACCCGCGCCTCCCGCGACGTGGTGTGGAACAGATCCTTGAGCAACCGCAGCTCGTCGTCCCGCCCGACGAACGGCGCCTCGAGGGCTTCGGAGCGCCGCGCTCCGCGGCGGCCGGCGACGACCCGGAGCGCGCGCCAGGCCGCGACCGGCAGGCGCTTGCCCTTCATCTCGAGCTCACCGACGGGCTCGAAGGCGATCGTCCGCGATGCCGCACGATGGGTCGCCTCCCCGACGAGGACGGCGCCGGGTGGTGCGGCCGACTGGAGCCGCGACGCCGTGTTGACGAGATCGCCCGCGACCAAGGCTTCGCCGGCGGCGCCGACGCTGACCGCGGCCTCGCCGGTCAGGACGCCTGCCCGGAGCGTCGGGGGTCCATCCGGTCCCGGCAGCTGGGAGACCGCATCGACCAGCTCGAGCGCGGCCCGGACCGCCTGCTCGGCGTCGTCCTCACGGGCGACCGGCGCACCCCAGACGGCCATGACCGCGTCGCCGATGAACTTCTCGACCGTGCCGCCGTGGCGCTCGATGACAGCCCGGGCGAGGGCGAAGTAGGCATCGAGGAAAGCCCGCGTCTCCTCCGGGTCGCGGACCTCGGACGCCGACGTGAACCCGACAAGGTCGGCGAACAGGACGCTGACCAGCCGGAGCTCGGAGAAGCCTACCGCCGGCGGCTGCGTACCCGCGCCGTCGGGAACGCCGCCGGCCGACGCGTCGCCCGCCGGGCCCGTCGCCGAGGTCGGCGCTCCGCATTCGGGGCAGAACCGGGCACCCGGCGGGAGCGCGGCACCGCAGGCGACGCAGCCGGTCGCCTGCCGGGCACCGCATTCCGGGCAGAAGCGCTGGCCGGGCTGGATGTCACTGCCGCAGTTGGGACAGCGCATACGACCTCTCGCGACGTCGGGTTCCGAGGCCACAGCCTAGCCGATGGTCAGATCGACGTCAGCGTGTGAGCGTGACCTTGCTGAGATTGCGCGGCGCCTCGACATCGAGCCCCTTGGCCCGGGTGAGGTGGTAGGCATAGAGCTGGGCCGGGACGATCGACACGATCGGCCGGAGCCACTCCGGGACGTCACTGGGCAGACCGACCGACCGGCTGGCCGCGGCCCGGATCCGGGCTGAGTCGGACAGGACGAAGACGTCCGCGGCGGCCTCTCGACGCAGCCGACCGAGCAGCTCGACAAGGCCGGCCGAAGCACGATCCTCCGGCGCGACGGCGAGGACGGGCACGCCGGGCTCGATGAGTGCCACGGGACCGTGCTGGAAGTCCGCCGCGGAATAGGGATCGGCGAAGACCTGGGCGAGCTCCTTGAGCTTGAGCGCCCATTCCCGCGCGGTGGCGTATTCGAAGCCGCGGCCGAGGACGACGCAGCGGTTCGCCGGCGCGAGGGCCGCGGCGATCGCCGCGAGTTCCGGTTCGACGCTGAGGGCGCGCTCGATCGCAGCCGGGATCGTCGCGAGCTCGGCGAGGGCCGTGGCGTCGTCGCCGAGCGCGGCGGACAAACGGGCGATGGCCAGGAGCGAGGTCGTGTAGGTCTTCGTCGCGGCGATCGCCAGCTCCGGCCCGGCGGCCAGTTCGACGACATGGTCGGCGGCCGCGGCGAGGGCCGAGTCCGGGTCGTTCGTGATCGCCAGCGTGGGCGCGCCCTGGGCGCGGGCTGCGGCGACGACCCCGACGATGTCGGGCGACGCGCCGGACTGGCTGATCCCGATGACAAGCGCACGATCGAACCGCGGCACGATGCTGTACAGCGACAGGATCGACGGCGCGGCGAGCGCGACCGGCAGCCGGTGGACCGTCCCGAGGAGGTATTGGGCGTAGATCGCCGCGTGGTCGGAGGTCCCACGAGCGGCCACGACGACGAAGTCGACCGGCCTGGCTCGGAGTCGGGTCGCGAGCGCGTCGAGGGCCGCCTGACTCGACGCCAGCTGCCGCTCGGCCGCGGCCGGCTGCTCGAGGATCTCGTCGTGGAGGCTCATCGCGCCTCCAGCCTAGCGTCCCCGCCGACGGCCAGGCGGACCGGCAGCCGCCCGGTCGGGACGAGCCGCCCGGCCAGGACCTCGGCGAGCGCGGACATCGAGTCGGGCAGGATCGAGTACGTCGCCAGGTGGCTGGCCGCCGCCGGGTAGGCGGCGAGATCCCACGGCGTCCGGAGCGCGACCGTCACGACCGGTGGTCCGGCGCGGAGCAACGCGTCGACGAGCTCGACCTGGGCGGCGTCGCGCGAGGCGTCGATCGTCCCGACGACGATCAGGTCGGCGTCGAGGGCGGCCTGACGCGTCGCCGCGATGTCGCGGTCGGTCGGTGGCTGGTCCGTGACGATCTCGACGACGCTCGCCTCGGGCCAGGCGGCTCGGAGGGCGGACGCCAGCCCCGGCTCCACAGCCGACGAGGTGTCGGCCGGCGTCAGGTCACGCGGCCGCGGCATCACCGCGACGAGCCGGGTGCCGGCCCCCAGCCGGAGCGGCAGACGACCGGCGTCGTCGCGGACGAGCGTCACGGACCGCTCGGCGACCTCGCGGGCCAGCGCCCGGTGGGCGATGCTCCCCACGACGTCGAGATCCGGCGCTCTCGAGCGCGGCGTCGATCCACCGAGGCGCCCCCGAAGCCGGAGGACACGCCGCGCCGGGGGTCTGAGCGCATCCGCAGGAAACAGGCCACGCGCCTCGGCGCGGAGCAAGGTCGCTTCGATCCGAGCCCGGGCGCGCGGATCCGGCGCCGACAGGAGCAGGTCCACGCCCGCGCCGATGGCCGCGATGACGTCGATCGCCTGGTCCGGACCCTGGGCCAGGGCGCGCATGTCGAGCGCGTCGGTGATCGAGACGCCGCGGAAGCCGAGGTCCCGACGGAGCACCCGGTCCATGACCCGCCGGGACAGCGTCGCGGGCAGCGCGGGGTCGCCGCTGAGCGCTGGGACCGCGACGTGGCCGGACATCACGAGGTCGACGCCGGCGATGATCGCCGCCCGGAACGGCACGAGCTCGACGGCCTCGAGTCGGGCCCGTTCGTGATCGAGGGCCGCCAGCCGGTCGTGGCTGTCGACGGCGATGCCGCCGAGTCCCGGGAAGTGCTTCGCCGTCGCCGCGACACCCGCGGAGCGCAGGCCGCGGACCGTGGCCACGCCGAGCGCGGCGACCCGGTCCGGATCGTCTCCGAACGAGCGGATGCCGATCGCCGGGTTCGCCGGGTTCGTGGCGACATCGAGGACCGGCGCATAGGCGACGGAGACGCCCATCGCGAGGAGTTCGCGGCCGGTCGCCAGCGCCACGCGCTCGGCGAGCGACGGGTCCCCGGTCGCGCCCAGCGCCATGTTGCCCGGGAATGCCGTCGGACCATCGCCAAGGCCGAGGAGCTGGCCGCCCTCCTGATCGACGGCGACGAGCAGCGGCGGGGCGGGTCGGTCGTCGAGGTCGGTCCGTCGCCCCGCAGCGCGTTGGATCGCGTCGGTCAGCTCGCGAAGCTGTGCCGGCGACTCGACGTTCGACCAGCGGAACAGCGTGATCCCTGCCGCCGGGGCGTCCGCCAATCGGCGCGCCACCGTCCGCGGCAGTCGCGTCCCGTCGAAGGCGAGCATCAGGCGACCGAGGATGGACTCCCGCTCGGGGCTCGCCATCTCAGCCCTTGACGGCCCCGGCGAGCCCTCGGACGAAGTAGCGCTGGACGAGCACGAAGAAGATGAGGATCGGGGTCACCGTCATCGTCACACCGGCCGCGATCGCTCGGGCGTCGGACGAGAAGAAGCCCTGGAGAGCGGCCAGACCCACCGGCAGGGTCATCCCGTCGCGCGTGTGGAGCATCAACGATGGCCACAGGAAGTCGTTCCACGAGGTGACGAACGTGAAGATCGCGACCGCGGCGAGCGATGGCCGGACGATCGGGATGAGGATCTGCCACCAGATCCGCCACTCGCCGGCGCCGTCGACGCGGGCCGCGTCGATCAGATCGTTCGGGACCCCGCGGAACGCCTGGCGCAGCAGGAAGATGTTGAACGCGCTCACGATCGTCGGGAAGATCAGCGCGGGCAGCGTGTCGTAGTAGTGGAAGACGTTCACGGCCAGGACGAAGCTCGGGATGTACGTCAACTGGGCCGGGACGATGAGCGTCGCGAGGAGCACGTAGAAGATCGCATCACGGCCGGGGAAGCGCATCTTCGCGAGCGGGTAGGCCGCGAGCGCCGCGACGAGCACGTTCAGGGCCCCGACCGCGACCGACACGACGATGCTGTTGAAGAAGAACCGCGGGATCGGCAGGGCGTCGAGGACATGCTGGTAGTTCGCCAGGGTCGGGTTCTCGGGCAGGAACTGGGGCGGCACGGACGTGATCGGATCCAGCGGGCCCTTGAGCGACGTCAGCAGCATCCACACGAACGGGAAGACCGTGATGACGGCGACCGCACCCAGGGCGATGTACCACAGTCCGCTCGACACGGCACGCCGGCCGGCCCGGCGCGCCCGATTCGGACGTTCGCGCCCGACCACCGGGTCCATCAGGTCCGCCATCTCGGCGTGGCTCATGACTCGTTCTGCCCGCGCTCGAGAAGCCGGACGTTGACGATCGAGAACACCAGGGTGATCGCCAGGAGCGCGATGGCGATCGCCGAGGCGTACCCGGCGTGCTGGAGCTGGAAGGCCTGCTTCCAGAGGTAGAAGACCATCGTGACCCCGCTGTCGAGGAACCCCCCGGTGCGGTTGGTCAGGACGTAGATCTCGTCGAAGACCTTGAGCGCCGCGAGGCTCGAGATGACGGCCACGAACACGATCTGCGGCCGGAGCCCGGGCAGGCTGATGTGCCAGTGCTTCTGGACGTCGTTGCAGCCGTCGATCCGGGCAGCGTCGTACAGCTCCTCGGGGATGTTCTGGAGACCCGCGAGGAAGATCACGGCGTAATAGCCGAAGCCGGCCCAGATCGTGAGCAGCATCGCGATCGGCAGGACGAACTCCGGCGTGTTCAGCCATTGGACCGGCCGGTCGATCCAGCCGAGGGACAGCAACAGGCTGTTGATGAAGCCGGTCCGTTCGAAGAGCCAGCGCCAGGTCAGGCCGATCGCGATGCTGCCGCTCACCGCCGGGACGAAGTAGAGCGCCCGGAAGATGTGGATGCCGCGCAGCCGCCGATTGACCGCGATCGCGAGGATGATCGACAGCGCGATGATGATCGGCGTGACGATCAGATAGACGAAGGAGTGCGTCAGGGCCAGCCAGAACGTCGGGTCCGCGACCAGGTGCTGGTAGTTGGCCAGGCCGATCGGGACCGGCGGCCGGACGATGTCGTAGTCGGTGAAGCTGTAGTAGACGACCGCGACGATCGGATAGAGGACGAAGACGCCGAGCAGCAGCAGCGCCGGGGCGAGGAACAGGTAGGGCGTCGCGGTCAGCTTGCGGGTCATCGGGTCCCTGGCTCAGTCTCGGCGCATCGTCGGCACCGGCAGGATAGGTCGCTGGCCCTCCCCGCGCGATGCGGGAGAGGGCCAGCGGAGATCCGGTCTGGGGCGGCCGGATCGAGGGAGCGACCTACTTGATCAAGGCGTTGGCCTGCTTGACCGCCTCGGTCAGCGCCTGCTGGGCCGTGACCTTGCCGGCCAGGGCCTGCTCGATCTGAGTCAGGACGATCTGGTTGACGTCCGGCTTCTTCGGGATCGTCGGGACGATGTCGGCGTACTTCGACACGATGTCCTTGGCGATCGGCTTGGCGCTGTCCTCGACGGCCGTCGGGGCCGCCGAGAAGAACGGGTCGTCGTAGGCGGCGGCCGACGACGGGTAGACGGACACGCGCTTGGAGAAGTCGACCATGCTCCGCGGGTTCGTGAAGAACTGCGCGAGCGCGATGGACGCGTTCGGGAACTTGGTGTCGGCCTTGGCCGAGATGCCCATCGAACCCTTGCCGACGACACCGGACTTGCCGACCGGGGCCGGCACGACGGCGAGGTCGTCGTAGAGGGTCGCGTTGTCCGACTTGACGACGCGGATGAGGTTGGGAGCGGTCTGCCAGAACGGCGACTGCCCGCTCGAGAAGGTGGCCAGACCGAGGCGATCCTCGTTGGCCGTCAGGATCCCGGTGTCGACCGTGCCGGCCTTCACCATGTCCACGTACATCTGCAGCCAGCTGACGGCATCCGGCGAGTCGAACGTGAACGTCTTGCCGTCGTCGCTGAGGATCTTGACGTTGCCCTCGTAGACCATCTGCGCCAGCAGGTCGTTGACCGACAGTCGCAGCGTGCAGAGCGAGCCGCCCGGCTTGAGGACCTTGTCACAGACGGCGGGCAGGCCGTCGATCGTCTTCGGGAAGTCGGCCACGCTCAGGCCGGCGGCCCCTTCATATAGCCGCTTGTTGATCAGCTCGGTCGCGATGCTCTGGTACCACGGGAACTGGAAGTTCTTCCCGTCAACGAGCTGCGACTTCCACAGGCCCGGGAAGTAGATCCCCTGGACCTCCGCCGGGACCTTGTCGTCGAGCGGCAGCAGCAGACCCTTCGACGCGTAGTCGGAGACCCAGCCTTCGCCGACCGACAGGTTGATGACGTCCGGCGCGTTGCCGGCTGCGAACGCGTTGTTCAGGTCCTGCTGGAACGTGCCCTGGTGGTCCTCCCACTTGACCTTGACGCCTGGATAGGTCGCCTCGAATCGGGCGATCGTCTCCTTGATGTAGTCGTCGAAGGTCGGTGACAGGTAGTACGTCCAGAAGCTGATCTCGGCGTTCGGCTCGATGTCCTTGATGACGGCCTCGGCCGGATCGACGGGCAGCGGGGTCGGGCTCGCGACCGCGGCCTGGGACGGCGCCGCCGATGACGCTCCGCTGGACGCGGCCGGGGCGGTCGTGGCTGTCGATGCCGTGGATGGCGCCGCCGACGGTGACGGCGACGAGCTGCCGCAGGCCGCCGCCACGACGGCGACGACCGCTACGAGAGCGGCGATTCGACGAGTGAACATGCTCCTCCTCCATGGCTGACGTGGTGATTGAGACGAGTGACGATCTGGGTCATCGGTCCTCCCGGGGGCGGCGTCACGGATCGGGCGCGTGGCCCACCTCCCTCCATCCGGCCCCGCTGAGCGGGGCCTCCTCGAGTGCCCGGCGGGCGATCGTGACCGCCCCCCACGCACCAGCCTCGACCCCGGCGGGCAGCACCTCGACGATCCCCGGAGCAAGCTGCTCACGGGCGAGGGTCGAGGTCCGGCGCAGACGGTCGAGCTCGTCGGTGATCGGGGCCAGGAACGTCGCCCCGGCATGGCTGACGCCTCCGCCCAGGACGACGCGCTCGACGTCGTAGGTCATGACGAGCAGGTGAACGGCCCAGGCGAGCCGCCGGCCGACGGCCCCGACGATGGCCAAGGCGACGTGGTCGCCCTCGGCCGCCGCCCGGTAGACGTCGACCGCCGTCGGTTCGGCGATCCAGGCGAGCTGCGTCGGGGCACCGGTCGCGATCGCCGCGCGGGCGTCGCGCGCGATGGCCGGGCCCGACACGAGGGTCTCGAGACAGCCGCGCTCGCCACACGAGCATTCGGGACCGGCAGACGCGGCGATGACATGGCCGATCTCGCCGGCCAGGCCGCGCACGCCGCGATGGAGCTGTCCGCCGAGGATCACACCGGCCGAGACACCGGTCCCGACGGCGACGTAGGCGAGGTCCTCGACGTCGCCGACGATCCGGCGCCGGTGGAGGCCGAGGGCCGCAGCTCGGACGTCGTTCTCGAGGACGCACGGCCGACCCAGGCGCTGCTCCAGGCGGTCGCCCAGGCGGAGATCGGACCAGCCCAGGTTGACCGCCAGGGTCACCGTCCCGGTCATCGGATCGACCCGCCCCGGGACGCCGACCCCGATCGCCGCCACCCGGCTCAGGTGGTCACCCGCGGTGCTCAGCGCCTGCGTGACGACCTCGGCGACGGCGTCCGCGGCGCGATCCTGCGGACCCACCGAGGTCGGAGCGATCTCGCGCGCCCGGACGCGCCCTTCGCGGTCGACCACGAGGACGGCGATCTTCGTCCCACCGATGTCCACGCCGACGAGCAGCGGCCGATCGCCCGACGGTTCGTCTCGCGCGCCGCCGACGTCGCTGCCGCGCTGGATGCCCGAGTCCGTGGCTGGTGTCGCCGTCGTGGGGATGGTCCCCTCGGTCGAGATCGCCTCCGGAGACGGGGTCGTCGGTTCGGTCATCGACCCACCGTCAGGCCGAGCTCGGCCGTGATGAGGAGGGCGGACGCGCCCATGACGACGAAGTCGCCGATCGGTGGCGCCAGCTCGACGGTCGTCGCGTTGGCGAGCAGGCCGAGCGAGCGCCGCGCAGCTTCGTCCCGGACCGCCCCGAGCCAGGGCTCGCCGAGGTCTGCGACGCCGCCATGAAGGACGATCCGCTCGATATCGAGGACGCCGATCAGCCCGGCGACCACCTGGCCGAGATACCGCCCGGCCGCGACGACCACGCGCCTGGCCTCCTCGTCGCCCGCCTCGATCGCGGCCGAGACGTCGTCGAGGGTCAGCTCGCCGTTCGCGTCGAGTCGCCGCCCGAGGAGCGTGGCAGGGTGCTCGCGTGCGACTTCGGTCGCACGCGAGAGGATCGCCCGGGAGCTGGCGACGGTCTCGAGGCAGCCGAACCGGCCGCAACGACAGGCAGCACCGTCTTCCTCGACCACCGTGTGGCCGATCTCACCGGCGCCGAAACCGTCGCCATGGAACAGCTCGCCGCCGAGGACCACGCCTGCGCCGATCCCCCGCCCGACCTTGATCGCGACGAGGTTGGCTGAACGCGGGTCGCTGAACAGGTGGATCGCCAGCGCCGCCGCCCGCGAGTCGTTCGCCAGCTCCGCCGGGACCCCGTAGCGTTCGCGAAGCAGATTCCCGAGAGGCAGGTCCCGCCAGTCCAGGTTGACCGCCCAACGGATGGTGCCCGTCTCGGCATCGACGATGCCCGGCGTCCCGACGCCGATGCCCAGGAGCCTCGGGCTCGCTTCGGCCGCGAGCTCATCGATCATCTCGTAGACGATCGCGAGAGCCCGGTCGCCGCTGATCCCCTCCACCGGCCGCTCGACGACGCGGACGATCTGCCCCCGGAGGTCGACGATCGCGGCCCGGAATGCGCGTTCGCCGAGGTCGACCGCGATGACACTTCGGGCGTCGTCGATGAGCTCGACGAGGATCGGCGCCTTGCCGCCGGTCGACGTGCCGCGCCCGACCTCCCGGGCCAGACCGTCGTCGATCAGCTCGGCCACCAGCTCGCCGACGGTCGTCCGGGTCAGTCCGCTCAGGCGGGCGATATCGGCCCGGCTGATCGGTCCGAAGTCGTACACAGCGCGCAGGACGAGCGCCGAGTTGTAGGCGCGGGTCTGCTGGTGCGTCGCCTTCGTGGGGAACGCCATGCGCGCTGTGACGCCTCCTCCGAGCTCGTCGTCCCCGTCGACCGTTCGTCCCGATCGACCACGTGTCGCGGGGCGACTTTGTAAACAGTCTTGACGAACTCTCCACCGCGCCGCTCCACTTTGTCAAGAGTCTTGACGAACTTGCTTGAGCCGGATGCACGACGCCATGGCCGCCGTCGCGCAGCAACGCCGGGACGTCGCGCGTCCTGCAGCCACCGATGCCACACTGAGCCGACGTCGACGTACGGAGAGCCTGTGTCCCGACCGATCGACCGACCGACCGATCCCCCGACCAGCCTGACCGCGACCGGCGCACCGACGCGTCGAGCAGCCGCGGCGGCCGCGCGAGCGCGACTCGGACCGCTGTATCGGCGGAGCCGGGACCTCGCCCTCAGGCCCGTCTACGCCTTCTATGTCACTCGTCTGGAGGCGGCCGTCATGGCCCACCCGAGACCCGCCCACGTGGCGGTGATCATGGACGGCAATCGGCGCTGGGCCACCGCGGAAGGGTTCGACGATCCCGGCGCCGGGCACCGAGCCGGCGCGGAGAAGGCGCTCGAGCTCATCGACTGGTGCGCCGACCTGGGCATCCGCGAGGTGACGCTGTGGGCCCTGTCGCTCGAGAACCTCGGCCGGCCCGAGGACGAGGTCGGCAAGATCACCGAGGTCGCATCCGACGCGATCGCCGCGCTGGCCGACGGCCGGCGCCGGACGAAGCTGCCGATCCATCTGCGGGTGATCGGCCGGCGCGACCTCCTCCCGGAGGGTCTCGCTTCGGTGGTCGAGCGATCCGCGGCGCTGTCCCGCGACGACGGAGCGATGGAGGTCACGATCGCCCTCGCCTACTCCGGACGCGACGAGCTCCTCGAGGCGTTCCGCGCCACGGTCCGCGATGCAGTCCACGCCGGCACCTCCGCCGCCGACCTCCCCGACGCGCTCACGGCCGAGGCCCTGGCCGCTCACCTCTACACCCAGGGCTCGACCGACCCCGACCTGATCATCCGTACCTCGGGCGAGGTCCGGATGTCGGGCTTCCTGCCCTGGCAGAGCGTCTACGCGGAGTACCACTTCGCCGAGGCGTATTGGCCCGCCTTCCGCGAGATCGACTTCCTCCGCGCGATCCGCACCTACCAGCAGCGGGCCCGCCGGTTCGGCCGCTGAGCCCGACCGTCCCGCCTGGCCCGGGCGCAACGGATCGGCTCCGTTCGCGTCACCGACCTGTACCGCGACGCCTGCTGGGACTACCCTGACGGCCAACCGGTCGCGGAGCGATCCGGTTCGAGAGGACGGCCGATGCCGCACGGAGACCGGCCCACGGTGGGCGGACAGGGACTCTACCGGCTGAAGCCGGCGTCGCAGCGGCTCGTCGAGCCGCTCGCCGACACGCTCGCCGCGCGACGCGTCTCGCCCGACGCGATCTCGGCCACGGCCATCGTGGCTGCGGCGATCGGCGGCGCCTGTCTCGCTGGCTCGACGGCCGTTCCGGCGCTGCTCCTCGTGGTGCCCGTCCTTGCCGCGGCGCGTCTGATCCTCAACCTCCTCGACGGCATGGTGGCGCGCCGGACGGGCACGGCTCGTCCGATGGGCGAGGTCTGGAACGAGGTCGGCGACCGCGTCGGCGACCTGCTGTTCATCGGGGCGCTCGCGCTGGTCCCAGCCGTCGGACCGGCGCTGGGTCTGGCCGCCGCGATCGCCGCCTTGATGGCCAGCTTCGCCGGCCTGGCCGCGCGCGCGGCCGGCGGGCGGCGGCTGTATGGCGGTGTCCTGTCCAAGCCCGGTCGGATGTTCGTGCTGGCCGTCGCGGCCCCGCTCGCGTTCATCCTGAGCGATCCTCGGGTCCTCGCCGCGGGTGCGGCGATCCTGTTGGTCGGCGGTCTCGTCACCTTCTTCCAACGCCTGTGGACCGCGACGCACGAGCTCGGCCGTGCCCCCTGACCTGATCGTCGATCCGCGGACCGTTCCGGGCGCGGAGTACGCCGCGCGCGCGATCCTCGTCCTGCTCGGCATGACCCTCCTCGCCGTCCTGGTGGCCGCCGGGCTCAAGCGCGGCGGAGCGAGCCCGGGCACGTTGATCCGGCGCTGGGCGACGTGGGCCGTGCTGGCGCCGCTCTGGTGGCTCGCCGTGTTCTGCGGGCCGTTGCCCGTGGCTGTGGTCGTGACGATCTTCGCGGTCGTCGGCCTGGTCGAGTTCGCCCGGCTCACCGACCTGCCCGACGCCCACCGGCGCCTGCTGCTCGGCGCCGCACTGCTGTCCGGCGTCCTCAGCCTGTTCGGATCGACGGCGCTGCTCGCTGCCATCCCGATCATCCTGCTGGCCGGGATGCTCCAGCCGATCCTCTTCCCCGACATCCGCTCGGGGGTCCGCCATCTTGCGTTCGGTGCCCTGGCCTTCGGCTACCTGCCGCTCCTGCTCGGGCACGCCGTCCTGATCGTCGACGACTTGATCGGCGGAGCCGGGATCCTGTTCGCGACCGGGGTGGCGGTCGCCTTCTCGGACATCGGGGCGTACGTCACGGGCCGGACGTTCGGCCGGCATCCGCTCGCGCCGGCGATCAGCCCGAACAAGACGGTCGAGGGACTGGCCGGCAACCTGATCGGCGCAGTCGTCGGCTACGCCATCTTCCTGCCGGTCCTGCCGGCGATGTCGACGCCGCTCCTGGTCGCGCTCCCGTTCCTCGTGGCGCTCGGCGCCGTCTGGGGCGACCTGTTCGAGTCCGCGTTGAAGCGCGAGTTCGGGACCAAGGACGCCGGGACGTGGCTGCCGGGCTTTGGTGGGCTCCTCGATCGGATCGACTCGTTGATCCTCGTGGTGCCGCTCGTGTACTACCTGTTCCGGGCCGCCGGGTTGCTCAAGGCATGAGCCGGGAGCGGGTGCTGGTCGGGCCGCCGGTGCCGGCCGATGTCCGCGAGCGGACCGGCGAGACCTTGCTCGAGTTGGTCGATCGCGCCGTCCGGCGCGACCCGGACGCCGCCTGCTTCGTGATGCCGCGTGGGCTTCGGCTCGAGCGGTGGACCTATCGCGAGCTCGATCTGCGCAGCCGGCACGTGGCGCTGAGGCTCGCCGGGCACGGCGTCGGGCCGGGCAGCCGAGTGGCGACCTGGGCCGCCAACGACCCCTGGCTCGTCGCCGCGTACCTGGCGGTCTGGCGCCTCGGCGGGTCGGTCGTCCCGCTCGACCTGCGGATGGCCCCCGACGTCGCGATCCGGATCGGTCGAGCGGTGCGGCCGGCGCTGACCCTGGCCGGGTCGAGTGTCAGCGATGCGGACGCGGCAGCGCTCGGCGCACCCGTCATGCGGCTCGATGCCGAGACCCTGCTGGCGGCCGCCCCTGGAGCGGCCGCCTCCGACGGGGCGGGCGTGGATGCGGCGACCGTGACGCCCGGAACGCTCGCCGAGATCCTGTTCACGAGCGGCACGACGAGCGACCCGAAGGGCGTGATGTTGACCCACGGCCAGATGATCCACAACGCCCGGACGATCGCCGTCACGGCCGGGATCCAACGCGAACGGGCGCTGGCGCTCATCCCGCTCTCCCACATGTACGGCCAGATCGTGCCGCTCCTCTACGGGATGGTCACGAACTCGCAGCTGACGTTCCTGCCCGCCCTGACGCCGTCGGCCCTCATGGCGGCGATGCGGCGCGACCGGATCACGGTCATCACCGCGGTCCCGCAGCTGCTGAAGCTCCTCATGGACGGGATCGAGGCCGAAGCGTCCCGCTCCGGCGATCTCGATCGGCTGCGCCGGGCCCGACGGATCGCGGTGCGTCTGCCGATGCGGCTGCGCCGGCTGCTGTTCCACTCGGTGCTCGCTCGCTTCGGCGGGGAGCTCCGGACGATCACCTGCGGCGGCGCCAGCCTGGCGGCTGACCTCCAATCGGCCTGGGAGGCGCTCGGCATCGTCGTGGTCCAGGGCTACGGCGGGACCGAGTGCGCGACGATCGCCGGCCACACCCGAACGTCACGGCGACCCGGGACGGTCGGACCGCCGCTCGCCGGGATGCAGGTCCGGCTCGGTCCCGACGGGGAGATCATCGCCAAGGGGCCCAACGTCATGCTGGGCTACTGGGACAAACCCGAGGCGACCGCCGAGATCCTCGTGGACGGCTGGGCGCACACGGGCGACGCGGCCGAGATCGACCCGCACGGCGAGCTCATCGTCCACGGCCGGACCCGCGACCGGATCGCGTTGCCGAACGGCCTCAAGGTCTACCCGGAGGATGTCGAGACCGCGCTCGTCGCCGACGGCACGGTCCGGTCCGCCGTGGTCTTCGAGGCGAGTCCCGGTCGGATCGCAGCCGTCCTCCTCCCGGCCGACCCCACGGCGACCGACGCGGACCTCGACGGCGCCGTGGAGCGCGCCAATCACGCGCTCTCGCCGCACCAGCGGGTCCGGCGCTGGATCCGCTGGCCGGAACCGGACCTGCCGCGGACGCACACGCTCAAGGTCCGTCGCGCCGAGGTCGTGGCCTGGTACGCAGCCACGACCTCAGCCGTCGGGTCCGTCCCGAAGTCGTCGACGGACGCCCCGGGCGACGGTGAGCCGGGGGCGCCCGGACCTCCGGACGCGGCGCACGCGGATGCGGCCGTGGAGCACGCCGATGACGGCACCCCGACCCGGGTCGTCCCGAGCTCGCCCGAGGCGGTGCTGCCGACGCTCATCAGGCTGGTCGCGGCTGTCGTGCGCGCCTCGGGCGGATCGCCGCCCGGACCGATCGCCGCCACGACCACCCTCGAGGAGCTGGGTTTCGATTCGCTCGGACGGGTCGGGCTGGCCCTCCAGATCGAGGACGTCTTCGGGTCGGCGCTCGATGATTCCGACATCGCCGGCGCCGACGACATCGCCGCGCTGGCCGGGATCGTCGTCGCGCGACGGGACGCCGCACCGCCGCCTGAACCCCGGCGCTGGGCGCATGGCCGGCCCGGAAGGCTCGTCCGCCACTGGCTCGATCGGCTCGCGACGGGTCCGGTCGTGCGAATGGTCGCGCGACCCGACGTCGACGGTCTCGAGCATCTGCTCGGCATCGATGGGCCCGTGCTGCTCTGCCCGAACCACACGAGCCACCTCGACGCCCCGTCGGTCCGCTACGTCCTTCCGCCCCGGGAACGGGACCGGACCGCGATCGCAGCCGCCGCCGACTACTTCTTCGCCGGAGGCCTCCTCGGACCCGTCGTGGCACTCGCGACCGGCGCGTTCCCGTTCGGACGGACCGAGCACGTTCGAGCTTCACTCGAACGGGTCGGGTCGTATCTCGATGCGGGATGGAACGTGCTCGTCTTCCCGGAGGGCACCCGGTCGACGACAGGCGAGCTCGGCCCCCTCAAGTCCGGGATCGGCCTCCTCGCGACACAGCTCGACGTGCCGGTCGTACCGGTCGGCATCCAGGGCGCATACCGGATCCTGCCCAAGGGCGACCACCTGCCGCGGAGACGTGGCCGGGTCCTTGTCCGATTCGGCGCTCCCCTCAACTTCGAGCCGGGTTGCACGGTGCCGGAGGCCACGGCTCGGATCGAGGCGGCGATGCGGCAGCTGATCGAGGCCTGAGAGTGCCCCTCCGAGCGCTCACGAACGCCGAGTACGTGACGGACCTGGCGGGCGCGATCGTCGCCTACCCGGCCTACCGTCGCCGTGAACGCTGGACGGGCGAACGGCTCCGAGCCTGGCAACTCCGCCGGATCCGCGGCCTCGTCGAGCGTGCCTACGCGTCAGTGCCCACCTACCGAGAGCGGTACGCGGCCGTCGGGTTCCGACCCGGCGAGCTCCGCACGTGGGCCGACTTCGCGGCACTGCCCACGATCGCGAAGGCGGACCTCGTCACCGGCTATCCGGAGAACGCCGTCGCCGTCGACACAGCGCTGGTCGGCTGCCTCCTGTCGACGAGCTCCGGGTCGTCGGGTCGGATGATGGAGATCCCACATCGAGCCGACCGGCTGTGGCCCTATGCCCTGGTCACCCAGCGGTTGTTCCGGGAGCTGGCCGGGCGGTACCCGCCCACGTGGCGACTGGCCTACATCTACACCTCGCCGTATCCCGTCCGGGGGTCGCTCGGCTTGTATCCATCGACGTTCATCCCGACGGCAGACGACCCGACGCCGATGCTTGACGCCCTTCGACGGTGCCGACCGCAGCTCCTGGCCGTCTACCCCACCGTGCTGCGCGACCTCCTCGCCGCCGACGCCGCCTCGATGCGAAGACTCGGCCTTCGCGGCGTCGCCGTCTCGAGCGAGCATTCGACCTCCGAGGAGCGACGCGGCTGGGGAGAGATCCTGGGCTGTCCGGTCGGCGACCAATACAGCAGCGAGGAACTCGCCTATATCGCGGCCGAGTGCGCCGCAGGCGCCTACCACCTCGTGGAAGACATGACCTACGTGGAGATCCTGGCCGCCGAGTCCGACCTGCCCGCACATGGCGTGGGCGAGGTCGTCGGGACCGAGCTGCACAATCGGACCATGCCGCTCATCCGGTACCGGCAGGGCGATCTCGCGCGCGTCGAGACGCGGGACTGCTCGTGCCGGCAGGGGGCCGCTGGACCGGTGCGCCAGCTTGCGGAGCTCGCGGGACGCGCCAACGATGGGTTCGTCCTGGCCGACGGGCGATGCCTCTCGCCGGGGTTCCTCCTCGACGCCTGCTATCGGGCGATCCTGCCCCGATCGGGCGAGGTGGCGGCATACCGGCTGGTCCAGACGGCCGTCGACCGGACCGAGCTCGAGGTGACGCCCGGCATGACCTGGTCGGACGCGACGGCGGGCCTGCTTCGGGCCGCCCTGGCCGCCGAGTTGCCGACGGATCTGCGGGTCGACGTCCGGGTCGTCGAGCGACTCGGCCGCCAGGAGGCCGGCAAGCGGGCCACGATCGTCCGGCGGCCTCCGGTCAGCGCAGGCTGAAGTAGGCGCCGTAGATGGCCGTGATGAGCACGACATATCCGGCCAGCGTGGCCGACGGATGACGCCGGATCGAGCCGCGGAAGACCGTGCCGAGGATCGCCGCCACGAGAGCCGACAACCCGACGCGCTCGATCCGGTTGAGCGCGACCATGGCGAGCACGCCGGGCAGCGGCTCTCCCAGGAGCGCCGCCTGATGGATGTAGACCTTGACCGGGAGCCCCTGGATCGGACCGCCCAGGAACGCGCCGAGACCCTGACCGGCGAGATCGCTGGCCGCCCTCGCAAGGTCGGCCGGACGGATCCCGGGGAGCGCCGCGATCGCGTCGCCGAGTCCGGGCCAGATCGGGGCGAGCCACCACAGGACCGTCGCACCGACGAGCGCGCCCACGATCGTGGCGAGGAGGGCCTTCACGGTCCGCCACGGGGCGAACAGGGCGACGAACACGATCCACAGGTCCGGGACCAGGAAGAAGAGCGAGGCCTCCGCGGCGCCCCAGGCGAAGGCGACCCACAGCGCCCCCGTCGACGCGGCCAGGCGGTGGATGCTCGACGGCGGCAGGTCAGACGACGGTTGGTCGATCGATGGCGGATCGGGGCGCGGCTCACGACCATGCGCTCGGGGATCCTGTACAGCCGCGTCTGGGAGGATGACCGGGTCGACCGGGAGGGGCTCGCCCTCGCGCCCGGGGATCGGGTCCTCGTGGTGGCCTCGGCTGGGGACGTCGCCCTGCTCGCCGTGCTCGATGGCGCCGGCGAGGTCGTCGCCGTTGACCGGAATCCCGCCCAACTCCACCTCCTCGAGCTCAAGCTTGCCGCCTTGCGGACCCTGGACCATACGGCGTTCTGGACGCTGTTCGCCGAGGGCCGCGCGCCGCGCGACCCGCGCTGGTATGGCCGGGTCCGCGCGGTCCTGCCCGCACCGAGCCGGCGCTATTGGGACCGTCACCTCGGCATCTTCGACGTGGGTCTGCGGCGGCAGTCCCGGGTGGAGCTCGGCCTCGTGTGCCTCGGTCCGCTCGTCCGCCAGGTCGTCGGCCGGCGCGGGTTCGCCCGGATATTCGGCGCCGCCGATGCCCAGGCCCAGGGTCAACTCTACGCTCGGCGCTCTGCATCCCGCATCTGGAATCCGGTGTCCCGCCGACTGATCCGATGGAGCGGGCTCCTGGCGCTCCTGACCATGAACCGTGAGCAGTGGCGTCTCATCGTCGCCGACGAGTTCCTGGAAGGTTTCGAGGCGCGGGTGGGGAGCCTCCTCGACCGGGAGCTGGTGCGGGAGAACCCGTTCTGGTGTCTCGTCCTCACGGGTCGGCCGTCGGCTCCCGAGCACGAGGTCGCGTATCTGACGCCGGCAGCATTCGACGATCTCCGGGAGCGGGCCGGTGCGGTCCGACCTCGCCTCGGGTCGCTCCTGGACGTGCTCCGCGGCGAACCGGACGAGACGTTCGACGCGGTCGATCTCCTCGACGTCCCGGACTGGTTGCATCCGGAAGGTCGGCGTGCCCTCTGGGCCGAGGTCGGTCGAGTCCTTCGGCCGGGTGGTCGCTGTCTCGCCCGGTCGATCTCACGACGACCCGAGCTCCCGGGCCCGCTCGGCGACCTGATCGTCGACGAGCAGCTGTCGAGTCGGCTCACCGCGATCGAACGGACGGCGGTCTATGGCGCGGTCACCGTGCTGCGGAAAGGTCGGCCGGTCCTGTCCTCCGGATGACGCTCGAGTAACCGCACGTCTGTTCGATAACGGTCGCCGACAGGCGCGACCCTGGGGAGGCGTTCCGACCGTCCACAGACCACCTTCTCGAGGCACCGAGCAGCCGCTGCGGCCCTCCCTATCCACACCGTTTCCACGGGCGCATGGGATCTGTCCACGCTCCGAGCGGGTTTGTCCACGCTCGGACCTCCATTCGTCCACACCCACAGCATGTAGCGGTGTACGGACCCGTCGGACCACTACATGTTGTGTTTTCGGCTTGACTCGCGTTCGCGCGAGGCGTAGAGTTCTACAGGTCGCTCGGCACCCGAACAGAGCCTGGACGGCCGTCCCCGATCGCCACCCTTCGCGACCGGACGCGACCCCCGGGATCACACCTCGAACGACACGCCAACGGAGGAACGGTCGCAGCTACATCGCCCGACCACCTCATCAGCCCAGAGGACCCGGCAGTGGGTCCATCGCCAGCCCCCATCGAACCCGCCGCCGCGGACGGCGAGTGAGAGCAGCCAACCGCCCGATGATCCCGGAGGAGAGAGGAACGATGGCCCGAGCCGCCGTCCACGGAACCGAGGAAGTCCAGGTCATGGCCCAGCCCGCCCGCAAGACCGCCAAGGACAAGACCGGTCGTCACCACGGCCCCTACGGGGTCAGCTTCAACGGCCAGAACCCCGACGGGACGAAGGCCACCGGCCTGACGTTCGAGCGGCGCTGGACCCGGCCGGGCGTCCACCCGTATGACGAGATCCGCTGGGAGACCCGGACGGCGAGCATCGGCAACGAGTCGGGCAAGCTCGTCTTCGAGCAGAAGGACGTCGAGGTCCCCGAGTCCTGGAGCCAGCTCGCGACCAACGTCGTGGTCAGCAAGTACTTCCGCGGCCACCTGAACACCCCCGAGCGCGAGACCAGCGTCCGCCAGCTCATCGACCGGGTCGTCAATACGATCGCGGCCTGGGCCGAGACGCAGCACTACTTCGCGACGACCGAGGACCTCCGCGCCTTCCAGGCCGAGCTGACCCATCTCCTCGTCCACCAGAAGATGAGCTTCAACTCGCCGGTCTGGTTCAACGTGGGCATCGAGGCCCGGCCGCAGTGCTCGGCCTGCTTCATCAATTCGGTCCAGGACTCGATGAGCTCGATCATGGACCTGGCGAAGACCGAGGCCATGCTGTTCAAGTTCGGCTCGGGCGCCGGCAGCAACCTGTCCCCGATCCGGTCGAGCCGCGAGAAGATGTCGGGCGGCGGGACCGCCAGTGGCCCGGTCAGCTTCATGAAGGGCTACGACGCGTTCGCCGGCGTCGTGAAGTCGGGCGGCAAGACCCGCCGCGCGGCCAAGATGGTCATCCTCGACGTGGACCATCCGGACATCCTCGACTTCATCGACTCCAAGAAGCTCGAGGAGCAGAAGGCGTGGGCCCTCATCGAGATGGGCTACGACCCGAGCTTCACCGGTGAGGCCTACGGCTCGGTCTTCTTCCAGAACGCCAACCACAGTGTCCGGGTGACCGACGAGTTCATGCAGGCCGTCATCGACGGCAAGGACTGGACCACGCATGCCGTCGTCGACGGCAAGCCGATGGGCACCTACAAGGCGAAGGACATCTTCCGCCGGATGGCCGACGCGGCCCATCTGTGCGGCGATCCCGGCATCCAATACGACTCGACGATCAACGACTGGCACACGAGCGCGAACACGGACCGGATCTACGCGAGCAACCCGTGCTCCGAGTACATGTTCCTCAACGACACGGCCTGCTTCGCGCCGGAGACCCGGATCAGCACGCCGGACGGCCTGCGGACCGTCGAGGAGCTGTTCCGCGCCCAGGAGCGCGGTGAGCGGATCCAGGTCACCACGGACCTCCTCGGCGAGTCCGATCACCGCCGGATGGCCAGCCACCGGTCGGCGCTCATCACGCTCGTCGGCGACCGCAAGGTCTACCGGATGAGCCTGCGCGACGGCCGCTCGATCCGGGCGACCGGCGACCATCGCTTCCTCACCGACAACGGTGAGTGGAAGCGGGTCGACGAGCTGGTCCCCGCGGTCGATCGCGTCCAGGTCCGCGAGTCCGGCAACACCGTCCGGTTCGACTCGCCGGCCGACGACGTCCGGCGCTGGCAGGTGCTCGGCTGGATGAGCTCGGACGGCGTGTTCAGCGGCGACGTCGCCGCGCTCGCCTTCGGACGGAACGAGCGGGCGACCGCCGATACCGTGACCGAAGAGCTGAACCGGATGCTGGCCGAAGCCCGCGACGGCGAGGACACCGTCCAGGACATCGAGCGCGGGCTGCTGGGTCGCGGTTCGATGAGCTCCGACGGCTCCGACACGACCGACGACGGCACGACCACCGCGGTCTCGACCGGCAGCCGGGCCGATGTCGCCGTGCAGGCCGGCGGGACCGTCCGGGTCTCGGCCGAGTCGGGCGCTCTCGTCCGGATGCTCCAGGACCGCTACGGGCTGCGCGCGAGCGCGGTCGGGGTCCGCAAGGACGTCCCGACCGAAGTCCACCGGGTCGCCGACGACCTCAAGGTCGCCTACCTCCAGGGCCTCTTCTCGGCCGATGCCACGATCCGGATCGCCGGTGGTGGCGCCGGACCCGAGGTCACCCTCGCAGCGACCGGGCCGGAGCTCGTCCGGAGCGTCCAGCTCCTGCTCTCGGATCTCGGCATCGCCAGCCGCATCGGCCAGTCGACCGCCGCGGAGCCGTTCCGCCCGGCCGATGCCGACGCCGACATCCGGCTCCACGTCTATGGTGAGGCGGCGCGCCGCTTCCTCGCTCTCGTCGGGACGCCGCTCTCGCCGGACAAGCACACGAAGGCGGAGTCGATCCTCGCCCACCCGTTCGCGCGCGGCCTCGACAACCCACGCGCCGCCACGATCGAGTCGATCGTCCCGGACGGCGTCGAGACCGTGTACGACGTCACCGAGCCGATCACCCACTCGCTCGTCGCCGAGGGGCTCATCGCGCACAACTGCAACCTGGCCAGCCTCAACCTCATGAAGTTCGTCGGCGAGGACGGCGAGTTCGACGTCGAGGCCTATCGCTTCGCGGCCAAGCTGACGATCACCGCCCAGGAGATCCTCGTCGACAACGCGTCGTACCCGACGCCGAAGATCGAGGAGAACTCGCACCGCTTCCGGCCGCTCGGGCTCGGCTATGCCAACCTCGGCGCGCTGCTGATGAGCCGTGGCCTCGCCTACGACTCACAGGAGGGTCGCGACTATGCGGCGGCACTGACGGCGATCATGCACGGCGAGGCCTACCGCCAGAGCGCGGTCATCGCCCGCGACCACGGCGGTCCCTTCGTCGAATACCAGAAGAACGAGCAGCCCTTCCTGCGCGTCATCGGCAAGCATCGCGATGCCGCGTACGCCATCCCGAAGGACGGTGTCCCGGCCGACCTGCTCGAGGCGTCTCGTCTCGTCTACGACGAGGCCCTCGAGCTGGGCCGGGAACACGGCTACCGGAACGCTCAGGTCACCGTCCTGGCGCCGACCGGCACGATCGCCTTCATGATGGATTGCGATACCACCGGCATCGAGCCCGACATCGCGCTCATCAAGTACAAGAAGCTCGTCGGCGAGGGCTTCCTCAAGATCGTCAACCAGACGGTCCCCGCCGCGCTCAAGAAGCTCGGCTACGGCGCCGAGCAGGTCGACGAGATCCTCGCCTACGTCAACGAGCGCGAGACGATCGAGGGCGCGCCGCACCTCAAGCCGCAGCACCTGTCGGTCTTCGACTGCGCGTTCAAGCCGGTCAACGGCGAGCGGTCCATCCATTACATGGGCCACGTCCGGATGATGGCCGCCGTCCAGCCGTTCCTGTCCGGCGCGATCAGCAAGACCGTCAACATGCCCGAAGCCGCCACGTCCGAGGAGATCGAGAAGGTCTACCTCGAGGGCTGGAAGCTCGGTCTCAAGGCCATCGCCATCTATCGCGACGGCTCCAAGCGGAGCCAGCCGCTGAGCACCGGCAAGAAGAACACCGACGACGGGGCCGACGCCGGGGTGGTCGCCGAGCTACGGGCACAGCTCGCGACCGCCCAGGCGGAGGCGAAGAAGCCGCACCGGCATCGTCTCCCGGCGGAGCGGACCGCGGTCACCCACAAGTTCGATGTCGCCGGCCACGAGGGCTACATCACCGTCGGGCTGTATCCCGACGGCCAGCCCGGCGAGATCTTCCTGAAGATGGCCAAGGAGGGCTCGACCGTGTCGGGCCTGATGGACACCTTCGCGACGTCGGTCAGCCTCGCCCTCCAGTACGGCGTGCCGCTGCGCGACCTCGTCAACAAGTTCGCCCACGTCCGGTTCGAGCCCTCGGGCTTCACCGGCAACCAGGAGATCCCGATCGCGAAGTCCATCGTGGACTACATCTTCCGCTGGCTCGGCAGCCGTTTCCTGCCGGCCGACGAGAAGGCGCAGATCGGCCTGGTCGACCGCGGCGCGGTCGTGGACGCTCCCTCGCCTATCTCGTTCGGCGGCGGCTTCGGCGGGGGATCCTCCCCCTCGCCGGCCGCCCCGATCGCCGAGGAAGGACCGTCGGCCATCGACGAGGCCATCGAGCCGCCGACCGACCGACCGAGCGCCACCGCCGTGGCCGCCGAGCCCGCTCCGACTGTCTCGGCGCCCGCGCCGAAGGCCGAGCTGCCGATCGTCACGAACGGACACGCCGAGGGCAGCGCCAATGGGCATGCCAACGGGAACGGCAAGGCCAACGGGAACGGCAACGGCGGCGCGCTGAGCGCGATCGCCGCTTCGCTCGGGACGACGAAGGTCGCCTTCACGGTCCAGGAGGACGCCCCGAGCTGCGCCGAATGCGGCTCGATCATGGTCCGCAACGGCAGCTGCTACAAGTGCCTCAACTGCGGGAGTACAAGCGGCTGCAGCTGAACCCGGCCCGACCCAAGCGACACGCACAAGAGCCCAGGCGCGAACAGCCTGGGCTCTTGTGATTCCCGGACGGTCGTCACACCGGCCGCGCCGAACCGTCATCGGGCGGACATGCAGTTCCTGACGCTGGCCGGACGTCTCCTTGCCACGGTCATCGTCGGCACGGTGATCGGCTGTGCCCCGAGCGCGGTCGGATCGACTGCGACCGAGTCCGCGTCACCTCTGGTAGACGCGAGCTCATCCGGTGGTGCCGCGACTCTGGCGCCTTCACCCACGACGAGCCTTGGACCGCCTGCATCGTCCGCGGCGTCGCCGCCGGCCCCGGCGACCGTGTCTCCGAGCGCCGTCCCGGCTCAGGGATTCGCGCCCGACTCCATCGTCGTCACCGTCGCGGATCGCGTCCTCGTCCGCTCGAAGCCCGACGTCGCGGCGGACTCCAGGCAACTGACGCCGCTGCTGCCCGTCGGGACGCAGCTGTTCGTCGTCGACGGGCCGGTGTCGGCGGCAGGCTACTCCTGGTACCAGGTCCAGCCGCTCGGATCCGCCGGCCCGTTCGGATGGGTCGCGGCCGCCGATCGCGACGGCACACCGTGGGTTCGCAACGCTGACATCAGCTGTCCGGCCAGCCCTGGGCTCGCCGAGGTCGCGACGCGCGACCCGCTCATCGGCCTGGCCTGCTACGGAGGTCGCCGGATCAGGTTCAGCGCGCGACTCGGTGGCTTCGATGGCCTCGTGTGCCCGGACACGCCGCCCTTGTCGTGGGCCGTCGACCCAGGGTGGCTCGATCCATGCGGTCTGGACGGCGCGCTGACGCCGGCGACCGGCAAGCCGAAGGACGGCTACTTCCTCGCACGGTTCGGTCCGAGCGTCGACCGCGCAGCCCTCCCGGGCTACGGTGACAACGCCGACATCTGGACGAAGGTCAAGGTGATCGGCCGATACGACCATCCGTCTGCGCGCAGGTGTCGCGGCCGGGCCATCCCGGATGGGATCCGACCTCCACCGCGCGCCTCGATCGTGCTCACCTGTCGGAGCGAGTTCGTGATCACGTCGATCAAGGTCGTGGAACCGTAGGTTCCGGATCGATGCCAGGTGTCGGCGGTGGCGCTGGGGCCGATCGGGTCAGGCGTCGAGGCGGAGGACCAGTTCGTCGATGCCCTCGGGCTCGACCCGGGCCGAGCCGATGACCCGGAAGCCGCACTTCAGCAGGACGCGGGTCGACCCAGCGTTGTGCTTGGCGACATGGGCGAACAGCGGGCGGTCGGGCAATTCACGGAGGAACGCCGCAAGGGCGAGTGTGGCGATCCCCCGTCCCCACCACTCGCGGCCGAGCCAGTAGCCGACGTCGTCCTGGCCGTCGTCGGCCCAGGCGACGATGTTGCCGGCCACCTGCCCGTCGACGAGGATCGTCCGATACGTCACCGTCGGGTCGGCACGGATGCGCGCTGCGTGCTCCATGAAGGTCGCCCGGTCGCGCGCCGGGAACGCCGCCATCTCGCTCGCGACCGGGTCCTGCTGGTGCTCGAGGAACACTTCAAGGTCCCGGTCCTCCACCTCACGCAGCTGCACGTCGAGGTCGTAGGGCGGCAGCAATCGGGTGCCGAGCCGGGTGTTGAGCAGGCGCATGTCGTGGGTGTCCGTCGGTCCAGGCAGGTAGCCGTGGGCGTGGCACAGCATCTGGACGTCGGCGGTCAGGCAGCGGACCTGGTGCCCGGCGATCCAACCACGACCGCTGAACCCGTCGGCCGGGAAGACCCACTCGGAGCCGTCGACCATCGGGTAGCGACCGTCCCCCCGATCGTCGAACGCGATCGCGTGGACGTCGACCTCTCGTCCCGCGCCGTCACGAAGGACGAAGTTCACGTCCCTGCCACCGGCGACCTCCTCGAAGTCCGCCAGGGCCAAGGCTTCCCGAAGCGCGACGAGATCGGCGATCCGGGCGATCAGGTCGAGGTCGTCGTGCGGTCGGGTCTGCTCGCCCAGGAGTGCGTCGACCGCCCAGCCACCGTCGAGCCAGGTCTCGACCCCGGCAGTGTCCAGCCGGTCGAGGACCACGAGCACGTCGTCCGCAAGCATCGTCATCGGCTCGATCCTACGGCCGGCGGAGCGGTAGGGTTGGCGGGTGGAGACTCGCCCGTTCGGTACGAGAGCCGAACGCGATAGAGGGCAGCGGCTCGGTGCACCCGTCAGCGGTGTCGAGATCCCGAGGGTCGGGCTCGGGACATGGCGGGTGTTCGATGTCGCCACCGACCGACAACCCGACGTCGATGCGGTCGTCGACGAGGCGTTCGCGGCGGGGATCCGGGTGGTGGACAGCTCGCCGATGTACGGCTGGGCGGAGGCCCGGCTCGGCGCGGCGATCGCCGGCCGGCGTGCCGAGGCCATCGTCGCGACGAAGGTCTGGACGGACTCGGCGGCCGACGGACGCACCCACTTCGCCCGCCAGCTCGGCTGGTTCGGTGGCCGGATCGACCTGCTCCAGGTCCACAACCTCGTCGCCTGGCAGGACCACCTCGACTGGTTCGAACGCGAGCGCGACGCGGGTCGGGTCCGCTGGATCGGGGCGACCCACTACGCGTCCAGCGCGCTGGACGAGCTCGAGCGGGTGATGCGCACCGGGCGGCTCGACGCGATCCAGGTCCCGCTCAACCCGCGCGAACGCACGGCGGAGCGACGGGTGCTGCCGCTGGCGGCCGAGCTCGGCCTTGGCGTCGTCGTCATGCGTCCGTTCGGCGAGGGTGGCTTGCTCGGCCGGCCGTTCCCGGCGGAGCTGGCGGCAGCCGGGCTGTCGGGCTGGCCGGAGGCGCTCCTCCGGTGGTGCCTCGCGGACGAACGGGTCAGCGTCGCGATCCCGGCGACCGCGTCCGCCGCGCACGCCCGTGCGAACGCAGCGGTGGCTGGACTGCCGCCGCTCGACCCGGACCTGCGCGAACGGATCGGCCGGTCGGCGGCAGGCTGAGCAACGGAAGGAGGATCGGGATGGAGACCGTGGCCGTGGTCTTGAGCGTCGCGAACGACCGGACCACCGAGTTCGAGGCGGGCTTCCGGGAGCACGAGCTCCCGATCTGGCAGGACTTCAACGCGCGCGGCGTCATGCTGACCGCGTCCCTGTCGCGGCTGGACATATCCTCGCACCCAGTCGACGGTGCGACCCAGTACCTGATCGTCGTGCTGTTCGCCACCGGCGAGGGCCACCACGAGCACGACGGCGACTCGCGCTTCGCCGCCTGGAACACGCTGGCCGACACCTACCAGGTCGCCGACGGCAAGGCCTTCGGCGGCGAGACGATCATCCGGATCGGCCCACCGGACTGACGGACCAGCCCGCGGGTTCGAGGTCAGCGACCAGGACCGGGGGACCCGGCCGACTCGAGCTGCGACTCCGCCTCCAGGCCGATCGCGAACCGTTCGTCGGGTGACATCCGGGCGACCCGCAGGCCCTCCGCGACGAGGGTCGCCAGCATCGGCTCGTCGATCGTGTCGCCCGGGCGGAACGTCAGCCAGCGGACCTTCTTCGTCACGCCGGCGCCGAGCAGCACCCCGTCAGGGTCGCGCATCACCGTCCCGAACGCGAACCCCATATGGACGTGCTTGGGCTCCGGGGCGACGAACGCGAAGTAGATCGTCTTCCGGCCGCTCGGGATGTCATAGCCGACGATCCGCCAGCCGGCGCGAACGCGCTCGATGGCCTCGGGCACGGTCCGCCGGACGATCCCCCGGAGCTGCTCGGCGAGGTCGCGGATCGGTCCGGGGAAGCCGTCGAGGAAGAGCTCCGGCGGGATCGTCTCGCGCATCGTCCGATCATCGCGCAGGAAGGTGTCGGGAGGTGACAGGTTCGGGTCCCGGACCCGCGGCGGCGGTCGCCGGACCGCTCAGCGCAGCTCCTGGATCCGGATCAGGTTGCCCGCGGGGTCCCGGAAGGCGCAGTCCCGAACGCCGTACGGCTGCTCGGTCGGCTCCTGGACGACCTCGGCGCCACTGCCCTCCAGCTGTGCGAACGTCACGTCGAGGCTGGGGGTGGCGAGGATGATCGCGGCGTACGTGCCCTTGGCCATCATCTCGACGATGGTCCGACGCTCGTCATCCGTGATCCCGGGCGCGGCGAACGGCGGATACAGGACGACGGACGTGTCGGGCTGGTCGGCGGGGCCGATCGTGATCCAGCGCAGGCCACCGTATCCGACGTCGTTGCGGACCTCGAAGCCGAGGGTGTCGCGATAGAAGGCCAGGGATGCCTCCGGGTCGTCATGCGGGAGGAAGGTCTGGTGGATCGTGATGTCCATGGCGGTCACTCTAGGCGACGTCGCTGGCCGGCGCTTCTCGATCCCTGACCGGTCCGGATCAGGCGCCGACGTACGCCGCGAGATGCTCGCCCGTCAGGGTGGCCCGGGTCGCGACGAGATCGGCGGGTGTGCCCTCGAACACGATCCGGCCGCCGTCGCGGCCGGCGCCGGGACCCAGGTCGATGAGCCAGTCGGCGTGCGCCATCACCGCCTGGTGATGCTCGATGACGATGACCGACTTGCCGGCATCGACGAGCCGGTCGAGCAGGCCGAGGAGCTGCCGGACGTCGGCCAGGTGGAGGCCGCTCGTCGGCTCATCGAGGACGTAGACGCCGCCCTTCTCGGCCATGTGGGTGGCGAGCTTGAGCCGCTGGCGCTCGCCGCCGGACAGGGTCGGGAGCGGCTGGCCGAGCCGCAGATAACCGAGCCCGACGTCGGTGAGCCGCTGGAGGATCGTGTGCGCGGCCGGCGTGCGCGCTTCCCCGCTGCCGAAGAACGCCTCCGCCTCGCTCACCGACATCGCGAGCACCTCGCTGATGTCGCGACCACCGAAGTGGTACTCGAGCACGGCCGCCTCGTAGCGCTTCCCCTCGCAGTCCTCGCAGGTGGTGGCGACCGTGTCCATAAACCCGAGCTCGGTGTAGATGACACCGGCGCCGTTGCAGGTCGGGCAGGCGCCCTCGGAATTGGCGCTGAACAGCGCCGGCTTCACGCCATTGGCCTTTGCGAACGCCGCGCGGATCGGGTCGAGCAGCCCGCTGTAGGTCGCCGGGTTGCTGCGCCGCGAGCCCTTGATCGCGCCCTGGTCGATCGCCACGACGCCGTCCCGGCCGGCGATCGAGCCGTCGACGAGCGAGCTCTTGCCCGACCCGGCCACACCGGTCAGGACCACGAGCACCCCGAGCGGGATATCGACGTCGACGTCCTGGAGGTTGTTGGTACGGGCGCCGCGCACTTCGAGCCGGCCCGCTTGCGTCCGCACCGTTGGCTTCACCGCCGCGCGATCGTCCAGGTGCCGTCCGGTCAGCGTGGCGCTGGTCCGCAGCCCCTCGAGCGTGCCCTCGAAGACCACCTCGCCGCCGGCGGTCCCGGCGCCCGGGCCCAGGTCGACGATATGGTCGGCGATGGCGATGACCTCGGGCTTGTGCTCGACGACGAGCACCGTGTTGCCCTTGTCGCGCAGCCGGACCAGCACGCCGTTCATCCGGTCGATGTCGTGCGGATGCAGCCCGATCGTCGGCTCGTCGAAGACGTACGTGACGTCGGTCAGCGACGAGCCGAGATGGCGGATCATCCTGGTGCGCTGTGATTCGCCGCCCGACAGCGTGCCCGACGGTCGATCGAGCGAGAGATAGCCCAGCCCGATCTCGACGAACGAGTCGAACGTGTGCTGAAGGCCGGCGAGCAGCGGCGCGACCGACGGCTCGTCGAGGCCGCGCAGCCACTCGGCGAGATCGTCGATCTGCATCGCGCAGGCGTCGGCGATGTTGATCCCGGCGATCTTGGACGACCGGGCGGGCTCGTTGAGCCGCGTGCCGCCGCAGTCCGGACACGCGGTGAACGTCACCGCCCGCTCCACGAACGCCCGGATGTGCGGCTGGAGCGTGTCGACGTCCTTCGACAGCATCGACTTCTGGATCCGCGGGATCAGCCCCTCGTACGTCAGGTTGATGCCGTCGACCTTGATCTTGGTCGGCTCCTTGCGGAGGAGATCGTCGAGCTCGGTCGACGTGTACTCGCCGAGGGGCTTGTCCGGGTCGAAGAAGCCGCTGCCGATGAAGATGCGGCCGTACCAGCCGTCCATGCTGTAGCCCGGGATCGTGATCGCCCCCTCGTTGAGCGACTTGGAGGCGTCATAGAGCTGGGTCAGGTCCATGTCGGTGATCGAGCCCATGCCCTCGCAGCGCGGACACATGCCGCCGTGGTAGATGGCGTCGCGCACGACGATCCGCTCGCCCTTGCCCCGGTCGACGGTCATCGCCCCACTCGCCTTGCGCATCGGGACGTTGAACGAGTACGCCGTCGGCGGACCGATGTGGGGCTGTCCGAGGCGGCTGAATAGCAGGCGCAGGAGCGCGTTCGCGTCGGTCGCGGTGCCCACCGTGGACCGGGTGTTGGCGCCCATCCGCTCCTGGTCGACGATGATCGCCGTGGTCAGGCCATCGAGCAGGTCGACGTCCGGTCGCGCCAGCGTCGGCATGAAACCCTGCACGAACGCGCTGTAGGTCTCATTGATCAGCCGCTGCGACTCCGCGGCGATCGTGCCGAACACGAGCGAGCTCTTGCCCGAGCCAGACACTCCGGTGAACACGGTCAGCCGACGCTTCGGGATCTCGATGCTCACGTCTTTGAGGTTGTTCACCCGTGCGCCCTGGACCCGGATGAGATCGTGCCGGTCGGCGTCGTGCGGCGAGGGCGACGGCGTCGCCGCCGTCGTGGCCGGGCTCATCGTGGCTTCAGACGACATGCAGGAAGGACCGAGGGTTCCGCAGTCACCGGTCCTGGATCAGCCCGAGGACGTTGCCGTCCGGGTCGGTGAAAGTCGCCACCAAGCGGCCGCCGCCGACGTCGTGGGCGGGCTCCTTCGGGACGGCACCGGCGGCGGTCACCTCGGTCAGCTTCGCCGCGATGTCCGCGACATGCCAGTAGGCCACCGGCGAGGTCATGCCCTGCGGTCCACCGCCGGGCACGAGCCCGATCTGCTGACCGGCGGCTTCGTAGCCGACGTAGTACGGCCCGTCGGTCTGCGGCTCCACGCCGAGCAGGGCGGTGTACACCGACTTGGCCGCCGCCAGGTCGGACACGGGATGCAGCACGGTCTTGACGCCCTCGGTGGACGAGCCGGTCATGGTCACTCCTTCGGTCGTGGTCGCATTGTCCATGGCGGTCACTCTAGGTGGCCCGCCACCACCGGCGCTTCTCGATTCCTGACCGGTCTGGTGACCTGTTTGGCCACGCACGACGGCATCCCCTCCGTCGCCCGCGCCGCAAGGCGCCGATAGGTGCTCGGCGGCATCCCGACCAGCTCGGTGAAGCGAGTGCTGAAGGTGCCCAGCGACGAGCAGCCGACCGCGAAGCAGACGTCGGTGACGCTGAGGTCGCCGCGCCGCAGCAGGGCCATCGCGCGCTCGATGCGCCGCGTCATCAGGTAGCCGTACGGCGACTCGCCATAGGCGAGCTTGAACTCGCGGCTGAGGTGCCCCGCCGACATGTGTGCGCCGCGGGCGAGCGCCTCGACATCCAAGGGCTGCTCGTACTCCCGGTCGATCCGGTCGCGGACACGGCGCAGCCAGGCGAGGTCGCGCAGATGCTGCGATTCCGGTCGGCTGGTCACGGGTGACATCGTGCCACGTCGCGCGGGAGGTGCCCAGCGACCCGTCCTAGACGAACCAGAACACGATCGCGACGAGAGGCGGTCCCGCCTGCATCAGCCCGGCTCGGAGGAACCGTCGATCGGTGAACATCAGGATCAGACCCGCCAGGGCCATGGACCCGCAGGCGAACAGGACGAGCGCCCGACCCGCCTCGACGTAGCCGAGATTGATGGCGAGGACGCCGCCCGCTGCGCCGATCGCCAAGAACAGGTTGTAGAAGCCCTGGTTGAAGAAGATCGGCCGGAGCAGCTCGGCGTCGCGCTGGGACTCGACGAAGAACCGGCGGTAGGTCGACGGCTCGGTGAACCGGGCGCTCTCGAGGATGAAGATGAAGACGTGGATGGCGGCCGCGAGCAGGGCCGCCGCCTGACCGATCGGGTTCATCGCCTGGGGCCTTGTCTGGGTGACCGCTCGATCCTCACCGACCCATGGTGCGCTATCGCACGAGGCGCGGCTGGACCGATCCGACGCGCCGGTCGGACCGTATCCTCACGTCACGCGACCACCGCCGGTCGGTGACCGAAGGACGCCCGCGACGGAGGATCAGGCCAGGTGACGCAGTTCGACCTTCCCCTCGCCGAGATGCGCGCCTATGCCCCCGATCTGCCCGCGCCTGCGGACCTCGACCGGTTCTGGGCCGGCACGCTGGAGGAGGCCCGTCGCCACGACCTGGCAGCGACGTTCGAGCCGATCGACAGCGGGCTCACGGCGATCGAGACGCTCGACGTCCGGTTCGCCGGCTTCGGCGGGTCGCCGATCCGCGCCTGGCTCCACCTTCCCCTCGACCGGCCCGGGCCGCTGCCCGCGGTCGTCGAGTACATCGGCTACGGCGGTGGTCGGGGCCTCCCCCACGAGCGCGTCCTGTGGGCACTCGCCGGCTATGCCCATCTCGTCATGGACACCCGCGGTCAGGGCTCCGCATGGGGGGTCGGCGACACCCCGGATCCCGACGCGACCGGTTCACCCGCGGCACCCGGCTTCATGACCCAGGGGATCCTCGACCCGGCGGATTACTACTACCGGCGTCTGTACACCGACGCGGTCCGAGCGGTCGATGCGGCGCGGAGTCACCCGGCGGTCGATCCGGCGCGGGTCGCGGTCACGGGCAACAGCCAGGGCGGCGGCCTGTCGATCGCCGCGGCGAGCCTGGCCGATGGCGTGATCGCGGCGATGCCCGATGTCCCGTTCCTGAGCGACTTCCCGCGGGCGATCACGATCTCCGACACGGAGCCATACGTCGAGATCGCGACGTATCTGAAGATCCACCGCGACCACGTCGAGCGTGCCCTGGCGACGCTCGCCTACTTCGACGCCGCGACCCTCGGCGCTCGGGCGACGGCACCGGCGCTGTTCTCGGTCGGCCTGATGGACAGGACCTGCCCGCCGTCGACCGTCTACGCCGCCTTCAACCGGTATGGCGGACCGAAGGAGATCCGCGAATACCCGTTCAACGACCACGAGGGCGGCGAAGGCTTCCACCAGGTCGCCAAGATCCGCTGGCTCGCGGAGCGGCTCCGCGCCTGAGGCCACGTCCATCAGTTCGCAGCCGAGGCCCTGACGAGACGCACCGCCTCGGCCACGCCACCCGTCCAGGCCTGGCCGTGGCCGGGCAGGACGAAGCCCGCCTCGAGACCGTCGAGCCGACCGAGTGACTCGACGGCCAGCGTCGCGTCGGCACCGAACGGCGCCATCCGCGGACCCGTGGCACCGGTCGTGACGCTGTAGGTCGCGAGCGCGTCGCCCACGAACAACGCGTCATGGCCCGCGAAGTGGAGTGCGGCGCTCCCCGGGGTGTGACCCGGAACGAGGATGACCCGGGGCGAGCCCGGGACGTCGAGCGTCGCCCCGTCGCCGAACGTCGACACCTCGGCGATCCGCGGGATCCGGAGCATCCCGTGGCGGATCGAGAACCAGATGAACCCGAGCAGTGGTCGCGGTCGGACCGGCCCACCGCCCTTCGCCGGATTCGGGACCTCGCCACGGGCGAGCGCCGCGTCGGCTTCGTGCACCCGGATCGGCACCTGACGCTCGCGCCGGATCCGCTCCGCGAACCCGATGTGATCGCTGTGCCCGTGGGTCAGCACGACCGACCGGACGTCCTCGAGCGAGCGGCCCATCGCCGCCAGCTCCGCGGGCAGATCGCCCCAGTACGCCGGGGCGCCGGCATCGACGATCGTGACCGCGCCGCCGTCATCGACGAGATACGCGTTGACGACGCCGCTCCCGATCCGTCGGACCCCGGGTCGGATCTCCATCGACGGATGGTAGCGCGGCCCTCACGGGCGAGCGATCGCGGGCTCACGAACGCGGAGGAAGTGCCCGATCCCAGTCGGGCCGATGGCTCGGCCGGCGAGGCCGTGGAAGGCGGTGGCCGCTTCGGCGGCGCCGATGACGGCTGGGCTGACCAGGTCGAAGTCCCGTCCCTTCCAGGTGACGCGACAGCCGCCGGCTGCCTGGACGTTCTTGACCCACTGGGTCCCCTCACCGAACGGGATCGGGATGACGAAGCCATCCTCCATCCGCCCGATGGCGACCGGGGTGCGATAGGTCTGGCCGGAGCGCCGACCCCGATGCTCGACGACGGCCCAGATCGGGATGTAGGAGCGGCCTGCGAGCGGCCGAGCCAGTGGAGCGGTGATCCGGGCAATGAACCTCAGGATCTCGGTCATTGCGTCCTCGATTGCGTAACGAGGTAACCCTAGCGCCGGGCGCCCCGACTCGATATCCCGGGAATCATGCAGTGGCAGGTCACGGGATCCCTGCGATCGGCCGCCTGCGACGGTCGGGGCGGTCTCTCAGGCGATGCCCCGACGCACGGCGTAGGCCGTGGCATCCGCCCGTCCGCGAGCGTCGATCTTCCGGTAGAGGTTCACCACGTGGCGTTCGACCGTATGAACGGAGATCCCGAGGGCCGCGGCGATCTGGGCGTTCGTCTCGCCCTGGGCAAGGAGGCGGAGGACCTCGAGCTCGCGAGCCGTCGGCGAGCCCGAGCCGTGGGCCGCCGACCGGATGTCGACACGGGGCGGGACCGACGAGGCCGCTCCGTCACTGACGAATGCCAGGATCTCGCGGACGACGGTCTCCTGGCGTTCGAAGAAGAGGCTCGCCGACGTGCCATCGACGATCCGCAGGCGACCGTTCGGCAGCGTCGCGGCCAGCTCCTCCGAGACGGCCAGCGGAATCACCGTCGCATCCCGCCGATGAAGCACGAGGGCCGGCTGCCGGACGCGCGCGGCCTCGCTCGTGACATCGACGCCACTGAAGGCGGCAAGGACGGCACGAGCCACATCGGGGGTCGTCGCGTCACGGAACCAGTCAGCCGCCAACCGTCCCGATTCGCCATCGGGCCAGCCGAGCCACGCGTGCGTCGCAGACTCGACGAACGTGTCCCAGTCGCGGTCGATGAGGCTCAGCAGCGCCTGTGTCCCGGCTCCGCTCATGGCGCCCCAGCCACGCGTCGACCCGCCGAAGAGCACGAGGTGCCGCACGCGATCGGGCCGACGAGCGGCGTACGCGATCGCAGTCGGCACCGAGTGGTAGAAGCCGATCAGGTCCGCCGATCCGACCTCGGCATCATCCACGACTGCGTCGAGGTCAAGAAGCATCGCATCGAGCGACACGTTGGTCACCAACCGTTGCGATCGACCGCTGCCGCGCCCGTCGTACTGGATATAGCGGGTGCTGCGGGCGAGCGTGGCGAACGCCTGTCGCAGGATCGGGATGCGCCATTCGGCCTCGACGTTGCTGAGCGGGACACCAGGCAGGTGGATCAGAGGGGGCCCGGTCCCGACGCTCGTCCACCCGATGCTGACGTCGTCGGCCGTCCGGGCATACCGGACGCTGGGCTCGGCGCCGAGCGAGACCATGTCAGGCGTTCGTGCGCATTCAGCCGATCGTCCGATCGTCCGGGACGCTGACATCAGCGACCTCGGCGGCCAGGAAGCGGATCAGGCCCGTCGGGGCGACGTGGACGTTCACGCCGCGGGCGCCGCCACCGATGGCGACGACCGGACGGCCGATGATCGACGCGTCGGCGACCACCGGCCAGGCGGTCGACGAGCCGAACGGGGTGATCGTGTAGCGCTCGTAGCCCGTTACGGCCCGGGCCTCGTCGGCGTCTGGCAGCGACAGCCGACTCACGCCGAGGTGGGCGCGGAGCTTCGGCCAATCGAACCGCCGGCCGGCCGGGACGAGCACGAAGACGTAGTCGTCCTCACCACGTCGGACGACGATCGTCCGGAGCAGCGATCCGAGCTCGATGCCCTGGAGCTGGGCGCTCTCCTCAGCGCTACCCGCGGGCCTCGTCCGCACGACGCGGTAGTCGAGGTCGGCCCCGGCGAGGGCAGGGATCGTGGCGTCGTCGGTCATCGCTGGATGGTAGCGCCGGCGACCGGGCGGTTCACCGGAGGCCGGCAGGGCGGGCGATGATGGTGGCGATGTCCCCGCGTCCCGCACGTCCGCTGTCGACGTCGTCGTCCACGGCTTCGACGATCGTCCCGTTGTCCGAGGCGACGCTCCGTGTCGCCGTCGGCGAGCTGGCCGCGCGCGATGCGGATCTGGCCGGGATCGTCGAGCGGTTCGGACCGCCACCGCTCTGGGACCGACCACCGGGATTCGCGACGCTCGTCCACATCATGCTCGAGCAGCAGGTCTCGCTCGCGTCGGCGCAGGCCGCGTTCGATCGGCTCCGGGCCGTCGCCGACCCGCTGACGCCGAGCCGGTTCCTCGAGCTCGGCGATGCCCAGCTCCTCGCCATCGGGTTCAGCCGGCAGAAGTCGCGCTACGGTCGTGCCCTCGCCAGCGCGATCGCGGACGGGTCGCTCGACCTCGACCGGGTCGCCCGCGAAGACGATGAGTCGGCGGAGCGCGAGCTGGTCACGATCCAAGGGATCGGGCCGTGGACGGCGACGATCTATCTGCTGATGGTCCTCGGCCGTCCCGACGTCTGGCCGGCCGGCGACATCGCCCTCGCCCAGGCGGTCGCCGAGGTCAAGGGGCTCGACGGGCGACCCGGGCCGATCGAGATGGGCGACCTGGGCGAGGCGTGGCGCCCCTGGCGATCCGTCGCCGCGCGGCTCTTCTGGCACGACTACCTCGCCCGGCGCGGCCGGATCTGACGGCCGAGGGGCGCACGACGCGCGGCGACGAGTGGCACCGGACGCCGTCGATGCGGCATCCTGAGCGAGTGATCGTCGAGACGCCGTTCCTGCTGTCGATCGCCGCGCTCAGCGCGAGCCTGGCCGGCCTCGCCGGTCTCGTCGCCGCCCTCCGCCGGGGCACGGGCATGTCGCCGAGCGACACCTTCCGACTCCACCAGATCGTCGAGTTCTGCTTCGCGAACATCATCCTGGCCGTCTCGATGATCCCGCTCGTATCGATCACCGGCAGCACCGAGACCAGCGTGCGCATCGGGGGGACGATCGCGATGGCATACATCGTCCTGAACGGCTTCATCCTGCTCCGGCGCCTGCGCCGGATGGAGATCACGCTGTCCACGCGTGCGCTCGTCCCGGTGATCGTGATCAACGTCGTCGTGCTCGTGGCGGCCGGGGCCGCCGCGCTGACCGGCGCGGTCGGAGCCTACGAGGTCCTGCTCATCGCCCTGCTCGCCAGGCCGATGCTCGCGTTCCTCTTCGTCCTGTCGTCGTTCGAGGCTGAGAGCCGACCGACCCAGACCTGACGCCCACGCGCACGAGGAGACGCCCGGTCGGGAGCTCGCCGCGGGTCAGTCAGGCCGGTGCCGCGGCTCGGTCCTTGAGGATCTGGCCGGCCGCCAGCTTGCCCGGGGCGCCCATCACGCAGCCGCCCGGATGGGTGCCGGAGCCGCACTGGTAGTAGCCATCGATCGGCGTCCGGTACTGCGACCAGCCCGGCGCCGGCCGGAAGAAGAACATCTGCGGGGCGAGGAACTCGCCGGCGAAGATGTTGCCCTCGGACAGCCCGACGGTCCGCTCGATGTCGAGCGGCGTCCGGATCTCGCGCTGGAGGACGAGGTCGCCGAAGCCCGGGAAGAACGACTCGAGCGTGGCCTGGACGGTGTCGCCCAGGTTCTCCTTCTCGGTGTCCCAGTCGCTCTCGCGTAGGTGATACGGCGCGTACTGGATGAAGCAGCTCATGACGGCCTTGCCGGGCGGCGCCATGTCCGGGTCGACCTGCGACTGGATCGCGGTGTCGATGTACGGCCGCTTCGAGTACCAGCCGTACTTCGCGTCGTCGTAGGCCCGCTCGAGGTACTCCATCGATGGGCCGATGTTCGTGAAGCCGCGGTATTGGTCGGTCCGGTCGCCGAGCGCCGGGTACCTGGGGATGCCGTCGAGCGCGAAGTTGACCTTCGCCGACGTCCCCTGGAAGCGGAACCGCCGGATGTTCTCGACGAGGTCGGTCGGCAGCTCGCGCGGCTCGACGAGCTCGAGGAACGTCCGGCGCGGATCGAGCGCGCTGACCACGACCGGGGCATGGAACTCGGTCCCGTCGGTCAGCGCGACGCCGGTCGCCCGGCCGTTCTTCGTGATGACGCGGTCGACCGGCGACTCGAGCCGGATGTCCACACCGAACGCCTGGGCCGCCCGGGCGAGGACCTGGGTGAAGCCGCCATTGCCGCGCTTGTGGAACGACCAGGCGCCCATCTCCCCGTCGTGCTCACCGAGGATGTGGTACAGGAGCACGAGCCCGGAACCCTGCGAGTACGGCCCGACCTTCGTGCCGATGATCGCCGACGAGGCGAGATAGCCCTTGAGGATGTCCGACTCGAAGTAGTCGTCGAGGAAGTCGGCCGCCGAGCCGGTCAGCAGCCGGACGGCGTCGTGGAGGACCTTCCGGTCGAGACTCCGGAAGCGCGAGCCGAGCGCGGCGAGCGCGATGAGCTCTTCCGGATCGTCGCTGAAGATGTCCGGCGGGACCGTGTCGAGGAGCGGCTTCATCGCCCGGAGGACCTGGTTCACGTCGTGATTGAAGGCGTCGTAGGCGTCGGCGTCGTGCTTGGAGTGGCGGCCGATCTCCTTGAGGTTCTCGCCATGGTCCTGGCCGAGCAGGAGGTAGTCGCCGTCCTCCTTCGGGCAGAACGTGGTCGGCATGAGGATCGGCATGAACCCGTGCTTGACGAGGTCCAGGTCCTGGACGATGTCCGGCCGGATGAGGCTCAGGGCATACGAGAACGTCGTGAACCAGAAGCCCGGCCGCAGCTCCTCGGTGATCGCCGCGCCCCCGACGAGGTGGCGCCGCTCGAGCACGAGCGTCTTGAGCCCGGCCTTCGCCAGGTAGGCGCCGTTCGTCAGCCCGTTGTGCCCGCCGCCGATCACGATCGCGTCGTAGCGCCGGCTGTCGGCCGAGCCGGCCCGCGGGCTGCTCGCGACCCGGCGGGTCGAGGCGGCCGAATCGCGACCCTTGGCTGCCGGGCCACGACCCTTCGAAGTGACCGCCCGGGCGCGCGGAGTGTCCGTCTTGGTCTTCGGCATGTCAGGCGGTCCTTCGCTCGGGGTTGAACAGCGGTGGGCGGGTCACGTGGGCGTCGAAGTACTCGTAGCGGTGGTTGACCGCGAGCTCCAGCTTCACCCGCGATCCGGGGGCCAGGCGGTCGAGCGGCACCCGGGCCAACGCGATGTGGCGCTGGAGCATCGGCGAGTACATCTGGCTCGTCGCGTAGCCGAGCTGGTTGAGTTCGTCGTCGTAGATGTAGTACTCGTCCTGGATCGGGGTGTGGTCCTTGGGCGGGATGAGCCCGGCGGCGTCGTAGATCCGATCGTAGTCGCGCCAGTCGACCACGAGCCCGGTCAGCTTCCAGCGCGACGTCTTGTCGCGCAGCTCGCGCCGGATCGCGTCGCCGCCGACGAACGCCCGGTCATCGGTCGCGAGATCGCGGAACATCCAGCCGAGCCCGAGCTCGACCGGCGTCGTCCGGTCCGCGTCGGTCCACGCGTAGCGGCTGGAGTGGAAGTCGACGTCGAGCAGGACGAGCCCGGCCTCGATCCGGGCCATGTACAGCGCCGTCATGCCGATCGGGATGATGCCCTGGCCGCGACTCGCCGCCCAGATGGCATCCCAGACCGTCAGGGCGTCCGCGGCCGGGACCCAGACCTCGAAGCCGAGGTCGCCGGTGAAGCCGGTCCGCGAGACGTGGACGGGGACCTTGGCAAGCGTGCTGGAGGTCAGGCCGAAGTACGGCAGCGTCGCCACACCCGGGGCGAGTGACGCGAGCAGGTCTCGGGAGCGCGGGCCCTGGACGGACAGGACAGCCCAGTCCTCGGAGATCTCCTCGATCCCGACGTCGAGCCGGCCGATGAGCTCCTCGAAGTAGGCGAGGTTCGGCTCCGCGGCCGTCAGCACGAACTCGTCCGTGCCGTGGCGCAGGATGACCCCGTCCTCCACGACGAACCCGGCGTCGTCGCACCACAGGGTGTATTGGGCGTGGCCGGGTGCGCAGGTCCGGATGTCCCGAGCCAGGACCCCGGCCAGGAACCGCTCCGCGTCCGGGCCATGGATCCGATACTTGTACAGCGGCGACGTGTCGAACAGGCCGGCGGCGTTGCGGATCGCGAAATATTCGAACTTGTCCGAGCTCTGGTAGCGCGTTGCGGTCAGGTAGCTCGACCAGTGCTCCCACAGGCCCGTCTCGTTGAGCGCGCTCAGGCGCTCGTGGAAGGGCGTCGTCCGGATCATCAAGCGGCCTCTCTGCTCGGTTCGTCTCGGTCCCGTGCTCCCGGCCGGCCGGTCACGGGTCCCGCCACGGCGCCAACGGTAGGGGCTCGCCTCCTGCCCGTGCGCGCCTGTCTAGGCTGGTGGGACAGCGCGGGCCAGGCCGTGCGTCGGACCCGGCGACCCAGGACTACGCCCGGGCGGTGGACTCGATCGCTGCGGCGAAGCTGCGCAGACCGCGCTCGACCATCTCCTCCGAGGCCGTGAGGCTGATCCGGAACCAGCCCGGGACCTCGACGACCGTCCCGGGCAGGACGAGCGCGCCGTGCTCGGCGAGGCGGTCGGAGAAGGCGACGTCGTCGGCGATCGGCGAGCGGGCCATGACGTAGAACGTGCCTTCCGGCGTGGACGCCTCGTAGCCGAGCGCGTTCAGGGCGGGGACCATCCTGTCGCGCCGGCGCTCAAGGACGCCGATGTCGATCGACAGCCGCTCGAGGTCCTCGATCGCGTGCTGGAGCAAGGCGTTCGGGAACGCGTAGCCGGTCGCGATCTGGGCGACGAAGATCGCCCGGCGGAACGACTCGCGGTCGGGCATCGTGGGCGGTGTCGTCACATAGCCGATCCGCATCCCCGGCGCGAGCAGTGTCTTCCCGTACGAGTAGGTGATCACGGTATTCGGGTAGACCTCGGCTGGGCTGTGGAACGTCGCCCCATCGAACACGATCCGGTTGTACGGCTCGTCGCTGATCAAGAGGATCGGGCGGTCGCGACCCTCGGACCGGCGGGTGAGCATCTCGCCGAGCGCCCGGAGTGACGCCTCCGGATAGATCCGGCCCGTCGGGTTCTGCGGGGTGTTGATGAGGACCGCCCGGGTGTGGGGCGTGATCGCGGCCTCGATCGCCGCCACATCGAGGTCGAATGCCGGCGGGTCGAGTCGGACCCGGACCGGGACGCCATCGGCGGCGACGATGAGCAGCTCGTAGAAGAACCACGGGGGCGACAGGAAGACGACCTCGTCGCCGGGCTCGACGACGGCCCGCAGGGTGACGGCGAGCGCGGCGAAGCCGCCATTCGTCATCGCGACGTCCAAGGGATCCCAGTCGAGCCCGGTCCGGGCGGTGAGGCTCCGGGCGACCGCGGCCTGGGCGTTCGGTTCGCTCATCTTGTATGCGAACCAGTCCTTGTCCTGCGGACGTAGGGCCGCGTGGAGGGCGTCGACGTAGGCCGGCAGCGGCATCTCCTGGGGGTTGCCGACGGCGAAGTTCGCCATCGACGGATCCGCGTTCCACTTCGCGAACCCTTCGAAGAACGAGGTGAACGGGCCGATCGTCGCCGCCAGGCGGTCCGTCCGTCGAAGCGTGGTCGCCACAGAGCACCTCCTCGGTCGAGGATAGCCCGACCGGACCTCCGGCGCGCCGGCCGAAGCCTATCCTGTCGAGCGGACCGTCGCGGACCGGAGGAGGCATCGGATGAAGATCGGCGTGATCGTCCCGCAGGGCTGGGTCGGCGAGTACGACGGCTGGGATCCCGGACGCGCCTGGCGCCGGACCACGGAGGTCGCGGTCCAGGCCGATCGGCTCGGGTTCGAGTCGATCTGGCTGTTCGACCACTTCCACACCGTGCCTCGACCGACCGACGAGATCACCTTCGAGTCGTTCACGTCGCTGGCCGCGCTGGCCGCCCTGACGACGCGGGTCCGCCTCGGCCACATCGTGATCTGCACCGCGTTCCGCAACCCGGCCCTGACGGCCAAGATGATCTCGACGATGGACACGATCAGCGCCGGTCGGATGGAGCTCGGGATCGGCGCCGGCTGGAAGCGCGACGAATGGCTGGCCTACGGCTACGGGTTCCCCGAGACGCGCGAACGCCTGGCCCGGCTCGGCGACGACCTCGAGGTCTTCGTCCGGATGCTCGCCGGCGACAAGCACGACCATGCGACCTACGTCGGCCGCTACGCCGAGGTCAAGGACGCGATCAACGTCCCGAAACCGATCCAGCGGCCGCGCGTCCCGATCATGGTCGGCGGCAACGGTCCGAACGTGACCTGGCGGCTGGCCGCCCGTCATGCGGACGAGCTCAACCTCGACGGCATGACGCCCGAGGAGGTGGTCGAGGCCCTGCCCATGATCCGGTCCCGCTGCGCGGAGATCGACCGCGATCCGGCCTCGCTCGCGTTGTCGGTCCACATCTGGACCGACAACCTGCCCGACGCCGGCGCGGAGCGAGTGGCCTTGCTCGCGGCCTACCGGGAGATCGGGGTCGACCGGGTGATGGCGATCGTCAAGCGCTCGGTCACGGACGACGCGGCGCTCGAGGCGCTGGCCGGCGACGCCCGGGCCGCCGGGCTCGAGCTCGCCTGACGACGACGGTGGTCACGGTCGAGCGGCCCCTCGACGTCGAGGCGTTCCTCGCGGCCGCGGGGGCATTCCTCGTCGCACGCGAGGCCGAGCACAACCTCATCCTCGGGATCTGCTGGTCGCTCAGGAGCGGACACGCATCGCCGGCCACGGGTCCGATCGACTACCTCGTGGCCCGGGCCGGCGAGTCCGTCGTCGCGTGCGCCATCCGGACACCGCCGCACCGCATGGTCCTTTCGGAGATCGACGACCCCGCGGCCGTCGACGCGCTCGCCGACGCCGGGCTGGAGCTCGGGCTCGACCTGCCCGGCGTCGAGGGTCCGTCCGAGTCGGTGATCGGCTTCGTCCGGCGCTGGACGGAGGCGGCGGGTCGGACGGCGCAGCTCTCGCTGAGCGAGCGGATCTTCCGGCTCACGACGGTCCGGCCCCCATCGAGCCCGCCGCCGGGGCGACTCCGGCTCGCCGAGGCCGACGACCGCGACCGCGTCGTCGACTGGTTCCAGGCGTTCGCTGCCGAGGCGCTCCCGCCCGAGGCGCCGCCGCTCGATGCCGGCCTCGTCGACCGACGGATCGCCCTCGGCGCGGTCTACGTGTGGGACGACCGCGATCCGGTGTCGGTCGCGGGCGTCGGTGGACGGACACCGCACGGCGCGCGCGTCGGCCCGGTCTACACGCCACCGCCGCTCCGGGGTCGGGGCTACGCCTCGGCCCTCGTCGCCGGCGCCAGCGAGGCGATGCTCGGTACCGGTCTCGAGTTCCTGTTCCTCTACACCGATCTGGCGAACCCGACCGCGAACCACATCTACGAGACGATCGGCTACGAGCCGGTCCGCGATGTCGACGCCTGGCGCTTCGAGAGGCCCCGATGACGGACACCCCACAACAGCGGACCGCGCCCGGCTCCGACGGATCGATCGAGATGATCGGAGCGCCGCCGATCGCCGGGCTCACCTTCCGCCACTTCCGCGGTGGACCCGATCTGGGCGGGATCGTCGAGGTCATCCACGTCGCGCACCGGCTCGACGGGGTCGACGCGTTCCCGTCCGTCGACGCGTTCCGCAACGAGCTCGCCAATCCGGTCAACGAGGACCCCGCCCGGGACCTGATCGTGGCCGAGGTCGACGGCGAGATCGTCGCCTATGGCCGCGCCAGCTGGTCGATCCGAGGCGGTGCCTATGTCTATCAGACGAGCGGCGAAGTCCACCCGGACCACCGCCGGCGTGGGATCGGGCGCTCGCTCCTTCACACCGAGCAGGCACGCCTGCGAGCGATCGCCGCCGGTCACCCGACGGACGTTCCGCGAACACTCCAGGCGTGGATCGCGGCAAGCCAGGTCGGCGCCGCGGCCCTCCTGCGATCCGACGGCTACGAGACGATCCGCTGGTTCTCCGAGATGGCCCGCACGCTCGGCGAGCCGATCCCGATCATCGCCGTCCCGGACGGACTGGAGATCCGGCCGGTCGTCCCGGCCGACCATCAGCGGATCTTCAAGGCGGAGGCCGAGGCGTTCCAGGACCACTGGGGCAATCGCGAGTGGACCGATACCGACCGGGCGCGCTTCTTCGGGGACCCGGATCTCGACACGAGCCTGTGGCGGGTCGGTTGGGATGGCGACGAGGTCGCCGGCGTGGTCGTCGTGGTCGTCCCGCGTCAGGAGAACATCGAACTCGGGACGAACCGGGCCTGGCTCGACCGGATCAGCGTCCGACGACCCTGGCGCCGGCGCGGTCTCGCGAGAGCGCTCATCGCGAGCGCGCTCGACGGTCTCCGCGAGCGTGGGATCGACGCGGCGATGCTCGGCGTCGATACCGAGAACCCGACCGGGGCCCTGGCGCTCTACGAGGACCTCGGCTTCCATCGCGTCGACCACGGCGAGGTCCTCGTGCGTCCACTCGGCGACGGTCCGTCACTGGCCCGGTAGGGACGGCGGCCCTCGTCGGGATCCTCGCCTATCCTTGCGCCGTGAGCCTCTACCGCCTGACCGATCCGAAGGATCTCGTCGCGCCGACGATCCTGGCCGCGTTCGACGGCTGGGTCGACAGCGGGTCGGCCGCGACCACCGCGGCCGAGTTGTTGGCGGAAGGAGGGACGGAGATCGCGACATTCGACGGGGACCTCCTGTTCGACTACCGCTCGCGCCGACCGACGCTCGACATCGTCGACGGCCGGCTCGCCGAGCTGACCTGGCCCGAGCTCGCGCTCCACCACCGCCGGATCGACGAGCACGATGTCCTCGTGCTCACCGGAGCGGAGCCGGACTACCGCTGGCGCGAGTTCGCGGCTTCGGTCGTCGAGCTCGTCAAACGGCTCGGCGTCATCGAGTGGATCAGCCTCGGCGCGATCCCGGCTGCGGTGCCCCACACCCGGGCCGTGCCGATCATCGGGACCGAGTCAGCGCCGGGCCTCCTGCGGGCCGACGTCCGGCCCGGACCGCAGGGCATCCTGCGCGTCCCGTCGGCGGCGGTCTCGGTCCTCGAGATGTCGCTCGCCGAGGCCGGGATCCCGGCACTCGGCTATTTCGCCCAGGTCCCCCACTACGTGTCGGGGCCGTATCCGGTCGCCGCGCTCGCACTGCTCCGGTCGGTGGAGCGCCACCTCGGGATCGACGTCCCGGCGATCGTCCTCGAGGAGGAGGCCCGTCAGCTCCGATCGCGGCTCGACCTGGCGACCGGTGCGGACGAGACGACCCGGGCCTACGTCGCCCGGCTCGAGTCGATGGTCGACGAGGAACGCCTCCCGGCCGGCGACGAGCTCATCTCCGAGATCGAGCGGTTCCTGCGAGATCGCGGCGCCCCGGGCGGCCAGGGCACGCTCCCGAACTGACCGGCGTCCGAGGGACGGCGATCGCGGCCCCGCCGGCCCGCGACGTGTCAGGCCGTCGCCGCGTCGAGGTCCTCGAGCAGCCGGCCGATCTCGCGGGCGTTGGTCGTGCCGTAGTTGGCGTAGCAATTGTTCATGAGGACGTGCGTCTCGCGGGCCTCCGTCGCGGCCTGCCGGATGCGCGGGACCCATTCGCTCAGCTCCTCGCGCGAGTACAGGTAGCGGAACCGCTCGGCCGGGGTGATGCCCTTCGCCTCCCAGGTGGCGGCGTTCCGACCGTGGAACCGGACGACCGCGAGCTCCTTCGAGGTGACCGCGGTGACCGCCGGGACGCTGCTCTTGAAGCCCTGCGGCTCGTCGACCATCACGAAGGCGATGCCGCGATCGGCGAGGAACCGGATCGTCCGCTCGGCGTTCTTCTCGTTGAGCCACGACCCATTGCGGAACTCGACCGAGCACTGCCAGCCGTCGAGCCGCTCGACGGCCTCCTCGATCATCGCCCGGTTCTCGGATGACGGGAACACCCAGCGCGGGTACTGGAGAAGGATCGCCCCGAGCTGGCCGCGCTCGGCGAGCGGGGCGAGCCCCTCGCGGAAGATCGACCAGACGACGTCCTGAAGCTCCACCGGGAGATCCTTGGCGTAGATCCGGGGCTTGGCCCGGACATCGTCCGGCAGCTCGTCGCGGATGACCTTCGGGAGCCGCTTCGTCTCGGTCCCCTGCCCGGTCATCAAGGCGTGGGCCTTGATGTCGAACGTGAAGTCCGGCGGCGTCCGGTCGACCCACAGCTCGGCGGTCCGCGGGGCCGGCAGAGCGTAGTAGGTCGCGTCCACCTCCACGACCGGGAAGGTCTCGGCGTAGTAGTGGAGCCGCTCCTCGGCGCTGTCGGCGCCGAGCGGGTAGAAGACGCCGGACGCGGTCATCGTCGGGTCGGTCCACGACGCGGTCCCGATCCGGATGGCGCCGCCGCCCTTGACCGCGATCGGCTCCGCGGCCGCGGTCTCGACGTCCGCGGACCGCGCCCGCGCGACGTCGGGTCCCGGGTCGTTGATGCCTGTCATGCCGAAAGGGTAGCGCATATTCATGCCACCGAACGTCAGGAAATCGCGTATCCTCACCCTCGATGCGCGCCTCCCGCCTCGTCTCGCTGCTGCTCCTCCTCCAGGCCCGCGGCCAGCTGACGGCGGGCGAGCTGGCCGACGAGCTCGAGGTCTCGGTCCGAACGATCCATCGCGACGTCGAGGCGCTCAGCGAGGCCGGGGTCCCGATCTATGCCGAACGCGGGCCGCACGGCGGGATCCGCCTGGTGGATGGCTACCGGACGCGCCTGACCGGGATGACCCCCGACGAGGCCGAGGCGCTCTTCCTGTCGGGGCTGCCCGGACCCGCCGCCGAGCTCGGGCTCGGGACGGTCGTCGCGGCCGCCCGGCTCAAGGTCCTCGCCTCGCTCCCGCCCGAGCTCCGGACGCGCGCCTCGCGACTCGTCGAGCGCTTCCACCTCGATGCGTCCGGCTGGTTCCAGGCCGGTGAACCGGTCCCCCACCTGGCGGTCCTGTCCGAGGCCGTCTGGGACGCCCGGCGGGTGGAGATCGAGTACGACCGGGGCGACCGGACCGTGCCGCGGACGATCGCCCCGCTCGGTCTCGTCCTCAAGGCCGGCGTCTGGTACGTGGTCGCGCTGACCGACGATTCGCTCCGGACGTATCGCGTCGGCCGAGTGGCCGAGGCGCGTGCGCTCGACGAGCGGTTCGAGCGACCGGAGGGGTTCGACCTCAGCGCGTTCTGGACCGAATCGAGCGCGGCGTACGAGCGCGACGCGCCGCGCGTCGAGGTGACGGTCCGCATCCGCGACGACCGTCTCGGCTGGCTCCGCCGCGCGGTCGGCAGTCCGACGATGGACCGGGCCGAGCGACTGGCGGTCGACGACGGGGACGACTGGCGCCACCTTCGGCTCAAGGTCGAGTGGCCGAGCGAGGCCGCCGCCGTCCTCCTGTCGGTCGGCGAGGGCCTCGAGGTGCTCGACCCGCCCGAGGTCCGCGCGCGGACGATCGAGCTCGCGCGCGACACGCTCGCCACCTATGGCGCCCTGCCTGGGGACTCCGCCCGCTAGCCGCTCCGGCGGACGCTGGGCATCAGCCGGAGCGCACCGGCCAGGGTGGACGCCGCCTTCGGTGGCGGGGGGACGAACGCCTCCTCGGTCGCCTTCTGGGCCACACGGAAGGCGTGGACACGGTGGTCGCGAGCGATCTCGCGTTCGCGGTCGGCGTGGATGAGTCGGGCGAGATCGAGATCGTGCATCGTGGGACCCCCTGGTTCCGGTGTTCGTGACTCCGGTCTGACGATGTCCCGATGATGCCGGACGTACCTGTCAGGTTATGGCATATACCGGATCGCGCGGGCGCCGGTCCACGGGTTCCGACCCGGGGCGGGGTATCCTCGGGCCTTGACGTGAGCCTCGGGCAGATCCTGGACCGGCGAGCTCACCAGGAGGGCAGCACGACATGACCTTTCGGCCGGGGGCGTCGCTCGACCCGTCACAGGTGGAGGATGTCCGGGGCAGCCGGGTCGGCGGTCGAGGGGTCGCGATCGGCGGTGGCGGCGGCGCGATCGGCCTGATCATCGTCATCGCGTTCGTCCTGCTCGGTGGCTCACCGGGCGATCTCGGTGCGTTGTCGGGTCAGCTCATCGGCGACGACGGCGGCGTCGGGCCGGCGAGCACCGCACTCTCCAACGAGTGCCGCACCGGTGCGGACGCGAACGCCCGCGAGGACTGCCGGATCGTCGGCTACATCAACAGCATCCAGGCCTATTGGACCGACGCGTTCCGCCGGGTCGGGCAGCCGCTACCAGCCCACGCGGACCCGCTTCTTCACGGGTCAGATCTCGACCGGGTGCGGGTTCGCCAGCGCCGCCTCCGGGCCGTTCTACTGTCCGGCCGACCGGTACGTCTACATCGACCTCGGCTTCTTCGACGACCTGCGGACGAAGTTCGGGGCGACCGGTGGGCCGCTGGCCGAGGCGTACGTCCTGGCCCACGAGTACGGCCACCACGTCCAGGACCTGGCCGGATCGTTGAGCGGTGGGTCCGGAGGCAGCGGGGCGAACAGCCGGGCCGTCCGGACCGAGCTCCAGGCGGACTGCTATGCCGGCGTCTGGGCGGGCAACGCGGCGAGCACCGGCTTCCTCGAGCCGATCACCGACGCTCAGATCGCGGATGCCCTCGATGCGGCCGCAGCGGTCGGCGACGATCGCGTCCAGGCCCAGGTGCAGGGCGGCGTGAACCCGGATTCGTGGACCCACGGGTCGGCAGCCCAGCGCCAGGACTGGTTCTCGATCGGCTACCACCAGGCCCGTCCGGCGGCCTGTGACACGTTCAGCGGCACGCCCTAGCGGGTCGCCACGGCCCGGACGCGTTCGGCGATCGCCCGGGCGGCCCGCCCGAGACGTTCCGGGGAGTCGGCCAGGTCGACGTCGACGGCGTAATCGGCGAGCCGTTCGAGGGTGGGCCCACGCGTCTCCAGCTGGGCCCGGAACATCGTCTCCGGGTCGGTGTCGAGTAACGGCCGATGGCCGCCGGACGCGAACCGTTTGACGAGGGTCTCGACCGACGCACGCAGCAGCACGACGAGAACGTCCGGCTGCTCGAGCGCGGCCACGCAGCGCGGATCCTCGACGACGCTCGCGGCCGCGGTGATGACCCGGCCCTCCGGCGAGCGAAGACCCGCCAGGAGGTGATCCGCCTCGAGCGCGTGCAGATGCGCCGTCCCGAGACGGGCGTCGATCTCCCGGGCGTTCGCCCCGAGCGCCGCCTCGAGCGCGACGTCGCTGTCGTCGAAGGTCCAGCCGAGACGGGTCGCGAGTGCCTGCCCGACGATCGTCTTGCCCGCACCCATCAGGCCCATGACGACGACATGGCGGATGTTCGAGGATCCCACGCCCTCGATCGTACGCCCCGCGCGCGACCGTCACGGCACGGACGGCGGCTCGGCTACGCTCTCGCCATCATGCTGGCCAGCCGGATCCCGACCGTCACGCTGCGGACCGTCAGCGCGACCCGCTACGTGACCCCGCTGCGCGAGGGCGGGTCCCTGCCCGGACTCCTCGAGGCCGACGACGACGGTCTGTACGTCGTGAAGTTCCATGCCGCCGGCCAGGGCCCGAAGGCGCTCGTCGCGGAGCTCGTCGCCGGCGAGCTCGGCCGGGCGCTCGGCCTGCAGGTCCCGGAGATCGTCCTCGTCGAGCTCGATGCCGCGCTCGGTCGCGCCGAGCCCGATCCCGAGATCCAGGACCTGCTCGTCCGGAGTGCCGGCCTCGACCTCGGTCTCGACTTCCTGCCGGGTGCGCTGCCGTTCGATCCCGCGGCCACCGAGCGCGACGGTGCCGACCGGCCCGACCCGGCCCTGGCCGCCGACATCGTCTGGTTCGATGCGTTCATCACGAACGTCGACCGGACCGCGAAGAACGTCAACCTGCTCGTCTGGCATCGACGCCTGTGGCTCATCGATCACGGCGCTGCGCTCTACATCCACCACACCTGGCGGGATCCGGCCGGCCATGCCCGGCGGCCGTTCGAGCGGATCGCCGATCACGTCCTCCTGCCGTACGCCGGGTCGATCGCCGCCGCCGACGCGCGCCTGGCGCCCAGGGTCGATGCGGATCTCCTCCGATCGATCGTCGCGGCGATCCCGGAGGTCTGGCTCGGCGACGATGCCGACGAACAGCGGGAGGCGTATGTCGCGTACCTGCTCGCCCGGCTGACGGCCCCGCGTTCGTTCACCGAGGAGGCTGAGCGTGCCCGGACCACGGCGTAGTCCGTTCGAGTACGCGATCGTCCGTGTCGTCCCGCGGGTCGAACGCGGCGAGCTGCTCAATGCCGGGATCGTCCTCCACAGCCGGCCCCGGCGCTTCCTGGCGGCCCGGATCGAGCTGGACGTCGCGGTCCTCCGGGCCCTGGCCCCCGACTGCGATCCGGGGGAGGTGCTCGACCACCTCGAGGCGATCCCGCGTGTGGCCGCTGGCGACCCGGCCGCCGGACCCATCGCCCGGCTCAGCCGGCCGGAGCGGTTCCACTGGCTGGTCAGCCCGAGCAGCACGATCGTCCAGCCGTCGGACGTCCACACCGGCCTGACCGACGATCCCGCCGCCACGCTCGAGCACCTGTTCGCGACGCTCGTCCTCGACCGCCGCTGACGGCCCTGGGCTACTCGAGGACGATCCGGACACCATCCCCGTCGTCGTCGACCGCCTCGAAGACCGGGCCGAGGACGCCGACCCGGAGCGCAGCCCGGATCCGCTCGACGGTGTCGCGGGTCAGGCCGGGCACGCCCTCCAGCCCGAGATCGCCGAGCGATGCGGGCAACCGGACCTTCACGGCCACGCGGCCGCCCTCGGTGACCTCGAGCCGGATGGATCGGGTCGTCCCGGCCGACCGGTCACCCGGCTCGCCAGCCGACGACCACGTCGAGCTGTCCGACGCCGGGCCAGGGTCGCCGGCCGTGCCGGCGTCATCGAGCGCGGCAAGGATCGGCTCCGCCTCCGCGGCGCTGAGCTTGCCCTCGGCCACGAGGCGGAGGACGCTGTCGATCGGGTCAGACACGTCGCGCCCAGCCGAGATCGGCGCCGCCGTTCGGTCGAGCCGGCGGAGGTGGCGCACTCGATGACCCGCCCGGGATCGCGCCCTCGACGGCCGCCAGCCGTCGTTCGGCCTCGGCGACATCGATCGCCCCGGTCTCGAGCTCGCGGAGGATGGCCAGCCGCGCGGACTCGAGGTGCCGGCGGTCGCTATCGTCCGACGACGCGGCCGGGCCGTCCGTCGTGGCGCCCTGGGCGGCGATCTCGAGGTCCCCCGAGATCGATCGGTACGCCACGAGTGGCCCACCCGTGCCGAGCTCGATCGAGCGTCGTCCGGGCAGCCCGCTGGACCGGTGGGCGAGCGGGCTCCGGACGTCACCGGAGACGGTCGTCCCATCGACGCGGATCGGTCCGTGGGGGACGATCCGTACGTCACCCGAGATGGTGTCGAGCCTGTGCTCACCGGTCGCGGCGAACCCACCGTCGATCCCCATCGCACCGCTCATCGACTTCGCCTTGAGGGAGCGGAGCACAGGGGCAGACACGACCAGATCGCCGGAGACCGTCCGGACGTCGAGCTCGAGCTCGCTGGTCGAAACGACGCGGACATCGCCGGACACCGTGTCGATGTCCATGCGCCCGCCGTTCCCGTCGACCACGACGTCGCCCGAGACGGACCGATAGCGCTGATCGGCGTCGAGGCCGTCGGCCCGGATCGAGCCGCTGGCGGTGACCACGGAGACCCGGGTCCCGTGCGGGACCTCGACCCGGATCGCCTGGCAGCCGCGCCGGCCGAGGCGGAAGCCACCGAGCGGGCCGTCGGTCCCGGTCGCCGACAACGTCAGCTCGCCGGGTGCGGTCCCGATCCGGAAGTCGTCCTTGAGCGGACGCTCGCCGCTGCCGTGGACGACCGCCACCGTGCCGTCGACCGCGACGAGATCCACCCGTCCGTCCACACCCTTGATCTTCAGCCGGCCTCCGGACCCCAGCTCGTGCTGGACGACGTCGGCCAGGCTCGTGCTCGTCATGACTCGCTCCTTCGGAGTGCGCGGATCTCGACGGCCGCGGTCGCTGCGTCGATCTCATGGCGCGATAGCCGTTCGAGGATCGTCTGGCGCTCGGCGGCCAGTTCGGCAGATGCCGGTCGCGCCGGTTCGGAGCTGTCGCGCTCCGGGTCGGGCGCGGGTCCCTGGCCATCCGCCAGGCCGAGGGCTCGGACGAGACCATCGACCCGGGAGCGGACCGTGGGGTAGCTCAGGCCGAGCTCTCGCTCCATCTCGCGCAGATTCCCACGCGACCGGAGGAAGCTCTCGAGCAGCGCCATCTGGTCGCGCCCCAACCGGCCGAACCGACCGACGCTGAAGTCGCCCTCGAGGGTCGTCCCGCAGCGCGCGCAGTGGAGCCGGGTGACGCTCAGCTCGTCGGCGCAGACCGGGCAGGTGGAGATGACATCGTGCGGCATCGCGGTCCCTTCATCCGAGGTGACCGCTCTGTTGTAATTCCAGACCTACGGTTTGTCAAGGTCTGCTTTCACTTTCTTAAATTCATCGGCGCTATCGAGAAGGACCACCGCCTGGTCGGTCAGCTCGGGGCGCCCTCCGGGAAGGTGACCTCGATGAGCGGGCTCTCGAGGACCATCCGGTCAAGATCCGCGCGCCCCCAGGCGCGGGCGACCTGGGCCAGGATCGCCCGACGTTCAGCCGGGTCGACGATCTCCCTCGCGTGCGCCGGAAGATCGGCGCGGGGCGTTCCCGTGAGGTGGAAGGTGAAGGCAGGATCGGCGACCAGGTTCGCCAGCCAGCTCCGGCGCCGGCTGCTCGGCTTCCCCGAGATGTAGATCCGGCCGTCGAAGTTGAAGAACACGATCTCGATCCGGCGCGGCATTCCGGTCTTCCGTCCGGTGGTGGTGATGTCGACGGGATGACCGCGCTCGAGTGCGCTTCGGATGGCCGGGTCCATGGTTGACAGCTCCGCTGGGTCGTCGGTCGATGTCTGGTAGTTGCATCAGCAATGATACGCGAGCTACCCGGAAGGCACGGCCGCGACTGGGGTACCCTGCCCGCTCATGACGTCCGACCAGCGAGCCGTCCGGCGGCCGATCGCCATCAGCGCCGGCCGGCTCATCGATCCCGTGGCCGGCGAGACGCTCGAGGACCGGACGGTCCTCGTCCTCGACCGACGGATCGAGGCCGTCCTGCCGTCCGGTACGACCATCCCGGACGAGGCGCGGGTCATCGACCTCGGCGCCTACACCGTGCTGCCCGGGCTCATCGACGGGCACAGCCACCTCGTCGGCGATCTCGAGTATGGCGACACGCCGGCCATCGGGGTGACCGCCGAGCGCGAGCTGCTCATCGGCGTCCGGAACGCCTGGCGAACGCTGCGGGCGGGCGTCACGAGCGTCCGCGACGTCGGGACCTACCGGGCGTTCCTCGACATCGAGCTCCGGGACGGGATCGACGCGGGCCTCCTGGATGGGCCGCGGATGCAGGCGGCGGGGGCGTATGTGACGACCCCCGGCGGTGGCGGAGAAGTGACCGGGCTGCCGGGCGTGGACGTCCCTGCCGAGATGCGGGTCGGCGTCGTCCGGACACCGGCCGACGTGCGCCGGGTCGTCGACCTGCTGTGCGACCGTGGCGCGGACGTCATCAAGGTGATCGCGACCGGCGCCGTCCTCACCCAGGGGACCGAGCCCGGCCAGGTCGAGCTGGACGGACCCATGCTCGAGGAGGCCGTGGCGGCGGCGGCGGCACGCGGCCGGTTCGTCGCCGCCCACGCCCACGGGGCTGAGGGGATCAAGCTCGCCGCGCGGGCCGGCGTCCGGTCGATCGAGCACGGCTCGCTCATCGACGACGAAGGGATCGCCCTGCTCGCCGAGCTCGGGACCTACCTCGTCGCCGACATCTACGACGGCGACTGGATCGCGCTGGAGGGCGCCCGGGCCGGCTGGCCGGCGGACACCCTGCGCAAGAACGAGGAGACCACAGCGGCCCAGCGGATCGGCTTCCGCAAGGCCGTGGCGGCCGGCGTCCGGATCGCGTTCGGGACCGACTCGGGCGTGTATCCCCACGGGCTGAACCCGATCCAGCTGCCGTACATGGTCCGCCACGGCATGACGCCGCTCAGCGCGATCCAAGCGGCGACGATCGTGAGCGCCCGCATGATGGGCTGGGACGATCGGGTCGGCAGCTTCGAGGTCGGCCGCTACGCGGACCTCGTCGCGGTCGACGGCGATCCGCTCGCCGCCGCGGACGGCTCGGGTCTCGAGACGCTGCGGGAGCCGGTCGTCGTGATGAAGGGCGGCACGGTCGTCCGGGACGACCGGTCGAGGATCAGCTAGCCGGCACCGGGACGATCAGGACGAACTTCCCGTCCTTGCCGGGGTAGCGGCCGGTCGGTCGCCGCCAGGGCAGGTAGTCCTGGGGCATGACCTTCACGGAGACGAGGGCGTCGGGCGGCCGCGACTCGCCCCAGATCGAGCTGATCCGTGGGTACCAGACGTCCTCGATCCGTAGGGCGGTCACCCGGAAGTCGTCCCCGAGGGCCGGATCGGCGGTCGACCGGAAGCCCGACACGACCCAGTTGTGGGCGCCGCGCCAGACCAGCAGCGCGACCGGCCGACGGGTGAGCCGGATCGCCTTGGCCGCCGCCTTGTAGGCCGTCGATCGGGCCGGCATCGCCAGGACCTGGTACCGCCCGAACCCGAGCGATCCGAGCGCCTTCGCCATCCCTTCCGGCTCGGAGCCCTTGTCCGGCGCCGGGCCGAGGCGGCGCGCCAGCCGGTGGAGCCGACGCTGGGTCGCCCGGGTCGTGTCCGCGCCCTTCGACATGATGTTGATCATCGTCTGGAGCGCGGCGGGCGCGCACCAGATCGGGGTCTGTTCGGTCGCGAAGTCGCCCTTGCGGTAGAGATCCATCTCGAACGGACCCGCCTTCGGCGGCGGCACGAGGCCCGGCGTCGGGGTCGGGCTGGGCTTCGGCGTCGGAGTCGGGCTGGCCGCCGGCTCTGTCGGTGCGACGGTCGGCTCGGGCGGGGTCGGGCTGGGCGCGAACGTCGCGCTCGTCGCCGGCGGGCTCGGGCGTCGCGTCCGCGACCGCGGCAGCGGAGGCCGGCGGCGACGATCCGGGAGCGCGCGAGACCGTCGCATCGCAGCCGGCGAGGAACGACGTCGCGAGGATGACCGTCGCCAGGACGAGCGCGAACGTGACACGGGATCGGCGGCGGTCCATCGGCGGCGTCATCGTGGGTCGCCGCCGATGATCGGTCAAGGCGGTCGGTGCGGTCGGTCACCGGACCTGGACCGCGCCGCTCCCAGGCTAGCCGGCGTCCGTCAGCGCGTCACCGACCGCGGCGGCCGGTGGGTCGCCGCGACCGCGCAGGAGCGACACCCGGAACGGACGCAGCTCCCCGCGGGCGAACCCACCGGCGATCACCGGGTCCTCGCGCATGATCCGCTCGGCCGCTGCTTCGTCGGGGGCCTCGAAGATCGCGATCCCGGTGTTCTTCGAGCCGAGGGTCGGCCCGACCAGGATGATCGTGCCGTCGGCCAGGAGCCGCTCGAAGCGGGCGAAGTGGACCGACCAGACCGCCTGCTCCTCGGCGGTCATCGTCGCCGCGAAGTCGTCCCTCGGCGGGTGGATGAAGTAGATCCACTCGGCCACGTCGGGGGCCTCAGCCGGCCTTGGCCTTGAGCGACGCCTTGTAGGCGCGCTTGCCCTCCTGGTAGCGAGCCAGCGACTCGGGCGAGTCCACATCGCCGAGCGTCGGGTGCGTCGGCCGGACGTCGTCCCAGCCCGGCGGTCGGACACCGAGCCGCAGGCCGATGATCGCGATCAGCGACTTCGCCTTCATCGCCCCGAAGCCCGGCAGCCCGAGGAGCCGGCGCTCGAGGTCCTTGCCGTCCTTGGCCTCGGTCCAGATCCGGCTCGCATCGTTGGCGTAGTCGCGGGCGATCGCCGCGCACAGCGCCTGGACCTTCGTCGCCATCGAACCCGGGAAGCGGTGGAGCGCCGGGCGCCGGCGGAACACCTCGTCAAGCGTGGCCGGATCGAGCGCGGCGATCCGGCCCGCGTCGAGGAAGCCCAGACGGCGCTTGAGCTCGAGCGGGCCGCTGAAGGCTTTCTGGACGGTGACCTGCTGATCGAGTGCGAACCCGATGAGCAGCGCGAGCGGCTCGCTCACGAGAAGCCGGTCGGCCTCGTCGTCACCGGTGAAGTAGAGACGGTCGGGAGCGGTCGTGGTGGCCATGGCGCGATGGTACCGCGGGCGATGCGCTGTCGGCTCAGCCCGATCCCGGCTCCCCCATACTCCGGGCGATGGACGAGACGATCGACTGGCTCGGGCACGCCACGGTGCGGATCGAGCTCGACGGTATCCGGATCCTGACCGATCCGACGATCCGGGAGCGGATCGGCCCGCTCGATCGCAAGGTGGCCCCCATCCCCCATCGCGAGGTCGAGGCGATCGACGTGGTCCTCATCAGCCACCTCCATCTCGATCACCTCGACCTGCCGTCGCTCCGGCGGCTCGGCGACGTCCGGCTGATCGTGCCCGCCGGATCCGGGTCGCTCCTCCGGGCGGCGGGTCACCGCGACGTCGACGAGTTCGTGCCGGGCGATCGAACGACCCATGGCTCGCTGTCGATCGAGATCGTCCGGGCCGATCACAGCGGCTTCCGACCGCCGTTCGGACCGACCGGGCCGGCGCTCGGGTTCGTCGTCTCGAACGGCCGTCGGCGGATCTACTTCGCCGGCGACACGGCGCTTTACCCCGAGATGGCGGACATCCCAGATCTCGACGTCGCGCTGGTGCCGGTCTGGGGCTGGGGTCCCAACCTGCGCGGCGGCCACATGGATCCACGGATGGCGGCCGACGCGGTCGCGCTCCTCCGGCCGCGCCTCGCGGTCCCGGTCCATTGGGGGACGTTCTGGCCGAAGGCGCTCGGGCTCGTCCGACCCGATCGACTGCGAATGCCCGGCCTGGAGTTCCAGGCGGCCGCGGCCGGGACCGCGCCCAAGGTCCGCACCCAAGTTCTCGAACCCGGCGGACGCCTGAGCCTGCCCCGCTGACCGGCCGCGGGGCGCCTCGGCCCGACCGGCGGCGCGGACCTGTCCCGACCGGTGAGAACGGCAGCGGACCGTCCCGCACACCACCACCGGCGGTGCACCGGCGCACCGGAAAGGCGTCGAAGTGGGCCGGGACCCCTCGCCTCACCGCCGTGGCGGGCCTATCCTTCGCGCCCCGCCGACGGCGACGACCTCGCGGTCGATGGGGTCCCTTGGGGGGATCCGAGAGCGCCGGAGTCTCACCGCTCCGGCGCTCTTCGATTCCACGATCCGAGCCCCCGGCGGGGTCGGGATCAGGACGGTGCGGCGGTCGTCGGGGCCAGGCCCCGCGGGGTTTGTACGAACCGGGGGATGGGCGTATCGTCACAGACGAGAGGTCCGTGGCAGGCCGATCGACGGCCGGTCCCGCCGGACCCGGCGAAGGCTCGAGCCCGATGCGCATCGACCGCGACAGACCGGGACGATCCGGACGGAGCACCGACCCGCGAACGAGCGGGGCGACGCTGCCGAGCACGGCGGACCCCACGCGCGGCGCCACGAACCTCGCCACGATCCCCTATGCGGGGAACATCAGCTCGGACACTCGCGCGGGCCGCTGAGACGCGCCGGGCCGACGACCGGCACCGGCGCGATCTGGATCACGCGAGAGACCCGCGCTCGGCCGAGCGTGGGTCTCGTGCCGTCCGGGGCCGATGGGCTATGCTCCACCGCGGACGACGCGCACGCACCGCCCACCGGTCGCGCGGGGCCGCCCAGCCCGATCCGCGTCAGTCGACCATCCGCCCGCTCGGACCGATCCGACGGGCCACAGGAGCCCGCTTGACCTTCGATCATCTCGGCCTGTCGGCCGATCTCCTCCGCGCCGTCGCGGACGAGGGCTATACCGAACCCACACCCATCCAGGACAAGGCCATCCCGCTCGTCCTCGCCGGGCGCGACGTCCTGGCGGCGGCTCAGACGGGGACCGGCAAGACCGCCGCATTCACCCTGCCGATCCTCGAACGACTCAAGGACCAGGCGAACTCGAGCTTCTCGCCGGCGCGTCACCCGGTCCGGGCGCTCATGATCACCCCGACCCGCGAGCTCGCGATGCAGATCGCCGACAGCGTCGCCGCGTACGGACGGCACGTGCCCCTGCGCAGCGCGGTCGTCTACGGCGGCGTCCCGATCGAGCCCCAGATCAAGGAGCTCCGGTCCGGCATCGAGATCCTCGTAGCGACGCCCGGCCGGCTGATGGATCACGTCGGCCAGCGGACGGTCAACCTGTCCCAGGTCGAGATCCTCGTGCTCGACGAGGCGGACCGGATGCTCGACATGGGGTTCATCCCGGACATCCGCAAGATCGTGGCGCTGCTCCCGGATCGGCGTCAGAACCTCCTCTTCAGCGCGACGTTCTCCGACGAGATCCGGCGCCTGTCGCAGGAGTTCCTGCACGACCCGGAGACGGTCGAGGTCGCGGCCCGGAACACCGCCGCCGAGGGCGTGGAGCAGGTGCTCTACCCGGTCGACCGCGACCGGAAGGAGGATCTCCTGATCCATCTCATCCGGCGCGATCACATGGAGCAGGTCCTCGTGTTCACCCGGACGAAGCTGGCCGCCAGCCGGCTCGCCTCGTACCTCGACCGGCGCGGCGTCAACGCCGTGGCCATCCACTCCGACCGGAGTCAGCCGGAGCGGACCCGGGCGCTCGAGGACTTCAAGCGCGGCGAGGTCACCTGCCTCGTCGCGACCGACGTCGCGTCGCGGGGCCTCGACATCGAGGAGCTGCCCTACGTCGTGAACTTCGAGCTGCCGTTCGAGGCGCAGGACTACATCCACCGGATCGGCCGGACGGGCCGCGCGGGCTCGACCGGGATCGCGATCTCGCTTGTCTGCAGCGACGAGGTGGAGCTGCTGAAGGCCGTCCAGCGACTGCTGAAGAAGGCGATCCCGTACCGGGTCGTCGAGGGGTTCGAGCCGGACCGGTCGATCCCGGCACGACCGATCCGGGGCTTCGGCCGCGATGGCGGCTCGAGCGCTGACGGGCGCGGCCACCACGCGCACCACAAGCCGATCCGGACCCGGACGCGGACACCGGGCCGGCGCGTCAGCTAGCGACCGCTGCACCCGACGGACCGCCGTCGATGGCGAACGGAGGGCCTACGGCGTCGGCGAGGCCGGTGCGGCCGGCTTCGGCAGGGCCAGCGCGACCAGCCTGGCCGTGAGCGGCCGGAGGTCGACCCCGTTCTGGTTCGTGAGGACGGCGATCGCCAGCCCGGGACCGGGCAGATAGCGCAGCTCACCCCGGACGCCGATGAACCGGCCGCTGTGGCCGTAGGCGCGATGCCCGTCGATCCGCGTCACCTGGACGCCGAGCCCGTAGGGCACGTACGGACGATACGGGGCCGTCGACTTGGCGTCGCCGACGGCCAGCGCGAGCGTCTCCGGCTTGAGCAGCCTCCCGCCATACAGGGCTCGGGCCCAGGCGGCGAGGTCGGCTGAGGTCGAGGCGACGTTCCCGGCCGGACCCGCCGCGGTCACGACCGACGTGAACGGCACGATCGTGCGGGCGGCGTCGGCGAGGCCGATCGGAGCGGCGGTGCGGCTCGGGCTGTTGTAGTAGTAGCCGAGCGCGAGCGGGCCGTGCGGCTTCTCGGCGACCTGGACGTAGGCGTCCTCGAGCCCAGCCGGCTTGAACAGGCGCTCGCGGACCTGCTCGGCGAACGGTGCTCCACCGACGCGTTCGGCAAGCAGCCCGAGCAACAAGTAGTTCGTGTTCGAGTAATGCCACGAGCGACCCGGCTTGCTGAGCGGGGTGCCGACGAAGGTCAGCGCTCGTCGCGCCGTCCACGTGGCACCGCGCGCGGCCATCAGCGCCTTGTCGATCCCCTTCCCGAAGAAGAAGTCGGCCAGGCCGCTCGTGTGATCGAGGAGCATCCGGACCGTGATCGCGGCCGGGATCGGCTTGCCCGTGCTGCCGAGGCGGACCCCGGGGAGCAGCGGCGCGACCTTGGCATCGAGCGAGAGCTTGCCGTCGTCGACGAGGCTCAGGATGAGCGCCGCCGTGAACGTCTTCGACATGCTGGCGATCGGGAAGACCGTGTCGGCGGTGACCGGTCGACCCGCCTTGACGTCGGCGTAGCCGCTCGTCCCGGTCCACGACCGCCCATCGGGCCAGGTGATGGTCACGCTGGTCCCGGGCAGCCGGTTCGCGGCGGCGTACCGGTCGAGGACCTTCTGCAGACGCTTGGCCAATCCGGCGTTGACGGCCACGGTCGGCTGGCCGGTGGTCGGCGAGGGCCCGGTCGACGGGCTCGGCGACAGGTCCGGCGGATCGCGACGGGGACGCCGAGCCCGGGTCGGTCGAAGCGGCCGAGGACGGCGAGGCCGTCGCGACGGCGAGCCCGGATGGCGCGGTGCTCGGGCTTGAGCCGGCCGTGGGGGCCGCGGCGCCGGGGCCAGTCCCGAGGCCGCCGCTGGCAACGAACAGTCCCGCGACCAGCAGCGCGACGGCGAGGAGCGGGCCGATCACGGTTCGACGGGACATCTCGGGGGACTATACGGCGGACCCCGCGATCGCGCGGTCGGCCGAGGGCCTGGACCGGCGGCGCTCGGAGGCCGGGGGCAGACGGCTAGACTAGTGTGCGCGGCGGACCCCGCCGCATCGGGGGAGCACGGAGGGTCGTGAGCCTTGGATACCAAGAAGCTCCTGGCGGAACTGCTCGGCACGTTCGCATTCTTCCTCATCGGGTTCATGGCGATCCTGTCGACGAATGTGTACGCAGGTGGCCCGAGCCTGGTGACGATCGGTTTCGGATTCGGACTCGGACTGTTCGTCGCGATCGTCTCGTTCGGAGCGATCTCCGGCGGCCACTACAACCCGGCGGTGACCGTCGCGGCGGTGCTCGACGGCCGGCTCGATCCCTTGACCGGGGTGGGCTACGTCGTCTCCCAGCTGATCGGCGGGATCGGCGCCGCGGCCTTCGTCCTCGCGATGTCGAGCCAGGCCGCGGTCGCGACCACCGAGACACTCCCTGGCAACGCGGATCAACGACATCCAGGCGGTCATCATCGAGGCCGTCTTCACGGCGATCTTCCTCCTCGTGATCCTGACGGTGACGAAGAAGGCGCCGACGCCAGGCCGTCGTTCGTGATCGGGCTGACGCTCGTCGTGATCCATTTCGCGATCGTCCCGTTCACCGGCTCATCGGTGAACCCGGCCCGCTCGATCGCCTCCGCGGTGATCGGCCAGAAGGACCTCAACCAACTCTGGATCTACATCGTCGGCCCGATCCTCGGCGCCGCGATCGGCTGGGCGATCTACCGGTTCGCCAACGGGGACGCGGACGCTGCCTGACGACGGCCCACCCGCGACCGTCCGGCGCGGAGCGAGCGCCCCGGAGCTGCTGCGCTGCGGTCGGTCTGATGGCCGATGGTCCGACGACCTTCGGGACGCGTGTTCGGTCGGATCGTCCGGGTGTCTACTCATCGAGCTGCCGGCTCCGGTCGCGACGGCACCGATCGACTTCAACGCGGTCGGCCGCTGGATCGAGCGCGTCCCGAGGCTGACCCTCGACGGCGTCCAGCCGACCGGCCGCGACCTCGCCGCCCGGCTGCACCGCTTCTGGCTGCCGGACCAGACCGTGCTCTACATCGGCATGTCCGGGGTCTCGGTCGGGGCGCGCGTCGGCGCGTTCGTCCGGACCCCGCTCGGTGACCGTCGACCGCATGCCGGCGGCTACTGGCTCAAGACGCTCACGGGTCTCGACCACCTCCGGGTGTGGTGGGCCGAGACGGATGCGGCCGAGGAGTACGAGGACGCCCTGTTCGGGGCCTTCGCCGCGGCGGTATCCGCCGAGGTCGCGGCCACGCTCCACGATCCGGATGTCGTCCTGCCATTCGCCAACCTGCAGACCGCGGACAAGGTCCGCAAGCGCCACGGGATCGCCGGAGCCCTGCTGCGTCGACGACGCGGAGCGCCCGGCGACCGACGCCGAGCGACGGTCGGCCGCGGCCAGCGCCAAGAGCGGCAGGACCTCGAGCGGCGTGCTCCGATCGCGGACGGCGCTCAAGACGGGCAGCAAGCCGGCCTCGCCGACCCGGGCGAGGTCGACCACCACCACGGTCCGCGCCCCGCGCCCGGCTTCCGCGGCGACCGGGCCACTCGTCGGGAGCAAAGCCCCGAAGGCCCCGACCCGCCTGTCGGTCGCAGGCCGGGACGCCCTGCGGGCCGAGCTCGAGGAGCTGACGACCGTGACCCGCCCGGCGATCGTCGCCAGGATCGTGGCGGCCCGGGAGCTCGGCGACCTCAAGGAGAACTCCGACTACCACGAGGCCCGCCGCGAGCAGTCGTTCGCCGAGGGCCGGATCCAGGCGATCGAGGACCTGCTCCGGAACGTCGAGCTCATCGAGGGCGGCGCCGATGAAGGTCGGGCCCGGCTCGGATCGACCGTCGTCGTCGAAGGTCCGCATGGCGACGAGGACACGTACACGCTGGTCGGCCCGACGGAGGCGAACCCGGGCGCCGGCCGGATCTCGGCCAATTCGCCGATCGGATCAGCGCTCATCGACGCGGTCGCCGGGGACGAGGTCGAGGCGGTGATCCCGACCGGGCGGCTCCGGATGAAGGTCCTCGAGGTCCGCTGACCGACGATCCGACCACGCACAACGAGGAGAAGGACCTCAGTCGATGTTCCAGACTCACGCACGAGCCACCCTCGCCGGCGTCCTGCTCGTCGTGGCGCTGTCGGCTGCGGCCTGCGGGTCGTCGACCTCGGGCGGGACCACGGGCGCGGCGTCCATCGACCCGAACGCGGTCCGGATCGTCGCGGCGGGCCAGCAGTTCACGACGAAGGACGTCACGGCCCCGGCCGGCAAAGCCTTCCAGATCGCATTCGAGAGCCAGAGCGGCGATCCGCACAACATCGCGATCGCCGCGCCCGGCGCCGACCCGGCATTCCGTTCGGAGGTCTACACCGGACCGGGCACGAAGACGCTCGACGTCCAGCCTCTGACGGCCGGCAGCTACACCTTCAAGTGCGATGTGCACCCCGGGATGGAAGGCAAGCTGACCGTCCAGTAGCGCCGGAGCCGGCGCCCGATCCCCTCGTCGACCCCGGACCGAAGGGCCGGGGTCGACCCGTTGCCGCCCCGGGCGTCAGCTCGGGGCAGCCAGGTCGCGCCTCGGGAAGACGACGAGGGCCGCGACGAAGCCGACCGCGAAGACCGCGAGCGGGACCAGCCAGTCGGCCGCGGTCATCGTTCCCGTGAGGGCGCCCTTAGGGTCGAGGTAGTGGAACAGCGAGTACGGCTGGAGCCCACGCGCATCGATCCAGAGCGAGCCGATGATCTCGAGGAAGTACGACACCAGGATGAACGCCAGGGTCAGGCCGAGCGCGGGCGTCAGCCGGTCGAACGACACCGACGCCGCGAGCGCCACCGCGCCGATCGCCAGGAACACGAGCACGCCGTTCAGCCACATGACCGCGAGTCGCTCGGGCTGGAGCTCGCCGAGCGCTCCCGCCAGCGTCGCTCCGATGAGCGTGCCGAGGACCTGGGCCGCCATCGCGACCGCCACGAAGAGGAGCGTCGCCACGAGCAGCGTCAGGTACAGCCGCCGGCGCGAGAGCGGCCGGGCGAGCAGCACCTCGAGGGTGCCGCGCTGCCGCTCGCCAGCGACCGCATTGACGGCGAACCCGAGCGCGAAGACGAGCCCGAGGGCGACCGCGATCGGATGGATGAACCCGAGGGCGATCGTCCCCGGCAGCGTGAACAGGTCGCCGCCCCCGAACTGGACGAACTGCTGGGGGATCGCGCCGGACCCGAGCAGCAGGTCGATCTGCTCCTTGAACGCCTCGAAGACGATCGGCATCAGCGAGCCCCAGATGACCAGTGCGACCGCGACGAGCAGGAGCTTCACCCGCTGCGCGCGCCAGGTCCGGAGGAACAGTCGCCAGCTCACGACGGCCCCTCGTAGAACTCGAGGAACGCCTCTTCGAGGTGAGCCGGCTCGATCGTGAGGTCGGCCACCGGGACGCCCGCGAGCGCAGCCAGGAACGGCCCGACGTCCCCCTCGAGCTGGCAGGTCAGCAGCCCGTCATGGGCCGAGATCCCGCTCACGCCGGTGACCCGGGTCAGGTCCGGGAGCCGGCCGTGGACCCGCAGCTCGACATGGCGTTTCCGACGCGCGAGGAGCGCGGTGATGTCCTCGAGGGCGACCAGGCGGCCGGCCCGGACGATCGCGACGCGGTCGCAGACGCGCTCGACCTCGGACAAGATGTGCGAGCTGAAGAAGATCGTCCGGCCGGCTGCCCGGAGCTCGTCGAGGACGTCGTAGAAGGCGCGCTGCATGAGCGGGTCGAGCCCCTCGGTCGGCTCGTCGAGGATGGCCAGCTCGGGATCGTGCTGGAGCGCCTGGACGATGCCGATCTTCTGGCGCATCCCGCGCGAGTAGTCGCGGACGGGCCGGCCGAGGGTCTGGGCGGACAGCTCGAGCCGGTCGAGCAGCTCCTGTCGCCGGACCGGCGCCCGGCCGTAAAGCTGGCCGAGGTAGTCGAGCAGGTCGAGACCGGTCATCGAGTCGTAGAGCGCGATCCCGCCGGGCAGGTAGCCGACGCGGGCGCGGATCCGGACGGAGTCGGTGCGGCTATCGAGCCCGAGGACCTCGGCCCGGCCGGCCGTCGGGTGGAGGTATCCGAGCAGGAGCCGGATCGTCGTGCTCTTGCCGGCTCCGTTCGGCCCGAGGAAGCCGAAGATCTCGCCGACGTTCACCCGGATCGACAGGTCCAGCAGGGCCGGCACGTCGGCGCCGCCGGGGATCGGTCCGCGGCGTGGGCGACCATAGCGCTTGGTCAGGCCCTCGGTCTTGAGCGCGTCCACGACGTCAGGCTACCGCGTCGCCGGACCGCCGTCGGGGGCGTGGCGTGGCGGTGCGGTCAGGCTGGGTGCGGTCATGGTCCCATCGGGCGGGTCGGGCTGGTCCCGTCGGGTGGTTCCCGGAGGACCCGGAGCGGCGCATGGTGCTAGCCTGCCGACAGGAGAAGCGCCTTGTCCGTGCCCGACCAGGGACCCCTCCACCCGCGCGTCCGCGCGACCCGTCCGGGGCTCCGCCTGGGCCGATCACGGTCCGCTGGCGGTCGAGCGTGGTCGTATGCCGCGATCCTGGTCGGGTCGATCGTCGCGCTCGCGTCGTTCGCACCGGCCGTGGCCGCGACCGGGCGCCCGGGTCATGGCGTCGCCCCGGCCGCGTTGCGGATCGCTGGCCGCCACGTCCCTGACCGAACCGATCACGTTCTACGGTCGAGGCTACGGCCATGGGGTCGGGATGTCGCAGTACGGCGCCCGCGGTCGGGCGCTCGCCGGCCAGGATGCCGCGACGATCCTCGCCCACTACTACGCCGGCACGACCCTCGGGACGACCGATCCGAAGCGCCCGATCCGGATCCTCGTCCTCCAGGCGTTCAAGCCGACGGCCGCCGAAGCCGCTGCGGCTCTACGGCCGAGGCGGGTCGTGGACGATCGATGGCATCGCGGCGACGTTCCCGGCCGACGCCCAGCTGCGGGTGACGAAGACGACGACCGGCTTCCGACTCGTGGTCCGGAGCGCGAGCCGGCGCGCTCCTCCTCGACCAGGCCTCAGCCGGCAGCATCCGCGTCCGGGCCGGGCGCAAGGCCGGGGCGCGGATCCAGGTCTTCTCGAAGCCCGGCTCGTTCGACCGCTATCGCGGCGTCATCCGGCTGCGTGCGACGAAGTCCGGGATCGATGCGATCAACGAGACCCAGCTCGACCTGTACCTCCGCGGGGTCGTCCCGGCCGAGATGCCGGCGAGCTGGCCGGTCGAGGCGCTCCGGGCCCAGGCGATCGCGGCTCGCAGCTACGCCGGCCCATCGGCTCCACCCGAAGACGGGCAAGTACGACCTCTACGACGACTCCCGGACCCAGGTCTACCGCGGCTCACTCGGCGAGCAGAAGGCGACGACCGCCGCGATCGGCGCGACCGCCGGCGTGGTCGTGCGGAGCGGGAGCGTCGATCGCCAACACGCTGTTCCACTCGACCGGCGGCGGCGCGACCGAGGACAACGAGAACGTGTTCACGAACGCGTCCGGCAAGATCGTCGCCGGGCCGGTGTCGTACCTCCGCGGATCGCCCGACCGGGCGCCCGACGGGTCGTCGTTCGATGTCGGCGCGCCGCGCGAGACGTGGCAGACGGCCGCCTACAGCCTCGCCGAGCTGTCGGCCGTCTTCGGCGCCGACCCGCGCACGAACGTCGGCCCGATCAGCGCGCTCGATCTCTCGGACGTCGGCGTCTCGGGCCGGCTGATCCGCGTCACGCTGACCGGGAGCCTCGGCTCCAGGACCGTGTCCGGAGCGGTGTTCCGGGCCGTGTTCAACGCTGAGACGCCCGCCGCCGACCCATACATGTGGAGCACGCTGGTCTCGACCGCCCCGATCCCCTGAGCGGGGGGTCCACGGCGCCGCTGGCGTCAGCCGCGATATCGGAAACAGCCGGGCAGGTGGTCGTCGACCAGACCGACGCTCTGCATGAACGCATAGACGATCGTCGAGCCGACAAAGCCGAAACCCATTCGGCGCAGGTCCTTCGACAGCGCGTCCGAGACCGGCGTGGTCGCCGGGATGCTGCCCGCGACCGCGTCGCGGGGCAGGCGGGCGGGCGGCCTCGGGACCCGCTCGGCGAGATACGCCGCGAACGAGCCGTGAGCGGCGGCGACATCGAGGAAGCGCGCTGCGTTGCCGATCGTCGCATCGATCTTCTGGCGGTTCCGGACGATCCCGGCGTCGGCCAGGAGCCGCGCGCGATCGGCCGGCCCGAAGGCGGCGACGACCGTCGGTTCGAAGCCACGGAAGGCCGCGTGGAACGCGTCGCGCTTGTTGAGGATCGTCGACCACGACAGGCCGGCCTGGAAGCTTTCGAGGGCGAGTCGCTCGAACAGCTCGGTGTCGTCGTCGACCGGGACGCCCCACTCGGTGTCGTGGTAGTCGACCATGCGCGGGTCGGCACGTGGCTCACCCCCATCGCCGGCCCACCAGCAGCGCGCGAGACCGGGATCGAAGGCGGGCCGGGCCGACTCCGGCGAGGGCGCAGCTCGGTCCATCGCCGGAGGATAGCCCGGCCCGTCGTCGGACCGCGCGGTCAGACGCCGAGCGGCAATGGCTCGCCCGTCTCGAGCAGGGTCTTGAGGCCCGAAAGGATCACCGACATCCCGCCCTGGAAGCTCCGGAACGTCGCGGTCTCGCCGTCGAAATCGTCGTTCGTCACGACGAGCCGGCAGGTCTCGCCCATCGGCGTGATCTCCCAGGTCATCCGGTGCGGCCGGTCCGCCTTCGTCTCCTCGTCCCATACGGCGTGGAACGTGGTGACGAGCCGGGTCGGCGGGTCGACCTCGAGGACCGTGCCCTCGGCGGCCGGTGTCCCGTCCGGGTAGCTGTAGGTCAGCGGATCGCCTGGCTTCCAGGTCGAGTCGACGATCGTCCCGTAGTAGTAGCGGGCGGTGTCGGCGCCGTCGGTGATCGCCCGCCAGAGTCGTTCGGGCGTCGTCCGGATGTAGACCTCATAGACGTGGGTCGGTCGGGTCGCGATCATGTCGGTCTCCAGGTCCCTCTTGATGGCGCTCAGGGCCGAGGCCCAGGGCGCCGCGAACTTGCTCACCCACCGGTCGGCGATGAGCTGGATCGGAACGGGATTGAGGTAGTGGAGCTTCTCCCGGCCGACCTTCCTCGTGGCGATGAGCCCGGCGGCCTCGAGGATCCGCAGGTGCTTCATCGCCCCGAAGCGGGTCATGTCCAGCCCGCCCGCCAGCTCCCCGACCGTCTGGCCGTCGCGAGCGAACAGCCGGTCGAGCAGCAGGCGGCGGGTCGGATCGGCCAGCGCCCGGAACACCTCGTCGTCCATGCCGCCGACAATATGTGACCAAATGGTCACCTGTCAAGCCTCGCGGTCGCCCGACGCTCGGTGTCGTCGGTTCCGCCTCGGGAAGCCTAGCTGCAAGGTGTGTCGCGCCGCCCTCACAAAGCGGGCCAAGAAGTCGCCACTCCGAGTGCGGCGACTTCAGCCCGCGTAAGGTGGCCGGGCATCTAGGACCCCAGGTAGACGAGGGCCTACGAAGAAGTGTCTGACGACGGATTGATCGACCATCTCGAGGCATTCCTTGGGCCGATCACCGGCGGCTGGACCGAAGATGCCACCGGCGATCGACTGCCCTTCCAGGTGGTGTGGTTCGACGACACCCCGGAGAAGGACTTCGCGACGTACTCCACCCTCGGCCTCAGCCGGCACGCCCTGGAGTCACCTACCGCGACCATTCGCCAGGAACTTCTGATCTCGGTCGATAGGCGGTTTGCTTCCCCTCAACTCGGAAGTGTCCTCTCGACCTTCGGCGAGATGGTGCTCGCGGAACATCGGCCAGTCTTGCGTGGCGAAGTCCTGCCGCCGCGGGACGCCATCGTGCCCGGATCTACGCTCAGTGCCTTCTACGCGGCCGCTCCAGTCGCTCTTCCAGATGGGTTCGCCGTGTTTGACGGAAGCGACCCTCAGACGGTCTTCGTTTGGCTGGTGCCGATCAGCGCGACGGAAGCCGGACTGATCGACTCGCATGGTTGGAGTTGGTTCGAGGAACAACTGGTCGTGCAGCAACCAGACCTGTTCGACTTGGCGCGTCGGGACATCACGCACTAGAGGCATCCCGGCGGTCCGGTCAGTTGAGTATTCCACCGCTAGTGCCTCACCAGGCGCCGACCGTTGACATGCAAGCTGCGACTTGCATATCATGGCGTCCAACCCATGGGCGACCCATTCCGGGCACTCGCCGACCCGACTCGTCGCTTGATCCTCGACGAGCTGGCCGAGCGTGACGGCCAGACCCTCTTCGAGATCTGCGCTCGCCTCGCCAACCGGCACGGCGTCGCGTCGAGCCGGCAGGCGATCAGCCAGCACCTCGACGTGCTGGAGGCGGCGGACCTGATCGACACCCGCCGCGACGGGCGCTGGAAGCTCCATACGCTCAACCCGGCGCCGCTCGAGACCATGCTGGACCGCTGGCGGCGCCCGCCGACAGCGGTCCGAACCAACCCGGAGGCCGATGATGCGAATCCACCTGGCGAGCGTCCTGGTCGATGACCAGGCGAAGGCGCTCGCGTTCTACACGGACGTCCTGGGCTTCGTGCCGAAGGCCGACGTCGACATGGGCGGTCCGCGCTGGCTAACCGTCGTTTCGCCCGAAGCGCCCGACGGCACCGAGCTGGTGCTCGAGCCGGACGCGCACCCCGCCGCAGGACCGTTCAAGCGGGCGCTGGTCGCCGACGGGATCCCCTTCGCCTCGTTCGCCGTGGACGACTGCGCGGCCGAGTACGAGCGGCTCGTGGGGCGTGGCGTCGTCTTCACCCAGCCGCCCGTGGAGATGGGGCCGGTCACGACCGCGGTCTTCGACGACACCTGCGGCAACCTGATCCAGATCGCGAGCATGAATGGCTGACGATGCGGCCCTTGGCGCGCCGGACCCCGCCCTACTGGACGCAGAACTCGTTGCCCTCGGGGTCGTTCATGCGGACCCAGTATTCGCCGCGCTGATCGATCGGGCCGCGGTGGTCCGATGCGCCCAGCGTCTTGAGTCGGCTGACCTCGGCGTCGACCCGGACGCGCCGTTCCTCCACGGGCACGGCCTGCCCGCCGCCGGCGTTGAGGTCGAGATGCATCCGGTTCTTGGCCACCTTTGACTCGGGCACCTTCTGGAAGAACACCCGAGGACCCTGGCCGTCTGGATCCTCGAGCGCTCGCGCGTCGTTCCAGTGGTCCTCGGGGATGCCCTGGTCCCGCGCCCAGTCATCCCAGCTGGCGAACCCGGGCGGCGGCGCCGGGATCGCGTAGTGGAGCGCCTCGGCCCAGAACGCGGCGAGCCGCGCCGGGTCGGCGCAATCGATGACCACCTGGACTCGGGTACCCATCCGTCCCTCCATGCTGACGCGCCGACCCGACCAGTCTGGCGCGGGATCGTGCCACGAGTTGTCACCATCGAGCACGGGCCGCGACCTACCGGATGTGCAGGCTCCGGGACGTCGCGTTCTTGCCGCCGGCCTTGTCCGTCCCGCTGACCGACAGCGTCAACGTGCCCGGCGCGGCCGCCGGCCTTCAGCGTCCACGTCGCCTTCCAGGTCGAGGTCCCGACCTTCTTCAGTCGGACCGCGTAGATCGCGACACCCGGCTGGCGGACCTTGAGCTTCGGGCGCGCCGCGAGCGGCTCGCTCGTCACGACCGTCACGCTCATCCGCTTGCCGCGCTGGCCGCTCGTCACCGACGGCTTGAGCTCGAACGCAGCGGCCCGGACCGACGTCGTGTGCGTCTCCGTCCGATCGCCGACCACGGCGGCGACGAGGATCCGGTACGTCCCCTGCGGGGCGAACGCGCCGGCGTCGGTCCGGCCGTCCCAGGCGATCGCGACGACCCCGGCCGGAGATGGGCCGGTCAGCGTCCGGATCGTCGTGCCGGCGGCGTTGACGACGGTGAGGGTCACGTCGGCCGCACGCTTCAGCGTGAACGTGGCGGCGCTCCGCGAGGCGATCGCATCGCCGTCCTGTGGGTAGAAGCGAGCCGGCACCGGGCTCAGCCCGACGAACGCGCCGAACACCGCGACGTCGACCGACCGGCTCGGTCCGGCGTTGCGGGCCCGGTCGAGCGGGGTCAGCGTGAGCGTGTAGTCGCCGTCCGCGACCACGCCGCCAGCGTCGTCCCGGCCGTCCCAGACGATCGACCCGGGGCCGGCCGCCGTGACCGGGATCGTCGCGGTCCGCTCGGCCGGGCCGCCGCCGGCCGGGCTGACGACGAGTCGGATCGCGCCACGTTCGGACAGCGCGTGGCTGACGGCCACGGTGTCCGCCAGACCGTCGCCGTTCGGCGAGAACTGGTCGGCCGACGGAGCGACGGAGGTCGGGGCGCCGAGGGTCGGCGCGGTCCGGTCGATCGTGAAGGTCGTGGTCTTCGTCTTCTCGCGGTGGCCGGTCACGTCGGTCGACCGGAACGAGACCACGTGGGTCCCAGCCGCCGACACGACGATCGGCCCGTCGTAGGCCTCGAGCGTCGCCCCATCGACCGCGATCTCGCTGCCGGCGACCCCGCTCTGGGCATCCGTCGCGCCGAGACCCACGGTCACGTCGTCGCGGAAGAAGCCGGCCTCACCGACGGGACCGGCGAGCGTGGCCGTCGTCGTCGGGGCGGTGACGTCGACCTTGACCTCGACCGTCCGCGTCCGCTCGACGTTGCCGGCCTTGTCCACCGACCAGTAGTCGAGCTCGTGGACGCCGGACTTCGCGATCGCGACCGGGCCGGTGTAGCGCGTCTTCTTGCCGCCATCGAGCGTGAAGTACGTCGTCCGCAACCCGCTCAGCGCGTCGTTGCCGGCGAGGGTGACCGACGCGGCGGTCGAGTACCAGCCGCTCGGATCGAGCGTGCCGCCGACCGTCGCGGTCGTCCGCGGATCGGTCGCATCGAGCACGAACGTCCCGGCCCGGGTGAACGCCGTCGGGTTGTTGCCCCACGGCTCCGTCCCGCTGTACGACCAGCTGTACGTCCCGTCCGGCACGAGCGCGCCGCCGGCGTCGCGGAGATCCCAGTCGAACACCGACCAGTCCTCCGAAGCCGTCAGGGTCTTGACCGTCGTGCCGGCCGAGTCGCGGACCGTCACCGTCCCGTCGAGCGGCTCGGACGCTCGGACGATGACCCGGAACGTGTCGAAGACGTAGTCGCCGTTCGGCCCGATGAGGGCGCCGGGCAGGTCGTAGTCGTAGACCTTCGCCGGGGTGCTGTCGGCCGGCGCCAGGGCGTCGGCCCGGACGAAGCCGGACGTCGCCCCATCGAGCGTCCGGACCTCGACGACCCGCGAGAGATCGGGCAGCGCCGCCGCCTCGCTCAGGAGGCGCAGCCGGCTGCCGGCCGGGATGCTGCCCGCCGGCGTCGTGAGGCCGGGGTCGGTCGCCACGTCGGTCGGGCCGATGGTCGTCGCCGCTCCGCCGATCACGAGCGCGGCCGGGACCTTGGTCGTCGGCGTGTAGTCGGTCCGTGTCACGAGCTTGGCGGTCAGACCCGGGTCGTAGACGATCGAGTGGTAGTACGGGCCGCGGGCGACGTCGGTCGGGTCCATGACGATCTTCGCCCCGGTCGTCCGGAACGAATCCCAGGCGATGTCGTGGCCGTGGTACGTCGGGACCGCATGGAACAGCTTGTCCATGTCGCCCGACCCGACGAACAGCCGGCTCATGTACGGGGTGTTCGCGTCGTAGGCGTCGGCGATCACGGCCCGGGCGCCGGCGGCGAAGAACCCGGCGCCGTAGTTGTCGACCCGGGCCTTCTTGTCGGCCAGGCTGCCGGTCGGCAGGCCGGGCTCGGTGTTGCCCGACGCATAGCACAGGTGGAACAGCAGGACGACCGCGTTCGGGGCGAACCGGATCTCGGACGCGACCTGGGCCTCGCCGTAGTAGACATGGGCGTCGCCGTCGGCGCCGGTGGCCGGATCGAGCCCGAGTCCGTTCTGGCTGAACGGCCAGAGATAGTCGCGGTACTTCGACGGCCAGCCGTTGCCGTGGCCGAGATAGACGAAGATCGACGCGCCCTGGGCCGCCTTCTTCACCGCCGCCCAGGTGGCGTGCGGCGTCTTGATCAGGACGACGTTCTTCGTGTACTTGCGGGCGACCTTGGCGAGCGCATCGGCGTCCGCCCGGTAGTGACGGTTGTGGACCCCGACCGGGCCGCTCACGATGACCACCTTGGGGCCGTTCGGCACCGCCGCCTCCGCGGCCGGGGCCACGACCGAACCGACCGGCAGCAGGGCACCGATGGCCAGGGTCAGCGCCCCGATGAGGCGGGCGATGATGCCGAGAGAGCGGGTGGGCACGATCGGGCGCGGCCCGAGCGTGGTCGGCTCGTTCACGTGCGACCGACCATCCCACACTCCAGCGCTCCGCACCATGACGAATACGGACCAGACCGACCCCGGACGAAGGCGTGGCCGGGGCAGACGGTGGATCGCGGCGGATCGTGCCGGTCACAGCTCCCGGCGCCGGAACGAGACGACCGTCAGCCCGACGATCCCGGCCACCCAGATGGCGCACCAGACGAGGTAGACAGCGCTCGGGCCGGTCGAGGCGAAGAACGGGTTGGCCTGCAGGACCTCGGCCGAGCGATCTCCGCTGATGACCGCGATCACGGCCGGTGGCTCGAGGGCGAAGATCGTCGCCCGCCACAGACCGTCCGACGGGAAGGCGAGACGGACGAACGTCCCGACCGTCTCGAGCGAGTCGACACCGAGCGCCGCCCCGATACCCCCGAGGACGCCGACGCCCCAGGCCAGCCCGAACAGGACCACGGCCACGGCCCCGCTGGCGATGGCCGGCAGGCGGCTGCTGAGCAGGAGGGTCACCGACAGGACGACGAGCGCCTGCGCCGCGAGTCCGCCGACCGCGCCGAGCGGATCCGGGGGTCCGTAGCCCGAGGCCAGCTTCATCGCGCCGATCTCGAGCAGCCCCGCGCCGATCCCATACGCGCCGGCGACGAGCGCCAGGCCGATCCAGCGTCCGACGACGAACGTCCCGCGACCGAGCGGCCGGGCCAGCATCGCCTGGAGGACGCCCGACTCGACGTCGCCGGCGATGGCCGGCGCCGACAGGAACGCCGCGGTCGTCGCGAGGATGAAGCTGAACATGAACGCGCACAGGATGAGGACCTGGCTGACCCCGAGCTGGAGGCGGAGCTCGCCCGAGCCGCGTTCGCGCGCCTGGGTCACGAGGTACTGGAAGCCGAGCCCGGTCAGGACGACGATGACCGCGGTCAGGATGACGAGCGCCCACAGGGTCCGCCGCCGGAGCGCCTCGAACAGGGTGAGCCGGACGATCGTCGGGACGAGCGCGCAGGCCGCTCATCCGGCAGCTCCGCTCGGTCTCGTGGACCAGCCCGAGGAACCGCTCCTCGAGCGATGCCCGGCCCGGCTGGACCGCGTGGACCCGTCCGCCGGCCGCGACGATCGCGGCGACGAGCTCCGGGATCCGGTCGGCGGCGATCGGCCGGATCGCGAGCCAGTCGCCGTCGTCGGTCAGCGGGCCGAAGCGGGCGAGACCGGCCCGTGCCGCCGGGTCGAGCCCGGTCGCGTGGATCCGGACCGAGTCCTCGCCGAGGAGCTCCTCGAGCGTGCCGGCCGCGACGACCCGTCCGGCATCGACGACCGCGACCCGGTCGCACACGAGCTCGACCTCGGACAGGAGGTGCGAGTTCAGGAAGACGGTCGTGCCGCGATCGCGTGCGGCGCGGATGATCCGCCGGACGTCGGCCCGGCCCACCGGATCGAGCGCCGACGTCGGTTCGTCGAGCACGACGAGCTCCGGCTGGCCGAGCAGGGCGACGCCGAGGCCGAGTCGCTGCTGCATGCCCTTCGAGAACGTCCCGACGAGGTCGTCGGCTCGGTCGGTCAGCCCGACCGTATCGAGCGCGGTCGCGATCTCGGCCGTCGCGCTCCCGCGGCTCGATCGCCGGCCAGCGCGCAGTGGAGCGCCGCGACCTCGCGGGCGCGCAGCCACGGCTGGTAGCGGAACAGCTCGGGCAGGTAGCCGACGCGCCGCCGGGCCGCGCGGTCGCCGAGCGGCGCCCCGAGCAGCGTCCCGCCGCCGGAGGTGGCCCGGGCGAGCCCGAGGAACGAGCTTGACCGAGGTCGTCTTGCCGGCGCCGTTCGGGCCGAGGAAGCCGAAGACCTCGCCACGCTCGACCCGCATCGACAGGCCGGCCAGCGCCGTCGTCCGGCCGTAGCGCTTGACCAGGTCGATCGTCTCGATCGCGGGCTGCATCGGCGGCATCGTGCCAGAGACGGTCGCGCCGTGGTGCGTGACACGCTAGGTGGCACAGCGCGCGGCCGAGACTCCGGCCATGAACCGACCGACGTCCTTCGGGACCAACGCCGCGAACGCCACCGTCGAGCTGGATTGCCCCTGGTGCGCCGAGCCGATCGCGGTCGGGCTACGCCGAGCTCGACGACGAGCTCGCCTGCGACTCGCTGCGGGATCCGGGTCGCGATCGCCGACCCGACCGCGGCCGGTCCGCGGCCCGGTCTCGACCGTCTGGCGGCCTGACTCAGCGCGAGACCGCGCTCGCCGTCCGAAGCGGCATCGACAGGGCGAACGATGCGCTCAGGGCGATCAGCCCGAGACCGAGCAGCACCAGCGTGACGTCGCCACCGACCGCGTCGATGAGCAATCCGGCACCGACGAACCCGATCGGCTGGAGCCCGAGCGAGATCGTCCGGGCCGTTCCACCGACCCGCCCGAGCATCTCGTCGCTCGACGACGCCGCCCGCAACGTGATGTACGTGATCAGCACGACCGATTCGACCAGCCCCGCGACGAGCGCGGCACCGATCATCGCGGCGAGCGAACCCACGACGACGATCGCGATGACGGCGACGCCCTGGACGACGTTGCCGCCGAGCATGAGCAGGCCCGCCCGCTTGAGCCGGAGACGTGACGTGATGATCGCCCCGACGAACGCGCCGAGACCGTACGCCGACAGGATGAGCCCGAGCGCGGATGCCTCGAGCGACCGTTCCTCGATCACGAAGTAGGCGAGGGCCGGGACCAGGCCGGCGCTGGCGACACTCATCAGACCCCAGAAGAGGATGGCGTCGCGCAGGACCCGGTGACCTGCGACGTAGGCGATCCCCGCTCGGATCTCGCCGATCAGGTCGAGCGGCGGATGATCGCGTCGGACGTTCAACGGTCGCCGGATGAGGAAGATCGCGACCGATGAGGCGGCATACGAGGCCGCGTCGATCGCGATCGTCTCGGGAGCGCCGATCGTCGCGACGAGGAGCCCGGCGACGCCGGGACCGATGATGTAGCCGAAGCTGTAGATCGCCTCGAAGATCGAGTTCGCCCGTCCGAGCTGGGCTCGTCCGACGAGGTTGGGCAGCGACGCCGTGTACGCGGCGAGGAAGAACGAGCGGAGGATGCTCATCGGGGCCGCCACGAGGAAGACGACGACGATCGTGGGCGCCCCGATCAGATAGGACAGCGGGATGAGCGCGGTGAGCGCGGCCCGTCCCAGGTCGGCCAGCAGCATCATCCGGCGCCGATCGAGGCGGTCGGCGAACACGCCGGCGACCATCCCGAAGACCAGATCCGGGATGGTCTGAAGGACGCCGACGATGCCCATCGCCAGCCCGGAACCAGTCAGCGCGAGGACCAGCAGCGGGATCGCCGTGAAGCTCACCGCGTCGCCGATCGCCGAGATCCCCTGACCCGTCAGCAGGATCAGGAAGTCGCGGTTCTGGCCGAGCGGCTCGAGACGGTCTTCGGGCCCGGCGACGGCGGACGCAGCGACGCCTGGCGCAGCGACGCCGGACGCAGCGGGGCCGGGGACAGCGACGCCGGGCGCAGCGGGGCCGGAGGCAGGATCCGGGATCACTCTGGGATGGTAGCGGGGCGAATCGCCCGAGGGTCAGTCGGACGCGGCCCGCCGTGTCGCGAGCGGGATCGCGACCGCGAACCGGCTGCCCTCGCCGGGTGCGGAGTCGAGCTGGAGGCTCCAGCCGTTCCGTTTCGCCGTGGCCGCGACGGACGCCAGCCCGAGTCCGCTGCCCCGGCCAGGTCCCTTCGTCGTGAAGTACGGCTCGAACGCCCGGGCTCGCGTGGCTGGATCCATCCCGATGCCGGTGTCGCTCACGGACAGAACGGCGCGTCGCCCTCCGACACCGGTGGCCACCGCGGTGCCGATCGTGAGGACACCGCCGACCGGCATCGCATCGCGGGCATTGATCGCGAGGTTGAGGATGATGCCCTCGAGATCCGCCGGGTCGGCTTCGACCCGGATCGGCCGCGAGCCGGACCCGGTCCGTAGCTCGACGTCATCGCCGATGAGCGGCCAGAGCATCCGACCGACCGCACCCACGATGGTCCGGAGATCGACCACCGAGCGGGTCGTCGAGATCGGCCTGCGCAGCGTGACGAGCTGGCGAGTCAGCAATGCCGCCTGCCGGGCGGCGCGGACGACCTCGGTCAGGTCGGACCGCGTGGACGGCGACAGGTCGTGGTCGGCGAGGGCGACCTGAGCGTGGCCGAGCACCGCGGTCAGCAGGTTGTTGATGTCATGCGTGATCTCGACGGCCTGGGCATCGCCGACGTCGACGGGCAACGCTCGAGGATCGACCTTCGGCGGTCGATCCTCGGCCGACTCGATCCGTCCCGGGCTGACCAACGCGCTCTCCCATCGGACCCGGGACGCGTTCCCGGGCGTGGAGGTCAGCCTCAAGCATACGGGAGATGTCGCCGATTGGACAAGTATTTAGCGATATCGCCCGTCGCCGCGTTCGATCGGGGCCGCGCTGCGGCCCGCGGGATCAGCGCAGACCGGGCCCTGGGCCGTCACCGGCGAGGGCGATCGCGGCATAGGCGAGCGACAGCAAGGTCGCGAACACGGACGACAGGAACAGGCGACGCGCGGCCATGACAGACCCTCCTTCGCGTCGTCGCCCGACCGCGCCTGGTGGCCGGCCGCTCGGGGATGGCGCGACGCAGGCCCGGATGCTAGGCTGCCGTCATGCGGATGTCAACTATTGCTAAACAACGGACGGGTCCAGGTTCTCCGTTCGCCACCGCCCTGGGGGCCGAGCTTCGGCGGCTGCGCCGGGCACGCGGCCTCAGCCAAGCCGAGGTCGGACGGCCGCTGACGCGCGCATTCGTGTCGTCGGTCGAGCACGGGCGGATCGTCCCGTCGCTGGCCGCGCTCTGCCTGCTGACCGATCGGCTCGATGTCGCCCTCGCGGAGGTCTTCGTCCGGGTCAACCTGGCATTGACGCCGGTGTACACTCCGGCCCATGACGACCACCCGCACGCGGCGCCGGATCGTGGTCGACGATACGGCGCTCGCCCTGTCGATCGGCAGTCGGATCCGGGAGCGTCGGCGTCGCGCCGGGCTGAGCCAGCAGCGGTTGGCCGAGGGACGCTACACCAAGGCCTACATCAGCGCGCTGGAGACGGGCGCCGCCAAGCCCTCGATGGCCGCCCTCAACTTCATCGCCGGACGGCTCGGGACGACCGCGGCCGAGCTGCTGGCCGATCCTGACGGCGCCTGGACGCGTCTCGACGCGGACCTCAAGCTGGCGTCGGGCGACGCCGCCGCCGCCACGGACGGTTACACCTCGCTCCTCGAGACGACGACCGACCCGGTCGTTCGAGCGGATCTCCTCCGGGCGTTGGCCGAGGCGTCGTGCCGCCTGGATCGACCGATCGACGCCATCCGGGCGGCGGCCGAGGCCGTCGAGCTGTTCAGCGCCTCGGACCGACCTGCGGATCGAGCGAGCGCCGCCTATTGGCTCGCCATCGGCCAGCACTTGCAGGACAACCCCGACGAGGCACGGAGTCTGTTCGCCGGCCTGCTCGGCGAGATCCGCGCCGGGCTGGTCGTGGCCCCCGATTTCGAGCTCAAGCTCCTCGTCGGGCTCGCCACCACGGAGACCTATCGAGGGGCGAACGAGGCGGCGGTCGGCTATCTCGAGGAGGCGCGCGGGCTGAGCGCGGACCTCGACGATCGGCGCCGCGGGATCGTCCTGTTCAACCTCGCCAACGGCTATCGCGGAGCCGGCGACAACGAGGCCGCCATCCGCTACGGCGGTCAGGCGCTCACCCTGTTGCGAGCCGCCGAGGCCGAGCTCGAGACGGCGATGCTCGAGAACAATCTCGCCCTCGCCTATCTGGCCATCGGAAGCACGGCCCGCGCTGCGGAGCTGGTCGCCGAGGCGCAGGCCATCGGCCGGCGCCACGACGACGATCGGCTGCTCGCCCACCTCGCCGATACCGAGGCACAGGTCGCCCTGGCGAGCGGCGAGGCCGAACGGGCGATCGCCCTCGCCGGGACCGCGATCGAGCGTGCCGAGCGAGCCGGTGGTGCCAAGGCCGCCATCGACGGCTGGACCACGCTGGCCCGTGCCCGTCTCGAGCTCGGCCGGATCGACGACGCCTTCGACGCGTTCGCCCGTGCCGCGGAGCTCGCCCGGGCGCACGCGCCTGCTCCGCGTCTGCGCGAGGTCCTGCGCGCCTGGGCGGACGCGCTGGCCGCGACGGGCCGGCATGCCGAGGCCTACGCGCTGGCTCGTGAAGCGCTCGCCGGCGACGGCGCCTCGCCCGACCGGGTGCCGTCCCGCCAGGTCACAGCGACCACCTGACCGTCCGCGGCCGTTCCCGCGACGGCCTGTCGTCGTCCGGCTCGTGTGGCGTGCCGGGTCTCAGCCGATCTTGACCGAGGCCGCCCCGCCGCTGAACCGGACGAGGACACGGTCCGCCGCGGTCGCATAGCCCGCTGACTGGGTCAGGCCGTCGACCGACGTGAGCCCGCCCGTCGCCTCGACGCGGTACTCGACACCGGGCGGCGGGCTGAACGTCAGCTGGGTGGCGCCGCCGCTGACCCGGATCTCGACCGCTCCACGCGGCCGTGGCAGGACGATCCGCGCCTGCGCCGCCCCGACCTGGAGTCGGGCGGCCGCGAGCGTGATCCCCGACAGGTCGACCAGGAAGTCGCCCGCACCGGCGTTCATCGCGAGGATCGTCGGGACGTCGGCCGCGAGCCGGACCGTCCAGTCGCTCACCGACCGCCAGGCATCCGGCCACCAGGCGAAGTCCTGGCGCAACCGGACGATCGCCCGGTCGCCCTCGCGATCGACCCGGGTCGCGATGTCCTCGTTGGTCGACGCCACTTCCAGGACGTTGCCCGCGGTCGCCCCGCCCTCGAGCCGGAAGCGGCCGGCACCGACGCTCAGGTCGAGCTCGAGCCTGGCGGCCGACTCGCGGGCGACCGCGGCGGTCGAGGGCCGGCGGCGCGACGGGCGAAGCGCGCTGTACAGGATGATCGCGCCGATCCCGATGAGGACGATCGGCCAGATCACCCCCCAGGCGACCCGGATGACGCCGAAGCTGCCGAGCAGGTAGACGACGCCGATCGCGATGAGCACGATCCCGATGAGCTCGGCGCCGCGCCAGTCGCGGCCCGTACGGCCTCGGTCGTCGTGGTCGGTCATCCGCGATCCTCCTGCGGTCGTGCGTCGATGGTAGCGCGTGATCGGGCCGCCGAGACCCTGCCGACCGGGCCCGAGGCGCGGGCCGGACGGACCGGCCCGCCTGGCGACTCGAGCCCCGGCGACCGGCGCCATACCCGATGATGACGGGGTGAACGCCGCCCGCCTCGGATCCGCCGCCACCGAGATCGTCGTCGCCGGCCGCCGCCTCGGTGCGCGCGGCCTGGTGGTCGCCGGCGAGGGGAACCTGTCGATCCGGATCGACGATCGGATCCTCGTCACGCCATCGGGCCGCCGCAAGGATGAGCTCACGGCCGACGAGCTCGTCCTCGTCGCGACCGATCCCGCGGCGCCGCCGATCGATGCGGATCGGCCCGATCTCCGGCCGACCTCGGACCTTCGTATCCATCGGGCGATCTACGCCGCGCGAGCCGATGTCGGCGCGGTGGCCCACGCCCACCTGCCGAGCTCGCTCGCGCTGACCCTGGCCGGTCACGCACCGGATCCAGGCGCCCTGCCCGAGACGGCCCTGCTGATCCCCCGGCTGCCGGTGGTGCCGTTGATGGCGATGGGCGGACCCGAGCTCGCGAGCGCGATCGCCGCGGCGTTAGCGGATGCGACGCCGCCCAAGCCGACCGCGGTCCTCCTCGAGCGCCATGGCGCCGTCGCCGTGGGCGCGACCCTGGCCGAGGCCGTCGATCGCCTCGAGCTCGTCGACCTGCTCTGCCGGGTCTGGCGGGACGCGCTGCTGCTCGGGATGGACGCAGCGCCTCGCCCGGGGCGCTAGGCCGGATCCTCGATCGCGTCGCCGACGGCACGCCGGACGACGAACGCGGCGGTCGACCCCTGGACGATCAGCGTGAAGAGCACGATGCCGAACGTGATCTCCTGGAGGAGCGTGCGCTCCGGGACCGTCACCGGGAGTGCCAGCGCCATGGCGACCGCCACGGCGCCGCGCAGGCCGGCCCAGAACAGGACGTGGAGCCAGCCGAGCGGCACCCCGCCGCGCTCCCCGGCTGACGGGCAGGAAGCGGGCAGCCAGACCGAGCAGGACATACACGACAAGCGCCCGGCCGATCAACGCCCCGAGGACGCCGACCAGGATCCAGCCGAGCGAATCGATGAGCTCGGCGATCGGGAACGCCAGCCCGACCAGCAGGAACACGAGCGCGGTCAGGAGGTAGGCGAGGAACTCCCAGACCGTGTCGAGCGCGTCGGTCCCGGCCTGGCTCATCCCGGCGCGACGCCCGAAGTTGCCGAGCACGACCGCAGCGACCACGGTCGCGATGATCCCCGACTCGTGCACACCATCGGCCAGCAGGTAGGTTCCATAGGCGAGGACGACCGAGATCGTCAGCTGGATCAGGTGGTCGTCGACGAGCGCCATCAGCCGCGCGGCCACGAACCCGGCGACGAGACCGATCGCTCCGCTCACGACGATCGCGGCGACGAACGCGACGAGCGCCCCACCGGGGTCGAGCGGGATGGTCAACGCCCCGATCGCGATCCCGAAGACGACGAGGCCGGTCCCGTCGTTGAGGAGGCTCTCGCCCTCGACGATCGTCGCGAGGTCGCGCGGGACCCGAAGCTGGCGGAACGTGGCTACGACCGCGACCGGATCGGTCGCGGAGACCATCGCGCCAACGATGAACGCGAGGTCCAGGCGGAGCCCCGTCACGACGTTGAGCAGCACAGCCACCACCGCCGCCGAGATCAGCACGCCCGGCGCGGCGAGCAGCAGAAGAGCGGTGAACGACCGGCGCAGGTGGGTGAGGTCGAGCCGATAGCCAGCCTCGAAGACGAGACCGGGCAGGAGCACGACGAGGACGACCTCCGGCGGGACGACGGGCTCGGGGCCGGCGATCGCCACCGTCTCGACGAAGCCGGCTGCGAGACCGACGATCACCAGGGCGACCGAGTAGGGCAACCGGAGCGGGCGGACGACGATCGCCACGATCGCGGCGATCCCGAGCAGCGCGACGAACGTCCGGATCGCGTCGAGGATCGCCGGTCCGTCCACGCGCGCCTCCGTCAGGTGGTCGGGTCGACGAACCGGCGGGCGGCGCCCATCTGGTCCCAGACCCGGGCCTGGGTCACCGCCAGCATCTGACGGACGTGGTTGCGGTCGTGGTGGACCCACTCGCCGACGAGGTCGCCGACGGTCAGCTCGCCGACCCGCTCATGGACCCCGGAGCGGATCAGGTCCGCCGCTCCGAGCGACCGGACGAGGTCGACGCTGTCCGCGCGGAGCGGCAGGAACTCGGCCAGGAGCTCGGCCGGGTCGCGCCGATCGTCCTCACGGGCCAGGGCGACCGCCTCCTGGTCCCAGCCCTGGAGCGCCGGCCGATCTCCGGCGAGGATCGTGCGGATCCGGCCGTTGAAGCCGCGCCGCTCGGCCTCCAGGATGTGGCCCAGACACTCGTTGGCGCACCACTCGCCCCGTGCCGGCCGCCAGCGTGCCTCCGGCCCGAGCGCCTCGAGCTCGGCGAGGATCGTGGCCGCCGAAGCTTCGAGCAGGTCGGCGATCCGGGTGACGGCGAGCGCGGCGATCGTCACGCGCTCGGCTCGGGCGACGGCGTCGGCCCGATCCCGGGAGCAGTGATCGGCCCCGGAGCGGGCTCGAGCGTCGGTGGCGTGACCATCTCGGGCACGGCCGGCGGAGCCGTCGTCGACGGCTGGAGGACGGGCAGCTCCTTGCCGCCTTCTGCGAGCCAGCAGGCCGCCTGCTGTCCGCCGCCGACGTCGAACAGCGGCGGTTCCTCCTCGCGGCAGCGATCGAACGCCAGCGGGCAGCGCGGATGGAACCGACAGCCGTCGGGGATCGCGGCCGCGTTCGGGGTCTCACCCTTGAGGATGACCCGGGCCGCCCGGGCCGCATCGTCGACCGGGTCGGGCGAGGGCGACACCCCGACGAGCGCCCGGGTGTACGGATGGTGGGAGTGCTTGATGACGTCCTCGGACGGACCGATCTCCATGATCCGGCCGAGGTACATCACCGCGATCCGGTCTGCGATCACCCAGGCCAGGGACAGGTCGTGGGTGATGAACAGGTAGGTCAACCCGCGCTCCTTGCGCAGGTCGAGCATCAGCCGGAGCAGCTCGGTCCGGATCGACACGTCGAGCATCGACACGGGCTCATCGGCCACGACGAGGTCGGGTCCCATCGCCATCGCCCCGGCGATCACGACCCGCTGGCGCTGACCCCCGGACAGTTCGTGCGGATAGCGGAACGCGTAGTCGGCGGCGGGCCGCAGCCCGGCCGTCTCGATCGCCGCCAGGACGCGCGCCTCGAGGTCCGCGTGCGAGCTCGCGAGGTGGTTGACCTCGATCGGCTCGGCCACGAAGTCGTGGATCGTCTGCTTGGGGTTGAGCGTCTCGTACGGGTCCTGGAAGATGAGCTGGACCCGCCGTCGGTAGGCGCGCAGGCGCTCGCCCGACCAGACGCCGGTGACGTCCTCGCCGTCGAACGTGACCTTGCCGGCCGTCTGGCGGGTCAGCTTGACGATCACCCGCCCGGTCGTCGTCTTGCCCGAACCGGACTCCCCGACGAGCGCGAGGACCTCGCCCTTCTCGATCGTCAGGTCGATGCCATCGACAGCCTTCACGCTCATCGGCGGCCGCCGGGCGAGGAGGTCGGAGAGACCCGCCCGGATCGGGAAATGGACCTCCAGACCCTCGAGCCGGACGAGCTCGGTCATGACGGCACCGTCGGCTGGACCACCGGGAGCTGAAGACCGTCGGAGGCCGACGGCGGACGACCGACGACGTCCGCCGAGGTGACCGCTGTCGCGCCATCGCGCCCGGCGACGTGGAGGTGGCAGGCGACGCGCACCCCATCCGGATAGACGACCTCGGGCGGCTCCACCTCGCGACAGATGTCCATCGCGGCGGGGCAGCGCGGGTGGAACCGACAGCCGGCCGGTGGGTTGCGCAGGTCGGGCGGCGAGCCCGGGATCGTCTCGAGGCTGCGTCGATCGGCGTGGATGTTCGGGAAGGCCGCGAGCAGCTTCTGCGTGTACGGGTGGCGCGGCACCGTGAAGATCCGCGACACCGGACCCTCCTCGGCGACCTTCCCGGCGTACATGATCAGCGTCTTGTCGCAGGTCTCGGCGATGACCGACAGGTCGTGGGTGATGAGGATCAACGACAGCCCGAGATCGCGCCGGAGCCGCTCGAGCAGCTCGAGGATCTGCGCCTGGACCATCACGTCGAGCGCGGTCGTGGGCTCGTCGCCGATGACGATCGCAGGATCGCAGGCCAGGGCCATCGCGATCATCGCCCGTTGGCGCATCCCACCGGACAGCTCGTGCGGGTAGGCGGCCGCCCGCCCCCGCGGGATGCCGACGAGCTCGAGGAGTTCGGCCGCCCGCTTCCCCGAATGCTCGCGCGACAGCCCGAGCCGGACCTCGATCGGCTCGCCGATCTGCTCGCCGATCCGGCGGACCGGGTTCAACGCGTTCATCGCTCCCTGGAACACGATCGAGATCTCACGCCAGCGGTAGCGTCGGAGCTGGTTCTCGGTCTTCGGCACGAGGTCGATCCCGAACAGGTCGATCGAGCTGCCCTTCCGGATCCGGGCGTTCTCGGGCAGGAGCCGGACGAGCGACAGCGCGGTCGTCGTCTTGCCGCAGCCGGACTCGCCCGCCAGGCCGAGGGCCTCACCGTCGTTCAGCCGGAAGCTGACTCCGTCGACCGCCTTGACCCAGCCCGACTCGAGCTTGAAGTGGGTCCGCAGGTTCTCGACGGCGAGGAGCGGCGCGGCCGGATCGGCGAGCTTCGGGAGCGGCCACTGGCGGCGCCCACGGATCGCCGCCGTGCGGGCGGCCGCCGACTCGATCGCCTGGAAGTCGAGCGGAGCGTCGTCGGCACCGGCCGTCCGCCCGCCATGCGCGGCGAGCTCCTCGGCGAGCTCGATCTCGGCGTCACGCTCGGCGGCCTCGTGCTCGACATCCTCCATGACCTTGCCGGTCTCGTCCGGCCCGGTCGGCATCCGCATCATCGGCGGGCCGCCGACTTCGGGTTCATCACATCATCGAGCGCGTTGCCGACGAGGGTGAAGGCCAGGATGACGAGGACGACGCAGGCGGCCGGCGGGACGATGTACCACCACGCACCGAGGCTCGGGGCGCCGGCGGATTGGGCCGCGTTGAGCAGCTGGCCCCACGACGGCGCATACGGGTCGCCGAGGCCGATGAAGGCCAGGGTCGTCTCGGTGAAGATCGCCGCGGCGAACGTGAGGACCGTGTTGGCCACGATGAGGTTCGTGACGTTCGGCAGGATGTGGCGACGCATGATGTGACCCGGTCCGCTGCCGATCACCCGGGCGCGGTCGACGAACATCCGCTCCTTCACCGACAGGGTCTGCGCCCGGATGATCCGGGCGGTGCTCGCCCAGCTCGTCAGGCCGATGACCACGACGATGACGATGAGCGTGGCCTTGATCCCGAAGATCTCGGCGTCGTCGCCGATGATGTCGAGGATGATCGGCGCGAGCAGGATCGCCAGAACGAACGTCGGCAGGATCAGGAAGAAGTCCGTGAGGCGCATGAGCACGGTGTCGACCCGCCCGCCCCGGAAGCCCGACACGATCCCGATCACGCCACCGATGAGGACCGTGATGATCGTCGCGAGGAAGCCGATCGTCATCGAGATCCGCGCCCCGTGGACCGTCTGGTTGAGGATGTCCCGGCCGAGGTCGTCCGTGCCGAAGATGTGCGCGGCGCTCGGCGGCTCGAGGGCCTGGCCGGACGCCGTCGTGGCCGTCTCCAGCGGTCCGACGAACAGGTTCGGGAAGAGCGCGATCAGGACGAAGACCACGAGGATCGCCAGGCCGACGACGCCGTCGGTCCGCTGGGCATAGCGCCGGGCGAAGTCGCGCCAGTTCTTGACACGCAGCCGCCAGCGCTCCCCGCGGACGTCGAGCGGGGCGGCGGTGGCGCTCACATCCGGACCCGTGGATCGAGCCGACCGTAGATGAGATCGGCGCCGAGGTTGGCCACGATGACGAAGACCGAGACCAGCAGGAAGATCCCCTGGAGCACGGGGTAGTCGCGGTTCGCGAGCGCGTCGACGGTGAGCGTCCCGAGGCCCGGCCAGTTGAACACGATCTCAGCGGTGATCGCCCCCGCAACGACGTAGCCGAGGTTGATCGCGATGACCGTCACGGTCGGGAGCAAGGCGTTCGGGAACGCGTGCGTCCGGAGGATGCTCCGGTCGGTGAGGCCCTTGGCCCGGGCGGTCGTCACGTAGTCCTCGGTCCGTGTCTCGATGATCGACGAGCGCATGAGGATCGAGTAACCGCCGATGAGACCAAGGCTCACGGTCGCCAACGGCAGCACGAGGTGGCGCAGGAAGTCGAGGAGCTGGTCGATCGGCGACGCGAACCGGACGCCGGGCGACAGCATCCCGGACGTCGGGAACCAGCCGAGCTCGACCGCGAAGATGATGATCAATGGCATGCCGATGACGAAGTACGGCATGGAGTAGAGGATCAGGCTGATCCCGTTGCCGACCCGGTCGAGCCGGCCGCCGCGTTTCCAGCCAGCCATCGAGCCGAGCGTCAGGCCGACGATGATCGCGATGAGCTCGGCGAGGCCGATGAGGATGATCGTCGGCCAGAAGCGCACGCCGATGACGTCGACGACCGACTGGCCGCGGAACTGGAAGGACAGGCCGAAGTCGCCGACGGCGGTCGATCCGAGGTACGAGAACAGCTGGTTCTCGGGGTTGACGCTGATCGACGGCGGCACGAACGAGATCTCGAGCGGAAGGAGGGGCTTGTCGAGCCCCCACTTCTCACGCGCTGCGGCGATCGCGTCCGGACTGAGGTGCGGATTGCGCAGCAGGATGCGTTCGGGCGATCCGGGCATCAGGCGGAACAGCAGGAAGTTGAGGATGACGACGAAGACGATCGTGACGATCGCCTGGATGACCTTGCGAGCGATGTAGCGCGGGCCCATCGACCGACCTCGTCAGGCTGACGGTCTGTTCGGTGGGCCCCCGCGGGTCATTCGTCCTCGTCGTCGGCCGCGCCGGCCTTCGCCGCGTTCCGCCGCATCGCGAGGAAGCCGCCGACCGCGGCGACGACCACGATGAGGATGACGATCGGGACGATCGGCAGGCTCCCGCTCGAGGTGTCGGACGAGCCGCCGGTGCCGGTCGTCGGCGCCGGACTGGCGCCGCCACCGCTCGGTGCGGTGGAGCCTCCCGGTGCCGTCGACGGCGCAACGGTCGGGCTGGGCGCCGCCGACGCGTCGGTCAGCAGCGTGTAGCCGAGCGTGCCGTACGCGAACACCGGCGTCCCATCGGCCGGCTGGTTCTGCCACCCGGCGTACTTGTCGGTCCGGTAGGCGTGCAGGTTGTCGTCGTAGTAGAGGATGTGGTACGGCGCCTGATCGTAGAAGTACTGCTGCATCTGGTCGACGATCGCCTTGCGCTCTTCGGGCGTCTTGGCCAGCGTCTGCTGCTTGTAGAGCGCGTCGTACTGCGGGTCGCACCACAGACTGTCGGACGAGCCGCCGATCGCGTCGCAGATGAAGACCCCGAGCGGGTCGTTCGGATCCGGGCCCCACGACCAGGTCCAGATGAACATGTCGTAGTCGGCCTTGTTGCTTTCCGAGCCGGCTTCGGGCGGCAGCATGACGTCGATGAGCGCGCCGCTCTCGTACGCCTTGGCCGTCACCTTGATCCCGAGCTCGGCGAACCAGTCCTTGATGAACTGGCCATCCTTGGCGAAGTTCGGTTCATAGTCGGGGTGGACCAGCTTGAGGCTGATCGGCTTGCCTTCCTTGTCGAGCCGGTTGCCGGACGCGTCGAGCGGGTAGCCGGCGTCGAGGAGCTTCTGCTTGGCCAGCTCGATGTCGAACGTCCGCGGGTTCGCCGGATCGGTGTGCCAGTCGATCCCGGCGTTGCCGTCCTTCATGACCGGCGGGATCTGGGTCGAACCGATCGTGCCGAAACCGCCGATCACGTTGTCGACGAGCCTCTGCTTGTCGATCGCGTAGCCCAGGGCGTCACGGAACTTCGGGTCCAGGAGCGCCTTCGTCGACGGCCCGCCACCCTTGATCGTCTTGCCGGTCCCGGTCCCGTAGGTGTTGAAGCCGAGCTCCGTCCAGCCGTTCGACTTGCCGGCGACCGTCTTGATCGCGGGGTCGCTCTGGAGCTGCTTGAACTGCTCGGGGCTGAGCCTCCGGGCGTAATCGATCTCGCCCTTCTTCAGCGCCTGGAAGAGCGTGTCATTCGTGCTGAAGAACTGCATGACGATCTCATCCGGCGCGCCCTGCTTGCCCCAGTAGTTGGGGTTGCGCTTGAACCGGGCGAACTCGTTGACCTTGTACTCGACGATCTGGTACGCGCCGGTCCCGACGAGGCCACTGCCGTCGGCCGGGACGTCGAACGGGTCGTCGCCGAGCTTCTTGTAGTCCATCTTGCCGTAGATGTGCTTCGGCAGGATCGGTACATACGTCTGGAGGATCCGGTTCGTGTTGTCCTCGGTCGTGACGATCATCGTCGTCGGATCGGGGCACTCGACCTTCGTGACACCCGCGTCCTTGATCCCGGGGGTCAGATAGCCCTGGCCGACATCGGCGTCATCGGCGATCGCGTCGAGGTTCAGCTGCCACGAGAAGCAGGCATCCGCCGACGTGGCGGGCTGACCGTCCGACCACTTCAGATCGGGGCGGAACTTGAACGTCCACGACTTGCCGTCGGCGGCCCGCTCCCAGGACGTCGCGAAGGCCGCGATCGGCTCGAGGTCCGGGCCGAAGCCGACGAGCTGGTCCCAGCTCAGCTCGAAGGCCTCGTAGCTCTCGACCAGGGTGGACTGGTAGGGGTTCGTGGCCTCCATCGCCTGGGTCGTTCCCAGCCGAAGCGTGTTGTCATCGATGATCGCCGCCGCCGGGACGGCTGCCGGCAGCAGCGTCGCCAGTGCGAGACCGGCCGCGAGCGCGAGGCGGGTGAACCGCCCCGCCAGGGTCATGGCGCATTCGTGGTTCCTCCTCCGGACGCGCACCGGGACCGTCGCCCGACCGCGCCCACCGATCCCCGGGGTCCGCACTGTGGCACAGCCCGTCGGAACCGGTCAATGTCCGCGCCGACCGTCGCGCCCCACGCACCGCCCCGAGGGGTCGCGCGATCGGGGCCCGCGAGCGACACGGCTCAGACCATGAAGCTCGTCGGCGGGTCCTCGAGGAGCAGGATCGGCCGGTCGATGCGGAACCCGGAGATGTCGGCCGCCGACGGGGTCGAGCCGTCGACGATGAGCTCGCTCAGGATCCGACCGAGCAGCGACGCGTACTTGAACGCGTGGGCGGCACCGAGCGCGACGAGCACGTTCGGCGCCTCCGGCAGGCGATCGAGGACGAAGTCCCGATCCGGCGTCAGCGTGTACAGGCACGTCTTCGTGGCGATGTCGGGCCCGCACGGCGCCGGGCAGGTGCTCCGCCAGGAAGGCCAGGACGCGGGCGTGCGCTGCCGGATCGACCTCGAACGTCCGGTCGTCCGGCGTCGTCTCGAGCCCGCCGACGTCCTGGGCCGCCTTCGGCCCGGGTTCGCCGTACGTCGGGAAGCCGTAGAAGCACGGCTCGTCCATCCAGATCCAGACCGGGAAACGATCCGGCGCGAAGTCGGCGGGTCGCGGGCAGGCGAAGTAGGTGACCTGCTCCTTCGTGATCGTCAGCGGCAACCGTCGGTCGAACGACGCGAGGAGTGCGTTCGTCCAGGCGTCGGCAGCAAGCACGACATGGCCGGCGCGATGGATCGTCCCGGCCGCGGTCACGACCTCGATCTCGCCTCCGCCGGCGTCGCGCAAGCGCGGTCACCGGCGAATGGTCGAGCGAGCGTGGCCCCGTGGCTCGCGCGCCAGCCGCTGGTGCGCGGCGTTCGCCCGGTTCGGGTCGGCCAGACCGCCGTCCGGCTGGAACAGCCCGTGATGCGCATCCGACAGCCGCCACTGTGGCCAGCGACGCATGATCTCGTCCGCCTCGAGGTGCTCGAACGGCACGCCCTCGGCGGTCATGCTCTCGATGTAGTCTGCGAGCGGGATCGCCGCCTCATGCGGTGCGACATCGAACCCACCGGTCTTCGTGACGACCTGGACGCCGGCCTCGGCCTCGAGCTCGGCCCACGTCGGATAGGCGCGCTTCGCGAGGCGGACGTACTCAGGCCGGTGGTAGGACAGCCGGATGATCCGGCTGTGGTCCTGGCTGGCGCCGTTGCGTGGCCCAGCTCGAACTGCTCCAGACCGAGGACGCGGTCACCGAGCCGCCGGCTGAGCCAGTAGGCTGCACCACTGCCGATGCCGCCCAGCCCGACGACGATCGCGTCCCAGTCGCGGCGGTCCGTCACGGATCGGCTCGGGCGTGCGTCGGTCATCGTCAGGTCCCTGCTGCGGTCGGTCGGTAGTATCGAGGCCGGCGCGAGGGAGCTGTCGTCGAAGCGCGAGGAGTGGGACGTCGTGGGTCGACCGATCGCCATGGCAGCGCTGGCGGGGCTTGGGACCGCGGGCTACCTCGGCGCTGTGCGCCTGGCTCTACGACCGGATCACCGAGGTCCCGTCGGACTCGAGGCTGTTCCGATCGCCCGACACGCCGGCTGCGTTCTCGGCCGATGACGTCGACACCGCGCCGTACGCGATGCCCCGCTTCGAGGAGGTCGGCTTCCCGGACCGGACCGGGGTCGTGCGGATCGCCGGCTGGTGGATCCCCGCCGAAGGCGACCCGGATGCTCCCGTGGTCGTCGTCGTCCACGGCTACACCGCCTGTCGGCGGGACGGCTGGGTGCTGCTGGCGGCCGGGATGCTCCACCGACACGGCTTCGGGGTCCTCGCCATCGACCTTCGCAACCACGGCGACTCCGGGCCGGACCGGGGGGCCGCCACACGGGCGGGATCCGCGAAAGCGGTGACGTGCTCGGGGCGTGGGACTGGCTCGTGACCGAGCGGCACGTCGCGCCCGAACGGATCGGCCTGTTCGGGATCTCGCTCGGGGCGGCGAGTGTCGTGATCGCCGCCGGTGACGAGCCCCGGGTCGCCGCGGTCTGGTCCGACAGCGGCTATGGCGACATCGACGACGCCACGCGGGCGGAGCTTCGCCGGAACCACCTGCCGCCGATTCCTGCTGCCGGGTGGTCTGCTCGTCGGGCGGCTGCTCGACGGTCCTGGCCTTCGAGCGAAGAGCCCGCTCCGCGGCGATGACGCTGCTTGGCGGCCGGCCGGTCTTCGTGACCCACGGCACGGCCGATCGAGCGGCTCGATGTCCGCTATGCCGACCAGCTCATCGACGCCGGTGAAGCCGCCGGCGCGCGGATCGAGCTCCTGGATCGTCGAGGGATCCGGGCACGCCGCCGCGATGGTCGACCACCCGGCCGAGTACGAGCACCACCTCGTCGACTTCTTCAGCGAGACGATCGGGTCGGGCATTCCGGACTGACCTCTCGCCGTGCGCACGGCTGTGTGCTATCATCTGCGCATGGGTCGGCGCACGAACTTGGTCCTGCCCGGGGCGCTGGTCGACGAGGTCGATCGGATCGCCGGCCCACGGATGCGCAGCGCCTACATCGCCGAGGCGGTCGAAGCGAGACTGCGGCGCGACCGCTTGAAGGAAGTCATGTCTCGCACGGCTGGAGCGTGGGCTGCGGAGGACTACCCCGAGTTCGCCACCCCCGAGGCAGTCGTCGCCTGGGTCCGCGCGCGACGAGCCGAGACGACCCGGCCGCCAGAAGAGGACTGACGTGCGCTACGTACTCGACACCACCTTCGTCATCGACCACCTCCGCAACGATCCCGCAGCCATCCGGCGATCCGCCGCGATCTTCGATGTGGGAGACGAAGTCTTCGTGAACGAGATCGTCGTATGTGAGGCATGGGCGGGTGCACGTGGCGCCACTGATCCCGACCTCGAGGCGCTCCTCCAAGTCATCGAGTTCGTGCAGCCGGCTCCGGTGCACGCGCGGGCGGCGGGCCGCTGGCGGGCGGACGCCCGACGCCGTGGTTGGACACTCGGACTCGCCGATGCCCTGATCGCCGCGTGCGCCGACTCGCTCGACGCCGCGGTCCTCACCCGGAACGCCCGGGACTTCGCGCTCACGCCGGTCCGGGTCGAGACCTACTAGCCGGTCGCCGCACGGTTCGCGCGAAGGCGCGCGACCCGCTCGAGCGCCAGCTGGCTCATCGCGTCGGGGATCTCGCCGCGATCGAGCATCGCCAGCGTCTCGGCGAACGCGACCCAGCGGACCTCGAGCTCCTCGGTCCCCTCCGGCGTCGCCGGCCCGGCGATGAGGCCGGTCGCGAGATAGAGGTGGCCGACCTCGTCGGTGACCGAGTTCGACAGATCGAACGTGCCGATCTGGCGCCACGTCGCGGCGTCCAGACCGGTCTCCTCGCGCAGCTCGCGGCGGGCGCCCTCGAGCGCGTCCTCCTCGAACGGGACCCCGCCCTCGGGGATCTCCCATGAGTAGCGATCGAGCGCGTAACGGTATTGGCCGACGAGCAGCACCCGGTCTGCCTCGTCGATCGCCACGATCCCGACCGCCCGGTTCCGGAAGTGGACCACGCCGTAGATCCCGAGCTGGCCGTCGGGCCGGGTGACCTCGTCATGGTGGACCTGGATCCAGGCGTTCTCGTACGCGGTCCGGCGGCTGTGGCGACGCCAGGGACTCACGGTCTCGTCGGTCGGGTCGGCCATGATCCTGATGGTAGCCGCGCCGCCTGCCGAGCCGCTCCAGACCGACAGGCCGATCCGGCCCACGCCGGGGGCTCGCCGCCCGGGACCGGCGACCGGCCAGGCGGCCCGGACCGTAGACTCGGCCGATGGCCGACGACGCGCGCCCCGCCTCCCAGCCGGTCCACGACGTCACGGTCGACCTCGACATCCGGATCCCGATGGACGACGGCCTCGAGCTCAGCGCCAACCTCTGGCGGCCCGTCCCCCGGCCCACCGTACCGGACGAGCGCTTTCCGGTGATCCTGGAGCTCCTCCCCTACCGCAAGGACGACTGGCGGCGCGCCGGCGACGAGAGCCGGGGGCGCTGGCTGGCCGCGCGCGGCTTCGTCCTGTGCCGGGTCGATGTGCGTGGGACCGGGAGCAGTCCCGGGATCGCCGAGGACGAATACACGGCCCGCGAGACCCGGGACGGCTATGACGCGGTCGAGTGGCTGGCGACGCAGCCGTGGTCCAACGGCAACGTCGGGATGTGGGGGATCTCGTACGGGGGCTTCACCGCGATCCAGGTCGCCAAGCTCCGCCCGCCCCATCTGCGGGCGATCGTCCCGATGTACGCGAGCGACGATCGCTACACCGACGACGTCCATTACGTCGGCGGCTGCGTCACGGTCAGCGAGCTGAGCCAGTACGCCGTCGGGATGGTCGGGATGAACGCCCTCCCGCCCCGACCGGCGTTCCGCGGCGAGTCCTGGCTCGACGAGTGGCGCGACCGCCTCGAGCGGACGCCGATCTGGCTCTACCCCTGGCTCCGCGAGCAGCACGACGGCGCCTACTGGCGGATCGGCTCGCTCGCTCCACACCATGACCGGATCGAGGTCGCGATGCTCCTCATCGCCGGCTGGATGGACGGCTACGTGGACGCGGCCCTGCGGATGCTCGAACGCTGTGTCAACGCGCCGCGCCGCGCGCTCGTCGGCAACTGGGTCCACGACTACCCCGACGACGGCTATCCCGGCCCGAACCTCGACTGGCTCCACGAGCTCGTCCGGTTCTTCGACCACTGGCTTAAGGGTGTCGACAACGGGACCATGGACGAGCCTGCCCTGACGTTCTTCCGGCGGGACTACGCCCCGCCCGAGCCATTCCCGCGGTCCTGGCCGGGTGCCTGGCGGAGCGAGCCGTCGTTCCCCGCGCCTGGCACGGCCGCGCTGGACCTGTGGCTCGCGCCCGGAGAGCGGCCCCTGGCGGGCCGGCTCGGCGCGTCGCCGCCGACCGAGGCGACCGCCGATCGCTTCCCGCACCACGCGACCACGGGGACGCGGACCGCGCTGTCCTGGGGGGCCGGCAGCCCGCCGAATGGGCTTGCCCGGGACCTCCGGCTCGACGACGCGCTCGTCCCGACCTACACGAGTGCCCCGCTCGACGGCCCGCTCGACATCCTCGGCATGCCGGCGGCCGTCCTCACCGTCGAGGCCTCGATGCCGGTCGCGACACTCGTCGTCCGGCTCGCCGACGTCGCCCCGGACGGGACCGCGGCCCAGGTCGCCGCCGGGATCCTGAACCTGACCCATCGCGAGTCGCACGCGGAGCCGACCGCGCTCGAACCAGGGCAGGCGTACGAGGTGCGGGTCCCGATGCGCGCGGCCGGCTACCGGTTCGCACCGGGGCATCGGATCCGGCTGTCCGTGGCGAGCGCCTACTGGCCCGTCCTCTGGCCGTCGCCGTTTCGCGGTGAGCTGGCGATCCACCACGGGACGTCGCGGCTCGTGCTGCCGACGATCCCGCCGGGCGACGGCTCACTACCGCCCCCCGCGTTCAAGACGAGTCCGGCCGGGCTGGAGGCGATCGGTACCGGGACGTCGGAACCACCGGCCTGGCGGATCCAGGAAGACGTCATCGCCGGCACGATGACGGTGTCGACCAACGATGCCGGCGAGGGCCGCCTGCCCGACGGGACGGTCGTGTTCAGCGGCGAGCGGCTCGAGATGACCGCGTCGGACGCCGACCCGGCCCACACGCGGATGGCGAACGACGTCCACTACTGGCTGGAGCAGGACGGCCACCGGATCGACGTCCGGGCGACGGGCGAGACCACCTCGACCGAGACCGACTTCCGGATGGTCTGCCGGCTCGAGGTCGACCTCGACGGCGAGCGGTTCTTCGAGCGCGACCAGGACGAGACGATCCCCCGTCGCCTCGTCTGATCCTGCGACCTGCCCGACCGTGACCGCGATCCGACGATCGGCCGCGTCAGCGACCGGCGAGGACCGCCAGCTGGCGAGCCGCCGACACGCCCGACGTCCAGGCCCCGTGAACGGTCGCCGGGTACTGCCGATCCGTCGCCTCGCCGGCGATGAACAGACGATCCCCGATCGGCTCGCCCAGCGCATCCCGGTCCGCCGGCGTCGAGCCGACCGCCAGGAACGAGTACGAACCCCGGGCGAACGGGTCCGCTGCCCAGCCGGTGACGACCGCTCGGGTCGGGGCAGGCAGATCCCGGCCGATGGCCGCTCTTGCGGCAGCGAGCGCCCGGGCGACGACCGCGTCCTTCGGCAGGGTCTCCAGCCTCCGGGCCACCGAGCCCCCGGCGAACCCGACGAGCGTCGGGGCGCCCGTCACCGGCGTGAGGTTCACCCATTCGAGGAAGGTCGCCTCGCCGAGCCGTCCGAACCAGTCGATGTCCCCGGGCAGCGCCATCGATGGGAACCGCAGCGCGACCTTGAAGAAGTCGCCCATGCCGAGCCGGTCGATCGCGTCCAGTATCGACCGAGGCAGCGGTGGATCGAACGCGACGTCGCCGGCCTTGAGGACCCCGAGCGGCAGGGTCAGGATCGCCCGATCGGCGTCGTACGTCCGGGTCGCGGTCGTGATCGTGACCCGGTCCGTGACATCGACGCCGAGCACCCGTTCGCCGAGCCGGACGTCGAGCCGCGCCGCCACCGGTGCCAGGACCGCCCGATAGCCGCCGGCCAGCTGGGCCCATGCGCCCCGATAGTCGTCCCCATCCGTCTGGGCCAGGATCGACAGTTCGTCGTTATCGGCCGCCCAGTCGAGCCCGATCTCGGTCGCCACGATCCAGTCGAGATAGCGACCGACCAGACCCGGGTCGATCCCGTCGGGCGGGGCCAGCCCGGGTTCGCCGGACGACCGCGCCAGCGCGAACGCCGTCGCCACCGAGGGCGGCGGCTGGTCGTCGCCCGTCAGCCGGAGGGCCGCATCGATGAGCCCCTGGAAGTGGGTGTAGAGCCGCTCATCCTCCGCGTCCTCGAGCACGCGGCCGTCGCGATCGAACGTCCAGTAGGCGCTGTCGCGCGTCACGACGAGCTTGACGCCGGCGGCTCGGGCGAGGTCGGCCATCGGGTTGCCCTCGATGCCATGGATCCAGGACGCGCCGAGGTCGACCGGGACACCGAGGTCGTCGTTCGTCCACGTCCGTCCGCCGATCCGGTCGCGGGCTTCCAGGACGGTCACCGCGAAGCCGTCCTCCTGGAGCTGGCGAGCCGCGCCGAGGCCGGCCGGTCCGGCCCCGACCACGATGACCGAGCCCGGATCCGAGCCGGACGGTGCGCCCGAGGGTGGGCCGGATCCGGTCGCGACGGCTGACGACGGCCGCGCGGCTCCGGTCGTCGCCGGCGCTGCCGGGGCGCACCCGCCGAGGGCCATCGAGCCGACCGCGAGCGCAGTACCGCGCAGGAACGACCGGCGATCCATCGCGGCATCCTACGCTTCACCCGGACCGCACACGTGAGCGACCGCTAGACTGCCGCCAGTCCCGTGTCCCACGGAGCGCCGATGCCCGCGATCTCCGCCCGAGCCGCCAGCTTCACCGAGTCGGTCATCCGCGAGATGAACCGGTTGGCGGTCGACGCCGGGGCGGTAAGCCTCGCCCAGGGATTCCCCGACTTCGAGAGCCCGTGGGAGCTCCGGGCCGCGGCCATCGAGGCCCTCCACGACGACATCAGCCAGTACGCGATCACCTGGGGCGCCAAGCCGCTCCGGGCGGCCATCGCCGCCAAGACGACCCGGTTCCATCCGGACTGGGTCATCGACCCCGAGACGCAGGTGACGGTGACCTGCGGCGCGACCGAGGCGATGGTCGCGGCGATGCTCGGGGTCATCGACCCGGGCGACGAGGTGGTCGTGTTCGAGCCGTTCTACGAGAACTACGGGCCGGACGCGATCCTGTCCGGCGCGACCGCCCGCTACGTCACCCTCCACGAGCCGGACTGGTCGATCGATCCGGACGAGCTCCGAGCGGCCTTCGGCGGACGGACCCGGGCGATCGTCGTCAACTCCCCGCACAACCCGACCGGCAAGGTGTTCTCGCGCGCCGAGCTCGAGCTCATCGCCGGGCTGTGCCAGGAGTTCGATGCGGTCGCGCTGACCGACGACATCTACCAGCACATCGTGTTCGAGGGCGAGCACATCCCGATGGCGACGCTGCCCGGGATGGCCGACCGGACGATCGCGATCGACTCGATGTCGAAGACCTACTCGGTCACCGGCTGGCGGATCGGCTGGACGATCGCCAGCCCGGAGCTGTCGGTCGGCATCCGCCGGGTCCACGACTTCCTGACCGTCGGTGCGGCCGCCCCGCTCCAGGCCGCCGCCGAGGTCGCGCTTCACTTCCCCGACACCTACTACGCCAAGCTCGCCGCCGACTATCGGGCGCGGCGCGATCGGATCGTGCCGGCGATCGAAGCGGCCGGCTTCCGGGTCCACCAGCCGGCCGGCGCCTACTACGTGATGACCGACATCGGCGACCTGACCGACGAGGACGACGTGACGTTCGCCCGGCGGCTCATCGCCGACCCGGGGATCGCTGGCGTCCCGGGCTCGTCGTTCTACTCGCGTCCCGAGCTCGGTCGCGACAAGCTCCGGTTCGCCTTCCCGAAGCGCAACGAGACGCTCGATGCCGCCGCGGCCCGGCTCGCCCGGATCCGCCGCTAGCCCTTCGCCGGCCGGCAGCGGCTCGCCCGTCCCCGGCCGCTCCCCCCGTCACGGGCCGCCGCTAGCCGGTCAGCAACCCACGCGCGATGTTCGCGGCGATGACCAGGACGATCCCGTAGCCGACGAGGCTGAGCGCGGTCATCGCCCGCGCCGAGATCCGGTGGTGGAGGAGCGAGCCGGCCGGTCGCGATCAGGAGCTGCCAGGCGAGCGAGGCCGCCCCGGCAGCGACGACGAACACGAGCTTCTCGGCCGATCCGGAGCCGACGGCCGGCAGGCCGAGGATGAGCGCCGCGAAGTAGACGACGGTGGCCGGGTTCACGATCGTCAGGGCGACGAACTGGACGTAGGTCCGTCGCGGCGACGACTCGTCGAGCCGCTCGAGGTGCGGTTCGCCGCGTGGCGCCCGGGCGGCCTCGATGGCGGCGACGATGCCCCGCCCGGCGATGAACACGAGGATCGCGACCGACAGCCAGCGGAGCGGGTCCTGGACCGGCGCGATGAGCTCGGCGAGCGCGGTCCCGAACAGCGCGGCGAGGGTCGCGTAGACGAAGTCGGCGGTGGCCGCCCCGGCGCCCGCCGCCCAGCCGAACCGTCGGCCGCGGCGGATCGCGGTCTCGACGATGAGGATCGCGATCGCGCCGAACGGCACGGCCACGCCGAGCCCGGCCGCGACCCCGGCCACGAAGGCGCTGTCCACGGGTCAGTCGCTCAGCGGACGCCTGCGCCGAACCCCGTCAGGACGCCCTCGATCGCCCGCCGGGTCGCCTCGGTCTCGATAGTCGAGCAGCGGGTCGGGCATCCAGCCGGTGCTCGGCCAGGCGGCCGTCGATCCGGGTGTAGAGGACCGGATAGACCGCACCCGAGCCGTCGGTCTCGAGGGTGATCGCCAGCGCATCCGGACCGGTCGCATCGACGAACGTGGCCAGGGGCTCGATGCCCTCGTCACGGACCCCGACGTCGGGGTCGAGGCCCACGATCCGGGCCAGATACGCCTTCTGGTTCCAGATCTCGGGGCCGCTGGTCAGCTCGGCGGCCACGAAATCCGCGAGGCCGTGCGGATCGACCGACGGGCGTGCGGGGTCGATCCCGAACCGGGTCCGGGCGATGTGCCAGGCGAGGCAGCGCGCGTTGTAGCGGGCGCCGTGGACCGCCCCCGAGTTGGCCGGCATCCCGTGCTTCTGGAGGCCCTTCGAGCCCTGGCCGATCGTCCCGGCGAAGAAGATGCCGGGCACCGAGGCGCTCTCCCAGTACGGCGTCTGGGCCGGCAACCGGCTCTGCCCGAACGTGGCGACCCCGAGGTCCGGGAGGTCGCGGAGCGGCGTGACGAACCCGGTCGCCGCGATGACCTCATCGGTCTCGAACGCCATCGACGGCCCACCGTCCGACGGTCGGGTCCGGACGACGAACCCGACGCCGTCGGCACCGCGCTCGACGGCCTCGATCGAGGCATCGAGGACGCCGACTCCGCCGCCCAGGACGTGATCCTCGTACGGCTGGAGGTACCGCGCCCGGATCCCGACGAGCGAGTGGGTGTTGACCGAGAGCTTGGCCGGACTTGGCGACGCCACGACGATCCGGTTCGCCCAGGAGAGCAGCCCCGAGGCGAGCTCGAACCCGGAGTTCTGCTTGCCGATGATGAAGACGCGCCTGTCGGCATACGTCTCGACCGGTCGGGTGTCGGCGTAGTGAGCGACGAGGTCGATCCCGGGCGTGTCCGGACGGAACGGCTCGGCCACCCCGACCGCGAGGATGAGCGTCCCGGCGGTGTAGATCCCGTCGCTCGTCGTCAGCTCGAACCGCCCGTCGTCGAGCCGGCGGGTCGACTCCCAGCGACAGCCGTAGCGGATGGCGATCCCGGTCCGCTCGGCGAACGTCCGAAGCGAGGCCTCCATCTCCGGCCGCGACGGGAAGTACGACGTGCCGTCCATGAACTGCGGCTGGATCGCCCGGTAGCTCGTCGTCGTCCGGGATCAGGCTGTTCCAGTCGAACCGCTCGTAAGCCCGCGTCCCACGGGGCACCGGTGCGTACGGCTTCGTCCACGACAGGAGCCGCTGGAAGAACGGCCAGCGCCGGAACATCCCGCCGGGCTCGTCGTCGGCCGAGATCGTCGCGTGCGGCAACGCCGAGGTGCCGCAGCGTGTACGAGACCTGGAGTCCGCCCGGGCCCGCTTCCGACGACGACGACCGGGTAGTCGCCGGGCGGGAACGGCGGGTCGATCAGCTCCGCCACCGGTTCGCGTTCCGCAGGCGGCGCGCCGACGCCTGGAGCATCCGGTACATCACCCGCGGATGGCCGACCAGGAAGCCCTTCGACCTCGGGGCCCGACAGGACCAGGCAACGAAGCGGGCCGAGGGCGACGACGTCCGCCACCGGCGACTCGCCGAGGAGGATCGACACCTCGCCGAAGAACTCGCCCCGGCCGAGGGTCGCCCGCTCCTGGCCGTCGACGCGGACCGAGCAGCTCCCCTCGAGGATGACGTAGAAGCCGGAGCCGGTCAGGCCCTGGCGGAGGACCCGCTCGCCCTCCGGGAACCAGCGTTCCTCGAACGTGTGGGCGACCGCTTCGAGCTGCGGCGTCGACAGGTCGGCGAACAGCGCGAAGCCCGCGATCGTGTCGACGACATCGTCAGAACCCGCCATCGGTCAGTCCAGCCTCGAGGGTGCGGGGTCCGTGTCGGGATTGGACTTCCCGGTCCAGCCCGCGTTCTGCCATCGTATACGACGATGACCCTCACGACGGACCGCAAGGTCGAGCTGCTGCGGCACGGTCGGACTGTTCGACGGCATCGGCGCGGACGACCTGGCGATGGTGGCGGGCCGGACCGTCGAGGTCGACTTCCCGGCCGGTCGGGCGATCGTCCGCCAGGGCGAGGTCGGGACCGGATTCTTCCTCATCGCGACGGGCTCGGCGCGGGTCATCCGGGACGGCGACGACGGTCGCCGAGCTCGGACCGGGCGACTTCTTCGGGGAGCTGTCGCTGCTCGACGGCGGGCCACGGATCGCGACGGTCACGGCCGAGAGCGCGACGACCTGCCTCGCGCTCACGTCATGGGAGTTCGAGGCCGTCCTGATGGCCCAGCCACGGCTGGCAGTCGCGATCCTGAGGGGCGTCGCGACGCGCCTCCGGAATGTCAGCGCAAGAGCATCGCCACTGACCCGAAGGCGGGGAACGACGCCGAGGATGAGCGACCTCCGACCGAACACCAGCGGGACCGTCACGTTCCTGTTCAGCGACATCGAGGGCTCGAGCCGGATCGAGCAGGAGGTCGGGACAGAGCGCTACGCGGAACTGCTCGCCCGCCATCGGGAGATCCTTCGGGCCGCATTCGAGGCCCATGCCGGTGCCGAGCAGAGCACCGAGGGCGACTCGTTCTTCGTGATCTTCCAGAGCGCGTCGGAGGCGGTCCGGGCGGCGGTCGAGAGCCAGCGCGGATTGGCCGAGACGGCCTGGCCAGGCGCGGTCCAGGTCCGGGTCCGGATCGGCCTTCATACCGGCGAGGTCACCCGGATCGGCGAGGGCTACGTCGGCATCGACATCAACCGGGCGGCCCGGATCGCGGCCGCCGGCCATGGTGGCCAGGTGGTCGTCTCGGCGGCGACCCGCGGGATCGTCGGCGAGGGCCTGCCGGCGGGCGTCGCCTGGCGCGACCTGGGATCGTTCCGGCTGCGCGACTTCGCCGAGCCCGAGCGACTGAGCCAGCTCGACATCGACGGGCTGCCCACCGACTTCCCGGTCCTGCGGACGATCGACGCCCGGCCGAACAACCTGCCGAGCACCGTCACCTCGTTCGTCGGGCGTGAGCGTGAGCTCGATGACGCCCGGACGCTGCTGCGGTCGGCCCGGCTGCTGACCGTGACCGGACCCGGCGGGATCGGCAAGACGCGGTTCGCGATCGAGCTGGCCCACGCTGCCGGGACCGACTTCCCCGACGGCACCTTCTTCGTGCCGTTCGAGCCGGTCGACGATCCGATGCTCGTTCCCGGCACGATCGCCCGCGCGGTCGGCATCGTCGAGAGCGGCATCCAGCCGCCCCTCGAGATGCTCATCGAGCTGCTGAAGGGCCAACGCGTGCTGCTGGTGCTCGACAACTTCGAGCGGCTGACCGCGGCCGCGCCGGTCATCGGCGACCTCCTCCGGGCCGCGCCGGGGCTGCGCTTCGTCGTGACCAGCCGGGCCATCCTCCATCTGACCGGCGAGCACGAGTTCCCGCTCGACGGGCTGTCGGTGCCGCCCGACATCGACCGGCTGACGCCCGGAAGGCCGGATCGGGCGGGCCGGTGCCGCGGCCCGCGTCCGACGTGCCGGAGCGGCTCCTCGGCTACGACGCCGTCCGCCTGTTCGTCGAGCGGGCGATGGCCGCCCGGCCGAGCTTCAGCCTCGACCGGTCGAACGCCGCCGCCGTCGCCCGGATCTGCACCCGGCTCGACGGGATGCCGCTGCCGATCGAGCTCGCCGCGGCCCGAGTCCGGCTGCTCCCGCCCGATGCGATCCTGAGCCGCCTCGTCCGCCAGTTCGAGCTGCTCGCAGTCGAGCGCTCGCGACGTCCCCGAGCGCCAGCGCACGCTGCGCGGGACGATCGCCTGGAGCTACGACCTGCTCGACGCCCCGAGCCAGCACCTGCTCGACCGGCTGGCCTGCTTCAGCGGCGGCTGCGACCTGGAGACCGCCGAGCTCGTCTGTGGCCCGGCCGACGAGCTCGGACGCGACGTCTTCGACGGGATCGGCGACCTCGCCGATCAGAGCCTGCATCCGGCGGTCCGAGGCCGGCGGCGAGATCCGGTTCACGATGCCCGACACGATCCGGGCCTTCGCCCTCGAGCGGCTCGCCGCACGAGGCGAGGCCGAGGCTCATCCACGAGCGCCACGCCAGGGCCTTCGCCGATCTCGCCGCGACGGCGGCACCCGAGCTGTCCGGCGCCGACCAGCGGCGCTGGCTCGAGCGGCTCGAGCGCGAACACGACAACCTGCGCGCCGCGATCGGCCTGGGCCATCGACAAGCCCGACCCGCCGATCGCGCTCGGGCTCGCGTTCCACCTCTGGCGCTTCTGGCAGAAGCGCGGCCACTTCGAGGAGGCGCGCCGCCGGCTCGACGACCTCGCGACGCGCCCGTGGGCCAAGGACGACCCGCGGGCCTACGCCCGAAGCTGCTCGAGGCGCTCGGCGGGATCGCCTACTGGCAGGGCAACTTCGTCGAGGCCATCCCGCCGTACCAGGGTGCGCGTCGCGACATCTGGCGCGAGCTCGGCGATCGGCCCGAGATCGCGAACGCGCTCTATAACCTCGCGTTCACCTACAACATCGATTCGAACGCGATGGTCCAGACGCCGTCCTTCGACATGCAGTACGGCCGGCCACTCCTCGACGAGAGCCTGGCGATCTACCGCGAGCTCGGCGACCAGCGCGGGATCGGCAACGTCCTGTGGGCCCTGGGCAGCGCCGAGATGTTCGCCGAGCAACGACGAGGCCGCCCTGCCGCTGTTCGAGGAGGCGCGCGCCGCGTTCAAGTCCGTCGGCGACCGGACGATGGAGGCCTGGACCCTCCACATGACCGGCGTGGTCGACGTCCTCGTCGAGGACTTCCCCGGCGGCCGAGGACGCCTTCCGCCACGCGCTCCGCCACTTCGCCGACGCCGGCGACATCACCGGCCAGGCGCTCATCGTCGACGACTTCGCGACGCTGGCCCTGCGCCACGGGCGACGAGCGAGCGCGGCATCCGCCTGTGGGCGGCGGCTCGCCGGATCCAGGAGACGATCGGGACGGGCCTCGTCCAGGCCCAGATCAACTCGTCCGGGCAGCAGGCCTGGCGAGTCCCGCAGCCCGAGGACGCGACGCCCGAGCGCCGCGCGGAGCTCGAAGCCGAGGGTCGATCCTGGACCCTCGAGGAGGCGCTCGCCTACGCGATCGACGGCTCGGTCCCCGGCTAAGCTGACCGGCATGACCAGCGAGTCCCTCCCGGGTGACGGGCTGGACGCTCCGACCGGCGCCGGCGGCGTGACGCCGATCTGGTTCATCGAGGACCCGGACGCCATCGACCCGGGGGCGGTCATCCTGACCTGCGCGAACTGCGGCGCGACGATGGATGAGCGCAAGTGCAAGCTCATCTGCCGCTGCGGCTACTTCCTGAGCTGCTCGGACTACTACTGACACGCACCGATCCGACCGGGGTCGGCCGTCGGTCCCGCGCTCCGCCGCTCGGCCGGGCCGGCGGCGGGGTAGACTTGGCGTCCATGGCCGCCGAGACGACGCCCGTCCGCGAGAAGACCGCGATCCCGAAGAACCCGGGCCGGCGCGACCTCGGGATGAAGGCGACCCTCCTGTTCCCGGACCGGGACATCGTCGAGAAGTTCTACGTCCCGCTGATCTACACCGCCTGCCGGACGTGCTACTCGGAGCTCGAGCCGGACGAGATCTTCCGGCGTGCCGTGGCCGGCGAGATCGACCCGCTCAAGCAGCAGAAGCTGATCCAGGGCGTCATCGAGTCGGGCCACGGCTCGACGATCGAGCACATCGTGTTCACGTTCGGGATCAGCGGCGTGTCGCGGACCCTGTCCCACCAGCTCGTCCGCCATCGGGCCGGGGTCGCGTTCGACCAGCAGAGCCAGCGCTACGTCACGTTCAAGGGCGCATCGACGATGCTGCCGACGTCCCTGGCCGAGGCCGATCCGGCCCTGCGCGAGCGGTACGAGGACCAGATCGAGGGCTCGCTCGAGCTGTACGGCGACCTCGTCTCGGCCGGCATCCCCGGCGAGGATGCCCGGTTCGTCTTCCCGAACGCGACCCGGACGAACCTGGTCATGACCACGAACCTCCGGGCGCTCATCCACATGAGCGGCCTGCGGTTGTGCACGATGGCCCAGTGGGAGATCCGCCGGCTGTTCCAGCTGATCCGCCACGAGATCTTCCAGGTCTCGCCGTTCCTCGGCTCGTTCCTCGCCCCGAAGTGCGTCGCCCTCGGCTACTGCGACGAGATGGGCAACCGCGACGAGCACTGCCCGATCCGGCCGCACAAGGACACGGTCCTGGGCGCCTGGGCCGACAAGGCCAAGGCCGCGCGCGACGCGGGCCGGGAGCTATCGGTCCGCTGACGAGGCTCCGGTCGGCCGCGAGGCCGGCGACGAACCGGCGGATGACCCGGGCCAGCCGCGGGCCGGCCTCGGCCCCGGACTCGAGGACCTCCTCGTGGGTCAGCGGCGCACCGGTGTAGCCGGCGCCGGCGTTCGTCACGAGCGACACGCCGCAGACCTCGAGGCCCGCCCAGCGGGCGGCGATCGCCTCGAGCACCGTCGACATCCCGACCGCGTCGCCGCCGAACGACCGGAGCATCCGGACCTCGGCCGGGGTCTCGTAGGTCGGACCGAGCAGGCCGACGTAGACGCCTTCTTCGAAGCCGACGCCCTCGGCCTGGAACGCCTCGCGCAGGCGCGCGCGCAGGCGTGGGCTCCAGACGTCGGTCAGGTCGGTGAACCGAGGTCCGATCGTCATCGGCGTTCGGGCCGAGCAGCGGCGTCCGACCGGTCAGGTTGATGTGGTCGTCGATGATCATCAGCGTGCCCGGCCCGAAGGTCGGGTCGAGGCCGCCGGCGGCATTCGTCAGGACCACGAGCCGCGCGCCGAGCCGGCCCATCAGCAGGACGGGCTGGACGACCAGGCCGGCGTCGTTGCCCTCGTACATGTGGAGCCGGCCCTGGAGCATCGCCACCGGCGTCCCGTCGAGCCGGCCGAGGAGCAGCCGTCCGACATGACCCGGAGCGGTCGCGGCCGGCCAGCCCGGCAGGTCGGCGAACGGGATGCACGACCGGATCGACCAGGTCGTCGGCCAGCCCGCCGAGCCCGGAGCCCAGGACGATCCCGACCGTCCGGGACGAGGTCGGTCCGGGCCCGGACGGCAGCCGCCAGCGCGGCGAGACGGGCCGGCTGCTCCGACCGGCGCGATCGGCCGGGACGGATCGAGCTCGGTCATCGCCTGAGTCTACGGTCGACGGCCTGCCTGCGCGCGGCGCTCGGCCGCTCGCCGGCGGGCGGGCGGCGGGCGGTCGGCGGCCTGGGCTCGGGCCGCCAGCCAGCGGTCGGAGGACGGAGGCCGTTCGGGCGCGCCGTGACCCGACGCCGGACACGAAAAAGCCCGGCACGAACGACCGGGCTTTCGTCTTCGCGCGTCCAGGGGGAGTACCGACACCGGGATGCCGGTCGCATCCCCCCGGACGTTCCCGTCACCGCGATGGTGAGATCGCAGGCTCCGGGATGCGAAGCGCCCGAAGCGACCGGTAGAGGCAGGACACCGTTGATGTGATCTCCAGTGCCCGGGTCCCTGACGGCCCCTTCGGGCAAGACCAACGTTACGAGCCCGACCGCGAGAGGGTCAACGCGCTTGTCCACCAACTTCGCGGGCGCGCGTCCGGAGCGTGTCCACGACTTTCCACGCCCTGTGGACGGACGGTGGACAAGCAGGCCCGAGGAGCCGCTCGGACGACCCGGCTAGCCGCCCATCGCGAACATCTCGACCCTCGGCAGGTCGGCGGTCGCCTCGGATCGCAGCTCGGAGTAGCGATCGGCGCGGGTCGCCCAGACGGACCGGATGAGGCTGCCCGACGTCGGCATCCGATGTCCCGGCTCGGAGCGGACCGCGGAGGTCGGTCCCCTTCACCGCGAACAGGCAGGTGTAGAGCTGGCCGTCGGCCGAGATCCGGGCCCGCGTGCAGGCGCCGCAGAACGGCGCTGGTCACCGAGGCGATGACCCCGACCTCGCCGCCGCCGTCGGCGTACCGCCACCGGTCGGCGACCTCGCCCGGGTAGTTCGGTGGGATCGACACGAGTGGCATCTCGGCGGAGATCGCCGCGACGACGTCCTCGGCCGGGACGACCTCGTCGAGCCGCCAGCCGTTCGAGTGCCCGACATCCATGTACTCGATGAACCGGAGGATGTGGCCCTCAGCGCGCGCCCAGCGGGCCATCTCGACCACCGAGGTCTCGTTGACGCCGCGGCGTACCACCATGTTGACCTTGATCGGCCCGAACCCGGCCTCGCGGGCGGCGTCGATCCCATCGAGCACCTTGGCGACCGGGAAGTCCACCCCGTTCATCGCCCGGAATGTGGCCTCGTCGAGCGAGTCGAGGCTGACCGTCACCCGATCGAGGCCGGCCGCCCGGAGCGCCGGCGCCAGCGCGCGCAGGGCCGAGCCGTTCGTGGTCAGGGTCAGCTCGAGCGGTCGTCCGCCCGGCGTCCGGAGTTCGGCCAGCATCGCGATCAGATCGGGGACGCCGTGACGGGCGAGCGGCTCGCCTCCGGTGATCCGGAGCTTCTCGACGCCCTCGAGGGCGAAGAGGCCGGCCAGCCGGAAGATCTCCTCGAAGGTCAGGACCTGGTCCCGCGGCAGGAAGGCGAAGTCGCGACCGTAGACCTCCTTCGGCATGCAGTAGGTGCACCGGAAGTTGCACCGATCCGTGACCGAGATCCGGAGGTCGTGGAACCGACGCCCGAGCCGGTCGACGACGCGGGCGGGGGGACCTTCGAGTGACTGCTGGAGCGCGTCCACTCAAGCATGGTACAGGTGCGACCCGCGGATCGGCCCGCGACCGGTGACCAGCGGCAACGAGCGGCGGTGACGAGCCGCACCGGGGCCGCGGTGACGCTCGGCACCGACCCACACGCCGGTACCACCGGGTCCGACCGCTGGTACCACTAGCGCACTCCACCGCACCCACTCCCGCTCATACGATGCGAACACGCCCGGAGATCGGGTCCAGGGATCAACCCGGAGGGGACCGAACGTTATGGCAGCGACCGAATCACGGACCGGCTTCCGGCTCCCGTGGAGCTCGGAGGACAAGGCGAACGGCCAGCGCGCGGATGAGCCGCAGGATGCGGACCAGCCGGCCGACGTCGAATCCACCGAGAGCCACGACGCCGGGGAGGCTCCGACCGCAGAAGCTGCGGTCGCCGAGACCGCCCCGGAGACACCGGAGGCGCAGTCCGAGCCGGTCGCCGAGCCTGACCCGGTCCCTCCGGCCGAAGCCGGCCATCATGAGGAAGCCTCCGTGCAGCCCACCGCCACTGCCGCCCCGGTGACCCGGAAGGCGGACGCCGCTCCGAAGAAGCCGACGAAGTTCCTCGCGGACCTGACCCGGGCGATGCAGACGGCGGCCGAGGCGTCGCGCGCGTCGACCATGGAGCAGTTCCAGACCGAGGCCAAGGCCCATATCGAGACCGTCCACGCCCGGTCCGCCGACGAGGCCGCCGAGCTCCGGAAGGGCGCCGACGACGACATCGTCGACATCCGCGACTGGTCCAAGGCCGAGCTCGCCCGGATCCGCGAAGAGACCGACCGCAAGATCACCCAGCGCAAGACCGACCTGGATGTCGAGCTCGAGGAGCACGCCGCCCGGATCGAGCAGAAGATCGAACGGGTCCAGGTCCGGGTCGCAGCGTTCGAGACCGAGATGGATCGGTTCTTCGAGCGGCTGATGACCGAGGACGATCCGGCCGAGTTCGCGGCCATGGCCGAGAACCTGCCGGAGCCGCCGCCGCTCGACTTCGACGACGACAGCGACTATCACGTCGAGAGCCGGTCCGTCGAGACCGAGGCGTCGGCTGAGTCCGAGCCCCCCGAGGCGGTCGCCGGCAGTCTGGCTGACGGCCCCGAGACGACCCAGACCGAGACGGCCTCCGACGGGCCGACGGCCGAGGCCGAGGCGCCCGAGGCCCAGGACGAGACGATCGGTGGCTCCGACGGCGGTGAGTTCGCCGTCCAGGACGACCCCGCCGCGGTCGAGGCCGCGATGGCCGCGATCGAAGCCGCCTACCAGGCCGCCGAGACCGATGGCGGGTCGCCCGCTCCGGACAGCGCCGCATCCGACGCCCCGGCCGATGAGACCCCGGCTGACGATCCGCGCCTCGAGGCCCTGGGCCTGGGTGCCGATCTCGGCGCCGCCGAGGCCGAGGCCGCCGCCGCGGCCGCCGACAGCACCGACGACGAGATCACGACGATCGACGACGACGCACTCGCCGCCCGGCTGGCCGGGCTCGTCCCCGAGGGCGGCTCGGCGCCGATGCCGCGCGCCGCCGCACCGAAGGCCGCCGCGACCAGCCAGGTCGTGGTCACGGGCCTGGTCAGCGTCGCCAGCATCGCCAGCTTCAAGCGCCATCTCGGCCGAGTCGCCGGCGTCCAGTCGGTCGGCGTCTCGTCCGGCCCCGACGGCGAGTTCGTGTTCAAGGTCGCGCATGCTGCTGAGGTGTCCCTGTCTGACGCCATCCCGACGCTGCCGGGCTTCGAGGCCCGCGTCACCGGCACCGGTGACGGCGTCGTGAACGTCAGCGCCCGCGATCCCGAGTCCGAGGGCTAGGTCCGGCGCCGCCGGACCCGCACCGCGCGCCGATGGCCCGCCAGACCGTCGCCGTCGCCCTGCCGAGCGAAGAGCTCGCGCCGGTCGAACGCGAGCTCGCGACCGCCGGCTACGACGTCGTCGGCATCGCCTCGCCCGAGGAGTTCGCGACGCTCCTCGAATCGCGTCGGGACTTCGCCCTCGCGGTCCTCGACGGCGAGCGCGACTTCGACCAGTCGCTCGAGTACTACTCGCTGCTCCATGACAACGGCCGGGACATCCCGGCGCTGATGGTCGTCTCGCCGCGCAACCTCGAGCAGCTCAGCGCGTCGGCCACGAAGGCGACGATCAACGACGAGTATTTCACCCGCCCGTACAGCGCCGACTCGCTCCGCTGGCGCGTCGAGGCGATGCTCATCCGGGCGCACACCGTGGACGACGGCAAGGGTCCGATCATCGAGTCCGACAAGGGCCTCGACACCGCCTCCTGGGCCAAGCGTGCGACGGTGGTCTGCGTCTTCAACCCGAAGGGCGGCGTCGGCAAGACGACGATCTCGATCAACCTGGCCACGACCCTCCAGGTTCGCCGCGGGCAGCGCGTCCTCCTGGTCGACGCCGACACGGTCACCGGTCACATCGCCAACTCGCTCGGGCTCGAGCAAGTCCAGACGGTCGACGACGCCTGGGAGGACGACCGGGCGGACGGTAACGACTACCGGACGCTCGCCCAGCTCGCGACCCACCATCCGAACGGGCTCGAGGTCGCCGTGCTGACGACCCAGCCGCTCGAGAGCGGGAACCTCGACCCGGTCCGTGTCGCCGAGGCACTGTCGTTCTCGCGCAAGGGCTACGACTTCATCATCGTCGACATGCACCCGTCGTACGGCCCGGTCAACCGGGCGATCTTCGAGCGTGCCGACCGGATCCTCGTCCCGATCACGCCCGACGTGCCGGCCCTGCGGGCCGGCGTCCAGCTGAGCGGCCTGGCCGCCGAGCTCGGCGTGCGCGACAAGCTGGCGATGGTCGTCAACCGCGCCAACAGCGGTGTGTCCGTGGCGGACATGGAGCGGACCGTCGGGATGCCGGCGATGGCGCTCATCCGCTCGGGTGGCCTCCTCTTCGTCCGGGCGGCGAACGAGGGCCATGCCGTCGTCGAGCAGTATCCGCGTGAGAAGGTCACCGAGGACTTCGACGCACTCGCCGATCGACTGCTCGGGATCGACGCCGGCAGCCCGGCCGAGTCCACCTCCACCAAGGGTCCGTCGTTCCGCATCTTCGGACGGACCAAGGAAGCGGCTCGAGCCTAGGTCCCTCGGACCCGTCGCGCAGCGCCGCTCGCGACGCTCAGCGTCCGATCAGGTGCCGGGCATCCGCTGGTGCGCCTCACCCGTGCGCCGGTCGACCTGGTCGACCCGCCGCAGATAGCGCCGATTGACCAGGAACGTATCGACCTCGGTCCCGGCGATCCGCTCGTCGCCGAGGTACGCGACCGCATCGGTCACTGGGACGAACATCTCGGTCGCGCGGTCGAGGAGCCGTTCCGGCTCGGATCCGGGGAAGAGGAAGACGGTCCCGACCACGCGGAACGGCGGCACCTCGAGGGCCACGTCGTAGCTGATCTTGTGGATCCGGTGGGCGGCCTTCTCCTCCTCGGTCAGGGGAGGCAGGGTCGTCTCGCCGGCGAGGACCACGATGAGATCGTAGGGGTCGATCGCCTTGAGACCGGGCGCCGAGCTGAACGGCTCCGAGCCGTCGATCGGCGCCCAGGACACGTCTGCGATCGGGATCGACTCGCGTCGGTTGAGCACGTCGGACAGGCGCCCGTCGAGCTGGATCGCCCCGACGAGCCGCCACTCCTCGGTCAGGCCGTCGAAGGCGATGCCGTTGGCGGTGACGCGCGGGATGTCCGACGTCGGTGCCTCTGCTGGCGCCGGCGTCTCGGGCTGGCCCTTGCCCTTCTTGAGGAAGTCGAATGGCACGTCAGTCCTCTTCGGCCGAGCCGGACTTGTCGCGGATCGCATCGACGACATTCGTATCGGCGAGCGTGGTCGTATCGCCGAGCGGACGGCCCTCGGCGATGTCACGCAGCAGCCGGCGCATGATCTTGCCCGAGCGGGTCTTCGGCAGGTCCGGCGTGAACAGCAGGTACTTCGGCCGGGCGATCGGCCCGATGACCTTGGCGACGTGCTCGCGCAGCTCGACCGCCAGGGCGTCCGATGGCTCGACGTCCGCACGGACCGTGACGAACGCGAAGATCGCCTGACCGGTGACGTCGTCGTTCTTGCCGACGACCGCGGCCTCGGCGACGACCGGGTCGTCGACCAGTGCCGACTCGACCTCGATCGTGCTGATCCGATGGCCAGCGACGTTCATGACGTCGTCGACCCGGCCGAGCAGCCACAGATAGCCGTCCTCGTCGCGTTTGGCGCCGTCGCCGGCGAAGTACATCCCCGGGAACCGGCTCCAGTACGTCTGCGCGTAGCGCTCCGGGTCGCCGTAGATGCCACGGAGCATCGACGGCCATGGCCGCTTGAGCACGAGGTAGCCACCCCCGCCGAACGGCACGCTCTCGCCCTTGGCGTCGACGACATCGGCGGCGATGCCCGGCATCGGGAACGTGGCCGACCCGGGCTTCGTCGTCGTCACCCCGGGTAGCGGGCTGATGAGGATCGCCCCGGTCTCGGTCTGCCACCAGGTGTCCACGATCGGCGCCTGGCTCCGGCCGATGTTGACGTGGTACCACAGCCAGGCCTCGGGGTTGATCGGCTCGCCGACCGAGCCGAGGAGCCGGAGCGACGACAGATCGTGCCCGGCCGGGTGGGTCTCGCCCTGCTTCATGAACGCGCGGATCGCGGTCGGCGCGCAGTACAGGATCGTGATCTTGTAGTCCTCGATGATCTGCCACCAGCGATCCCAGGCCGGCGTATCGGGGGCGCCCTCATAGATGACCCCGGTCGTGGCATTCGCGAGCGGGCCGTAGACGATGTAACTGTGACCGGTCACCCAGCCGATGTCGGCGGCGCACCAGTAGACGTCGTCGGGCTTGACGTCGAACACCGTCTCATGGGTGAAGCTCGTCTGGAGCAGGTAGCCCGCGCTCGTGTGGACGATGCCCTTGGGCTTGGCCGTCGTGCCCGACGTGTAGAGCAGGTACAGGAGCTGCTCCGAATCGACCGGGACCGGCGGGCAGTCGTCCGACTGGCGAGCGACGATATCGTGCCACCAGTGGTCACGGCCGGCGACCATCGGCGCCCCGTTGGCGATCCGCTCGACGACGATCGCGGCCTCGATCGACGGTGTGCTCTCGAGGGCGAGATCGGCGGCCGTCTTGAGGTCGACCGCCTTGCCTCGCCGCCAGCCGCCGTCGGCGGTGATGAGGACCTTCGCCTGGGCGTCATTGATCCGGTCCGACAGGGCCTCCGCCGAGAAGCCGCCGAAGACGACCGTGTGGGCGGCGCCGAGCCGGGCACAGGCCAGCATCGCGACGGGCAGCTCGGGGATCATCGGCATGTAGATCGCGACCCGGTCGCCCTTCACCACCCCGAGCTCGCGGAGCGCATTGGCGGCCCGGCTGACCTCGGCCTGGAGGTCGCGGTAGGTGATCGTCCGGGTGTCGCCGGGCTCGCCGATCCAGTGATAGGCGACCTTGTCCCCGAGACCGCGCTCGACGTGGCGATCGACGCAGTTGTAGGCGACGTTGAGCTGGCCGCCATCGAACCAGCGCGCGAAGGGCAGGTCCCACTCGAGCGTGCGCGTGAACGGGGTCGTCCAGCTCAGCCGTTCCCGGGCTCGCTTCGCCCAGAAGGCCTCGAAGTCGGCCTCGGCCTCGACGTAGAGATCCGAGGTCGCGTTGGCCTGGGCCACGAACTCGGGGGCTGGTGGGAACGTCCGCGCCTCGGCCAGGAGGTTCTCGATCTCGGGCTGCGACGAGGGCTCGACGCTCACGTTCCCACCTCCTGCGGTCGACGGTCTGCCATTCTACGCGGCCGTGCTCGCGCGCCTCGGACCGCGCTCACGGCCGGTCGGATCCGTCCGGTCCGTCCGGTCCGGCGGGCCCCGCGGGCGCGGCCGGGTCCTGGGGTTCGACCGGCTGACCCGGCTCCGGGGATGCGTCTGCCGCCGTGGCCGGCACGGCCACGCCGCCCGCGGTGGACGGCGGCGGGGTCCTCGTCCCCCGATCGAGCACGACCTGGCCCCGGATCGGGATCTCGATCCCGTTCTGCTGGAACGCGACGATGAGTCGCTTGCGAAGCTCGCTCGGTGCGGTCCAGCGGTCCGGGGCACGGACCTTGCCCGCGATCCGGAGCGTCACCCCAAGGTCTCCCAAGGCCGGGACGCGGGTGAGCCTCGGGACCTCGAGCAGGCGATCCTTCCAATCGGGATCCTGGGCCATCGTCTCACCGACCTGGTCGGCGACGCGGGTCGCGAGGTCGAGGTCGGTCCCGAACGCGACGGTCATGTCGACCTGCATCCGGGCGTACACCCGGGTCAGGTTCGAGGCGATCCGGATCTCGGCGTTCGAGATGCTGTGGACCGTGCCGGACGTGTCACGGACCACGGTCCGCCGCAGGCCGATCTCCTCGACCTCACCCTCGATCGCGCCGACCTGGATCCAGTCGCCCTTGTAGTACGGGCCCTCCAACACGATGAGGATGCCCATCAGGTAGTCGAGGACGATGCTCTGACCGGCGAGCGTCAGGGCGGCCAGGATCACGCCGAGACCGGCGATGACCGGGAGGAGGTCGAACCACGTCAGCAGGACGAGGATCGTCACGAGGATGACCGTCGCGCGGAGCACCGTCGAGACGAGGTCCTCGATGGTGTCCGCCTGCTTGGCCGACTCCTCGACGGTCAGCTCGGCCTCGACGGTCTCCGGGCTCCGACGGCGGAGCAGCCCGACGATCGCCCGGTGGACGAGCGGCCGGCTGAGCCGGAACACGACGGTCGCCACGATCAGCAGGACGACGGTCGCGATCCCGTGCTGCTGGAGGTAGCCGCTGAGCTCCGTGATGTCTGGCGGCGTCATCGGCGTAGCCTAGCCGGTCCGGACCCGCACGGACCGAGCGTGGAGTCAGGCGACGGCGCCACCCAGCCGGACCGAGATGGCGGCCGCCGCCTCGCGGACCTGGACGGCCAGCTCGGGGATCCGGCGCGGCGTGAGACGGAAGGCCGGCCCCCAGATGTCGACCGCAGCGATGACCGAACCGCGGGCATCGTGGACCGGTGCCGATACCGCATTCAGGCCGGGTTCGTACTCGCCGATCGCGGTGGCATAGCCCCGACGTCGGATCCGGGACAGCTCCTCGAGCAACGGCTCGAGCTCGGTGATCGTCCGATCCGTGTGGGCGACGAGGCCGCGCCGGACGATCCGGAGGACCTCGCGCTCGGCGAGTGCGGCCATGAGGACCTTGCCCGAGGCGACGCAGTGGAGCGGCACTGATCGGCCCGTCCAGTCACCGACGGCGATGAGGTTGGGTCCATCGGCCTGGGCGACCGTCAGGAGGTGTTCCCCGTCGAGGACGCCGAGCCCGGTCGTCTCGCGGGTCAGCCGCGCCAGTCGCTCGAGCTCGGGCATCGCGATGCCGCGCAGGTCGAGCGTCCGCTCCGCGCGCTCGGCGAGTCGGATCACGACGAGGCCCAGCCGGTACTTGCCCGTCTCGTCGTCCTGCTCGACGAGCCCGCGCCGCTGGAGCGTCGCCAGCAGCCTGGACGCGGTGGATTTGTGGAGGCCGAGGCGGCGGGCGAGCTCGGTGACGCCGGCCTCGCCCTGGCTGTCGCCAAGGGCCAGGAGCAGTGCGGCCGCCCGGTCGACCGACCGGACCGCGTTCCCGTCGAGCACCATGGTCTCCCCCGTCCGCTCAGCCGCCGCCCGGGGCCGACATCCCGCCGTGCGGGATCGGCGGCGGGGCCGCGTGGGCTCGATCCTCGAGCGCGGCGTCGAGCGCGTCCGAGAAGATCGTCACGATCCTATCGACGTAGTCACCCGTGGCGTGGGCCTCACATAGGAACCAGGGCTCGCGCGAGTCCGGCTCGGGCATCGCGCCGCGGGCGTGCATCCCGATCGCGATCGCGTCGTAGAGCTCGTGGTCCGTGGTCGCCCAGTCCCGGTACTCGGAGGCCTCCTCCTCACGGAACATGATCCCGAACATCGACGGGTGACCAGTGAAGTGGTACGGCAGGCCGGTCGGGTTGAGGACCTCGCGGAGCCCGGCCTGGACGAGACGGCCCGTGGCGTGGATCGTCTCGAGGGCGTCGGTCTCCTTCAGGATCGTCAGCGTCTTGACCGCGGCCGCGGCGGCGACCCGGTTGCCTGCGTACGTCCCGCCGTGACTGACCTTGTCGGGCAGCACGCTCATGACGTCCTCGCGCCCGCCGAACGCGGCAGCCGGGTAGCCGTTGCCCATCGCCTTGGCGTAGGTCGCGAGGTCCGGGGTGATCCCGAAGTACTCGGCGGCACCGCCCTTGGCGAACCGGAAGCCGGTCTTGACCTCGTCGAAGATCAGGAGGATCCCGAACTCCTCCGTCAGGGCTCGCATCGCCTGATGGAAGCCGGGCTTGGGCAGGATCGCCTGGGCATTGCCGAGGACCGGCTCGACGATGATCGCGGCGATCTCGTCGCCCTGCCGCTCGAACAGGCGACGCAGGAAGTCGATGTTGTTGTAGCGCGCCGGGATGATCGTGTCGGCGACGGCGCCGGGGATCCCCCGGCCCCAGGTCAGGGCGACGGGTGCGTCGGCGTCGCCCAGCTCGGACATGTCGTCCGGCCCGACGCTGATCAGGGCGTAGTCGTGGACGCCGTGGTACTGGCCCTCGAACTTCACGATCTTCTCGCGACCGGTGTAGGCCCGGGCGATCCGCATCGCGTGCATCGTCGCCTCGGTCCCGGACACGGTCATCCGGGCCTTGTCGACCCAGCCGGTGAGCTCGCACAGGAGCTCCATCGCCTGGACCTCGTCCTCGCTCGTGAGGGAGAAGCTGACACCCTTGCGCATCCGCTCGTTGACGTGGTCGTCGACACGCGGGTCGCCGTGGCCGAGGATCACCGGGCCGTAGCCCATCCGAAGGTCGATGAACTCGTTGCCGTCCACATCCCAGACGGTCCCGCCCTTACCCCGGTCGACGTAGATCGTCGCGTCACCCCAGGCCCGGAAGTTGGAATCCGTGCCACCCGGCAGGGTCCGGAGCGCTCGTGCGTACAGATCGCGCTGAACGTCGCGCTTCAGGCTTGGGCCGGTGCCGGCGGCGGGTTCGGTGGTCATGATCACTCCGACGGTCGGACCCGCCACCGTGCTCGGCGGCCGGGTGCGGTGGATGGGACGTTCGCCCGGTCGGTGGGACGCCAGGCGGAACGGTTGCGCGATACGAGACGCGACGGCCGCCATCTTGGCATACCGCCTCAGACGTCGTCAATTCGATATCCGTCGATTCGAGGGGAATCACGTGCGATATCCGCCACCTCCGCCGCCCTGACGACGAAGACCGACGAACCGGCGCGCGTCGTGCGATCGACGGCGCGGCCTGTGGCACGATGCGCCTCCGATGGATGTCAGCTACTGGCTGGATCGCGAGCCGTCCGAACCCCGACCGCCGCTGCGCGGTCCGGCCCGGGCCGACGTGGCCATCGTCGGCGCCGGGTTCACCGGACTGTGGACGGCGATCCGACTGGCGGAAACGGATCCGGGCCTGCGCATCGTGGTCCTGGAGGCGGCCGTCGTCGGGTTCGGCGCGAGCGGGCGCAACGGCGGGTTCTGCGAGGCCAGCCTGGTCCACGGCCGGGCCAACGGCGAGCGCCACTTCCCCGACGAGGTCGACCTCCTCGAGTCGCTCGGTCGGGAGAACCTGCGCGACCTCATCGACTTCACCCGCGACCACGGGATCGACTGCGATCTGGAGCCGACCGGCGTGCTGACCGTCGCGGATCGTCCACATGCCGTCGGCGAGCTGCGCGCCTGGGTCGATGAGGCGAACGCGCGTGGCGACCGGCTCGTCTTCCTCGACCGGGAGGCCGTCCAGGCGGAGGTCCACTCGCCGCTCTGGCAGGCGGGCGTATCGGTCGGGCCCGAGGAGGCCGTCATGCTCGATCCGGCGAAGCTGTGTCGCGGCCTCGCCCGGGTCGCCGTCGAGCTCGGCGTGACGATCCATGAAGGGACCCGGGTGACCGGTCTCGAGCGCGTCCCGCGCGGCGTCCGGGTCCGGACCGCCGGGTGGTCGGCTGATCGCGACGAGCCACTCGGGCTGGGGCGCCGGCTCGGGCTCGACTTCGAGCCGGCCGAGCTGACCGGGCGTCAGGCCGCGGACGGCTCGGCCGATGACCCGTCAGCGGGCCGCCTCGACGCGGCTCACGTCGTCATCGCGACCTCGGCCTACTCGGGTTGGTACCCGCGGCTCCGATCGCTGTTCGTGCCGGTCTACGACTACGTGCTCGTCTCGGAACCGCTCCGCCCGGAGCAGCGGGCGGCGATCGGCTGGGCCGGTCGGCAGGCGATGACCGACACGAACAACCAGTTCCACTACTTCCGACTGACCGCCGACGATCGGATCCTGTGGGGTGGCTACGACGCCGTCTACCACGCCGGCAATGGCGTCGGACCGCGCTACGACCGACGACCGGGCACGTTCGACCGCCTCGAGCGCCAGTTCTTCGCGGCCTTTCCCCAGCTCGCCGGTCTGGGCTTCCCGTATCGCTGGGGCGGGGCGATCGACACGACGAGCCGGTTCACGGTCACGTTCGGTCAGACCATGGGCGGGCGGGTCATCCACGCGCTCGGCTACACCGGCCTCGGGGTCGGCGCCGCACGCTGGGCCGGGGGCGTCGTCCGGGATGTCATCCTCCGGCCCGATTCCGATCTGCTTCGGCTCGACATCGTCCAGAGCCGACCCTTCCCGTTCCCGCCGGAGCCCTTCCGGTCGATCGCCGTGAATGTCGTCCGGCACGAACTCGACCGGGCCGATCGCAACGCCGGTCGCCGCGGGCTCGTCCTGCGCGCGCTCGATGCGGTGGGGATCGGGTTCGACAGCTGAGTCGGTCGGGTATCGTCGCGTCAGGGCCCTGGGGCGCGGAGCGCGGAACCCGGTTCGGGCGGGAACGTTGACCGGTGGAGGTCGGGTGGTGACGTCGGAGCTGTTCGAGGCGATCCGCGCCGGCGACCTGGCCACGGTCGATCGGGTCCTGACTGCGCGGCCCGCGGCCGCCGGGGCGAGCGATGGCCGAGGGCTGACCGCCCTGACCGTGGCGGCCTATCACGGCCAGTGGCCCATCGTCGAGCGGATCCAGGCCGCCCGACCGGATCTCGATCGCTACGAGGCCGCGATCGTCGGCGACACCGAGCGGCTGCGGACGCTCCTCGACGAAGAGGACCGCGAGGCCGCGATCGACGCCGAGACGGCCAGTCGGGGCCATCCGAACGGCGCCGCCGGGGCGGCGGACCCGCGACGGGTCGACGAGCGGTCGGCCGACGGGTTCACCGCGCTCCATCTCGCGGCGTTCTTCGGGCGGACCGACGCCGTCCGGTTCCTGCTGGCGCGGGGGGCCGACCCGAACCTGTGGGCGACCGGCGACCTGATCGTCCAGCCGCTCCACAGCGCGGTCGCCGGCGGCCACGAGGAGGTCGCCCGGCTGCTCGTCGAGGCGGGCGCCGAGGTCGGGACCGCGCAGCGCGAGGGCTACACGCCGCTGATGGGCGCGGCCCAGAACGGCCTGGCGGCGACCGTGGCGCTGCTGCTCGCTCGCGGCGCGGACCCGAAGGCCTACAACGACGACATCCTCACCGCGGCGGAGCTGGCCGACCGGGCAGGCCACCCGAAGGTCGCCGCGACGATCCGCGCCGCCGGCGGCTGACCGGGCGGTCGCGATCGCGCGTCGGTCAAGCCGGCGTGGCGACCCAGTTCGGCAGCTCGCGGGCGAGGGTCGCCAGCGGGAGCGAGCCGTGACCGAGGACCGCGTCGTGGAACGCACGCAGGTCGAAGTCGGCGCCGTCGCGGACGGCGATCCGGGTCCGGAGCCGCTCGATCTCGCGCTGGCCGAGCTTGTAGGTCAGTGCCTGACCCGGCCAGCAGATGTAGCGGTCGGTCTCGATGATCGCGTCGGTCTCGGTCAGGCCCGCGCCGAGCAGCGTCTCGATCGACCGCTGACGCGGCCAGCGGAGCGCATGGAGACCGCTGTCGACGACAAGCCGGGCGGCCCGCCAGGCCTGTCCGTCGAGCATCCCGAACCGCTCCGCCTGGCTTCGGTAGAGGCCCATCTCGTCGGCGAGCCGCTCCGAGTACAGGCCCCAGCCCTCGACGTAGGCGCCGCCGACCATCCGCGAGCCCAGTCGCCGGAAGACGTTCAGGCCCTCGTTCTCCATCTCGAGTGCGATCTGGAAGTGGTGGCCGGGCGCGGCCTCGTGGTAGGTGGTCGACGCGAGCTTCGTGTAGGTCCGCGTGGGCAGGTCGTAGGTGTTCGCGTAGTAGATCCCCGGTCGTGACCCGTCGGTCGTGGGTGGGATGTAGTAGGCGAAGGGGCTGTCGCGCTCCTTGAACGCCTCGACGGCGCGGACCTCACAGCCGGCCCGGGGCAGCCGCCCGAAGTAGCGTGGCGCCAGCGTCATCGCCCGGTCGATGTCCTCGCGTGCGCGAAGCAGGAGCTCCTCGGGATCGGCCGGGATGTTCGCGGGCTCCGTCGCAAGCGCAGCCCGATAGCCGGCCGTGTCGTCGCCGAACCCTTCGGCCCGGGCGATCGCGCGGCGCTCGGTCTCGATCGTCTCGAGCTCCTCGAGGCCGATCCGGTGGACCTCCTCGGGGTCGATCTCGAGCGTGGTCCAGGCGAGGATCTGGGTCCGGTAGAGGGCGTCGCCGTCGGGTGCCGACCAGAGTCCCGGGTCGACCCGGCTGGCCGGCAGATAGTCGTCGCGGAGGGCGTCGAGGAAGGCCTGGTCGGCCGGCATCACGACGTCGCGCACGAGCGTCTCGATCCGGGCGCGGTCGGCCTCCGAAGCCACCTTCACGCTGGCGGTGACGACGGCCTCGCCGGACGGCGTCTCGAGAAGGCGCTCGAGCTGGGCGATCGTCCGTTCGGTCACGATCCGCGGCGCCGTCAGGCCGCTCGCGATGCCCTCGCGCAGGAGCTCGCGGTTGGCGGCCATGTAGCCCTCATAGGCGCGCAGGCGGGCCTCGAGCCGGTCGAGCCGCTCGGGGGTATCCGCGGCCTGGAACGAGACGAGCTGCGGCAGGAGCGTCTGCGGGCCGGCCATCTGATCGACGACCCGCAGCAGGTCGGTCCGCTGGCGGTCCTGGACGAGCCCCAGCTCGCACACGACCCGGATCATGTCGAGGGTGATCCGGTCCTCGAGGGGCTGGATCGCCGGGTCGATCGCGGCAGCCTCGGCCAGGGTCCGCTCCATGAGGGACCGGCGCCGGGCCCGGCCCTCGGGGCTCGGGTCGTCGAGCCGGTCGTCGTAGCGCTCGTCGCCGTACATCGTGGCGGTCGTCGGATCCTCGGCCAGGATGGCTTCCCAGAAGCGATCGGCGAGGACGTTGACCGGCGAACTGGGATCGAGCGTGGTCACCGCGGACCCTCCTGTGGCGATGGATCGGCCGTCCGGACCTGGCGGAGGCGCAGGTCGCCGACAGGGTACACGGGTCGCGGGCTCAGCCCCCGAAGAGCGGCATCTGCTCGCCGCCGCGATGCTCGATCGCCGGGTCGAGGCCGACGTAGGGCTCGAGATCGGCGAGCGAGACGACCTCGTGGGCGGCGAAGGCGCGCAGGTGGTTGGCCTTGAGGATATGCCAGTTGCCGGCCTCCATCGCCGTCCGGAGGAGCGGCGACCGCTCGAGCTTGTAGCGCAGCAGCTCGGTCCGCTCGGGGACGACGACGAGGAACCGGACCGTGTCGTCGGCCGATGGGATGAGGGCTCCCCGGCGCAGGAGCGGCTCACCGAGCATCGCCGTCCATTCGACCTCGAACAGGAAGCTGGCCCGGCCGCGGACCTGCCAGACGACGTCGATCATGTCGACATCGTCGGGTCGGGCGCGTCCGACGCGTGGCGGTCCCTGGCGGCGTTCGCTGTCGTCGAGCCATTCGGTCAGGTGCCGGCCCCGGACGCGCCGGACCTGCTCGCGACTGGCGATCCAGGCCCGCATCCCGAGGCGATGACCGGTGTCGACGAGGTCGGCGACGATCTCGCTGTGCTCGTGCGACCGGCGCAGCAGGTCGTCCGACGTGACGATCTGATCCGGCGTGCTGGCCAGGCTGCGATACGAGTCCAGACAGGCCGCCACGAGCGCCTCGTCGGGCAGGTCGTGACCGGTGAACAGCGCGGCGATCCGCTCGTTGAAGGCCGCTTCGGACAGACGCCCGGCGGTCGACAACAGGCTGAACACGGACCACTCGACGCGGTCGGCCAGGGGCAGCGCCGCGGCGGCCATGTCGGCCGGGTCGGTCAGCCACCAGCGACCGGGCTCGATCTCGTGCAGCCGGCGGTGACTGGGCCGGCCAAGCTCGTCGCGGATGATCGCGAGCAGCCGCTCGACCTGGTCGCCCGCGACGGCCGCGGCCTCGCGGTTGAGCCGGCGGGCGGGCTCGACCCGCGCTGGGTTCGTCGGGCGCTCCTCGGCGGGACCGGTCGGACCGGCGTCCCTTGCGGCACGAGACGGCGTGGGGCCCACGGTCGGGCCGGGTCCGCCCGATCCTCCGGATCCAGCGTCTTCGCCGGCCTCCGGGCTGGACGGCGAGGCCATCGGGGCCGGTCGTGTCGCGCCGATCCGCGACCCGGGGGCATCCGGGCCGGATTCGTCCTCGGGCCACGCCTCGATCTGGTCCTCGAGGTCGTCGACGTCGACGCCATCGTCGGGACCGCCGCGCGTCGCGACGAGACGGCGGAGCTGCCCCGCACGATCGAGACCGACGAGGATCTCGCCGAGGAGCCGTTCATAGCGAGCCGGCTCGCCGCGAGCCTGGAGGATCTCGACGGTCGTCTCGGTGACGGTCTTGGCCACGTCCGCCTCGGATGACCGGACGCGGTCGAATCGCTCGGCTGGCGCGAACAGGCCGCGGCCTGGCACCAGGTCGGGATCGCCGGCGCCGCCCGGGACGTGCGGGAGGTCGACGTTCGCCCGGGTTCGCGGACCCACCGGGACGGGGGCACCCGGCGGGACGAACTCGACCGTGCCGCCGATCTCCTCGCCCGGCTCGGCCAGCCGCGCCCCGACGAGCCGATAGCCCGCAGCGACGCCGCCGAGCGCGGCGGCGACGAGGCCCTCGGGTCCACCCGGCTCGAGCAGGAGGACCGCTCGCCCATCCCGAGCGAGCAGCGGGGCCGCGGCGTCGAACGCGCGTCGGATCGCCGCCGACTGCCAGCCCCATGGGGCACGTCCGGAACCGCCGAAGACCGCCTCGAGCGGGAGGAGCGACGCCGCGTCGCGGCCAAGCACCCAGCCGGTCGCGAAGTACGCGTACGACAGCCGCTCGACGTTCGGTCGCTGTGGTGGCTGGCCGAGGATCAGCCGGACCCGCGGCCGGTTCGGCAACCGGGCCAGCGCGTCGGCCTCCGCCTCGAGCGACCGGAACGATGACGGCGTGCCGAGTCGGACGACGACGTTGGCCATCCCTTCGGTCAGGCTCTGGAGGTCCTCGCCGAACCGGGCGGTCATGAGTCCGAGCGGGGCGCCCTCGAGCCGTTGGACGAACCCCCGGACGAGACGGAACCCGTCCTCGAAGGCGAGCCACGGGTTGCGCTCGCGCCATTGCCCGCCGGCCGGCAGGCGGATCCGGCCGCCGCTGATCCGAAGGTTCGCGATGCGACCCGGATAGCCGTTGAGACGCGAGGCGGGCAGCAGCGCGTGGAGGAGGGCGAGCCGCATCGCCGCCTCGACCGGGGCGGAGCGCAGGTCGCCCTCGATCCGTTCGAGGATCGCCTGGAGGCCCATGAGCTGGCGGGGCGAGTGCAGGTCGAGGAGCTGCTCGACGAGCGCGTCATCACCATCGACGGTCGGGAAGCGATCACGGATCGTCCGCCAGGCGGGACCACGTGGGTCGTTGGCCTCGATCCGGGCGAGGTCGGCCTCGTCGATCGAGCCGTGGCGCTGATCGCCGCCGCCGACCTGGTCGCGGCAGACCGTGCAGCGGTAGTGCTTGTGGACCGGCCGCGGACCGGCATCGGGGACGCTCTCCCAGACGATCTCATCGAGCACGACACTCCGACCGCACGTCGCGCAGCGGCTGGCGTACTTCTCCCCGAGCCAGACCTTGAGGGCCGACTGCTCTCGGGGGGCCGCGGCGATCGCCTGGAAGGCGGCATCGAGGTGGCGCACGTCCGGCGGCCTGAGGACGACCTCGGCCAGCAGCCGGGTCAGCGGGCTCGTCTCGAGCGAGGCGGCGCGGCGCTGACGATCGACCGCCGCCCGGGCGATCCAGCCGCCGCGACCGTGCAGATCGAGGACGACGTCGCCGAGGCTGGAGTGCTGCTCGATCCGGGCCGCGACGAGTTCGGGCGGCGGCGGCGGAGCGAGCCGCCCGAACGCCGGCAGCGAGAATCCGGGCTCGCTCCGCATCGGAACCTCTCGACCGGCCATGGGCGGCATCCTGCCACAGACCAGCCGTTCCGGCGAGTGAACGCATGGCGGCGTCGCGACGTACCCTTGGTCGACCCGCCGTCCGCACGGAGCGCCTCGCGTGACCGACGCCCAGCCCGACGCCGACGTTCGACCCGTCCCGGATCCGGCCGACGCCGTGCCCGCCGGAGCGGTCCGGGCCGGGGCCTCGTCGGCCGACGGGGCGCGCGCCTTCCGATCGCTCCGCGACAGTGTGGCGGCCGCGGTGGTCGGAGCCGACGAGCCGCTTCGCCTCCTGACGATCGCCCTGCTCGCCGAGGGCCACGCCCTCATCGAGGACGTGCCGGGCGTCGGCAAGACCCTCCTCGCGCGGGCCTTCGCGCGCGCGCTCGGCCTCGATTTCGGCCGGATCCAGGGGACGCCCGATCTCCTGCCGAGCGACGTCACCGGGGCGAGCGTCCTCGACGGCGCGCCGGCGAGCGGGATGTCGCTTCGGTTCGTCGCCGGCCCGGTCTTCACCAACATCCTGCTGATGGACGAGATCAACCGGGCGACACCGCGCACGCAGTCGGCCCTGCTCGAGGCGATGCAGGAGCGCCAGGTGTCGGTCGAGGGGGTCACGCGCGCGCTGCCCGACCCGTTCCTGGTCCTGGCCACCCAGAACCCGATCGAGTACGAAGGGACGTTCTCGCTCCCGGAGGCGCAGCTCGACCGATTCCTCCTGCGCCTCCGGATCGGCTACCCGGACGCGGGCGCCGAGCGCCGGATCGCCGCCCGATACGCCGCCGCGGCCGAACCGCTCGAGGCGGTCGAGACGGTCCTGACCGCCGAGCGGATCGGGGCGCTCCGTGAGGCCGCCCGGGTCGTGCGGGTCGCCGATGAGCTGACGGACTACCTCGTCGCGATCGTCGCGGCCACACGGGACCGAGACGACATCGAGCTCGGCGCGAGCCCACGCGCCAGCGTCGCGCTCTACCGGGCCGCCCAGGCCGCGGCGTTCATCGGCGGCCGCGACTTCGTCCTGCCGGATGACATCCGGTCGATCGTCCCGGCCGTGCTCGGCCACCGCCTGCGGATCGACCTCGACAGCTCGCTCCACGGTGTGACCGCGGAGCGGATCCTCGCGGACATCGTGGCCGGCGTGCCGGTCCCGGTCGAGGCCACGAACGAGCGCGCCGGATGAGCTTCCGGACCGGCCGGTCGCTGGCCGGGGATCGGCCCGACACCTCAGAGGCCGCGGAGCCGGATGACGACCCCGGGCTGACCGCGGCGATCGCCGCCTCGGAGATGGATCTCCGCCCGTTCGTCGGCGGGGTCCTCGTGCTCATCGGTGGGATCCTCGGCGTCCCCGTCCTCGTGATGTTCGGGATCGTCATCCTCGTCGTGGCCTGGCTGCGTTCGGTCTGGTCGAGGCGAGCCCTCCGCCGGCTCCGCTTCGAGCGCCGCTTCGAACCGGACCGGGTGATGTGCGGCGACGACGCGCACCTCGTCCTGACGGTCTGGAACCGGAAGGTCCTGCCGTTGCCCTGGCTCCGTGCCCAGGAAGCGCTGCCGAATGAGCTCCAGCCGGTCCACGCCGACGTCCGGCCCGGGATCGGGTCGGTCGGCAGCCGGACCCTCGTCAATGGCTGGACGCTCGGGCCCTACGAGCGTGCCGTCCGGCGGATCGACCTCCGCACGGAGCGCCGCGGGGTCTACCGCTTCGGACCGGTCGGGCTCTCGGCGGGCGACCTCATGGGCGAGGCGGTCGCGGAGGAGGATCGCCATCTCGCGGCGACGCTGGTCGTCCGGCCCAGGACGGTGCCGGTCCGTCGGTTCGAGGCCTCGCGCGACCGATCCGGTCTGCTCCGGGCGCGGCGCGGCCTCGTCGAGGACCCGGCTCGGTTCTCGGGCGTCCGGCCGTACGCCCCGGGCGATCCCGTCCGGCACGTCCACTGGCGGACGACCGCCCGGCTCGGCGTGCCGGTCGTCAAGCGGTTCGATCCCTCGCGAGATCGGGACGTCGTCGTGGCGCTCGACATCCAGACCAGCGATGCCGGCTGGGCCGGTCGCCACGACGACGATCTCGCGGAGACGCTGTGTGTCGTGGCCGCCTCGCTCGCCCGGGCGCTCGAGGCCGACGGCGCGGCCGGAGGGCTCGCCGTCGCCGCGTTCACCGGGACAACCGATCGGGTGGCGTTCCTCGCGCCGAGCGCGAGCGAGCATCAGGCTGGCCGGGCCGGCGATCTCCTGGCACGGATCAGCCCGTACCCGTCGGCGCCGTTCGAGCACCTCCTCGGCCGGCTCGCCCGGATGGTCCGGCCCGGGACGCTGATCGTGATCGTCTCGGCTCGGGATCCAGAGCCCTGGCTGCCCGTCGCGCGGCGCCTCGGCCGGTCGGGGTTCGGCATCCTCCACCTGGCCCTCGGCCCAGGGGCGGACGTGGCGGTCCGAAGGTCGCGGGCCGCCCGGCTGAGTGCCCGGCCGATCCGGCTCGATGGCGACTGGCAGACCGCGAGTCGGCTCGATGTCGCGGTCTGACCTGCTGTTCCCGATCGCGGTCGGTCTGGCCGAGGGTGGCTGGGTCGCTGTCGTCTACCTCCTCGTCGACGCGATCGCCCGGGTCGACACGCCGCTCGGTCCGGTCGTATTCATCGCGGCCGCCTTCGCCACGTGCCTGACCGCGGACCGGCTCGACCGGCTCGCGGGATCGCGGTTCACCGTGATCGTCGGTCTGCTGGTGATCGGTGGCGCGCTCGGGGTCCTGCTGTCGCCCGCGGCGGCGGCCACACTCGGAGGCCGCGACCCGCTCGCCGCCGCCGTGCACGATCCGGGCGCGGTCCTGCTCGGTCTCGCGGCGCTGCGCGGGTTCCTCCGGGCCGGCGCCCAGCGCGATCCCGGCCAGGCGGCCCGTCCCTTCTTCGTCGGGCTCGTCGGCCTGGCGTGTGCCTGGATCTTCGCCGGGGCCCTGAGCGAACCGATGCGGTCCACGTTCCGTGAGGCGGCGGTCGTGCCGACCATCGCCTTCGTCATCGGTGGCCTGGCATCCACGGGGATCGCCAGCTCGAGGCTGGCATCGACCGACGGCGGGTTCGAGCCGCTGGCCAATCGGGCCTGGCTCGTCGTCCTCCTGGGACTGGCGATCGCGCTCGGGGTCGCGGCCCTGCCGATGGGCGACGGGCTCGAGCGGGTGATGGCCGCGGTCATCGGCTGGCCAGTGACCCTGCCGCTGCTGATCTTCATCGCGATCGTCGCTCGGCTCGTGGTGCCGAGCCGTCGGGGCGCGGTCCGGCGGACGACGCTCATGACGGTCGGGCCGCTCGTCGCATTCACGATCCTCGCCGTCCTGGCGGTGATCTGGCCGCAGCGCGATCCGGGGCCGACGCCCGAGGACGCATCCGCGGGCGGGATCGGCACGGTCGAGCCCGAGACGCCGGCGTTCAACATCATCCTGACCGTGATCGCTGTGGCGGTCGTCGCCGCGGTGCTCCTGTTCCTCGCCCGTGCCTGGCGACGGAACGCGGAGTCGGCCGACCGGTCGATCGTCGACCGACGGACGCGGGCCTACCAGGGAGCCGACACCGACGTCGGCGACGGCCTGGGCATCGCCGACCGATTGCGTCGACTCGTCCGGCGCGGACGACCGACCGACGCGGTGACGGCCTACCTGAGTGCGCTCCGCGCGATCGAGCCGGACGAGGACCTGCGCCGGGAGCCGTCCGAGACGCCGGCCGAGCACGCTCATCGGCTTCACGGCGAGGGCGCCGGGACGCTCGAGCTCGACCTCCTGGCGGCCGATTTCGAGCTCGCCCGCTGGGGTGGGCGCCGGCTCAGCCCGGCCGAGGACCGGCGAGCGCTCGGGCGGCTCCAGCGGTTCCGCGGCCGGATCGCGGAGCGCTGGCCAGAGGGCTAGTCGGGGCGTCCAATGGCCGGCTCGAGAGTCTCGTGTTCGGCCGCGCGGCCTACGGCTCGTCGAGCTCGTCAGGCTCCTCGACGAACGCCTCGTCGGTGGTGACGTCGGCGGGCAGGACGCGGTCGAGGTCCTCGATCTCCTCGTCCTCCTCGTCGTCCTCGAGGTCCTCCTCGAGATCCATCTCCTCGCGCACGAGGGTGCCCTTCGTGTACGGCCGGAGGTCGGTCGACTTCGCCGCCGTCGGGAAGCTGACCTTGCCGTAGTTGCGCGGGTCCTGGTAGATCTCGCGGATGATGATCCGGACGTCCTTGTCACCGAGTGAGGTGACGCCGGCGAAGTACTTGTTGCCGTCCGCGATGAGCTTGAGCAGGCGGGCGGCGACGCGCGGCTCGACGACGCCGATCCGCATCCCGTTGCTGATCGCGATCAGGCGGTTGCCCTCGGGCGTCAGTTCGACGGCGTCGCCCGGGTTGACCTGGGCGAGCTTGCGCGGGTCCGGCAGGTCGGTCAGGAATGCGAAGCCGGTCTTGCCGGTCTCCTCGACGAAGATCGATACCGGAGCCTTGCTGCCCGACTGGGCCGCGACGGTCTTCTCGCCGGCGTCGACGAGGAGGACGCGCAGCCGGTCGATATTCCGCTCGGCGATCCGGTTCGTCGGGTCGAGAGCGAGCGCGGTCTGGTAGTGCTCGCGCGCGGCGGCGAGCTCACCGAGCTCCCAATGGGCCTTCGCGAGCCGGTTCTCGGCCTCGGCGTCGGGGCCCATCTCAAGGATCTTCCGGTTCGTCTCGGCGGCCTCGGCCCACTCGGCCGCGGAGGCCTGGGCGATCGCCTGGTCGACCAACCCGCGCTTGAGCCGGACGGAACTCGCGGCGGAGACAGCCGGGTTCTCGAGATCCTGGAATGTCACGGGCGGGTTCGTCCTTTCACGGCGCCGCGTCCGGGCGCGCTCGGTGTCGGTCGGTGGCGGCGAGCGGAGCCCGTGCGGGGCTGCGGCGCCACTCCATGGGGGCAATGGTTTGTACCACCGACCGGCCGTGACGTCAACGCGAGGCGCCGCCAGGTCCGTCGAGCCGATGGGCCCACAGCCACTCCCGGGGGCTGACGCCCGAGGCGTGGATCAGACCGGCGCTCACCGGGCCCACATAGCGGAAGTGCCAGGCCTCGGGCTTGTAGCAGGTCCAGCGTGGGCTGCGATCGGCTGGGTAGCTCTGGACGAAGCCGTAGCGCCAGGCGTTGTCGGTCAGCCAGGCCTCGCCACCGTCGACATCGATCGTCGTCCCGAGCTGGTGCTCCGAATGGCCGGGCCGGGCGGCCGACTCCTCGGCGAAGTCGCGACCGTAGGCCTTCTCGAGGCTGGCGAACGTCGCCACCTGCTGGTCGAAGCTCCGGTAGGCGGACTTCACGGCGAACCGGACGCCGGCCGCGGCAGCGGCGTCGTGGAGCCGCCGAAGGTCGTCGATGACGAACGCCCGGAGGCGACCCGACCCCGTGACCCCGGCCTCCCGGACGCTGACCAGGTCGGTCGGGGCATAGTCACTCGGGAGGGCCCGGTCGGTGTCGAGGATCGTCCGCGCCCAGTCGGTCGGATCGGGCAGGTCGGTCGGGGTCTCACCCGAGTCGCACAGCGGGAGCGGCCCGACGGTCGCGGTCGCCTCGACGCCGGCGACGGCGCCGCCGTGACGGTCTGCGGGCGACGGGACGAGCGCGGTCGACCCCGCGGCGGCGATCGCGACGATCAGGATCCCCGTGATCCCGCCGACCACGATGAGCCGGCGGCGCGACCCGCCGATCGTCAGCCGGGGAGTCGCGTCCGCCCGTCGGCCGACCCGTCGGCCGGCCCGTCGCGGGCTTACCATCGGGGGTCGGCGGCGGGTCGGAGAAGTCACCGGTCGGTCAGCTCCTCAGGGCGAGGTTCCAGGCCACGACGGCCGCGCCGAGGACCACGAGCAGACCGATCTGCCAGATCCAGCGCGGATCCCGACGCTGTGTGGGCGGGGCGCCGTGGACGCCATCCCAGACGAAGAAGACGAGCGCGAGCAGCGCCGGACCGAGGAGCCGCGGCAGCGCGACGGCACGCACAGCCGCGGCGGCGATGGCGACGACCGCGGCGTATGTCGCCGCCGACCACAGCGCATCCCGGAGGGACCGCTCGCGGAGGACCGAGACCCGGAAGCCGAGCAGCCCGGCGACGAGCGCGTCGGCGAGGGCCAGGAGCAGTAGCGCCTGCTCCTCGAGGGGCACCGCGGCCGGAGCGTCGGCGGATGGGGCCGGCTCGACGAGCCCGCCCTGGATGAACGTCGCGATCCCGACGAACGCGAGGAAGGCGATGACGATCGAGAAGCCGAGCGCTGTGGTCCGGTCGTCGGCGCTCGGCTCACCGTCGCGGCCGGCCACCGCGCCTTCGAACGCCAGGGTCCGATCGATGAGCAGCCACGCCGCGGCGAGCGCGGGCACGAGCAGGATCCCGAGCGGGACGACCCGGAGCGCCCCGAGGCAGGCGACGGCCGCGAGAGCCGGCAGGATGACGCACTCGACCGGCGCATCCCGCGCGCGTCCGTCGGCCACGTACGCCGCGGCCCCGACGGCGACCGCGGCCCCGATCAGCGCCGCCGCGAGCCAGACGAGCGGCCCGTCAAGCAACCTGGACAGGCCGACGACCGAGATGGCGAGGATGACGAGCTCACGCCGCTGGGCGCGTCGGTGGTCCATCGACGCCGATGGTACGCGACCCGTTCAGCCTCCTGCGGTCGGTGGGTCAAGGGGCTCGAACAGTCCGGGGAGCCCGCCGGCGTGCCAGAAGACCACCCGCCGGCCGTCGAACCGGCCGTCGCGGACGGCACCGATCAGCCCGGCCAGACCCTTGGCCGTGTAGATCGGATCGACGAGCAGACCCTCGCTCCGAGCCAGGGCGCGAGCGGCCGCCTCGGCCGCCGACGTCGGCTGGCCGTACCCGGCGCCGAGCCAGCGGTCGTCGAGCTCGATGTCGACCGGGTCGACCAGCATCCCGGTGAGGTCGGCGAGCCCCGAGAGCAGCGTCTCGATCGTCGGCCGGAGCTCATCCCCCGTCCGTGCGACGCACACCCCGACGACGGCCGCGCGCGACCCGCCGGCACGGAGCCCGGCGAGCAGGCCGGCCTGCGTCCCACCGGTCGCCGAGGGGAGCACGACCGCATCGAGCGCGATCGAGCGGTGAGCGACCTGGTCGAGCAGCTCGGCCGCGGCCCGGAGCTGACCCGCGGCGCCGATGACCCCGCCACCCCCGACCCCGATGACGAACGGCCGGCGGCCGGCGGCCCGGAGCTCGGCGACGACGCGTTCGACGAGCGTCGCGCGCTCGGCCCGGTCATCGGTCTGCGCCTGATGGACGGTCGCGCCGAGGAGCTCGTCCAGCCGCCGGCCGGGGTTCGGCGGGTCGGTCGGGGGTCCGGACAGGACGAGATGGACGTCGAGACCGGCGACGGCCCCGGCGGCCGCGGTGAGCCGACAGTGGTTCGACCAGCGGCGACCAGCCGTGACGAGGCAATCGGCTCCCTCCTCCAGGGCCGCCCCGATCAGCGTCTCGAGGTTGCGCAGCTTGTTCCCCCCGAACGCGAGCGGCAGGAGGTCCTCGCGCTTGATCCACAGCTCGGCACGTCCGCCAAGGGCCGCCGACAGCCGCGGCATCGGCGCCAGCGGCGACGGTTCTTCGACGAGCTGGAGGCGCGGTAGGTCCGGGACCGGACGGGGCATGGCTGCAGCGTAATCGCCCGCGCCGGCCCGTATCATCGCCACCCGAGGGAGGAGGTCCGGATGGCCATACGCGTGACCCCGTCGGAGCGTTTGACCTCCGTCGGCCAGAACGCCGACATGGAGCGGTCGATCGCCGTCTCGGCCCGTACGACGGGCTCGGCCGGACTGTACTCGTCCGTGGTCACGACGGCGCCCGGTGCGAAGACCCGGGTCCACCATCACGGCGTCTGCGAGACCTCGATCTACATCGTCGAGGGCCGCGCTCGGTACACGTGGGGACCGACCGGCCTCGAGCACGAGATGACGGCCGAGGCCGGCGACTTCGTGTACATCCCGGCTGGCGAGATCCATGTCGAGGAGAACGCGTCCGCCGAGGCGCCGCTCGTCGTCGTGCTCACGCGGAACTGCCCCGACTCGCACGTCGTGTATCTCGACGGCGGATCGGACGGCGCGGAGGCGACGGGCCCGCGATGATCCGCTCGGTCCGGTGACGGCTCCGCGCGTCCCCGACCCGCGGCGACCGTGGGCGCGCTGGCAGCTGCCGGACCTCCTCGCGCTCAACGACGTCGACGGTCTGCCGGAGCAGCCGTTCGCGCACGACGGCTGGTCGGGGTCGGCGCTGAGCCTCATCGATCGGGGCGATCGCCGGTTCATCCTCAAGCGGACATCCGCCGAGCGCGACTGGATCGTCCGAGCCACGCGTGATGACGCGCTCCGCGAGGCCTGGTTCGCGACCGCGCTCGCGGCGACCGGCCCTGACGGGGCGTGGATCCGTCTCGCCAGCCCCTATCTGGGGGCGGCCGCCGACGGCGACGGAGCGGCGATCCTCATGCCGGATCTGTCGGAGGAGCTGATCGCCTGGGACCGACCCGGGATCGAGCCGGCGATGCCCGACGGGCTCCTCATGAGCGTCCTGACGGCGGCCGCGCGGCTCCACGTCATCGGGCGCCGGATGCCGGGATCCGCGAGCATCCCGTGGTGTCCGCTCGAGGACCGGATCGTCCTGCTCTCCCGCCCGGCGGCTGTCGGCTATCGCGCCGCGGCGAACCCCGTCGGCGACCGGTTCCTGGCGGGTTGGGATGCCTTCGACCGGCAGGCACCGAAGGCGGGCCGTGAGCTCGTCGACCGGCTCGGCGGCGACCCGCGGCCGTTGATCGCGGCCCTCGAGAGGCTCCCAGCGACGCTGCTCCACGGCGATCTCAAGCTGTCCAACGTCGCGTCGATGGTCGACGGCATCGCGTTCATCGACTGGCAGATGGCGATGTTCGCGCCGATCGCCGTCGAGCTCGGCTGGTTCCTCGTCTCGAACGTCGCGCAGCTGCCGGGTGGTCCGGACGTCGTGCTCGAGCGCTATCGGTCGATCCTCGCCAGCGTCGCCGCCGAGGTCGGGATCGACGACGAGCTCGGCGACTGGGAGACGCAGGTCGACCTGGCGATCCTCGTCGGGCTGCTCCTGCGCGGCTGGCGCAAGGGCCTCGATGCCGAGGCCGGGCTGGTCCTGCCGAGCGGGGTCACGGCCCCGGCCGATCTGGCCTGGTGGACCGAGCGCGCCAGCGAGGCCGCCGCCCGCCGGCTCTGACACCGGAGCGCGGCCCGCCAGACCGGAGCGCGGCCCGCCACACCGGAGGCATCGGCGCGTCTACACCACAACGCCATCGATGACGGCCGCCTCCCAGCGCGGTCGAGAAGGGAACCCATGGATCCCCGGCTGCGTGGACCGATCGGACTCGTCATCGTCGCCATCCTCATCGGCGCCTGCGGAACGGCCGGCTCGCCGAGTCCGTCGGCGGTCGGCATCGCGGGGATGCCAGCCTCGGCCGAGCCATCCGCCTCGCCGTTCGGACCCGATCCGTCCCTCGCGGCGGCCGGCGCTGACGCTGCGGGGACCGCAGCCCAAGCCCAGGAGGCGACCCCCGCCCCGACGTCCACGCCGTCCGCCAAGCCGGTGCCCGCCGCGACTCCCGCTCCGACGCCGAGGCCGGTGTCGGTCGCGACGGCATGGACGACACCGCGTCGAGTCGGGACGCTCAAGACCTGCTCGACCGTCACTGCCGGCATCGACACGGCGAGCCGCTACCACGTCGTGGCCGAATGTGACGGCCGCATCCACTATTACGTCTCGACCGACGGGCGGTCGTGGAAGTCGACGGTCTTCGCCCACCCCGCGAACCGTGCGGATCTTGATCCGCAGCTCGCGTTCCAGGGCGATCTCGTGTATGTCGCCTATTCCCGGATCGTCCCGGATGGAGGCTGCGGCGGCAGGCGCGGCGCGGATGTCGGGGTCTACGTCCGTTCGCGTCACCTCCCCGATGGCGCCTGGTCGACGGCTCGGAGGATCGGGTCACCCGGCGACACCCTGGAAGTCTTCCGGGTCGAGGGCGCGACGATCCACGCCACGGTCTGGAACCAGCGGGACGAGCACTCCTACGCCGGGCACGACCGTGTCTATTACGAGACGCTCGTCGGAGCGGTCGCCCACCGATACCGCATCCCAGGCGCGGTCGGACGAACGGCGATGCGCATCGGCACCGACGGCCGTGCCCGGATCGCCTACGAGACCGGCGACGGGATCCGCCTGGCGACCTTCACCGGCTCAGGCTTCGCGACGACGCGCGTCGCCAGGAGCAAGTCGGCTGAGGACGTGCGGCCCGCGCTCGTCCTGGATGCCCGCAACGACGCTCATGTCCTGTGGACGCGGAAGCCGAGCGAGGGTGGCTGCGTGACGCGGGACGCGAACCCCGACGACGGGACCTACTACTCGACGAACGCCGGGGGTAGCTGGACATCACAGCGCATCACGAAGTCGGTCGGGGAGACCTCGCTGCAGGTCGATCCGGCATCCGGGCGCATCCACGCGATCGTCAGTGGGCGGGTCGGGATCTGGTACTTCACGAAGGCACTCGGAGGTTCGTGGGCGGCGAAGCGAGTCGCTGCCAAGCGCTGGGTGTTGTCGCCCGTGATCCGGCTCGACCCTGCGACCGGGCGCCTTCTGGTCGTGTACCTCGGCGGCCCCGACTTCACGCAGATCTACGCCGTGATGACGCGCTGACGTCGATGCCCGTATCGTCGCCGTCGATCTTGCTCGACCCGGCGACGGGAACCCTCCTGATCGCCCACCTCCGCGGCCCCGGCGGCTCCCGGACGGCACGATGACCAAAGCCCTGATCGCCCGTCAGCCGGCGGCCAGCCGCGCGCCCTTGGCCGCGACCCAGGCGAGCAGGTCCGCCCGAGACCTCGTGTTGAGCACGTCGCCGGGGGTCACCCAGGCCCGGCGCGCCTGCGACACCGCCCAGTCGAGGTCGTGGAACTCCTCGATCCGGTGGGCGTCGGAGTCGAGCGACAGGATGCAGCCCGCGGCCAGGGCGCGGCGGGCACGCTCGTCGGACAGGTCGAGGCGGTGGTCGGAGCCGTTCATCTCGAGCACCGTGCCGGTCCGGGCGGCTTCCGCGTAGACCGTCTCCCAGTCGAGGTCGAGGTCGTCGCGGCCCTGGATCATCCGGCCCGCCGGATGGGCGATGACGTCGACGTGCGGGCTGTGGATCGCCGTGAGGACGCGGGTCGTGAGCTGGTCGCGCGGCTGTCGGCGGCCGACGTGGAGCGAGGCGACGACGAGGTCGAACCGAGCGAGGAGGTCGTCCTCATAGTCGAGGCGGCCGTCGGCCCGGATCTCGAGCTCGCAGCCGTGGAGCAGGCGGAACCCCTCGGGCGGGGTCATCGCGGGCGCGATCCCGGCAGCCTCCTCCGCGGCGAACCGGGCATTGAGGTTCGCGATGATCGCCCGCTGGAGCTCGACCCGGTCGGGGGTCAGCCCGTGAGCGATCGCGAGCGACTGGCTGTGATCGGTCAGGACCTGGTAGGCGTGGCCCCGGCCGCGGGCGGTCTCGGCCATCTGCTCGATCGTGTGGACGCCATCCGACCAGTCCGAGTGGGAATGCAGGTCGCCGCGCAGGTCGCCGATGTCGATGAGACGCGGCAGCGTCCCGGCCGCCGCCGCCTCGACCTCGCCGCGATCCTCGCGCAGCTCAGGCTCGATGAACGCGAGCTCGAGGAACGCGTACGCGTCGGTCTCCGTCGGGAACGTCCGGAGCTCGGCCGCGTCGCCGGTGACCGCCTCGCCGTCCGCACCGAGCCGCAGGAAGCCCTTCTCGGACAGGCTCCAGCCCCGGTCGCGGGCGCGACCGCGGAGTCTCACGTTGTGGTCCTTCGACCCGGTGAAATGGATCCGGTAGGTCCCCGCGGTGCCGGGCGGCATGACCATCAGGTCGACCTGGGGACCGCGAAGCAACCGCACGGCCGCCTTGTGCGGCCCGGACATCAACACGCTCTCGACCGACGCGAGGTGGGTGAAGCGATCGACGAGAGCCGCCGGGTCGGTCGTCTCGGCGAGGAGATCGAGGTCGCCGATGGTCTCGCGCCGGCGGCGGAACGAGCCGGCCGGCTCGATCGAGACGACGCCGGGGGTGTCCGACAGCTCGGCGATCAGCGTGTCGACCAGCTCCTCGGCGGCCCCGAGGAGCATCCGTGACTCGCGCGCCTCGAGCGCCGCGATCCCCTCGAGGATCGACTCCTCGGTCTTGACCGACAGGCCCTTGACCGACCGGAGCCGGCCGGCCTCCGCGGCGTGGCGCAGCTCCTCCAGGCTCTCGATCCCGAGCTCCTCGTAGAGGATCTTCACGGTCCGCGGTCCGACACCAGGGACGCGCAGCAGCTCGACGAGGCTCGGCGGGACCTCGGCGACCAGGCGGTCGTAGAAGGCGAGGTGACCCGTCCGGGCGAGCTCATCGATCTTGTCGCTGATCGCCTGGCCCACGCCGGCGATCTTGGGCGGGTCGCCGGCGCGATAGGCCGGCACGAGCTCGACCGGGCTGTGGGCGATCGCGTCCGCGGCGCGGTGGTAGGCGACCGTCTTGAAGACGAGCTCGCCCTTGACCTCGAGCATGTCGCCGATGTCGTGGAAGATCCGGGCGAGATCGCCGTTCGAGAGGATCGGGACGTCGTTCTCGGCGGTCACCGCGCTAGGGTATCGGTCCCCGGGCGCGCCGGGCGAGCGGGCGCGCCAGGGACCGACGGCCTGTCGGGCGTCCCCGGCCCGTGGCGCCCGAGTCAGGCCGCGACGGCCGCGGTCGGCGAGATCGCCCCGACACCTCGGGCGAGACGGGTCGGGCTGAGGGCCAGACAGGCCCCGATGAGGACGACGTTGAGCCCGACGAGCAGCCACATGCTCGCCCCGAAGTCGCCGGTCGCGTCGCGGGCGAGACCCAGGACGACCGGGCCGACGCCGGAGATCAGATATCCGCCGAGGAGCATGAGCGCGGCGACCGCCCCGACCTCGGCGGGTCCGCTGGCCACATCCACCGGCAGGGTCAGGGTCAGCGGGAACACCGCCCCGAGGCCGATCCCGAGCAGGAGTGCCCAGACGACGGCCGCATCGGGCGCCAGGACCACCCCGAGGAAGCCGACCAGGCCGACCGTGGCGACCGTCGCCAGCTGGCCTCGCCGCGACCCGACCCGATCGGCCGCCCAGGGGACGACGAACCCGATCGCCAGCGCGACGAGATGCATCGCCGCGATCAGCGATCCCGCCGAGGTCTCGCTCCAGCCCCGCTCGATGTAGACGTCCGGCAGCCAGGAGATCGTCCCGTAGTAGAGCAGCGACTGGAGCCCGAAGACCAGCACGATGCCCCACGCCAGCCGGCTCCGCCAGGGCAGCGCAGGCGCCGACACCCGACCGCCGGGCAGCGTCGGACCATCGCCCGGCAGCAGCGTGAGCCAGCCGACGAGCGAGCCGATCGAGGCGACCGCGAAGACGGCCGTCGCGGCGCGCCAGCCGCCGAGCGCGAGCGCCAGCGGCACCGCGGCCGCGGCCGCGATGAGCGACCCGGCGACGATGCCGGCGGCGTAGACACCGGTGGCCAGGGCCGGGCGGGAGGGCGCCCGCTCCTTGACGACGATCGACATCAACGCCCCGGCCGTGCCCATCGCCAGCCCCAGCCCGAGGGTCGTGGCCACGATCGCGACCGGACCGGGGACGGCCGCTCGCAACAGTCCGAACGCGACGATCCCGGCGACGCAGACCGCGAGCGTCCGGCGGGCGCCGAACCGGGCGGCGATCACCGGACCGAGCGGTGCGAACAGCCCCATGCACAAGACGGGGATCGTCGTCAGCAGGCCGGCGACGGCGTGCGACAGACCGAGCTCGGTCTGGATCTCCGGCAGGAGCGGGCCAAGGCCGACGAGCTGCGGCCGGAGTGCCAGCGTGACGATGAACAGCGCCGCAAGGACGGCGACCGGCGCCGCCGGACGTACCGTCGCTGTGGCTGCGGGTTGGGACGTCACCGCGGCAGCGTACCGGGTCCGACGCCAGCGATCGTGCCGCGAGACCGGTGGGCGGTCGTCAGGCCGCCTCGACCCGATCGCGGCCGGCGCGCTTTGCGCGATAGAGCGCCCGGTCCGCGCGCGACAGCAGGTCGGTCACGGCCTCCTCGGGCGCATCCTGGACGGCCACCCCGACCGAAACGCTGACCGAGCCGGGACCGATCGCCCGGAGATCGAGCGCGCCGACGGCCTCCCGCACCCGCTCGGCGACGTCGACCGCGATCCGGCCGGAGGGCTTGCGCAGGAGGACGACGAACTCCTCGCCGCCGAACCGGGCCGGTACGTCGCCGTCGCGGACGGCGCCCGCGATCGCCCCGCCGACCGCCCGGAGGACGGCATCGCCGACGTCGTGACCGTGGCGATCGTTGATCCGCTTGAAGTGGTCGATGTCGACCATCAGGATGCCGACGGCGTCGTCCGATCGGCGGCGGCCGGCGAGCAGCGCGCAGAACTCGTCGAAGTAGCGCCGGTTCGGAAGACCGGTGAGGGCATCGGTCGAGGCCCGGACCTCGGCGCTGCGATGGGTCTCGACCCGGTCGAGCGCGGCCGTGGCCTCGATCGCCGCTCCCTGGAGGATCCGCCGCGACGACGCCGACCACGGCTCGGCCGTGCGTCGGGCAAGGACGACCGCACCGACGACCCCGCGTTCGCCGCCGAGCCCGACGGCCAGCGTGTTCGTCAGGCCGAGCTCCGTCGCGACCCGGGATTCGAGCGCGGCGACGACCGATCGCACATCGCCGGCGTCGCGTCCGAGGTCGGCAGCCGGGAGCTGGACCGTGGAGGTCGGGTCGGTGGGCCGGGCGCCGGCCAGCGTGGCCTCGAGGACATGCTGGTCAGGGCGATGCCGGACGACGACGACATGATCGGCGCTGGTCCCGTCGCCGAGGTCGGCCACGACCACGTCGACGATCTCGCCGGCCGTCGCCGAGCGCGACAGACCCTGGAGGATGCGCGCGAGATGCTCGGCCTCGGCCCGGCGGTCAGCTGCGAGCTGCGCGGTCAAGCGCTGATGGATGACGACGGCGACGGCGGCGATCGCGACCGAGCCCAGGACGATGAGACCGAGCGGCCGGCTCACGACCAGCACCGCCAGCGCCGGCCAGCCCGAGCAGGGTGAACGAGCCGGCGAGGAGTCTCCAGGTCGACCGGAGTCGGGGGTCGGCTGGCCCGTTCGCGAAGGGTTCGAACGGTGAGCGGAGGGTGCCAGCCACGTTCTTCAGAGGATGAAGTGTGAACACCCGTTCGTCCAGCCACCCGGGGCGGTACTTTCGGCCGCGAGCGGCTGGTACGAAGGTCCCGGTCGTGCGCGATGAGCCTCGGGATCAGTCGCCGATCGGGTCCGCCGCCTCGACGCGATGCGTGGCCCGGGATCGCGCCGCCGGCCGCCGGGCAGGCTCGCGACGGGTCGACATCGAGGCCGCTGAGACGTCGCGCGCCGAGGCGGGCGAGCCGGCGGCGAGCTTGACCCGGTACATCTCGACGTCGGCGGTCGCGATGAGCTCGCGGGCGGTCCGGCCGTCGATCGGGAATGCCGCTGCCCCGATCGATGCCCCGACCGGGATGGCGCCGTGCTCGTCGCTGTCATACGCCCGTTCGTGGAGGGCGGCCACGATCCGGTCGGCGGCGTGCTTGGCTGCCTCGCGATCGGTGTCGGGCAGGATGATCGCGAACTCGTCGCCGCCGTAGCGCGCCGCGACGTCGCTGGCCCGCAGCGTCGAGCGGATCTGCTCCGCCGTCCAGGCCAGGACGCGGTCCCCGAACAGGTGGCCGAAGGTGTCGTTCACGAGCTTGAAGTCGTCGAGATCGATCATCAGCAGCGCCAGGGGCGCCTTCGAGCGCTGGGCGCGGACGATCTCCTCGCCGAGCCGCTCATGGAGGTAGCGGTGGTTGAAGAAGCCGGTCAGCTGGTCGCGGTCGGCGAGATGCCGGGCATCCTGATAGTGACGGGCGTTCTCGAGCGCCATCGCCGCCTCGTTGGCCATCGTCCGGGCGAGCTCGAGCGCCGACTGGTCGAAGACCCGGTCGGTCCGGCTCATGAGCTCCACGAGACCGATCGAGCGACCCTTCGCGACCAGCGGCAGCATCGCCGAGGCCGCTTCGCGTTCGGCGATGAGGTAGGCGACCTCGGCTGGGTCCGCCGCCGGATCGGTGACGCGCACGATCGATGAGACCTGCTGCTCGAGGACCCGGATCGTCTCGGGGTAGCCGGCCAGCGGGAACTCGGCCTGGAGCTCCTCCTCGGAGATCGGCGGCCAGTAGCCCATCGTGAGGAGGCGCTCGCCGGGGCGGTCCCACCAGCTGATCGCGCACTCGTCGATGCCCATCGCATCGACCATGTGGCGGGCGATGAGCTGGGCGACCTCGCGCGGATCGAGGCTCTGGGCCAGGGCGCCGCTCATGTCGAGCAGTCGCCGGAGCTCGGCGGCCAGCCGCTCGCTCCGACTCAGGAGGCGGGCGGATTCGACGGCGGTCGCCGCCTGGTCGGCGAGGATCGACAGGAGGCGCAGGTCGTCCTGGTCGAACTGGCGCAGCCCGAGCTTGGAGAGCGTGATGACCCCGATGACCCGTTCGTCGTAGCGCATCGGGACACACAGCATGGACTCGTCGACATCGTCGGTCCCGGCGATCGTCGCCCCGCGCGGGTCGAGGTTCGCGTCGTCGATGAGCAGCGCCTGGCCGTTCGCCGCGACCCAGCCGGTGAAGCCCTCGCCGAGCTTCGTCCGGAGGAGGCTCATGTCGACATCGTCGTAGGCGCCGACGCGGCCTTCGAACGCGATCGGGACGACGTCGTCGGGCTCCTCGAGCATGTACACGCGGCAATTGTGGTAGTCGATGATCTGGCCGACCTCCTCGACGATCGCCCGTCCGACGGACGCGATCGTGTTCTGCCGGCTCATCCGAGCCGACGCCGCCTGGAGCACGGCCAGCTGCGCCGCCCAGCCCTCGGTCCGGGCGAACAGGTCCGCGTTGTGGATCGCCATCGCTGCGTGGGTCGCGACCGCCACCGCGAACTCGATGTCCGCCGACGACCACGGGCGTGGCGCGTTCGAGAACGCGGCGAGCGCGCCGATGACCCGCTCGTCGAGGACGAGCGGGACGACGAGTGACGACTGGATCTCGAGGATCCCCACGTAGAGGACGCGGTCTGCGGGCGCCGGACCCGTGCCGTCGTCGGCGATCGGCCGGCGATCGCGGACGAGCTCCCCGAACCAGGCTTCGTCGGCACGCAGGACCGGCAGTCGGTCGACGACATCGGCCGGGATCCCGGCGGACGCGACGACGTGCGCCCGGTCGCCATCGAGGATCCGGATCGTGGCGCCGTCGGTCCCGAGGGCACGGTTGACCTCGGTGACGATCGTCCGGAAGATCGCGTCCCGGTCGAGCGTCGTCGTGAGTCGCTCGGCGATGTCGAGGACGGCCCGGAGACGATCGCTCAGCACGGCTTCGTGGGCGGCCTCGCGCGCCGCCGAGGCCGCGGCCCGGCGCAGCGCGGCCCGCAGAGCGAGCGCGGCAAGCATGAGGATCGCCAGCTCGAGCAGGATGCCCGCGTCGATGACCGTCCAGTCGCCGCCATCGAAGCCGGCCGGGATGGCGGTGACGAGAATCGTCCCGAGACCGATGAGCAGCGCCCGTGGCCGGGACAGGAAGGCCGCCGCGAAGAACAGCGGCACGGCCGCCAGACCGACCCCGAGCGGATCGTGGACACCGGTCAGGAACCGGCTCGCGGCGTAGAGCCCGAGCGCCGCGATCGCGACGAGCGTCGGACCGAGCGCATCGCTGCCGGGTGCCGGCCGGGGGACGCGGTCCCCGGCTCGGCCCGGCCGGTTGGCTTCGTGTCCGTTCCGACCGGTCGGGATCACGGGCTCGCCGGACTCGAGCCCAGCCTCGATCGTGCGTCCCCCCATGGGCGCAGGATCGTGAGGTCGCGCGCTCGAAGCCGGCGAGCCCGGAGCCAGGGACTGGCTGTCGGACGGGGCCTGCATCGCCGGCCCATCGTCCCATCGGGGACGCGCCCGAAACGCCTCATCCTTGGTACCAGTGGCTAGGCCGTCAGTACCATCCGGGCACCGGGACGGATGCTCCGGGATGCGGCCGGTCAGGTGCCGAGATCGACCCCGAGCGCCCCGACCATGACCGAACCGAGCAGCACCACGTCGAGCACCACGACGAGGCCGACACACGCCCAGGCGAGCACGTTCAGGCGGCGCCCGTTCGAGTGGCGCCCCATGAGCCGGCGGTCGTTCACGAGCAGGACCATGAACACGAGCACGAACGGGAGCAGCAGGCCCTGCAGATTCTGCGAGGCGAGGATCAGCGGCAGGAGGTCGATGCCCGGGATGAGGACGACGAGCGCGCCGACGACGAGGACGAGGGTGTAGATCGTGAAGAACGCCCGGGCGTCGCCGAAGCGCTTGCCCAGACCCGATTCCCAGCCGAAGGCCTCGCAGATCACGTAGGCGGTCGACAAGGGCATGATCGTGGCCGCCAGAACGCTGGCGCCGAACAGTCCGATCGCGAACAGCAGCTCCGCCAATCGTCCAGCGACGGGTTCGAGGCCCTTGGCCGCATCGGCTGCGGTCTCGACGGAGCCGCCTGTCGCGTAGATCGTCGTCGCCGTCGCGACGACGATGAAGATCGCGATGACGTTGGTCCACACGGCGCCACCGACCGCATCGGCCTGCTCCAGCCGGAGCTCCTCCTCGTCGATGCCCTTGTCGGCGACCGCACTCTGGAGATAGAACTGCATGTACGGGGTGATCGTCGTCCCGACGACCGCGACCATCAGCAGCAGGATCGCCGGCGACGGGTCGAGCTGGGGCGTCACCAGCGACCGACCGACCTCGCCCCAGTCCGGCCCGGCCAGGATCGCCGCCGCGATGTACGACACGAACACGAGGGCGACCGCGAGGAAGATCCGTTCCACGGTCCGGTAGCTGGCGAAGACGACCAGACCCCAGATCAGGAACGCCACGAGCGGCACGACGAGGTAGCGCGAGACCCCGAAGATCTCGAGCGAAGCGGCGGCCCCGGAGAACTCGGCGACCGAGTTCGCCCCGTTGGCGATCAGCAGGATGACCATCGCGAATGCGGTCCAGCGGACGCCGAACCGGTCGCGGATGAGGTCGCTCAAGCCCTGACCGGTGACGACCCCGAGACGGGCGGCCATCTCCTGGACCACGGCCAGGATGACGATCGTGATCGGGAACAGCCAGAGCAGCGACAGGCCGGTCTTCGCGCCCATCACGCTGTAGGTCGTGATCCCGCCGGCATCGTTCCCGGCGATGCCCGAGATGAGCCCGGGACCCATCACGGCCAGGAACGCGAGGAGGCCACGGCGGCCCCGGAATCGTCCGCGCAGCCGAAGGCCTTCCCCGGACACGAGCCGATCTCGCAGCCGCGCGGGCAGCCGAGGCCGGCCGGGGGCGGCGATCGGACCACGGACCCGGATCCTCGGGCGGCGGGTGGCGTCGGGGTCGGTCGCCTGGGGGGCGGCCGGACGGACCGGTGGCTGCGGCGACATCCCGGCCTCGACCCGACTCGACTCGACCGGCCGCTACGAGCGCGCGAAGAGACGCGGGAGGCGCCGCTTCCAGGCGTTCGGCACGACCGTGTCGATCGCGTCGTCGACCGTGACGATCCCGACCAGCCTGCCGGCGTCGTCGACGACCGGCACCGCCAGCAGGTTGTAATGGGCGACGACCTCGGCGACCTCGTCCTCGTCGGCCAGGACGCCGACCGCGACGGGCTCGTGGATCATCACCTCGGAGATCGCCGTGACCGGCGGCGCGACGATGAGGTCGCGCAGCGAGAGCACGCCGACGAGGCGGTCGTCGTCGTCGACGACGTAGACGTAGTAGATCGTCTCGGCGTCCGGCTCGAGCTCGCGCAGCCGGTCGATGGTCTGCGCGGCGGTGAGGGTGGCGGGAACCGCTACGAACTCGGTCGTCATGATCCCGCCGGCGGTGTCCTCGGGATAGCTGAGGAGCTCCTGTACCTCCGCCTTCTCGTCGGATTCCATCAGCGCCAGGATCTCGGCCCTGGCGTCGTCGGACAGATCGGCGACGAGGTCGGCCGCATCGTCCGGGCTCATCTCCTCGAGGATGTCGGCCGCCCGTTCCGGGGCGAGGTCCTCGAGCACCTCGACCTGCGTGTCAGGCTCCATCTCCTCGATGGCGTCGGCGACCGCCTCGTCGTCGAGCGAGGCGAGGACGCCGGCCCGATCCCTTGGCGCGAGCTGGTCGATGATCGTGGCCAGGTCGGCTGGATGGAGCTCGGCGAGGCCCTGGTGCGGGACCCGCAGCTTGATCGAGGCGATCGACGTCTCGACCGGGTCGACGTCCTCCCAGTCGATATAGCGCTCGGGGACCGGCCGCCCGAGACCCCCGGCGATCGTCCGGAAGCCGCCCTCGACACCGAGCCGACGGAGGAGTCCGGACGTCCCGACATCGACCGCTACGAGGCGCCACGAGCCCTCGACCTCGTCGAGCCGGAGATCGTTGACCCGGACGACCTTGCGGCCGTCGATGTCGACGATCTGCTTGTCCATGAGGTCGGCGCGCAGGAGGATCTCGTCCGGACGCTGCCGGAAGCCCTCGATGTCGACGGTCGCCGAACGGAGTGTCGCCCCGGTCCCGTCGAGCGATTCGACCGACGTCCAGGGCAGGAAGATCCGCCGCCGGTCGGTTCCGACGACGATGCCGGTGACCGGCGGATAGCGCTCGCCGACGGCGACGATCAGGTCGGCGACCTTGCCGATGGGCTCGCCGTTCCGATCGCGGACCGGGCGGCCGATCGCCTGGCTCAGGTAGAGCATCTGCCACCTCGCGGCGGGGTCCAGCCCGCTCGCCGGTGGGCGCGCCCGGTGGGCGCGGACCGTCAGAGGGCGGGTCGGACCGGTGTGGTCTCCCCGGTCGAGCGGGGACTGGGTCCTGGCTCCACGAGTGGAGTCATCCTCCGATGCAGGTTGGACGGTCGGCGACGGACGAGACGCGGCCCGATGGCCGTCGGGGACCGCCGCCGAGTGTAGTCGTCCGGGCTCGCGAGGGTCAACCGAGGGCGAGGCGGGTCAATCGATCCGGGCGGGTTCCAGGAGCCGATGGAGCCAGCCGAAGCGGGTCACGTTCGGATGAAGCTGGGAGCCTCGGAGCTGCGCTCGACCAGGTCGGTCACATCATCACCAGCCCGCCGTCGACGGCAAGGACCTGGCCGGTGATGAAGGCGGCTTCGTCGGAGACGAGGAACGCCACGGCTGCGCCGATCTCGTCGGTCGTGCCGAACCGGCCGAGCGGGGTCCGGGCGATGAGCTCGGCCTGGAGCGCCTCAGGCAGGTCCTGGGTCAGCTCGGTCAGCACGAAGCCCGGTGCGACCGCGTTCGCGGTGATCCCGCGCGAGGCGAGCTCGCGCGCCGTGGCCTTGGTCAATCCGATGAGACCGGCCTTCGCCGACGAGTAGTTGGCCTGGCCCATCTGACCCGCCTGACCGGACACGCTCGTGATGTTGACGATCCGCCCGGCGCGCGCCTTGAGCATCGGCCGGGTGACCGCCTTCGTCATGTAGAAGGCGCCGAACAGGTTCGTCTCGAGGACCTCGCGCCAGGCCTCGAGGGACATCCGCATGATCAGGTCGTCGCGCGTCACGCCGGCGTTGTTGACGAGGATGTCGACCTTGCCGAACGCGTCGAGCGTCTGCTTCACGACCGTTTCCGCGGCTTCGGGCTCCTTGACATCGGCCTGGATGGCGATGGCCTTCCTGCCCACCGCCTCGATCGCGGCGGCGGTCTCGGCCGCCGCCCCCGCGTTGCCGCGATAGCTGAACGCGACGTCGGCGCCCTGGGTCGCGAGCCGGATGGCGATCGCCCGGCCGATCCCGCGCGCGCCACCGGTCACGAGGGCCGCTCTCCCGGTCAGGTCGATCATCGCGCTCCTCCATCGTTGCCCTGGATCGTGGTGGCTCCGCGGGTCACGGGCGTCCCTGACCGGAGCGAGATCGGAATCTCGGCGATCCGGTCGACCTCATCCACGAGCGCCTGCAGCTCGATCGTCGGCGCATCGCCGGCGACCTCCAGCTCGTAGGCGATCGGCGTCGACGCGGCGCCGCGCGACGGGAAGTCGCCGTCGACCCTGACCTCGACCCCGGTGAGGTGGACCCCGCGCTTCGCCGCCTCGCGATACAGGTCGTTCGAGACACAGGCGGCGACCGCCAGGTAGAGCAACTGCCCTCCGTTGAACCCGAGACCGCCGCCCCCGGCACCCGACGGTCGGTCGACGACGAGCGTGAACGGGTCGGCCGACCCGATCGCGGTCGGCCCATCGCCGACGGTGCGCAGGACGACCCGGAACGCGTCCGACATCAGATCCGCGCTCGGGCCGGCTCCGGCTCGCCCGGGACGACGTCGTCGAGGTCGAGCTCGACGCCGGGCACGACCGGACGGGCGAGGATCTCGGCGAGCGCCGCAGGGATCGGATCGACCGAGTCCCAGTCGACCGGCAGGCGGACCTTGATGTCCTCGGGCCGGACCGTCTCGGCCAGCGCCCCGCGGGCGGGATCGGCCGTCCAGGCGATGACCGCCGCGCCCGACGTGAACCCGGCCCCGAAGGCGACGATCACGATCCGGTCGCCGACCTTGACCCGGCCCGAGTCGACCGCCTCGGCCAGCGCGATCGGGATCGACGCCGCCGACGTGTTGCCGTAGCGGTCGAGGTTGACGAACATCCGCTCCATGGGCAGGCCGAGCCCGTCGGCGACCGCCTGGATGATCCGGATGTTCGCCTGGTGCGGGATGAACAGGTCGATGTCCGACGACTGGAGTCCGGCATCGGCGACCGCGGCCAGCGCGGTGGAGGCCAGGGTCCGGGTCGCGAACCGGTACGTCTCCTTGCCTTCCATCCGGATGTAGTGCTCGCCCCGGCGGATCGTCGCCTCGGACGGCGGGCTCTTCGCTCCGCCGGCGGGCAGCCAGATCATGTACGCGCCCTGGGGCTCGGTCGTGAGTTCGAACCCGAGTCCCCCGCCGACCTCATCGGACGCGGAGAGGACGACCGCCCCGGCACCGTCCCCGAACAGGATGCAGGTGTTCCGGTCGGTGTAATCGAGGAAGCGCGTCAGCAGCTCCGCGCCGATCACGAGGACGTGCCGGGCCATCCCGCTGGCGATGTAGGCCTGGCCCGCGGAGTAGGCGTAGACGAAGCCCGAGCAGGCCGCGGCGACGTCCATCGCGAACGCCTTCGTGTTGCCGATCGCCTCCTTGACGAGCGCCGCCGTCGACGGCATCCAGTAGTCCGGCGTGAGCGTCGCCAGGAGGATCACGTCGATGTCGTCGGGCTCCAATCCGGCCACCGCGATCGCCCGCTTGGCCGCGACGGCAGCCATCGACGCGGTGGTCTCGTCGGCCGCGGCCACGCGCCGCTCGCGGATCCCGGTCCGGGCCTGGATCCATTCGTCGCTCGTGTCGACCATCTTCTCGAGGTCGGCGTTCGTCAGGATCCCCTCGGGGGCGTAGCGACCCCAACCGGTGACGTGGGCGTAGTGCTGCCGGTCGGTGCTCACAACGGCTCCACCTCGATCAGCGGTTGTTTGGCCTTGACCAGCTGGCCACTCTCTGCGACGACCCGGACCACCCGGCCGGCCAGGTCGCTTTTGATCTCGTTGAACAGCTTCATCGCCTCGATCAGCCCGATGACCTGACCGACCGCGACCTCGCCCCCGACCTGGACGTACGAGGCCGAGCCCGGCCCCGGCGCGGTGTAGAAGATCCCCGTCAACGGGGCCTTGACCGACGGCCGCGCGGGTGGTCCGTCGAGCGTGGCCGCGATCGATGTCTCAGGTCCGGCCGGCGCCGGAGCGAGGGCCGGGACGGCGGCGGCCAGGGGGGCGATCGCGGCCGCCTTGCGCAGGATCAGGCCGGTCCCGCCGGACTCGACCTCGAGCTCGGTGAGATCGCTCCGTTCAAGCAACCCGGTGAGCCGGTCGAGGATGGCCAGCAGCGAGCCGTTGGGGCCACTCGCGCGCACCGTCGGGTCGCCCGGCGCCGGACCCGCCGACGATCGTCCGTCGGTCATCGCCGCATCGCTCGACTCGCGCTCGTCGGTCATCCGTCGAACCTCGTGAAGACCAGAGCCGTATTCTGCCCGCCGAACCCGAAGGAGTTCGAGAGCCCGATCCGGATGTCCCGCCGCGCGGCGCGGTCCGGGGTCAGATCCAGGCCCTCGGCGGCTGGGTCGGGCGCGACGAGGTTGATCGTCGGCGGGACGATCCCGGTCCGGATCGCCTGGATCGTGGCGATCGCCTCGATGGCCCCGGCGGCCCCGAGGGTGTGGCCGACCATCGACTTGTTGGCGGTCACCGCGACCTTCGACGCATGATCGCCGAAGATCGTCCGGATGGCCTCGAGCTCGGCGCGGTCACCTTCCGGCGTCGAGGTCGCGTGGGCGTTGACGTGGTCGACGTCCGATGCTGCGAGACCCGCCTTCTCGAGCGCACGTCGGGCAGCGCGGACGGCCCCGATGCCGCCGGGCGCCGGGAGGGTGATGTGCGAGGCGTCGGCGGTCGCCCCATAGCCGATGAGCTCGGCGAGGGGGATCGCGCCACGGGCCTCGGCATGCTCGAGGTTCTCGAGGATGAGGGCGCCCGCGCCCTCACCGATGACGAACCCGTCGCGCGCGGAGTCGAACGGGCGCGACGCCGCCGCAGGATCGTCGTTCCGCGTCGACAGCGCCTTCATCGAACAGAAGCCGCCGATCGACGCCTCGTGGATGGCGGCCTCGACCCCGCCCGCGATCATGACGTCGGCGTCCCGGCGCCGGATCGTCTCCCAGGCCTCGCCGATCGCGTGGCCGCCGGTCGCACAGGCGGAGACGGTCGCGAAGTTCGGACCCAGCGGGCCGAACTGGATCGCCACCTGGCCGGCGCCGACATTGGCGATCCCCATCGGGATGAAGAACGGGCTGATCCGGTCGGGACCGCGCTCGGCCATGATCAGGACGTTGTCGAAGAGCGTGTTGACGCCACCCAGCCCGGAGCCGAGGATCACCCCGGTCCGCTCGGCAAGCTCACCGTCCATCCGGCCCGGGAGCCCGGCCTGGTCGAGCGCCTGGCGTGCGGCGACGAGTCCGAACTGGATGTACCGGTCGGTCCGACGCATGTCCTTGCGGTCCAGCACCCCGCTCGGGTCGAAGTCGCGGACCTCGCCGGCGATCTGGGACGTCAGCCGCGACGGATCGAACGCCTCGATGCGGCGGATCCCGGACCGTCCCGCGACGAGACCGTCCCAGCTCGATGCGACATCGTTGCCAAGGGCGCGTCAGCATCCCCATCCCGGTCACGACGACGCGGGGCGGCGGCGACCAGCCGGAGGCAGCGCTCACCGGACCAGCTTCCCGGTCCGGACCGTCGCCGCGCGATAGACGTCGCCGGGCAGCCCGCGCGCGGAGATCGCGTTCGACACGGCCATCGTGTCGAACTCGGCCCGGCGGATCTCGGCCGAGACCTCGTCGTCGGCCAGCTCGATGAGCGCCCACGATGCCGTCGGGATCCCCGTCGAACACATACCCGGCGCTGCCCGAGTTGACGATGACCTTCCAGCCGAGGTCGCGGACCTCGGGCAGGTGGGTGTGGCCGCAGCCGATGACCCGGGCGTCGGTGCGGCTCATCCGCTCGAGCGAGACGTTCGGGTCGAGGACCTGGTCGAAGCCGGCCGTCTGGGAGCCGGGTGACGCGTGGCAGACGATGACGAGCGTGTCGTCGAACCGGAGGCGGCGCTCGGCCGGCAGCCGCCGGAGCCAATCGACCCGGTCGGGACCGATGGCCTCGTGGGCCCATTCGGCGGCGGATCGGAACGACTCGGGGACCCCATCGGTCAACCACGGGAAGGCCGCCGCGTAGTCGAAGTCGGCGACCGCGATGTCGGTGTTGCCCTGGACGACCAGGGCGCCGTCGGCCTCGAGCTCGCGGATCCCGTCGACCGCGGCGGCCGGCTCGGGCCCGTTGAGGACGAGGTCGCCGGCGATCATGATCGCGTCGGGCTTCGCGGCCTTGACGGCCTTGCGGACCGCAGCGAGCGCGGCGGCGTTGCCGTGGACATCGCCGAACAGCGCGATCCGCGCCATCAGCGCAGCACCGATGCGTCCGGGATGATGAAGCTCAGCGTCGCCTCGCAGGCGACCTCGCCATCGACCGAGGCGACCCCACGGCCGCGCCCGAACCGGCGTCCGAGCTTGTCCATCGTGACCTCGAGCCGGAGCGTGTCGCCCGGGAGCACGATCCGCTTGAACCGGCAATCGTCGATCCCGCCGAAGAGCCCGATCCGCTCGCCGAAGCCGGGCTGTTTCGCGACATAGACGGCCATCGTCTGGGCCAGCGCCTCGACCTGGAGGACGCCAGGCATCACCGGCAGACCCGGGAAGTGCCCCTGGAAGAACCACTCGGTCGCCGTGACGCCCTTCAGCCCGACGATGCGGGCCGCCTCGGGGTCGTACTCGACGATCCGATCGACGAGGAGGAACGGCCACCGATGCGGGATGAGCGCCTCGATCTCGCGGGTGGTGTGGACCGTCGTCGACGTCGCGGGCGCGGCGCTGGCGGCCTGGTCGGTCACGGGCGACTCCTGCTGGGGTGCTTGGGCTCGATCGGGCCGGGGCCCGGGCCGGTCCACCAAGTCTGACGGGTGCGCCCCCTGTCCTGCGGACGGTCGATGCAGCCCTGCAACGAGTCGGGCACCGGCGATCCGGGGAGCTGGCGCCTCACCGCCGCTCGGCGGCGGCGACGAACGCGGCGCTGCCGACCCGGTCGAGCAGGTTCGTCGTGACCCGGCCGTCGAGGAAGACCTCATTGCGCAGGAGTGCCCGGTGGATCGGCACGTTCGTCACGAGACCGTCCACGACGAGCTCGTCGAGCGCGGCGCGAGCGCGATCGATCGCCGACTGACGATCGCGTCCCCAGACGATGAGCTTGCCCAGCAGCGAATCGTAGTACGGCGGGACCTCGTAGCCGGCGAACAGGTGCGAGTCCATCCGGACACCGGGACCACCCGGCGCGAGATAGCGTTCGACGACGCCCGCGCTCGGTCGGAAGTCGTGATCGACATCCTCGGCGTTGATCCGCATCTCGATGGCATGGCCGCGCAGCTCGACGTCCGCCTGGCTGAACCCGAGTGGCTCGCCCGCGGCGATCCGGATCTGCGTCGCGACCAGGTCGATCCCGGTCAACATCTCGGTCACCGGGTGCTCGACCTGGATCCGGCAGTTGATCTCGATGAAGTACGCGTCGCCGGCGGCGTCGACGAGGAATTCGAGCGTCCCGACGTTCTCGTAGCCGGCGGCGGCGACCGCCCGGATCGCCCGGTCGGCGAGCTCGCTGCGGGCCGCCGCCGAGAGGGCCGGCGTCGGCGCTTCTTCGAGGATCTTCTGGTGGCGGCGCTGGACCGAGCAGTCCCGCTCCCCGAGGTGGACCCCGGTCCCGAACCGGTCGACAGCCACCTGGACCTCGACATGGCGGGTGTCCTCGAGCCACTTCTCGAGGTAGAGCGAGTCGTCGCCGAACGCCGCCTTCGCCTCCGAGCGGCAGACCTTGACGGCCTGCTCGAGCTCGCGCCCGGAGCGGACCATCCGCATCCCCTTGCCACCGCCCCCGGCGCTCGGCTTGATCAGGACGGGATAGCCGATCCGATCGGCTTCCTCGAGAGCGTGGAGGTCGTCGCGGAGCATCCCGGTCGAGCCGGGGATCGTCGGCAGGCCGTACCCACCGAGCAGCCGGCGGGTCGCCTCCTTGCTGGCGAATCGGTCGAGGACCTGGGGCGGTGGACCGATGAACGTCAGATCGTGCGCCCGGACGACCTCGGCGAACGTCTCGTCCTCGGACAGGAACCCGTAGCCGGGATGGATCGCGTCGCAGCCGGTGACGACGGCGGCGCTGATGACCGCCGACGCTGACAGGTAGCTCCGCTTCGCGTCGGCCGGGCCGATACAGATGGCCTCGTCGGCCAGCCGGACGGCGAGCGAGTCGCGGTCCGCCTCGCTGTAGACGACCGCCGACTCCACGCCGAGGGTCCGGCACGCTCGGAGGACCCGGACGGCGATCTCGCCCCGGTTGGCGATGAGGATCTTCTGGAACATCAGGCTCGACTCACCGATCAGGACTCCGAGGTGGGGATGACGCCGTCGAGCGGCGGGGGTGCGGACGACAGGAGCTCGACCCAGACGAGCTCCTGGCCGTATTCGACGGCCTCGCCGGGTTCGACCAGGCTCGCTCCGACGATGCCGTCGGCGGGTGCCACGACCTCGGTCGGCACTCCGAGCACGTCGATGCTGCCGATCGGGTCGCCCGAGCGGACCCGCGACCCGGGGACGATCCCGGCCCGGGGCTGGAAGAAGCCGACCGCCGGCGACGTCGCGATCGCCCGGAACGGGTCGCGCTGCGGGCCGACGCCGTCCGAGTCGGCGACCAGGTCGGGATCGGCCGTGGCGCCGGTCGCCCGAACGTCGCTCTCGTCGGTCGCGGTCCCGGCCACACGGCCCGGACCCACGGGAGTCAGCGCGGGTCGCGCCTGGGTCGGCGTCGGACTGCCCGCGGACCGCCCGGCCCGGCGGCCGCCGGCCGGTGCCGCACCCTCGGCCGGGCGGCGCAGACGCACCTTCCACTCGCCCTCGCGGACCTCGATCTCACCCAGCCCGCTCGCGCCGAGCTTGGCGATGAGGGCCGGGATGAGCTCGTCGGCGAGGGTGTCGATCGCGGCGTGATCGGCCAACCGCTCGGCGGGGGCGCGATCGTCGGAACCCATCGATCAGTCCTCCTCGTCGACCGTCGGCTCCCCCGTTCCAGGGACCTCCGGCTCGGGCCGCGGCCGGACCGGGGCGGTGACCCCGGCGGATCGTGGTCCGCCGATGAGGTGTCGAAGCCGGTCGGCCAGGCCGGGCCGCTCCGGGGGTGGCGCCTCGGCCGTCGTGATCGTCGTGAACGGCCCGAGCGAACGATAGCGCCGATAGCGCGCCTCGATGAGCTCATCGAGCGGCTGGGCCGACAGCAGATCGAGCTGGGCGAGGATCACCGTCTTGAGCGTCGCCGCGGTGGCGGCCGGATCGTTCTGGGCGCCACCCTCAGGCTCCTCGACGATGAGATCGACGACGCCGAGGGCCGCCTGATCGGCGGCGGTCATCTTCATCGCGACGGCCGCGGTCGCAGCCTGGTCCGGCGTTCGCCACAGGATCGACGCGCAGCCCTCCGGCGAGATCACCGAGTAGACCGAGTTCTCGAGCGCGATCACGACGTCGCCGACGGCGATCGCCAGAGCGCCGCCCGAGCCGCCCTCGCCGGTGATGATCGCGATGATCGGCGTCCGGAGCCGGCTCATCAACGCGATGGAGCGGGCGATCGCCTCGGCGATGCCGCGCTCCTCGGACTCGGGGCCCGGGTGGGCACCCGGGACGTCGATGAACGTGACGACGGGCATCCCGAGCCGTTCGGCGAGCTCCATGAGCCGCATCGCCTTCCGATAGCCCTCCGGATGGGGCATCCCGAAGTTGCGCCGGATGTTCTCGTCGGTCTCGGCTCCCTTCTGCTGGCCGAGGACCACCACCCGCCGGCCGTCGATGCGGGCCAGACCGGCGACCATCGCCGGATCGTCCCCGAACAGGCGATCGCCGTGGAGCTCGATGAACTCGTCGGCGATGAGGGCGATGAGCTCGAGGGTCCGCGGCCGACGGAGGTTCCGCGCGAGCTGGACGGTCGCCCAGACCGCGGCCTCGTCGGCGTCGATCGTGTCAACCACGATCGTCCTCCTCGCGATCCGCACGGCCGGCCGAGCCGCGGGCGCCGCGCGCTCCCGCAGCCGCCGGGACGCCGGCGGCGGACGACGGCGCGTCGGTCGCGCCTGAGCCAGGAGTCGAGGCGACGCCGGTGTCGCCTTCGGGGATGACCTTGTCGGCGAGCGCGGTCAGGAACGACAACGGTCGGAACCCCGCCGACGTGCCGTTGCCGGCGTGGTCATCGTCGGTCGCGGCGAGCTCCGCGGGCTCGAGGAACGCGAGCAGCGCCGCGACCTCGGTGCGCAGCTCGGACCGATGGACGACCCGGTCCACGAAGCCGTGGCGGAACAGGAACTCGGCGCGCTGGAAGCCATCCGGAAGCTCGCCGCCGATCGTCCCGGCGTTGACCCGGGCGCCGGCGAAGCCGATGAGGGCATTCGGCTCGGCGAGGTTGACGTCGCCGAGGGCCGCGAACGAGGCGAACACACCGCCGGTCGTCGGGTCGCTCATGATCGAGACGAACGGGATGCCCGCCTGGCGCAGTCGCTCGGTGGCCGCGACGGTCTTGGCGAGCTGCATCAGGGCCAGCGTCCCTTCCTGCATCCGAGCTCCGCCACTGGCGGAGACGACGATCAGGGGCGTCCGGGTCTCCAGCGAGGCCTCGGCGGCACGGGTCACCTTCTCGCCGACGACCGCCCCCATCGAGCCCCCCATGAACCCGAAGTCCATGACGCAGATCACCACGGGATAGCCGCCGATCGTGCCCGTGCCCCACACCGCGGCATCGCGCATCCCGGTGGCGACCTGCGCCGCTGCGATCCGGTCCGGATACGACTTCTGATCGACGAACCCGAGGGGATCGACCGACTGCAGGCCGCTGTCGCGCTCCTCGAACGAGCTCTCGTCGAGCAGCCCGTCCAATCGGGCGGCGGCAGACAGCCGGAAGTGGTGGCCGCAGTTCGGGCAGACCCGCATCGTCTTGTCGAGCTGCTTGTTGAACAGCTGCTCCTCGCACGACGGACACTTCGTCCAGAGGTCGGCCGGATAGACGTCGCGGCGCGCACGGAACGACGGCAGCTTGATCGGCATCAGGCCAGCCTCACCCGTTCGGTCCGGCTCCGGGGCGTCCGGTTGAGCCGCCAGGCGACGATCGCCGCGCCCGCGATGGACAGGGCCGCCGACGCCAACGTCCCGCCGATCAGCAGCGGCCGGCGCGGGATCCCGCCATCGTCCTCGGGACGCGCCGGATCGAGAAGATCGAGGGGATCCGCCGGTCCGAGCGGCGAGCCGGCGAGCTCGAGCTCGACCACGGATGCCGGCAACGCCCCGAGGGACGCTTCGTCGCCGGCCGCCCGGGCGAGCGACATCCGCGCGGCGGCGTCGGCGAGGCGGGCGGCCAACCGATCCTCGAACCGGAACGACGGGTGGACCCGGATGACCGCCGCCGCCAGCCGGGCGGCCGCCCGGCGGACCGCCGGGTCGAGCTCGGCCGAGCTGGGCGTGTCGACGGCGCGCCGTTCGCGGGCGATCAGCAGCGATTCGAGGTAGCCGTCGGTGACGAGCGCGTCGATCTCACCAGCCTCCCGTGGGAACGACGTCACGAGGGCTCGCCCAGGTCGCGTGCGACCGCGCGCAGGCCGCGATGGATGAGGACCCGGACGGCCCCCTCCGATCGACCGAGGACCCCGGCGATCTCCGAGGTCGACATCTCCTCGACGAAGCGCAACACGAGGGCACGGCGGCGGTCCTCGGGCAGCCGGCTCGACGGCCGCCCAGGCCTCGTCGGCCTCGAGGCGCTGCGTCGCGCCGCCCTCGACATCGACCGGGGCGACGAGCGCGGCCGCGGCCTCGAGCGGTGCCTCCGGCCGGCGTCGGCGCGTGCGACGCACGTTCGCGACGACATTCCGGGCGATCTGGAAGAGCCAGACCCGGAACGTGGACGCGCCCTCCCCATCGGCCGGCCGGGCCCGCTCCTCGAAGCGCGGCAGCGCGCCGAGGGCGAGCAGGAACGTCCGCTCGGTGGCGTCCTCGGCGTCGTGATGGTCGCCGAGCTCGTAGTAGGCGTAGCTGTACACCTGGGCGAGGTACTTCCGATAAAGGGCGTCGAACCGAGCTGGTTCGCGCAGGGCGGCCTCGACGAGCGCACGGTCCCGGTCGAGGTGGACGAGTCGGCGATCGCTCTCGGCCGACACCTTCCTGAACACCGCTCGGGCCATCGCGTTACACCCCGACCGGCTCAGCGAGCCGGAGATGGACGATCTCGCCGGTCAGGACCGTGCGCCGACCGTCGGGCCACAGAGCCATCGGCCACGATCAGACCGCCGCTGTCCGGGTCGACGCCGAGCGCCCGGGCCACGGTCGTCGCCCCATCCGGACCCTCGAGCCGGACCGATCGACCGTTCGTGAGCTGGCGAGCGACCCAGCCGGCGACGTCGAAGCGGCCGTCCCGGAGGGCCGCGACCCGGCCCTCGAGCTCAGCGACGAACACGGCGACCAGCCGGTCGGTGTCGATCGGACGATCGCCCGCGGCCTCGCGCAGGCTGGTCATCCGGCCGACGAGCTCGGCCGGGAAGTCGGCCGGCCGCCAATCGGCGTTGATGCCGATCCCGACGATCGCCCGTGGGTCGGTCGATCCGAGTCCGACCGTCTCGCCGAGAAGACCGGCGAGCTTCAGCACCGCACCGTCGGCCGACTCGAGCACCAGGTCGTTGGGCCACTTCAGGCGGATCCGGCGACTCGGGAGCCCGGCCACGGCCTCGGCGGCATCGGCCATCGCCAGCGCGACCAGCGCCGCCAGCCGCCACGTCCGACCGGGTTCGAGCCAGGTCGGCCGGAACCCGACCGACGCGAGGAGGCCGGCGCCGGACGGTGCGGTCCAGGCTCGGCCGGCCCGCCCTCGACCGGCGGTCTGCTCCGCGGCGATCGCGAGGCAGACCTCGGGCGTGCCCGCGGCGAGCCAATCGCCGACGACGTCGTTCGTCGAGCCGACGCTCGTGAACGACTCCCGACGACTGAGGAACGACGCCTCCGTCACGCGTCCGATCAGCCCGCTCGCGCCGTCGACGCCGGCGCGCTGGGATCGACGGCGTCCGGCTTCTCGAGCTCGAAGGCCCGCGTGGAGTGCCCGGACCGCGGTCTCGACGTCGTCCTCGGCGATGATGCAGGTGATCCGGACCTCGGAGGTCGAGATCATCTCGATGTTCACGCCGGCATCGGCCAGCGCCCCGAACATCCGGGCGGCGTAGCCGGGGGCGTTGTGGATCCCGGCGCCGACGATCGACACCTTGGCCACGGCCGAGTCGGTGGTCATCTCGCGGAAGCCAAGGTCGCGGGCGATCGGCTCGAGGATCCGCTTGGCCTTGGCGAGGTCCGAGCGGGCGACCGTGAAGCTCTGATCCGTGGTCCCGCCATGACCCACGTTCTGGACGATCATGTCGACGTTGATCCCGGCGTCGGCGAGCGGGGCGAAGATGGCGTGGGCCACGCCCGGCCGGTCGGGCACCGCGACGAGCGTCACCTTGGCGACGTTCCGGTCGTGGGCCAGGCCGCGGACCTTGTTGCGCTGCTCCACGAGCGGATCCTCCTCGATGAGCGTCCCGGGGGCGTCCTCGAACGAGCTGAGGACCTCGATCACGACGTCGTTCACCCAGCCGAGCTCGACGGCCCGGACCTGCATCACCTGCGCGCCCTGATGGGCCAGCTCGAGCATCTCCTCGTAGCCGATGACCGGAAGCTGGCGAGCGTCGACGACGATCCGCGGATCGGCCGTGTAGATCCCGCGGACGTCGGTGAAGATCTGGCAGCGGTCCGCACCGAGCCGGGCCGCGAGCGCGACGGCGGTCGTGTCCGAGCCGCCCCGTCCGAGCGTCGTGGTCTCGGCCTTGTCGGCATCGGTGGCGCTGAGACCCTGGAAGCCGGCCACGATGACGACCTTCCCGGCCTGGAGCTCCTGGTGGACCCGGGCGGGATCGACATTGGCGATCCGGGCCTTCCCGTAGCGGCCATCGGTCCGGATCCCGGCCTGGGCGCCGGTCAGGCTGATCGCTGGGACGCCGAGCGCGTGGAGTGCCATCGACACGAGGGTCGCGCTCTGGTGCTCACCCGTCGCCAGCAGCATGTCGAGCTCGCGCGAGTCAGGCTCGTCGGTGATCGCCGCCGCGAGCGCGAGGAGCTCGTCGGTCGTGTCGCCCATCGCGCTGACCACCACCACGAGCTGGGCACCGCCCGACCGCTCCCGGGCGATCCGTCGTGCCACGCGCTTGATCCGGTCCGCGCCGGCGACCGAAGAGCCGCCGAACTTCTGGACCACGAGGGGACCTGCCATCAGGGCGGGATTGTAGCAGCGGGTCTCGCGTGCTCAGGACCGCCCTCTGGTGAGACGGCGGGAGCGTGGGCGACGCTTGCCGCATCCAGTGCACGGATCCCGCCTCGCTTGCCATCCCGCCTCGCTGGCCATCCCGCCTCGCTTGCATCCGATGCAAACAACAGCGTCGGAGAGCAGCGGAGTTGCACCGGGTGCAAACCCGAGCCACGTATCAGGCTGTCACGGTGCCAAATGACGTCATCCTTGCAACGGGTGCAAGAGATCACGAGGCGAAACGATCGCCCGTTCCGTCGACCGTCTGATGTTTGCATCCCGTGCAAGCGCGGTCGGCCGCTGTCGCCTTAGGTCTTGATCTCGGCGCCGCCGAGCTCACCGAGCACGCCGCGAACGAGGACCCGGTACTTGTCGAGCAGGTCGGCGGCCGCGGCGTCTCCACGCGCCTCGGCGTAGGCCGTATAACCGCGCAGGTCCGCGAACAAGAAGCCGTGGATCAGCGGCCCCGCTGCCGACGGATCCGTCATCTTCGTTCTCCGAACGGGTCGTGCCGATTATCGAGGTACCGTCCAGCGCCAAGCGCAGAACCTCGGCTGGGAGAATCCAGACGAGCGGCTCGGCGGCCTCGATCCGACTCGCGCGTCGGCCGTGCGACGTATCCTGTCGGGCATCCGAAGGAGTCGCGGGGATGTGCTTCGATCTCGACAGCCGGCCGCCGATCGCCCCGATCGCCGGGGGTGCGGTCGAGCATGAGCACCTGATCCTGATGGGCGACGATGGCATCGAGTTCGCGGCGTTCCGCGCACGGGCCAACGCTCCGACCGGGGCCGGGATCATCATCCTGCCGGACGTGCGCGGCCTCCACCCGTACTTCGAGGAGCTCGCGCTCCGGTTCGCCGAGGCCGGGGTGGACGCCGTGGCGATCGACTACTTCGGGCGAACGGCGGGCGCTGAGCGACGGGCAGGCGACTTCACGTACATGCCCCACGTCGGCCAGATGACCTGGGAGGGCACGCTCGCGGACATCCACGCCGCCGCTGCGGCGCTGCGTGATGGCGGCCGCGTCGTCGCCCTGTTCGCGGTCGGCTTCTGCATGGGCGGCCGTCTGGCCTTCCTGACGCCGACGATGGATCTCGGCATGTCGGGGGCGATCGGCTTCTACGGCTGGCCGACGGGTGCCCGATCGAGCTCGCCCGCCCCGGTCGACGTCGCGTCCGAGATACGGGCACCGATCCTCGGCATCTTCGGCGGAGCGGACGAGGGGATCACCCCGGATGTCGTCGCCGAGTTCGAGCACGCCCTCGTCGGCCGCCGGCGTGAACCACGAGCTCGTCACCTACCCGGGCGCCCCGCACAGCTTCTTCGATCGCAAGGCGGACGACTTCGCCGAGGCCTCGACGAACGCCTGGCGCCGCACGCTCAAGTTCATCCGGGCGAATACCCCGAGCGCGTGAGCTCGACGACCTCGGACCGAGCCGGCGCGTTCGCGCGCCTGGGAGACGCCGGCCGACAGCCGGACGATGCAGGCCCTCGTGTCGCGCTGCTGGCGCGCCGACTGGCCGGCGCAGCACCTCCATGCCGGAGATGTCGACTGGTGGTCGGTCCACGCCCTCGGCCGGGTGCCGGGGCTCGAGGGTCGCGTCCGGCTGTGGTTCGCGGGTGAGCCCGATGCGACCGAGCTCATCGGCTTCGCCTGGTACGGCCTCCCGAACGAGGCGGACCTGATCGTCGCGCCCGGCCACCGCGAGCCGGCGGTGATCGGGGCGATGATCGACTGGGTCGAGGCCCAGATCCCCCGCTACCGATCGACCCCCACGACCCGTCTCGGCGGTCTCGACGCCGACGCGGTCGAGACGCCGGCCCAGGCGGACCCGGCGACGGACGCCGCCGCCCCGGCCAGCGGGCCGCCGATGACCGCCCGCGTCTGGAGCGTCGTCGAGGATGGGGCCGCGGTCCGGACCCTGGCCGAGCTCGGGTTCACGGAGGGTTCTGAGCCCGGGTTCGCCCACTTCACCGGGCGGATCGACGCCCTCGACCTGAGCGCACCGTCCCTGCCCGATGGCTATGCGCTCGGGACGATCGACACGGACGCGGACGTTGCCGCGCGGGTCGCCTGCGGCATCGCGGCCTTCCCCGGTTCCACGATGACCGTGGAGAAGTACGCCTTCTGCCGGTCGACGCCCCTCTATCGGCCTGGGCTCGACACGATCGTGCGCGGGCCCGACGGGACGGTGGTCGCATTCGCCCTCGCCTGGCTCGACCCGCTGACCGGCGGGGTCGAGCTCGAGCCCGTCGGCGTCCATCCGGACCACCAGAGAACGGGTCTCGGGCGGGCGGTCTGTCGCGCGGCGCTGCGGAACGCGCGCTCGGTCGGCGGGAACGATGCGCTGATCGCGGCCGAGCGGGTGAATCCGGGAGCGATGGGACTCTACGGCTCGCTCGGACTCGAGGTCACCGCCCGGGTGGCGGCCTACCGTCGGGTCGGGGTCAGCGCCTGAGGGTGGCGAGCCCGACGAGGACCCCGATCGTGCACAGCACGACGAAGATCGGGAACCCACCCGGGATCCACTGGTCGACCGTGTGGACGAGGCCGGTGAACGCGGCGCTCACGGCCCCGATCGCGTTCTGGAACAGGTTCCCGATCGACTGTCCGATGTCGTTGACGAAGCTCGCCATGGCCGCAGTGTCGGCCGCTCGTCAAGGTGTCCCGAGCGTGGCCCTGAGGCGTCCTCGCGAACTGCGGTGCCTGGAGGCGCCGGAATCGTGCGCTCAGCCCCGGTGGACGACCTTCGCGCCAGCGTTCCTGGGGGTGACCACGGTCGCCTGACCGGGCAGATCCGTGTCGGCGGCCACGGCCGAGAAGGCCGCCTCGATCCGGGCGACGGCCGCCACGGTGTCGGTGAACGCGATGATCGCCGAGCCGGATCCGGACAGACAGGCGCCGAGCGCCCCGGCCGTCCGAGCCGCCTCCACGAGCCGCGGCAGCTGCGGGTAGACCTCCGAGCGGTACGGCTCGTGGAGCCGGTCGACCGTCAGATAGCGGAGCAGGTCGGTCCGACGGCCGGCCATCCCGGCGACCCCGAGCGCGACCCGGGCGAGGTTCGTGGCCGCATCGTCGAACGGGACGCTCTTCGGAAGCACCCGGCGCATCGCCGCGGTCTCGAGACGCAGCTCGGGGATGTAGAGCACGCAGCGGAGATCGCGCGGGACGTCGAACCGGAGCGCCTCGACCTCCGCGCCGAGCGCCGTGCTGACGACGAACCCGCCGAGCAGCGCAGCTCCGACGTTGTCCGGATGCCCCTCGATCGCGGCCGCGATCCTGAGCATGTCCATCGGTGCGAGGTTCCCGTCGGCCAGGGCGTTGGCGGCGACCACACCGGCGACCGTCGCGGCCGCCGATGAGCCGAGCCCACGGACGAGCGGGATCCGGTTGCGCATCGAGATCCGCCAGCCGACCCCCTCGGGGATCTTCCCCCGGAGCTGGACGAGCGTGGTCTCGAGGCCGACGACGAAGCGGTTGTCGCGATCCTCGCTCAGCTCATTGACGCCCTCGCCGTCGATCTCGAGCTCGATCTCGCCGCGGCTCCAGCTGCGGACCTCGACCTCGATCCGGTCGGTCAGGTCGAGGGCCAGCCCGAGACAGTCGTAGCCCGCGCCGAGGTTCGCGCTCGATGCCGGGACCTCGACGGCGATCCGTCGCCCATCGAGCTCCGCCAGCCAGTTCGCGACCACGCTGCCCTCCTGCCTCGAACGCTACCAGCCGAGCGCGGCGACGACCGCATCGCTCGTCGCGTCAGCCTCGAGGATGGCGCTCACCTGGGTCTCGGCGGTGTGCGGATCCTTGAGCCCGCTCCCGGTCAGGACGCAGACGATCGTCGCATCCGCGGGAACACCGAGCCGGCCGGCGGCGACGAGCGCCCGGATCCCGGCGACGCCGGCCGCCGACGATGGCTCGCAGAAGATGCCCTCGAGCCGGGCGAGGTCGCGGTAGGCGGCCAGGATCTCGTCGTCGGTCACCGCCTCGATGAGCCCGCCGGACTCGTCCCGGGCCGCGGTCGCCTTCGTCCAGCTCGCCGGGTCGCCGATCCGGATGGCGGTGGCGACGGTCTCGGGCTCGGCGACCGGCGTGCCCGAGGACGATCGGCGCCGCGCCGGCCGCCTGGAAGCCGTACATCCGGGGCCGGCCGGCGCTGAGCCCAGCCGCGTGGTAGTCCAGGAAGCCGGCCCAGTAGGCGCTGATGTTGCCGGCGTTGCCGACCGGGATGGCGAGGATGTCCGGAGCCCGGCCCAGGTCGTCGCAGATCTCGAACGCCGCCGTCTTCTGACCGGCGAGCCGATCCGGGTTGACCGAGTTCACGAGCGTCACCGGGTGGGCATCGCTGGCGGCGAGCTCGCGGACGACCCGCAGCGCCGCATCGAAGTTGCCGTCGACCGCCACGACCCGCGCCCCGGCGATGAGCGCCTGGAGCAGCTTCCCGGTCGCGATCCGGCCCTTCGGCAGGACGACGATGACCTCCATGCCGGCGGCGGCGCCATAGGCGGCGGCCGACGCGGACGTGTTCCCGGTCGACGCACAGACGATCGAGCGCGCGCCGGCCTCGAGCGCCCGGCCCACGGCCACGACCATCCCGCGATCCTTGAAGCTGCCGGTCGGGTTCGTCCCCTCGACCTTCAGGTAGAGGTTCGACAGACCGAGCTGGCGGCCGAGGGTCCGGGCGTGGACGAGCGGGGTGAACCCTTCGCCGAGGCTCAGGTCGGGGGTGGCAGCGCCGACCGGCAGGAACCGTCGATAGCGATCGACGAGACGGGGTCGAGGCGGCATCCGGAGCTCGGTCATCCGTCGACGGGGTAGAGCGTCGCGTCGACGCCGACCACCGCGAGGTCCGCCCGGAGCTCGCCAAGCGGCCGAGCCGCCGCGATGAAGCCGCCGCCCTTGGCGACCTCGATCTCGACCTGGTCGCGGACGAGCCCCTCGGGCAGGGTCGTCGAGAAGAAGCGTCGCCGCGGGCCGTCATCGGTGGGACCGGCCTCGAGCGCAGGACCGGCGGCCGGCGCGAGCCCGGCCCACGTGCTGTCACCGTGCCGGGCCACGCGCGACGAGGTCCGCCAGGATCGCGCTGCTCGTTGCCGCCCCTCCCGCGCCCGGGCCACCGAAGCTCACCCGGCCGACGGGTTCGGCATCGATCTCGACCCGGTTCTGGACGCCGCCGGTCCGGGCGAGCGCGGCGTCGGCCGGGATCGCCGTGACGAGGACGCTCGCGTCGATCCGCCCATCTTCGGTCCGGCGGGCGGCGGCGATGAGCTTGAGCGTCAGACCGACGGCGGCGGCGGCCTTGAGCTCGGCCGCGGTCACGCCGGTGATCCCGGGCGCCGCCTCGCCGGCCACCGAGGGCGGGCGCCGGCCGATCGAGGCCGGCTCGAGCCAGGCGCCGAATGCCAGCCGGCTCAGGATCACGAGCTTGTTGACGGCGTCGTCGCCCTCGACATCGCCGCTCGGGTCGGCCTCGGCGTAGCCGGCCGCCTGGGCCTCCGCGAGGACGTCGGCATAAGCCCGGCCGCCGCTCGCCATCCCCGTCAGGATGTGGTTCGTCGTCCCGTTGACGATGCCGCGCACGACGTCGACCCGGTTCGCGGCCAGCTCGACGGCGAGCGGGCCGAGGACCGGCGTCCCGCCGGCCACCGCGGCCTCGAACCGGAACGCGGTCCCCGTCCGCCGGGCGAGCGCCTCGAGCTCCGTCCCGTGATGGGCGACGACGTGCTTGTTCGCGGTCACGACCGGCTTGCCGGCACCCAGGGCAGCGGCGGTCAGCGTGTGCGCCGGCTCGTCGCCGCCCATGACCTCGACGATGATGTCGACCTCCGGCGATGCGACGAGGTGCGCCGGCGCGTCGGTGAGCAGCTCTGCCTGGACGCCCCGGCCGCGAGCCCGGTCGATATCCCGCACCGCGACCCCGACCAGGGTCAACGGGGCACCGTCCGCCGAGGCGAGGCGGTCCGGGCCTGGCGCGAACGCACGGATGACCTCGAGTCCCACGGTCCCGGCGCCGAGCACGGCCACCCGCAGCGGAGCACGGCTCATCGTCGACCTGGAACGAGGCTGGACATCGGCCGAATGGTAGCCGACACGCCCCGGCCGGGACCGGTCGGCGGGGTCCGGTGGGCTACACTCGGCCCGATGACGACCGAGCTCGCGCCCGCGCCGGCGCCGATCGCCGCCGCTCAGCCCAGGCCCAAGATCTTCAGCGGGATCCAGCCGTCGGGGATCGTCCATCTCGGCAACGACCTGGGAGCGATCCGGAACTACGTCCGGCTCCAATACGAGTACGAGGCGATCTACTGCATCGTCGACTATCACGCGCTGACCAGCACCCACGATCCGGACCTGCTCCGGACACGGACCCGCGAGATGGCTGCGTCGCTCCTGGCCCTCGGCCTCGATCCGGAACGCTGCACGCTGTTCGTCCAGAGCCATCGCCCCGAGCACACCGAGCTCGCCTGGTTGTTGTGCACGGTCACCCCGGTCAGCTGGCTCGAGCGGACCCCGACCTACAAGGAGAAGAAGCTCACCCAGCCCGACGACATCAACCACGGGCTGCTCACCTACCCGGTCCTCCAAGCCGCCGACATCGTGATCTACAAGGCGTCGCTCGTCCCGGTCGGGCGCGATCAGGCCGCACACCTCGAGCTGTCGCGCGAGATCGTCCGGGCGTTCAACGCCCGCTACGGCGAGACGTTCCCCGAGCCACAGGCGGTGTTCACCGACGCCCCGATCGTGCTCGGCACCGACGGGGTCAAGAAGATGAGTAAGTCCGTCGGCAACACGATCGACATCTTCGCCGCGCCGGACGTGGTCCGGAAGCAGGTCATGTCGATGGTCACCGATACGAAGCGGATCCTCCGGACCGATCCGGGCCGGCCCGAGGTCTGCAACGTCTGCCAGCTCCATCGCTCGTTCGGCGACGACTACGAGGAGATCTGGGACGGCGAGCGGACCGCCCGGACCGGCTGCGTCGATACCAAGCAGCTGCTCGCGGACCGGATCATCCGCCACTACGAGGAGCCGCGCGAGCGCTTCGCCGAGCTGATGGCCGATCCCGACCGGATCGATGAGGTGCTGGGCGACGCGTCCGAGCGACTCCGGCCGAAGGCCGAGGCGACGATGGCCGAGGTCCGCGAACGGATGGGACTGCGATGACGGCCACCGGCGAGGAGGACGTCGGCCGCCCGGACGAGCCGGTGCCGAGCAGCCAGCTGCTGCCGATCACCCGTCGCCAGGCGCGCCTGTTCGACACCCTCCTGATCCTGGCCACGATCGGGCTCGGGATCGTGGTCATCGGGATGGTCGGCAAGATCTTCTTCGACTTCGGCGACATCATCCTGACGTTCTTCCTGGCCTGGCTGATCGCCTTCGTCCTGAGTCCGATCGTGCGCTGGATCATCGCCCACGTCCCGCGTCTGCCGCGGGTCGTCGCGGTGGTCGTGGTCTACCTCATCCTGTTCACCGGGATGGTCGGGGTCATCGTGTTCATCGCCCAGACCCTGGCGACGGGCATCTCGGAGTTCGTCGACTACCTGCCGAAGCTGAGCCAGGACCTGCCCCAGGTCCTCGCTCCGCTCCAGTCGTGGCTCGACCAGCTGGGCTTCGGCCAGGTCGACCTGGTGGTGACCGCGGAGCAGCTCCTGAGCTACGTTCGCGACTCCGCGACCGGCCTCGTCGGTCCGCTCCAATCGATCGCCGTGGCCAGCCTCGGAGCGATCGGGACGACGCTCATCGTGGTCATCCTGTCGGTCTACATCCTCATCGACCAGGAACGTATCCAGGCGTTCATCAACCGGTTGGTCCCGCCCAGCCAGCGCGACGAGGCGAAGCTGCTCGAGACGTCCGTCTCGCGCTCGTTCGGCGGCTTCCTCCGTGGTCAGGCCGCGATCGGCTTCGCGTATGCGGCCGTTGCCCTGGGAACGAGCGCACTCCTGGGTCTCGATTTCATCGCGGTCACCACGGCCCTGTCGGGGCTGCTGATGGCGATCCCGTTCTTCGGGCCGTTCGTGTCATGGGCGCCACCGGTGATCGTCGCGGTGTTCACCGACCCCGGGCTCATCCTGCCGACCCTCGTGATCATGATGATCGGCTGGTTCGTCGTGATGAACATCCTGCAGCCGCGGCTCATGGCCAACGCCGTCGGCCTCCATCCGATCGTGGTCCTCGCCTCGGTGATCATCGGCGCGAAGGTCGCCGGCGTGGCCGGGGCGATCTTCGGCATCCCGATCGCCGCCGTGCTGTCGTCGCTGTTCTTCCACTATCTCGAGATCTTCGGTGAGGACCGAACGGTGACCGCCCGGGCCGCCCGCCGGGTCGAGAACCGGGAAGGGCGGCGGATCCGCGTGCCGCGCGAGCCCCGCCCGGGTGTCGACGCCGACGTCGAGGAGACCGGTCCGGCCTAGGTCGGCGGGGCTGCCGTCTCGACCTAGCGCGCCCAGCGCCGCCGGTCAGCCAGGATCTCGCGGGCGGCGTTCTGGCCCGGCTGGCCCGTGATCCCACCACCGGGATGAGCGCCCGAGCCGGCGAGGTAGAGCCGCGCGACCGGCAGTCGGTAGCGGGCGTGGCCGAACAGTGGCCGCCACAGGAAGAAGCTGTCGAGGGACGGCTCGGCGTGGAGCGGATGACCGCCGGTCAGGCCGTAGTCGCGCTCGAGGTCGAGCGGGCTGAGGATCCGCCGCGCCGTGACGAGCGAGCGGAGGCCGGGGGCGTAGTCCTCGAGGGTCGCCAGGGCCAGGTCGCCGAGCTCCTCGCGACGCGTCTCCCAGGTTCCGTCACGCAGCGCGAACGGCGCGTACTGGAGATGCACCGTCATCACCTGGGTCCCGGCGGGGGCGCCCTCGACCAGGCTCGGATCGATGAGCGACGGGATCGTCGCCTCGAGGTACGGGGCGGCACTGAGCTCGCCGTACTTCGCGCTGTCGAAGGCACGCTCGAGATAGTCGATGCCCGGCGCGATGACGATCCGCCCGCGCAACTGCCGTTCAGCCGCGTCCCCGTCGCCCGTCGCCAGGAAGTTGGGCAGACCGCTGAGGGCCAGCGCGATCGAGGCCACCGTGCCCGGGGTGCGGATGTTCGCCGCGCGCCAATGCATCCCAGGTCCGACGACCACCGGGTCGAGCAGCTCGGTCAGGACCCGCTTCGGGTCGGTGCCGGCGACGACGGACCGCGCGCCGATCTCTTCGCCGGAGACGAGCCGGACGCCGGTCGCGTGGCCGTCGTCGGTCAGGATCGCCGCGACGGCGGCGTCGGTCCGGATCTCGCCGCCGGCCGCTCGGACCGCGGACGCCAGGGCGGCCGACAGGGCACCGGGTCCGCCCCGCGCGAAGACGGTCTGACCCGCTGCGCCACCGTCGTTCCCGGCGGAGTCGTTGAGGAACACCGCCGCGGTCCCGGCCGACCACGGTCCCATCGCGGTGTCGTGGATGCCGCGACTGGCGAGCACGCCGCGGAGCCCGTCCGTGTCGAACGCCTCCGCCACGAAGTCCGCGATCGCCATCGGCAGGACCCGGAGGACGGAGCGCGCGTCGCCCTTGCCGAGTCCACGGAACCGGCGACCGAGACGCAGGCCGGACAGGGCGTCCCCGACGCCGGGCGACTTGATGTCCGGCGGGGTCGAGGCGTTGAGCTCGGCGAGGAAGCGACCGATGGCGCGCGTCAGCCGGTCGAATCCGACGAACCGCTCGGCGTCGTGGGTCGACCAGGCGCGGAGGCCCTCGGCAGTGGCCGCCGGGTCCGCCCACAGCGTGATCGCCCGGCCATCCGGTTGGGGAGCGAAGACCCGGACCTCGGGCGCGACGAGCGACAGGCCGTGCGCCTTGAGACCCAGCTCGCGGACGATCGACGGGCGGAGCCGGCCGACGGTCTGAGCCACAGCCGGCGCACGAACGCCCGGCGCCAGGTCCACGGTGTCCGCGATCCCACCGACACGATCGCGCCGCTCCAGCACGAGGACTCGGACGCCCGCGCGGGCGAGATAGACCGCAGCGACGAGCCCGTTATGGCCGGCACCGATGACGATCGCGTCGTAGGCCGTGTCCGGAGCCATCGTCAGGCCGCCTTCCGGCCGCGCGACCGGAGCACTTCCAGCGCGGCGATACGGCCGTTCGCGCCCATGATCCCGCCACCCGGATGGGTCGACGAGCCGCCCAGCCAGAGGTCGCGGACCGGGCTCTTGAAGCGCGCATAGCCGGGGACCGGCCGGTTGAAGAACAGCTGCTCGAGGCTGAGCTCGCCCTGGAAGATGTTCCCCTCCGTCAGGCCGAACCGGCGCTCGATGTCGAGCGGCGTGAGGACCTGCCGATGGAGGACGATGTCGCGGATGTTCGGGGCGACCTCGGCGATCCGGTCGATGACCGCGTCGCCGAACGCCTCCCGGTTGTCGTCCCAGGTCCCGAGGCTCGGATCGAGCTTGTATGGCGCGTACTGGACGAAGCAGCTGATGACGTGCTTGCCGGGCGGGGCCATCGACGGATCGACCAGGGTCGGGATGATCATGTCGATGTACGGGCGGCGCGACCAGCGACCATATTTCGCGTCGTCGTAGGCGCGCTCCATGTCGTCGACGCCGGCGCTGAAGCTGATCGCGCCACGGAGGTGGTCGCCCTCACCCGGCAGGCAGGTGAAGTCGGGCAGGCGATCGACGGCCAGATTGACCTTCCCGGACGAGCCGCGGAACTTGAACCGGCGGACCTCCTCCTCGAAGTCCGGCTCGAGGGTCCCGGGCTCGATGAGACCGAGGTAGGTCAGACGTGCGTCAACCGAGCTGATGACGGTCTTCGCGCGGATCTCCTCGCCGGATTCGAGCACGACCCCGACCGCTCGACCGCGCCGGACATCGATCCGGGCGACCGGAGCCTCGAGCCGGATCTCGGCGCCGAGGGCGCGGGCCGACGAGCCGATCGCCTCCGACACGCCGCCGGTCCCGCCCCGCGGGATGCCCCAGGCCCGGAACGCACCGTCGATCTCACCCATGTAGTGGTGAAGGAGGACATAGGCGGTGCCCGGGCTCTGGACGCCCTGGTACGTCCCGATGATCCCCGACGCGGACATCGTGGCGATGAGCGGGTCGGTCTCGAACCACTGGCGCAGGAAATCGGTCGCGCTCATCGTCATGAGCTGGACGAAGACCGCCTGCTGCTTCTCGGGCAGCTTCTGGAAGGTCCGCAGCAGCCCGGTCAGCGGACTGAAGTGACGAGGATCGAACCCGGTCAGGTCGGGCGGGACGATGCCGAGGATCGGCTTGATGAAGCGGGCCATCTCGACCATGAGCTGGCCGTATTCCTCGTAGGCCTCGGCGTCGCGCAGGCTCCAGCGCCGGAGCTCGCGGATCGTCCGCCCGTGGTCGTTGACCCGCCACAGGTAGTCGTTCTGGAGCGGCGTGAACGTGCCGTCAAGGGGCAGGATGTCGAGACCGTGCTTCGGCAGGTCGAGCTCTCGGATGATCTCGGGCCGCAGCAGGCTGACGACGTAGCTCGCGACGCTGAACCGGAAGCCCGGGAAGACCTCCTCGGTCACGGCCGCGCCACCGAGCAGGTGTCGTTTCTCGAGGACGACGGTCTTCAGACCCGCCCGGGCGAGGTAGGCGGCACTGACGAGCCCGTTGTGACCGCCGCCGATGATGACCGCGTCGTAGCTGTCGGCCACGTGCTCCTCCGTCGTGTCCGCCCTGCCGGGGCGCGCCAGCCCGCTCTGCAGGATGCCTGGGACCGCTGCAGTCTAGCGGGCCGGTCAGCCGGACGTGCACCGGCACTGGGTCCAGTGGTGGACCGTGTGCTTCGACGGTCCGGCACCGGCGACCCGATGTCGGGCTCGGTGACGGCACCGTGCGCCCCACGCTCGAACGGGCGAAGGAGGGCCGGATCCGGACCCCGACGCGCGACTGGACAGGTCCATTTCATCCCGCTCCACGCTCAGTCCGGGACGGATCCCGACCGGGTCCACCCTCCGGTTGTCGGTTCGTTCGCTGATACGAGCGTCCCACGCACGCGGCGATGGCGGCCGGCACGCGGCGGTTGGTCCGGCGCGGGGCGGTGGCGGCCAGCACGACGCCCGCGGTCCGGAGCGGGGCGTTTCCGGCATACTCCGTCGGTCGCACGTGGAGGAGCACCTTGAGCGTCGGGACCGCGTTCCACCCCCGGACCGAGCCCCAGAACCGGAAGATGCAGTGGCGCGAGTGGTCGGGCTACTTCGCCGCCAGCGTCTACGCCGACTACCACGACATCGAGTACAACGCGATCCGGGAGCAGGCCGCCCTCATCGACGTCAGCCCGCTCTACAAGTACGAGGTCCGCGGGCGCGACGCGCTCAGGCTCGTCGACCGGGTGATCACCCGGGACGCGACGAAACTGAAGGACGGGGCGGTCGCCTACACGCCGTGGTGCGACGAGGACGGCAAGGTCGTCGACGACGGGACCGTCCATCGCCTGGCGGGCGACCGCTTCCGATGGACGGCGGCCGATCCGCAGTACCGCTGGTTGACGATGAACGCGACCGGCCTCGACGTCGCGATCGAGGACGTCAGCGAGACGCTTGCGGCCGTGGCACTCCAGGGACCGTGCAGCCGAGCGATCCTCGAGGCAGCCGCCGGCGAGTCGTTCGCGGACCTGCGCTACTTCCGCCGCCGGCCCGCGACGATCGCCGGGACCGCGATCGATGTGAGCCGGACGGGCTACACCGGTGACCTCGGCTACGAGCTCTGGGTCCCGGCCGACCGGGCCGTCGACGTCTGGGACGCGCTCACCGAGGCGGGCAAGCCCTACGGCATCCGACCGGCGGGGATGATCGCCCTGGACGTCGTCCGGCTCGAAGCTGGGCTCATCCTGCTTGAGGTCGACTACACGAGCGCGCGTCACGCGATGAACGCCGACCAGGCCTACTCGCCGTATGAGATCGGCCTCGGCCGACTCGTCGATCTCGACAAGGCGGAGTTCGTTGGGAAGCGCGCCCTCGCCGCCGAGCATCGGTCCGGAGGCCCGGCCCGGCGCCTCGTCGGGCTCGAGTTGATCTGGGACGACATCGTCGCGCTCTACGACGCCAAGGGCCTGCCACCGACCGCCCCGGCGGTGGTCTCGCGCAGTCACACGCCGCTGTTCGATGTCGACGGTGGCCGCCAGATCGGCCGGGTCACGAGCCTCGGCTGGAGCCCGATCCTCAAGAAGCCGATCGCCCTGGCGTCCGTGCCCGCCAGCCACGAGTCGGTCGGCTCGAAGTTGTCCGTGGAATGGACGGTCGAGGCGAAGCGCGGGCGGGTCGGCGCGACGGTCGTCGAGCTGCCGTTCCTCGACCTGCCGCGCAAGCGCGCCTGACCCCCGGCGCGATCGCGCGCCCGGTATCCTCGTCGGGCCGTCGCGCCGCTGAAGTGAGGACCCGATGCCCGACTATTCCGCGCTCGACCGCTACGTGGCCGAGCGGCTGCCGGCCTGGACCGATGAGCTCGCGGCATTCTGCCGATTCAGGTCCGAACAAGGTGATCTCGAGGGTCTTCGTGGCTCGGCCGACTGGATCGCCGAGCGGTTGCGGACCCTGGGCGCCGACGTCGACGTCGTCGAGCTGCCCGGCCAGCCCGACGTCCCGCCGCTCGTCGTCGGCACGATCGGCGAAGGGCCACGAACGCTCAACGCGGTCCAGCACTACGACGTCCAGCCAGCTGTCCCGCTCGACCTGTGGACCACGCCGCCGTACGAGCCGGCGGTCCGGGACGGTCGCCTCTACGCGCGCGGCGCGACCGACAACAAGGGTGAGCTCATGCCGCGGATCTGGGCGGTGGAGGCCTATCTCGCGACGATCGGCCCGCTTCCCTGCCGGCTGCGCTTCCTTGTCGAGGGCGAGGAGGAGTACGGCAGCGAGCACCTGGACGCTCTGCTCGATGAGCGGCCCGGGATCCGGCAGGTCGAGGGCGCCCTCATCGAGGGTGGCGGGATCGACGCGTCCGGCCGGCCGGAGATCGTCGGCGGCGTCCGGGGCATCGTCGTCCTGGAGCTCGTCTGCCGGACGATCGCCTACGACGCCCATTCGAGCATGGCGACGATCCTTCCGAGCGCCCCCGTCCGTCTGGCGCAGGCCCTTGCGAGCATGTACCGCGCCGACGGAGCGCCGGCGGTCGCCGGCCTCGATCGTGGCGCACGACCACCGACGCCCGCCCAGTTGGCGATCGTCGATGCGACGCCGCTGGAGGTCATCGACGACCACCGGAAGGAGTACGGCGCGCCGACCCTGATCGGCGGTCTGGACGGTCTCGACGCGATCCGAGCGATGACGTTCGCGCCGACGCTGAACATCCAGGGCCTGTGGTCCGGCTTCATCGGGCCCGGCGACAAGACGATCACGCCGGCCGAGGCGCACGCGCGGCTCGACATCCGGATCGTGCCCGATCAGCAGCCGGCCGCCATCGTGGCCGCCGTCCGTGCCCATCTCGACGACCACGGGTTCGCGGACATCGCCATCATCGGCGAGGAGGGCGAGCCGGCCTATTGGACGCGCTCCGACGATCCGATGCTCGACGCGGCAGCGCGCGTCTCGGAGGCCGTGCTCGGCAAGCCCGAGATCCGCTCGGTGTCGATGTCCGGCGTCGCGCCGATGTGGCAGGTCTGCGGGCGAGACGCGATCCCGATGACGAGCCTCGGCGGCGGGACGTGGGACTGTCGGGCCCACGCACCCGACGAGAACGTCCATCTTGGCTACGCCGCAGACGCGGTCCGGATCACCGCCCGGTTCCTCGACGAGTTCGCCGGCCTGGACTGAGCCCAGCGCCGACCGCGCCGGCCGACCCGACCGGTCCCCGGAACACGCGCCGTTGACCGTGGTGCGACCATCCGTGGATGGCCACCATCGCCGACCCCGGCCAGGGGATCACCCTCGAGGAGCTCCAGCTCGCGACCCGCAACCGGGGGATGCCCCTCGAGGGACTGCGCTACGACGTGACGCCGGTCGGCATGCACTATCTGCTCATCCACTTCGACGTCCCGGAGATCGACCCGGCGGCGTGGCGCCTGCGGATCGGCGGGCTCGTCGACCGGCCGCTCGAGCTGACGCTGGCTGACCTCCGACGGCGGCCGGCCCGCACGCTGCCGGTCACGCTGGAGTGCGCCGGCAACGGTCGCGCCCGGCTCGAACCGCGGCCGCTCAGCCAGCCCTGGCTCGTCGAGGCGATCGGCACGGCGACCTGGACGGGCACGTCATTGGCCGGGATCCTCGCCGACGCCGGCGTCCGTCCTGATGCCGTCGAGCTCGTCTTCAGCGGTGCGGACCGCGGCGTTCAGGGCGACATCGAGCAGGACTACCAACGCAGCCTGACGATCGCGGACGCGGGACGCCCGGAGGTCGTGCTGGCGTACGAGATGAACGGCCGCCCGCTCGAGCCCCAGCACGGCTTCCCGGTCCGGCTGCTCGTCCCGGGCTGGTACGGGATGACGAGCGTGAAGTGGCTGACATCGATCGACGCGGTCGCGGAGCCGTTCACCGGGTATCAGCAGATCGAGGCGTACAGCTATCGCGTGACGGACGACGACCCGGGCGAGCCGGTGACCCGGATGCGCGTCCGGGCGCTGATGATCCCGCCCGGGATCCCCGACTTCTTCAGCCGGGCCCGCACCCTCGACGCCGGGCCGGTGACGGTGCGGGGACGGGCCTGGAGCGGGTCCGCGCCGATCACCAGGGTCGAGGTCGCGGTCGACGGGACCTGGTCGGACGCGACGCTCGAGGCGCCGGTCGGCGAGTTCGCGTGGCGCGGCTGGTCGTTCGATTGGCCGGCGCCGGTCGGAGCCCATCTCCTGGCCTGTCGCGCGACCGACGCGGACGGCGCGACCCAGCCGACCGATCAGCCCTGGAACGTCAAGGGTCTCGGGAACAACCTCGTCCAGGAGGTCGCGGTCACGGTCCGCTGAGCGCGCGAACCTGCGCCGGGCCCGACCTCACGGGGCCGGCGGCGGCACGTGCTCGGGCAGGAGGCGCAGGGTCTCGTCGCCGACGGTCGGACCGCTCCGCGCGCGGAGCGCGCCATCCGGGGTGAGCGTGCCGCTCGTCTTGACCTCCGGTGACGGATCTTCGACCGGGTCGGGCACGGTCACCGCCTGGCCGTCGGTCGTGGCGAACCGAGCGCCGGGTGCGAGCGGCTGGCCAAGCGTGCGGGTCGCCGGATCCCACAGCCGGACCACATGCGGTGACGTCCCTTCGAGCGCGAGGCGGCCGTCGAGCGTCCAGCCGAGGACCCGCGCGGCGAGCTTGAGCGATTCGATGGTCCGTGGCGCGAACCCGAGGACCACGACCCGTCCGTCGTCGCCGACCGCGGCGAGACGGCTGCCGCCGGCGTCGACCGCGGGCCGGAAGCGCCGGTCGACCGGGATGTCGCTGAAGACCGCGACCCGGTGGAGCGTCGGGTAGTCGATCACCTCGTACCAGGCCGGGATCCAGCCGCTCGCCGCGAGGATGACCCCGGGTCCGGTCGTGGCGATCGTCCGGTCGATCGATGCCTCCCTCGGGTCGTGAGCGACAACGAGCAAGCGACCGTCGGTCGACCAGGCGACGGGGATCCCGGCGCGGACCTTCGACAGGACGCCGGCTGTCCACAGCCGGTACGTCGCCGTGGCGGCGTCCTGGTCATCGAACAGGATCGCCACGGCGCCGTGCCCGTTGCCGAGGATCGAGGCCATCCGGGCCGCAAGCAGCTGCGAGTCGCGAGCGTCCTTCGACCACAGCCGCGCGGAGCTCGTCACGCCGTCCGAGTTGCGCTGGACCACGACGAGGTGGTCGTCGTCGATCCACGCCAGATCGGTCCCCGGGATCACGCCGGCCTGACGCCCGGAGCGTTCGAACAGGTGGATCTCGCCCTGCCCGGCCTGCTGGGTCAGGGCAGCGGCCGCCAGGGTGTCGCCGCTCGGTGACCAGGCGATCGTGCCCCACGCGAACGATCGATCGACGATCAGCCCGGGGTCGGTCGACGGCGTGGGCACCGAGCTGGGCGTCGTCGAAGCCGCCACAGCCGGTGATGACGGCGGCACCGTCGACGGGATCGCAGAGGGCGTCGCCCCGACGCCGGGCGTGCCTGTTGCACCGGAACCGCAGGCGACGACCAGCACGACCACGATCCCCGCGGACGCCACGGGCCACCGGCGTGGGCGGCGCTCCGTGCGTATCCAGCTCATGCCCCGCAGACCCACGCGCTCCCTCCGGTGTGACGCCGCACAAGGCTACCGAACAACGATCGACGGCGGTCGCCGGAGCCCGTAGAGTCCGTCCATGAGCGGTCGCATCGCGACAGGGAACGACGGCCACGGAGACCGGCCGAGATGACGTTCGATGTCGCCGCCGAGAGCTATGACCGGCATATCGGACGCTACTCGCGATCGCTCGCGCCGGCCCTGGCCGACGTCGCGGGCGTCGCAGCTGGCCAGACCGCGCTCGACGTCGGAAGCGGGACGGGCGCCCTCGCCGCGGTCCTCGTCGAGCGACTGGGTCCAGGGTCGGTCGCCGCCATCGACCCGTCCGGGTCGTTCGCCGCCGCGCTCCGCGACCGATTGCCGGGTGTCGATGTCCGCCAGGGTCCGGCCGAGTCGCTCCCGTTCGAGACCGGCAGGTTCGATGCCGCCCTCGCCCAGCTGGTCGTGAACTTCATGACCGACCCGGACCAGGGCGTCGGCGAGATGCGCCGGGTCGTCCGCAGGGGCGGCCGGGTCGCCGCGGCGGTCTGGGACTACGGCGATGGGATGACGTTGCTGCGCGAGTTCTTTGCGGCCGCCATGGCCCTCTTCCCGGATCGGGCGGCCGCCGTCGACGAGCGCACCACGATGTCGTTCGCCCGGGACGGCGAGCTCGGCACGCTGTTCGCTCGGGTCGGACTCGAAGCGGTCGAGACCGGAGCCATCGTCGTCGAAGTGGCCTACCGCGACTTCGACGACCTCTGGGCGCCGTTGCCTGCCGGTCCAGGGCCGTCCGGAGCGTTCGTCGCGAGCCTGGGACCGGCCGACCAGGCGGCCCTCGCCCGCGAGCTCCGCCAGCGGCTCGGAGCGACCGACGGCCCGTTCTCGCTGAACGCCCGCGCCTGGTACGCCGTCGGAACGGTCTGACCGGCCGCGCTCAGGGGATGTGGCAGACGAAGCGGACCGCGGCCCCGACGGCGACCGGGCCGGCGGTCACGGCGACGACGTGGACGGCGTGGACCGCGGCGAAGCTCAGCATCGCCCCGAGTCCGAGACCGCCGGTCAGGCGTCGCAGCGTCATCGTGAGTCGATGATGCGCCGGCCTGCCGCGCCTGACAAGGCGACCGCTCGAGGTCAGCCGAGCCGGCGATCGGCGAACCGCTCGAGGCCCGCCAGCGCCTCGGGCAGGTCGACCCGGCCGAACCCGACCCGGAAGTGGTCGCCGGGATGGCCGAAGCGCGACCCTGGCAGGAGCAGGACGCCCTCCGCTTCGACAAGCTCCGCGGCGAAGTCGTCGATCGTGACCCCCGCTGCCGAGAGCCTCGGGAACCCGATCGAGCCCGCACGCGGACGGACCCACGAGAAGCGGTCCGGACGCGCCGCGAAGAACGCATCGAGCCGTGGAAGGTTGGCGCCGACGATCGCGTGGGTCCGGGCCAGGACGGCATCGCGCGCGCGAAGGGCGACGATGCCGAGGATCTCGGCCGGCGCCGACGAGCAGATCGTCGTGTAGTCCTTGAAGGCCGCGCCGCGGGTCAGCACCGCGCGGTCGCGCGTCGCAAGCCAGCCGATGCGCAGCCCGGCCAGGGCGAACGACTTCGACAGCACGCCGAGCGAGATGCCTCCCTCGAAGGCGTCGGCTCCGGCGGTCAGCCGGTCGGCAGGGTCGAACTCGAGGTACCGGTAGACCTCATCGGCCAGGAGATGGACGCCGGCGTCGACACACAGCTCCGTCAAGGCCCGCCACTCGGCGTGGGAGGGGAGCATCCCCGTCGGGTTGTGCGGCGCGTTGACGACGATCAGCCGGGTCTCCGGCCGGAGGCTCGCCCGGAGGCGATCGACGTCGAGCGCCCAGCCGTCCGCCTCGTGGAGCTCATGGAGGGTCACCTCCGCGCCCGCCGCTCGCGCGACCTCGTACAGGCTCTGGTAGCCGGGCCAGGTCACGATCGCGTGGTCGCCCGACCCGAGCATGACGTTGGCCAGGCAGAAGATGCCCTCCTCGGCACCGGCGAAGACAAGGACGTCCTCCGGAGCGATGTGGTCGTAGAGACCCGCGATCTCACGCCGCAGGAGCGGGTGACCGGTCGACTCGGTGTAGCCGAGTCGAAGCCCTTCCCAGAGCGCCGCGCGTCTCTTCGTCGGCCAGGGCCAGCAGCTCGGACATCGGGTAGCCCTCGACGTCCGACGCGCACAGGAGGTGGTCGACGGCGAACTCCCAGCGGGCGAAGTAGCGTTCCAGCTCGAAGTCGGCGATCCGCATCCGCCGATGATGGCGGACGTCGGACCTGGCCGTCGCCTATCCTCGGCGGGTGACCGGACCGATCGTGATCGTCGGCTCGCCGACCTCACTGGGTGGGCACTTCGACGGCATGGAGCGGACGCCGGCCGAGCTCCGGCGGCTCGGCCTGGAGCGCCGCCTCCGATCGCGCGCGGGACTCGCAGACAGCGCCCTCACGGACGCCGGCGACGCTCCGAACGACCCCGGCTGGGCGGCCGATCCGGACCCGCGGGCCAAGAACCGGGCGCTGATCGGTGCGTACCTCCCGCGCCTGGCCGACCACACGGCCGGGGCGTTGCGTGGAGCGGCGGACGGCGTTCGGGTGCTGGCGCTCGGCGGCGACTGCACGACGCACGCGGGGGTGATGGCGGGCATCCGTCGCGCCCGCCCTGGGTCGCGCCTGGCGATCGCCTGGTTCGATGCCCACGGCGACTTCAACACCCCGACGACGACGCCGTCAGGGAACGTGTGGGGGATGCCGTTCGCGATGATCGTCGGTCGCGGCGAGCCCGATCTCCTGGCCGCCTGCGATGCCCCATCAGCACTCGAGGAGGACGCAGCGCTCCTCGGTGGCCAGGTCCTCGACGAGACGGAGTCACGGATGCTCGCGGCATCCCGGGTCGCCCACTTCGGCGCCGGGATGCTCGGCACGGAGGCTGGCCTCGCGGCCCTCGCGGCCTGGGCGCGGACGGTCGCGGGCCGCGTCGACGGCACCTACATCGCGTTCGATCTCGACGCCCTCGATGCCTCGGGCGACTGGGCCCTGGCGATGCCCGAGCCGGGCGGCCTGTCGCTCGCGTCGGCGGTCGCGGCGATCGCGCGCGATCCGGGCGGCTGGGCCCGTCGTGGGCTTCGGGGCCACGGCGGTGCTCATCGGCCGTGGCGGCGACCCTGAGCGGACGGCCGATGCCGTGGCGACGCTGGCGGAGGCGGCCCTCGGTCGCTGAGCGGTCGGAGCCTCCCGCCTACAGGTCGAGCAGACGGAGCTTGGCCGCGATCGCCGTGAAGTCCTTCTGGCTCAGCCCGGTCCCGGTCAGGAGCCAGGCCGGGTTCTCGGTCTCGTCGACGACCGCGGCGAACCCGCCGTCGATCGTGCTGAGATCGGCTTCTCGATCGCCGAACCGGATCGTGCCGAGGTCGGAACCGCTCGGGACGCACGGGTGGGTCTCGGCGCACACCGCGCCCTGGTCCAGCACCAGCCGGGCGCCGTCGGATCGGCGCCGGAAGCTCCCGGTCAGGCGGCCACCGTTGGCCAGGCGGTACTCGAGATGGACGAGCGACCAGTCCTTCGACAGGATCGCGCAGTAGACCGGCCAGGACTCGGTCTGGGCGAAGTCCCCGATGAACGCCCGGGTCTCGCTGGATCCGAAGCACGGGCCTGTGCCGCCCGTCGACGGGGTCGAGGTGGCGTCACCGGCCGTCTCGGTCGGGGTCGGCTCGGGCGTCGGCTCGTCGCTCGGCACTTCGGTCGGCTCGACCGTCGGTTCGCTCGACGCCTCGGCGGTCGGCGGCTCGGTCGGGCCGGCGGTCGACGACGGCTCGGCCGATGAAGACGCGTCAGGTCCGCTCGGACCCGTGGTCTGGTCGGGTGAGCCTGACGCGCCGCCACAACCGACGACGACCACGGCGATGAGCAGCCAGACCGCGACGGACGCGCCGACGGCCCTCGGCCCCGGACGCCGTCCGACCGGTGACCCGCCGGGTTCGCGCGCTCGTATCACCGCCGCAGCCTAGCCGCCGGGTATCCGACGGTCAACGCGCCTCGCGGACGGCGCCGCTCAGCCGAGGGTCGCCGCCGGGACCGACCCGGTCGAACGGCGGACGAAACCCGGATCGACTCCGAAGACCGTCCGGATGCGCTCGTCGGCGAGCACGTCATCGGGTGGACCGTCGGCGACGATCCGGCCACCCGCGAGCAGCACGAGGCGCGGGAAGAAGTGGCCGGCCAGCCCAAGGTCGTGGAGGACCGCGAGGACGGTCGTCCCGTCGCGCTCGTTGAGGTCGACGAGCAGCTCCATCGTCTCGACCTGGTGTCGGAGATCGAGGTGGACCGTGGGCTCGTCGAGCACGAGGATCGGCGCGGCCTGGGCGACCGCCAGGGCAAGGAGCACAAGCTGGCGTTCCCCGAGTGACAGCTCCCGCGCGTCGCGCCCGAGGAGACCGCCGACGCCGACCCGGTCGATGGCGCTCGCGATCGCGGCCCGGTCGGCCGGTCCGTGCCCGCGGAACGGGTCTTCATGCGGCAACCGGCCGAGTCCGACGACCTCTTCGACCCGCGCCGCGAACGGCAGCGCCGCGACCTGCGGGACGACCGCCAGGCGCCGCGCGATCGCCATCCGGTCCAGTCCGGCGATCGGCTCGCCGGTCAGCAGGACCGACCCCTTCGTCGGCCGGAGGGTCCCGGCCAGGACCCGCAGCAGGCTCGACTTGCCGGCGCCGTTCGGACCGACGATCGCGACCCGCTCGCCGGCCGCGATGCGCAGATCGATCCCGCGCAGGACGGTCCGGTCGCGATACGCAGCGTCGACCGCGACGAGCTCCACGCTCGGGCGGACGGTGGGGTCCTCCTCCGCCGGGCCCGGCTTCACAGCTCGTATCCCGAGCGGGTCCGGCGGAGAAGGACGAGGAAGAACGGGGCACCGATGATCGCCGTCACGACCCCGACGGGGATCCCCCCGACGAGCCGGGCGAGGAGGTCGGCGGCGGCCAGCAGCGTGGCCCCGAACACAGCGGACAGTGGCAGCACCCAGCGGGCGTTGGGTCCGACGATCAGCCGGACGACGTGGGGGACGACCAGGCCGACGAACCCGATCAATCCGGCGATCGAGACGGCGGCAGCCGTGATCAGGCTCGCGAGTCCAAGGAGGATCGCCCGTTCGCGCCGGACGTCGATCCCCAGATGGGCGGCGGACTCCTCGCCGAGGAGGAAGCCGTTGAGGCTCCGGGCCCGGACGAGGATCGCGATCGTGGCGAGGAGGATGACCGGCGTAGTCAGCACGAGCTGGAGCCAGGACGTCCCCTCGAACCCGCCGAGCAGGTAGTAGAAGATCTGGCGCAGGTTGGTCCCGGACAGGTACATCGTCATCGCCAGCCCCGCCGCGAGCAACGAGCCCACGGCGTAGCCGGTCAGGAGCAGGCTCGTCAACGGCGCCAGCGTGCCGGTCCGGCTGAACCGGTAGACGACCGTCACGGCCAGGATCGCCCCGATGAACGCGAAGATCTGGACGAGCCCGAACTCGAGCAGGACGATCCGGACCGGCAGGAGCACCCCGATCGCCGCACCGAGCGCGGCACCCGAGGCGGTCCCGAGCACGTACGGGTCGGCGAGCGGGTTGCGGAGGATCCCCTGGAAGGTCGTCCCGGCCACGGCCAGACCCAGCCCGACGACCATCGCCGAGAGGACCCGCGGCAGACGGAGGTCGACGACGATCGTCTCGGCCGCCGCCGTCCAGGTCGTGCCGAGGTCGAGCCCGAACAGGCGGTGGGCGAGGATCGCCACCGTCTCCGTCGGGGCGACCGACACGCTGCCGAGGCCGACCCCCAGGATGAGCACGATGAACAGCGCGACGAAGCCGACGATCAGCAACCCGGCCGGCCGGGACCGGACGCGCTCGAGCCAGCCGGTGTGCACCAGCGGTGTGCCGAGCGCCCCGCTCCGGGTCGCCATGACCGTCAGTAGGTCGCCGATGCGGCCGGTGACTCGGCCGGCGAGGCGGCCGGGGTCTCGGCCGGGACGGCGCTCGGGAACGCCGTCGCCAGCTCGGGATGGATCGCCACGGCGAGCGCCTTCAGGCCCTCGACGAGACGCGGGCCGGGGCGAGTGATGATGACGTCGTCGGCCGGCCGGATCGCCCCCGACTTGACGGCGGCCATCGTCCCCCAGCCCGGCCGCTTTGCGACGATGTCGGCCGTCGTCCCGTAGGCCCCGTCACCGAGGACGATGACCTCCGGGTCGGCCGCCACCAGGTCCTCGAGGGGGATGTCCGGGGCGCCGGCGGCTGCGGTGATCGGCATCCCACCGGCGAGCTTGATCATGCTCTCGAGGAACGAATCGTTCTGCGGACCGTAGATCTCCTTGGTCGCATCGATCTCGTAGAACGTCCGCGGGGCCGGCAGGCCCTGGGTCGCGGCCGCCACCTGATCGAACCCGGCGCGCATCGAGGCGGTCAGGTCGCGGGCGGCCGGGCCGTCGCCGGTCGCGTCGCCGATGAGCTCGATGTCGTCGAGGGTGGTTTCGATGTCGCCGGCGTACACGGCCAGGACCGGGATGTTCGCCCGGCGGAGCTGGTCGATCGCCGTCTGGGGCGTGAGGCCGTTCGCATCGGCGATGACGAGGTCGGCCCCGAGGGCGACGATCTTCTCGACGTCGACACCCTGGTAGGTGGCCACGACCGGCAGGCCGTCCGCGGCTGGCGGGTACTTGAAGATGTCCTCGACCTTGCCGACGGTCCGGTCGCCGGCGCCGATCGCGAACAGGATCTCGGTCGCGGCGGGCGTCAGCGAGACGATCTTCTGGGGCTGCTTCGGCAGGACGACGTCGGTCGAACTGTCGTCGCTGAGGGTGAGCGGGAACGTCGCCGCCGGTTCCGGGGTCGGGCTGGGCTCGGCGGTCGCGGTCTCGGCCGGCGCGACGGAGGCGGTCGCGGCGGGCGGGATCGACACGGGCGTCGCGGTGGCGCCGCTGCAGGCGGCGAGGAGCAGGCCGGCGGCGAGGGCGATCGCGGCGAGACGCCGCTGGGCGAGCCCATCGCCGGGCACACGAGACCCCTCGCCGTTGATCGGTCGAGGGGTCGAAGACGGGGTCACAGGATGCCTACCCTTTCTCTCGAAGGTTCGAGCATGACCCCTGGGTCGGCGACCGGACTCGCGCGGTCGCCCCGGGCGGCTCTGCCCAGGACGCCGCGACCACCGTAGCGGGACTGTGCCGGGATCTCACCGGCTTCGCGACCCAGCGGTCTGGCGTATGCGATTGACCCCTGGAATGTACCACGGGTCGAGCGCCCGGGATCCCACCCCAGCCGGCCGGTGCGGCCCGGGGCCGAGCCGAGGTAAGTGCGGGATAAGGCCCCCCTGCGAGACTGCCCGCCTCGCCCTCCTCCCGCCTCCAGACGCACCCCGCCGGAGGAGGTCCTTCGTGTCGGATCCACGCAGCGGACGCAGACGGTGGAGGCCATGGATCCCGCCGCTGATCGGAGTCCTGGCGGTCGTCGGGCTGGCCATCGGGCCGGTCGCGGCGCGACCGGTGGCGGCCGGCTACCAGGCCACGGCCGACTCGAACGAATCGGCGTTCGAACCCCCGTGCATGGGCTGGGACGACCCGCATCCGGAGCGGATGCTGTCGCTCGCGACGAGCGGTCTCGCCGCACTCGGCTACGACGTCAAGGGCTACAAGGGCGCCGCGTTCACGCGATCGCACGTCCTCAGCCGGACCGTCGGCGACTGGTCGTATTACGTCCATTCCCACGGCGACTACTACTGGCATCCGGGCGACCAGCGCCGTTACTCCGGCTTCCGCGAGGACTCCGGGGACTGCGTCCAGTCCATCGTCTACTCGAAGGACATCAAGGCCAAACGCGATGGCCGGGCATCGAACCTGGTCGTCATCTCGACCTGCTCGAACGGGGACCCGAACACGACGCTGCCGGGTGCGTTCGGGATCGCGAAGTCGAAGGCCAAGGAGCTCGACTGGAACGGGCCCGAGTTCTACCTCGGCTACCTCGGCGAGGCCTTCGACAACGACGAGGAGACGTTCGAGATCGCCTTCTGGAACGCCCTCAAGAAGGGCAAGGGCGTCGGGACGGCCTTCGACCTCGCGATGCTCGAGGACTTCACCCACGACTCGTTCGACGCCGACTGGTGGGGCAGCTACATCTGGTCCGGACGGGCCGGACCCGGTGGCACCTGTCCGTCGTGCGAATAGGAGTGCACCGATGCCTCAGCTCCTCCACCCCTCGTTCCTCGGCCTCGGGCGGCGCGCTGGTGCGCTCCTCCTGGCACTTCTCGCGATCGCCGGCGTCGTCGTGACCGGGCTCGTCCATCCCGCCGACGCGAGCGACCCATACGTCGCCGGCAGCGACCCGACCCGGGTGACCCGGCTCGGCGGCGGCGCCGCCGCGGCGGTGCTCGACCGGGCCGTCCGCCACGAGCGGATCATCGGCCTGACCTCCACGCGGGCACGGACGGTCGACCGGATCGTCGACCGACGCGGTCACCGGTCCTACGACGAGGTCACCGACCTCGACGCTGCAGGGCGGCCGGTCGGCGTCCTGCGCTATGGGCTCGATGGCCGGCTGACGGCTGCGACCCGGCTCGGCTGGAAGACCGGGACCGGTCCCGCGTTGACCGCCGGGACGGCCGCGGTCCAGGCAGCCGACCGACTCGCTCGCGCGCTCGGCGTCGTGCCGACCGGCCGGGCCATCGCCGAGCGGCGTGGCGCGAATGGCTGGTCCGTCCGCTGGGAGCGTCGCGTCGCCGACGTGCCGGTCCCCGGCGATGGCCTTCGAGTCCAGCTCTGGCCGGACGGGTCGTTCCACGGGCTGGCGTCCTCCGACCACCCCCTGGCAGGGCGACCGCCGTCGACGATCGCAGTCGCCTCGGCCGAGACCGCGGTCGGCATCCTCCTCGACCGCTGGATCCCGGCCAGCGCTCGGCGCGAGGTACGGATCGTGAGCTCCGCGCTCGCGTGGGTGGCCCCGAACGACACGTTCGAGGCGGCCCGACCGGACGCGCCGGCGGAGGTCCGGCGCCTGGCCTGGGTCGTGTCGGTCCGCTCGACCGGCCCGTTCGCGGGCACGCTCCGTGGCCTCGAAGTGTCGATCGACGCCGGCGATGGCTCGCTCCTGGGCGGCGACGTCCTTCGGTGACCTCGCCGTGGCGGTCGGACCGCCGTGCCGCGCTCGTCGTCTCGACGGTCCTGGCCGTCGGGGCGATGGGCTGCGGCTGCGGCGGCCCGATCCCGCCCCATCCGTCGGCGGCCCTTGCGTCAGCGTCGGTCCACGGATCCGCCGGCCCGTCATCGCCGACGCTCGGCGCGAGCCCGCCGGAGAGCTTCGCATCGCCGGCCCCGCGGTCCGACGGACCCGGCGCTGGATCCCTGCTCCTGCTCGAAGGCCGACCCGGCGCGATGCGCCTGGAGGTCCTGGAGGTCCGCGGCGATCGCCGCGCGATGACCTTGCCGGACCCGGACGTGGCGTGGATCTCGACCGACCGATCCGGTCGGGTCCTGGCGACGACCCGCGGCGGACGGGCGTTCCGCTCGACGGCGATCACCCCTGGGCAGGACCCGACCTGGACCGAGCTCCTGCCGCGCGGAATCGATCGAGCCTCGCTCGCGGGTCCCCTGGCATTCGGGACGCTGACGCCCGAGGGAGCGCGCGCCGCGTTCATCGCGGCCGACCCCACGGGCGCCGGGCCGTTCCAGATCGTCATCGTCGGGACCGCATCAGACGACGCGACCGTCGTCAGGGTCCCATCGCCCCCGGACGGAGCACCGCCGTCCTGGATCGATGGCCGGATCGCCGTGCTCACCCGTGAGCGCGGCGACATCCCGGGCGTCGCAGTGGTCGATCCCCGCGACGGGCGCGTGACTCCCGGCCCTGGACCCGATTCGGCGCCGGTCCCGGGGGGATCCGGCCGGGTCGACGCCGTCGCGATCGCGGCTGACGGATCGACGGTCGCGTTCGCGTCGGCCGTGGATGGCCCGATCCAGGTCGCGCCGGCCCGGTCGTGGCTGGCGGGCGGAGGGACCGCAGCCGCGGACGTCCCGCTCGACGCGGAGCCTGCTGAACGCCGGACCCACACCTGGCTCGCACTCGACCCGAGCGGCGATCGGTTGGCGGTCGTCCGGACGGATGCGGACGGCGACGCCGTCGCGGTGTCGGTCCACCGGGCGGAGCGGGACTGGGTTCAGATCGGGTGGATCGAGCTGTCGCCCGGCGCGGATCGAGCGGCGGTCGCCTGGCTCCCGTGACCGGTCCGCGATGTGCGGGCGCCGGCGGACGTCAGGCGGTGACGGGCTCCCGTACGCCGAAGATCGAGACCTGTGCCTCCTCGGGCAGCATGACCCCGAAGATCTTCTGCAGGGCGAGCAGATGGACGCACGAATCCCAACTCTCGAAGTAGTGGCAGGTGCAGTGCCAGCTCCCGGCGTCGAGACTCACGTGATGGGTGTCGTTATCACCGCGGAACGTGAGGCTGAGGCGATCGATCGTGATCCGATCCAGCTCGCGTGCGTAGCGATTCGCCTTCTCGACCTTGCCGATCAGGGAGCTGTGCATCGTCGAGGTTCCTCCGTCGCCCAAGGGCGCTCACGAGGCCGCCGTCCGGTCCTGCACCGTCGACCGGTGGTGGCGGTCGCTGGTCCAACGATACACCGCCGCGCCCGGTCCCGGGAGCCCCAAGATCGGGCCGGCGGTGCCGCCGCGCCACCGCCTTCGGCGGAACCACTCAGCGTTGCGCCAGGCGGCCCTTGTAGCGGTCGATCGCGCCGACCGGGGTCGGATCGACCTCGAGCGCCATCGCCAGGTGGTAGCTCACCCAGTCGCCGAGGATCACCCCGGCGAACGCCTCGGCGAGGGGCAGGTCGGGCTCGAGCGCGACCTCCGTGGTCGCGGTCCCGGTGGCCTCGAGCTCCTCCACCACGCCTGCCCGGCGGGCCGTCGCATCCGGGCTCTCGGTCCCGTGGAGCAGGATCGCCTGGATCGCCTGACGGAGCACCTGCGGCGCGTCGTACCCGACGATCGAGTTGTGGGCGAGCTCGGGCAGCTCGTCCCACATCGCCCAGGTCTTCGCGTTCTCGTTCAGCTGCGTCTTCCAGCGCCGGGCCACCGGCGCGAGGTGACCGCCGGCGATGACGACGCCGATCCGGTGCTCGAGCGAGCGGGCGAGCTGCTTGGCGAGGTTCGACGTGGCCGGGCTCGCGACGCCGTATCGGCCGGTCCCTCGATCGCACGCCGCGGCGGCGGCGAGCAGCTCCTCGTGCGCGTCGTCCGCGTCGACGACATCCGCGGCCGCCAGGACCGCGAGGAGCGTCCCGGCCGAGACCCCGAGCGCGGCGCGCGGCTGACCGCCGGGCGGCAGGGCCACCCGGACGCCGGACGCGTCACCGAGCTCGGCCATCGCGCCACCCGAGGTGACGGCGACGATCGCGGCGCCACGCCCGACGGCGGCGCGGGCAGCGGACAGCGTCTCGGCCGTCCCGCCCGAGTGGGACGAGGCGATGACGAGGGTGGAGTCGTCGACCCAGCCCGGCAGGTCCGGCTCGCGGATGACCGTGATCGGGAGTCTGGCGCGATCAGCGAATGCGGCCCGGAGGACATCGGCACCCATCGCCGAGCCGCCCATCCCGAGGACGGCGACGGCGTGCCACGGTCGCCCGGTCGCCGGGAGCGAGATCGTCCCGAGGCGCTCGGCCGCGGCTCGGAGCCCGTCGCCCATCGCGCCGATGGCCGTGGCCATCCCCTTCGGATCGAGCCCGGCCCGCCGCGCCGGGTCGTCGAGCGGATCCGGGCCACCGGCCGCGTTCAGGTCCCGGGGCGACTCCGGCCCGCTCACGCTCCGCGGACCAGGCGCTCGCCGGCGGCGATCATCGCCTCGCGAGCGTCGGGCGAGGTCGCCTCGGTGTACACCCGGACCAATGGCTCGGTGCCGCTGAACCGGACGAGCAGCCAGGAGCCGTCGGCGACGAAGAACTTGAAGCCGTCGTTCGTGTCGAGCGCGTCGGTCCGCGTCACGGGCGCGCCGTCGAGCTCGGTCGGGGCGTTCGCCCGGAGCTCGACGAGGAGACGGTCCTTGAGCGCGGGGTACATGGCGCGGTCGACATGGACGTCCACCCGTCGGTAGTAGGACGGGCCGGCCAGCTCGTGGAACGCGGCCAGCGCCTTCGACACCGGCCAGCGACCCGCGGCCTTCTCGCGCAGGAACAGGTCGAGCAGCAGCAGGTCGGCGTAGACGCCGTCGCGCTCGGGCAGATGCATCCCGAAGCCGAAGCCACCCGACTCCTCGGCACCCATCATCGCGCCGGTCTCGATCATCTTCGGGCCGATGTACTTGAAGCCGACCGACGTCTCGAAGGTCTCGATGCCGTAGTGGCGGCCGAGACGGCCGGCCATCGAGGTGTTGTTGACGCTGATGACGACCGGGTCGCGCAGACCCCGGTACTCGGCCAGGTAATACATGAGCAGGCCGGTCACCTCGAGCTGGTGGATGAACGTCCCCTGCTCGTCGGCCGCGCCGGCCCGGTCGGCGTCGCCGTCCAGGAGCAGGCCGAGGTCGTAACCACCGCCGGCGAGCAGCCCGAGCGCTTCGTCGACGTTCGGCCGGATCGGTTCGGGGTTGACGCCGCCGAAGTACGGGTTCCGTTCCTGGTGGATCTCGTTCACCCGGATCCGCCCACCGCCGAGCAGCCGCGAGATCCAGCCGCTGCCCGCGCCCCACATCGGGTCGACGAGGATCGAGGCATCGGCACCACGCAGCGCGTCGAGATCGACCGTCCGACGGAGATAGCGCTCGTAGCCCTCGAACGGGTCGTACCACTCGACGAGCCCGGCGGCCTCGGCATCCGCGAACGGACGCCGTTCGATCGCCGAACCACCGTTGGTCGCGATCGTCGCCTCGATGACGGCGAGGATCTCGGGCCCGGCGGCGGACCCGGTCGGCGCCTTGATCTTGAAGCCGTTGTCCGTCCACGGGTTGTGGCTGGCGGTGATGACGATCCCGGCGGCCGCGCCCCGCTCGACGACCTCGTAGCTCGACATCTGGGTCGGCACGGCATGGCTGGCGATGGCGACCGGGATGCCGCGGGCGAGGAGGACCTCGGCCGCGGCGGCGGCGAAGTGCTCGCTCGCGAACCGCCGGTCGTAGGCGATCACGACGCCCTTGGCCTGCTCGCCGCGCTCGGTCACGTAGCGCGCGACCCCGTCGGTGCAGCGGCGGACGTTCTCGAACGTGTACTCGTCGGCGATCTTGGCTCGCCAGCCATCGGTGCCGAAGACGATCGTCGTGGGGGTCGGCGCCTCGGCGATGTTCGTCACGTCAACCCTCCGATCGGGAGCAACGATCGAGCAGCTCATCCACCTGATCGGCGTACGGGCGCGCACCGCGAAGCAGGGCGATGGGCTCGTGCGCGGTCATCGTACCGTGCCCGCCCGGCGCCACGGCGACCACACGGTCGTCGACCCGCTCCACGGTCAGGTCGTCCGGCCCGTACCCGACCGTCTCGCCGGGCTTGGCGACCTCGGCCTCGATGCCCGACATTCCGAGCGCATCCAGCAGCGCCGTCCAGCTGCCGAGATCGCTCCAGCCGACATCCATCGCGCCCATGACGACGAGCCCGTCGGCGGCCGCGGGCTCCATGACCGCGTAGTCGATCGAGATCGACGGCAGCCTGGCGTAGGCGTCGGCCAGCCGATCGTCGATCAGCCCGCGCTCGATCGCATCCTCGATGTCCGGCGCCGATGCGCCCAGCGCCGCCCGGATCGCCCGACGCTGCCACAGGAACATGCCCGCGTTCCAGGCGACCCCGGGCCGGCGCCGCAGCTCCTCGGCTCGGTCGGCCGCGGGCTTCTCCTCGAACCGCTCGAGCGGGTAGGCCAGCAGACCGTTGATCGTGTCGCCGAGCTCATGACGTGGGATCAGGTAGCCGTACTCCGTGGCCGCCCGGTCGGCCTGGACCCCGAGCGTCACGAGGGGGGCGTCCAGACCGAACGCCTCGCGGGCGATGCCGAGCGACGCGTCGCGGATCACGCCGCGGAAGACGTCCTCGCGGCCGATGAGGTGGTCCGCCGGGAGCACGACCATGACGTCGTCGTCGGGGCGGTCGATCGCGATGGTGGCCAGGGCGACCGCGGCCGTCGTGTTCCGCCCTTCGGGCTCGACGAGGACTCCGATCCCGGGCCACTGCTCGCGCGCGAGCGACGCGTACCGTCCGGCGGCGACGACCGTGATGTCGGAGGCGGACAGACCGAGCTCCGGGCCGAGCAGGCGACGGACCGTCTTCTCGAACAGGGTCCCATCCGGGAACAGCGGCAGGAACGGCTTCGGCCGCTCGGGCGAGGACAACGGCCAGAGCCGGGTCCCGCCCCCGCCCGCCATGATCACGACATACATCGCCGGTCATTCTAGGGACCGGTCGCCTACCTCCACCGGATCGCACAGCCGCGGCATGCGGAACGTCCTTTGACGGTCACTCGGACTGCCCGTACCATGCCCTGACCTGTACGCGGGGGGTGCAGGGTCCCGAGTCGCTCGTCTTCCAGCCTCGAGGCCGCCGTTGACCGCACCCGTGACCGGCAGCGATCCAGCCGTTGCGCCTCCCAGCCCGTCCGCGACCGACGACGCCTCGGCCGGGATGGCGGCGACCGTCGCCGGCCGCGCCCCGGACGTCGAGATCCTCGACGTGACGAAGCGCTTCGGCGACGTCGTCGCGGTCGACCAGATGACGCTGCGGATCGCCGCGCGGCGAGTTCTACAGCTTCCTCGGCCCGTCGGGCTGCGGCAAGACGACGACCCTCCGGATGATCGCCGGGTTCGAGCAGCCGACGGCCGGCGAGATCCTGCTCGAAGGCGAACCGATCGCCGGGGTCCCGCCGTTCAAGCGCAACGTCAACACCGTCTTCCAGCACTACGCCCTGTTCCCGCACATGGACGTCGCCCAGAACGTCGGCTACGGACTCCGCCAGAAGCACGTCAAGCGGGACGAGGAGAAGCGACGGGTGTCCGAGGCGCTCGAGCTCGTCCGGCTCGGCGGCTACGAGAGCCGTCGGACCTGGGAGATGTCGGGAGGCCAGCAGCAGCGGGTCGCGCTCGCCCGCGCCCTCGTCAACCACCCCACGGTGCTCCTCCTCGACGAGCCGCTCGGGGCGCTCGACCTCAAGCTGCGCAAGGAGATGCAGCTCGAGCTCAAGGCCCTCCAGCGCGAGGTCGGGATCACGTTCGTCTACGTGACCCACGACCAGGAGGAGGCGCTCACGATGAGCGATGTGATCGTGGTCATGAAGGACGGCCGGATCCAGCAGCAGGGTGACCCGATCGAGCTCTACGAGCGGCCCGTCAACCGATTCGTGGCCAACTTCATCGGCGTCTCGAACCCGATCGAAGGTCGGCTCGTCGACTTCGACGGCGCCACCCGGATGGCCCACGTCGACGGTGCCGGTGGTCTCGCCTTGCGCGGACGGGTGACCGACACCGCGGCCGCGCCGGCGGTGGGTGACGAGGTGACCGTCGCCATCCGGCCCGAGCGCTTCCAGATCGAGAAAGCGGATACCGAGCCCGCCGTCATCGACGGGACGACCGCGATCCGCGGCCGGATCACCCAGGGCACCTATCTCGGAGACCAGACGGAGTACCGGGTCGACACGGCTGCGGCCGGCGAGCTGGTGGTCCGACAGCAGAACGCACTCGGCTCGACGACCGGGCGGGGCATCGGCCCCGGCGACTCGGTCGTCGTGCGCTGGCATGAGGACGCGAACCTCATCCTCGTGGGTTGAGGTTCGAGCATCGCCCGGGCGATCCCGGGCAGAGGAGGAGAACCGACGTGACCGATCAGGACTTCAGCGGATACCTGCGGCGGATGTCGCGGACGCCGCTCAACCGGCGCGGCTTCCTGTACGCGAGCGGGCTCGGGGCGAGCGCGGCGTTCCTCGCCGCGTGCTCGGGCGGGACCGCGACGGCCGCACCATCGACCGCACCGACGGCGGCGCCGCCCAGCGCGGCCGCGCCGAGCGAGGCGGCCAGTGTGGCGCCGAGCGAGACCCCACTGCCGTCGGTGGCGCTCGGCAAGGACCTGTTCATGTACAACTGGAGCGACTACGTCGCGCCGGAGAACATCGACGCGTTCAAGGCGGCGACCGGGATCGACAACTTCACCTACGACACGTTCGCCTCGAATGACGAGCTCCTGACCAAGCTCCAGGGCGGCGCGACGGGTCAATGGGACTTCGGTGCACCGACCGCGGAGTTCGTGCCCGGGATGCGCGACCAGGGCTTCATCCAGAAGCTCGATCTGCGACGGATCCCGAACGCAGAAGTACATCGACCAGGCGTTCAAGGGCCTCTGGTGGGACCCGACCGACGAGTGGCAGCTTCCCAAGGACTGGGGCACCACCGGCATCGCCCTCCGCACGAAGGTCGTGAAGGAGCCGGTCACGACGTGGGCCGAGTTCCTCGAGATCGCCCCGAAGTACTCGGGCCGGATCGTCGTCGTCGACTCGCCCGGTGACGTGTTCGTGGCGCCGCTCAAGGCCCGCGGCAAGTCGCTCAACTCGACCGACCCAGCGGACATGGAGCAGGCTCGCTTGGACCTGCTGGCCCTGGCCCCCCACGTGCTCGCGCTGGACTCGGACCAGTACGCGAAGAAGCTCGAGACCGAGGAGGCCGTGATGGGCCTCGTCTGGACCGGCAACGTGCTGCCGATGCGCGACGTTCCGGCGACCGCCGACACCGTCTACAACATCCCGGCCGACGGGACCCTGTTCTGGCTCGACACCTGGGTGATCTTCAACGAGGCGCCGCACCTCGACGCGGCGTACGCGTTCCTGAACTTCATCCACGATCCCGAGGTCCAGGCCAAGGAGACCGAGTTCAACTACTACGCCTCCCCGAACGACGAGGCGAAGAAGTACATCGACCCGAAGATCCTCCAGGACCCGGCGGTCTACGTCCCCGACGACGTCCTGACCAAGCTCGAGGGTGCCAAGGACCTGTCGCGCGACCCCACCCGGATCAAGATCTGGGAGGAGTTCAAGTCCAAGATCGGTAGCTGACCTTCGGCCGGGTAGCCCGAGGAGACCGGATGGCGGCCATCGCCCAGTCCGCCGAACGGGCGCGTGCAGCGCAGCGCTCGTCGTCGCTCCGGAACGGAGCGCTGACGACGCTGCTGCTGCTGCCGGCCGGCCTGTGGTACCTCCTCCTGCTCGTCCTGCCGCTGCTCATCGTCGTGATCTTCAGCTTCGGGCACAGCGGACCCGAACGGGGGCTACGCCCCCGGGTTCACCCTCGACAACTACGCGGCGGCGATCACCAAGTCGGGACCGTTCATCACGAGCATGTGGCTGGCCATCGCGGGCACGATCCTTTGCCTGCTGGCCGCTCTGCCGATGGCCTACTACATCGCCACCCGGGGCGGCGCCAGCAAGGCGACCCTGATCATCCTGCTCGTCATCCCGTTCTGGACGAGCTTCCTCATCCGGACCTACGCCTGGCTGACGCTCCTCGGCCCGGACGGGCTGGGCGGGATGATCGGCGACGCGATCGGCGACTCGGGGTTCCGCATCCTCGGGACTCCGATCGCGGTCCTCATCGGGGTCGTCTACGGCTACCTGCCGCTGATGATCTTCCCGATCTACGTGACCCTGGAACGGATGGACCGGACACTCATCGAAGCGTCGAAGGACCTCGGCGCTGGGCGCTGGGCGACGTTCCGGCAGATCACCCTGCCGACGGCGCTGCCCGGCCTGATCACCGGGAGCATCCTCGTCTTCATCCCGCTCATGGGTGAGTACATCATCCCGGCGATCCTCGGCTACGGCCGGGTGTTCCTCATCGGGAACCAGCTCGTCCTGCAGTTCCTCGAGGCGCGCAACTGGCCGGTCGGCTCGGCATATGCCGTGATGCTCATCCTGATCATGGTCGTGAGCATCACGTTCTACCTGTGGTTCACGAGCCGGGGCCGGAAGTCGCGCGAGGTCAGCCTCCTGTGAGCGCCGCGACCGGTGCCGTCGGACGCGTAGCGTCGGTAGCCCGCAAACGACCCCGGCGCGACCGCACGTCCACTGCCGTCGAGGTCTGGCTGCGCGGGCACACGATCCTGATCTACGTCTTCCTGTACATCCCGATCATCATCGTCGTCCTGTTCAGCTTCAACGCCACCGAGCGCCAGGTCACCCAGTGGCAGGGCTTCAGCCTGAAGTGGTACGGCCGGGTCCTGGCCGACCGCCAGATCCAGAACGCGCTGTTCAGCAGCCTGCTCGTCGCATCGAGCACGGCCATCCTGTCCACGATCGTCGGGACGATGGCGGCGCTCGGGCTGCAACGGGCGCCGCGCTGGTTCCGCGGTCCGTTCGCCGGGCTCACCTATGTCAGCATCATCGTCCCCGAGATCGTCATCGCCCTGGCGACGCTCGTCTACTTCTCGACGTCGTTCGACTTCTTGAGCCCGATCGTCGGGTTCAAGCTCCGATTGGGCTATCCGACGATCATCGCCGCGCACTGCCTGTTCAACATCAGCCTCGTCTGCCTGCTCATCCAGGCCCGGCTCAACGGGATGGACCGGACCCATGTCGAAGCGAGCTACGACCTGTATGGGACGCCGTGGCGGACCTTCTGGCAGATCACGTTCCCGCAGCTGCTGCCCGCGATCGTGGCGGGCTTCCTGCTGAGCTTCACGTTCAGCTTCGACGACTACGTGATCACGACCTTCGTGTCCGGGGCCGGGACGACGACCCTGCCGCTGTACGTGTTCTCGCAGATCCGGAAGGGGGTGACCCCGGCGACGAACGCGGTCGCGGCGGTCATGCTCCTGATCACCCTCGGGACGCTGCTCATCGGCCAGTTCCTCGTGAGCCGGAACGCGCGCCGCAAGGGCGGCGGCGCGTCGATGGCCTCGATGGTCGTCGACCGCTAGTCGCGCCCGTCCGCGCCGGTCAGCGCACCGGCAGCAGGCTCTGGTCGACGATCTGGTCGGTGGTCACCGGGTTCGGGACGAGCCCGCCCGGCAGCGCTGTCATGAACGCGATCGACTTCGTCCAGCCGTCGGTATCGATCGTGCCCAGCCCGCCGGAGTCCGTGAGTGGGTCGTGCCACATGTCGATCGTCGCCTGGAGCACGGCCAGCTGAGCCGCCTTCTGGCTCGCGATCTCCGGCACGACCTTGATCGCCGCGTCGAGGCCCTTCTGGGGATCGGCCTGGATGTCCTCCATCGCGCGCAAGGTCGCGCCGATGAAGAGGGCGACCGCGTCGCGCTTCGTGTCGAGCGTGGTCTGGCCGGCGATGAGCCCGTTCCCGGGCAGCGGCACGATGCCGTCGATCGGGAGCACGACCGGTGTCGCGCCCGTCCCGGCCAGCTGGACCGGCTCGTTGTTCGCGAAGCCCGTCGCCGCGTCGACCTGGCCCTGCTCGACCCCGACGAGCTGGCCATAGTCCGGATACAGGCTGACCTCGACGTCGCTCGTCGTGAGCCCGGCCGAATCGAGCAGGCCCTGGAGCATGATCCAGCTCGAGCCGTCCTTGCGCGGGGTGCCGACCTTGCGGCCCTTGAGGTCGGCCGCGGTCTTGATCCCGGACGACGCCTTGGCGAACACGACGTTCGGGAACTTGGCGTAGATCGTCGCGACGTAGCGGACCGGGATGCCCTGGCTGACCGCTGGGATCAGGCTCGTGCCGTCGGCGATCGAGACGTCGATCTTGCCCTGCGCGGTCAGCGGGATGAGATCGGCGTCGTTCCCGTTCTGGAAGGTCACATCGAGCCCGGCGTCGCGGTAGTAGCCGGCCTGGTCGGCCAGGTAGAACTGGGCGAACTGGACGCTCGGGATGTAGCCGAGACCGACGGTCAGCTTGACCGGCGCCGTCGATACCGGCGATTCGTCCGGAGGGAGGACCGCGGGACTGCCGATCGGGGTGGCCGATGGCGCGACGCTGGGTGCGGACGGGCTCGCCGTCGTTGCGTTGCAACCGACCGCCAGTGCGACGATGAGCGCGAGGACGGTCAGACTGCGGATGCGGACTGGGCTCACGGATCTCCTCCACGCCGGTGCACGGTCGACACGCCATCGGGGCACCCGGAGTCCGTCCCGCACGCGCCGGCGCACGGTCGTGGTCTCCTTCCATCCGGACTGTCACCGTCGGCTCCGGTCGGGCGGCGAGCATCGCGCTCGTCGCCGTTCGGATCTGCTGACACCCGGCGTCGCCATCGCGTCGTCCGGGCCGCTCGTGGGCTCACCCCGCTCGCGCCTGACGGCGTCCGCGAGGCCCTACCACCGGTCGGGGATCGCACCCTGCCCCGAAGACCGGACCGATCGTAGCATGCGGTCGGGATGGAGCCGGTCACGGCTAGTCTTGCGGTCATGATCCGAACGAGAGGCACGGGCACGATGGTCGAGCGGCTCGTCGACGAGCTCTTCGATGGCGATGTCGAGCTGCCCATGGCCGAGGAGCTCGCCGGCTGGCTGGCCGCCTCGCCGAGGTTCCACGCATTCGCCGATGCGCACCGGACGAAGATCCGCAAGAAGCTCCGCGGCGCAGCCGACCCTCAGGCCCGACGCGACGTCCGGGCTGAGCTGCACGCCGCTCACCTGCTCCTCGCCGATCGGCGCATCGGACTCGCCTTCGAGGCGTATGGCTCGGGCAAGCCCGGGCCGGACTTCAGCGTCACCTTTCGGGACGCGCTCAGGTTCGACCTCGAGGTGACCAGGCTCCGTCGCGCGCCGGACGGCCCGGGTCACCGGGGTCAGCTCCTGGCGAAGATCCGACAGCTGCCGCCGAGCGTGCCCAACGTCATCCTCATCTCGATCGATGGCGACCGCGCCGATGCGTTCGACGTGCCCGCGGCGATTCGCTCGCTGCGTGCCCGCGCCGACCGGAAGGACGAGGGGTTCTTCGTCGAGCGTGGGTTCGCTGGGACGCGCGACTTCTACGAGCGGTATCTGCGCCTGGCTGCCGTCGTGGTCTGGTGTGAGGGCGCCAGCGGCGAGGCGCGGGCCGCGCTGTGGACCAACGGCTCGGCGCGGATCCCGCTGCCGACGCGGGTCGCCACGGCCTGCCTGGCCTGCTTCCGCGCGGGCTAGCGCACGGGATGGTCGTCGGCCAGCCACAGGGATCGGCCAGGACGCATCAGGCCGAGCAGCCGCGCCCCGGCGGACGATCCCACGAGGAGGCGCACCGGGCGAGGGTAGACTCGGGAGCCGGCTGGCCGGCCGGGGCGGCTGAGAGCCGAGGAGGTCGCGTGGAAACGGACGAGCTGGTTCGCCGCTACGGTGACGCCGTCGCGAGCAACGACTTCGAGACGATGGAGCGACTCCGTCACCCGGATTGGCACGAGGATTGGCCCCAGTCGGGCGAACGGATCCCGAACCACGAGGCGTACCTACGCATCCACGAGGACTTCCCGTCCGGCATGCCACGGATCGACGTCCAGGAGCTGGCCGGTGCTGAAGACCGCTGGGTCGTCACTCCGAGCATGACGATCCAGCGGATCGCCGGCGGCGGCGATGTCTGGTACCTGGAGGGTCTGGCCACGTACCCGAACGGCGACCTGTACTACATCGCTCAGCATCTCCGGCTCCGCGATGGCCAGGTCTGGCGGTCGACGACGTATTTCGCCGCGCCCTTCGAGGCTCCGGCCTGGCGGGCGGAGTTCGTCGAGCCGATCGACTAGGCCCGATCTCAGTCGCGCTCGCCGACGAGGCGGCGCTCGACCAGGACGGTCAGGCCGTAGAGCAGGCCACCGAGCAGGGCGATCGTCAGCAGGGTGGCGAACATCAGCGGGATGTCGAACAGGCTGCCGCGGGCCTGGTTGATGAGGACACCGAGGCCGTGGTCCGCCCCAGACCACTCGCCGACGATCGCCCCGACGACCGCCAGGGTGACCCCGATCCGGATCCCGCCCATGATCGTCGGCAGGGCTGCCGGCAGCTCGATCGTCGTCAGGATCTGACGGGGCGACGCCCGCAGGCTGCGACCCAGCTCGATCAACCCCGGGTCGACCGAGCGCAGCCCGACCAAGGTCGAGATGGCGATCGGGAAGAACACGATGAGTGCGCAGATGACGACCTTGCTGAGGAGTCCCGGCCCGAACCACAGGACGAACAGCGGGACGAGCGCGAGGACCGGCGTCGACTGGGCCGCGACGAGGTACGGCGACAGCACGAGGTTGACGATCCGCGACCGCGCGAGCAGGTAGCCGGCGAGGAGCCCGCCGGTTGCGCCGACGATGAACCCGAGGACGATCTCCTCGAGCGTCGCCAGCGCGTGCGGCCCCATCGTCCCCGCGCTCCAGGCGCTGACGAAGCGGCCGGCCACCGTCCCCGGCCCCGGCAGGATGTAGGGCGGGTAGCTCCCGGCGATCACGACGACCTGCCAGAGCGCCAGGAAGATCAGCCCGCCGACAAGGACCGGGACGACGGTCCGGACGAAGCGGGCCTGACCGGTCACGATGCCGCCCGTCCAGCTGGGACGATCGACGCGGGATCCGGGTCGGGATCGCCGGGACGCCCGAGCGCGGCCCGGATCGTGGCCGCCGCCTCCGCCAGCGCCGGGCTGCTCAGGTCCTCCAGCCGGCGTGGTCGTTCCAACGGCGAGGCGACGATCGTCGCAACGCTCCCAGGTCGCGGCGCCAGCACGATCGTCCGGTCGGCGACGAGGACCGCTTCGGAGATGCTGTGCGTGACGAGGACGACGGTCGTGGCCGTCTTCTCCCACAGCCCGAGCAGCTCGATGTCGAACCGCTCGCGAGTCAGGGCGTCGAGGGCGCTGAACGGCTCGTCGAGGAGCAGCACGGATGGTCCGAGCGCGAGGGCCCGGGCGAGCGCCACACGCTGGCGCATCCCACCGGACAGACGACCCGGGCGGGCGGCGGCGAAGCCGTCGAGCCCGACCAGACCCAGCGTCTCGCGAGCACGCGCCGCGCGCTCGTCGGCGGGTCGACCCGCGATCTCGAGCGGGTAGGCGACGTTCCCGAGCGCGTCGCGCCAGGGCAGCAGCCGCGGTTCCTGGAAGACGAACCCGACCGCGGGATCCGGACCGACCACGGGCCGGCCGTCGATCTCGACGATCCCGGAGTCGGCCGGGAGCAACCCGCCGGCGATCCGCAGGAGCGTGCTCTTGCCGCTCCCGTTGGGGCCGATGATCGCGACGATCTCGCGCGCAGCGACCTCGAGATCGAGCCTGTCGAGTGCGACGAGCGGCTGCCCGTCGGCGGCGACGAAGGTCCGTCGGACGCCCGCCAGGCGGATCGCCGGCGGGCTCATCGGTCGCCGGGCGGCGAGCCGGTCGGCCCCGCGCTCAAGGCCGGGCGCTCACGACCGGCGCTCAGGTCGCGGCGGCTTGCGGCTCCGGCATCGGCAGCCCGGCCTCGCTGGCCAGGAGGTCGGCCTTGTCGGTCCGCTCCCAGGGCAGGTCGAGATCCGGCCGGCCGAAGTGGCCATAGGCCGCGGTCTGGCGGTAGATCGGGCGACGTAGGTCGAGCGCGGCGATGATGCCCGCCGGCCGGAGGTCGAAATTGCGCTCGATCAGGCCCTGGATGGCATCGTCGGAGATCCGGCCGGTGCCGAACGAGTCCACGCTCAGGCTGATCGGCCGGGCGATCCCGATCCCGTAGGCGACCTCGACCTCGAACCGGTCGGCCAGACCGGCGGCGACGACGTTCTTGGCCACCCAGCGAGCCGCATACGCCGCCGAGCGGTCGACCTTCGTCGGGTCCTTGCCGCTGAACGCCCCGCCGCCGTGGCGGGCCATCCCGCCGTAGCTGTCGACGATGATCTTGCGTCCGGTGAGACCTGCATCGCCCATCGGCCCACCGGTCACGAACCGGCCCGTCGGGTTGACGTGCATGACCGGGTCGTCGGCCCGGAGCTCACGCGGGATCACCGGCAGGATGACCGCCTCGGTGATGTCGGCCCTGAGGCGCTCGGGTCGGACGTCCGGGTCGTGCTGGGTGGACACGACGACGGTCCGCACCCGCTTCGCGACGCCGTGCTCGTACTCGACCGTGACCTGGGTCTTGCCGTCGGGTCGCAGACCGGTCAGCTGGCCGCTCTTGCGGGCCTCGGCCAGGCGGCGGGCCATCCGGTGGGCAAGCGCGATCGGGAGGGGCATCAGCTCGGGGGTCTCGCGGCAGGCGAAGCCGAACATCATCCCCTGGTCGCCGGCGCCGAGCTCTTGGAGCGGGGCCGCGTCCGCGCGGACCTCGAGGGCGTTGTCGACACCCATCGCGATGTCCGACGACTGCTCCTTGACGCTGACGAGGGTCCCGCAGGTCAGGTAGTCGAAGCCATACTCGGCCTTCGTGTAGCCGATGTCCCGAACGGTGTCCCGGACGATCGACTGGAAGTCGATGTACGTGGTCGTCGAGATCTCGCCGAGGACCATCACGAGACCGGTCGTCGTCGCGGTCTCGCAGGCGACCCGGGCCTCAGGGTCCTCGCGGATGATCGCGTCGAGGATGGCGTCGGAGATCTGATCGCACATCTTGTCCGGGTGGCCCTCGGTGACCGACTCGGACGTGAACAGGTACTGGGCGGCGTCGAGGATGCTCATCGGGTCGAAGCCTAGCATGACCCCGGCGGCCATTCCCGCGCGGCTAGACTGGCCCGCGAGCAGCCGGCGAGGGAGGTGCACATGACCCAGGTCGAGGCGACCGCCGCGTCGGCGCGGGCCGAGGCCCGGGCCGAGGCGCTCGATGCCGTCGACCCGCTGCGCACCTTCCGCGATCGGTTCGCGATCGACGATCCGGATCTCGTGTACCTCGACGGCAACTCGCTCGGCCGCCTGCCGCGCTCGACCGCCGATCGCCTCGAGCGGGTGGTCCGGACCGAGTGGGGTGGCGAGCTCGTCCGTGGCTGGGACCACTGGCTGGACGAGCCCGTCCGGGTCGGCGAGCGGATCGGCCGCGACATCCTCGGAGCTCGTCCGGGCGAGACCCTCGTCAGCGACTCGACCACGGTCAACCTCTACAAGCTGAGCACGGCCGCCCTCGACGCGCGGCCGGGGCGGACGGTCATCGTCGCCACCCGGGACGAGTTCCCGACCGACCGCTACGTACTCGAAGGGCTCGCCGACCGGCGAGGTCTCACGATCCGCTGGCTGACCGCCGACCCGGTCGCCGGCCCCTCCCCTGCCGACCTCGAAGCGGTCATCGATGAGGACGTCGCCCTGGCGGTCCTGTCGCTCGTCAACTATCGCTCGGCGGCGATCGCCGATCTGCGCGGGCTGACCGCCGTCGCTCATCGCGTCGGGGCGCTGTTCCTGTGGGACCTCAGCCACGCCGCGGGTTCCGTCCCGATCCGGCTCGAGGCGGATGGTGCGGACCTCGCGATCGGCTGCACCTACAAGTACCTCTTCGGCGGGCCGGGCGCCCCGGCGTTCCTGTACGTCCGCCGCGCGCTCCAGGCCGAGCTCCGGAACCCGATCCAGGGCTGGTTCGGGCAGCGCGATCAGTTCGCGATGGGTCCCCGGTACGATCCCGAGCCCGGGATCCGCTCGTGGCTGACGGGCACGCCCGGGATGCTCGCGCTGGCCGCCGTCGATGAGGGCGTCGGGCTCACGGCGGAGGCCGGGATCGCGGCCATCCGAACGAAAGGGATCGCCCTGACCGAATTCGCGATCGAGCTGCTCGACGAACGGCTCGCCGCGCTCGGCTGCACGCTGGGCAGCCCGCGCCATCCGACCCGCCGGGGCGCCCATGTGGCGATCCGCCACCCGGACGCGAAGCGCCTGACGAGTGCGCTCATCGACCGCGGCGTCGTGGCCGACTTCCGGGAGCCCGACTCGATCCGGTTCGGCCTGCCGCCGCTCACGACGCGGTTCGTGGACGTGGCGATCGGCGTCGACCGGCTCGCCGCCCTCCTGACCTGAGTCGTCAGGCGCCGGCCCGGACGGCCTCGAGGTCCAGGTCGCGCTCGATCAGGCGCAGGGCATCGTCCCCGATGACGCCGTCGTCGCGCAGCCGGATGACCGCATCGCGCTGGGCGGCGACCACCGCCAGCCGGATCTCCTGGTGCTCGAGCCGTTCCTGGGCGGCCGCGTCGAGATCCCCGTCCTCGGCGGCCTCCGCCGTGTGGGTCGCCTCGTGCTCGAGCTCGGCTCGGAGGTTGTCGACGAGCTCGAGGTGGTCGGGATACTCGGTCGCCAGCCGGTCGAGCCGCTCGCGTGCGGCGTCGGTGGCCGCCTCCCGGGCGACCCGCGACTCGAGCTCGATGCCCGAGCCGGACACGACCCCGAGGCGCTTGACGATCAACGGCAGGGTCAGGCCCTGGCCGACGAGGGTCGCCAGGATCACGCACAACGTGAGGTAGATCAGCAGCGGGCGATCCGGCACGTCGAACGGCAACGAGAGTGCCGCGGCGAGCGAGACGACACCGCGCATCCCCGCCCAGGAGATGACGAAGATCGCCCCGACCGGCGGGGTCGGGTCGCGCGCCCGGAGCTTGGCGCTGACCCAGCGCGGCACGTAGGTCGCCGGGAAGACCCACACGATCCGGGCGACGATCACGGTCAGGCTGATCGCCAGCCCGAGCCCGACGAGCTGGGCCGCCGGGTAGGCGGTGAGCGCATCGAGGATCGATGGCAGCTGGACGCCGATGAGCAGGAACGCGAAGCCGTTGATCATGAACAGGACGACCGACCAGACGCCCGTGCCCATGAGCCGGGCGTTCGGCGACAGGACTCGGGCTCCGCGGCGGCCGGCGATGAGACCCGCGGTGACGACGGCGAGCACCCCGCTCACGTGGATCGCCTCGGCCGGCAGGTAGGCGGCGAACGGGGCGAGCAGCGAGATCACGATCTCGAGCGTCGGATCCGAGACGCGCCGCCAGATCGCGCTCAGCCCGACCCCGACCACCACCCCGACCACGATGCCTCCGACCGCCACGACGAAGAACTCGGCCCCGGCCCCGACCACCGAGAACGAGCCCGCGATCGCCACGAGCGCGGCGCGGTACAGGATCAGGGCCGTCGCGTCGTTGACCAGGCTCTCACCCTCGAGGATCGTCACGATCCGCGGCGCCACGCCGAGGCGGCGGAAGATCGCCGTCGCGGCGACCGCGTCCGGCGGCGCGACGATCGCGCCGAGGGCGAACGCGGCGGCCCCGAGCTCGGGCATCAGCGCGAGCGCGACACTGCCGACGACGAGCGTCGAGAACAGGACCAGACCGACCGCGAGCAGGCCGATCGGCCGGACATTGGCCTTGAAGTCGCGGATCGGCGTGAAGTAGGCGGCCCCGAACAGGATCGGTGGCAGGAAGAGCAGGAACACGAGGCTCGGCGGAAGCTCGACAGACGGCGGCTCCGGGAGCGCGGACAGGAGCAACCCGAGCGCGAGCCCGCCGAGGACGAGCACGATCGGGTAGGCGACCCTGATCCGCTTCGCGACGAACGCCAGAGCGGTCGCGATCGCGAGCAGCAGCAGGACGAGCTCGATCGCCGCGGTCGGATCCATGGGTCGCCCTCGCTCAGGCCCGGGCCGTCGACCAGCCGAACAGCGTCGGTGGCGTGCCCGGCTTCGGCCACAGGACGGTCGTCACCAGGATGGCTCCGGTCGTCGCTCCGAGCAGCGACATCGCCAGGTCCTGGATCGTGTTCGCATACGTCAGCTGGAGCCCCGACTGGCCGCTCCGCTGGAGCAGGTACTCACCGATCTCCCAGACGATGTCGACCGTCGCCCCGAGGCCGACGATGAGCCCGAACGTGACCCAGCGTCGCCCGATCTGGGGCGCGACCGCCAGGCCGAACGCGACCCCCAGGAACAGCCAGCCGAGATAGTGCGGGAGCGCGTCGAAGCCGGCGATCGCGAACCAGCCGAAGACGTTGCCCGCCGCATCGAGCAGGAACGGCATGACGAGCGCGATATCGGCCAGATACGGGTATGGCCGCGGTCGCCCGCGGGCCTGCCAGACGACCGGGATGACGATCGTCGAGATCGGCCACAGGACCGCTCGCACGCCCATCGCCTTGCCTTCGAAGTGCGACGAGCCCGGGGCCAGGATCGGGACCAGGGCGAGGCCGACCGCACAGACCTTGACCGCCAGGTCGAGGATCGCGCGGGAGGACCGGGCCATGGACGACGGCGGGACGCGGGACGCGCGGACGCGCTAGGTCCCGTGCTGCCAGGACGAGACGTAAGCGGCCTGCTCGGGCGTCATCGGCTCGAGCTCGATCCCGAGGGCCGCGAGCTTGAGCCGGGCGACCTCGGCGTCGATCGCCTCGGGGACGACGTAGACCCGGTCCTCGAGCTCGGCGTGGTGGCCCGCCACGTACTCGGCCGAGAGCGCCTGGTTGGCGAAGCTCATGTCCATGACCGCGGCCGGGTGGCCCTCCGCCGCCCCGAGGTTGACGAGCCGACCCTCGGCGATGAGGTTGATCCGCTTGCCGCCCAGGTCGAACTCCTGGACGTTGTCGCGGACCTCGCGGACGTGGCCCTCGGCCATCTCGCGGAGCGCGGCGAGGTCGAGCTCGGCGTCGAAGTGACCGCTGTTGGCCATGATCGCGCCGTCTCGCATCGCCGCGAAGTGCTCGCGCCGGAACACGTTGAGGTTGCCGGTCGCAGTGACGAACAGCTCGCCCCAGGCGGCGGCCTCGGTGTGGGTCATCACGAGGAAGCCGTCCATCAACGCCTCGAGGGCGCGGACCGGGTCGACCTCGACGACGGCGACGTGCGCACCGTGGCCGGCCATCCGCGCCGCGATCCCCTTGCCGACCCAGCCGTAGCCGGCGACGACCACCTTCCGACCGGCGATCAGGATGTTCGTCGCCCGCAGGATCCCATCGAGTGTCGACTGACCGGTCCCATAGCGGTTGTCGAAGAGGTGCTTGGTCTGGGCCTCGTTGACGGCCACGACCGGGAACCGGAGGGCGCCGTCGGCGGCCATCGCCTTGAGCCGGATGACGCCGGTCGTCGTCTCCTCGGTCCCGGCCAGGACCTCGGCGACCTGATCCGGTCGCTCGGAATGGAGCAGCGAGACGAGGTCGCAGCCGTCGTCCATCGTCAGCTGGGGGTGGGTGTCCGCCACGGCGTTGAGGTGGGCGTAGTAGGTGTCGCGATCCTCGCCGCGCCGGGCGAAGCAGGCGATCCCGTAGGACGCCACGAGGGCGGCCGCGACGTCGTCCTTCGTCGAGAGCGGGTTCGACGCGGCAAGGACGACTTCGGCGCCACCGGCCTTGAGGGTCCGCATGAGGTTGGCGGTCTCCGTGGTGACATGCAGGCACGCCCCGATCCGGAGGCCGGCGAGCGGACGCTCGCGCTCGAACCGCTCCCGGATGAGCCGGAGCACGGGCATCTCCCGCTCGGCCCACTCGATCCGACGGACGCCCTCGGCGGCCAGTCCGAGGTCGGTCACATCGTGCGGCGGCAGGTCGGTCATCGTAGTCATCGCGGTTGGGACTCCTTGGCGCTGGACAGGAAGCGGCGCAACGGGCCGGGCAGGCTCGGCCACGGGGTGCCGAGTCGATGGGCGAGGCGCTCCTCGAAGCGGACGTGCTCCTGGTAGCCGAGCCGGCGGTAGGCCTGCAGGGCCGGAGGATTATCCGTGCGGACGTTGAGGACCACCTGGTCGCACGTCCGCAGGAGATGGGCGGTCACCGCTCCAGTGGTCGCGGTCGCGAAGCCGCGACCGCGATAGTCGGTGTGGGTCAGGACGTTGCCGACCACGGCCAGGCGCGCGTCCTGACTGATGACGTGCGTCCCCGCGGCAGCCACGAGCTGACCGCCGACCCGCATCCCGAAGTACACCCCGTCGGCGATCGCCGACGACGGGAGCCACGAGGCGAAGCCGAGCTGGTAGAGCCGGTTCAGGTCGCCGATCTCGACGGGGAGGAGCCGGCGCACCTCGGACGGATACGGCCGGAACGTCGTCCGGTCGACCCACATCCGGACCATCTGCGGACCGGGATCGACCCGATACGAGCCGCCGACGGCGGGCAACGTCGCCGGCAGCGCGGCCACGTACGCCGCGCGCGGTCTGATGACGTCCCTCAGGATGGCGGCGACTCCGGCGTCCGAGCCCAGGACGAACAGCGGTTGGGGCGACAGCCCGGCGTACTCGAGGGCGACGGCCGTGAGCTCCTCGCCCTCGTAGGCCACGCCCCAGCGTGTCCGCGCGAACTCGCGGTCGTCGAGGTCGCAGATCGCATAGGCCGCGAAGAGGCGGTCGCGCTCGAGGAATGCCCGCAGCGTAGCCCGATCGGTCGTCGTCCGGGCGGTCACCGCGCCGCGCTGACCCTCGATCGCGACGCTCGCCATCAGCCGGCGACCGCCCTGGCGGGGAGCTCCGGGATCCAGGCCGTCGGACGGGTCGCCCGGGTCGCCACGGCCGCGGCAAGCGACGGACCGAACGGAGCGGCGAGCGCCCCCTCCTCGGTCACGATCGCCGAGATCAGGTCCGCCGGGGTGACGTCGAAGGCCGGGTTCCAGGCGGTCGCACCCGGTGGCGCCACGCGGACGCCGCGGAACTCGAGGAGCTCCTCCGCAGGTCGCTCCTCGATCGGGATCGCCGCCCCGTCGGGCGTCTCGAGATCGACCGAGCTCACCGGCGCGCAGACGTAGAACGGGACGCGATGGCGCGCGGCCAGGGCCGCGAGCGGGTACGTCCCGACCTTGTTGGCGGTGTCGCCGTTGGCCGCGACCCGGTCGGCACCGACGAGGATCGCGTCGATCACCCCCGACGCGAGAAGGGATCCCGCCGCCCCGTCGGGGATGATCGTGTATGGGACGCCGGCCTGCTCGAGTTCCCAGGCGGTGAGACGCGCGCCCTGGAGGTACGGTCGCGTCTCGTCGACGTGGACGTGGATCTCGCGCCCGGCGTTGACCGCGGCCTGGACCACCCCGAGTGCCGTTCCGAACTGCCCGCAGGCGAGCGGACCCGTGTTGCAGTGGGTGAGCACCCGGACCGGCCGATCGAGCGGGATCGGGAGCAGGGCCAGACCGTGCTCGGCGAGGAGCCCATGGTCGCGGGTCGCGTCGGCGCAGATCGCCTCGGCCTCGGCCCACAGCAGGTCGGCCATCGCCATCCCGTCCTCCTCGGGCACCTCCGCCGTCTCCATCCGGTCGACCATCCGATCGACGGCCCAGCCAAGGTTGACCGCCGTCGGCCGCGCGTTGCGCAGGACCCCGGCTGCGGCTCGGATCGTGGCCCGACGGGCGTACGGCTTGATGTCGATCGCCCGACCGGCCGTCATGGCCAGACCGTAGGCCGCGGCCTGACCGATCGCCGGCGCGCCACGGATGACCATCTCGCGGATCGCCCACGCGACGTCGGCTCCGTTCCGGCACTCGATCTCGCTGAGACGACCCGGCAGCTGGCGCTGGTCGACGAGGATGAGCCGGTCGTCCTCGAGCCGGAAGGCGGTCCGGAAGCCGCGTGGGCCGGTCGGCTCCGGCTGGCTCCCGAAGGCGGGCGCGACCACGCCGGCGGCAGCCGCATCGGCGGCCGACTCGGGGTCGAGGATGGCGCTCGCGGCCTGGAGCGATGTCTGCTGGAGGACACCGGCCGCGCCGACGACCGTGGCCGTCGCCTGGAACACGTCGGCGGCGAGCTGGCGGAAGAACCGGCGACGGCCGAGATCGATCTCGTCGACGGGTTCGACCGCGCCACCTGCGGGGGCACCGGCCGCGACCGGTCCGGTGGCGGCCCCGTCACCGGCGACTGCGCCGTCCTGGGTCAGCGTGGCGTCCGGAGACGGCTCGCCGGCGGGCGGCGATCCGCCGTCGTTCGGGTCGTTCTGGGCACCCTCCGCCATCGTCGGGCTCAGTACCGGATGACGCTCTCGACGCGATGGCCCTGGAGTCGGTCGCGGCCCTTGAGGAAGTCGAGCTCGACGAGGAAGCCCACCCCGACCACCTCGCCCTGGAGGCGTTCGACGAGCTCGATCGTGCCGTGGACCGTGCCGCCCGTCGCCAGGAGGTCGTCGATGATCAGGATCCGCTGGCCGGACTCGATGGCGTCCCGGTGGATCTCGAGCGTGTTCGACCCGTACTCGAGCGCGTACTCGACGGTGATCGTCTCCGCGGGCAGCTTGCCGAGCTTGCGTACGGGGACGAGCCCGGCGTTCAGCTGGTAGGCCATCGGCGCGCTGAAGATGAACCCACGCGACTCCATGCCGACGACCAGGTCGATCTGCTCGTCCTTGTACGGCTCGAGCATGAGATCGATCGCGGACTTGTAGGCCGCCGGATCCTTGAGGAGCGTCGTGATGTCGTAGAACAGGATGCCGGGCTTGGGGAAGTCCGGGATCTCGCGGATCTTCGCGCGCAGGTCCTCGGCGTTGGCGATCATGCGGGGCGGGCTCCTCCGGACGACGACGGCGGGCACGGACGTCACCGTCGCACGCGACAGTCTACTCCAGCCATGACGCCATTCCCGCACGGCCGCGGCCCGATCCGGGGCGACGGGCGAGGTCGGATCGAGCGACCCGCGTCGGCCGACCAGCTGGTCGCCGAGCCGGTCAGACGGTCCGAGCGCTCGCGCCGGCAGCGGTGCCACCCAGACGGCCCGCGAGGGCGATCCCGAGCAGCCCGACCGCCCCGCCGACGACGAACGCGCCGAGCAGGCCGACCCAGGCCTCCACACCCGCCCGGATCCCGAAGGCGATGAGCGCGCCCGCGATGCCCGTCCCGAGCGCGGTCCCGAGCACGTCGCTGAGCTGGAGGGCGGAGGTCGCGCCGCCCTCGCCGCCGACGGGCGCTTCGCGCAGGGTGGTCAGCGACAGCGGCGCGTAGGCGAGGCCCATCCCGAATCCAGCGATGCTCCAGGCGACGATCCCGAACGCCACGGGAACGCTCGGGACGAGGATGAGCGCGAAGGCCGCCACCCCGACGACGACGGTGATGAAGCCGGACCGCACGAGCCGGACGACGCCCCAGTCCTCGACCTTGCGAGCCTGGACCCAGGCGCCAGCCGTCCAGGACAGGGTCGCACCCGTCAGGGCGAGCCCGGCGACCGTCGGTCCGAGCCCGCGCCAGCCCTGGAGCGCGAGCGGCACGTAGGCATCGGCCGCGAAGAACGAGAACGTCAGGACCCCGCGGACCAGCACCGCCGCCGGCAGGACCGGCGTCGCCCGGAGCGTGCCGGGTGGAGTGAGACGTCGGAACGCCGGCACGATCAGGGCGGACCCGAGCAGCACGAGCGGCAACCCCGGGATCAGCGCCGCGCTGGTCAACCCGCCCACGAGCATCCCTGCGCCGACGACGACGACGAGCGCGAGCCGCAACCGGCGCCACGGGTCCGACCCGGCAGGTGTCGCCTCATCGGCCGACGCATCGTCGGATCCGTCGGTCGGTCCGGTCGTCGCGCGGCCCTCGTCGCGCCCCACCATCCGGCTCAGGGCCGGCAGGGTGATGGCCGCGGCGACGACGATCAGCGGGAGCAGGCCCAGGAAGACGAGCCGCCACGTCGTCGCCTCGGCGACCGCCCCGGCCAGGGCCGGCCCGATCAGCCCCGGCACCACCCAGGCCGTGGACAGGACGGCGAACATCTTCGGACGGAGCTCGTCGGGGAAGGTCCGCCCGATGATCACGTAGCCGATCGGCGGGATCGCACCAGCACCGAGTCCCTGGAGGACGCGGCCGCCGACGAGGACCGGCATCGACGGCGCCAGGCCGCCGACGATCAGCCCGATCGAGAACAGCAGGAGCGCGCCGATCATCGGCCGGACGAGCCCGCCCCGGTCGACGAGGCCACCGGCGACGATGATCCCGACGATGCTAGCGAGGAAGAACGCCGAGAAGACCCAGCCATAGAGCGCCAGATCGCCCAGGTCGCGGGCGACGAGTGGCATGACCGTCGAGACGGCAAGCGCCTCGAACGCGACGAGGGTGACGGTCATCACCAGGCCGGACGTGAGCGCCCGACGCCCCGGGGAGAACAGCCCGCCGATCGACTTGAGGTCGGTCGCCGGATCGTCGGAGGGACCGTCCATCGGCATCTCGCCGCCGCGCGTGCCGCTGTCCCCGGTCCGTGGCCCCAGGATGCTGTCGCCCATCGCCGCAGGATGACCGATGCGGCGCGATGACGATGGCGCGGGTCGACCTCTACGGAGCCGGCGACGAGCCCACGGTGCTCAGGATCTGGCTGACCTGACCCCCCAGGAACAGGAGCGCGATGATCGACAGGATCGGGAGGACCAGGGCCACGAGCACGAGGATCACGACGACGCCGGCGATCGCACCGCTCCCGGCGCCGGCCGGCTCGACGACCGCGCTCGTGGCGACCCGATCATGCAGGCCCTGCTTGGTCTGGCTCGCGCCCGTCGTGACGATGAGCGCGATCCACCAGGCGATGGTGGCAAGCACGGCCCACCCGGCGATCGGCCGGACGAGCCAGAGCAGATACAGCGGATAGCCCATCGCGACCCAGCGCCGGAAGGCCTGGTCGACGGTCAGCGTCCGGCCGTCGAAGGCGGTGCCGATCTGGAGCTTGAGCAGGCGCATGCCCGGGGTCCCGTGAGCCTTCGACCGCCAGCCGAGCACGAGATAAACGAGGCTGACCCCAGCGAACGAGACCGCCGAGAGGATCGTCCCGAGGCCCGAACCGGACGGCGCCACCAGCACGACGGCGATATCCACGAGCCAGATGAGCAACAAGGTCAGGATCCAGTCGACGAGGTAGGCGACGAAGCGCCGCCCGGTGGACCCGAACACGAGGCCCGGCGCCACCTCGCGCTTGACCGGGGCAGCGACCACCCAACCGACCGGCGGCGGCGAGGCCGTCTCCGGGCCGTACCCGGGCGCCACGCCGGGGGGCGCTGATGCACTCGGCGAAGCACCCGCGCTCGGGCCTCCGGTCGGAGCCGGTCCGGGTGGCTGCGTCGCGGCAGCTCCCCAGACCATGGGGGCTGCGGGTACGGTCGGTGCCCATGCGACCGGAGGTGGGGGCGGAGCAGCCGGATCCGCGGGCGGTGCGACGAGCGGGGGCGTGTCGCTCGCGTCGGGCGCCTCGGGTGTCGGCGTCGGCGACGGCTCGCCATCCGGAGCAGGCCCTGCCGACGCCTCCGACGCCCCCGCGGCGGGGACCGGGCCGCCCGACCAGTCCGTCGACTGGACGTTCGGAGGACCTTCGGGCGCGATGTCCGGGAACCGATCTCCGGCCTCGGACTGCGCGTCGCCCGGCCCCGGGTCCGCCCCCGGCGTGTGATCGTCCATGCCACTCCCTCACTGACGCCCTCATGCAGCCTAGCAAGCGGGGGTCACGTTCGCGTCTCCCCGGCTCTGCGCCGGGCGCCTACGAGCCGGCCAGGCGCTCCACCACCGGCGCGAGCTCGTCGATCTCGCCGGTCATGATCGAGCTGATCCCGAGTCGTTCGCGGAGCATCCTGAACTTCTCGACGAGCCCGTCGATCGAACCGATGAACGCGTGCGGCGAGCCGAGGAGGTCGTCTTCGCCGATGTCGATGCCGGTCCGCGCCCGGATGCGGTCGATCGCGGCCCGAGCCTCGTCTCGCGCGTGGTCGGTCACGATGACCGGCACGACCGTCGGATAGACGTTGAACTCGAGGTCCGCGAACCGGTCGCCGGCGGCGTCGCGGACCCAGCCGATCTTCTCCTCGGTCGCCGCGAACGTGATGCTCCGCGGGTCGGCCCGCGGCTCCGGCCGGTCGCCGAACAGCAGCCGTGGAGCCAGCCCGACGATGTCGGCCTCGCGACCGGCGAGGCTCAGCAGCCGGCGTCCGCCACCCCCGACGAACAGCGGCGGGTGGGGTCGCTGGATCGGTTTCGGGAGGGCGTCGTAGTCGGTGATCGTGTAGTGCTGGCCGACGAAGCTGAACGGCCCATCGGCGAAGCAGCCCTTGAGCACCTCGATCGCTTCCGCGAGCCGAGCCACCCGCGTCCCGACCGGCTCGAACGGGATGCCGATCGCGTCGTATTCGGGTCGGTTCCAGCCGCCACCCATGCCGATCTCGAGTCGCCCGCCGCTCAGGACGTCGAGCGACGCAAGATCCTGGGCGAGGACCGCCGGATGGCGGAGGTCGTTGTTGAACACGAAGGTCCCGATCCGGAGGCGCTCGGTCGCAGCCGCCATCGTCGCCATGGCCGGGATCGGCGCGAGCTGGTCGACGAGGTGGTCGGGGATGACCAGGACACTAAAGCCCATGGCCTCGGCCCGACGGGCCTCCTCGGCCAGCGTCCGAGCGGAGACCGGCAGGACGGCTTCGGCGAGGAACCTGAACGGACGCACGCTCAACCGGGGCTGAGGAGCCGCAGCACGTCACCGGCCAATCCGACCGCCTCGACGGTCGGCAGGACCGGGTTGTTGAACGTGAACCCGGTGAAGCCGGCATCGAGATACGGTCGGAGGGCCTCGGCGCCCTGCTCCGGGGTCGTCGCCACCGCGGCCCGCCGCTCGGGCGGGAGTCGGGCGAGCAGTGCCGCTCCGTCGGCCTCGTTCGCGGCCAACAGGACGGGCGTCGCCATCGTCAGCTCGATCGTCGCTGGGTCGCGCCCGATGGTCGCACAGTGCTCCTCGAGGACCGCCTTCTTGTGGAGCAGCGTCTCGAGCCCGAGCGGGAACCAGTGGGTCATGTCGGCGTGCTTGGCCGCGATCTTGAGCGTCCGCTGCTCGCCGCCGCCGCCGACGATCACCTTCGGCCCGCCGGGCTGGATCGGCCGGGGCGCGTCGATCGCTCGTTCGATCCGGTAGTAGGTCCCCTCGAAGCTCGGCCGCTCCTCGGTGAACATCGCGCGGCAGATCGTCAGCGCCTCGTCGAGCCGATCCATCCGTTCGCGGACCGGCGGGAAGGCGATCCCGTAGCCGGCGTGCTCGTCCTCATTCCAGGCAGCGCCGATGCCGAAGACGGCCCGCCCGCCGGACAGGACGTCGAGCGTCGTCACGGTCTTGGCCAGGATCGCCGGGTTGCGGTAGGTCACCCCGGTCACGAGCGTCCCGAGCCGGACCCGGCTCGTCCGTTGGCTGAGCGCGGCCAGCGTCGAGTACGCCTCGAGCATCGGCTCGGTCTCCGGCCCGACGCCTCGGATCTGATAGAAGTGGTCCATCACCGTCACGAGCGAGAACCCGGCGGTCTCGGCCGCACTCGTCATCTCGACGACGCGTTCGAAGATCCGTTCCGGCGGCGTATCCGGGAAGGTGTAATTCGGGAGGTGGAGGCCGAACCAGGGCGTCATGTGGTCTCCGATCATGAATGGGGACGGGTCGGGGTGGACTCGTGTCCGGCGGCCATGACGGTCTTGATGATGGCCGTGAGCTCGCGGGCTCGAGGCGAGCCGCGGTTCACGTTACCCGGGCCCTCCCGCGGCCGTCAGCCGGGCGACGACCGCCTGGGTCAGCTGCCACGACTTGCCTGGGTCGCGGGGCAGCCGGATGCGGACCTGATTGCTCGCGAACGTCAGGTCGCCGGGGCGGATGCCGGGCAGGCCCAGCGCGGCCGCGCGCTCCCCGCCACCGAGCGGCGCGAGGAGACGCATCGCCGTCGCCCGGCTGAGCCCCTCGCCGAACCGCACCACGAGCTGACCGTCCTCGCGCGAGATCGACGAGACACCCGCCGCCTCGGCCGCCAGGCGCAGCTCGGCGACCTCCACGAGACGAAGCACCGGTGTCGGCGGCGGCCCGTACCGGTCGGCGATCTCGTGGCGGAATGCGCCGAGGTCGTCCGGCGTGCGCGCCCGGGCGAGGCGTCGGTACAGCTCGAGCTTCTGGGCCTCGTCGGGCACGTAATCGTCGGGGAGGTGCGCGTCGACCGGCAGGTCGAGCACCGCGCCGGGCTTCTCCAGGATCGGCGCCCGGCCCTCGCGCCGGGCCTTGCTCTCCTCGACGGCGTCGGCCAGCAGCCGCGAGTAGAGGTCGAAGCCCACCGCGGCCATATGCCCGGACTGCTCGCCGCCGAGGATGTTGCCGGCGCCCCGGATCTCGAGATCGGAGAGCGCGATCTGGAAGCCGGCGCCGAGCTCCGAGGCGTTGAAGATCGCCTGGAGCCGCTTGCGGGCCTCGTCGCTCAGCCGCTCGCGCCGCCGGTAGAGCAGGTAGGCGTATGCCCGCCGGCTGGACCGGCCGACGCGTCCCCGGAGCTGGTAGAGCTGGGCCAGGCCGAGCGTGTCGGCCCGGTCGATGACGATCGTGTTCGCGTTCGGGATATCGAGTCCAGACTCGATGATCGTCGTGCAGACGAGGACGTCCGCGGCGCCCTCCGAGAACGCGATCATCACCTTCTCGAGCGCCCCCTCGGGCATCTGGCCGTGACCGACCACGAACCGCGCCCCGGGCAGCAGCCGGCGGAGCTGCTCGGCCTGGGCCTCGATCGTCTCGACCCGGTTGTGGACGTAGAAGACCTGCCCGCCGCGGTCGAGCTCGCGCAGGATCGCGTCGCGGACGAGCCCGGCCGATGCCTCGGCGACCCGGGTCTGGATCGGCAGCCGATCCTCGGGTGGCGTCTCGATGACGCTGAGGTCGCGGATCCCTGCCAGCGCCAGGTTGAGCGTCCGCGGGATCGGCGTCGCCGACAGCGTGAGCACGTCGACCTCGTTGCGCAGCCGTTTGAGCCGCTCCTTCGCCGCGACCCCGAAGCGCTGCTCCTCGTCGACGACGACGAGACCGAGGTCGCGGAACCGGACGTCCTTCGACAGGAGCCGATGGGTCCCGATGACGAGGTCGACCGAGCCGCTCGCGAGACCCTCGACCGTCGCCTGCTGCTCGCGTGTGGTCACGAACCGCGACAGCAGCCGGACCGTCATCGGGAACGCGGCGAACCGCTGGCCGAACGTCTGGAAGTGCTGCGCGGCGAGGACGGTCGTCGGCACGAGCACGGCGACCTGGGTCCCGTCCTGGACGGCCTTGAACGCAGCCCGGATCGCGACCTCGGTCTTGCCGTAGCCGACGTCGCCGACGACGAGCCGGTCCATCGGCCGGCCGGCCTCCATGTCGAGCTTCGTCTCGGCCACCGCCCGCAGCTGGTCGACGGTCTCCTCGTACGGGAAGCTCGCCTCCATCTCGCCCTGCCACGGCGTGTCGGGCGCGAACGCGTGACCACGCGCCGAGGTCCGGGCGGCGTACAGACCGAGCAGCTCCTCGGCCAGGTCGTCGACGGCCCGCTTGACCCGTTGCTTCGTCCGCAGCCAGTCGGTCCCGCCGAGCCGGCTGAGCGACGGGCGCTCACCGCCCGAATAGCGGCTGACCCGCTGGATCTGCTCGACGGGGACGTAGATCCGGTCCTCGCCGCCGAACCGCAGCTCGAGGTAGTCGCGCTCCTCGCCGGCTGCGCCGCGGCGCAGCATCTGCTCGTAGCGGGCGATGCCGTGATCGATGTGGACGACGAGATCGCCCGGCGTCAACCGCTCGAGGATGTCGCGCGGCACGACCCGCCGCATCGCCTTCGGGCCGCCGGACCCGGACGGTCCCGAACAGCTCCCGGTCGGTGACGAACGCGAGCCCGTCGGGGCCGCCGATGAACCCGCCATTCAGGCTGCGCTCGACGAGCGCCACGGCGCCGGCAGGCGGCGGAGTCTCGACCCGACTGACTGCGGCGACCGGGCGTCCGGCCTCGCCGAGGAGCTCGGACAGCCGTGCGGCCTGATCCGATGCGAGCACGATCCGCAGGCCGTCCTCGGCCCAGCCCTCGACGGCCTCGACGAGCCGACCCGAGCGCAGTCCGGGCACGCTCGGCTCGCGCCAGCCGAACAGGTCGCCGCGAGCTCAGGCCGCCGCCGGCGATGCGCGTCACCGGGCTCCGACTCCCAGCTCAGCTCCAGGGTCCGGGCGCCGAGCAGACGCGCCTTCCAGTCACGCGGCGGCAGATAGGTCGCCGGCCAGTCCTTCGGCAGGTCGCCGGCGGCGACGAGATCGGTCCGGCGCTCGTCGGCCTGGCGCCAGAGGAACGCGCCGGCCTCGGCGAGGTCGCCGGGCTCATCGAGCACGAGGAGCGTCGCCGGATCGAGATGATCGAGACCGGTCGCCGGGCAGACGACCGCGGCCCAGACCTCGGCGGCGTCCCCGGTATCGAGTGCGCGGGTGGTCGGCTCAGCCGGCGACGCTGAGCGTCGGCGGTCTGGCCTTCGAACCGGGCGAGATCGGCGGCAAGACGCTCGGGGAGCTTCGCCGCCCCGCGGCCGAGTCGGTCACGCAGCGCGCCGATCCCGTCGCCCGGGACGAGGAACTCGCTCGCCGGCAGCAGCGTGGCGCTCGTCGCCGTCCCGACGGTCCGCTGGTCGGTCGGGTCGAACCGACGGATCGAGTCGATCTCGTCGCCGAAGAAGTCGATCCGGACCGGGAGCGACTCGCCCGGCGGGAAGACGTCGACGATCCCGCCGCGACGGGCGAACTCGCCCCGACCGGCCACCTCGAGCGTCGGCTGATAGCCGAGGTCGAGCAACTCGCGCAGCAGGGCGTCGAGCCCGATCCGGGTCGCCGGCCGGAGGGCGCGCGGCGCTGCGGGAAGGTCGGCGGGATCGAGCGTCCGTTGCAGCAGCGCCTGGACGCTGGCGACCAGGATCCGCGCCCGCCCGGAGTGCCAGGCGGCCAGTGCCGCGACCCGGGCGGCGGTCTCGTCGGCCACGAGCTCGCTCCGCTCGTACGCCAGCGAGCTGCGGGGCTCGAGCACGGCGACCGCATCGGGGTCGCCGAGCCAGGCCCCCAGCTCCTCGGCCACGCGGTCGCCGATCTCAGCGTCGCGGGCGACCCAGACGACCCGTTCGGGTGGCGTCGCCAGCGCGAGGGCCGCGGCGAGATACGACTTCGCGCCGTGCGGGACCGAGGTCAGCCCGGCGTGTCGACCGTGCTTCGTCGACGGCGCCTCGACCGCGCCAAGACGCTCGCGGAGCGCCTCGAACGAACCCGTCGCAGCCACCAGCGGCGGGAGGCTCGACAGGTCGGGCAGCCGCCGCCCGGCCCGCGGCGGGGTGACGGCGGCGGGCCGGCGGCCGGGTGCCGCCCGTCGAGGCTCCGGTCCACCATCTGGGGCACGGCCACGCCGGAGGTCATCGACGAGACCCGACCCGCCGGCCAGCTCGGCGTCCGCCCGCTCGACGTCCTCGACCTCGCGATCGACCTCCGCGACGTCGAAGTCGACGGCATCGTCGCTCGTCGTCCGATGGCGCTTGACGAAGTCATCGAGGACGCGTTCGCCGAGACGACGCTCGGCGCCGCGCTTGCCGCGGAGCGGCGGGGTCGTCACGGCTCGTCCGCCGAGCCGGGTCGGAGCCGACGCCAACCGGTCTTCGTCCGGCGGATCCCGTCCGGGCCGGGCGGTCCGTCGACCGCTCCGGGCGGCGCCGACCGCTCGGTGTCGGCCGGTCGGAGCTGGAAGCTGTTGAACCGGTTCGCGGCCTTGTTCGTCCCGTCGCGCGCCCAGGCCTCGACCGCGTCCGCGGTCGCGTCGAGGAGCTCGTCGAGGCGGAGCCGCTCATCGGGCACGAACGTGCCGAGGACATGGTCGGCGCCCGGCCGGTCCGGCTCGCCGATCCCGACCCGGAGCCGGCTGAACTTCTCGGTCCCGAGCTCGTCGATGATCGAGCCGAGCCCGTTGTGGCCGCCGGGTCCACCGCCCTCGCGGAACCGAAGCTTGCCGAACGGCAGGGCGAAGTCGTCGGCGACCACGAGCAGGTCGACGAGCGGGGCGTGCTCGCGCTGGAGGACCTTGCGGACCGCGAGACCCGAGTCGTTCATGAAGGTCAGCGGCTTCACGAGGGTGACATCGAGCCCTCGGAAGCGGCCCTGGACGATCCGCGACGCATCGCGCTCGCGACCCTTGCCGACCCAACCCGCGCGATCGGCGAGGCGGTCCACGACCATCCAGCCGATGTTGTGGCGCGTCCCCGCATAGCGCTCACCCGGGTTGCCCAGACCGACGACGATCTTCACCGATCGTCCCCGACCCGCAGCGCTCTCACGCTCGTGACCCACCTCCGTGGCCGCCCGGTCGATCGCGCCCGAGCCCATGCCGACAGGGCCCGATCCCGTCCGGGAGGGCCTGTCGCGATGGTAGCAGCCGAGGCGACCCGGACGCCGAGACCGGGCAGGCGCGCGGCGGTCCCGGGCCGTCTGGCGCGCCCGGGAGCGGCTCAGTCCTCCGGGTCCGGCCGCCGGCCGATGATCTCGTAGACGTTGCCGTCCGGCGCCCGGTAGTGGCTCCAGATCGCGTCGCCGTCGACCTCGGGCTCGTCGAAGATGAAGGCGCAGCCGGCCGCGAGCAGCGCGGCCTGGGCGGCGGCGAAGTCCTCGACCAGATAGCCGACGCAGGGCGCCTCACCGAAGAACGCGTGGTCGTCCTCGGGCGGACCGTAGACGTGGATCTGGGTCCCGTCGGCGAGGGCGAACCAGGCGGCACCCGGCGCGGCGTGGACCTGGACCAATCCCAGGGCATCGCGATAGACCGCGACGGTCTCGGCGAAGCGCTCGGTCCGGACACCGACGAAGCGCACGGCGAGGACGCCGGGTGGCCGGAACCGGTCCGTCGGTGGCGCCGACCAGATCCGTCATCGCGGCGCGTCCCGCCCCAGGAGGCCGGCCTCGAGTCGACGCATCGCGGCCTCTTCCTCCGGCTCGGCAGTGATCCCAGCCACAGACGTGGAGGGTGCCGTGGACGACGAGCAGGCGAAGCTCGTCAGCGGGCGCCCAGTGCCGGTCGCCGGTCCAACCGCCGCGACCGTCGTCGGCCTGGTCGACCGCTCGCTCGACCGACACGACGACGTCGCCGAGATGACGCCGGGCGCCCGGCGGGAGCGGGAAGTCGACCTCGCCCACCGACGGATCCGCCCGCGAGTCCGCCGGGGTGAGCCGGGAACGCGGACGGAGCCAGCAGTGGGAACGACAGGACGTCGGTCGGGCCGTCCACGCCCATGTGCTCCGCGTTGAGCGCGCCAGCTCGCGGTCGTCGGTGAGGATCAGCCCGATCGACGCGGGACGCGGCGCTCCGGCCGCGACAAGCGCGCGGCCGTCGCTGCGCGAGCGAGGACGGTCGACCGGGAGGACCCGGGCCACGCCGGGGCGGACGCTGACGTCGACCCGCCACGGTGGCAGGTAGACCGGCCGAGGATCAGCCAGCGTCGGCCCCCGGCCCGTCGCTCCCGCCCAGGTCCGGACCGGTCCCGAGCCGGCCGCTGTCGGCGACCGCGCCGCCACCGGCGACCGCCGCGCGGCGCGACTCGAGCTCGACGATCTTGCTCTGCGGGTAGGCGATCCGCTGGTGGTACATGCCCAGGAGCTGGCCGACGAACGCCTCGCGGATCGCGCTCGACGTCGCGCAGGGTCAGGTCGCACTCATCGAACTGGCCGTCGTTGAGCCGCTCCTCGATGATCCGGCTGACCATCGCCCGGATCGCCGGCTCGTCCCGCGAGGCGAGCGAGCGGACCGACGCCTCGACGCCGTCGGCCAGCATGATCAGCGCCGCCTCGCGGCTCTGCGGCTTCGGTCCGGCGTGGCGGTAGCGACGCTGGTCGACGCGCGTTCGCAGCCTTCTCGCCCTCCGACGTCGACAGGCCGCCGTACGGCTCGGCCGCCAGCTCGCGCGCCTTGGCGTAGAAGTAGCTGATGAGCGCCGTCCCGTGGTGCTGCGGGATGAACGCGATGAGCGGCTTCGGCAGCCGGGCCCGGTAGGCGATGTCGATCCCGTCGGCGACGTGGCTCTTGAGGACCTGGGCGGACGTCTCGGGATCGAGGTCGTCGTGGATGTTGTCGCCGCCGGCCTGGTTCTCGATGTACGCGAGCGGGTTGGCCAGCTTGCCGACGTCGTGGTAGTAGGCGGCCACGCGGGTGAGCAGAGCGTCGGCGCCGATCACCTCGGCGGCCCGCTCGGCCAGGTTCGCGACCATGATCGAGTGGTGGTAGGTGCCGGGCGTCTCCATCAGCAGCCGGCGGAGGAGCGGCTGCGACGGGTTCGCCAGCTCGAGAAGCTGGAACGCCGTGAGGATCCCGAAGACGTTGCCGAGGACCGCGAACGTCCCGACCGCGACGACCGCCGCGCCCGACCCCGGCGGCGGCCGAGGCGCCCCACAGCTGGATGACGCCCGGTCAGGTCCCCCTGGCCGAGCAGGCCGAACGTCGTCACGACGAGTGCATCGACGAGGGCGATCGCGACGCCGGCCTGGACGAACGCGTTGAGTCGATCGCCCCGCCGGATCGCCACGATCCCGGCGGCGCCGCCGAAGAACACGTAGGCGGTCATCTCGAGCGAGTTGCCGTTGACCGCGCCGGCGACGACCGCGATGACCGCCGTCAGGAGCATCGCCGTGCCCGCGTCGAGGAGCAGCGCGACGAGGATCCCCACCGCGGCCGTCGGGACGATGAACGGCAGCCCGGCTCGGCCGGCGGTGATCTCGAGGGCGAACGTCGCGAACACGAGGAGCAGGCCGACGAGCGCGAGCGCATTCGTGCGGTGCCACAGCTCGGGCCGGAAGCGCCAGACCCAGGCCAGCAGCAGCCCGACGAGCAGCGCCGAGAACAGCGCCCAGCCGGCCAGCTTCGTGAGGTCCCAGCGCGCGTCGCCGAGCCCGAACGCGTCGATCTGCTCGACGTCCTCGGCGGTGACCCGGTCGCCCTTCCGGACGATGGCCTGGCCCTGGCTGACCGATACGAGCGTCGGGGCGACGAGCTCTGCCGCGCGCGACCGCGCGGCATCGGTCTCGGCCTGGTCGAAGTCCGAGTTGGCGACGAGCAGCGGCCCGACGATCTCGGCCGCGAGCTTCCGCTCGGCCTCGTTGAGGCCGCCGAGGATCCGCCCGGCGAGCCGGGACCGGACCTCGGCCAGATCCGCGTCGCGCAGCTCGTTCGACTCGAGCTGATCGAGGATCCGCGCGCTCTCGGTCCGGATCGCCGTCCAGCGGCTGAGCGGGAGCGCCATGAGATTCGCGCGGGACTCGTCGGTCAGGCCGGGCAGCGCCGTCTCGAGGAGGGCGATCCGATCCGCCTCGGCTGTCGCCACGTCGAACGCGTTGTCGACCGGCGCGACGAGCCGATCGAAGGCCAGGCCCTGCTGGCGGACGACCGCCGCGGCCTTGTCCGGGGTGAAGTCGTACTGCGGTGCGACCGCGGCCCGTCGCCGCCTCGCGGGCCGCCTGGGTCTGGAGCTCGCTCGTGTAGGTGAGCGCGCGCGGCGCGAGGATGTCCGCCCGGCCACCGTCGTCGACCGCGACGTCGACCCGGGACGGGACGATGTCGACCGCGAAGATCGCCGTCAGCGCCAGGACGAGCAGCACGGACGCCACGAGCAGGCGCCCGAGGTCGTGCCGGGAGAAGGTCGGTTGGCGGTCGGCGCGGTCGGCGCGTTGAGCGAGCATCGGGCGGTCAGTGGCTCGACGCCGCGTCGTGGGTCGCCAGGTCGAGCGCGGCGAGCCGGCTCGCGACGAGCCCGCTCACCGTCTTGCCGTCGGCCCGGCCGCGGGTCCGAGGCGACAGCCAGCCCATGACCTTGCCGAGGTCGCGTGGCGAGGTCGCGCCGGTCGCGCGCGATCGCCTCGTCGACCATGGCCGGCGAGCTCGTCGTCGGTCAGCGCATCGGGCAGGAACTCGGCGAGGATGGCGATCTCGGCGAGCTCCTTGTCGGCGAGGTCCGTCGCGGCCGGCGGCCTGGTAGGCCTCGACCGACTCGCGCCGGGTCTTGACCTCGCGGCTGACGATCGCGATCTCGGCGGCCTCGTCGAGCGGGGCACCCTGGCGCTTCTCGCTCATGTAGATGGCGTTGCTCGCCATCCGCAGGACGTCGCGGCGCAGCGCGTCACCCGACCGCATCGCGGCGGTCGTCTCGGTCTGGAGGCGTTCCTTGAGGGTCACCGGTATCTGGCACCTCGGGCGGAGACTCGATCGAGCCGCCCTCAGGGCGCGTCGCTCGGGCGACTAGCCCTGCTGCGTGCGGGCGGCCTTCTTGCGCTTGGCTTCCTTGCGCTTGCGCTTCACGCTCGGCTTCTCGTAATGCTCGCGGCGGCGTGCCTCGGCGAGGATCCCGCTCTGCTGGATCTTCTTGTTGAAGCGGCGCAGGGCGCTCTCGAAGGTCTCGTTCTCACCCACTCGGACTTCTGCCAATCCCGGTTCACCTCCTCCGGCCTGGTCTCGAAGGTTCGTCCGCCGCTCGTCGGCCGGTCGGCGCGGACGGCCTCGACGAGGGCGCGGATGGGCGCTCGCCGACAGGCTGGCGGAGTGTAGACGAGGGTCGAGAGGCGGTCAAACGGCCCGAACGTCCTGGGGACGGGTCCGGACGACGTCCGCGCTGAACCTGGCCAGGGCCGCGCTGAAGGCCGACGGACGATCGAGATTCGCGAGGTGCGTGGCCCGGGCCAGGACCACGACATGGGGGTCGCGCGCGACCCGCGCGAACCCGCCCTGACCGAGCCGGAACGGCACGTCGAGCTGGCCGTTGAGGATCAAGGTCGGACCCGGATAGGCCGCGAACGTGGCCCGCAGGTCCCGGCCGATGAGCGCACGGAGGGCTGCCGAGCCCGCCCGGAACCCGAACCCGCCGGCCAGGATCGCGTTCGCCGTGGCGGCCGGATAGCGCCGCCGGAACCACGACCGGCTCGCCCGCTCCAGCGGGCGACGCCGTCCGATCCATGAGCAGCGCGAGCCAGCGGATGCCGATCGGCATCAGCCGCCCGCGCGGCTGGGCCGAGGCGCCGCAGATGGCCAGGCCGGCCACCTTGTCCGGGTAGCGCGCGGCGACATCGATCGCGAGATAGCCGCCGAGCGACAGCCCGCACAGCACGGCTCGCCCGCCGGCCGCCTCGTCGATGACCCGGGCGATCTCGTCGACGGCGCCGTCCCAGTCGAAGTCCCGGTCGCGCAGGGCGCCGTGACCGGGCAGGTCCAGCGCGATCACCCGGAACCCGCCGGACAGGGCGAGGAGCTGCGGATGCCACATGCCGCGCGACAGCCGGGTCCCGTGGACGAGGACGATCGCCGGAGCGTCGGGCGGGCCGACCGCGGTGTAGGACGTCGACACGCGGGCAAGCCTAGCGCCTTCCCCGTCGCGAGCCCGATCGACCGCCCCGCACGACACCAGACCGCACTCGGCCGACACCGCACGACGGCGGGGCGCTACGCTTCGGCCGATGGAGACCCTGCTCGACGTGCTCGATGGAGCCGTCGCGACGTTCGGGGATCGGCCGGCGCTGTCGCTCCGCCGCGACGATGGCTCGAGCGAGTCGTGGAGCTTCCGCGAGCTCGATCGACGGAGCCGGGCGGTCGCCTGGCGTCTCCGCGCGTCTCGGGTCTGGCGAAGGGCGAGCGGATGCTGACCTGGTCGCCGTCGACGCCCGCACTGCCGGCCGTCTACTTCGGGGCGATGCGGGTCGGCGTCGTGGTCGTCCCGCTCGACCTGCGGATGTCGCCCGATGCGATCGAGCGGATCGCCGAGAAGGCGGAGGCCGCGCGCCTCGCGATCGGCACCGGTCGCGACGCCCCGGACCCGCGCGAGGCCGGCCTCGAGCACTTCCCGACCTCGACCGTCGAGGACCTCGCCGCCGAACCGGACGCCGACTGGCCGGCCGACTGGGCCGAGCAGGTCGGAGCCTGGCCACGACCGGCCGCCGCCGACCTGTTCGAGATCATCTTCACGAGCGGCACCACGGGCACCCCCAAGGGCGTGATGCTCAGCCACGCGAACGTCGTCGCGACGATCGAGACCGCCCACAACGCGATCCCGCCCCAGGAGCACCGGCTCGTTTCGCTCCTGCCGCTGTCGCACCTCATGGAGCAGGCGATCGCCCTGTTCTACGCCCTGACCGTCGGCGCCGACATCCTGTACGTCCGGAGCCGCAACCCACGGGTCATCTTCGAGGCGATCCGCGACCATCGGGTGACGACGATGCTCGTCGTGCCCCAGGTGCTCGACCTGTTCTGGAGCGCCGTTCAGCGCGAGGTCGACAAGTCCGGCCGGACGGCCACGTTCGACCGGCTCCGCGCGGATCGCGCGCCACCTGCCGTACGGCGCCCGGCGCTTCCTGTTCCGCCGCGTCCACGCCCAGCTCGGCGGGCAGCTCAACCTGTTCGTCTGCGCCGCGGCGTTCCTGCCACCGTCGCTCCAGCAGGCCTGGGAGGATGTCGGGGTCGTCGTCATGCAGGGCTACGGCGCGACCGAGTGCGGGCCGGCCAGCGCGACGTCGAAGACCGACCACGGCCTCGGCACCGTCGGGCGGACGATCCCGCCGGTCGAGGTCAAGCTGGCCGAGGACGGCCAGATCCTCGTCAAGGGTCCGACCGTCTTCGCCGGCTACTGGCGCGACGAGGCGGCGACCGCCGCGGCGTTCACCGCCGATGGCTGGTACCAGACCGGCGACATCGGCCGCCACGACGACGCCGGCCACCTCATCCTCATGGGCCGGATCAAGGACATCATCGTCCTGCCGAACGGCTTCAACGTGTACCCGGAGGACATCGAGAACGCGCTCCGGACGGCGGGCATCCGCGACTCGGTCGTGATCGAGACCCAGCCGGGCCGGATCGAGGCCGTGGTCCTCGCGCCCGGCGAGGCGGTCATGCCGCGCGGCGGCGACGTCCCCGGCCAGGGCGTGGCCGCGCTCCATCGCGACCCGACCGAGCTTCGGGCGGAGATCGATGCCGCGGTGAAGCGGGCCAACGCGACGCTCGGGATGAGCCAGCGCGTCGCCGCCTGGCGGCTGTGGCCGGACGCCGACTTCCCGCGGACGCACACCCTCAAGGTGAAGCGCGACCGGATCCGCGCCTGGGCGGTCGTCGAGCAGCCGCTCCCGATCGACGACACGCCGACCGACCCGGGACCGGCGAGCCTAGCGGACGATCGGGATCTCGACACCCAGCGTCGCCGAGCGCGCGTCGCCACGGCCGCGGCACCGGGCTCCGGCGCATCCGACGGTCGTCCAGCTGTAGAAGACGAGCGTCGAGCCGACCTGGCGCATGACGAAGCGGGCATTGTCGGCGAACTGGACCCGACCCGGTCCGGACGCGAGGTAGTCGGCCATCTCGGCCCCCGCGGCGTAGGCGCGGCCGGCGTCGGGGAAGTCGTAGATCACGATGAACCCCTGGTCCGGCGTCGCCGGGCAGGTCCGCCTTGAGCACGACCCGCGGCGGCCGTCGGCGAGCGTCGGCGACTCGGCCGGCCGATACGGCACCGGCGAGACGCTCGACAGCAGACCGGCGGCCCGCAGCGATCGACCCGATCTGGCTCGCCGTCGCCGTCATCGGCGGCCGAGACCGACGCGGCCGAGCTGGCCGCGACGGCTCGGCGACGGCGACGCTCGTGCTGCCGCCCGCGCAGCCGGCCAGGACGCGCCGCCAGGCCGAACGCGACGAGCGGGCCCGGCCGCGTCGACCGGTCGTCATCCGGGCGGCCACGTCATCGATCGGCCGCCGAGGAGGTGGACGTGGAGGTGGTCCACGGTCTGACCGCCCCAGTCGCCGATGTTCATCACGAGCCGGTAGCCGTTCGTCTCGATGCCCTCGGCCCGGGCGAAGGCGGCCGCGGCGGCGAACAACCGCCCGAGCAGCGGGCCGTCGGTCTCGGTGAGCTCGGCCGCGGAACGGATGTGCACCCGGGGCAGGAACAGGACATGCGTCGGAGCCCGCGGCGCGATGTCCCGGATCGCGACGACCTGATCGTCGGCGTGGACGATCGTCGACGGGATCTCGCCGGCGACGATCCGGCAGAACAGGCAGTCCGGATCGCGGATCGCGCTCGTCGCTCATCGGCGTGACCCTCCGGCTCAGAGCTGTGGCTTGGCGCTCATCAGGTAGCCGATGACGCCGATCAGGCCGGCCATCGCGTACGAGACATAGCGCTGGCGACGGGCGGCCGCCTTCCAGGTCTGATCGTCCCACGTCGTCCGGAGCCCGACCAGCGCCCGGAGGCTCGGTCGCTGGATGAAGAACGCCAGGCCGAGGTTGATGGCATAGATGATCAGAGCGCGACCACCAGCCAGGGCTGGTCGGCGACCGTGATCCCGAGGCTGTAGATGAGGAACGCGCCGGTGACGATCAGGCCGATCGCCGACGCGCGAAGCTGCCGCGCGCCTGCATCCAGAGCAGGAACCGGACGAACCGGCTCTTCGATTCGGTCGCCGGCCGGTCGGTCCGGAGCGCGAACGGGAGGAGCAGCGCAGGGAGGAAGAGCGCGATCGCGAGGGCGATGTGGATCGGCAGGACGATCGCGAAGAGCGGGGGCACGGCCGGATTGTACGGGCGCTCGACGGAACGGACCGCCGCGCTCCCGTCGGACCGATCGCCCGGAGCGGCGAGGCGCCAGCGTCCTCGGCCGCGCTGGGCGAGGCGGCTGAGCTCAGTCGACGCGGACCGCCTCGAGCGCCACCCAGTCACCCTCGGTCGATCGTCCCTCGACGCGCGAGCCCGGCCGCGACGAAGGCGGCCCGGACCTCGGTCTCCCGGTCGACGAAGATCCCGCGCGCGAGGAGCCGGCCGCCCGGCCGGAGCTCGCGCGCGAGGTCGTCGGCCAGGACGACGAGGACCGACGCGATGAGGTTGGCGAGGACGAGGTCGAAGCCGGGGGTCGCCGCTCGGCAGGCTGCCCTGCCGGGCGGTCAGCCGGCGGCCGAGCCGATTCCGGCGGGCGTTCGCACGGGTCGCCTCGATCGCGATCGGGTCGATGTCGAGCCCGACCAGCTCCTCGGCCCCGAACAGGCCCGGCTGCGATCGTCAGGATGCCCGACCCACAGCCGACATCGAGGACCCGCGCGCCACCAGCGCTGGCCGATCCCCGCTCGAACCGGCCGCGTTCGGACCAGGCCTCGATCCCCGCCAGGCACAGCCGGGTCGTCGGATGCAGCCCCGTCCCGAACGCCATCCCGGGATCGAGCGCGAGGACCACGTCGCCCGGACCTCGGCGATGGCGACGCCAGGTCGGACGGATGACCAGTCGCCGACCGACCCGCAGGACCGGGAAATGCGACTTCCAGGCATGCGCCCAGTCCTCCTCGTGGACGACCCGGGTCTCGAGCGGGCCGATCGGCCGCAGCCCGAACGCAGTCGAGGTGGCCGAGGGCGGTCTCGGCGCCCGCGACCGCGGCTTCGGACCGCCGCCGGATCGCTGGCCGGGAGATAGGCCCGGACCACCGCCGGCCGGTCGACGTCGACCCGTGGCGCCGAGGCCGTCGTCGATCAGCTCGAACGTCGGTTCGACGGTCGTCCCGCCCGGAGCGAAGCGCGACAGGATCTCGCTGACGGCTTCGACCGCCTCATGGTCGGCGGTGACCGACAGCTCGAGCCAGGCGCCCGCCGCCGAGGCGCCCTCGTCGGGCGCTCCGGCGTCCTCACGACAGGGCGTCCTTGACCCGATCGAGGATCCCGCTGCTGCCGCTGACCGACTCGCCGGCATCGGCCGCATAGGCCTCGAGCAGCTCGCGCTGCTGCTTCGACAGCTTCGTCGGGACCGCGACCCGGACGAACACGTGGAGATCGCCCCGCTGGTTCGTCCGGCGCAGATGCGGGCACGCCCTTGCCGCGCAGCCGGATCTCGGCGCCGGGCTGGGTCCCGGGCTTGATCTCGAGCGACTCCTCGCCGTCGACCGTCGGGATCGTCACCGTCGTCCCGAGCGCGGCCTGGACGATCGAGATCTCCCGATCGAGGAACAGCTCGGTCCCGTCGCGCTTGAGGATCGGATGCGGCTGGATGTGGACCGCCACGTACAGGCTGCCGGCAGGGCCGCCGTGGGCGCCGACCTCGCCCTCGCCCGAGAGCCGGATCTGGTGGCCCTCGTCGATGCCGGCCGGGATCGCGACCCGGAGCGTCCGACGTCGCTCGACGCGGCCCTCGCCATGGCAGGTCTCGCAGGGCGTCTCGATGAGCTTGCCCTCGCCGCGGCAACGGGGACAGGTCGACACGTTGACCATCTGGCCGAGCATCGTGTTCCGGACGGACCGGATCTCGCCGCGGCCGTCGCACTGAGGGCAGGTCGTCGTCGATGTCCCCGGCTTGGCCCCCGAGCCTTCGCACACCGAGCACGTGGCGAGCGCCGAGAATTCGATCTCCTTCTCGGTCCCGGTGACGGCCTCGACGAAGGTGATCCGGAGGTCATAGCGGAGATCGGCTCCGGGCGGCGGCCCGGCCCGGCGGGCTCGGCCACCGGCCGCCGCCCCGCCGAAGAACGCGTCGAAGATATCGCCGAAGCCGGCCCCGAAGTCGGCCGCCCCGGGGCCGCCCGCGCCCGCCACGCCGGCCCGGCCGAACATGTCGTAGGCCTGCTTCTTCTGCGGGTCGGACAGGACCTGGTAGGCCTCGTTGAGCTCCTTGAACCGCTCGGCGGCGCCTGCGTCGGTATTGACGTCCGGGTGCCAGCGCTGGGCCAGCTTCCGGTAGGACCGCTTGATCTCGGCGTCGGAGGCGCCGCGTTTGACCTCGAGGACCTCGTAGTAGTCGCGCTCAGTCACCATCGGCCAGCAAGGATACGGGAGGCGCGCTCAGGAGGTCGGGATGATCGGAACCGGGATCGCGTTCCTGACGATGCCCTGGCGATTCCCGTTCTTCGTGCCGCTGCCGATCGTGCTCGGCTATCGACTGATTCGCGACGCAGGATGCCGCTCGGAAGTCCGCACCAGGCACGTGAGTCGGCGCGGTCAGCGCGCGAGCTGACCCGGCCCGCGCGATCACCGACCGGAGCATCGCCGCTGTGAGCTTGCCGGTGAACGTGTTCTGCTGGCTGGGATGGAACGAGCCGAGGATCGCGTAGGGCCCGACGATGGCCTCGGCCCCGTGGCCGAACCTCGGCCGAGGCCGCGGCACCTCGTGGCCGAGCGATCCCAGGGCTCGGAGGACCCCGTCCCAGCCGAACGCGCCGAGGGCGACGATCACGCGGACCTCCGGGAGCAGCGCCAGCTCGCGTCCGAGATAGGGCAGGCAGGCGTCGCGCTCGCCGGTGGTCGGCTTGTTGGCCGGTGGCGCGCAGTGGACGACGGCGCTGATCCGGACGCCGGTCAGGACGAGGCCGTCGTCGCGCTGGCGTGAGATCGGCGAGCTCGCCAGCCCCTCGTCGTACAGCGCCTCGTAGAGGAAGTCGCCCGACCGGTCGCCGGTGAAGATCCGCCCGGTCCGGTTGCCGCCATGCGCGGCCGGGGCGAGCCCGACCACGAGGATCCGCGCCGCGGGATCGCCGAAGCCCGGAACGGGTCGAGCCCAGTAGATCTCGTCGCGGTAGCGGGCGACCTTCTCGCGCGCCGTCCGTTCCCGCCACTCGACGAGCCGCGGGCAGCGCCGACACGCGGCGACCTCCGCATCGAGCGCGGCGAGGGCGGCGGCGGATGCCGTCGACACGGCGGGCACCGTCGGCGATCCTTGGCCGGCGCGCTCCTTCCCCACGATCCGGCCTACTTCAGCAGGAGCCGGGCGAGCCGCCGGTCGACCACGACAAGCCCGATCAGGCCCATCACCGACAGGTAGACGATCGGGATGAGCAGCTCCGGACCGATCGACCCGAGGGCGAGCGACCGGAGGAGCCCGACCCCCTGCGACAGCGGGGTCAGCGCGACGAAGGTCCTGAGCGGTTCCGGGTAGACGTCGATCGGGTAGAAGGTCGCCGAGAACAGGAACAGCGGCAGCGTGACGACGAAGATCCAGTCGAAGTCGGTCCAGCGCCGGACCCACGTGGTGGCGGCCATCCCGACGGCGGCGAAGGCGAACCCGATGAGCATCGCCCCGGGGATCGTCAGCAGGACCCACGGCGAGACGACGAGCCCGAGCAGGACCATCGCGACGAGGAAGCCGATCGCGTACAGCGTGCCTCGGATCAGGGCCCAGACGATCTCGCCGACGGCGACGTCCGGCACGCCGAGCGGCGTGCTGAGCATCGCGTCGTAGGTCTTCGCGTAGCGCAGCTTGAAGAAGATGTTGAACGTCGAGTCGTAGATCGCCCCGTTCATCGCCGACGAGGCGAGCAGCCCCGGCGCCACGAAGACCGCATACGGGACGACCTGGCCATCCGGCAGGACGATCGGACCCACGAGCCCGCCGATCCCGAACCCGATCGCGAGCAGGTAGAAGAGTGGTTCGAAGAAGCCCGAGACGAGGATGATCCAGGTCCGCCGATAGACCATGACGTTGCGCTCGACCAGCCGGCTGCCGCGCGATCCGGCCAGCCGTTGCGGGGCGATCCGCGTCTCGAGCGCGGTCACTTGACCAGCGTCCGGCGGAACGTGTACAGGCAGGCGATGACGCCGCCGATGACGTAGATCGACAGCACGATCACGTGCGCGAGCTGGTCGCTCCGATCGGCCTGGTCGCCGAGGCACAGATGACGGGCCAGCGCGACGCCGTGGTGCAGCGGCAGGATCTCGGCCAGCAGCTCGAGCGGTCGGGGCAGGGTCTCGATCGGGAAGAACGTCCCGCTGAACAGGAACATCGGCGTCAGCCCGAACCGGAACAGCGCGGTGAACCCCTGCTCGTTCTTCTGGGTCGCCGAGTACGCGGCGATCGGCGCCGCGAAGGCCATCCCGGTGAGCACCGCGACCGGGATCGACAGGACGCCAAGCGGCGAGGCGACGAGCCCGAACGCCACCATGACGATGAAGAAGGCCGTCGACACGAGCAGCAAGCGGAAGGCGATCCAGCCGAGCTGACCGAACACGATCCCGGGGACGGTCAGCGGTGTGGCGAGCATCCCGAAATACGTCCGGTCCCAGATGATCGAGCCCATGACCGGCCAGGTCGACTCGAACCCGCCCGTCTGCATCGCCTGGCCGGCCAGCAGGCCGGGCGCCAGGAATGCCGCGTAGGTGAACCCGCCGAGCGCGTCGCGCCCACTCTGGTCGATGAACGTGCCCAATCCGATGCCCATGGCGGCCAGGAAGAGGATCGGCGACAGGAACGTCGAGAACAGCGTGCCGCGCCAGACTCGTCGGTAGTTCGTCGCGTTGTATTCGAAGACGCGGAGCGCCGGGGTGAGCGGGTTCGCGGCGAACGAACGGCGGGCGGTCGTCATCGGTCCGCGCTACTCGATCAGGCTGCGGCCGGTCAGCCGCAGGAAGACGTCCTCGAGGGTCGAGCGTCGGACCAGGGTCGCGTCGGGCCGGAGCCCTCGCTCGTGAACGACGACGGCTGCGGCTTCGCCGTCGTCGGCGTAGAGGAGCACGCGGTCGGGCAGCCGCTCGATCCGGTCGGCCAGCCCCGCAAGCTGGCCATCGAGCTCTCCGTCGGTCGCATCCATGACCTCGCTCGGGAAGCGCAGCTCGAGGACCTCTCGCGTCGAGTAGCGATCGATGAGCTCGCGTGGCGAGCCTTCGGCGACGATCCTCGCCTTGTCCATCACCACCAGGCGGTCGCACAGCTGCTCGGCCTCGTCCATGTAGTGGGTCGTGAGGACCAGGGTCACGCCGCGCTGCTTGAGCCGATAGAGCCGGTCCCAGAGCAGGTGACGGGCCTGCGGGTCGAGCCCCGTCGTGGGCTCGTCGAGCAGGAGCAGGCTCGGCTCGTTGATGAGCGAGCGAGCGATCGTGAGCCGCCGCTTCATCCCGCCGGACAGCGGTTCGACGGTGCTTCCGGCACGATCCGTGAGCTGGACGAAGTCGAGGAGCTCGTCGGCGCGCCGGCCGGCTTCGCGCCGGGACAGGTCGAAGTAGCGGCCGTAGATGACGAGGTTCTCGCGGACCGTCAGCTCCATGTCGAGCGTGTCCTGCTGCGGCACGACCCCGATCCGGGCCTTGATCCGGGGCCCGTCGACGGCCGGGTCCATGCCGAGCACGGTGAGCGTCCCCTCGGTGACGGGCGAGACACAGCCGATCATCCGCATCGTCGAGGTCTTGCCGGCACCGTTCGGCCCGAGGAACCCGAACGATTCGCCGGGCGCGACGTCGAACTGGACGGCGTCGACGGCCGTGAACTCGCCGAACCGCTTCGTCAGGTCGCGGGCACGGATGAGCGCGGGCTCTGCAGGGCTCGTCATGGAACGGTCAATGCTACCCGGCGGATCCCGGGCCCGTCACCCGACCCGCCGGGCCGGGCGGGTCGTCAGGACGCGTCGGCTGCGGCGGTTCCGTCGGACGTCGTGGCGCTGTCGGCCGAGGCAGTCTTGGCGGACGACGCGGTGGTCGACGGAGCGGCGTCCGTGGTCGTCGCGGCGTCGGCGGCAGCCGGCTTCGTGCGCGGCCGGCGGCGCTTCGGCGCGGCGGCGGCGTCGGAGCCGGCTCCGGCCGACGCCGGGCCAGCCGCGGTCGCGGCTGTGGCCCCGTCAGAGTCTCCGAGCGATGACGCCGCGGTCCCCGCGGTCTTCGGCTTGCTGTGCGGGCGCGAGCGTCGCTTCCGCGCCGGTGCCGGAGCGACCGTCGGCTCCGCCGCCGTGGCGGCCGAGGCCGCGGCGGCCGGTGCGGTCGATGCCGCGCGAGCCGACATCGGCGGCGCCGCATCGAGCGACAACACCTCGTCGCGACGTCCGCGCCGGTGGCGCACCCCCAGCCCGACCCCGAACGCGGCCAGGACGCCCGAGACGAGGGCCACCCCAGCGATGATCAGCCGTCGCATCCTCGCCTCCGTTCGCTGCTCCGCGCTCCCCGAGCGTATCACCCGCCCACCTGCGGCCCGGACCGTGGATGGCCGGGCCCGGCGGTCGGAGGTCAGACCTCCTTGAACTCGCCTTCGACGGTCTCCTCGCCCTCGGGCTCGGCCTCGGCGGTGCCGGTCCCGTCATCCGACGGGGCCTGGCCGTTGCCGGACGCACCGTCGTCGGACGCGCCCGCCGACGCGGACGCCTGGTAGGCGGCCGTACCGACACGCTGGAGCACCTCGGCCAGATCGCTGGCCGCCTTCTGCACCGCGTCGAGGTCGCTGCCCTTGAGCGCCTCGCGGACCGTCTCGATCGAGCGCTCGGTCGCGGCCCGGTCGTCGGGCGAGACCTTGTCGTCGAGGTCCTTGAGCGTCCGCTCGGCCTGGTAGGTCAGCTGCTCGGCCTGGTTCCGGGTCTCGACCTCCTCGCGCCGCCGGCGGTCGTCGTCGGCGTGGTCCTGGGCGTCCCGGACCATCTTGTCGACGTCGTCCTTCGACAGCATCGACGAGGCGGTGATCCGGACCTGCTGCTCTTTGGACGTGGCTCGGTCCTTCGCCTTCACGTCGAGGATCCCGTTCGCGTCGATGTCGAACGTGACCTCGACCTGCGGGATGCCCCGGGGCGCCGGCGGGATCCCATCGAGGATGAACCGACCGAGGGTCTTGTTGTCCGCGGCGAACTCGCGCTCGCCCTGGAGGACGTGGATCTCGACCTGGCTCTGGTTGTCCGAGGCCGTCGAGAAGACCTGCGACTTCGACGTCGGGATCGTCGTGTTCCGCTCGATGAGCTTGGTCATGACGCCACCGAGCGTCTCGATCCCGAGCGACAGCGGGGTGACATCGAGGAGCAGGACGTCCTTCACATCGCCGGCCAGCACGCCGGCCTGGATCGCAGCGCCGACGGCGACGACCTCGTCGGGGTTGACGCCCCGGTTCGGCTCCTTGCCGTTGAAGAAGCCCTTGACCGCCTCGATGACGGCCGGCATCCGGGTCATCCCGCCGACGAGTACGACCTCGTCGATCTCACCTGGCTTGAGGCCGGAGTCCTTGAGTGCCTTGGCCACCGGGTCCTTCGTCTTCTCGACGAGGTCGCGGACGAGGTCCTCGAGCTTGGCCCGGGTGAGGCTGACGACCAGGTGCTTCGGCCCGGTCGCATCGGCCGTGATGTAGGGCAGGTTGATCTCGGTCGACATCGTCGAGGACAGCTCGATCTTGGCCTTCTCGGCGGCCTCCTTGAGGCGCTGCAGGGCCTGCTGGTCCTTCGAGAGGTCCATCCCCTGGTCGGCCTTGAACTCGGCCAGCAACCACTCGATGACCCGCTGGTCGAAGTCGTCGCCGCCGAGGTGCGTGTCACCGTTCGTGGCCTTGACCTCGAAGACGCCGTCGCCGAGCTCGAGGATCGAGATATCGAACGTCCCGCCACCCAGGTCGTAGACGGCGATCTTCTCGTCGTGCTTCTTGTCGAGACCGTAGGCCAGGGCCGAGGCGGTCGGCTCGTTGATGATCCGCTTGACGTCGAGGCCGGCGATCCGGCCGGCGTCCTTCGTCGCCTGGCGCTGGGTGTCGTCGAAGTAGGCCGGGACGGTGATGACCGCTTCGGTGATCTTCTCGCCGAGGTAGGCCTCGGCGTCGGCCTTGAGCTTCTGGAGGATCATCGCGCTGATCTCGGGTGGCGTGTACGACTTGTCGCCGATCACGACCCGGATGCCATCGCTCTTGGGATCCTTCTCGACCTTGTACGGGACGAGCTCGCGCGAGCGCTTCACCTCGGGGTCGTCCCAGCGACGGCCCATGAAGCGCTTGATCGAGAAGACGGTGTTGGCCGGGTTCGTGACCGCCTGGCGCTTCGCCAGCTGGCCGACGAGGCGCTCGCTGGTCTTCGTGAAGGCGACGACCGAGGGAACGGTCCGGCCACCCTCGGCCGAGGCGATGACGGCGGGCTCGCCGCCTTCCATGACCGCCACGACGGAGTTCGTCGTGCCGAGGTCGATGCCGATGATCTTGCCCATTGGTGGGGTCTCCTGGTGCTGCTGGTGGTGGGCTTCGGTAGGTCGGAAGGCTCCGGTTCGGAGCTCGGGTCAGTCGCGGATGTCGTCAGTCGTACGGCGCGGGGCCATCCTCGGGACCGGGCGCGGGTCCGTCCGCGGCCACGGCGACCATCGCCGGACGCAGGATCCGGTCGCGGACCCGGTACCCGCGCTGGAGCTCGCTCACGATCGTCCCCTCGGCCTGGTCGACGACGGGGATCGATACGATGGCTTCATGCTCGCGCGGGTCGAACGGGGTACCCGGCACGACCTCGATCGGGGTCACGCCCTCGCTTTCGAGCAGGAGCCGCAGCTTCCGGTCGATCGCGGCGACGCCCTCGACCCACGGGTCGTCGGCCAGGCCCTCCGGCCGAGCCTCGATCGCCCGGTCGAAGTCGTCGGCCAGCGCCACGACCTTGCGCAGGAGGCCGTCGGCCGCCAGGCCGGCATCGCGCTCACGCTCGTCGGCGGTCCGCCGGCGGAAGTTCTGGAACTCGGCGCGTTCGCGCTGGAGTCCCGTGAGGTACTCGGCGGCCTGGGCGTCCGACGCCTCGAGCTGGGTCTTGAGCTGGTCGATCTCCTCGAGCAGCTTCGCCGGCGAGATGTCGATCTCGTCGATCCGCTGCTGGGCTCGGGTCCGCTGGGGCATGGTCGATCTCGCTTGCTGGGTCGGCTGGGTCAGGCGTACAGGTGGTCGACGAGCTCGTTCATCAGCCCGGATACGAACCCGACCGTGCCGATGGCGTGCGAGTACGACATCCGGGTCGGCCCGAGCACGCCGACGACGCCGACGGCACGGCCGGGGCGCCCGTACGGGGCGAGGACGAGCGACACCTCGCGCATCTCAGCAGGCTGGTTCTCGTGGCCGATGAACACGTGGATCCGGCCGCTGCCCGCGATGAGCTCGATGAGCTCGCCGAGGTACGACCGGTTCTCGAGCGCCGTGAAGACCCGCCGGAGCTTCTCGCTCTGGGCGAACTCGGGCGCCTCCATGACGTTGAGCAGGCCGTCGCTGTAGACCTCGTCGACCGAGGCGGCGTCGGACTCGCGCAGGGTCCGCGCGATCCGGTCCGCGACCTGGTGGAAGAGGATGGCGTCGCGCGCCCCATCGCGGGCGGGTTCGTCGGCGGCCCGAGCGGCGGCCGCGGCGTAGGCGGGCAGCCGGGCTTCGATGGCGGCGGCCGACAGGTCCCCCAGATCGGCGTTGAGCCGGTTCGCGACCCGCGTGAGCCCATCCTGGCTCTCCACCCGATCGAGCGCGACCTGGGCCTGCTTGATCGTCCCCTCACGAAGGACGAGCACGATGCTGGCGACCCGGTCCTGGATCGCGATGAGGTCGATCCGGCGGACCCGAGCGGCCGATGGCTTGGCGGCCGTGGCCAGCCCGGCGGATCCCGTCACCGTGGCGAGGGTCGTCGCGGCCAGGCGGAACCAGTGATCGCTGGCGAACTGGACCTGGCCGAACTGGTGGCGGATCATCAGCTGCTCGACGGCCGGGAGCGCCGCGGCGTCCGCCAGGGTCTCGACGTAGAACCGATAGCCGCGGTCGGTCGGGATCCGACCCGCGCTGGTGTGCGGATGGGTGAGCAGACCCGCGGCCTCGAGGTCGGCCAGGATGGCTCGGACCGTGGCGGAGCTCACCCCGAGCCGGTAACGCTCGACGAGCGCCTGCGAGCCGACCGGCGTGGCCGTGACGACGTAATCCTCGATGACCGCCCGAAGGATCGCCTGTGATCGCGCGTCCAAGGGCTCGCTGGTGGGGCGACTGCGTCGCGCCAAGGGCGGGGCTCCTCTCCGTTAGCACTCTCATTGCCAGAGTGCTAACTCGTTGCCGGCATCCTAGCAGTCAGGGCGGTCGAGTGTCAACGGACGCCGGCGTCAGATCAGGCGGGCGAAGAGCTCGTTCGAGAGGAGCCGGCCGTTCGTCGTGAGCCGGACGCGACCGTCCGACGTCTGCTCCAGGAGACCGGCCGCATCGGCCCACGCGAGCGTCTCGTCGAACGGCGGCTCGAGGAACGCCATCATCGGGACCCCGGTGTCGAGCCGGAGCCCGAGGATGATGGCCTCGGCGGCGGCCTCGGATGGCTGGAGCTCGGCTTCGACGCCGCCCGGCGGGAGGGCGGCGGGTGTCGCCGGATCGGACGGTCGGAGCGCGCCGATGTAGCCGTCGAGCCGGGCGGCCGACCAGCGCCGCGTCGCCCCGTCGAAGGCGTGGGCACCGGGCCCGACCGCCTCGACCGGCCGGCGCTCCCAGTAGGCCAGGTTGTGGCGGCTCTCATGGCCGGGCCGTGCCCAGTTCGACAGCTCGTAGCCGCGGAAGCGGGCCTCGGCCAGCCGGTGCGAGGCGAAGTGGTACATCCCCGCGGCCCGGTCGTCGTCCTGGTTCCGGCGCGCTCGTTCACGCCAGCGCCGCGCCCCGGCGGTCGTCGGAAGGTGGTCGCCGCCGAGCCCGGTCAGCCCTTCCGCGTCGGGATCGTCGAGGATCAGGGCGTACAGCGAGAGGTGGTCCGGCCCGAGCCCGAGCGCACGCTCGAGACTGTCCGTCCAGGTGGCCAGCGTCTGACCGGGGACGTCGTAGAGCAGGTCGAGGTTGATCGAGCCGATACCCGCCGACCGGGCGGCGACCACCGCGTCACCGATGTCCGCGACCGAGTGCCGTCGCCCCAGCTGGGCGAGCTCGCTGGAGCTGAAGCTCTGGGCGCCGAGCGAGAGGCGCGTGATCCCGATCTCGTGCTGCGCGTCCGGGTCGCCGCGTTCGTCCGGGCCCGGGTTCGCCTCGAGCGTGACCTCGGCACCGGAGGCCAGACCGAACCGCCGGCGGACGCGGTCGACGATCGATCCGAGCGCTTCCGGACCGAGCAGCGACGGCGTCCCGCCGCCGAGATAGAGCGAGGTCAACGGCGCCCGACGGCCGGCCGCCCGGCCCGGCCGCCCGAACCGCGCATCGAGCTCGTCGGCGCGCAGATCGAGCTCGACGAGCAACGCGTCGGCGAAGGCCGCGATCCGGTTGCGCGGCCCGCGCGTCTCCGTGCCCGCGACCACCACGAAGTCGCAGTAGGGGCAGATCGAGACGCAGAAGGGGATGTGGACATAGAGCCCCACGGGGGGCGAGGGTGCGGCCACGGTCGCGGCGGTCACGCGCGGATGATGCGCCGCGCGACTCGGCGGGTCCAGCGTCGGTCGGATCGGTCCGCGACCGGGCCCGGTGAACGCGGATCCGCGTTCAGGGCTTGTGGTCGATCGACTCGCGCGAGGTGCCGACGGTCGCCCATCCCTCGGGGATCCGGCGCTTCTTCTCGATCTCCTCGTCCTCCCGCCCGACCGGTGCGGGCTGGCCGGCGTGACCGGTCGCGACGAAGGTGGCGAAGCGGGTGATGGCGTGGCCCAGGAAGGCCGCGCCGATCCCGCCGGTCCGCAGCGTGACGTAGCCCGAGCCGAGCCCGATGGCGATGGACAGGACGAGCATGTAGCGATCCCGACCGGGAGCGCCCAGCCGGGTCACGAGGCCGTACAGGAGGGCCTGGCCGATGATCGCCAGACCCGGCTCGACGCCGATGAGGATGAGGAACCCGAGGATGCAGCCTCGGAACGTGGCTTCGTCGATGAACGCGGTCCCGACCGAGTTGAGGAGGGCGACCGGGTAGCTCGAGACCGCCGGGAAGCGGAGATGCCGGTACCGGAGGAATGCGAAGCCGGCCGCCTGGGCGATCCCGATCCCGCCGTAGATGAGGCCCGCCACGATGGCGGCCTGGCGGTCGCCGAGCGTGAGGTAGAGCTGCGAGGTCGGGTCCGGGATCGTGAGCCACGTCGCGACGACGAGCCCGATCCCGACGATGTACCAGGCCAGCCGGCGGCGGAGCGGAGCCCGCCCGCCGTAGCGATCGATCTCGGCGTACTCGGCGGCACCGAACCGATCCGCCTCCAGGCGGAGCATGACGAGCAGCCCGGTGAACCCGAGCGCCGCCAGGAGTCGGATCGGCTCGACCAAGCTATCCATCGGCCGTCAGACGCCGACGCCACGGTCGGCGTTGCGATTCACCCTTCGCCCATCCGGAGCACGGCGAGGAAGGCCTCCTGCGGGATCTCGACGGACCCGATCCGCTTCATCCGCTGCTTGCCCTCCTTCTGCTTCTCCAGGAGCTTGCGTTTCCGGGTGATGTCGCCACCGTAGCACTTGGCGAGCACGTTCTTGCGCATCGCCCTCACCGTCTCCCGGGCGATGACATTGGCGCCGACCGCGGCCTGGATGGGCACCTCGAACATCTGGCGCGGGATCAGGTCCTTGAGCGCGGCCACGAGGCGCCGGCCGATCGCCTGGGCGGTGTCGCGGTGGACGATGAGGCTGAGCGCGTCGACGGGTTCGCCCGCCACGAGCACGTCGAGCTTGACCAGGTCGGCCGCTCGGTAGCCCGCCTCCTCGTAGTCCATCGAGGCGTAACCCTGGCTCCGACTCTTGAGCTGGTCGTAGTAGTCGACGATGAGCTCGGCGAGCGGCATCTCGAACGTGATGAGGACCCGCTGCGGGTCGAGGTATTCGAGACCCGCGAACGAGCCCCGGTGGGTCGTCGAGAGCTCCATGAGCGCGCCGATGTACTGGCTCGGGGTGACCACGCCGACCTTGACCCACGGCTCCTCGATGACCTCGATGTCGCCGGCCATGGGCATCAGCGCAGGGTTGTCGACGGCGACCGTGCCCCGCCCGTTCGTGAGCGTCACCCGGTACTCGACCGACGGGGCGCTCGCGATGAGGTCGAGGTCGAACTCGCGCTCGAGCCGTTCCTGGACGATCTCCATGTGGAGAAGGCCGAGGAAGCCGCAGCGGAAGCCGAAGCCGAGGGCGACCGAGCTCTCGGGCTGGTAGGTGAAGCTCGCGTCGTTGAGATGGAGCTTCTCGAGGGCCTCGCGAAGGAGCGGATAGTCCTCGCCTCGGATCGGGTAGATGCCGGCGAACACGAGGCTCTTGGCCTCCTGATAGCCGGGCAGCGGCGCGGCCGCGGGCCGGTCGGCGTTCGTGACGGTGTCGCCGACCTGCGCGTCTCGGACGCTCTTGAGACCGGTCGCCACATAGCCGACCTCGCCCGCCCGCAGCTCCTTGACGGGCACGAGCTGCGGCCGGAAGACCCCGAGCTCCAGAAGCTCCGACTCGGCCCCCGAGGCCATGAGCCGGATCGTGTCGTGGGCGTGGAGCGTCCCGGCCGCGAGCCGGACGTAGACCACGACACCCTTGTACGCGTCGTAGTGCGAGTCGAAGATCAGGCCCTGGAGTGGAGCCGCAGGATCGCCCTTCGGGGGCGGGATCCGCGCCACGATGGCCTCGAGGATCTCGTCGATCCCGATCCCCTCCTTCGCACTGGCCAGGATGACCTCCTCGCGCGGGATCGCCAGGACGCTCTCGAGCTCGTCCATGACGAGATCGGGCTGGGCAGAAGGCAGGTCGATCTTGTTGATGACCGGCACGATCGTCAGGTTCTCGCGCAGGGCGAGATGGACGTTGGCGAGCGTCTGGGCCTCGATCCCCTGGGCCGCGTCGACCACGAGGATCGCGCCCTCGCAGGCCTGCAGGCTGCGGCTGACCTCGTAGCTGAAGTCGACGTGGCCCGGCGTGTCGATGAGGTTCAGGCCGTACATCTTGCCGTCGGCGGCCGTGTAGTCGAGGCGGACCGCGCGGGCCTTGATCGTGATCCCCTTCTCGCGCTCGAGATCCATCGAATCGAGCACCTGACTCGTCATCTGCCGGGCGTCGATCGTGTGGGTCGACTCGAGCAGGCGGTCGGCGAGGGTCGATTTGCCGTGATCGATGTGGGCGATGATGCTGAAGTTGCGCAGGCGGTCCTGGGGGATGGTCACGGTGCGGGAGTGTAGCCCACCTTGCTGCCTGGGCAGCCACCCGCCGTCAGTCCGCGGCCCGCTACCATCGGCCGCGAGGAGGGGATCATGGAGGTCCAGATCGGAGTCTTCGTGTCGAACGTCGCGACCGATGATTGGCAGCCCGACCCGGAAACGGGCGGTGAGATGCACGTCCTGTACGAAGGCGAAGGGGCGTACGTCGGCATGTCGCGCTTCATGGACGTCGCGGAAGTAGGCCCGTTGACGCTACCGGCCAGGGAGTCGATCCTGATCCTCGAAGGCGCAGCACGCGTCGAGATCGCCGGCGGGCCCACGCTGGAGCTCGAAGTCGGCGACATGGCCTCGATCCCAGAGGCCGCGACCGTGACCTGGCACTTGACGCTGCCCTTCAAGGAACTCTGGTGCTTCGATCGCGCCTACGAGCTGGCTACGGAATAGGGACTCGACCGACCTGGAGTGGGGGCCACACCGGGTCGAGCCCACGGAGTCGCCTGCGCTCAGCCGGAATGCTCACGGCCAACGTCCTTCGTAGCTCGCCGAGTCGAGGGCCCGAGATACCTGTTACGAATGCGCAGACGGTCCCGCGGGAGGGTCACCGGGGGCGGGAGTGTAGCGGACAGACCGAGTCGGGCCTTTGATGGCTGAGGTGTCGATGAAGCGCGTCGTCACACACGGCCGCCTTGCCCGTCGACCGGGCGTGCGGAGTCTGCCTTCACCATGACTCGAGTCATCGGCGCATCCCTTCTCTGCCTTCTCCTCATCGCGGCGTGCGGCAGCCCCGGAATCTCGGCTTCGGTCGCTCCCGGCACCCCGACCCCCACGTCATCGACCGTGTCAGGGTCGTCCGCGATCGCTTCGTCGCAGGCGCCTACACGTGCGATGCCAACGCCGAGATCGACAACGCCAGCGACACCCGCAGCTACAGATGTGCCAGGTCCAGATGGGATCGTCCTTCCCGCGGGATCGGTTGCCATCACGGTCTCCGACCACCTCGTCGTCCGCTCGAAGCCGCGCGTGAGCGACGATTCGAAGATCTACCATCCCGATCTCCCGACTGGTACCGAGCTCTTCGTCATCGGCGGGCCTGTCGCTGCTTCCGGGTACCGCTGGTACCACGTGCGCCTGATCTCATTCGCGCTCAAAGGTGGGCAGGCCGAGGGTTGGGTCGCCGCGGCCGACCACCACGGTAACCGTTGGATCGACCTGTCCCGAAAGCCCCTGGCGGACGTCCTGACGTCGGGTCGCGGGACCGCCGTCGTCGATGGCCTCCTGTCGCCGCTGGAGTGGGACTCGGCCGCGAGGGTCGATTTCGAGGCGGTGCTTCCCGTTATCGATGGTGGCGCCCGCGTGCCGGCATCGATCTTCGTCATGAACGACGCCTCGAACCTGTACCTGGCCGCCAGCCTTGGTGGCATCCCCGGCTGCACGTACAACCCCAACTTCATGTTCAACAACGACAACCACGGCGCTTCCTCGGAGCTCGGGGATGACTGGCTGGCCGCGCACCTCCCCGCTTCGGCGAGTGGCGGCGTAGACCTCCTGGACATCTTCGTGTACCCGGTCGGCAACGCAGGGCTCGACACGTTCGCGGGTTCCGGTTACCCGCCCGCGGGGACGATCGACGGCAGTGCGGCCGGAAGCCACCCCGGAGGCACGACGACATGGGTCGAGATCTCCCACCCGCTCGACAGTGCCGACGATGCTCACGACTTCAGCCTCCGACCAGGCGATGGAGTCGGGCTCGCATTCGATGCCCATACGCTGGGCGCGGGCTGCGGAGACTGCGAGACCGCCAGCATCTGCCAAGGCTCGGTGTCCCTCACGAGCGCAGGGTCCGAAGTGGAGCTCGTCCTCGCCCCGCGGCGACGGTGACGTGTCTCCGCCCCGCGGCCGTGAGCCCCGAACCGGTCAGGCCTGGAGCAGGCCGAGGACCGACACCCCGACGACGACCAGAGCGATCCCGAGGATCTGCCGCCGGCTGAGACGCTCCCGGAAGACGACGTAGGCGGCCACGGCGGCGAGCGGCGCGAACATCGAGCTCAGGACCGAGGCGACCGCGATGCTCTCGCGTGCCGCGAAGGCGAAGCACCAGTAGCCGAGGACCTCGACGACACCGGTCGCGGCGACGAACGGCAGTGCGGCCCGGGTCATCCGGAATCGCCCGAGGATCACGAGCGGGAGCGCGACGAACGCCACCCCGACGACGCGCGGAGGGAGGATCGCCCAGGCGACCGGCAGGACATTCGCGGCCCGAGCCGAGCCATACAGGCCGACGGCGAAGCAGGTCGCGGAGATGACGGCCAGGATCGCGGCCCGGGTCGCCCGCTCGCGTGAGATCGGGACGCCTTCCTCCGAGCCGCCGGCCGACGCGGCCAGAACGACACCGACCGCGATCACCGCCAGGACGATGCCGGATCCGGGCACGAGGATCTCGCCGGCCAGCACGCTGAGGACGGCCGCGACCGCGCCCTCGGTCGAGTCGATCGTCGAGATGATCCCGACCGCTCCGATCCGGTACGCCGCGTACGTCAGGAGCAACCCGGCGACGTTGCCGAACCCGGACAGGCTCATCCACAGCAGTGCATCGCCACCGAAGTCCGGAGTCGGCGCGAAGGCGAGCGCGACGGGCAAGGCGATGACGAGCCCGAGCGCCATCGCCCCGGCCACGGTCGAGGTCGCGCCGATCAGCCGGCTCCCACGAGCCGAGACGAGGACCGAGACGGCCCAGAACATGGCGGTCGCGAGACCGCCGACGACGGCGAGCATGGCGCGCAGTGTGACGGAGCGGCACTCGGCCCGGCGACCGCGCCCGCGTCAGCCCGGCCCGCGCAGGAGCCGGCGGGGTCTCCGGTCAGGCGTGCTGGCCCGGCCGGTCGCCCCGTGCTACCATCGGCGTCCCGCTCGGGCCCCATCCGCCCGCGCGCCCCACTCTCCGTCACGATGAGGTTCCGACTTGGCCACGAAGCCCCGAGGCTGGACCGGCGCCAGGACGCCGTCCGCCCTGAAGCGGGTCCGCACCGCGGAGCGCCGCACGGAGATCAACCAGCCCCGCCGCAGCGCCGCGAAGACCCTGACGGCGAAGGCCGTCCGCGTCGCTGCGGGCACGGTCGAGGGCGATCCGACCGAGGCTCTGGCTGCCGCGCTGAGCGCCCTTGACCGGGCCGCCAAAGCCGGCGCGATCCACCCGAATGCCGCAGCACGTCGCAAGTCGCGGCTCACCCGCAAGGTCAACGCGGCCCTCGGTGGCGCCAGCGTCCAGACCGGCGGCAAGGTCACCAAGACGACCGGGAAGGCGGCTGCCGCGAAGGCGGCCAAGACCCGGATCGCACTCGGCAAGGCCGGCAAGGCCAAGGGCGCGCAGACCGCCGCCGGCAAGGCCCGGGCTGCGCTGAGCAAGACCGCCCGAGCGGAGGCCGCCGCGAGCGCGAGCGCCGCCGCGGAGACGGTCGAAGCGACGACGCCGGCGAAGCCCGCTGCCAAGCCGGCCAAGGCCCCGGCGAAGCCGAAGGCGACCACGACGAAGACCACGACGGCGAAGGCCAAGGCACCTGCGGCCAAGGCCAGCGCGAAGACGCCCGCGAAGAAGCCGGCGGCGAAGTAACCCGAGCTCGACTCGACCCGTCCCGACCCTGACTGACGCCCCGGCAGCCCGCCGGGGCGTTCGGATTCAGGGCGTCGACGCCACCGAGGAGGTCGCGCCGGGAAGCGGTCGGGTGATCCCGTAGACGACGCCGCCGACGGCCGAGCCTCCGAGCGCGACCACGAGGAGCAGGCCGGCAGTGCTCAGCTGCTGCTGCCAGTAGAGCGCCGTGAATGACGCGTCGTCGGTGACGCCCGCGGCCTCGAGCGCCGGGCCACGACCGGCGGCGATGTAGCGGGCCCGGACGCAGTCCGCCCCGGTCTCGCACAGCGGCGGGATCGGCTGCCCGTCCTGGGTCCGGTTGAAGTCCGGGTAGCCGGTGTCGACGTAGAAGAAGATCGCCTTGACGACGAGCAGCAACAGCGCCAGCGTGAGACCGGTCACCAGGCCGGCGTAGAGGGCGTCGACGAGGATCCGGCGCCAGGCCCCACGCGGCGTCGCCGAGCGCTGGTTCGCGTAGTAACCGATCAGCAGTCCCGCGAACGGCGTCAGCAGCCAGTAGACCGGCTCGATCGGGATGACCATCAGGAAGCTGATCCCGATCGTCACCGCCATCCCGATGCCGACCCAGCCGGCGACGATCGCGCCCTTATCGATGAACCGCCCGGCGGGTGGCGCCGGGTCGGCCTGAGCTGGGGCGACGGTCATCGGCCGCCGGCGAGCGCGGCGCGACCGAGGTAACGCGCGGTCTCGCCAAGCTCACCCTCGATCCGCAGCAGCCGGTTGTACTTGGCCACCCGCTCAGAGCGCGACGGAGCCCCGGTCTTGATCTGGGCCGTGCCCATCGCCACGACGAGATCGGCGATCGTCGTGTCCTCGGTCTCGCCCGAGCGGTGGCTGACCATCGCGGTCCAGCCGGCGCGGCGAGCGAGGTCGATGGCCGCGATCGTCTCGGTCAGGGTCCCGATCTGGTTGAGCTTGATCAGGACGGAGTTGGCCGCCCGTTCCTCGATCCCGCGCGCGATGAACGCCGGGTTCGTGACGAGGAGGTCGTCGCCGACGAGCTGCAGCCTGTCGCCGAGCCGTGCGGTCAGCTCGCGCCAGCCCGCCCAGTCGTCCTCGCCAAGACCGTCCTCGAGCGACACGATCGGGTACTTCGCCACCCAGTCCGCCCACAGGTCGATGAGCTGGCCGGAGTCGAGCGTCCGACCTTCTCGCTCCAGGCGGTACTGGCCGGTGACGTCGCCCGTCCCGGTGCCCTCGACGAGGATCGAGCTCGTCGCCGGATCGAGTGCGAGCGCGATCTGCTCCCCAGGCCGATAGCCGGCGGCCTCGATCGCCCGAAGGATGACCTCGACCGCCGCCTCGTTCGACGGCAGCGATGGCGCGAAGCCGCCCTCGTCACCCTGGCCGACGGCGAAGCCGCCGTCGTGGAGGATGCCCCGGAGCGCGGCGAAGACCTCGGCCCCGGCGCGGAGGGCCTCGGCATACGTCTCGGCCCCGACCGGCGCGATCATGAACTCCTGGAAGTCGGTCGAGTCGACCGCGTGCTTGCCACCGTTCAGGATGTTGAAGAACGGGACGGGCAGGGTGGTCGCCCCGACGCCGCCGAGATAGCGGTAGAGCGGCAGGTCGTGGGCCGCCGCAGCCGCGTGCGCACAGGCGAGCGAGACGCCGAGGATCGCGTTCGCCCCGAGATTGCCCTTGTTCGGCGTCCCATCGAGCGCGATGAGCGCAGCGTCGATCGCCGCCTGATCGGCCGCATCCTCGCCCTCGAGGGCCGGGGCGATCGTCTCGACGACGTTGTCGACCGCCTTGAGGACACCCTTCCCGCCGTACCGCGCCCGGTCGCCGTCGCGGAGCTCGACGGCCTCGTTCGCACCGGTCGATGCGCCGGAGGGGACCGCGGCGCGGCCGACCGATCCGTCCTCGAGGACGACGTCGACCTCGACCGTCGGGTTGCCGCGCGAATCGAGGATCTCGCGGGCGTCGACGTAGGCGATGAACGTGTTCGTCACGACGGCTCCGATCCAGCGGGGCGATCCTGGAGCACGGCGATCCCGGGCAACTCGCGGCCCTCGAGGAACTCGAGCGACGCGCCGCCGCCGGTGCTGATGTGGGTCATCCGGTCCGCCAGGCCCTGCTGCTGGACGGCGGCGACCGAGTCGCCGCCACCGACCACGACGGTCGCCCCGGCATCGGCCTTGTCGGCAAGGAAGCGGGCGATCGCCCGGGTGCCATGCGCGAAGGACGGGATCTCGAACACGCCCATCGGGCCGTTCCAGAAGACCGTCCGGACCGGTTCGAGCGCCTCCTCCATGAGGGCCAGGGTCTGCTTGCCGACGTCGACGATGTGCCACGAGGCCGGGATCTTGTCGGCCAGGAGCGTCTTGTACTCCGTCCCCTGGGTGACCTCCTTGGCGACGATGACGTCGACCGGCAGGACGATCCGGACCCCCTTCGACTCGGCCATCGACAGGATCTTCTTGGCGTCGTCGACCCGGTCGTACTCGGCGAGGCTCTTGCCGACGGACTTGCCCTGGGCGACGAGGAACGTGTTGGCCATCCCACCGCCGACCACGAACATGTCGACCTTGTCCATGAGATGGGTGAGGACCTCGATCTTGCCCGACACCTTCGCGCCACCGACGACCGCGGCGAACGGCCGGGCGGGGTCCTCCAACAGCCCGGACAGGGCCTTGATCTCGGCCTCCATCAGCAGGCCCGCGTAGGCCGGCAGCAGCTTGGCGACGCCGACCGTCGAGGCATGGGCGCGATGGGCCGTTCCGAACGCATCGTTGACGTACAGCTCGGCGTAGTCGGCCAGGGCCTGAGCGAAGACCGGGTCGTTGCGCTCCTCCTCGACGTGGAACCGAAGGTTCTCGAGCAGGAGGGCCTCGCCGGGCCGCAGCCGCCGAACGGCGTCCTCGGTGCCGAGACCCAGGGCGTCGCCGGTGCACGGCACGTTGATCCGGAGCAGCTGGCTCAGGCGCTGCGCCACGGGTCGCAGGCGGAGCCCGTCCTGGACCTTGCCGTCCGGCCGGCCGAGGTGGCTCGCGAGGATCACCCGCGCGCCCTGGCCGAGCAGGGCCCGGATCGTCGGCAGCGCGGCGCGGATCCGCGAGTCGTCGGTGACCTTGCCGTCCTGGAGCGGGACGTTGAAATCGACCCGGACGAAGACGCGCTTGCCGGACGCGTCGACGTCCCGGATGGTGAGCTTGTCCATGCGGCGCGGGCCGCGCTCAGGCCACGCCGGCGGGGATGCGCTCGGCGACGTAGCGGATGAGATCGGCGACGCGGCAGCTGTAGCCCCACTCGTTGTCGTACCAGGCGATGACCTTGACCAGCGTCCCGCCGATGACCATCGTCGAGGCCGAGTCGATGATCGAGCTCCGGGTATCGCCCCGGAAGTCGGTCGAGACGAGCGGCTCGTCCGACACGCCGAGGATGCCCTTCAGCGGTCCCGCGGCAGCCTCGCGGAACGCCGCGTTGATCTCCTCGACCGTCGCCGGCCGGGCGAGCTGGGCCGTGAAGTCCACGACGCTCACGGTCGGCGTCGGGACGCGCAGGCTGAAGCCGTCGAACTTGCCCTTCAGGTCCGGGATGACGAGGGCGAGCGCCTTGGCCGCGCCGGTCGTCGTCGGGATGATGTTCTGACCGGCCGCTCGAGCCCGGCGCGGATCCTTGTGGGCGACATCGAGGATGCGCTGGTCGTTCGTGTACGAGTGGATCGTGTTCATCAGTCCACGCTCGATCGTCCAGCCCTCGTGGACCACCTTGGCTGCCGGGGCGAGGCAGTTCGTCGTGCAGCTCGCGTTGCTGATGATGTCGTGCGTCGCTGGGTCGTAGCGCTCCTCGTTGACCCCGAGGACGATCGTGATGTCCTCACCCTTGGCCGGGGCGCTGATCAGGACCTTCTTCGCGCCGGCCGTGAGGTGGGCGCGCGCCTTGTCGGCGTCGGTGAAGATGCCGGTCGACTCGAGGACGACGTCGACGCCGAGGGCGCCCCAGGGGAGGGCCGCCGGATCCCGCTCCTTGAGGACCTTGATCTCGCGCCCGTCGATGATCAGCGCGTTCTCCGTGTGGTCGACCGTGCCCGGGTACGCCCCGTACGTCGAGTCGTGCTTGAAGAGGAGCGCGTTGAGCTCCGTGTCGACCAGGTCGTTGACGGCGACGACCTCGACCTCGGGGGCGCGCTCGATGAGCGCCTTGAGCGACTGGCGACCGATCCGGCCGAAGCCGTTGATCCCGACCCGAACGGTCATCGAGTGTTCCTCCCGTGGGCGTCCCGCTCACGCGGGCTCGACTGTGGATGGGCAGTGGGCGGCCGCCGGACCGAGACGGGTCGTGGACCCGACGTCGGCCGGTCGCTGCCGGCGTGCCAATCGTACGACGCCGACAGGTCATCCGGCCACGGGCCATCGGACCGAGCCTGGCCGGGTCGGGTGGCCCCCAGTCCGATGGCGACCGGCCCGCTCGACCCGGGCCACCGGGAATCGACGACCCCCGCCGTCGCCGGCGGGGGTCGGACGTTGCGTCAGGTTCGAGAACGGATCAGCCAGCGCCGATCCGGAAGACCTTGCCGCCACACTTCGGGCACGTGCCCTGGATGGCCGGCTTCCCGTTCTTCATCGTGATGTTCTGCGGGTTCTGGACTTCGACCTTCATCTTGTCCTTGACGCAATAGGCCTGGGCCATCGGTGAGTGACCTCCTCGTCTCAGCGTGGCGTCACGGGACGAACGCCCCGCATCCGCTTACTCACGATCCGTTCCAGAGTGACGGCCGCCAGCGGTCCGTCTGGGCTTCACGCTTCTGGCGCTCCATGAGCGCGAGGATCCGGAGTCCCTCGAGTCCGGTCTCCACGCAGGCCGCCTCCGCGCGGTCCTTGGCCTCGCCTTCGATGAAGTCGCCCGAGGTCCGCTGCGCGTACACCGCGCAGACGACCCCCGCTCGACTTCCGGCCAGGTGGGCCAGGACGAGCAACGCCGATGCCTCCATCTCGAAGTTGAGGACGCGCTGGCGCGCCATCTCCTCGGCCAGGTCAGGGTAGCGGATAGGGAGCTGCGGGATGGGTCGCCCTTGCGCCCCGAAGAACCCCGGCGCCGTCGCCGTGACCCCGACATGAGCCCGGTGTCCGAGCGCCGCCGCGGCCTCGACGAGTGCCACGATCGCCTCGTAGTCGGCGATCGCGGGATACCCGTCGTGCACGAAGAAGCTCGTGGTCGCCTCGAGACGGACCGCGCCGCTCGAGATGATCAGGTCCCCGAGGCCGATCTCCGGCTGGAGCGTGCCGCAGGAACCGACCCGGATGAAGGTCGGACGTTCCGTGATCGCCAGGATCTCGGCCACCACGATCTCGACGTTGTCCGTGCCGATCCCGGTCGACACGACGGAAACCCGTTCGCCGCGATACGTGCCGGTGACCGTGACGAACTCCCGGTTGCGCCGTTCGAGCTCGATCGAGTCGAGACGAGCGGCGATCCTGGCGGTCCGGTCTGGGTCACCGGGGAGGAGGATGTACTCGGCCAACTCGCCGGGGCCGAGTGAGATGTGGTACTGCCGTTCCCCGATCGGGAGTGCGACGCGGTGATCCGCGTTCGGCAAGACCGTCCCTCGCTCCTCTGAAGCGCTTCGCTGGCGCGAAACTCGGCCGAGCATAGTCGTGCGTTCTCGCGAGCGTCAAGTTCGGCTGAGCGTGGCCCACGCTCACGGGACCGTCCTGGGACCGGCGACGGCGGCCAGCCGGGTGGCGATCCGGGCCGCCAGGAGACGTCGAGCGCGGAGGCGGCGGGCGACGGTGACGACGATCGAGAGCACGACGACGAGGGCCAGCCAGCCTGCCCCGGCGACCGTCGGGTCGGGCAGCCCGCCGAGACCCGCGGCACGTGCGGGCGGCGATCCCTGGCCGTCGGCCACGCTCAGGGCGCTGCTCGCTCCCGGGCTCTGGACCGGCCCGGAAGCGGTCGGCGAGGCGCCGAGCTCGCCGACCCGGACGACGTCGGCCGCAGCCTCGACGACGACTCGGGCACCGGTCTCGTCGGCCTCGACGCGGCCAGCGACCTCGAGCGCGTCGGCGGGCTCGATCAGGCCGAGGTAGGCCGCCGCCTCGCCGGTCAGGACGATCCGACCCGTCGCGGTCCCGTCATCGAGCGTGAACCCGTCGGCGCTGAGCTCGACGACGAGACCGCCGACCCGGACCCGCTGTCCGGCGAGGTCGGTGAGGCCACTCAGCTCCGTCAGTTGCGGCGCGGACGCGGCCGGATCCTCGGCGGCCAGCCCGGGGTCCGCGCCCCCGCCCGATGCTCCGGTGCCGGCGCCGTTCGTGCCGCTCGCCCCCTGTCGTCGCGCCGGTCGAGCCCGATGAGCTCACAGCGACGTCGGCCGACGAGCGCGGGACGACCGCGAAGCGCCGATCGGCGGAACCCGGATACGGCCGGCGGGCGATCCCGACGATCGTCGCGCGGCGGCCCTCGATCAGGCTCGTCGCTGGGATGTGCGCGCCGGCGAGGCCGCTGATGACGACCCGTGCGCTCCCGACCCGGAGCTCGGCTCGCCACCGATCGCCGAGCTTGTGGATGTCGACGATCGTGCCTGACACCCTGACGAGTCGCCACTCGACCGCGACCGACGGCGCCCCGCCGAGCGACCGTGGGGTCGGCGCCGGCGCGGCACCGAGGTCGGTGACCACCGTGGCCACGATCCGCGGCGCGTCGTACGCCCGGCCGACCTTGCCGACGACCCGCAGGCGCCGCCCGATCGATGGCGCCGAGATGCCGTTCGGTAGCCGGACCTCGATCGCCGCCCGTCGCATCCTGGATGACGATCCTGCGACCCGAGCTGTCGAGCAGGGTCGCCTGGATCGTCGAGATGCCGACGACCGACACGATCCGGCCCTGGAGACCGATCGCCCGAGCGATCGTCGCGCTCGTCGGTCCCGTCGTGCCGGCGCTCGGCGACGGCGTGGGGCTCGGGGAGGGTGACGGCAGCGAGATCACGGTGATATCGGCGCGGTCGCGCAGCCAGAGGCGGTAGCCGTCCAGCGCACCTTTGTGCGAGGCGCGCTGACCGACGATCCCCGTCAATCGATAGCGCGCGCCGGAGCGCAGATCGGCGGCGGCGAGGCCGCTCGCGGCGGTCGCGAGGATCCGGGCGCGATCGCCGGCATCGTCCTTGAGCCAGGCAGCGATCCCCGTGGACGTCCGCGACGGCGTGCCGTCGACGGTCCCGGTCACGGTCACGAGCCGTCCCTCGGTCGATCTCGCCGAGGTCGGCCACGGTCACGACCGACGCCAGGGTCGGAGTCGACTCCGAGATCGACGGGGACGATCCCGCCGAGCGGGGCACGGATCTCCAGCTGGCCGTAGGGATCGGCGAGCGTCCCCGACACCGCGAGCTGGGCGCCCCGGGCCGGCGGTGCGATGCCAGACGGGCAGCTTGACGAAGATCCCACCCGACCCGTCGCCGAGGGCGATCAGGGCTGGCGCCGCTGATCCGACCGGGCTCGGCCGTGACGCGGCCGTCGACGGTCACGGCGGTCCCGACGGCGGCGGCGCGTGCGACGGAGATCGGCGGGGCGGCGGGCGGGGGTATGGGCGACGGGCTGGGCGCGCTGGTCGGAGCGGCGGTCGGCGACGATGACGGCGCAGGGCTCGGCTGCGAGCTGGGCCACGGACTGCCGGGCTCGGCGTCGGCGTGGCGGTCGGCGTCGGCGCGGCTGGGGTCGGCGTGGGCGTGGGCGGTGTCGGAGTCGCCGTCGGCGTGGGCGTCGGCTCCGGGGCGGGGGTCACGATGAGGTCACCGACGCCGCCGGCGATCGACCGATAGCCCGATGTGCCCGTGCCCGTCGCGTCGCGCTGGCCGACGGGTCCGATGACGACCGCGACGTCGCCCCGACGTGGGTCGAGGCCACCGAGAGCAGCCGGGGTCACGATCGCCCGGAGTCTCCCCGGTGCCATCGTCGATCAGGAGTCCGAGGCCATCGGCGAAGTCCGTCGGCGTCTCGACGATCGTGCCCATCGCCACGACGCGCTCACCCTCCAGCGCCTCACCGGCATCGCCCGTCCGGACCGCGACCGGATCGGGCAGGGTCCCCGGTCCGAGGTCGACGAGCGTGTCGAGCGAGATCCGGATCGTCCGTTGTGCATACCGGTCGTCGAGGGTACCTGCCACGCGAACGAGGCGGCCGGCCGCGATGACGACTGCGGTCGGCGCGTCGAGATAGACCGCGATGCCACCGGTCGCGTCCTGGACGAACCCGGACCGCCCCGACTCGAGCGACCCGAGTCCGACGTCACGACGCCCTCGACGGTGACGGCGGCGCCGTCCGGCAGCACGCGCGCCGCCGCGATCGACGTCACCGGGGTGGGGGTCGGCGTCGGGCTGGGGGTCGGGCTGGCGGTGGGGGTCGGCGTCGGGGTCGGGGTCGGGCTCGGTGTGGGAGTCGGCGAGGGGCTGGCGTCGGACTGGACGTCGGAGTCGGCGTCGCCGTCGCGGTCAGGCTCGGCGAGGGGTCGGGCTCGGCGTCGCGGTCGAGCGTCGGCTCGGCGTCGGGCGTCGGGCGTGGGCGGTCGGCGTCGCGGTCGGTGTCGCGGCCGGGCTCGGGCTCGGCGATGGATCGGCGCTCGGTCCCGGACTCGGGACGGGGGTCGGCGGCGACGACAGACCCTGCGGCATCGGGCGACCCGACGACGATCCAGTCGGCGGCGTTGTCGTTCGTGTCGATCGACATTCCCGCCCGAGCCACCCGGCCGGCGCTCGAGACTCGATCCTGCGGGCGGCGCGGGAGCCACCGTCCCTTCGACGAAGGCATTCGTCGCGTCGCCCCAGCCGATCGCGTCGATCGCGGTCCCACCGATCGGCCGGATCGCGAGCGCGCCGCCGGTCGCGGCGAACCCGCCGGTGTACGTGGCGTCGGCCTGGGCGGCGAAGGCGCCGCTCGCGTTGGCGACGAGGAGGTGCTGCCCGGGCATGAGCGGTCGCGAGCTCGCCCAGGTCGCCTTGCGGGTGACCGTCGACCCGGTCGAGGTGACGTAGACCAGCTCGAGTCCGATCAGATCGACCGGAGCGGCCGACGCGTTGGTCACCTCGACGTACTCGTCGGACGCGGACGCCCCGCCGGTCACGACCTCGGCCAGGACGATCGCTGGCGCGGCCGGCCACGGGACCGACCACGAGCGGTCGCGGCTCGAGGTCGGCGACCATCGACAGCCGTCGATCGGACGGTGCGCCGATCGAGATGCTGGCGAGCGCGACGAGGACGACCAGGGCAGCGGCAGCCGCCCGCCGGACGCGAGCCATCGACGACCTCCCGGCGGGGACGTGCAGGCTGGCGGACGGCCTCGGTTGTAGCAGGTGCGGCTCACCGCCGACGTACTCGGGACCACCGGCGGCTCATCTCGCCCCGTTCGCGACCGTTCGTCTACGATGGCGGCCGACGGCGCCGCGACGAGCTCCACCGGGCCGACGAGCCGCCGAGCGACCGCCCCGATCGACGCACCCCGACCAGGAGAGACCGTGGCCCGCGCCAAGAAGACCGATCGCGCCGAGGCGCGCCGGCGAACGAGAGCGTCCGCAGTCGCCGCCCAGAGCGCGGACCGACGAAGCACAGCGGTCGACCCAGCTCGGACGTCGCGGCGTCCGACCGTCCCGCGTCGGCCGCGCCCCCAGTCGACCGAGCGTGACGAATGCCTTCCGCGAGGCCTACAAGCCGATCCACCTCCGGGACGACATCCGGGCGATCCCGTGGCTGATCACCCGGACGCCGGCGGTCGTCGTCCCGGTCGGCCTCATCGTCGTCGCGTCGACGTGGTTCCTGCTCTCGGCGGGGTCGGTCATCGAGATCGCCTCGTCGCGCTACGGCGACCCTCGCCGGCATCGCCTTCAGCCTGCTCGTCGCGCCGCCGCCGATCGGGTCGGCGTTCCTGGCCGGCATCCTCGCCCCGCGGATGTCCTACATGGCCGGGCTTCATCACCGGGCTCGCCTCGTTCATCGCGTTCTCGATCGTGGTGTCGGTGGCGCCGCCCGGCACGGTCGACCCGCTGCCGGCCGGGATCCGCGAGAGCTGGGTGCTCTGGGCGCTGAGCATCGGCCCGGTGTCGGGCATCCTCATCGGTGCGTTCGCGGGCTTCTATCGACGGTTCCTGCGTCAGATCAACCCGAACTCGGGCGCGAAGCCGCAGCCGTCGCGGGAACGGCGCAGCCAGGCGCCCGCGGGCAGAGCGGCGCCAAGGCCGGCGCGGCCGGCGCTCGAGCCCGCTAGCCCATCCGGCGCATCCCGGCCCAGCCGAGCTGACGGACGCCGGGCGGCCGAGCCGGACCGCCGACCTCGGCGGTCGCCTCGGGGAGCGGCCGGATCTCTCGGGCGATGACGTTGACCACCTCGCCTTCGCGCTGGAGCGTCCCGTCGACGAGCAGCAGGGCGTGGCGTCGGACGACTCCCGCGGAGACGAGCCCAGGCGTCCGGCCAGAGGGTCACGTTGACCATCCCGGTCTCGTCCTCGAGCGCCAGGAAGACCGTGCCCCTGGCGGTCATCGGGTGCTGCCGGGTCACGACCAGACCGCCGATCCGGACCCGCCCCGGTGCGTGCTCGTTGAGCGCCGAGTTCGGGACGGCGCCGAGCCGGCCGAGCGCCTCCCGGAACAACCCGACGACCTGGCGCCTGGCGTCGAGCGAGATGACCGCATAGGCATCGCCCAGACGCTCGATCTCGCCGATCGGCGGCAGCTCCGGTGCGCGGCGGTCGCCGGCAGCCGCAGGTCGATCGGCCGGCCGGCGGCTCGCTTCGAGGCTCGTGCGGCGGTCTTCGTCGTCCGGCCGTCGATCCGGCCGCCGCTCGCGCCCATGACCTCGCGGAGCTGCCACAGGAGCTCGCGCCGCGGGCGTCCGAGCGCATCGAGCCCACCGGCCCGGATGAGTCGCTCGATGACCTCCTCGGGCAGGCCCGTCCGCTCGACGACGTCGGCCAGGCTCCGATACGGCCCGCGGGCGAGCTCGTCGTCGAGTCGCTCGGCGTGCTCCTCGCCGATCCCCTTGACCAGGCCGAGCCCGAGCCGGACGCCCCAGCCGGTCGCGCTCTCGGCCGCCCAGCGACCGCGGGCCTCGGCCGTCGGGATGACGCAGGCGGGCGACCGGACGGGCTCGGGCCGCCGGTCGATGCCCGCGTCCGGTGGCAGTGGCTCGGGGTCGACGCCGACCCACTCGGTCGTCGTCAGGTAGGCGCTCGCGTTGACGTCGACCGGCAGGACGGCGACGCCGTGGCGCTTGGCGTCGTTGACGAGGACCTCGACCGGGTAGAAGCCCATCGGCTGGGCATTGATCAGACCGGCCAGGAACTGGGCCGGGTAGAACAGCTTGAGGAACGACGACTCGTAGGCCGTCCGGGCGAACGCGGCCGCGTGACTCTTGGCGAAGCCGAAGCTGGCGAACGCGGCGACCTGGCGGAAGAGCTCCTCGGCGGTCGGCTCGTCCATGCCGGGCTGGCGCAGGCAGCCGTCGACGAACCGGCGATGGAGCTTCTCCATCTCGCGGGTCGAGCGCCACGTCCCCATCGCCCGGCGGAAGCCGTCCGACTCGGCCGCCGAGAACCCGGCGACCTCGATCGCCACCCGCATGACCTGTTCCTGGTAGAGGATCACCCCGAGGCTGTCGCGGAGGACCGGCTCCAGGCTCGGATGGAGATAGGTCACCGGCTCGAGACCCTGCTTCCGGCGCAGGTACGGGTGGACGGCGTTGCCCTGGATCGGGCCGGGCCGGATGATCGCGACCTCCACGACGAGGTCGTCGAGGCTGGCCGGCCGGCTCTTCGGGAGCGTCTGCATCTGGGCCCGGCTCTCGACCTGGAAGACGCCCACGGTGTCGGCCGCCTGGAGCATCTCGAAGACCTCGGGGATCTCCTCGGGCAGCCGGTCGAGATCGACGCAGGTCGCGCAGTCGCGCTCGATCCGCTGGAGGGTCTCGTCGATCGCGGCGAGCATCCCGAGGCCGAGCAGGTCGAGCTTGATGAGCTTCATCGTCTCGACGTCGCGCTTGTCGTACTGGACGACGACCCGGTCCTTCATCGTCGCCCGCTCGAGCGGGGCGATGTCGATGAGCGGCGCGGCGGTGATGAGCATCCCGCCGCTGTGGATGCTGAGGTGGCGCGGGAAGCCGTCCATCCGGGCGCACAGTCTCGAGCCAGCGCTCCCAGTCCGACAACCCGACGAGGCTCCCGCCACGAGCCTGGGGCGGGAGGTCGGGCTCGATCCGGGCGACGCTCGACCGGGGGACGCGGTCGCCGGTCCGCGACTCGGCGTCGGACCGCGACTCGGCGTGGGTCCGTGTCTCGGCGTCGGCTCCGGTCCGCGGCGCGGCGTGGGTCCGGGTCTCGGCGTCGGTCCGTGTCTCGGCGTCGGTCCGCGGCGTGGCTCCGGTCCGGCCCAGCTCCGCGGCCCGGTTGGCGGCGCCTGGGCTGCCGGTGTCCCAGTGGAGCGGCCGGCCGAGCCGATCCGTCCTTCGCTCCGGCGGCAGGAGCACGCCAGACTCCGGGTCGATCGTCCGCCCGCCGATCGTGCCAGGCGGGCCGTCGCTCCGTCGAGGCCGGCCCGCGCCCGGTCCGAACGTGTGCCCGCTCCCCCGTTCCGAGCCGGTGTCGCCTACGCGGTCGCGTTCCGAGCCGCGTTCGCGTTCCGAGCCGGTGTCGTCTGCGCGGTCGCGTTCCGAGCCGCGTTCGCGTTCCGAGCGGCTTTCGCGTTCCGAGCGGCTTTCGCGTTCCGAGCCGGGGCCACGCCCCGACGTCGGCGAGTACCCCGTCCCGCGCCCGGAGCGGAGCCAGGCGACGCTCGCCGGACTGTCGCCGGGTCCACCCTCGTCGTCGCCCGGCCCACCGGCCCGGATCGACGGCCTCGAACCGGCGGCCGTCGGCCAGGTCCCGGAGCCGGGACCGGTCCGACTCCCAGCCCCGATATCAGCACCATTGCTAGCAGGCCGACTGCCCTGCGCAGATCGGGCCTGCGAGGCGGCCCCCGACCCCTCCGGAGCGACATCCCCGTGCTCAGCGAGCACGGCCGACCCGCGTTTCGTGTCGTCGGAGCCATCCGAGAGCGTCGGATATGGGTCGGCTAAGAATGGTGGTGATATCAGGAGGGCGACGGTGGCCGGTGGCGGTCCCGGCACGGTCGCGGCTTCGATCGCGTGCACGGTCGCGGCTTCGATCGCGTGATCGGAACCGGGACCGGCTCGACTCTCCGCCCGGATATCGACACCACCAGTATCCGGTGGGGTATCGGACGTGGATCCGACGACTCGCCGGTCCGGATCGGAAGGCATCGATCGCGGTGCTGCGCGATCCTCGGTCGGGTCGAGTGGCTGGATCGAGGATCTGGCTTCGCGGAGCGCATCGACCGGGCTCGTTGCGGGATCAACAGGGCTTCGTACTGCTGGGGTCGATATCTCGCGTGCCAAGTCGGACATGGCATCGGATCCGAGGAGTGAGTCGTGCCTGCCCGCAGCGCCCGGTACGGCCGCAGCTCCCGGCACGGCCGGGGCGCCCGGCACGGCCGGGGCTCCCGGCACGGCCGGCGGCTGGATCCGCGATCCCGAGGCCCGCCGCGCATCCTCGATCCGCGGCAGTCTTCCATCGCCGCGCTCGCCGGCACCACCGGTCCGGAGCCGGCCGCCGCGAGCGTGATTGAGCTGGCCCATCCGATCCGTGAAGCCGCGACCCTGGGTCAGGGCCGAGACCGCGCCCGGATCCGGCTCGTCCGCGGCCGCCGCCACCGCATCCCTGCACCGACCACCTCTTCGCCGGGGCGCCGGAAGAACTCGGCGAAGCCGCCGTCGGCCTCGAGATCCCGGCGGACCATCACCGAGTCGTATGTCTCGAGCGCCTTGGCCACCCGATCGACCAGCGGTCGCGGGAACCCGAGCGCCACGCCGACCTCGCGGACGACCGACCGGGCCCGATAGGTCACGACATTGCAGACCATCCCGGTGTGCTCCGCGCCGTAGCGCTCGTAGACGTACTGGATGACCTCCTCCCGTCGCTCCGACGAGAAGTCGATGTCGACATCCGGGTAGGTCGTCCGGCCCTCGTTGATGAACCGCTCGAACAGGAGGTTGTGCCGGATCGGGTCGACCCGGGTGATGCCCAGGACGTAGGCGACGATCGAGTCCGCCGCGCTGCCGCGGCCCTGGGCGGGGATGCCCCGGGACTTGGCGAAGCGCATCAGATCCCAGCAGATGAGGAAGAACTCGGCCAGGCCGGTCCGCTCGATGATCTCGAGCTCGTGGGCGAGCTGCCGGACGACCGGCGGGGTCATCGGGTGGTAGCGCTCGCCGGGCGCCTTCGTGGCACAGCTCGGCGAGGTAGGAGAACGGCGTCTCCCCGCCCGGCACCGCGAAGCCGGGGAAGCGGTACGCCTCGAACCCGAGATCGACCTCGCAGGCCGCCGCGAGCTCGCCGGCCGCCGCGATCCCCTCCGCCCAGGCCCGAGCGGTCCGCGGATCGTCGGCAGCCGTCGTCGGATCGCCCGGCGGCAGGGCCATGCAGCTCGGCCGCGGACTTCAGGTAGGACTCGCCATCGGGGCGACGGAGATCCGCCAGCGTCGCCACCGACCGACCGTGCCGGATCGCCGTGACGACATCCTGGAGCTCGCGACCCTCGGCCGTCGCGTAGTGGACGTCGTTCGTGACGACGACCGGCACGCCGACCTCCTCGGCCAGCCGGGCGGTCTCGGCCACCAGCCAGTCGTCGTCGGGGAGGAGGTGGTGCTCGAGCTCGAGGACGAAGCCGGCCGCCGCGATCCCCGATGGCCGCCGACCTCCGCGCCCGACCCGGCCGCTCGACCCGGACCGAGCGCCGTCGCCACCATCGCGGCCCAGCCCCGGCTGACCGCCGCCGGGACCACGACCGAACAGCCGGGCGTAGCCCTTCGACGACCGCCCGCGCCCCGTCCCGGTCGCCGACCCGAAGGCGCCGGGCGATCTCCCCGTCGCGGCAACCGGACAACGCGACGAGCCCCTCCGCATGCTCGGCCAGAAGGGCCTGGCTGTACCGCGGCATGCCCTTGGTCCCGGCCAGGTTCGCCCGGCTGACGAGGCGGCACAGACTGCGGTAGCCGATCCGGTCGCGGGCGAGCAGCACGAGGTGCGGACCGCGCTGCGGCTCACCGATCCCGCGCAGATCCTCCTTGACCGGGTCGCGGTGGCCAGGCAGACGAGTCCGATCGGGTCGAGGCCGGACGGGCAGCCCGTCGTCGACGGCGGCGAGATCGAGCGGATCGACCGCCCGCGATCCGCTCGCCGAGGTGGCACCCCGACCCGGCGCCGGCGGGTCGCCCCAGGTCGGCGCCGAAGCGCCGTCCGAGACCGACCGACCGCCGCGGCGACGCCTCCGCCGGCCCGGGACCACGATCCGCCCCGGATCCGGTGCGAACGCGTCGAGCAGCTCGATCTCGAGCCCGATGACCGGATGGAGACCGGCCTCGCGGGCCGCGGTCGAGAATCGGACGACGCCATAGAGGCCCTGGTGATCGGTGACGGCCAGGGCCGACAGCCCGAGCTCCAGCGCACGGTCGACGAGGTCATCGGCCGCCGATGCGCCATCGAGGAACGAGAAGTTCGTGTGGCAGTGGAGCTCGGCGTAGGGTCGCGGCGGGGACGGTCGACCGGACATCTCGGATCCCAGCAGGTCGGGTGTCGGGGGTATCCACGATGATAGAACATCTGTTCTATCTCTGGACCACGGGTGGTGCATCCGCGCACCACCTGTCTGTGACTGGTCCCTGGGTTCCCGGCGGGCTGGCCCCAAGGTACGGCTGGTCATCCGTGGTACGGTGGGGTTGAGTACGACCATGCACGATCTCCCCCAGACGGGATCGCGATCGCACGGCCGGGCATCCGCCTTCTTCGCCACCGTGGTCGCGGTCACCCTGCTCGTCATCGCCCCGCTCGCTCCCACCCCCTTCGGCGCGCCGGTCGCGCGTGCCGCCGACCCGGGGATCAAGCCGCGGGTGACGGGGATCGCCCCGCTCGAGAAGCAGGTCTACGGCTACCTGCCCTACTGGCGCCTCGACGCCGGGACGGTCGACCGGCTCGACTACGACCTGATCTCGACGATCGCCCTGTTCGGGCTCGGGATCAAGAAGGACGGCAACATCGACATGGCCTGGCGAGGGACCCAGGCCTACCTCTCGGACGACGCCGCCGCGGTCACCAACGCGGCCCATGCCAAGGGCGTCCGTGTCGTCCCGACCTTCCAGCTGTTCGACTCGGGCACGCTCCCGGAGATGAAGGCGTTCCTCCACAGCAAGACGGCCCAGGCACGCTTCCGCAAGCAGGCGTTGGCGCTCATGGAGCGCCGCTCGGCCGATGGTGCGAACTTCGACTTCGAGCCGATGCCGGCACGAGCTCGTGCCCGACTTCCTGACCTTCCTGACGAAGTTCAAGACGGCGATGGTCAAGGAGTTCCCCAAGGCCAAGCTCGTCGTGGCCACGAGCGCGGGGCCGCCGCTGGCACTCATGCGCGGGCTCGAGAACATCGTCGACAACATGCTGGTCATGACCTACAACTACCGCTGGTCCGGGTCGACGGTGACCGGCGCGATCGCTCCGCTCGACAACACGAGCCGGACGGTCAAGATCCATATCACGCGCTACCTCAAGTACACGAGCCCGTCCAAGATCATCATGGGCGTCCCGTACTACGGCTTCGACTGGCCGGTCACGAGCAACGTCCCGAACGCCACGGTCAACAAGCCCGTCTCGAAGTACGGCGGCGTCTGGAGCGTGACCTACAGCTCGTCGCGCAAGTACCTGGCCGCCCACCCCGACGTCCTCCGCCAGGAGGACACGTCCGAGGGCAGCGCGTTCTTCACCTACTGGGATGCGGAGTTCCAGACGTATCGCCAGGTCTACTTCGAGGACGAGATCAGCGCAGCCGCCAAGTACGACTACGCGATCGCCAGCGGGCTGGCGGGAGTCGGGATCTGGACCCTCGACAACGACCGCGGCTACACCGACATGTACGACGTCATCAAGGACAAGTTCTACGACCCGAGGCATCGCGCCACGGTCGGCGCGACCGTCACGAAGATCGGCCTGTCGGGTGGTCTCGTCCGGGTCAGCCACACCAAGCGGGTCAAGAACACCGGGAACGTGCCCGAGCGCGGCACGCTGGTCTGGCGGCTCTACGATCGAGCCGGCCACCTCGTCAAGAAGGGCTCGGTGGCCCTCACGATCTACCCCGGCCGGACGAAGACGGTCAAGACCACGACCGTCCTCGGGACGGCGGCCGGCCTGGCGGCGGGGACCTACAAGCTGAAGGTCCAGTTCCAGTCGCGCGGCGGGACCTGGAAGACGGTCCCAGACCCGTTCCGCCAGCCCTTCTGAGCCGACCCCGGGTCCTGCAAGATCGCGTCCGCGACGCGCAACACCGGACGCCTCGATGGCGTCTCACCCCTGTCACCCGATGGCTGCATGCCTGGGGGCGTGCACCGAGGTAACGGCGTCGGTCGACTCGCGGTCGACCCGACGACCTGGTCGTCGGCCTGGTGAGCGGGTGGACGACCCGAGGGGCCCCGTCGCGATGCGGCGGGGCCCCGGCATTCCCCGGCGATCCGGACCGCCACGTGGGACCGACGTCGGGACCCGCGACGGCGCAGGGCCACGGCAGCACGACTCCGTCGCAGCTACACTCACCCGCACCAGACCGCACCGGAGCGCCGGTCGGTCGGAGCCACAGGGGGAGCCTTCGTGCAGTCCGCCCGTCCTCGCGATCTCGGTGCCCTGGTCCTCGTCGCGGGGATCCTGGCCATCCTGTTCATCGTCAGCCTGGCGATCGGTCGGCCCGGGCTGCACTGAGGCCCGAGGGTCGCTCGCGCGGCGGATCGGACAGGGCCGACGTCGGCGTCAGTCGTAGACCCGCTCGAGGTGCCACGACCCGTCGATCCGGTCGAGGTAGACGAGCGCCAGCCAGCCCGGGCCGACGACCTTGAAGTAGTCCCGGGCGATCGGGTCGCCCCACCAACCGTCGTCGACCCGCCAGCGATTGCAGACCTCGACCGTCTCCCGCCGGCCGGCCCAGCGGACCGCGATCAGCCGGCCGTCGCCATCGAGCTCGACGTCGATCGCCGGATGCTCGCGCAGGAGCCGGGTCATCCGGCGCCCTCCGGCACCAGCGGCCGGAACCCACCCTCCGAACCCGAGCCGATCGGCAGCCGGCGCCAGCGTCCCTCGGGCAGCAGCGCGTCCGGATCCACCAGCTCGACCCGCCCGATCCGATCCTCGCCGAAGGCGAGCGCAAGCCTGGCCAGCTGCCAACCGAGCCGCGCGGCCCGGGCCGCCTGGGGCACGAACAGGGCGAGCTGCTGACCGCTCGCCGGGGCGACCTCGGCGAGCTCCAGCTCGAGTCTGGCGACGGCGGCCGGGGGCGGCTCTCGTTCGAGCCTGGCGAAGAGCAGCCGCTCGATCGCCTCGCCGTCCGCGGTCGGCTCCGGGAAGCGCTGGTCGATGGCCAGTGCCGTCGGAGTGCCCCGCCGGGCGAAGGCGAGATCGAGGGTCAGCCGCAGCTCGACCCGACCGGCCGCAGCGCCGCGGGCCAGGAGCTGATCGGCCAGCGCACCGGCCAGTCGGTGGAGGACGAACCGGAGCGGCTCGAGATCCTCGATCGGCGGTTCGAGGCCGAGGCCGAGGCCGAGCTGTTCGGTCGTTCGATGCGGCCGGAACGCGACGATCTCCATACCGTTCGCCCGGCCGTGGATACGTTCGCCCTCGACCCCGAACCGGGCGACCAACGCCGAGCGGGGCAGCTCGGCCACCGCCGCGATCCGACGCAGGCCGAACCGAGCCAACCGGGCGCGGATCTCCGGATCGGGGGTGAGCAGGATGGCCGGCAGCGGACCGAGGAACGTCGGCCTCACCGCCCGGCTCGACGATCCACGGTCGACCGGGACGCTCGGCCGCCCCGGCCGCGGTCGTCGCCGCGAAGCGGGTCCCGGCGATGCCGATCCTGGGCGGGCCAGGGAGGATGGGCCGGAGCGCGTCGACGATCCGCTCGACGAGGACCGGCTCCGGACCCCACAGTCGGTCGAGGCCATCGACCTGGACCTCGAGCAGGCCGAACGCCGGGTCGGCCGGGTCGGTCGCCCCGGCGATCCCGGGGCTGAACGCGGCGAGTGCCGCGAGCGCTCGTTCCAGCGTCGCCGCGTCCGCGACCGGGTCGGGGTCGAGGAACGTGGCCTCAGGGGCGAGCCGATGGGCCGACCCCAGGGGCATCCCCCGCCGGACGCCGAGCTCGAGCGCCGCCGGGCTGGCGTCGAGGACCGTCCCGTCCGTCCAGGGCTGTCCGCCGAGCACGACCGGACCGGTCGGGAAGGAGCCGGAGGTCGGGTCGGCCGTGGCTCGCGCTCGGCTGAGCCGGAGGGGGAGGTGCGGCCAGAGGAGATGGAGGAGTCGCACGATGGTGGTCGATCCGTGACGGGAGGCTGACGGGGGCATCGGTCAGGAGCGGTTCGCGGAGGAGGCAGGCGTCCCGACCTCCGCCGTCGGCGTAGAGGATCCGGAGGTCCGCTCGTCGGCCCGGCGGTCCGGCCCGGTTCCGGGCCACGACCACCTCCGTCCATTGGCCCACGACGTCCCGACCCAGCCGGATCCACGACCGCCGGGCGAGCTCCAGGCGGAGCCCGGCCGACTCGGCGATCGCGGTCGAGACCGGGGCAGGCAGACCCGGCGGCTCGAGGACGACGAGCAGGACATCCGTCCGACGCGCCAGCGCCGCGAGCCGCCCGAGTCGATCGGCGATCGAGGGTGGTCGGCGCCCGTCGCGGGTCGGCCGGGTCCGCGCCGCCGGCGCGCTCCCCCGCTCGGCCGGCAGGTCGACGATGAGCAGGTCGACCGAGCGGCCCGCGACGAGAGCCCCGGCCATCGCCAGGGCCTCGTCCAGCGATGCCGGCTCGAGGACGACCAGCCATTCGAGGCGGATCCCCCGGGCGACCGCCTCGACCGGATCGAGGCTGCGGGCCAGGTCCAGGTAGGCGACGATCGAACCGGCCGCCTGCGCCTCCGCGGCGAGTCGCAGGGCGAGGGTGGTCTTGCCGCTCGAGGCGGCGCCCCGGACCGCGAGCGAAGCCGACCGAGGGACGCCGCCCGTGCCGAGGATCGCGTCCAGTGCGGCGAACCCGGTCCGGACGACCCGCTCGTCGTCCGGCGGTCGGCCGGGGACCGGCCCTGGATCGCCCGGGATGGGGACCGTGGCCAGTGCCCCGACGACCGTCCCGGACCCACCGAGTCCCTCGCCACCGACCCGCGGGGCAGCCTCCCCCCAGCGTGTCCGAAGGGACGCCAGGGCTGCCGTCACGTCCGAGGAAAGGGCCGTCATCGGACGACTGACGATAGAACGGATGTTCTATTCTGTCAAGAGAACGGGAGGGCGATCAGGACGAGTCCGGCGGCGATCGCGACCAGCCCGAACCACTGGATCGGTCGGAGCCGCTCCCCGAGGAAGCCGACCGCGACCATGACCGCCACGGCCGGCCCGAACGAGCTCGCCAGCCCGACGATCCAGGCCAGCGACACCTCGAGACCGACCGCGTAGGCGATGAACCCGCCGACATCGAGCAGGCCGATCAACGGCAACATCCAGACCGCCCGCCGGCCGGACCCGCCCGACGGACCGAGCAGCACGGCAGATCCCCGCGGCCGGAACCGCCGGACCCCGATCAGCAACGCCCAGACGACCACGGCGTTGGCCAGCCGGCTGACGAACACGACGTCGAGCCAGCCGGCCTCCCGGATCGGGGCGACCAGCCCGACGGTCACCGCGGCGAACAGGACGAGCGACACGATCGCCAGCAGGACCCCCCGACTGACCGGTGCGGCCGTCCGGCTCGTCCCATCGAAGCGGAACGCCGTCAACGCCACGCCGACGGTCCCGATCGCCGCCCCCAGCCACTGCAGCGGCGCCACGGTCTCGCCCAGCAGGACGACCGCCAGGATCACCGTCAACCCGCCGTAGGCGGCCACGGCCGGGCTCACCACCGAGATCGGCCCGATGGCCAGGCCGGCGAACATCGAGATGTAGGCGACCGAGGCGAGCACCCCGTAGAGCGCCGCCTGCGGCGCGACCTCGGGCGCGACCGGGACGCGACCCTGCGTCACGAGACCGAGCAGGAGCAGGAGGACGAGGCTCGTGACCTGGGCGATCGCCAGCGTCGGCAGGCTGCCCCAGCGAGCCCCGGCGATCCCTGCGGTCACGTCGGTCAGACCCCAGCACAGGGCGGCCGCCAGACCCAGGACGAGGCCGTCGCTCATCGGCGGATGGTAGGGGTCGGACGACCCTCGCCGGACCTTGAGGCGGACCATGGGACAGCCCGATCCGGTGCTACACTCTGCGCTCGGTCGCGGGCGCAGCGTCGAACACGCCACCCGACACGACCGTTCGTGGGGATGTAGCTCAGCTGGGAGAGCGCCGCGTTCGCATCGCGGAGGCCAGGGGTTCGAGTCCCCTCATCTCCACCAGATCCCTCAGCGCGACGCGGTTCCTGTCACGTTCTGGCACGCCGAGGCGCTACGCTGCCGGCCAGATCCGATCCGTCGAGAGGAGCGCCATGCGCCAGGCCGTCGATCCCGTCGCGACGCCATCCGCCTACCAGCGGTCGCTGCTGGACGCGCTCGGTGACGATGACCCGGCCGAGGTCCAGGGCACCACGCTCGCGGCCGTCCGGGCACTCGTCGACGAGGCCGGCGAGCTCCTCCGGGTCGGACCGGAGCCCGGCTGAGTGGTCGGTCCTGGAGTGCGTCGGGCACATGGTCGACGGCGAGATCGTCGTGTCGGGTCGGTACCGCTGGATCCTGGCCGAGGACGAACCCGACATCGTCGGCTACGACCAGGCGCTGTGGGTCGCCCGACTCCAGCATCGCGACGACGACCCCGCGATCCTGATCGACACCCTGGCGGCCCTGCGCCGGGCGAACCTCGACCTCTGGGCGCGCACGTCGGAGGCCGACCGCGCCCGGATCGGCCACCACCGGGAACGCGGACCCGAGAGCTACGAACTCACGTTCCGGCTGCTCGCCGGCCACGACCGGGTCCACCTCGCCCAGGCCCGCGCCGCGCTGGAGGCCGCACAGCGCACCAGCTGAGCGTCGATCGTCGGCACGGCCAGCGGTCCAGCCGGCCCTGGGGCGCACCACGCGGGCGAGACGCGACGGATCGCCACGACTGCGACAATGAACCCGCGATCCACCCCCGGCGTACCAGCCGGAGCGGGCCGTCGGGAGGGTGTCCGTGATCCAGATCGATGTCAGCGACACGATCTTCCTGTTCTGCCTGCTCGTCGGCGGCGGTCTCCTCCTCATCTCGGTGGTCCTCGGTGAGCTCCTCGGTGGGATCGGCGACGCGGTCGGTCTCGACCACGACATCGGTGGCAGCGGGGTGGTCCCGCCGATCCTGGCCTTCGTCTCCCTGTTCGGCGCCGGAGGACTGTTCGCCAGCCAGGTCCTGGACCTGGACGGCACGGCGTCGGCGATCGTGGGGATCCTCGCCGGGACGATCGGAGCCGTGTCGGTCGGGGCGCTGTTCCGCGCCCTGCGGCAGTCAGAGGCCGGCCCCGAGTTCGAGCTCGAGAACGTCATCGGATCCACCGGCCGGGTCAAGGTCGGCGTCGGACCCACGAGCGTCGGCGAGGTCGAGGTCGTCGCGATGGGCGCCCCGCGCAACTTCTCGGCGACCTCCGCGTCGAACTGTGGGCCGGGGACCCTCGTCCGGGTCACGGCCGTCGCGGGCGCCCAACTCGTCGTCGAACCGATGACGGCCTCGCCGGCCGAGTCACCCAGCGCGGGGGTCGACCGGGCCGGGACGCCGCCCGAGCCGACCGCCACACCGATCGAGCCCATGCCGCCGACCACCTAGACCCCGGCCCGAGCCGGCACCGATCTCCAGCGGAAAGGAACCGATCTGATGCTGAACGGCCTCTTCGACGTCGGGGGCGGCGGAGTCCTCGCGGTGTTCGCGATCGTCGTCATCGTCGTCCTGCTGGTCCTCTACGCCTCCCGCCGCTACCAGGTGGCCGGCCCGAACGAGGCGCTGATCATCGCCGGTGCCCAGGGCGCGAAGATCCGCCAGCCATCGGGCGAGGTCGCCGCCCTGACCGACAGCGGCAACCGTGTCGTGGTGGGGGCCGGCGCGCTCGTCATCCCGATCAAGCACCGAGCGTTCCGGCTGTCGCTCCAGACCTACCCGTCGGCGATCAATCTCGACGACGGCGTCACCGCCCAGGGGATCCGCGTCCGGGTCAACGCGACCGCCGTGTTCAAGATCGGCCGTCAGCCGACCCAGATCCGGGCCGCGGCTGAGCGCTTCCTCGGCCAGGAGGACCAGATCGAGCCGACCGTCCAGCAGGTCCTCATCGGCTCGCTCCGGAGCATCGTCGGCAAGCTCACGATCGACGCCCTGGTCAAGGAACGGCAGACCCTCATCGACCTCGTCTTCCTCGAGGCGAAGAAGGAGCTCGAGCCGCTCGGCATCGACCTCGACATCCTCAACATCCAGGACATCACCGACGAAGGCTTCGCCGGGCAGGAGAGCTACATCGCCCAGCTCGGCAAGCAGAGCTACCAGACGGTCCGTCAGAACGCCGAGGTCGCGACCGCCCAGGCCGAGCAGAAGATCATCGAGGCGCGTCGGGCCCAGCAGCTCACCGCCGCCGACGCGAAGGCCCAGACCGACGCCGCGGAGCGCAGAGCCGCGCAGGCCGGGCCGCTCGCCGACGCCGAGGCGGCCCAGGCGGTCACCCGGCGCCAGACCGAGCTGGCCGAGCTCGAGGCCGTGAGACGCGAGAAGGAGCTCCTCGCAACGCAGATCAAGACCGCCCAGGCCGAGGCCACCGCTGCCGTCGCTCGCGCCCAGGGCGCCAAGTCGGCCACGATCGCCGCCGCCCAGGGCGAAGCGGAGCGGGTCCGGATCGAGGGCCAGGCCGCCGCCGATGCCATCTACGCCCGGGGCGAGGCCGAGGCAGAGGCACTCTCACTGCGGGCAGAGGCCTACCGCCAGTTCAACGAGGCCGCGATCGTCTCGGCGATCCTCGAGCGGCTGCCGGACATCGTCCGCGCGGCGGCCGAGCCGATCTCCGGCGATCGAGTCGCTGACGATCCTCTCGACCGACGGCGCGTCGGAGGTCGTCCGGACCGCCACGAACACCGTCGCCCAGGCGAGCGCGGTCGTCCAGTCGCTGACCGGGATCGACCTGCGTTCGGCGGTCGACTCGGCGATGACCAACGTCGGCGAGGCGTCGACGGGCGGCGTGGCTGCGACTGGCCACCGACGTCCGCGCGCGCCGGACGGCCCGCGCCGAGAAGGCGGCCGCGCTCGCGGCCGATGAGGCGGAGGCAGCCGAGACCGAGGCCAAGGCGGCCGCCGACGCCGAAGCGGCCACGATGGCTGCGGACTCGGAGACCCGGGCCAAGGCGTCGGCACGCGCCGACGCGGCGGATGCGGCGGCCGCCGCCAAGAAGTCCGATGAGCCGCCTGCCGCCGCCGGCAAGCCCGCGAGCCAGCCGGCGGCCGCGGCCGCCCCGCCGGCCGCCGACGGCCCCGGCACCTCCGGCCGCAACGACCCAGGCCTCCGCGGCGACCGAGCCCACCCGCTCGAGCGCGGCGCGGTCGACCGCCGCGCTCGACGCCGCCGTGACCCGTCTCGGCTTCGACGACGAGCTCCAGCGGATGGCCCGGCTCGCGTCCGGGATCCCGGGCATCGAGCGGTTGGGCAACCGCAAGGTCGCCGACTTCGCCGAGTCGCACGATGCGCCGACGATCGTCCGGCAACTGTTCACGTCGCTGCCCGGCGGAGCTCCAGGGCCCGATCGGGTCGCTGACCCTCGGCGACTTCATGCGGAAGTACGGGGCGCGGACTGGCTGACGGCCGTCATGGGACCGTTCTGGCTCACAGGGATCGTGCTGTTCGGGGCGACGATGGCGCTCGGGCTGCTCACATCCAGCGTCCGACCACTCGGCACTCCTGAGGCGGCGGCACCGGCGCGTAGCCTGTTCGTCATCCACGCGGCGTACATCGAGGGGATCGGCATCCTCGGCGTCGTCGTGGGGTTGCTCGCGATCACCAACGGGCTGCCGGCCGCCCCCATCGTCGTGGCGGGCCCAGCCGTGGTCGGAGCGGGCGTCGGCCTTGGGATCGTCCTGGCTCGTCGACGTTCCCTCGAGCCGACGACGACGACCATCGGCGCGATGTTCATCGTTGGACTCGCGGTCCTCGGGATCGTCGTCGCCATCCTGGGCAGGACCCTCGCGGTCCAGCGGACCGTCGAAGTCCTGGACTGGCCGTTCATCGTCGGCGGTCTGGTGGCTGCCGCGGCGGCGCTCGAGATCGGCCGGTCCGGCGGCATCGCCGTCGGGAATACGATCGGCGCCGATGCCGATGCCGCGGCGCTGATCCGCGAGAGGCAGATCCGGCGGTGCTTCTGGGCGGAGCTCGCCGCCCTCGTCGCGCTCGGAGGCGCGATCACGACCCTCCTGCTCGGCTGACCGGAGCGTCGTCCTCGCCCGGCGTCAGCCCGGCGGCTCCTCGGCCAGCGCCGCATGGAGCTCGACGGAGTGTTCGCGCAACCAGCGTCGCCAGTCGACGTGATCCGGGACCCGCGACGCGACGACCGCCCAGAACTCCGGCCCGTGGCCGAACACGCGCAGGTGGGCGAGCTCGTGGACGACGACCGTCTCGAGGGCCTCGGGCGGCGCGAGCACGAGCCGCCACGAGAAGGCGAGACGGCCGGCTTCTCGCGGCGCTCCCCCAGCGCGTCTTCGGGTCGCGGATCGAGACTCGGCCGGGGTCGACGCCGAGCGCCGCCGCGTGGCGGTCGAGCGCCGCCTCGATGTCGGCGGCTGCCCGCTGACGGAGCCACGATCTCGAGGACGGTCGCGAGCGAGCGGCGGTCAGCCGGTCGCGACCCGGGCGACGATCTCGTGGATACCCGACCGCGCCGTCGTCGATGTCCCGTCGAGCGCCGACCAGCCAGCGAGCACCGTCGTGCGCCGGATACCCGGCGCAGCCGCTTCGACCCTGAGGGCGTGCACGATGCCGCGGAACCGGAGTCGGGCACCGTCGACGAGCTCGGCCGGTGAGCCACCGGCGACCGCCGAGCGGGCGCGCGCCTGATCGGCGAGGTGCCGCCGGATCCAGGGCTCGCGCTCGCGCAGGAACGGCTCGACGTGGGCGACCGCCTCACGGGCGCCCGGACGGCCAGCCGGGACGGTCACGACCACGCCGCGGGCCGGGTCGATGACGACGCGGAGCCGCCGGGCGCGACGGGACCGGCGCAGGACGTACGGCAAAGGACCGCCGGCGAGCTCGACGCGCTCGGTCGTCTCGATCGAGGTCGTCATCGGCTCGAGCGGAGCAGCCGTCCGGCCGTCCGCCCGGTCTCGACGCCCTCGGCGATCGCGACGACGCCGTTGACGACGACGTGGTCGATCCCACGTCGGATAACGATGGGGGTCGAGTTCGGTCGCCTCGTCGATGACGGACCGCGGGTCGAACACGACGATGTCGGCGAACGGTCTTCGGGCGGACGACACCCCGATCGGATAGGCCGAGCCGTTCGGCCGGCACCGAGCTGAGCTTGGCGATCGCCGTCTCGAGCTCGAGGAGCCCGCGCTCGCGGACATACCGCCCGAGCACGCGTGGGGCGCTGCCGTAGGCCGCGCGGGTGCGGGATCGCCGCCACCGAGGATCGGGTGGTCGGGTCGATGACCGGCGGCATCGGTACAGACCGCGATCCACGGGGTCGCCAGGATCGCATCGACGTCCGCGTCGCTCATGCAGTCCATCACGACGGTCGTCGTGAGGCGGTCGTCGGCGAGCAGGTCGAAGGCGACATCGGCCGGGTCGCGCTCCAGCTCGGCACCGAGCTCGGCGAGCGTGTGGCCCGTCCTGGTCGGCGTGGGTCTCCGAATCGGACACGCGCAGGCCCGCCCAGCCCGGATCGGCCGCGGCGTTCTCCCAGCCGGGCAGGCCGGTCTCGATCGTCTCCTTGATCCCGGCCCGGATGTCGGGTTCGTCGAGGGCCTCGACGAGCTCCTGGACCGGCCGAGCGAGCAGCGCCGGCGGCAGGATGACCGCGAGCGTCGTCGCGGCAGCGGTGTACGGATACTGATCCGCGGCCGACGTCGATCCCGTCAGTGCGCGCGCGGTCGAGCAGCGCGATGGCCTCCGGTCCACGACCCCAGGTCGAGACCGACCCCGCCTTGAGGTGGGAGACCTGGAGACGGGCGCCCGAGCCGGCCGCCCGGATCGTGGCGAGCGCCTCGGCGAGGGCATCGAACAGGCCATCCGACTCGTTCCGGATGTGGCTCGCATACAGACCGCCGCGTTTGGCGGTCACGGTCGCGAGTCGGACGAGCTCCTCAGGCCGGGCGTGCATCCCCGGGGCGTAGATGAGCCCGCTGCTCAGACCGAAGGCCCCCGCATCGAGGGCCTCCCGGAGATGGCGGACCATCGCCTTCAGCTCGTCATCGGTCGGCGCTCGGTCGGCTGGCCCGAGGACGGCGCTGCGGATCGTGCCGTGACCGACGAGGAACGCGTGGTTCGGCCCGAGCGCGAGTCGCTCTACGGCCTTCAGATAGGCGCCGAACCGATGCCATGCCGGCTCGAGACCGGAGCCGGCCATCGCCAGCTCGACCAGCTCGCGACCGGGCTCGGTGACGGGCGCAAGCGTCTCGCCGCAATTGCCCGACAGCTGGGTCGTGAAGCCCTGATGGAGGTGGCTGGCCACGGCCGGATCCACGAGCACCGACGTGTCCGAATGCCCGTGGACATCGATGAATCCGGGGCACACCACGCGGTCCGTCGCATCGATGACGGCGTCGGTCCCGATCGCCTCGGCCGCCGGAGCGAGGTCGCCGACGGCCGTGATCCGGTCGCCGATCACCCCGACATCCGCCCGGATCCCCGGCGCCCCGGTCCCGTCGATCAGCGTCCCACCGAGGATGAGCAGGTCGAACGCCGTCACGACCCGATGGTGACACACGCGTCGGCGGTCTCGCGCGGGTCGGCCCTGGCGACCGTGCCGTCGCCGAAGAGCTCGCTGATATACTGCCCGTCCCGTGGGGCTATAGCTCAGCTGGAAGAGCGCCTGCATGGCATGCAGGAGGTCCGGGGTTCGAATCCCCGTAGCTCCACCACTGCTGCCGCGTCGCTACTGGCCTCCGCCAGCGGACCGAGAACGAGGTCCCGGTGGCGGCCGTCGACGTCACCTCGGCGCGGACCGCTCCCGACACGCTGATCATCCGCTCGACGATCGCGACGAACCGCGACGCGTCGACCTGGACCCGCCGGCCGGTCATCGTCGCCCACGCCCCGCTGAACTTGAACGTGCCGAAGTCCGGCATGCGCAGCGTCCGGCAGCGCGACGGGCAGCCGCCGGTCGGCGCCTCGACGATCCACTCGGCGGACGTCCGCTTGACCGTCGAGTTGGTGACCTTGACCGAGAAGTGCTCGCGGTTCGACAGGTTCGCCAGCGACAGTCGGTAGCGCGATCCGCCGAGCCAGCGGACCTGGGCCCAGATCCGGTCGCCGACCTTGATCCGGGTCGGGGTCCGGATCGAGAAGTGCTCTTTCGGCAGCGACTCGTGCCAGGCGGCCGTGACAGCGGTCCCGTGCAGGCAGGATCGACTCGGTCCCGACCTGGACGAGCGATCGCTGGCCATAGCCACCGAGACCGACCCAGTACACGACGGACTGGGCCGCGTTGCCGCGGCAGCGCACCTTGGGCTGGACCCAGGTCGCTTCGACGCAGTCGAACGACCCGTGGCTGGCCACGTAGCCGGACCAGTTCCGACTCTGGCCCGGGCTCCACTGACCCTTGAGGTGGGTCGTCGGTGTGACCCCGGGACAGGGCTTGACGAGGGCGTCGGTGGCCGCCTGCGTCGGGCTCGCGGTCGGGGTCGGCGTCGGGCTCGGGCTCGCTGTCGGCGTGGGTGTCGGGCTCGCCGTCGGGATCGGGGTCGGCAAGGACGTCGGCCGTGTCGTCTGGGTCGGGGCGGCGGCGGTCGGTGTCGCGTCGGCGACGGGCGCGGTCGTGGCGCTCGCGAATGGGTCGCAGCCCGCCGCGACGACGGCCGTCAGCGCCACGAGCGTGAACAGCACGATCAGCCGCGAGCTGGGCGACCTGGCGGGGCGCGGCCGAAGTCCGTCCACGGACCGACTCTACCCTGCCTCCGCAGGCCCCGCTGACGAACCCGTCGATTACACTTGGGCGACCCCACATGGACGAGGCAGCAGCGTGACGACGACGGAGGGCCAGGGTCCCGCGACCCGCCCGGAGCGCCACCGGATCGAGCGCTACGATCCCGCGACGATCGAGCCGCGCTGGCAGGCGCGCTGGGTGGAGCAGGGTCTGTACGAGTCCGACCTCGACGACGAGTCCCGGCCGAAGTACTACCTCCTGACGATGTACGACTACCCGTCGGGCGATCTCCACATCGGCCACTGGTACGTGAAGACCCCGACCGATGCCCTCGGGCGCTACCACCGGATGAAGGGCGAGAACGTCTTCTTCCCGATCGGGTTCGACGCGTTCGGCCTGCCCGCCGAGGGTGCCGCCATCAAGAACGGCGTCCACCCGGCGACCTGGACGATGCAGAACATCGACCACATGCGCGAGCCAGCTGCGGACGATGGGAACGGCGTTCCAGTGGTCGAGCGAGCTGGTCACGGCCTGGCCCGAGTACTACCGCTGGAACCAGTGGTTCTTCCTGCGCTTCCTCGAGGCCGGTCTGGCGTATCGGGCGATGGCCCCGGTCGACTGGTGCCCGAACGACGGGACGCTGGCCCGCGAGCAGGTCGAGGGACCGGAGCGGCGCTGCTGGCGCTGCGGCGCGCTCGTCGAGAAGCGCGACCTCGAGCAGTGGTTCTTCCGGATCACGAAGTACGCCGACGAGCTCCTGGACTTCGGCGGGATCGACTGGCCGGAGCCGATCAAGGTCCAGCAGACGAACTGGATCGGCCGCTCAGAGGGCGCCGAGATCGACTTCACGACGGCGCCGGACGACCATCAACCGGGCGGCGACGCTGCTGCGCGTCTTCACGACCCGACCGGACACGCTGTACGGGGCCACGTTCATGGTCCTCGCCCCCGAGCATCCGCTGGTCGAGACGCTGACCGCGCCAGGTCAGCGCGACACGGTCGCGGCGTATCTCGCCCAGGCCCGCCGCCAGACCGAGATCGAGCGGCTGTCGACCGACCGGCCGAAGACCGGCGTGCCGCTCGGCGCCGATGCGATCAACCCGATCAACGGCGAGCGGATCCCGATCTGGATCGCCGACTACGTGCTGGCCGGCTACGGCACGGGCGCGATCATGGCGGTCCCGGCCCACGACGAGCGCGACTTCGAGTTCGCCCAGAAGTTCGGGCTGGCGATCCGCGAGGTCATCCGGCCGGCCGACGCCCCGGCCGATGGCGGGCCGCTGGAGAGCGCCTACGTCAGCAAGGCGCCGACCGACGTGATGGTCGCGTCGGGTCCGTACGACGGCCTGCGTCCGATCCCGGACGGCTTCCGGGCGATCGTCGAGGCGCTCGAGCGGGACGGCCGTGGCCGGTTCGTCGGTCACCTACCGCATCCGCGACTGGCTGGTCAGCCGGCAGCGCTACTGGGGGACGCCGATCCCGGTCATCTACTGCCCGACGGACGGGATCGTCCCGGTCCCGGACGAGGACCTGCCCGTCCGCCTCCCCGAGGAGGTCGACTTCAAGGGCAGCGGCGAGAGCCCGCTCAAGACCGACCCGACCTTCCTCGACGTCCCGTGCCCGCGCTGCGGGCAGCCCGCCCGGCGCGAGACCGACACGATGGACACCTTCATCGACTCGTCGTGGTATTGGTTCCGCTACCTGGCGCCCCACCTCGACTTCGCGCCGGTCGACCGCGAGCTCGTCGACCGCTGGACGCCGGTCGACCAGTACACCGGTGGCGCGGAGCACGCCGTGATGCATCTGCTCTACAGCCGGTTCTTCACGAAGGCGCTGGCGGACCTCGGCATCGTCGGTCATCGCGAGCCGTTCAAGCGGCTCTTCAACCAGGGCCAGATCCTGGGTGCCGACGGCGAGCGGATGTCCAAGTCGCGCGGCAACGTCCAGGACCCGGACGATCTCGTCACGCGCTACGGCGCCGACACCGTCCGCCTGTTCCTGATGTTCATGGGTCCGTGGGATCAGGGCGGCGCCTGGAGTCAGACCGGGATCGGCGGCGTCCATCGCTTCCTGAACCGCGTCTGGACCGCGGTCCTCGACCCGACCGGGGCCGAGCCCGGCGATCCGGAGGCCGGCCGGTTGCCGGGCGGCGAGGACGCCGCAGCCGCCGAACGGACGATCCGGATGGCCGCTCATCGGACGCTCCGCGTCGTCACCGAGGAGTACGAAGGCTTCCGGTTCAACACGATGGTCGCCCACCTGATGGAGCTGACGAACACGCTGTTCCGCTACCGCGGGACGGAGGTCGCGGGTGGGGCTGCCTGGAACGAGGCGATCCGTCTCCTGCTGCTGATGCTGGCCCCGGCCGCCCCGCACATCAGCGAGGAGCTCTGGTCGCGGATCGCGGCGGATCAGCCGGCGGGCGCGTCCATCCATGTCCAGGCCTGGCCGGCGGTCGACCCGAGCGCGATCGTCGACGAGACGCGCGAGATCCCGGTCCAGATCAACGGCAAGGTCCGCGACCGCGTCGTCGTCCCGGTGGGGATCGACGCGGCCGAGCTCGAGCGGGTGGTCCTCGCGCGGGATCGGATCCAGGAGCTGCTCGCAGGACGGACGCCCGAGCGGGTGATCAACGCGGGCGGCCGACTCGTGAACATCGTCGTCCGCGACTGACGGTCAGTCCGGCGGGGGCTGGTCGCCCTTCGCTCGCGCCCGATGGCGGGCGGCCTTCGCCCGGTTGCCACAGCTCGACATGTCGCACCAGCGACGACGGCCGGTCCGCGAGTCGTCGTAGAAGACCCAGCGGCAGGTCTCGCTCGCGCAGGCGCGCAGCCGCTCGGGCCGGCCGCCGACGACCTCCCGGACGATCTGCTGGGCGAGATTCGCGAGGGCGTCGTCGACCGGGTCGCCGACGTGGCGATGACCCACGAGGACCCCGTCGGAGCTCGGCACGATCTGGAGGATCGACCGCGACTGCAGGGCTCGGTTCACCTCCTCGACGGCGGCCGTCGTAGGTGGCCGGCCCTCGTAGGTCGCGTCGACGAGCTCGCGCAACGCGGCCCGGGTCGTGCGGACCCGCCGGAGCGTCCGCTCCTCGGTGGCGTCCGCGGGGCCAGACGGATCGGCCGTCTCGGCGTGGACCAGGCCGCGATCGTGCAACCAGTCGAGCGCATCGCGGGTTGAACCCAGGTGATCGGTGGGGACGCCGCGGACGAGCTCGAGGGTGTTCACGAAGTCGAGCGCGGTCTCGAGGTCGGCGGCGTGGTCATGGGGTAGTGCTTCCATCGCAGTAACCACATTAGACCACTTGACAGGTTACGCGCAAGAGGCCATACTCCGGTAACCGATAAGAGTTGATTAAGAGGTTATCAGAAGGAGGTCCCGATGGAAGCGATCCTCGTCGTCATCACCATCATCGCGGCGCTCATCGCGTTCGACGTCGCGGCCCTCCGGTGGGGCGCCGACACGCGACCCTCCATCGGCGATGACCACCGCCGATAGACCGTCAGGAGACCCGGACATGTGGCAGATCTTCTATCTTCAGGCCCGTCAGCTGGCCGATGACCGAGCGCTCGAGGCGGCCCGCGAGCGGCTCGCGCGCGAGGCGACGCGTCAGCGCTCGCGTGACAGCTCGCGGTTCGCGGCGCTCCGGCGGACCGGCGCCGTCGTCGCCGCCGGGATCGCTCGCCGGCTCGACGAATGCGTCGCCCGCGAGGAGCTCGGGCTGCGGTCCGACGCAACGAGCTGACCCCGACCGGCCGGCGACGGCCGACACACCAGCAGATCCACCGGCTCGAGACCGGTCCGGACTCCCACCGGGCCGGTCTCGCCGCGTCCGCTGGTGGAGACCGATGGGTCGCTGATCGCCGCCGCCCGTTCCGGTCCGGTCCGAGCCGGGGGCGCGCGGCCTATGATTCCGCGATGACCACCGTGAAGTTCGGCGCACTCTGCTGGAACCAGTACACCGACTGGCCATCGCTCCTGGACGCCGGGGTCCGGGCCGACCGCCTGGGCTACGACACACTCTGGACGTGGGACCACCTCTATCCCATCGTCGGTGACTCACACGGACCGATCTTCGAGGGCTGGCTCGTCCTGACCGCGTGGGCGCAGGCGACGTCCCGCATCCGGATGGGCCTCATGGTCGGGGCGAACACGTTCCGCGAGCCGACGGTCGTCGCGAAGATGGTCACGACGCTCGACCACATCTCGGGCGGACGAGCCATCCTCGGGATCGGCGCCGCCTGGTTCGGCGAGGAGCACGAAGGGTTCGGGCTTCGGTTCGGAGAGGGCCCGCCGGAGCGACTGCGCTGGCTCGCCGAGGCCCTCCCGATCATGCGCGGGATGCTTGATGGGTCCGAGCCGTCGGCGACGGGTCCGCGCTACACCGGTCGAGCCACCCGGAACCTTCCGGCGCCGCTCCAGGCCCATCTGCCGATCCTGGTCGGTGGCGGAGGCGAGCGGGTCACGCTCAAGCTCGTCGCCCGGTATGCCGACGCGAACAACGTCGGCGGCGGACTCGAGAACGTCCGGCGCAAGGAGGCGATCCTGCGCGAGCATTGCGACGCGGTCGGACGGGATGAGCGCGAGATCGAGCGGACGACCGGGATCGGCACGGTCTTCATCCGCGATGACCGCGCCGAGGCGGAGCGGCTCATGCGCGAGGCGTTCGCCAGGAACCGTGTCGCCAGGGTCTGGACGGACCAGCCGGTCGGGACCCCCGAGGACGTCGCCGAGCGACTCGCGCCGTTCGTCGAGCTCGGCTATCGCCACTTCATCGCCGGCCTGCCGGCGACCTACGACGAAGAGTCCATGACCCGGCTGATCACCGAGGTCAAGCCGCTGCTCGAGCGCGGAGGATGACGATGGCGCCTCTCGACGGTGGCCCCGCGGCGGTCTCGTGGGGTGAGGGTCGGATCGACGTCTTCGAACGGACCGCCGCCGGAACGCTCCGACATCGGTCGTTCGACGGCGACGCCTGGTCGACGGCCGAGGATCTCGGTGGCACGCTCGGGTCCGCACCGGCGGTGACTGCCTGGGCGGTCGACCGGATGGAGGTCTTCGCGATCTTCACCGACGGCGAGCTGTGGGACCGTTATTGGGACGGAGAGAGCTGGCATCCGTGGGAGTCGCTCGGCGGTGAGCTCGATCCGACCGGCGGCTGCGCGGCCTCGTCTTGGGGCCCGGACCGGCTCGACGTGTTCGCGACCGGGCGCGATGGCCTGACCTGGCACCGCTGGTGGGACGGCTCCCGATGGGTCGACTGGGAGCGGCGCTGATCTCGTGTCCGCCCTCGCCGATGCGCCCCAGGTCCGCGCCGACGATCGCGCGACGTGGCGCGCCTGGCTGGAGGCGAACCACGCGTCGCTGACCGGGGCATGGCTCGTGACCTGGCGGACGCGCTCCGGCCACGTCGGTCTCGACTACGAGGCGGCCGTCGAGGAGGCGCTCTGCTTCGGCTGGGTCGACAGCACGGGAGGCACGGTCGACGAGGACCTCAGCAAGCTCTACTTCGCCCCGCGCAAGCTTCGCAGCCCGTGGGCGGCGACGAACAAGGCGCGGGTCCAGCGATTGATCGCCGAGGGGCGGATGGCACCGGCGGGTCTCGCCGCGATCGAGCGCGCGAAGGGGAACGGGTCGTGGGAGGTCTACGACAGCGTCGAACGACTCGAGGTCCCCGCGGATCTCGAAGCGGCGCTCGAGGCCCGCCCGCCGGCCGCGGAGCGGTTCACCGCGTTCCCGCCGTCGGCCCGCAAGGCGATGCTCGCCTGGGTCGCGCTCGCCCAGCGGCCCGACACACGCGCGACGCGGATCGCCTCGATCGCCGACGCGGCCGCCCGGGGGGAGCGAGCAAGGGGCTGATCCACGGACGCTGGCCCGGTGGGATGTCTATCCGAGCACGGAGCCGGCGGCGTCGTGTCACAACGACGACCCCGTAGCGTCTCCAGGAAGGAGGACAGCCGCCTCGCCAGGAGGCCGGCTGGCGGCCGAGGAGCAGTTCGGGTCCGCGACGGTAACGGAGGACGGGTGGCGGAAGAAGATAGGCCTGTGACGTCGGGCAGACATGACTTGGGCGGGCCGTTCTTGAAGGGCCTCGCTGGAGGCGCTGCCGGAGCCATTGCAGTCATGTGGCTCTCGGACCAACCCGTCCCGGCCATCGACGAGCACCTTCTCCCGATGGCCCTGTTCCTCGTCGGTGCGCCGATCGGGATCGCGGTGGCCTTCTGGACGAGGGGCGTTACGGGGTTCATCGGGCTCTATTTCGGTGGGCTCGTCGGGACGACCATCGCGATCGGCCAGGAGGCGGGAGGGACGCCCTCTGCCGTCGGTTGGGCCGGGCTCGTCAACCTCCTTCTCGTCGCGCTGGTGCCGGCGATGCCGCTGCCCGGCTATGTCGCCGGGCGTCTGGTGGATCGAGCCGTCGATGGCCTACCGCCGCGGACCGTCCGATGGAGGATGCTGATCCGGTCGTCCGCCATCGTCAGCCCGCTCGTCCTCCTCGTCATCGTCTCGGTCCTCAACCAGGCCTCGATCGACCGTGCCCGCCAAGGTTCATGCCCGAAGATCGAGCCGGCACCGGACGTGGGCGGTCGGCTGGCGTTCGTTGGCGTCAACGCCGTCTGCGTCGCCGACCTCGCTACCGGCGAGATCGTCTTCATGTTCGAGGGAGACGTCGCTGTGGACCGCTCGTTCCGGACGCCGAGCTGGGCGCCGGACGGTTCCGCGTTCGCGCTCCAGGTGACCACTGGAAACCGTCCCACGACCGTCATCGTGCCTCTCGATGGCACCCCACCAACGACCGTTGCCCCTCCCGACGGCGCAGTCTGGTCCGCCAGCGGACCGGACTGGTCGCCGGACGGGCGTCGGCTGGCGACAGTAGTCGAGACAGCTGGGTGTGGGGATTGCGCGAGGCTCGCCTTCTACGAGGTCGCGACGTCTCGTTGGGGATTGCCGTCGACGACGCCGCGGGCGGGACTCGCCGAGCCGGACTGGTCGCCCGACGGCGAGCAGCTCATCGTGCGCGGCGACGTTGACGTGGGCGGACCTTACGCGAGGGCGGTCGTAGTACGGAAGGACGGCTCGCTCGTCGTCACTGTCGCTGACGACATGAGCGCCTACACTGGCGCGGCGGCGTGGTCACCGGATGGTCGCCGAGTGGCAGTCCCGCGCATCGACGAACGTGGCATCGCCGGCCTGTGGGTGATGGCCGCGGACGGTTCGGGCGGGGGTCAGGTCGCGTTCACGGGCGACTCCTCCCGGCCGGCCTGGTCGCCCGACGGCCGCTGGCTCGCCTTCGATCGGTACGACGAAACGTCAACGGCGGGCCAGATCTGGTACGTCAGCGCTGACGGCGGCACTCCGAAAATGCTTGTCGACGGAGGAACGCATTCCGCTTGGACGCCCTGACGGCCCTCGGGCAGCGCGCGCCGCGTGGATCGCCTCGATCGCCGACTAAGCCCGCTCTCGGGGAGTGGGCAAGGGGCAAACGTTCGGGCGCTGGCCCGCGTCCACGTAACTCGCAGCTAAGCGGTCGTCGCTACGGTGGCATCGACGCCCGCCGCGCTGGACGTGCCCCCGACGCGGCGGGCGGCCTCGACCCCGCCCGGATGCCCGCCGGGGAGTCGGCCCGATGGATCGCAGCAGCGCGCCCTGGCGCGTCCTCGAGGCGCCGGATGACGAGATGCCGCCGGCCGGCCGCGATGGGCCGCCCGCCGACCCTGCGGCCGCCGGCGTCGGCGTGCTCGGGATCCCGGTACCGTGGCTGGTGGCCGGCGCCACGGCGGTCATGGTCACGGTCGCGCTCGTGGGGGTCATGCTCGCCGGGTCCGGCACCCCGATCGTTCGCGTCGCCGGTAGCGATCCCACGACGAGCGACGGTCCCGATCCGTCCGGGTCGGGCGAGGTCGGTGCCGGCAGTGAGCTCGTCGTCGAGGTCGCGGGCGCGGTCGCCCATCCAGGGTTGTACCGGCTCGTGCCTGGCCAACGCGTGGCCGACGCGATCGCCGCTGCGGGCGGCTACAGCCCACGCGTCGATGCCGGGCGGGCGACCGCGGCGCTGAACCTCGCCGCGCGCATCGCCGACGGAGACCGGATCATGGTCCCGTCGAGGGACGACCCGTCGCCTCCGGCGGGTGCCGGCGCGGACGGGACGGCCGGCGGCGCATCCACCGGCTCGACCGGAACCGGTGCGGTCCAGGGGACCGGGGCCGGGACGGGACCGGTCGACCTGAACCGGGCGACGAGCGCCGAGCTCGACGCACTGCCCGGGATCGGTCCGGTGACTGCGGCGAAGATCATCGCCGCCCGCGAGGAGCGACCGTTCGGGTCGGTCGACGACCTCCGGACGCGCAAACTTGTCGGCCCGGCGCTGTTCGAGAAGCTCCGCACCCTCGTCGTCGTCCGGTAGCCGACCGGGATGTCGGCCCTGCCGCGCAGCGTCTGGCTCGCCATCGGAGCCGTGACCGCCGCGCTCACCGGCCCGGTGGTGCTCGACCGGGTCGGGCCGGTCGGCGGCTCGGCGCTCGTGATCGCCATCGCCGTCGGGGTGGGAGTCGGCGGGGCGGTCGCGGGCCGCCGGAGCCCACCCGCGGTTCGGATGAGCGCGGCGGTCGCGATCGGACTGGCGGTCATCGCGCTGCGACTGTCGCTCGTGACACCTGTGCCGGGAGCGGTGGCGCTGCCCGACGGCCAGGGCCCGTGGGTGGTCTCCGTCGTCGGCGTCGGCTCGCCAAGGGGCGGCCAGCAGAGCGCGACGATCGTTCTCGAGCCGAGCGCGGTCCGGGTCGCGGCTACGCTGCCGCGCTACCCCGAGATCGTCCCCGGCGATCGGGTCTCGGTCGGCGGGCGGCTGGAACCGCTGCCGGCCGACGATGGCGGCTATGGGACGTACCTGCGACGGATCGGGGTCGCCGCCACGATCCGCGCTCGGTCGCTGGACCGCCTCGGCAGCGACACCTCGCCGGCGGGCGCGATCGAGGCGGCCAGGCGATCGTCGGGCGAAGCACTGACACGAGCGCTGCCCGAGCCGGAGGCGGGATTGGCGGCTGGGATCCTCATCGGCCTGCGCGACCGGGTCGATCGAGATCTCGCGGCGGCGTTCACCACTGCCGGGGTGAGCCACGTCGTCGCGATCTCCGGCTGGAACATCGCGATCGTCGCCGCCCTGGTCGGGGCTCTGCTCCGGGGCCGGATGGGCCGCCGTGGTCGGTCGGTCGTCACGCTGCTGGCGATCGTGGCCTACACCGTCGCGGCGGGCGCCTCGGCCTCCGTCGTCCGGGCGGCCGTGATGGCAGCCGTGGTGCTCCTGGCCCGGGAATCGGGGCGAGCCGGCGCCGCCGCGACCGCCCTCGGCTGGGCCGTCACGATCCTTCTGCTGGTCGACCCCGCGACCGTCGGGGACGCCGGCTTCCAGCTGTCGGTGCTCGCCACCGGTGGGCTGATCGCCTGGGCGACGCCGCTCACGGCGGCCCTCCGCTCCGCGTCCGGGGATCGACTCCCGTCCTGGCTCGCGGAGAGCCTCGGCGTGTCGTTCGCGGCAGAGGCGGCGACGCTCCCGATCGTGCTCGCGGGGTTCGGACGGTTCGCGCTGCTCGCGCCGGCCGTCAACCTCGCCGTCGTGCCGCTCGTGCCCCCGGCGATGGCGGCGGGGACCCTGGCGCTCGTCGGTGGCTGGCTGACCGGGCTCGGTGCCCCGCCGGTCCTCGCGACGATCCTGGGCCTGCCCGGCTGGCTCGTCCTCGCGGCGCTGGTCGCGGTCGTCCGGTTCGCCGCAGCGCTGCCGTTCGCGAGCGTCAGCCTGTCGTCGCCGTGGTCGCTGCTCGCGGGCGCGGTCGCGGCGGTCGCGGTGCTTGCGCTCGCGACGGGGCGCGTCTCGAGCCTCGCGGCCCGGGTCGCAGCGGCGCGCCGCCCGGATCGGGGCGAGCTGACCCGACGACGCGAGACCCGCGGAGGCCCTGCGCCGACCGCGAACCGCGCCGTGCGGTCGGGAGCGACCCGGCCTCCAGTACTGGCCGTTCGCGGCCTCGCGGTGGTGCTCGTGGTCTGCCTCGCGGCCCTGGTCATCGTGGCGTCGAACCGGCCCGACGGTCGCGTCCGCGTCACGGTCCTCGACGTGGGCCAGGGCGATGCGATCCTCATCGAAGGCGGACGGGGCGGGCGCTTGCTGGTCGATGGCGGACCGGACCCGGGCCGGCTGCTCGTCGCGCTCGACGCCCGCCTGCCGGCGTGGGATCGCCGGATCGATCTGCTCGTCCTCACCCATCCGCACGAGGATCACGTCGCCGGGTTGGCGCTCCTGGTGAGCCGGTACCGGATCGGGCGGACGTTCGAACCCGGCATGATCGGGCCGGGGCCCGGCTATCGGGCCTGGCAGGCGGCGCTGACGCGGCTGGGACTGCGGCCGGGCCGGTTGTCGACGGGCGATCGGTTCGACCTCGACCAGGTCCGGTTCCGCGTCCTGTGGCCCGATCGCGACCGCGTGCCCCGGGAGCCGGCCGACGGCGGGACCGCGATCAACAACGTCTCGATCGTCCTGCTGGGCGAGGTCGGCCGACAACGGTTCCTGCTCGCCGGCGACATCGAGGAGGGCATCGACCCGACGCTCGTCGCCCGGGGTCTGCCCAGGGTCGACCTCCTGAAGATCGCCCACCATGGCAGCCGGACGTCGTCGACCGGCCCGTTCCTGGACGCCGTCCGACCCCGGGTCGCCATCGCCTCCGCTGGAGCGGGCAATCCGTACGGTCATCCGACGAAGGCCACCCTCGACCGGGTCGCAGTGCGCGGTGCGGAGGTCCTGCGGACCGACCGGAACGGCAGCGTCGAGGTCACCCTCGACGGCCAGGCCGAGCTGGACGTCCATCCCGATCGGCGCGACTCGACCGCCTCGACTCCCACGACCGTCCCGGCGGGGCCCAAGACCGCCACGGTCGTGGCGGCCAGCGTGGTCGCCCGGCCCAGGATCGCCTACACCTGCGCGATCCCGGTCGCCGGTGCGTGAAACGACTTCCTGGCGGCAGCTCCGCCCGCCCGCCGCGGCTGGCCCGCGCCTATCATCCGACCCATGACCGTCCCCGACCGGCCCGCCGCGGCCGCGCTCCTGCTCGAGCTCGAGCCGCCGCCCTGGGCGCTCCGGCACGCCCGCGCCGTCGCCGAGATCGCGGGGTGGCTGGCCGCGCGGATCGATGAGCGCGGGACGCCGGTCGACCGCCGCCTCGTGGAGTCGGCCGCGCTGCTCCACGATGCCGACAAGCTCCTGCCTGACGACGACCCGGCGCACGCGCTCCCCCACGGAGACGGGTCGGCCGCCTGGCTGACGGCCCGCGGCCACCCCGAGCTTGCGCGGGCCGTGGCCGGACACCCGGTGACGCGCCTGGCCGACGAGACGCGCTATCGCACGTGGTCCGCGTTCGCCAGCCGGGAGGAGCGCATCGTCGCCTACGCCGACAAGCGTGCCGGACAACGCCTCGAGTCGATGCCCGCGCGGTTCGGATCGTGGGCTCGCCGCTATCCCGGGGCCTGGGACCGGGCGACGGCGGACCGGGTCCGAGCGCGTGCCGAGCGCCTCGAGGCCGACGTCTGCCGCGCCGCCGGCGTCGCGCCCTCCGAGGTCCGCCGATTGCCATGGACGGGTCCGGCGATCCGATCGGCGACGGCGATGGCGACGCGATGAGCGGGGACCCACGCCGGGCGCCGGCCGACCTCCCGGCAGCTCCGCTGGCCTACTTCTTCGGCGACGACACCTACTCCGTCGAGCGAGCGGCACGGGACGTCGGGCGCAGGCTCGCGACCGTGGACGCGCCGATGGAGCGTTGGCACGCCACCGGGGCGACGACGAGCGCGGCGCTCATCGGCGAGCGGGTCGCCACCGGGGCGCTGTTCGGCGGCGGCACGATCGCGATCGTCGCCGACCCAGGGCCGCTCATCCGATCGAAGGCCGGTCGCGCCGAGCTGGCCGGCATCCTGCCGACGGTCGCTCCGGGCAACGCGCTCGTATTCGTGGAGAGCCTCGACCGGTTCCCGAAGGACGGCCGGCTGACCGGCGATCGCGCCGCGCTCGCCACGGCGATCGAGGCGCTCGGCGGCGAGGTCCGCGGGTTCGCCGCGCCCAAGGAGGGCGGGATGGCCCGCTGGATCGACGATCGGGCATCCGAGCGCGGGATGCGCCTGGAGCGCGGCGCCGCGCAGGCGATCGCCGAGCGGGTCGGGGCGTTCGTTCGTGAGGGCGACATCGACCGACGGCGTCAGGGTCAGCTGGCCGTCCAGGAACTCGACAAGCTCGCTCTGTACCGGCTCGACGGGCCGGTGACCGTCGCCGATGTCGAGGCGATCGTCGCGGAGGCCGTGCCGGCGTCGGCCTGGGCGCTGCTCGACGCGATCGCCTTCCGACGCACCCGCGATGCGGCCGACCTGCTCGATCGGGTCCTCGATGTCACCCCGGAGCCGGTCGTCCTCGGCCAGCTCCATCGGCGCCTGAGGGAGCTCCTCGAGGTCGCCGATCTGGTCGCGACCGGGACCCCGATCCGCGAGCTGCCGCGGGTCCTCAAGCTCCATCCGTTCCGGGCGGAACAGCTCGCCAAGCAGGCGGCCGGCTGGACGCCCGAGGAGCTCGAGAGCGCGCTCGAGGGCGTGTTCGACCTCGACGCGATGGTCAAGGGCGCGGCTGGGGTGCAGGTCGGAGAGCGGGCGCGGCGGCTCGGGTTCAGCCTGTGGCTGGCGACACGGGTGGCGCGACGGTCCGGGTCCGCGACGACGGCGGCGCCGCCGGTCGCGACGCGGAGCTGACGGCTAGCGGCCCGAGGACCAGGCCTGCTCCTGCAGGACGAGATCGCTCTCGATCGCGAACGTACAGACGGCGCGATCGAGGTCGAGCAGGTCGAGCAGGTCCGGATCCACGAACAGCTGGACACAACCCTGGCAGAGGCTGCCGGGGATGCCGAAGCACAGACGCTCGGAGCTGTCGTCGAGCCGGAAGGCCGTGTCGAAACGACTGACGACGAGCTTGCTACTGCAGCGGGGGCAGCGCTCGCGGGTGCGCGACATCCGGTCCTGACCTCTGCAAGGGACACCTCACTGGTGTCCGGACCCGGATTCAACGCTGGAGCCCGTGGCCCCCGACATGACCCGACGGTACTATGCCGACCGTCCGGTCGCCGAGACTCCGTCGGGGCTCGGCGGGCGACGTTCGGGGCTCGGGCAGCGCGGACCGGAGCCGCGCTCGGATCGCCGGTCCTACTGGACGCGGACGACCGTCTTCGCCTCGGACCAGTGCTTCTCGAGCGAGTAGAAGTCGCGCTCGGGCGGCGTGAAGATGTGGACGATCACGCCGCCGAAGTCGAGCAGCACCCAGTGCGAGGCGGCGACACCCTCGCGACCGATCGGCCGGACACCTTCGGTCCTGAGCCCGGACACGATGCCGTCGGCGATGGCGTCGAGCTGGCGCTCCGACCCACCCGAGCAGATCACGAACGCGTCGGCCAGCGTCGTGAGTTCACCGAGGTCGAGCAGGACGATGTCGGCCGCCTTCTTCTCCTCGGCCAGCTCGACGACCCGCCGGGCGACCTCGAGCGACGCGGCTCGGCCGTCGGCGGGCACCGGCGTCTCCCGGGCGGGCAGCCCGAGGCGGGCCTTCGAGGTCCGGGTTCGGGACGACGCGGCGCGGGTCGGCTTGGCGGGCGAGGCGGCGGGATCGGTCACGGCGGCAGGGTCCTCTGCAGGTCGATCGGTCATGGCGTCGCGTCCGGGGCGACGTAGAGGCCATGGTCGCCGATGTAGGCGATGACCGCATCGGGGACGAGGTAGCGGATCGAGCGCCCGGTCGCGACCCGGTCCCGGATCGCCGACGCCGAGATCGCCAGGAGCGGGCCATCGATGAGGTCGGTCCGCGCGCGGGCGCCGGGCACGAGCCGGTCCATCGCAGCGAGGTCGACGAGCGGGGCGCCCGGTCGCGGCAGGACCGCCATCCGAGCCAGACCGATCACCCGGTCGGGCCGATGCCAGCTCGGGAGACCGGCGTAGGCCTCGGCCGACAGGATGAACCACAGGTCGGCCGCGAGTCCCCGCGCGTCGGCGTCCGCGACGAAGCCCTCGAGGGTCTCGGCCGCCCATGACGGACCGTCGCGATCGACTTCGGCGCGACTGAGCGCGAACGCGGGGTTGTCAGCGATCGCGAGGGCGACCATCGCCAGCCGGTCCTCGGCCGGGCTCACCACGCGTCCCGGCTTGTGGACCGGGAACCGGCTCGGGACGAAGACGACCGAGCTCAGTCCGAGCGCGTCCCGGGCCGCCTCCGCGATCGCGAGGTGGCCGACGTGGATCGGGTCGAACGTCCCGCCGAGGATCCCGATCGGACCCGAGGTCGGCCGGTCGACGGTCATCGGACCTCCCAGGCCTCGCGGTCCCACTCGAGCTCGACGGCGCCGATCCGGACCGTGTCACCGGGTTCGATGCCTGCGCGCCGGAGTTCGGCGTCGATGCCGAGCCGAGCGAGATCGCGCTGGAACCGGTCGGCCGACTCGTCGACGTCGAAGTCCGTCTGGGCGGCGATCCGTTCGATCCGCCGGCCGCGGATCCGGAACGCACCGTCGGGATCGACCTCGACGACGAAGCCATCGGCGAGCGACTCGATCCGATGGATGACGACCCCGGCGGGTTCGACCGGCCGGCCGAGCTCGGCAGCATCCGGGAGCAGCTCCGCGAGCAGCGCCCGGAGCTCCGGGATCCCGGTCCCGGTCGCGGCCGAGATCGCGACGCAGGTCAGACCATCGCGCTGGCGGGCTGCCCGGAACGTGGGCCAGGCCGCCTCGGCGGGCGGTCGGTCGATCTTGTTGAACGCGACGATCATCGGCTTGGCGAGGAGCTCCGGGTCATGGGCCTCGAGCTCGTCGCGGATCACCCCATGGGCCCACTCCGGATCGCGATCCGAGCCATCGACGACGTGGACGAGGATCCGGGTCCGCTCGACGTGGCGCAGGAAGGCGTGGCCGAGACCAGCGCCCAGGCTGGCCCCCTCGATGAGCCCCGGCACGTCGGCGATCGTCGGGCGGCGCTCGTCCTCATCGCCCAGGTCGAGGACCCCGAGGTTGGGTTCGAGCGTCGTGAACGGGTAGTCGGCGATCTTCGGACGGGCGGCCGTCATCGCCGCGAGGAGCGTCGACTTGCCGGCGTTCGGCAGCCCGACGAGCCCGACGTCGGCGATGAGCCGCAGCTCGAGCCGTACCCAGCGCTCCTCGCCGGGCTCACCCTTCTGGGCGTGCTTCGGGGTCCGGTGGGTCGCGGTCGCGAAGTGGACGTTGCCGAGACCGCCCCGACCGCCCCGGGCGACCATCGCCAGCTGCTCGCTCGAGACGAGATCGGCGACGAGCTCGCCCGTCGCATCGTCGTAGACCGCGGTCCCCGGGGGGACGACCATCACGAGGTCCGAACCGGCCTTGCCGTGCCGCTTCGAGCCGGTGCCACGCCCGCCGGACTCGGCCTTGAAGTGGCGGTGCTGGCGGTAGTCGCGCAGGGTGGTCTGCCCCGGGTCGACCTTGAACTGGATCGAACCGCCTCGCCCGCCGTCGCCACCGTCGGGACCGCCGCGCGGGACGTGCGCCTCGCGCCGGAACGTGGCGGCACCGTCCCCGCCGTCGCCGGCCCGGAGATGGATCTTCACCTGGTCGAGGAACATCAGCTGGATCGTCGCACAGCGGTGACGCGTGACCGGGCGGGCTCCGGGCCGGCTGGACCGGCGGAGCGGCGCGCCGCGATCAGAGGTAGATGAGCGGGTTCACCCGGTAGGACGAATTGTCCCAGGGGTGGCCGCGCCAGACCTCGAAGTGGCAGTGCGGACCGGTGGCCCAACCGGACTGACCGACCCGACCGACCTGCTCGCCGCGCCCGACGTTCTCGCCGACGCCGACCGTGATCGCCGACATGTGGTTGTAGGTGGTGTACAGCCCGGAGCCGTGGGCCACCCAGACCTGGTAGCCGCCGCCGTTGCTCTTCCAGCCGGCGAAGATCACGGTGCCCGCCGCAGCGGAGACGATCCGCGATCCGTACGGGGCCTGGATGTCGAGCGCGGGATGTCCGTAGTGGAAGTACTGGCTGATCGTCCCGCCCGGCACGGGCCAGGCGAACTGGCCACCACCGTAGTGGGCGGGCCCGCTGCCACCGCCGCCGCCGGACGAGTAGACCGGGCGCGCGCGCGGCTTCGGGGTCGGGATCGGCTTGCCGTGGGCACCCGGCAGGATCAGGGTCTGCCCGACGCTGAGCTTGTCGCTCGTCAGCCCGTTGAACGACACGATGTCCTCGGCGGACACGTTGGCGATGTCGGCGATCTTGGCGAGCGTCTCGCCGGCCTTGACGACATGGACGGTGCCGTCGACCGGCGGGATGACGAGCTTCTGGCCGACCTTCAGATCGTCCTTCGACTTGAGATGGTTGGCCCACCACAGGGTCATCATCGAGACGCCGAAGTGACGGGCGATCCCGGTCAGCGTGTCACCGGCACGGACGCGATACGAGCGGAGCGTGTCGGATGCGTCGGCGATCGAGGTGTCGACGGCGATGGGCTTGAGCAGCGTGCCGTCGGCCAGGTACGGGCCTTCGGGCTGGGCCTCGGTCTCGTCGCTCGAGAAGTCGAGCCGGGCGGCACCGGCCGCATCGATGGCGCCGTCGACCCCGGTCCCTTCGTCGTAGATGTCGCCCCCGTTCTCGAGGCCCGCCACCGCCAGCCGCGGGGAGTCGCCGCCACCGCTGGTCCCGCCGACCGCGCCGATGGGCGCCGGCACGACGATGGTGCTGAGGGAGCCGAGGAGGACGAGCAGGGCGACCCCGATCGGCAGGAGCCGTTCGCGCCCGGCCAGGTTCCCGCGGAGCGACCCGCCGAGCGCCGCCGCCCAGCCGAAGCGGGTGGCCAGCCGTTCGCGCCGGGTGATGCGATGGGCACCGTGGGCGAGGACCGGACGTGCCGGTGGCGTCGTCAGGGCCGCGATGAACGTGACGATCGGACGGACCAGCGTCGCGCTCCTGGCGCGCAGGGCGCCAGTCGTGGGATGCGGCGTCTGGGAGCGGTCAGGCCGGTGGCGCCGGAGGGCGTCCCGGGCTCGGACCGTCGCGTTCTGCAATACGGTCTCCTGGAGAGCGGACGGTCTTCGCGGGGAAGGAGGCGGCTGGGGGTCGCCGTCCGGTCGGGTCGCGGTATCGAGCTGGGGGTCTCTTACGCGCGGGTGCTCCGCTCATCGTCGGAGGTCCCGATGTCCGTCACACCGTAGCAGAGCGGGGTCCCGACTGGCAAACGCGACGGGTCCCCCGACGGGGTTCCGCGACGGCCGCCGCGGACCGCCGCTACTGGTCGAGGCTCTTCGTCAGCCCAGCCAGGAACTGGGCGTTGTTGTCCGTCTTCGACAACCGGTTCAGGAGCAGCTCGATGCCCTCGTTCGTGCCGACCGCGGAGAGCATCCGACGCATCGTCCAGACCATCTTGAGGGTGCCCTCTTCGAGCAGCAGCTCCTCGCGCCGGGTGCCCGAGCGCTGGACGTCGATCGCCGGGAAGATCCGCTTCTCGGCGAGCTTCCGGTCGAGGATGAGCTCGGAGTTGCCGGTGCCCTTGAACTCCTCGTAGATGACGTCGTCCATCCGCGACCCGGTGTCGACGAGGCAGGTCCCGATGATCGTCAGGCTGCCGCCCTCTTCGATGTTCCGGGCGGCTCCGAAGAACCGCTTCGGCGGATAGAGCGCGATCGGGTCGAGACCGCCGGTCAGGGTCCGGCCGCTCGGCGGCAGGGCCAGGTTGTAGGCCCGGGCGAGTCGCGTGATCGAGTCGAGCAGGATGACGACGTCGCGACCGGTCTCGACCTGGCGCTTGGCGATCTCGAGGGCCATCTCGGCGACGTGGGTGTGGTTCTCGGTCGGCTCGTCGAAGGTCGACGAGATGACCTCGCCCTTGACGCTCCGACGCATGTCGGTGACTTCCTCGGGACGCTCGCCGATGAGCGCGACCATCAGCAGGATCTCGGGATAGTTCGTCGTGATCCCGTTGGCGATGTGCTTGAGGAGCATCGTCTTGCCGGCCTTCGGCGGGCTGACGATCAGCGCGCGTTGGCCCTTGCCGATCGGGTTCACCAGGTTGATGAGGCGCTGGCTCAGGTTCTTCGGATCCGACTCGAGGTTGAGCAGGACGTCCGGGTGGATCGGGGTCTGGTCGCCGAAGTGCGGACGGCGGGCCGCCGTGCCCGGGTCCACGCCGTTGACCGAGTCGACCCGGAGGAGACCCCAGTACTTCTCGGCCTCGCGCGGAGCGCGTACGGCGCCCGGAGACCCGGTCGCCGATCCGGAGCCCGAACCGGCGGACCTGGCTCGATGAGACGTACACGTCGTCCGGGCTCGGGAGCAGCCCGTGGCGGCGCATGAATCCGAAGCCTTCGTCGACGACGTCGAGGATGCCGGTGGCGTAGGCATGGCCCGCGCGCTCGGTCTGGGCCTGGAGGATCCGATCGACGAGCTCCTCGCGGCGGACGTCGACCTCCGCCTCGAGCTCGAGATCCTGGCCGACGGCCCGGAGCTCCTTCTCGGACATCGCGCCGAGATCGGAGATGTTGAGATCGTTGCGCTCGCGGGCGGCTTCGATCTCCTGCATCTCGTCGAATTCGCTGACCGGTGGGCGCATCGCGCTCTGGGGTCGGCGGCGCGGGCGGCGATTGCGGGCACGCTGGTCGCGCTGGTCGGGACCGGTGGAAGGCATCTGGGCAGGACTCACGAACGGGGATAGGGCGGGGCCGTGGGCTCGCGCGGAATCGCTCCGCAGCGCAGGCCTCGGTGGGAACGGGGTGAGCATAGAACGGCCACTCGGTCCCCGTCAATGGGGTGCCCGCCGGGACAGGCTCCATGCGCGCCTTCGGGCGCGACGGCCGGGACGCGCCGATCCCAGGTGGACGGACTCATCTTCGCCCGCGAACGACCGACTCTCGTCGGTCACGCTCGTTAGCATCAGCATGACGGGCGACGCTCACCGCAGGAACATGCCGAGGAGGCGGATCGCCGGTCGTTACGAGGTGACACGCATGCGACAGCTCTCTGAGGTCGGTGCGGCGGTCATCGGCACCGGCTTCGTCGGGGTCGTCCACCTCGAGGCGTTGCGCCGGATCGGGGTGTCCGTCAAGGGTGTCCTCGGCAGCAGCCCAGAGCGCGGCGCCGAGCGGGCGAGATCGATCGGGACCCGGTCGTATCCCACCCTGGAGGCACTGCTGGCGGACGACGAGGTCGACGTCGTCCATGTCACCTCGCCGAACGACGTCCACGTGGACCAATCCATCGCCATCCTCGCCGCGGGCAAGCACCTGATCTGCGAGAAGCCGCTGGCGATGACGGCGGCGGAGTCGGCACGCCTCCTGGACGTCGCCTCCACGTCCGACCGGGTCGCCGCGGTCAACTTCAACCTCCGGTTCTACCCGTTGAACCAGCACCTCCAGGACGAGGTGTCGGCTGGCCAGCTCGGGGACATCCGGTTCGTCACCGGTCACTACTTCCAGGACTGGCTGTTCTTCGACACCGACTGGAACTGGCGACTGGAGCCTGAGATCGGCGGCGCGCTCCGGGCGGTCGGCGACATCGGGTCGCATTGGCTTGACCTGATGTCGTTCATCACCGGGCAGCGGATCGTGGCCGTCATGGCCGAGCTGGCGACGTTCATTCCGATCCGCCACCAGCCGCGAGGTCCGGTGGAGACCTTTGCGACGGAGCGAAGCACCGACACCATCGACCGGGAGATCCGGACGGAGGACGTCGCGTCGGTCCTCGTCCGGTACGCAAACGGCGCTCGCGGCTCGGTCAACCTGTCCCAGATCAGCCCCGGCCGGAAGAACTCGCTCCGGTTCGAGATCGACGGCTCGAAGGCCGCCGCGAGCTGGGATTCCGAGCAACCGGACCAGCTCTGGCTCGGTCACCGCGAACGCAGCAACGAGATCCTCATCCGCAACCCGGCCCTGATGAGCGCCGCTGGTCGAGCCGCCGCGGTGCTGCCGGGCGGCCACGTCGAGGGTTACGCCGACACCTTCAGCTCGATGTTCCGCGTGGTCTATGGCGACGTCATCGCGGGTCGACCGGCGGCCCGACCCACCTACGCGACGATCGCCGACGGGCATACGGCCATGCTGGTCGGCGAAGCGATCGGGCGGAGCGGGCGCGAGGGTCGCTGGATCGACGTGACGTGACCGGCCCGGAGCGGACGACCGTCGCGGGGCGGCTTGTCCTCGACGACCGGATCGTCGCGGGCAGCGTGCGGATCGAGGACGGGTTCATGGTCGCGGTCGACGAAGATCCCGCCCAGACCGGTGGTCCGATCGTGGCGCCGGGGTTCATCGACGTACACGTCCACGGCTGGGGCGGCCACGATGCGCTCGGCGGTCCGGCCGCGCTGGACGGGATGGCCAGGGCGCTGCTGCGCCGCGGCGTGACGACGTTCCTGCCCACCGCCATCACGGCACCGCTCGCCACGCTCCGGCGGTTCGCCGAGGACGTCCGCGGCTGGTCGGCGGCGACACCGGCCGATGGCGCCGAGCCGGTGGGCTTCAACCTCGAGGGCCCGTTCATCTCGAGTCGGCGTGCTGGGGCCCACGACCCGGCCTTCCTCCGCGCGCCGGCTGATCTACCACGAACTGAGTTCGAACCGCTCCTCGATGGGCTCCGGATGATGACCGTCGCCCCTGAGCTGCCGGGGGCAGTCGAGCTCATCAAGTGGCTCCGGGGACGGTCCGTCGTGGTCTCCGCCGGTCACTCCGCGGCGTCGCTGGCCGAGGCGCGAGCCGGTTTCGCGGCAGGCGCGTCGTCGACGACCCACCTGTTCAACGCGATGAGTGGCATCGACCACCACTCGCCGGGGCTGGCCGTGGCCGCCCTAGCCGACGACGACGTCTATGTCGAGCTGATCGCCGACACCCTCCATGTCGACCCGGCCCTCTGGCCGCTCGTCGTCCGGATGAAGCCGACGAACCGACTCGTGCTGGTCAGCGACGCCCTGTCCGTGGCCGGGACCGGGAACGGCCGGGCGTTCCTCGGTGGGCTCGAGATCGAGGTGCGAGACGGCCGCTGCACCCTCGCCGACAGCGACGTCCTGGCCGGGTCCGTCATCGCTCTCGACGACGCCGTCCGGGGCCTCGCCGGGTCAGGCGTCTCGCTGCCGGCGGCGGTCGCCGCGGCGAGTCGGAACCCGGCGTCGCTGCTCGGTCTCAGCGACCGTGGCCGGATCGCCGTGGGTCAGCGAGCGGACCTGGTGGAGCTCGATGACGACCTGCGCGTGGCGCGGGCGATGCGGGCCGGCGCGTGGCGCAGCGGGGCCGACATCAGGCCCTGACGCGGGGCAGCCCGAGATGCGCCGCCCCTGCTCCACGCGGCGGGTTCGGCGGACGTCGCCCGCCGGTCAGCTCTTGGTCGAGGCCGCGGTCCGGGCCCTCTCCCAGTCGGCCTTGAACTGGACGATCCCCTTGTCGGTGAGCGGGTGATGGACCATCTGCTGGAGGACCTTGAACGGGACCGTCGCGATGTGCGCCCCGGCCAGCGCGGACTGGGTCACGTGGAGCGGGTTCCGGATCGACGCCGACAGGATCTGGGCGTCGATGTCGTGGATGGCGAAGATCTCGGCCAGCTCGCGGATGACGATCATCCCGTCCTGGTTGATGTCGTCGAGCCGGCCGACGAACGGTGAGATGAGGCTCGCCCCGGCCTTGGCGGCCAGCAGGCCCTGGTTCGGCGTGAAGATCAGCGTGCAGTTGGTCCGGATCCCCTCGTCGGCCAGCCGGCTCATCGCCTCGAGGCCGTTCTCGCTCATCGCGACCTTCACGTAGATGTTCGGGGCGATCTTGGCGTAGCGCCGGCCCTCTTCCAGCATCCCGTCGACGTCGTCGCTGACGACCTCGGCCGAGACCGGGCCGGAGGTGATCCGGCAGACCTCGGCCAGGATCTCCTCGTACGATCCGCCGACCTTCGCGTACAGGGTCGGGTTCGTCGTGACGCCGTCGAGGACGCCCCACCGGTTGGCGATCCGGATCTCTTCGATATCGGCGGTGTCGAGGAAGAGCTTCATCGGGCGCCTCGGTGTACGGTTCGGTTTCGGAGCCGGATTCTAGTCCCGACGGGCGACCGCCATCGGCGCGCGACCGAGCCCGCTCAGAACCGGTCGGCGACGGTCCGGATGATGACGTACGCGGGGCCGATGGCGACGGCCACGGCGACCGCCAGGACGAGCATCGCGAGGTAGCCGTCGCGACGCTCGTCGGGTCGGAGCAGGAGCCACGGGAGGGCGAGACCGATCGCGATCTCGCCGGCCAGGAGCAGTGCACCCGGGTCGATCGCGAGGAGGTCCCCACCCGAGACGAGGCGCGGACCGCCGAAGACGACGCCCTCGGCGATGAACGCCGCCGCGAGCAGGCCGACGGCGATCGCTCGCCGACGTCCGCCCGTTCCGCGCCAGGTGGCGCCGGCGGCGCCGAAGACCGGACCGATGGCACCCGAGACCGCGCCCCACACGAGCGTCGCATGGACCGCGCCACCCGAGGCAACGCCGTAGCCGACGGTCCCGGTCAGCAGCTCGTAGACGGCGACCCCGACGAGCAGCGCGACGAGTCCGCGGATCGCGCCGCCGAGCCAGCCGCGTCCGAGGGCGCCGACGACGAAGGCGACGGCCACCCAGGCCGCGATCCCGTTCGCCGGGATGACGACGCTCCACGGGTAGGCGAGCTGGTCCGACGCCCAAGCGGCCGCGCCGAGCGCCGCCCCGGCGAGGACCGCCGGACCAAGGCGACGGACGACCCGGACGGGCCGGTCGACCGAACCGGGAGTGGCGGAAGCTGCCGCCGCGACGGGCGAGGGTGCCGTCACTGACCGGATGGCGCCGCGTCAGCCAGCGGTGCGTCGGCCGTGATCGTCACCGGGGCTGCGGCCCGAGCGGCCGCCGGCGACTCGGCGTCCCGCGCCCGAAGGACCGCCTCACGCCCGTCGGCGACCGCGAGCGCGCTCGCGATGAACCCGTCGAACAGCGGATGCGGCCGATCGGGACGGCTCTTGAATTCCGGATGGAACTGGCTGGCGACGAACCACGGATGGTCGCGCAGCTCGACGATCTCGACGAGCCGACCGTCGGGCGACTGGCCGGACAGGATCATGCCGGCAGCCTCGAGCGTCTGACGGTACCGGTTGTTGACCTCGAACCGATGGCGATGTCGCTCGTAGACGAGCTCGGTGCCGTAGACCGCCGCGGCCTTCGAGCCCGGCGTCAGCCGGGCCGGGTACAGGCCGAGGCGCATCGTGCCGCCCTTCTCCTCGAGCTCGCGCTGGTCGGGCATGAAATCGATGACCTTGTTCTCGGTGAACTGGTCGAACTCGGTCGAGTTGGCGTCGGACGTCCCGAGGATCTCGCGGGCGAGCTCGATGACCGCGCACTGGAGCCCGAGGCACAGCCCGAGGTACGGGATGCCCCGGTCACGTGCGAAGTGCGCGGCGAGGACCTTGCCCTCGATCCCACGATGGCCGAAGCCACCCGGCACGAGGACCGCGGCGACCCCGTCGAGCGCCTCTGCGGTGTTGTCCGGGGTCAGGGTCTCGGAGTTCACCCAGCGGATCTTCGCGTCGACGCCGTTCGCCCAGGCCGCGTGGCGGACCGCCTCGGTGACGCTCATGTAGGCGTCGGGCAGCTCGATGTACTTGCCGACGAGACCCACCTCGATCGTCGGCTTCGGCCGCTTGATGAGCTCCACGAGCGCCGACCAGGCGGCCAGGTCCGGGGCCTCGGCGACGTCGGCGAGACCCAGGTCGCGAACGACGAGGTCGCCGAGACCGGCCGCCTCGAACTGGAGCGGGACCTCGTAGATCGTGTCGGCCGTGACCGCCGGGATGACCGCCTCCGACGGGACGTCGGTGAACAGAGCGATCTTCTCGCGGACATCGTCGCTCACCGGGTGGTCCGAGCGCAGGACGATGACGTCGGGCTGGATGCCGATCCCGCGGAGCTCCTTGACGGAGTGCTGGGTGGGCTTCGTCTTGAGCTCACCGGTCGCCGCCAGCGCGGGCAGCAGCGTCACGTGGACGTACATGACGTTGCTCCGGCCGACGTCCTTGCGCATCTGGCGGATCGCTTCGAGGAACGGCAGGCTCTCGATGTCACCGACCGTCCCGCCGACCTCGACGATGACCACGTCCGCGCGGCCGTCGCGGGTCAGCCGCTGGATGCGCTCCTTGATCTCGTTCGTGATGTGCGGGATGACCTGGACCGTGCCGCCGAGGTAGTCGCCGCGGCGCTCCTTGGCGATGACCGCCTGGTAGATCCGGCCCGTGGTGACATTGCTCGACTGGCTCAGGTTCTCGTCGATGAACCGCTCGTAGTGGCCGAGATCGAGGTCCGTCTCCGCCCCGTCGTCGGTGACGAACACCTCGCCGTGCTGGTACGGCGACATCGTCCCGGGGTCCACGTTGATGTACGGATCGAGCTTGAGGATCGAGACGTGGAGACCGCGTGCCTTGAGCAGACGACCGATGCTGGCGGCGGTGATGCCCTTGCCCAGAGAGGAGGTCACGCCTCCGGTCACAAAGACATACTTCGCCATGGCTCGGGTCCTCCGGGGGTTTTACTGATGCTATCGGAAGACGATCGTCCGGGCAAGGCGAACCGCTGGCGCTCCTGTCAGTGGAAGAGGGTCGGCCCGGCCGGCCAGACCAGGAAGACCAGGCCATCGGGCAGCTGGAGCACGTCCAGATACGGGCCGGCCGGTGGCTCCTTCGTCTTCGCGAGCAGCGAGCTCAGGGACGACGAGCCGGCTCCACCAGGAGGGACGCCAGGGAGATCGCATCGTCTCGATCGCCACCGGCGATGAGGACCCGGCCGTCGAGGAGGAGCGTCGTGGAGGAGCCATCGCGGAGCGCGACGGGTGTCTCGAGCGGGGCGGTCGCGCCCGTCGTCGGATCGAACCCCTGGGCGGCGCCATCGCTCGCGAAGAACGAGTCGGCGGCGAGCAGCAACCGACCGTCCGGGAGCGCGAACCGGATCCGGCCTGGGCTCGAGACCTCCGAGAGGAGCCCGAAGGTGCCCGTCGCCGGATCGTAGATCTCGGCCGGGGGCGCCATGCCGGCCTGGACCGGTGCGGTCAAGAGGACCCGCCCGTCGGGCAGCCGGGTCGCGTCACCGGGGTAGGTCATCCGCGGCGCGCCGGTCGCGGCGAACTGGTTCGAGGCGGGGTCCCAGATGACGGCGCTGGAGATGCAGACGATGAGCGCGCGTCCGTCGAGGAGCGCGGTGACGGTGCTCCGGCTGGTGTCACATGGGATCGTCGGCGATCGGCTGAACGTGCCCGACCTCGGGTCGTAGACATCCGCGTACGGTCCCGGCGGGCTGGCGTTCGGATCCGTCCCCAGCACCTGACCGCCCGCGACGAACACCCGGCCGTCAACGAGCTTGGCGGCCACGGGTCGGCTGAGCCCGGGCTTGGTCACTCCACAGTGGCAGATGCCCCGCCCGTAGCGCATCGGACCGGTCGGACTGAAGGTCCCCGTCGCCGGGTCGTACAGCTCCGCCGACGCGAGTCCGGTCTCGGAACCGCCGTGCTGCCAGGTCACACCACCGGCGACCAGGACCCGACCATCGTCGAGCAGTGTGGCTGTCGCGTCCTCGCGCTCGGTCGCCATCCGACCCGTAGCGGAGAACCGGCCGGTCGCCGGATCCCAGAGTTCCGCGCTCGCCAGCAGCCCGGTCGGCCACTGCCCGGTGACCGGGTCGCGGGGCCCAAGCGGGCCGAGCGCGGTCCCGCCCACGATCAGCACCCGGCCGTCGAGGAGACGGACCGCGGCGTGGCGGGTGCGCGGGGTGAGCATCGCGCCGGTCTCGGAGACGCGGATCGGGCCGCTCGGCGCCACGGGCGTCAGCCCGCTCGGAGCGATGCTCGGTGGCGCGATCGAGATCGGCTCCGACCGGAGCACGAGACTCCCGGCCACGATGGCGCCCGCCAGGGCGGCCAGGGCAAGCAGTCCGAGGACGACCGGGACGAGCCGCGGGCCGAGCCAGGTGCCGGGCCATCGGCGCCGCGCCCGGCCGCGATCCACGGCCGCCCAGCCGACGACCGCGGCCGCATCCACCTCGACGGGCATCCGGTCGGCGTAGCGACCGAGGGCCTCGGCAAGGCGCGTCTCGAACGTGATCGGGTCAGTCATGGTCGAGGTCCATCCGGAGGCGAGCGATGAGGCGGGCAAGTCGAGATCGGATCCCGGACGGCGAGCCGCCGAGCTGACGCGCGATCTCCACGGAGTCGAGGCCGGCGACGAAGCGAAGCGCGAGCAGCGTCCGGTCCTCCGGCTTCAGGCGCACGAGCGCCCGCTCGAGGTCGACGAGGCCGATGACGTCGGCCGGGTCCGCGCTGCCGGGCGGGTCGCCGGCCGCCGACAGATCCACGATCCTGGCGCGCCGCCCGCGGCGGAGGACCTGCCGCGCCTCGTTCGCGGCGATGGCCACGAGCCACGGGCGGACCTGCGCGGGGTCGCGAAGCGTCGACAGCCGCCGCCACGCGATCGCCCACGCCGCCTGGACGGCGTCCTGGGCCACCTCGACATCACCGACGATGACGAAGGCGACCCGGGCCATCGTGGCGTGGTGCTCGGCGACGAGCCGGCCGAAGGCGGCCGCGTCCCCGGCGGCCGCGAGCTCCACGGTCCGCTCGTACGCGGGACGATCCTGCAGGACGAGGTCGGTCATGTCAGGTAGATGCGCCTTCGACCCGGAGTGTCCCATCCGGCCGTCGAGATGAAGTGTGCGGTGCTACGGCCGAGCCTGCCGAGGTCGGCGTGTGGCGGCCGAGGTCGACCCGGTCAGCCGGCGGGTGGGTCCGTCCGGCCGTCACCCCAGATCTCCGGACCGCAGAAGAACGGCTTCGGCTCGGGCCTTGGCATGACGGCGGCCTCTGGATCGAGCCGCCAGGCGTCGAGGATCTCGTTCAACCAGGCGTGGATCTCGCCGAACTCGGTCCAGCGCTGGAACGGCCAGCCGTTCGCGACGCAGATCGGCACGAGCGACCGCTTGGCGAAGACGACATCGGCGTAGCCGGCGGCATACCGGTCGCTCTCGCCGTCGCCGATGAACACGACGGCCCGACCCGCGGCTTGCTGGGCGAGCACCCGCTGGCGCTTGCACGTCCCGCACACGAAGCACGACGGATGCCCGTTCGGGAACGCGATCGAGGCGCGGCCGTCGACGAACGTCGTCCGGGCACCGATGACCGGCAGCTCCGGGAGACCGAGCCGCTCGAGCGCCGGCTCGATGAAGAAGCCGAACCCGTCGCTGACGACCTCGACCGGGATCCCCGCCGCCTGGGCTCGCCGGACGAAGGGTACGAAGCCCGGGTCATGCGGCTGCCGCGCCGCCGTCGCCAGGAGGTCGGCGCCGTCCGACCGGATCAGGCCCATCTCCCACTCCATGAGCCCGCGCGAGCCGATCAACCCCTCGTCGTAGCGGGCGGCGCGTTCCTCCCAGGCCGGATCGGCGTGCTCGGCCATGACCGTGTCGGAGACATCCGTGAGCGCGATCGTGCCGTCGTAGTCGACGAGGATGGCGAGCGGCGCGGCCCCGACCACGAGCGGCTCGACGGGCGGCGCAGCACCAGGGCTGGCGGTCATGCCGGCCTCACCTGAGTCCACCGGGAGAGCCGCCAGGAACCGATCATTGGCGAGCCGGATATCGACGCCAGCAGTAACCGACCCGTTTCGCTGGCCCCGGCCGATGCGGATGGACTCCAAACGCACGCGGCGGACGCCGGTCCAGGCGCCCAGCTCTGATCCCGGTGGCATTCCACCCTTGCGAAGATCGACCGCCGACCATCGATCCTCCGTCGCGTTCGAACGGACTCACGGTCGTGTCCCGGCTATCGGTGGGGTCGATATCGCGACCCGGAGCGGCACGGCGTCCGGGAAGGGTCGTCGGCAACCCCTCCAACCGGGCACCAGCGGCTCGACGGGCGACGAGACCGCGGGCGATCCGCTCACGCCGGGCCGAGCCTGAGCCGAAGCCGGGCCAAGCCGGTGCCGAGCGCGGCCACCGTAGCCGGCGTCGGTACGGTCCACGTTCGGATCCGGGCCCGGACATACGAACGACGCCCGGCGCGGTTCGCGCGTCGGGCGTCGGTTGGGCAGCGGTCGCGGCCCGGATGGGGCCGCTGAGAGGGAGGCTCAGATGCCTTCCTGGTCGAGCTCGAGCGCCTCCTCGTCATCATCCTCGGTGACCTTGAGCCAGATGAACAGGCCGGCCAGGACGACGAGCGGGATGACGATGAGCGCGCCGATGGTGACCCCGATGGCTGCGACGACGGTCTTCATGTTGCCTCTCCTATCGATCGCGGTTCCCCCGCGCGAGGTGGCTAGGCGTCGGCCTTGGCGGCCTTGCCCTTCCCATGCTCCGGATCGCGAAGGGCGGGGCCCTGGGCGATCATCGCGTCGATGTCCTCACGAGTGAACTCCGCGAGGACGTGTCGGCTGCCCGTGGGACTCGGCATCAGGAGCCGGACGACGAACGCGCCGTCCTGTTCGAAGAAGAACGTGTCCCGCGGCTTCTGCTCGTCCATGTAGCGGCCGAGCACCCGGAAAGCTCGTTCATAGTAGCCCGCCTTGGACCAATCGTCGGCGACGGGTTGGTTGCGACGAGCGACCGCTTCGTCCATGAACCGGGCGATGTCGTCATCCAGGAAGGTCAGGGTCTCCTTGGTCTGCGTCCCGACGCTCTCCGACCAGGCGCCCCGCATCGACCTCCGAAGAGACGAGGCCTTGGACGATGAACCCGTCGGGCGCCTCAGCGAGCAGGACCTCCTTCATCGCCCGCTGGTCGAGGAACGCTCCGATCGACCGGAACACCTCTTCGAAGTCCTGGCGCGGCGAGCCCTCGTAGATCCGCACGAATCCGGTCCCTTCCTTGTGACGCCACGGTCGATGCTGATCGACGCCTTCAGGAGCCCGTCGTCTGATCGATGAGCCCGCGATCCTTGGCTCGGCGCTCGCTCCAGCGGAACGTGACAGCCGCCCCGAGTGTAACGACGGCCCCGGTCACGAGCAAGGCGACGACGATCGTCGCGGCGTCGGGTGCGAGCTTCCCGGTCAGGTCGGTGTACAGCGAACCGGCCCCGCCGATCGCGCTCGTGCCGGTCGGGAACAGCGCGAGACGGACCCCCTCGAGCCACCAGGTCAGTGGATCGATGAGCCCGAGCGCCTGGATCGGCAGGGGCAGGACCGACAGCGGGAAGACCGCGCCCGAGACGAGGAAGAGCGCGCCGGCCACGGCCTCCGGGTATGACCACGACTCCTGGCGGGTCTGGAGGCAGATCGCCGCGAGGATGACCCCGATCGCGATGATGGACGCCAGGCCCAGGCTCATGACCACGACGAGCAGCGACCACGACACGGCGGCCGGATCGAACGTGACCCCGAGCAGGAGGACACCGACCGCGAGGGTGATGAGCGCGCCCATCGCCCCGACGGCGATGCGCGCGGTCCCGCGCCCGAGCAGGACGACGACGAAGTCGCTCGGGCTGACGTAGACGTACTTCAGCATCCGGTAGCGCTCGCGGTCGTCGAGGACCGACCAGGCCAGCCCGGCGATGCCCGAGATCACGAACGACCAGAGCGCGCTGCCGACGACCACGAAGCCGCGGTATTGCTGGCTCGCCGACCCGGCGATCACCTGGAGCATCGCCACGAGGATGAGCGCCGCGCTGACCGGCTTCGCGACGGAGTAGATGAAGAACAGGACGGGATCGGTCCAGTTCGCCTCCATCTTCCAGCCGAGAAGGGCGGCCGTCCGGAAGCTCCGGAGCAGATCGACCGAACCACGACCACGCGTCCGGCGCGGGTCGAACAGCTGGCCGACCGTGACGTCGATCGGGGTCGCCGGGGCGGTCATCGCCAGCGCATCGTCAGGCGGCCTTCGCGCCGGGCCCGCTGCTCGAGGATGCGCAGCATCGTCCGCGCGAGGAGCACGAAGAAGACCGTCATCACCGCCAGGATCCCGGCCTCGGCCTCGGGCGGCAGGAACGGCGGCGGCTGGGGATCGGTCCCGGCGAACGCGAGCTGGCGCATCGCGTCGAGCCCGGTCGCGAGCGGGATCGTGGCGAGCGCGAGCGCGCCGAGCCGGCCGAGGGCGGCCACCGGGAAGTTGAGGCCCGATACGAAGTAGACGGGCTCGGTCATCACCTGGGTCAGGTGCCACGCCTCGCGACCCCACATCAGGAACAGGCTGGCCATGACCATGCCGAGCCCGTAGAGCGCCGCCAGGGTCAGGAAGAACACGAGCAGGAGCAGGCCCCACTGGTCCACCGAGAACTGGACCCCGTAGATCAGCGACGCGACGACGAGCACGACGGCCGCCCGGGTCGCGCTCATGAACAGCCCGCCGACCGCCATCCCGAACAGGACGGCCATGACGTTCATCGGGGCCGCGAAGTAGAGCTCGAGATTGCCCTGGTCCTTCTCCCAGTAGAGCTGGGCGGCCATCATCCAGACGACGTTGAGCCAGAACGCGGTCATGGCCCCGCCGAGGACGACGAAGCCGATGTATTCGGGCGGTGACTGGAGCGCTCGGTACACGAACACGAACGCGGACGTGGTCAGGAACGGGAGCGCGATCTCGAAGAACAGCCAGGACGGCTCCCGGGCCATCCCGCGGACGCGTGGGAACGCCCGGCCGACCACGCTCCTGAGGTCGTTCGCCAGGATCCGGCGACGGCTCCAGTCGGCCGCCTCGCGTGGTCCCGCCGACGGTCGGCCGACGAAGGCGCGCGTGCTCACGCGACCTCCTCCGGCTCGGGTTCGCCGGGCTCGTGCGCGGTCTCGGGACCGCCGCCGGGCGCCGAGCGGTCCGCGCGGCCGTCGTCGTCGTCGCCGTCGGTCCGGCTCGCCGTCCCTTCGTCCTCCTCCTCGTCGAAGCCACGCCCGACGAGCTCGACGAAGACCTCCTCGAGCGTCGGCTCGGACTTGCGCAGCGCCAGGATCCGCGAACCGAGCCCGCCGAGCGCGCCGACCACGCCGCCGAGCGCCGCATCGTCGACGAGCACCAGGTTGACCTCGACGGTCTGACGCGGGTCCGCTTCGGGACCGAGTCCGCCGGCAGCCGTCGCAGCCGTCGCACTGACGACCCCCGGCAGACGGGCGAGGGCGGCCGGGCCACCGGCCAGCCGGTCGAGCTCGATCCGGAAGATCGACCCACGCTGGACCCGCTGCTTGAGGTCGGCCGGCGTCCCGATGGCCAGGACGCGGCCGCGGTCGACGATAGCGATCCGCTGGCAGAGCTCGTCGGCTTCGACGAGGTAGTGGGTCGTGAGCAGGACCGTCCGGCCGGGCACCGCGGCCTGCCAGCCCGTGATCAGCTCGCGGACGGCGCGTGCCGCGGAGACGTCCAGACCGAGGGTCGGCTCGTCGAGGAACAGGATCCACGGATCGTTGAGCAGCCCGCGGGCGAAGTTCATCTTCTGGCGCTGGCCGGTCGACAACCCGCTCACCCGCTGGAGGCGCTGGTCGGCCAGACCGACGGCTTCGATCAGCTCGTCGACGCGGGCCCAGCCCTCGCGGGTGGGCAGCCCGTAGAACTGGCTGAACATCCAGAGCTGCTCGCGGACGGTCAGGATGCCGTAGCCCGACTGCTCGCCACCGGCGACCATGTTCATGATCCGGCGGATCTGCTTCGTCTCGCGCTCGATGTCGAAGCCGAAGACGCGAGCCGTCCCCGCACTCGGCAGCAGCAGGGTGGTGAGGATCTTGATCAGAGTGGTCTTGCCCGCCCCGTTCGGACCGAGCAGCCCGAAGAGCTCGCCGGGCTCGACCTGGAGGTCGACGCCCGCGAGAGCGGTGACGGGTTCGGGCTTCGCGGCGTAGACGCGGCGGATGCCGCGCGCGTCGATGGCCGGCACTGCGATCTGGACGGACATGGGGCTCCCGACGGGCCGGTGGAGCGGGTCCGCGAGTCTACCACCGCGGCAGTCCGCGGGGAAGCCGATGGTCGTACGTTTGGCAGACATCCGTCGAACACGGCGATGGTCGTCCTGACGACAGGAAGGTCGCCGGTGCCGCCGCTGACACGCGCTCGCCAGACGGCCGTACGAAGGGCCGTCTCGGTCAGCGTCCGGCGAGAGCCACGGCCAGCCGGCCGGCGACCCCGGCGTCGTTCTCGATGAGCGCCGCGTTCGCGACGAGGCTGGCCCCACCGGTGAGCTCGGCGATCCGAGCGAGCAGCCAGGGCGTCAGGGCCGGCCCGTGGATCCCGGCGACGTCGGCCTCGCGCGTCGCCGTCTCCACCGCAGCCCGGGCAGCCGCGAGGGACAGAGCGGCAGCCGCCGGGACCGGGACGCAGACCAGGATGCCCGAGCCAAGCCGGAGGCCGAGGTGGGTCGCCACCGTCTCCGCAGCCGCGGCCTCGTCGGCGAGCGCGATCGGCGCCGGCACGCCACTGTCGCGCGAGTAGAAGCCGGGCATCTCCGCCTGTCCGAGGGCGGCCACCGGGACGCCGCGCGTCTCGAGGTACTCGAGGGTCAGGCGCAGGTCCAGGATCGCCTTCGGACCGGCGCACACGACGGCCACCGCCGTCCGCGCCAGCTCCTCGAGATCGGACGAGACGTCGAGCGTGGCCGGCCGGCCGGCCGCACCGCCGAGCGCTCCGTGGTGGACGCCGCCGATCCCGCCGGTCGCGAACACCCGGATGCCGGCCGCCCGCGCGGCGATCATCGTGGCCGACACGGTCGTCGCCGACCAGCCCCGGCGGCCGAGAGCCGCGGCCAGGTTCGGGCGAGCCGCCTTGAGCACCGACCCGTGCGGCGCCGTGGCCAGGGCCGTGAGGTCGTCGTCGGCCAGACCGACGAGGAAGCGGCCGTCCCGGATGGCCACGGTCGCGGGGACCGCACCACCGGCGCGGACCGCCGCCTCCGATGCCCGCGCGACGGCGATGTTGTCCGGATGGGGCAGCCCGTGGCTGATCAGCGTCGACTCGAGCGCGACGACGGCCCCGCCCGTCGCCAGCGCGTCGGCGACCTCCGGCGTGATGGTCAGGCGGTCGGCGACGGACGCGGAGTCGGCGGACATGGCCGGAGGGTAGCCGGTCAGCCGAGCTGGAGCTCGCGACGCGGTGTCGAGACCTGCCGCGCCGCGATCCGATTGCCGACGACCGCCGCCCGGCGGAGTGCGACGAGCGTCGATCGACCGGCGGCTCGTGAAGCCAGCCACTCCGCGATGAACCCGGCATCGAAGGCGTCTCCGGCACCGGTCGTGTCGACCGCCGCCAGCGGCCGGGTCGCGACATCGAAGCGCGTCGAGGGCCCCGCCGCAGCGGACCGTCGGGTGTCGTCCCGGACGAGCACCGTCACGCCGGCCGAGCCACGTTTGACCACGACGACCGCCGCGAGGGCCATCGCCCGGGCGTCGGTCCGGCCGCCCGTCCCGAGCAGGGCGTGGAGCTCCATCGCCGTCGCGAACAGGAGGTCGGGGGATGCGGCCCGGATGAGGTCGAGGGCCGCTTCCGGGCCATCGGCCATGAGCGGGCCCGACGAAGCCAGGTCGAGGCTGATCAGGGCGTCCGCCGCTCGTCCCAGGCGGATGGCCTCGCGACCGGCGAGACCCAACGGCTCACCGAGGAGCGAGTAGGCGGGCAGGTGGACGACCTGGACGCCATCGAACCAACCGCTGCGCAGGTCGCCCGGCGCCAGCGCATCCGCCGCCCCCCGATCGGCGACGAACGACCGCTCGCCGCCCGGATCGACGAGCACGCCGATCCGCGCCGTACGCGAGCCGCCGACGCGCACCACCCGCGGCGTCACCCCGTCGGCCCGGAGCGAGTCGACGAGGGCCCGGCCGGGGGCGTCGCGCCCGACCGATCCGATGAGCTGGGTCCGAACGCCGAGGCGGGCGAGCCAGCGCGCGCTGTTCGCGGCCGAGCCGCCCGCCCGGATCGACACGCGACCGGGGACGTCGGTCCCGCGCTCCGGCGGGCGAGCCGGCGCGAGGACGACATCGAGGGCGATGTCGCCGACGACGATCGCGGCTGCGTCGTGGCTCGACCGGCCCCGGCGGCGGGCAGGACGTGGGGGACGGACGCGCGGGATACGTCGAAGGCTCGGCACGAGTCGAGCATAGCGACCGGACTACAATGACCACCCCGGATCGAGCCCACGATGGAGGAGCAGGGCACCACGCATGACGATCGCCACCGACCGGCTCGACCAGCTGGCCATCGACACGATCCGGACCCTCTCGATCGACGGCGTCCAGCAGGCCAACTCCGGGCACCCCGGGGCGCCGATGGGCGCCGCGCCGATGGCCTACGTCCTCTGGACGCGGTTCCTGCGCCACGCTCCGACCCGTCCCGACTGGCCCGATCGCGACCGGTTCGTGCTGAGCGCCGGGCACGCTTCGATGCTCGTCTACTCGCTCCTCCACCTGACCGGCTACGACCTGCCGCTCGCCGAGCTCGAGCGGTTCCGGCAGTGGGGATCGCGGACGCCGGGGCACCCCGAGTACGGCCTGACCACGGGCCTCGAGGCCACGACGGGCCCGCTCGGCCAGGGCGTCGCCAACGCCGTCGGGATGGCCATCGCGGAGCGTCGACTCGCGGCCGAGTTCGACCGATCCGGCCACGCCATCGTCGATCACCGCACGTTCGTCATCTGTTCCGACGGCGACCTGCAGGAGGGGATCGCTTCGGAGGCCGCCTCGCTCGCCGGCCACCTGCGCCTCGGCAAGCTGACGATGCTCTATGACGACAACCACATCCAGCTCGATGGGCCGACGGCGATGGCCTTCAGCGAGGACGTCCCGGCCCGGTTCGAGGCCTACGGCTGGCAGACCCAGCGGGTCGCCGACGGCAACGACATCGAGGCGATCTCGACGGCGATCGAGCTGGCGATCGAGGATCCTCGCCCGAGCCTCATCGCCGTCCGGACCCACATCGGCTACGGCTCACCGAACAAGCACGACAGCCAGAAGGCGCACGGCGCCCCGCTCGGACCCGAGGAGGTCCGGCTGACGAAGGAGGCCTACGGCTGGGACCCCGACCGCACCTTCTACGTCCCGGACGAGGCGGCCGCCCTCTTCTCGCGCGCCATCCCCCGGGGCGAGCAGCTGGCGTCGGACTGGGAGCGACGGCTCGACGCCTACCGAACGGCCTTCCCGGCCGAAGCGGCGGAGCTCATGCGCCGGCTCGACGGCGATCTCCGCCCCGACGCGACCGGCGGCCTCGCGACCTACGCGGTCGGCGAGGACTTCGCGACCCGGCAGGCCAGCCAGGCCGCCATCCAGGCGCTGGCGGGACCCGTCCCGGAGCTGTTCGGCGGAGCCGCCGACCTGTCCGAGTCGAACCTGACCGACGTCAAGGGCGCCGGCGACTTCACGGCCGATGAGGCCGGGCGCAACCTGCGGTTCGGGGTCCGCGAGCACGGGATGGGTGGGATCGCGAATGGGATCGCCTATCACGGCGGGTTCATCCCGTACTGCGCGACGTTCCTGACCTTCAGCGACTACATGCGCGGCTCGGTCCGGCTGGCGGCGCTGTCGGGTATCCACGTCATCTATGTCTGGACCCATGACTCGGTCGGGCTGGGCGAGGACGGGCCGACCCACCAGCCGGTCGAGCACTACGCCGCGCTCCGGGCGATCCCGAACCTGTGGTTCATCCGGCCCGGCGACGCCAACGAGACGTCGGCGGCCTGGGCGGTCGCCGTGGCCCGTCGGGATGGGCCCGTCGCCCTGTCGCTGACCCGCCAGAAGCTCGTGACTCTGCCCGAGACCGCCCAGGCCGCGCGCGCCGGGGTCGCTCGCGGCGGGTATGTCGTCCGTGAGTCGAGCGGCGGCCCGGAGGCGATCGACCTCATCCTCATCGCGACGGGTTCCGAGCTGCCGCTCGCCGCGGCCGCCGCCGACGCCCTCACCGCCGAGGGGGTCAGGACGCGGGTCGTGTCGCTGCCGTGCTGGGAGCTGTTCGAGCTCCAGCCCGCGGCCTATCGCGACAGCGTCCTGCCGCCGGGCGTCCACAAGCGGCTCAGCGTCGAGGCCGGCGTGTCGCTCGGCTGGGAACGCTATGTCGGCGACCACGGCGCGATCATCGGGATCGACCATTTCGGTGCGAGCGCACCGGCGGCCGACGATCTTCGAGCACTTCGGGTTCACGCCGGAGCGGGTCGCCGACGTCGGCCGTCGGGTGGTCCGCGACGGACTCCACGGACGGATCCCCAGCGTCGATCCGGGCCACCAGCCGGTCGGACTGCGGCTCGGCGGCCCGACTCTCGGTCACGGCGGCGACGCCGAGCCGGGGCATTGACGGCCGGGGAGCGGACCGGACAGATGCGCGTCGCGTTCGCCGCCGATCATGCGGGCGCCGCCCTGAAGGACGAGCTCCGCCGGCGGCTCGCCGCGGCGGATCTCGGTCACTCGCTGATCGATCTCGGCGGCGACGGATCCGATCCCGCCGACGACTACCCCGACTTCGCCGAGCGGCTCGGCCGGGCGATCCAGGACGGCACCGCCGAGCGCGGCATCCTCGTCTGCGGCTCCGGGGTCGGCGCGTCGGTCGCCGCGAACAAGATGCGCGGGGTCCGCGCCGCGATCTGTCACGACACCTACTCCGCCCACCAGGGTGTCGAGCACGACGACATGAACGTCCTTACGCTCGGCTCCCGTGTGGTCGGGGTCGAGCCCGCCTACGAGTCCGTCGTGGCCTTCCTCGGCGCCCGGTTCACGGGCGAGCCGCGCCATCGCCGGCGCCTCGACAAGGTCCTGGCGATCGAGTCCGAAGCGATATCGGGGGCAGCCCCGACCCAGGAGGTGACGACGTGACCGAGGCCACCGCCGGCAACGAGTCGGGCAAGCTATCGGCGCCCGAAGAGCTCATCGCGCGAGCCCGCGCGGAGCGGTGGGCCGAGCGGCTGTTCGAGCGCGATGCCAGCCTCTGGTCGGCCGATCCCGAGGTCCAGGCCTCGATCGCGCAACGGCTCGGCTGGCTCGACGCGCCCGGTCACTTCCACGGCGAGATCGGCGGTCTCGAGGAGTTCGGCGAGGCGCTCCGCGACGCCGGCTTCACCGGTGCGATCGTCGGCGGGATGGGCGGCAGCAGCCTCGCGCCCGAGGTCCTTCAGAAGACCTTCGGCAACGGCGGCGACTGGCTCGAACTGCGCGTCCTCGACTCGACCGACCCGGAGGCGGTCGCCGCCACGGTCGATGACCGCTATCCGCTCGAGACCCTGTTCATCGTCGCGTCCAAGTCCGGCACGACCGCCGAGCCGCTGGCGTTCCAGGCGGATGCCTGGGCCCGGACGGAGGCGGCGATCAAGGACCGCCATCTCCACCAGATGTCGCCGGGCGACTTCATGGTCGCGATCACGGACCCGAACAAGAGCCTCGAGGCGATCCCCCACCACGACGACTTCCGCGAGGTGTTCCTCAACCCGCCGGACATCGGCGGCCGCTACGCCGCCCTGACCTACGTCGGGCTCGTGCCGGCCAGCCTCATCGGCCTCGACCTCGACCCGTTCCTCGGCAGCGCCCGGGCGATGCTCGACCGCTGCCACGCCAAGGACCCCGGGGCCAACCCGGGGATCGGCCTGGGGCTGGTCCTCGGCTCGAACGCGGTCGCGGGGCGAGACAAGCTGACGTTCGTGGCGGATCCGGAGATCGCCAGCTTCGGCTCGTGGGCCGAGCAGCTCATCGCCGAGAGCACCGGCAAGCACGGCGTCGGGATCGTGCCCGTCGACCTCGAGCCCCTCGGGACCGTCGACGCCTATGGTCCCGACCGGGTCTTCGTCCGCTTGACCCTGGCCGACTCGCCCGGCCCGGCGCCGGCAGCCGACGGGACGACCGCCGATGCGCTGATCGACGCGCTCGAGGCGGCCGGCCGGCCCGTCATCCGCATCGCCCTCAGCGACCCCATCGACCTCGCCGGCGAGTTCGTCCGCTGGGAGGTCGCCACGGCGATCGCCGGGATCGTGCTGGGCATCGATCCGTTCGATCAGCCCAATGTCGAGGAGGCCAAGGAGGGCACGCGGCGGGCCCTCGCGGCGATCGAGCACGGCCGCGGCGTGCCGGTCCCGACGGACGCGTCCATCGTCCACTCGTCCGATCCCGACCTGGCCACGACCCTGCGGACCCAGCTCGCCCGCCTGGCGCCGAACGGCTACGCCTGCCTCCAGGCGTACATCGCCCCGAACGGCCAGCGTGACACCGCGCTGGCGCGCATCCGGGCGCTGCTCCGCGACCGGACGGGGCGGGCGACGACCGCGGGCTATGGCCCGCGGTTCCTCCACTCGACGGGCCAGCTCCACAAGGGTGGCGCTCCGATCGGCTGGTTCCTGCAGCTGACCGCCGACCATCCCGTCGATCGCCCCATCCCCGACCGGCCGTACACCTTCGGCCAGCTCATCGACGCCCAGGCGTCGGGTGACCTGAGCGTCCTCCAGGCGCACGACCTGCCGGTCGTGCGGATCCATCTCGGCTCCGATCCCGACGCCGGCCTCGCCGCGCTCGAGCGAGCCCTCGACGCCGCTCTCAAGGAGGCCTGAGTCATGCGCATCGGGTTCATCGGCCTCGGCCGGATGGGGGCCAACATGGTCCGCCGGCTGCTCCGCGACGAGCACGAGATCGTCGCCTTCAATCGGACCGCCGAGAAGACCCGCGAGATCGCCGGCGAGGGTGCGATCCCGGCGTTCAGCCTCGAGGAGCTCGTGGCCAAGCTCGACCGGCCCCGGGCGGTCTGGGTCATGGTGCCCGCCGGTGACGCGACCGAGGCCCAGATCGACGAGCTCATGGAGCTGCTCGAGCCGGGCGACACGATCATCGACGGGGGCAACACGAACTTCCACGACGATATCCGCCGCCACGCGAAGCTCGCCGAGAAGGGCCTGCGCTACGTCGACGCCGGCACCTCCGGCGGCATCTGGGGCCTGGCCAACGGGTTCTGCCTGATGGTCGGCGGGGAGGCCGAGGCGGTCGGTCCGCTCGAGCCGATCTTCCGCTCGCTGGCGCCGGCGGACGGCTACCTCCACGTCGGTGGCCCGGGTTCGGGCCACTACGTGAAGATGGTCCACAACGGGATCGAGTACGGCCTGATGCAGGCCTATGCCGAGGGGTTCGAGATCATGCATGCGAGCGACTACACGCTCGACCTCGCGGCGATCTCCAAGCTCTGGAACCACGGCTCGGTCGTCCGCTCCTGGCTGCTCGAGCTGGCCGAGCGGGCGTTCAGCGCGAACGGTCAGGAGCTGGACCACCTCCAGGGCTGGGTCGCGGACTCCGGTGAGGGGCGCTGGACCGTCCAGGAGGCGATCGACCACGACGTCCCGGCACCCGTGATCACGCTGTCACTCCTCACCCGGTTCCGCTCGCGCCAGGAGGATTCGTACGGCGCCAAGGTCCTGGCTGCGCTCCGCAACGAATTCGGCGGCCACGCCGTGAAGACCGAGTAACCGAGCGTGGCGTCGAGCGCCGGACCGAGACCGGGAGCGACTGCGCCCGCTCGTCCGGCGAAGGACGCCCCGCGCACGATCCGCGAGCTGCGCCTCGCCCGAGAAGGGAAGCGGCGACCACCCAGCCAGAAGCTCGACAACCCGCTGCGTGAAGGCCTCCGCCTCGAGCGCGTGCCGGACCCGGCCTGCATCGTCCTCTTCGGCGCGACCGGCGACCTCGCCCACCGGAAGGTCATCCCGGCGCTCTACCAGCTGTGGCGGACGAATCTCCTGCCGCACGAGTTCATGCTCGTCGCCGTCGGCCGGCGGCCGTATGACGACGCATCCTTCCGCGAGGAGATCGGGACCGCGCTCGATGCCAACTCGCGGGTCCCCGTCGAGCCCGGCCCGCGCGCCGAGTTCCTGGGCCGGATGGTCTATCACGAGGGCGACTTCGCCGACGCGGCGGCGTTCGACCGGCTCGCCGTCCGGCTCGACGAGATCGACGAGGAGCACGGCACTCGCGGCAATCGGCTGTTCTACCTCGCGACCCAGTCGTCGGCGTTTCCGGAGGTCATCGGCCAGCTCGGACGGGTCGGCCTCGATCACGAGATCCACGGCGCCGGCTGGCGCCGGGTCGTCATCGAGAAGCCGTTCGGGCGCGACTTCGATTCGGCGGTCCGGCTGAACCGCGAGGTCCTCAAGGTCTTCCGCGAGCGGCAGGTCTACCGGATCGACCACTACCTGGGCAAGGAGACGGTCCGCAACCTCATGGTCTTCCGGTTCGGCAACAGCCTGTTCGAGCCGCTCTGGAATCGGCGCTACGTCGATCACGTCCAGATCACGGTGGCCGAGTCGCTCGGTGTGGAGAGCCGGGGCGCGTTCTACGAGGAGACCGGCGCTGTCCGCGACGTCCTCCAGAACCACCTCATGCAGTTGGTGACCCTCGTCGCGATGGAACCGCCGGCCACCTTCGAGGCCGATGCCCTGCGCGACGAGAAGGTCAAGGTCCTTCGCGCGATCGCTCCGCTGACCCCCGAGCAGGTCGCGACCGACGTCGTCCGCGGCCAGTACGGTCCGGGCTGGGTCGCGGCCCAGCAGGTCCCCGGCTACCGGAGCGAGCCGAAGGTGGACCCCGAATCGGAGACCGAGACCTTCGTCGCCGCACGGCTCGTCATCGACGACTGGCGCTGGGCGGGCGTGCCCTTCTTCGTCAGGACCGGCAAGCGGCTGCCGAAGCGCTCGAGCGAGATCGCGATCCAGTTCCGGCCGGTCCCCCATCGGCTGTTCAAGGACAGCTCCGTCGACCCCGAGCCGAACCTGCTGGCGATGCGGATCCAGCCCGACGAGGGGATCCTGCTCCGGTTCAGCGCCAAGGTCCCAGGGCTCGGCCTCGACGTCCGGGCCGTCAACATGGACTTCACCTATGGCTCGGCGTTCAACGTCGACTCGCCGGACGCGTACGAGACGCTCATCCTCGATGCGCTCCTCGGTGACCCATCGCTGTTCACCCGGGCGGACGAGGTCGAGGAGGCCTGGAGCATCGTGTCGCCGATCTTCGACGCCTGGCTCGACATGCCGGCGCCGGACTTCCCGAACTACGAGGCGGGTTCGTGGGGTCCCGACGAGGCTGATGCCCTGCTGGCCCGGGAGGGTCGCCGATGGCGCCGGATCTGACCGCCGCGGCGGCGCCCGGCGAGGCAGTGCTGCGCTGGACCTCCCGGGCGACGACGATCGACGGCATCGAACGCGAGCTCGCCAAGATCTGGGCGATGCCCGACCTCACAGCGAACGTCGGGGGCAGCGAGGGCCGCCACATCGCGGCCCGGACGAGCGTGATGAACCTGGTCGTCGTGGCGCGTCGACCCGAGTACGGCGAGCACTGCGCGGCGGTCATCTCGCAGCTCACCGGCCGCCACCCGTCGCGAACGCTGATCTGCTCGCCGACCGACCCCGACGGTCCGGGCTGGCTCGATGCCCGGATCACCGCGCAGTGCATGCTGCCGCGCGAGGACGCTCCGGAGACGTGCGCCGAGACGATCTATGTCACCGCCGGTGGCGAGACGGGCCGGCACATCTCCGCGATCGTCGAGCCGCTGCTCATCCACGACCTGCCCGTGACGGTCTGGTGGCCGGGCGAGCCACCGCTCGGCACGGCCCAGGCCAACGATCTGCTCGAGGGTGCCGACCGGCTCGTGATCGACGGGTCGACGTGGAGCGGCGATGGCTACGACCGGCTGCGCCAGCTCGCCCGGCTCGTGGAGGACGGCGAGCTGACGGTGTTCGACTTCGCACTCGTCCGCCAGTCACGCTGGCGCGAGGCGATCGCCTCCACGTTCGACCTGCCTGACTTCCTGCCATTCCTGCGCTCGATCCGACGGATCGCCGTGACGTACGGCACCCACGACGAGCTCGGCCGGTCCGGGACGACGAACATGGTCAAGCCGCTCTACCACGTCGCCTGGCTCGCCTCGCGACTCGACATGGCGGTGATCCGGCCGCTGGCGGCGCTCGGGCCGGTCGGGGGCGGCGCCGCCGGGGCGAAGTCAGTGAGCCCGGCCGCAGCCCATGGCCGCGCGGCCCACAAGCACATCGGTGCGAAGCCGGTCGCCGGTCGCGGCTACGCAGCGACGCTACGCCAGGGCCACACGGAGGTGGCCGTGGTCATGCGGCCGGTCCTGTCGGGGATGCCGTCCGGCACGACCCTCCGGGTGGAGCTCCTTGCCGAGCGTCGCGGATCCGAGCTCCGGGTGGATGTCACCGCGGAGGCTGAGACCGTCGCGGTGCATGCCTGGCAGGACGGCGTCGAGCTCCTCGACCGGCGGTTCAGCGCCGCACGCCGGACCGAGGCCGACCTCCTGGCCGAGGCGATCGAGTCGCCGAGCCGCGACGTGGTCTCCGAGGGCGCGATCCGGATGGCCGCCCGGATCGTCGAGCCGCACGAGGCCCGGGGCGCGGGATGACGGATCCAGCCGGTCCCCGGGGCGGCCGACCCGTCCTCGACCCGACGGAGCCCGAAGCGGCATCCTCGGCGGCGCTCGAGACCGCCGGCGATCCGAAGGTCTTCGTCACCCGCGACGCGGGTGCGCTGGCCGGCGCCGCCGCGGTCCGCCTGGCCGAACGCCTCGTCGAGGCGGTCGCCTGGCGCGGCCGGGCCGACGTCGCCCTGACGGGTGGCTCGACACCCGAGGCGATGTACGGACGGCTGCTCGACCCGCAGCTGCGCCAGCGGATCGACTGGAGCCGCGTCCACCTGTGGTGGGGCGACGATCGCTACGTGCCCCGAGGCGATCCGCTCTCGAACGTGTCGATCGCCGACGCCACGCTGCTGGCAGATGGCAGGATCCCGATCCCGCCCGACCAGGTCCACCCGTTCCCGACCGACCGGGCATTGACCGAGGGACTCGGCCCGGACTGGTGCGCGGCGTCGTACGCCGACGAGGTGGTCGCGTCGGTCCCGCTCCTCGATGGCTGGCCGTCGTTCGACGTCGTCCTCGTCGGCATCGGCGGTGACGGCCATCTCCTGTCGGTCTTCCCCGGCAGTCCCGCTCTGACCAGCGATCGGGTCGGACTGGGGATCCCGGCGCCGACCCACATCGAGCCGCAGGTCGCCCGGGTCAGCCTGAACCCGGCGATCGTCGGCGCGGCGCGGCGCGTCCTGGCGATGGCGTCCGGCGCGAACAAGGCGGCGGTCGTCGCCCGCGTCCTGGAAGGGCCGCGCGATCCGCGGACCCTCCCGGCCGTGCTGGCGCGACGCTCGTCGGCGACCTGGATCCTGGACGGGATGGCGGCCGCCGGGCTGGGTGCCGCTCGGCGCTCGGCGTCGACCACGGCGGCCGATCGGGTCCTGCTCCGTCCCTCGAGCGCGGCCGATGCCGAAGCGGTGGCCGAGATCGCCCTCGCCTCGTACAAGGCGACCTACGACTTCCCACCGGTCCACACCGATGACGACGTCCGTCGGTGGGTCCGCGAGGAGCTCCTGCCGGGCACCGAGACGTGGCTCGCGGTCGACCCGGACGGGACCACGGTCGGGTTCATGTCGCTGAGCCCCGACACGATCGACCAGCTCTATCTCCTGCCCGCCCGGACGGGGCGCGGGATCGGCACGCGGTTCGTCGGGCTGGCCAAGTCGCTCCGGCCGGCTGGGCTCGAGCTCTACACGTTCCAGGTCAACGGCGGCGCCCGTCGGTTCTACGAGCGCCACGGCTTCCTGGTGGTCGACCTCGACGACGGGGCGCGCAACGAAGAGGGCCAGCCGGACGTGCGCTATCGCTGGTCGCCGGTCGACCCAGCAGAGACGTGACCGAGGCCGAGCCGGGGGCGACCATCTCCGCCGACGGGACCCGGATCGCCTGGTTCCGGACGGGGACGGGGCCACCGATCATCCTCATCCACGGGGCCACCGCCGACCACACCGCCTGGCGGACGGTCGCCCCGCTGCTCGAGCCCAGCCACGCGCTCTATGCGATCGACCGGCGCGGGCGCGGCGCCAGCGGCGACACCCCGCCGTACGCGATCGCCCGCGAGTACGAGGACGTCGCAGGCGTCATCGACGCGATCTCGGCCACCACCGGTGGACCGGTCGATGCCGTCGGCCATTCGTACGGCGGCCGGGTCGCATCGGGGGCGGCGCTGCTGACCGGCAACCTTCGGCGGCTCGTCGTCTACGAGGGAGCGCCCGCGCCCGCCGGTCGGTCGTTCCACGGCGACCAGGTCATGGCCCGGCTCGAAGCGCTCCAGGCCGCCGACGATCGCGAGGGGCTCCTCACCTACTTCCTCGCCGAGGTCGTCGGGATGAGCGACGCCGACCTGGCCGCCTACCGGACGGCGCCGACCTGGCCGGTCCGGGTCGCAGACGCACCGACCGTCGTTCGCGAGATGTGGGCCGAGGCCGAAGAGGACGCGGGTCCGGAGCGGTACGCGGGCATCCGGATCCCCGTGCTCCAGATCGTCGGTGGCGACAGCACCACGCTGTTCACCGACGGCACGTGGGCGCTCGACCACCTCCTGCCGGAGAGTCGGGTCGTGGTGATCCCCGGCGCCCGACACGCGGCGCACCATACCCACCCTGAGCGGTTCGTCGCCGAGATCCGCGCGTTCTTCGAGGGGGACTACCATTCGATCCATGACTGACGCGCTGACCCCGACCGCCGTCCCAGCGACGCCGAGCGCACCCTCGGCGGACGACCGGCCGTACTCGCCGGGTCTCGAGGGCGTCGTCGGCGCGGAAAGCGCGATCGGCCTCGTCGATGGCAAGAACGGGCGTCTCCTCTACCGTGGCTATCCGATCGGCCAGCTGGTCGCCCGGGGCACCTACGCCGAGGTCGCGGACCTGCTCTGGACCGGCGAATGGCATCCGGGCGTCCAGTTCCACCCGGCGCCCGTGCCGGAACCGGTCCTCGTGGCACTCCGCGCGCTCCCGGCCGATGCCCATCCGATGGACGCTCTGCGGACCGCCGTGTCGGTCTGGGGCGCGACCCAGCGGGTCGCCTGGCCACCGAGCCCGGAACAGGCGCGGGCCCTCACGGCGTTCTCGCCGTCGGCCCTGGCCGCGTTCGATCGACTGCGGCGCGGCCTCGAACCGGTCGCCCCGGACACCAGCCTGGACCTGGCCGGCGGCTTCCTCCAGCAGCTCACCGGGACAGCCCCAGACCCCGAGACGGCGCGGGCGCTCGAGGCCTACTTCATCGTCGGCGCCGAGCACGGCCTGAATGCGTCGACGTTCACCGCCCGGGTCATCACCGCCACCCGCTCGGACATCGCATCGGCGGTGGTCGGCGCGATCGGCGCGCTCAAGGGTCCGCTCCACGGCGGCGCACCGGCCGAGGTGGTCAACCAGCTCCACGAGATCGGCTCGCCCGAGCGGGCCGAGGCGTGGGTGCGCGAGACCGTCGCCTCAGGCGGCCGGGTGATGGGCTTCGGGCATCGGGTCTATCGGGCCTACGACCCGCGCGCCGCCGCCCTGCGCCAGGTCGCCGAGGCGATGGAGCACCGGCCGGACTGGCTCGACCTGGCGATCCAGGTCGAGGACGTGGTCCTGCGCGTCCTGGCCGAGTTGAAGCCGGGGCGCATCCTGAAGACGAACGTCGAGTACTACGCCGCGGCGGTCCTCCAGGGTGTCGGCCTGACGCCGGACCTGTTCCCGGCGACGTTCGCGCTCGCCCGGCACGCCGGCTGGACCGCGCACGCGATCGAGCAGGTCCAGGCGAACAAGCTCATCCGGCCCGACATGCGCTACACCGGGCCGGCCGAACGCGACCTGCCGGCCTAGCCACCCGGCGACGCCACCTCCGGGCTACAGCCAGCCGCGCCGACGGAAGGCGAGGACGAGCCCGATGAGCAGGAACGCCATCGCCAGCAGGATGAACCAGAACGCGTTGATGTCGCCCTCGCCGGGCACCTTGACGTTCATCCCGAAGATGCTCGCGACGAGGGTCAGCGGGAGGAGCACGACGCTGACCGCGGTCAGGATCCGGAACGAGTCGTTCAACCGATGCGACAGCACCGACTCGTTCGTCGATTCGAGCCCCTCGACGACCTCCTTGTAGTTCTCGAGGATGTCCCAGATCCGCTCGGCCGCGTCGCTGATGTCGTCGAAGTAGATCTCGAGCTCCTCGGCCAGGTAGCGCTGCTTGGCCTTCTCGAGGTCGGCCAGCACGATCTGCTGCGGCCGGACGATCTTGCGGAAGTTGATGATCTCCTGCTTGGCATCCGAGATGTCCCGGACGACCTGGTCCGAGCGCCCCTCGAAGATGTCGTCCTCGATCCGCTCGAGCTTCAGGCCGACCTTCCGGAGCATCGGGAACGAGGCATCGACGCAGCCGTCGACGAGCTTGTAGAGGAGGTACCCGGAGCCCTTCGAAAAGGTCTCCTCGCGCAGCTCCTCGCGCGACTCGTAGCGCTCGAAGATCGCCTGGAGTGGAGCGAATGGCTCGTTCGGCAGGGTGATGAGGAAATCCGGCCCGACGAACAGGTCGACCTCGGCCGCGAACAGCCGGCGGGTCGTCTTGTCGAAGCTCGGGAACTGCATGACGATGAACAGGTATTCGTCATACGAGTCGAGCTTCGGTCGCTGGTTCCGCGAGAAGACATCCTCGAAGTCGAGGGGGTGGAACCCGTACTCGGCCTCGAGCCAGGCCCGGTCGTTCGGACTCGGCCGCTCGACGTTGACCCAGCGCAGGCCGGCCGCCTCGATCACCTCGATCCGGGCCGCGCCGGGCAGGCTCTCGAGGGCGATCCGGTCGGCTTGCGACCGGCGTCGGAGCGTCGGACGCGGCAGGTTGGGCACGGGCGACCTCGGCTGGGATGGCCATTCTACGAGCGGGACGGGGTCCCCAGGCGATCCCGCGCGCGACATGCGGTCCCGGGCGCGCCGGTCCGGAGGCCGGACAGTGTCGGCCCGGCCGGTCGATCCGCTGGCCGCTAGCCCACCGAGCCGGCCGCCGACGCCTGGGGACTGCGCCGCGCGACGAGGACGGCACCGAAGGCGTAGATGGCGGCGCCGACCCAGAACGGCGCCCAGAGCCCGACGCTCACGACGATCGCGCCGAGCGTGGGTCCGATGATGCCCGCGACGTAGAGCGGCAGGTAGACGAGGTTGAGCGTCGCCGACCGACGGACGGCGGGCACGTCGATCGCGAGCAGACCGAGGACCATCGCGTTGATCGCGGCGCTGCAAGCGGCCAGGGCCGCCGCGACGATCGCCAGGACCGGGATCGCGCCGACGACGGGCATCGCCAGCAAGGCCAGTGCGCCCCCGATGAGTGCCGCGACGAGCACCGGCCGGAAGCCGATCCGATCGCCGATCCAGCCGCCGAGGGGCGACACGAGCGCACCGACGAGCGCCGCCGTCCCCGCGACCAGGGCGATCGCGCTGGCGACGCCGGCCGGGTTCCGGTTGACCTGCTCGGCGAGCACCGGGATGTATGGCCGGCTCATCTGCGACGCGAGGAAGGCGATCCCGAAGATCGTGAAGATCCGGCGGACCGCCGGATCGGACAGGACGCCACGGACCGCGCCGAACGCGAGGGCGACGACCCGGCCCTTCGGGACCACCTCGGGCCGGACCTCCCGCGAGCCGAGAGTCACGAGGAGCGCGGTCCCGACCGACAGCGCGGAGGACACCCAGAAGATCGCCGACAGCGGCAGTCCGAGCCCGTCCACGATGAAGCCGCCGAGCAGCGGTCCGACCGCGAACCCGACCGGTCCGCTCACCCCGAAGACCGCGATCAGGACGCCCAGGCGGCGGATCGGGACCACGTCGCGGATGGCCGCCAGCATGACCCCGGTGTTGCCCAGCTGGAACCCGACCAGGAGCATGCTCAACGCGAGCTGCCACGGTTCCTGGCTGAGCGCGACCCCGGCGAAGACGACGGCCTCCACGAGCGCGCTCCGCGCGATGACCACCTTCCGGCTGTACTTGTCGGCCCACACCCCCCAGAGCGGGACGAGTGGCGCCCCGACGATGAAGATCAGCGAGCCGAAGATCCCGACGAACCGGAGGCGGTCCGGCTCGGCCACGCCCATCTCCCGAAGGTAGAGCGGCACGAACGCGAAGACCTGGCTGACCCCGAGCCCCTCGACCATCGACGTGATCCAGAAGATGACGAGGATCCGGCGCCAATCCGGGGCCGCCGGGCGGTCGGGGATGTCGGGGGCGTCGAGCTCAGGCGGGGTCGCGGCCATGTCCGCGACAGGCTAGCCGAGACCGGTCGACCGGGACGGCCGGCGGCGCAGCCAGGCTCGGCGGCCCGCGTCTCCCGGAGCGCGACCGGACGTGCATGATGACGCGATGGCCGAGATCGTCGTCCCGGCGGGCTGCCTCGTCGTGCTCATCGGCGTGGCCGGCGCCGGGAAGTCGACCTTCGCCGCTCGTCATTTCGGCCCGACCCAGGTCCTCTCCTCCGACACGTTCCGCGCGATCGTCGCGGACGACCCGGCCGACCAGCGGGCCAGTGCCGCCGCGTTCGAGCTCCTCCATCTCGCCGCCCGACGCCGGCTCGAGCGGAGGCGGCTGACGGTGATCGACGCCACGAACGTGAGCCGGGTCGCCCGCCGAACGCTGGTCGGGATCGCCCAGGCGACGCGCCGCCCGGCCGTGGCGATCGTGCTCGACCTGCCGCTGGCCACGACCCTCGCCCAGAACGCCCACCGGTCGGGCCGGACCGTCGCCGACGCGGTCGTGGTCCGTCAGGCGTCGGACCTCCGTCGGACGGCCGCGACCGACGCCGCGCTGCTCGAGGAGGGCTTCGTCGGGGTCCATCGCTTCGTCGACCACGTGGCCCTGGGCGACGTGTCCGCGGTCCGGGTCATCCGACGCGACCGTGGCGCTGCCCGACTGGCCGAGCCGGGTACCATCCCCCAAGGGCCGGTCGATCCGCCCCGCGACAGGAGGAGACCCCGATGACCGAGGAACGCTGGCGAAGCGTCGCGATCGTCCTGGGGGTCGTCCTCGTGGTGCTCGTCGGCCTCGTCTTCGTCACGAGCTTCCCGAGCGGTGGAGCGACCCCGTCCGCCTCGGCGACCACCTCGAGCCAGCGGCCGTCCGGCGAGGCGAGCGAGTCGCCGGCCGCGTCGACGGCCACGGAGAAGCCGTCGGAGAGCGCCTCCGCGGCTCCGTCCGAGACCCCGAAGCCCAGCCCCACGACGGCCACGACCGCCGGTCTGGCGACGATCTCGTACACGGGCTTCAAGCTCGATGCGGATGACGATCCTGCCGGCAAGGCCCGGACGTTCACGTTCAAGACGGACGGTCCGGGCACGGTCAAGGCGAAGATCACCGGCAAGAGCCCACAGGGCACGACGACGTTCTGCCTGAAGGTCGGCTCGTCCAAGGCGCTCTGTCGCGACTGGAAGACCGGTGAGCTGACCGGGACCACCTCGGCCAAGGGCCAGACCACGTTCGTCGTCACCGCGCTCGGGGTCGGGACCGCGACCCCGGTCGTGGATCTCGCGCTCAGCTTCCGAGCGCGCGAACCGTCTGTGACGCTGACGAACGGTCGGTTCGACGGCAAGCCCGCCGACGGCTACAACGGGCTTGCCGGCAAGCTCAAGGTCCGCTCGGGGGGAACGATCGCCATCCAGGCGACGTGGGGGACGACCGCCTACGACTACACCTACTCGGTCGTGGACCTCGTGACCGCGACCGGCGGCGGCGTCTTCCCCGGCAATGGGACCGGGGTCGAGAAGTCCGACACGGTCAGCCCGAGCCAGTCGTACGGCTTCAGCCTGGTCAACTCGGCGGACCCGACCGGGCCTGTCCCATTGACGATGACGATGTCCTGGCGGTAGTTCCCGCGCGACCCTTGACGTCCGGGTCCCGCCGACTCAGCCGATCCGGACCAGCACGATCGCAGCGATCGCGGCGGCGACGCCCAGCGCGTGGACGCCGGCGACCCGCTCCTTGAGCACGAGCGCGGCGAGAACGAGCGTGGCGACCGGGTAGAGCGAGGACAGCACGGCGGCGACATCGAGCCGCCCGAGGTGGGCGGCGAACACGAACAGCGCGTTGCCGGCCATGTCGAGCCCGCCGACGAGTACGACGAGCGGCCAGATCGAGCGTCGGAGGCGCCATGGTCGGCGGATCGCGACGAGCACCGTCCCGATGACCGCCGCCTCGACGAGCCGGACGAGGACGAGCGGTCCGAACACCGACGCCTCCGGGAGGCGGCTGAGCGTCAGGTTCAGCAGGCCGAGCGCGATCCCCGCCACGACCCCGATCACGGCGTCGCGTGGGATCCCGGCGATCCGGGCGATCGGTCCGACGCTCGGTCCACCGTCGGCCTCGGGCGCGGCCGACACGAGCACCACGGCGACCACCGCCAGGGTGATCCCGATCAGGACGCCCGGACCGGGGACACCCTGCAAGACGAGCCCCGCCATGACCGGCACCACGGCCGAGAGGACCCCGCTGATCGGCGCGACGACGCCCATCCGACCGCCTGCCAGACCGCCGTACAAGGCGCCGATCCCGATCCCGCCGAGGACCCCGGCCACAGCGGCGATCGCCACCTCCGTCGAGCTCGGAGCCGCCTCCCCACGGGCGATGGCGAGCAGGAGCGCCAGGCCACACCCGGCCAGCTGGCTGAACAGGAGCACACCGAACAGCGGGGCACGACGCCCGGCCAGCCCGCCTCCGAAGTCGGCCGTGCCCCAGGCGGTGGCCGAGGCCAGTCCGAGGACGACGGCGGCGGTCTGCGGGTCCATCGCGAGGCCGGCGGCAGGGTCAGGCGGACGCCGTCTGGCCCGTTCCGTCCTCGTCGATGTCCACGGCCGTCGGTCCGGGCAGCTCGACGACCGCCTCGGCTGCCGCGTCGAACCGGTCCGTGGTCGTCAGATAGATCACCTGGTGGTCGGCCGTGAGCTCGCGCAGGACGTCGAACGCCCGGGCAGCATGGTCGTCGTCGAAGCTCACGAACGGGTCGTCGAGGACGAGCGGCGGACGGCGGGCGCCGGTCGCGTAGCGGATCAGCCCGAGCCGAGCGGCGAGATAGACCTGGCCGAGCGTCCCGTCGGAGAGCTCCCGGATGTCGACCCAGTCGCCCTTCTCCGGGGCGACCACCGAGATGGCCAGGGTCTCGTCGTCGATCCGGACGCGGCGGTAGCGGCCATCGGTGATCCGCGCGATGAGACCGGTCATCCCCTTCTCGAGGTAGCGGGTCGCCTTCGCCATCGTGGTCTCCGTGGCCCGCTCGAGCCCGCCGAGTGCCGCCTCGGTGACCCGGGCGCGGCGCTGGAGCGCGGCGAGCTGCTCACGCCACATCGCGAGCCGCTCGGACTCGCCCGCGACCTGCTCGGCGTCGACCGGGTTGGCGTCGACCTGGGCGCGCGCCTGCGCCTCGGCGGTCCGCGCCGCGTCGACCCGCGACTCGGCGGCCCGGACATCGGCCTCGAACCGTTCCCGCGCGCCCGGGGCGCGTGCCTCCGGGTCGAGGTCGGCCAGCCGCGCGGCCGTGTCTGCGGCCTCGCGCGCAGCGGCATCGCGGCTTGGAGCGAGGGTCTCCACGGGGTCGCGGCCCACGAGACCCTCGAGCCTGGCGTTGAGCTGGTCGATCGCGGCGACGTGCGCCTCTTCCCGGCTGAGGAGGTCCTCGGCGGCGGGCAGGTCCGGCAGGCCAAGGCCTTGCAGCTGAGCGGCGCTGTCCTCCTCGGCCTGGCGCAGCTCGGCCTCCATCTGCGATCGGCCGCGGAGCCGGCGCTCGACCTCGTTCTCGGCGAGCTGGCGCTGTTTGCGGAAGCCCTGCGCGGTCTTCCGGGCGCGGAACGCGAGCAGGCCGAGGAGGAGACCGAGGACCGCGACGCCGATGCCGATAGCGGTGAGCACGGTCAGATCGGCCAGCACCTGGCCGGCGACCGCCAGACCGATGCCGATCAGGATGACGACGATCGCCGCGATCGCGATCGGGCGCCAGGTCGTCGTGGCCGCGGCGACCTCGTAGTCGACCTTGACCTCGCCCGAGAGCATCGCCCGCAGCTCGACGATCTTGGTCTCGAGCGCGCGCAACCGCTCGACCGTCTGGCGCACGACCGGCAGCGGGTTCGGCGATGGGTGCGAGTCGCTGAGCCGGGCCAGCTCGGCCGCCGCCGTGACGGCCTCGGCATAGCGCGCCTGGCGGTCGGTCGCCGCCGCGTGCTCGGCGGTGAGCAGCTCCGCGCCGCGGGCTTGTTCGAGCAGCGCCCGCCGGGCGTCGAGATCCGCCCCCGCCGCGACGCTGGCGTCGGCCGCGACCCCGAGCGCCTCGCGGTCGGCGACAAGCCGGGCGATCGCCGCCTCGCCGGCAGCGAGGTTCGCCTCCGAGCTGGCGACGGCCTCCTCCGCGAGGCCGAGCCGACCGGGGTCGCGGTCGCTCCGGGTGTTGAGCTCGGCAAGCACGCGGCGGAGCTCGTCGATCGCTTCGGTCGTGCTCCGATCGGCCGCGCTGATCGAGACCGCGAGGCGCTCGCGCAGCGTCGCCTCGTCGCGATCGAGATCCTCGAGCTCGGCGTGACCGACGAAGGCCGTCGTCCGGAAGAACGCCGGGGTGGTGATCCCGGTGAGGTCGGCCAGGCCGGCGTCGACCTCGCCCGGGTCGGAGACCGTCACCCCGTCGACGGTGAGCATGGCGGTCCCACCAGGCCCGAAGGCCTTCTCGACCGAACCGGTCCGATCCGCGCCGCCGGTCGCGCCGGCATCAAGGCTGAAGTCGAGCGTCACGGTCGGGCGGGCGGATGGATCGGCGTCCCACGACCGAAGGCCGTCGAGCCCGACCGCGTCCGATCCTGCGCCGACCGGACCCGTCAGGCCGAGCTCGATCGCCCGGGAGATCGTCGACTTGCCCGACTCGTTCGGCCCGCGGATGATCGTCAGGCTGGGCGCGAGATCGATCTGCAGGTCGCGGTAGCGCTTCACGTCACGGAGCTGGATCCGGGTGATCCTCATCGGGTCGCCGCGAGACCTGCGAGCGCCCGCCGTCCGGCCCGGAGCGCCTCGCGCAGCTCGGCCGCGGCCGCCTCGTTGCCCGCTGCCTCGGCGTCCGCGACGCGCGTCTCGAGATCGCGCAGGAAGGCGCCGGCGATCGTATCGGCGGTGGGCAGCGGCCGTGGGCTGGGTGTCGGTCGGGCGACGTTCCGGATCCGGATCCGCAGGAACCGGTCCGCGAGGGTCGCCTCCGCGTCGTCGGGATCGACCTCGACCGTGTCCGGCCAGGCGCCGCCGAGATGGACGTCCAGGATCAGGTCCGGGTCGGCGCGGGCGGCCAGCGACTGGACGAGTCCGGTCTGGTCGACGAGCGTCGGCAGATCGAGGTCGAGGCGTTCATAGCGGGTCTGGCCGACGCGCACGCGGTCCACCTTCGGTTGAGCGACCGCCTCGTCGAGCGTGACGAGCAGCGCCTCCCCGGACACATCGTGCTCGACGTCGACGAGCTCGGGGGCGCCGCTCACACCCCAGCTCACCGTGGCCGCGCGCCCGGTCGCCGCCGTATGGGGACCGCCGATCGCGAGGTAGTCCACGCCCGCCCCGGCGATCTCGTCGTCCCGGGGTCGTGCCTCGCGATGGACGACACCGATCCGCCAGCCGTCATCCGGCAGATCGCTGGCCGGGAAGCGCGCGCTGACCCGGGCGTTCAGGCTCGGGATGATCACGTCCTCGGCGTCGCCGCTGAGGATCGACAGCGAGCCGGCGCCGGGTCCGTCGCCGACCAGACCGGTCAGGTCGTACGCCGCGTAGAGTGACGCCCGCCCGGCGGCGTCGGACCCGCCCGGGATGAGGACGATCGGGATCCCGGCGGCGACCAGCTGCTTGAGGACCGCGGCCGTGCGCTCGATGAGCGCCCGCGACTGGACGCTGGAGTCGAACAGGTCGCCGGCGATGAGGACGAGATCGGCCGGGGTGGCCAGGGCGAGTCGGACGACCTGACCGAAGGCCTCGAACTGGCGCTCGCGCTGGACGCCGGCCACCTCACCGAGGAGCGGGTGCCGCGCGCCGAGGTGGACGTCGGACGTCTGGACGAGACGGAGCATCGCCGGACGGGACCTCCTGGTCCGCACTTGGCGGGTCCGGTGCGAGCGAGGAGCCCCCTTGCCCTCGCTCGCCGACCCGAGTCTCGCGCCGCATTGTGACAGGTTCGATGGCACGCGGAAGGGGGTCGCGCGGCGACGTTCGCGCGGGTCTCCGTCGGGTTGCGATCCCGTCGCGATCGGTCGCCAGCCCCTTCCGGGGTTCGGTGATATCCTGCCGGGCACATCACCGGTGCAGCCCGATACAGGCACCTCGAAGATCGACACCTGGGTCGCGCGGCTCCCGGCCACTCCTGCCACCGCCAACCCCGTCTCTCTTCGGCCTGTCCGGGACGCACCCAAGCGTACTGACACGTCCTGGAGGACCGGGTTGACCTACATCGATCGAACACTGTCCTGCGTCGACTGTGGCGTGGAATTCATCCACTCCGCCGCCGACCAGGAGTTCTATGTGCAGAAGGGCTTCGTTTCGGATCCCAAGCGCTGTACCAGCTGTCGCGCCAGTCGGCGCGCCACCCGCGATGCGGGCGAGTCGGACGTCCGCGACATCGGCGGTCCGCGTGGCTATGAGCGTGGCGAGCGGCCGGTCCGCGAGTACTTCGCGGTCCTCTGCTCATCCTGTGGCAACCAGGCCCAGGTCCCGTTCAAGCCGCGGATGGACCGGCCGGTCTACTGCTCCGACTGTTTCAGGTCCCATTCGGCCGGCTGATCCGGGCCGTCGCACGACCGAGGCCGGTGCCCAGCGCGGGTGCCGGCCTCGCGATTCCGGGGGCCGGGGTCCGCGCCCGGCGGCGGGGTCCAGGCCTGGAAAGAGCGATGGCCGGTCGGTCCTCGATCGCTCACCGGTGAGCGACGTCGTCCCGTCCGGCCTTCGCCAACAAGCCGACCCGGTGCCGGCCGACTCGACTCGTTGACCTGAGATATCGGGTCGAGCGCGGCGGGGTTCATCCGCCCTGCGTCGGGTCTCGACGGCGACGGCCGTCGCGCGGGCTCGGGACAGGCCCGGACGCGGCGAGACCCCGACGCAGCATCGGGGCCTCGCGGAGTGTCCGGCCAGGGAGGAGGCCAGGCCGGTCGGGTGGTGTCAGTTCCGTCCTGAACGATGGCCACTGACGGTTTCCGCGCCGTCATCGACGGGTAAACCCTGTCGTCGGGCGATCGAGCCGGTGGCCGGTCAGGCGACCGGCAGCGCCACGCGAAGGACGCCGCCGCGACCCGCCGGACGCCTGCGGAGCGTCCCGGGTTCAGAACCGGAACGCGTCGCCGTCGCGGAATCGCTCGCGGTGGCGGCCTCGCCAGACCGTCACCCGCCCCCGACCTCGGACCTGCCAGCCGCCATCGCGGCCGACCGCGGCCGTCCCCTCGTCAAGACCCAGGACGATCGTGCCCCGCGGCGCGCCCAGGATCACGAGGGCTGCGAGCGGCTCCGGGATCGTGTCGTAGTGCGGGAACGCGGCGGCCCCCGAGACGACGCCCAGCGCCGATTCGTAGCGGAGCGGCAGGTGCGGTGGTCGTCGGATCAGGGCCTGGCGCGCGCACAACGCCATCGCCCCGGCCGAGCACCCGGCGAGCACCCCGCCGCGATCGTGGACGGCCATCGCCGCGGCCCAGGCCGCACTCCCGGCCAGCGACCGCAGGAGATGCGCCGGGTGGCCGCCGGACAGGTAGACGAGATCGGCCTCGGCGATGGCCTGGACCGCCGCCGGGTCGTCGGCCTCGGACCGGTCGCGGATGAGCACGGCCTCGACCTCCGCCCCGAGACCCTCGAAGTGCTCGACGCCCATCGCGGCCCAGTGCAGGAAGACCTCCTCGCCGTCCGGCGCCGAGGCGGTCGGCAGGATGGCGACGCGCGGTCGGGCCCGACCCGTGGCGGCCAGCAGCTCGGCGTCGAGCGCGGCGACCGCCGGGAGGAATTCGTCGGCGCCAAGCAGTGCGACGGGTCCAGGCATCGCCGGGAGTCTAGCGACGATCGTCGCGACGGGCGTCCGGACCCGCGTCGCTTGCCGGACCCCCCGGCGGCGCGCCAGACTGCGCCGATGGAGGCCCGCCAGCGCTGGACGATGGTCGCGGCCACCCTCGGCTCGTCGATCGTGTTCCTCGACGGGACCGTCGTCAACATCGCCCTGCCGAAGATCGGCCAGGAGCTGCCCGCCTACAACCTCGGGGTGCTCGAGGGCCAGACGTACGTCAACACCGGCTATCTCGCCGTGCTGGCGGCGCTGCTCATCCTGGGCGGAGCGCTCAACGATCGCTACGGGCGGAAGCGCGTCTTCACGATCGGTCTCATCGGTTTCGGGGCGGCCAGCGTCCTGTGCGGCCTCGCCCCGTCGCTCGATGCGCTCGTCGTGTTCCGGCTGCTCCAGGGGGCCGCGGCTGCGCTGCTCGTACCGGGCTCGCTCGCGCTCATCACCTCGACGTTCGCCGGCCCCGAGCTGGCGCGCGCGTTCGGCGTCTGGGCCGCCGCGACGTCCGCGGCGACGCTGCTCGGGCCGGTCGTCGGTGGGGTGCTCGTCGAGGACGTGACCTGGCGGCTGGCTTTTCTGATCAACGTCCCGCTGATCGCCGTGGCGATGGTCGGGCTCGCCCGCGGCGTCGGTGAATCGAGCGTCGCCGGGGCGAGCGGACGGTTCGACTGGCTCGGCTCGATCGACGTCATCCTCCTCGTCGGCGGACTGTCGTTCGGACTCATCCGCGGCCAGCAGAAGGCGTGGGCGGACCCGGTCGCGTGGGCCGCCATCGTCATCGGTCTGGTGGCCCTGGCCGCGTTCCCATGGTTGATGGCCCGCCGGCCCGACCCGCTCGTGCCGCTGAGCCTGTTCCGCAACCGCCGGTTCACGGTCATCAACCTGGCGACGTTCCTGATCTACGGCGCGCTGTATGTGTTCCTGTCGTACCAGGCGATCTTCCTGCAGGGCACGCTCGGCTACAGCGCGATCGCCGCATCCCTGATCGGGCTGCCCGTCGGGATCATGCTGACGCTCCTCTCGACGCGCATCGGGGCGCTGGCCGGCCGCTATGGCCCGCGTCGGTTCCTGGTCGCGGGTCCGTTGTTGATGGCCGGCGGGATGCTCTGGTACGCCCGGGTCCCCGCGACCAGCACGGCCTGGCAGGCCGAGCTCTCGGCCCCGGCGTCGTTCGTCCCGCCGACGTCGACGCTCGTCGACATCCTGCCGGCGATCCTGGTCTTCGGCGCCGGGATCTCGTGCGTCGTAGCCCCGCTGACGAGCACGCTGATGAGCTCGGTCCCGGTCGCCCGGGCGGGGCTCGGGTCGGCGATCAACAACTCGATCTCGCGGGTCGGCTATCCGCTGATCGGAGCTCTCGTGTTCATCGCCGTCACGGCCGTCTTCTACAACCAGCTCGGCGCGAACATCGCCGCGTTGGATACGAGCGATCCGGCGATCCGGACGGCGTTCTCGCCGCTGAACCCGGCGCCCCACGGGTCGCCCCAGGACGTGGTCGACGCGGTCCGGTCGGCGTCGTCGGACGCCTTCCGGCTGGCCCTGATCGTGTGCGCCGCCCTGCTCGCGATGGGTGCGGCCGTCGACGCGGTCGGCCTGCGCGAGCCACGCGGCTCCGGCGAGGAAATGGGCGGGCAGGCTACCATCGGGGCTCGGGACGAGTCGATGACGGGATCGCTGGGAGGCTGAGGTGAGGATCCGACGGACGGCCGCGATCGGCGCCGGCCTGGTCGCGGGCGGCGCGGGGATCATGCGGGCTCGAGGGGCCAAACGCCACACGGCGTTCCCACCCGGACCGGCGGCGATCCTGGTCGGCGACGCGCGGGCCGCGGCCGATCGCCTCCTCGCGCAGCCGCGCGTGGCTCGGCGCGACCTGGCGATGGACCTGGCCCCGACCCTGGCGACGTCGGTGGACCCGCTCCTGCACGGGCGCCGCTACTTCCCGCGGATGCTCGCGGACATCGCCGCGGCCACCGACTCGATCCATCTGCTGATCTACGGCTACAAGCCCGGTGAGATCGGGACCACCTTCCTCGAGGCGCTGCGGGCCAGGATCGAGGCCGGCGTCGAGGTCCGTCTCCAGGTCGACGCGATCGGGAGCGAGGTCGATCTCGGGAGCCGCCAGCTGTTCAAGGACCTGCGCGAGGCGGGGGTGGTCATCGTCGCCAACGACGGGATCCTGCCCGACCGGGACGGCCCCCTCGGCCAGCGACGCCTCGATCCGCGGTTCGACGACTTCGGGCACTTCGACCACCGCAAGATGATGATCGTCGACGGTCGCTCGGCCTACGTCGGGGGGAGCGGGATCGAGGATCACTACAACGACGAGCGGTTCTACGACGTGATGTGCCGGGTCACGGGCCCGATCGTCGCCCAGCTCCAGCTCGTGTTCCTCGCCTCCTGGCGGTTCCAGGGCGGTCCGCCACCGACCCGCCCGCTCGACGCCTACTTCCCGACCGACATCCTCGAGGTCCCGGCCGGGACGCCCGCCTTCCCGACGACCGTCCTGTGGAACGTGCCGGGTGAGGGTCACCACCCGATCAGCGACGCCATCGAGCAATCCCTCGAGGAGGCCCGGAGCGTCATCCACCTCGTCAACCCGTACATCTCCGACCGGGCGATCCTCGAACGCCTCCTCGAGGCGGCCCAGCGCGGCGTGGAGACGCGCATCGTGGCGCCCGGCAAGCCGACTCCGCCGTATCCCGGGGCGGTCTTCGCCCACCATTACGAGCGGCTGCTGGATGCCGGGGCGACGATCCTGCTCCATCCCGATATGGCCCACGCCAAGGTCCTCCGGATCGACGACCGCGTGTTCATCGGTGGCTGCAACCTCGACGATCTCAGCCTGTTCCGGAACGCGGAGCTCGATCTGCTGTTCGAGGCCCCAGCGGTCGTCGAGCTGACCGAGCGCCAGGTGTTCGACGAGCTTGTCGCGATGTCGGTCCCGGCGACGGTCCCGACCGGTCGGCGCGAGAAGACCTGGAACGCCGCGATGGATCGCATCTCGCGATTCCTGTAGCGGGGCCCGCGGCCGGATGACCCGCGACTGGGACGCGGCGACCTACGACCGGATCGCCGACCCGCAGACCCGGTGGGGGACCGCGGTCCTCGACCGGCTGCCGCTCGTCGGCGACGAGACCGTCCTTGACGCCGGCTGTGGCTCAGGGCGGGTGACCGAGCACCTCCTCGAGCGACTGCCACGCGGTCGGGTCGTCGCGCTGGACGGATCGCCGGCGATGATCGATGAGGCTCGGCGACGGCTCGCGAGCTCAAGCGATCGGGTCGACTACGTGGTGGCCGACCTGGGGCGGCCGCTGCCGCTCCACCGGCCGGTCGACGCGATCGTGTCGACGGCCACGTTCCACTGGGTCCCGGACCACGACGCCCTGTTCCGGAACCTGGCCGCCGTCATCCGGCCGGGCGGGCGGCTCGTCGCGCAGTGCGGCGGCGCCGGCAACATCGCCTCGATCCGCGCCGTCCTCGCGACCGTCGGGGACGGCTGGCTCGGGTCGAGCCACTTCGAGACACCGGAAGCTACCCGCGACCGGCTCGCGGCCACGGGGTTCGTCGACATCGAGACCTGGCTGAACCCCGAGCCGACGTCGTTCGAGCCGGGCGCGCCGTTCGAGACGTTCCTCGCCACGGTCGTGCTCGGCGCCCACCTCGAACGGCTGCCCGAGGCGGATCGTGCGGCCTTCGTCCACGAGGTCGCGAGCCGCCTGCCGCGCCCCGAGATCGACTACGTCCGGCTCAACATCCTCGGGACGCGGGCGAGCGACCGGGGCGAGATCGGGCACGCTCCCGGGGCGAAACCGGCGCGATGATGCGGGCGTACCGGTGATGCGCCGACCGATCGCCGGGCCCGGGCTCGGACCGAGCCGCAGGTGTGGGCGGTGGCAGACGGAGGAAGATCCGATGGATCGGCTGTGCCGCGTCTCGATGCTCGCCGCGCTCGCGCTGGTCGTCGCCGCGTGCTCGGGAGCCGGTTACGGCGTCGCCGGGGGTGGCGCCGTGAGCTCGCCCGCGCCGACGGGCGCGCCGGCTGCCTCGGTCACCCCGGCCGCCTCGGTCGCGGCTGGATCGTCGGCCGGCGGCGGCTCGAGCGGTGGCGGCAAGTACCCGGAAGAGGGAGGCGCGTCGAGCCCGGCCGCTGGGGGGTCGACCGGTCCCGGGAGCGTCCAGCTGACGGGGTTCAAGTTCGAGCCCGCGACGATGACGGTCACGGCCGGGTCCAGCCTGACCTTCACGAACGACGACACCATCGGCCACACGGTCGTCATCGGCGAGAACGGCACACCGGCCGCCGGTCAGACGCCCCAGCCGGTCGATCCGGGCAAGACGGTCTCGATGGCGTTCGGCACCGCCGGCACGATCAAGCTGACTTGCACGATCCACCCGGCGATGTCGATGACGGTCATCGTCACGCCCTGATCGACCGACGCCGGACGACCGCGGCCGGGCCCGTCGGACGGCCCCGGGATCAGTGCTTGTGCTTGTCCTTCGGGACCTCGTAGAGGTCCGCCTGGGTCGGCGTCTGGTGGCTGTGCGACGGATGCTCGGCCGAGCCGGTCGGATGCTCGTGAGCCGCAGCAGCCGTCGCTGGCTGGTCGTGATGCAGGTGGCCCTTCGGCATCAGGTAGACGGCGAACAGCGCGAACGGCCCGAAGATGATCCCGAGGATGCCCCAGGTGAGCGGGCGACGATGGCGCTGGCCGGCGACCACGTAGGCCATATACGCGCAGAAGAACCAGATGAAGCCACCGATGATCAGGGCTCCGACGTATCCGATGGGCATGCCGGGCATCCTACGGCATCGGGCTCCGGACCGTCGAGCGATCGCGGCGCCCGACCGCCGACGCTCCGTCGGCCGCCGGGTCAGCGCACGCGGAAGGCCGGTCCGTGCCCCGGGATCACGACGTCGGCGGCGGCGAGGACCCGTTCGCGACCGCGGACGATGGCCGCCTGGTCGGCCCCGAGTGGGTCGACCTCGGGGGTCCGGTCGGCGTGCCACCAGAGGTGGGTCAGGGCGTAGACCGCGTCATCGGCGGTCACGATGAGGCTGGCGTCCTCCTCCGAGTGCCCGGGCGTGAGCCAGAGCTGGGCGTTCGGGCTGAGCGCGTAGCCGTCGCCGTCGTGATCGAGCCACAGGTCGTCCTTGTAGCGCGCCCAGAAGTCGACGACCTCGGCGTTGGGGAACAGAGCGATGTTCACCGTGTGGTCAGGATGGTGGTGGCTCAGGAAGACGTGGGTGACGGCATCCGGAGCCACGCCGAGCTCGGCCAGCGGGTCGAGGATCAGCGACCGCCGCGCGACCATCCCCGGGTCGGACACGATCAGCGCGTCGCCATCGCGCACGAGCGCGACGCTGCTGCCCACTCGGTCGCCGGTGTAGCCGGCATGGAGGAGATGCACACTCGCCATCGGCGGATGGTACGCGTCCGCCGGGTCCCCCGCGGGACCGTCGCGGACGGTGGGCCCGGCGGACCGGGATCGCCGGCGCTGTGGCATCCTCTCGCGCGTCCCGCTGCCCCGAGGAGCCGCCCGTTGCCGTCCGGATCGCCCGCCGACCTCGTCCTCCGCCACGGAGCCGTCCATACCGTCGACGACGCACGGCCCGGGGCCGAAGCCGTGGCCGTCCGCGCGGGACGGATCGTGGCCGTCGGCTCCGACGCCGACGTCGCCCCGCACATCGGTCCGCGGACCCGGGTCATCGGACTCCAGGGGCGGACCGTGTTGCCCGGGTTCCAGGACGCGCACTGCCATCCGCCCGAGTCCGGCCTGGACGAGCTCCGCTGCGATCTGCGCGAGCCCGATAGCCGCCCACCGCTCACCAGCGACGAGCTGGTCGAGGTCCTCCGGGCGTACAGCGCTGCCCACCCGGACGACCCGTGGCTCCTCGGCAGCGGCTGGTACATGGGATCGTTCGCGCACGGGACGCCCCACCGGACGCTGCTCGATTCGGCCGTGGGCGACCGACCGGCGTTCGTCCCGAACCGCGACGGCCACAGCGCCTGGGTGACGACCCGCGCGCTCGAGCTGGCCGGGGTGACCGCAGCGACCCCGGACCCGAGCGACGGCCGGATCGAACGGGATCCCGACGGGACGCCGAGCGGCGTGCTCCACGAAGGCGCGATGGGCCTCGTCCAGCGGGTGATCCCGCCCGACCACCAGGAGGACTTCGAGGCGGGCCTCCTCCATGCTCAGGCCAAGCTGCATCGGTTCGGGATCACGGCCTGGCAGGACGCGATCGTGGGCCCGCTCGAACATGCCGCCTATCTGGCCGTGGCCGGTCGGGGTCAGCTCACCGCCCGCGTCGTCGGAGCCCAGTGGTGGGAGTGGGACTGGGACGAGTCCGCGGTCGATGACCTCATCGAGCGTCGGGCGAACGGCTCGCTCGGCCGCTATCGCGCGACGTCGGTCAAGATCATGGTCGACGGGGTTCTCGAGACGTTCACCGGCGCGATGCTCGAGCCGTATCTCGCCCCGGACGGCGGCCCGGACGACCGGTCCGGCATGCTGTTCCTCGATCCGGCCCGGCTCGGGCGGGTCACGACGCGGCTCGACGCGGCCGGCTTCCAGGTGCACTACCACGCGATCGGTGACCGGGCCGTCCGGGAAGCCCTCGATGCGGTCGAGGTCGCCCGAGCGACCAACGGTCCGACCGACCACCGCCACCACATCAGCCACATCCAGGTCATCCACCCGGACGACATCCCACGCTTCGCCGGCCTCGACGTCGTCGCGAACGCCCAGCCCTACTGGGCCGCGTATGAGACGACCCAGGAGGTGCTGACGATCCCGTTCCTCGGACCCGAGCGCTCGGCCTGGCAGTACCCGTTCAAGTCGCTCCTCCGGGCGGGAGCGCGTCTGGCGATGGGCTCGGACTGGAGCGTCACCACGGCGAACCCGATCCTGGAGATCGAGGTGGCCGTCGACCGGGCCTATCCGATCCCGGGCGTCCACCATGCGCCGTTCCTGCCCGAAGAGCGCCTCACCCTGGAGGAATTGGTCCGCGCCTTCACACTCGGATCGGCGTTCGTCAACCACCAGGACGACACGACCGGGTCGGTGACGGTCGGCAAGCTGGCCGACCTCATCGTCCTCGATCGCGACCTGTTCGACCGAGGCACCGGCCGGATCGGCGAGGCGCGGGTCGTGGCGACCTTCGTCGAGGGCGAGTCGGTCTTCGAGGACGCGTCGCTCGACGGCTGAGCGTCAGCGGACCACGCTCAACCTGGCGCGCCGGCCGCGGCCCGAGGGAGGCGCCAGACGGACCCCGAGTCGCTCGGCCGCCTCGATCAGCGCGGGGTGATCGAGGCTGAGCGGCGTCACCTCGGCGACCGGTGGCAGCGCCCGCAGACGGACGTCGAAGAGGGTCACGTTCGTCCACGACGACTCGAGGGTCGACCACCACGACAGCCCGACGGCGCCGTCCTCGAACGCGCGCCGGGCGACGCCCTGGGTGACCCGCCGGGTCCCCGTCGCCACGACCGACGGTCGGAGATCGCGCGCCATCAGGACGGCCGGATCGTCGAGATCGACGAGCGGCGGAACCTCCCGGTCGTCGATGGCGGCCAGCGTCCGCCGGGCCCCGTCGGGTCGGACGAGCGCCACGTCCGTCAGCTCCTGGCCGCGGAACGCCTGGATGGCCTCCGCCAAGGCTCCGACCGCCTCACGGGCCAGGTAGAGCGCCGTGTAGCGGTCCGGGTCGTCGTGGCGCCCGCCGCCCTGTCGCACCCGCGGGACCCGAAGCGGCTCCGGGGGCGTGTCGGGCGACCAGCCGAACACCCGGAACAGCACGTCAGGCGAACGACCCGATCTCGTCGCCGTCGATCGCGTCGAGGACCTCGCTGAGACGGCCTCGGGCGAGCAGGTCGATCGGTCGCCGCCCCCCGAGCTGGGCGTTGAACCCCTCGAGCCAGCTCAAGGCCGAGTCCCGGTCGTAGAGCCGGAGCAGGCGGGCGAGGGCGAGCTCGACACCCTCCACCTTGCGCACGTTGTCGGGACCGGGGTCCTGGCCACGATCCAGCCAGCGGGTCACCTGCGAGCGGTCGACATGCAGCGCGCGGGCGACCTCGGCCCGGCTGCCGAGGTCCGTCACGAGGGACTCGATGCGTTCCTTGGCCGCGATCGGCATCGTTGTGCGACCTCCTTGGTCTGGAGCGTATCGCAACGGATCGTGTTGCGTCAATGACGCGCCGGTAGATCCTCCTGACGATCGACGTCGAGGGTCCACGAGGCGCCCGGATCCGCCGAGCGCCAGACGACCTCCGGGACCTCGCGCGGCTCGAGCGCGGAGATGAGCGCGCGGAGCCGACGTTCACCCCCGGCCAGGAGCCGGTCGGCGGTCCCCGCCGCGCGCTCACGGGCAAGCGCGCACGGCAGGGGCCGGACGACGCCATCCGGGTCGACGAGGACGACCGCCGATGGGGATCGACCGCCGGGCAGGCCCGCATCGGTCGGCGCGGCGTATGCCTCGACGAGGATCCGCAGCAGGGCCGGCTGGAGCCCGGGCTGATCGCCGGCCACGACGATCGCGACCGACCCCGTGGCGGTCGCGAGCCCCGCGCGGAGGCCGACGAGCGGTCCGCCGAACGACTCCGGGTCGTGGACGAGCCGGAGGTCCAGCCCCAGGTCGGCCGGTAGCGGCGGGTCAGCATGCCCTGGGGCGAGGACCACGACGATCGACCCGCAGCCGGCCGCGGCGAGTGCCCGGATCGGCCGCCACAGGAGCGGCGCGCCGTCGATCGGGGCGGCCAGCTTGTCGCTGCCGAAGCGGCTCGACCGGCCGCCGGCCAGCACGATGCCCGTGACGACCGATCGGTCGATCGAGACGTCCTGGGTCATCGCGGAGCCCGCGGTCCGCGGACGTGACCGTCGGGCGTCCGTCGAAGCACGGCGCGGCGATCGAGGTCCTCGAGCAGGGCCATGACGTACTTGCGGCTCGTCCCGGTCGCGTCGCGCAACGTCGCCGGCGTGAGCGGGCCGTGGTCGGCCAGCCGGAGCGCTGTCGCCTCGAGATCCCGGTATGTCGGTCCGGCCCAGGCGAGGTCGTCGGCGACCCGGACGATCCGCCCCGCGGCTTCGAGCTCGCGCACGCCTTCCGGCGGGCAGCGCGCCAGCCGGACCGCCTCGGCGAGTGACGGTGGGGCCGGGACGGCGAGGCTCGCCTCGAGCCGATCCATCGCGGCGATCACGTCGGGGAGCAGGGTCGTCCCGGCTCGAGCCGGGTCACCGAGGACGTCGCCCTGCCGTGCCAACCGGCCCCCCTCCACGAGCGCGTCGAGGATGCCACCGACCACGAGCGTCGCGGTCTTGTCGGTCGCCGTCACCCGGCGCCGGAGCGACCGGACGAGGGTGCGCCGAAGCTCGGCCAAGGGCGCCCCGAGCGCGAGCGGCTCGGCCGCATGACGCGCCGCGACGAGGTCGATGGCTTCCGCCTCGAGCCCGTCGGCGACGTCCCCGACGAGCAGCCAGCCGGCGACGGCGCGCGTCCCCGTCGGCGGCGACGCGACGTCCGTTGGCTGCGACAGCAGACCGTGGAGCCCGACGCGGGCGGCGAGCGCCGCGCCGCCGTCACGCTCCAGCCAGGCGGTCGCGAGGTCGGTCAGGATCGCCGGCGACGACCGACGGGCGGATGGCCCGACCGGCGGTGCCGCATCGATGACGACCCCACCGGCGGCGGTCGCGGACGGCGACGGGATCCTGACCACGAACGGGTCGCCGACGGCAGCGGCGATCGGGTGACTGAGCTTCAGCCGGGAGACGCGTCGACCATCCGACAGGTCGGCTGCGTCGCGCCGACCGCGCCGGATCGTCGCTTCGACCGTGGCGGTCCCGAGGTGGATGCGGAGATTCGCGCCCGCGCCCGGCGGTCGGCCCGGCGAGGTCGACCGATCGTCGAGGGCCGCCGACGGTGTGAGGATCGCGAGGAGCCGGTCCGTCGTGCGGACGGCCGGATCGGTCGTCAGGACGTCCCCACGCACGGGCGGGGAGCCGTCGAGATCGGCGAGGTTCACGGCGACCCTGCCGCCACCACTGACCGAGTGGACCGGGCCGCCGTGGACCTGGACCTCCCGTGCCCGGCCCGCGCGGTCACCCGGTTCGAGCCGGAGCCGCGCGCCGCGCTCGAGGCGGCCGCCGCGGAGCGAACCCGTCACGACGGTCCCCCGGCCCTTGACCGTGAACACGCGGTCGAGCGCGAGCCGGACCCCGGTCTCAGCCGGCCCGCGCTCGGCCAGGACGCCGTCGCGCAGGTCGATGAGCGCTGCGTTGAGCGCCTCGAGACCGTCGCCACGGGGCGACGAGACGGGCACCACCACCGAGCCGGCCAATGTCGTCCGGGCAAGGAGGCGCCCGACATCCGCGACCACGGCCACGGCCCGCGCCGGATCGACGAGATCGGTCTTCGTCACCGCGGCGACGCCGTGCCGGATCCCGAGCGCGTCGAGTAACTCGAGGTGCTCGATCGTCTGCGCCCGCGGCCCGTCGTCGGCCGCCACGACGAGCAGGACCGCATCGATCTCGCCCGACCCGACGAGCATGTTGCCGATGAGCCGGTCGTGGCCGGGCACGTCGACGAAATCGAGCTCCGTGCCATCGTCCAGGGTGAGGTGCGCGTAGCCGACGTCGATCGTCATCCCCCGCCGTCGCTCCTCGGGCAGCCGATCGGCGTCGATGCCGGTCAGTGCCTGGAGCAGACGGGTCTTGCCGTGGTCGATGTGGCCCGCCGTCCCGATGACGACGGTCATCGCCCGGTCGTCGCCGCCGCGACCGCCCGGGCCAGCTCGGTGTCGTGGACCGGGTCGACCGTTCGGAGGTCGAGCAGCACATGGCCGGACTCGACGCGCCCGATGACGGCCGGCTGGCCCCGGCGGAGCCGGCCGAGGAGGGTGTCGGAGCCGGGCAGGGCGACGGCCCAGGACGGCAGCGTCTCGCCCGGCAGCGATCCCCCGCCGATCGTCGATCCGACCGCGACCGCGTGGGCGCCGGCGGTCGGGTCGTCGAGTCGCGCGACGAGGGCCTCGGCGCGTGCCCGGACGTCGTCCGGGCGGGCGGCGATCATCCGCCAGACCGGGATCTCCCGCGCGGCGAGCCCAGCCCGGTAGAGCCCCAATGTCGCGGCCAACCCGGCGAGCGTGGTCTTGTCGGGCCGGGTCGCTCGCGCCAGCGGGTCCTTGCGCAGCCGCGCGATCAGGTCCGCACGACCGACGATGAGACCGGCCTGCGGTCCGCCGACGAGCTTGTCGCCGCTGAACGTCACAAGGTCCGCCCCGGCCGCGAGGCGTTCGCCCGGCATCGGCTCGTGGGCGAGACCGAAGGCCGCGGTGTCGAGCAGCGCGCCGCTGCCCAGGTCGTCGACGACGATCGCGCCGTGACGATGGGCGAGCTCGGCGAGCTCGGCCGGGTCCGGCGCCTCGACGAACCCCGCTTGGCGGAAGTTCGACGGGTGGACCCGGAGGACGATCTTGGCGCCCTCCTCGAGCGGGGTCGCGAAGTCGGCGACCCGGGTCCGGTTCGTCGTCCCGACCTCGACCAACCGTGCTCCTGCTCGACGGACGATATCGGGGATCCGCACGCCGCCACCGATCTCGACGAGCTCGCCACGCGAGACGACGACCCGACCGGCCCGGCCGGCCAGCCCGACGGCGAGCGCCAGTGCCGCGGCGTTGTTGTTGGCGATCAGGGCATCCTCGGCGCCGGTCAGCGCGATCAGATGCTCTTCGGCCGCCCGGAACCGCGCGCCGCGCCGACCCGAGGCGCGGTCCATCTCGAGCAGCAGCGGATCGGCGGCCGCGGCCTGGGCGGCGTCGATCGCGGCGTGCGGCCAAGGCGCCCGGCCGAGGTTCGTGTGGACGATGACACCGGTCGCATTGATCGCGCTCGCGAGGCCGGCCCCGGTCAGGTCGCCGAACCCATCGAGCCGGTCCGTAAGGTCGGCGGCCAGCACGTCCAGCGATCGCGCCGGCAGGTCGGCCGCCAGGCGGCCGCGCTCCTCGTCGACTACGGCGCGGGCCGCCGCGAGGACCGCACCGTGCTCGCGCTCACCGAGCGCCGGCCGCGCCGCGGCCAGCAGCCGTTCGACGCTCGGCGGTCGGGTCGGATCGATCTTCGCGCTCATCGTCGACATCGTCGCACGGCACGGCTGGCGGGAGCGCATGGGAGTCGAACCCACCGCGTCACGTCGAGCGTGGCGCCACCGGTTTTGAAGACCGGGGGATCCACCGGGACCCCTCCGCTCCCCGCGAGCGGCCATTCTAGGGACTCGGTGGTCGCGGGACGATCCGCGGCTGGCGTCTTCAGCCCGGATCGTCGGGTGCGAGTGGGATGCCCAGGGCGCGCGAGACGGCGTCATCGAGCGTTCGATAGTTGCCGAAGCCGGCCTCGCCGACCGGGACGCCGGACGACGGGCGACCGAGTGGGCGACCGTCCTCATCCTCATAGACCACCTGGGAAGACACCCTTGAGAGGCGCCTGACCAGCCACCCTCTCGACGGCACCCGACCCTCCCCTCGAAAGTAGTGCGTCGCAAGTCGTTCGCCAGGTTCGAACGGCCGATTGCCCACCGTCGACAAGTAGCCGCGCGACCATCCGAGCCGGTTGATCGTCGCAGGCGGGATCAACAGTTCGGTCACGAGGAGCCGGGCAGGCGGGATCGGCGCATCGGACAGAGAGCGAAAGACATAGACGAGGGCGAGTCGGTCGCTGCTGGCCAACGTCCGGACCACCCGGCCGAACAGGAATCGACCGTCGGGGATCTGCATCGTGAAGATGTCGCCGGCCCGGAGCCTGGCACGAGACGGCCCGATCAGCCGGAAGTTGCACGGCGGATCGGCTGGCATCCGGCGATCGTACGCTTCGGCCACGGACGACCGATGGCGTGGCGTCAGCGGAAGATCCGACGGACCCGGTAGAGCAGGGCGCCGAGCGCCGCGACCCAGATCGCCAGTACCGGGATCATCCACGGCTCGATCGCCGACGGATCGAGGTCCTCGATGGCATCGCGGACCTGGGCGCCGGCGAGGATCGCCGGGAGCGTCAGGAGGGCGACGGCAACGACGAAGAGCCGCACCCGCGAGCGGATACCAGCGCGGCGTCGTCGCAGCGAGCGTTCGCTTCAGCTCGCCCCACTCGTACGCGTCGCCGAGCCAGCGCGGCCCAAGACGGGCCGACAGCTCGCCGACGAGTTCCGCGACCTCCGGACGGTCATCGGGGATGCTGACCTGGTAGAGGCTTCGTTTCGGACCGTGCGCGATCATGAGCAGCCGGTGGGTCGCGGCGAGTCGGTGGGCCGCCTCCTGGAGGCGACCCAGGAGCGGCGTGACCTCGACCACCTCGGGGTCGAACGTGACGCCGCGGCGCCCACCCGGCGGGTCGGCCAGACCGGCCCCGGCGATGTCCGACCACGCGGTCTCGAGCCGCTGCCCGCTCGCGTCGATGGACAGGCCGGAGTCGTCCGCCCGGACATGTACGCTGCCATGCGCAGCCTGGATCGTGAGCTCCATGCCTGGCCACTCCGCCACGTCGGCGGAAGCCTAGGTCAGCGCCGCCTCCCGAGCGTCTCGGCCGGGAACGAACGACGAGCCGCGGCGTGTGCCACGGCTCGTCATCACTGTTCGTTCGGACCGGTCCCGCCGGCCGTCGATCCGCCTACTTGGCCGTCAGGACGACCTGGTTCTCCGTGCCGTTCGTCAGGGTGACGTTGGCACCGGACTGGCTGAACGTCGTGGACGCCTGGAGCGCGGCGAGGAACTGCGTCTCCTGGTCCATGATCTTCTGGTCGCACGCCTTCCGCGTCGTCGCCAGCGGGCCGATCTTGAGGGTCGTGCCGGTCAGGGTGTACGGCCCGCTGTAGTCGTTGCAGCCCGACGAACCGGCGACCTGGTCGGCGGCGAAGTCCGCGGTCAGGTCGGTCCCGACGATCGGCGAGGTGACCGCTTGCTTGCCGTTGTTGAAGCCGGTCACGATCCAGGCGCCCTCGAGCGGGTTGGCCGGACCGGCGCCGTAGACGAGGATCTGCTTGGCGCTGGCGTCGAAGAACGTGAGCGCATCGGTCGTCGCGGTGAAGCTGGCCGCCTTGGCGAGCGCGGCGAGGTACGCCTGCTCGACGTCGCCGCCGGGCCCGACGCACGCCATCTGGGTGCTCACGAGCGGTCCGATCTTGATGCTCGCACCCGTGACCGTGGCCGGTCCGTTGTAGACGTTGCAGCCGGCGAAGCCGTTGACCGTGGTCGCGGTGAAGTGGGCGTCGACCTTCGTCCCGGATGGGACCGCCGTCGGCGTGCCCGACACGTCGTACGTCTTGAGGACCCAGCTCGTCCCGGTCAGCGTGCCGCCGGCACCGCCGGCGCTGGCGACGCTCGGGCTGGGTGCACTGGAGCTCCCGGTCGCGGAACAGGCCGCGAGTGAGACCGCGACCAGGCCGATGGCCAGGCCGCCGATGAACCGTCGCATGTCGTGTCTCCTCGAGGGCTCGATCTCTGGGCCGCCCGCGACACGGACGGGAGCGCCGGCCACGGATGCGCCGGCACGAGTCGGGACGATACCGCAGGTGGCGACGGGCCGCTCGGGCCTACCGACCGCGGGCTCTATCATCCCGGGATGAGCGCTCTGAAGTCTCCCGAAGCCCTGCCCTTGACCGAGCTCACGACCTGCGGCGGGTGCGCAGCCAAGCTTGGGGCCGATCTGCTCGGCCAGGCCCTCGCCGGTCTCGGCGCCGAGACGGCGCCGGCCGAGCTCATCGCCGGACTCCACCCGCCGGATGACGCCGCGGCCTGGCTCGTCGCGCCCGACCTGGCGATCATCGGGACGCTCGACTTCTTCCCGCCGATCGTCGACGACCCGACCACGTTCGGGGAGATCGCCGCCGCCAACGCGCTGTCGGACGTGTTCGCGATGGGGGGTCGCGTACTGTTCGCGCTGTCGATCGCCGCGTTCCCCGAGGAGCTCCCGACCGACACCCTTGGCGCGGTGTTCGCCGGCGCCTCGGCCAAGGTCCGGGAGGCCGGCGGCGTGCTCGCCGGCGGCCACACGATCCGTGATCCGGAGCCGAAATACGGGCTGGCCGTGACCGGCGCCGGTCACCCCGATCGGCTCCTGCGCAAGGGCGCCGCCCAGCCGGGCGACGTGCTGATCCTGACGAAGCGCCTCGGCACGGGCCTGCTCGTCAGCGGACGCCGCCAGGGCCAGTCCTCCGCGGCGGACTTCGACGCTGCGGTCGACCAGATGCGCGTCCTCAACCGGTCCGCCTCCGAGGTGCTGGTCGCCGCCGGTGTCCGGGCCACGACCGATGTGACCGGGTTCGGCCTGCTCGGTCATGGCCTCGAGATGGCCCGAGGCTCGGGCACCAGGTTCGCGTTCGAGGCCGCCGCGCTCCCGCTCCTCCCCGGCGCCCTCGAGCTGGCCCGGGCGGGGGTCGAGACCGGCGGTGCGGCCCACAATCGTCGGTTCGTCGCCGCGGAGCTGAGCGTCGATCCGGCGGTGAGCTCCGAGCTCGTGACCCTCGCCCACGATCCGCAGACGAGCGGTGGCCTGCTCGCCGCGATCCCGCCAGAGCGGCTCGCGGAGGTCGAGGCCGGACTCTCCGCGGCCGGGGTCTCGCACTGGCGCGTGGGCACGGTCGAAGCGTCCGTGGCCCCCGGTGTCGCCCTCGGATAGCTCAGCGGGTCGAGCCGCGGACCCGGCGCCCGACCGGTATCGTCGCGTCCGATGAGCATCCCGGATCCGCCGACCGTGCCGGACCCGTTTCCGCAACGGTTCGGTGCCGCGTTCTACACGAACCGGGCGTCGTGGCCGGCGCTCCGCGAGGCCGTCATCGCGGCCGAGCTGGCCGGCTTCGACTCGGTCTGGCTCGACGACCATCTGCTGACCGACGAAGGCGCGTGGGACGACGACAAGCTCGAGTCGTGGACGACGCTCGGAGCGCTGGCGGGCCTGACGAGCCGGGTGACCCTCGGCCTGCTGGTCGGCGCCAACACCCTGCGCAATCCCGGCCTGACCGCGAAGCTCGCGACGACCCTCGACCACCTGAGCGACGGGCGGGCCGTGCTCGGCCTCGGAGCCGGCTGGTTCGAACGGGAGCACGAGGCGTTCGGGATCAAGTTCGGCAGCTGGATGGGTGAGCGGATCGACCGCCTTGGCGAGGCGGCCGGGCTGATCCGGCGCCTTCTCGACGGGGAGGTCGTGACGTATGCCGGACGGTTCTACCACCTCGACCAGGCGATCGTCCGCCCGCGACCCGTCCAGGCCCGGCTGCCGATCCTCATCGGTGGGATGGGCCGGCGCAAGACGCTCCCCGTCGTCGCCGCGAGCGCGGACCTGTGGAACGCGTTCGGGACGCCGGAGGACCTGGCCCATGCCGAGCTGGTGGCTGCCGATGCCACGCTCCGCACCGCCTGCGCGGCGATCGGCCGCGACCCAGCCACGATCGAGCGGACCCTCAACCGCGAGGTGGCGATCCGACCGTCGGTCGGCGAGGCGGTCGACGCATTCGAGTCGATCCGGCTGCGGCATTCGCTTCCACCGGCGCGACTGCTGGCCGTCGGCGGGCCACCGACGGAGGTCGCCAAGACCACCCGTGCCGACGCGGCGCTCGGCTTCCGGCACCCGATCTGGATCTTCCGCGACCCATTCGACCTCGAGACGATCGGTCGACTGCCGGAGGTCCGTGCCGAGCTCGGCGACTGAGCGAGACGCTACACTCGGCTGACCGTTCGGTCGTCCAACGCGACCGACGTGATGGAGGGCATCGAGCCCATGCCACGGGACTACGTCCGACTCACCCAGCCGCTGGTCCGCGAGGGAGGCCGTGGCGACGCGGGCAGCCTGCGTCCGGCGACCTGGGACGAGGCGCTCGCGCGGACCGCCGCCGGCCTCCGGGCCGCCGGTGCGAAGCACGGGCCCACGACGTTCGGACTGTTCAGCTGCTCGAAGGCGACCAACGAGGTGAACTTCGCCGCGCAGAAGTTCTCGCGGATCGTCCTCGGCAGCAACAACATCGACAGCTGCAACCGCACCTGACACGCTCCGAGCGTCGCCGGTCTGGCGACCGTCTTCGGTGCCGGGGGCGGCACAAGCTCATACCGTGAGATCGAGGAGACGGATCTCGTCCTCCTGTGGGGCAGCAACGCCCGCGAGACCCACCCGATCTTCTTCCACCACCTGCTGAAGGGCGTCAACCGCGGGGCTCGGCTCATCGCGGTCGACCCGCGCCGAACGTCGTCCGCCGAATGGGCCGATCTGTGGCTCGGTCTCGATGTCGGCAGCGACATCGCCCTGGCCAACGCGATGGCCCGCGAGATCATCCAGGCCGGGCTCCAGCACCAGGCGTTCATCGACAACGCCACCACCGGCTTCGAGGCCTACCGGGCGAACGTCGAGCCGTACACGCTCGCCTACGCGGAGCGCGAGACCGGCGTCCCGGCCGAGGCGATCCGGGAAGCCGCCCGCGCCTTCGCGACGGCCGATCGCGCGATGATCTGCTGGACGCTCGGGATCACCGAACATCACAACGCCGTCGACAACGTCCTGGCCCTGATCAGCCTCGCCCTCCTGACCGGCCATGTCGGACGCTACGGCAGCGGGCTCAACCCGCTCCGCGGCCAGAACAACGTCCAGGGCGGCGGCGATATGGGCGCCCTGCCCGATCGTCTGCCGGGCTTCCAGCATGTCGAGAACGACGCCCTGCGCGCGAAGTTCGACGCCGTCTGGGGCGTACCCGTCCCGCCGAAGCGCGGTTGGCACCTGTCGGGGATGTTCGACGCGATGGAGCGCGCCGACCTCCAGGCGCTCTATGTCATCGGCGAGAACCCCGTCCAGTCGGAGGCCGACCAGAAGCGCGCGAAGCATCTCCTGAGCACGCGTGACTTCATGGTCGTCCAGGACATCTTCCTGACCGCGACCGCCGAGCTCGCCGATGTCGTCTTCCCCGCCGCTGCGGCATGGGCCGAGAGCGAGGGCACGGTCACGAACTCGGAGCGGCGCGTCCAGCTCGTCCGCAAGGCCCTCGACCCACCGGGCGAGGCGCGCGACGACCTGGCGATCATCTTCGACCTGGCCCGGGCGATGGGCCACGACTGGGGCGAACCATCGGCCGAGACGGTCTGGAACGAGCTCAGGACCCTGTCCCCGGTCCATGCCGGGATGAGCTACGCCCGACTCGAGGCGGAGGGCGGCCTCCAATGGCCGTGCTATGACGAGACCCATCCCGGCGAGCTCTTCCTCCACTCGCGTCTGTGGGAGGACCCGGTGCCCGGGAACCGGGTCCCGTTCATCCCGGTCGAGCACGACCCCCCGGTCGACAAGCTCGATGCGGACTTCCCGATCCGGCTCACCACGGGTCGCCGGCTCGACTCGTACAACACGGGTGTCCAGACCGGCGGCTACACCTCGCCCCTGCGGCGCGGCGAGTCGCTCGACATCTCACCCGAGGACGCGCTCGCGTACGGGCTCGTCGACGGCGCGCGCGTCGGGATCGTCTCGCGCCGGGGCCGGATCGAGGTCCCGATCCGGATCGATCCGTCGCTCCGGCCGGGTCTGACGTTCATGACGATGCACTTCCAGGACGACGTCGCGGTCAACCTTCTGACGATCGACGCGACCGACCCGAAGTCCGGCACCGCCGAGTTCAAGGCGACGGCGATCCGGATCGAAAAGCTCGAGCAGCCGGTCACCGCCTAGGCGGTAGGGCTTGCAGGCCCGGCGCCAGTGGCTACACTCCGGCCAGATGGCGACCGATGTCGTCCGCGCGGACCTGGCCCCGGCCGAAGCCACCACCCCGGCCGTGCGCCCGTATGCGCCGAGCTGGCTCAACGTCCTGATCGACTGGGTCGAGCGCGCGCCGGGTCCGCCCTGGATCGTCTACGTCGGCCTGGCTGCCATCGCGGTCGTGCTGTCGGTCGGCCAGGGCTGGCTCGCCGGGATCGCCAGGGTCGGCGAAGTCTCGCTCAACCAGGTCGGCTGGGGGATCGTGACGATCGCCTTCATGGCCGTCATCCACGTCTTCGAGCGCGTCGCCGAGTGGGCGTTCGACACGGTCCGGCCCCTGACGTCGCTCAGTGACGAAGAAGCCCCGCGCCTCCGCTACGAGCTCGCGACCTTCCCGGCCGTGCCCGGTGCGATCGTCCTGGTGGCCGCGCTGCCGCTCACGTTCTTCGGCTACGTGACCGATCCGGCCGCCTCGGGGATCGTCGGCTATCCGCCGCTGGCCGTGCTGGCGCGAGGCGTCTACGAGTCGTTCTTCACTGCGGTCCTGCTCGTCCTGGTCTGCCAGGCCGTCCGCCAACTCAGGCTCGTCACCCGCATCCTCGACCGCGTCGTCCGGATCGACCTGTTCCATCCCCGACCCTTGTACGCGTTCTCGCGGCTCACGGGTGGGATCGGGATCGCGCTCGTCCTGGTCGTCGTCATGGGCTTCGTCCTGGCTCCGTCCCCGACCCAGTCCACGAACCTGTACTACGCATTCTGGTACGTGGGGTTCGTCGGGTTCGGGGTGATCATCTTCGTGGTCCCGCTGCTCGGGCTCCACGGGCGCCTCGTGGACGAGAAGGAGCGCCTCCAGGGCGAGGCCGACGATCGGCTCAAGGGGGTACTGGTCGAGCTGAATCGCGATGCCGGTGCGCTGGACCTGGGACGAGCCGACGCGCTCAACAAGACGCTCGCCAGCCTCGTCCAGCAGCGAGAGCTGCTCGCCCGCCTTCCGACCTGGCCGTGGTCGACGACGACCCTTCGGGCGTTCGTGTCGGCGATCCTGCTGCCGCTCGCACTGTTCGTCGTCCAGCGGGTGCTCGGCCAGCTCGTCTAGGGCCAGCGCGGCGTACCCTCGACGCTCAGTCCGCGCCCGGCTCGACCAGCCCCGACTCGTAGGCGAAGATCACCGCCTCCACCCGATCGCGCAGACCGAGCTTGGCGAACAGGCTGGACAGGTGGGTCTTGACGGTCGCCTCGCCGATGACGAGCTCCTGAGCGATCTCGGCATTCGACCGGCCCCGCGCGACGAGCAGCAGGACCTCGCGCTCGCGCTCGGACAGCCGGGCGAGCTCGCGGGCGGTCTCGCTCGGGGCGCGTCGATGGCCGAACGCGGCGATCACCGTCCGGGTGACCGACGGCGCGAGCAGCGCGTCACCGGCGGCGACGGTCCGGACGGCAGCCACGAGGTCGTCGGCGGGAGCGTTCTTGAGCAGGAACCCGGCGGCCCCGGCGCGGAGCGCGGCGAACACGTACTCGTCGAGGTCGAACGTGGTCAGGACGATGACCCGCGTGGCCGACGCGTTCGCGGGTCCGTCACGCAGCCGGCGGATCGCCTCGAGACCGTCGACACCGGGCATCTGGACGTCCATCAGCACGACGTCCGGCTGACGCCAGCGGATGACCTCGAGCGCCTCCGCCCCATCGCCCGCCTCGCCGACCACCTCGATGTCCGGCTCCGACTCGAGGAGCAGCCGGAGACCCGAGCGGACCATCGCCTGGTCGTCGGCAAGGACGACCCGGATCCGGGTCGGCGCGGCGGCGCTTCCGGCGTCGCTCATCGACCCGCCGCCGGTCGATGCTGGCTCGGCGCCGGACCCACCGAGCTCGCAGGGTCGGCGACGGACCCCGACCGGGCAGCGGCCGACGCCGGGATCGGGAGGCTGGCGTGCACCGCGAACCCGCCATCCGGCGTCGGCTCGGCGGCCAGCTCGCCACCGAACAGCGCTGCCCGCTCGCGCATCCCGAGGATCCCGAGTCGCGGCCCGCTGGTTCCGCGATCGGATCGGTCGCGACCCGGACCGTTGACGACCGATAGCTCGAGGCTGCGCTGGCGGACCCGAACGTCGACGGCGACCGATGCCGCGCCGGCGTGACGGACGACGTTCGTCAGGGCCTCCTGGACGATCCGGTACGCCGCGTGGTCGAGCGCCGGGTCCGCCAGGTCGAGTGCTGCCGGATCGACGTCGAGTCGGACCTGGGGCCCGGACGACCCGACCTCCTCGACGAGACGCTCCAGGTGGTCGAGTCCGGCCTCCGGCTGCGTCGGCGTCGGTCCGTCGTCGCGCAGGGCATCGAGCATCCGACGCAGGTCGGCATTGGCCGAGCGGCTGGCGGCCTCGATCCGCTCGAGCGCCACGGCGGCGTCGGCGGGTCGGGTGTCGAGCACGCGCCGCGCCGCGGCCGCCTGGATCCCGATGACGCTGACGGCGCCAGCCACCGTGTCGTGGAGCTCGCGGGCGATCTGGAGTCGCTGGGCGGCGGCCTCGCGCTCGAAGCGCTCGGTGATCCGCCGCCGCCGGTCCATGACGATGGACACGATGACGGCCAGCGTCGCCCCCAGCGCCACTCCGCGGAGGAGCCCGTCCTCGGTCGCGCCCCACTGGACGATCGAGACCACGACCACCAGCGCGAGCGTCCCGATCGCGACCCCGATCTCCGTCGCGACCCGGTGGCGGTCGGCGAGGGCTCGAAGCGAGTCGACGGTTCGCATCGGGTCCAGCCTACCGCTCGGCCGCGGCGCCGATCGTGCTCGGTCGCGCCGTCGCCGAACGCGCGCTCCAGCGGCCCCGTCCGAACCGCCCGAGCCGGATCGCGCCGTCCGCCAGCCGGAGGAGGACGAAGACGAACAGGACGAGTCCGATGTCGACCCGGACGAGGACCAGCCAGGGTGCGCCGAAGAAGTCCGGGGCCCGGAGAAGGATGACGAGCGGGACGAGGACGTCGAGGTAGAGGCGCCAGGCGTGCCCGCCGACCAGCCGCGCCCGAGCGGTCTTCGACCGCTCAGTCCAGGTCACCGACGGATCCGTGGGTCGCGCTCGGACCTGGCGGACCAGACCGAGCAGCAGGACGGCGAAGAGCACGAGGACGATGCCGTCGAATGCGGGGTAGAACGCCTGGAGGGTGCCCGCCGGCTCTCGCCCGATGAGCAGCGACGTGACGCCGAGGCCGATGAAGTCTGGCTTGTGGAGGAGCTCGTAGAGCGTGCTCTGGGCGTTGAGCAGGATCGCCACGCCAAGATGTCGGCCGGGCACGAGCACCTGGATCGCGGCCATGTCCGTCGTGCTCCCGGCGTGCGACACGATCGGCTCGCCGTCGAGCGACCCGGTCATCCAGCCCATCGCGACCTGCTCGCCGGGCAGACCCGTGCTCGCCGTCCCGGTGTGCATCGTCCGGACCGCGGCGGCCGACACGATCTGCCGCCCGTCGTAGCGGCCGTCCTCGAGCTGGGCGATCAGGAAGTGCCCGAGGTCGTCGGCACTGGCCGCGACGAACCCGGCCGGGACCAGGTCGGGCCGGTCGATCGGCGTCCGCTCGTCGGCCAGGCCGAACCAGATCCGGTGAGCCCGAGTCAATCCGCTCGCGTCGGCGACGGCTCGATCGGTCGTCGCGTGGGTCATCGCGAGCGGCCCGAAGACATGGTCCGCGAGGTCGTCGCCGAACGGCTGCCCGGAGACGACCTCGACGAGGCGCCCGAGGACCAGATAGTTGGCGTTGGAGTAGGCATAGCGCGACCCGGGCGCCGAGGCCAGCGTGACCCGGGCCAGGTCGTCGACCCGGGCGGCCAGCGTGGTCGGTGGTTCGGCAAGCGGCGCGACGCCGGCCGAACCGGGGATGCCGCTCGTGTGGGTCAGGAGCTGGCGGACGGTGATCTGCCCGGCCGCGTCTGGATCGGCGACGCGGAACCCCGGGAGGTACATGCGGACCGGGGCATCGAGCTCGATCCGACCGGTGTCGACCAGCTGCATCACCGCCAGCGCGGTGATCGACTTGGTCATCGAGCCGATCATGAACGGCGTCGTCGGCGTGACCGGGCGTCCCGCCCCATCGGCCGAGCCGAAGCCCTGCTCGTGGACGATCCGCCCGTCCCGGACGATGACGACCGCGGCGCCCGGGATCCCGGCGTCCCGGACCTGGTCCGAGACGTACCGGTCGACCGTCGTGAAGTCGGCCGGCCCGGACGGCAGGACCGCCGCCGGTCCGCCGACCATGGCGTTGATGACGATCAGCGGCACGATCAGCGCGACCGCCGCGATCTTGGGATGGCGCCGGATCGACCGGATCGACGAACGCCGGATGGCTGCTGGCATCGGAGGGCTCCCGAGTGGTGCTACCGGATCGCGGCTGAGGTCCGGCCCACCGCCGTTCCTCACTCGATCCGGGTCCTAGGCTCGGGCCGCCGCTGGGTCCCGCCATCCCCCTCCAGGATGGATCTCGAACCATCCGCGCGGGGGAGTCGGCCGCCGTCGCGACACCCGCTCTCGGGGGCCCGGCCGGCCCTCCCGTCGCTACACTGGCCGGGATGGACCTCCATGTGGTCGCGCCGCTCGCCTCACCCGCAGAGCGCGAGGCGATCGACGCCGTGCTCGCGCCGGTGATCGGTCCGCCGCGGAGCGGCTGGCAGGGTGGTGCCCGCGACATGGCGATCGACGGCCATATCGCCCATGGCGGTCACGAGGCGCGCTCCCACCGGGACCTCCTCCTGCCGGCTCTCCACGGCGTTCAGGCACGGGTCGGGTTCATCAGCCAACCGGCGCTCGCCTACATCTGCCGCCGACTGACCGTGCCGCCGGCCGAGGCCTATGGCGTGGCCACGTTCTACGCCCTGTTCGCGACGTCGCCGCGCCCTCCGGTCGTCGCTCATGTGTGTGACGACATCGCCTGCCGGCTGTCCGGCGCGGAGGCACTGTGCGGGACGCTCGAGCGCACGCTCGGACGACCCGGCGAGCCCGCCCTCGACGGCGGCACGACGTGGCTCCGCAGCCCGTGCCTCGGCCTGTGCGAGCGCGCCCCCGCCGCGCTGTTCACGATCGCCGGCGAGACCCCACGGAGCGTCGCGGTGGCGCCGATCGACGCGGCCGGCGTCGTCCGCCGGCTCGAGACCCCACCCGAGGCCCCGGCGACGGGCCCTGTGGCGCCCTCCCCCGACCGGCTGGCCGCGCTGCGGGTCTCGGTCCCACAGGCCGGCGCCGACGATCTGCGACTCCTCGCGAGGATCGGCCGGGTCGATCCGGCGAACCTCGACGACTACCGGGCGAACGGCGGCTACGTCGCCCTCGCCCGCGCTTTCGAGCTCGGGCCGCAGAGGGTCGTCGACGAGGTGACCGCATCGAAGCTCGTCGGCCGTGGCGGCGCAGCGTTCCCGACGGGGCGCAAGTGGGCCGCGGTGGCGACCCAGCCGGTGCGGCCGCACTACCTCGTCTGCAACGCCGACGAATCGGAGCCCGGTACGTTCAAGGATCGGGCACTGCTCGAGGAGGACCCGTTCGCGATCGTCGAGGCGATGACGATCGCCGGCTTCGCGACCGGCGCGGAGCTCGGCTACCTCTACCTGCGCGGCGAGTACCCGCTCGCCGAGTCGCGCCTGGCGAACGCGATCGCGCGTGCCCGGGCCGCCGGACTCCTCGGGCCCGATGTCCTCGGGGCGGGCATCGCCTTCGATATCGAACTTCGACGCGGAGCCGGGGCCTACATCTGCGGCGAGGAGACCGCGCTGTTCGAATCGATCGAGGGCAAGCGCGGCGAGCCGCGCAACAAGCCGCCGTTCCCGGTCGAGGTCGGGCTGTTCGGCAAGCCGACGACCGTGAACAACGTCGAGACGCTGGCGAACATCCCGGCGATCGTCCGTGACGGCGGGCCGGCGTTCGCTGCGATCGGAACCGACGGGTCCGCCGGCCCGAAGCTGTTCTGCCTGTCGGGCCACGTCGCCCGGCCGGGCGTCTACGAGGTCCCGTTCGGGACGACCCTTCGCGAGCTCATCGAGCTCGGCGGTGGCGTCGCCGGCGAGCGGGCGATCCAGGCGATCCTGCTCGGCGGGGCCGCGGGTGTGTTCGTGGGTGACGAGGCGCTCGACGCGCCGCTGACGTTCGAAGGCACGCGGGCGATCGGAGCGACCCTCGGCTCGGGGGTCGTGATGGTCTTCGACGAGACCGCCGACCTTGTCGACGCGCTCCGTCGGATCGCGGCGTTCTTCCGCGACGAGTCGTGCGGGCAGTGCGTCCCGTGTCGCGTCGGGTCGGTCCGCCAGGAGGAGATCCTCGCGCGGCTCATCGCCGGCCGGCCGAACCGATCCGCGGCGGACGAGCTCGCCCTCCTGCGCGATGTCGGGCAGGCGATGCGCGACGCGTCGATCTGCGGCCTCGGCCAGACGGCATCGAGCGCGATCGAGAGCGCGCTGCGCCGACCCGACCTGGTGAGCCTGTGAGCATCGATCCGATCCTGTTCAGCCCACCGGCCCGTCCGAGCAAGCCACCGGAGGCGCCGCCCGAGACGGAGCTCGCCCCGGTCGAGCTGACGATCGACGGCGTCAGTGTCAGCGTCCCTACGGGATCCACGATCCTCGACGCCTGCCGGGCGCAGGGCATCGACACGCCGACGCTGTGCTACCTCGAGAACCTCACGCCGGTCAACGTCTGCCGGGTCTGCGTCGTGGAGGTCACGGGCGCCCGCGTCCTCGCCCCGGCCTGCTCGCGCAAGGTCGAGCCCGGGATGGAGGTCCTGACCGACTCCGAGCGCGTCCGCCACTCGCGCCGGGTCGTCATCGAGCTGCTCGGCTCGTCGGTCGACGTCGAGCTCGCCGGGCCGCAGGCGCCCGACGGCTCGCTCGCGGCCTACGCCCGGCGCTACGACGCGGATCCGGGTCGGTTCGGCGCTCTGGCCGCGGCGGCAGCAGCCGGCGATCGGGATGCCCGCGAGGCCGGTCATCACCACGCCGCCGACGGCGGACCGACGGCCGCCACGGTGGCCCAGCCGGTCAAGATCGACAACGAGCTCTACGTCCGCGACTACTCGAAGTGCATCCTCTGCTACAAGTGCGTCGAGGCGTGCGGCGTGGACGCCCAGAACACCTTCGCGATCGCGGTCGCCGGGCGCGGCTTCGACGCCCGCATCTCGACCGAGTGGAACGTCGGGCTGCCCGACTCGGCGTGTGTCTATTGCGGCAACTGCATCGGGGTCTGCCCGACCGGCGCGCTGATGTTCCGGTCCGAGCACGAGATGCGCGACGCCGGCACGTGGGACGAGTCGGCCCAGACCGTGACCGACACGATCTGCCCGTACTGCGGCGTCGGCTGCTCGCTGTCGCTCCACGTCCAGGACAACGAGATCGTCAAGGTCACGTCGCCGTTGGACTCGTCGGTCACCGACGGCCACCTGTGCATCAAGGGCCGGTTCGGGTTCCAGTTCGTCCAGAACCGACCGCCGCCCCGGGGCCGCCCGGACGGCGCCGGCCCGCCGGACAGTGGAGGCGGCGGGACGACCGCCGGCGGCTGACGATGTCCGGCCCGATGCCGACCCACTTCCGCTGGGTCTGGTACCTCGTCGGTCTGGCGGGGATGGCGCTCATGGTGCTGGGGATCATCGCGATCATCGGCTCGGCCATCGACACCGGGATCCTCATCCCGCTCGTCATCGTGGTCGTGGTCATCGTGGGCTACGCACTGGTCCGGTTCCGACGATCGCTCGATGCTGCCCTGGCGAACGCACCGAGCCGCCAGCCAGGAGCGATCCCGGCGCCGGATCCGTCCGAGCCCGGCTCGAGCGCCACGCTGCCGACGGACGCCGACGACGACGGACCCGCCGACGCCGAGGCCGCGACGTCAGCCCCGGCCAAACCCAAGGCGAACCCCGGCCGGACGAGCCGTCGCTGACCGCGACCCCGGCCGGGCGAGCCGCCGCGGACCAGGCAGTCGCCGGCGCCTACAGTCGGATCCGCTCCGCGCCCGTGTAGATGTTGAAGCCATCGCCGCGCAAGAAGCCGATCAGCGTCTGGCCGAACCGCTCGGCGGCCTCGACGGCCAGATCCGACGGTGCCGACACGGCGCAGACCACCGGGATCCCCGCGACCGCGGCCTTCTGCACGATCTCGAGGCTCACTCGCCCGCTGACGAGCAGCACCAGCCCGTGGAGCGGCATCCGGCCGGCCAGCACGGCCCAGCCCACCAGCTTGTCGAGGGCGTTGTGCCGGCCGACGTCCTCGCGGACCGCGACGAGGCGGCCGTCGGATTCGAACAGCCCGGCGGCATGCAGCCCGCCGGTCGCCTCGAATACCTGCTGCGCTGCGCGCAGCGACGCCGGCAGCGCGAGCACCACGCTGCGGGCGACGATCGGAGCACCGGCGGGGATCGGGTCGCAGCGGATGGCGATCTCGTCAAGCGACGCCTTGCCGCAGATCCCGCAGCTCGCCGTCGCGACGAAATGGCGCTCCGCGACGAGCGACGCGTCGAACGGGCGGACGAGCCGCACGACGATCGTGTCGTCCGGCTGCGCCAGCGCATCCGCGTCGCCGAATTCGACCGACGCGACGTCGCCGTCGCCGATCAGCCCCTCGGTCCGGAGGAACCCGACGGCGAGCTCCGCCTCGGAGCCCGGCGTCCGCATCGTCACCGCGACCGCGATCGGCGGCTCGCTCGGACCAGCGGCTCGGATCTCCAGCGGCTCCTCGCCGACCAGCGTGTCATGGCGCGTCTCGGTCAGCTCGCCGCGCACCGCCAGGACCCGCGCGGTGGTGACGTGGCGGACAGGCAGGCCGGGCTCCGGTCGATGGACGCTCACGAGCCGAGTGTAGCCCCGCTCGCGGCTCAGACCGGGCGGCGCTCCAGGAACCGGGCGGGGGCCATCGGCCGCAGGCAATGGGTCGAGCTCATCGCCTGCTTGTAGCCGCCGGCATTGAGCAGGGTGACGATGTCACCCTCGGCCACCGCCGGGAACGGGTAGTCCTCGGCGAACACGTCGCCTGCCTCGTTGATGTGTCCGGCGAGCGTCACGAGCTGCGTCCGCTCCGCCAGGGGCGCCCGACACAGGACGGCCTCCTGCAGGAACCGGTAGATGAAGTACGAGCAGTCGATGTTCCAGCCAAGATCGAGCCCGACGAACCGGACACCGGCGCGATCCTCGATCGTCACGACCTCGCCGAGCAGGATCGCCGCATCCTTCGTGATGTAGTCGCCGGGTTCGACCGCGACCGCCACGCCACGCGGACCCAGCTCGCGTGCGAGCAGCCGGGCATAGGCGTCCAGATCCACGGCCGGCTCGTCGTCGCGGGCCGGGGCCCCGAGCCCGCCGCCGACGTTGACCTCGTCGACCGGACAACCGAGGTCGACGAGGCGGTCGAGCATCGCCACCGCCCCGCTGAGCGCCGCCTCGAACGAGGCGAGCCCGTCGCCGAGCCAGCCCGATCCCGCGTGGAAGTGGACCGTGTCGATCGTCAGCCCGTGACGGCTCGCGGCGGCGACGGCCTCGTCGAGCCGGTCCGGGTAGATCCCGAACTTCGTCGGCCGGTCACCGCTGTAGGTCAGGCCGGCGTGATAGCCCGCGCCCGCGCCGGGGTTGACCCGCAGCCCGATCCGGCCACCACCCCCGCGTCGACCGACCCGTTCGATCTGGCTGATCGCATCGAGGTTGAGATGGACACCGGTCGGCAGGAGCGCATCGAGGTCCCGCTCCGACAGGTTCGTGCCCGTGAAGCTGATCTCCTCGGACCGCCAGCCGCTTGCGAGGGCGAGGTCGACCTCCCCGGGCGAGCAGGCGTCGATCCCGACCGCGGTCGGCGTGCCCGGCGCCCCCAGCCCGCGCAGGACGGCCAGCACTTCGGGCTCCCGGTTCGCTTTGAGCGCGAAGCGGACCCGGTGGTGGACGCCCGTCCGGCCGAGTGCGCCGATGATCGCCCGGGCGTTCTCGGCGAGCCGCTCGAGGTCGTAGACGAACAGCGGCGTCCCGCTTTCACGGGCGAGCTCCTCGGCGTCGCGGCCGGCGATGGCCAGCCGACCGTCGAGGACCTCGAGCCCCGGCCGGATCCACCAGCGCGGGGCCGCGCTCGGAAGGACCGGTCGGCTGGAGTCGCGGACGGCGCCCGGGTCCCGATCGGCGACGGTCGGGATCCCGCCGTCCGGACCGGACCGGGTCGCGCTCACCGCGGCGCGGCGATCGTGTCGAGTAGCCGGCGCGACGCCGCCGCCACCTCGAACACCGCCTCGTCGAACGCATCGCGGTTCTTCTGCGACGGGACCCGGTAACCGCTCACCTTGCGGACGAATTGGAGCGCAGCGGCGGCGATCTCCTCGTCGGTCGCCGGCTCTTCCGCCCGGCGCAGCGTCTTGATGCTTCTGCACATGGCGACAGGGTACTGCCAGTCAGGGCGACACCGACGGACGGACGACGCAGGTACCCGGCGGGAAGATCCCGGAGAACACGACGACCGCGAGGATCGCCCCACCGACGAGGAGCACAAGGGCCGAGGCGACGACCGCCCAGGCCACCCGGCGCCGGCCATCGGGAGCGCACCACAGGCGCTCGGCGACGATGCTGGCCGCGATCACGATCGTGCCCACCCCCAGGCCGACCGCGCCGATGCCGACGATCGGCACCGACTGGCCGGCGGCCGCGCACTGCGGGACGAGCTGACCGGCGAACGGCAGCACGGCGATCGCGCCGCAGACGAGCCCCATCCCCACGACGATGCGCGACCGAAGCGACCGGTCGTCGACCGACCGCGCGGCGGCGCCGGTGACCGCCGGGAGCAGCAGGGTCAAGGGCATCGCGACCGTCCAGCCGAGCTGGGCCCGGTCGAGCGGTCCGACCGACGACACCGTGTCGACGACGAGCCAGGCCGCGGCGACGACGACGAGCCACAGGAACGGTCGCGCGGCGATCGGGATCCGCGCCGCCGGTCGGGGCGCGTCGGTGGGCTGGTCCACGGCCCGATCGTACGCCGCGCTATGCTCGCTGACGATGCCCGAGTCCTTCCGCACGATCATCGAGCCGTTCCGGATCCACTCGGTCGAGCCGATCCGGATCACGACCGTGGAGGAGCGCCGGGCCGCGATCCGGGCCGCAGGCTACAACCTGTTCGCGCTCCACGCCGACGACGTCCTCATCGACCTGCTCACGGATTCGGGCACCGGCGCCATGTCGCGCGACCAATGGGCCGGCATCCAGCGCGGCGATGAGTCGTACGCCGGATCGCCGTCCTGGTTTGCGTTCCTCGAGTCGGTCCAGGCGCTGTTCCCGTTCAAGCACGTGATCCCGACCCACCAGGGCCGCGCCGCCGAGAAGATCCTGTTCGCCTCGATCGGCCGTCCCGGCAGTGCGATCCCGAACAACACCCACTTCGACACGACGCGCGCGAACGTCGAGTTCACCGGGGCCGAGGCCGTCGACCTCGTCATCGCCGAAGGCCGCCAGCCATCGGTCGAGCACCCGTTCAAGGGGAACATGGACCTCGTGGCGCTCGAGCGGTTCATCGCCGAGCGCGGGCCGTCGGCCGTCCCCGTCGTGTTCATGACGATCACCAACAACAGCGGCGGCGGTCAGCCGGTCAGCCTCGAGAACCTGCGCGGTGTCCGGACGATCTGCGATCGGTTCGGCGTCCCGTTGTTCCTCGACGCGTGCCGGTTCGCCGAGAACGCCTGGTTCATCAAGACCCGCGAGCCGGGGCAGGCGGATCGGTCGATCCCGGACATCGTCCGGGAGATCGCCTCGCTGGCCGACGGGATGACGATGTCGGCGAAGAAGGACGGGCTCGCGAACATCGGCGGCTGGCTGGCGATGGACGATGACACGCTGGCCGAGCGCTGCCGGAACCTACTGATCCTCACCGAGGGCTTCCCGACCTACGGTGGTCTGGCCGGCCGCGACCTGGAGGCCATCGCCCAGGGTCTGCGTGAGGTCGTCGACGAGGATTACCTCCGCTACCGGATCCGGTCCACCGCCTATCTCGGTGACGCGCTGCACGCCGCGGGCATCCCGGTCGTCCGGCCGATCGGCGGCCACGCGGTCTATATCGACGCCCGGGCGCTCCTGCCTGGGATCCCGCCACTCGCCTACCCCGGTCAAGCGCTCGCCGTCGCCTTGTACGAGACCGGCGGCATCCGCGGCTGCGAGATCGGGACGGTGATGTTCGGCCGTCACCCTGACGGAACCGAGACCGAGGCGGCGATGGATCTGGTCCGGCTGGCGATCCCCCGGCGGACGTACACGCAAAGCCACATCGACTACACGATCGAGGTCGTCCGGGCCGTCGCCGCGCGGGCTGCCGATCTGCGCGGGCTGCGGATCCTCGACGAACCGGCCGCCCTCCGCCACTTCACGGCGACGTTCCAGCCGCTCGACGCTTGATCGATGCCGATCGAACGGCAGGATCCCGGTCGGACCGACCCGGTGGCCACGTCGGCCGCCGCGCTCATCCGGACCCTCGGCTTGCGCCCGCATCCGGAGGGCGGTCACTACATCGAGACCTGGCGTGACGAGCCGCCCGACGGTTCGCGCGGCGCCGGCAGCGCCATCCTGTTCCTGCTCGCCCACGGCGAGCGCTCCCACTGGCACCGCGTCGACGCCACGGAGATCTGGCATCACTACGCGGGGGCACCGCTCGAGCTGTCGATCGCCCGGGCGGGCGATCCGATCGTCCGCCAGCGGCTCGGGGCCGATGTCGTGGACGCGGACCGGCCGCAGCTCGTCGTCCCCGCCGACGCCTGGCAATCGGCGCGCAGCCTGGGCGACTGGACGCTCGTCGGCTGCACGGTGTCACCGGCGTTCCGGTTCGACGGCTTCGAGCTGGCCCCCGAGGGCTGGGAGCCAGGACCGACATGACCGCGCCGGCGACGGTCGACGCCCGGCCGGACCTCGAGGCCCAATTCGATCGCCCGGAGCGATACGAGCTCGTTCGCACACTCGCCCCGCTGCGCCATGGTCATGGCGACCCGACGGTCCGACTCCAGACGGGCCGCGCCCTGCGGGCGACCCGGACGCCGGACGGGCCGGCCACCGTCGAGGTCGTCGACGCCGGGACCGAGCTTCGCGTCCGCGCCTGGGGTCCGGGCGCCGGCTGGCTCGTCGAGCGGATCCCGGAGCTGTGCGGGCTGACCGACGACCCGGGCGCGCTCCTCGCGCTCCAGCCGCCACATCGCCTCATCGTCGAGCTCGCTCGTCGGTTCGCCGGGGTCCGGATCGCGCGGACGGACCGCGTCGTCGAGGCGCTCGTCCCAGCGGTCCTCGAGCAGAAGATCACCGGCGAGGAGGCGCGCCGGATCTACCGCGCGCTGATCCGCAGGTACGGCGAGCCAGCGCCGGGCCCGTTCGGGCTCCGCCTCCAGCCGTCACCCGAACGGCTCGCGGCGCTCCCCTATCACGCCTACCACCCGCTCGGCCTCGAGCGACGACGAGCCGAGACCCTCAAGCGGATCGGCGCGTCGGCGACCCGCCTGGAGGCGGTGGCGACCCTCCCGATCGGCGAGGCGCAGGCACGACTCGGTGCGGTCATGGGCGTGGGACCGTGGACGATCGGCGAGGTCGCCCGCGACGCGCTCGGCGACCCCGACGCGGTCAGCGTCGGCGACTATCACCTGCCGAGCATGGTCGCGTACGCGCTCGCGGGTGAACCGCGTGCCGACGACGCCCGGATGCTCGAGCTGCTCGAGCCGTATCGGGGTCAACGAGGACGCGTGATCCGGCTCATCGAATCGAGCGGACGGACACCACCCAGGCGCGGACCGCGGATGCCGATCAGGTCGATCGCCGCAGATTGATCGTCAGCATGGCCTTCGGACGCTCACGGGCCGGCGATCTGGACGGTCGACGGGATCGTCTCGAGCCGGACCGACGTGTCGGGTCCGAGCGCCGTACGCATCGCGGTCGCCAGTGGCTCGATGGGAGGATCGGCTCCCGGTCCCGACACCGTGACGCTTACCTCCGATCCGTCGACCCGGACGATGCGGACGGTGAAGCCGACGACGAGGGCCCAGTCCTGAGCGACCGTCGTGGCGGTCTCCTCCGCGACCGACTCCTGCGTGATCCGTACGCCCGTGGCGGCCAGCGGTACGAAGACGGCGACCACGGCGACCACGATCGCTGCGAAGGCATTGCGCCGCGCATGGCCTCGCAGCCCGCTCGTCCGGGCGGCGCTCAACCCGAGCAGGACGAGCAGTGCGCCGCCGGCCAGCAGGATCGCCAGCATGTTGGCGAGGAACAGAAGCAGCGCCCCGGTCGCGTCATCGACCTGGCCGTGGCTCAGTGCCACGCCGACCACGCACAACGGCGGGACGAGGGAGATCGCGATCGCCACACCGGGAAGGGAATCGGACACGTCTTCGCGACTCATGCAGAATGCGCCGGCCGCGCCGGAGGCCAGTGCGGCCACGAGGTCGATCACCCGAGGTGACGTGCGACCGAGGATCTGGGCGTTCGTGTCGAACGAGATGTAGCCCGGATAGAGCCTGGCCAGGATCGCGCTCAGGCCGATCACGACCAGGACGCCGACCACGACGAGCCCCACCGATCGGAGCGCACGCGGGACTTGTCCGGTGACCAGCGCCGCCGCGGTCGCCATGATCGGGGTCATCAACGGGGCGACGATCATGGCGCCGATGACGGTCGCGGTCGAGTCGGCGATGACTCCGGCGGTCGCGATGATCGTCGACAGGGTCAGCAGCATCCCGAACTGTTCGCGATAGGGCCGGCGACGGTCGCCTTCGAAGAACAGCTTGGCCTCGAACCACGGGACCGTCTCTGGTGTGAACCGGTTCGCGCGAACGATCTCCGACAGCCTGCTCATGACGTCCCTCGGGCAACTGCATAGGCGAACGCAGCGTACCGTCGATCGGATCGTCCGCAGGCCCTCTCAGCCGGCCGCCAGCCCGGTCAGCCGGGTCCGGCCCGTCCAGCCGAGGAACCGGGTCGGAGCGATCCGGATCGCCTGTGAGTACGTCGAGGCGAACTCGCCCAGGTCGAGCGCCAGCTCCCGGAGCTGATCGGCGTACTTCGCGCCGATCCCGGGCGGCAGGATCGTCTCGGTCGGGGCGTCGAGCAGCTCGGCCGTGCCCTCGACCAGCTGGACATCGAAGTCGTCCTCCGGATCGCCGGCGGCCAGCATCACGGCCTCGTTCGCGCGGACGTTCCGGACCTTGCGCGCCTCGGGCTTGCTGAACAGCAGGAACGAGGTCCCGTCCCACCAGAACCAGGTCGGGACGAGATGCGGGCGTCCATCGCTGCCGGTCGTGCCGAGCCAGAGGATCCGCTCCGACCGCAGTCGGGCGTCGATCTCCTCGTCGAGCGGCTTTGGCGAACGGATCGTCTCGGCTCATGCGGCGAGTGTCGGGCCCGAGTCCGTCGCCGCCCTCTGCCGGACGGCACGCCCGCGGACCGACGAACGCCCACGGCCGGCATCGACGAACGTCGATGCCGAGCGGGCCGCCGGCGAGGGTCAGCCGGAGGTCGTCTCCACCGGGACGAGCGTCGGCGGGCCGACCGGATCGGCCTCGGCGTCGCGCAGCCAGCTCGCGAGCTCGCGGTTGATGATCAGCGTCGGGCAGTCGCGGACCTCGAGGAGACCGGCGATGACGTAGGCGATCGTCGCGTCGGTGAGCGGCACCATCACGTCACGCTGGCCGAGCGTCTCGAGCGCCTCCATGCCTGGCGGGGCGTGGAGGCGACCGAGGACGGTGTACGGCCCGAGCTGCGCCTGCAGTCGATGCGGCTCGGTCGGCGTCCAGTGGCTGCGCGAACCGCGCGGCGGGCCGGCCTTGACCGCGCACAGCTCGGAACGGCGGATGGTGAACGTCGGGCTCATGACCTGGCGGCCGTCGAGCAGCCCCTCGAGCAGGACATCGATGAGCTTGATCTCGGGCTCTGCGTTGAGCTGATCCGTCAGCCGGTCGGCCCGAAGGTCGAGGCGGCCACTGATCAGGCAGTCCCCGGCGAAGCCGGTGAAGTCGACGAGCATCTGGTCCCTCGGCGATCGGTTGTCAGGGTCATCGTCAGGTCGTGCTCGTGAAGCGGGAACGCCCCGAAGGTCAGGCGATTCGCGCCGTTGGTCCGCGCGGAGGGCCCGGGTCCGGAGGGGACGGGTACACTCGGAGTGCGTCCGGGCCGTTGACACCTGTCGAACCCCTGGCGCACCAGGGCCACGTCCACGGCCCGGGAGCCGATGACCGCTACAGCCGGACCGACCGCCAGGACCGCCGCTCCGACCGCCGAGCCGCCCGTCTCGACCTTCACCCGGGCGAGCCGCCTGGCGCTCCTCGGCCCGCTCGCACGCGAGCGGATCCTGGTCCTCGACGGCGCGATGGGCACGATGGTCCAGAGCTACGGCCTGTCTGAGGCCGACTTCCGGGGTCCACGTTTCCGCGATCACGGCCGCGATCTGCGCGGTGACAACGACCTCCTGTCGCTCACCCGGCCCGACATCGTCCGGGCGATCCACGACGCCTACCTCGAGGCCGGGGCCGACATCGTCGAGACGAACACGTTCACGGCGACATCGATCGCCCAGGCCGACTATGGCCTCGAGAGCGTCGTCCACGAGATGAACGAGGCCGCGGCCCGGATCGCCCGCGAAGCGGCCGACGCGTACGAGGCGCGCGAGCCCGGCCGGCCGCGCTACGTCTGTGGCGCGATCGGTCCGACGAACCGGTCCGCGTCGATCTCGCCGGATGTCGCGGACCCCGGGGCCAGGAATGTCCGGTTCGATGACCTGGTCGCGGCCTACGCCGAGGCGGCCGACGCCCTCGTCGCCGGCGGGGCCGATCTCCTCGTCGTCGAGACCATCTTCGACACGCTCAATGCCAAGGCGGCGATCTTCGCCATCGACGAGCTGTTCGAGCGACTCGGGTTCCGGCTGCCGCTGATGATCTCGGGCACGATCACCGACGCGAGCGGGCGGACGCTCTCCGGCCAGACCCCCGAGGCGTTCTGGCACTCGATCCGGCACGCCCGGCCGTTCAGCGTGGGGCTGAACTGCGCGCTCGGGGCGAAGGCGCTCCGGCCCCACCTCCAGGAGCTGGCGAGGGTCGCCGACGTGCCCGTATCGGTCTATCCGAACGCCGGCCTCCCGAACGAGTTCGGCGGCTACGACGAAACGGCGCCCGAGACCTCCTCGGCGCTCCACGGGTTCGTGCTGGACGGGCTCGTCAACATCGTCGGCGGTTGCTGCGGGACGACGCCGGCGCACGTCCGCGCGGTCGCCGAGGCCGTCCACGGCCTGCCGCCGCGGATCGTCCCGGCGGTCGCCCAGCGGACCCGCCTGTCGGGTCTGGAGCCGGTCGTGATCCCGCAGCCGGGCAACGTCTTCGTCAACGTCGGCGAACGGACGAACGTCACCGGCTCGCGGGCGTTCGCCCGCGTGATCCTCGATGGGCGGTTCGACGACGCGCTCGAGATCGCCCGAAGCCAGGTCGACAACGGCGCCCAGCTCATCGACGTGAACATGGACGAGGGGATGCTCGACTCGGCCGCGGCGATGACCCGGTTCCTCGACCTCATCGCCTCGGAACCCGACATCGCCCGCGTCCCGATCATGATCGACTCCTCGAAGTGGTCGGTCATCGAGGCCGGCCTGAAGTGCGTCCAGGGCCGGCCGGTCGTCAACTCGATCAGCCTCAAGGAAGGCGAGGCGGAGTTCCTCCGCCAGGCGAAGCTCGTCCGCCGCTACGGCGCCGCGGTCGTCGTCATGGCGTTCGACGAGGAGGGCCAGGCGGGCACCGTCGAGCGCAAGGTGGCGATCGCCGAGCGCGCCCGGCGGCTCCTGGTCGACGTCGCCGGGTTCGAGCCGGAGGACATCATCCTCGACCCGAACATCTTCGCGATCGGGACCGGGATCGAGGAGCACGCCGACTACGCCGTCGCGTTCATCGAGGCGACCCGCCGGATCAAGGCCGAGCTGCCCGGCGCGCTCGTGTCGGGTGGAGTCAGCAACGTCAGCTTCTCGTTCCGCGGCAACGACCGGGTCCGCGAGGCGATCCACTCGGTATTCCTCTACCACGCGATCGGCGCCGGGATGGACATGGGCATCGTCAATGCCGGTCAGCTGGCCGTCTACGACGACATCGACCCGGAGCTGCGCGAGCTCGTCGAGGACGTCGTGCTGAACCGGCGGCCGGACGCCACCGAGCGGCTGTTGAGCTGGGCGTCGAGCCATTCGGCCGAGGGCGCGGCCAAGGCGGCTGCGACCGACCTCGCCTGGCGCGAGCTGCCGGTCAACGAGCGCCTGAGCCACGCCCTCGTGGAGGGCATCGACGCGTGGATCGTCGAGGACACCGAGGCGGCACGGCTCACCGTCGTCCGGCCGATCGAGGTCATCGAAGGGCCGCTCATGGATGGCATGAGCATCGTCGGAGACCTGTTCGGGTCGGGCCGGATGTTCCTGCCCCAGGTCGTCAAGAGCGCCCGAGTCATGAAGAAGGCCGTCGCCCATCTCGTGCCGTATATCGAGGCGGAACGGCTGGCCGGCGGCGGTGCCGACGACGGGACCCGCAAGACCGCGGGGCGGGTCGTCATGGCGACCGCCAAGGGCGACGTCCACGACATCGGCAAGAACATCGTCGGGGTCGTCCTCGGCTGCAACGACTATGAGGTCGTCGATCTCGGCGTGATGGTCCCCGCAGCGCGGATCCTTGAGACCGCGCGTGAGATCGGTGCCGACTTCATCGGCGTGTCCGGGCTCATCACGCCCTCGCTCGAGGAGATGGTCTTCGTCGCCTCCGAGATGGAGCGCGAGGGGTTCTCGATCCCCCTCCTGATCGGCGGCGCCACGACCTCGCGGGCGCACACCGCGGTGAAGATCGAGCCCCGCTACAGCGGGCCGGTGGTCCACGTCCTTGACGCGTCGCGAGCGGTCGGCGTGGCCGGGGCGCTCGTGAACCCGGCGACCCACGACGCGTTCGCGGCCGAGACGCGCGCGGACTACGCCGAGGTCCGCCGTGAACGGGCCGGCCGGCGCGCGCGCGAGGAGCGCCTCAGCCTGGCGGCGGCACGGGCGAACCGCGAGCCGATCGACCTGGCGGTGCCGGTCCCGCGTCCGTCGTATCTCGGCGTGCGGGTCATCGACGATGTGACGATCGGCGAGCTCGTCGACCGGATCGACTGGACGCCGTTCCTCGCGACGTGGGAGCTGAAGGGCAGCTACCCCGCGATCCTCGACGACCCGCGCTCCGGGGCAGCGGCGCGATCGCTGCTCGACGACGCCCGGGCGATGCTCGAGCGGATCGAGGCCGACGGCCTGCTCCGGGCGCGCGGGGTGGTCGGCTTCTGGCCCGCGCTGGCCACCAGCACCGACGACATCGAGCTCTTCACCGACGATGCCCACGCCGCGCCCCTCGCCACGATCCACACCCTCCGCCAGCAGCAGGTCAAACCACCGGGTCGAGCGAACCTGGCGCTGTCGGATTTCGTCGCCCAGGGCGATGCCGGGGTCGGGGACTACCTCGGGGCGTTCGCGGTGACGGCCGGGCTCGGCGCGGACGAGGCCGCGCGACGGTTCGAGGCCGCCCACGACGACTACTCGGCGATCATGGTCAAGGCCCTCGCCGACCGGCTGGCCGAGGCGTTCGCCGAGCGACTCCATGAGCGCGTCAGGCGCGAGCTGTGGGGCTACGCCCCGGACGAGTCGCTGACGAACGACGACCTCATCGCCGAGCGCTACCAGGGCATCCGCCCGGCCCCGGGCTATCCGGCCTGCCCCGACCACACCGAGAAGGGCACGCTGTTCGAGCTGCTCCGGGCGGACGAGCTCGTCGGCATCTCGCTGACCGAGTCGTACGCGATGCTCCCGGCCGCATCGGTGAGCGGCTTCTACTTCTGGCGTCCCGAGTCGGCCTACTTCGGCCTCGGCCGGATCGGTCGGGATCAGCTCGAGGAGTACGCGGTCCGGAAGGGCTGGGACCTCGAGACCGCGGCCCGCTGGCTGGCGCCGAACCTCGACGACGAGGGCTGACCTCCTCCGCCCTCGGGCCTGGACCGCTCAGGCCTCCGGCCGAGGGGTCCGATCGTCGATCGCCCATGGCGAGCCGTACGCCGTCAGCAGCTCGAGGAACGGCACCGCGTCGAACGCCTCGGGGCCGAGGACGCCGCTGCCCGACCACGTGCCTGCGGCCAGCAGCTCGAGCGCGACGACCGGGTTGATCGCCGTCTGCCAGACGACGGCCTGCGAGCCGTATTCGCGCATCGACCAGGCGTTGTCGACCACGTGATAGAGGTAGACCTGGCGCGGGGCGTCGTCCTTGCCGCGACCGGTGACCCACAGACCGGCGCAGGTCTTGCCGGTCATCCGGTCGCCGAGCGACGCCGGATCCGGCAGGCAGGCGGCCACGACGTCACGCGGCGAGACCTCGACCCCGCCGACCCGGATCCTGTCGGTGCGATCGAGGCCGACCTGGTGGAGGACCTTGAGGACGTTGATGAACTCGTCGCCGAGGCCGTATTTGAACGTCGCCCGCTTCGCCTTCACCCAGCGCGGCATGAGGAGCACCTCTTCGTGCTCGACGTTGACGCACTCGACCGGGCCGATCCCCTCCGGGAAGTCGAAGACCTCGGGCTCGCTGAACGGCGGTGTGGTGTACCAGCCGCGACCTTCCTCCCAGATCACCGGCGGGTTCAGGCATTCCTCGATCGTCGTCCAGATGCTGAACGACGGGGCGAAGTCGTAGCCCTCCACGACGAGGTTCGCCCCGTCGCGGACGCCGAGCTCGTCGATCTCGCTGAACAGGTGGTCGGCCGCGTAGCGGGCGAAGATGTCCGACAGGCCCGGCTCCACCCCGATCCCGACGAGCGCCAGCCGGCCGGCCCGCTCCCAGGCATCGGCCTTGGCGAACTGGGCGTCGCCGAGCTTCTCACCGGTCGCCTCGTACGGCCGGTCAGGATGGGGATGGCTAAGCGACATCGCCATGTCGAGATAGTCGGCGCCGGCCGCGAACACCCCATCGAACAGCGGCATGACGAAGCGCGGGTCCACCGCGTTGAGGACGTGAGTGATGGCGTGCTCGCGGACGAGGGCGGCGACGGCGGCCGCGTCCGAGGCATCGATCTGGGCCGCCACGAAGCGCGGGTCGGCCACCCGGGCGACGACCGCCTCGGCCCGGCCGGCGTCGTAGTCGGCCACGACCATCGTCTCGAAGAACGACCGACGGGCGGCGATCGGGGCGACCGCGCTGCCGACCCCACCGGCACCGACGACCAGGATCCGCATGACGCTGACCTCCGTGGCGCGCCGTAGCCGGCGCCCGATGTATCGCGACGGATGGTAGCCCGCGCAGGGCCGGCGCCGTGCGCTCGACCGGGGGGAGGCGCTAGGCTCGCGCCATGCCCCGACCCCTGAAGATCGGCGTCCAGCTGCCCGAGGTCGAGCGCGAGGTCCGCTGGCCCGAGTACCTCGCGCTGGCGAGCCGGGTCGAGACCCTCGGCTTCGATTCGATCTGGGTCGGGGACCACCTGCTCTACCGACGACCCGGCGACCCCGAGCCGCGCGGCCCGTGGGAGGCCTGGTCGATGCTCGCTGCGATCGCCGCGACGACGACCAGAGTGGAGCTCGGACCCCTCGTCGCGTCGACGAGCTTCCACGCTCCGGCGATGCTCGCCAAGAAGGCCGCGACGATCGACGAGATCAGCGGGGGTCGCCTGATCCTCGGTCTCGGCGCGGGCTGGAACGAGACCGAATACGCCGCCTTCGGGTTCCCGTTCGACCATCGGATCAGCCGGTTCGAGGAGGCGTTCACGATCATCCGGACGCTCCTCCGCGAGGGCGCCATCGACTTCCAGGGCGACTACTACACGGTCCGTGACTGCGAGATCCGACCGCGCGGTCCGCGAGCCGGCGGCCCGCCGATCCTGCTCGGCTCCACCGGCGAGCGGATGCTGTCGATCGGCGCCCCGTACATCGACAGCTGGAACGCCTGGTTCAACGCCTTCGGGAATCGACCCGACGAGATCGCGCCGCTGCGGGCGGCCGTCGACGCGGCCGCTCGAACCGCGGGCCGCGATCCGGCGGCCATCGAGCGGACCGTGGCGATCCTGGTCCAGCTGAGCGGCGGCCGGGGTCGCGTGCAGGGCGACTTCGCCAAAGCACCGGATCCCCCGCTGACCGGCGACTCGGCGGCGATCGCGTCCGCCCTCCGCTCGTTCGCCGCCGAGGGGATCGGCCACGTCCAGCTCGTGCTCGACCCGATCACGCTCGAGGCGCTCGACGAGCTCGCCCCGGTCCTCGACCTGCTGGACCGCGACTGAGACCCCGACGTCCGGTCCGGCCGCCGTCGCCGTTGACAGCGGCCCAGGGCGACGACGAGGATGACCGCGGAGGAGGCGCCGCCGACCATGCCCGACAAGAAGCCGATGCCGACGTTCGACAAGTCGCCGGTCGAGCTCGTCGAGCGGTTCGAGGCCGTCACCGCGGCGAGACCGGCGGTCACGACCCGCAAGACGTTCGGCTACCCGACCGCCTACGTCAACGGGAACATGGCGACCGGACTGAACCACGCCGAGTGGTTCGTCCGGCTGTCCGAGGCCGACGCCGCGGCATTGGTCGCCGCCGGCGGTGGACCGTTCGAGCCGATGCCCGGTCGACCGATGCGGGGATTCACGATCCTGCCCGCCGACATCCGTGACGACCCGGACGCGGCCGGTCGCTGGGTCGATCGAGCGATCGCCCACGTCGCCGGTTTCCCGCCCAAGAAGTGACCCGCCAGGAGCCAGGATGACCGCCCTCGACTTCCGCCGGTTCGACGCCCTCACCTTCGACTGCTACGGCACCCTCATCGACTGGGAGTCCGGACTCCTCGCCGCGCTTCGAGCCGCGCTCGGGCCGCGCGGCGCCGCGGCCGATGGCGACGACCTCCTCGCCCGCTTCGCGCGGCATGAGGCGGCCCTCGAGAGCGGCCCGTACCTCCGCTATCGGGAGGTCCTCGGGAGGTCACTGCACGGGATCTGCGCCGAGCTCGATGTCGAGCCGACCGAAGCGGCCGTGGCGACCTTCGGCGGATCGGTCGCCGACTGGCCGGCATTCCCCGACTCGGTGGATGCGCTGCGGAGGCTGGCGACACGCTTTCGACTCGGGGTCATCACGAACTGCGACGACGATCTCTTCGCGGCGTCGAACGCTCGGCTCGGCGTGACCTTCGATTGGGTCGTGACCGCCCAGCAGGTCGGCAGCTACAAGCCCGACCCGCGCAACTTCGCCTTCGCCCTCGACCGGATCGACGTGCCGCGCGAGCGGATCCTCCACGTCGCCCAGAGCCTGTACCACGACCACGTCACCGCGTATACGTTCGGCCTGGCGACCGCCTGGATCGATCGTCGCCACGACAAGCCCGGCTTTGGAGCGACGCCGCCGGCCGAGGCCGACCCCGACGTCACGGCGCCCGACATGGCCGCGTTCGCGGATCTGGCCCTGGCCTGAGCCTCACCTGGGCCGGATCCCGCCGCGGTCCGGGCTTACGTGCCTCCGCGACCACCCTGCGCGGCGGCACTCGCGTCATCGGCGGGCGCCGTCGCCGGGCTGCCGGGCGGGTCCGAGGTGAACGGGATCAGGCAGTCGAACATCGTCCCGAACCGGATCGTCAAGCCGGTGGACGACAGCGCGACCGGCGCCACCGAGCTGACGGCGACGAGCGCTCCGCCGCTCGACAGCGCGACCGGCCCCGGCATCGCGGCCGAGTCGATGGCGATGGTGTCCGCGGTCATGGCCACCGCCGAACCCGCCGTCGCGCCGAACCGCAGCCGGTCCGCCGAGGTCGTCCAGGTCCCGGTCGACAGATTGGCGAACGGGGCCCCGAACGCGGCGCCGGCCGGCGCAACGTACGCCTGGAGCACGCCGTCGCCGCCGGTGCTCCGTTTCTGGTGCAGCCCGACGCGATAGACCGTGCCGACGACCAGTGGCGCTGAGTCGGCGCCGATCGTGCTGGATCCGTTCCGCAGGCGGATGGCACCGGTCGCGAGGACCTGCAGGTTGCCGACCGTCGTGCCCTGGTCCGAGAAGAACACGATCCGCACCGACCCGGTCGGTTTGGCGTTCAACCGCAGGTCGAACGCGACGTAGGCGTCCGCGGCCGCCGTGAACGTCTCGTCCAGATACCCGCTCGAGAGGTTCGGGATCGTGACCGAGCCGGCCCCGGCGATCGGGTTCGCGGTCTCGCGGACCGGCGCGCCGCTGATCTTGTCGGCACCCGTCACCGGGTCGGTCAGCGACGTGCCTTCGAAGGTCATGGTCTTGATCCGGTTCCCGCCCGGCGGCGGACCGGTCGGGTTGACCGTGATCGTCTTCGTCGCCGGTGCCGACGGTCCGTTCGCGTTCGACGCGACCAGGCTGGCCGTGTAGGTGCCGGCGGCGGTGTAGAGGTGGGCTGGCGGGAACTGGGCGGTCGAGCTCGACCCGTCGCCGAAGTCCCATGCCCAGCTCGTCGGCCCGCCCGTCGACGCGTCGGCGAAGGTGACGGTCAGCGGGGCCGGACCCGTCGTCGTGGGCGAGACCGTGATCCCGGCGACCGGGGGAGACGCTGGCGGACCGGTCGGGTTGACCGTGATCGTCGTCGTCGCCGGTGCCGACGGTCCGTTCGCGTTCGACGCGACCAGGCTGGCCGTGTAGGTGCCGGCGGCGGTGTAGAGGTGGGCTGGCGGGAACTGGGCGGTCGAGCTCGAGCCGTCGCCGAAGTCCCATGCCCAGCTCGTCGGCCCGCCCGTCGACGCGTCGGCGAAGGTGACGGTCAGCGGGGCCGGACCCGTCGTCGTGGGCGAGACCGTGATCCCGGCGACCGGGGGACCGTTCGGGGCCGCCCCGAGGACGAGGTCGAGCTCAGGCGGGCTGGCGCCCTGGCGACTCGAGTAATAGGCGCTGTTCGTGTGCTGGCCGACGATCGCGAACGTGTACGAACCCTCACCCGGGACCGTCCCGGGCGGGAGGCTGAGCTCGGCCCAGACGCCGGTCGTCACCGCCCCGAAGGCACCGACCTGCGACCCGACCGTCGGTGGCGCGTTGTTGACCGTGATCGCGGTCTCCGTCCAGCCATTCCCGGCGACGAAGACATGCCCGCCGTCGGGGCTGGCGTCGGTCGTGAACAGCCGGAGCTGGGCGCTCGTCACCGGTCGTCCGAGCAGGCCCGTCACGTTGAACTTGAGATAGCTCGTATACGCGCTGCCACCGGACGCACTGCGGACGCGGAGCGACGGGTCGTTGCCGTAGTTCTTCGTCGGGCTCGACCCCTTGAGGAACGCGTCGGCGGCCGCGTTGACGACCTTCGTCGCGCCGCTGCGGAGCAGGTTGAAGTCCATGCTCCCGTAGGCGCCGGCGGTCACGATCACCTGCTCGGTGATCGGCGGGTAGCCGGACGCCGAGGCGGTCACGTCGTAGGTGCCGGGGGGCACGTCGATCTTGTACCGACCGAGCGAGTCGGTCAGCGCGGTCACCTGGACCCCGGACACCATCGTCTCGACGGTCGCCCCGGCGATCGTGTTCGTGGTGAGCGCATCGCGGACTTCACCGGTGATGTACGTCGCCGACTTCGTCAGGGCGAAGTCCTGGACGACGCTCGAACCGGCGACGACGGTCGGGGTCGCGTTGGCGCTGACGTAGCCGATCGCCGCCGCCGACAGGGCCCGGGCACCGGCCGGCAGACCCGTCACGGCGTAGCTCCCGTCGCCTGCCGTGGTCGTCGAGCCACCCGGGAACGTCACCGTGGCGCCCGCGATCGGGGCGTTCGTCGCGACGTCGTAGACATGGCCGGTCACGTCGCCGGGCTGAGCGAGCGCCACGTCGATCGTAAACGTCCCGCCGGCCACCACGGTCTGGCTCCGTACGACCGTCGCGTAGGAGCCACCGCTGAAGGTCACCTGGTGGTCGCCGGCCGGGACCGAGGTGAGGCTGTAGGCGCCGTCGGGGTCGGTCGTCGCGGGGCTGACGCCGGGGGTCGATACGTCGATCCCGGGCACCGGAAGTCCGGTCGAGGCGTCGGTCACGTGGCCCTGGATCGTGCCGGGCTGGAGATCGGCGATCGAATCGATCTTGACGTGGCGCGCCACCGACGGGACGCCGGCGCTGTTCTTGATGACGAGCAGGTAGTAGCCGGGCGGTGCGATGTTGCCGTTGGCCGGCGCCGTGACCGCCAGGTCGTCGCCGTTCCTGGTGAATGACAGCGGCACGAACCGCTGGTTCTGGTCGAACGCATGCGTGGCGGCCGCCTGGCGGATGAGCCCGACGGACACGACCGACGCGGCATCCGGCGAGGACACGCTGAACCCGGCGCCATAGCCGACCGCGTCCGGAGCCCCGGAGATCGCGGGCCGAGCGCCCTTGAACAGGTACGGCGGCGAATAGATCTGGGCGCGGAGCCGCCCGGCGGCCTCGCCGCCGGCGATGAGGACCCGGCCGTCGTCGAGCAGGACCGCCGACGAGTGGTACATCCGGGCCTCGGCCATCGGCGCGACGGTCGTCCACGTCCTGGCCGTCGGATCCCAGATCTCGGCCTCGAGGATCGCCTGGTTGGCGTCGTCCGACGCGCGCGTCCCACCGAGGGCGATCGCCGTCCCATCGGCGAGGATCGTGAGATTCATCCGGCGACGCGGGAAGTTCATCTTCGCGACGGACTGCCAGGCAGGCGAGCCCGCGTTCATGTCGATCAGCGCGGTCTGGTTCGAGGCCGGATCGCCACCGCCGGCGCGGAGGATCACGCCGGGTGAGAGCATCACGGCCGACTCGGAATAGCCGTTCGTGCTGTACGCATTCGCCGGACCGGCCGCCCAGCTGCCGGACCCGGACATCGTCAGGAGCGCCGTCGACGCGCCCGGCCCGGACTCGTAGACCTTGCCGTTCGGCAGGACGAACATCAGCGGGTAGAGGCCCTGGGTCCGCGGCGCGCCGGTCAGGACGGTCCACGTGTTGGCGACGGGGTCGTAGACCTCCGGGTTCGGGGCGCGCGTCCCGTCCGGCGCGTCACCGGACGTCGCGAGGACGCGTCCGTCGGGCAGCGTCGTGCTCGTCGCATACCAGCGCAGGTAATGCATCGACGGACCCTGCGTCCAGGTCTGGCTGAACGGATCGAACAGCGCGGTGATGCCGGTCCCGTTGTGGGGGGAGCCGTTCTGGCCCCCGACCACGATGATCCGACCGTCGGCGAGCGTCGACTGCCCGGCGCAGTGGAGGTCGCCGAACGTGGCCGGCACCGGCGTGAACGTGTTGAACGCCGGATCCCAGACCCGGGCGTTGTCGCCGGTCGACCAGACGAGGACCTTGCCGGTGGGCAGGGCGACCATGTGCTTGCCCTGGAATCCCCAATCGAGGACCGGGCCCCACGACCCGTCCGTGTCTTCGGCGGCCGGCGCGGCGGTCACCGGATCGCTGGGCGGTACGACGCTATCGGCGACCGGGACGCTCGGACCGGGCTCGGGCCGGCTCGGCGTCGAGGCTCGAGGGCCAGCCGACGCGAATGTCGACGGCACGATCGTGGCCCCGAGCAGCACCGTGCCGAGGACGACGGTGATCCGGCGGATCGATCCGCGAGACGCGCGCACCCCTCACCTCTCGGTCGGATCGGAACTCGCCCCTGCCTCGAGCCGATGGGACCATCGTACCGGTCGGGTGTCTTCGCAGGAATAACGAACGTGGCAAGGTGGCCCGAGGATCGCCTCGGCGCGCGGACCGGTCCCTAGCGGAAGAACTCGCCGAGCGTGTTCGCCGTGCAGCTCGCGGCCAGGCAGTCGACGCCCAGGCCGGCCTGGATCGTCCGCAGCAGCGAGTAGTGGGTGTGCGGGATCGACGACCGGGTGCCCGCGGCGACGTTCGGGGCGATGACCAGCGTCAGGACGCGATTGGCGGCCTGGTCCGCGCTGTCGGCCTCGTCGAACGTGATGAACAGGACGCCGCCGTCCGACCAGGCCGGCGAGTCGATGATCCGCGGGACGAAGGTCCGCAGCCAGGCGTCCGCGGTCGCGATCGGACAGTCGTGGGCGTCGTGGCACATGTTCGGGGCGATGAACGAGTACGTCGCCGCTGCCGGATCGAAGTCGGCCAGCGGTCGGATGTTCGCGCAGCGGCTCGGCGTGGAGCCGATCGCCGTGAAGCTGATCGCCGGTTCGTGCTTCCGGACGTAGGTGCCGGGGCCGTCGGGCCCGTCCTTCGCGCTCGCCCCTCGATAGCAGGCGGTCGGCACGTTCTCGGCGTAGACGCGCCACGACGATCCGGCAGCGTCGAGCTGATCGGCGATCGTCGGCGCGCTCAGGTCGTGCGGATCGTCGTCGGTCACGCCCTGGGTCGACCCGCTGAACAGCGCCAGGTAGTTCGGCTGCGACGGATGGGCGACGGCCTGGTAGGCGTCCGCGACGCCGAACCGGGCAGCCAGCTCGTGGAGGTACGGCGCGTCGTCGGTCTTGAGGATGTTCGCGGCCGACCGGTTCTCGAGCACGATCGTGTAGACGTGCCGGAACCTGGGCACTGGCACGGTCGTGTCGGCCGGGGCCTGCGCGAGGACCGTCGCCGGCTGGATCGGGCGCAGGACGAGCCGACCGGCGGGCACGGCGACGAGCCACGCGACGGCCACGGCGAGCACGAGAGCCCCGAGGCCAAGGACGACGATCGTCCTGCGCCGCACAGGCGCCACCGACTGGAGACGGAGATCCATGCGATCAGCATGGCCGGGCGACCTGAATCCGGGATGAAGGCGGAGCTCCCCGGCCGTCAGGTCGAGCGCGGCAGGACGAGCCGGAATGTCGCCCCGTCGCCGGGGTGCGACTCGACCCCGAGTCGGCCGCCGTTCCGTCGGGCGAGATCGGCCGCGATGGCAAGCCCCAGCCCGGATCCGGATGGGGCCTCGGCGTCCGCCTGGACCCGGAAGAACGGCTCGAAGATCCGCTCCTGGTCCTCGACGGCGATCCCCGGCCCGGAATCAACCACCTCGACGGCGGCCTGACCATCCACGACGGCTGTGCGGACCCGGACCGGCGCAGGCCCGGCTCCGTAGCGCAACGCGTTGTCGACGAGATTGGCGACGATCCGGCGGATGTCGTCCTCGTCGGCACGGACGACGAGGTCCGTCGCCAGCGACAGCACGATCGCGTCGGGCTGGCCGGGCGGCCGGGCGGCCTCGACGACCTCGGCGGTGACCACCGACAGGTCCAGCCGCTCGGGACGTGGCTGGAGCTGGCCCTGTTCGCTCTGGGCGAGCAGGAGAAGATCGTTCGTGAGACCCGTCAGTCGCTCCGTGGCCCCGACGATCGTCTGCAACGCGGTCGATCTCGAGGCCGGGTCCGCGGTCGGTGCCAGCGCCGACTCGGCGGTCGACCGGATGGCCGCGAGCGGCGTGCGCATCTCGTGCGAGGCGTCCGCGACGAACCGGCGCTGCCGTTCATGGGCCGCCTGGATCGGTCGCAGGGTCCGGCCGGCCAGGAAGTAGGCGGCACCGCCGACGAGGACGATGACCGCCCCATCGGCGACGACGAGCGCGAGGGCGATCCGCTGGATCGACCGTTCGTACGCCCGGTGGACCGCCTCGTCGGTCGTGGCGTCTTCCGCGACGTCGAATGCCGGCCGGAGCACGACCACGATCGCGACCATGAAGACGATGCTGAACAACCCGAGCACGAGGCTGAGGACCACGAGATAGCGGACCGCGAGGCGCCGCCGTGCTCTCCGGAACATCAGCCGGCCCCGCGATCGACCGGCCGCAACCGATAGCCGGCACCCCGCACGGTCTCGATCCGGCCATCCCGTCGCCCAGCGTCGATCTTGCGCCGAAGGCTGTGGATGTAGACCTCGACGACGTTCGAGCCGGCCGCGAAGTCCGCGTCCCACAGGGCGTCGATGAGTCGCTCCTGAGCGAAGACCTGACCTGGATGACGGGCGAGGACCTCGAGCAGCGCGAACTCTTTCGCCGTCAGCCGGACCGATCGCCCCGCAACGCGGACGTCATGGCTCGCCGGGTCGACCTCGAGATCGCCGACCGTCAGGATCGGCTCGCGCGGGGAGGATCCACGCCGGAGCAGCGCACGCACGCGGGCGAGGAGCTCGGCCGCGGCGAACGGTTTGGCAAGGTAGTCATCGGCACCGGCGTCCAGGCCCCGGACGCGATCCTCGACCTGATCGCGCGCAGTCAGCATGAGGATCGGCATCGTCGATCCGGCGCTCCGCAGGCGACGGCAGACCTCGAACCCGTCGAACCCGGGCAGGACGACGTCGAGCACGACGAGGTCGTAGGGATAGGCCGCGCTCCAGGTGATCGCCTCCGGGCCGGTCGCGGCCACATCGACCGCGTGATCGGCCGAACCGAGGATCGACCGGACGGCGGTCGCGATCGCGGACTCATCCTCGACGACGAGGATCCGCATGCTCAGTCCTTCCGGTGGCGGTAGAACTCCAACGGCTCGGGGGCGAGCGGCGTCGCCCCGAGGATGAGGTCCGCGGCCTTCTCGGCGACCATCATCACGGGTGCGTAGATGTTGCCGTTCGTGACGTACGGCATGACCGAGGCATCGACGACCCGTAGCCCGTCGAGCCCGTGGACCCGCATCGTCAGTGGGTCCACCACCGACCGCTCATCGATGCCCATCCGGGCCGTGCACGACGGATGCAGGGCGGTCTCGGCATCCCGGGCGACCCAGTCGAGGATCTCCTGGTCGGTTTCGACCGAGGTCCCGGGCGACGTCTCCCCGCCGTCGTACGGACCAAAGGCCGCCTGCGACAGGATCCGCCGGGCCACCCGGATCGCCTCGACCCACTCACGCCGGTCCTGGGCCGTCGAGAGGTAGTTGAAGCGGAGCGCTGGATGGACCGTCGGGTCGGTCGAGACGATCTTCACGGAGCCGCGCGCATCCGAGTACATCGGCCCGATGTGGACCTGGTAGCCGTGGCCCGCGGCACCCGCCGACCCGTCGTAGCGGATCGCCAGCGGCAGGAAGTGGAACATCAGGTTGGGGTAGGCGACATCGTCGTTGCTCCGGGCGAACCCGCCGCCCTCGAAGTGGTTCGTGGCGCCGGGTCCGCGCCGCAGGAACAGCCACTGGAAGCCGATCCACGGCCGGCGCCACTTGTCCACCGCCGAGGGCTGCATCGACACCGGCTGCGTCGCGGCGTGCTGGATGTAGACCTCGAGATGATCCTGGAGGTGGGCCCCGACGCCCGGCAGGTCCTGGACGACGCCGATCCCGAGGGCGGTGAGCTCGGTCGCGTCCCCGACCCCGGACAGCTGGAGCAGCTGCGGCGAGTTGATCGCGCCACCGGCCAGGATGATCTCGCGACCTCGGATGAGCTCCGACCGGCCGCGCCCGAGCGCGACCTCCACCCCGACCGCCCGCCGGCCGTCGAACACGACCCGCGTGACGAAGGCCCGCGTGCGCACCTCGAGGTTCGGACGCTTCCAGACGGGATGGAGATACGCCCGGGCGGCGCTCAGCCGGCGACCCTTGCGGATGTTCCGGTCGAACGGCGCGAAGCCCTCCTGGCGAAAGCCGTTGACGTCGTCGGTGAGCGAGTAACCGGCCTGGACCGTCGCCTCGAAGAACGCCGTGAACAGCGGGTTCGTGGCCGGACCGCGCTCGAGCGTCAACGGACCGCGATGCCCGCGGAACGGGTCGTCGCGTGCCGCGGCCAGGCACGATTCCATCTTCTTGAAGTACGGCAGGCAGTGGGCGTGATCCCAGGTCGACATCCCCGGGTCGCCGGCCCAGCGCTCGTAGTCGAGCGGGTTCCCGCGCTGGAAGATCATCCCGTTGATGCTGCTCGAGCCGCCGAGGACCTTGCCCCGCGCGTGGTAGATGCGGCGCCCGTTCATGTACGGCTCGGGCTCCGACTCGTACTGCCAGTCGTAGAAGCGACTGCCGATCGGGAACGTCAGGGCGGCCGGCATGTGGATGAACACGTCGAACGGGTAGTCGGCGCGACCCGCCTCGAGGACCAGCACGCGGTTGGCCGGGTCGGCACTGAGCCGGTTGGCCAGGGCGCAACCGGCCGATCCGCCGCCGACGATGACGAAGTCGTAGATCGACGCGGTCATGGCTCCGATGCTAGCAGCGTGGCCGGCGACCGACCCGTCAGCCCATGACCGTCGGTGTCGTCCCGGCAGACGAAGTACCCGTATCCCGCAAACACCGTAGCCTCCTATCATCCAGACAACGTAGACGGTCGAGCCAGTCATCGACCCTCGCGAGCGTGCGCTCGTCGACGGGTGATGGCGGACGGCCGATCGCAAGGTCTGGGCACAGGAGCGAATGCGGCCCGAGACGGTGTCGTCGCCGAGATCGATCCTTCCCGACGCGTCAGGATCCCGATGGTGGATCCGGGCGCGCGCGGCGCTGCCTGCCGTCCTCCTGGCCGGCGCGCTCCTGCTTGCGCTCGGCAGCTCGAGCCCGGCGCTCGCGGTGACCCGGACGTGGACGGGTCTGGGCCCCACGAACAACTGGTCCGACGCGTTGAACTGGTCGGGCAACACTGTTCCGGCGGCAGCGGATGTCGCGTCGTTCGACGGGACCAGTGCGAAACCGGTCACGATCAACGCCGCGGTCAACATCAACGGCCTCACGATCGCGGCCACGTACGGCGGCGCGATCTCCCAGTCGGCCGCAGTGACGATCGGCGCGACCGGGTTCAGCCAGGCCGGGGCCAGCTTCGGCGGTGGCGCCGCTGCGATCACCGTCAACGGTCCGTTCACGATCAGCGGCGGGTCGTTCAGCGCGACGACCGGTGTGCTGTCGATCGCCGGCGCGTTCACCCATACCGCGGGCGGGACGTTCAGCGCGAACGGCGGGACCGTCGCGCTCATCACCGGTGCGGCGACGATCGACGTGGCGGCGTCGGAGACGTTCAACGATCTGCGCTTCACGGCCGGGACCAAGACCGTCGCGGCCGGAGACAGCCTGATCGCGACGGGGACGCTCACGCTGACCGCCGGTGCGATCAATACCGGAACGGTCGAGGCGCAGGGCCCGATCAGCCAGGCTTCGACGTTCACCGGCGGGACGGGCACCCTGCTCATCGACGGCGGCGGCGCACAGTCGTTCACCGGTGCGGCGACGACCGTCGCGGGCAACCTGCCCATGGTCAACATCGACAAGCCGTCCGGGACGCTGACCCTCGTCGGCACGCTGCGCACGGCCAGCAACTGGACCTATACCGCGGGGACGGTCGATCCGGGGACGTCGCTCGTGGTGTTCGCCGGTGGCACCGTGACCGGCTCGCACACGCTCAACGCCCTCGACTTCCGGGCGACGACCACGATCGCCGCGGGAACGACCCTGACCGCAGGTGGCTCGCTCACCCTGACCGCGGGCAACCTCAACACCGGGACCGTCGCCGCGCGTGGCGACATCGCCGCCGCGCTCGGCTACGGCGGCGGGACCGGGACACTGCTGATCAACGGCACGGGTGCGCAGACGCTGACCGGCGCGGCCACGACGGCAGCGGGGAACGTTCCGCTCGTCAGCATCAACAAACCATCGGGCACGCTCACGCTCGCCGGGACGATCCGAACGTCGAACGGCTGGACGTATGCGGCTGGGACCGTCGACCAAGGGTCCTCGCTCGTGGTCTTCGCGGGCGGCACCGTGACCGGCTCGCACACGCTCGGCGCGCTGGACTTCCGGGCGACGACGACGATCGCTGCCGGGACCACCCTGACCGCGTCCGGTGCCGTGACCCTCACGGCGGGCAATCTCAACACGGGGATCCTCGCCGCCCAGGCCGACGTGTCGGCCGCGGTCGGCTACGGCGGCGGGTCCGGGACCCTCCGGTTCGACGGCTCGCGGCGCACAGTCGTTCACCGGTGCGGCGACGACCGTCGCGGGCAACCTGCCCATGGTCAACATCGACAAGCCGTCCGGGACGCTGACCCTCGTCGGCACGCTGCGCACGGCCAGCAACTGGACCTATACCGCGGGGACGGTCGATCCGGGGACGTCGCTCGTGGTGTTCGCCGGTGGCACCGTGACCGGCTCGCACACGCTCAACGCCCTCGACTTCCGGGCGACGACCACGATCGCCGCGGGAACGACCCTGACCGCAGGTGGCTCGCTCACCCTGACCGCGGGCAACCTCAACACCGGGACCGTCGCCGCCCGATCGGACATCTCGGTCGCCGCCGGATACGGCGGCGGGAGCGGGGTCCTGCTCGTCAATGGCAGCGGCGCCCAGACGCTGACCGATTCGGCCACGACCGCCGCCGGCAACATCCCGCAGCTGAACATCAACAAGCCGTCCGGCACGCTCACGCTCGTCGGCACGATCCGGACCACGAACAGCTGGACGTACACCGCCGGCACGCTCGACCCGGGGACGTCGCTCGTCGTGTTCGCCGCGTCGCTCACGATCAGTGGCAGCCACAGCCTGAACGACGTGACGTTCAACGGCGCCGGCGTGACGTACACCGTCGCGGCCGGCACCACCCTCACGGTCCCGGGCTCGCTCACGCTGACCGACGGCAACATCAACACCGGCACGGTCGAGGCCCAGGGCCCCATCAGCCAGGCTACGACGTTCGATGGCAACACCGGCACGCTGCTCATCGATGGCGCCGGCGCACAGGTGTTCACCGGCGCCTCGACGACCGCGGCCGGCAACTTGCCGAGCGTCGTGATCAACAAGCCGTCAGGGACGCTGACGCTCGTCGGCACCATCCGCACCGGTCACAACTGGACCTACACGGCGGGGGCATTGGATCCTGGCGCGTCGACGGTCGTCTTCGCCGGCACCCTCGCGATCGGCGGCAGCCACACCCTGACGGACGTCGTCTTCAACGGTGGCGGTTCGACGTACACGGTCGCCGCCGGGACGACCCTCACCGTGGCCGGCTCGCTGGCCCTGACCGACGGCAACATCAACACGGGCACGGTCGCAGCCCGAGGCGCGATCAGCCAGGCCTCGACGTTCGATGGCAACACCGGCACGCTGCTCATCGACGGGACCGCCGGCCAGACCTTCACCGGTGCAGCCACGACTGCTGCCGGCAACCTGCCGAACGTCGTCATCGCCAAGCCGTCGGGCACCCTCAGCCTGGTCGGGACGATCCGGACGACGCACACGTGGACCTACACCACGGGCACCGTCGACGCGGGGACCTCCGTCGTCGTGTTCGCGGGGTCGACCGTGGCGTCGGTCGGGATGACGTTCTACGACGTCACGGCCAACGGCGGGACCACGACGCTCGCCTCGGCGATGGCCGTCGGCCACAACCTGACCGTCGCCTCGGGCACGTTCACGACATCCGCGACGAACTACGGGCTCACGGTCGGCGGCAACCTCGCCATCGCCGGCACCCTCCGGTTGAACGGGAGTGCCGTCAGCATCGGCGGCGACGTCACCCTGTCGGGGACGTTCGTCGCCGGGACGAGCACGGTCACCCTCAATGGTTCGGCCGGCCAGTCGCTCGGCGGACCCTTGGCCATGACGTTCTACAACCTCGTCTCGTCCGACGCGGCCGGCGTCGCGATGGCTTCGAACATCACGGTCAGCAACATCCTGACCCTGGCGTCCGGCCCGTTCACCGTCGGCGCGCATACGCTCACGATCAGCAATCCGCTCGCCGGCACGATCACGGAGCTCGTCGCCGACGGAACGTCGTCGATCGTCGTCAACGGCGCCGCAGCCGGGATCGTCCTGCCGAGCAGCGTGGTCCAGCTCAACAACCTGACCGTGAACAACGTGAGCGGTCTTGGTCTCCAGGCGGATCTGAGCGTGCTCGGGACGCTGACCCTGACGAGCGGCCCCGTCACCACCGGCCCGTACACACTCACGATCGCGCCCGGAGGTTCCGTGACCCGGACCGGCGGTCGGGTCAACGGCTATCTCCGGAAGCACGTCGCCGCAGGCGCCGGTGTGAACCTGGTCTTCGAGATCGGCGACGCGACCCGCTACACGCCGGTGAGCGTCGCGTTCGGGACCGTCGTCGGATCGGGCGAGCTCACCGCGAACACGACCCCGGGCGAGCACCCGGACGTCGCGAACTCGGGCGTCGACCCAGCCCAGGACGTCAACCGGTACTGGACGATCACGAACGGCGGCGTCCTGTTCGACACGTACGATGCCACGTTCACGTTCGTCGCCGGCGACGTCGATGTCGGCGCGAATACGGCGACGTTCATCGTCGCCAAGCGCGACGGGACGGCCTGGACGCTGCCGGCCGTCGGCACCCGGACGGCGCTGAGCACCCAGGCGCTGGCGATGACCTCGTTCAGCGACTTCGTGCTCGGCGAGCCGACCACCGATCTCGGGGTGAGCGTGACCGACGGCCTGCTGAGCGTCGTCGCCGGCGATGGCCTCGCCCACGCCTACACGGTCACGGTCAGCAACGCCGGACCGTCGGACGCGACCGGTGTCAACCTGGCGGTGACCTGGCCGACCGGCTTCAGCCAGGGTGCGCTGAGCCCGAGCCAGGGCAGCTGCGCGCCGGTCGGAGCCGGGCCGGACCTCAGCTGTGCACTCGGGACGATCCCGGCCGGTGGCTCGGCGACGGTCGGTCTCACCTACACCGTGCCGGCCTCGACCCCGGCCGGGACCCAGACGATCGGCGTGACCGTGACCAGTGCGGTCAGCGACCCCGACCCGGCCAACGACACGGCGTCCGATGCGACCGACGTGATCGAGCTGGCCACGCTCAGCGTGATCAAGGACGACGGGCTCGCGACGGTCGTCGCCGGCGACGGCGCGACGCATCTCTACACGATCGCGGTCACCAACGCCGGGCCGTCGGACGCCGACAACGTCAGCCTGGCCGACACCGTGCCCGCCGCCTTCACGGTCGGGACGCCGAACGTCGATCTCGGCGGCGACTGCACCGCTTCACTCGGCAACGTCATCGCGTGCAGCCTGCCCGCCAGCCTCGCGCCGGGCGCCACCTGGACGATCGGGCTGCCCTACGTGGTCGGCGCCGGAGTCAGCCCCCAGGTCGTCGCCAACACGGCGACGGCGCGGAGCGACGAGAACCCGGCCGGGCTGACCGGCAGCGACGTCACCGACGTGATCGCCAGCGGCGATCTCGGTGTCGCCGTGACCGACGGCCTGCTGAGCGTCGTCGCCGGCGATGGCCTCGCCCACGCCTACACGGTCACGGTCAGCAACGCCGGACCGTCGGACGCGACCGGTGTCAACCTGGCGGTGACCTGGCCGACCGGCTTCAGCCAGGGTGCGCTGAGCCCGAGCCAGGGCAGCTGCGCGCCGGTCGGAGCCGGGCCGGACCTCAGCTGTGCACTCGGGACGATCCCGGCCGGTGGCTCGGCGACGGTCGGTCTCACCTACACCGTGCCGGCCTCGACCCCGGCCGGGACCCAGACGATCGGCGTGACCGTGACCAGTGCGGTCAGCGACCCCGACCCGGCCAACGACACGGCGTCCGATGCGACCGACGTGATCGCGGCACCGCCGACCCCGACCCCGACACCGATACCGACAGCTACGCCGACGGCGACGCCGACGGGGACCGTGGGCCCGACAACGACGCCGACGGTCGGACCCACGGCGACCGCCACCCCGACATCCCCGTCCGGGGGCGGCCTCCCGTCGTCGTCGACGACGACACCCGGTCCGATCGACATCCATGACCCGATCGTCGTCGTCCTCGTGATCCTGGCTGCGTTCGCGGTCAGTGTGATCGTCCTCGGTCGCCAGAGCGGACGGCGGCGAACGTCACGCTGACGCCGGGCGACGGACTGCCACGGTGACTTCCGGACGGGGTGGGGACGGGGCTACGATGACCGGGTGACCGCGGACCGCATCCCGATCCCGAACCAGATCCTCGAGGGCAGCGTCATCGCCATCGGGCGTGGCCTCGACCCGGAGACCGTCGTTCGGGTCGGTGAGGGGCTCGCCGCCGGTGGGGTCGGCGCGTTCGAGATCACGCTCGGTCGGGCGGGCGCGCTCGAGTCGATCGCCGCCCTCCAGGCCCGGTTCGGTTCCGGGGCCGACCTGCTCGTGGGTGCGGGCACCGTGTTGACGCCGACCGACGCCGAGGGCGCCATCGATGCCGGCGCGAGGTTCCTCGTCATGCCGATCACCGATCCGGCGCTCGTCGCGTGGGCGGCCGGTCGCGGGATCCCGGCGTTCCCCGGGGCGATGACGCCGACCGAGGCGCACACCGGCTGGGCCGCTGGGGCGGCCGCGATCAAGCTCTTCCCGGCGTCAGTGACGGGGCCGGCGTTCATCCGTGAGCTCCACGGGCCGTTCCCGGAGATCCCGGTCATCCCGACCGGCGGCGTGACGGTGGACACCGCTGCCGCCCTGATCATGGCCGGAGCGGTGGCGGTCGGGATCGGCAGCTGGCTCACCGGAGACGGCGATCCGGCCGGGATCGCCGGTCGTGGGCGCCGGATCGCGGCCGTCATCCGCGCGGCCCGCGAGACGGGCCGAGGCGAATGAGGCTCCGTCCCGTCGGACCCGCCGGCATCGAGCGTTGACCGTGCCCGCAGCCGGTCCGGAGGTGGTGACCCTCGGCGAATGCCTCGTGTCGTTCGTCGGTGCGGAGCCCGGGTCGTTGGCAACGACAACGACGTTCCGGACGTTCGCCGCGGGTGCGGAGGCCAACGTCGCGGTCGGTCTGGCCCGGCTCGGACGGCGGGTCGCGTTCATCGGCCGGGTCGGCGACGACGGGCTGGGGCTCCGGATCGTCCGGAGTCTTCGGGCGGAAGGCGTCGATGTCGATGGCCTGACCGCGGATCCGTCGGCGGCGACCGGGCTGATGGTCCGCGAGCGCCATGGCTTCGGTCCGTCGGAGGTCGTCTACGCGCGAGCGGGATCGGCCGGATCGCGACTTGGCCCCGAGGACGTGGTCGCGGCCGAGGCGCGCGGGGTCTTTGCGGCCGCGGCCTGGCTCCACATCACGGGGATCACTCCGGCGCTGTCATCGACCGCCCGGGCGGCGGTCAGCGCCGCGCTCGACGTCGCCCGGGCCGCAGGCGCAAGCGTGAGTCTCGACCTGAACCTTCGCCGACGACTCTGGACCGAATCGGAAGCTGGGAGCGTCCTCCGGACGCTGGCCGGTCGGGTCGACGTCGTGATCGCGGCCACCGACGAGGCGGCCGTCGTGACCGGTCTGCCGGGCGGGACCGAGCCCGCCGAGCTGGCCACGACTCTCATCGCCCTCGGCCCCAGCCTGGCGGTGCTCAAGCTCGGGTCCGCCGGTGCACTGGCGCTCGGTCCGGATGGGCGACTGGTGTCCGCCCCGGGCCTGCCCGTCGCGGCGGTCGTCGACCCGGTCGGGGCCGGGGACGCGTTCTGTGCCGGGTTCATCGACGCCAGGCTCTCCGGCCTCGACCTGCCGGAAGCCCTGCGCCGGGCGAACGCGTGTGGAGCCGCGGCCGTGGCCGCCCTCGGCGACCAGCCCGGCCTCCCGACCGCGGCCGAGCTGATGCGGCTCCTTTCCCCGGATGGACCTGACACGCGCCGCTGAGAGCGATGTCCGATCGCGGACTCAGTTCCCGCCCGTGAGGACCAGCTCGGGTCGATGGCTGGCATCCTCCCGGCTGGCATAGATCGCGCTGTCGGTCGTCGTGCTCTTGAGCGCGAAGCTGTACGTCCCGTTCGCCGGCACGGCACTCGGTGCGAGGACGATCTCGAGCCACGACCCAGCGGACGGCGTCGTGCCCGACGATCCGACGGCCGAGCCGGCGATGGCCGGCGCGTTGGTCCAGGTCAGCCCGGTCTCGGTCCAGCCGTTGGCCACGCCGAAGACGGATCCACCCTCGACGCTTTGATCGGTCACATAGAGGCGGAGCCGGACCGCGTTCGGCGCTGCGGTCAGCCCGGTCACGTCGAACCGGAGGTAGGTCCGATAGACGATCGGCGCGGATGCCGTGTCGTCCCGGACCCGGACGGTCGTCAGCGTGCCGTAGTTGGCAGTCGGGCTCGACGACTTGACCTGGCTGTCCGCCACCGGATAGAGCCGGATCGTCCCGCCGCCGGGTGCCCCGGTCGGCGTCGCGGTGGGGGTGGCCGTCGCGGTCGGGGTGGGGGTCGGCGTGGGTGTGGGGGTGGCCGTCGGCGTCGCGGTCGGGGTGGCCGTCGGCGTGGCACCGTTCCCGCCCGTGAGGACCAGCTCGGGTCGATGGCTGGCATCCTCCCGGCTGGCATAGATCGCGCTGTCGGTCGTCGTGCTCTTGAGCGCGAAGCTGTACGTCCCGTTCGCCGGCACGGCACTCGGTGCGAGGACGATCTCGAGCCACGACCCAGCGGACGGCGTCGTGCCCGACGATCCGACGGCCGAGCCGGCGATGGCCGGCGCGTTGGTCCAGGTCAGCCCGGTCTCGGTCCAGCCGTTGGCCACGCCGAAGACGGATCCACCCTCGACGCTTTGATCGGTCACATAGAGGCGGAGCCGGACCGCGTTCGGCGCTGCGGTCAGCCCGGTCACGTCGAACCGGAGGTAGGTCCGATAGACGATCGGCGCGGATGCCGTGTCGTCCCGGACCCGGACGGTCGTCAGCGTGCCGTAGTTGGCAGTCGGGCTCGACGACTTGACCTGGCTGTCCGCCACCGGATAGAGCCGGATCGTCCCGCCGCCGGGTGCCCCGGTCGGCGTCGCGGTGGGGGTGGCCGTCGCGGTCGGGGTGGGGCCGCTGCTCTTGTCGAGCAGGATGTCGAGGCGGGTACTGCCCGCCTGCTGGATCTCGACGGTCGCGGTCTTCGGCGCGTAGCCGGTCGCCGTGACGGTCAGGACGCGCGATCCGGGCCCGACGGCGATGAGCGAGTAGTCGCCGGTGACCCGGCTGCGGGTCGCCGCCGAGCCTGCCAAGACGCTCGCGCCGACGATCGGCTGGCCGGTCGCGCGGTCGGAGATCCGGCCGACGGCCGACGGCGATCGGAGCAGCGCGTCGAGGAGGTAGAAGTCGCCGTAGATCAACCCGCGGTCGTACTTGCCGTCAGGCTCGTTCTGGGTGCCATGGAGCAGGATCGCCTGGTTGCCGGTGCCCTCGGACAGGTACGCCGAGGATGACAACGAGGTGACGATCGCGTCGGCCGCCCCGATGTAGGTCGCCGCCCGAGCCGGGTCCGACTCGAGGCGCCCGAGCTCGAGGAGGCCAGCGGCCGCGACCGCTCCGGCGGAGCTGTCGCGGGGCTCATTCGGGATGCCCGGGGCCTCGAAGTCCCAGTACGGGACAAGGTCGGTAGGCAGGTGCTGGATGAAGTAGTCCGCCGTGCGCCGGGCGGTGTCGAGGAAGCGCTGGTCCCCGGTCTCCCGGTAGGCCGTCGTGAAGCCGTGGATGGCCCAGGCCTGTCCCCGTGACCAGGTGCTCTCGGTCCCGGCGCCCTGGTTCGTCGACTTCGCCTTCACCGCCCCGGTCTTTGGATCGTAGTTGACGACCTGGTAGGTGCTCCCATCGGCTCGGACGTGCTCCGTCATGGTCCGCAGGGCGTGACTGACCGCCATGTCGTACCAGGCGCTAGAGCCGCCGTGCTTCGAGGCCCAGAACAGGATCTCGAAATTCATCATGTTGTCGATGATCACCTTGAAGTCGGACGAACCGCCGTCCCACGAGCGGATGCAGCCGACCTTGACGTTGTAACGGGTAGCCAGCGAACCGGCCGTGGTAAGGACGACCTGCCGGTAGGCGTCGGTCGTGCTGAGGCGGAAGCCGTTCCCGAAGCTGGACATGATCACGAACCCGACGTCGTGCGTCGACGTGTCGTTCTTGCGTCCCTCGAGCCCCTTCTGCCAATCGATCGCCCGGGTCATCCAGATCGGATCGCCCGTGATCTCGTACATCTGCCACAGCGAACCCGGGAAGAACCCACTCGTCCAATCGCCCGAGCTGGTCGTGGTCCAGGCGCCGTTGGTCGCCGTGGTGCTTGGATACTTCGCTGTGGACAGCGACCGGGCCACCACATCGAGCTGGTGGCCCGCGTAGACGGCGTCATGCCCGACCAACGCGGCGAATGGATCGTCCGCGGCGGCCGTCGGACCGACCCAGCCCGGCGACGCCGTCAGGACCAAGGCGACGACCAGGACGCCCAACAGAGCGCGCATTCCCTTCCTCCGACGGGACGCGCCCTCTCGTGGCAGATCGTGACCGTCCGAGAGCTAATGAGATCTACCGATGATGGTGCGACTGGACGCCGTGATCGTCGAGTGCCGAACGGCGCATCCCCGTGGGACGCAGCCCACGCGAGGAGTCAGCCCGCGAACGGTGTCGGCGGTCGGCCGCTCACGCCCGGCCGGACCCGGAACAGCCCGCCGGCGAGTGGTTCGGCAGCGTGTTGCGCCTCGCCGAGGAGCTCCCAGGCGGAGGTGATGTAGAGCTCGTCAAGATCGGGCCCACCGAACACCGGGCACGTGACTTCGGAGACCGGCAGCCGGATCTCGCGGTCGACCGTCCCGTCGGGCAGGTAGCGCCGGACCCTCCAGCCGTCCCACAGGGCCAGCCAGACGGCGCCCTCCGCGTCGATGGTCAGGCCGTCCGGGTTGCCGTCCGCCGGATCGATCGTCGCGAACGGCCGTCGATCCGAGATCGCGCCGGTCCCGGGATCAAAGGTGAACATGTCCAGCCGGTGGGTCGGCGTGTCCACGTAGTACATCGTCCGGCCGTCGAGGCTCCAGTCGAGCCCGTTGGAGATCCCGACGCCGTCCACCATCCGATGGACGCTGAGGTCCGGGTCGAGCCGGTACAGGCTCCCGGCGCCCGCCCGATGATCGAGCGCCATCGTGCCGGCCCAGAACCGTCCGGCCGGGTCGCACTTGCCGTCGTTGAAGCGGAGGTCGGGTCGGTCCGACTGGACGTCGACGAGACGTTCGACGTCGCCATCCTCGGAGACCGACCAGAACCCGTCGGCGAGTGCGACGACCCACCCGCCAGACGCTCTCGGGACGACGCAGCCGACCGGGCTCGGCAGGTGCATCGTCCGGGTCCCGCCGTCACGAGCGGTGAGCTGCAGTCGGCCCGCCATGATGTCGACCCAGACGAGGCGGTCGATCCGCTCGTCCCAGACCGGACCCTCGCCGAGGAACGACCTCGAATCGACGACGAGCTCTGGCTGCGCCGAGCCGTCACGGTCGATACCGGTCATGTCGGGATGGTAGGGCGCTCGTCGCGCCGGCGGTGGGTCAGGCTGCAGCCGCGTCGCAAGCGGCCCTGAACGACGGCAGCAGGCCCGCCCAGCCGACGCCGTTCGCGTCACGACGCTCGGGCCCGCGTGCGCCGAGCCGGTCCCAGCCACGGTGCTCGATGTCGACCCGGCTCGTGGCCCCATCGAGGTCGGTGAACCGGACCTCGACTTCGGTCGCATCGGCCCGGTCGACCCTGAGGTGCCATGAGTAGACGAACCGGCGTGGCGGGTCCCAGGCGACGATCTCGCCCCAATCGTGCTCCGTCCCGTCCGGCGTCCGTTCGAAGATCCGGCCACCGACCCGGGGCTCGATGACGACGGCCAGACCGGCCTGGGTCGACACGGTGTGGCTGACGGGCCACCACGCCGACGTCCGGGTCGTCCAGATCGTGAACGCCCGATCCGCCGGGCAGCCGACCTCGAACGACAGCTGGAGCGGTTCGATCACCGTTTCGTTCGGGTCGGAGAGTGTGTTGTCGGCGATGAGCCGGAACCGCGACCCGGCGTCGCCCCAGACCTCGCTGAGATAGCGTCGGACCGCGTCGACCCCCTGATCGTGCAACCGGTAGATCCGCCTCGTCCCGCGCGGTTCCTCGACCACGAGCCCGGCCCGCTTCAGGAGCCGAAGATGGCGCGACACGGCTGGGCGGCTGATCGGCAGCGCCGCGGCGAGTTCGCCGACCGATCGACCGCCACTTCCGAGGAGTTCGACGATCGCCCGCCGGTTCGGGTCGCCGAGGGCGTCGAACGGGTCACCGGTGAGCGCTGCCTGAGCCACGGAGCGGATGGTAACAGGATGGTGACGGTGCACGGCCGAAGCCCGGCTCCGTCCACCTCATCCCGCTAGCGTTCACTCTTGACTGAATGTTCTGACAGGACTAGCGTTCAGGCATGACCGACGATGAGGGCGTCTTCGTCGAGGCGATGGGCCAGTTCCTCGGCTCGAGCGGGATGACCCCGATGTCCGGGCGGATGTGGGGCTGGCTGCTGATCTGCGACCCGCCCGAGCAGAGCGCCGCCGATCTGGCCAGCGCGCTCCAGGCGAGTCGCGGCTCGATCAGCGGCACGGCGCGCCTGCTGACGACGGCCGGCCTCATCCACCGCGCGACCCGCCGGGGCGACCGCCGTGAATACTTCAGCGCCCCGCCCGGTGGGTTCGAGGCGCTGTTCGAGACGGCGATGGCCGCCTATGGCCGGTTCAACCGGATCACCGCCCACGGTCTGGCGCTGATGACCGATCGGCCCTCGGCCGCACGGGCGCGCCTCCAGGAAGTCCACGACATCTATGCGTTCCTCGAACGCGAGTTCCCCGCCCTGCTCGAGCGGTACCATCGCGAGCGGCGCGGCGACGGGTCGACCCTGGTGGCGGCCAGAAGGGGGTCCTCGTGACCGCGATCATCCAGACCGAGCAGCTGACCAAGACCTACGGCGTCCATCGCGGGATCGTCGATGTGGACCTCGCCGTCGAGCAGGGCGAGGTGTTCGGGTTCCTCGGACCGAACGGTGCCGGCAAGACGACGACGATCCGGGTCGTCCTCGACCACATCCGCCCGACGAGCGGCCGCGCTCTCGTCTTCGGCATCGAGACGACCGTCGATCCGGTGGCGATCCACCGCCGGATCGGCTACCTGCCCGGCGAGTTCACGCTCTACGACCGGTTGACCGGCGCCCAGACGCTCGAGTACTTCGCGAATCTCCGCGGCGGCGTCGATCGCGCCTATCAGGCCGCGCTCACCGAGCGATTCGACCTCGATCCGTCGCGTCGGTTCAAGGAGTACTCCAAGGGCAACAAGCAGAAGGTCGGTCTGGTCATCGCCCTCCAGCACCGACCCGAGCTGCTGATCCTCGACGAGCCGACCTCGGGTCTTGACCCGCTCGTCCAGCAGACGTTCTTCGAACTCCTGCGCGAGGTGGTCGCGGCCGGCGGGACGGTCTTCCTGTCGAGTCACGTCCTGTCCGAGGCCGAGAAGACGTGCGACCGGGTCGCGATCATCCGTGACGGCCGGCTCGCCCGCGTCGACCGCGTCGACGCCTTGCGCGACCTCGCCCACCACCAGGTCGAGCTTCGGTTCGCCGGCCCGGTCCCGACCTCGGAGTTCGAGGCGCTGCCCGGCGTGACCGACGTCAGTGCGGACGACCACGTCCTTCGGATGCGGGTCAGCGGCCCGATCACCCCGGTCGTCCGGGCAGCCGCCCGTTACGAGCTCCTGGACTTCGTCTCCCGCGAGCCGTCGCTCGAAGAGACGTTCCTCGCCGAGTACGAGCATCAGGCTGTCGAGGTGGCGGATCATGGCCGTTAGCGCCGGATCGCCGCGCCCTGCAGCGGCGGCGACGTTCCCACCGATCCCGCTCCATCGGCGCCTGTACGGCTTCGGGAGCATCTACGGCAAGACGATCCGCGACTCGCGGCTCGCGTTCATCATCGCCGCCGGCCTCCTCGGCGGGATGGCCCTCGTCATGGGCGTCGCGATCACGAGCGTGTTCCCGAGCCCGGGCGCGCGCCTCGAGGTGGACAAGCTCATCGGGAGCATCCCCGCGTCGATGGTCAACCTATTCGGCAAGCCCGAGAAGCTCGGCACGCTCGGCGGCTACATGAGCTGGAAGTACGGAGCTGTGTTCGCTCTGGGCACGGCGCTCTGGTCGATCCTGGCGCTGTCGTCGACCCTCGCCGGCGAGGCGCGGCGGGGCAGCCTCGACTTCGTCGCGGCCGCGCCGTTCGGCAAGCGCCGGATCGCCCTCGAGAAGCTGGCCGCCCACCTGACGATGCTGGGGCTGGCGATGGCGATCCTCGCGGTCGCCACCACCGTGAGCTCGAATCTGTTCGGCGACGCCGCGCTCGGCGACCCGATCCCGCCGTTGTCGTCGCTCGGCTTCGCCCTGTGGGTCGGGTTCATCGCCCTCTTCTTCGGGGGCCTCTCGTTCGCGCTGGCGCCGCTGCTCGGCCGGTCGGGTGCGGCGGGCGTGGCCGGTCTCGCGATGATCGTCCTGTGGGTCACCAACGGCCTCGACGTCCTCGGACCCGTCGCCGCCCTGAGCCCGTTCCGCTGGACCGCCGACCACATCGCGCTCGTCGGCGAGTACGACTGGCCGGGATTGGCGCTCGTCGGGGTCGTCGGGGTCGTCTTCCTGGTGATCGGCGTCGAGCTGTTCCTGCGCCGCGACCTCGGCGTCACCACGGGTCTCTCGCTCCCAAGGCTCCCGGCAGACGTCCTCGGCGTACGCGGCCCGATCAGCCGGGCCTTCGGCGATCAGCTGCCGCGAGCGCTGGCGTGGGGACTGGGCCTGGCCCTCATGGGCGCGCTCCTCGCATCGCTCGTCGGGCCGATGGCGGACCAGATCGCGAGCAGCCCCGACTTGCTCCGCGTCTTCAGCACGATCTTCCCGGACTTCGACCTTGGGTCGGCGGGCGGCTTCCTCCAGCTCTACGTGCAGCTGTTCTTCATCGCGGCCGGGTTCGCCGGAGCGACGTTCGTGTCGAAATGGGCGTCGGACGAGACCGATGGCCGGCTCGAGATGGTCCTTGCGACGCCCACCTCGCGAGCCCGCTGGGTGATCGCCGGGGGCGTCGCTGCGATCCTGGCGGTGGTCGCCGCGACCGTGCTGTTCTCGGTCGGGATCGGCCTCGGGGCCGCATCCGGAGGCCTGGCCGCCACCGAGCCGATGCTCGGGTCCGCGGCGCTGGGCCTGTACGCGATCGCGATCGTCGGCGTCGGGTTCGCCGTGGGCGGTCTGTGGCGGACGTCACTCGCCGCCGAGATCGCCTCGCTGGTCGTCGTGGCGACGTACCTCATCGACCTGATCGCTCCGCCACTGCATCTCCCTGACTGGGTCCATCAGCTCGCCCTGACCGCCCACCTGGGGCAGCCGATGATCGGCATCTGGGATCCCGTCGGGGTGGCCCTCTGTCTGGTTCTCGCCGTCGGTGGCGTCCTGCTCGGCGCCTGGGGTATGGCCCGCCGCGACCTGTCCGACTGAGCGCCGGCCGACGGGGGCACGACCGGGACGTCCCGACCGGACCGTCCCGGGTCCCGCGGACCGTCGGCCTATGATGGCCGCCATGGACCTGCGGCATCTCGCGACCGAGCGCTGGTCGGCGACCACAGTCCTGTTCACGGTCGCCTCGCTGATCGCGGTCAGCGGTCTCGTGGCGATCCTCGAGGGTCCGATCGGCGTCCCGAACGCGTCGTCGGCCTATCTCCTGGCGGTCCTCGTGTGCGCCATGGCGTTCGGGACCGGCGCGGGCATCCTCGCCGCGTTCGGTGGCTTCCTGCTCTACGACTTCCTGTTCGTCGAGCCGATCCACACGTTCGTGGTGAGCGAGCCCGGCGAGTGGCTCAACCTCGTCCTCCTCCTCGTCGGCGGGATCGTCGTCGGCCAGCTCGCGGCCACCCAGCGAGCGCGCGCCGAAGCGGCCGTCGAGCGCGAACGCGAGGCGATCGCCCAGTTCCGGGTGAGCCGCGTCCTCGCGACGCGGTCCGCGACGATCGCGGTCCTCCCGGAGATCGCCGGCGTCCTCCGGACCGAGGTCGGCTTCGAACGGGTCTGGATCGGGCTCGATCGATCGGCCGGCCCCGAGAAGATCGTCGCCGACACCGGCGGCGCGACGGCCATCCCGACGGTGACAGCGAGCCACGCCGTCCTCCGCCGGACTCCGGGCGACACCCCCGCCCAGTGGGTCAAGGTCCACCAGTCGGGCGTGCGGCGCGTGGGGGACTCCGGTCTCCGCGCCCACCGGGTGATCATCGAGGCCGCGGGTCGGACGATCGGATCCGTCTGGGGTCTGCGGGCTCGCAGCGCCGGCGAACCGGGTCGGGCCGAGACGCGCCTGCTCGCCGCCGCGGCCGACCAGGTGGGCCAGGCCCTCGAGCAGGACCGCCTCGCCGCGGAGGCCCAGGCGGCCGAGATCGCCCGCCAGAGCGACGCACTGAAGTCGGCGTTGCTCGAGTCGGTCTCGCACGATCTGCGCACGCCACTGGCGACGATCCGGGCGGCGGCCGGAACGATGCTCGACCGACAGCTGGTGATCTCGGACGAGGACCGGCGGGCGAGCGCGCTCGCGATCGATCGCGAGGCGGAGCACCTCAATCGACTCGTCACCAACCTGCTCGACCTGAGCCGGATCGAGGCCGGCGCGCTGCGGGCCGACCTCGAGCCGGTCGAGCTGGCCGAGGCGGTCCAGCCGGTCGTGGCCCGGCTCGCCGACCGGCTCGCTGGACGGACCGTCGAGATCGACCTTGCCGGAGCTCCGGGACCCGCCCTCGTGGACGCGGTCTTCCTCGACCAGGTCATCACGAACCTCCTCGAGAATGCCGCCAAGTACGTGCCTGCAGGTGCTCTGGTCCGCGTGTCTGCGTCGCGCGCCGAAGACACGATCCGCTTCACCGTCGAGGACTCGGGTCCGGGGGTCCCGGTCGAGGCCCTGCCCCGGCTGTTCGAGAAGTTCTATCGGGTCCAGACCCGGACGGTCCGGTCGCGTCCCGGGACCGGGGTCGGCCTCGCCGTCGTTCGCGGCCTCACCGAGGCGATGGGCGGCCGTGTCGCGGCGCGTCAGAGCGCGCTGGGCGGTCTGGCGATCGACGTCGACCTGCCCGTCGCACCCGATCGAACGGACGCGAACGGGAGCGGGATCGGGACCGGGACCGGGATGACAAGTGAGCCGACGCCGATCTGACGGACCGACGGTCCTGCTCGTCGAGGACGACGAGGCGACCCGGACGGAGGTCGCCCGGAACCTTCGCCTCCATCACTTCCAGGTCGTGGAGGCCGGCGACGCGACCGAGGCCCTCCGACGGTGGGACGCCCGACGCCCGGACCTCGTCCTGCTCGACCTCGGCCTGCCGGATCGAGATGGGCTGGTCGTCGTCGGCCGGATCCGACGGGAGGCGATGACGCCGATCGTGATCCTGTCGGCCCGCGGCGAGGAGGCGACCAAGGTCGAAGCCCTCGACCGCGGCGCCGATGACTACGTGACCAAGCCGTTCGGGATGGCCGAGCTCCACGCCCGGATCCGGGCGGCGCTCCGCCGAGCGGGAGGCCCCGCCGCCGACGAAGGTGGCGTGCTCCGTAACGGCGCGATCGAGCTCGACATCCTGGCCCACGAGGTGCGGGTCCACGGTCGAGCCATCCAGCTCGGTCCGCGCGAGTACCAGATCCTGGAGGTCCTCCTGGCCAACCCGGGGCGGCTCGTGACCCGTGGCCGCCTGCTCCGCTCGGTCTGGGGCGAGGCGTATGCGGGCGAGGACCACTACGTCCATGTCTATGTCAGCCAGCTGCGTAAGAAGCTGGCGGCCGCCGACCCGGCGGGCGAGCTGGCCGACCTCATCGCCACCGAGCCGGGAGTCGGCTATCGCGTCCGTCCCGCCGACGCCGGGGAGACGGATCCGGAGCCGTCTTGAGTCGCTCTTGAGGCGGAGCAGGCCCCCGGGACCCGGTTCCCTCTTGGGGCCGCGGCGCACAGTCGAGACGTGGATGACCAAACACCGGATCGGTTCGATGCCAGCCTGACGAGTTCGACCCTCGAGCACGAGCTCCGACTCGTGGATGAGGCGATCGATGCGGTCGGGTCGGGCCGCTTCCCACGCATCACGGTCGCCGGCCTCAGGTTCGGCGATGAGCTCCTCGACCAGGCCCGCGACCGGGCGATGGCGCACGGTCTGACGGTCCGGCCGCTGTTCCACACGGGGGAGCACGGCGCCGACCTCATCATCGAGCGAGAAGCGGCCACGACGACGGGGACGGGCCGATGAAGCCAGCCATCCTGATCGTCGAGGACGATGAGGCGTTGCGCTCGACGCTCGCACGCCATCTCCGAGCCCACGGCTATGACGTCATCGAGGTCGGATCGGCCGAAGGTGCGATCGCCGCGCTGTCCGGGGGACGGCGACCGGGGCTGGTGATCCTGGACATCAACCTGCCCGGCGATACGGGCTGGTCGCTGATCCGTGACCCTGCGCTCGCCGCCGCCGGCGATCCCCCCGTCGTCGTGGCGACCGCGACGACGATCAATCCGAGTCGGCTGCGTGAGTTCAACGTCGCCGGTTACCTCCCCAAGCCGTTCCCGCTCGAGACCCTCGTGTCGACGATCGAACGACTTCTGAGCGCGAAGGAGACGCAACCTCAAGATGACTGACTTGCAGATCCTGATCATCGGCGTGGCCTGCGTGCTCGCGTTCGCCGGCTACCTGGCGCTCTGCGACCGGGTGCGCGAATGAACTGGCTCGACCTGCTGACCGGCCTGGCCGCCGCGTTCGTCTTCGTCTACCTGTTCTGGGCGCTACTCCGGCCAGAGGACTTCTGACGTGCCACTTCCCGATCTCGTCACCCTGATCGTCTTCGCGTTCGCCGTCCTGCTCATCACGCCCGTCCTCGGGACGTACATCGCCCGGGTGATGGCCGGCGAACGGACGATCCTGAGCCCGGTGCTCCGCCCGATCGAGCGTGGTATCTACCGCGTGAGTGGCATCGACGAGACCGTCGAGCAGGGCTGGAAGGGGTACGCCCTGTCGGTCCTCCTGATGGCGCTCGTTGCGATCGTCGTCGGCTACGTCGTGCTTCGCCTCCAGGACGTGCTGCCACTCAACCCCAGTGGGGCCACGGCGCAGTCTCCCGAGCTCGCCTTCAACACGTCGGTGAGCTTCGAGACGAACACGAACTGGCAGAATTACTCGGGCGAGACCGGGGCGAGCAACCTCAGCCAGATGACGATCCTGGCCGTCCGTAACTTCACCTCCGCGGCGACCGGCATGGCGATCGCGATCGCCCTCATCCGGGGCCTCGTCCGGCGGAGCTCGAAGACGATCGGCAACTACTGGGTCGACCTCACCCGCGGCATCCTCTACGTCCTCCTGCCGATCGCGGTCGTCATCGCCGTGTTCTTCGTCTGGCAGGGCATCCCGCAGACGTTCGACGCGCCATCGACCGTGACCACCCTGCAAGGCGGCCCGCAGACGATCGCGATCGGTCCGATCGCGTCCCAGGAAGTCATCAAGGAGCTCGGCAACAACGGCGGCGGATTCATGAACGCCAACTCCGCCCACCCGTTCGAGAACCCGACTCCACTGACCAACTTCGTCGAGATGATCCTGATGTTCGCCATCCCGTTCAGCCTGACCTTCACGTTCGGCAAGATGGCCGGCAACCAGCGCCAGGGTTGGACGATCTTCGGAGCGATGGCCGCGGTCTTCCTGGTCGGTGCCATCGTGGCGATGCACAACGAGGCGGCCGGCAATCCGCTCTTCCCGTCGGCGGTCGATCAGGCCCTCGGCAACATGGAGGGCAAGGACGTCCGGTCCGGCTCGGCGCTCGGCGGGCTGTTCGCGGCGATCACGACCAGCACGAGCACCGGTGCGATCAACGCCTGGCACGACAGCTTCCAGCCGATCGGCGGCCTCGTCCCGCTGTTCAACATCGAGCTCGGCGAGGTCACGCCAGGTGGTATCGGGGCCGGGCTCTACGGGATGCTCGTGATCGGCGCGATCCTGGCGGTGTTCATCGCCGGTCTCATGGTCGGCCGGACGCCCGAGTACCTCGGAAAGAAGGTCGAGGCGTTCGAGATGAAGATGGCGATGCTCGTCGTCCTCGTGCTCGGGTTCAGCATCCTCGGCTTCACCGCCCTGGCCACGGCCACGCCGGAGGGCCTCGCCGGCCCGCTCAACCCGGGTCCGCATGGCTTCAGTGAGATCCTCTACGCCTACTCCAGCCAGACCGGGAACAACGGGTCGGCCTTCGCCGGGCTCAGCGGCAACACCCCCTTCTACAACATCACCGGCGCCTTGGCGATGCTGATCGGGCGGTACGGGATGATCGTCCCCATCCTGGCCCTCGCCGGGTCGATGGCCGCCAAACGTCGTGTCGCCCCGTCGCTGGGGACGTTCCCCACCACCGGTCCGCTGTTCAGCGTCCTGCTCATCGGCGTGATCGTCATCGTCGGCGCGCTCACGTTCTTCCCGGCCCTGTCGCTGGGTCCGATCGCCGAGCAGCTCCTCCAGAACGCCGGAAAGGTCTTCGGGTCATGAGCCAGTCCCGTCCAGCGCTGTCGGTCGACCTCGGTCGTGGGACCCGACGCTTCCAGCGCTTCGTGCTTGGCGGCGGTGCCAAGCCGTCCGGCGAGCCGCCGAAGCCCCGCGGCGTCCTGGACCCGGACCTCCTCCGGGCGGCACTCCCGCAGTCGGTCCGCAAGCTCGATCCTCGGATGCTGATCCGCAACCCGGTGATGTTCGTCGTCGAGATCACGGCCGCCCTCGTGACGATCATCGCCATCGCCAACGCCACCGGGATCCAGACCGTGACCGGACCCGGCGGACTCGGCTTCCAGATCCAGATCGCGATCTGGCTGTGGTTCACGGTCCTCTTCGCCACGTATGCCGAGGCCGTCGCCGAGGCGCGCGGCCGGGCCCAGGCCGAGACCCTGCGGAAGACGCGCTCGGAGACGACCGCCCATCGCCGCCGAACCGACGGGACCCTCGAAGCGGTCGGCTCATCCGAGCTCCGCAAGGGCGATGTCATCGTGGTCGAGGAGGGTCAGACGATCCCCGGTGACGGCGACGTCATCGAAGGCGTCGGCTACGTCAACGAGGCGGCGATCACCGGTGAGTCCGCGCCGGTCCTCAAGGAGCCGGGGACCGACATCCGCAGCTCGGTGACCGGTGGGACGACCCTCGTCAGCGATCAGCTCGTGATCCAGATCACCGCCGATCCGGGCGAGACCTTCCTCGACCGGATGATCGCCCTCGTCGAGGGCGCCAAGCGCCAGCGGACGCCGAACGAGATCGCGCTCGCGATCCTGCTCGCCGGGCTGACGATCGTGTTCCTGATGGCCGTCGTCACGCTTCGCCCGTTCGGTCACTACGCCGGGATCGATGTCGACACCGTCGCCCTCGTCGCCCTGCTCGTCTGCCTGATCCCCACGACGATCGGTGGACTGTTGTCGGCCATCGGCATCGCCGGGATGGACCGGGTCGCCCGCTTCAACGTCCTGGCGATGAGCGGCCGGGCGGTCGAGGCCTCCGGCGACGTCGATGTCATCCTGCTCGACAAGACCGGCACGATCACCTACGGCAACCGGCTGGCCGCGTCGATCAGCCCGGCACCGGGCGTCGCGGAGGTCGATGCGGTCCGCGCCGCGCTCGTCTCGTCGATCCAGGACACGACGCCGGAGGGTCGCTCGATCGTCGAGCTCGCCCGGACCCGGCTCGCCGCGCTCGGCGCACCCGCCGGAGACGGCGACGACGCGGGGTTCGCCAGGCTGTCGAACCAGATCGTGGAGGAGATCCCGTTCCGCGCCGAGACCCGGACGAGTGGGGTCAAGACGGTCGATGGCACGGTGATCCTCAAGGGTGCTGTCGACGCGATCGACAAGAAGGTCGGCGGGCTACCGGCGGAGGTCGTTGCCGGCTCGGACCGGCTCGCCGACCTCGGGGCCACGCCGCTCGTGCTCGAGAGCGAGGGCCGTGTCCTCGGACTCATCGAGCTCAAGGACACGGTCAAGGAGGGCCTCGTCGAGCGGTTCGAGGAGTTCCGCCGGATGGGCATCCGGACCGTGATGATCACCGGCGACAACCCGCGCACCGCAGCGACGATCGCCCGCGAGGCCGGGGTCGACGACTTCATCGCCCAAGCCACGCCCGAGGAGAAGATCGCGTTCATCCGCAAGGAGCAGGCAGACGGCCACCTTGTCGCGATGACCGGAGATGGCACGAACGACGCGCCGGCCCTGGCGCAATCCGACGTCGGGCTCGCGATGAACAGCGGGACCTCGGCGGCCAAGGAGGCGGCCAACATGGTCGACCTCGACTCCGATCCGACCAAGCTGCTCGAGGTGATCGCGATCGGCAAGCAGCTCCTGATCACCCGCGGCTCGATCACGACGTTCTCGATCGCGAACGACGTCGCGAAGTACTTCGCGATCGTCCCGGCGATGTTCGTGACCGTCTATCCACAACTCAACGCACTGAACGTGATGGGCCTGTCGACGCCCCAGAGCGCGATCCTGTCGGCGGTCATCTTCAACGCCTTGATCATCGTCGCGCTCATCCCACTGGCGCTCCGTGGTGTCGCGTTCCGGGCGGCCCCGGCCAGTGCGCTTCTCCAGCGCAACCTGCTCATCTACGGGCTCGGCGGGATCATCGCTCCCTTCATCGGGATCAAGCTGATCGATCTCGTCATCACCGCGCTCAACCTCGCCTAGGACGGACCGACATGCGAACCTTCATCCGACATCAGCTCTGGCCGGCCATCGCGTTGCTGCTGGTCCTGACCGTGATCACGGGCTTCATGTACCCGGCAGCGATCACCGCGATCGCCCAGGTGGCCTTCCCGTCCCAGGCCAACGGCTCGTTCGTGACGACGGCCGACGGACGGACGATCGGCTCGAGCCTCATCGGTCAGGCGTTCAGCGATCCGAAGTACTTCACGGGTCGGCCGTCGGCGGCCGGTGCCGATGGCTACGACGCGAACGCCTCGGCGGGCTCCAACCTCGGACCGACCAACGAAGCCCTGATCCAGCGGATCCAGGATCAGGTCGACGCCTTGCGCGCCCAGAACGGCGACACGCCGATCCCGGTCGACTTCGTGACCACGTCGGCTTCGGGGCTCGACCCGGACATCAGCCCGGCGACGGCGCAGTACCAGGTCGCCGGCGTCGCGAAGGCACGCGGGATGTCGGAGGCGGACGTCCAGGCGGCGGTCGCGCGGCACACCCAGCAGCCGTTGCTCGGGTTCATCGGCCAGCCGCGGGTCAACGTCCTGCTGCTCAACCTCGATCTGGACGGGCTCCTGGCACGATGACGCGACGATGACCTCACCCGAGCGCGACGCGTTCGACGTCCGGCCCACGGCCGAGGAGATGCTCGCGCGCACCCGAGCGGACACGGAACCGAGTCGGGGCAGACTTCGCGTGTACCTCGGCATGGCGCCCGGCGTCGGCAAGACCTACAAGATGCTGGAGGAGGCGCACCGCCGAGTCGATCGCGGGACCGATCTCGTGGTCGGCTTCGTCGAACCACATGGTCGGATCCATACGGCGGCCCTCCTCGACGGGCTCGAGGTCCTCCCCCGCCGCCGGGTCGAGTACCGCGGCGTGGTCATCGAGGAGATGGACACCGACGCGATCATCGCCCGGCACCCGACGGTCGCGGTGGTCGACGAGCTCGCCCACACGAACGTCCCGGGGTCCCCGCGCGAGAAGCGCTGGCAGGACGTCGAGGCGATCCGTGATGCCGGGATCCATGTCATCAGCACCTGCAACGTCCAGCATCTCGAGTCCGTGGCCGACGCGGTGGCGACGATCACGGGCGCGCCGGTCAACGAGCGCCTGCCGGATGACGTGCTGGCCGCGGCCGACGAGGTCGAGCTCGTCGACATGAGCCCGCACGCCCTGCGCCAACGGATGCGGCACGGCAACGTGTATCCGCCGGAGCGGACCGAGGTCGCCCTCGAGCGGTTCTTCACGGAGCCGAACCTCACCGCACTGCGCGAGATCGCCCTGCGGTTCGTGGCCCAGACGGTCGACGAACAGCTCACCGAGATCGGCCCCGGTGGGTTCGACACGCGGTCGACGGTCACCGAGCGGATCGCGGTGGCCGTCGATGGATCCGGGGCCAGCCGGGCCGCGCTCCGACGGGGGGCGATCCTGGCCAGCGCCCTCCACGTTCCCCTCCTGGCGATCGTCGTGGAGACCCCCTCGAGCGAGCACCGCGCATACGACCGGGAGCGCGATCTGCGCGAGAACCTCGACTACGCCGACGACCTCGGAGCGGAGATCATCCGGGTCGAGGCGAGCCAGCTCGCGGACGGCCTCATCGAGATCCTCCGCCGGCGCCGGGCGACCCACCTCCTGCTGGCCCACCGCGAACCGCGCGCGGTCGCGGGGTTCCGTCGGCCGTCGCTCGCGGACGAGATCCTCCGCGCCCTCCCGACCGTCGAGGTCCATCTCGTCGCGGGCGATCCGCCGCGCAGCTGATACCCGTCGCCTGAGCTCGAGCGTCGCGAACCGGTCAGCCGTCGAGCGGCTTCTCGAGGATGACCTGGAAGAAGTCCTTGGTGAGATCCCAGCGCGGATAGCGACCCAGGATCCCCTCGAACCGGCGATAGAAGTCTTCGTCGAGGTCCGTCTCGGTGAATCGCAACGCCTTGATCCGGAAGCCGAGCCGGCGGAAGTGGTTCTCGTACTCGGCCCAGGTCAGGCGGTTCACCCAGCTGGCGCCCTGGACCGGGAGCCCTCGTCGACCGAAGAACTCGCGGAAGACGTCGTCCTCGAAGAGGAGATGCGGGTACGGGAACGTGACGTGGCGGTAGTGATGCGACGCCCGCGGACCGCGATGGAGGTTCGCGCTGATCCAGGCGAGCCCGCCGGGTCGGAGGACGTCGTACAGGGCGGCCAGGGCGGCGTATGGATGGGCGACGTGCTCGAAGACCGAGAACGACACGATCCGGTCGAAGTGATCCGCCGGGAACGGGTTCTCGACGGCGAGATCGGCGAGCACGAAATGGGTCCGGTCGCCGGTCAACGACTGCCAGGCGCGCCGCTCGATCACGTCCACGCCGGTGGCGTCGGCCCCGAACCAGTGGTCGAGATACCAGATCTCGAAGCCCGCCCCACAGCCGAACTCGAGGACGCGTTTGCCGCGCAGATCGATCGAATCGTGGACCGTCTCGAGCCGACGCCGGGCCCGTTCGGCCCGAGACGCGTCGTCCTTGCCGGTCGGATCCGGGACGAGCGGCCGCGTCGCGTATTCGGCGTTCAGCGCCTCGAACAGGTCGATGTCGAAGGCGGGGACCTCGGGTGTCTTCGACGTGACCGAGCGGACGGGTGCCCCGGGCTCATCGATCGGCGGCGGCTCCTCGAACGGACCGCGGACCGCGTCGGGTCTCGGGTCCACGACGAAGCGGACCGGCGGCGCGATGTCGCGATCGGGTCCGGTCCGACCGGGGCCGCCGCTCCGCCCTCGGTCGAGCACCGCGCTCTCGGCCGATCGCGCGACCCGCCGGATCGTCGTCCCGCCGACCGGCACGATCTCGGACAGCCGGCGTACCGACGTCCGCAGGCGTGGGTTCCGGGTCGCACGGCGGAGGAAGCTCACCGGCTCGCGTTCGGCCGAGGATCGGGCTGCACGGGCCCATCCTAGAGGACCGTCGGTGCGCCGGACCGTCGAGTCGTCGCCCGACCGGCGCCTGGGGTAGACCGCGCGTGGAGGGCCTGGCCGCAGACGGGCCTAGCGGGCGATCGCGTTCACCCGGCTCGAGAGCGGTCCCTCGCCGACGGCGTTCACCGCCGACAGCCGGTAGTAGTAGCGGACGCCGGCCGTCGTGGCGGCATCGACATAGGTCGTCACGTTGCCGATCGCCACGAGGAACGTCTCCGACCCGCTGATCGTCCCGCGATAGACCCGGTAGCCCGTGACCGCCGAGCCGCCGTTCGACGACGGCGCGGTCCAGGCCAGCGTCACCCCCTTGGTCGGGTTGCGTGCCGCGCTCGGGCTGCGTGGCGCGGTCGGGACCGTCGCGGGCTTCGCCGAGACCTCGGCCGACCGCGGGCCGATCCCGGCGGCGTTGACCGCCGCTACCTGATAGAAGTAGGTCGTCCCGTTCGTCCGGCCCGTGTCGGCGTAGGTGGTCACGACGCCGAGCGTCGCCACGAGCGTCTCGGCACCCGAGGTGGTGGCCCGGTAGACCCGGTAGCCGGTGATCGGGCTGCCACCGTTGGAGCTCGGGGCGGCCCAGGCCAGATCGACCCTGGCGTTGCCCGGGGTCGCGGTCAGGCCGGTGGGGGCGCCCGGAGCGGTCGCTGGTGCCATGGGCGTCGCGCCCGCCGACGCGGAGGCGGGCCCGGTCCCGACCGCGTTCGTCGCCTTTACCGTGAACGTGTAGGCGGTCCCGTTGGTCAGGCCGCCGATCGTGCAACCGAGCGCTGCCGTCGTGGAGCATGTCGCACCGCCGGGGCTGGCCGTCGCCGTGTAGCCGGTGATCTGGCTGCCGCCATCGGAGCTCGGAGCGGACCAGCTGAGACTCACCTGGCCGTTGCCGGCGGTCGCGACCAGGCCGGTCGGCGCGCCCGGGACCGTGGCTGGTGCCACCGGCGTCGCTCCGGCCGAGGCCGACGCGGGTCCGGTCCCGACCGCGTTCGTCGCCCTGACGGTGAACGTGTACGGCGTCCCGTTGGTCAGCCCGGTGACACTGCAGGTGAGCGTCCCGGTGGTCGAGCACGTCGCACCGCCCGGGCTGGCCGTCGCCGTGTAGCCGGTGATCTGGCTGCCGCCGTCCGAGCTCGGAGCGGACCAGCTGAGGCTCACCTGGCCGTTGCCGGCGGTCGCGACCAGGTTCTGCGGGGCACCTGGAGCGGTGGCCGGCGCGACCGGAGTGGCGCTGGCCGACGCGGAGGCGGGTCCGGTCCCGACCGCGTTCGTCGCCTTCACCGTGAAGGAGTACCCGGTCCCGTTGGCCAGGCCGCCGATCGTGCAGCCCAGGGCGCCGGTCGTGGAGCAGGTCGCGCCGCCCGGGCTGGCCGTCGCCGTATAGCCAGTGACCTGGCTGCCGCCGTCGGAGGCCGGAGCGGACCAGGCCAGACTGACCTGGGCGTTGCCGGGCGTCGCCGTCAGGCCCGTCGGCGCGCCGGGGGCGGTCGGCGGCGGAGGCGGCGGCGGCGCGGAACCCCCGCCGAGGAACAGCCCCGACAGGACGGCGTTCGTCGTGCCGCTGGCCGTGCGGTCGACGGTGATGAGCACCGACCCGCCGGCACCGACCGCGATCGGGACGTGGACCCAGGCCCCGGCCACGAAGGATCCCGTCGCCAGGCTCGCCGACCGCGGGCCGCGGCCGTCATCGACTGTGACCGTCTCACCGCGTGGCCCGAACGAATCCCAGTCCAGGGCGTACAGGTGGACCGTGCCGCTGTAGGCCGACGCGAACGTGAGTCGGAGCCGGATCTGGTTGTCGTGATACCAGGTCGCGGCCCGGCGTTCGGACTGGTCCTGGCTCTCGAGCCCGCGGACGTCGGTCGTCGGAGCCGCCCAGCGGTAGCGCACGACCTGGTCCGCTGTGAACGTCACGCCGGCCGGCAGGCTGACCAGGTCGGCGCTGCCGGTCCAGTCCGCCAGGACGAAGCCATCCCCACCGACGACCCCCGACCAGTCGCCCTGGATGCCCGGCTGATCGACCGTCGCCGGCGGTGGTGGCGGAGGCGGCGGGGGCGGGGTCCAGGTATCGCCGAGGAACACGCCGGACAGGACGGCGTTCGTCTGACCGGTAGCCGTCCGATCGACCTTGATGACGACCGAGCCGCCCGCCCCGACCGTGATCGGCACGTGGACCCACGCTCCGGCCACGAACGAGGACAACGGAACCGTCCGCGGGCCCCGCCCGTCGTCCACGGTCAGCGTCTGACCCCGCGGCCCGAACGAATCCCAGTCGACGGCATAGAGGTGGAGGTTGCCCGAGTAGGCGTTCTGGAAGTCCAGCCGCAGCCGGATCTGGTTGGCGTCCGACCAGGTGCGGGCACGGCGCTCGGTCTGGTCGGGGCTCTGCAGGGCGCGGACGTCGGTCGTCGGGGCGGCCCAGCTGTAGCGGGCCGCCTGCTCGGCGGTGAACGTCACGCCTGCGGGCAGATGGACCAGGTCGGCGTTGTTGTTGTTCCAGTTCGCGAGGACGTAGCCGTCGGCACCGTACGGGCCGGCCCAACCGCCCTGCGCGCCCGGCTGATCGACGGTCGCCGGTGGCGGCGGGGGCGGTGGCGGCGGCGGGGTCCAGGCGCCGCCGAGGAACAGCCCGGACAGGACCGCGTTGAGCCCACCGGTCCGGTCGACCTTGACGACGACGGACCCGCCCGCCCCGACGCTGACCGGGAGGTGGACCCAGGCCCCCGGGACGATCGAGCTGGTGAGCTTCGCCGTCCGAGTCCCGTGACCGTCGTCGACGCTGATGTTCTCGAGCCGGGCGTAGTTGTCCCAGTCGACCGCGTAGAGGTGGAGCGTGCCGGTGTAGGCGTTGGTGAAGTCGAGCCGCAGGCGGATCTCGTTGTCGTCGTGCCACGTCCGGGCGCGCCGCTCGGTCTGGTCCGGGCTCTGGAGCGCTCTGACGTCGGTCGTCGTCGCGGCCCAGCTGTAGCGCGAGGCCTGTTCAGCGGTGAACGTGACGCCGGCGGGCAGGCTGACCAGGTCGGTGCTGCCGTTCCAGTCGGCGAGGACATAGCCATCCGCACCGACCTTCGTGACCCAGCCACCCTGGCCGTTCGTTCCGACCTGGACGACGACCGAATGGGTCGCGGTGTGCGAGCCGGTATCGGTGGCCGTGGCGGTCAGCGTATACATGCCGCCGGTGAGACCGCTGCGTGTCCCACGACGCCGTCCAGCCGTTCGACCCGTCGGTGTCCGTGCCGAGCGATGCGCCGTTGACGAAGAAGTCGACCTTGGCGACGCCGATGTCGTCGGTGGCCGTCGCCGCCACCGGGACGACCCCGGAGACGGTCGAGGTGTCGGTCGGGTTCGTGATGTGGACCACCGGCCGCCGATCGCCGGGCGTCCCGCCCTCGACCGCATGGAGCGCGTTGACGAGTGGCTCGGCGATCCCGTCGGGATCGTTGCCCCACTGGCCCTTCCCGACACAGTCGCCACTCCCGTCGTCGTCGGCGAAGGCGCCGTTGGGGCACTCACCGGTCGACTTCAGGAGCTCCTCGACATCGGCCGGCTTGAACGTCGGGTGGGCCGCGAGGATCAGCGCGGCGACTCCCGTGACATGCGGTGCCGCCATGCTCGTGCCCATCTCGGACGCGTATCCGCCGCCCGTCCAGTCGGAGTAGATCTGGGTGCCTGGCGCCGTGACATCGACGGTGGCCCCGAAGTTGCTGTACTCGGCCAGGGTGTCGTCGCAGAACAGGAAGATGAGCCAGCAGCCGGCCTGGCCGCCCGGTTCCCCGTCGAGGTCGGTCAGGGCCGACACGGCGATGACCTCCGGGAAGGCGGCCGGGATGAACGTCGAGGTGTCGACCGTCGAGTTACCCGCGGCGGCGACATAGGTGACCCCGGCGGCGGTCGAGCGACAGATCGCCTCCCGGATCCCGCCGTCGGTGCAGGTCCCGATGCCGCCGACATCGCCGAGGCTCATGTTCGCGACCTTGATGTCGTTCGAGGGATCGCCATCGGTCGCCAGCCCGGTGATGTAGTCGACCGCGCAGATCAGGTTCGACCACTCGCCCGAGCCCTGGTCGTTGAGCACCTTGAACGGCACGAGCCGGGCGTCCGGAGCGACCCCGACCACGCCGATCCCGTTGGCGGCGGCGGCCACGATGCCCGCGACATGGGTCCCATGGCCGTGGCCGTCCTGCGGCGGCAGACCCGGTGTCATGCAGTTCCGGCCGAGCGCCGTGTCGAGGTTCGGGACGAGGTCGGGATGAGTCAGGTCGATGCCGGTGTCGAGGATCGCGACCCGGACGCCGGCTCCGGTGAACCCGGCGTCGTGGGCGTTGGGCTGGGTCGGATGGGCGGCGCGGATCCGGCCGACACCGGTCGGGATCCCATCGTCCAGCAGGTGGATCTTGCGGTTCGCGACAACGGTCCGGACGCTGGGATCGCGCCGGAGCTGGGCGGCTTCGCGCGCGGTACCCTTGAACACGAAGCCATGGAGCGCGTGGCTGTAGACCTTGCTGGCTCGACCTCCTGCCGAACGGGCGAGGGTCGGAGCGCGCTTGACCGGATCGCGGCCGGCCTTGAGGGTGACGATCCAGCTCGTGATGCGGGATGCGCTCGCGATCGAGAGGTCAGCGGGGGCAGGACCCGTCCCGGCCGCGACCATGCTCGGGAACAGCAGCGTCAGCAGCATCAGCGTGATGCCGATGCCGGCGTGGACGCGATGGGAGCTCGCTCCGCTCATCGACCCCCTGGCCTCGATAGCGTCGGCCCCGTCTTGGGCTCGGCGAGTGTCGGCCTGCGCCTACGGCACGTCAACCGGGTAGATCGCCCTATCCGCGGGCTGCGGTGCGCCGGGGCGCCGGAGACTCGGAGGGCCGTCGCGGGATGGTGCTCCGTGTCACCAGAAAATGGTGCTACTCCGCAACGTTGAAAGTTCCACTGAAAGCTCCTCCGCGCAACGTCGGCTTCCTGACGGGGGGCCTTCAGGACCTTCGCGACGTGAACGGGTGATGCCGTCTGGACGGCGACCCAAGGAGCCCAGCGCAGATGAGCCGGATCCACGCACCGGGCCAGGCACGGATCAGCACCTCGGACGTCGGTCGATCGCGTCGACCGCCGCGCCGGAGTCGCGGTCAGGCCCTGGTCGAATTCGCCGTCGTCCTGCCAGTCTTCCTGCTGATCCTGGCCGGGGTCATCGACTTCGGCCTGGGTCTCTATTCGCAGATGACCGTCATCAACGCCGCGCGCGAGGGCGCTCGCTATGCCGTGGTCAACACGCCCCTGAACACGAGCAACGTCACGAACCGGGTCGAGGCGATGACCGGTGGCCTCGACCAATCGCAACTCACGGTGAATGTCTCCTGCCAGGCGAGCTGCGCCTCGGGCGACACGGTCGTCGTTCGTGTCGACTACGACTACCACATGCTCTGGCCGCTCGCCTTCGGCAACTCGATCGACCTGTCGTCGACCGTTCAGATGAGGATCGAGTAGTGCCTGCCCTCTTCGCATCACGTTCGTCGAAAGGGACCACGATGTCGAAGCCCACGAACGGGCCCAAGCGGGAGCAGGGCCAGATCCTCATCCTGTTCGTCCTTGTCCTGATCGTGGTCATGGGCTTCGCCGCGATGGTCATCGACGTGGGCGTCCTCCGGAACGCCAACCAGAACCTGTGGAATGCGCTCGACGCGGGCGCCCTCGCCGGCGCCCAGGAGTTGCCGGCCGACGCCACCAATGCCGAGGCGATCGCCCTCGCGTTCGCCGACAAGAACTACCCGGGCGGACTGCCACCGGGCGTCACGGTCGGGTTCCGCTGCATCATCGGCAGCGTCGCCGGCTCGCCCCGTCTGGCCGATGTCCCGGCGGTCTGCGACCCGGGCGGCAATGCCGACTGGACGTGCAACACGAAGATCTGCAGCTCGATCTGCATCCCGGATGAAGGCGATACCTGCAACACGGTCGTCCTCGTCGACGCTGCGACGGTCCAGTACGGGTTCGGAGCCGCCGTGGGCGTCAACACCGGGACGACCCAGACCGTCGTCTCGGCCGCCTGCAAGGGTGCCTGCGGGGCGAAGCCCCTGGCGCCCGTGGATCTGATGTTGGTGGTCGACCGGACCTCGAGCATGAGCGGTGTCGACACCGTGCAACGCTCGGGCCGCGGCCGACGCCGTCCGCAAGACCTACAACCCGGCGGAGCAGTGGATGGGCTTCGGGTTGCTCGGACCGAGCAAGGGGGCGGGCTCGTGCGCCACGATCCCCGACCCGAGCATCGGCACGGCGAATCTGCCGGCCGACCTCCGACGCTGGGTCCCGTTCGGGCTGACCGGGTTCGGCGCTCCGACCAACGCGAACTACGCCGCGGCAGGCAGCGCGATGGCCCAGGGCATCAGCTGCTACACGAACTCGAGCGTCGGGACGGATCTCGCCGACCCGGTGACCGCCGCGGCCTACGAGCTGATGCACAACGGCCGCCCGATCTCAGAGGTGGTCAAGGGGATCATCCTGATGTCCGACGGCCAGCCGAACAACTCGACGATCCCGACGGGCAGCAGTGCCTACTGTGCCCAGTCGTATGCCGCGGCTGTCGCGGCCAAGAACCAGGGGATCGAGGTCTTCACGATCGGCTTCGGCCTCGACGGCAGCAACAACATCACCTGTCCGGACACGGCCGGTGCATGGAAGGGCGTCAGGGCCCGGACCCTCATGGCCGCGATGGCGACCGACTCGGTCGACGGCGGCTGCCCGGGCACGTCGAACGACGACCTCGACCACTTCTACTGCGTCCCGAAGACCTCGGGCGCGAGCGCGAACCTGACCGAGACCTTCAAGCAGGCGGCCAACTCGCTGATCGGGAGCACGAAGCTCATCCAGCTGCCCTGACCCGATCTGCCACCGTCCTCCTCGCGTCGACCCGCCGGGCGCCACCCCGGCGGGTCGTTCGTTTGGGTAGCGACGCGGATCGCGGCGAGCCCGCGATGCTCCTCAGGGGCGACCGTGACAGGTGCCCGAACCGGTGTCGGTGAACGTCTGACCGGCGATCGGCACGAACTCGAAGTCGTAGCTCGTGGCATGGAGAGTGAGCTTGAGGACGCCGTAGGTCGATCGGTCGTGGACCTGGCTGTTGGCCATGATCGTGCTCTTGAACCCGCCGAGACCCGTGCCCCCGGTGCCGACCACGAACTGGCGGATGCCGGTCGTCGGATCGGCGACGCCGGTCGGGGTCTGCGGGGCGAACCGCTCGTAGTTGTGATAATGCCCGGAGACCGCGATCTCGGCCCCGGCGGCATACAGGTCCTGCCACAGGGCGAGGGTGAGTCCGTCGGGGCTCGTCCGGCTCGAGCTGAACCGGGCGTGGTGCCAGAACGCGATCGTGCAGGCGGCCGAGCTGGCTGCAAGGTCGGCCTTGAGCCACTTCTCCTGGGCCGATCCCGCGCCGCAGCCGCCGACCTTCGAGCAGTTGCTGTTCAGGACGACGGCATGCCAGGCCCCGATGTCGTAGCTGTAGTAGCCCTTCGAAGGGTCGCCGGCCGCGGCGCCCCAGTAGGCGAAGTACGGGGCCGCGCCGCTCGTGTTGTACTCGTGATTGCCGATGACCGGCCGCGTCCGTGCCTTCTCGAGGCCCCAGGTCGGGCCGTAGCAGTTCGCGAACTCGGCGGCCGTCCCGTTCGGGTACGACAGGTCGCCCGCGGCGAAGACCGTGCCCGGGATAGCGGCCAGGAGCGCCTCGGTCTTGGAGTCCTGGGTCCGTGAGCAATCCGCGATGTCGCCGGCTCCGACCAGGACCGGGTCGCCCGGCGGCGGTGGCTCGTGACCGTCACGTAGCCGGTCTTGACCAGCGGATCGCTCGATCCGGCGCTGTTGGTGGCGACGAGCGTGACGTCGTAGGTGCCGGGGTCGGCGTACGTATGGCTCGGGTTCTGGAGCGTCGAGCTGTTCGATCCCGAGCTCGGATCGCCGAAGTCCCAGGTCCAGCTCGTCGGCGCGTTCGTCGACGCGTCGCTGAACGCGACGGTCAGCCCGGGGCCGCCCGAGCGGGGCGATCCGGAGAATGCCGCGACGGGCTTGACCGGCGGCGGCTGGCTCGTGACCGTGACGTAGCCGGTCTTGACGAGCGGATCGCTCGGTCCGGCGCTGTTGGCGGCGACGAGCGTGACGTCGTAGGTGCCGGGGTCGGCGTACGTATGGCTCGGGTTCTGGAGCGTCGAGCTGTTCGTCACCGAGCTCGGGTCGCCGAAGTCCCAGACCCAGCTCGTCGGGCCATTCGTCGAGGCGTCGCCGAACGTGACGGTGAGCCCGGGGCTGCCCGAGCGAGGCGATCCGGAGAAGGCCGCGACAGGCTTGACCGGCGGCGGCGGGCTGCCACCGACGGTGACGAGCAGCAGTGGCGGAGCCGCGCCCTCGCGGCTGTCGAAGATCGCGCTGTTCGTCCCGGCGCTCTTGATCCCGAGCCAGACCGAGCCGTTGCCGGAGACGCTCGACGGGGCGAGCGCGATATCGTTGTAGCCGCTCGCCGGCACGCTCGCCGATCCGAGCGGCGTGCCGCCGATCACGGGCGCGCTGTCGTAGGTGACGCCGGTCTCCGTCCAGCCGGCTGCGACCGCGTAGACCCCCTGGGCGTTCGAGCTCGGATCGCTCGCCGAGAGTCGCAGCGTGACCCCAGTGACCGCGCCGCTGACCCCCGAGACATCGAACCGGAGGTACGTGCGGTAGGTGGGGTCGCTGGAGGTCCCCGCGCCTTCGCGGGTCCGGAGGGTCGTCAACGTCCCGTAGTTCGTGGTGAGGTGGGACGAATAGACCTGCGCGTCGGCGACGGGCTGGAATGAGAGCGTCGTGTCGGCCCGAGCCGGGCCGGCCGTGCCCAACCCGGCGGCAACGACCGACAGCGCAGCCGCGGTCGCGACCAGCCGCGTTCGCGCGGGCCTTCTCATGCTGCTCCCCCGTTCGGCCGGACACCTGCGCCGGTGCGACTCCTGATGGACACGCGCCCGTGCGCCGTCGACGATCGCAACGATGGCCCCACGATCCTGCCGGAGTCAAGGGGTAGGCGGAGGCCGCGTCGTCGAAGGCTCGGCTAGAATGCCGCAGGCGTCCCCTCCGGCACGCCCCCGGCCGGCCCTTCCGCTCGATGGAGTCTCCATGCGCAAGCTCGTCCTGGCGGCGCTCGCCGTCGCCGCGTTGGTCATCGTCGCCGCGTGCGGGAACAGCAGTTCGAACCTGACCGGCAAGAACTGGCAGCTCACGGCGATCACCGAGAAGACACCGGCCTACCAGGGCGTCGTCCCGGCCGAGGACCAGACGAAGTACACGATCACGTTCAACACGGATGGCACGTTCAACGCGACGGCGGACTGCAATAGCGTCGCCGGGACGTACACGACGAGCGGCTCGAACAACATCACGATCACCCCGGGTCCGACGACCCTGGTCGCCTGCCCGGATGGGTCGTTCGCGGACCTGTTCATCCATGCGCTCGACAACGCAGCAAGCTACGCGATCGCGAACGACCAGCTGACGATCACGCTCAAGGAAGGCGGCACGCTCGTCTTCGTCGTCGGCGTCGGGCCCGGCCCGTCGTCGAGCGCGGCGGCTGCGGCCACGACGGCACCGCCCACGGCGACCGCAACGGCCTCGCCATCGCCGACGCCCAAGCCGACGGCGACACCGACCGCGACGCCGACCGCCAGCCCGAAGCCGACGGCGACGGCCACGTCGAACCCGACCGCGAAGCCGACCGCCAGCCCGACCCCGGCTCCCACGCCGACACCCACCCCGGCACCGACCGCGACCCCCGCCCCGACACCGAGTCCCGGCGCGGACCTCGTCGGTCCGACCTGGCACCTGACCGCGATCACGGAGCGGGTCCCGGCCTTCCAGGGCGTCGTCCCGCCGGCCGATCAGGACAAGTACACGATCGCGTTCCAGGCGGCCGGTACGTTCGCTGCCCGGGCCGACTGCAACCAGGTCAATGGGACGTGGACCGCGACCGCTTCCGGCGGGCTGAAGATCACGATCGGCCCGTCGACGATGGTCGAGTGCGCGGAAGGCTCGCTGGCGGACCTGTACGTCCTCGGCCTGAGCAACGCGGCAAGCTACGCGATCGCCAGCAGCAACCTGACGATCACGCTTCAGGACCAGGGGACGCTCGTCTACCGCCAGTAGGCGGATCCGGCCCGGGCGGAGTGCGCCGCGGCCGACCGCTCGAACCCACCACGAGAGCCCGGGGGCGACGGGCTCTTGTGATTCCGTGGCAACGAGCGGTCCCCGGCCTTAGCCTCGGGCGTCACGCTCGATCGCGAGCGCGGCGAGATCCGCGCAGCCCTGGAGGAGTTGCCACGTCCCGGGGTCGAAGGGGCGATCGTGGGCGAGCGCCAGGACACCGACCACCCGGTCCGTCCCGTCGCGCCGGACGACCAGCGGCAGATGGCTCCGGAGCGCGGGTCCGCTCGGCGCCATCGGAAGAACGTTGAACGACGCGACCGGCGTGGCGACGGTCTTCGCGATGGGGTGGCGCGGGTCCGTCACCGCCTTCGCAAGCGCCGCAGTGGCCTGGTCCCCGATCCCGACCGCGGCGACGATCTCGAGACCGTCCGGCTCGGTCACCGAACGGAAGACCGCGGCGGAGCCGACGTCGAGCCGATCGGTCAGCGAGCCGAGGCGGACCGCCAGACCCGGGACCAGCTCGTCCGTTCGGGCGATCGCCCCGATCGCAGTGCTCAGGACGTCGCCCGCGATATCCGTCATCGAAGTCCCCCCCTTCGCGGGCGACGTCACGTCGCGCCGACGGATGGCCGGCGGCCGATACGCTTCGCGCATGTTGACACTGAGCTGGCCGCAGGTGCTCGCCTGGCGCATGGAGCGGCAGCTCCTCGAACCGGTCGGAGGGCTGCCGATCGTCGGCGTGGTCGACCGGCTGTGTGGCGTCCAGGCTCAGGTCGCGTCCGCGGCGGAGCTCGCGGTCCGCGTCCGGCGCACGGCGTCGCAGCCCGGCGAGGTGGGCCGTGCACTCGCGGATGGTCGGCTCATCAAGACGTGGGCGATGCGGGGCACGCTCCACCTGCTCACGCCCGACGTGGGCGGCGCCTTCCTGTCGTTGATGGCCTCCGGCCGGTCGTGGGAACGACCGAGCTGGCAGCGCTACTTCGGCGTGAGCCCGAACGAGATCGAGGCGTTGCGGGTCGCGGTCCGAGACGTGCTCGCTGGCACCGTCCTGACCCGCGAGGAGCTCGTCGCGGCGATCGTGGCCCGGCCCGGACTCGGCCACGTCGGCGATGCCCTGCGATCGGGCTGGGGCACGCTCCTGAAGCCGCTCGCCTGGCAGGGTGATCTGTGCTTCGGACCGAGCCAGGGCAACCGGGTGACGTTCACGTTGCCCGAGTCGGCGAGCTCGCGCTGGGCCGGTGTCCCGGATCCGGAAACGGCGGCACCGGTCGCGATCGTCGCCTACTTCGGGGCGTATGGACCGGCGCCGATCGAGGCCTTCGGCGACTGGCTGGCCGGCGGCTGGTTCGGCAAGCGCCGCCTTCGTGGCTGGGTCGAGTCGCTCGGAGACCGGCTCGTCGAGGTCGACGTCGAGGGAGACCGCGCATACGCCCTCGCGGAGCACCTCGATGACCTCGCCGCGGCGAGGCCGACACTTGCGATCCGGCTGTTGCCGGGCTTCGACCAGTACGTGCTCGGGCCGGGGACGGCGGACGGTCATGTCGTGCCAGCGCCGCGGCGCGCGGCGGTGAGCCGGCAGAGCGGCTGGATCTCGCCGGTGGTCGTCAGCGGCGGGACGGTGTCCGGGACCTGGGAGCTCGATGGCGACCAGGTCCGGGTCGCCTGGTTCAGCGAAGCCGGCGGACCTCCGGGGGACGCGCTGGGCGTCGAGGTGGCCCGCCTGGCCGGACTCCTCGGCCGAGACCTTCGACCGACCGTCAGCCGCGTGTAGCGGGGTGCTGCCCATGACGACCGAGCCAGTCGCGTCCAGAGTGACGGCCGGGTTCGGCATCATCCCATCCGTGCGATGCAGACGCCTCCCCGAGCAGTCAGACTTGCGACTCGGAGCCATCGCCGCAGGAGGGATCCAATGGGCCTCATGAACGACGTCCGCCGCCTGGCGTCCATCGGGACCTTCTTCATCTACGTCGGCTGGATCTTCGTGGTCTATAGCCTGCTCGCTGGCCTCGTCTGGTGGATCGACCTCGCCCAGCGCCCGGCGTTCAACCTCTTCGAAGCCTTCGCCATCTCGGCCGGGGCGATCGGCGTGCCGATCTTCCTGGCCTTCGTCGTCACCGGCTTCGGGTACGCGCTCCGTTTGTTCGCTCTGTACATCGGCAGCAAGTCCGCCTGAGATGCGGATCCGGCGACTCGCGGTCGTTCTCGGCCTGGCGCTTGGCGTCGCCGCGTGCTCGCCGGGCGGTGGTTCGGGCGGCGAGCTGGACGGCACCACCTGGGTGCTGCGCTCGTACGCCAACGGCGGCACGCTCGAGATCGTCCCGGAGGCGCTCTACGCGGACGCCCATTTCAGCGGAGCCCGGGTGGATGGCTTCGCGGGCTGCAACGACTACAACGGGCTCGCTCGCGCCAGCGGCCGGACCCTGCTGATCTCGCAGCTCGCCACGACCCAGAAGGCGTGCGGCGACCTCGAGATGACCTTCGAGTCGACGTTCCTCACGGTCCTCCACGACAGCCGCTTCTACGGGATCCGCGGTAACGCGCTCACGATCTATGGAGACGGGGCCCAGGCGATCCTCGTGTTCGACGCCGCACCGAGGAACCCCCTGCTCGGACGGTGGGTCGTGGACGCCTACGCCAACGCCCCGGGTTCGCAGGCGGTCCCGATCGACGGGACCGAGCTGACGGCGGTGTTCAGCCTGACCAACGTCGGCGGCTCGAGTGGCTGCAACTCGTATGACGGCACGTACGGGACGAACGGGACCCTCGTCCGGATCGGCCGCCTCGCGACGACGCGCAAGACCTGCGCCGACGATGTCATGACCCAGGAGACGGCCTTCCTCCAGGCGCTCGAAGGGGCGGCGCTGATCGAGCGCCGCGGCGAGGTCGTCGTGCTTCGCGACAGGAACGACGACGTGATCCTCGCACTGTCGAGACCTCGCGACGAGGCCGAGGCATCGGCATCGATCCCGCCGGTCCCGACCGCCACGCCCACGCCGAAGCCGACCCCGACCCCGACGCCGAAGCCGACGGAGACGCCGAAGCCGACGGAGACAGCGACGCCCAGTGGGTCCGCGAAGCCCTCGGCGAGCCCCACTCCGAAACCGACGGCGACGCCGTCGCCCGAGCCGACGCCCACGGCCACGCCCCAGCCGACCGCGGCTCCGACGTTGCCGCCGCCGACCTCACCGCCACCGTCGTCGACGTGCACGATCACGAGCCCCAGCGGCGCCCAGCTGGCCTCGATCGTCTATCCCGAAGCGTGGCACACGGTGTCGGCGCCGCCAGCGGCCGCCTGCCGGTACTTCGACCCGAACCCGATCACCGTGCCGGCAGACCCCGGCACGCTCGATGCGGCCGTCAGCGTCAAGCCCGACGTCGCGTCGTACGACGACGCGGTCGCGGCCGCGACCGACCCGGCGAACTGGTCCGTGATCCAGTCGGTGCAGGCGACCGTGTCGGGCCTGGACGCGACGCTGGTCGAGGCCACCTCGACGGCGGCCGAGAGCGGGACGCCGGTCGGGACCACGCTGTACTCGTACATCATCGATTACGGCGACGCTGGCACCGTCACGATCCAGACGAGTGGGACCGCCGGCGACGCCACCTACCAAGCGAACACCCAGGTCGCCGATCTCATGGCCCAGGCGTCGACGTTCACGCCGAGCAGCTGACGGTCGGGGAAGCCGCTCGGCAGGCCGGTATCCTGTCCACGTGGCGTCTCCGCAGACAGGCATCTTCGCGCTCGGCACGACCTCGCATGCCTATCTCGAGCTGGACCTCCGCTCCGGGGCCGACCCGGATCGGCTGATCCGGCTCGTCGCGGGCCTGCGTGAGCCGCGCACGACCATCGGCGGCGTCAACCTCGTGGCCGGCTTCCGTCCCGAGCTGTGGGCGACCGTCGCGCCCGAAGCCAGCCCACCCGGCCTCACCGGGTTCACAGATCCGATCGTCGGCGCCGGCGGCTACACCCTACCGGCGACGCAGCACGACGTGGTCGTCTGGCTGGCCGGTGCCGGGTATGACCTGGTCTTCGACGTATCGAACGACGTGGTGTCGGCGCTGGCCGCGCACGCCACGCTCGCTCACGAGATGGTCGGTTGGCCGTACCACCACGACCGCGATCTCACGGGCTTCGAGGACGGCACCGAGAACCCCACGCTCGTCGAGGCGACGACCGCGGCGATCATCGAGGACGGCGAACCCGGCGAAGGGGGCAGCGTCCTGCTGCTCCAGCAATGGGAGCACGATGCCGACCGTTGGGCGGCGCTGTCGATCGCCAAGCAGGAGGCGGCGATGGGTCGCCGAAAAGCCACGAGCGAGGAGCTCGACCCGAAGCCGACGACGTCGCACGTCGCGAAGACGGACCAGGACACGTTCGGCAAGATCTTCCGACGGAACGTCGGTTACGGCTCGCTGATCAGCCACGGCACGATCTTCGTGGGCTTCAGTCGCGACCGCGGGCGGCTGGACGCCATGCTCGACAGCATGTGCGCCCGCGGCGGCGGCCGGCGCGACCGGTTGACCGACTTCACCCACCCCATCACCGGCGCCTACTACTTCGTCCCCTCCCGCGACGCGCTCGCCGCGCTCGACGGCGAGAACTCAGATGCAGCCGCCGTGGCCCGCACGTGACGGGCGGCGTCGGCCGGCGCGCGGTCGGCGCGCCGGCCGTGCGGCCGTCAGGGAGTCGTTGGGGTCACCCTGATCGAGTTCAGGATCTCGTGTAGCTCGACCTGGTCCTGTCCGTGGCGAGTGGGGTCACGGCCGACACCTTGTTCGGCTTCGTTGGGCGATGTCTCGGGGAAGTCCGTCGTCCGGATGACGAGCGGCGTGCCATCGACGTCGAGGATCCGGTACTGGACCTTGTGCGGGACCGAGTCCTTCGTGACCAGTGGGTACGCATCGATCGTCGCGGAATGCTTCGTCGTCCAGAGGACCGGGTTCGGGCACGCCGCCGGCTTGAGGGTGGACGACAGTTCGACCAGCTGCCCGTTGTAGCCCCCGACCACGATGCGGGCGGGCGCCGTGGCCGTGAACCCGGGCCACGCTCGCATCGCCTTCACGATCCCGTCCACCGTTGTCGTGGTCGCGGGATCGACCGTCCCCTTCCCGGGATCGCACGGATCCTTGGAGACGACGCCGACGGTCGCGAACATGAGACCCCAACCGGAACCATCTGGTGCGTCCGGACCGCTATCGACGAGCACTCCATCGAAGTCCGAAGCGGCGGACCATTCGAACCAGCCGGCCGGCACATCGAACGTGATCGTGGCGGGCCAGACCGACGAGGTGAGCCCGTACGTCCCGGGCTGGATGCACTTGGCCGTGCTGCCCGGGCACGTGGCCTGGGGGGCGCCGCTCAGCGACGTCGGCGGCGCCGGTGTCGGTGATGGCGTGAACGAGGGCGTAAGGGACGGCGATGGCGTCGCCGACCCCGCGCCGACCCCTGAGTCGGCGCGCCCATTGCCGAGGACCGCGGCCCCGACGACGACCGCGGCCACCACGACGGCAGCCGCCGATCCCCATCGGGCGCGAGTCGACGCTCGCGTGATCATGTGGAGCATCCTTTCGGAGGACCGGCCAGGTCGAACCTGACCGGTCCGTGGCAGGCTGGCATGGACCGCGTCTCGGACGCGATCGGGCAGTGGAGTCGCTCCCTCGTACGCTTCGAGGTAGTCCTCCAACCGAGCGATGAAGTCGTCGTCTCGGTTCATGCCGTGCCCGTAGTCCTCTCGAGTCGCGCTTCGGCCTCGAGGCCCTCGCGCAGGTACTTCAACGCGTAGTGCAGGCGGGAGCGGACCGTGCCGATGGGCGTCCCCATGGCGGCGGCGGCTTCCGCCGGTGAGAGTCCGACGTAGTGAACGAGGACGACCACCGTCCGGTGCTCGACGCCGAGGCGCCGGAAGGCGTCGTCAATGAGCTGGCGTGTCGACACGCCCATGGCGGGATCCTGGTCACCGGGCGCGTCGAACTCGAGCAGCCGGAGGTTGCCGCGATGACGTCGCTCGCGGCGGGCTTCGGCGTTGCAGGCGTTGACGAGGAGCCGGTAGACCCAGGCTTCGAACCGGTCCGGATCCCTGAGCCGGGGCAGGCTCTGCCACGCATCGAGCAGCGCGCGCTGCGTGGCGTCCTCGGCCAGGTGCGGGTCGCGCAGGATCCTGCGCGCGACCGAATGGAGGTGGTCGCCCACGCGCTCGACCAACGCGTCGAACGCCGCTTCGTCGCCGTGCATCGCTCGCTCGACGAGGATCCGCTCCATCCCTCACCCCAGGGCCGACCTGTCCGTGGGCCGGTTCGCCGAGTATGAGTCGAGGGCGTTCCGATTCGTTCAATCGGAGCTCCTTGGACGGCTCAGCGTGTACCGGTGACGAGCCGCTCGCGGTCGAACATGGGCGCCACGACGCGCCAGCCGAAAACGTCGGCGACCAGCACCACTACCGTGAGGCCGACGACGAGACCGGGTGTCGGTGGGATCACGTTGAACGCGATGAGTGATGTCGCGGCGACGATCGGCAGATCCGCGAGGAGGCTGAGCTGCTGGGCGACGCGAACGTCGCTCGATCGGGTCGAGATCGCGATGCCGATCCAGATCGACACACCCGCGAGCAGCGGCGTGAGGATCACCTGGGCGGCGATATCCGCAGGCCCGAGGACCGCCCCGGCGACGTCCGGCTGCGCGAACAGCACCACGCACGCGAGGAAGATCGCGTAGACCGCGTAGGCGATCGCGACCGACGGGACGAGCGCCGCCAGTGCCTTGCCGAGCAGGAACTCCTCGCGCGAGATCGGCGTGGTCAGAACCGGTTCGAGGCTGCCTTGCTGTCGCTCGCCGGCGACGGCGTAGGCGGCGAGCACCGCTGGCGTGAGCACCGGGATCGCGAGCATGTACGACAGCAGATGCATCCCGCCGAGCGTGGCCGCAGACACACTCGGGACGAGGAAGACCACCCACAGCGGCTGGATCAGGAAGATCAGCGGGAAGATCGCCGTCGCGACGACGACCGAGCCGTGGCGGCGGTACTCCCGAAGCTCCTTGCGGACGATCGCGCGGACCCGCCGGGTGCTCACCCTCATCGCGCAGCCGTCTCCTTCTCGCCGTCGATCAGCTCGAGGTAGACGTCCTCGAGCGAGTGGCGCGACTCACTGATCGACAGGACGTCGGCACCCGCCGCCACGAGGGCCCGCGTCACGCCGGGCGCCGCCCCATCTGGGTCGGGAACGGTCAGCACGTAGCCGCCTCGGCCGTCCTCGTCCCAGCGCTCGATGCCCGGCAGTCCAGCGAAGATCCGGTCGGGTTCGTCGAGCGGAGTGACCGTCCTGACGACGAGCGTCCGTGCGAAGAGCTGGTCGCGGAGCTCGTCGGGCCGGCCGATCGAGCGCAGGGTCGTGTTCAGGATCGCGACCCGGTCGCAGAGACGCTCCGCCTCCTCGAGCCGATGAGTGGTCAGGAAGATCGTCACGCCCCGCTGCCGAAGTCCGACGATCAGGTCATGGACCTCCCGAGCCGCGACCGGGTCCAGGCCCGCCGTCGGTTCGTCGAGGAACAGCACGTCCGGCTCGCTCAGCAACGCGCGCGCCAGGGCGACCCGCTGGCGGAGACCCTTCGACAGGATCCCGCACGTGTCGCGGGCTCGGTCGGCGAGGTCCGTGGCTCCGCAGAGCGCGCTCGATGCGGACGCGCGGCTCGGGCAGCTCGTACAGGTCGGCGAAGCACTCGAGGTTCTCGAGGACGCTGAGGCGGAGGTAGAGCCCCGGGGACTCGGGCATGACCGCGATCCGGCGTCGGATCTCCAGGCCGTTCTCGGGCGTGAGCGGGAGTCCCGCGACCGTTGCCGAGCCCGAGGTGGGTGCGATGAGCGTGCCCAGGGTTCGAACGGTCGTCGTCTTGCCCGCGCCGTTCGGTCCAAGGAAGCCGAAGACCTCACCGCGTCCCACGTCGAACGAGACATCGTCGAACGCCAGGCGGTCGCCGAAGCGTTTCGACAGATGACGGACGGACAGCGCCGGCTCCCCGCCGTTCCCGATGGATGACGGCACCCGATCCCGGTCGGCCATGACGCGGTCAGCCTACCGCCGGCACCGACGAACCGCGGCGCGCACTGGGGCAAGATGAGCATGGCGTGGCTGGCGCCGGTCCGGCCGTTTCGCCGGGATCGTCCAGTCCCGGAGGGCACTTGACGTGACGACGGCTCGGCTCGAGCTCACGCGCGAGCAGATCCTCACGCATCGACGGACCGTCGGAGCGCTCGACGAGCGGCTCCCGGCGGGTCCCGAGTCGCTCAGGCGCGCTGCCTGGGCCGGGCTGCAGGACAGCGCGCCGCGCGCCGCTGTCCTGTCGATCCACGCCCGCGTCCAAGAGACCGCACCGGACGCGTGGGACGATCCGTCGCTGGTGCAGCTCTGGGGGCCCCGGTTCAGCGCCTACATCGTCGCCGCACGCGACCTCGCGGTCTTCTCGCTCGGGCGACTCCCCGACGACGCGAAGCGACGACACGCGGCCCAGGACCTGGGCCAGCGGCTCGCCGCCTTCCTCGCCGGCCGCACGATCCCCTACGCCGAGGCCGGACGTGGGCTGGGCGTCCGCCCGAACGAGCTGCGCTACGCCGCGCCGACCGGCACCGTCCTGATCCGCTGGGACGGGGCCCGTCAGCCCACCATCTGGACCGTGGCACCGCCGGACGTGGACCCGAGCGACGCCCGACTCGAGCTCGCGCGCCGCTATCTGCACGTCTTCGGACCGGCGACGTCCGCGACCTTCGCGGATTGGGCCGGGATCCGACCGGCGAGTGGGCGTGCGGCGTTCGATGCGCTCGTCGGATCGGTCACGCCGGTCCGGACACCCGTCGGCGATGCCTGGATCCTGACCCCCGACGAGCCGTCGTTCCGCTCCCCCAGCCGACCCGTCGCCCCCGCGCGACTCCTCCCGGGCGGAGATGCCTACACCCTGCTGAAGGGCGCCGATCGGGAGCTCCTGGTCCCCGATCCCGACGACCGTCGCCGACTCTGGACCCCTCGGGTCTGGCCCGGCGCCGTCCTCGTCGACGGCGAGATCGTCGGGACGTGGCGGCGCGCGCAGGCCGACTTCACGATCGAGTCCTGGGGTCCGCTGTCGACCGCGGCTCGCCGGGCGGTCGAGGCGGAGGCTGCGTCCTTGCCGCTGCCCGTCGACCGGGAGCGCCTCCGGGTCCGCTGGGACGCCTGAGGACACCCGAGCCGACGCGAGCGCGACGCCGAGGGCGAAACGATCCGGTGCGTTCCAGCTAGGCTCTGCTCGACCCAGAAGGTGCGATGAGCTCCGACGGCCGGACCCATGGCATCACGCTCCGTGGGCCCACGCGCCGATCAGGGCGACGGCTGGCCGATCCACTTCTGGACATCGAGCAGTGGCTGCTGGCTGACTCGGATGAACCCCTCCTGCGGGCGGTCGAGGTCGATGACCAGGGTCATCACCGCACCGAGGGCCAGCACGAGGACGATCGCGCTGAGGACGCTGCGCCGACCAGTGAGGCCAGCGCTATAGCCGATCATGCCCAGCGAGAGCGCCGAACCCGCCAGGAGCAGCAGGAGGATCGTCTCGGGCACCCGAGCGTACAGACCCGAGACCACCCGAGTCTCGTTGAGACTCACCAGGTCCGTCAGCGACTCCCCGAAGGACGAGACCAGGTCCGGGCTGTGGCCACTCTCGGCGACCGCTGCAGCGATCGCCCACATCCGTGTGTGAAGCATCCGCGATCGCTCGACATTCGCCAGGACCTGGGCGCGATCGTCCGTCGAGATACGGAGCGGGAGGTACTCCCGCACGAGCTCGCGCATCTGGTCCGCCGCGGGCTGCGTCAGGTAGTCGGCTTGCAGGTACACCTTGCCGATGGCATTGGCCTCGGCCAGTACCAGAGCTCGACGGGCGTCGAACCGATCGGCCGCCATCCCCATGGTCACCGCCAGGAGGAACGCCATCAGGGCAAGAAGCGCGCCGACGAGGACCCCGGTCGGGCCTTCCTGCTCGCCCGGCATCCGATCCTGCCACCAACGACCCAGGCGGAAGCCACCTTCGTAGAACAGCATCGTGATGATCGCGAACGACCCGATGACGATGGTGATCGGGACGGAATCCAGAGGCTGCGTGGCCATGACCTCCCGGTCGAGTCTCGGGCTCGAAGGTCTCGACTCGTCGCACAGGATAGCGGCCGCGCCTGGAACGGATCGACGTCCTGCCCGCTCAGTCGCCGCGTGGCCGAGGAAGAGCTCCGGGCGATGTCGCGTTCGAGGCCGACGCGAGGGGGCACGTTCCGGTCGTCGTCGACGCGTACTCTGGCGTACGACATCCGCCTCGAGGGGATCACGTGAGCGAGGCCGCACTGGCCACGGCGAGGACGGCATCCCAACGCATCCTGGTCGAACCTGTGCCCGCGGACCTGTGGGAGCTCCAGAAGGCGCTCCTCATCGTCGGCGGCGAGTCCGCGGCGCGAGCGCGCGCGGTCGCGCGGGCGTTCCATGCCTGCCTGCGAGGCCTCGAGAGCAAGTCGGCCTCGCGCACGGCCAGCCGCTGGGGCGCCGTGCTCGGGACCGGGGCCGTCGTGGCCGTGAGCGCCAACGACGTGCTCGACAGCCAGGAGAGCGCGCTGCGTCGCCTGCTGCAAAGCGGGGTGCCGGCGATGCTCGAGGTCGGCGCGGCGCTCAAGTCGGCCGAGGCGTGGGAAGTCGAGGCGGGACTGGTCTACGACGAGTTGGCGTGGTTCCTGTATGACGAGCTCTGGGATGTCTCCGCGACGACGCAGCCCGGGCTCTCCCCGTCCGAGCGCCGCGACCTGATCGACCGAGTCCTCGACCCGCTGCTCGACGCCGGGGTGTCCGACGGCGATCGGGCCGGCCTCGTGGTCAATGTCTTCCAGGGCGTGCTCGCGGCGCGGCTGGTCCCGCTGTTCGACGGGCTTCCGCGCGACTGACGCCCGGCTGCCGAACCAGAGGGGAGTCCCGACCCGACGGAACCGACCTCAGCGGCGGACCGCTCGCGAGGGCGATGGCGGCGGTCGTCGCGTCGAACGAGCGGGCCAGGGCCCGACTTCAGGCTCAGGCGTCGGCGGCCCGGCGCAGGCGCTCGAACTCGCGCCGAAGGCGCTTGCTGGGCCGGCCCTCGCCACGGACGAGCATCATCGATGGCCCGGCCTTCGGCACGATGGGCGGGCTGTGGTCCACGTAGCAGGTCTCGGCGACCGCGGCCCCGACACGCGACTCGATCGGGCGCACGACCTCGACGACGCGTCTGCGGTCGGCGACGAGCGCCTCCACGCGATCACCCGCTCGGACCTTCGTCGACGGCTTCGCGGGCGATCCATTCACGAGGACGTGGCCACCGTCGCACAACCGGGTCGCGAGCGGACGGGTCCTCACGAGGCGCACCGCGCACAGCCAGCGGTCGATGCGCGTCTCGTCGGTCGCGAGGGGATGAGTCACGCGTCCTAGGATGGCATCCGCTCGCAAGGGACGGTCGCGCCAGTCATCTCATGCCGAGCCGCGATCCGTTACATCGCCGAGGTCTCGACGATGTTCGGCCGGGCCCCCGCCGGCAACTGAAGGCCGGACCGCATCGGTCCGGCCTCGGCGTGTCTTGTCATGCCGCTCAGGGAGACGAGCGGCCAGGCGACGACCGCGATCGTTCAGCTTCGGCGGCGCGTGGCTCGAGCACCACGACCGCGGTCTTTCCGGTGCGCATCGCCGCCCACGCGTCGTAGTCGTCGCTGAACTCGCGCCACCGTGCCCAGAGGCGATCCCGCTCCTTGCCTTCGGCGGCGCGACCGCGGACGGCGCGGCGACCGTCCGGGAGCTCGACCACCGTGTCGGGGTGCGCCTGGAGGTTGAGCCACCACGCGGGTTCGGCCTCGGCCCAGCCGTTCATCGCCAGGGTGACGAGGTTCGGGCCGTCCTCGAGGTAGCCGACGATCGCGACCCGCGGCTGACCGGAACGTCGACCGAGCGTCCTGAGGCGGAGCATCCCGAACCGCTTTCCGACCTCGGGGGGTCGGAGCCCGACCCTCCCCTGGCTGAGCCGGTAGAGCGCGCGGTGGAGGACCCAGGCCGTCCGAACGACCACGCGTGGCGGGAGCGTGGCCGTCCGCGTTCGCTCGGGAGTCATGCGGCACCTGCCGTCGTCGCGACCGATGCTGCCGACGTGGCCGCCGTCGGTGCGTCCGGCTCGTTCGCGCCCCTGGCGAGCGCGGCCACGGCCGATGGCCGAAAGCCCTTGAAGGTGAGCCACAGGCCGAGCGACAGCTCCCAGAAGAAGATCGGGATGACTGCGATGCCAGAGGCCACGGACGCCTGCTCGTTCAGGCCGAGGATGGAGGCGCCTGCGAGGACGAGGAAGAGAGGGGCGCCGATCAGCCCCAGCGCGGGGATCGCACGGGGCACGAGGCGCGACCGATACAGGACGTAGCCCAGCAGTAGCGCGTTCAGGCCGGGCATGACGCCGGGGCCGACCAGGAAGGTCTGGTCGCGGACCGCGACGAGTCCCTGGCCCACGGCGACCAATGCGGAGGCGTCGGTCCCGGCGGCGGCGCCGGCCTGCCGCAGCGCGACGACGGCCATGAGGCAGACGACACCGACGACGATGACGGCCCCTTCGAAGATCCTCGTGGCGACGAAGCCGATCGAGCCCGCCTCGCTCTGGCGCCGGATCACCGGATAGAGCGCGACGGCGGTGCCGATGCAGGCGAGGGCGGTGATGAGGTCGAAGAGCGCGCCCAACAGCACCTGGGAGTCGGCACCGGGACTCAGGATGTAGGCCGGATCGCTGAGCACCGGGCCGTACAGGAAGACGGCCGGGATGGAGAAGATGAAGGTCATCAGGTACAGCACGCCGCCGGCCAGCGCGAGCTTCCTCCACGAGTCCGTCCGGACTCCGGAAGGTCCAAGGGTGCGTGTGGTGTCGTTCATCTCGGTCTCCTTTCAGGGGTGATGATCGTGGCGGTCACCGGCAGCGGTTCGCCGCCAGGGTCGGATCGCGCGACCGGCGGGTCGGTCAGGTCTTCGTTGACCGAGACCAGCGTCACGCCAAGGTCGCGCAGCCTCTGGAGCAGCCCGTGGAGGGCTGCCTGATCGGCGACCGGTCCGGCGAGCACGGTCGTGCCGTCCCTCGCGTGGGTCAGGGACATCCCGCCGAGCCACTCGGCCCAGCTGCTGTCGAGGCGTCCCTGCAAGCGGATCGCATACCGCCTCGCCTCGCGGCGGTCGTCAGAAGATCCGCGGCGCTCGTCCACGTGACTCCTTCCTCTATCCCACAGGTCGGCGATCGGTACCTCCGACGGCCGGGGAGACCAAGGTGGTCGAGAAGCTGGGGACAGCGCATCCCCATCGATGGGGAGGGCGATGGGGAACTTCAGCGGCCGCCGCGGGACGAGAGGAGGCCGAGTTCTTCGCCGCGTCGAACCGCCGCTCGGCGGCTGTTGACGCCGAGCTTCGCGTAGATGCCCTTCGTGTGCGTTCGGACGGTACTCAGCGCTACGACCAGCGCGTCTGCGATACCGGGGCCGTCAAGGTCGGAGGCGAGCAGCCGAAGCACGTCGAGCTCCCGTTCGCTGAGCGGCTCGACCAGGTGCTCGCCACCGACCAAACGACGTTCGACGCGTCCGAAAGCAGCAAGCAGGCCGCGAACGTACTCCGGCCTGATGCCACGCCCGGCCACCACCCCGAGCATGTCGGCCATCCGCGGGCCTTCGGATACGAACGTCCGGACGTAACCCTCCGGCTCGGCCAAGGTCAGCGCGCGACCGAGCGGGTCGAGTCCTGCAGCGCCGCGACCCCGAGCCTGGTGCGTGAGGGCAAGCAGGACGAGGATCTCGATGACGCTCCGCCACCGCCCACCTGTTTCGGCCGCCACCAGCAGTCGCTCGAGGAGCGCGACCGCCTGTTCGATGGGACCCGGGTCATGGGTCCTGGTGCCCTGGGCCAGCAGCACCCTGGCGAGGGTGATGTGCTCGTATTCAGCCACGTAGCTGAGGTCGTCGTCGACCGACAGTCCGCGCTCTCGGACCCAGGCGCCGGCCTCGCGGAGCCGACCCTGCGCGGCACGGATCCGAGCTGCCTGCGCCGGGATGGGCCGGGTCACCGGGTAGTACTCGCTGACGAAGACGCGTTCAGCGTCCTTCAGCAGGGCGAGGGCGGCATCGGCGTCGCCCTCGGTCAGGCGGAGCTGTGCCGTGGCGACGCGCCATCGGTACGGGTTCTGCGCCAGGCCGCCGACGTCCCCAAGGTCCTCGCTCCGTCGGAGATGATCGGCGGCCGCGGCAAGGTCATTCCACTCCAGGCACAGCTCGCTCATCCCCACGTGCAGGTCGCCCGCTCCGCGCAGGACCGCCGTTCCGTCGTCGGTCGCCATCCGCAGCCCCTGTTCGTAGGTCGCCATCGCCTCGTGCAGACGACCTTGGACTGACCGGATCTCCGCCAAGGGCCGGATACAGCCGACGGCGTCCACGGCGTGCCCGGCACGTTGAAGGCTCGCCATGGCCTCCGTCCAGAAGCTGCGAGCGCCCTCGAGATCGCCGCCGCCCCAGTGCGTCAAGGCCAGGAACCCCGCCGCCGCGCCGCGCGCGAGCGCGTCATCGGGACCGGCGAGGTCGAATGCCCGCCGTGCGAACGTCTCCGTACGCTCAGGGTCGTCCTGGATCTGTGCCTGGGCGGCTCGATAGAGGGCGATCGCACTGGGCAATCGCCGGAACTCGGCCTGGTCCGCCACGACCATCGCCGCGGGCGCGGCCGGCTGTCCCGCGCCCGCATCGAAGACGGGATCCAGCCATCGCTCGGCTCCACTCAGGAGCGCGTCGACGTCCGCTAGCTCGCCATTGGCCATGAGCGCTCCGACATACCCCACGCTCAGGACCGGTCGACTCTGGAACAGCTCGTCGGGCAGGAGCTCGAACCAGTGGCGGAGCGTTTTCTCCTGGCGCGTCCGCCGCATCTCGGGGGTCGCGAGCTCGATCATCTCGGCGGCCCGCTCGTAGTCCTCTCCGGCGAGGGCGTGGCGGATCGCGTCCGACCGGTCGCCGCGCTGCTCATGCCACCGGCTCGCACGCCGGTGGAGGTCGAGGACGCGGCCTGGCTCCTCGCGCGACAGGCGTGCCCGCAGGACATCCGCGAACAAGTGGTGGTAGCGGTACCACTCGCGGTGCGCGTCGAGCTGGATCACGAACACATTCCGCCGATCGAGGACGTCGAGCATGGCCTCACCGCCGTCCTGTCCCGTGACCGCATCGCACAGGGCACCGGTCAGCCGATCGAGGATCGACGTCTCGAGCAGGAACCGGCGCACATCGTCGGGCTGGCGGTCCAGAACCTCCTCGACGAGGTAGTCGACGACGAAGCGATCGTCGCCGGTGAAGGCGGCGATGAACGAGCCCGCGTCGGGCCGTCCGGCGATGGAGAGAGCTGCGAGCTGCAACGCCGCGATCCAGCCCTCGGTCCGACCCTCGAGCGCGGTGACATCGTCGGACGTCAGGGTCAGCCCCATCGGTCCGTTGAGGTAGGCCTCGGCTTCATCGCCGGTGAACCGCAGGTCGGCAGCCCGGATCTCGACGAGGTCGCCCCGCGCGCGCAGTCGAGCCAGCGGGAGCGCCGGGTCCGCCCGGGTGGCGAGGATCACGTGGACCTGCGCCGGCAGATGTTCGATCAGGAAGGCCACGCCGCCATGGATGTCCGGTTGGTCGATGACGTGGTAGTCGTCGAGGACGAGCACGACGTCGCTCAGGACCTCGCCCAGGGAATTCAGCAATAGGGTCAGCACCGACTCGATGGATGTCGGACCCGCTGCGAGGGCAGTCCGCGCCGCGGTCCCGACGCCGGGCGACGCCATCTCGAGTCCGGCGACCAGATAGGTCCAGAACGTGACGGCATCGTTGTCGCCGGGGTCGAGCGACACCCAGCCAGTGACGCGTCCTTCGGCGGGAGGGGTGGACAGCCACTCGGCAAGGAGGGTCGACTTTCCGAACCCCGGAGGCGCCGAGATGACCGTGAGCCTCGATCCAGCCCCGCGATCGAGCAGCGCGGTGAGCCGAGGCCGGGGCACGACACCCGGACGCGGGCGCGGGGCGTAGAGCTTCGTGTCGAGCAGCTGGCTTGCCACGACCCGAGTCTGACGTCGTTGCCGGCGCGACGTGCACCCGATGTCGGCCGGCGACTCGGGCTTGACGGCGTGGTCGTCCGGACCGGGCGGCGCGGCCGCGACTGCGCCCGTCGACCGATCATGGATCGCCCAGGCGCGTCAGGATGGTGGCATGACGACGAACTCCAGGATCGAGGCGGTCGAACGCGCGACCGGCCGGAGCTGGGACGACTGGCTGGCCTACATGGCCACGATCCACGCCGACCGCCTGTCGCACCACGAGCTCGCCGCGAACCTGTTGACGGAACTCGATGGCAAGGTGGACAACCTCGGCTGGTGGGCCCAGGCCACAGCCGTTGCCTACGAGCAGTACATCGGTCGCCGGGTGCCCGGGCAGCGGCCGGACGGCACGTTCCAGACGAGCGTGAGCCGGTCGACCTCGCTCGGCACGGAGGCCCTCATCCAGGCCTGGACCGACTTCGCCGCGGCCGACGCGGACGTCCTCGAGCGCATCTCCGGCGACGTTCGCGTGAGCGGCACGTCGAATCGCATCACCTGGCGGGCGAAAGGGCGCGACGACACGGCGATCACGGTCATCAGCGAGCCGAAGAAGGATCGGTCCGCGTCCCTGGTCGTACAGGTCATCGGGACAGCGACGCTCGACGACAACCAGGAGGCCAAGTCGGCCTGGTCCGCGATCACAGCACGCTTCGCCGCGACGATCGCGAGCCCCGATCCGTAGGACGGGTAGGTGCTGGTCGGGGCGAGAGGAGTCAAGCCACCCTCTAGGCACCTTGATGTCCCGGCCTCGTTGCCCCTCGAACATCGAGGTTACGGGGGCGGAACGCTGGTTACGGAGGTCGTCCGCCTGACCTCGTCGACGGAACGCGAGACGCGGCGGCGCGCTGACGACCTAGGTCGCCGAGTCCGACTCGAGGACGGTCTTGAGCCGCTCGGTGGCCCCGACCTCGGCATCCATGGTCTTCTGGACCGCGCCGCTCATCAGCAGCTTCTTGATCCCGCCGAGTTCCGCATGGAGCTCGAACGTCAGGCGAGTCCCAGCGCCAGTCACTTCGAATGTGTACGAGCCGGTCGGGCGCACCGGACCGGCGATCGCCATGAAGGCGAGACGACGATCAGGCTCGTAGGACGTGATCCGGTAGTCGGCGTCGATGCGCCGACCGCCCGGACCCTTGACGCCCTGCTTGTAGACCGCGCTGGATCCGCTCCCCGAGAGGAGCGAGATGTCGAGGACGCCTGGCCGCCACCGCGGTCCATTGAGCCCATCCGCCACGAATGCGAAGACCTCGTCGACTGGGCGGGCGATGGTCACCTGATGCTGCGCCGACGGCACGGTCCATCCTCCGCTTGCCCGTCCGTGCCGAGGACTGCCGGACTGCGGTGCGAACTCTATCCCTTTGCGCGAGTCGTCTGCCCGCGGGTCAGATCGATGAGGTGCTCGAGACCGATCATCTTCGGCGCGACGTCACATCGGCATCGCTTCGTAGACCCACATGTCCATCGGGCACTCCGCCAGCAATGCGACCGCTTCGTCGATCGACTCGGCCTGCACGATGGAGTAGCCGAGCGCCGGCGACTGGCCTGCGGAGAGCTCCGTCACTGTGCGGTGGCGCGTGACGTTCCGTCCGTTGAACAAGGGGTTGCCCGAGTCCACAACGTGGTCCTGGATCGACGACCACCACGCCCGATGCGCACTCTGGAATTCCGGCGTCCGCTCCATCTCGCCGTGGGCCAGGAATATGAACTTCTTCACGATGCCTCCTCACTTGAAGATGGGTCCCGACGGAGAGCGTCGACGTAGTTCTCGAGCGTCTCCCGATCGGTGCCCCACCATGGATGGAACTGGCCCGTCCAGGCCTGCAGACGGCTGAGCGGCTCCCGCTCGAGCGCCAGGAAGTTCGTCCGTCCGAGCTTGCGTCGGCTGACCATCGCAGCCTCCTCGAGCACGCGGACGTGCTTGTGGATCGCCGGTAGCGACAGACCGCGGAGCTCCGCTAGCTGACTGATCGAATGGGGCCGAAGAGCAAGTAGCCGGATCATCTCGCGCCTGTGCTCGTTGGCCAGAGCGTCGAACACCCGGCTCAGGTCGTCCACGGCTGCCAACGACAGTTCACCACATGGTTAACTGTAGCCAGCGGAACGCGCGCCCGTCAAGTGTCTGCGCCAGGCTCGACGAGCTCCTAACAACGTCCGAGATAGCGCGAGGTGCAAGCCACCGCGGAGCGCTTCGTCGAAAACGGGGACGTGCGCCTGCGGGTCGAGGTCACCGGTGATGGGCCGACGATCCTGTGCGTGCACGGTTGGCCGGAATTGGCCTTCTCGTGGCGCCACTAGGTCCGCGCTTGGGTGGCGTGTCGCGGCCCTCGATGTGCGCGGGTACGGCGGGTCAAGTTCGCCGCCCGAGGTCGAGCGATATCTCCCCCTTCCTGCCCGATCCTCCGGACGGAGGGCTCGGGTTCATGTCCGACGATGTTCTCGACGTCTACGTGTCGACGTTCCGGCGGACGGCGATGGTCGGCGCCTTCGATCGATACCGGGCGATGCGGCTCGACGGCACCGCCGACGCCGACATCGTCGGTGCCTCGCTCGACCAGCCCTCGTGCTTCATCGCAGGCGAGCACGATTTCGTCAGGGATCGCTGGCGCTTCCTCTCAAGGTTGAGTCGGCGCTGGAGTGCGCCACATCACGTGAAGACGTTGACGGCGCGGGCGAGGACGAGGCCGACCACGACGAAGGAGATGAGCGCCTGCGTACCCATGGCCACCTTGGTCCAGTGGACCATCGGCATCGTGTCCGTCGGGCTGAAGGCGTTGGCGGTCGTAAAGCCCACGTATAGATAGTCGAGAAACTGGGGCCGCCAATCGGCAGGCGCAACGTCCGGGTTGAGCTGCTGGGGGAACGCGAGGTCGGGGTAGCGCGGCATTCCGTGGGCACGAGTGGCTGGGCCCCCGGCGTCGAACTCCCAGTAGAGGAACGCGAAGGCGATGTTGTTGCCGAGCCAGACCTTCGCGCCAGCGAGCAGCAACTGATCGGCATGACTCGTCAGCGGCGATCCGGTCATGAGGTCGTAGATCAGGAGCGCTGTGGCTCCGAGGGTGCTGGCGAGGATCACGACCACGAGGGCGATCGACGTTCGCCGCTGCCACGGCCCGGTCCGGTCGATGCGGCCGGGGTCCTCGACGATGAGCGCGAGGAGCAGGAGACCCTCGATCCCCGCGAGGAGCCAGCCGGGCAGGATCGTCAGCCGCGCCGGGGTGATAAGGGCGGCGGCCATGAGGACGAAGACTGCGATCGCCATCGGCCAGCGCGACTCGCCGATCACAGCGGTGGCGAACGCTGGCTTGTCCGTGGCCACGTCGTCCTTGTTCGCGTCCATCCCCATATCGATCTCTCCTGCGTGGAATTCACCACCCGGCCGGCGCGCTGACCGGACGACGCGGACCCTATCCCTGAACGAACGGGCAGCCGACTTCCTCCGGATGGCCAGATCGACCCACTCGCTCAAGGGGCACGCGGCCTAGGGTCAGACAGCGTGTCGGGCGGAATGATCACGCCGACCGGTGAGCCCTAGTGTCGGCGCCGACGAAGGTGGATCAGCGGGAGGGCCAGCGCGAGAAACGTCATGACCAGATACACCCCGACGGCAACCAGCGGTGCCACGACGGCAAGGGCGATCGCCCCGACGTTCAGGACGATGACGACCCACCGCTGCCGGACCTTGCCCTCCAATGTCTCGTCGGCGACCCCGTCGATGATGAGCGACCGCTCACTTGCGATGTAGAACATCAATAGGCTCAGGCAGAGCGATGCCAGGAGCACGTTGACCCCATAGATGACGACCGCGGCCTCCACGTCCGGACCCGACAGGTGGGTGACGAGCAGGTTCGTCGAGAACGGCAGCAGGCCGACGAAAAGCAGCATCAGCAGGTCGATCCCGTACGCCAAGGTATCGGCGTGCCGCATCAACTTGGTCATGCCGGCGTGACTGACCCAGATCCCGCCGATGAACACGAAGCTGATCATGTACCCGAGGAACTCCTGCCACTGCTCGCCGAGCGCCGGCAGGAGGCGACTGCCGACGTCCGGGACGGAGAGCTCGAGGACGAGCAGCGTGATGGCGATCGCGAAGACGCCGTCGGTAAACGCATTGAACCGGTCGAGCGGCAGGGTATCGGGTCCGGATGTATGCCGGCGGCCGGCCGATCGCGGGACAGATGGGTCGGACGTGGCATCGTCGGCGGAACGATCAGGCTCCACGGATGGAACTCCTTATGCGGTTGTGCCGAGCGACGCGTCGGCCGGAACCGCGCCTGAAGCGGCGTCGACCTCAGCGACAGCCTTGTCGTCGAGCTCGTGGGTCTCGGCTTGACCGCCGAGAGAGGCAAGCTCGGTCGAGATCGCCGCCGCGCTGCTCTTATCGGTCATGACCCCGACCGCAGCCTTGCCACCTTGCAGCTCGCGACCGAGGCGCTCGCGATCGTCCTTGGAGGTGAACAGGCTCCTGTGGTGGAGAACGCCAAGGATCCCGCCGCCGATGATCCCGACCGCCATGCCGATCGGGATGAGCATGGCGAGGATGACTCCGATCCCGGCGCCCGTCCCCATGCTTCGCGGGCCGAGCTTCTCGGTCTTGAGTGTGCCGTTCTCGTCGAGCACGAGGACGCCCATCGCCTGGATCTGATGCGTATCGAGCATCGTGGCCGCGGCTTCCTGTCCCGCCCACCGGTTGAGCCCCTCGGCCGCAGCGTCCGCGGACGCCTCGTCGGCGAAGATCGCCAGGACCAACTGTCGGAGCATGATCGACTCCTACGCCGACGGACAGACCCTTCGCATCTTTGCGTGGCAGCCCAGTTCCGTACCACGCCAGACTAGGCTCGTCGACGGCGCCCGGCGCATCCTCCCGGACGGATGAAGCCGATCGAGACCGAGTGCCGTGGTCGGAAAGAGCCCACCGCGGAGACCGCGACGAACGCGAACCGACAAGGCCACCGCGAACCGCTGCTAGATCGTCGCTGGAGTGGCTCCGTCAGGGGCGGCGGGCCTGTCGTCGGGCGCTGGCATGCTCACCGGCACCTTCCCTGGCAGGCCCCCGGTGAACGCGAGCGAGACGAGAGCCAGGAGCGCCGCCGCCAGTAAGGCGGCCTTCAGCCACCTGAGCTGCGACTGCTCGTAGTCATCCACGATGGCAGCCGTTGTCGCCGCGTCGAGCCCGGCCTGCTGAGCCGCAGCCTCGACGGATGCAGACGGATCCCTTCGATGATCCCGGGAATGAGCGGCACGACTGCGACCGCGAGGAGGATCACGATCATGCCGATCGCGAGGATCGCCGGAGGGTGACGGCACCAGTTGTCTTCGTCCGAGACCAGCCCGGTCCCCGCAACCGCATCGCGACCGGCGCGACCAGGACGGCGACGATCAGTGCGAGCAGGATCGGGGCGACCACGGTTCCTGGGATCACGGCAAGGTCGGCAAGGACGACTCCATCTCGGCAGGTGCCGATGGCCGGCCCATCCTCCCGATCGGAGGAGGGCATTCGATCTCGCCGATCGTCAGGTCCCGAAGGACCTTCTTCACGCCAATCTGGACGTTTCGAGGGACCAGAACCGCTCGAGGAGTCCGGCGTCGACGGCTCGGTCGACCGCGTCGCCGCGGGTCGCCGCGCCCAGCTTCTGGTAGATCGCAAGCGATTGCGACTTGATCGTCGTCTCCTTCACACCGAGCCGCTGCCCGATCTCCTTGAAGGAGAGGTAGTAGGGAAGGAATGACAGGACGCGGAGCTCGGCGACCGTGAGGCTCGTAGCGCCCCCGCCACGAACGGGCGCCCGTGCGTCCAGGATCGTCTGTAGGGCGTTCACCTCGGCTGGGAGGACGCCGAGATCGGGACGATCGCGGATCACGTCGTTCGCCTGGGCAACGAGAGCGCGTGCGCCGGCCGAGTCGTCGATCGCGACATGGGCCCGGGCGAGCGCGAGAAGGAGCTGGACCGCTCCGGCCGGGGCAGCAGCAGTCAGGAGCGGTCGAAGGCCTGTCGCGCGAACGAGCTCGCGACGCGCACCGCCGATATCGCCGTTGTGGATCAGCAGCCTGATGCGGACCACGCGGGACGGGACACTCGAGAGGTACCCGTCGACCCGTCGAACCGGGTCGATCGTATCGCTCTCCGCGATGTGAGCAGCCGCGGCATCCCAGGCCCCCTGTTGGGCGGCCACGAGAGCGCGGTGTCCGAGCACGCAGTACAAGCGCGCGAGGTGGCTCGACGCCCTGGCCGCGACGACTGCGTCGGCAAGGGCTGCGTCTGCGCCCACCACATCGCCGAACGTGAGGCGCGCGAAGGCCAGCTGCCATAGCGCGAAGTCCCGCCACGATCCATGGTCCCCTTCGAGCTCGACCGCTCTCGTGGCGTTCGCCAGCGCGTCGTCCGCCCCACGGCGAACAGTCGCGGCTCGGAGCATCGCCCGCCCGGACTCGAAAGACGCGGTGCCGTCGTGCGGCCGACCCGCGAACGCTCCTCGCTCGGCGACATCGGCAAGTCGTATCGTCCCTGCCACGTCGCCCGCGGCGATCTCCTCCCAGGCTGCGAGCACCGCGAGCCATGGGTGGGCCTCCAGAACGTCCGGACCCAAACGACGGGCCCATGCTCGGATCGTCGCGCGGTGGCCGGACCAGTGAAGCTGACCGAAGCCGTTGCCGACCAGCGTGGCGACGAGGTCCGAGTCCTCTGCCGCGAAGGCGTGATCGACGGCGTGCTCGATGGCGTCGTTCGCCTGGTACCAAGCGGCAGCACGCCTGTGGAGTGTGGCCAACATCTGAGGTTCGCGGATCGCGAGTTCCCGCTGGAGGAAGTCACGAAGGAGGGTGTGGTAGCGGTATGACCCGCCGTAGTCGTCGATCAGCAGGGTCGAGCTTGCAAGGTGACGCAGGACATCGGTCGAGCCTTGCTGATCCGCCACGACATCGCACAGCGACGCAGGCAGCTGGTCGAGGATCGACGTGCGGGTCATGAACCTGATCTCGGCCGTAGATCGGCGCTCGAGCACCTCGGCTCGCAGATAGTCGTCGATGACGTGGTCCGTCCCGGCGTCCAGCCGATCAGGTCTCTCCCGCGTCGTCCGGACACCCAGGATCGCGAGCGCCAGCAGAGCCGGCCACCCTTCGGTCTCTCGCGCCAGGCGCCTCGCAGTTTCGGCTGGCAGCCGCAGGCCGAGCTCGCGTCCGAGGCCGACTGCCTCACGCTCGTCGATCGCCAGCTCAGTGGGACCGATCTCGAGCAGTAGAGCCCCTGCACGCCAGCGAGCGAACGGGAGGCGCATCCGGACGCGTCCCGCGAGGGCCACCTGCGATCCTTCGGGCAAGTGCTCGACGAGCTCCGCGAGGATGTCGAGGCACGCCCGTGAGGTGATCCGGTGTATGTCGTCGATGGCGATCCGGACGGGCTCCGGTGGTCGAGACATCGCTGCCAGCAAGCGACCGACAACGGCCCGGTGCGACAGTGTGTCCGCCGCGATCGCGCCGAAGAGCTCCGGACCGACCAGTGCGCATCGATCGATCGCCGCCGCGAGATCGGTCAGGAGCACGACCGGGTCGCTGTCGGTGTCGTCGGCCGTCAGCCAGGCGACCGACCCGGAGTGCTCTGTCGCCCACTGGACGAGGAGGCTCGACTTGCCGTAGCCGGGAGGCGCGACCATCGAGATAACGGGTCGTCGGGTTGACCGGATCTGGCGCAACAGCCTCGTCCGGCGCAATGTTCCGACATGCCGGCGCGGCACGACGAGCCTGGCCTCGAACAGCGGATCGAGGAGGCTGCTGGCGCTCTCACCCCTTGCGAGGCTTCGACGCTCGATCGCTTCGATCTTCACAGGGGCGGCGGAAGGGGGCATGCGTCTACCGGCTGGCGGCGCGGTCCAGCGACCGAGCCCGTTGGTCAAGCCGGCATCCTAACGGAAGGAACGGATGGCGGTCCATTGGCTCCGCGTCCGTGATCACCGCGTCGGCCTGCGCGGTTGCCCGCGCCTGGCAAGCCTCCTTCCTCCGACGCGGAGGATGCGGTGCGCCGATCGGCGGCCTAGCGTGACAGCGTCCAGATGGGCGGCGGTGATGTCGACGTGACGAGGCCCGTCGGTCGCCAACGTGGTCGACGTGCTCACGACAGGTCGCGCCGGGATCGGGGTTCCGCTCCGGGCGTCTGCGGATCGTCTCCGGCACGGGGGTCGACTCCGAGGAGGCGATGTCGTACCGAAGCGCCGTCACGTATCCAACGTGTCACCGATCGCTCACGAAAGTGCGGTCTCGGACCGACGCTCGTTCATCCAAGCCACGCCGATCAAGGGGAACACCGATGTCCAGAGACTTCCGCCTCCTCGCCCCCGCACTCGTCTTGACGCTCGCCGTCGCCGCTTGTGCGGCATCGTCGTCGCCGACACCGGGCGCGCCGACAGCCCTGGCCACGGCGCAGACCTCGGCGGCCCCGGTCGCTTCGGCAGCTCCGGCCGCTTCGGGCGCGGCCGCGATCTGTGCTGACGCGACGCATTTCCGCGCCTCCATAAAGGCGCTGACCGATCTCACGCTCGCCTCCGTCGGCGTGAGCGGCGTGACGGCGGCGCTCACCGACGTGCAGTCGGCCGCTCAGGCCCTCGCCGTGTCGGGGCACGATCTCGTCGGCCAGCCCGTGAGCGATCTGCTGACCTCCGTCCAGGCACTCCAGACCACGCTGACCGGACTCGGCGATCAGCCGAGCCTCGGCGCAAGCCTTGTCGCGGTGAAGGCGGCGATCGAGCAGATCAAGACGGCAGGTTCAGCTGTCGAGTCAGCGCTCGCGACGACTTGCCCGGCCAGCTAACGACGCGCTGTCAGGCACCCGCCTGACGGGTTCCCAAGGCGTACGAGCGTCCTGGATGATGCCGTCTCCTGCAACACCGGGTCATGCTGCCCTCCCGGGAGCGCCGGCCGCTGATCCCACGGGGGTCATCGAGCGACGGCGGAGCTGCAGCTCGTCTGCTTCCCCGAGCTCCCAAGTGCCGGTCGGCGCCCCGGCCATTCGCCGACCGTAGAGCGCGCCGATCGGGCCTGCACTCAGCCCGTGGAGGAAGATCGACAGGAGCACCGTCCAGGTCACCACATGGACGAGCGTGAGACTGGCCGGATGAGCCGGACCCATCTGGTCGAACGCGACAAGCAGGAAGACCACCGATGCGAGACCGCGCGGCCCGAACCAGCCGATGAGCGCGACCGTATCCGCGCGAAGTGGCGAGCTGACCATCGATAGCGCCACCGGACCCATCCGGACGATCGTGAGGCTCAGGACCGCGTAGACGAGCACAGCCGGGTCGAGGCCTGCGGCGAGCACCGGACCGACGAAGCCGATGCCGAAGACGAGCCAGACCAGGTAGGACCCCGCCACGCCGATCCAGTCGGCGAACTCGACGGATGGCTCGGCGGCCGCCGTCGCGGTGCGGTAGGTGACCCCGGCCGCGAACGCGGCCACGAACCCGTTGCCGCCGATCGTCGTCGCACTCGCGTAGGCGAGCACCGCCAACGAGACCACGGCGAGTGACTCGGACGCTGGCGTGGCCCAGCCACGCCGGCGCGCCTGAGCGATGACGCGCCCACCGAAGCCGCCGACGACGATCGCGACCACGATCGCCAGGGCGATCTCGAGGGCGGCATCGATGAACCAGTGCCGGCTCGCGGAAGACTGCTCGGCGACCACGACCGCCAGGAACAAGGTGACGAACGGCGTCGCGATGCCGTCGTTCAGTCCGCTTTCGATGTTAATGGCCCGCCGGACCCGGACCGGGATCGCCCGATCCACGAGCAGCGGCAGGCTCAAAGCCGCGTCCGTCGGCGCCAGGATCGTGCCCATCAAGAGGGCGAACGCGAGGCCCAGCGCCGGGAACAGGAGCCAGCCGACCAACGCCCCCGCGCAGATCGTCAGAGGCAACCCGACGGCCAGGAGCCGGGCCGGGACCCAGGCGATGCTGCCCGCCTGCCTGAGGCCGATGGACGAGGCGTCCGAGAACAGCAGCAGGGCCAGCGTCAGCTCGGCGAGCAGCTGGACCGTCTCCGAAGTCGGCGGTGCCGCGAACGCTCCCACCCCTGATGGTCCGAGGAGGGCTCCGATCGTCACCAGGATCATCGGGCCGCTGACCGACAGCCGGTCGAGCCGAGCCGAGCCGCAAGGAGGGTGTAGCCAAGGATCACGAGCGCGACGATGGCGATCTGCGGCACGGGTCCTCCTCGGGTGCACCGGTGGTCGTCAGCTCCGGGGGCCGGTCAGGGCAACCCGCCGTGCCACGATCCGATCTCGCCCGACGCGACCCCAGGGGCGCATCGATCCGACTCGGACGTCATGATCAACCGGCTGCCCTGCCCCAACGGGATGACAGCTCCTCCTTGCATGTGACCGACGTCACGTCGGTCTGCTCCGCGGGTTCCCGCCGCACTCATGACTCGGAGGCGACCCGGGCCGTTCGGCACCATCCCGAGGTCGCCTCCATTGCTCGCTCTGCTCCCGGACGGGTGTCCCGCCGGGTGGCGATGTCAGCTGGCCGCCTTGTCGCCCCCGGCCTGAGCGGCCTGCTTGACCGCAGCGGCATCCTGGTCGCTGATCGGAGCGGACTTGACCACCTTGGCGTCCGGGATCGTCGCCTCGACGGCATCGACCGCTGTGACGGACACGAGCGCCACGATGCCCGACGTGCCCGGAGTGATGACTCCTGCGAGCTCGTCTGCCACGTCGCTCTTCATCAGCACGTTGCCGGCCTTGCCGACGGCCGCACCCGCGATACCGACGCCGACGGCGCCGGCGATGATGGTCGGCGGGAAGATCAAGCCGAGGACGGCGCCGCCGACGGCACCCCACAGGAAGCCGTTGCGCGTCTTGTGGTCGGTCATCTTCTGGATGTGGATCTTGCCCTGATAGTCCGCGTTGGCCACCAGGACGCCGTCGATGTCGAGCGCCCGGTTGACCTCGGCGTCGATCAACGCCTCGTAGGCCGCCTTGGCCGAATCCATGTCGGCGAACTGCGCCACGATGAGCGCCTGGTTGTCCTGGACGGCGATCTCGGCCGTTGTTTCGACACCGAATTCGTTGGTGACGGTGGCGGTGACCACCTCGACCGGCTGATCCGGCGTTGCCGTCGCGTTCTTCGTCTCGTCAGTCATCTGAGGATCTCCCTTCGTTGACATTGCTTGACCCTGGATACATGTCTGATCAGCTCACGCCGGCCGCGACCTCCTCGGCGGCAAGGACCGACGCGAGCGCTTCGTCGGCCGCTTCCTGCTCGATCATCTCCGCTGCGACGAGCGCGTCGACAGCCTCCTGGGCGGCTTCCCGCTCGATGAGGTCCGCGGCGATGAGCGCGCGAACGGCGCGAAGTGCCGCAGCGGCCTCGATCTCGTCGGCCGCAGCCACCACCTCCTCGGCCTCCTCCGTCGCCGTCTCCTCGACATCGAGGGACATCCGAACGACGTTCTCGGCCTCCTCCTTGGCGGCCTCCTCGATGAGCTCGGCGGCGAACAGCGTGTCGATGACGTCCTCGGCCGCCGCGTCCTCCACCGCCAGCGCCGTGGCAACGACGTCGGCTGCCTCGGCGATGGCAGCGTCCTCGATCAATTCCGCCTCGACGAGGGTCTGGGCGATCTCCATGGCGGCGGCCAGCTTGACCTCCTCGGCCGCTTCGATCGCGTCCTCCGCCTCCATCTTCACGCGCAGCTCGTCACCCACGATGGCGAGCGCATCGGGTGAGATCATCGCCTGCATCAGGGTCCGGCCGCCCGCATCCACGATCGCGTCGCGGAGGCTCGCCGCCCAGTGGTGCTCGATGACGAGGATCGCCGCGGCGCTGTTGGCGGGGATCGAATCGGCGAGCTCCTGCATCCGGTCCACGGAGAGGCCGGCGTCGCGCTCGGCGACGGCGAGTGCACCGAGTTCGGCTCCCTCGACCATGCCCTCGACGCCACCGGCGTGGAGCCCGAGCAGCCCGCCGGCGATGGATCCGAGACGCATCCGCTCGTTCTCGGACAGGTCAGTCAGGTGCATCGAGTTCTCGATGCCGCCGTGGCGGTCTTTCTGGACGAAGATCACATCGACGAGGCGGATGACACCGCGCTTCCGCGCCCGGCGCAGTTCGGCCATGATCCGGCCGGTCGCCTCGAACTTGTCGAACCCGATCACGAACACCTGGATCGGGCCGGTCACGTGCTTGTCTGCCATGTCATTTGCCTCCTTCGACCCTGATCCCGATGTCCGGCGCTGGTCGCACGCCGGACTGGTGCGTTCGCGTAGCTCGTTCAGCCTTGCGTGGCGGGCGCGTTCTGCGCGGCTGCAGCGGCAGCCTTGATCGCCCCGGCCGTCGCCTCGTCGACCGGGACCGTCTTGACCTGCTCGGCCGCCGGCATCTTCTGCGCGACGGCGTCTGCATCCATCGCCGAGACCAGCGCGAGGATCCCGGAGGTGCCCGGCGTGATGACGCCGGCCAGCTCCTTCTCGACCTCGGCCCGGTGGTAGAGGTTGCGCGCTTTGCCGGCCGCCGCGCCGGCGACGCCGAGCGCGACTGCGCCCGCCACGATCGTGGCGGGCAGGAAGACCGCCGCGACAACTCCGCCGACGATGCCCCACTTGAGGCCCGTCCGTGTGCTGTGGTCGGTCATCTTCTGGACGTGGAGCTTGCCGCCTTCGTCCGCCTTGACCACGAGGACGCCGTCGACCTGGAGGAATCCCGCGACCTCAGCGTCGATGAGGTCGTCATATGTGCTCATCGCCAGGGTCGGGTCGGCGAATCGCGCGACGATGAGGGCCTGCGGGCCCTGCGCGGCGACCGCCCCCTCGGCGAGCACGCCTTGCTCGTCCGCCACCTGGCCGGCGACGACAACGGTGTCGTCGGTGTCGCTGGCCGATGTCATCTCGGGGGTCGTCTGTCGGTCTGTCATTTCGATACCTCGGCTCGTCGCGGTCGATGCGAGCATCACCTCCGGCGGCGGACCGCACCTCTTGCGCAGCAACGTCCCGACACGCTCGCGAGGACAGTCAGGCCCGTCAACCGCAGGGCGGATCGCCTGGACGCTCGCACCGTAGGCCCTCGTCGCAGCCGGTCGCATCCTCCTCGTCGGAGGAAGGCCCTCGGCCAGAAGCGTTACGTGCAGCTGCCCTCCGGGAGGAGAGTCACGCACCGGGGCGCGAACATCCATCCCGCAGCGAAGCCATCACTTGGAATCGTTGGCCTGTTCTGCCTCGCTTCTCAACTCGGCCGTTCGTGTCCGACCTCCTCCGAATAGGAGGACGTCGGGCGGGGGGTCGCGGATCCACCATGATCAAGCGGTCCGAACCGCGTGACGCCAGGCGAGGGGAAACGAGCGATGACACAAGCCGCGAAGATCGGCTCGGCAAACGACATCAGTCAGGCCGACCCCACGCCTCCTCGCGTGCGGCGCAGACACATCGAGGGCGACACGGCCGCGGAACACCGCGCATCAGGTCGGGCGGGCCGTACGGAGGTGCCGCTCAGCGCCCACGGCGACTGGGCTGTGCCGGCGGATCGACCCGACCCGGTCGCATTGCTGATCGAGCAGGGCGAGACGCGCGTCGCGGATCTCGTGCCCATCCGGTATGGCCGGATGCTGGTTTCGCCATTCACCTTCCTGCGCGGCGCCGCGCTTGTGATGGCGGCCGATCTGGCGCGCCTGCCCTCGAGCGGCATCTACGTCCAGTCCTGCGGCGATGCCCACCTGTCGAACTTCGGCGTCTTCGCGACGCCGGAGCGGCGCTTGAGTTTCGACGTCAACGACTTCGATGAGACGCATCCCGCGCCCTTCGAGTGGGATGTCAAGCGCCTCGCAGCCAGCCTCGTGGTCGCAGGGCTCGGCGCTGGCTATCAGCGAGCCGCGGTCCGCACCATCACCCGCTCGGCGGTCGGCGCCTACCGGACCGAGATGCGGAGTCTGGCCGCGATGTCGTTCCTGGATGCGTGGTACACGCGGATCGACGTCACGGCGATGCTCGCGGAGATCGAGCAGCGAGGATCAGCCCGGACGAAGAAGATCGCACACCGGGCCGTCGAGAAGGCCTCGACGAGAACGAACCTCGGCACGCTGAGCAGTCTCGCCGAGCACACCGACGCCGGCTGGCGGATCCGTGCAAATCCTCCGCTCATCGTCCGATACGATGCCACGCCCGAAAGCGACAGCGCTCTCCGAGACGGACTCACGGCATACCGCAGATCCCTCGGCCGGGACATGCAGCCGATCATGGACGCCTACACGTTCGCCGACTACGCGCGCAAGGTCGTCGGCGTCGGCTCCGTCGGGACGGAGGCGTTCGTGGTCCTCAACATCGGGCTGCGCAACGACGACGCACTGTTCCTCCAGGTGAAGGAGGCTCAGGCCTCGGTGCTGGAGCGCTATACCGAGCAAAGCACCATCAAGGAGCAGGGCGAGCGGGTGGTCGCGGGTCAGCGGCTGATGCAGGCTGCGAGCGACCGGTTCCTCGGCTGGCTACGGATCGACCGCCTGGGGCGTCCGTACGACTTCTACGTTCGCCAGCTCCGTGACTGGAAGGCCTCCTACGAAGTGGAGAGCAACCAGGAGCAGCGGCTGGCGACCTATGCGCGCTACTGCGCGATCGCCCTCGCCCGCGCCCATGCCCGCTCCGGTTCGGCGTCGGCCATCGCCGGCTACCTCGGCAAGAGCGATGACTTCGACCGCGCGATCGAGCGGTTCGCCGTCGCCTATGCCGATCAGAACGGGCACGACTACGAGGCGCTCCTCCAAGCCGAGGCAGACGGCCGGATCAAGGTCCGCCGTGGCGTCTGAACCGAGTCGATCCAGTCCGCGCCGGATGCCGCTGCCTCGCTCCATCGACCGCTTCATGTCGGTCCGGCATCACTCCCACCCGGGGTGGCTGTGGACGAGTCCCCTCGGAGCCGCAGCTCGACGGTGAGGTGAGTTTGGTCGGGGCGAGAGGACTTGGCCCGCCGAACCTATCTCATCTGCGCGATGTGCAGGAAGGCGGCCCGCGCGTCGTCCGGGCCTGCGACGCCTCGCCAGGCCCGGATGCGGGCATCGGCGAGGGGGCGCACGAGCCCCAGAAGCCTTCGCTCGGCGAGCTTCAGCTCCGAGCGCGCAGCCTCGACCTCGTCCACTACGGCGAGCAGGCGTGCGAGGTTCCTCGGCGTCGCGATGAACGAGATCAGCCGTGAAGCGTCGGCCGGTAGATGAGCTCCTGGGTGTGGCCGTCGAGTGTCCTGCTCTCGATCAACTCGAGGTCGAAGTCGGCTGCACCTTCGAAGATCGGGCGCGTTCCGGTCTGGCCCGTGACCACGGGAAAGATGGTGACCTGAACGCGGTCCACCAAGCCGGCGGCCATGAGCGCTCGGTTCATCGACAGGCTGCCGTGCGACCGGAGAGGCACGTCGGACTCCTCCTTGAGCAGGGCGACCACGCCCACGGCGTCGCCTCGCACTAGCGTCGTGTCGGGCCAATCGAGGGGTCCTTCGAGCGTCGTCGAGACGACCGTGGTCGGCAGGTTCCTCATCGCGCTGTTGACCGGGTCGACTTGCTTCAGGAACCCCGTGCGCGGGCCGATGGACTGCATGAACATCCGCATCGTGTTCGCGCCGAGGACCAGCCGCTGCGGCTCACGATAGAGAGCGAGACGGCGGTCGAGGAACTCCGGTCCCTGCTTGCCCCAGTACCCGCCCCAATCCCCTTCGGGGCCGTAGGAGCCGTAGCCGTCGAGGGTCGAGAAGACGTCGAAGGTATAGAGAGCGGGCACGTTGGTCTCCTCGAGTCTTCGATCCGATCCGTGTGATGGTTGAGACAGGAAGCGACTCCGTAACTCCTCGTCACTTGCCGTGTTGACCTGTGCGATGCCGGGAGCTCGATCGGCTCTTCGAGCGGGAACCGTCGCCGGACCTCGTCGAGCTCAGGAAACGGTTCGTTGACTGGCATGAGGTGATCCTTTATAGGCTGGGCCGGCGATCCCCCGGCCGGGATGACGATGGGGACGTGGAGGTCGCGCGGATCTCGATCCTCACGGGGGCACCGGGGCGTGGGCAACGGGACCTGGTGGGACGCGGTCACGGGACGCCACCGGCCGTCGACGGCTCGAAGCGCCGGACCGGCTCGCTGGTTCGGACGATCGCCCGCAGCTCGTCGAGGCCACCCTGGACCAACCCGAGTGAGCGCGCCTGGACCAGGATGTTGCCGATGGCCGTCGCCTCGACCGGACCCGCGAGCACCGGCAGCCTCGTTGCATCCGCCGTGAGCCGGCACAGGAGCTCGTTCCTGGACCCGCCGCCGACGATGTGGATGACCTCGATGGACCGGCCCGTCAGCCGTCGCGCGTCGTCGATGGCCCTGGCGTACGCCCCGGCGAGGCTGTCCAGGATGGACCGGACGAGCGCGGCCCGGCCCTCGGGGACCGGGAGCCCCCCGGCAGTCAGCCAGGCCGCGATCCGCGCCGGCATGTCGCCGGGCGTCAGGAAGGACGCGTCGTCGGGGTCGAAGGTCGGCCCTCCCCGTGGCAGCGCCGCAGCGGCGTCGAGCAGCGCCGCGAGCGGCTCCGGCTCGCCCGCGCGCTCCCAGGCACGCTGCAATTCCTGGAGCAGCCACAGCCCGGTGACGCTGCGAAGGAACCGAGTCGTCGCATCGACCCCGCCCTCGTTTGTGAAGTTCGCCTCCCGGCCCGCCTCGGTGAGGATCGGCGCCCGCGTCTCCACACCCACCAGAGACCACGTCCCGGACGAGATGTATGCGAATGCCGGGCGGTCCGCGGGGACCGCGACGACTGCCGACGCGGTGTCGTGCGACCCGACGAGCGTCACGACGGTCGTTTCGTGCAGCCCGGTCGCCTCCCGTACCGCGGGCAGCACCCCGCCACGCACTGTGCCCGGGTCGGCGAGCGGCGGCAACAGCGTTGGGTGGAGCCCCAGCAGCCGGACAAGCCCCTCGTCCCAATTGCGGGTGCGTGGATCCAGGAGGCCAGTCGTCGACGCGTGCGTCCGCTCGGCGATCACGACCCCGGTCAGCCAATAGCCGAGCAGGTCAGGCAGCGGCAGGACATGCCGCACGATGCCGAAGGCCGGCGTCAGCCGGGCGGCCTCCAACTGGTAGAGGGTGTTGAACGGCATGACTTGGAGGCCGTTGCGCGCATAGAGGGCGGCCGGGTCGATCCGCGCATGGACCCGGTCCACCGCTGGCAGGTTGCGCAGATCGCGATGGTGGACAGGATTGCCGACAAGGCTCTTGGCGGCGTCGAGGAACCCGACGTCGACACCCCATGTGTCGATGCCGATGCTGCACAGGTCCGGCGCAGAGCGGGAGGCGTTCCGGAGCCCCGCGAGGACCTCGTGGTGTAGGCGGAGCACATCCCAGTAGAGACCGTCGCCGAGCTGGACGGGCTCGTTCGGAAAACGGTGCACCTCCTCGAGGGAGAGCCGCCCATCCGACACCCGCCCGACGATGACGCGGCCGCTCGACGCGCCGAGGTCGATCGCCGCGACGGCTCCGTCTCCTCCGGGCATCAACCGATCATCCAGCATCGATGCTCAGTCGGTAGACCTCCGCTTCCCATGTCTCGATGAAGGCGCGCTCGGCCGGGGCCAGCGCCCGGAGGCCGCCCAGGGCGAGGGCCCCGAAGCCCACCCTAATGGCATCGACGTAGAGCTCACGGGCGGTCTCGGCTCTGCGCGGCGTCGGACCCGACGCGAACAGGCCGACGCCCGCGACCACGACGATCACCGGCCCGCGGCGACGCGTGGCGTCGCGCGCCGCGACCCCGGCCGACACGGCCCGGTCGAGTGCGGTCCCATCGGCGGCCGGGTCGACGTCAAGCCACAGCGGCCACGACCCCGCGTACACCGCCTGGTCCGGCGTCAGCGGCCCTGCGTCCACGATCGCACGCCCCTCGGGGGTGCCGGCGACCCGGAGCGCTTCGGGCGAGCCGTCGAAGACCACGGCGGCCGGCGCTGCGGCCTCGCCGAGCCGCATGGCCAGCACGTGTGAGAGCCGCTTCACGAGCGCGGGGTCCGGCTGCGGCACGGAAACGACGACCCCGAACCCGGCGAGCGCGCTGCGCTGCGCCAGCAGCTCGCGGATCATGCCGACGACCCGCTCCGAGCGCTCGACGACCACCGCTGGATCGTCCCCTGCCACGATCAGCCCGTGGTTCTGGAGGAGCGTCACCTCCGTCGCGCCGGCGCGACCCACCTCGGGCCTGGAGCGCCACCGGCGGTCGATCTCCCTGGCCAGCGGCAGCCCGGGATCGGTGTAGGGCACCCATAGGACCTCGTCCCCGAACAGGTCGCGCGCGATAGCTTCCCCGTCGGTCGCGCAGGTGAGCGCGTTGACCGTGGTCGGATGCGTATGGACGACGAATCGCCTCGGGATCAGGGCATGGAACACGCACTCGACCGAAGGCCGCCGGTCGCCCTCGTCCCGCAGGCGCGCAGCCATCGCGACGCGCATCACCGGATCCCCCCCGGGCACGGCCGCCTCCTCAGAGCCGTGGGCCGCCAACTCCAGCAGCGGGCTGATCGCGAGCGGCATCAGGGTCGTCGCCGTGATCGACGCGAGCGATACCCCGCTGGGCTTGATGTACAGCGTCCCGCCCACCTTGACCGAGCTGTTGCCGCTGCCCGCCCGTGAGTATTCTGGGTCCTCGCCGAACCGCCGCGTGATGCGCGCGGCCGCCTCGAGCAACTCGGCGGTCGCAGGTGTCGGCGACGCCGCGCCGCGCGTCATCGTCGCCCGTACAGCGGCCCGAAGTTCGCACACGCCCGGAAGTCAGCGCCCTCGAGGTCCGCCGTGCCGAGGTTCGACCAGGCTGACGGCCTGAAGATGTCCTCCTCGGGGACGTTGTGCATATGGACCGGGATCCGCAGCATCGAGGCGAGGCTGATCAGGTCCGCACCGACGTGACCGAAGCTGATCGCGCCGTGGTTCGCGGCCCAGTTGGCCATGACCGTGTACACGTCCCGGAACGGACCGTGCCCCGACGTTCGGGGCACGAACCAGTGCGTCGGCCACGTGGGATCGGTGCGCTGGTCGAGGACGTCGTGAACCTCCCTCGGAAGGTCGACGGTCCAGCCTTCGGCGATCTGGATCACCGGCCCCGTCCCCGACACGAGGTTGATCCGCGCCATCGTCACAGGCATGCCGCCGCGCGACACGAACTGGGATGAGAACCCCCCGCCGCGGAAGTAGCCCCGGTTCGCTGGGTACCATGTCGTCGCCGCGAGCGCCGCCGCGACATCGTCGTCGTCGACCTCCCAGAACGGCTTCATCGCCGGCGCACCCGCGGCATCCGTCATCGCGCCGGTCGCATCCAGTGTCGCCGCCCCCGAGTTGATCAGGTGGATGAACCCATCGGCTGTAAGGCCCTCCGGTCGGTGGCCCGTGACCCGCTCGACCGCCTCCGCGCTCCAGTACGTCCGCACATCGGCGAAGATCTGCGCGCGGTTGGTGAGCAGGTACATCAGGAGCATCGTCGCGCCGTTGAGCGAGTCGTTTTCCGTCGCGAACACGTGCGGCGCTCGCACGCCGTTCCAGTCGAAGCTGGAGTTGAGGATCGCCTCCATGAAGTCGCCGTTGGGGCTGTGGTCGGTCCACTGGCGCTGGCCCTGAAACCCGCCGAGGATCGCGTTGCGGCCCAGCAATTCCTCGCCGAAGCCGAGTTCCGCGAGCCGTGGGTTGCCGACCAGCAGGTCCCGTGTGATGAGCGCCATGCGGACGACGACCTCCCAGTCGCGGTCCAGCTCCTCGCGGCTCTTCGCCTTGTCTGCGGGGTTCCGGTCCTCACCCTCGCGACAGTTGGTGCGGGCCCAGGCGAGCGCCGCGTCGAACTCGACCGGGTCGTAGATCCCCTCCTCCATGCGCCGCGTGTACTCGGACATGTCCACGGTCTCGACCCGCATCCCGAGGTACCGTTCGAAGAACGACTGGTCAACGATGGACCCTGCGATACCCATCGAGACGCCACCCAGCGACAGGTACGACTTGCCGCGCAGGATCGCGGTCGCGAGACCCCCCCGGGCAAACCGCAGGAGCTTGTCCTGCACGTCGGTCGGGATGACGCCGTCGCCGGCATCCTGGACGTCGCGCCCGTAGATGCCGAAGGCTGGCAGGCCCTTCTGGGTGTGTGCCGCGAGGACTGCTGCGAGGTACACAGCGCCCGGCCGCTCGGTTCCGTTGAAGCCCCACACCGCCTTGGGCGTGAGGGGGTCCATGTCCATCGTCTCGGACCCGTAGCACCAGCAGGGCGTGATCGTGATCGAGACCCCGACGCCCTCGAGCCGGAACAGCTCGGCGACCTTGGCCGCCTCGTGCACCCCGCCGATGTTGTGGTCGGGCACGACCACCTCGACGGGAGTCCCATCCGGATACCGGAGATTGCTCCGGATGAGGTCCGCGGTGCGCAGGGCCATCGTCCGCGTCTGCGCATCGAGCGACTCGCGCACGCCGTGCTGACGACCGTCGACGGCGGGGCGGATCCCGATCCTGGGCCATTCGCCGACGAACCGGCCGGAGGTGTTGATGCTGGCCATGTGGGTGCCTCTCTCGGACGCGTGGTGGGTGGCCGGCGTCGACTGCGCGGCGCCTGGGCGGGAAGTCAGTCGGGTGACACCACGCCGATCGTGAGCAGCAGGTTGGCGTACAGCCGCTGCTCCCCCGTCGCGATCGCCAGGGCGACGTCGGGGCCACGGGCCGCGTCGTAGAACGGGAACCGTTCTAGGCGCTCGAGTTCGATGGCACCGAGCAGCGCCCGGAAGTCCGCGAAGATCGCGGGATCGTTCCCATCGTCGGGGGACATCACCCGCGCCGCCTCGATCGGAATGGCGTCGATGAGCGCGCGGAGCACGTCCGTGACGCTCACCAGGCCGGGAGCCAAGTTGAGGTACACGCGACGCGCTGCGTCGTTGGAGCGGGTCCGAAGCGGATAGTTCCCGTCGGCGATCAAGACCTGCGCCCCGTGGCCAGATTCGCCTAGCGCCTCGAGGATCCGGGGGTGGAGCAGACGAGTCTTGAGCATCGGACCTCCTCTATGAGCTGGTGTCGAATACGATCTTGCGGTGGGTGAGTCGGTGGGCGGCGATCCCGGCGAACAGGTCGGGCGCCTCGGACAGCGGGGCGCGGTGGGAGATCAGCGCGGCCATGTCAAGCCCACCATCGAGAACGGCGACCAGGCCGTCGGTCCACTCGTGACCAGGCCAGGGCGCCGAATACGACATGAATCCGCCCGTGAGGGTGAGCTCCTTGCGCATGAGCCCTTCCACGAACGTCATGGGCAGGCTCGCGTCGAGAGGCTGGTTGCCGCCGAGGACGATCACGCCGCGCGGGCGCGCGACCTCGATCGTCTGGCCGAGCGCCGCCGGCGAACCGGTTGCCTCCAGGACGAGGTCCGCGCCGCCATCGGTGAGTCGCACGACCTCCGCGGCGACGTCATCGTGGGCGGGGTCGAGAGTGAGGTACGCGCCGAGCCCCAGGGCTGCCTCGCGGTTCCCGGCGACGAGGTCCGAGACAACGATGAGCCGCGCGCCGAGGATCCGCAGCCACTGGACGAGCATGAGGCCGATCGATCCGGCCCCGAAGACGATGGCTGTGTCTCCCGACCGCACGTGGCCCAGGTCCAGCATGTGCCGCGCGACCGTGGATGGCTCGATGAGTGCAGCGGCCTCGAACGGCAGGTCGTCCGGAACGAGCAGCAGATTGCTCGCAGGAACTGCCACGAGCTGGGCGAAGGCGCCGTCGCGGCGTGAGCCGATGAACGAGTAGGTCGCGCATGCCGAGAAGCGTCCGGCGCGACACTGGGCGCAGGCGTGGCATGGCACCAGCGGGATGAGCGCGGCATGTCGCCCGCGGAGGCTCTCGTCGACGCCCGGCCCGATCGCTGACACGATGCCGGCTGCCTCGTGGCCCATGATCATGGGATACGTTCGGTGCCCG